>JACJYA010000020.1 GCA_020636315.1 Lewinellaceae bacterium
TAAAGATCAAAAAAAAAGTATTCTCTACCATACAATGGCGGCACTTTTTTAAATTTCGCAAAGACAGGCACCCCCAGGAAATTATACTAACGGAGGGCCCGCCATCGTTCGGGATGGAAGAAGAATTTTTATTTTTCTTATTTTCACCGGAAATTGGAGGTATTTGCAGAAAAGAAGCAACGCGCTTCCCGCCAATTCGGAATGCTTTATGATGCAATCACAAAACGGCCTACTTAAAGATCTCGAAGCTCACATCCAGGAGTTCTTCCGGGAAAATTTTCCCCAGGATTTCGTGTTCCACGACTTTCCCCATACCAAAAATGTCGTGGAGGCCGCCATAAAGATCGGCCAGGCCTATGAGCTTTCCGAAAAAGAAATGGAGATTCTCCAGCTCGCCGCCTGGTTCCACGATACCGGTTACTACAAAAATCCGGCCGCTCATGAAGAAATCAGTTGCGAAATGGCGGAAACCTATCTGACAAAACAGGACTTTCCTTCGGAAGGCATAGAAGCCGTCAAAAGCTGCATCATCGCCACCCGGGTCCCGCAAAACCCTCAGAACCTGCTGGAGGAGATCCTCTGTGACGCCGACCTCAGCCACCTGGGCAATGAACGGTACTGGGACCGCTGCGGCCGCCTCCGCCAGGAGATGCTGATGACCAAAGACATCCTCATGTCCGAACAGGAATGGGTGGAGTTTGAGCTGGATTTCATGATGAACCACCGCTACCACACCGAAGTGGCGCGGAACCTTTTCGGCAAACAAAAGAACCAGCACATCAAGCAGTTGCTCAAACAAAAGAAACGGCTGAACCCCGATGTTGTGAACGAAGAGGGGGGACATCAGGTGGAGAAAAAAAAGAAGAAAAAAAAGAAGAAGAAAAGAAATGGTGGCCTCAAGCTCAAGGAGCTCAACCTGGGAAGGGGCGTTGAGACCATGTACCGCACTACCTACCGCACCCACGTCAACCTCAGTTCCATCGCCGACAACAAGGCCAACATCATGCTGAGCATCAACGCCATCATCATCTCCATTGTGGTGGCCAACCTGGTGCCCAAGATCCCGGGCGACTACCGCCTGGCCCTTCCCACCCTCATTTTGCTCGCCGTATGCCTGATCGCCCTGGTCTTTGCCATCCTCTCCACCCGCCCCAAAGTGACCGAAGGCCGGGCCACCCGGGAAGACGTCGCCCGGAAACGGACCAACCTGCTGTTCTTCGGCAATTTCTACCGCATGGACCTCGAAGACTTCCACTGGGGAATGATGGAAATGATCAAGGACAGCGATTTCCTCTACAGTTCCATGACGCGGGACCTGTATTATCTCGGGGTCGTACTTGCCAAGAAGTACCGCTACCTGCGCATCTGTTACAACATTTTCATGTATGGCCTGATCGTTGCCGTGGCCGCCTTTGCCCTGGCATTCCTTTTTTGGCCGGCGCCGGTGTAGGGGGGGGAGTTATATCGTTATATTGTTATATTGTTTGGATTGTTATATTGTTGAGGGCACTCCGGAATCCCCTGTAATGGAATGATGGAACGAAGGAATGATGGAATGATTGTTGAACCGGGGAGGGGGCTTTTTGCAGGCCAGCTACAATATAACCCTATAGCCATATAACCATCGCAGCAGGCTCCCCTGAAGCCCTCACCTTTTCGATATCTTATTCAGGGAGATGTGTTTCTGCCGGGAGGCTTTAAACCGGCCGGTTTGGTAATTTCTCAGCTTTCGGTGTTTGGTTGCCCGGCCCTGTACGCGGGCGCGCCATTTCTTCCAGTTGCGCCGGTGCATCAGATGTTTCATGAGACGGATCACTTCCGCTTCGTCGAGGCCGAACTGGGCCTGGATCGCCTCGAAGGGAGTCCGGTCTTCCCAGGCCATTTCCACGATCCGGTTGAGGCTTCGTTCATCAAGTTCGTATTGTTCCAGTATTTTTCTGATCTTCATATTACTTCCTAACAATAAAGCCCTAAAGCTGTTTAAAAAGAGTGATTGCATCCTATCCGGAGCATTCTTTGCAGAAATTCTTTATTTTCGGCTTTCAAAAAACCGCCAACAGCTATGATATCAAAAAAGATGATAAAAGCGCTCAATGAGCAGATCGGACTGGAGGGTTACGCCTCCTATCTTTACCTTTCGATGGCCTCCTGGTGTGACAAAGAGGGGTTGGAGGGTTGCGCCCGGTTCATGCACCGGCAATCGGATGAAGAGCGCATGCACATGCTGAAGATATTCCACTACCTCAGTGAAGTCGATGCACATGCCCTCACGCCGGGCATCAAACAGCCTCCTCACGAATTCGAGTCCGTTAGGAGTATGTTTGAAGAGGTTTACAAGCACGAGCAGAAGGTCACTACCGCCATCAGTAAGCTGGTCCGGCTGAGTTATGAGGAAAATGATTTCACCACCATGGAGTTCCTTCAATGGTACGTCGAAGAACAACGCGAGGAAGAAGCCCTGATGCGCACCATCCTCGACAAGATCAAGATCATCGGCGACGGCCCGTCGAGCCTGTATTACATCGACCAGGAGATCGAAAAGATCAACGCCCGGGCAGCAGCGGCGGAAGCTGAGGGAGGAGCTTAAGCTTTGGTGATCGTCGTTTGTTTTCAGTTCCGGCCATTCTACCCGACCACATACAACTGACAACAAACAGCTGACAACAAACAGCTGACAACCCAACCCGCATGGACCAGGAAATACTCGATTACTTCGGGGAGTTTGAGGAAAACACCCGCATCGTGCCGTTGAAGTATTTCTTCTTTGAGTCGGAAGCACGGTTATATGCTGCCCGGCTCAAGGAAGCCGGTATTCCCTGCTTCATTTCCAATGCCAACATCATGTCTGTTTTGCCCCTCGGCGGCGGGGGCGGCATCGGCCTGCATATCCGGGAAGCCGACCTGGCGGAAGCCTCCCGGATCGCAGCCTACCTTGATCATCAAAAGGAAAATACCTCAAGAGAAACCTCCTTTCACGACGCCGACCACGACGATATAGAATACCAGCGCGCCCTGAACGAACCTCCGATGGCCTTCAGCAGCCGACAGGCCTGGTACTGGCTCATAATCGGCATTGCCCTGCTGGTCATCCTGCGGGCCTTCCTGCGCGCTGCGGGGGTAGTGGAGAACTGGAGGGATTTTTTTTGAGGTGTAAGTACATGGACTGAATTAATGAATGACTGAATGATTGAATACCAGCACCTTACACGGCACTTTGTAGCTCACTAATTGTGTCCAGGTACTTACATGTTTACACCTTTACACATCTCAACCTCCTATTTCAGGATAATCTTCTCCGCAAAGATCCGCTCTCCCTGGCTGATGTGCAGCACATAAGCGCCTTTGGGCAGGTTCCCCAGGCCTATGGCCTGGTTGTAAGCTCCTTCAAAACGGTTCAGGGTTTCCCGATAAACTTCCTGGCCGCTGGCATTCAGGAGGCGAATGGCGGTTGGCAGGGCTTCCGCCTCAAACCGCAGGTTGAGCACGCTGGTGGTGGGATTGGGAGAAGCCTTGAAGTTCTGCAGCTTCAGTTCGCCGGCCCCCTCCGGGATCTGCAGCTGCTTCCTCTCGGCATCCAGGCGGAATTTTACCGGCAGGTTGAACTGTACGTTCACGACCCTGCCTTTCTGGCGGCCGGGAATCCAGCGCTCTTCCATCTCATTCATCTGCTTAACTACCCGGACCACCTCCGAATCGATGCTCTCCTGCAGAGGGCGGACTACTTTGATGTCTTTTACCCAGCCTTCCTTGTCAACGACGAAACTTACCACGGCAACTCCTTCAACTCCGGCATCTTTAGCATCCCGGGGATACTTGATGTTGTTGGCGATGTATTCTATGAGTTTCATATTGGAGCACTGAACCAGTTCTCCTTCGGCGACACCGTCCTCATCGCAGCCCGGGAATCGGGGCATCTCTTCCACTACTTTAAAGACTTCTTCATTCTCCCGGCCAACCTGAGCCTGGCCCTGAGGAAGTTTGAAGGAGAAGGGAAGGGACATTTGCATGGCCACCGGTTCCCCGTCCTTCATGGCGGGCGTCCAGTTCGGCATGGCGTTGACTACCGCCAGGGCAGCTTCGTCACAGCCATGGCCTACACTTTTCATCACCTTGGCGTCCTGCACCGAACCGTCTTTGGCGACGGTAAACTGCACGACAACCAGGCCTTCCGCATTTGCCTTTTTGGCTTCTTCCGGGTATTTCAGGTTGCCGATCATGAATTCGACAAGCTTTTCCTTGGTACATTCCGCTTGTGATTCTTCCGTTTCCATAGCTTCGCAGCCGGCAAATACCGGCATGCGGTCAACGTCCCCCGGCAACAGGGCTTTCGTTGGTTCTTCATCCGGAGCAAGGGCTGCAGGCAGCACACCATCCACATTGTTCGGCCCGGCGAGGGCCAGGGCCAGGACAAAAAGGAGCGGCAGTGCCAGCAGGTATCGGGTGAGTATATGGCGCTTTGATCTGGTTTTAGTCATCATCAGAATACGTTTTTTCAATTGTGAATTAATGAAATGGTTCGCCAGTGCAATCGGTTGTCCGGACTGTGATTGACTGAGCAGCAAATGGCCATATTGTTTCTTTTTTCCGGTCGTTTGGAGTACGGCCGCATCGGCCAGGTATTCGTGCACCACGCGCAGGGAGCGGCTGTAAAGGTAAACCATGGGGCTGAGCCAGAAAACGATGCCCAGCACCTCTACCAGCATGATGTCGAGGCTGTGCCAGCCCCTCATGTGTGCCCGCTCGTGGCGGATAATTTTCTTTTCATCTTCCGGAGGGTAAGGCATCTGCAGGCTCCAGAACAGAGTGTTGAAGAAAGAAAACGGGGCGTGCCATTCTTCGGTGACCACCAGCGTATAGCCATCCTGCTTCCGGCGTTCTGAGCTCTGGTACAGTCGCCACAGGCGGTGCAGGCCATGGGCGAAGCGCAGGCCGGCAACACCAACGCCCAGCCAGTAGGTGGCCAGCAGTACTTCCCACCATCCCAGGCCCGGCTCAGCGGCTGTGGCTGAAACCACTACCTCCAGGTTCTCCATCCCGATGGTGATGGGTTGGAATGCCACTACCAATGCCTCCGGCTGCCCGGCGGGCAACAACTGCTGCCAGTCCAACAAAGGCAGGGCCAGGCCCAGGAGCAGGCTCCCCACCAGATAGGCCCGGTTGTGGCTGAAGAAAGTCGCACGGCTCAGCAGGCCAGCGTACAGGGCGTAAAAAGCGGCCCAACAAAGGGTAGCTTGTACGATGCAGGTGATCATGGCTTATAATTGTGTTTGGGTGAAAAGGTGTATAAGTGTAAGGGTGTAAAAGTGGAAAGGTATGAAGGGCGGCCTGTTTCCACCCACCTCACTTACACATTTACACATTTACACCTGATTCTATTCCTCTTCCTCCAGTTTATCCACCAGTTCGTTCAGTTCCTCCAGGCTCAGGTCCTTTTCCTGCACCAGGAAGGAGACCAGGCGGTTCATGGAGCCCTCGAAATAGTCGCTCACCAGCTTTTTGAGGGATTGGCGGGTGTAATCTTCCCTGGTGACTGCCGGCTCGTAAACAAACGTCCGCCCATAAGCGGTATGCTTCAGGAACCCCTTTTTGTCATCCAGGATGCGGACCATAGTGGAGACGGTGCTGTGAGGCGGCTTTTTCATCCCCAGCTTCTCTTTCATGTAGTTGCGGATGTCGGCCACCGTACAGGGAGCGATCTCCCAGATGATCTGCATGATCTCCTCTTCGGCTTTGGTGAGCTTGGTCATGGTTTTACGGTTTTACGGTTTCATGGTTTATGGGTGCCATAAGGGCGCTTTTAGTGATGCGGGGGCATAACGCTGAGGTTTTTTGCCCCTGGAAGAGGCTATATTGCCCGATTGTTATATTGCTTTCGGGCGGCGCCTTTCTACCTAATCAACAAATCTTAAGACAGTCGGGTGTTTCTTTCTGGTTACAAATATATAACGTATTTTTTAGTTATGCAATGATTTTGTCGATATTTAACTAAAAAATACGTTATAAAATACTTCTAGACCTTTGAGGTTTCGAAAACCTCAAAGGTCTTTTCTATTTTTATCAAAAACCCAAAATGGAATCAGGCCGCCTCTACCACATTTACAACCGTGGCAACAACCGGGAAACCATTTTTAAGGAGGAAAAGAACTATCTGTTTTTCCTGGAACGTTTTCACCAATATCTCAGCCCCTGGGTGGAAGTGCATACCTACTGCCTTATGCCTAACCATTTCCATATGCTCATCCGCGTCAGAGAGATCGAGGCTCCGGGAATGGACTTGTTGACAGAAATCACCAATTCCTTCCGCAATTTCTTCACTTCCTACGCCAAGGCCATCAATAAAGCCTATGGGCGAACGGGAAGCTTATTTCAATACAAATTCAAGCGCAAGGAAATCGATTCTGAAGTTCAATACGGAGTGAATGTGGCCTATATCCACTTCAATCCGGTAAAGGCCGGCCTTTCGGCCGATTGCTATGGCTGGCGGTACACTTCTATCAATGCTATTTTAAGTGATAAACCTACATATGTGGAACGGGCAAGCGTGCTGGAGTGGTTTGGAGGACGAAACGCCTTCCTCGATTTTCACGAGCAGTATTGGAAATACCACCAGGATAAGGAAAGGGATTTCAAAGAATTCGAAGATGATTGAAAACGTGGTTAAAACCTTTGAGCTTTCGGAAACCTCAAAGGGGATAGTTCAGGGATAGTTCAATTAAGTGTGTCCGCGTTAAGCTAACCCGCTGGTTTCCAGGCAACCAAAAACTCAGAAACCAGGAACTATGAACGGTCCCCCTCAAAGGCCTTTTCCCCAATCCACCCTCAATTCCCTCTCCGCCCCGGCGCCCCACTACCCTTCTCCTCATCTCCCTCTCTCCCCATCTCCCCATCAACCTCCTCAGTACCAAAAGCCGGCACAGGCTTATTCGCCTCCTGGCGCAGTTCTGCGAAATTGACCACCGCCTCCAGGTCCCAGTTGGCGCGGAGCTGCTCCAGGGGGCGCAGGTAGATGGGCTCGGGTTGCAGCATTTTGTCGTAGTTGCCGGTATCCCAGCGGCCATTGTCGTTCCAGTCCTCGATCAGGCGGACGGTGTAGGCGCCGGGAGGCATGGCGCGGAAGGAACGCTGGAAAGAGGTGTCTCCCCGGATCACAAAGCTGTCGAATACGGTATTGCCTTTATCCAGTAATTCGACATAGTAGCTGCTGTCGGCTGAGAGGCTGTCGAACTGCAGGGTGAGGTTCCCAAAGCTCTTCAGCAGGTCGATCTGGATGGGCTGGATGATGGTGTCGTTCTGCAGGCCATACAAGTCCGTAAAAGCGCCGGGCATCAGCTCCAGTTCGTAGGGCAGGCCTTCCTTCCAGGGGCGGGCGATGAACAGGCGGCGCTGCCCATTGGTGTCGAGGCGGTAGGCGGGTTTCACTTCGATGCGCAGGGTATCCTCGTAAAGGCGCATGAGGCTGGTGTCGAGTGAAACGATGGGATGGTTGAAGGCCAGGACGGCCTCTTTGGATGGGTTCAGCCGGAGCGGCCCCCGGGAGGAGCCGGCCAATCGCAACTGGCTGTTGTTCATAAACTCCTGGCGGCCGCGGGACCGTACCTTCACCGTGTCGTTGAGGATGGTGTCTTTTTGCAGATAGACGTTCCAGGTCGTGTCGGCAGGCAGGGCATACCAGACTTTGGTGGTGTCGGGTTTTCGTTCAATGATCACCTGCTGGCCCAGGCCCCGGTAGGTGATGTCCAGGCCTTTCGGCGGTTTGCTGAAGCTGAGGCGCAGCAACCCGTATTGGCTATCGTCGCTGTTCATCAGGCGCAGAGGCTGTTCTTCGGTGAAGAGCTTTATCCTCACGGCGGGTTCGATGCTGTCATTCAGCACCAGCAGGCTATCCGGAAAGCCGATCGGCTCCTGCGCCTGGTCGAAAAGGTAATTGCGGTTGGCATCTTTGAGGGCAAACCCCTTGAACACGCCGGCTTTTACGTTCTCGATTCGAAACTGCCCCTGCTTATTGGCCCGGGCAAAATAAAAGGGCCGCTCGGTCCGCACGACGGTATCGGCCAGGTTTTCGTACAGCATAAAGAGCACATCCTCCACCGGCTCTCCTGTTTGTGCATCCACCACAACGCCGGAAACGGAAAGAGAGTCGATGTAATCACCGGTAGAAAAAACGAAGCGCAGGTTCTTGGTGGGGTTGCGTTCGGTGATATCGCGGACGGCTTCCCCGAAATTGATGGTATAGGTGGCCTCCGGGCGCAGTTCTTCTTTCTCATCGAAATCAAAGCGCAGGGTTTTGCGTTTGAGGGTGATCTCAAAAGGATATTCCAGCGGCGGAGAGACCACCACCTGGTTGAATACATCCTGCACTTCGAACCACTCGTCGAAAGTGAGCTCGATGCGCTGTTTTTCGAAGTTGGTCTGCAGGCTGGGCGTCGATTCTTCCGGGACGAGCTGTGGAGGCTGCTCGTCCTTGGGGCCTCCCTCCGGTGGGATGGGGTTGGCGCAGAAGGTGAGCACCAGGGCGAGGAGGAAGAGTAGCCAGTATGTGGTGTGTGTTGTTCGGGACATAAAGTGGGCAGGAAGAGTGGTTTTTCAAAAGTGTCTTGAACATTACGGTAGTTTTACTACCATTTCCACCCCCCGCCCCCCGCCAGCGGGGGAGATGTGCCCCAATTCGGTAGCCATCATCATGCAATTCTCCCTCCTTTGGAGGGGGCCGGGGGGAGGCTCTTATTCCACATCCTTCACTTTCTCCGCTCCCCGCATTGCATAGATCAGGCGGTTGATGTCGTCTGAATTGAGCTCCAGCTTACCGCGGATGGTGATCGGCTCGGCGGTGTATTCAATGGCCTCGTCTGCATAAACTTCCATAACCGTCTCCGGGCCGGCGCCGCCGCAGAAGAAGCACATATTGTAAGGATAAGCCGAAAAAATGAATTCCTTGTGCCCCTTGTACCCTTCCACCGGAATGATGTAACCGCGGATGGTGACCTCTTTTCCCTCCAGAGCTTTCACCTCATCGCTGAAAACAGGGACGTCAACTTTGAAGCCCATCATCTCATTGTATTCCTTCTTAAAGGTGATCTTGGAAAGGGTTTTCCACATCTTGTCCTGCGCCTGGGCAGGTTGCAGTGCGGCGATAATGAAGAGAGCGGCTATTGCGATGATCGTGTTTTTCATATTGATATGGTGATTAAAAAATGTTTGTTCTTTTGGTCAATTAACAATATAGCAATCTAACCATCTAACAATTGCCATAACGAAGAACGAGGAAGCCGGGTTTACGAAAGCCTTCAGCTCTGCTTTCTGGCCCTCCGCCTCCAAATCCCCACAAAGGTAACGATATGAAGGGGAAAAAGTATTTTAATGCTATGTTAAGGAATGAGGAATAAATAACAAGCACAAGTTAGGCGAGGTTATTTTGTGCCTCATTCCTAAAGACAATAAAGGGAGAGTGAATGTTTTCGTCCCGAAGCGAAGGTAACTGGATTAACCTGCTCCTCCCAAATTTGACTATCTTTCCAGCAAAATCCTCCTTTTTATGAAAGGCCAACTGCTCTGTTTCATTCTACTCGTGGCGATAACCTTCCACAGCTGCGCCCCCGGCGACAAGCCTTCCGCCTCCGGGCCGGCTTACTTTTCCGTCACCTTCAACGCCGAGAACGACAGCCTTCTGGACGGCCGGCTCCTGCTTCTACTCTCCAACAATAATGAAGCAGAGCCTCGTTTCCAGATCAGCAGCAGCCCCGGCACCCAACTGGTTGTCGGCATCGACGCCGAGGACTGGGCGCCGGGAAAACCGGCTGTTTTTGACAGCACCGCCTTCGGCTACCCCATCGAGAGCCTTGCAGATGTACCGCCCGGCGAGTATTATGTGCAGGCCCTGCTCCACAAATACGAAACCTTCCACCGCGCCGACGGCCATACCGTAAAACTTCCGATGGACCGCGGCGAAGGGCAGCACTGGAACCGCGCACCCGGCAATTTGTACAGCCAGCCCATCAAGATCACCTTCGATCCGAAAAACCCCGAAGGCATCAGCCTGGAGTTGGACCAGGAAATTCCCCCCATCATTCCTCCCGAGGATACCAAATACATCAAACACATCCGTATCCGCAGCCAGCTGCTGAGCGATTTCTGGGGCAGAGACATGTATCTGGGCGCTCACGTCCTGTTGCCTGAAGGTTTCGATGAGCACCCGGAAGTCAAATACCCGCTCGCCATCATGCACGGCCATTTTCCCGGCGACTTCGGCGGATGGCGCACCGAGCCCCCCGATACTACCCAGCCTTGTGAATACAGCGAACGCTTTCAGGTAGAATGCTACAACCGCATCGTTCAACAGGAAGCCTATGACTTTTATAAAATATGGACGGGGCCGGATTTTCCCCGGGTAATTGCGGTCGAGATCCAGCACGCCAACCCGTACTACGACGATTCCTATGCCGTCAACTCCGCCAACCTGGGCCCCTACGGCGACGCCATCATGACGGAGCTCATCCCCTACATCGAAGATAAATTTCGCGGCATAGGGGAAGGGTGGGCGCGGTTCACCTACGGCGGCTCCACCGGTGGCTGGGAGGCGCTTGCCGTCCAGGTGTTCTACCCCGATGCGTTCAACGGCTGCTACGCCGCCTGCCCCGACCCCATCGACTTCCGCCACTATGTGACCGTCAATATCTACGAAGACAAAAATGCCTACTGGATCGACGGCGACTTTCGCCGCACCCCCCGGCCTGAGCACCGCGATTACCTCGGCCACATTTCCTCCCTCATGAAGGACTACAACCAGATGGAACTGGCCCTGGGCGCCAACAGCCGTTCGGGCGACCAGTACGACATCTGGCAGGCCGTCTATGGGCCGGTGGGCGACAACGGTTACCCGAAACCCATCTGGGACAAATACACCGGCGAGATCGACCACGAAGTGGCAGCCTACTGGAAGGAAAACTACGACCTGGCCTACATCATGAAGCGCGACTGGAAAACCCTGGGCCCCAAACTCAAGGGAAAGATCCACATCTACTGTGGCGATATGGACAACTACTACCTCAACAACGCCGTTTACGCCACCGAAGCATTCCTGGAAAGCACCGACCCCTACTACGACGGCGAGGTGGACTACGGCGACCGCGCCGAGCACTGCTGGAACGGCGACCACACCCAGCCCAACTACATCTCGCGGCTGCGCTACCACCGCATGTTCATCCCGAAGTGGGCGGAAGAAGTGAAGGGGCGGGCGCCAAAAGGGGCAGGCCTGGCGGGGTGGAGGTATTGAGAGAAAGAAAAATGAACATTTCACCCTTGCCTCATATCCTTTCCGGCATTATATTACCCATAATGCAACCTCGGGCAATTGAGCCCGTTTAATCAGTACTCAGGGATTACGTTCCTGCAACACCCGTGCCCGCTCCAATACCCACTAAATAGAAGAACCGAGCTATGGAAGAAAGAACCCACTCCCCGGCCAATGAGGAATTACAGGATAAGACTACCGGCGCTCAACCTCCTGAACGTTTTACCGGCATACGCATCGCCGAAGCCAAGGACAGGGCTGCCGGCATCCCCAGCGTGCTCACCGCCCTGGGGCATGCGGCGAAATACGTAGCCCCGCGCGACGCCCTCAAAGTCATGTTCCGCCTCAACCAGAAAGGCGGCATCGACTGCCCGGGCTGCGCCTGGCCCGATCCCGAAGACGAACGCTCCAAACTGGGGGAGTACTGCGAGAATGGCATCAAGGCCATCTCCGAGGAAGCTCAGAAGAAGACCATCGGCCGGGAGTTCTTCAGCCAGCACTCCGTAACCGAGATGCGGCGCTGGAGCGACTTCGAGATCGGCAAGAAAGGGCGCCTGGCCGAGCCAATGATACTGAGGGAAGGCGCCGGCCATTATGCGCCCGTCTCCTGGGAAGAAGCATTCCAACTCATCGCCAAAGAACTCAACCGCCTGGACACCCCGGATGAAGCCGTTTTTTATACCTCCGGCCGGACGAGCAACGAGGCGGCCTTCCTCTATCAGCTTTTCGTCCGCGAATTCGGCACCAACAACCTCCCCGACTGTTCCAATATGTGCCACGAATCGAGCGGCTACGCCCTGAGCCGGACAGTTGGGATCGGCAAAGGCTCCGTCACGCTACCCGACTTCTATGAGGCGGAGGTGGTCATCATCATGGGGCAGAACCCGGGCACCAACCACCCGCGCATGATGTCGGCCCTGGAACGCTGCAAGGAGAACGGCGGCAAGATCATTTCCATCAACCCCCTGCCGGAAGCCGGCCTGATGAAATTCGTCAACCCTCAGCGCCCGGCCAAGATACTCACCGGCGGCACGCCCCTGACCGACCTCTTCCTCCAGGTGAAGGTCAACGGTGATGTGCCACTGCTCAAAGCCATTATGCTTCAGCTGTGGTATCAGGAAAAGAAAGCCCACGATACGGTATTTGACTGGGATTTCATCACACAGAAGACGGAAGGATACGAAGCTTTCCTCAATGAGCTGAAAGGATACGACTTTGAAGAGCTGGTGCAGGCCAGTGGCGTGAAAAGAGAAAATATCCTGAAGGCCGCCGAGATGATCCGCAAAAAGAAAAAGATCATCATCTGCTGGGCAATGGGCATTACGCAGCACGAAAATGGCGTCGATAACATCCATGAGATCGTCAACCTGCTGCTGCTCAAGGGAAGTATCGGTAAGCCCGGGGCCGGCACCTGCCCGGTCCGTGGCCACAGCAACGTACAGGGTGACCGCACCGTCGGCATCTGGGAATCGCCCAAACCCGAATTCCTGGACAAGCTGGAAGCCACCTTCGGCTTCGAGCCGCCCCGCAAACACGGGTACGCCACCGTCGATGCCATAAAGGCCATGCACGAAGGCAGGGCCAAAGTGTTTTTCGCCATGGGGGGCAACTTCCTTTCCGCCACCCCCGATACCGAATACACGGCAGAGGCATTACAAAAATGTAACCTCACCGTCCACGTTTCCACCAAGCTCAACCGCAGCCACCTCATCCACGGCCGGCAGGCGCTCATCCTGCCCTGCCTGGGCCGCACCAATGCAGATGTGCAGGAGAGCGGGGAGCAGTTTGTCAGCGTGGAGAATTCAATGGGAGTTGTTCACTCCTCCCAGGGCATCCTGCCCCCTCCTTCCGAACACCTCCTCAGCGAGCCGGCCATCATCGCCGGGATGGCAAAGGCCACCCTGGGCAGCCGCAGCAAAGTGGACTGGGATAAGATGATCGCCAACTACGACCACATCCGGGACGCCATCGAAGCAGTAGTGCCCGGCTTTGAGGATTACAACCGCCGCGTGCGGGAGCCCGGCGGCTTCTACCTGCCCAACGGCGCCCGGGAACAGCAGTTCAACACGCCTTCCGGAAAAGCTCATTTCACGGTAAACCCTCTGCCGGAAAACGGCCTGGCCGAGGAAGAGTACCTCATGATGACCATCCGCAGCCACGACCAGTACAACACCACTATCTACGGCCTGGACGACCGCTACCGCGGAGTGTATAACGAACGCAGGGTGGTGCTGATGAACGAAGAGGACATGCAGGCGGATGGCCTGAAAAAAGGCGACGTGGTTGACCTCACCGGCAACTACAGGGGGCAGGAGCGCGTTGCCAGAAGCTTCATCGTCGTGCCCTACGACATCCCCCGCCGCTGTGTGGCCACCTACTTCCCGGAGGCCAATGTGCTGGTGCCCATCGATTCGGTGGCGAAGGGGAGCAAGACGCCGGCTTCGAAGCGGGTGGTGGTGCGGGTGCGGAGGAGGGGGGAATAGTGTGATTGTTGATTGGCACCTGGTAAAAGGATGCAATTTTCTCCGGCTGGTGAAAAAAGTCGTGCACTCACCAGAAACCCCACCCTCCCGAACCATTCTCCCTCACATTTTGGCCATGAATGGCATAAAGCATCAGCTGGCTTTCCTGGCCTGACGCCGAAATTATCATCAATTTGGCGGTAACATGAACAATCTTTCATATTTTAGCATTTCTTACTACAAATTGCCATTACCAAATTCCAGGAATTTCTAACCGAGTAAAGAGGGCTATGCCAAACCACCAACTCTACGACAACCACGGCCGCCTGGTCAACTATGTGCGGCTGGCGGTGACCGACCGCTGCAACCTGCGCTGCTTTTACTGCATGCCGGAAGAGGGCATCAAATACGTGCCGAAGGAAGAACTGCTGACTTATGAAGAAATGCTACGGCTGATGTGCCTGCTGGTGGAGATGGGCATCGAGAAACTGCGCATCACCGGCGGCGAGCCCTTCGTCCGGCGGGATATGATGGACTTCCTGCGCGCCCTGTGCAAAATGGAGGGCCTGAAAAAGGTGAACATCACTACGAACGGCACCCTTACCGCTCCGCTCATACCGGAATTGAAACAGTTGGGTATCCACTCGGTCAACCTCAGCCTCGATACCCTCGATAAGGAACGCTTTCATCAGATCACCCGCCGTAATGAGTTCGACAAGGTGATGGAAACCTTCCACACCTTGCTGGAGTACGAAATCCCTACCAAGCTGAATGCGGTGGTGATGGACGGAAAGAACACAGAAGACATCCTGCCCATGGTGGAGCTGACGAAGAAGTATCCGGTCAGTGTGCGGTTCATCGAAGAGATGCCGTTCAACGGCGAGGGGAGTAACTATCCTACCCTGGCGTGGAACCACCGGAAGATCCTTTCGCACATCAAGGCCCATTACCCCGGCCTCGAAAAGCTGCCCGACCCGCCTCATTCCACCTCCTACAACTATCGGGTTCCGGGGCACCAGGGCTCCATCGGCATCATTGCCGCTTACAGCCGGACTTTCTGCGGGACCTGCAACCGGATCCGGGTCACGCCCAAAGGAATGCTCAAGACCTGCCTGTATGACGACGGTGTTTTTAATATCAGAAGCCTGATGCGGGCAGGCGCTACCGACGAGCAGGTTAAAGAAACTTTCCTGCAGGCGCTTGGAAATCGGGCCAAAGACGGTTGGGAAGCCGAAAAAAACCGTAAATTCGGGTTGCCAATACAGGAGTCCATGTCCACCATTGGTGGTTGAAAATATCCCAAAACTACAGCAAGTAAAAGCAAAGCGGCTTATGATTCCCATTGAGGAAGCAACCAAGATTGTCCTGGGGCATAGCAAAAGCTACGGAGAAGAGATGGCCCCCCTGTCCGAAGCCATCGGGCGAATACTGAGGCAGGATATCCATGCCGACCGGGATTTTCCTCCCTTTACCCGGGTAACGATGGACGGCATTGCCATTCGTTTCAATGCCTATGCCAACGGCCAGCGCAAATTCCCGATCGAAGGCATGCAGGCGGCGGGGTCGCCCCAACGCAAGCTGCACAACCTCGACGGCTGCCTGGAAGTAATGACCGGCGCCATCCTTCCCGAAAATACGGATACGGTCATCCGTTATGAAGACGTCAAAATAGAAAATGGCGTGGCCAGGCTTCAGGCCAATGGCATTGAAAAAGGGCAGAATGCTCACCTTCGGGCATTTGACCGCAAGGAAGGAGAACGGATCATAAAAGCCGGTTCCATCATCTCTCCGGCTGAAGTCGGCGTAGCTGCCACCGTCGGCCTTTCTGCTCTGAAGGTAGCCAAGCTTCCCACCGTTGCCATTATCTCCACCGGCGATGAACTGGTGCAGGTCGAGGAAACGCCGGAACCCCATCAGATCCGGTCGTCCAACGTTCACGCCATTGCCTCCACCCTCTATGGCTGGGGCATACACCCGGATAAGCTGCACATCGCCGACGATATGGACGCTACCCAGGCCAAACTATCAGCCTGCCTGGAGCAATATGACGTGCTCATCCTGAGCGGTGGGGTATCGAAAGGGAAATTCGACTACATCCCGGCTGCCCTGAGTGCCTTAGGCATGAAAAAACTCTTCCATAAAGTAAAGCAGCGGCCGGGCAAACCCTTCTGGTTCGGCGAGTCGCCCAACGGCAAGGTCATATTCGCCCTTCCCGGCAACCCCGTGTCGGCTTTCATGTGCACCATGCGCTACATCCGCCCCTGGCTGAGAAAAAGCCTGGAACTGGAGCCCATGGATTATGCTCATGCCGTTCTGGCGGAAGATTTCAAATTCAAGCCCGATCTGACATATTTCCTGCAGGTGCGCACCTTTTTCGACCCGGACACCGGCCGCCTGATGGCTAAGCCGGTGGAAGGCCACGGATCGGGAGACCTCGCCAACCTGGTCGATGCCGATGGCTTCCTGGAACTGCCCCGCGAAAAGGATAAGTTTAAGAAAGGCAAAGTTTTTCCCCTGATCTTTTATCGGTAAATTCACTACTGAACACTTTTTAGCTCGTGTAAAGATGTATGGAGTAAGTAAAGGTTCCCGGCCTTTTCCACTTTTCCACCTTTCCACACACTTCCCCTCTCATCCGCTTGTCCGCCTGCCTCCATCTTCGTACCTTGAACATTTTACAAAAGAATAGATTCCTCCGGGGGTAGTAAAGCATTGAACAAAAGAATATGAGCCAGGAATTCACTCATCTGGACAAGGCCGGCAACCCGGCAATGGTTGATGTCGGAGAAAAACAGGTAACCCGGCGCATGGCGCGCGCCCGCAGCATCGTTGTGCTCGGTAATCAGATCATGGACAAGCTGGAAAAGGAAGAGATCCACACCAAAAAAGGGCCCGTTTTTCAAACGGCGATCCTGGCCGGCATCATGGCGTCCAAAAAAACCGGCGAACTCATTCCTCTCTGCCATCCTCTGGGGCTGGACAACTGCCAGGTGGCTATCCGGGTCAATGAAAAAAGAGAAGTCGTGATCGAATGCACTGCCCGGATCACGGCCCGGACGGGAGTGGAAATGGAGGCCCTTACCGGCGCTACCGTAGCCGCCCTTACGGTCTATGACATGTGTAAGGCTTTTTCTCACGATATTGTGATAAAAGAGGTGAAGCTCATGGAGAAGACGGGAGGAAAGCGGGATTTCAGAAGGGAAGAATAAAAAAACGGACCATGCCATCAGATAAAGAACAAGGCCATCAAAAACACGCCAAACTGGCCCGGCCGGACTTTGGCCATTTCCACCGCCGGGAGTGGGCCATCGTGGGTACGCCCTGCGGCAACATCAAAAAGCTGGCCTATGGCATCATCGACCGCCTCAGCGACAGCTACCGGGTGGGGTATGTGGATGCCGACCACGCCGCCGCCAATAAGGAGGGGCAAGGTAAGCACAATGCTATGGCCCACGGCGCCAGAATGGAATACACCGACAAGATCAGCTACCACCGCCTCGATTTCGATGCCAAACTGGACAGTTACCAATATCGCACTTATTTCAATGAGCAGGATGCCGTGATCGTCAATGGCAACCACTTTCCGGCCCGCAGGCAGATCGTCGTGATCGATCCGAAAAAGGAAGATTCCCTGAAGCGGAGGCTCGATCAGCTTACCGATGTCCGCCTGATCTTGTTGGTGGAAGGAGTGAACGAGGTCTATCCCTGGCTCAGAGAGAAGCTGGAAGGTTTCAGCAATATCCCGTTGATGAAGCTACAGGATGAAGCCGGCATCGCCATTCTTTTGGAGAAGGAGCTCGCGGCCGCCAAGCCTCCGCTATACGGGCTGGTGCTTGCCGGGGGCAAAAGCGAACGAATGGGCAGAGACAAAGGCCTGATCGAATACCACGGCCAGCCTCAGCGGGAACACGTAGCCGAATTGCTCAGCCATTTCTGCAAAGAAACTTTTATTTCCTGCCGCCCCGACCAGGCAGAGGAGATGAAAAACGCCCTGCCCGACACCTTCACCGGGCTGGGGCCATTCGGCGGCATTCTCTCCGCCTTCCGCGAACAGCCCGACGCCGCCTGGCTGGTCATCGCCTGCGACCTGCCCCTGCTTGATGAGCATACCGTTTCTCAACTGGTGGGTTTTCGCAACCCCTCCAAAGCAGCAACGGCCTTCAACAGCCCGGCCAGCGAGTTCCCGGAGCCGCTCATTGCCATCTGGGAACCCCGTTCTTATCCCATTTTGCTGCAATTCCTGGCCCAGGGGTACTCCTGTCCCCGCAAAGTGCTCATCAACTCCAATGTGGAACTGCTGGATGCCGAACGCCCCGAAGCCCTCCGCAATGTGAACAAGCCGGACGAGATGGAGGATGTCAAAGCAGTGATCAACCAAAAGACCTGATATGGCGGCCGCTTTCTGGCAAACGCTATGGCTGACGTTCAAGCTGGCGGCAGTGACGACGAGCCTGCTCATCCTCATCGGTATCCCCATTGCCTATTTCCTTTCCCAGAGCCGCAGCCGGCTGAAGCCCTTTCTGGAAGCGCTGATCAGCATGCCGCTGGTCCTCCCTCCTACCGTACTGGGGTTTTATTTGCTGGCGGCCTTCAGCCCTGAAGGGCAATTCGGCGCCTGGCTGGAGCAGAATCTGGGGCTGCGGCTGGTCTTTACTTTTACCGGGCTGGTAGTAGGCTCCATTTTCTACAGCCTCCCGTTCATGGTGCAGCCGGTTCAATCCGGCTTTGAGAACCTGCCCCGCAACCTGGCCGAAGCCTCTTATACCCTCGGAAAAACAAGGCTGCAAACGCTGCTGCGCATACAACTCCCCAATATCAAGCCGTCATTGCTGACCGGCATTGTACTGGCTTTTGCCCACACCGTCGGCGAATTTGGCGTCATTCTGATGATCGGAGGCAATATTCCCGGACAGACCAGAGTAGCCTCCATCGCCATTTACGACGAAGTGGAAGCGTTGAACTACGGCCTGGCCAATCAATATGCAATAGTGCTGGTGGCTTTCGCTTTTTCTATCCTGGCCCTGGTTTACAGCATCAACCGCAGGCTGCTGAGGACGGGGTGAGGGGGAGGGTGTAAAAGGTGTGAAGGTGAAGGTGTAAAAGCGTAAAGGGGGATAGTACTAATAAGTGTGTCCGCGTTAGGCTAACCCACTGGTTCTCAGGGAGGTCAGGAACACAGAAACCAGGAACTATGAACACTCCCTGTCCGCGTTAAGCTAACCCGCTGGTTTCCAGGCCCGTCCTCGCTACCGCTCTGCCGGGTAAAAACTCAGCCCGTCTTCGTTCCTCAGCGTTCGACTGAGCTCACGCCGAAGTCCGGGTGAAAAACCAGAAACTATGAACAGTCCCGGCTGGGGCCCTTGTTTGCCCCAATCTTTCCACCTTTACACTTTTACACCCTTACCCTTAAACACCATTCCACCTAAACACTTATCCTCCATTACACTCCCATTTTTCCTTCCCAATGCAGTATCTTTCCGGCCGATAAGGTGTGGCTATGATTGAGATCCGGCTAAAAAAACTGCTGAGCTCGGGCGAAGGCCCTCTGCAACTCGATATCAACCTGGAGATCGGGCAGGGGGAATTTCTGGCCATTACCGGGCCTTCCGGCAGCGGTAAAACCACGCTCCTTCGGCTGCTGGCCGGCCTTACTCCTCCCGATGAGGGCTTCATCAGCTTTGACGGGCAGATTTGGCTGGATTCCGTAAAAGGCATCAGCATGCGCCCGCAGGAACGCAACATCGGGCTTGTTTTTCAGGACTATGCCCTGTTTCCCAATATGACCGTTCGGGAAAACCTGGAATTTGCCCTGGCTAAAAAGCAGGATAATCGTATCGTTGAAGAACTGATGGCCATTTCTGAACTGAAGGAATTGGAAGATTCCTATCCAGCCACCCTCTCCGGCGGGCAGCAGCAACGGGTGGCCCTGGCCCGCGCCCTGGTACGAAAGCCACGCCTTTTGCTACTCGACGAGCCGCTTTCCGCCCTGGATGCAAAGATTCGCGCCCGCCTGCAGAACTACATCCTGAGGCTGCATGAGAAATTCCAGCTCACCACCATTCTCGTCAGCCATGACTATCGGGAAATCTTCAAGCTGGCCAGCCGCGTCGTCGCCCTGCAACAGGGGCAGATCATCCAGCCTGACCTGCCGGCAGCAGTGCTTTTTTCCAGTGGCAGGGAAGGAGACGTCCGCCTGAACGGGGAAGTACTGACTATCGAAGAGGATGGCGCCGCCTTCGCCATCAACGTACTCATCGGCAACAACGTGGTGCGGGTGCCGGCTTCGCCCCGGGATATCCAGCAACTGCGGCCGGGAGATAGCGTAACGGTTAGTTTTCAGGCTTTACAGCCGGAGTTGGTGAGATAGGGAAAGGAGGATGGAAGGCCAGTTTGCCAAGGATGTGGATTTTTATTCTTCGTACTGGGCGGCGAAGTTCTTTGGGCTGGTGTATTAGCAATCACCTCGATTGATAAACCACTCCAACCTGGAAAGCGGGAGCCGCATAGATGTTCCTGAACGGGGTGATAAAATCATTGATGGGCAGAAAAAAGGAAGCTGTGACACCCCATTCTTCAAGTAGCATATATTGCCCGCCAAAAGAAATGCGGGTAAAGGTAGTGCCCTCACCCCGAAAAAAAGAAACGTCATCGGTACTGCCCTCAAGTCCTTTGAGTTGTGTAAACAATTTGCCGAATAACCACAACCCGGGAAGTGGCTGCCCGCCAACTTCAGCACCCAACCGCACCTGGCCGGAATATTGTTGTGTACGGAGGTTATACGCAGCAAAAGCAGAACCGTATGCCTTGCCTTCCCAGAATGATCTTGACACTGCCACCGTAGCCAGAAAGTTCCATTCGCCATCGCCGGTAGGCAGGTTGATCCTTTCTATGATGCCGAATTCATTCGGCTCTTTGGCGGTGGCGAACAGGTCTTTTTGCCCCGTTGGCAATTCGACTCCCAGGGAAAAAGATACCGGCAATTTACTCTGATTGACTCCATATTTGAGGTCCAGCCGGAAATCGCCCAACCCGGAAACCGTGTTCGTGTTGGAAAATTTATTCCGCCCCAGTACCGGCAAATCCCCGATGATCGTAAGTTGCGAACTCAGGCCGTACTCACCATAGATGGAATAGATGGTACTGGTAAGCTTACCGCCTTTGTCAAACAATTGTCCGTCAACGCTGTAATAATCCCGGGAAGAAAACCCATAGGCCGCAGCCTGAACATAGAGGCTGCCTTTTTCTCTGGCCCAGCCGCTTTGAGAAGCCAGCGGCGTGCTCATTAACAGTATGGCCAACAAAATCAAAAAAGAGAGAGGGATGCTTTTCATAATAGGAAGGAATTGAGAGGCACGGCGCCCTTCCGGGCAACCAATACCTGAAATGCCGGAAGAACGCCGTACTTTCTCTTACATTAATACATTAATATTCGAATCTGGGGCTAAAAAGCCCTGAAAGGGCGGGATATTTCCAGGCGGGGGCAACGCCCCTGCTTAGGATAAGGCCAGCGCCTGAGCCCTGAAGGGGCGAAATAAGCGAGGTGCCGCCCTTACAGGGCTCAGGGCCTGCTGCCATTGTATTCCTGGGGCATTGCCCCAGGCAATGATCTATCACCCCGTTGGGGTTTTGCAAGCGTTTAGCCCTGGATTCGCATATTAATACTTTATTGCAAAGGAGCATACCCGAAGGGAATGCCGGCGGAAGCGCACCAGATGATCACATGGGTAAATTTGGCTGCAACCGCGCCGTCGAGTTTGTAAAAACTTTCACCGTTGGAATCCACAATACCGACCAGCTTGAGGTCCGGATTACCGTTGGGAGGATCTGCCATATAAGTATCGGAAGTAGAAAGGAAGACCGTTACGGTTCCCGTTCCCAATGCAGTTTTAAAGTCCGATCCCAGTTCCAGGAAATAAGTGCCATCATCATCGGTGCCCACTGAGACAGTTCCCGCTGTGGGTGTACCATTCTGAGCAGTGAAGGCGCCGGAACGCATAGCGGTAAATGTTCCTGCCGGCTGGTTGGGGTCAACGATCATTGTATTCTCATCGTCTTTGTTGCAACTGCTCAATACCAGAGCGAAAGATGCCAGAAATAAGGCCAATAAGTTTTTCATTGTCATTAATTTTTTTGATTAAAATCAATGGTTTTCATTTCCATTAATTGCCAGGGATAAAGGTAGGCTAGCGCAGGGCTGAAGGAATCACAGAAGGTTCACAGTTCTGTCACAGGACACCAAAAGCCAACTATCAGTCTGAATATCAAACAATTAACACCCCGACTTCGCTTTTTTCCCCACTTAAAAGTCCGGGCCAAGACAGAACAGGTGACTAATCTCCGGACAGCAGGCAGGCGGCAAACCCCACCCATGATAAACTTGTATAAGTAATGCAAGGCTTTCGTGATGCTTTTGTGATACTTGCTCCTTAAATTGAATCGGCATTACAATCCTCCCGCTTATGAAAAATGTACTGGTGATCGAAGACGACCGCAATATTGTGGACCTGCTGGAGATCCATTTGAAGGACCTCAATTTCAACCTCGAAAAATGTTACCGGGGAGAAGAAGGGTTGGCCAAAGCCCGCATGGGGTCGTTTGACCTGATCATTCTGGACATTATGCTGCCCGGGCTGGACGGGCTGGAGATCTGCCGGCACCTTCGCGTGGAGGGCATTCAAACACCAATTATGATGCTGACTGCCAAATCCGAAGAGATCGACAAAGTGCTGGGGCTGGAGCTGGGAGCCGACGATTACCTGACTAAACCGTTCAGCGTGCGCGAATTCATCGCCCGCGCCAAAGCGATAATGCGCCGCATGGAAATGGCCGCTGTTCCGGCAAACGCCGGAGCCTCCACCTCCCGCCTGTCCTTCGATAACCTGGACATTGACCTCGACCGCCGGAAAGTATCTCTGGAAGGGAAACGGGTGGACCTGTCGCGAAAGGAATTTGAATTGCTGGCACTGCTGGCATCCAACCCCGGGAAGAGCTACGACCGCTCCCGCATCCTCAACCTGGTCTGGGGCTACGACTTCGACGGGTATGAACATACCGTCAATTCCCATATCAACCGGTTGCGCAGCAAGATAGAACCGGATATGGCCAACCCCAAGTACATTCTGACGACCTGGGGGGTGGGGTACCGGTTTAATGAGGAGCTTTGAGGAAGGAGGAGGAGAGGGGGAGACTGGGGAGAGGGGGAGATATATTGTTATATGGTTATATTGTTATGCGAATCCAGAGCTAAAACGTCCTGTAGGGACGACATATCGGAAGACGTGGCCCCGAGTTAGGGACGACCCGTGCCGTAGGTACGGGACATAGCGATCAGGCCAACGCCAATGTGCCGTACCTACGGCACGGAGGTTCATTTTTCAACATTTTTTTACCGATATTTTGTACCTAACGGCACAATATCTAAGTATCCGGCCGGCGCCGGTAGTCAAATCGCCCCCATTTAGCTCTGGATTCGCATATTGTTATAGTGTTATAGTGTTGCCTTTGTTGGGACAATGTCGCGTTCAAACGCGGTCAAAAATACAGGGACAATTCATAGTTTCTGGTTTCTGAGTTTTTACCCAGACTTCGGCGTGAGCTCAGTCGAACGCTGAGGTGCGAAGATTTTTCCGGCACCGCAAAGCGAGTGTCCTCGGCAGAGTCGGGACTGACGAGACGGGCCTGTCCTCCCTGGAATCCAGCGAGTTGGCTATATATGGACATAATTGCCTGAACCTCCTCACAATACAACCCTATGGCTATCAACCTATTACACAATTTATCAATCCGGGAATTTCCCATTCGGCAGAGCGGCAACAAGCTATAGCAATATAACCCTCATAACAATACAGCATATAAAATGAACCCAACCACCGGCCTGAACCGCCTTTACTGGAAGATCTCCGCTACACTTCTCCTCGTATTGGCGCTGCTGGGAGTAGGGTACCTGCTCATCACTTCCTACACCGCCCGGCGTTATCTTCAGGAAGTTAATCAGCGCCTCTACGGAGGCATTGCCAGACAGCTCGTCAAAGAGACCCAGCCTCTGGTGAACGGGCAACCGGATACGGCTGCCACTCATGATATCATGCACTCCATGATGGTGATCAACCCCAGCGTGGAAGTGTATCTGCTGGACACAGAAGGGGAGATCATAGATTATGTAGTCCCCAACAAATCGGTGAAGCTGGAAAGGGTGAGCCTGGGGCCGGTGCGAAAATTCATCAGCAGCGAAGGGCAGGCTTTTGTACTCGGAGACGACCCCAAGAACCCGGAGGTAAAAAATGCCTTCTCCGCTGCGCCTATCATTGAAGACGGGAAGCTGACCGGCTATGCCTATATCATTCTGGCCAGTGAAGAACAGGCCGCCGTCACCTCCCACCTCTTCGGCAGTTACATGCTCAAACTGGGGGCCGATATGTTTTTCATGGCCCTGGTAATAGCACTGGCCATCGGGCTGATCGCCATCGGGCTGATCACGCGCAACCTCAGGCGCATCGTGGAGCGCGTCCGCCGGTTCAAAGAAGGGGATTACAATGTCCGCATCCCCGAAAAAGACAAGGGAGAACTGGCCCTGCTGGCGGATACCTTTAACGAAATGGCGGATAAGATCGAGGAGAACATCAAGCAGCTCAAATCCATGGACCGCCTGAGGCAGGAACTGATCGCCAACGTTTCTCACGACCTGCGAACTCCCCTCGCTCTGGTGCAAGGCTACATCGAGACCCTGCTGATGAAAGAGGACAGCCTGCAGCCGGAAGAGCGCCGGAAATATCTGGAGATCGTATTGGACAGCTCGGAAAAATTGTCCAGGCTGGTCGCACAGTTGTTCGAATATTCCAAACTGGAAACAGACCAGATACAGCCCGAGAAAGAACCTTTTCTACTCTCGGAGCTGGCCCAGGACGTATTTGTCAAATACCAGATCCTGGCCCGGGAGAAGAACATCGAGATCAGGCTGGATGCCCCGCCGGAGCTCCCCCTGGTATTCGCCGATGTAGCGCTGGTCGAGCGCGTCCTGCAAAACCTGATGGACAATGCGCTGAAATTCACACCACCGGGCGGCAGCGTGGCCATTCAGCTCAAAAACCGGCCGAAAGGAGTAGAAATACGGATCTCCGATACCGGGCCGGGCATCCCCGAAAGCGAACAATCTCACATCTTCGAGCGCTACCGGAAATCGACGTCTGTGGAGAACAAAAAGGTGGGCACCGGCCTGGGGCTGGCCATTGTAAAGAAGATCCTGGAGATACACAACGCTGCTATTCAGGTGCAGAGCAAGCCGGGGCAGGGGGCGGCGTTTTGGTTCATGCTGCCCGCGTATCAGCAGTGATCAGGAAACAAACTTTCTGGAAAACTCCTTTCTACTTATGCCTCTTCTCCAGCACCCGCACCACATCCTCCAACTGGTAACCCTTTGCGGCCAGCAGCACCAGATAATGGTACATCAGGTCGGCCGCTTCGTTGAGGAAGAGCTTTTCGTTCTCATCCTTCGCCTCGATGATCAGTTCGACGGCCTCCTCTCCCACCTTCTGGGCGATCTTGTTGAGGCCCCGGGCAAACAACTGAGCAGTGTAGGAAACATGGGGGTCTGCCCCCTTGCGGCTATGGATGGTGCGCTCCAGGTAGCCCAGGAAATTGACGTGGCGATTGGTTTCCGCCCAGCAGGTATCGGCGCCGGTATGGCAGACCGGGCCGCGCGGGCGGGCCAGCACGAGCAGTGTGTCATGGTCACAATCTGAACGGATATCGACCAGGCGAAGGAAATTGCCGGAATGTTCGCCTTTCTGCCAGATGCGCCGCTTGCTGCGGCTGAAGAAGGTAACCTTCCCGTCTCTGAGGGTTTTTTCCAGCGCCTCCTTATTCATATAGCCCAACATTAATACTTTACCGGTATCGGCATCCTGCACAATGGCAGGAACGAGGCCATTGCCTTTTGCAAAATCAATTTGTCCTGTTTCTATCATCATACTCTTTTATACGTTAGAGTAGCATTTTAGTTCTCTTTTGGTGATTTGGGATTCGTGGATTCGGGATTCGTGGATTCGTTGCCCACTAACCCAGAACGATTCCCAAATGAGCAACAGTTTGTAAAAGCATTCCAAATTAGTATTTTAACAGCCTAATCCAACAAAATTCAACTATGGACACCAATCAACCCCTGGACCTTGGCTACGAAGATGGCCTGGTTCTCTCTGCTGACGCGCTGGAAAGCCTCCGCATTACTGCCAGGTGGGCTTTTTTTCTGGCCATCCTGGGATTTATTGGAATCGGGTTTCTCATTCTCGCCGGGATCGTCGTCGGGATCACTTTTTCCTTTACCTCCGAGTTGCAGAGCATTTATCCTTTTCCGCCTGCATTGCTCTCCCTGTTCTACATTATCCTCGGGGTGGTATATTTGTTCCCCATGCTGTATCTGTACCGCTTTGCCACACAGATGAAGGCAGCTGTACAGCAAAAGGCGCAGGATACCCTCAACCGCTCTCTGGCCAATCTCAAGGCACATTACAAATTTATCGGGATATTGGCCATTGTGCTGATCGCCCTGTATTGCCTCGCGCTGATCGGAGTAGTGACGGTTGGGGCTTCCATGTTCTAGGAGCCTGTCGGAGAAGCCCCCTTTTGCCCCCGGCCATAATACCAGATAGCCATAAAACCGCAAACCCCAGGTAGTTACTCCCCGGGTTGTTACAACCGAACCGTAACGCCTCTATTCCGGAGGTATTCCTTTAAATCCAGGATCTCGATCTCGCGGAAGTGGAAAATACTGGCCGCCAGGCCTGCATCGGCTTTCCCCCTGGTAAAAACATCGTAAAAATGCTCCATCTTCCCGGCGCCTCCGGAAGCGATGACCGGTATAGACAGGGATTCGGATACCCGGGCGGTGATGTTGTTGGCAAAGCCGTTCTTGGTGCCGTCATGGTTCATGGAAGTGAACAGGATCTCTCCGGCGCCACGGTTTTCCGCTTCCTTTACCCAGTCCAGCAGCCGGATATCCGTAGGGATGCGGCCGCCACTGAGGTGGATATACCAGTCGCCGTTCATCTGTTTGGCGTCAACGGCCACGACGACAAACTGGCTGCCGAAATTCCTCGCCAGCTCGTCGATCAGCTCCGGGCGGCGGACCGCCGCCGAATTGATGGAGATCTTATCGGCGCCGGAAGACAGCAGCACATCGACGTCCTCGACCGAGCCGATGCCCCCACCTATGGTGAAAGGGATATTGAGGTGTTGGGCAATGTCCCTGGCCAGGGCCGCCAGGGTTTTCCGCCGCTCGTGGGTGGCGGTGATGTCGAGGAAGACCAGCTCGTCGGCCCCCTTCTCACTGTACAGGGCCCCAAGCTCCACCGGGTCGCCGGCGTCGATGAGGTTGACAAAATTGACGCCCTTGACGGTACGGCCGTCTTTGATGTCGAGGCAGGGGATGATGCGCTTGGCCAGCATGATGTCGTCGATGTTCTTAAAAAGAAGCAAAAATAAGATAATGTCCTTCACCGGATAAAGTTCAACAGGCTTATTCAGTAAATCAACGGTGGGCCTTATCCACTGGAGGCCGGGCCTCTACCCATTTCCTCTCGCCTCTGGCCTTTAAGTTTCATATCTTTAACCGCTAAACACGTAGCTATGAAAAGATCATTTACCCTATTTCTCCTGCTTTCCTTTATTGGCTGGAACGGCCAGGCCCAGGATTGCCTGCCCCCCACCGCCGGCGATCACCTGCACGGCAACAACGTGCGGGCCTTCATCAGCGGCGGCGGCGGCCTCTTTTTTGACGGCAGTGACGCCGGCTTTCAGGTGCCGGCGCCGGAACCCCTGCATACCATCTTCGCTCAGGGCCTCTGGCTGGGCGGCATCGACCCGGGCGGCAACCTCAAAATAGCCGCTCAGACGTACGGCCGGGCCCAGAACGAATCGGACTACTTCGCCGGCCCCCTCAATGAGATGGGCGCTACCGATGCCGGAACGTGCCAGGACTGGGACCGCATCTGGTCTGTCTTCCGCTACCAGGTTGAGGCCCACCTCCAGGACTTTGCCGACAACGGCGCCATCGACAACCCCATTCCCGAGATCATGGGCTGGCCGGGCAAAGGGAATCCCCACTTTGCCGGCATCTACGGCTTTGGCCTGCCCCCCGCTGAGGAAGGGCTGGCGCCCTTTTTCGATCAAAACGGCGATGGTGTATATGACCCCATGGCGGGCGACTACCCGATGATCAAACAATCAGCCGTCCTCCCGGAGCAGATCACCTGGAGCATCTTCAACGATGCCGGTGGTATTCATACCCAATCGCAGGGCAACCCGCTGCAGGTGGAAGTCCACCTCACCACCTGGGCATTTAACTGCAGCGACAACCCTCAGCTGAACAATACCATTTTCACTTCCTATAAGGTGATCAACCGGGGTATCGAGCCGCTGGACTCCATGCAGCTGGCCCTGTGGACGGATTTCGACCTGGGGTGTCATACCGACGATTTCTTCGGCAGCGCTCCGGAACTGAACTCCTACTTTGTGTACAACCAGGACAATGAAGACGACCTCAACTGCCCCAGTGGAGTTAACGGTTATGGGGAGAACCCGCCCGTGCAGGCCGTCACCGTGCTCAACAAGAGCCTTACTTCCTCCATGTATTACGTGAACCCCAGCTTCACCGACCCGCCGGCAGGTGTTACGGACCCGAACACTGCGATAGAATTCTATCGTTACATGACCGGCAGCTGGCGCGACGGTACTCCGCTGACTTTTGGAGGCGACGGCTATGACCCTTCCCTTTCCAACCCCGTCACCAGCTTCGCCTTCCCCGGCGACCCCAACGACCCCAATGACTGGTCGGCCTACAGCGAAGAGCTATTCAGCCCGGCCGACCGGAGGGCAATCAACAGCGTCGCCCTGGGCATGCTGCCGCCGGGAGGAGTGGTGGAAGTTGATTTCGGCTACTCCTTCTTCCGGGAAGAGGGCGCCGATTTCCTGGAGAACGTCACCGCCATGTACGCCGGCATCGAGGCATTGCAAGGTTGGTATGACGATAAATTCGAAACGGCCTGCAGCCTGGCAGCCTTATGTGAGGAAGACTGCGTCTGGGCCGGCGACGCAAACGCCGACGGCATCGCCAACCATTGCGACCTGCTGCCCATGGCGGTGGGTGAGAATGCCCAGGGGCCTACCCGCAGAGGCCCCTACAACTGGGCGCCCCGCGACGGCGACAACTGGACGGGAACCCAGAATAACGGCGCCAACAACAAACACCTCGACGCCAACGGCAACGGAACCGTCTCCTTTGAGGATTTCTTCCTTTCCGAACAACACTACAACCTCACCCGCCCCGATTACCAGGCGCCGGCAGCCCGAATACCGGGAAGTACCGGAACTGGTGCTGGACTCCCCTTCCCTTCGTTTAACTTTTGACAACCTCGCCCCCGGCGAGGCCACCGCTCTGGGCCGAGTCCGGCTGGCGATACCCGTTCCTGAACTCTACGCCCTGGCCTTTTCGCTGGAATACGACACGGCCTATTTCGAGATCATCCGCGGTGAGCCCTCGGGTTATGATTTCGAAGAAAGGTCTTTCCGAAGCGGCGTCCGCCACCCGGCCAGGCCCGGAGATTTCGACTTTGCCCGGGCAAGCACCGGCGGAGATATCGAGGTGGGCCTGATGACCCTCCTGTACATCAAGGTAAAAGAGGCCTTCACCTACCCCCTGCCTGCCGACACCTCCCTGATCCGATTTAAGAACATCAAGGCCATCCGCGCCGACGGGACAGAGATCGAGATCGGCGGCACGGCGGTGGTCGCGCGCTTCCAGGGCATTGTCGTGGATACAGAGGAGCCGCCGGTTGCTCAGGACATCCGCCTCTTCCCCAACCCCACCACCGGCCGTCTGGAGCTCCGCTTCCCCGGCCACCAACTCGATGGCATTGAAGTGCTTGACGCGACGGGCAAACGTGTGTGGCGGCAAAGCAGCCGGTTGGCCGATGCCGCCAGCCTGGAGCTGCCCAAGCTTTCGGCGGGCATTTATTTTGTGCGGATGCGTTTAGGGGAGAATGTTGTGGTGCGGAAGGTTGTGGTGCGGCGGTAGAGTGCCTGGAACTTAAGCGCTAATGGGAAATTAGCGCTTAAGGGGCCAGCTCCTGCAAACGGATGCGCCCTTCGTAGATGGCCTTGCCGATGATAGCCCCGTAGCAGCCGGCCTCCCGCAGAGCATGCACCTCATCGATGGTAGTGACGCCGCCGCTGGCGATGAGCTTCAGTTCGGGAAATCGGGCAATGAGGCTTTTGTACAGCTCCAGGGCGGAGCCTTCCAGGCGGCCGTCTTTGGAGATGTCGGTGCAGATGCTGTAGCGGATGCCCTTCTGCAGGTACCCTTCGAGGAAGGCGAACAGCTCCAGTTCGCTCTGCTCCTGCCAGCCGCTGACGGCGACCTTGCCGTCTTTTACATCGGCGCCGAGGATGAGGCGCTCGGGGCCGTATCGCTCCAGCCAGCCCAGGAAGAGTTCGGGGTTCTTGACGGCTACCGTGCCGCCGGTCACCTGGCGGGCGCCGCTTTCGAAGGCGATGCGCACGTCTTCGTCGGATTTGAGGCCGCCGCCGAAGTCAATCAGGAGATTGGTATGGGTAGCGATGCGTTCCAACACTTTGTGGTTGACGATGTGCTGGGCCCTGGCGCCGTCGAGGTCCACCAGGTGGAGGCGGCGGATGCCGTGGGCTTCGAATTCCTTCGCCACTTCCAGCGGGTCTTCGTTATAGACTTTTTTCTGAGTGTAGTCGCCCTCGGTCAAGCGGACGCACTTGCCGTCGATGAGGTCTATGGCGGGGATGATCTCCATAATCTGCAGTTTGGCTGGCGCGAATTTAGGAAATTCTTAACCTTTATATTGCCAACACTTCATGTTGTATGCTCGTCCTAATGCTAAAACCATATCCATGAAGACCCTGAATTTGTTTGTTTTTCTAATCATTGCCACGCTTTTCACCGCCTGCGACAAGAAAAATGACGGCAACCCACTGGACTTCCAGCTGGGCCAGCCCTTTGAACTGGCCTTCGGCGATACGGCGGACTGCGCCTGCGATATGCTCTCCGTCACCTTTGCCGATGTGCTGGAGGACTCCCGCTGCCCGTCGGATGCCGTCTGCTTCTGGGAAGGCCGCGCCATTGTACAATTGAAAGTTGATAGGGCCGATGGCCAGAGCACCGTTGAACTGACCAGCCGTGCCGGCCACGAAGAGCTGGCCCGGGACACCCTCGACGGCCTCGTATTCGAGTTGCTCGAGGTTTCCCCTTATCCGGTAACCACAACTCCGATCGAAGAAGATGATTATCGGATCGAGCTGTTGGTGGTTGAGCTGTGATGGGGGGGGGCTGGGTTTCTGGGTTTCTGAGTTTCTGGTTACAACGACAAAAAATTCCTCAAAATAGCCTCTCCCACCTTGCCCGACTTTTCCGGGTGGAATTGGGTGGCGAAGAAGTTATCCTTCTGCAGGCCGGAGCTGAACGGCTGGATGTAATCTGTCGTTGCCGTAGTGAAAGGCCCTACCTCCGCGTAGTAGCTGTGGACGAAGTAAACGTAATCGCCTTCCAGCCCGGACGTAAACAAGCCATTCTTCAGGCTTCGGATACTGTTCCACCCCATGTGGGGCACCTTTTCTCCATTCACCGGCCGGAAGCGGACCACCTTTTGAGGAATAATTCCCAGGCAGGGCGTGTCGTTCTCCTCCGAATGTTCGCAGAGGAGCTGCATGCCCAGGCAGATGCCCAGCACCGGCTGGGTGAGGCTGCGGATGAGCTCATCCAGGCCGCGCTCGCGCAGGTAGGCCATGGTGGTGTTGGCCTCCCCCACGCCGGGGAAGATCACCTTGTCGGCTGAGCGGATGGCATCGTGGCCGCCGGTCAGTACGGCATCCACGCCCAGGCGCTCCATGGCGAAGAGGACGGACTGTACGTTGCCGGCGTTGTAATCTATTATAGCGACTGACATTGGTGAGTTTATTGATCCGCCTTTTGCTCAGGCTTGGTGAGTTTCACATTCAGATAAACATCCTCGACGTTGATCCGAAAGCCGGCAACTGTTATCTCCTGATCCATGCGGTCCACATAGCTGTTCTCCCAGCGGGTTTCGTCGATGCGATTATAAAAGTCGATATACACCCGGTCCTGGGCTATCATGAAATACTGTTGCAGGTAGGCTATTTTTCTATAGCACTGCCACTTATCGACCCGATCGTCCTCCTCTGTACTGTCCGAAAGTACTTCGATCAATGCATAGGGATTTAATGTTGCCTGCATTTTTTTCGTATGCTGATGGAAAACCGGCTCGCCTTTCACTACCATAACATCCGGATAGTAATTGAGGCGGCATTCCGGGACATAGAGCATGCGGTCGCTGGGGTAAACCCGGTAAGGAGTTTTTTTAGTTTGTACATGTAGTTCGCCGATCAAATTAGCGACGATCAGACCATGGCTATCAGAGGTATAAGGCATAGGCGCGACTTTTCCATCGAAGAAATAGTGCCGGCTTTCGGCATGGTATTCCATCTCCAGGTATTCTTCCAGGGTATATCTCTTGTCAACTGCCGTTTCCATATCTTTCCGTTAAATTTCTTCCTGCTTCACAATTTACTGAAAAAAAAGGAGCCCTTCAACCGCCCCGTACTTTTACACTTTTACACTTTCGCACATTCCTCACAGAACCCCCTTGGTGCTCGGCAGCTCCATATTCTCCGCATCCCGCCACTTGGCCATTTTGATGGCGCGCGCCAGCGCCTTGAAGATGGCCTCGATCTTGTGGTGCTCATTCTTCCCTTCCGCCTTGATGTTCAGGTTGCATTTGGCTGCGTCGCTGAAGGATTTGAAGAAGTGGAAGAACATCTCGGTAGGCATCTCACCGATCTTTTCGCGGTTGAACTCCGCCTCCCACACCAGCCAGGGGCGGCCGCCGAAGTCAATGGCCACCTGGGCCAGGCAGTCGTCCATAGGCAGGCAATAACCGTAGCGCTCCATGCCGCGCTTGTCGCCCACCGCTTTGGCGAAAGCCTCACCCAGGGCCAGGGCCGTATCCTCGATGGTATGGTGCTCATCGATGTGGAGGTCACCTTCCACCATTACCTCCAGGTCTGAGCCGGAATGTTTGGCCAGTTGGTCGAGCATGTGGTCGAAGAAACCCAGGCCGGTTTGGTTGTCCGAGCGGCCCGTGCCGTCCAGGTTGAGATAAATGGAAATATCCGTTTCTTTAGTAGTTCGGCGGACGCGGGCGATGCGCTGTTCCAGTTTCAGAAAGCGGTAGATCTCACCCCAGTCGGTGGTCGTCAGAGCGATCACCTCGGCCAGGGCATCGGCCTTGCTCTCCAACTCGTCGGCGCCCAGTTCCGGGTCGGTGTTCAACCAGATACCTTTGGCGCCCAGGTTCCTGGCCAACTCGATATCGGTCAGGCGATCGCCGACGACGAAGGAGTTCGCCAGATCATAATCGCCGTTCATATAGGGTTTCATCAGGCCGGTGCGCGGTTTGCGGTTGGGTGAGTTTTCATGGGGAAAGGAGGGGTCTATCAAGACATCTTTGAAGGTAACGCCCTCGTTCTCAAAAGCTTTCATCACCTTGTTATGGGCGGGCCAGAAGGTGTCTTCGGGGAAAGAATCCGTGCCCAACCCGTCCTGGTTGGTGATCATGAGCAGTTCGAAATCCAGTTCCCGGGCAATGCGGGAGAGATACTGAAATACCCTGGGGTAGAACTCCAGTTTCTCCAGGCTGTCGATCTGATAATCTTCCGGTTCCAGGATAAGGGTGCCGTCGCGGTCGAGGATGAGTAGGCGTTTCATGTTGTTTTTTTGTGTATTTGTGCATTGGTGTATTTGTGCATTGGTGTATTCGTGCATTGGTGTATTTGCGCATTGGTGTATTTGTGCATTTGTGCATTCGTACCTCCAACATATACACGAATGCACCTATGCACCTATACACACCTCAGTACTCCACCAAAGCCCGGAAAAGCTGTTCATTCTCCTCCGGAGCTCCAACAGTGATGCGGAGGCAGCCCTCGCAAAGCGCCACCCGGGAGCGGTCGCGAACGATGATGCCCTGCTCCACCAGGAAGTCGTAAACCCGGCGGGGTTCTTTTACTTTCACCAGCAGGAAGTTAGCGTCGGAGGGGTAGATGCGCTCCACGAACTCCAGCCCGGAAAGGTATTGCGCCAACAGAGTGCGCTGGCCGAGGATGCTTTGCACCCATTGCTCTTTCTGCTGTTTGTCATCCAGCGCTTTCAATACGGCTTCCTGAGTAAGTTGGTTGACGTTGTAGGGCGGTTTCACCTTATTGAATAATGCTACGATCTCCGCCGAGGCGAAGGCCATCCCCAGGCGGATGCCGGCCAGGCCCCAGGCTTTGGAGAAGGTCTGCATAACCACCAGGCGTGGGTAGCGGCCCAACAGGGTGAGGCTGCTGGGCTGAGCGGAGAAGTCGATATAGGCCTCATCCACCACCGTGATGCCGGGAAAGCCTTCGGCCAGTTGTCCGATAGCCTCCAGGGAAAAGCTATTGCCCGTCGGGTTATTGGGGCTGCATAGGAACAGGAGTTTGGAATGCTCATCAGCAACTCCCAGGACTGCGTCCGCGTCCGGTTGAAACCGGGCGGCCAGTTTCACCTCCCGCACCTCCACATTCGATATATCCGCCGATACCCGATACATGCCATAAGTAGGGGGTAGAATGACAATGTGATCTTCCTTCGGCTCGCAAAAGATGCGAATGAGCAAGTCGATCACCTCGTCGCTGCCGTTGCCCAGGAAGATATTTTGCGCCGCCACGCCTTTCAACTCCGCGATCTTATCCTTGACTTCCCATTGCAGGGGGTCCGGATAGCGGTTGTAGCCCGTGTCGAAGGGATTCTCGTTGGCGTCCAGAAAGATATCCGCCCTGCCCTTGTACTCGCTGCGGGCGGAGGAGTACGGGGTGAGGCGGCGGATGTTTTCGCGGACGAGGTGTTGTATGCTCATGTTGTTTGTAGTTTGTTGCTCAATCCACCCATTAAACGGGACTGTTCAAAGTTCCTGGTTTCTGAGTTCCTGGTTCACTGGAAACCAGTGGGTTAGCGTAACGCGGACACACTTAATTGAACTATCCCCATTAAGCAATATAGCAATCTAACAATCCAAGAATATGCCCCTCAGCCCCCATCCCTCAGCCTTATCGCCACCGCTTGCTTGTGCCCCATCAGTTCCTCCGCTTCCGCCATGGCCTCCACTGCCGGGCCCAGGTTCTGCAGTCCTTCGCGGCTGAGCCGCTGGAAGGTGATCTTTTTAATGAAGCTGTCCAGTGATACGCCGCTGTACATGCGGGCGTATCCGTTGGTCGGCAACGTGTGGTTGGTGCCGGAGGCGTAATCGCCTACCGATTCAGGCGTATAATTGCCCAGGAAGACGGAGCCGGCGTTCACCACCTCTTCTCCCAGGTTCTCAGCGTCCTCAACAGAAAGGATGAGGTGTTCCGGAGCATAGGCGTTGATCAGTTCCAGGGCTTCTTCCCGGTTGTGCACAACGATAGCGGAACTGTTCTCAAGTGCTTTGGCGGCAATGGCCTTCCGGGGCAGCTGTTCCAGTTGTTCCGCTATGGCCTTCTGCACATTGCCGGCAAAGGCTTCTGAGAAAGTAACCAGCACCACCTGGCTGTCTTCTCCGTGCTCTGCCTGGGAAAGAAGGTCACTGCCACGAAAGCTTACTCGGCGCTTTCATCGGCGCAGACGAGCACTTCCGATGGGCCGGCGGGCATATCGATGGCCACTCCCCGGCGGGCCACCAGTTGTTTGGCAGCCGTGACGTACTGGTTGCCCGGCCCGAATATCTTATAAACGGCAGGAATGGATTCGGTGCCATAGGCCATGGCCGCTATGGCCTGCGCACCGCCCACCTTAAAGATACGGGTGACGCCGACGAGGTTGGCGGTATAGAGAATGGCGGGGTGAACCTTGCCATCCTTTTGCGGAGGCGTACACAAGACAATCTCCCGGCACCCTGCCAGTTTCGCCGGCGCTCCCAGCATGAGCACCGTAGAAAAGAGGGGCGCCGTACCGCCTGGAATGTAAAGCCCTACCTTTTCGATGGCCACGCTTTTCCGCCAGCAGCGAACCCCTGGCATGGTTTCCACTTCATCTACCTGTTCTGCCTGCCGGCTGTGAAAGCGCTCGATGTTGGCCCTGGCCGTCTGTATGGCGGCCTTGAGGTTGTCACTGAGTTGCGCTTCGGCTTCCTCAAGCTCGGCGGGGCTCACCTGCAGGCCGGTGAGTTTTACGCCGTCGAAGCGCTCCGTATAGGTGCGAAGGGCTGCATCCCCGTTGCGTTGCACTTCCCGGAGGACGTCCTCTATGGTAGCCTCCAGGCTTTCCACTTCCATTACCGGCCGCTGGAGGATGGCGGGCCAGGTTGCTTTGTCGGGAAAGGAGTATAACTTCATGACAGACAATTTATCAAATGATCATTTTTTCGATCGGCACCACCAGTATGCCCTGAGCGCCGGCCTCCTTCAACTGGTCGATGATGTCCCAGAAATGGCTCTCCTCGATGACGGTGTGGATGGAACTCCAGCCTTTTTCCGCCAGCGGCATCACGGTCGGGCTCTTCATGCCGGGCAGAATCCGGATGATCTCCCGAACCTTTTCATCCGGAGCATTCATGAGGATATATTTGTTGTTGCGGGCTTTCAGTACTGCTTCAATGCGGAACACCAGCCGGTCGAGGATAGTTTGTTTCTCAGGGGGCAGCCCGGGCCGGGCAACGATGCAGGCTTCCGACTTCAGGATGACCTCTTTCTCCTCCAACCCGTTCTTGAACAACGTGCTGCCACTGCTAACCAGGTCGCAGATGGCGTCGGCGAGGCCGATATTGGGAGCGATCTCCACCGAGCCGGAGATCTCGTGGATCTCGGCTTCCAACTGATTAGCATTGAGGTAATGGCGAAGAGAATTGGGGTAAGAAGTAGCAATGCGCTTGCCGTTGAGAAATTCGGGGCCGGGATAAACGGTATTCTTGGGAACGGCAATAGACAAGCGGCACCTGGAAAAGCCCAGTGGCAGGATGGTGTTGATCTTTTTCTGCTTTTCGAAAACCGTATTCTCCCCAATGATGCCGATGTCGGCCACTCCATCTTCAACATACTGTGGAATATCGGAGTTGCGCAAATAAAGGATATCGATCGGAAAGTTCCCGGCGGACGCCTTGAGCTGATCCTTGCCGTTATCGACCTTGATGCCGCACTCTTTCAACAACCGGAGGGAGCCGTCCAGCAGCCTGCCCGATTTCTGAACGGCGACCTGAAGCCTGTTTTGCATAGGGATCCTGGTATTTTAATTTTTTACAAAAAAAAAGAGGTTAACCGCAAATGGTTAACCTCTTTTTTGCCCGATTGTTTGGGCGATTTTTCGAAACGGTTACAAAGGTTCACCACCTGCCCGGAGGAGCATAGCCAGATGATGGTGATGATGATGTACCGTTTGAAACATGATTGTTGATTGAAAGTGGTGCGGGGCAGATTACTCCCATTCGGTCGTGTACTGCGTGCTCGAATCCCGCTTCAATGAAGCGGGAACACCAGGATTTTTCCCGCTTTTTTCAGACTCCTTGCGACCCTCCAAAAAGCGGGATACTCTACCTCCTGAGCTTTATTAGAAAGTGGTGCGGGGCAGATTCGAACTGCCGACACCAGGATTTTCAGTCCTGTGCTCTACCACCTGAGCTACCGCACCATGTTTTTCTCCCGAAGTCGAACTGCCGACACCAGGATTTTTCCCGCTTTTTATGAACTCCTTGCGGCTATCCAAAAAGCGGGGTGCTCTACTCCCGCTTTTCAAGCGGGAAGCTACCGCACCATGTTTGATTGTATTTCGCTTTTCCTTTCAAAAGCGGATGCAAATATAAACGGAATTTCGATTCTTCACAAGGCGACTTCGGGTTTTTTTAAGTTTTTTGAAGCGAACCCGGAAAGTTGCTTTGCGCCTTGTACAACACTTCACCGCTTACAAAACGTTCCTGTGAAGAAGCGGAATCCGGAAATTCCTTAACTTTCAGGCCGAAAAGTAAAACGCTATGCCCGCACGGATCCTGTCCATTCCCTTCGCCGTCCTTGCTTTGGTTTTTCTCTACCTCACCTGGGAGGTGGATACCGGTTACAGCATTTACATCGTGCCATGTGTGATTGCCATGGCGTTGATCTACGTCCTCAGCCCGCAGATCAACTGGTGGTGGTTCCAGCGCCGCCCACCGGAGCTGAAGCCCAAGATCAGGATGCTCATCACGCGGCATCTGCCCTATTACCAGAAGCTGGTGGAAAGTGAGCAGGGCCGGTTTCGCAAAAGGGTTGCCCTTTACATGGAGGCCAACGACTTCCGGCCCCAGGGCATGGAAACCGTCCCGGAAGACCTCCGGGCCATCGCTGCTGCCTGCGCCGTGCAGATCACCTTTGGCCAGAAAGATTTTCTGCTGCCCAAATTCGAGAACATCATTTTCTACCCCCACCCCTTCCCTTCTCCGCAGTATCCGGAGAATTTCCACTCTTCCGAGGTCTATGAAGAGGACGGCGTGGTCATTTTTTCCGCCGAGCAGCTCCTGCCGGGCTTTCTGCAGCCTTTTCAGTATTACAATATTGGCCTGCACGAATACGCCAAAGTGTTCGTCCGCAGCAATCCGCAGATCGACTTCCCAAAGGTAGGGGCAGATACCTGGCCTGCCCTTGAGCAGATCAGCGGTTTCAGGCAGGCCGCCATTCAAAAATGGATCAACCTCGATCCCATCCCCGTGCAGCCGGTGAGCATTGCCCACTTTTTCACCTTTCCCCAGCGGTTTCAGGCAGTGCTGCCGGAACTGTACGGGCAGTATGAACGGATCTTCAACCAGTCGCCGGCAAGGGAAGCGACGCCGGTTTTGGAGGACTTCCATTCAGGAGGAGGTGATGGGGGGATAGGGTGAGGGGGTGACTGGGTGAGGGGGAGATTTATAGCACTGCCGTGCTGAGCAAGAGCCTGGAATGGCATGGCTGGCGGAGATAAACAGGACAAGATAAACAGAATGGACAAGTGGTTGGGGTTCGAAACCAGACTTTCGAATTCCGAACAGCGCCCCATGCGAACGGCATATAGCAAACAGCGAACAATTACAGGCGAATACTTGACGCTATTCATTACATCTAAAATCACACAAAATGAAAAAAGCCAATTTCTTTATCGCAATCGCCGCCGGCGTTTTCCTGTTCACCTATTGCACCGACCAGCCGCCGGCCTCATCGACACGGGAAGCAAACGCCGATACCACCGCGCCCACCCAGGAAGAACTTGTCAGGAGAGGAGAATACCTGGTCGCCATCACGGGCTGCAACGATTGCCATTCGCCCAAACGGATGGGCCCCAAAGGGCCGGAGCTCATCCCCGAGCTGATGCTGTCCGGTTATCCGGCGGAGCAACCTCTGCCGGAAGTAGATGCCAGCGTACTACCGGAAGGCTGGGCCATGTTCACGCCCGACCTGACGGCCGCCGTCGGCCCATGGGGAGTATCCTTCGCCGCCAACATCACCTCCCATGAGACCGGTATCGGCAACTGGACCGAAGAGCAATTCCGCAAGGCCTTCACCGAGGGCAAATCCAAAGGGCTGGAGGGCACCCGCCCCATACTGCCGCCGATGCCCTGGGCCAACTACATCAATATCGTGGACGAAGACCTCAAGGCCATATTCGCTTACCTGAAAAGCACCAACCCGGTGGAGAACGCCGTGCCAAACCCGATACCACCGGGCGAGCTGAATGGGCCGGTTGAATAAGGTAGTACTATGAGCTGAAATGTGTAGAAATGCTTTGAAATGAGGAAATGCTGTCCGGGTCCAGACTTTGGCCAGCGTTTCCTACGCATTTCGCTATGGGGCTGTTAAATTACAACAATACATTTTTCAATTCCTCCGGATTCCGTTTGCCGTGGTCGATGTCAACGACAAGTACTAAAAAAGTTTCTTCTTCTACAGTAAAAATGATGCGATAAGACCATTTAAGCACTCTTCGATAGGTGATCAAAAGATCATCTACGCCCTGTAACAAACCGTGCCGCTGCGGCATAGCAGATAACCCCCTGATCTCTTCGATAATTCCCGCTCTAACCCGCTCAGCGACTTCATAAGAAGCCGTTTCCATAAGGTAGGATACAATCACGCCAAGGCTCTTTTCTGCTTGTGAAGTTACAACTACCTGGTATGTTTGAGCCATTGCTTAGACTTTTGGTCCAGCTCATCGATAGAAATATATTTCCCTTTTCTGCCTTCCTCTACTTGCTCGTCCAGCAGGGCCTTCAACTCACTAGCCGTCCTCGGGTTACCATTTACATCATAGCTCACTACAGGATCCTCTTTCTCATAGTATGCTTCGATAATGGCATAGACCATTCGCAGCAATTTTTCATCGGCCCCTTCCAACTGTTTCAGTACAGTTTCCTTCAGTTGTACCTCACCCATAATTGTCGGTTTTTTATTACCTAAAGATAACGGTTTCCTGCAAAAAATCGTTCGCTATTCCACAGGCTGCTAATTCCACGCCAGCCCACTCCGCTCCTCCCAGTACGCTTCTGCTGGCATAGCCAGGCGGCTCAAAGCCTCCACCTCCTCTTCAACGAGCCTGACATCTCCCGCCCGCAGGTTGGCCAACAGGTGCTCTTCGGTAGCCGCGCCGCTCAGCACCAGGTGCGCCCAGGGGAAATGCAGCACAAAGGCCAGGGCAATGGCGTCGATGCCTACTCCGTATTTCCCGGCCAGGCTTTCCAGCGCCTTCCGCTTCGGAGCAAAGGCTTCGGACCGGTTGTGCGCAGTCAGCCGCCCGTTGGCCAGCGCTTCCTTGATGATCACCCCCATGCCATCGCCCGCCGCTTCCTGCAGGCGCGGGCCGGCCGCTGGCTCCAGCACATTGAAGGTGGCCTGAACGGCGTCGAACAGGCGCCGCCCGTCGATCTCGATCTCCATGGCGGCGGCCAGCACCTCTTTCTGATCGGGCCCGCTCAGCGAAAGCCCGATGAGGACGCCCCCGGCTTTCAGTTCCGACAGGCGGGTGAGCACTTCCGCATTCTCCAGCACCCCGCTGCTGAAGGTGGCCGAGTGGATCTGGTACAGCTTCAAATAGGGCAACAACCGCCTGGATAAGGCCCACTGCCGCTCCAGCACGGGCAGGGTATGCTCCTTCACCTCGTGCTTCTCCGCCTCCACCTTCCAGCCGGCAGTGTAAGTATAGCCCCATTTGGAGCCCACCGCCACCTCCGCCGCCTTCTCCGGGTGCTCCTGCAGCCAGGACAGCAGAAAATCCTCCGCCTTCCCATACGAGCGCGCCGCATCAAAATAGCGGACGCCCTGCCTGAAGGCCAGATCAAGCATCTCGTGCGTGCGCTGCTCCATGGCAGCAACGTCGTAGTTAGCCTCCAGGTCCTGCTCATGGCCCAGGTTGATGTAGCCGGGGCGCCCCAGAGCGGCCAGGCCGAGGCCGAGGCGGGGGAGGTGAAAAGAGGTAGAACCGAAGGAGGTGGTGGGGATGGGCATGGGAAATTTTGTATTTTTCGAATGATACGGAAAATACGGTTAAAATGAAGGATATACTCGACCGGTTTCAGAACCTGGGGCGCTATAAGGGTTCAGCGCCGCATAAGCCATTACTCGTGTTGGCAGTACTGGATTGGATCGAAGAATTGAAACTGGAACGGAATGAGATCCCGATTGGTAATGGGCTCTATGATCTCTTTGATAAATACTGGAACAAACTCTATGACCCCACCAAGACCGGAAAAATCCATTATCCCATCCGATATTTACAGTCCGACGACTTGGGATGGAAAGTACTGGTAAACAGCGAGTTGCTTACCGAAGAGAAGAGTAAAGGATATCTTAAAAAGAATCGGGCGGTAGCTTCTTTTGACGAGATAGTCTGGGCGTTTTTGCAATCTCCGGAAAATCGGGACCTGATACGCCTGGCTATTCTTAACACCTACTTTCCTGGTAAGAGACAGGATATATTTTCCGGCAAACCTTATGCCCTTACCGAATATGAATACGAATTCTTCGAAGAACGGCAGGCGCCGTACAGAACAACAACAGTTACCAGGAACAGCTTTGTAAGGGATTCTTTCTTCAGGCTTTCCTTATTGGAAATATACAGAAATACCTGTGCCATGTCACGCATGTACCTGAACCCTCCAGGACAAATCCTCCAGGCCTGTCACATTACCCCGTTTTCTGAAACAGGAAACAACGGGGTACGCAATGGCATCGTGCTGTGCGCCAACCTTCATGCAGCATTTGACAATGGCTTTGTTGGTATTGGAGAAGATTACGAAATATTAGTGAACGAAAAGTTATTCGAAGAACGACCCAGCCCCTATAGCATTGAACGGCTACGGGGAGAACAAATCTGGCTGCCGGAAAAAGAGCAGTTCTGGCCCTCGCAACAGCTACTGGCCAGGCATCGGGATGCTTTTTTCAGGTAGAGGTGTATCAATTTAAGTAGACAAGCAATACGCACCAATCAAAAATTAGCGCCCAAGCCCCAAAACCACTGACCAATATCATTTGCCAATCCCCCCCATCTTCCGTAATTTTGGTTTGTTTCAAGAGCGACCACCATGGCAGAGAAAGAAAAATCCACCGACCCGGAGCTATTGCGCAATATCGGCATTGCCGCCCACATCGACGCGGGAAAGACCACCCTCACCGAACGCATCCTTTTCTATACCGGCCGCACCCACCGCATTGGTGAAGTGCACGAAGGGACAACCATCATGGACTACATGGAGGAAGAACGGGAGCGCGGCATTACCATCACCGCCGCCGCCACTCAGGCTATCTGGCCCTGGCGGGACACCGAATACACCATCAACATCATCGACACGCCCGGCCACGTTGACTTCACCGTGGAAGTGGAACGCTCCATGCGGGTGATCGACGGGCTGATCGTCCTGTTCAGCGCCGTGCATGGGGTGGAGCCGCAGTCGGAGACCGTCTGGCGGCAGGCCGGCCGCTACCATGTGCCCCGCCTGGCCTTTGTCAACAAGATGGACCTGCCCGGCGCCCACTTTGAGGAGGTGATCGAACAGATGCGCAAACGCCTGGCCGCCCGCCCGGTTGCCCTCCAGATACCGGTGGGAGAAGAAGAGTTTTTTCGCGGCATCATTGACCTGGTGAGCCAGCAGGCCACCATCTGGGAAGGAGAAGAGCGGGTGGTGCAACCCATTCCTGAAGAACTTCAGGGCGCCGCCCAGGATGCGCGCCAGCAGATGCTGGAAGTCCTGGCGGAATACGACGAAGGCCTCCTCTCCAAAATATTCGACGACCCCGGCAGCATCACCGAAGAAGAGGTGCGGCAGGCCATCCGCCGGGCCACTCTGAGCCAGGAGATCGTTCCCGTCCTTTGTGGCAGCGCTTATAAGAACAAAGGGGCGCAAATGGTGCTCGATGCTATCTGCGCCTACCTGCCTTCGCCGAAAGATGTGGGCGCTGTCAGGGGCATACACCCCAGGACCGGACAGGAGGAAAAGCGTTCCCTGAGTGGTGACCAGCCCTTTGCCGCCCTGGCCTTCAAGATCGCTCTGGACGACCAGCACCGCAAGCTTGTCTTCTTTCGGGTCTATTCCGGCCATGCTCGGCGCGGCCAAAGTGTGTACAACCCCCGCACCGGCCAGAAAGAACGGCTGGCCAACCTCTATCAGTTGCACGGCGGCAAGCGCAATGCCGTTTGGGAAGTAGCCGCCGGCGATATTGCCGCCCTGGGCGGGGTGAAGGACATCATCACCGGAGATACCCTCTGCGACCCGGACAAACCCATCATCCTGGAGTCCATACAGTTTCCGCAGCCGGTCGTCGGCATGGTCATCGAGGCGAAGCACAGCCGGGATATCGACAAACTGCACGAAGCTTTGCACCAGTTGGAGGAGGAAGACCCTTCCCTGCAGGTGCTCGAAGATGAAGAAACCGGCCAGACCCTCATCCGGGGAATGGGAGAGCTGCACCTGGAGGTCATCTCCCACCGCCTGCGCGACGATTTCAAACTGGACGCCAACCTGGGCCGCCCCCAGGTCAACTATAAAGAACAACTGAGCCGGCCTGTCAGCGGCAGCTATGAATACCGCCGTGAGGTAGGCGAGCCGCTCTACGCCCAGCTCTCCTTCGAACTGGGCCCGGCTGACAAAACATTTCTCGACGGCCCCGAATTCCAGGGGGGGCGCACCCGCCTGCAATTCGAAAGCCGCCTGCCGGAAGGAACCCTTAAGCCGGAATATTTACCAGCCGTTCGCCGGGGTTTTGAAAATATGCTCCAGGTGGGCATCATCGCCGGTTACGAAGTGCACAGCCTGAAGGCCGTCATCACCGGCGCTCAGGCGAGCCATGATTCCAGCGAGCTGGCCTTCGAGTTGTGCGCCCGGGAAGCATTCCGTGAGTACGCCCCGCAAGGAGGCCCCATCCTGGTAGAGCCCATTATGTCGATCGAGATCAGCAGCCCGGAGGAATACATCGGCGCCCTCATGGGCGACCTCAACCGGCGGCGCGGCATCCCACAGGGCATGGAGCCGCGGGCCAGCCATACTATCGTCAAGGCCGAAGCGCCGCTGGCCGAGCTGTTCGGCTATGCGGCTCAGATCCGCACCCTCACCTCCGGGCGGGCAAGCGCTGCGCTCACCTTTTCGCACTACGCCCCGGTGCCGGAGCAGGTGGCGAAGGGGATATTGGAGAAGCGGAAGGGGTTTATGCTGAGGTAAGCGCAATGGCTGGTTTCTATAACAAAATCTACTTTGCAAGCCTGGTTTAAGGGTTCTGCTATTGAGGTGATGGCTGTATTGTTGGATGGATATATTGTTAAGCTGAGCGGGGCAAACGGGACTGTTCATAGTTCCTGGTTTCTGGGTTCCTGGTTCCCTGGAAACCAGCGGGTTAGCGTAAGGCAGACACACTTATTTGAACTATCCCAGTGTATCTCATGAGTTGACTCTTCTACTCTTTCCTATCCCCCTTCTTCACCTCCTTCACCGCATCCTCCACCTCCTTAGTGGCCTTTTGCAACTCCTCCAGTTGCTTCTTCCGCTCATCACCGGCTCTCTTTTCTTCTTTTTCTTTCGGAGCCTCCTTTTTCGCCGCCGGCGCCTTTTCTTTTTTCGGCGCCGCCGGCGCCCCCTTAAACGGCTCTTTGGAGAATGTCAGCTCATCGTTTTTCTCATCCACATAAATGGTGTCCCCGGCGGCAAAAGTACCGGCCAGCACCAGTTTGGACAGATTGTTGATAACCTCTTTCTGCAGGACGCGCTTCATGGGGCGGGCGCCGAACTGCGGGTCATAGCCCAGGTCGGCCAGCAGATCCTCGGCGGCAGGGCTCAGGCGGAGCACCAGGCCCTGGCGGGCGAGCATCTTATCGACCTTGCGTAGTAGCAGCCGCATGATCTGCTTGATCTCGTCTTTGGTCAGCGGCAGGAACATGATCTGTTCGTCGATGCGGTTGAGGAACTCGGGGCGCAGGTTCTCCTTGAGCAGGTCGAAGACCTCGTCTTTGGTGGCTTCGATGATCTCCTGGTGCTTGTTTTCCGGAAGCTCTTCCAGGTCTTCGAAGTTTTCAAGGATAGTCTCCGCGCCCATGTTGGAGGTCATGATAATTATGGTATTGCGGAAGTTGGCCACCCGGCCCTTATTGTCGGTCAGGCGGCCATCATCGAGCACCTGGAGCAGGATATTGAACGTATCGTGGTGAGCCTTTTCGATCTCGTCGAGCAATACGATGGAATAGGGGCGGCGGCGCACGGCCTCGGTCAGTTGGCCGCCTTCATCGTAACCCACATAACCCGGAGGGGCGCCCACCAGGCGGCTGACGTTGTGGCGCTCCTGGTATTCGCTCATATCGATGCGGGTGATGGCCTTTTCGTCATCGAAGAGCACCTCGGCCAGTGCCTTGGCCAGCTCGGTCTTACCCACGCCGGTCGGCCCGAGGAAGATGAAGGAGCCGATGGGGCGGTCGCTGTCCTGCAGGCCTGCGCGGCTGCGGCGTACGGCATCAGAAACGGCGCGCACGGCCTCGTCCTGCCCGATGAGGCGTTTATGGAGTTCTTCTTCCAGGCGAAGCAGTTTGTCTTTCTCACTCTGCATCATTTTGTTAACAGGGATGCCGGTCCAGCGGGAAACGACGCCGGCGATGTCATCGGCAGTTACTTCGTCGTTGGTGAAACGCTCTTCTTCCGGAAGCTGGTTCAGCTTTTCTTCGGCGGCTTTCAGCATGGCCTGTTGTTCCTGCAGTTCGCCGTAGCGGATCTTGGCCACGGTTTCGAAGTCGCTGTTGCGCTCGGCCTTGGTGGCTTCCTGCTCCAGCTCTTCGATGCGCTTTTTAATGCCCTGCATGGTATCGACAATTTCCTTTTCGTTTTTCCAGCTGGCGCGGATGGAGTCGCGCTTTTCCCGGGCGTTGGCGATCTGCTCGTTCAGGGCCTCCACCTTTTTCACATCCCCTTCCCTCTTCAGGGCTTCGCGCTCGATCTCCAGTTGGCGCACCCGGCGGTCCCATTCATCGACGATCTCCGGGACGGAGTCCAGCTCCAGTCGCAGCTTGGCGGCCGCCTCATCGATGAGGTCGATGGCCTTGTCGGGCAGCTGCCGGTCGGTGATATAACGGTGGGAAAGCTCGGCGGCGGCGATCAGGGCCCCGTCGAGGATCTCGATCTTGTGATAGACCTCATAGCGGTCCTGCAGGCCGCGGAGAATGGAAATGGTGTCCTCTACGCTGGGCTCTTCGATGAGCACGGTCTGGAAACGGCGCACCAGGGCTTTGTCTTTTTCGAAATACTTCTGGTATTCGTCCAGAGTGGTGGCGCCGATGGTGCGCAGCTCACCCCGCGCCAGGGCCGGCTTGAGGATGTTGGCGGCATCGACGCCCCCTTGTCCGCCACCGGCGCCGATGAGGGTGTGGATCTCGTCGATGAAGAGAATGACCTCCCCGCCGGAATTGGCCACTTCCTTGATGACGCCCCGGAGACGTTCCTCAAAATCCCCTTTAAACTTGGCCCCGGCGATGAGGCCGGCGATGTCGAGGGTATAAATTTTCTTCTCGCGCAGGTTTTCCGGCACGTCTCCTTTAACAATGCGCCAGGCGATGCCCTCCACGATGGCGGTTTTGCCTACCCCCGCCTCCCCGACGAGGATAGGGTTGTTCTTCTTGCGACGGCTCAGGATGTGCAATACGCGGCGGATCTCCTCATCGCGGCCGATGATGGGGTCGAGCTTGCCGCTTTCGGCCCGCTCATTGAGGTTGATGGCGAATTTATTGAGGGCATTGTAGCTCTCCTCGGCGCTCTGGTCGGTCACCTTGCGGCCTTTGCGCAATTCCTCGATGGCGGCGCGAAGGCCTGCCTCCGTAGCGCCCAGTTCTTTCAGTATCTGCCCTCCTTTATCTTTTCCGGTAAGGATACCCAAGAGGATCAGCTCGATGGAAATGTACTCATCGCCAAACTCGGGAAGCAGCTTCTTGGCGCGGGCCAGAGACTGGTTGGCCTCTTTGGTGAGGAACTGCTTCTCGGTGCCCTCCACTTTGGGGTATTCACGGATGGCCTCATTCAGGCGCAGCTTGAGGGTGGCCGTATTGATGTCCATTTTGCTGAGCAGAAAGGAAGCGACGTGCTCTTCGATCTCCATGATCCCTCTGATGAGGTGAACGGTATCGACCTGCTGCTGGCCGAGGCCGGCGGCAATACGCTGAGCCTGGAGAATGGACTCCTGAGCTTTTATGGTGAAATTGTCGTAGGTCATGTCTGTTTGCGTTCTGGTTAAGTTGTCGGTTGTTGGTTGTTGGTTGTCGGTTGTTGGTTGTTGGTTGTTGGTTGTCGGTTAGGCTAACAAACAACCAGCAATACCGCCTCTAAAGGCAGCCCCAAATTAACATTCTACGGCCACTTTGGCAATTAAGCTGACATTATATCGGACAAATGCCCGGCACTGGCAGACGAGCGCTCCGGCCAGGCAGCGAAAAAGGGGCTGCCTGGGTCTTGTCGAGGAAACCCTTTCTTACTGTACTGCCTGTTGCAGTATTATCATCCATTGAGTTTTCATTGTTTAACCGGTAGGAGGTAGTAGTGTGGCTACCTGTGGCGAGTTATTGAATATGGGTGGTTATTTTTGGTTTGATGAATCAGCAGATAACTTGTAACCCGTAACCCTCCCCCTGCCAACCAATCCCTGCTCATGTACAAATTAGTTATCCCAAAGCTGATCCTTGTTTCCATTTTTTGTTTCTTTATGGCCCCGAAGGGCCAGGCTCAGAGCAATTACCAGATCGTAGGCCCGACGTTGCTCTGTCCCGGAGAATGTGGCACTTATTTCCTGTCTCCGCCCGATAGCTCCTTCTTCGAATTTTTCTGGTTCTACGAGTATGGATCTGATACCGTTATCCTTGAGAACACGCCGGAAGTGGAGGTATGTGCACCTCCCGGCGGCATTACAGATGTTTTTCAGCTCAACCTGATCGCATACAGCATTAACGGAGTGACTTTTGCCGATTCCCTGTTCATTGAAGTTTATCAGGACTTCTTCTTTGCCGAGGTTTTCTCCGACGCCGCGTCGCTATGCCCGACGGCCAACGGCCCGCCTCAGGACAGCATCAGCCAGTCCTGTGATATCGTTTGTTCCAATACCATCGTCACCTACACTGTGGAAGAATCTTCCGGCGGGCTTGCCACTTACACTTATACTGTCGATGGAGGAACCGTTGTGTCTGAAAACTTCAACCAGGTTAGCATTGACTGGGGAGGCCCCGGCCCCGGTACCGTCACTTTCTTTTTTCAGGGATTCTGCGCCGGGCAACCGAATGTCATCACCAAATGCGTGGAAGTACTGGATGACCCCATCGCCGGCTTCACCACAACCCCGGCGGCCGTCAACGATACGGTTACCATTTGCCAGGGGCAGGAGGTATTGTTCCAGAACACCAGCCAGTACGCCGATTCTTTCAGCTGGGATCTCGGCAACGGCGCCACTTCCACCGATGCCAACACCTCGGCCACCTACAATACCCCTGGCGTTTATACCGTAGAACTCACTGCCTACAACGCCTGCCTGTGCTCGGATGCCACTTCTATGACAATTATTGTGGAGGCGGGTGAAAGCCCTATCGTGGACTGTGTAGGCACCATCTGTGAAAACACCCTTGGCACTTACACTGCGCAAGCCAGCTGCGGCACCTACCTCTGGACGGTGAGCAGCAACGGAACGATCGTCGATGGCGGCGGCCCGGATGATGATTATGTCAGTGTTGACTGGGGAGCCGGCCCGGAAGGTATCATAGAACTCACGGTCGAGGACTGCCCCAGCCTCAATACCTGTTTGCAGCCAACCTTTATAAGAGTACCGATCCTTTCAGAAGACGCGGCCATCGCCGGCCCTTCCAATGTCTGCCTGGGTGATATCGGCACCTACAGCATCACCCCTTTTGGCGGTACTACTTTCGACTGGTCGGTATCCAATTTCGGCGCCATTCTGGCCGGGCAGGGAACCAATGAGATCGTGGTGGAGTGGTACGCCGGTTTCATACCCAACGGACAACAATGGGTGGCCGTTTCCTTCGACAACTGCTACCTGGGCTGTGGCGGAGCAGATACACTTGAGGTGAACATCAATCCCGAATTCACCGTCACGGGCCCGATAGAGAACTGCCAGGGGCAAAACAGCACCTACAACACCCGGAGCATCCCCGGTAATTCCCCGGTTCTATGCAACTGGACAGTGGAGGCATCCGATGGCAGCGTCGTCTGGACATCCGCTGCGCCCACGGCCAGCCCCGGCATCGACTGGAGCTTCCCCGCCGGCGCCTACCGCCTGATCGCCGAACCCGACGTTACCGACTCTTATTGCACCCCCCGGCATATTACGATTATTGCCGTCACCGCTCCTCCTCCTGCTGTGGACGCCATTCTCGGAGACCAGCTCATTTGCCCGGGACAACTTTATACCTTTGAGGCTCAAACCGCTGTGCCCAACACCCGCTTCCGCTGGGAGGTTAATGACGGAGGCGCCATCACCATGCGGGAAGGCAAAAAGATCAATGTGAGCTTTGGCGCCACACCTCCCTTTGAGCTCAGCGTGATGCAGATCGACGGGCTGGGGTGCGAATCGGAAGTGTTTACCCGGGCCCTGAGCACCATTCCTGGCCTCACCCTCAACGGCCCGGCGGACGCCTGCGATGAGGGAATCTCCACTTTCAATACCGATGTCTATACCGGCCTGGACTACGCCTGGGCCATCAGCCCGCCGGAAGCCGGCACCATCATCGGAGAAGAAGATGAACCCACAGTTGAGATCCTCTGGCACCACACCGGGCCGGTAACGGTCACAGTACAAAGCTGCGGGCAGTCGGCCGATATCAACCTGCAGGTGCATGCGCTGCCCGAACCGGTAGTACAACACCCCGCAGCCCTCTGCCCAAATGAAACCACCCAGGTGCAAACTACCTCGGCGTTCAGCAGCTACGAATGGCAGGACAAGGACGGAAACACTGTTTCCAACAATGCCACGCCCTTCCTGGGGCCCGGCGCCTACCGCCTGATCGCCACCGACGCCAACGGATGTGTAGGAGATACAACTTTCCGCATCATGCCCTACCCCGAGTCAGACATTTCCATCTCAACTCCAGACCCCACCGTCTTCTGTAATGTGGGGCCCCTCACCCGACTGTATGCTGTTAATACCGATGCCGGATACAGCTATCAGTGGTATCAGGGCAGTACGCCGGTGGGAACGGATGCCCCTCAATACACCGCTACCGCCACAGGCGTTTATCACGTGGAGATCACGGACGTGAACGGCTGCACCTTCCCCTCCAACAGCATTTCGGTCATCGAGGACTGCAACGGAGGAGGAGGCCCGGGCGGCTGCCCCTTCCTTGTCAATTTAGGGTTTGACATCCTTACTACTCCAACTTGCGATATCCACGATTACCAGAATACTTCCAGCGGATTCCTCCCCGGAACCATTACCTGGAATTTTGACGACCCGGCCAGCGGGGCCAACAATTTTTCCAACCTGGACAGCCCCTCTCACAATTTCACCCTTCCGGGCTACTACAAGATCCTGATGAGGGCGGACTTTGACGACCCCGGAAACCCGGGTTCTACTGTAACCTGTGGCATTGTCAAAGTGGACTCCATCATTCTGGCCGCCAATTTCAGCGCCGATACGGCCTGCGCCGGTGTTGCCGTCCCCTTTACCGACCTTTCCACCTTCCTGCCTTCCAGCTCGATCACCGCCTGGTCATGGGACTTTGGCGACCCGGCCAGCGGCGCTGCGAACACAGCGAATACCGCCAATCCCATGCATACGTTCGATAGCCCGGGTATTTACACGGTTAACCTTGAAGTCACCAGTTCAGAAGGGTGCACTGCCAGGGCCAGCATGGAGGTCGAAGTATTTGGGCCGCCGGCCATAAGTTTTGAGGAGCCGGCCATCTATTGTGAGGCCACCGCACTTCCATTTATGGCTGTTGCCGGGCCGGAAATTGCCGGCGTTCAGTGGGATTTCGGCGACCCGGCCAGCGGAGAGGCCAACAGCTCCGAACTTCTGGCGCCCTATCATCGCTTCGATGCGCCGGGCGCCTATACGGTTACGCTTACCGCCCAAAGCATTTACGGCTGTGAGAATACCTTCAGCCGGAATATTGTGATAGAATCCAATACGCTGAGTGGCGCGATCACTGCTTCCCAGCCGTCCCCGCTCTGCGAAGGGGACACCACCACCCTCAGCGCCCCGGCCGGAGGCGTTGGTTGGTTATGGTCCACGGGCGACACTGCCACCTCCATTGAGGTATTCGAGACCGGCATTTATAACCTGACGGTAACCAATGATATCGGCTGCACTTATGAGCCTGCCCCCATGGATATTGAAGTACTTTCCGCTCCCGATGCCACCATCCGCGGGGTGGAATACGATGAATACGGGCAACCCGTCGGTTATTCCTACGATGGTTATGAAGCCTGCTTCGGAACGGATATTTTCCTGGAAGTGATCGACAACCCCCTGTATTCCTACACCTGGAGTGACGGGTCCACAGGAGTGCAGATAGAATTCAGCGAAGACCGCAACACCCTGCTATCCGTCGGCACCCACGAGATCTTCGTGACGGTAACCAACACCACCACCAGTTGTATGAACACCATCGGGCCGTTCACGGTAGAAGTGCATCCCCTGCCGGCCCAGGTCCAGATAACCGCCAGCCCGGCCGGCCCCAACTGTGAAAGCACACCGGTAACCTTCAGCGTTACCAACCCAGATCCAGGTGTAACTTACCGATGGAACAATGGCCTGGAAGGGCCAACCATGACGGCAAGCCAGGCCGGCGAATACTTCGTCACTGCGGAAAACGCCTTCGGCTGCGAAGCGGAGAGCAACCATCTGGAGATCATTGCCGGGCCCGATATTTCACTCATTCCCAGCGGTTGTTACAGCCGCTGCCGCCCCGACACCATCTGCCTGCCGGAGATTCCCGGCATCACCAGCTACCAGTGGTTCTTCAACGGCAGCCCTCTGGGGCCGCCCCAGAACGGCATGCCGGAACTCATCGCCGATCAGAGCGGGGAGTATTACGTGGAAATGACCAACGGCGACGGCTGTACGCTCGCTTCCGGCTCCCTCAACCTTGAACTGTTCGACGGGGTTGGCACCATCCTCGGCGAAGTGTTTGTCGATGTGAATGAAAATGGCGTGATCGATGCCGCCGACACCACCTACAGCGGGGCCCTGCTGGAACTGCTGCAGAATGGCGCCGTGCTGAACAGCACTACTTCCACGCTGAATGGCGCCTATGCCTTCCCTGGCATCGCTGCCGATTCCTATACCGTACGGCTGGACACCAGCAGCGTCAGCCCCCTCGGCCTGATGGTGAATACGGTAGATACCTCCTTTACCGGCTGCGGGACGGCCATCACCATCAACTGGTTGCTCGAAGCCTGTCCGACGGCAATGGCAAATGTGGCTCTGAGCGGTTGTGGCTCCGCCAGCTACGCCGGCATGGTATTCACTCAGGACACCAGCTTTACAGCCAGCTACACGTCTGTTTCCGGCTGTGACTCCCTGGAGAATGTTACCATCAGCATCCAGCAGCCCAGCAGTTCGGCCCTTCAGCTCGGCGCCTGTTCTGGAACTACCGTCGATTACAACGGCACGGCCCTAAGCCCCGGACAGCAGATGGACTTTACCTTCACCAATGCCGCCGGGTGTGATTCCACTGTTTCAGTGACTGTGCTGGAACTGACACCTTCCGATTCCAGCCTGCAGCTCAGCGCCTGCCCGGGAACTACCGTCGATTACAACGGCACAACTCTCAGCCCCGGGCAGCAGATGGACTTTACCTTCACCAATGCCGTTGGGTGTGATTCTATGGTTTCAGTCTCCGTGACGGAACTTCCGGCCAGCGATACGCTCATCCAACTGGAAGCCTGTTCGGGCGACACGGCCTATTTCGGCAACACGCCTATCGCCGCCGGAGAAGTGCTGGACCTTTCCTTCACCAACCAGGCCGGTTGCGACTCTCTGATCCGGGTGGAAGTGGCGGCATTACCCACCTACCGACAGGATGTCGAGCTGTCCACCTGCCAGGATAGCGTCTTTTTCGCCGGGATGATGCTGCCTGTGGGGGATACTGAGGTAGTGTTTTCCACCCAAGGCGGCTGCGACTCGGTTCTGGCCGTACAGGTTATCCAATATCCGGAAGAACAAACCGAAGTGGTACTGGAAGCCTGCCCGGAAAGCACCGTCACCTTTCAGGGCCAGGAACTCGCCCCCGGCGATGAGGTAACCCTGACGCTCACCAGCCAGTATGGCTGCGATTCGATCGTGCATGCGGTGGTGCAGGAACTCCCCTCACCCGGCCTGGAAGCTATGGTTGAAAACGATTGCCCGGATATCTCTTCCGGTGTGATCACCGGTACGGTCATTCAGGAAACGGAAGGGCCTTACAGCTTCTCCATTGATGGTGAGAATTATTCCGAAAACCCCGTCTTCGAAGGTTTGGAAGGAGGCCTTTACACTGTTTATGTGCGCGATGTGAACGGCTGTACGAGTTCCGTCTCAGCTGAGGTGGAAGAGCCCGCCAACCTGATCATTGTCGTTGAACAGGACTCAATGTCCTGCGACAACCTGGTGGCCACTCTCTCCGCCAAAGTGCTGTCGGGTGATGACGGCAACCTCCAGTACCTGTGGAGCGACGGCAGCACCGGCCCTTCCATTGAAACCGACTCTGCCGGGAGGTTTACCCTGATGGTAAGCAATGCCTGCCAGGAGGTGGTGGAAGAGATCGCCGTACCCTCCCCGGCCCCGGGCGAAGAGCAATTACTTTACGTCCCCAATGCCTTCTCGCCCAACGAGGACGGCAGAAACGACCTCTTCCTGCCGGCTTCGGCATCGGGAGTTGAGGTGGAAGATTACGAGTTCCGGGTGTTCAACCGCTGGGGCACCGAGGTATTCAGCGCCAAGAACCTACCGGATGGCTGGGATGGCACTTTCCAGGGGAAACGGCAGAACGGAGGAGTATATATCTGGTACGTGAAGTGCAAAGTGCGCGCCTGTGGCCAGGAGTATGATCTTTACAAGGAAGGGGATGTGGTGCTGATGCGGTAAATGTGTAAAAGTGCTAAAGTGTAAATGTGCATGCGGCCCATGCTGCCCTTTCCAAGAAGAAAATATTCTCAACCTTCCAGGTTTTGCCTACCTGGAAGGTTTTTTTCAATAAAAAAACCCGAAATGTATTCAAAACATTTACTTTTGTGATAAAAATCACTATTTTGCGTTATTAACAGCCAGCCTTCGGGCCCAAAATAAATACCGATGAACCCGATCCTGAAAAACATCCTCGCCGTTATTGCCGGTGTAGTCATTGGCAGTGTAGTGAATATGGGAATTATCACCCTGAGCCCCTCCATCATACCACCTCCGGAGGGCGTGAATGTAACGGACATGGAGAGCCTGAAGGCCTCCATGCATCTTTTTGAGCCGAAGCACTTCATCTTCCCGTTTCTGGCGCATGCCCTTGGCACTTTGGCCGGCGCCTTCGTTGCTGCACTGATCGCTGCCACCAACAAGATGAGGTTCGCTCTGGGCGTCGGCATATTTTTTCTGATTGGCGGTATTGCCAACGTATTCATGCTTCCTTCGCCCGCCTGGTTTACTGTTTTAGACCTGGCAGGGGCCTATCTCCCGATGGGATGGCTCGGGGGCAAGCTGGTTACCGGCAAGGGGGCCTGAATACTTTCGCTGTTTTCACGCCCTTTAATGTGGCCATTTTTTTAACAGCAGTCTTCCCCTTAGCGATTCTGTTTCAACCTCATTGTTCCAAAACTTCCTTAAAATGGAAGGCAAGCAGGAAACTCGAAACACAGACATACCCCTATCTCCGCACAAAGGATCAGAAGAAGGAAAGGGAGGCGGAGTAAAGCCGCGGAATCCCACGAGAGGGCCGGTTCGCTTCGGCACTTTTCAGGGCGTGTTCACGCCAACACTACTGACTATTCTGGGGGTGATCATGTACCTGCGCGGGCCCTGGGTAGTGGGCAATGCCGGCCTTTTGGGGGCCATTGGCATCATCTCTCTGGCAACGGCCATCACTTTTTTCACCTCTCTTTCCATGTCTTCCATAGTAACCAATATGCGGATTAAGGCGGGAGGGGCGTTTTCCATTATTTCACAATCACTGGGACTGGAGGCCGGCGGTGCGATCGGCATTCCGCTGTACATTGCCCAGGCCCTTGCAGTAGCGATGTACGTGTTTGGGTTCCGGGAAGGTTGGCTGTGGGTTTTCCCGGCGCATAACCCTCTGCTGGTTGACCTGGCCACTTTTACTTTCATTTTTATCATCGCAAACATCAGTGCGGATGTAGCCTTCAAAATACAGTATCTGGTACTGGCAATCATCGGCATTTCCCTGGTATCCATAAGTATGGGCTTTATCCATCATCCGGTAAATACAAATGTTGTATTGTTCGGCGACTTTAAGGGATCCCCGGAAAATGGGTTCTCGGGCATGACCTTCTGGATGGTCTTTGCCGTATTCTTTCCCGCAGTGACGGGCATCATGGCAGGCGCCAATATGTCGGGCGACCTGAAAGACCCACGCAAGAACATACCCATCGGCACCCTCACAGCCGTAGGGCTGAGTTATCTGGTTTACGTAGGGCTGGCCATCCTGGTAGCTTTTCTGGCCAGCCCGCAGGAACTTCTGGAGAATTACAATATCCTTATCGACAAGGCTTTCTGGGCGCCAGCGGTGTTGGCCGGCCTCTTGGGAGCCACCTTTTCCTCGGCCTTGTCTTCCCTGGTAGGCGCCCCCCGTATTCTCTTTGCACTGGGGCAGAACCGCATCCTGTTTATGAATGAGCGCCTGGCCCAGGTTGACAAAAAAGGGGAGCCCAAGTTTGCACTTTATCTGACCAGTGGGATCGTACTGTTCTCTCTGTTGATGCGTGACCTCAATGCCATAGCACCATTGCTGACTATGTTTTTCCTGATCACCTATGCCATGATAAATGTAGTGGTGCTTGTCGAGCAAGGGCTGGGGCAGGTCAGTTTTCGCCCTACTCTGCGAGTGCCTATTCTGGTTCCATTGCTGGGCGCAGTGGGATGCTTTTTTGTCATGTTCATCATTAATTCCACCATTGGGCTCATTTCTCTGGGGCTGGTCGTGTCCATGTACATTTACCTGACCGGGCGCAAAAACCTGGAACGGCAAGAGGGGGATACCCGAAGCGGCATGTTCAACTCCCTTGCCGAATGGTCGGCGAAAGTGGTCAACCGGCTGCCCAAGGCAGACGAGCGCAGTTGGCAACCCAATTTGCTGATTCCCGCACAAAGCAATAATGACGTAGTGCGGGCCTACCGCGCTATCTACAACCTGGCCCGTCCCAAGGGTTCCGTGAAAATCCTGGGTTTTTCAACCTCCACGACGGGTGAAAGCAGAAAACTGGCGCGCCGCTTGCCGGAACTGAGCCAATACTTCATGAAGCAGGACATCAGCGCTGCCTATGCTCTGGTACAGACTGACAACTTCCACAATGGGGTACTGACCTGTATGCAGGGCCTTAAGGCTTCCTTTTTTACACCCAATTTGCTATTCCTCAGCCTCACGGACGAAAGGGTGAAGGATGAAGACACCGCCATTATCCTGAAAAAAGCGCGGGAGTATGGCTTTGGCGCCTATCTATACCTCCCTTACCGAAAAGTAGGCCTGGGGTTAGAGAAGACAATCAACCTGTGGTTGGACATCAGGAACGTCAACCGGGACCTGAAATTCAAGGTAGAGGATATCAACATTGGGCTGCTTACCGCTTATCTCCTGCAGCGCAACTGGGGCGCTAAACTCAACATCATCGCCCTGATCAAAGACAGTAAAAACCAGGGTGCAGAAAAGGCCTCTGCTGTCCGGTTCATGAACAAGCTCCTTGGCCTGGCACGCATCACCCGGCAGGTGGAAACACACTACGTCTGGGGAAGTTTTGAAAAGTGCCTGGAGGTTGTACCCTATGCCGACCTGAACATCTTCGCTACACCCCCGGAAAAACTGGACATTGCCGTGTTCAGAAAACGAACCGATGCACTTGAGGCCTCCTGTCTTATCACGCTGGACGGCGGTGGAGAGAATGCTCTGGCTTAGTATTTTTCGAAGATTATTTTTCGGAAAACAGATCCACCACCTGAACAGGCTTCCACCAGAAGGGCCTGCCCGGCCAGTTGTTCGTCCAGTTGAATGTGGAGTTTCCCATTTGAAGTGGGTTTTACAACCGACAGGGCCAACTGCCCGGAAAGGGTATAGATACGAACCGAATCAACCTCGCCCCCGCCCTGCGCAAAGTGAAGGGTGATCAGGCCGGAAGTTGGGTTTGGGAAAACCTCAAAGGAAAACTCCGGTGACTGAGGGCCGGAAGAGGAGGTCGGCATAACATATTGCACCGCCGTACTGGCGAGGAATGCATCCGTTTTGTTTTCAGGGCTGGCTTCCAGGGTTATTGCTCCACCCGGCCCGAAGGAGGCCGTCCGGTAGAATGCTCCGGTAGAAATGAGGTTGTCGCCATCCGCAGCAATGCTCCAGATCACATCATCTGCCGGGCCGCCCATGGATTGAGCCCACCGCAGTTCGCCATCCGGAGAGTACTGGGCGATGAAGGCGTCGCTCATCCCCCGCGAAGTGAGCACCAGAGGGCCGAAATGGCCGGCCGACTGAAATATTCCGCCGGTTAAGATCTCTCCTTGTTCGTTACAACCGACACCATAAATTCGGTCGGAGGCAACACCTCCTCCGCTCCTGACCCACTCAACGGTACCATTGCTGCTGAATTTGGAGAGAAAAAAGTCCTCCCCTCCACGCGATTCAATATTGAAGTTGCCGGTGCTGATGTCCGCTGAAAAACTGCCGGCAACGATCAGCCCCTGGTTTTCATCCATACACATCGAACGAACAAACAATTCTCCGCTCCCGCTCAATGTATTAGCCCAGGCGAGGTTTCCCTCCTCATCGTATTTTGCCAGAAAGCTATCTGAATAACCGGAAGCGTCAAGGTTTTGCCCTCCGAGAGCAATACTTCCCCGGAAGGAGCCACTGAGATAGACTTCACCCGCCGCGCCGGCCACTATTGCCATTCCCCTTTCATTTTGTTCTCCCCCACCGCTTAGGGCCCACTGCGCCTCTCCCTCGGGATTGTATTTCGCGATAAAAACATCCTGTCCTCCCCTGGACTGGATCTCATGCCCTCCGAAGTTGGCGGTTCCTTCAAATTCTCCGCAGACATATATTTGCCCCTGGGGGCCGACGGAGATACTGCGCCCAACATCCCCCAGCAGGGCTCCATCACCACCGGCTCGCCTGCCCCAAATCACACTTCCATCCGTATCGAGCTTCAGCAGGAACATGTCGTGGTAGCCGGAAGAATTAAGGGTAACCTCATCGAAGCTGACGGATTCGCCGAAGTAGCCTGTGATGTAAACGGCATCATTGCCGGGATCAACGGCAATGGAAAGCCCGTAAATATAGCTTGAGGAAAAAGACTGTTTGGCCCAGATCACATTTCCAGACTGATCCCAGCGCGCGATGTAAATATTATTGGTTCCATCCGAAGAAGCCAGTTGAAAAGAGCCAAGGCCGATACTGCCCTGATAATTGCCGACAGAATAGATGTTGGAACTGCCGTCACTGGCCACGGCAAACCCCTGTTCGTTACCTGGCCCTCCGACCTGTTGAACCCAATTCAACGACTGAGCATTCGCACCCATATACACCAGCACTGCAGCAATCAGCATCACCCGGTTTTTCATAACCTGAAAAAGTTAAATGATCGTTTAACGAAGGGCAGGGCAAACGGAGGAGAGCATAAAAAATCAGTTGCTAAAGCTAAGATAAGGGTATTTTGATCAACCCAAAAAAGAAAAGGGCCATTTAACATGCTTAAATGGCCCAATTGAAATGTTGATCAATCCTTTCTCAACAGTCCTGGTCCAGGTCGATATCGATAGATATCCGCCGAACCGTGACCTTTTTGACCTTCCCATCAGGGATGTCGATGTCGAGGCAGTCCAGTAAGCGCCGGGCATTGTCCTTGCAATCGCCCGCTGCTTCACCTGGTGTTTCCCTGGGCGCCTTTTTCATCCCCGGGTCTATGTGATACGACATTCCGCCAATGGGAAAGTCATTGACATAGGCATAGATGGTGAATTCCTGGACTCCACCCAGCTCCTGCGGAGTGAAATCTTCCCCGGCTTCCAAAGTGAAAATGATTTCTTTCTGCTCTTTAGCGCCGAGAGAGAACCGTTCGCCTCCGGCATTCAGGAATTTCACCTTCCACCCTTTTTTGACCAGGATGTCCGGCAATTTAGGTTCCAGCCGGGCCTTTCCCGGTAACAGGTAAGGATTGGTGAACCAGAAGCGCCTTCTGATGAAAGCCCGCACCAGTTCTGCGAACCCTCCTCCGCCTGGTACGGGGGCCACGTTCCGCTGGGCAATATTGTTATCGAACGGCACCAGCCTCCAGTGTGGGATCGTCTGGGCGCCGGTGATGTTGTTGGTGTTACTGGGGTCACCGTCGGCCTCCACTACGGCCAGCAGGCATTCGTGCCCTTCTATGGCCGGCGTCCAGGCAAAAGGCCCGACTACCGTTACCCCTCCGGAAGCAATACTGCCGGCCGGCAACTGAGCCGTAGTCATGGATTGCCAGCTATCCGGCCAGACCAGCCCGACGCCGGGGATATTGTGAAAACCTTTGACCACCACATTATTCGCGGTTTGGGTTCCCCGGTTGCGTACGCGGACGTACATGTAGTTCGTCACGCCAACCACCGGAGTTTCATGGGCCAGGCCGCCGTCAGCGGACAACCGGTTCCACATATCCGTGGTGTTCCAGAAATTCTGCTGAAACTGGTATTCTCCATTCCGGCCATCGTTGATAAAGACATCGACATCCGGAGGGTCGCCAACGGTAGTTACCGGAGTGGGGGCGCCGGTGGGTTGGTAAGCTCCCTGCCGCTCAAATGCCCAGCGGATCACTTTATGGAAAGCACCACCGGGATGCCCCTCAAAATCAACCGTTCCAAGGTCGGCATTCTGGATGGCGAGGGCAAAATCCTCGGGGTCTGTCGGGTTGGTCCCTGGTGTGAGGGTTCCTACCGCGCTGAAGATCAGGAAACTCAAATATCTGGCAACAAACTCACGGACGACTGCATCGGGGTGGTCTCCACCACAGGAGCGATACGCCCGGAATAGCGTGGTGGACAGGATCTGTTCGCTGTTGTAGCCACCGACATCATTGGCTCCGCCCCAGGCCCAGCCGCTGGCTATGGCCCGGTCGTGCCTTCTGTTGATGCCGATCGCCAGGGTCTCCCAGGGGAAGGTATCGAACCGCCGGGAAGGGTCCGTCCGAAGGAGGCTGTTCGGGTCTCCCAGAATGGCGGCAAGGCTGTCTCCGCAACTGTGGGCGAAGCCAAAATTAGCGGAGTTGACATGGTCCCATAAAATGGCATGGCCGAACTCGTGTAAGGTAACCCTCCAGTTGGTGGCCATCCCAACCGGCTGGCCCGATTGGGCAAGGGTGAAACGAAAGCCGTCGGAACCGTTGCCCAGCCCGTTGCCCGGCGCCTGAGCATTGGGGTCAGTGGAACTCCCATTGATCGTTGCCCGGTGATCCACCCGGACCGGAAATGTCGTCCCGTCAAAATAGGTGTTGAGGTTGAACCCCATATCCTGCATCATCCGGAAGAGGCGGTCGCAGTGATAGTACGCATTGACCGCGCTGAAATCATCCGTCCTCACATTGTAAAGGAAGTTGCCGGTTGCTTCCGTGGGGATTGCCGGGCTGGGAGAAGAAACATCCACTACCTGCACAAACTCACCTTCCAGTTCATCTCCGGGGGCGTCCACGCCATCCAGAGTTACCAGGTCTCTTAACGGATTGAGCACCGCATTGGAAGAACCGGGAAGGATGGTGGTATCCGCCGTTTTGGTCAGCGGGTCAATGGTGTAAACATAACCGGTGGCATTATCCACCAAAGCCCTCAGATAGAGGACGGAACCAGTAGTTGGCTCAATGAATGCCCTCCAGTTGTAATCCTCCTCTCCCGAAACGGGGAGGGTGAAATGCACCTCATAAACGATGTAGTAGGCTCCGGCCTTAATTTTCCGGTTCACTGCCGGAAGAGGAAGCGTCGGAGCAGGCCCTTCGAGGGGGGCCTTTTCATCGTGGCTTTGGGGCAGCCGCTGTTTGGGGTCGTAACGATAAATGATCAGCCGGACCCCATTGATCCTGGGTTGGGCCAGCCGCTCCTTTTCCTTTTTGCCGCCTTTAAAATCTTCGGCTTTTATGCCCAGCATATCGGCCAATTCTCCGGAAGAGAGTTTCTTTTTTTCAGAAGCGAACCCAATGGGGTCTTCTTTGGAGAGGATCTCCACTTCCACGCCGTATTTCAAAGTGCTTACCGAACTACTCACCCGCATGGGATCATGGTGGACAGACACTGCAACGCCCGAATGCCAGATGGGCAGGCCATGGTGGGTTTGTACATACTCGATGGTGGTGGTGCCGAGTGTGCGTTTTTCTCCCGCAACCCGAAGCTCATTGCCGAGCTGCAGGTCCGGTTTTTCCAACGGGCCCTCCTGTAGGTGCCCAAGTGCTTCGGGAGGGACTTCGAAAATGGGAGCGGCTCCCTCTACATAGCTCGCAGAAAGGGCCAGAGGAGATGCCGCTGCGAAATTGCTCTCGGGGAGATAAGGCTCCTGAAGATGCTGGATCTGCCGGACCCTGCCCTCCTTGTCCTTTCGCAATTTTACATTAGGTGTGATCTTGAATGGCATGATACATTAGTTTAAGGGGTTAAGAATTGAAAAGAAATTGAATTTTATCCTGACAAAAGGAGAGGGTAGAATGCTCCGGGCTATAGCGGCCCTGCCGGCTTTTTCTCAACAGGGATCAGGCCGATTGGGATTGCGGAGATTTTGAAGCAAATAGAAAGAGGGGGTAGAAAAGGGAAAGGGCAGGCTTCCCAAAAAACGGTTGTTCTTTGATTCATTGGTTTTTATTTGGGGTGATGAGTATCCGGACGATTCAATTACAACCCATTCTGATTGAATGTGGCCGGAGTTTTTTTCCGAAGCTCCGGCTATATCGTTTTGTCCAGGCGCTCATTTTACATCAAACGCCATTCAAGCTAAGTTTTTTAAAGATAAAAGTCAAACGCTTTGGTATAGTTCCCTCCGAAAGGGCGCAAGGTTCCTGAAAAAAGCAGAAATTTTGAACACCTTTCCCGAAATAAGGTTAAAAACACCGGATTCCTGTCGCAATTGCACAACCTAAATATTTCCACAAAATGAAAATTGTTTTTTTTACACTCTTCCTGGCCATTTCCTTTTCCTGGATTGCCCATGGCCAGTATGCCACTGTCAACTTCGATTATGAAAAAGCGCGCTTTGGAGAAAACCAGCCCCTGCCTGCCGAGACGCCCATTGTATTCACCGGCCCGATAGAGGCTAACATCGACATTGTGGAAGTGCGGATATTTGCCCCAAAGGGAAAAGATAACAGAGCACCGCTGGCCGTTGCCGACTGGAAACGCCCCAGGGATAAAAACGGAGCGACCAACTTCAATGTCCTGACAAATTACAAACTGAGGGCTTCCAAGAAGTACGACATCGAGGTTACTTATTTCCGCCCGGCTACCGATAAAGAACGGCAGGCGCTTATCAGCCGCCTCACACAGTCCATAGATACTTACCTGGACAGCCAGATGGGCAACAACAGCAACCGCATTTCCTTCCAGAAATCCGCAAAGAAGATCTTGCGGGATATGAACCAACTGGCGTCATCTGTCCTCTCTGAATACCGGCGGCGGAGTGACGAGCCCTTCCCTCCTTTTTCTGAACTGGTAAAAATGAAAACCGAGCAGATAGAATCTGTAAACCTGAGCAAAGCCGGAGCGGAAACGGATGGCTCCACTCCGGCCAAAGCCGGGCAGCGGCAGAAACTGATCGAAGAATTGCGGGCGCTGGCCGCCATGGAAATTGAAGCTATGGCCGGCCCCAACCTGCTCATCTTTGCCGACAGCCGTTATGTGGAAGATTATCAGACGGAAGACAAGGCCGGGTATTTCGCCGTCAATGCCGGCTATGGAGGGGTATATCTCGGCGGCAACCTGGAAAACCTGGACTATGGCACAGCCCCTTACCTGGGCCTTTCCTTTCCCCTTTCCACCAGTACCATCGCCCCCCGTTTTCTGCGCAACGCCTCCATCACCATGGGCGTTTTCACCCGCAATTTTGACGGTGAGAACAACAAAGAGATCAGCGGGCCGCTCATCGGCCGCCCTTTTTACCTGGGGCTGGATTACAAGTTGTTCCAGTTCGTTCGCTTCAACGCCGGCGGCGCCATCCTGGAAGAACCGGAAACAACAGGCGTCGAAGACAGCAATAAAAGAATATTCCTCCAGCCTTTCATCGGGCTGAGCGCTAAGGTGAATTTGAGCCTGTCGCTGGATAAGTGACCCTCCTGTTGCCTTTTTCAGCGGAAACCTGCTCGCCAAAGAAAGCTTGTGCTGCCGGCTTATAAATCCCGGCACAAGAGGGAAATTTTTACAGGAAAGAAGGCTTACAAAAGCGAAAAATCAATAAATTCCCCATTCATCTGATAACCAACCCCGATAATCCCGATCTATGAGCAGAGAGCAGGAGTGGCTGAAAGAGCTGCAGGCTGGTAAGAGGGAGGCGTATGAAAAAGTTTACCGCCGGCACTACCGCATGGTGGAAAGCCTGGTCTTGCGCATGGGAGGGGATGGAGAGGATGCTCAGGATATTTTTCAGGAATCACTTTTTGCCCTGATACAAAATATCCGGAAACCGGGCTTTCAGCTGAATGGCAAGATCAGCACACTGTTGTATGCCATTGCCCGAAACATCTGGCTGAAGAAGAGAGCCTCGGAAAAGGTGAAAGCCGGAAATGCCGGCGGCCTGGCCGAGAACCTTCCTCAGGAAGGCAGCCCGCGAGAAGCTGAAGAAAGAGAGGCGCTGATCCGGCTGGTCACTAAAAGCCTGAATGACCTGGAAGAGGACTGCCGGGAAGTACTTCGCTATTCTTTCTACCAGAACCTCCCGCAGGCCGAGATCGCCAGGCTGATGGGCTATTCGGAGGCTTTTGTAAAGGTGAAGAAATTCCGGTGCCTGGAGTATTTGCGGAGGATTGTTCGGGATAGCCAGGATCGTACAGAATGAGGTTGGATGGCTATATTGTTGTATGGTTAAATGGATAGTAGTTGGACACAATGGGCGTAACAATATTACCATATAACAATTGCCACAGGAATAGAACCAAAAAGGCATGCCCTCGAATTAGTAATAATTAAATGTGTCCAACTGCTTCCAGATGGCTTACAAAAGTATTTACTCAAAACTATATGAACAGGGAGCCCTACATAGAACAGATCCACCAGTACCTATCCGGTGAACTGGACGCTGCCGCGAGGAAGTCCTTCGAAGAGGCCCTGGAAAAGGACGAAGCGCTGAAAGAAGCCTTCCTTTTCGAGCAGCAACTTCTGGGCGCCCTGGAGCAATCCTTCGACCAACGGGCCAGGGAAGACATCAGCCAGGTGCACCAGCAACTCAGGGCAGAAGGATTCTTTTCTGCATCCCGCGGCAAGGCCGGGAAACTGAGCGTGCTGCGTGTTGCCGCGGCGGCGGCGGCCCTTGCTGCACTGTGCGCCGGCATCTGGTGGTTCGCCCTGAGGCCGCAGCCCTTTGAGCCGCAAGTGGCCTTTCAGCAGCATTTCCGGCCGGAAGAAGAACAGGCGGGAAGGATCATCGAAGGGCTTACCTCCGTCGGCTTTGCTCCGGAGATGAACCCTACGGACAGCCTGAGGGAAGCCCTGGTGCTCTATCGGAAGGAAGATTATCCGGCGGCATTCCTTGCCCTCTCCTATTTTCTGGACAACCATCCTCAAAACGATACGGCGCAGTTTTTCCTCGCCTTAACGGAAATGTCTCTATCGAATTTCGACTCAGCGGCAAGGCTGCTTTCCGGCTTTTCCAACCCCGGCAACCCTGAAATGGAAAAAGAAGCCCGATGGTATCTGGCGCTTTGCTTCCTGCAATCGGAAGGGCGCAGGGAAGATGCCCGGAAGCTCCTGGAAACGCTGGCGGAAGATGAAGCGTTCGGCCAACAGATGCAGGCCAGGGAGTTGCTTGGCCGGTTGCCTCCCAAAGATTAAGAGGTGCTGAAGGTGTGCCTGGTGGAGAGGGTTATACCGTCTCTTCGAGCCGGTTATAATTGTTGTCTTGAGGTGGGCTGGAGGATGGTTATATTGTTGCCTGAATGAGCCCCGGATGGATGGTTGCCTTTTAGAGGTGGTTGGATGTTATTCAAACGCTGTCTCCGGGAAGAACCAATGAAGTCTTTATGAAAAATGCTTTCATTTTTCTGTTTTCAATCCTGTTTACATCGCCGGTTGCTGTTTCCTACGGCCAGGGTACGGAAGAACTGGCCGAAAGCATTCTTCGCAGGCTCTACGCGGAGGCCGGCAGAACGGATAAGCCCATACCGTCCCTGTCCATTTCCCGGGAGAACCGGAAAGTTGCCGCCTATTACCCGGCCCGCCATCAGATCGTATTGGATGAAAAGGCGTTTGAAAACTGCCGTGCTATGGGCAGGGATTTCCGCGATGCCCTGGCCTTTATCCTGTCTCACGAACTGGCCCACGCTTTTGAACCCGCCCTTTCCTCCGAAGGCACCAATTTCCTGGTATATGGCCTTCGGGATAATACCTCCGACACCCGCGAAAAAGCGGCGGATATACGAGGGGCTTTCACCGCTTATCTGGCGGGTTACCGGATAGAAGAAGTCGTCCCCGAAGTGCTGGAGCGCATTTACAAAGCTTATGGCCTTTGGGGGAAACCCACCCCCGGGTACCCTTCCTTCGAAGAGCGCAGCAACAGCGTCCGGGAAGTGATGGATATGGCCCGCCGCCTGATCGCCGTGTTCGAGGCCGCCAACTATCTGACGCTACTGGAATATTACGAGGAGGCCGTTGCCTGCAATACCTTTCTGCTGGATTATTATCAGGGGCGGGAGATTTACAACAACCTCGGGGTGCTGCACGTGCTTCATGCGCTCCAGTACTACGATGAAGAATATGACCGCTTTGCCTACCCGCTGGAGCTGGAAACGGCCAGCCGGCTGCAGGAACTGGAACGACAGAGAGGAGCCGGGCCCCTCGGGCCTGATGAACGCGAGAGGCGGACCGCTCTGCTGCAAGCCGCCCTTTCTTATTTCCACAAGGCGCTGGAAAGAGACGAGGGTTATCTCGCCGCCGTGGGCAACCTCGCCTGCGCCCTCAATCTCCTGGGGCGCCCGGAGGAAGCCATGGCACTGTTGCAAAACAGGGGTTTCATACCCGAAAAGGCCAATAAACCCCCGAACCTGGAAATGGCTTATGCCATCAGTTGCGCCCTTCTGAAGGACAAGCAAAAAGCCGGGGCCGCGTTCAGCCAGCTGTTGGATACATCCAGCCCCCTCTATGCCCAGCAGGCACAGTACAACCTGAACACGCTGGAAGAACAATATGCCAACATTTCCTCCCGCCCGCCTTTACCACTTCCGGTGGAGGCCGTTAGAAAAGGAAAGGCCCTGGAGTTGAGCGCTACCGGAAAACCGGAACCCTTTATGATCCACCCCGAAAGCAACCTCTCCCTGATCCCCCTGCAGGAGGGCAACCAAAGCAGCCTCTCCTTCTGGGATGCTACCGGCCCTGTTGTCAGCCTGGTGCGCTGGAAGGCCGCCAAGGACAACTCCCTGCCGCCGTTGAAATTCGGGCCGCTTTCGAATCAATCCTCCGGCTGGCTTTCTTTTCCCAATATATTACCCGCCCCAGATGGCTTTTACATCCGCTCAGGCCGCGACGGGCTGTTGGTAAAGGCAGGAAAGGACGGACAAATAGAAGAGATCGTCCGCTGGATCCGGCACAGGTGAGTACTTATCTAAAGTGAGGTTTGAGGTTGAGGCCGGAGAGCGCCCGGGGAAAGGAATATTTTATCCATTTTGCTTCATTGACCAGCCTCGGCCCTCAACCTAACTCTGGCTTTTTTGCTGGAAAACAGGATAGTCAGGCCAAACCTCACGTTATCTGGATAAAAAACTGGAAGGAATGGGCCTTTACAGCTTCACCACCCGCCTGGCCACTATCCCTTCATCCGTTTGTATCATGAAGGAATATACTCCTGCCGGCAGGCCGGACAGGCTGATCTCACCGGATGCTAATCGCCCTTCCCGAACACGCTGCCCCCGGCCATCAGTAATTTTATACGTTACCGCTCCCGGCGGCAGGCTGGTTAACTGAACCGGCCCATAGGTGGGGTTAGGGAAGATGCTGATCCGGCTTTTCAACCAATCGGAAGTGCTGCCGGCAACACAGGCGGCCTCTACCTCCTCCCGGGAATTGCAGGAAGGAGCATTGCCGGAGATGGTGGCCGGGTTGTCGGGGTTGGCCAGATAGTCACAGATGCTCTGAACGCCGCAGGCCGACAGGTTGGGCGAGTCAGTGATGATCAGTTCGGTGATCGTGGCGGGGCCTATGTTTTCCAGTCCCTCCAGACTGTTAAGGGCGTCGCTCTGATCGATTTTCAGATACCCTCCGACAGCTGATAGGTTGCTCAGCGGCGCCAGGCTGGGCAGGCGGAAGTTGTCGGAAAGCTCCAGGCCGCCGCCTACGGATTCCAGGTTCTCCAGGCCTTCCAGGCTCAGCAGGGCGGAATTTTTGAACAGCCGGAAATCACCGCCGACGGCTGTCAGGTTGTTCAACCCGTTCATATCCGTAAGGCCGGTATTGTGAATGTTAAGTTCCCCGGGGATATTGGTGAGGCTTTCCAGGCCGGGCGCCAGGCTGTTCATCGCCCAGCAGTTGTAGATAAGGGCGTAATCACCGATATAGGACAGGTTGTCCAGTCCCTGCAGGCTCGTCAGGTAGGGCATGTTAAAGACCCGGAGATACCTTCCGATGCTGTCCAGGTTCTCCAGGCCGGCCAGGCTGGTGAAAGCGTTGCTGTCGTTACGGGAGATATAGCAGGATCCGTTTATTTTACGAAGTTGCCCTAACCCTGCCAGGCCAGATAGAGAAGGGTTTACAATGATCAGTACCGGTCCTGTTTCTGTGACGTTGTGCAATCCCATCAGGCTGTTGAGCGCGTCATTGCCGTTGATGCTCAGGCCTGCACTCAGGGACGTGATCTGCTGCAGCGCCGTGATATCCGTCAAAGCCTCATTGTGGTTCAGGCTTAACCCTCCCAGGTAGGCCAATTGGCCGGCCCCCTGCAGGGTAGTCAACTGATCATTATTGCTCAGGGTGAGCCTTGCCCCGATGTGCGTAAGGCTTTCCAGTTCCGCCAGGTTGGAAATTCCGGTTTGGGCCAATCCCAAACCTCCTCCCACGAACCTCAGGTTATTCAGGCCGGCCAGATTGGTGATCCCCGGAAGGCCCAACAGCACCAGTTCCCCTCCAACGGAATCCAGGTTTTCCAGGCCCTGAAGGCTGCTGACGCCATCGAGGAAGACGAAGCGCAAGTCTCCGCCGACAGCCGTCAGGTTTTGCAGGGGCGCCAGGCTCTGCAGGGAGTCGCTTGCTACGATCTCTAAATTACCTCCTACGTAGGCAAGGCTGTTTAACCCCTCCAGGCTGGCCAGCTGTGGGTGCCCCGAGATGATCAGGTTGCCGGCCAGCGAATCTATCTGCCCCAAAGCGGACAAACTGGCCAGGGCCGTATTGTCCTTTATCCGGATCTCTCCACCTACGTAGCTGAGGTTTTCCAGCCCGTGAAGGCTTGTTAAGGCCTCATTCCCGTAAATGTAAAAATCTCGCCCGACGGAATCCAGGCTTCCCAGGCCGGCCAGGCTCTCCAGTTGGGGGTTGGCATAAATGGTTAAGAAGGCGCCTACGGAAGTGGCCTGCCTCAGGCTGTCGAGGTTGGTAATATCGGTTTCCTCAATGAGGATGCTCCCCTCGATCCGGCTGCAACCGGGGTGCAACAAAGGAAAAGAATCTACCTGCGCCTGGGAAGTAAAGCGAATCCCATCCGGCAGGCAGGGCTGAGCGGAAAGAAAACCGCTGAAAAACAGGTAAAGACAGAGAGCGTAGAGAAACTTTTTCATGGCCATGCTTGATCTTTTGGTTTGAACTCAGGCGCTGATGGGAAATCAGCGCCTGAGTTGGACAGGAGTAGGACTATAAAGACAACTGCGTCAGCATATACTTTTCACCGTCCGGATCGGTTGAAAAGATAATCAGATTTTTTGAATTGGGAACGCGCTCTACGGAGAGGCCCTCGCCGGCGCCCTGCATGCTGTGCACCGGGGTTATTGCCAGGCTGGCGGGGTTTACTTTCAGGACACTTACTTCCAGCATATTCCCGTTGCTGCCGGCCACCGGGTCGCTCATCAGCAAAGTAAAGTAGCCCTCGGCGGGATAGACATTCAGCTGAGTTTGGGTGTTGGCCCGGGCTTTTTCGGAACGGCGGAGATGCTGTGCCGCAGCGATCTTCCCATCCGCTCCAATGTTGAAGAGCACATAGCCCTGGGAGTAGTTGTAAACCTTATCCGCTTCTTTCACCTCTTTCTTCAGATGGCAGATGATGGTTCTGGAGCCATCCGCATTGGCCATTTCCCGGGCCTGCTCCCAGGAAAAAGATGCCAGCTCCGCGGGTGTGAACCCAATATCTTTGCCCAGGGCATCTGCCTTTTCCGGCCCGTTCAGCTGGCCGCCGGCAATATGGTAAGTTAACCAACCGCCTTCTTTTTTGTTGCCGGCCAGCAGGCTGAGGGCATTTCCGTTCCGGAAACCTCTCAGGATGCGAACCTCCTCAGCCGGCACCTTAAAGTCGATATTGGCCAGCGCTTTGCCCTGAGCATCCCAGTAATACAATTTCCGGTACTCCGGGTCCGGGTCCGGGTTTAGCTTTTTATACCCAAAACCGTACTGCTGCCGGTAAACATGCACCAGGCCGTCGATGGAATAGAGGCCATTATCCGGGTTATCCGTAAAAAAGGTTTGCCGCAAAGCCACCTCGTGCGGAACATCAAAAGTGATCTCCGTGCGGCTGATCTCTTTACCGCTTTTGTCATAAGTAACGAATTCCTGGTATTTCTCCATGCTCCTCCCGCGGTCTTCCCCTCTTTTTACCAGGCCATTGTGGGCATAGACCATTCCCGTCTGCGGGTCGCAAAGGGAAGAAGAGAGCTGCATCCAGTAATTCTGCTTATCCCCGCCCCGGTAGGGCTCCCAATCGTAGGTGGATTTGATGTCATCGTACCGGGCATCGGTTAGCTGGGCGAACAGGCTTTTCTTTCCTCCTTCGGGCTTAAGCCGGTACAACCGGGAATTAAAACCTTTCACCTTCATTGCCAGCCCTCCGTAATCGATGGAGTTGTCGTAATATTCTTTCGGAAGAACTTTGCCCCCGGTTTCTTCCTCCCGCACCAGTTCCGGGTATTTGTCAACGATGGCGGAGATGCTCATGCAGTCATCCTGGGTGCCCATTACGTTCTTGTTCCCCACCACCTTCCCGGGTTCTTTCAGCAATTTATATTGCTTGGAAAGAACGCCATCCGGTTCGAGAAAGATGAGTTCTTCGCTGATCAGTTCAAGATCTTTGGACAGATCAATAATACCCAGCGCTTTGACCTCCATCGGGTCTGCTCCACCCGACCATAGTGGCCCCATTTTGGTTTGTACCGCTCCAATGCGGCTGAGTTCCAGAAATATCCTGGCCTGATCCGGTTGCAGGACGTACTTCATGATCGAGGCTTTTTCAAACTCCACCCCCTTGATTTCGCGGCTGAAAGAGAATTCCTGCACGGGTTGCGCCAGAACAAACGACAGGTAGTTCATCAGAAAGAATAAGGTGCCGATCAGCGATTTCATGCGAGTTAATTATTTTTGTGAATGAAATGATTACTACTGAGTAACTGCTGATGAATCCGACTTTGGCGTTGAGGTTATCAGTGCTTATCCACTTTTTTGAAAAATTTACTATGCAGAAATACGCTCTTCTCTGGCTCTCCCTCCTACCCCTTTCGGCGACTGCCCAGGGAACCGAAATATCGCTACTCGCCGCAGAAGTGGACAGCACGCTGGCGGTATGCGACAGTTTGTACGACATCGGCAGTTATGAAGAGGCCCTTGCCCTTGCCGGCGCCTGCGAACAAAAGGTGCTGAACCAGGAGGGGGAAGGGACAAAACTCCACGCAGACTGCCTCTACACGCTGGGGAAGATCAGTGCAGAAAGCGGCGGTTTCGAAGCTGCGGAAAAATACCTGAAAGCAGCACTGGCCATCAGGAAAAATCTCCTTGGAGAAGATCACGAGGACTATATCCATGCCCTGATCATTCTGGGGTCCAATTATACCGATATGGGCAGCTATGAGGAGGCCGAACCTGTCCTGCAAAACGCTGTCCGCCTTGCAGGGCGGGCGCTCGGCAAGGCCAGCCGGCTCTACGTACGCGGGCTGATCTTTCAGGGTATTCTTTACGAAGGGCTGGGGCGGTATGAACAAGCGGAACGCATAGTGCTGGAGGCCCTGTCAATTGTGGAAGAGCACTTTCCCGAAGGAGATCGTTTTTATACGATCATTCAGAACAACCTGGGCGTTCTCTATGCCCAGGCGGGCCGCTATATGGAATGCGAACAGCATTTTCTGATATCCAACACCCTGGTTAAAGAGCAATATGGAGAGAACCACTTACAGTTTGCCGGCAACCTGTTCAACCTGGGCTTTCTTTATGACAATACCGGCAGGTTTGCCAAAGCGGAGGAATGTTACCTGCAGTCCAAGGGCATTGTGGAGCAAAATATAGGGAAAGAGAACTTCTATTATGCCGGGGTGGCCAACAACCTGGGGCTGCTGTATTACCACACCGGCCAACTGGAAGAAGCCGAACGATACTTTCGCGAATCCATTGAGATCAGGACGAAGCTGGTGGGAGGGCCACACCCCAATACCGCCACAAGCATCAACAACCTTGCTTTGGTATATGAAAAGATGGGCCGGTACGAGGCGGCGCTGGAGCAACACCAAAAGGCTTTGTCCATGCGGGAAGGCCTACTGGGCAAAGCCCATCCCGAGTATGCCCAGAGCCTGAGCAACCTCGGCAACCTGAAAATGAAGACGGGCCAATACGCCGGGGCGGAATCGCTGTATGTACAGGCCAACCGCCTGTGGGAAGCGGCTCTGGGCAGAGAACATCCTCATATCGCCGTTAACCTGATCAGCCTGGGGCTCTGTTTCAGCAATACGGGGCGGGCTTCCGCTGCAGCCGAGGCCCTTGCCGAAGCCAGCGGCATACAACGCCGCCTGTTGGAAAAAGCTACCCGATACCTCTCTGAAAACGAGCTGGCTGCTTACATTTCAACCTTCCACAACCAACAGGACATCATTCGGTCTGTCAGCGGCCGGCATTCCGCACAACTGCCCGCTCTAGCCGGCTTGTGTTATGACAATACCCTGTTCTACAAAGGCTTCCTGCTCAATGAGGCACAGCGGATGCGAAAGCTGGCAATCGGCACCCCGGAAATTCAACGGCAGTTCGAGCTGCTCTCTTCTTGCCATCGCAGGCTGGCCGGAGAATACGCCAAACCGCTGAATGAACGACAGGAAACGGAAAGGCTGGAAAGCCAGATCAACGAACTGGAAAGGAGCCTGGCCAATGCGGCCGGAGGTATCGCGGAGGCCGCCCGGCAGGTGAGCTGGCGGGAAGTACAGCTCCGGTTGCCTGCGGACGGGGCGGCCATCGAGTTCATTCACTATCGCCAAAACTTCGGCCTGGCTGGAGACACCAGCCTCTACGCCGCCCTGCTTTTGCGCCCCGGCGATACTTCTCCCCGGTGGATACCCCTTTGCAACGGGGCACAACTGGACGGCCTGCTGGAAAATAACGGGAGCGGCAGGGAGGAGGATATCAACAGGCTGTATGCGCCCGGCTGGGGCGGAACCACTGCGCAAAGTGAAACGCTTTACCGCCTGCTGTGGGCTCCGCTGGAAGAAGCCCTCGAAGGCATCCTAACCGTTTACTTCTCACCTGCAGGGGTGCTGCACCGGCTCAACCTGGGCGCCATACCGGATGAAAAGGGCCGGTTGCTGGCGCAACGCTTTCAAATGGCCCGGCTCAACAGCACCCGGCATTTGGCTGCTCCTTCATCTCCTTTGGAAAAAGCTGATAACGCGCTCCTCTACGGCGGCATCCGGTACGAAATGGACAGCACCGCGCTGGCCCGGGCAGTAGAGGGGTTGCCCGAAACCACTTCGGTGGCTTTACGGGGTGAGCTGTTTTTCGAGCCGCTTGATACAGCCATTGGCAGAGGGACAACCTGGGCCTATCTGCCCGGCACCGCCCAGGAGGTGAAAACCCTGGAAAAACTCTTTGAGGATAATGAGGTAACTGCCGAAACCCGAATGGGATACACTGCAACGGAAGAGGATTTCAAACAAATCGGCAGCAGTGCACCTTCACCAAAGATCATCCATCTGGCCACTCACGGCTATTTCTTTCCCGACCCGAAAGATAAAGGCGAGGCGCTGGGGGAAGAGGCCCCTTTCCGGCTCAGCGAACACCCGCTCATCCGCTCCGGCCTCATCCTGGCCGGCGGCAGCCACGCCTGGCAGGGCAACCCCACTCCGGAAGGGCGGGAAGACGGCATCCTCACCGCCTATGAAGCCAGCCGGATGGATCTCTCCGGAACGGAACTCGTGGTGCTCTCCGCCTGCGAGACCGGCCTGGGCGATATAGCCGCCAACGAGGGGGTTTACGGCCTGCAACGCGCCTTCCGGATCGCAGGCGCACGCAACCTCATCCTCAGCCTCTGGAAAGTACCTGACCGGCAAACCACCGAACTGATGGAAGCGCTCTACAAAAAATGGCTGGAAGAGGAGCTTCCCCTCCGCGATGCCCTGCTGGCCGCCCAGCGTCACCTGCAGGAAGAAGGGTGGCCGCCCTACTACTGGGCGGGGTTTATTCTGCTGGAATGATTCCCACTGGGTAAAACTCAATTAAATCTCTATATTGCCGATACTTTCTCTAACCAAAAAATCCTTAAATGAGCCTGCTGAGACTTTCCGCCCTCTGCTTCCTCCTCCTGGCCTCCTTTTCCTGTAGCCGGAAAAAGGCAACAACTTCTGAACCGGAAAAGGAGAAGCTGCCCATTCTGGCCTACTATGTCCCGGAAGAGGATTACCAACCGGAAAAACTCCCCCTGGATCAACTGACCCACATCATTTTCTCCTTCACCAAGGTGATCGACGGAGAGATGAAATTCCGGAACGAGGAGTTTCCCGAAAAGCTCCGCCTGCTCGTCGAACAAAAGAAAAACCACCCTGACCTCAAGGTGATGATCGCCTGCGGCGGCTGGGGCGCGGATGGGTTCTCGGACATGGCGCTCACGGAGGAGAGCCGGCAGAAGTTCGTCAACAGCGCTATAGCCTTTATTGAAGAATACCAACTGGATGGAATGGATATGGACTGGGAGTACCCGGGGTTGCCCGCCGAAGATTGCAAGTACCGGCCGGAGGACAAGGAAAATTTCACCCAGGTGATGAAAGCCCTGAGAGAACAGCTTGACGCCCTGGACAGGCCTCAGACCCTGACCTTCGCATCGGCGGGATGGGAACGCTATTACGACCATATCGAAGTTGACAAGGTCATGAAATACGCGAATTACATGAATATCATGACCTACGACCAGATCGTTGCCACTACTCCCTATACCGGGCACCATACTCCCCTGGGATGGATCACCAGAGAAGATATCGCGGAGTACCCCATCGCCGAAATGTATAAGCGCTGGGAAGCAGAGCACCCCGACAGCAAATACGTTCCCGGCCCCGGCTCCGTGGAAAAGATCGTTGCCTATCTGCTGGAACTGGGTGTCCGCCCGGAACAAATGGTCGTGGGAGGAGCCTTTTACGGCCGCGCCTGGAAAGGCGTACCGCCTGCCAATAACGGGCTGTACCAACCCAACGGGGGCCCCCATATCGGCTGGTGCCCCTATGCCCGGATAAGAGACGAATTTGAAGAAAAGAACGGCTATCAAAGGCACTGGGACCCCGTGGCCAAAGCGCCCTACCTCTACAACTCTGCCGACAGCATCTTCATTTCCTATGACGATACGGCCTCGGTCAGGCTGAAAACGGAGTTCGTCCTCGACAAGGGGCTGGGAGGAATCATGTTCTGGCAATTGGGGAATGACACCAAGGGGGAGAACAGCCTGGTGGATGCCATTTATGAGGCGGCCCACACAGGGGAATAACCATTTTTCAGTAAGAGTGTGTTCAACCGGTCAATCATGCTCATAATAGGATCTTTTTTGAGCGTAGAAATAAACAATTGAAAAGATCGCGGCAATAATTATGATCAGCACAAAAATGGTGATCTTCAATTTCGCATTTGTTGTGAATTCAAACAACGTCTGGGCAATCTGAATAAAAGAGAGGATCAAAAAAATAATGGTTACCCTCAATTCAAAAATATCCTGCCGGACGGAAGTGTGATAAGCGATCTGGCTGTCCAGGTTATTTTTCAACCTGTTTATTTCACTGATGGAAGCTTTTGTCCCCCAATGTTCCATGCCAAACTCATAAATGTCCCGTTCTGTCGGATACTGAAACACGTTTGGCAGTATTTTTATATTTAAATAATCTTCTACTATTTTCCGGATCCTGGCCTTAAAATTTATTGACTTTCTAGCAATGTTTGCCGTTAGCAACCTAAGCCCTTTAATTTTTTTAACCGTCAGATCGTTCTTTGATACCCCCTGTTTGATTATTAATTCCGCCTTTTCCGACAGGTGGAGATTATGGCAAAGCAAGGAACTGGGAATGATCAGGTAGGGGCTCATCCCGATGTTATGATAAGAGGATGCAAAAATCGTATCGTCATGGCAGAACTTTACCAATGCAGCCCGGTTGATAAAGATCATCGAGGAATCCGTTGCACTGACAGCCCTGGGAGTTAAGGTATCCAGTATCTCTTCGTATTCCATTCTCTCGAAATCGAAGATCCCCAGAGAAATTCCACAGAAGGCTTCGAGAACATAATTTATTATCGGGAACCTTTTATAAATTTTCTCGAAATCATGTATCACTGAAATGGCCTCTTCAACCTGGCAAAGGCGAATAAAGCGGTATATATTTCGCCATATTTCATCATTGGTGCCGAGTTGGCTGTTTTCCTCACTGACATTGAGAATGGAATTGAAATAGCCGAGTATCTTTTTTTCCTCATCAAAAATGAGGCCTTTATCCTTTCCGGGTTGGCTGATATACTTTGTATCGATCTGAATGGTTCCCGATTTCACAACCATGGGTTTTTTCAAATAATCCAGATCCGCCTCTTCAATCTGCTGCCGGGGGTCGGAATACTTATCAAATAACATCCGGTATCCGGAAAGCAAGCCTAAGATCCTTTTATTGACCCCCAGGTATTTATCGGCATCGATCAGTTCAAATTTGAGGTTCGGATAGTACTTTTCCTGTTTACCTGAGAAATATTTATTGAACTGAATGATTTCAAATTCATTCAGGAAAACCCCTTCCGCCGGCCGGAATATGATCTCCCAAACCTTGACTTTACTGTTGAAGAAATGAACTGAATTCAGGTGGCACTCCAATTCTTTCTGATACACCCCATTAGCTCCCGGGGAACCATCATCCATATCTAAAAAACAGGTTTCTTTTCGCCCCTCGGAAATAAAATCGAGTTTATTACAAAAGGTAACCCTGACTTTAAACTTATCACGGCATTTACTGAAAAAAGGTAAATACCCGCCATGATATTTCAGGGAAAACAGATCTCGCTCGAAGGAGTGAAAAAAGGGGCAATATTCATAAGAGAAATCGCCCTGGTTTTCCGGAGCAGGCTGGGTTCGGGGCGGGGGGGATGCCTCGTTCATGCCGGCAAAGGCGTCTTCAATAATATGGAAACAAATGGACGCCTTACCCATTTGGATCTTTGGTTTCTTAAACCTTGGCAACTCCCTGATGAAGAGATATCCGTCTGCATAAATGCCGGATGTTTCCAGGTTCCGCCTTATTTCGTTTATCCTTTCCTCAATAAGTGCGGGGTCAAAGGTTTCCTTTATAGCTTCTTTTTCCAGGAGATCTTTAAGCGCGAACAAGTTTACTATTTCAAGATGTTCCAGATTTCCCTTTGGATCCAGGTCTTCCAGCAGGTCAGCAATTTCAATTGAAAGGACTATTCTGTATAAATCGGCACTTTTTTCCCTGTAATTCAAATCGTTGATAAACTTACTCGCATCTTCTGCACCGCTTGCCTGAAAAATCAATGAGTTATAAAATTCAATTAAAAAAGCTATCAGGACTTCCTTATTTAGCTTGAACCCATATTGCAACCTCCCCAGTTGCGGCAGGGTCAGGAAAAATAGATTTTTTGCTGGTTGCTGTTCTTCTGACAATGCCGGCTGGATATAAGGGATATCTATCCATTTGGCGCCGATTTTCCTGAAAAAATCAAACCTCTTTCTAACGGTATCCTGAAAATCAAGAACCTTTGAATCTTCTACTTCGGTAAGCAAAGGGTTTTCCGTTTCCAGAAAAACGGCATTCACCTGGCCATTCAATTCACGTTCGATCAGTTCATAGCGCAGTTTTTTATTTATTAGCGTTTCTCCAATGCCTTTGCTCCGGTAAGCTTTATCAACAAAAATATAAGTCAGCAGTATGCACTTACTGACGGGGTAATATTCGGCAATCAACCCCCCGGCCACCTTATTCTCCCCGGGTAGGATGCAAAGAAAAATATAGGTGTCCGAATCATAATCAGGCTTCTCAGGATCCTCTTCTGCAATGGTGAGGCGCCGTTTCTTTTTTTTAACTCTTTTGACAATAAAGCCTTTGTCTTCTCTTTCATCCTCCTCCGTGAAGGCCTCAAAGTAGATCTCGAAAAGCTGATCTATATAACCCTGGTTTTCCTTGTAGGATTTTTCATCCTTTATCAGCTTAAAGACGAGGCCTGCTAACTCAAAATCTGATTCCGGGTTCATAATTCTACTGTTTTAGGCATTCTTCAATCTGAAGGAAAGATAAACAGATATAGCAAATTTATTCCACTAATTTATTGGCTGACGCTTCCCTGAACCTGCTGTATGTCTGGTCAGGCAGCAGCCAACTACCAAGCACCATTACACCCATGCTGGCCAACCCGCCCCAGATAATGCCGGGGAAACGTGTAAGGATCACAAACTCGCAAAGTATCCAAACCAGCATGCCAATGACGATAGAGGCCAAGGCGCCGGTATTCGAGGCCTTTTTCCAATACAACCCTGCCGTAAGCGGAACAAAAAGGGAGACCAGGCTCAGAGCTGAAGACTGCGCTACTAACTCATAGATATTCCTGTTCCAGGCGGCTATGGCCGCAGCAGTAAGGGCCACACCCACTACGGCCAGCCGCATGGTGTAGAGCAGCCACCGGTCGGAAATATCATTAAAAAACGGACGCACCATATTTTCTCCGATCACGGTGGCCGGCGCCAGCACCGCACCGGAAGTTGTGCTCAGAATGGCTGAGAGTAAAGCGCCAAAAAACATGATCTGCAGAAAGATATTGCTGTGCTCCAGCACCATAAAGGGGATTACCATCTGGGTATCGCCATCATGGACTTCATTGGGGTAGAGGATATGGCCGCACAGCCCGATGAAGAGGGGAATAAACCCGATGGTGAGGTACATGAACCCTGAAAGGTAGGATGCTGCGGCCGCCGTTTTGGCGCTGCGCGCCGACATCACCCGCTGAAATACATCCTGCTGAGGAATACTACCCAACCCAACCGTGATCCAGGCAGCGAGGTAGTGGATGACCCCGTCAAAACTGGCTTCCGGCAGAAAATGGAAAAATCCATCCGGTGTGGAATCCAGAACCCTGCCGACTCCTCCCGCCGCCGAACCGACCTGATAAGCCACCAGCAACAGGCCGATAATAATCATGATGGTTTGTATGAAATCCGTTATGGATACGGCCCACATACCTCCGATGTAGGTGTAAATGACCACCACCGTCGTACAGGCAATAATACCCTCTAATGGCGTGGTGCCGGCAATGGCCGATAGAATGATGGACATCGCCACCATCTGTGCCGCGATCCAGCCCAAATAGGAAGGCACCATGAAAATGGCGGAAATAACCTCCGCGGCCCGGCTGTAGCGCAGGCGGAAAAAATCGTTGAAGGTCAGAATGTTCAGCCGGTAGAGCGGGCGGGCAAAAAAGGCGCCCACCAATACCAGGCAGAGGGCGGCGCCAAAGGGGTCTTCCACCACTCCGATAAGGCCTTTTTCTACAAACTCCGACGACGCTCCCATGATGGTCTCCGAGCCAAACCAGGTGGCAAAGAGGGCACAGGCGGCAACAAACATAGGCAGGTTGCGGCCGGCAACGACAAAGTCCTTGGTGGAATGGACCTTCGTCGAGGCCCACCAGCCGATGAGCAGGGTGGCCAGCAGATAGAGGATGATGAACGCCAGGAGCATGAAGGTATTAGGATATCGGTGTATTAGTGTATCAGTGTAGCAAGGTGGCGTACTTCTGATACACCACTCTCTGATCTCAGATACACCCTAATTTTTTAATGGCAGACTAACTTCCTCCCACAAGCGCGCCACCGGATACAAATTATGGGTTGGCTCGTAGTAGGGTGTGCGTCTGTAAATAAAGTCCAGTTGTGCGCGGGCAGACTGGGCGAATTGTTCGTCCTCCTGCCGTTTTTTCTCCAGGGCATCCTGCAGGGCAGGGTCATTGCGGAGTAAAGCGGCAGCCGTATCTTCGAAGATGTAGCTGTCAAAATACTCCTTCTGCATCAGAATGCCGTCGAAGAAGTTCCAGGCGAAGAAAGAGTCCGCAGCCCGGGGTTCCAGAGTTTCGACGATGTACCGGTTGGCCGGCTGGCTGGTGAAGGCCACGTAATCTCCTTTCCGGAACAGATGGCGCCGGTGCACTTCACGGGTTTTTACATTGTAATGAGGATAGTGGCCTTCGTAGGGCCTTTCTCTGGTTTCATATTCTTCGATGTAGGAGAACTCCGGCTCCAGCTCTGTATCTTCCGCCAGCTGATGTACCGCCACGCCGTTCCAGCGCAGTCGTTCAGCTACACCGGTGTAGGCCTGTGGAATAATGTAGGCAAAAGGCCGGCGGGCGCTGGCCGTGGGTTGGTAATAACGGAAATAGGGGATCTCCTTTTCGTAAGGCCTGCTCCGGTCGTAATACATACGATCGAGCCCCGACACTTCACTCTTCTTATGCCCGGCTTCATACCCTTTAAAAAGGATCGTATCCGAACGGGAAAAATCCAATGCCCAATCCAGGGCGAAGCTGTCCTGGTTTATCACGTGCCGGCCGGCCTTTTCTCTTGCCTGCTCCAGTGCATTGCGCTGTTCGTTCATCGCCTTAATCATAGTAGCAATAAAAGTATAGGTCCCCCGGACCCTGTCTTTATAGGGCTTCCACATGTGGGCTTCCGTCATAAACCCAATGGTATTGTGCAAAGCAGCATAACCGGAGGAGTAGCGCGGCAGGTCCAGAAAACCGGCGATGCCCTTATCCGGCGTATCCCTTGCGTAAACGTAGGGTGTCATTTCCCAGCCGGCTTCCTTCATGCCGGCGTACAGGCGGGGCATCAGTTCCTCATCCAGATAAGTGGCAAGAGAAGGGTCCAGCTTATCGCATTGGGGCGGCACCAGGGTCATGGTGTATTGATAATCCGCTCCGTCGGAAGAATGGGTGTCAATGAGCACATCGGGTTGCCAGGACGCAAAGAGGCGGTTAAAGGTTTGGGCGTTGCGCGAATCGCACTTGATGAAATCCCGGTTGAGGTCCAGGTTTCTGGCATTGCCGCGGAAACCATAAGCCCTGGGGCCATTCTGATTGGCGCGGCTGTAGGAACCCCGGTTGAGCCCCCCGCCGATGTTGTAGAAAGGGATGGCCAGGATCACCAGCCGGTCCAGGAAGGGCCGCCAGGAAGCATCCTGCAGGAGGCTGCGGAAGAGCAGCATCGTAGCGTCCACCCCGCAAGGCTCTCCCGGGTGAATGGCGTTGTTGATAAAGAGCACCTGCTTGCCTCCGGCGCGGGCGGCGGCAGGGGTAAAGCTCCCGTCCGTTGAAAGTATGGCCAGGTGTAAGGGGAAGCCCACGTCGGTACTTCCGTGTTCTTCCAGGCGCAATTGCGGGTATCGCGCTGCCAGTGTTTCGTAAAAATGAATGGCTTCGCCGTAGGTGGCCGTTGTGTTGCTGTCCCGCTCAAAAGGAACCGAAAGTGTTTCCAGTTGCGCTGAAACCAACAATGGCGGTAACAGGAAGCCTGCCCATAGTATTAATGAAAAGAGATGCTTCATAGGACGGATTGGTGAGGTTCAAAGAAACACAAAATAAAAAATAACTCAGAATCCTTATTTTTATACCGCATTCCGGATCCGTCAGACACCTGCAGCGGAGCAGTCCTACACCCTCAAAACATCGGGCAATGCCACAAAATAAAAATACGGATACGCGCGGCGCCGGCTTCTCACCGGAAGAGGAAGGCCATCTCCCACCGGGCAGGCCCTGGTTTTTTGGTATCGGGATCAATGAATACCAGCACTTTTCAAAACTGCAAAATGCCTGTAAGGACGTCAGGGATGTGCTTCAGCTTTTACGGGAACGGTATGAGGTATATCAAAGCATCACGCTTTTTGATGAAGCAGCAACCCGGAGCGCCATCATAGACCAATTGTATGCTTTCCAGGAGCAGCTGAATGAAGACGACAGGCTGATCATTTATTATTCCGGGCATGGCTTTCTGGACAGCCAGGGCCGGGGTTACTGGCTGCCGGCCGACGCCGTGGCCCGAAAGGCCTCTTCCTTTATCCGCAGCTCTACCCTGCGGGAATGCATAGAAGACATAAAGGCGAGGCATGTCCTGCTGATCTCTGATTCCTGCTTCTCCGGCGCCCTGCTCACCCGCAATGCAGGTTATGCCCAGGCTGCCATGGAGGAAATGGAACGCTCCCGCTCGCGCTGGGTGATCACCTCCGGCCGGCAGCGGGAAGAGGTGGCCGACGGGCCCCCGGGCGGGAACAGCCCCTTCACCGGCAGCATCCTCAAGGTATTGCGCAATAACCAGGACCCGCTCCTCAATGCGAACCTGCTTTTCGACAAGGTTACCAAACTGACGCGGTTCAATTACAGGCAAATGCCGCAGAGCGCTCCGCTGTTCGGGGCAGGGCATGAAGGCGGGCAATACGTTTTTCATCTGCGGGGCAACAGATCGCAGCAGGCAGTTTCACCCGCTACAGATACCTTCACCGACCCCCGTGACGGGAAAGTGTATCGCACGGTAAACCTGAACGGCCTCACCTGGATGGCGGACAACCTGGCCTATGAAACCGGGGAAGGATGCTGGCTGTACGATGACGACCCCCAAAATGGCGAAAAATATGGCCGCCTCTATACCTGGGAAACTGCCATAAAGGCCTGCCCCCCCGGCTGGAGGCTGCCCACAGACGAAGAATGGAAAGGGCTGGCCATGCATTTTGGTGGATATTATGACTGGATTGACGGAAAAGACTACGGAAACCCCGAAAGCGCTTACAAAGCTTTACTGAACGGAGGAGCAAGCGGTTTCTGCGCCCTGCTGGGCGGCCTCCGGTACGCCAACGGAAACTTCAACGGACTGGATGATTCCGGCCACTACTGGACGGCAACCGAGGACAGCACTGCCTATGCCTGGTACTACAGCTTTTACCACAACGAAAGTAAACTGTACAGATATGGGAGCAATTCTTCAATGGGGTTTTCCTGCCGGGGTGTCCGGGACATCTGAACAGATGCAAATAATGGTTGAATGTTATATGATTTTTTTATAAATTAGGGAAAATTTAAGCAGGAAGAAAGCCTGTAATTTAACCTCAAAACCAAATAGTATTCATGAACCGACTACCCCTCCTTCTGGCTGTTGCAGCCAGTTGCCTTCCCGTTTACAGCACTGCTCAGCCATCCGATATTGATACGAGCAGCCATTGTATTTATACTTCTCTTTTCTTCTCCGGCACGCCCTACCTTTCGGAAAGCAGCCCCCGCATCAGAGAGATCGTTGACGAGATCTGTACTGCCGCCGGTTTCAGCAGGAACTTCGAGGTGGTGGCCGCCAGTGTCGGAAGCGTAGCCGCCGTAAAAGACGGCCCCCGTTATTATCTCCTGTACAGCAGGTATTACACCAGGACATTACTGGAGAGAAATCCCGTTCTCTTGTATGCCATCCTTGCTCATGAGATCGGGCACATTGCCCGCAGGCACACCCTGGATGGCCGCTTCCGGCTGAGTGAAGAATCTTCCGCGGATGAATTTATGGGCAGGGTATTGTATGAATTAAAAAAAGTAAACAGCATCGACATGGCCATTACCCTTTTGCGGGAGGACAACTTCGCATACGCCCCCCTCTACCCGCCGGGGGCCCGCGAACGGATCATCCGCAACGGATGGAATTCCATTGATGGCCTGGTGCGGTCGGAGGGAAACCTCGGGTATTTTGAGAACGAGGCCAACCTGGAAAATCTGACCCTTCCCGTTTTCGAAATTAAAGGCTGCCCGCGTTTTTACGATTTCCCCCGGAGTTATTTTCAGGGCTGCAAAACCCTGAAAGAGGCCGATCATCTCATTTGCCGGGCCCTGGATAATATGGGATATGAACAAAGGCGGTATTATTCCTTACCCAATGGCTTTGCGTTGCTGACGCCTGTCGAGCAGATCAATGCCGAGGGCATCGCCCTGCAGGGGCAGGAAAGGTGGCAGGATTATCCCTCGTCGAACGATTTCGACGGCATTCTGAATTACCTGCGCTCTCTGGTGCTCCCAAAGCCAGGCTACTTCAGGCTGTTTGCATTCGCCATTACGGACCAACCCGTCAAAAGCACGGGGGGGCAATTTGATAAAAAACAGGCAAGAGACTGGCTGGAAAACGGGGGGTTCTGGTTGCCGGAACTCATCGGGAACAAGGCATTTGATTCCGGTTACCACGCCGGCGTGTTCGTTTATGAGTTCGAAGCCCCTCAAACGACGAAAAAACTGTCGGAACGGTGTTATCCCAGCCTCCTGTCCGTAGAAGGCCATCTCGACCGGTCGGGCATCCTTCAATATATTAAAAAGTAACTTTTTAACACGACAACCGAAGAGGGGCATGTGGGAATTACTCTCTAATACAAAAAAATTATGCTGGCGGGTATGGCTGGCCTTCACCTCGATCATCACCGGCCTGACCCTGTTGCAAACGATCAGCGGGCGGCTGGGAGACATCACTCTGTTTATCTGGCTGTGGGCAGGCATTACCTTACTTCCCGGGTTTATGATGGTATTTGTCAGTGTTTTAAGGGACCGCCAGACCTCGAAGGCCGTCCCGCGGGAGGCCCATTATGTCTTGTGGCTGGGTTCTCTGGCATACCTTCTGATCGTTCTGGGCACAATACTGCTGGAAGGGATCGCAACCAGCCGGGCGCTGAGCATTTACGAATACCGCCTGCAATCATTCGCCTGGACGGTTCCCGTTGAGGTTCTGCTGATGGTGGGATATGCCCTCGTTTTTTATAAAAAGCAGCCCCTCTTCAGGTCGGATGAGCAATCCATCCGGGGCCTGGCTTCCACCCAGGCTCAGAAGTGGGGGAAAAAACAGCAGAAGCTTAAAGAAACCTGTTTTGAATTGGTTGCGGAAGGCAAACTGGAAAAAGCGTTTTCCACTGCCAGAGAATATATGGAGGAAAATGGCTCCGGCAACCTGAACAAGGCGCTGCTTCTGGAAAACCAGTTGTCCGAAACCAGGCAACGGGCAGAGCAACAACTCATCAGCCGGGAAGAAAGCGAAAAAGTGACCCGGCGCATAACCCTTGCATTCATGAATATGATCAATATGCAATAATTTTTCTGAGAACCTCAAAACCACAACCAAATGAAAAAGTCGATTAGATACCTCATCCCATTGCTTCTTCTGCTTCTCCTGCCCGGGCCGGGCCATGCCCAGGAGCGCATCCATCTCACCAATGGCTGCGCCTACGGCAACCCGCCGGGAACGGAAGAAATTTACACCAATTTTTACTCTACCGAGGTGGTGGATATTCTGAACGATATTCTGGAGGCCCTGAACCTCAGAAATACGACATTTGAACTGAAGAGTTCCAACGTCAATACCGCCGTTGCCAGCATAATCGGCGGAAGGAAGTATATCCTTTACAGTGAGGATTTCATCAGGAGGGCAGAACAAAGCGCCCAGAACAAATGGGTAGTGTACAGCATCCTGGCCCATGAGCTCGGCCATCACATTCTGGACCACGATTTCTCGGAAAAAGACCCCGGAAAGAGGAAGTTAATGGAGCTGGAAGCCGATGAGTTCTCCGGCAGCGTTCTTCGGTCTTTATGTTCGAAACAGGAAGATGCAATGGCGGCCCTCAATGAGTTGTCCGGCGCCCCTATCCACCCCTTTTACCCACCTGTCAGCGCCAGAATTGAGTTTATTGCGAATGGCTGGATCAGAAAAGATGAGGCGATCCGGAGGGAAGGCAGGGACCCCTGTGGGCAGATCATCGAACTGGCCTTCGGCAAAAATTACAAAAAGCTCAATCACGCCCGGAATGTGAAGGCGATGGTCAAGGAGGAGGAAATGATTATCACCTACGACGCGATCAGCCAGCCGGGCAAACTATTCTGCCGGTCCTTTATAGCCACGCCCCGGTATTCCTCCCTGACCCCCAGCACCATGGAATGGAAAAACGACCGGGAAAAATTCGGAAAGGACAAAGAGATCATCTGGTATTTCGCCAAAGACGGTTATACCCGTGACCAGGTAATGAGGCCGCAGGAGCTGGGCATCGCCGTTTTTGATTATTCCAAAGTGCCGCGGCCGATTGGCTTCGAAGGTTATGTTCCCGGCATGCTGACAGTAGTGGCCGGCGGCGTCGCCCTGGGGTATAGTTTCAGCCTCAGGCAGAAAGCCCTGAATGACTACGATCAATACGAAGCGATCCGGGATCCCAATGATGCTTTCTACCAGGAGGCCAACATCTCCCGGAGCCAGTTTTACCAGGACACGGACGATAAATACATCACTTCCCAGGCGATCCGCAATACCTCCATCGCGGCGATCGGCGCCGGGTTGTTCTGGGTTACCAATAAGTATTTAAAGCACAGAAAAAGCAGAATAGGGATCCTCCACCTCGGAGAAGATTACATTGGCATCTGCATAGGAAGAAGATTCGTTTTTTAATTGCTTTCACACCTCAAATCCGCCAATATGAAAACCAAGACGATAATGCTGGCACTAGGTTGCCTGATGGCCTTTATGATGCAATCCTGTGCCCATCTGGAAGAACTGGAGGATTGCAACGCCCAGGCTTTCTTTGAAACGGAAACAGAGCCCGACTGCCCTGCTCCCTGCGAAGTCCGCTTCATCAATTCCTCCATCGGCCGGTATTCCTCCGTCCGGTGGACCCTCGGCGACAACAGCCCGGCGGTCGAAGAAGACGGTACTTTCACACACACTTATGACACAGCCGGTGAATACAATGTGGTGCTCACCGTTTTCGCGGATGGATGCCCACCCGTAGAACGGACGGGGTCAGTCCTGATCGGCGTATCCGCTCCCATTCCGCGGTTTACTGCGGATACAAACCGATGCACTCTGGTGCGGGAAGATTGCACCATCAATTTTATCAACCACTCCGAAAATTCGGATCGCTATGAGTGGTATGTGGATGGTGTCCTTAAGGGCCAATCCGAAAACTTTACCCATACCTTCACCGAGGCGGATACCTTTACGGTTTCCCTTGCCGCGTTCAACAAAGAGGTAAGGCGGGATGCATCGGCTGTGATCATTATCCGGCCGCTGACCTTCAAAATCAAGGGCTACGACCTGGACAACGACGCCAGCGAAGGCGAGGCCATTTACGGGGTAGATGAGGCCGGCAGCGGAGGGTATTACCTGATGATGAATAATAATATTGCCTGTTACATGGCAATTACGGATGTTTTCGGAGAGTTGGACCCCGCATCCGTCATCGGAAGAGACCTGGGCCCGAATTACAGCTTAATTCAACCCAATACCTTCGTCAAGGCGCCAAATGGCTACCTCCTGGCCGGGCGGGCAGTGAGGACGAATTTCAATTATGACCTTTTCGTTTTCAGAGCCACTTCAGCATTTAATTTCGCTGGTATTAAAACATTTTTTGAACCATTCGAAGGGGCGAACGAAGATGCCTACGGAGGCGCCGCTACCGACGCCGGAAATTACCTGCTCTTCGGGCAGGGAACCATTGACGGCCAGCAGGGCGCTTACCTGGCGGAGGTCAATACCAGTTTGACTTCGCTGGTGTCCGGCCGGTTGATATTGGATCCCAGTCCGGTTGCAACCGGGTATGCAATAGTGAACGTGGACGGAGGATACTGGCTGGCGGGGGTCCACCAGAATGCTTCCGGCGCCAATGAAGCCTTTTTTGTCCGTCTGGACGACAGCTTTAACCAGATCGGAGGGCCGATCAATATCGGATCCCAGCAGTTTTCAGCCAAAAAAATCATTCCGTTAAATACTCAGTCCGCCATAATCATCGGCAACGAAGGAAGTACTGCCCGGGCAGCCAGGGTCGATATTGGCGCCACGGGAGTAATGACAAGAGCCTGGCAGGAACCCTATCCTGGCTGGGAATTCAGAGACGGCCTTCTGGCCAGCGGCGGAAGGCTGATCGTGGCCGGGGCGGCCACCGCTACAAACGACCCGGGCTGGCTGGAGATCAATCCGGTTGACGGAAAAAAATACTCCAATCATCAATCCTACACTTCCAACCTGATGGATGACGGGGCTATCAACAGCATAGCCGAGACCCGGGATGGCGGTTTCATCCTGGCCGGAAGCGGAAGAAAAACCGGAGCGGATGATTTTTCCATCCTCATTAAGACAGACCGGAACGGAGTTGTCGATGAAAATTAAGAGTATGTTGGGAATTCACACTTTGGGCTGCTCTTGCCAAATTTTACCCTGCACTACGTTGCTCCCCGACCCTTCGGGTACGGGGCAGGCTTTCGGTCACGTAGCTTGCGCCTCCGCTAAAGCTTCAGCGACACGCGGATGGCTATGCTCCCTTATCGCGCCTTGTTCAGAACAAAATTTGGCGGCGGTCGCTCCAAAAGCAAATTCCCAACATACTCTAAACAATTGAAAACAAAACATGAAAAACATGAAAAACACCAAAGATCTTCGGCCAGGGCTTCTGTTGGGAGCATTACTTTTTACCCTTTTACTGAGCCCCCAGCCTGCACAATTGTACGGGCAGATCCTCAACCCCTTTCCCTGCAATACTTCGGATCTGCTTCCTCCCGCCTGCAGGAATGTATGCTACAACCTGGCTTTCCAGTTCGCAGGCTCATCTGCAACCAACTGGACAGACAACATTCCATCGAGCATTGGCCTTTCCGTCAATTCTTCGGGCGTACTTACCGGGGTGGTCAGCAACACCGCCCCGGAAGGAGAGTTCACCTTTACGGTTTCGGCGAACATCGACGGCAGCCCTACACCAACCTCCACCCCTTTCCGGCTCAACATCATTATTGACCCGACCGAATGCGTATCGTGCATACCGGCAAACACAGGCAAATGGCCAGGTGAGCAGCCCTGCCTGCACGAAGTGGCCTTCGTACTGGATAATTCCGGCAGTATGGATGACCCGGAAAGCCCGGGTGGAAGCAGCAAATGGACGGTTTTGGGTACGGCCTTGTCGGGCTATTTGCCGATATTGACTTCCAGTGCCAACCTGGACGTGGATGACCGGGTAGGGGTCATCCTGTTCTCAGGCTTAGATGCCACCCTTCTGCCGGTTATCAGCCCGGGAGACCCTTTCCCCGACCTGCTGGACGTTACGGACCCTCCTCCGAGTTTCCCCCCCGGAGGTGGCACGCCCATGGGAGGAGGGTTGCAAAGAGCCCTGCAGAACTTCTTCACCGGCCTTGGAGTGGATGGCCAGGGCAAGAAAAGGACCATTATTCTTCTGACGGACGGCATGCAAAACCTCAATCCCATGGTTCAATTGGGCAGGACGATCGAACTGGAAGCGGGAAGGTTCCCTGCCGGCGGGATACTGGGGCCCGGCTCAGGCCACGGCCTCTTACCGATCAACCTCAACACCCCGCCCCGAAATTCCATCGAAATTTACTCGATCGGGATCGGGACCGATATCAGCTCCGCAGGCCACGCCCTGCTCAATAATTTAAGCACGGATTATGGGAGTACGCTGGATATGGCCTTTGACATGAATAACTTTCTGAACTCGACCATCCCGGACGCCGTGGAAACCTCCACTCCCAGGATCCTCGATATCCGGCAGGGTATAGCCGACCCCAGTGTTTCAGGGTTTCAGACAGAAGCCTTCACCGTCAACGACAGTGTGAAAAGCCTGGTCATCCAGTTGGCCAATATCAGCCAGCAATTCGAAGACCCCCAGACATTCCTGTTCAAAGACGGAAACCCCGTATCGGCCGGGCCGGCCTTTACCAACGGTAAAACCATCTTATACGATATTGACTTCCCGGCTACAGACATTGGATTGCCCGATCCCGGATCTTCCCGGGGGGAGTGGGAGATCCGCTTTCTTGACCATGCCCGGTTCCAATATGAGGTAACAGCCATTGTCGATGAAACCGGCATTCATCACCAGATAGATTTTTCGGGGCAGGACGAGTTTTACGCCGGTGACGATTTAAAGGTTCGGGTTAAGCTTTGGGATCGCGAAGGGCCTATTACAGACGCATCCGTTGTTGCTGTTTTGCAGCGCCCCGGCGATGACCTCGGAGACCTCGCCGCCAATACCACCGTACCAGGGGACAGCCTGTCAACCGGGCAACCGGATCAATCCTCTATCGGGCAGGCTAAACTCACCTATCTGGGAAACCAGCAGGAATTCTGGAACCTGCTTCAAAGGACTTCTAACCAATTGACACTCCAGCATACAGGAGACGGGATATATACCGGCACCTTCAGCGGCAACAGCGTAACGGGCACTTACCGCGTTATTGCCTCCATCGAGGGAGTCCATCCCAACCTGGGCCCCTATGAAGGCAGGGAGTCCACTTTTGCCTTTTTCGACTTTGCCCGCCCGGAGGATATCACGCTCAACGAAACCATTATTCCTTTGGGGGCAGATCCGGATGGCGGACAGAGCTACCTCGTCACAATATTGCCAACGAACCGGTTCGGCAGAAAGATCGGCCCGGGGCAACTCGGCCGGATTACGGCAAGCTCCTCTCTGGGCAGTGTATCCAATTGGAAAGATAACCTGGATGGGTCATACGAATTCACCATCCGGGCTCCCCAGAATGCCCCCACAGACCTTTCCATTTTCGTTATCGATAAGGAAACGCCTGTCCTGAGGAAAAAAATAAATGAATCCCGCCCATTCGGGATCAGCCTGCACGGGGGTTTTCTCCGCCCGTTAAACAATACTTCCCCATTTGATACCCTGACCAACGGTTTCTACACCGAAATCGACCTGGCTTACCGCTTTAACCCCAGCATTGCGTTGCAACTGATCGGTGGCAACTACAACTTTGAGAATGATTTTCAGATCTGGGGAGGAAGTTTGTTTCTGGAATATACCTTCAGGAAGAATGTTGTCGCTTCGGTTTTTTATCCGAGGATTGCCGCAGGAATCGGTGGCTTTAAACCGGACAACCAGGATACCACCTTTGGCCTCGGGCTTCGGGGCAGCCTCGTATATCAGGTTTCACCTAATATTGAAGCTGGCCTGGACTTCGGCCTGTATTCTCTTCCGGAGCCCGGCTACCTGTTCGGTTACACGGGTATTGGACTGAAATTCTACCTGTAATCATCCTACTGGCACTTTCTGGATTGTGTAAAGGTGTGAAAGAAAAATGCTCCCACCCATTTACACCTTTACACATTTCCACTTTTACACTCTTCACTCCACCTCCACTGGCCGGTTAAAGGCCTGGTTTAAGAGAATTTTAACGGGAAAGGAACACTAAAGGCCGCACTTTGACCCTTTAACGGTTGTTAATCAATTAGGTGGAGGCTTTTGTGTTACAGGCATAAAAAGCAGGAAACATCCAAAAAAAACTATTGTCCTGCCTTAACCGTGCCCGTCCAGGCTCAAGCTGAAAGCCAAAAAATATTCCCTGAAGACACCCGGCCATATATGGCCAATGAAAAACAATCATCATTAAAATTTGCCGGCCGATTGTTGGCTCAACCAATGAACCGGCGAGGAAAAAATAAAGCAATATGGAAACGAAAAGAACAGGCTTATGGATCCTGGCGCTGCTCCTGTCCATTAGTGGCCTGCAGGCGCAATACTTTGGGAAAAATAAGGCTAATTACGAAACTTTTGATTTTGAGGTGTATCAATCGCCTCACTTTGAGATCTATCACTACCTCAACAACCCGGAGCGGTTGAAGGAATATACGGAAGAAGCTGAGAGTTGGTACCAAAAGCACCAGAGTGTATTGAAGGATACGATTCGGATGCGCAACCCCATCATCTTGTACAACAACCATGCCGACTTCCAGCAAACCAACGCCATTTCCGGCTCCATCGGGGTAGGCACCGGCGGTGTAACGGAAGCGCTGAAGAACCGGGTGGTTCTTCCGCTGGCCATGTCGAACCAGCAAAGCCACCACGTGCTGGGGCACGAGTTGGTGCACGCATTTCAGTACAACCTTATCCTCAATGGTGACTCTACCTCCCTGCAGAGCCTGGGCAACCTTCCTCTTTGGATGGTAGAGGGCCTGGCTGAATACATGTCGATCGGCAGCGTTGACGCTCATACCGCCATGTGGATGCGCGACGCCGTCCTGAGGGATGATGTACCCTCTATCAAAGATCTGCAGAACCCCGAATACTTTCCCTATCGCTACGGGCAGGTGTTCTGGGCTTTCCTGACCGGCCTGAAGGGTGACGACATCATCGACCCCTTCTTCCTGGCAACCGCAAAATACGGCCTCGATGCAGCCTGTATGAAAGTGCTCAATATGAATGAGAAAAACCTGTCAGGCCTTTGGGTACAGGCCGTCAAGGCTCACTTCGGGCAATTCATCGGCGACGCCAAGGAAGACCGGCAGGTAGGCAAGCAATTGCTCAGCAAGGAAAATGCCGGCGAGATCAACATCGCTCCGGAGATCAGCCCCAACGGCCGCTATGTGATCTTCCTTTCGGAAAAAGACCTTTTTTCCATTGACCTTTTCATTGCCGATGCCCGGACGGGAGAGATCATCAGGAAAGTAGCCAGCAGCCGCAAGGCCGGCCACATCGATGACTTCGACTATGTCGAATCCTCCGGCACCTGGTCGCCCAACAGCCGGGAGTTCGCATTCGTCGCCATCAGCAAAGGCCGTAACATCCTGATTATCAAGGAGGCTCTGACCGGAAAAACCATCAAAGAACTGCCTTTGAAAGGAGTGCAGGCCTTTAGCAACCCCACCTGGTCTCCGGATGGGAAAACCATTACCGTAGTGGGCCTGGTTGAAGGGCAGACAGATCTTTATTCTGTAAACATAAACACAGGTAAGGTAGAACAGCTGACCAACGATGTCTATTCCGAAATGCTTCCCCGCTGGTCGGAAGACGGCGCCTATCTGGTCTATTCAACTGACCAGCTCAGCCGCGAGCGCGGCCAGGTAAATGGGCGCTGGTATTTCAACCTGGCCCGGCTGGACATAGCAAACGGCACCGCCACCAACTACGAAGTTTTCCCGGGCGCCGATAACATCAACCCGGTGATCGATACTGCCGGCAACATCATTTTTATGTCTAACCGCGACGGCTACCGCAACCTCTATCAGTTTGAACCTGCTACCGGCAAGGTTTATCAACTGACCGACCTGGTCACAGGGGTCAGTGGCATCACCCACTATGCCCCGGCCATTAGTATTGCCCAGCGGCGCGACCGGGTATTATATACTTATTTTTCCCAGAAAGGATACTCCATTTACCGGGCCAGCCCGAGCGATTTCCTTTTCAAGGAAGTGAATCCCGACAGTGTTGATTTCGCTGCCGCCACCCTTCCAAAAGTCAACCGCCGGGCACTTGACCTGGTGGACAGGCAACTCCGGGAAATGGCGCCGAAAGCTGAGGTCCCTGACTCCAGCCTTACTTCTATCCCCTACAAGCCCAAATTCAAACTCGACTATGTAGGCGGCTCGGCAGGAGTAGGTATCGGCACCAGCAATACTTTCGGCACCCAAACCGGCCTTGCCGGCGGCGTCGATATGCTCTTCAGCGACATTCTGGGCAACAACCAGTTATATACCAGCCTGGCGCTCAACGGCGAGATCACCGACTTCGGCGGGGCTGTCGCCTATATTAACCGCGACCAGCGCCTCAACTGGGGCGGGTCTGTATCCCACATTCCATTCCGCAGCTACGGCTTCGGTGGAACAGGGATCGAGGACATCCCCATCAATGAAGACGTCAGCGCTATGGTCCTTGCCGATACCTTCTATGTACGGCGGATATTTGAAGATAAGGCCAGTGTTTTTGCTTTCTACCCATTCTCGACTTCTCTTCGGGTGGAGGGCAGCGCTTCCTACGCCCGCTACAGCTCTCGCCTCGACCGCTACGTCAACTTTTACCAGACCGACGGCTACTTTGTAGGCAACCTCATCGGGCAGGACCGCAAAAAGGTGGACGACGGAGCCAATGGGTTCAACCTCTTCAACTCCGGCGCCGCCCTTGTCGGCGACAATGCCGTTTTTGGTGTGGTAGGGCCTCTGGAAGGGCAGCGCTTCCGGCTGGGTATGGATAAGTATTTCGGCGAGTTCAACTTCTGGTTTGCAACGGCCGACTACCGTGAATACCATTACTTCAACCACTTCGGGCTGGCCTTCCGCGCCCTGCACTACGGCCGCTACGGCCAGGGCAGTGAAGACCTGTACCCCATGTTTATCGGCAGCTCCTGGTATGTCCGGGGATACAATACCGGCAATATAGGCAATTTCCTCAGTGAGAACGGAAGGGCCGTTGACGAACTGTTCGGCAGCAAAATGCTGGTCTCTAATATTGAGGTCAGAGTGCCCTTCAGCGGGCCGGAGCGGCTGGCATTCATCAAGTCCGGAATCTTCTTCACCGAACTTGCCCTGTTCCTCGACGGCGGTGTTGCGTGGTATAACTTTGACCAATTCGATGGAGATATCCCGCTGCTTGACGGCGAAGGCAACCCCATAAAAGACCCTACCGGGGAACCGATCCTGAACTATTATAAGGCAAAGCCTATTTTCAGCACCGGTGTTTCCATGAGGGTCAACCTCTTCGGCGCTATGGTGCTGGAGCCTTACTACGCCTTCCCCATTATGACGGAGAACAACCTGAAACTGGGCGGAGGCACCTTCGGCCTGAACATCATTCCGGCCTGGTAAGTTTTTAGCCGGCTGATCGTTGTACTCTGTACTTTCCGGATTGCAGCGGCCAGCCGGCTCCTCTTTTTTGTTCCTTTGTCCCACTTTTCCTGCCAGGAGCCTGTCGGAGAAGTGTTGGTGAGGCGAGAACGAGCAAATATTATTCTGAACGAGGCGCGATGAAGGAGCATAGTGGTGCTACGCGACTGAGGCGCAACGAATTGCAGAACAATATTTTCCGTTCGCAGGCCATCAAGTGCTTCTCCGACAGGCTCCTGGTTGTTCATATTGCTTCTCTCCTAAAGGCAACTCCAATTACAGCTCTTTTTATTCGGCCCACCTTGCAAAAAAAAGGTTGCCGCACATCACACTGTACGGCAACATTCGGATTAGTAAGAAAAAACTCTCATTTATAAAATCTGTAAACCTCGCCTTGTTGATATCGCTCACCAGCCGGCCATTTCATAAAGCATCGATGGCCTTTAAATACTGAAATGCTAAGATAGCCCCTCCCCGCCCCAAAAACACCACTCAACTGAGTAGTTTTGAGCGATCAGGAAGGGGCAGGCAGGTATGAGTTCTGCTTTCTTCCAGGCCTATTCGACCTTGGTGAGCTTTATGGTCAACGGCTCGTTCACCGGCAGCCCGCAGGCGCCATCGACATTATCGAGCAGAGTGACCGTAAATTCCTTATCGTCCGTGTATTCATTGATCCCGTCCTGCACGAAAACCAGGCTGGGGCCACCGCAGCTCAGGCCGGAGTCGGTGCGGGAAACCACCAGAATGCCACAGGTCACCACAAAGGTGAAATCCTGGTCGAAAGTGAAATACTTGCCGGTAAAGGTGCGCTGTATGGGGCCAGTCGCGTTGAGCGTGACCTCCCCGGGGCTCCATCGGTAATCGTTGCCGAAGAAAGGATCGGCGGGGCCGGAAACCTGCTCCAGTACATATTTGCCGGTGGCGAATCCCTCAGGTAACGGACATTGAACGAATACGACGATCTTACTGGTAAAACTGGTCGTCGCCGCCGAATTCTGGATGTTTGGCGTCACATTGTTGATGGCCACTTCATTATTGACCTGAATGACGGAAGGATAAACCCTGCCGTCTTTCAGGGTGGTGGTATTGTATATGGTCACCTGGTCGAGGCCGTCAAAATCTTCCACCTGCAGGCCCAGCGCATTCTTGATCTCGTCGAAACTGATCTCCACACCGCGCAAAACGCCATCCTGGAAGCTGGCGGGATCGACCGTCCTGAGGAAAGAGCGGCTGGAAGTTGTCCCTTCACTGAAATCAAAGAAATCCACATCCAGGGATATCTCCTGTACATCCTCAATGTTCTCTGAGAAAAAATCCAGAACGACCTTTGCTGCGGAAGGGTCCTCCTTGTTGATGGTTGAAAAATTCGGATCCACCACAATGCGCATGTTAACGGCATCCTGGAAGTTCGGGAAGGGGCTGTCACTCTCTACACAGGAATGGAGAAAGGCGAGAGCACCCGTAAGAAAAAACACCATTAAATATCTTAATGCCTTCATGATCTTTTTTGCTTTTGAATTAAAAATGAGTGGTTGAGTGGGTGGTGGATTTGTGTATCGAACATCATTCCACCCACCCGTTTGCCACTGCTTTCTACATCCATTACTTATCCCAGAAGACGGCATCGGTAGTGATATTCCGCTGATCGGGAGCATTGGGGTTGCGGTTCAGCTCGCTTTGCGGGTAGGGAAAAGCTACCGGATAGAGCCTCGCCGAGGACGTCACATTGAGATTGTCGGTATTGGGGTCGTGCAGCCGGGGATATCCCGTCCGTCGGTAGTCGGTATAGGCATCCACACCGAAGCCATAGGTAGCGATCCACTTCTGGGTCATGATGTGTTCCAGCTTGCCTTCATCATCGGCCGCATCATATAGATCGAGTACTGCAGTGATGTAGGCGTCAACATCATCTCCCACCAGAGCCGGAGCGCCGGCGGCGGCGGCAACCTCATCTACTTTATCAAAGGAAGCCCTCATGGCTTCCTCGAAGAGGGCCCGGGCATCACCGTCTGTTACGCCGGTAATGGCCAGTTCGGCCTCCAGATATTTCCGGGCGTAATAGGTCAGCATCCGTTGAGGCGTATCGGCGGCGCCGTTGAAATTGACCGCGCCGCCCCCGCCGTCATCATAGCGGCCGCCAACGGGATACAGGCCCATGACCGTTGCGGAAGACGACTGGTCGAAGCCCTCGTTGGGGTCGATGTTGTAAGAGAACATCCAGATGGACAGGAAGGACGTACCCGAACGGGAAGGGCAGTAAGAACAGGGGTTCTCCGCATCCGCATCGGTAGCGCCTTCCGGCAGTTGGTTGTAGAAATAGTAAGGGATCCTCGGGTCAACGATACCCTTGTAAATATTGTCATCGAAAAAGGTGTTGATCCCTTTCATAACCTCGAAGAAATAAGGGCTGATGTAGTTGAATGCGCCTCCCTGGGCATACTCCTGAGCGTAGGCCGGGTTGCGGTTGTCGGGGGCGCTGGAGGTGCCGTACTGCATCTGGAAATCATCGTCCGGGCCGATGAGGTCGTCTTCCTCAATGAGCTTCCGGACTTCTTCGCTGACATCCTGGGCCAGGCGCACCTGGGTGTACATTTTCAGTTTGAGGGTTTTCCCAAACCGCTCCCACTTATCCAGGTCGCCACCGTAGATCAGGTCATCGCTGCCCGGGGTGAAAGAAGACTCGATGGACAGGTCGGAAATGCCTTCGTCGATAAGGGCAAACAAGGAATTATACACTTCCTGTCCGCTGTCAAATGCGGGGAACAGGTTCTCAGCTCCCTGCTGGGCGCCGGAAAAGGGAATATCACCCCACATATCCACCATAATGGAGTACATATAGGCCTTCATGATCTTACCGATGCCCATGTAAGGGCCTGCCTGTAATTCCTCGGCCTGTGTCAGCATCTGTTCCAGGTCGTTGAGCGCAAAAGTATTCATAACCCTCCAGGGCGTGGATACGCCGAAGTCGTCGCCCTTAAAAGCGTAGTCGTTCTGCGCCACTCCCCGCTGCACCGTATGGTGCATGTAAAGGGAGGTAAAATTGCCCAGCCCACCAGTTGAGGCGCCCAGGGCGCCGGCCATATTGAGCTGCACCGAGGGCAGCACGAAGGCCAGGGTGGCCTCCCGCGGGTTGTTGGGGTCTTCATTGATATCCAGGAAGTTACTGCACGAGGACAGCACCAGCATGGATAAGGTCAATATGCTTAAAACTATTTTCTTCATGGTTTTTGCTTTTTTAATTCGGAATGATCGCTCAAAAAGCCCTCATTCCTTAAAACTGAACTTTCAGGCTCACTCCGTAACGGCGGACGGTCGGTGTGGCGCTGTATTCAATACCCTGCTTGTTGGTGGAGCCGAACTGGTTGACCTCCGGGTCAAAATTGGTATGCTCCGGAAAACCGGGGGCTGTAAACCACAGGTTCCTGCCGGTGAGCGACAGGCTCGCACCGGTAAAAGGCGTGTTCTCCAGCATCCGCCGTGGGAAAGAATAGGAAAGCACCACTTCCCGTATCTTCAGGTAGGAAGCGTCAAAAACGGACCACTCGTTGGCGCCGTTGATGGCAAAAGTCTCTCCGAAGAAGAGGGTGTTGACCTCCACCATTGTCTGGTTCGGTATCTTCTCACCTGCCTCGTTGAGTACCGGTTCCAGGGTGTTGGGGTCGCCGTAAACGCCGGGAATGACCTTCATGATCTCACGATCCTCGGAGTCCTTGGTTACGCCTCTGCCCAGGAGGGAGAGTACGGTGTTGGAGAAAAGGTCGCCGCCCTGCTGCCAGTCGAGTACGGCACGCAAAGAGAGCCCTTTCCAGGAGAAGGTATTGACAAAACCCAGGCGGAAGTCGGGATTGGGGTTGCCGATGATATCGGGTTGCGGCGCCCGGATCAGCTGTCCGTTGCTGCGGTCGATCAGCAGGTTGCCTTCGTCATCCCGGAGGTCAACGGACCCCAGCAGCATACCGAACTCTTCGCCCGGCCGGTGAACGGCAATGACGTTGCCGGCAAAGGAAGACCCTGATTCTATCTGTATTTCTTCCACTCCCTCGGTCAGGCTTTCAATGACGTTGCGGTTGCGGGTGAAAGTGGTAAAGGTATTCCAGGTAAAGCCATTCTCATTTCGGAAAGGCGTGATGCCCAGAGCCACTTCAAAGCCCTTATTGGATATCTCGCCGAAGTTGGTCAGGTATTGCTCAAAGCCGCTGGAGTTGGGAACGGAAACCGTAGCGATCTGGTCTTTGGAGCGCTTGTCGTAATAGGTCGCATCCAGGCTGACCCGCCCACCGAACAGGCGGACGTCCATTCCCACCTCATATTCGTCGGTGCGTTCCGGCTTCAGGTTCGGGTTGCGCTCGATATCGGTCAGCGTCAGGGCCGGGGTAGTCGTTCCTCCGGTAGGCGTGAAGGGGAAAGACGCCGTGGGCGCCGGGCTGGTCACCAGCACCGTGTTTACGTTATAAACCTTATTGAGCAGGTAGGGGTCGGTATCGTTACCCACCTGCGCCCAGCCGGCGCGCAACTTGACGAAGTCAATGTGCTGCGGGTTGATGGCCAGGGCATCCAGGATGCTGAAGGAGGCCGAAGCAGAAGGGTAGAAATAGCTGCGGTTGTCAACCGGCAGGGTCGATGACCAGTCGTTGCGGCCCGACAGGTTCAGGTAGGCCCAGCTGTTAAAACCGAAGCGAAGCTCGCCGTAAGCACCGTAGAGGCGGCTGCGCTGATAACCGGGGCTGCCGTCCGGCAATGCATAGGGGATGACGTTATTGGTATTGTCGAGGTCATCTATATTGAAAATGACATAGTTGAGCCCCTGGAATGCCTGCTGGTCAACGGTGGTCTGGTTGAGGTTGTGGCCCAGCAGGGCATTGAGGGTAAGGACATCGCTCAGGTTGGTTTCATACTCCAGGAAGAGGTTGCTTTCGATCTCCTGGTAGGCAATATCGTGGTCGGTCACCTGTCCGACTCCCGGGTTGGAAGATGGCCCCGTAGAACCCGGCCGGATGAACTCGATATTGCGCTGAGAATAGGTATTCAGCCCGATGCGGTAGTTGATCGCCAGTCCCTGCAGGATGCTGTACCGAGCATTCAGCACCGAAGCGACGCGGTCCACATCCGAGCGGAAGCCGGCATTGCGGTACGACCACAGAGGGTTGTCGGCCTGGCCGCGGCCTACCATGAATTCACTGCCATTGTCGATGGGGTTCTGATAGGGCTGGCCCTGAACGTCCCAGTTTCTACCCAGGTACAGAGCCCGGGCAAAGGCAGAGGGGTTGTTGGAGCCCAGAGCACCCACCCCGGAGATCACTCCGTCCTGGTCCGTTCTGGTGTAATTGAGATTGGCCGACACAGATAACCGTTCTGACAGCTGGGCAGAACCTCCTACGCTGAAAGAAGCCCGGGTGAACCGGGTATTCGGCACAAACCCTTCATTATTGAGGTAAGAAATGGTGGCGCCCACGCTGGCATTCTCTCCTCCGCTGGTGATGGTAATGGCATTGTCGGAAGTGACGCCCGTACGGAAGAGGTCTTTCACATTATTCGGGTAGGCCCGATAGGGAACAGTAACGCCGGCCAGGTCTTCAAAGCCGAGCCTGCCCTGGTACCAGTGCGGGATCTCCTCAAGGGTGGCATAGGGCCTGGTGCCGACGAAAGGTGCGCCCCAGGAGCCGTTCACCTGCTGGTAGTTAAAGTTGGTACCCGTTCCATAGGTGTTCTGATAGTCCGGCAGGTTGGCGATCTCCTCAAATGCCAGGGTGGAAGAAACGCTGATGCCCAGCCCTTTCTTCTGGCGGGAGCCGGTTTTGGTGGTGATCATGATCACGCCATTAGCGGCGCGGGAGCCCCAGAGTGCGGCCGCCGCCGCTCCCCGTAAGACGTTAATTGTTTCGATATTGTTGGGGTCGATATCCGCCATTCGGTTGGCGTAAGCTCCGCCTCCGTTCAGCCCCAGGTTGGTCCGGTATTCGGAATTGTCGTAGGGGATGCCATCCACAACGATCAGAGGCTGGTTATTTCCTAACAGCGAGGAATTGCCCCGAATGGTGATGCGCGTGGCGCTGCCGGGAGCCCCGCTGCTGCCCAGAATGTTGACGCCGGCCACCTTGCCCTGCAGGGCCCGCAGAGGGTCGGGTTCGGCCACCTGCTGGATCTGGTCTCCTTCCAGAGACTGTACGGCATATCCCAGAGATTTTTCTTCCCTTTCAATGCCCAGGGCCGTCACGACTGCCGTCTCGAGGACTACCCCTTCGGCAAGGGTTACATCGACAACGTTTGACACACCGATTTCCACCTCCTGGGTGGTGTAACCGGTATAGCTGAAAACCAGAGTATTTTTGTCTTCCGGCACCCGTATCGAATAATTGCCATCGATATCAGTAACCGTTCCGGTAGAGGTGCCTTTGATAACCACATTGGCGCCGATCAGTGGCTGCCCGGTGTTATCGGCCACTGTCCCGGTGATGGTGCGTTGCGCCATGGCCATGGCCAGGCTGAGCAAAACCATCGGTAAAACCAGTAAAAGCCTCTTCATCATGAAAATCATTTTGGTTAAATAATGCATTTTAGAACAGGCTGCTGCGGTAGCCGGCGCCGGAGCATCCCGCGGCCGCAACAGGCACAGGTTTCCCATTCATCCATCTGCCCCGAAAAACCGGCGACAGCGAATGAAAACAGGTTCATTAGTGATGAGTGGCGAGGTTTACGAAGCCCACGCGGGCTTCCCATTATGAAGTTTGATGAAAAGGCGGAGAGCAGATTTTTCAGAAAAGGTTGCCGGGGTTTTTCTCCCGGCAACGTAAACTCAGATTAGTATGAAAAAAACTCTCAATAGTTACCAAATTAAGAAATTACACCATTCCCACCCTGGCAGCCTTGATCACTGCCTCATGGCGGGAATTGACCTTTAGTTTGCGATAAATGTTCTTAAGGTGAAACCGGACGGTATTCGGGCTGACGAACAGCCGCTCCCCGATCTTGCGATAGCTGTATCCCTTACACAGCAGGGCCATGACGTCGAACTCCCGTTTTGACAGGGAAGGCAGCGGGTTTTCCAACTGGTTAAAGGAGGACACCACCCGCCTGGCTACCGAGGGGCTCATCGGAGCACCGCCGGACTTCACTTCCTGAATGGCGTTCAACAGAAAAGACGGAAAGAAAGTCTTGGAAATGTAACCCAGCGCTCCTGACCTGAAGGCATTGAATATCTGCTCTTCGCTAAGTGCATTGGTAAACATTATGACGCGCAGCCCGGGAATTTCATCGAGAAGCAGGCGCACACAATCGGCGCCCGGCATGTCGGGCAGGCCGGTTTCGATCAGAAGGACATCCGGAGGATGCTCGGGTAAGCCATCCAGGGCAGACTGCCCGTCGGCATACACGCCAAGGCAGCAGAAACCATCACTGGCTTCCAGAATGCCCCGGACGCCCTCTCTCACGTCCCGTTTGGCATCTACAATTGCAACGGAAATCATTTTTAGTCGGGTGTATTCTAATTATCAAGGACAACGCCGATCGCTCAGGGTTGCCTCTTGCTTTCGGTTGTGCCAATGTACAGGTATATCCATACTGATCATACTACACACCTGGGTAGTTGAGTCCATTTGTGTGGGGGATGACATTAAAGTGTATAAGTGCATTGGTGTATGAGTGAGGCACTTAGGAAAGTCCCTCAAAGGAGGGAAGGGCTGAATTAGCGAATGAGTGAATAATATCACGAGAAACCCGGGAACCAGAAACTATGAACAGTCCCTCGCCGGGAGTATTTCACGAATGCACGCCCGTCCCGTCAATACGGGTGGGTAAAAATTCCGAACAGCTCCTGACACTGATCACTGATCTCTCTTAAGTACTTTTACACTTTAGCACTTTTACACTTTAGTATCTTTCCCCCTCACTCCTCCACCAGCAAGGCCGCTCCGAACACACCGGCGCTGTCCCCCAGCATGGGTTTCAGGAATTTTGTCTTCAGTCCATTGTTAAAAACATACTTTCGGACAGACGCCACCCCTTTGGAATAGAGCAGCTCAATATTGCCCAGCCCGCCGCCCAGGACAACCACATCCGGGTCCAGGACGTTGATGACAGCCGCCATGGCTTTGCCGAAAAAATGGATAAGCCGCTCCATAGTAGCCGCAGCGGCATCATCACTGCCGGACCGGTAGCGTTCCACGATCTCCGGCAGCCGGTAGTTGTTGCCGGACAGTTGAAAGTAGTACCTTTCCAGCGCCGGGCCGGAGAGGACGGTTTCCACACAGCCCGACCGGCCGCAGTAACAGGGGCCGCCCGACTCATCCAGAAAATTGTGGCCCCATTCTCCGGCGATGCCGTGCCGCCCTTCCAGGAGTTTTCCGTCAAAAACGATTCCCCCGCCCACGCCGGTGCCCATAATGACACCAAAGACGCTTCGGGCCTCCGGCGCCTCGCCTTTCACAATTCCCAGGCGGGTTTCGGCCATCACAAAACAATTGGCGTCATTGGCCAGCGTGACAGGAATATCCAGCATATTTTCCAGGTCATTCTTCAGCGGCTGGCCGTTGAGGGAGGTGGTATTGCAGTTTTTCATGGTTCCTGTATCGGGGTCCGTAATACCCGGGCCGCCCACCCCAAGCCTTTCAGGCCACAGGCCGGACTCCTCCTTTAGCAGGCCAACTACCCGGCCTACCTGTTGCACAATATGGGCATACCCTTTCTCCGCTTCCGTAGGAATGCGAATCCGGGAAAGGACATTAAACGGTGGCGGGCCCTTCAGAATAATGCCTTCGATCTTGGTTCCGCCCAGGTCAATACCCCATAGAGGCCGCATAATTTTTGGTTTAAAACACTCACCGGGTAAACACTCCAAACCGGAGCCCACAGTAAATATGCATAAAAAATGCAGCACCGATCCTGTTTTTTCTGTATTCCCTCCCTGCAATTAGTCAGAGCGCCAATGACTTTTGCTGACCATTATTTCTTAATTTTGTGGTCTTTGAGGAAGTGAAGGCGCCTGAAAAACTGAAACAGGCAAAAACCAGCTCCTCTCCGCAACAGGAAAACGCAATATGACCGGCGAGAAACCGTCACCACAACATACCGCTGAGGATAAGGAAAGCCTAACGATACGCCTGGCTACCGCTGAGGATAGTAGTGAGCCTGTTTATATTGCCGGCAACTTCAATGGATGGAAAACAGGTGACGACCAGTACCGCATGGCCCGGGTAGGGCCACGGGCCTATACCTTTGTCTTTGAAGGCCGGAGCCTGCTGCCCGGTGAGTTGGAATACAAATTTCACCGGGGCAGTTGGGAATCAGCCGAACTGGATGAACATGGCAACCCCGCTCCGAACCGCATGGTGGAACCCCGGAAAGTGAAAGAGGTTCAGGACTTCGTGCCCCGATGGAAGAAAGCAGGGCTGGCCTACGACCCGGCCTTCCTGCCGGAAATACAGGTCATCTCCGAACAGTTTGAGATCCCGCAGCTGATCAAAACACGCCGAATAGCCGCCCTGCTCCCCCATGACTACCGGAATAGTGATCAACGCTATCCGGTGCTTTACCTTCAGGACGGCCAAAACCTCTTCGACGACTATGCGCCCTTCGGTAATTGGGGCGTCGATAAAAAGCTGGCGGTAATGGCCGAACGGGGGATCGGAGACATTATCATCATTTCCATTGACCATGCCGAAAAGGACCGCATCGCCGAATTCACACCTTCTTACCGCACCAAACTGGGGTCGGGAGACGGCAAAAAATACGTCCGCTTCCTCGCCGACACCCTGAAAGCTTACGTGGATAAGCATTTTCGCACCCTCCCGGAACGGGAGTTCACCGGCATTGGCGGGAGTTCGATGGGCGGCCTGATCAGTATCTATGCCGGGCTGATGTACCCGGAAGTTTATGGCAAACTGATGATCTTTTCGCCTTCTCTCTGGGTAATGCCCAACATCCATTTTCATTTCCTCGATTTCCATGATCCACAGGATATGGATATTTATCTTTACGGAGGTGAGGAGGAAAGTTCCAATATGGTGCCGAACATCAGGCGTTTCCAAAAAGCTTTCGAAGACAGTGGCAGCGCATTCGTAAAATTCAAGCTCTCTGTTGACCCTCAGGGCCAACACAATGAAGGCCGCTGGGGAGAAGAGTTCCCGCGGGCAGTGGAGTGGTTGTATTTCAATAAAAAAGAAACCTGAAAATGATCCTGAAAATTACTTCTACCCTGAAAAGCCTGCCGCCGGCAGTCATTATCCCCGTCACTGCCGGGCAACCTCTCCAGCCGGCGCTGAGCACTATAGCCGCCGCCACCGGAACCGAAGTTGCGCTGATGGAGGCGGATTTTAAAGCAGAACACGGAGAAGTTTTAATACTGTACAAGGACAACGTCCGCCTTTTCCTCCTGGGCCTGGGAAAAGCCCCTTCCTTCCAGGAAATTTTGAAGGCCTTTCGCTCTTTTTCCAATAAAAACCGGCAAAAACTGCCGCCGAGGGTGGGCCTCAGCCTTTTGCACCAAAACCTCGCCGGTGATGCTCCTACCTGGACAGAAGCTGCCGTCAACGGCCTGGCGCTGGGCACCTATCAGATCGGCCTCTACAAAAAAAAAACCGAGGGTAATGGCCACGTGCTGGCTGCTCCGGATGCCACTCTGGAAGTCATGGTGGAAGAAAGGGCGGCCGAAGCTTGTGAAAAAGCGGCTCAACAGGGGCTGGCCGTCGCCGAAACCCAGATGAGCATTTTCAATCTCGTCAATGCACCCAGCAACAAGAAAAACCCGGAGGACCTCGCTCAATGGGCAGTGAAATCGGGCAAAAAATACGGCTATAACGTAAGAGTACTGAATAAAGAGCAGATCATGGCTGAAGGGCTGCACGCCCTGCTGGCGGTCAACCGGGGCAGCGAATACCCGCCGGCCTTCATCATTATGGAATACCGGCCGAAGGAAATACCGGCCGGGGGGCTGAAAAAGATCGGCCTGGTTGGTAAAGGTGTTACATTCGACACCGGAGGCCTTTCCATCAAGCCTTCGGCGAACATGCACTACATGAAAAGCGATATGGGTGGGGCTGCCGCCGTATTCGGCACAATAGAAGTTGCCGCCAAACTTCAGCTTCCCGTCCATCTGGCCGGTATTGTCCCTTCGACGGACAACAGCGTCGACGCCAAATCCATCAAGCCCAGTGATGTGATCGATTCCTACAGCGGCAAGACCATCGAGGTGATCGACACCGATGCCGAAGGCCGCCTGATCCTGGCCGATGGCCTGTGCTATATGGCCAGGAACTATAAACCGGATGCGATGATCAACCTGGCCACTCTGACGGGAAGCACCGTGCGCACTTTCGGCTACCACGCCGCCGGCCTGTTCTCCAATAACGATGAGCTGGCCGCTCAGCTCTACGCTGCCAGCGAGCGCACCGGCGAGCGCGTATGGCGCCTCCCTTTATGGGACGCTTATAAGGACGACGTCAAATCGGATGTGGCCGACCTGCGCAATTTCAGCGGCCGCCCCATAGCCGGGGCCATTGGCGCCGCTAAGTTCCTGGAGGCCTTCATAGAAGAGCATCCGGCGTGGGCCCACCTGGACATTGCCGGGGTGGCCTTCAATGATTCGGAGTTTTCTTCCCAGAAAAGCGCAACGGCATTTGGCGTAAGGCTTTTACTGGATTATATTACCCATCTCGGGTAAATTACATTTTACTTTTTTACTTAAACCGCCCTATGCGCCCACTTACTTTTCTCTGCATCTCCTGCTATTTCAAAGGGCAGGATTTCCTGCGCGCCTGTAAGGCTGCCGGAAACACTGTTTTTCTGCTCACCCGGAAATCCCTGGAGCACCAACCCTGGCCCCGGGAATCGGTCGATGAATTCTTCTACATAGACTCGGAGGAAAATACGCCCGAGAACCTCAGCAACATTGCCCGGGGGCTCGCCTGGCTGATGCGCAATAAAAAGGTGGACCGCATTGTTGCCCTCGATGACTTTGACGTCGAAAAGGCAGCTTTCCTGCGCGAAGAGTTCCGTATCCCGGGAATGGGCCAGACAACTGCCCGGTATTTTCGGGATAAACTGGCCATGCGCATCCGGGCTTCCGAAGCGGGCATCAACGTGCCGCCTTTCAGCCCTCTTTTTCACGATAACGAAATCAACTATTTTACCCTTCAGGTTCCTCCGCCCTGGGTCGTAAAACCTCGTTCTGAAGCATCGGCTACCGGTATCCGCAAAGTGCATAGCAGCGAGGAGTTGTGGCAGGTAATCAACGAGTTGGGAGATGAAAGGCACCACTTTTTGGTGGAGCAGTTCAAGCCGGGAGACGTTTATCACGTCGATGCCATAACGGCCGGAGGCAAGTCTCAGTTCTGCCGTACTTCCCGGTATCTCAGCACGCCATTTGAAGTCGCACACGGAGGGGGGATCTTCCGCTCCCACATCATCGAGTTCGGGAGTGAGGAGGACAAGGCCCTGCAGCAGCTCAACGCCCAGGTGATGAAGGCCTTCGGCATGCAGTTCAGCGCTTCTCATACGGAATTCATCCAATCCAAAGAAGATGGCAAATTCTATTTTCTGGAAACTTCCTCCCGCGTAGGAGGCGCCCATCTGGCAGAAATGGTGGAATTCTCTTCCGGCATCAACTTATGGATGGAATGGGCGCGGCTGGAAAACGCCATGGCCTGCGGGGAAGTTTATCAGGCGCCTGCCCCGGAACGGCTCTACACCGGTATCATCGTTTCTCTTTCCCGGTTTCAGCACCCGGATAACTCCGGCTTCTCCGACCCGGAGGTCGTCTGGCGCCTGCAGAAAGATTACCACATAGGCCTGATCGTCTGCTCCGAACGGCGGGAACGGGTCCTGGAATTGCTGGATCAGTACGCTGAACGCATCCACCGGGACTTTCACGCCAGCGCTCCGGCGCCGAAGAAGCCGGCGGATTAGGGAGGGGGTTGATTTCCTGGCAGCTGACAGGCGGGGTGTTATTGGTGTGAATTGTTATATTGGGGGCGATATGGGAGCTTGTCCTGGGCGGGATAGTTCAAATAAGTGTGCCCGCGTTACGCTAACCCGCTGGTTTCCAGAGTAACCAGTAACCCAGGAACCAATCTACTCTATCAACCAATCAACGACTACCTTACCCCTCTTTCAACTGCTGAAGGCGGATCTTATAACTGTACCGGGGCGTTTCCCGGTAAAGGCCCTCATAGAGTTCCAGGGCGCGCTGCCGGTAGCGGGCATCTTCGGGAAGGAGCAGGAAAAGCTCGTAGTTAACGGCAGCGTGCTGGGCCGGAGAAAGCTCTTCGGCGTTGAGGGCGTGGAGCATTTGAACAGCCTGCTCCGAATTGCCTTTCTCGTGTTCGTATCTGGCGGCGAGAATTTTCGCATCGAAAAGGAGGTCCGGGTTGCCGAGTTCTCCGGCGACCTGAAGGGATTCCTCGATGATGGGTTCCAGGCCATCTATCCTATCCAACTCGATCAGGACAACCCCCTTTTCCACCAGGCTAGCCCCCAGCACCAGTCGGTTGTTGATCTTACGGGTTACATCGATGGCGCGGTCGTAGAAATGCAGGGAGCGGTCGTATTGTTTGGTGTAGTAGAATACGTCTCCCAAAGTATTCACCGCTTTGGCAATGCCTTTCTGGTAGCCCAGTTCTTCACAAAGCATGAGGTTTTTCTGGAGATACTCAATAGCGCCATGGAAGTCGCCTTCTACGCTGAGGAGTTCGCCGATCAGGCCGAGAGCAATGGCAATGCCCTGTTTGTCGCCCAGCTCCTCACAGATCGCCAGGTCGCGCTGAAAATTCTCCATAGCCCGTTTGTAGTCGCCCTTGCGTTCATAGACGCTGCCGATGCAACCGATGGCGATAGAAGTCAGCAGTTTGTTGCCCAGTTCCTCAGAGAGCGCCAGTCCTTTCTGGTAGGCCTCCAGGGCGGCGTCATAGTCTCCTTTTTCGAAGAAAACTATGCCCATGTTGGTATAAAGGGTAGCCATCCCCTGTTTGTCGTTGTGTTGCTCACAAATGTCGAGCTGGCTTTGCTGGCAGCGAATGCCCTCGTCATAGTTGCCCTGGTTCATATAAGTAAGGCCCAAATTGGCCGCCACCTGTGCATTGGACGTTGGTTCGATGCTGCTGTGCCCGATCTCGAGGCTTTGTTCGAAGAAGCCTTTGGCCTCATCATAACTGCCCTGACGGAAATAGAGGTTGCCCATATTGCCATAAGCTTTGGCGATACCGGCTTTATCATCAATGGATTCGAACAGGCCAACTGCGATTTGCAGGATGGACATGGCCCGGGGGTAGTCTCCCTTGAGCATCAGCAGGCGCCCCATGCTATTGTTGGCCTGCCCGAGAAGCAACACATCCCTGGATTGTTTGGCCAGCTTCAGAGCCCGTTCGTAGGCCTTTTCACATTCATCCCATTTGCCGATCAGTTCCAGCACTTTCCCCTTCTTGAGGTGGGTCTGAATCTGGTCGGCCACATCCTTCTGGCGGCTCAGTTTTTTGAGCAATTTTTCATAATAATCCAGCGCCTGCTGGTTCTGATAATTGCTTCTGGCATAATCAGCGGCCTTGCGCAGGTATTCACAGGTCTTATCAAAAACGCCGGCCTGTTCGTAGTGGAAGGCCAGATCGACGTAGCGCTCATCCAGGTTGTCGGTATAGAGGCGTTCGATGGCCTCACCGATATGGCGGTGCAGTTGTTGCAGGCGCGCCCGGAGCTGCATGCTGTAAACAGCCTCGCGCAGCAGGCTGTGCCGAAAAATATACCGCAGCTCGTTCATTGCATGCCAGATCTGGCCTTTCTCCGCCCGCCTGATCTGCTCCTTGAGCAGAGCGGCTGAATTGCCATTGCGACGGAGAAACTCGTCCTGCGTTTTCATCACTTCCGAAAGGATGGGCACTTCGAACTCCCGGCCGATGACCGCAGCAGCCTTAACCGTCTCCTTGACCAGCGTCGAAAGGCGGTCAATACGCGCGGTGAGAATGGCGTTGATGGAACTGGACAACTTGACGTTCTTGTCCCGGATCGTCCACTTCCCGTCTTCCTCATCCAGCAGGCTGCTCTCCGAAAAGTATTCAAGGATCTGTTCGAGGTAGAAAGGATTGCTGTTGGAGGTTCGCAGCAGCAGTTCAAAAAATTCGTCGTGAATAGCCCCTCCCAACCTCAGTTCGGCAAAAGCCCGCACTGACTCCGGCTGCAGGTTGTTCAGGTCGATCTCCAGAACGGGCTTTTCCTGTTCCCGCAAGAGGGCTTCAGATATGATTTCCGGCCGGGTGCCTTCATCTTTATAGCGGGAAGTGATGACCAGCATAATGGGAAAGCGCCCGATGTGGCGGACGAACTCCTGTAGCAATTCCCTCGAATTGTCATCTAGCCAGTGCCCGTCTTCCAGTTCGATGACCACCGGATGGATCAGCGACTCGGCGATCAGCAGGTTGATAATGGCGGAGAGGGTATTCTGATAACGCCCCTTGGCGTCGAGCTGGTCCCAGATGGAGTTCTGGAAGTTCAGGCCGATGAGAGCGGCCAGCACAGTGCGGGTCCGTACCAGTTCCCGGCGTATGGGCTCGGCTTCCGGGCGTACGGCGCTGGCGAGTTCTTCCTGCAGTTGCTTAAAACGGCCTTCGAAGTTCTGTATGTTGGCCAGAGAAGTGCTCTCCGGATATTGTTCGAAATAATTTTTGAGAAAATAGATAAAGGGGTTGAACGGCTTTTTCAGGATCTGGTCAGACTGGCAGGTATGCCAATGCACCAGGTGCTGGCCGTAGAGCACATTTTTCAGCTCGTGGACCAGGCGGCTCTTCCCTATGCCTGCCTCCCCGAAGATATAGGCGATCCCGGCAGATTCTCCCTCAAAAAGAGGGCGGGAAAAATCGAGCAGTTGTTTCAGCTCCTCCTCCCGGCCCACCATATCGCCGGCATAGGAAGTATGGGCTTCGTAATTGCGGCCAACCAGGCGGAAGGTAGGCACCAGCCCTTTGATGCCTTTGTATTCGATATCGCCCCGGTTCAGGAAATGGAAATGATGGTTTTTCTGGATCTCTTCATCGACCAGCACTTCGTCCCAGGCGGCATAGGTCATCAGGCGGGCCGCCAGGTTGACCCGGTTGCCCACGGCGGCGTACTGGCAGCGTTCTACACCGCCCACTATACCCGTATAGGCAGTACCGATAGTCACCCCAACGCGGTATCGCAGGCTGCTTTTTGACTGCAGGCCCCGAAGCTCTTCCCTTATGGAGGAAATGAATTCCAGTGCCCGGTCACTGTTGTTCTCAAAGGAAACCGGAGCGCCGAAAAAGCCGACCAACACGCCGCCTTTGTCGCCATAGTCGATCTCCTTAAAATAGCCGGAAAAGTTATTGATCTGCTGTAGCACGATGGAAGCGAAGTCGTTGAGCAGGGCATGGGTTTCGACTCCCTCAAAGGAAATGAACACAGAAATAACGGTTCGAAACTCCCCTTCCTGGTTATAACGAGCCACGGCATCCGGCAGGAACTGCATGGCCACCCCTCTTTCGATAGGTGGCAGTTTGGCCGGAACGATGCTGGCCTCCTCGGAAGGGATGCCCCCCTTGATCATGTAAAAGCCAGGTTCCAGGTCTATCAGGCCAAACTGGCCTTTGGCCAGATGCTGGCGCAGGGCATCGTCAATTACAATATCCTTGTCCCGGGCTTTCATCTGGCAGGCGGCGCAGCCGTCGATCGGAGCTCCCCTAAAGTAATAGGCTTTGGCTACGCCCCCGACAATCCCCCACTCTACTGTACCGTGAGACAGGCCGAACTTGATGCCGATGGTAAAGTTACCAAAGCGGAACTGCCTCTTGCTGAACAGGTTGCGGGCAAGCATAGCGCCCTGTATGACGTCGATGGGCCCCATGGGTTGTCCCTCGGTGGGAAAAATGGCCGTGAAGGCGTCGCCGGCAAAATAGGGAATAAAGCCTCCCTTGGCATAGGCCATACGCACCAACGGCTCGAATATCTCATTGAGGACGTTCGACAACTCCTCGGCGCCCCGCGTTCCCTGCCGCATCAGGGCCTCCGTCAATGGCGTAAAGCCCGACAGATCCACAAAGAGGGTATATGCCTCAAACCTGCCATGGGTGTTCCCACTTAAATATTGCTCCTGAATAAAGTGTGGAATAAGGTTCTTCACAGATCGCTATGGCCTTTTTTTAACGGACTGCACCCAGGAAGATACGACTGTCCTGTAATTCCTGTGCATTCTGTCCAAGCTTGAAAGGGCAAATTACGAATTTATACTGACGGCTGATAATTCATAGCCCTTCCTGCCATTTGTTTTTCTACCAAGTGTTAACGAAAAGAGGCGGAAGAAAGTATGTGAAAGCAATAGGGGGCGGCTTTGATCGAAGGAGGGGAGGAAAGAATGGCCTTGCTTTTGCCAATTGAGGAGCAGCGCTACCGGCCTCCCCCTCTTCAATCTTATTATACTGATAACAGGTAGAAATTGTTGTGGATAACGGGCCACTTTAAAGTGGCCCGTCCGAAAATCAATATGCCTTGGCGAAGAGGACGCGGCGCTTAGAGGGCTTGCCCGTTAGTATGCACTGCCCCTCCTCCTCCTCTCCATCCAGAGGGATGCAGCGGATGGTAGCTTTGGTCAGTTCCTTGATCTTGAGCTCCGTTTCGGTGGTGCCGTCCCAGTGGGCAGAGAGGAAGCCGCCCCCCCAGGACTCAGGCATTCCCTCTTTGGGCGTCTCCACGATGGCTTTGAAGTCGTCAAAGCTGTCGATTTTGGTAGTGTTCTCTTCCCGGAATTTTTTCGCCCGGTTGAAGAGGTTTTGCTGGATATCGTCGAGCAACTGACCGACGTATTCGGCTATTCCTTCCAGGGGCACGAAGCTCTTTTCCTTGGTATCGCGGCGAGCTACTTCCACCTGGCCTTTTTCCAGGTCGCGTTTGCCGATACCCAACCGGACCGGGACACCACGCATCTCGTGCTCGGCGAACTTGAAGCCCGGCCGCTTCTGGTCGTCCTTATCATATTTTACCGAAATGCCTTTATCGCGCAGCGCTTTCATGATCTTTTCCGCTACCTCGCCAATCTCAGGCGCCGGCTTCGGGATGGGCACTATGGCTACCTGCGTGGGCGCCAGTTTTGGCGGCAGCACCAGGCCGCTGTCGTCGGAATGGGCCATGATCAGGCCGCCCACCAGGCGGGTGGAGACGCCCCAGGAGGTAGCCCAGACGTACTCCTCCTCGTTCTTGTCATTGACAAATTTCACATCGAAGGCCCTGGCGAAATTCTGCCCCAGGAAGTGGGAGGTCCCCGCCTGCAGGGCCTTGCCATCCTGCATGAGGGCTTCAATACAGAAAGTCTCATCGGCCCCGGCGAAGCGTTCATTCTCCGTTTTGATACCCTTAATGACAGGTACGGCCATATATTCTTCGGCGAACCTGGCGTAGATGTCGAGGATGCGAAGGGTCTCCTCCATGGCCTCCTGCTTTGTGGCGTGAGCTGTATGGCCCTCCTGCCAGAGGAATTCGGCAGTGCGAAGGAACATGCGCACCCGCATTTCCCAGCGCACCACATTGGCCCACTGGTTGATGAGCAGCGGAAGGTCCCGGTAGGATTGTATCCAGTTGCGGTAAGCATCCCAGATGATCGTCTCGGAAGTAGGCCGGACGATGAGTTCTTCCTGCAGTTTAGCTTCCGGATCGACGATGACGCCGCCGCCGTTGGGGTCATTCATCAGCCGGTGGTGGGTGACCACGGCACACTCTTTGGCGAAGCCCTCCACATGCTGAGCCTCTTTACTCAGGAAGCTTTTCGGTATGAAAAGAGGGAAATAAGCGTTGACATGGCCGGTTTCCTTAAACATGCGGTCAAGTTGATCGCGCATGTTTTCCCATATCGCGTAGCCGTTCGGCTTGATGACCATGCAGCCACGCACGGCCGAATTGTCGGCCAGGTCAGCCTTTTTGACAATGTCCTGGTACCACTGGGAGTAATTCTCTGCCCTGTTCGTTATTTCCTTCGCCATGAATGATCCGATATTTTTTTTGAAAAAATTTCGTATATTGAGAATCAACTACTTGTAAACCCTCCTTAACATTTCTTTAACCACATTTATGCGGCTGGAGTATGTTACTATAGATGAATTCCTACATCTTAACAGTGGTTAAAAGTTCCCCGCAAATGACTTTAACAAGGTGTAAGCGCCGATTTAAGGGGGCCTTAACTAAAAAATCGGCACAAAAGTAATAAATTGCTTGTTGTTAGAAGTACAGAGAGTCACGGTAATTACATTAAAAATCAGTTATATGAAAAGCTATAGAACAACGGTATTCTTCTCCGCGTTATTTGCCCTTCTCGCGTGGGGAGGCATCGCACAAGCGCAGTACGATGACCTCTACTACGACCCGGACACGGACGGAGGGTACTATGATTACAGTAGCAGCTCCAACACAAACGACTATAGCGACGATTATGCCTACGCAGGTGATGACAGCTACTACGATGGAGACAGCTATGACCACTACGACGACGATTACGATTTCTACTACACTTCCCGTATTCGCCGTTTTCACCGCCCTTATTACGGTTTCGGTTATTTCGACCCTGTCTATGTAGATAGATATTACTACGACCCGTTCTTCGTTCCCGGAACTACAGTACTCATTTATGACAATTTCTATTCCTACAACAGATGGAACAGATGGAACCGTTACAGCTACTGGAACCGTTGGGACCCATGGTACGGATTTGGCCCAAGCTATGCCTGGAACCCATGGAACCCGTGGGGCCCGCGCAGCGGCCTTTTTGTTTCCTTTAATAACTTTTACGGCGGCGGTTTCTACGGTAGCGGCTTTTATAACAGCGGTTTCTACGGCGGTGGTTTCTACGGTGGATATTCCAACTATTACTGCCCGCCATCCTGGGGCAATGGTTATGCTTACAATACGGTAAGCAACGTCAACAATACTTATTATGGCCCGAGAACGGGCGGTGCTGCACGCACCTCCGGCAACTCCCGGCATGATTATACGCCCAACCGGCGCGAAATCGAATCGCCCAAGGATGTCACCACCAGCCCGGTAGTCTCCCGCAATGGAAGGGAAGGAACCAGCACGGTAAGCACCGGGACAACCGGTAAGGCCGCCGATGCCGCCACCCGCGCCCGGACGTACGACCGCAACAACATTCGCCAGTCCACTACAGCCACAACGCGTTATGGCGCAAGCAGCCAAACCCGCACCAACTCCGGCAGCAGCACGAACACGCGGCAGTCAACGCCGCGGACGTACGACCGCAACACCAATACGCGGCAATCCACGCCACGGACGTACGACCGCAACACCAATACGCGGCAATCCACACCACGGACATACGACCGCAACACCAATACGCGGCAATCCACACCACGGACATACGACCGCAACACCAATACGCGGCAATCCACACCACGGACATACGACCGCAACACCAATACGCGGCAATCCACGCCACGGACGTACGACCGCAGCAACAGCAGCAGCCGCTCTTCCCGGAGCTACAGCCCGAGCAGCCGGAGTAACCGTTCCTCCGGCAGTTACAGCCCGAGCAGCCGAAGCAACAGCAGCCGCTCTTCCGGCAGCTACAACCGCAGCAGCGGCTCCTCCTCCCGGAGCTACAGCCCGAGCAGCAGCAGCAGCAGCAGCAGCCGGTCCAGTTCCAGCAGCAGGAGCAGTGGCAGCAACAGCCGGTCCAGTTCCAGCCGCCGAGGTGGCAATTAAGCGTAAGTAAAGAGATAGAATACCGTTTGTGACAACATAATTGTGGAAAGTGGGTGGGTGCATTTACGCGTGTCCACCCACTTTTTTATTGCCTAACCCTGAAATTGTTAAACAGAAAAAATAAAAAGTGACCAATGGCTAATCGAATGCTCTCCCTTCTCGTGGTTTTCTTATTTCTTTCCTTCGGCCTCTCCGCCCAGAACAGCTATGACGCCCTTAGATATTCTAACTTCCAGGTAGGAGGAACGGCTCGATCCATTGGCGTCGGAGGCGCACTGGGTGCACTGGGGGCCGACTTTTCCGTACTGAGCACCAACCCTGCAGGCCTGGGATGGTACCGCAAAGGAGAATTCGTTCTGTCCCCTACCTTTTTCAATGCCCGCACCACCAGTACGTTAACGAACGACCCGGACGGTTTCGCCACTGAAGACACCCGCAATAATTTCAACTTCAACGCCTTGGGAGTTGTGGTCGCCAGCCGCCCTACGTCCCCTGACTGGTCCACTTTTAACTTCGGAGTCGGCATTAACCGCCTGGCCAACTTCCAGCAAAGTTTTGTCTATGAAGGCACTTCCGAGGGTTCCATAATCCTGGCGCATCAGGAACAGGCCAACGGCCCCGACGGGATCAGCGATTTCGAATCCGGCGTATCTATAGACGCCCAGGCCCTGTACGACCTGGAACCCCAGGACGGCATTTACGAATCGGATATGGAACTGGCTCCCGATGCCCCCCTTTTCCGGCGGCAGGAATTCACCAGCCGCGGATCCATCAATGAGCTGGTTTTTTCTTTTGCCGGCAGCTACAAGGAGCGCCTTCTGCTGGGCGCCACCATCGGTGTGCCTTTCCTGCGTTATGAAGAAGACAAAACTTATCGGGAAGAGGACCAGGGAGCAGGGGAAGACGGAGACGTCCCTTTATTCGATGACCTGGAATACACCGAAGAGCTGAATACGACCGGCGTGGGCATCAACCTTAAGATAGGCATGATCTACCGGGTGCATCAGGCGATGCGCCTGGGATTGGCAGTACATACCCCGACTGCGTTTAAACTGGAAGACGCCTTTCGCACCAGCATGGCCTACAATTTCACCTATCCGGATGGAGAAGTGGTTAACGGCTTTGCAGAATCGCCGGATGGGCTGTTCGATTACCGCCTGCGCACCCCCTGGCGCGTGATCGGCAGCGGAGGGTTCATCATCAAAAAGCATGGTTTCCTCAGTGCAGAGGTGGAGTATGTGAACTACAGCAACAACGAGTTCCGCTACGATGGCTTTATCGATGCCGAACGCAATGTCAACAACAGCATCGCCAACGAATTCGAGCCTGCCCTGAACATCCGCCTCGGTGGCGAGATTGCCTATGAGATCTTCCGCTTCCGCGCCGGCCTGGGACTGCAGCAATCACCTTTTTCAAATGACAATACGACTAATAAAACCTACAGCGCAGGGTTCGGCATCCGGGAAAAAACCTTCTTCCTCGACTTCGCCTATCAACTGAGGCAAAACGAAGATCTATTCATCCCCTATCAGGCTACAGACTCCCCGGAACAAATGGTGATCAACGAAGGCAGCTTCAACAAATTCGCTTTCACTTTGGGGTTCCGGTTCTGAATAATGCCCCATGCGGATCAGGGGCAAAATAGCCCTGACAAGCAACAGGAGCTTCAGGTGTGGCTTCCACCGGGGGTGTTCCGTCGAGTTAGCCCAAATTATTCATGGTTCTCTATGAGTCCGTGAATAATTTGGGCTAAAGCCCTATTTCCTCACTTATTTCCTGCAACCACTTCCCTGCTCATCTGTTCTACCTATATTTGCCGATAACAACCGGATAGCACTGAACAGATGGATTCACTCACACAGATCACCCTGGGCGCCGCCGTGGGCGAGGCCGTACTGGGCCGCAAGGTTGGCAACCGGGCAATGCTCTGGGGCGCCATCGGCGGCACCATCCCGGACCTTGACGTTTTCTCCAATATGGTGACGGACGACATAAGCGCCCTGGCCTTTCACCGGGCCATCACGCACTCCTTCGCCTTTGCTTTTATAGCCCCCCTGTTGCTGGGGTGGCTGGTGTACCGGTTGTATGACGAACGGGAAACCTTCTGGCGCGACTTTCTGAAAATATGGCTGGCGCTTCTTTTACTCATTGGAGTGGGCGCCATATTCATGCCCATACCGCCACTAGAGGTGGGGCAGATCGCGCTGGCGGTCAGCATTGCCATACTCTTTTTTCCGGCAGTGGTATGGGTAAGGCGATATTTCCGAAAGCGAAAAGCCAGGCCCGATGCCTCGCAGCGCGACTGGAGCCTGCTTTTCTTCTGGTCCGTTTTCACGCATCCCCTGCTGGATGCCTGTACTACCTACGGGACGCAATTGTTCCAGCCCTTCTGGGATTACCGGGTGGCCTTCAACAACATTTCGGTGGTTGACCCCATCTATACGCTTCCCTTTCTGCTGTTTGTGATCATTGCGCTCACGCTTAACCGCCGAAACCGCCTCCGGCCGGTGTTCAACTACATCGGCATCGGTATCAGCTCCGCTTATATGCTGTTCACTTTTTACAACAAGATGCAGGTCAACCAGGTATTTGAAAGATCGCTTCAGCGCGACGGTATCACCTATGAGCGGTTCATGACCAGCCCGACGATCTTTAATAATGTCCTCTGGCAGGGAGTGGCGGAAGGCGATACGGCCTATTATCAGGGTATGTACTCCATTCTGGACAGCAAACCCGAAGTGCTCAACTTCACGGCTATCCCTAAGAACCACTACCTGATCAGGGGGCATGAGGAAGATCGTTCCATCCGTATCCTGCGCTGGTTTTCAAATGATTACTACAGTATCCTTAGGCGGCCGGATGGGCAGTTGCAGTTCAATGACCTGAGGTTTGGCTCTATAGGACAATCCTTCGACCGGCCGGAGGACTTCGTCTTCCACTTCCTGCTGGAGGAGAAAGACGGCGAATTCACTGCCCGTGAGAGCTGGGAGAGAGACAGAGATACAGAAGCGATGTTCAGCCAGCTGTGGGAGCGGATAAAAGGGATCTAACCCGTCAGGCTCCCTGTTTTTTCCAATTCCTTTTTCAACTTTTGATAAGTCGCTTCCGTCACCGGTGTCAGAGGGATGCGCACGTCCTGGCGGCACAGCCCCAGGATCTCCATAGCGGCTTTAATGCCGGAAGGATTGCCATCGACATACAGCCAGGGGTGAATATCGAGGAGCAGGCTATTGAGTTGGCGGGCCGTTTCAAGGTCGCCGTCCATTGCTGCTTTCACCATGCCGGAGAACTGCTCCGGGAAAGCATTGGCGATAACGGAAACCACCCCTGTAGCGCCACAAGCGATCATGGCCAGGGACAGGGGGTCATCGCCGGACCATACCTGAAAGTGTTCAGGTTTATCTTTGAGGATCTTCATCGCCTGTGCCAGGTCGCCCGAGGCCTCTTTTACAGCGATGAACTTCTCACTGGCTTGGGCCAGGCGGAGGGTAGTAGCAGCAGTGACATTAGAACTGGTACGGCCGGGCACATTGTAGATGATGATGGGCACGGGAGAGGCCTCTTGGATAGCCATGTAATGTTGGTAGATGCCTTCCTGTGAAGGTTTGCTGTAGGCCGGGCTGCTGGACATAATGGCGTCGATACCGTCGAAGTTGTATTCACGCAGGGTATTGGCCAGTTTCTCCGTATAATTGCTGCCGAACAGGCCGGCCACAACCGGCAACCTACCGTTGACCTTTTTTATGGTAAAATCCAGGATTTCCCGGCATTCCTTCGAGCTCAGCGTAATGGCCTCGCCGGTTGTGCCGAGGGAAACGATAAAATCCACTCCCCCTCCGATCACATGCTCGATCAGTTTTTCCAGAGCGAGATAGTCGATGGCTTTATTCTCTTTAAAAGGAGTCACCAGAGCAACGCCGGTGCCGCTAAACGGGGGCTGCCTCATGTTGAATATTGGTTTTGCCGAGCAGGGCTTCGGCCTGCTCGATGAATTGCCTGAGGCCCGAATGAGAGCTGAGTTCGATCATCAGGTCGTAGCAGTAAGTATGCTCCGTGCAGGGGCCCACCCGCAATTTGGCATTGGATAGGGCGGCAATGTATTCGGTATGGATCAAAGATTTTGAGTTGATGTTCATCAACAGGTCGAGGCCCTGTTTAAGGAAACTGGTGACCTGTTCACCTTTGGGGCGGAAAGCCCAATCCACCTGTTTGCGGTTGTAGTAATCGAACGGATAATTTTCACTGTCAGTAGGGTTATCAAAATAACCCAGCAGTTTTACGCGCTTGTTCTTTTTGCGCAACGCATCTGCATACTCCAGGATCACATCCCGGGCATCCAGTTCAGTAGCATCGAAGAGGATACCGATCGTTTTGGCATTGCTGAGGTTGATTTCATTTCTTCCATTGGGCTCCCGTCGTCCGCGCAATTGTTGTTTCAGGCTCCGGTGATAGGCCCACATGCGTATATCCTTTAAGAAACTCATAGTTTTGTTTTTGGTGGTCGTCTTTAAATAGTTGTTTGTTGCCCGTTGCTGTTGATTGCGCTATCTTCCGGGGGTGAGTACTGGCCGTTTTTTTGTGGGATCAGTTCTTTGAAAAGCCGTTCAACCGGCAACGAACAGCTCTTTCCTAACCTTCGTTTTCTTCAACGGCTTCTACATCATAAACGCCCATATTGGCGTACTTATTGATACGGGCTTCGATCATTTCATCAGTGGTCATTTCCTGTACTTCGGCGATGGCCTTTTTGATCTGGCGTTTGAGCAGCTTGGCCATCTCTTCGGGGGCGGCGTGAGCGCCGCCGAGAGGCTCCTTGATGATACCGTCGATCAGCCCGAAGTCGAACATGTGGTCAGCAGTAAGCTTCAGAGCTTCGGCAGCTTGTTCCTTGTAGTCCCAGCTACGCCAAAGGATAGAGGAACAGGATTCGGGAGAGATCACCGAGTACCAGGTATTCTCCAGCATATATACCCGGTCTCCCAGGCCGATGCCGATGGCTCCGCCGGAAGCTCCTTCCCCGATCACAGCACACACGATAGGCACCCGCAGTTGGGCCATCTCAAAGAGGTTTCGGGCGATTGCTTCCGCCTGGCCGCGTTCTTCCGCTTCCAGCCCCGGAAAGGCCCCCGGAGTGTCGATCAGCGTGACCACCGGATAGCCAAAACGCTCGGCCAGCTTCATCAGGCGCAGGGCCTTGCGGTACCCTTCGGGGTTGGCCATGCCAAAATTGCGGTACTGCCGCATCTTGGTATTAACGCCCTTCTGGTGCCCCATGATGACGACGGTCTGCCCATCGAGGGAACCCAGGCCGCCGACGATGGCCTTGTCGTCGCTATAATAGCGGTCACCGTGTAGTTCGGTAAACTTGCGGCACATCTGGTTGATGTAATAAAGGGTATAAGGGCGTTCGGGATGGCGAGACAACTGGACTTTCTGCCAGCCGGTGAGGTTGCCGTAGATCTCTTTGCGCTTGTTTCTGATCTTGACTTCCAATTCACGGATCATCTCAGAAACATCGACGTCACCTTCTTCACCAACCTGCTGGATCTTTTCCAGTTGTTCGTATAAACTTTCGAGAGGTTGTTCAAAATCCAGGAAAACCATAACCTTTAAGGTTTTAGCCCCACTTTCTTCAGCATTGCTTTGGAAAGGACGGGATTTTCACTAGTAAGGTTCAGTGGTAGCTTGTTTGCGATTCGGGAATCGGGAATCGCTATTCGGGGTTCGTTCCCGTCTCTTCGAGCCGGGTAAAATTCGTTTTTCGCGAATCGGAATCCGGACCCGCCTACACAGAGGCTGCCACATAATCGGTTCCCGGGGTTGTTACTGCCTTTTACAGCCGTTGGTTACCCTTCGCGGGAAAAGCCTCCTTTTCCGTAAAGGGAAGTACAAAATTAGCAATAAGCGCGGTGTTCCCTAAGGCCTGCAAAACTTTTTTTATTTTTTTCCGACCTGGGGTTGCATCATTTTAAAAATGATCATACATTTGCACTCGCTGATCAGAAATCAGCTGGTTCGCCTTCGCAAAGAGGAGGCGGGCAA
>JACJYA010000021.1 GCA_020636315.1 Lewinellaceae bacterium
CATTTCCCGCGGCGGCGCATTGCGCACGACGGTAAAGATCTTATTGAGGCGGGTAATGGCCCGGACCATGCCGGATTTCAGGAGGTTGTCGCCAATAGCGATCTCGGCGGTGGGCAGGCCGTGATCGTTTAAGAATACATTCAGAATGGCGGAGTCGAGGATGATGTCACGGTGGTTGGAAATGTAGAGGTGCGTTTGTCCGGGCTCCAGGCTTTCAAGGCCTGAGCAGGTGAGCTCGTCGATCGTCTGCCGGAAGAAATGCTGCAGCCAGGGTTTAACTGCCCTGCTCTGGAATTCGCGGATGGTGCTGATACTATCAACGAGCTGCAAAAGCTCCTCCTGCGGTGCTTCCGCATCTACAAAGCGCAGCATATCCAGGAACGGCTGATGCTTTTTGAGTTCATTGAGCACCGGCCGGACGTCTTTATCCTGATAGGGAGCGAGGCTTTCAATGTCGAGATGTTCATCCATAGCTCGTAAAGATACCAAATTGCAAAAACAATTTCAGATGCCTTACGGGGGGGAAGATGTTTCAGAAAGCTTTTCACAGTCCCGGTATCCGGTGATTAAAATCACCTTTCTTTTCTCTGCTTTTGAGTAATTTTTGCCCATTAACAGAACTATTCTCGTGTTCCGGAGTGTATCATACACCACATTTGCCCAACAGGCTCTATTGATCCTGCTCACAGTATGGCCTCTGATCTTCTTTGCCCAGTCCCGGGAAATCCCTTTTCAGCATATCACCCTCGGCAGGGGCCAGGATGTCAACATGGTTTATGAGATCCTGCAGGATAAACAAGGTTTCATCTGGTTCGGCACGTTCAACGGACTGGTGCGCTACGATGGCTACCGTTTCAGGCACTGGCCCTACGATCCGGAAACGAGGCATCCCCTGAAGGGCAAGCGGGTCAATGGCCTGTTGGAGTCTCCTTCGGGAAAGATCTGGATCCTTTCCGGCCAGATGTTGCTTTCCTATGATCCCCGGTTGGATACGTTTTACACCGTCGATAACCTGGGAGGCGACTCGCTGATCCGATACCGCAATTCCCGGTACAACGAAGTTTTTTTACAGGATTCGTCGGGGGATTTGTGGCTGCGCTCCCAGCGGGGCCTTTTCCGGGTTCGGGAAAAACAGGAGGGTGGGCAGGCCTTTGAAGTGAAACACTACCAGCATTCGCCGGGGGATTCCTCCAGCCTCAGCAGCAACGTCGTCAATGCCCTGCTGTATGACAGCCGCCACCGCCTTTGGATAGGCGCCGAAAACGGGTTCAACTTTTTCGACCGGGAAAATGGCCGGATGGTGCGGCTCACACACGGCTGCAATGCCGCTGTGTCAAGCCTTTGTGAAATGGCTTCCGGCGAGATCTGGATCGGTACCCGGCAGGCGGGGCTGTGGGTGTACGATCCTGAAAAAAATACTTTTTCCAACTATTTACCGGCTGACGGCCGGGAGGCAAAAAATGCGCTTTCCATCGCCGGAAAATGGGTCAAACAGATTGTCCGGGACGGAAAAGGGAACCTCTGGTTGCTCGCCGGTTCGGCCGAAACCCAGGTGGTGGCCCTGCAGCGGTTCGCCCCCGACAGTGGGCGGTTTGACTCTTACTTTGAGCCGTTTCCGCCGACTGGCTTGTCCAAGAACTCTGTGGCTCAAATGTTTGTCGGGGGAGATGGGCTTTTATGGGTGGCAACCGGCCTGGGCCTGAAGCGCTTTGACCCTTACCGGGAGGTGTTTGCGGACATCCGGCAAAGGGAGCCTTACCTGAAAGACTGGAGCTTGCATTATTCTTTTTACGAAAGCCCAGGCGGCAATTTGTGGATCGGCACGGTGAGCCGGGGGGTGCTGAAATATGCTCCGTCCACCGATAAATTCAGGTTCTACCCACCCCCGGATTTCGGCGGGAAAAACATTTACAGAAACTTAATTAAGTCCCTTTACGAGGACAGCCATGGATACCTCTGGAGGAGAACGGCAGCCGGCACCTTTCGGTATGCTTTCGATAAAAATGATGAGTTACAGGAAACGGCTCATTTTCCGTTTTATGCAGGCAACTTTTTTGAGGACAGCTCAGGCCGGCTCTGGATGGGGAATAAGGATGGAGTCACAGGCTTTAACCTGGAGGCTGAGGAACTCCTTCCATCATCGGTTCTTCCCAATTCGGGTGGTTTGGATAATTTTGGGATGGAGGACCGGGAGGGCTGGTTTTGGTCGGCGTCCTGGGGAAAAGGGTTGAAACGGTACAATCCGTCCACCGGAGAGGTTGTCCAATACCTGCACGAGCCCGGGAACCCACATTCCATTGGCTCGAACAATATAACGCCGGTCATGCTGGAAGACGTGGAGGGGAACCTTTGGTTCAACGGCGTCAACGGCCTGAAAAAGTACGATCTGGCGACGGGCCATTTTACCAACTACCTGAAAGGGGTTGAAACCGTTTATTCCATCTGGGGAAGTGACAGTATTCTGTGGGCAACGACTTCCGGCCGCGGGCTGTATCGGTTTAATATCCATACCGGCGAAAGCCAATGCTATTCTCCCCAAAACGGCTTTCCAACCATTCGCCCCATCACCCCCTTCCAGGATACTCAGGGCAACCTGTGGATGTCCAGTGATGTAGGCGTCATCCGTTTTGACCCGGTAACGGAAACCGCTCAGGTATTCGACGAATCCGATGGCCTGCCCGGTGTAGTATTTTCCTACGGCAGCTGTCAGCGGGAGAATGGAGAATTCTTTTTCCCGTTGTGGGAGGGCGGTTTCATCCGCTTCCACCCGGACAGCCTGCGGAGCGATACCATCCTGCCCCGCCCGGCCATTGTAGAATTTCAGTTGTCGAACCAGCCTGTTGAGATCGGCGCCGAAGGCTCGCCCCTTTCCCATGCCATCTGGGCAACGGAGCACCTGGTGTTGAAACACAACCAGAACAACTTCACGCTCGGTTTCACCGCCTTTCATTATGCAGCGCCCGCTCAGAACCAGTTTCTCTATAAGATGGAAGGCATTGACGCCGCCTGGATCGATCCCGGCAGTCAGCGCTCCGTCAACTTCGCCGGCCTGGCGCCGGGCAAATACACCTTCCGGCTCAAGGCCGCCAACCATGATGGCCTGTGGAGCGAACCCGTTGCCCTGAGGATCACCATCCTGCCGCCCTGGTGGGCCGCCTGGTGGGCTTATGGCCTGTATGCCCTTCTGATCGCCGGGCTGCTCTACACCTACTACCGGTTGCAACTCCGCCGGCGCCTGGCCGAGGCGGAGGCCCAACGCCTGCGAGAGCAGTTTGCCAACCACGGCTGGTTCCGGCTCATGCAGAACGGACAGCTTCAGTTTCACGATGAATTTCTGAAAAAGCTGAACCGGGCTTTGGAAGAAAATTACGCCGATGAAAATTTCGACATTCCCCAACTCAGTGAAGCGATGCACCTGAGCCGCGCCCAGCTCTACCGCAAGGTGAAGAACCTCACGGGCAAGCCGGTTGGGCAGGTGCTGCGCTCCTACCGCATGCGCAGGGCCAGGGCATTGCTGGAGACCACCGATCTTTCCGTCTCCCAAGTAGCTGTGGAAGTGGGCTTCAAGCACCTGCCGCATTTCAGCCGCTCTTTCCAGCAGGAATTTGGGGTGAAACCCAGCGAGATGCGGAAATGAGACGCTGGTGTAAAGGTTTGAGACGGATGTTTAAACGCCTTCCCGTTTAAAAACTCACCTTACCATTTTATATCCCTTTCAACCTGTATGGCCCCTACGGATGAACCCAACTCCCGAAATCAATGAAGCATTTTATTTTTTACACGTAAAACTCCTATCCAATGAAAAAGAATTTGTACCCCATTACTTCCCTGTTGTTCCTGTTTTTGGGAATAGCGATGACGCTCGATGCGCAGGAACCCATATTTTCATTCCTCCCAATGCACCCCTTTGGTTTAAATGCTCCTCCTGGCTCCAGTACCTATGTCAAGCTGGTAGATATCGACCATGACGACATCCTTGAGGCCTTCGTGTCCCTCTCAGGGCCTGGGCCGGGAAAGGTGCACTATTATGAAAATGACAATGACAATATTAAGCCTCATTTTGTTTTTCGGGAGGCAGACCCTTTTGGTCTTTCTTACGGAAGCAGGCGTCCCTGGCAGTTTGTGGATATTGACGGTGATGGACTGCAAGAACTATTCATGAGCAGTTTTGACGCCGACAGTCCGGTTCACATGATTGACATCACCGAGGATGCCGTTGGTGTGCCAGATTTATCCAGTGCCCCTGTTGTGAACCCTTACGGGATTACCCTGCCGGTTTCAATCCCCAATGGAGATATACTCGAAGCTGTCAACCCAACTTTTGTAGATATTGACAATGATGGTGATTACGATGTGTTTTTAGGAGGATGGTTTCCCAATTCTCTGGCTGATGAGAAGTTGTTTTATATGGAAAACAATGATCCATCGGAAAATGGGACTGCCCCCCGGTTCGATTCGGTTGAAACCAATCCTTTTGGGTTTGACTTTCCACTTACAGAAAAAGTTATTTTGTTCACTTTTGCCGACCTGGATAACGACAGCGACTTCGACATGTATATGAGCACCGTTCCCGGAAACGATGTTTTTTATTTCGAAAATAAAGGTACCGCAGCGTCACCTGATTTCAGCGGAGGAGTTGCTTCTAACATCCCAGCTCCATTCAGCCCTCCCGGAGGGAGCTTTCTGGATATATGCGGTGATGGCGACCTGGAGTTGATCAATGGCTCGCTGGGGGCTGGTATTGATTATTATGAAAATATGGAGACTTACGGGGGGTGCATCACGGTCGATACTAAAAGAGAGGAGAACATTCCTTCAGCTATTATACTGGCGCCCAACCCCGTGAAGGATGAACTGCGGTTGTTCATCCGCTCCGAGGTGTTTGTAGAAAAGGCCGCCCTGCAAATATTTGACCCGGTAGGTCAATTGGTTTTTACAGAAAGGTTGGATGCAATGGGCCGGGAATCGTCGGTAACCCTCGACATCAGCCAGCTGTCCCCTGGCCTTTATTTTCTGACGATCGGCCTGGGCGAACAATCACTGGTGCGAAAGTTTGTCAAGCGGTAGCTACGGATTTGCATAGCTGAAAACCTTAGAATTTTGGTGTTTTGACAAATCCTGTGATCTGGAGACAGTGCCTCGTGCGAAAGCCATGTGACAAGATGGAGCAGGGCTTTTTGCACAGGGCGCTGTCCACAGGATTTGTCAAAGGAGGAGAATTCTGGCCGTAATGAAATTTAAACAGATGAAATCACTACTACTCTTTCCTTTCATGGCTTTTACCTCAGTGCTGTTTGCACAAACTTTTTCAGAATATTGTATATCAATGAAGGAACAATCAATTCAATACATTGGGCCCTGCCCAAAGGAATGTATTTTTTCAGGCTGGATGATGGCGTCTCCATAACAACGCTGAAGTTAATTGTTCTATAGGGAAGGATAACCTGAAAAAGAATATGGAAAAGCATTTTAACCTGACGGATCCGGAATTCGAAAGGCAGTTCGAACATTGCGAGCTGGACCCTTCGATATTCAGCCACGAAGCCCATCTGAGGCTGGCATGGATCCACATCACCAGGTATGGAATTGAAAAGGCGCTGGAGAACATTCAGCTGCAACTACAGCAATACGTGCGGCATCTCGGAGCGGAGGACAAGTACAATACGACTCTGACCGTAGCCGCAATAAAAGCCGTTTATCACTTTATCCTGAAATCGAAGTCCGATACCTTTGAGGAGCTCATCACCGAATTTCCCAGGCTGAAAAACAACTTCAGGGAATTGATGGGCTGCCACTATGCGATAGATATATTCAATTCTGAGAAGGCCAAAAGAAAATTCCTGGAACCCGACCTGCTTCCGTTTGACTAAATGGTTCCATTTGTAGTCAATTACCCCGCCTTTCTGTGTCCGAACCGAAGCCGGTTAGAAAAAAACTTGCACCTTTCAAAAATCATCGCTACTTTTGTAAGTAATTACTCACTTATTAATGACCGACAAAAAAGAAAGCATCCTCCACGCCGCCCTCGAGCTCTTCGCTAAAGACGGGTATAACGCTACTTCCACCAACAGGATTGCGAAGCAGGCCGGCGTGTCCGAAGGCCTGATCTTCCGGCATTTCGGGAATAAGAAGGGGCTGCTGGAAGCCATAATAAAGGATGCGGAGTACAGGATCGGCCAGCTGCTTGCCCCGGTCGTTTTCGAGGATGACCCCAAAAAAGTAATCCGAAAGCTGATCGAATTGCCTTTTAGCATAGGCCCTTCGGAGTATGACTACTGGAAGCTGCAGTTCAAACTGAAATGGGAAGAGGAGTACAACAACCCCGATAAGATGAAACCGCTGGTCGATAAGCTGGCCTGGGCATTTGCCGAACTGGGTTACGAAAACCCGGAAAAGGAAGCCGTCCTGCTCAATCAGATCATTGATGCCATCTCCACCGAGATACTTAGGGATGGCAAAGCGGCACAAGAGCCGTTCAGGGACTTCCTCGTGGGGAAATACAAGGTTTGAATTTTTTTTGTATTTATTAATAAGTAAGTAATCACTTTAAAAACAACCATGGCTTCTAAAAAAGTAATTCTGGCCACCGGGGCCTCTTCCGGTATGGGCAAAGATGCCGCCCTGCAGCTGATCAAAGAAGGGCATACCGTTTACGGCGCCGCCCGCCGGGCTGAGAAAATGCAGGATCTGGTGGAGGCCGGCGGCCACGCCCTGCAGATGGACCTTACGGACGAGGGGCAGATAGTGGCAGGTGTGAAACAGGTGGTGGCGGAACAGGATAGAATTGACGTCCTGATAAATAATGCCGGCTATGCCGTCTATGGGGCAATCGAAGATGTACCGATAGAAGACGCCAGAAGGCAGTTCGAAGTAAATATTTTCGGCCTGGCCCGGATCACTCAGGAGGTGCTTCCCCACATGAGAGCCCAGGGGAGCGGCAAGATCATCAATATTTCTTCCATGGGAGGCAAGGTCTATACGCCCCTGGGCGCCTGGTACCACGCCACCAAACACGCTCTGGAAGGCTGGAGCGATTGCCTGCGCCTGGAACTGGAGCCCTTCAACATCGATGTGGTGGTCATTCAGCCCGGCATTATTACTACCGAGTTCGGTGACGTTATGGTTCAGCCCATGGTGGACCGTTCTGCGGGAGGGCCCTACGAAAAGATGGCGCAGGCAGTGGCCCGGGCCACCCGTGATTCCTACGAAAATGGAGGCAGCTCGCCAGCTTCCGTCATTACCGCACTCATCTCCAAAGCCATTGCCAGCCCGAACCCGAGGACGCGTTACGTGGCCGGCAAGTTTGCCAAACCTATGCTCTTCCTTCGCCGTTGGCTGAGCGACCGCATGTTTGACCGGGTGATCATGAGCCAGGTGAAATAAATGAACCAAACCCAATTGATATGAGAAAAACCAACCTTTTCTACTGGCATTCTAGCTGCTGTCCGATGAGTATGGCTTTCGGTTTTTGCCTATTCCGAACCAAAAGAGCCGCAGGAGCCATCTACCCCTCCTCAGGAAGAAACCCCGAAGGAGGCAATGGAAGCCTTCGACAAAATGATGGCGGTATTGACCCATAAACGTTGCGTGAACTGCCATCCGTCGGGCGACCGTCCCCGGCAGGGCGAAGACAGCCATTACCACAATTTTGGGGTGCAAAGGGGGGAAAACAACCACGGCCTGCCTGCCCTGCGGTGCCAAACCTGCCATCAGCAGGAGAACAACAACTTTTCAGGAGTACCGGGAGCACCGGAATGGAGCCTGGCGCCCATCCGTATGGCCTGGGAAGGATTGAGCCGGGTGGAAATTGCCCGGTCCATCCTCGACCCGGAAATAAATGGGGGCAGGACGCTGGAGGAAACCGTCCATCACCTGACGGAGCACGAGCTGGTGCTATGGGCGTGGGAACCGGGCGTGGACGCCAACGGCGTGCCCCGGGAAAAACCTCCGGTTCCGAAAGAGGAATACATAAAAGCCGTAAAGGCCTGGGCAGAAGCCGGAGCGCCGATACCGGAGGAGTAAGGTTGGAGAACCTTTCCATTGATCCCCTGAAAGACAGTTCTTAAGGTAACTATTTAGGGAAGCTTCGAAGGGGCATTTTCAGCCTTTGTTTGCCCCTAACCCTGGCGCCTCGTCCGCCGCCAAAGGCTCTGGCCGACGGAAGCCGCAGGGTAGCTTCGGCGCCCGCGGGAAGGGAGCAAAGGCTGAAAATGCCTGGCCATCTTTTAGGATTGAGGCAAAGCCAGGCATCTTCAGCCGGGTAGCTGAATAGTTACTACTTAAACCTATAAATCACAACTATGAAAATATCATTCTACATCAACGGCAACGCCCACAGCATAGAGGCGGACGGCAACACCCCTCTGCTGTGGGTCATCAGAGATGTGCTGGACTTGAAAGGCACCAAGTTCGGCTGCGGTAAAGCAGCCTGTGGCGCCTGCACTATTCATGTTGACGGAGAAGCAGTCCGCTCCTGTTCGTATTCCGCAAAATTTGCGGAAGGGAAAAACATCACGACGATCGAAGGGCTTTCTGCCGGCGATAGCCTGCACCCGGTGCAGCAGGCCTGGATCGAAGAGGTCGTTCCCCAGTGTGGCTATTGCCAGCCCGGCTTTATGATGGCTACGGCTGCCCTTTTAGAGAAAATACCCAATCCTACGGATCAGGACATTGACGACAATATCGTGAATATCTGCCGTTGTGGCACCTACTACCGCATGCGCAAAGCCATCCACCGGGCAGCGGAGATCAAAAATGCTAACATCTAAAACAACTGGCTATGAGTGAATCAAAACCCAAAAAGAAGTTTTCAAGGAGAAAGTTTATTATCCGGTCAGCAGTTGGTGTTGGCGTATTGCTGGGAACGGGGTATGTGACCCGGCCGGTCTGGAGGCGGTCTCTTGCTGAAATGGCCAATTCGGCAGAAGCCCCGTACCTTGGAGATACGGAATCGCCACTATTGTGGTTTGAGGTATCCGCCGAAAACCAGGTCGTTTTGTATTCTCCAAAAGTAGAAATGGGGCAGGGTACGTTTACCGGCCTGGCGCAGATTGCCGCTGATGAGCTGGAGGTGGATATCAATAAAATCAAGGTAGTGCACGCCCCAACGGCTTCCGGCAATATCGACGGCATGTCCACCGGCGGCAGCACTTCCATAAGCAGCCTGTGGCAACCCCTGCGCGAGCTGGCCGCCACCATGCGGGAAATGCTGAAAAATGAGGCCGCCCGGATAATGGAAACGGATGCCGCTGCCCTTACGGTCAAAGAAGGAGTAGTCTCAGGCAATGGCCAAACCCTGACTTACGGTGAAATTGCTAAACAGGTAAAGGAATGGAATATTCCCGACACCCCTCCTTTGAAAGATGTCAAATCCTATAAATTCATCGGAAAACCCATTCCCAGGGTGGATCTGGCCGATAAGGTGGCCGGGGCTTCCATTTTTGGCATGGACGCTGCGATGCCTGATATGCTCTATGGTGCAGTGGCCCGGCCCTCTTCCATTGGCGCCAAATACGTCAGCGCCGATACCAGCCGTGCCGAAAAAATGCCTGGAGTAGTGAAAGTGGTCCGGGAAAAAGACTTTGTCGGTGTAGTGGCTCGTTCCCGTATGGAAGCTGAAAATGCCAAAAATGCTATCATCGTAACCTGGGATACCGGGAAAAACTGGCAGTCTGAAGACATTGAAGAAATGATCAGAGTAGGAAAAGGAGAGCCCTATGTCATACAGAAAGCAGGCCGGGCTAAACGAATTCTGGACAATGAAGAAGAGGTGTTTACCGCAGAATACAAAAGCCCTGTTGGTGCTCATGCTCAGTTAGAACCCAATGGGGCGGTGGCCTATGTTGAGGGTGATAAAGCTACGGTCATCATCTCTACTCAGGTCGTTAATATCACCAGAAATGAAGTGGCGGAACGATTGGGGCTGGAAAAAGAAAACGTGAATATCATACCTGCCTATCTGGGTGGAGGTTTTGGGCGTCGTTTGCATACTCCCAATGCCATGCAGGCTGCTGTACTGTCCAAAGCGGTTGGCAAACCGGTCAAATGCTTTTTCAACCGGCAGGAGGAGTTTCAGAACGATACGTTCCGTCCTCCGACGCATCATGTCCTGAGGGCCAAACTCGGAGCAGGCGGTCTGATAAAAGCCATCGAACACAATGTATCCAGTGGGGACGTCATGTACGGTTCTCCTATGGTTCCGGCTCTTGCAGAACCCATACTGGGGGCGGATGTAGGCGCCTGGCGGGGAGGGATGATACAGTACCGCAAGATCCCGAATTACCGGGCGGTGTCCTGGCGGGTAAAACTTCCTTTTGCCACCAGCTGGTGGCGAAGCCTGGGCCTGCTGGCCAATACCTTTGCCATTGAAAGCTTTATGGATGAGCTGGCCATCAAGGCCGGAAAGGACCCGGTTCAGTTCAGGCTGGATCAGATACAGGAGGATGAGGCGGGCTACCGTTTGAAGGAAGTGATCAGGGCTGCCGCTCAAAAAGCGGGCTGGCGCGATGGCGCCCACAATGGCCGGGCAATGGGCTTTGCCGCCTCCACAGATGCCAATACCCCCTGCGCCCACGTTGTGGAAGTATCCGTGGAGGATGGGGAGATCAGGGTCCACAAAGTCACCTGTGCGATCGACCCCGGTTTTGCGGTGAACCCGGATCAGGTGCGGGCACAATGCGAGGGTTGTATCATTATGGGCCTCAGCGCGGCCATGTTCGAGAAAATGACGGTGAAGGACGGCCAGTTGACGCCAACCATTTACGGGCCCTACAAGATGGCTTTGATGAAGCACGCCCCGAAGGAGATCGATGTGGTTATTCTGGAAAACGCCGATGCGCCAGGGGCGGTTGGGGAGCCTCCGCTAGGCCCCATCGGAGCGGCCATTGCCAATGCCGTATTCCGCATTACCGGGCAGCGGCTCCGGGAAATGCCGCTGCAACTGGCCTGAACCTTTTTGCTGACTTGACAAGTTTCCATGGAGATGTTCCTGGAAAACTTGTCAAGTCTATCTATCTGAGCTGACAAAAATCATACCTTCCTTCCCCAAACCCGGATAACTTACCTCTCCATTCCCGGCCGTCACCTGCTCTTTTCTTTCCGCCTTGCTTTTGTAAAAATAAGCTCTGGCCTATGCAACTGATCGACGGGTCGAAGATTATCACTGAAGCCTGTGTACGGGCAGGCGCCGACGTCTATGTCGGATACCCCATTACTCCATCCAACTGGTTTTACGCCTACGCTCAGAAGCGCTTCCCCCTTTTCCTTGCTGCCCCCGACGAGATTTCCACCCTGCAGTGGATGTCGGGCTTTTCGGCGGCGGGCCGGATGCCGGTAACGGCCACCTCTTTCCCCGGCCTGGCCCTCATGGTGGAATCCCTCAACATGGCCTACATGATGGAGCTGCCCATGCTCATCGTTGTCACGCAGCGCCTGGGCCCGAGCACGGGGTCGGCCACTACCGGAGCTCAGGGGGACCTGCTGCTGCTGCGGGGCGCCATCTCCGGCGGCTATCCGGTTCCGGTTTTCTGCCCTTCCGGCTTTGAGGATTGCTGGAACCTGGCCTATGAGGGTATTAAAACGGCGATCCGGTACCGAACGCCCGTTATCCTGCTGACCTCCAAGGAAATGGTAATGACCCATAGAAGCTTCGATTTGTCCGGACTGCCGGAGATTGAAAAGGTGGAACGGCCAAAGGCAGAACCAGGACGGCCTTACCAGCCCTACCGGGCCGGAGAGGACGGGGTTCCGCCCTTTGTTCCTCTGGGAGATGATGTCCGTCAGGTGCGGCTGAACGCCTCCACCCATGGCAACCTGGGCCTCATTCAGAAAGAGAGCCCTGAAGCTATGGCCAACACCCGGCGGCTGCAGGAAAAGCTGGAGCAGAATATTCCGGCCTTCACTTTCTATGGCCTGGATGAAGAAACAGGAGCAGAGGAACTGATCATTTCTTATGGCATCTCTGCCGATGCGGCGCGCGATGCGGTGGCGGCGTTGCGAAGTCAGGGCAAAAAAGTGTCTCTGCTGATCGTTAAGACCCTGCTGCCCTTCCCTCCGGCTATTCTGGACATATTGGAGCGCTATGAAAAACAGGTGTTTGTCGAGGAAAACCTGCCGGGGTTGCTCCGGGAATTGGTTTACGGGCAGGCGCGGAGAAAGAACACCCGCAGTGTGAACAAGATCGGAAGCATGATCACTCCTTCCGAAATAATAAACCAAACCGGAGGTGAGGCCTTCCCCACCGGTTAACCCGGGAAAAAGGTGTCGCCTCCCCGGGTATAACTTGTTCGACAATGAATGCATAAACAATATGACACAATCAATAATTAAAGCTAAAGATATGCCTTTCTGCCCCGGTTGCGGGCACGGCATTGCCATCAAAAATCTGTCGAAAGCGCTGGAAGGAGCCGGCTACGATCCACTGGATGTAATCGTCGTCAGCGATATCGGCTGCGCCGGCCTGGTGGACCCCGTTCTGGCTACCCACACCATTCATGGCCTGCACGGCAGGGCGCCCGCCCTGGCGCTGGGCATATCGCTTGGATTGTCGAACCCCGGTAAAAAAGTACTGGCCATACAGGGTGACGGCGGGGCCACGATCGGCCTGCAGCACCTGCTGGAGGCCGCCCGCCGGAATGTCGATATGACCCTTATCGTCCTGAACAATCTGCTCTACGGTATGACCGGCGGGCAGATGAGCGGCCTTTCCACCCTGGAATTTAAAGCCGGCCGGCACATCGAAGATGACGCTCCTCCTTTTGATATCGTCCGGCTGACGCACGAGGCGGGAGCGGCTTATAGTTCCAGGGTTACAGCCCCGGGAGATTTCAAAACACATTTTGCTGAGGCGCTGGCAACACCGGGCTTTGCCCTGGTCGAAGTGGCCTGCCTGTGCCCTTCTCATGGAGTGGGAAAGATGAAAGAGCTTGTATCTGTCGCTTCAGGGGATCTGGGGCTGGCTCGCCGGCGGGAGCCTGCCCGGGTGGCGTTTAAAGAAACTGCACCGCTTTTTGAGAAAGGCCGGCAAACCGAGGCTCCCTTCCATTCCGGTATCAAAGAGCGGCTGGGTATCGTCATTGCCGGTTCAGCCGGCGGAGGGGTACAATCAACGGCCAGGCTGATCGCCAATGCGGGCATCCTCTCCGGCCTGCACGCCACTATGAAAGGGGAATATCCCATCACCGTAGGCACTGGTTTTTCCCTGGCGGAGGTCATCCTTTCGACAAAGGAGATCCATTATACCGGCCTGGAGGTTCCTGATGCGGTAGTGGCCGTTACCACAGATGGGTTGGCTAAGGCCAGAAGCAGGATCAAGCCCGGCACTTCTGTTGTTTTGGACAGCAAGCTGGAGGAGTCCGCCTCCTGTCCAAATGCCATTTACGGCGATTTTCAAAAGGAAGCCGGTAAACAGGGAGCTGCTTTATTCGCAGCTGTCTTCTGGCTGGTGAAGGAGGGCATGCTGGAAGCTGATGCACTGCTGGAAGTAGCACGGAAACACAAACATGCGAAATCCCTCGTAGAGGTGATTGAGAGAGGGGTGGGAGTGGGGTAAATGTGTTTATGTGTAGAAGTGCTTGAGTGTAAAAGTGGGGCGGCGGCTTCGGAAAAGTGTAAACCCCCTAAGCATTAATTTTCCCTTTTGTAAAGGAATTTCCCCAAAATGTGCTAATTTTTGGTTCCATCAACGAATCACGAATCACGAATCACGAACAATGACAGCCATAGAGATACGCCCCCGGTTCCAGGAGCAGGTTCCCCTCAGCAAGGAGGAGGCCCTGGAGCGCCTGCGTGCTGCCCTGAAACAGCCCGGAAGCCCGATTATCGGATATGTGGCGGATCACCACGTGACGCTTAAGATCCCTTATGATAAGCAGCACTTCTGGTCGCCTCAGCTGGCCCTTGAGGTTGAAACTCACGAGAGTGGGGAAGGGGCGCTTGTCCGCGGACTGTTCGGCCCGCGCCCTTCGGTCTGGCTGATGTTTGTGTTCATGTATTCGATTATTGGGGTTATCTGCCTGTTTGTAGCCATAACCGGCTTTTCCCAGCTGAGCCTGGGAATACCGGCGCCGGCCCTTTGGGTGCTGCCCATTGGCGGTGCTCTGGCCATCGTATTGTACCTCTCTGCCAAAACCGGAGAACGCCTGGGCGAAGAAGAAATGCACCAACTGAAGCTTTTTCTGAATCAGGTATTGATGGAGTCCGAAACAGCAGCGTAACGCTCCACACCCTTTCCGCCCGCGTGATCAGAGGGGGAACCTTTTCGGTAGGAGATCCTGTTTCCCTACATACAACGGACAAGGAACATGAGTAAGAAAACCAATGCGCTGCGCCTGCTGGATGCTCAAAAAGTGCAGTATGAAATAGTGAAATACCGGTATGATGCCGGTGACCTCAGCGTAGAAAAAATCGCTGAGGAAAACGGCTTGCAACTGGAGCGCATTTTTAAAACCCTCGTCGCCAAAGGCGATAAGAACGGGGTCGCCATAGCAGTGGTGCCCGGCCATAAGAACCTCGATCTTAAAGCTCTGGCCCGGGCCAGCGGCAACAAAAAGATGGCGCTGGCGCCGGTGAAGGACATCCAGGGCCTGACCGGCTACATTCGCGGTGGTTGTTCTCCCATGGGTATGAAGAAGGAGTATCCGGTGTTTCTCGATGTTTCTGCCCTGTCCTACAGCCTCATTTACGTCAATGCCGGCCAGCGTGGGATGCTTGTGGGTTTGCCTCCGGAAGCCTTGAAGGAGGCCACAAAAGCCGAGGTGACGGACATCGCAGAATAAATATTCAACTCCCTGCCGTTTCCCTAACGCCCTGAACCCATTAACAATTCAACAATACAACAATTCAACCCTATGCGAATCCAGAGCTAAAACGTCCTGTAGGGACGACATATCGGAAGACGTGGCCCCGAGTTAGGGACGACCCGTGCCGTAGGTACGGGACATAGCGATCAGGCCAACGCCGATGTGCCGTACCTACGGCACGGAGGTTCATTTTTCACCATTTTTTTACCGATATTTTGTACCTAACGGCACAATATCTAAGTATCCGGCCGGCGCCGGTAGTCAAATCGCCCCCATTTAGCTCTGGATTCGCATAACAATACAACAATACAACCTCCTCTCCCCATGCCCACAGAAATCAAAATAGAATGCCCCGGATGCGGCTGGGAACCCGACGGCGGCGCTTACTGGGCCTGTACCTGCGGGCAGGTGTGGGATACCTTCTCAACTGCCGGGCGCTGTCCTTCCTGCAACAAGCAATGGAAATATACCCAGTGTATTGGCTTCAAAGGCGGGTGTGATCAGTTTTCGCTCCATCTGGATTGGTACAAGGGCCTGGATGGCTGGCTGGAGGAGGAAGCCGGGGAGGTGCTGCATCAACCCGAGCGGGCCGATTTCTGAAGGCTCCGATCCCGGAGCTGGTTATTCTGTTTCCCGGAGTAGTCAGGGCCTCCATCGGCCTTTTTCAAAACTCGCCGAAAAAGGAAAAAATTGTATCTTGCTGCCGCTTTGGGAAGGCCTTTTGCCGTTGACCGGTATAAATGGCGCCCCGAAATGCTTTGATCCTGCAGCACTCAGCTAGAGGTTTAAAACAAACAGCCCCATTTCCAACCATAACATCAGCCCGTACCAATGTACTGTTGCCTGCCAGCAGGCACCCCCCCAAGCCAGGCCTCCAGCTTTGCTATGCACCAGATCAGAACCGAAAAAGACAATTCAGTAATACCAATTTCGGCAGATGATGAGAGCGAGCTTTACACTCTTCTTTTGGTTAATGACATTTGGAATGTTGTTGCAGGCGCAGCCGCCTAATGATGAATGTGCAGGAGCGATCAACCTTCCTTTGGGTAATCCTTCGCCATGCCCGGCCGGTACGCCTTCTACCAGTACCTTTACTTATGACAATTTCGACGCGACTCCAACGGCGCCCTATCCGGCACTGAACTGTGGGCTTGCGAACGGGGGGAGCATGGCCGCTCCGGCCGCCGAAGTGTGGTTCACCTTTACGGCCAGAAGTAACATCACCAACGTAACCGTGTCTTCCAGCGAGTTGAATAATGTGAACTATGCCGTTTACCAGGGAAACAACTGTACCTTTGCCACAGGGGTGGCCTGCAGTAACGGCTCCAACCCTCTCTCTATTCCTTCTGCGCCGGGTGAAACCTACTACCTCCTGGTTTCCGGCGGAGACCCCAATGACCAGGGCAACTTTACAATTACTCTGCAGGCGGCTGTGGAGTGCGACCCCTGCCTCAATGAAAGCAACCTTATCGCCAGCCCTCCGCCGGCTAATGGTACCTACAGTACCGGCCAAACAGTAAATTTCTGCTTTTCGGTAGAGGCCTGGGACGTTACCCAAACCAACAACTGGCTCCATTCTGTGCAGATCGTTTTCGGTACCGGCTGGGATATGAGCACCCTGGTTCCCATCCCACCACCTCCTTGCGACCCCGCCGGCTACTGGGCATGGTATGACTCCTGGACCGGCATCAACACCGGCATCACTGCCGGGCCGGGTTTCGCCTTTGATTCGAGCAACGGAGGGCCGCTGGATGGAGACCCCGGAAACAACTGGGGGGACCCCTGTCAGAATACCGGCGGTTTCCCCATCACCTTCTGCTGGAATATTACCGTCCAGGATGACTTCTTTGATTGTTCTTCCCTCAATGGGGCTGACCTCAGCCTGCAGATCACTACCTTCGCAGACGGGGAGACCGGATCATGGACTTCTTTTGGATGCAACAGTGATGCCGTAACTTCTTTCCTCGCTTCCGCAGTCTGTTGCGATCAGCCCACCTTCCTGCCTCCCCTCACCTTTCCCGCCTCCTGTGATGCCAGCTGTAACGGGCAGGCGACGATCGAAGCCGTGGGCGGCCCCTGGAATGTTACCGTCTTTGACCCGGGCGGAAATATTATTCATGAACAACTGAACCAGGTTGGCCCGTTATCCCTCAGTGACCTGTGCACGGGTGGTTATTCCTACTCTTATATCGACCCTTTTAGTGGTTGTGGAGGAAGTAATGCCTTTTTTATCAATCCCGGCCCTCCGCCTGTAGCCCTGCCGTCGGCTACTGACGCCTGCCCGGGAGAACCCCTCCAACTCTTTGGAGATGTATCCGGCTTTGGGACAAATATCACCTATGAGTGGTCCGCTCCCAATTTTTCTTCCAACCAGCAGAATCCGGTCGTTGCCAACCCGGGAACCTATTCTCTCGTCGTTTCGGTCGATGGGTGCGAATCTGCTCCGGCTGATGTTACCATTGGCTATCTGCAAACGAATACCAGCGTCCAGGCCATCCCAACTGAAGTTTGTTCCGGCGATTTGATCAACCTATCCGCCAGCGGGGGGAGCTTCTATGACTGGGGGGCGTACGGCGTAGGCCCCAACATACAGGTGGTGGCTCCTTCGGTTTTCTCTTCTCAAACCCTGCCCTTTACGGTCGATATACAAACCGCCAACGGATGTATGGTTACCGAAACGGTAGAAGTGGTTGTCCATCCACTACCGGAAGCAGAGATACAGGCCCCACCGGCTGCCTGCGAGGGCGAGCCGGTTACCGTTTCCGCTTCCGGCGGGGTGCAGTACGACTGGAGCGACGGGCAGTCGGGAGCGGTAATTACAATTGTTCCCACAACTCTTCCGGCGGAAAATATCGCCGTAACCGTAACCAATGAGTTCGGTTGCCAGTCGGTGGCTTCGGATTTTATCCTCGTCAATCCCCCTCCGGCGCCTACCGCCGAGGCCAACCCCATGATCATTTGCCCCGGTGAAGAAACTACTCTCACCGCAACAGGAGGGGTAAACTACTTCTGGAGTAACGGCGAACAGGGTGAGAGCATCACGGTCAATCCGGTGGCGCCCACCTTTTACAATGTAACTGTAACCGACGGGAATGGATGTACAGCTACTACTCAGGTGTCGATAGCAGTGGAACAACCCCTGCCGGCTCCTGTCGTGCAATGCGGAGAAATTACGCCCAACTCTGTTTCCTTTACCTGGGATGATGTGCCGGGCGCAACGGGCTATACGGTCATTGTGGCCAGCGGCCAGTCCGGAGTACAGAATGGCAATTCATTTACCGTAACCGGCCTGAGCCCCGCCGAGGAAGTATCTGTAACCGTGGCTGCCACCGGCACCGGCAATTGCCCCAACCCGGCGGCTGCCCTGTCCTGCTTTTCTCAGAATTGCATCCCGATAGGGGTGGAAGCCGCTCCCGTACCGTCTATCTGCCTCGACGGATCCAATAATCCGGATACCTTAAGCGTCACCATTACCGGCGCAATGGCGGATGGAGATACGCTCTGGTCCGGCCCGGGTATCACCGACACGCTGCTGGGCATATTCGACCCTGTTCTGGCCGATACCGGTGCTCATCAGATCGTCGTTGCTTATACCGAGGGAGATTGTACTTTCCGCGATACCCTTCTGGTGGAAGTGTTTCCCATCCCGGAGGCCGGCTTTGTTCCGGATACGAACTTCCTCTGCATTACGGATACGGTTGCCATAACCTATACAGGCACAGCCGATACCACTGCCATTTATGCCTGGGATTTTGACGGCGGAGTGGCTATTCCGGACACTGGCCAGGGGCCGCAGTTCGTCCACTGGCTTAGTGGAGGAGAAAAAGTGGTTGGGCTGACTGTCACTCAGAATGGCTGTGTTTCAAGCCTTTTCACAGACACGCTGGAAGTTCAGGAACTGCTCCCCGCCCCGGTGGTGAGTTGCGGAATGGCAAGCACTACCTCGGTTACCTTTACCTGGGCTGACGTTCCGGGAGCAATGGGGTATTTGGTGGATGTGCTTTCCGGCCACAGTGGAGTGCAAACCGGAAACAGTTTCTTGGCCGATAACCTGATGCCGGAAGAAGCCGTCAGCATTCGCGTGACGGCCCTTAACGACGGCCCCTGCGGCAACAGCAGCACGGAATTCAGTTGCGCGGCATTGCCCTGCCCCAACCTGCAGGCCACTATCGGCAATATCAACTCGTCCAACAGCCTCTGTCTGGACGGAGCCAATATCCCTTTTACCCTGAGCGCTACTGTTACGGGAGGCGCCGGAGACGGAACCGAGAGCTGGAGTGGCCCGGGAATTACAGATACAAACAACGGTACTTTCGATCCCGTGGTGGCGGGCCCGGGCGTTCATACCATTTCTTACACCTACGAGGAAGGCCCCTGCAGCAGCAGCGCCACTCTGAACATTACAATATTTGAAACGCCAACGGCGGGTTTCACTGTCAGTAACGCCGAAGCCTGTATCAATCAGCCGGTAACCATAACCTACACCGGTAGCGCCGATCCGAATACTGCTTCTTTCAGCTGGGGTTTCAACGGCGGAACTGCGATGCCCGGCAATGGCGCCGGCCCTCAAACAGTGAGTTGGGCCACTGCCGGCGACAAAACCGTTACCCTTATCGTTGAAGAAAATGGTTGCGCCAGCGAGCAGTTTACCCAAACGGTAGCCGTTTCCGGCCCTATGCCCGCTCCTGTAGTCAACTGTAACCCAACGACTTCTTCGGTGGAATTTTCCTGGAACATCGTGCCGGGGGCTACGGCCTATACCGTCAACCTCATCTCGGGGCCTGCCGGAACGCAGTCGGGCAATACTTACCTGGTAACCGGACTGAACCCCGGCCAACAGGTGGAGATCGAAGTGGTGGCAGAAGGAGATGGCCCATGTGGCAACAGCTCCACCGTGGCCTCCTGTATTGCTGAAGATTGCCCGATGGTAGTTATCGACATCACACCCGTAGCGCCCATCTGCCTGGATGCCTCCGCGACTGTTGTCGATCTGGAAGCCGCCATTAGCGGAGGGGCCGGGGGAGGAACCGAATCCTGGGCCGGCCCCGGGATAACCGATGCGGCCACTGGCCTTTTTGACCCCGTTCTGGCGGGGCCGGGAACCCATACGGCCTCACTGGCGTACCAGGAAGGGAATTGCAGTTACAACAGCAGCCTGGATATCGTGGTAAACGAACAGCCAACCGCCAACTTCTCAGCGACGGCCGCTATATGTGTGGATGAGACGAGCACTGTGCAATATACCGGTAGTGCCGGAGTAGCGGCAACCTATAACTGGGATTTCGACGGCGCAACCGCCGACCCGGGAACAGGGGTAGGGCCGCACAGCCTCTCCTGGGCCGTTGGGGGGACAAAGGTGGTCAGCCTTTCTGTAGTGGAGAATGGCTGTGCCTCTGAACCCTTCAGCCAGGAGGTTGAGGTGGAAGAATTGCCGGCCGCCCCGGTGATCAACTGCAATACCACTACTTCCTCCATCGAATTTACCTGGGGAGATGTGCCCGGGGCGGAGGGTTACAATGTGGCCCTTTTGAACGGCCCGGCCGGAATGCAGAATGGCAATTCCTACCTGGTGACAGGGCTAAATCCCGGGGACGTGGTGCGCATCCGGGTGGAAGCCATCAACACCGGCCCCTGCGGAAGTAGTTTTGCCGAAATGGAATGTGTCGCTGAGGATTGCCCGAATATCGCGATCGATATTTCTCCGGTTGGGCCCTATTGCGAAGGAGATTTCTTTGTCGAAACCCAACTTCAGGCCAGCATTACCGGAGGCGCCGGAGGGGGAACGGAGAGTTGGTCCGGCCCTGGCATCATCGATTCCGCTAATGGCATTTTCGACCCGGGAGCGGCAAATATCGGTACGAATACCATCTCATTTACCTATACTGAAGGCAATTGTACTTACAATGCCTCTCTGGATATTGTGATCCATGCGCTTCCATCAGCCGGCTTCACCGCCGATCCCGAAATCTGCCAGACGGAAACCAGCACTGTAACATATACCGGAGGAGCGCCTGCCGGCGCAACCTTCAACTGGGATTTTGACGGTGGGACGGCAGTGCCCGGAACAGGCCCCGGCCCTCATGAAGTGAGTTGGGTAGCCGGCGGGGCGCATACGGTTTCCCTCACCGTAACCGAAAACGGCTGTAATTCAGAGCCGGCCACCCAACTGGTAGAGGTGAGCCTGCCGCTGCCCGGCCCGGTTATCGCCTGCAATACGGACAACACTTCCATCACCTTCAGCTGGGATGATGTGCCGGGAGCTACCGGATACCAGGTGGTGGACGTCACCGGGCAGGCGGGAACGCTCAATGGCAACACTTATTCCGTTACGGGCCTGGCTCCGGGAACTGAGGTGACGATACAGGTAATTGCCGAATCAGATACCCCCTGTGGCAACACTATGACAGAAGAAACCTGCATTGCGCTCGATTGCCCGGATGTGGTGCTGGAGATCCAGACCCCGGGCCCCTTCTGCGAAGGAGACGGCCCGGTATCCCTTGCAGCCACAGCCAGCGGGGGCGACGGAAACGGCGCCTTCCAGTGGTCTGGTGCCGGCGTGCAGGGAGATGTGTTTGACCCGACATCTGTGCCACAACCGGGAGATTATTCTATCAGCGTTCAGTATGTGGAAGGGGTCTGCGAATACACGGCTTCAGCAACCGTTACGGTTTATGCGGCGCCCACCGCAACTTTTACGGTGGAGTCGCCGGTTTGTGAGCAGAGCCCATCCACCATCGCCTATACCGGTACAGCCTCTTCCGGCGCAACCTTCAACTGGGATTTTGATGGAGGAACCGCCGTCCCAGGCATCGGGCCCGGGCCACACGAGGTAATTTGGAATGGCGCCGGAAGCAGGACGGTGAGCCTCACCGTTTCCGAAAACGGATGTGCCTCCGAGACAGAAATGCAAGCGGTGGCGGTGGAAGCGCCACTTGCGGCCCCTGCCATTACCTGCGAGTCCACCAGCACTTCGGTGGCCTTTATCTGGGATCCGGTGCCCGGTGCTTCGGGCTATGATGTGGAGGTGCTTCAGGGAGGGGCAGGAGTGCCGGATGGCACTACCTATACCTTTACCGGGCTCACCCCGGGTGAGGAAGTACAGATCCGGGTAACCGCCATTGGCGACGGCCCCTGTGGCAACAGTTCGGCAGAGCTGGGCTGCATCGCTCAGGATTGCCCGCCCCTGAGCGCTACAATCAGTGGGCCGGAGGCCATTTGCCTGGGAAGTTCTGCGGTTTTTGCCGTTACCATCAACAGTTCCGCCGCCGGGCCATTCCTGTTTACCTATACGCTCAATGGCAGCGGCGAAACCACGGTAAGCCTGCCACCCGGAGGATCAACACTTGAGTTAGGCATCAATGAAACGGCCACAATGGATGTTGTTTCCATTGTCGATAGCAATTTGCCGGATTGTGTTTATCAAAGCGGAAGTAGCTGGACAGTCGAGGTACAGGAGCCCAATCAGGCTGGAATAGCCGGCGAACCTGCCCGCCTCTGTGCCCAGACGGATTCCACTATCCTTCTGGCGGGCCTGCTTTCCGGCCAGCAGCCCGGCGGCCAGTGGTCGGAGGTGAGCAATGTGCCTTCCACCGGAGGAGCCTTTAATGCTTCTGCCGCTACCTTCGGTGCAGGTGGGCAGGGCGCAGGCGTTTACACCTTTGCTTATACCGTGAGCAACAGCCCTGCCTGCCCGGCTGATGAAGTTCAGGTTTCAGTTGAAATTGAAGGATTGCCCGTTGCCGACGCCGGCCCCAACCAGGAGCTGACCTGTAACATGGGCATGGTAACCCTGGGCAGCAACAATACCTCTTCCGGAGCAACTTACCTCTGGTCTGGCCCCGACAGTGTCATCATCTCCGGCCCGAACGGCCAGTTCCTGGATGCCGGACAGCCGGGGACTTATGTGCTGCAGGTTACCAATGCGGCGGGATGTACGGCCAGCGATGAAGCTACGGTAACGGCCAACCTGGAAGTCCCCACCTTTGAAGCATCCGTGAGCGAGATCAGTTGCTTTGCCGCCGATGATGGCGCCATAAGCTTGTCCAATATTTCAGGTGGGCAGCCTCCCTATCAGGTGTCCTTTGCCGGCGGGCCCTTCCAGAACCAGACGCAGTTCACCAACCTGGGTGCCGATGATTACAGCATCGTCGTCCAGGATCAGAACGGCTGCATTTCGGAGCTGTCTCTCAACCTGGAGCAACCCCTGGAAGTCATCGTTACCCTGACGACGAATATCGACGGAGAGAACGTCATTCAACTGGGGGACAGCGTACTGCTTTCGGCCATCTACGCTCCCAACCTTGCAATCGACACCATTCGCTGGGAACCGGACAGCATTGGCTTCGGAAACAGCAGTTCCGTTTGGGTCAGCCCTCAGGTGACTTCCAGCTTCAGCGTAACCATAGCGGATGCCAATGGCTGCTCCGATACGGACCGCACAACGGTCATTGTGGACAAAGAGAGGCCCGTTTACATACCCAACGCTTTTTCTCCCAATGATGACGGCCGCAACGACGTCCTCTTTATCCAGGCCGGCAACGGGGTCAGGGAAGTTCGTTCATTCCTCATCTTTAACCGGTGGGGAGAAACGGTCTTTGAACTTTACGGCTTTCAGCCCAATGACCCCGGCCTGGGATGGGACGGGACGTTCCGGGGGGAAACGCTGAATGCCGGGGTGTTCACCTATTTCGCGGAGGTGGAATTCGAGGATGGCCAAACCGTCTTGTTTAAAGGGGATGTTCTGTTGCTGAAATAGCAAACCTTAACACTGCTCATTCGCCCTTTTTCCCTCATTTGTGCTATTTTTGCCCAAACCGGAGGAATAACAGGGGCTGCTGTGGCAGCGAAAAAGGCCCACAATGGGTCTTTTTGGTGTATTACTGCATAACGATCGGCCTAAACATTCAGAAAGAGGCTTCAAAAGTTTTGCTCTGTCTGAGTTGCTTTGGTGTTCTCGTTCGGCAGAAAGCCTGTTTCCCCGATCCCAAGAACGTATCAAAAGAGCTTATGAGGCGAACCATAATCCTGTGGCTAATCCTGGCAGGCGCAACTTCGGCCTGGAGCCAGCCCTGCGGCCTGGAAGACACCTTGTTCATCGACCCCAACAGCATACATACCTTCAATTTCGAAGTTTTCAATGTCTATAATGATGACCTGAGCAATCCCGATCAGGGCGTCTGCGGTATCGAGATAGAGTTCTCCCACAATTATGTTGAGGACATGGTCCTGTCGGTCACTTCGCCGGGAGGGCAGGCCGTCATCCTTACCGGGCCCAACAGTGATGACCCCTTTGCCTTTACCAACTTCACCCGGTGGCGGATCACTTTTGTGCCGGCGGCTGAAGTGCCCGCGCCGGACTTTGGGTTCCTTCCCCAATGGGACAATAACCAACCCAACAACTGGGGCGTTTTCGGCCTCTACACCGGTTCTTATCATCCCTATCAGGGAAGTTTGGAAGATTTCAATTCCGGGCCGGTGAACGGCACCTGGACCATCAACGTAAACAATAACCCTTCGGCCCAGATCGGGGCCATCCTCGGCTTTCGCCTTTTATTTTGTGATTCAAGAGGGTTGGACTGCTGCTTTGCCGCCGCCGGAAACCTGGATGGCAGTGATATACTGGCCTGTGAAGGCGATACCAGCCTCGCCCTGAGCCTGCCGCCAACCTATACGGGCACTCCCCCGGACACCAGTGAGTATGGTTATACCTATCTCATCGGTGAAGACAGCATTCTGATGCAGTACGACTCCATTGTTGACCTTACCGGCTTCGGCCCCGGGCTTTACCAGGTTTGCGGCCTGTCGTATAAGCGTGTTGATTACGACAGCTTTCCCGCCCCGGACGGCGTGCTTACCATCGACAGCCTTCGCAATAACCTCAACGGCCTGGAACCCCTTTTCTGCGGCGAGGTTACTGACACCTGCCTGTGGGTGCGCATCGCCTCACCTCCGGATACTACTTTTCTGTCCGGGTCCATCTGCGAAGGGGATTCGGTAATAGTGGGGGACAGCACTTTGAATGCTACGGGCATTTATGATATACTCCTTCCAAGCTATGCCGGCTGTGACAGCATTGTGCATTACAACCTGACGGTTATTCCCACCAGGTTCACAGCCCTTGTCGATACCATTTGCCAGGGGGATTCGGTAGTGGTGGGGACAACTGCCTACGCGACATCCGGGATATTTGCCGACACGCTGCAGGCTTCTACCTCCTGCGACAGTATTATTACCCTGAACCTTACGGTGATCGCTCCTGTCATCACCGATACTTCGGTAGTGATTTGCCAGGGGGAGGCCTTTGCCGTTGGAGACAGCCTCCTGACGGCTTCCGGCGATTATTCCATCACTTTGGAATCTTCCCTGGGCTGCGACAGTATCGTCAACGTCAGCCTGGAAGTGCTGGAAGTGCTGGCGGAAATTGCCGCCCCGGATACCATCACCTGTAGCAGCCCGATGGTTGCGCTCGACGGTAGCGGCTCCAGCCCCGCAGGCAGCATTGCCTATACCTGGATGGATGCCGGCGGGGCGGTTCTCGGCAACAATCCTTCTCTGCAGGTTGGCTCACCGGGCGCCTATTTTCTGGAAATCGAACAAAGCCAGGGGGGCGTTCAATGCCTTAGCCGCGATACCGTTGCGGTTTTGGCCGATACCATTCCTCCCATTGCCGATGCCGGCCCGGAGGATACGCTTACCTGCGATGCTCCCCTCCTTACGGTTGGGGGGACAAATACTTCGGCCGGCCCGGAATTTCAATACAACTGGAGCACTGGAAATGGCCATTTCACCGGCAATACTACCGGAATGACGGCGGAGATTGATGGCCCGGGCCTTTACCAACTCATCGTCTCCAATATCCTCAACGGTTGCCGGGACACGGCGGCTGTACTCATCTTGCAGGATGAACAGGCGCCCCTCGCGGTTGCCGGCCCCGACACTACGCTGTCCTGCGCCCGGATGGCCCTTACTCTCAGTGGAGAGGGCTCTTCGGAAGGCCCGGTATTTGAGTACGACTGGCTGGCTACCAACGGTGTGGTTCCTCAAAATGCGAATACGCTCTTTGCCGTGGTTACCCTGGCCGGTAATTACCGGTTGCTGGTTACCAATACCGAAAATGGATGTGTGGATTCTGCTTTTGTGGAAGTAACCTACGACACCCTGTCCCCGGTGGTGAGCATTGCCGATCCCGGAGCCCTGAACTGTGCCCAGGTTACTCTGGAGTTAGAGTCTGCTGTCCTCAATCCCGGGCCATCGCCTGTTTACCTCTGGCAGGCCACCGGTGGAGGAAACATCATTTCCGGAGCAGGCGGGCCGGCGCCGGTGGTGGATGCCCCAGGTAATTATCAGCTGGTGGTGGAAAATCCGGCCAATGGCTGCCGGGATTCCGCGACGGTGGCCGTCCAGGAAAATATCAGCCTGGTAGTGGCCGATGCCGGCGCCGGCGGCGAGCTGACCTGTACAATGGATACGCTCACTCTCGACGGCTCCAACTCCACCGCTGCACCGGATATCATCTACTCCTGGTCGTCGGCCGGCGGCCATTTTACTACGGATTCCCTTGGGGCGGTGGCAGGAGTGGATGCTCCCGGTACGTATCAGCTTATCGCCAGAGATACGGTTACTTTCTGCGCCGATACGGCTTTCGTCACCGTTACCCAGGATACCGTAGCGCCCGTTGCAGACAGCGGGCCGGACCGGGTACTCACCTGCGACAGCACCGCAGTCACCCTCGATGGCAGTAATTCCTCAGCCAACGGTAATTTCGACTACGACTGGATAGCCGTCATCGGGGTGGATACCTTCGGCGGCAATACCCTCACTCCGGTAGTTTCAGATCCCGGCCTCTATCTGCTGGTTGTAACGGACGGGGACAATGGCTGCATTGATACATCATTCGCCGTGGTTGAAATAGATACGCTTTCTCCCGTTGTATCCATCGCCCAACCGGGAGATCTAACCTGTGCCGAGCCGTCTCTCAGCCTGGATGGAGGGGCATCTGACAATGGCCCCGGGTTCTCTTTTTTCTGGAATGTGCTGGAAGGAGGGCAGATCAGCTCAGGCGCCAATACCCTTACCCCAATAGTGAGTGCCGAGGGGCGATACGAACTGGTTGTCGTCAATGACAATACCGGCTGCCGGGATTCCACCTCCGTTTTTGTCAATGATTCCTCCCTTCCCCTGACGGCGGTGATCAGTCCGCCGGACACCCTTACCTGCGATTCCACCCAGGTGGTGCTCGAAGCTTCGGGATCCAGTTCCGGGGCTGACATCACTTTTGAATGGTTTACGGCCGATGGGGTTATTATCGGCGATCCTGCCGGAAGCAGCATCGCCGCCGGTGCTTCGGGCGCCTACCGGCTTGTCGTACTGGATACCCTTACCTTCTGTTCCGACACGGCGGAAGTTTTCGTACCGGTTGACCTCCGGGCGCCTGTGGCCGTGGCTCAGGTTAGTTCGGCCCTGAATTGCTCGGTTACAGAAGTTGCACTGGATGGGACGGGGTCTGATACCGGCCCGCAGTACACTTATCAATGGAGCGGCCCTTGCCTTCTGTCGGGCCAGGATAGCCTTATGGCTATGGCGGACTGCCCCGGGTTCTACACGCTAACTGTTGAAGATGTAAACAATGGATGTACCTCGACAGCAGTTGCGGAAGTGAGCCAGAATGAGGACATTCCCGTGGCTGCTGTGGGCGGCCCCTATACCCTTACCTGTGACAGCCTGCAACTCACTCTCGATGGCAGCGGGTCGAGTACAGGCTCCCCTTATACTTATGAATGGGCCGGGCCGGGCCTGGTTGCCGGCGGCAATACTCTCAGCCCGGTTGTCAACCTTCCCGGCCAATATACCCTGGCCGTTACCGACACAGCCAACACGTGCATCTCGACGGCAACGGTAACGGTTGAGATCGATACCATCGCTCCTGTTGGCGTTGCCGGGGCGATAGACCAACTGACCTGTGACAGTTCAATAGTACATATCGGCGGGTTTGAGACTTCTCTCGGCCCTGAATTCAGCTATCTCTGGGCCACAGGCGACGGGCAGTTTGCCGGCCCGGTGGATGGGCGCTATGTATTTGTCAGCCAGCCGGGCACCTATCTGCTGACGGTTCGGGACAGCACAAATGGTTGTGTAACCACCTCTTCCACCATGGTCTTTGAGGATACCGAACTGCCAGAGGTGGAAGCCGGGCCCGATCAGGAGCTGAACTGCGCCAGCCCTCAGGCTTTGCTGGATGGTTCAAATTCCGACAGTGGCTCCCGGTTTAGCTACCAGTGGAGCGGCCCCTGCCTCCTGTTCCCGGCTGATAGCAGCCTCATGCAGGTGGACTGTCCGGGCACCTATTACCTCAGCGTGTCCAATACCTCCAGTGGCTGTGTCGGTACGGATAGCGTGGTGGTAACCCAGGATAGCCTGTTGCCTGCCGCCCTGCTGCCGGATACCCTGGCGCTGTCGTGCCAGGATGGGGCCGTACTCATAGATGCTTCCGGTTCTGAAGGGGATCTCTTCCAGTGGTTCTTCGATGGGCAGCCGGTGAATTTCTCCACGCTTACCCCGGTGGTGGATACGGCCGGAACTTATACGCTGGTGGCCTCCAACACCGCTCAGGATTGTGCGGATACGGCCAGCGTAATCGTCCTGCTCGACTGCACGCCGCATGCTGTCATTGCTGTTCCGGATACGCTTACCTGCGCCATCACATCGGCCCAGATTGATGCCACGGCTTCCACAGCCGGAAATTTCATAACCTATCAATGGACGCAACCCGGCCCCAGTTGCATCATCAGCGGGCAGGGAACTCCCCAACTGGAAGTGCGCTGCAGTGGTGATTATATGCTTATTGTAACCAATGCCGTTCTGGGCCTGAGCGATACCGCCACCGTTACGGTAGTAGCCAACACCAGCCCCCCTCTGGCCGATGCCGGCCCTTCCGACACCCTGACCTGTGCGGAGCCGACGGCCATTCTGGATGCAGGAGGATCTACTCAGGGATCGGGAATCGGATACCACTGGACAAAACTGGATGACGAGTTCTTCAGCCTTTCCGGCCTTATGGTGGAAGTGAATGATGATGGCACCTATTTCCTCACGGTTATCGATAGCCTGACGGGCTGCTTCGATGAAGATATTGTGGTCATTGAACGCAGTGCTGGCCTGCCGGATGTTGTTTTCGGGCCGAGGGTTATTCCCTGTCTGCAGGACAGCTTCTGGATGGAGGCCTTTGTGGAGCCTCCCGGACAACCCTACTCCTACAGTTGGGTGGGGAATAATATCATCGGGGCCGCCGACAGTTCGGCAGTTCTGGTGGATACTGCCGGCGCACTGATGCTCACTGTGGTCAATACCAGCACCAACTGCAGGACCTTCCGCAACCTGGAAGTCCTGGAACAGTCCTGCATCCCCTGTGTGGAAATATCCCCGTTCGACAGCCTCACCTGCCTGGTGGATACGGTACCTGTCACGGCTTCTTTTTGCGAGCCCTGCATTGGTTGCACCATACAATGGGCTACTCAGGACGGCCTTATCCTTTCCAATACCGATTCCCTGCGGGTGCTTGCCGGTGCGCCGGGCACTTATACCATTACAGTAACCGATACCCTTGGTTTTTCGGAAGTGCTGAGTGCAACTGTGCGGCAGAATACCCTTGCTCCTATTGCTGAGGCCGGCCAGGACAAGTTACTGGATTGTGTTACTCCGGAGGTTTTCCTGGGTAGCGCCGCTCCTCCTGTGGCCCGCCTTTCCTATCAATGGCTGGATGAAAACGGAGATCCATTAGATCAGGATACCCTGCCGGCACTTCAGGTATCTCTTCCCGGCACCTATCAGTTGGTGGTTACTGACCGGATTACGGGGTGTCTGGCTACCGATGAGGCTACGGTAACGATAGATACACTGGCGCCCTTTGCCGATGCCGGTGCGCCGGTGACCCTAACCTGTACTGCGCCCGCCCTTCCCCTGGATGGCAGTGCTTCCGATTTCGGGCCTGACATTACTTATTTCTGGGCCGGGCCGGCAGGGGCTCAGATCGGCGGCGCCAATTCCTTCAACCCCATTGTCCGGGATACAGGCTGGTTTGTTCTTACCGTTACCGATACCACGAACGGTTGTTTTACCCGGGACAGCGTGCTGGTGGACAGAGAGGGGGAATTGCCACCGGCGCCGATGCTTTCAGATACCAACCTTACCTGTGGGGCTCCTGTGATCCTCCTGGCCGGAGAACTGCCGGCACAACCGGGGTTTACCGGCCGCTGGTGCCGCCTGGGCCCGAATGGCCAGCCTCTGGGGCCGTGCATCAATTCGCTTACCGTTGACGTTGCTATGCCGGGCATTTACCGGTTTGAGGTAGAGAACGACAGCAATGGCTGCGTCAGTTTTGCCGAAGTAATGGTCGGTGAGGATTTTGAACCTCCGGTGGCCGATGCCGGCCCGGACGGCACCTTGTTGTGCTCGCTGGACAGCCTGCAGCTGCAGGGCAGTGGAGGCCCGGCCGGCCTGTCCCTGAGTTATGATTGGAATGCTCTGGGCGGCAGTGCCATCTCCGGGGCAAATACTCTTTCCCCTGTTATCTATCAACCGGATACATTCCTTCTTTCTATTACCAACCTGGCCAATCAATGCACTGCAATGGATACTGTGGTGATCCGGGAGGATTTCAACGCTCCGGAAGCCAATGCCGGCCCGGACACGTCTCTGACCTGCGGCCGCGTAAACGTCAGGTTGCAGGGGCAGGGGATGTCCGCCAGCGGTACGATACAGCCTCTTTGGTACACTCCGGATGGCAATATCGTACTGGACAGCAACAGCTTCACCCCTCTGGCCGACAGCCCGGGTACTTATATCTTCCAGGCCACTGACCCGCAGAATGGTTGTATAGCTACGGATACAATGCTCATTACAGCTGACCGAAACCCTCCAACTGCGGTGGTGGATTCCTCAGGAGGACTTCAGTTGAATTGCCGGACGGATAGCCTGGTGCTTGATGCAGGGGCTTCCTTTTCCGCTACGGGCGGAATGCTGGCCTTTGACTGGCGGCAGGTGCCCACCGGAAGCATAGGCAATACCCAACAGATAACGCTATCCAATACGGGCAATTTCCGGCTCTTGGTTACTGATCTGTCCAACGGGTGCAGGGATACCCTCAACTTTTCGGTAGGCGCCGATTATGTACAGCCGGATGTGGCCATCGCCCCTGCGCCGTTGATCACCTGCGTGCGCCAGTCTGTAGTGCTTGATGGCGCCGGTTCTTCCTCCGGCCCGGGTTTCCTCTATACCTGGACAGGCCCGGCGGGAGATACCCTTGGTGATGCCGGCCTTCAGGCAACTGCGGTTGAGCCCGGAACCTACAGGCTCATCGTCACTAATGATGATAATGGTTGTTTTGCCTCGGCGCAGCGGGTGGTTATGGCAGATACGGTTCCTCCTGTTGCCGCTGTCCGGGAAGCGGAGGCACTGGACTGTATGGTCCGCACCGTTGAACTGGATGGTTCCGCTTCGTCTGCCGGAGATCATTTCTCTTTTTCCTGGACGACGGCCGGTGGTGAACTGGCCGGCCCGGCGGATGCCAACCGGACGCTGGCTGCCGCTCCGGGTTGGTATTTTCTTCTGGTTACCAGCCTGCGGAATGGCTGCACTGCGGAGGATAGTGTGCAGGTCATTGAACTGGCCAGCCCTATAGACAGTTTGCTGGCCAGTGCCTTCCCGCCTTCCTGTCCGGGCCGTTTCGATGGCTACGCCCGGGCTGATACTGTTCTGGGGGGTACCGGGCCGTTCCTTTTTTCCTTTGAAGGAGGCAGTTTCTCCGGGCTCACCCAATTTGAGAACCTCTCTCCGGGTGTTTACCGGCTGAGTGTGCAGGACGCCAACGGGTGTGAGGCGGAAACCACCCTGGAGGTCCCTGAAGCCGAAAGCCTCAGTGTCGGGCTCGGGCCGGACCTTACCCTTCGCCTTGGCCAGACGGATACTCTCGTAGCGAACATCTCACCGGCTACCTATGACAGTATCTGGTGGTGGCCTTACGATAGTCTAAGCCCACCTGATTCACCGGTTCAGGCCATTAACCCGGAGAAAACGACTACTTACTTCGTCTGGGTCAGCCAGGGAGAAGGGTGTATTGCAACAGATAATATCGAAGTAAAGGTGATCAGAGATTACTCCGTCTTTGCGCCCACCGCTTTTTCCCCGAACGGAGACGAGAACAACGACCGCTTTACCCTCTATGCCGGAGCTGATGTGGTTAAGGTTCGCCTTTTCCAGATCTTTGACCGCTGGGGAAATATGGTCTTTCAGAATGCTGATTTTAAACCCAATGACCCCACCCTGGGCTGGGATGGCACGCTGAACGGCCTGCCGATGGACCCGGCTGTCTTTGTTTTCTACGCCGAAGTGGAATTTACGGATGGGCGGGTTGAGGTTGTAAAGGGAGGCCTGATGTTAATGAGGTGAGGGAGTTATAAGGTGTGTAAGTGTTTTAGTAGTGCATCAGGGTGGGGTGCAGGGCTGGTTTCCATACAGGCTTGTCACAGAGTTGACCATAAGGTATTTCGGGTAACTTCAAGAGGAGAAAAAAGCTAACTTATACTTCATTGTACCATCAATTCACTGATAGCGCATGAGAAAAGCAGCCTTTTTGCCCTTGTTGTTGATGTCCTTTACTTCCTTTTCCCAATACTGGGTTGCCGGAGATACGGCCGGCCTGGAAGTGGCCCGCGTAGAGCAGTCCTTCGAACCAAACGCCAGCGTCAGTTTTGATATCGACTGTAGCCATTCCGAAGACTTTAGTATTCATTCTTATCAGGGAAGCGATCCGGCCTACCCCTGGAGCCGGCTTTCCATCCTGAAAGACGGCCAGGTGGAAGTGCACAATTCCGGAATCGGGCAGGTGACTGTTTTTTCAGAAGGAGATACTGTTTTTTTTGACGATAGCCTCTGGACACCGTCCCTGGATTTTATTTACGGTACAGGGGAAGCAGGGAGTTACGGTATTTTCCAGATCGACAGAAAATACATTGCATTGAGAAAAGCAGGGGAGGATACTTCCTACTGCTTTGTCGAGCTCTCCACTCAGGGCATTGAATTCACCGTTCATCAGGTGGTTTCCGGATGCCCGGACAACCCCGTCGGGGTCAGTACGGCGTCTGAAAAAATTGAGCCCTGGCCGGCAAGGGCACGGGTATTCCCTAATCCGTTTGATGATTTTCTGTTTGTAGAAGGAGATCGGGCCAAAAAGGTTTATCTTTTGGGTGCTGACGGGAGTTTCATTGCCCGGGCAGAGGGCGCTCTGAAGTTTTTTACGGCAGATCTGCCGGCGGGATTGTATATATTGCGTATCTTTTTCGAAGGGAACCGCCAGGAGGCGTTTTTTGTCATAAAAAAATAATGATCCCGAAAATCCGTGCTGTATAACTTCAGAATAAATATTATTGTTCGGATCGCCATCATACTACTGCTGGTGATGACGGGGGCGGCAAGTTTCATTCAGGGATATACGCTTACGTCGGTATTCATGGGTGTTTTACTGGCCTTTGGGGTCAGTAACCTCATTTATTATGTGAACCAAACCAACCGCGACCTGGCCAATTTCATAGAAAGCGTTCAATACAACGATTTTACGACCACCACCTCTGCCCGCCATAAGGGAGAATCTTTCGGAGCCTTGTACAAAAGCTTTAATATGGTAAACCGGAAGTTCCGGGAGATCCGGGCGGAAAAGGAGGCCAACCACCAGTTCCTTCAATCCATTGTAGAACACATTGATATCGGGCTGCTCTGTTTCAACGATGAAGGCGAAGTGATCCTGATGAACAAAGCTCTACAGCGCCTGATTCACAAGTCATATCTGATCAACCTGGACGCTTTGAGGCAGGTGGACGAGGCCCTTTGGTCAACTGTGAAGCATCTCAGGCCCGGAGAGCGGGAGTTGCTGAAGCTGACAGTTGAAAATAAGATGAAACAACTGGCCATTCAGTGTATCGAGCTGGCGCTTAAAGGGGAGCATTTCCGGCTGGTTTCATTTCAGAACATACAAACGGAGCTGGAACAACAGGAACTGGTTGCCTGGCAGAAGCTCATCCGCATCCTGACTCATGAGATCATGAATTCCGTTGCTCCCATCGCTTCCCTGAGCTCAACGATCAGCGATGTGATCGGCAATGGGCAGCCACTGGAGGCAGAGAGCCTGCAACACATAAAGAGTTCAGTTGATGTGATCAAAAAGCGAAGCGAAGGCCTTTTGGGGTTCACAGAGACATACCGTACTCTGACGCGTATTCCTCCGCCGAATTTCGAACTGGTGGATGCCCGTCATCTCGTGGAGGAGATATGCACCTTGTTCAAAGCTGAACTTGAAGGCAGGGGAATCGAATTGAAAACTTCTTTTCCCATGCATCCGGTGTCTTTTCAGGCTGACCCTGCCCTGTTGGAGCAGGTGCTCATCAACCTGGTCAGGAACGCTGCCGATGCCGTTTCGGGCCGGCTCAACCCCAGAATACAGGTCAAAGTCCAAAAGGCGGGCTCCAGGCCGGAGATCATTGTGGTGGATAACGGGCAGGGAATTTCCGAGGAAGCCATGGAACAGATCTTTGTTCCTTTCTTTACCACAAAAAAGGAGGGGTCTGGTATCGGCCTGAGCCTTAGCCGGCAGATCATGAGGATGCACAAGGGCACTATAGAAATCCACTCGGTGGAAGGAGAGGGAACGGTGGTTACTCTGGCCTTTTAGAAAAAAAAGCTGCGCCGAAGTGGCGCAGCTCTCATCTTCCGATCCTAAAACAAATAGAAAAATAGCAATATGACTGTAAGCGCTGATGGCAGGGAGCGTGTGGGCTCCGCTTTCATCAGGTTTTTAACCGTTTAACGGACTTCAAAGGGTTTGCGGTAGCTTTTTGAAGGCGTAACGACCTCGATGGTATAACGCCCCCAGGGAAGCTTGTCGAGGCGGTAGCGCTTTTCCACCACCAGGACGTTTTCCAGCTTCTCCTGGAAAACCTGCTCGTTATTGGAGTCCAGGATATTTATCGTCACGTCTCCGATGCGGCCGTTGAACAGAGATACATCTACGAAATCATCTTCCGCCCGGATCACCGGGGTGAAGAATTCTCGCTTCTTCTCGGTGTTGACCAGCACCTCTGTACCGGTAAGTGAAATGGGCTGCACCACTTCTTTAAGGCTGGTGCGCACAGTGATAAAATATTCACCACGTGGCAACTGGTTCAGGTTGAAAACCCTGGCGAACTCCTTTTCCCCATTTGTTTCCTGGGAAAGAAGGACCTGTCCGTCAATGTCGGTGAGCAGAATTTTGGCCTCCTCATTCAGGCCTTCGATAAAGAGGCTAATCTTTTTTTCGGCCGGGATGTTCTTCAATGTGATCGACGGCAGGACATCGTTAGCCATCGCCATTGAAGCCACTGTAAACAATACAATAGTCAGTTGAATGGTCTTTTTCATAGCCGTGTTCATGGCTCTTGATTTTAGTTAATAATAATGATAGCACATTAATAAATGCGGACATTCAATTCTTCCGCTTTCAAATTCATAAGACAAAGGTAGGAGGTAAGGATACGCAACGCTAACAGGATATTGATGAATAGTTACACCATATTGACATGCCCGCCGAATATTGTTTGGCAGCTTGGCAGGCGTTTTGATTGAATTTGGCTAATAATTTTAAAGGTTGGCATTGAGCCCAAAGGAAAAGATAATTTAACGGGCTTTTGCTTAAAGAAAATTTTACTATTGAGAACGAAGTTGCAAACAGGCATTGTCCTCATGTCAGGAGATTCCCAAAGCAAAATTTCTGAATAATGAGAAAGGGCAACCTGCCATCAGGCCGGCATCCTGAAATAAAAGCGGAAAAATCACGCCAGGTAAAAAAAAAGTGTTAAATTTACTTTAAATTGGCCCCTGGGCCAAACGTATTCAAGTAGCTCCCTCGTTATTAAGCAATATCCAGAGCAATTATCTGGAAGTTGTACCCATTGAACTGATTAATGATTTTTCTACCCCTTATGACTTAAATGGAAGGCTCTGAAAGGACACCCTCTCAGGCCTTGCTCTCCCTGAAACCCATTGCAGGAATAGCCCCGGCGGCTTCAAAATTATGGTTGAAGTGGTGTCTCACTCCCATTTTGATCAAAGCAGTAAGTGCCGGCAGCCCGACGACAATGATATTGGGGCAGAGATGCTTTTGCGTCAAAACTGCGAGGAAGCAAAACTGAGCTCACAGTATTAGAGAAACAAGCTATCAGTCATTCAAATAAAGAGTGAGAATATCAAAAACAAGCTCTGATTAATTAAGATTTACTTCTATGTAACCTCTTGATTATCAAGGGCTTACGTAAGAAGAAAATTTTTTTTAATTAGAGAGCGTTATGCAAGATCAAACTGTCAAGGCTTTTTGGAATGAGCAGTGGAAAAAAATAGATTTCGGAAAGCCTACAAAAAATTGTCACTACCATATTTCAAACTTTGGTAGGATAAAAAGCGTAGATAAAACCACCGGCCGGGAAAAGTTGCTGAAAGGTGCAAAGGCGAGAGGTGGGCTTATCATGCTTAATCAGAAATTGAAAGATAATTCCACTGGCATTGTTTACATCCATCGGTTCGTAGCTGAAAATTTTCTGGAGAAACCTTCGGAAGAACACGAGTACATTCTGCACATCGACTACGATAAGTCCAATAACAAAGTGAACAACCTTCGCTGGGCTACGGAAGAAGAATGGAAAGCATATCAGAAGAAAAATCCGCATCACAAAGGCCGCCCCGCCAGAACCAAGAATTATAAACTGACGGAAACTCAGGTGCGCCTGATGAAGAAAATGCTGCTTCGCGGAAAAACCAAGCGCAAGATCATAGCCCGCAAATTCGGCGTAAGCGAAAATTGTGCCTATAAGATCGAGAAGGGCATCCGGTGGGCGCACGTTCATGTCGATCTGGATGAGGAGGATTAGAGTTAATAGTCTGCTTCCTGGTATTCTGATTCGGGGGAAAACGAGCCAGTGGTGTCATTTAAGCCTCTGAAAAACTATATCCTGTCCGATTGGCCCGGCCGGCCTTGCCGGTCAACCCCTTAATGCTTCTGAATAGGTTAGCATAGCTGTTCCTTTTCCATTAACTTTGAACCGCCGCAGGGCATTCAAACCTCATAAACGGAAAAATATGAGCCAGGAAGCATTCAATAAGTTATGGAAAATGATCGGCCTTCGCTACACTTCCCACCCGTGGCATGGCATACCTATCGGAAAGGAAGCCCCGGAGGTGGTTACCACTTTTATTGAGGTAATCCCTTCAGATACAGTCAAATACGAGGTTGACAAAGTGACCGGGTACCTGAAGATCGACCGTCCTCAGAAGTTTTCCAATATTGTTCCGGCCTTGTATGGGTTTATTCCCCAAACCTACTGCCGGGAGGAGGTGGCCGCCTATTGCCGGGAACAGACAGGCCGGCCGGGTATCGTTGGAGACGACGACCCGCTGGATATCTGCGTGCTCACCGAACGGGAAGTGACCCACGGCAATATCATCGTCCGGGCTATCCCTATCGGTGGCCTGCGGATGATTGATGGCGGGGAGGCCGATGATAAGATCATTGCCGTACTCGAGAAAGACGAAGTTTATGGAAACTGGGCTGATATCGAAGACATTCCGGTTAATGTCATCAACCGGTTAAAACATTACTTCCTCACTTACAAACAATTGCCGGGAGAACAGCCCAAGTGTGAAATAACTCACACCTACGGCCGGGAAGAGGCACTGGAGGTGATCCGCCGTAGCCAGAGAGACTACAACAACGCTTATGGCAACCTGGAAGAAGCCCTTTCTCTGACCCTTTTCGAAGCCTTGAATTTCAGCAACCGCCAGCAGAAGATCCTCAAGGACCTGGAGTAGCCGGGATGTGGCGCAGCATTTCCATACTAGCCGCCATCGGGTTGGGCGTTTTCCTGCCTGTAGCGGGCCAGCTTTCCTTTATCATCAGGTATAACCTCATGGTTATGCTTTTCCTGGCTTTTCTCGGTGTTCGTGTTTCGCGCCGCCTGCTGCAGTGGGAGCATTTCGGAGTGCTGGCCGCCAACCTGAGCCTTCCCCTTCTTTTGTTTTTTGGAATAGCACCCTTTCAGAGAGAAATTGCTTTGGCGGTTTTTGCCATCGCGGCGGCTCCCACGGCTGCGGCGGCTCCCGCCATCACCCTTTTTTTGCGCCGGGAGGTGGCCTTTGTCACCACCTCAGTGCTTCTGACCAGTACGGTAACGGCCCTGGTGTTGCCGCTGGTATTGCCCTGGGTGGTGGGGAAAGAGGCCGGCGTGTCGGTTTTTGAGGTCGCCGGGCCTGTATTGGGGTTGATCTTTATTCCACTGGGCCTGAGCTTTATCCTGAAGTGGGTGAGCCCCCGGGCGGCGGCCTGGATACTTCACCGTTCGGGGTTTGCTTTCCTGCTTTTTCTGGCCAATGTTTTTATTGCATCGGCTGGAGCTTCCGCCTTTGTCAGAGAAAGTGACAGCGGCGCTATTTTGGTTGTCGTTAAGATTGCGCTGTCCATCTTCGCGCTGTGCCTATTCCAGTTTCGCTTCGGAGAATGGATGGGAGGGAAAGACAGGCCAATAGAGACAGGGATGGCCCTGGGCCGCAAGAACACCATGTTCGGCATCTGGCTGGCACTGGCCTTTATCCACCCTCTGGCAGCTCTCGGGCCCATTTTCTATATCCTTTATCAGAATCTGTACTACTCCTGGCAGCTGTATGTGGTGAGGAGTGGGTAGGGGAGAGGGGGAGAGGGGGAGATTGGGAGAGTGGGAGATTGGTAGAGAGGGAGAGGGGGAGAGGGGGAGAGGGAGAAGGAGACGGAGAGAGGGAGAGGGGGAGAGTGGGGGAGAGGGGGAGAGGCGCCCCTTTCTGATTTAGGTTTCCAGGTGACACGGAACTATGAACAGTCCTGAGTTAGAGGGTCCAATTGTCTGCATCTTTTATGATCCGGACTAATTTTCCGATAATGAAATCGTATTCCTGTTTCAGGATTTGATGCTTTTCACGATTTAGGTAACCGCAGGTAAGAGCAAAATCCAGCCAGACTTGTGTTTCTGCAGCTTCTGTTTCGGCATCGCTGTATTTGGCAATCATGGCAGCTTTGTATCGCCTTTTTCGAAAACCTTCAGCCGAATTGGCACAAACCGAGCGGGAAGACCTCCTAATCTGATCCGTCAATGAATAAGTTTCTTCTTTTGGAAAGTTTTTTGTCAAAGTAAAAATTTTCATTGCCGCCGCAAAAGCCATCTGGTAAACTTCCAAATCTTCATGAGAACGAACGCGTTTTTTCATTTGCACAATTTGACAGGCCATACATTCAAATATTATGGGAATGTTCAGAAATGTGCGTACTTAAAGAAATTACCGTTGATTTTCACTGATTTGCGGATGCCGAATTCCGAACAGCCCTAATATTAGGACGAACACACCACCAAAATTCCATAAAAATTGCCCATCTTTTTTACATGTTGTCCCTCCCCGTCCCCCTTTCTCCCAGTCTCCCCCGTCACCCTCTCAAAACCCCTGCCGGATCCCTTTCTCCACAGGAGGCACCCCTCGTTTCATCCACATCGGCATGGGGGCGCCGAGCAGGTAATGGTCGAAAAACTGCTGCATGCGCCGCTGGAAATCCTTTTTGTTTTGCACTGCTTTCACTCCGTGGGGGTCGCCGTTGTAGTTGAGCAGCCAGGCGGGTTTGCCGAGGCGGCGCAGCGCCACAAAAAACTCGATGCCCTGATACCAGGGGACGGCGCCGTCGTCATCGTTGTGCAGGATAAGCACCGGCGTTTCGATCTGGTCTGCATAGAACAGGGGAGAGTTCTCGATATACCGCAACGGCTTTTCCCAAAGCGTTCCGCCAATGCGGCTTTGGGTATGTTCGTACTGGAACATGCGGCTCAACCCCGAGCCCCAGCGGATGCCGCCGTAGGCCGAAGTCATGTTGGCTACCGGCGCGCCCGACTCAGCGCAGCGGAACAGGTTGGTTTGAGTGATCAGATAGGCCGACTGGTAGCCGCCCCAGCTGTGGCCCTGCACGCCGATCCGCTCCTTGTCGATATACCCCTCTTCAAGCAGGGCGGTGAGGCCGGTGGTGACGGACTCCAGGGCGCTTTTACCAGGATAGCCTATTCTGTAGTGTATGTCCGGAATGAAGATCACATAGCCGCGGCTGGCATAGTAGGGGAAGTTGATGATGGAGCGGGGAAAGCGGGGCGTCCAGTGGGTATGCAGCCGGTCCGAATAGCGCTCGTAAAAATAGGTGATGGCGGGATACTGCTTTCCAGGGTCAAAGCCTTCCGGTTTGATCACCAGGCCTTCCATCTCCTGTCCCTGCGCTCCGGTCCAGTGGAAGAGTTCGATGCTGCCCCAGCGGAACTCGGGCTGCTGCGGGTTGGCGTTGCTGATCTTTTCGAAGGACTGCAGGTGATCCGTGCTGTAACGGAGGTCCGGAAACTCCCGGAAGCTTTCGCGGGTGAACAGGTAGGCATCGGCTTTTCTGGCCTTCATAACGCCGGCCCCGAACGCATAAGGCCCTTCCTGAACCTGGTCCTTCACGCCGGTATGAATGTTGAACCAGGTGTAGCCGGAAGCCTTGCTTTTTTCGTCGAAGGTGTGAAACAGCATGGGTTTTACCTCCTCGATAGACCGTTCTTCCGGATCGAGCCTGATGTAGCGGTATCGTTTTTTCGCTGCCCGCCCCTGCGTCAGGTTATTGGGCGCCAGCAGGCCGCTGGGATCCACCAGCCAGACGTCGTACCGGTCGTAGATCATGATGAAGTCATCGCCGGTCGTCCATCCGGCAATGCCGTAGGGGGAAGGGTGCATGGGCCGGTCGTTGAGTTCGTCGTAAAACGGTACTGCCACCTCCGGCGCCAGCTTTTTGAGCTTCGCTTTTTCTACAGAATAGGCAAACCAGGCCGAATCGGGCCGGCTGTACCAGTACACGTATTTCGCTTCCGGGGAGAGAGCAGGGTCTCCACAAACTTTTTGGGCGATCAGGGTTTTCTTTCCGGTAGTGAGGTCGATCAGATAGACGTCTTTGCAGCCGGGAAAGCCTTCCCAGGACAACTCCCGGTAGTAGGGCCTGGGGTTGTAAGCCAGGGCGATATGGGCGTTACCTTCATTTCCCGTTCTTACTTCTGGCAATTCTTCACTTCCCAGCGCGGTAACCTTTCCATTGCCAGGCCGAAAGACACAGGTATAGGCCCGCTTTTTCTCCTCCTCCAGTTCCTCTTCTTCATGAGTGTAAAGGCGGGCATCCTGATAGGACCAGACTTCCACATTGACGATCTCTTCTTCCAGGAGGGTGGTATCCTGGAGTATCGGAGGAGGAGCAATACCGAAGTACAATTTACTGCCGTCTTCTGAGAATTCGATCTTTCCGTTTTCGCTCAGAATCCAGTCATCGGGCAGGAATGCAGCTGTGGAGTCAGCTACCACCTGGGGCGCTTTCAGTGCTTCCTGCCAGTAGTACAGGGTGTAGGGGACAATTCTGGGTTGAAGGGTATCCTGGTAGGCCAGGAAGGCTGCCTGCCTGCCGTTTTCGTGCAGGGCCAGGCCGGCGTAGGCGCCCTCACCGGTAAGCAGGGGCTCCATTTTGCCCACTGTACCGTCAAACCGGTAAATGCCGGCCTCGAACGTAGAGTCATTGCCGGTGCTGTAGGCCAGGAAAGCAGGAGCTTCCTCGGCGGCGATGAAAGAATGGGTAAAGGGAATGGAGTCTTCCCTGCCGGTTTCGAGGTTGAGGATGGCCAGCAGGCTGCCGTTCTCTCCACTTTCTTTTTTCACTTTAACAGAGTCGGGAAGCGTCGTATCCGCCGGCATGGGCTCCAGGTGATAGGCCAGCCATCCGCTCCATTTTTCGGGGAGGGTAAAGGTTTTTACACGAGGTATTTTTCTGAGTTGCCCGTCTTCAAGGCGAAATACGGCCAGGGTATCCTCAGGTAGCTTCTCTTTCTCCACTTTTCGGCGGCGCATGGCCCGAAGGGAGTCCTGGCCGGGATGAATGAGGAAGGCCATAAAGCGGCTATCGGCACTGAACCGGGCGCCGCTGGCCCGTTCGAATGCTCTTTCCTTTTTATTCCGGGCGTCATACAGCATTAGAGTGGAGTCTCCTTCATTGGGGCTGAGAATGTAGCTTACCCAGCGGCCGTTGGGGGAGAGCCTTTGCTCTTCGATTTGTTTCCAGTCGGCGATGTCATCCTGAGTGAGGATTTTCTTTTCGTTCTGCGCTGAAAGCGAGTAGAAGGCGCCAAGCAGCAAAAATGTGAAAAGTATTCGTAGGCTCATTATGAGAGTTTTTTCAAAAAGAGTTTAACAAGCAGAAAGCAGATTGTGTTTGGAATTAGGTTGATGCCCGGTTGCAGGCAAAAACGATCATTGCTCACCGGGCTGGTTTTTCTCCCTTTCCAGCGCAATGGACTCGATCTTTTGGGCAAACCCGGGATATTGGGCAGTTACCTGTTTAAAGGCACCCTTTGAAAGAGCATAAAGGTCGCAATAATCATCAGCAATGACCGTAGCCGTTCGGGGTTTATTGTGGAAAAGGGCGACCTCCCCGAAACAATCTCCGTCGGAGAGCCGGGACAAAACCGCTGCTCCGTCAGGAGTGACCACCTTTATCTTCCCCTGAATGATGAAGTACATTTCCTCGCCGATCTCGCCGGCGCGGAAGATGTGGTCGCCGGGGGTGAAAACAGCAGGTTTCAGGTGAAGGGCAATGGATTCTATAAACTCCTGGCCGGCGAGACTGAACATGGGGATCTTCTCCAGGATATCTTTCTTAAAATGCAGGGCTACCTCCATTTTGAGGGAGTAGGGTAGCCCGTCCAGGAAATCAGCTTCGTCAAACCCCAGCCGTTTTCGCCATTTATAGGAATAAAAACTGTGTATTCTGCGCTGCAGGCCTGGTGGCAGGGAGCGATATTTAACTGCTACCGCCAGCTTTTCCATGTTGTCCAGGTAGTGTTCCCGGGCGGGATCTTTTTTGGAGAGCAGCCGGGTGATGTTACCAATGAGAAAACCGTAGAAGCCCAATCCCATCAGCATGGCTGAGATGGCGTAGATCTTTTCCAGGCGGGTAATGGGAGTAATATCCCCGTAGCCGACAGTGGTGATGGTTGTGACACTCCAGTAGAGTGCGTCGATATACCGGCTTACATCGTCGGTGGGTTGTCCGGTTGCCTGATGGAGAACCATCCAGCCGCAGCTGATCCAGTGGATGATGATGAAAATGACTATGACAAGGTAGAGCAATGCCAGCCGGTTGGAGAACTGGAGGTTCAGAAGGCGCCAGTTTTCCAGTATTTTGCTGGCCCGTGCCAGTTTGAACAGGCGGAATGCCCAAAAGCCAAACGGGGCAAAAAAAACAAAGGGGATAGCGGCCAGAAGGTTGAGGATAAACCATGGCTGAAGATAAAAGGGCCTGCCCGGAACCGTCCCGTGATAGGTTGCCGCTTCTTCATTCTGATACTGGATGGTGAGCCATATCAGGTCGGCAAGAAATACAAGCGTCAAGGCCACCTCCAGCCAGGTGAAAAAAGTGACTACTTCTCCCAGGGCAAATTTCAGGGGCAGATAAACAGTAACAACGGCAGTAAGGAACACAATGAGGAACTCCCATGTATTCCTGAAAAAAGAGATATCTAGAATTCTTGAGCTCATGCGGTAATAAATATAGGGCGAAAACGGGGGCGGTGAAGATCCTGGATGATTTATGATTTGCGATTTTATGATTTGTAACAGTCAAACATCCCACATCCCACATCAAAAATCATAAATCTCACATCAAGCATCAAACATCCCTACAGCCCATATTTTGCCATGCGGCGGTACAGGGCGGCCCGGGTAAGCCCCAACTCTTCGGCGGCCCGGGAGATATTGCCGGCATGTTTGGTAAGTGCTTTGCGGATGGCCCAGCGTTCTATATCCCCCAGGTTGTAATTGTTGAGCTCTTCCTGGGGTTGAGAGGGCCCATCCTGGCCCGGCCCTTCGGAGGGAGGCAGAATGAAATCGCTGATCTCCAGGCCCGGGCCCTCACTAAGGATGACGGCGCGTTCCACGGCATGGCGCAGTTCCCGGATATTGCCCGGCCAGGAGTATGCCTGTAATTCCTTCATGGTCTCTTTACTGATCTTCAGCTTTGGTTTCTGGTATTTGCGCAGGTATATGTTGAGGAAATGTTCGGTTAGGACAGGCACATCTTCCCGGCGTTCGCGCAGGGGGGGGAGCTTGATCTCCACGGTGTTGATCCGGTAGAGCAGGTCCTGCCGGAAAGCATTTTCCCTGACCATATCGTAAAGCGGCATGTTGGTCGCACAGATCAGGCGGATATCAATGGGGATGGGGTCGTTGGAGCCAATGCGGCGGATGTAGCGGCTTTGCAGGGTAGTGAGCAGCTTGGCCTGCATCGGCTGGGAAAGGTTGCCGATCTCATCCAGGAAGAGCGTTCCGCCGGAGGCCAGCTCGAACCGCCCGCTGCGGTCCTCCCGGGCATCGGTAAAGGCGCCCTTTTTGTGCCCGAAGAGCTCACTTTCGAAAAGGCTTTCCGGAATGGCGCCCAGGTCAACCGTGATGAACACTTCCCGGGAACGGGGAGATTGCCGGTGGATGGCACGGGCCACGAGCTCCTTTCCGGTGCCGTTTTCCCCGAGAATCAGTATGTTGGCGTCTGTTTTCGCCACCTTGCTGATCAGAGTGAACACCTGCTTCATGGCTGCCGAGTTGCCGATGATCTCTCCGAATTGCTGGTCGATGTTGCTGCTGAGGGCCTGTTGCTTTTGCTCCAGTTGCTTGACCTGCCGGCGCGACCGGCTGAGCTTCAGGGCGGACAGGATAGTGGTGAGCAGCTTTTCATTGCGCCACGGCTTTTCGATGAAGTCAATAGCCCCGGTTTTCACCGCTTCGACGGCCGTTTTTACATCAGCATAGGCCGTGATCATGATCACGCTGGCGGTGGGGTCCAGATCCATTACTTTTTTCAGCCACATCATGCCGTCCTGTCCGCTGGTGTCTCCCTTTTTGAAGTTCATGTCCAGAATGATAAGGTCAAACTGGTTGTTGCGCAGCAAACGGGGTAGCTGAAATGGGTTGGACTCCGTTTTTACCTCTTCAAAATGCTGGGAGAGGAAAAACTGAAGGCTCAGGAGAATGTCCTCCTCATCATCGACGATCAGGATCTTTGCGGATTGTTTTTTCATAGCAGGGGCTTCCTTGTGTTGGGCTTTACGTGTATTGGTGTATTCATAAGGCAAGCCCCCGGAGAACCAGCCCTTATACACTGCCCCCCACTCACCTTTACACTTTTACACCTTTACACATTATCTCAATTATACTCTCAAAGATAGCAATTCGCCCCTGAAAGTTGCGCGCCTTGTGTTCATTTTCGGACACAGGGTGTGCGAAGGCGTACAAAAAAACGGCCAGGTGGGGAAAGGAGAACGCGCTTATGTGTTGTAAGTATTTGTTAATCAGTTTTTTAATTTTTTTGGCATGGCGCTTGCCTTTAATAATAGTGTATAAAATCACCAGACTGTTTTTTGAAATCATACTACTCATCCAGTTCAGTTTCAAGGCCGCTCCGGAATCACCCGGTTGTTTTTGAAAAAGTGTTTATTACCATACTAACCTATCGGGGCGGCCATGAACTGGGCTTGTACAGAAAAGGCGAGAGAAAAAAGCGAAAATGGACAGAAAAATAGAGAAGAAAAAATGGACGGTGCAGCGCATAGGGCTCTACACCATTGCCGTTGCAGTGGTGGGGTTCCTGTTTTCCGCCATTTACAGAGAGGCAGGCACCTCCCGCCTCAACGTGCAGAGTGAGCGGTTGCTGACCGATACGGTCGAAACGGGCGTTTTTAAGGAATTTATCACATTATTTGGGGTGGTGGAGCCCATATCGACCGTTTATCTGGATGCCATTGAAAGCGGCAGGGTGGAGGAGATCTATATTGAGAACGGCGCCATGGTCAGCGAAGGCCAGGAGTTGATGCGCCTCTCCAACCTCGAACTTCAGCTGAACGTCCTGAACCAGGAGGCCCAGATCATTACTCAGATCAATACGATCCGCAATACCAGCATCCTGATGGACCAGCAAAGCCTGAGCATAAAAGAGCAGGCCCTGGATGTGGAATACCGGATCGACCTGTTGGAGAAACGCAATGCGCGCAACCAGTCTCTTTACCGCGACAGCGTAATCTCCCAGGTGGACTTCGAGGAAACCCAGGATGAATACGAACACCTTCTCCGGCGGCGGGTACTCCTCAGGCAAACCATTGAAAAAGACTCCCTGTTTCAGTTGATGCAGCAAAACCAGATGGAAAATTCTCTGGACCTCATGCATCGCAACCTGGCCATTGCCAAGAACAGCCTGGAACACCTGACGGTGCGTGCGCCCATCAGCGGCCAGCTTTCGGGGATGGATTCAGAGGTGGGCCAGTTGATCAACCGGGGTGACCGCATTGCCCAGATTGACATACTCCATGATTACAAGATCCGCGCCCGCATCGATGAATATTACATTTCCCGTATCTTCCCGGAGCAGGAAGGCACTTTCGTAATGGATGGCAACACCTACACCCTCAGGATCCGCCGCATCTACCCGGAAGTATCCAACGGGACTTTTGAGGCCGACCTGGTCTTCGTAGGCGACCGCCCCTCCAATATCAAACGGGGGCAGACCATTTCCCTGAAACTCTCGCTCAGCGACGAGACACAGGCCATGCTCCTGGAAAAAGGCGGGTTTTATCAGGCCACCGGAGGCAACTGGGTCTATGTGATCGATCCGAATTCCGGCATGGCCCGCAAGCGGGATATCCGCGTTGGCCGCCAAAACCCCAATTATTACGAGGTGATCGAAGGCCTGAACGAAGGGGATGTGGTCATCGTATCCAGCTATGACAACTTTGGGGATAAAGAAGAACTGGTATTAAAATAAATGATACTAAGGCTGGAATCAGAAAATTGTAACTTTGAACCTAAATTATCCGACTAAAGGCATTGAAATAAAACGAATACAATGATTCGGACCGTCAATTTGAAAAAGGTCTATCGCACCGAGGAGGTGGAGACCACAGCGCTCAACGAAGTGAGCATAGAGATCAAACCGGGAGAGTTTGTGTCCATCATGGGTCCTTCCGGATGTGGAAAATCGACTCTTCTGAACATCCTTGGCCTGATCGATAACCCTTCGGGCGGGGAATATCAATTCCTGGACAAGGAAGTCTCCAGGTTTTCCGAACGCCAGCGTTCTCAGCTGCGCAAGAACAACATCGGCTTCATTTTCCAGAGCTTCAACCTGATCGATGAACTGACGGTGTTCGAAAACGTCGAGTTGCCCCTGATCTACACCAGGGTAAGCAGCAGCGAACGCAGAAAGCGCGTGGAGGAAGTGCTGGAAAAAATGAATATGATGCACCGCCGCAACCACTTCCCGCAGCAATTGTCAGGCGGGCAGCAGCAAAGGGTAGCCGTGGCCCGCGCCATTGTCAACAACCCCAAGCTGATACTGGCCGATGAACCTACCGGCAACCTGGACAGCGCCAACGGCAATGATGTCATGAAAACCCTGGTGCACCTGAACAACGAAGGCGCCACCATCATTATGGTGACCCACTCGCAATACTGCGCCGAGTTCGGCAACCGGATTATCCGCCTGCTCGACGGGCAGGTCGTGACTGAGAGCATGGTGGCCAAACAGATGCTTTAGTGCCGGGATTCGGGAATTGGGACTCGTGATTCGTGATTCGTGATTCGGGAATCGGGATTCAGCATCCGCCTTCTCCTGTTTCCGGCTCACGTGATGAACCCCCGTTTTTGTGTTTCGCAAATTCTAACAGGCCATCCGTGCAGGACAACTGCTATCTTCCTATCAAACTACGGGTTCTTCCAACCGGCCTCGCCCGGTATCCCAGCCGGTAATTTTTCCACCATTGTGTCATGGAAGCTGCTCTAACGGATGAAACCCGTGCTCACAGGAATCTTATTCGGGGCAATTGCCTTGTGTCGGGGTTGCGCTTGCCAACCCGGTGAAGGGGTTGAGGAATGAATGATTTCAGATATAAGTACCCGGATAAAAACAATCAAACCATCAATAATAACCATGTGGAAAAACTACTTTAAAATGGCCTGGCGGCAGGCCTTCAAGTACAAAGGATATTCCCTGCTCAATATTCTTGGGCTGGCGATTGGCATCACCAGTTGCCTGCTCATTCTTCAGTATGTAGCCAGGGAATGGAGTTATGATACCTTCCATCCCAAAGCAGACAATATATACAGACTCCGGCTGGACAGCTATCAGAACGGGCGGCTTGCCTATCAGTCGGCCACGGTTTTTCCCGCTTTTGCTCCGACAATGAAAGAAGAAATGCCGGAGGTAGTGGATGCCTGCCGCCTGCACGATGCCGAAATGGTGATCACCAACCCGGAGAACAATGTGAAATTTGCAGAAAAGAAAGGCTACTATGCCGACCCGTCCTTCCTGAAGATGTTTGGCCTGGAGCTGTTGTACGGCACTTCCGCTAAAGCGCTGGATGGGCCGGACAAGATCCTGTTGTCCGAGTCAATGGCCCGCCGTTATTTCGGACAGGTGGAGGTGCTGGGCCGGCATCTTATTAATAAGGGCCAGGATCTTTTCCAGACTTATGAGGTCAGCGGTGTTTTTAAAGATTATCCAGCCAATTCACATCTGGCCATCGATTATCTGGTTTCCTACCAGACCCTCGGAAAGGTGATCCGGCAGGTTTGGGGGGATACGACAAACGCTACTGAAACCAACTGGGGCTGGTACGACTTTTATACCTATCTGGAATTGCACCCCGATACGGATGTTGAGCAATTCCGGGAACAGCTTCCTTCTTTTGTAGATAAACACATCAATGCACCCCGGCGGGAACGGGGAGGGTCTAACACGGCCAATGCAATAGACATCATCCCCCTGAAAGACATTCACCTGTACTCTAATGTCAACCAGGAAGCGGAAGTGAATGGCAGCGGCTGGGCGGTTTCCGTCCTGTTTGCGTCGGCCTTTTTTATTCTGCTCATTGCCTGGGTAAACTACGTCAACCTGGCCACGGCCCGCTCCCTGGAACGGGCGAGGGAGGTGGGCCTGCGCAAGGTGCTGGGCGCCGGGCGCCGGCAATTGATAGGCCAGTTTTTGCTGGAAAGCTTTATTCTGAACCTGACGGCTTTTGTTTTGGCCCTTGGGTTGGTGCAGTTAGCCCTCCCGTTATTCAATAGCCTGCTGGGGCAAAAGCTTGCCTTTACCCTGGCTGGACGCCCGCAGTTCTGGGCTGTTGCCCTGGCTGTTTTTGCGGGTGGAACCCTTGTGGCGGGCCTTTACCCTGCATTTGTGCTATCGGGTTTTCGCCCCCTTACGGTCCTGCGGGGCCAACTGAAGAACGCCTCCGAGGGTATGCTGTTGCGGAAAGGGTTGATCGTATTTCAGTTTGCCGCCTCCATTGCCCTTGTGGTTGGGACCATAGTCGTTTTCCAACAGGTCAGGTTCATGCGCCAGCAGAACCTTGGCGTCAACATCAGCCAGACACTTGTGCTGAACGGGCCCACAACGGTACAGGATTCACTTTATGAAGGCCGGTTACAGCCCTTTAAGAATGATATTATGAATATCCCTGGTGTAAAAAGCATCACGGCCTCTTCCTACGTTCCGGGCGATGAGATCTACTGGACCAATGGAGTGCAATGGATGCGGCGGGACGGGCAGGAAGCACTTTCTTCAACGGTTTATACCCAGGGTGTAGATGAAACTTTCCTGGAGGCGTACGGGCTTCCGCTGGTGGCCGGGCGGAATTTTGCTCCCGGACGCGGTACGGAAGAAGGCAGCTGCCTGCTCAATGAAACGGCGGTGGGCCTGCTCGGGTTTCCCTCTGCCGTGGAAGCAATAGGCGAACAGGTGCGCAGGGGGGGAGATACCCTGGCCGTTATCGGCGTGACGAAAGATTTTCACCACCTGGGCCTCCAAAAACCCATTCAGCCAATTATTTTCCTTTACCGCCCTAATTCAAGAGGGTATTATTCCCTGCGGGTTGAACCGGCGGCCGGGAACATGCAATCCACTATAGCCGCTGTACAACGACAATGGTACACTCATTTCCCGGACGACCCGTTCAGCTATTTTTTCCTCAATGAATTCTTCGGCAGGCAGTATCAGGCCGATGTGTTGTTTGGCAAGATCTTCGGATTCTTCGCCCTTCTTGCCATCCTGGTGGCGGCGCTGGGCCTCTTCGGGCTGTCTTCCTACAACGTCGTGCAGCGTACCAAGGAGATTGGCATCCGCAAGGTGCTCGGCGCTTCCGTATCGGGAATTGTGAGGCTTTTGTCGGAAGATTTCCTCAAACTGGTAGGCCTGGCGATACTGGTCGCCATTCCGGTTGCCTGGTATGTGATGGAGGAATGGCTGCAGAATTTTGCCTTCCGCATCAGCATCGGCTGGTGGGTGTTCCTGCTCGCCGGAGGACTGGCCCTCCTGATCGCTTTTCTCACTGTGAGTGTTCAGAGCGTGAAAGCTGCATTGTCGGACCCTGTGAAGGCGTTGAGGTATGAGTGAAGGAGTGATGGAGTGAATGTAAATGATTGGCAGGGATAATTCAATTAAGTGTGCTGTTTCACGCTAACCCGCTGGTTTCCAGAACTCAGAACCCAGAAACCCAGAAACCCAGAAACTTTAAACATTCACTGGACAACAAACAACCCAACCTCCATGTGGAAGAATTATTTCAAGATCGCTTTGCGCAACCTTTCCCGCAACAAGTTGTATTCCGGAATCAACATCCTGGGGCTGGCGCTGGGTATGGCGGTTTCCGTGCTGATCATGCTCTATGTCAGTAATGAGCTGAGCTATGATAAGTGGGTGCCCGGCCAGAAGGATGTTTACCGCGTTTATCGCAGTTGGGGCGGTGATAACGGCGGAGTCGTCTGGACGCCCTCCCTGCTGGCCGGCAAGCTGATGGAAGAATTTCCGGAAGTGGAATACGCTGCCGGGCTGAGCCCTTACGGCACCACCATGCTGGATTACGAAAAGAATAAGCTCTACGTGGAGGAGGTGGCCGCCGTTGACAGTACTTTTTTTCAAACCGTGCACCTCCCGTTTCTCTATGGCAGCCCTCTGGAAGCGCTCCAACGGCCACAGACGGTGGTGCTTTCCAAAAATCTTGCCGAACAGATATTCGGGCCGGTTGACCCGGTCGGCCAGCTCATCAACATCAATGATGAGGGCGACTACGAAGTGGCCGGGGTACTCGATGAGTTCCCGGGCAATTCCCACCTGTTCTACAAGGTGTATATTCCCTTTACCTGGTCCTCCGATTCCTGGACGGGCAACAACCGCTCCACCTACGTCCGGCTGAACCCTTCAACCGAGATCGGCCGGTTGGAGGAAAAGATGGCCAGCCTGCTCACCGAGCTGAAAAAGCAGGAATACCAAGCCCACAATTACAAATACAACGAAGACGACTTCGAGGAATGGAAGCTGCAGCCCATGCAAACCATTCATCTCGACAGCAAGGGCTTCGACTGGGGAGGCAGCACGGGAGGCAATGTCCGTTACGTTTATATTTTCTCTCTCATCGGGCTGTTGCTGCTGTTGGTTGCAGCCATCAATTATGTGAACCTGTCAACTGCGCTGGCGGCGCAGCGGGCTAAGGAGGTGGGCGTCCGCAAGACGACAGGCGCCAACCGCAGCCAGCTGGTTGTGCAGTTCCTGAGTGAAACGGTGGTGCAGAGCCTGGTCGCCGCTACGGTGGCAGTGGGCCTGGCCGAATGGCTGCTGCCGCTGTTCAATACCGTCACCGGGAGGGATTTATCCTTTCTGGGAGGGCAGCCGGTGTGGTTGCTCCTTCCGCTTTTGGGGCTTAGTTTGCTGGTAGGCCTGCTGGCGGGCGCTTTTCCGGCCTTTCACCTCTCTTCCTTTGAGCCGGCCAGCGCGCTGAAGAAGCAGATGGGAGAGCAGCCAGGCAGGCAAACCTTCCGCAAGGTGCTGGTCGTCACCCAGTTTTCCATTTCGATCGCTCTGATCGTGGTAATGGCCTTCGTGTTCCGGCAGGTCAGTTTTATGATGGAGCACGAACTGGGGTTTCAGCCCGATCAGGTGCTGGTAGTGCCTTTCAACCTCGATGATTCGTATGAGAAGTTCGAAAACCTGAGGCCGGAGTTCCTCTCTATCCCGGGGGTAAAAAGCATGGCGGCTTCCTCACGGGTGCCCGGCCAGCCGCTGCCGGATTGGGGCATGCTGCTGGAAGGCAGAGAGCAGAGCGTTAACCCCTACATTATTTTTACCGGCGAGGGATTCGATAAAACCCTTGGGCTGGAGCTGGCGCAGGGCCGGTTCCTGTCCAGCGAATTTTCGGAGGACACCGTCAGTAATTTTGTCGTTAATGAAGCTTTTATTGAAAAGTACAAGGTGCCGGAACCAGCCCTGGGAGCAAAGGTCAAGTTCTCTTTCGATGAGTCCTATGGCCAGATCGTGGGCATTATCAAGGACTTCCATTTCCGGGGCTTGCAGCGGCCTATTGCTCCACTGGCCATTTCCGGGCGCCCCAACGGCTGGTATGCCACCTTTAAGGTAGCGGCTAAGGGACTGCCGGCTACCATCCGCGCCATTGAAGAAAAATGGGCACAGGTAGAACCCGCCCACCCCATGCGGCAGTCTTTCCTTGATGCAGATTTTGCCAGGCAGTACGACGAGCAGCGCCGATTCGGCAAGAGCATGCTCTATGCTACCGTTCTGACGATTTTTATTGCCATGCTGGGCCTCTTCGGGCTGGCCACCCACACGGCTCAACTGCGCACCAAAGAGATCGGCATCCGCAAAGTCCTGGGCGCCAGTGTGGCCAATCTGGCCAGCCTGCTCTCCCGGGATTTCCTGAAGCTGGTGGCCATTGCTTTCTGCGTAGCCACCCCCGCGGCCTGGCTCCTTTCCCGCCGCTGGCTGGAGGATTTTGCCTACCGCATTGAGGTAGAATGGTGGGTATTTGCCATGGCGGGCGCTGCCGCCCTGCTGATCGCTTTTCTGACAGTGAGCTACCAGAGTGTGCGTACGGCAATGGCCAACCCGGTGGAGGCGTTGAGAAGCGAATAGCCGAAGCCCTCAACCAATCAACGAATTGACAGACGGATAGCGGAGGAAGAATTCCTGAATATTCACATCTTTTCCGCCTCTCCAAACCGGTTGTTGGCGATGTAGAAATCACTCGGGCTGCGGCAGCCGTCAAACAGCGCCTCATAATAGCCGGATTCCTCACTCCTTTTCACCGCCCGAAGATACCAGTACTCCGCCGAATCCGGAGTGGAGGCGTTCTCTGCCTTGCGAAATTCCTGGTGGATGGCAGGCCTGCTGGCCGAAATAGCTATGGGCCGCAGCCCAACATGCCCCGCGCTTTTCTCCGGCCAACTTTGCCAACAATTTGTGGAAAACTTGAAAAAGATTTGTTTCATGAACCGCATCGAAAACCCTAACTTCGGTGTTGTATTCAAAAACCCTTCTTGCAAAACGAAATTCCGATTCGTTGCCCGGCTCCGAAGGAGACGGGTGAAATTCTTTGCCAGATACTTTAAACGAAGGCGAAGCACTTAATCACTCAATCACTCAATCACTCAATCACTCATTCCCTATCATGCCAGAGTTCGTACACCTTCACTGCCATACTCAATACTCTCTGCTCGACGGCGCCACGGAGATCGGGGCGATGATGGATAAAGCCGCCCGGGACGGGCAAAAAGGTGTTGCCCTGACCGACCACGGCAATATGTTCGGCGCCTTCAAATTCGTATCCGAAGCGGAGAACCGCGGCTTAAAGCCCATTGTTGGCTGCGAGTTCTATCTGGTCGAAGACCGCCACAAGCAGTCCTTCTCGCGTGCCGCCGGAGAACAGGACAACCGCTACCACCAGTTGCTGCTGGCCAAAAACCAGAAGGGGTATGAAAACCTTTCCAAGCTGTGTTCTCTGGGCTTTATCGAAGGGCTTTACGGCAAATTTCCCCGCATCGACAAGGAACTGGTCGAAAAATATCACGAAGGGCTCATCGCCACCAGCTGCTGCATCGGGGCGGAGATCCCTCAGGCCATCCTGCACGGAAAGCTGGAGGAGGCCGAGGAGAAACTCCGCTGGTGGCTGGACCTTCTGGGAGAAGACTTTTACATCGAACTGCAGCGCCACCGCGGCCTGGAAAATATAGACGGCCTGGGCGTCAGCCAGGAGGATGTTAACCAGCAATTGCTGAAATTCGCCCGCAAGTACAACATCAAGGTCATCTGCACCAACGACTCCCACTATCTGGAGGAAGACGATTATCTCCCTCATGATATTCTGTTGTGTATCAACACCAACAGCCTTGTGGAAGAAATGGACCGCTTCAAATTCCCCAGCTCAGACTTCTACTTTAAGTCGCAGCAGGAGATGAACCAGCTGTTCGGCGATGTGCCCGAGTCCGTCGATAATACGATGGAGATCTTTGACAAGATCGACAAGCTGACTCTGGCGCGGGACATTCTGCTGCCTGCTTTCCCCCTGCCGAAAGGCTTTAAGGACCAGGACGACTACCTGCGCCACCTTACTTTCGAAGGGGCGAAGCGCCGCTACGGCTCCATCACTCCCGATATAAAAGAGCGCCTGGATTTTGAGTTGTCGGTCATTAAAAACTCCGGCTATCCCGGCTACTTCCTCATCGTCCAGGATTTTACCACTACCGCCCGGCAGATGGGGGTTTCGGTAGGGCCGGGGCGGGGTTCGGCTGCCGGCTCGGCGGTGGCCTACTGCATCGGCATCACCAACGTTGACCCCATCAAGTACGACCTGCTGTTCGAGCGTTTCCTCAATCCGGAGCGGGTCTCCATGCCGGATATCGATATCGACTTTGACGACGAAGGGCGCCAGAAAGTGATCGACTATGTGATCGAAAAATACGGGCGCAACCAGGTGGCGCAGATCGTCACCTACGGCACTATGGCGGCCAAGATGTCGCTGCGCGATGTGGGCCGGGTGCTCAACGTGCCTCTGCCGGAAGTGGATAAAGTGGCAAAAACTTTCCCCGCTCACCTGAAGGCCTCTCTTCGCGGCGTTCTGGCGCCGGGAGATGTGGATTCCAAACTCAAAGACGTGCTCAACTCGGAAGAACTGGAGAAAGCCTACCAGTTTCGCCAGTTGGCCGAAGGGCAGGACACGATCGGTGAGATGATCCGCACGGCCCAGAAACTGGAGGGTTCTGTGCGCAATACCGGTATCCACGCCTGCGGGGTAGTCATCACTCCGGATGAGATCACCAAGTACGTACCCGTTAAAGCGGACAAGGAAACGGGCATGCTCGTCTCCCAGTTCGACAACAGCGTGGCCGAGGCCGCCGGCCTGCTTAAGATGGACTTCCTCGGGCTCAAAACCCTGACCATCATCAAGGATGCCGTGCGCATGGTGGAAGAGAACCACGGCATCGAACTGGACATGGACGAAGTGCCGCTGGATGACGAGAAGACCTATGAGCTCTTCCAGCGCGGTGACACGGTCGGCATCTTCCAGTACGAATCCCACGGGATGCAGAAGTACATGAAGGAACTGAAGCCGACGGAATTTGAGGACCTGATCGCCATGAACGCTCTCTATCGGCCGGGGCCACTGGAATACATCCCTGAGTTCATCGACCGCAAGCACGGCCGCAAGCCGGTAACCTACGACTTGCCGGACATGGAAGAGTACCTCCGGGAAACCTACGGGATCACGGTGTACCAGGAGCAGGTTATGCTCCTCTCCCAGAAACTGGCCAACTTCACCAAGGGCCAGGCCGACCGCCTCCGAAAGGGGATGGGGAAAAAGAAAAAGAAGGAGATCGACGCCCTTTACCCCCTCTTCATCGAAGGGGGCACCCAAAACGGCCACCCCAAAGGGGTGCTGGACAAGGTGTGGAAAGACTGGGAGGCCTTTGCTTCCTACGCCTTCAACAAGTCGCACTCGACCTGCTACGCCTTTGTGGCCTTTCAGACGGCCTACCTCAAGGCGCATTACCCGGCCGAGTTCATGGCCAGCGTGCTGACGCACAATAAGAACGACATCTCCAAGATTACCTTCTTTCTGCAGGAGTGCAAGCGCATGGGCCTGGAGGTGCTGGGCCCGAGCGTGAACGAATCCGTTTCCGACTTTTCCGTAAACAAGGACGGCCACATCCGTTTCGGCCTGTCGGCCCTGAAGGGAGTAGGAGAGGGGCCGGTAGAGGAGATACTGAAAGAACGGGAAGAAAATGGCTCCTTCGAGAGCCTCTTTGACATGGTGCGCCGCCTCAGCCTGCGCGCCGTCAACAAAAAGGTGCTGGAGAGCCTTGCCTTCGGGGGCGGTTTCGACTGCTTTGAAGGAATTACGCGTTCTCAGTATTTTGCTCCTTCCGATAAATACGACACCCTGCTCGAACACGCTCTGCGCTACGGCAATGCCTATCAGGCACAGAAAGCCCAGGCCGTTAATTCTCTCTTTGGAGAAACAGAAGAAGTAATGGTGCCCGAGCCGGGCATACCCGAGCGCCCTCCCTGGCCGCTGATCGAAAAGCTCAACAATGAAAAGGCCGTCACCGGCATTTATGTCAGCGGCCACCCACTGGATGACTACCGCCTGGAGGTGGAGAACTTCACAAGCTGTCCATTGAGCGAGGTTGACGACAACCAGAACCGCCAGGGGCTCAACCTGGCCGGTATGGTGACTCTGGCCCGCCACCTGGTCAGCCGCAATGGCAACGGCTGGGGTATTTTCGAGCTGAGTGATTACAACGGTTCCTATGAGTTCAAACTCTTCGGAGAGGATTATCAGAAGTTCAAGCACCTTTTTGAAGAGGGGAAAGCCCTGTTCCTGAAAACGGGCTGGCAGCGCAGCTGGCGGGGCGACGGCATGGAACTGAAGGTCAAAGATGTAAAATTGCTGGAAGGCATCGCCGAGAACCTGGCCAGCTCCATCACCCTCAGGCTGCCGGTGGAAACCATCACCACCGACTTTGTCAACCGCATCGATGAGCTTTGCCAACAACACAAAGGGCCGCACCGCCTGCGGATGGAACTGCTGGACAAATCCAAACGCCTCCGCCTCGCCATGGCCGCCAAAGAACGCAAGGTGAACGCCACCAACGGCTTTATCGCAGAGCTGGAAAAGCTGGGGGTGAAATATCAGGTGAGTTGAAGGTTTGGGATTTTTTACGTTTGATGTGCATTCAGTAGCACACCAATCAAATATCAAGGGACTGTTCATAGTTCCTGGTTCCAGAAACCCAGAAACCCCAGAAACCAGAAACCCAGAAACAATCCCGTGCCCACTCCTCTCCTCTACAACGCCCATCGCCCCTACCTGCCTGACCCCCTGACTCGCACGTCCTGAAGGCAACCTCCTGCATACAGGCGGGTATCGGCTTCTCACCTGTCGGCAGAACAAAGAGGCCGTCCGGCATCCTATTCTTCGGGGCCGGTTTTTGAAATAGCTGATAGTAAAACTATCTATTTTTTTTCAGGGGAGCTTCCCAAAAACGGATTCTGTTTTATCCTGAATTTGTATTTTCGGAAAAAATCGCAAAAAGGCATTTTTTGTGAACAGAAAACCCGATATGTTGTTTTAATAGTAAAACTATTATTAATTATAGTTTTTCTTTTTATCAGAAATAAAACAAGCCATGTGCAATCGCCGGATTCAAGATATTTTCATTCTAATCTGTTTTTATTTAGGTGCTGCTGGGCTTAGTGCCCAGCAGCCACAACTTGACATGATCCAGTCGCGGGTAAGCGATAACCCGGTAGTGGCCGGAGAAGGTATAACCCGGCACCTCATCATGGGGGATAACCTGATGGCGCAGGGCAAATTCGAGAACGCTATTCTGTCTTACGACAATGCGGTAGCTCAGAACCCCTATTTTGCGGAAGCTTACATCAAACGGGCGATCGCCAAATACCGCCTGGGGCGGCTGTCGGAAGCCCGGCAGGATTATTCTTTTGCTACCCGGATCAACCCTTATGTGGGCGACCTCTACGGCTACGGCAACAACCTGCGAAAGCTGAAGGTCCTGGCTTTTGAGCCTTATCAAATGGCGGGGCGCCTAAGCCTGGGCCGCCGACTGGAATATTACGAGAACCTCCTGGAGCCGGCTTACGGTGCAGAAGGCTCCATGGATATCAACTCCCGGATCGGGGCCCTTACAACACTTATTGAGCAATTTCCTAATTCCTCCGGCTACCGGATGCAGCGCGCTGTATTGTACATCCGGCTGGGAGAACACCAACGCGCTATCGATGGGCTGAACGCTGCTCTGGCCATTGAGCCCGACAATGCTCTTGCGTACAACCTTATGGGCCTGGCTTATCAGGAGAATGAGGCTTTGGAACCGGCGGAAAAAGCCTTCGAAAAGGCCATTGAACTGGAACCCGGCCTGGCAGCCGGATACTACAGCCTCGGGGTGGTCCGGCAACAGGAAATGCGGTACCAGGAAGCTCTTGAACTGTTCGATAAAGCTACAGCGCTGGACGAGAGCCTGCAAGTAGCCTACTTCCACCGTGCGCTGGTACACAAGGCAATGGGTAATGTCGATGCGGCTATGCAGGACTACAGCCGGATACTCGGGCAAGACGGAGCAGCGGCGCCGCAGATTTGGCTCAACCGGGGCATCACCAGGAAAATGTCGGGCGATATTATGGGTGCTCTCGCGGATATTGAACGCGCCATCAGCCTGTCCGGCGAAGAAGATGCCGTACTCTACAAGATGAGAGGAAATATTTACCTGCTGCTGGGTAACTATCTGGCGGCAGAGTTGGACTATACGCGTTCCGTCGGGATCGACCCTTCCTTCGCCGAAGCCTATTACAACCGGGGCATTGCCAGAATACTGGCTTATAACCGCCCGGATGCCTGCCTCGATTTTCAGGAAAGTGTGGAACTGGGGTACGGCCGGGGAGAGGAGCAAATACAGTATCTGTGTTCATATTAATAAACCGGAGAGAAAATGTTCATTAGATAAATATCAGGCGCCGGGCCGGGATAAAAGGCGGCGTTGAAATGATGCAAAACAGCCCTGACTGATCCCGCCGCTAACCCGGCTCCGCCCTGGCCAATCTGAATATTCCCTTCTATTCACCATAAAATTGATGTGCTATGAAGAAAGTTATGTCTTATGCCATAACAATGGCTGTATTTGCCTTGCTGCTGAGCAGCTGCACCGTCGTCCGCCAGGGAGAGGTCGGTGTGAAGCGGACTTTCGGAAAATATGCCGACCGCCCTTACATGGAAGGGCTGAAGGTTTACAATCCCTTTACTTCAACCATTGTAAAGGTTCCGGTACAGACGGAGAACATGGAGGTGTCGCTGAACCTGCCGTCCAGGGAAGGGCTTAACATCCGGGCGGAGATATCCATTTTGTACAATATTCAGTCCACTCAAGCGCCGGACCTCCTGCGCAATATCGGAGGAAATTACGAGAACAATGTAATCCTTCCCGTTTTCCGCTCAGCCGTAGCGGATGTATCCGCCCGCTTCTATGCCAAGGACATGCATACCGGTGAACGAGGAACCATCGAAGGGGCCATTCAGCAGCAAATGACAAAGCTGCTCGACGGTAGGGGCATTATCATTGAAGCCGTGCTCATCAAGAGTATTCAGCTGCCGCCCAACCTGGCGCGGGCCATAGAGGAGAAACTGGAGGCTGAACAGCGCGCCCTGCGCATGGAGTTCGTACTCCAGGAAGAACGCCGTGAGGCCGAACGCAAACGCATACAGGCCGAAGGGGTCCGCGACGCCCAGAACATCATCAGCCAGGGACTGGACCCGCAGGTGCTGCAGTTTAAGTCGATCGAGGCCTTTTTGGAGCTGGCCAAATCGCCCAACACCAAAGTCATCATTTCCGATGGCGACCTGCCGGTTCTCCTGGGGCCCGAAGGCACGGAGGCCGTGCCCAGCAATACCGGCCTGAGAAGATAAACTTTCCTTTCGACTGACCAAGTTCGTTTTTTCCTGATGCGGGGCTGTTTTTCAGAAAAAGCCCCGCTTTTTTTTGGCGGATTTGATAATTTGTCCTTTATTTTTCAATTTCATCTGCCATTTATGCCCGAACTCAATATCACCGGCGTCATTCCTCCCATGATCACCCCCTTTACCCGGGATGGTGAGCTGGGCCTGTCCGCCCATGCCTCCAATGTAGAAAGATGGAACCAGGCCGGCCTGCGGGGCTACCTCGTCCTGGGGTCCAACAGCGAAGCCGTTTTTCTGAACGAAAAAGAAAAGCTGCGACTGATCGAATGCACCCGGAATGCCGCCAGGGAAGAGCACCTCATTCTGGCCGGCGCCGGGATGGAATCGACCAGGGAGTCTGTTCACCTCACAAAAGAAGCTGCCAAAGCCGGAGCTCATGCAGCGTTGATCATAACTCCCTCTTTCTACCAGGGGCAGATGAAGGATGAAGCCCAGGTCAATCATTTTAAGGCCATTGCCGATGCATCTCCCATTCCGGTCCTGATGTATAACGTCACCAAATACACCGGCATCAACCTTTCTCCCGGGGCGGTGGGCGTGCTCAGCCGGCATCCGAATATCATTGGGATGAAGGACAGCTCCGGTAGTATTCCCCAACTGGTGCAATATCAGGCAGCGGCGGCCGAAGATTTTACCATTCTGGTGGGAACGGCCTCTGCCTGGTACCCCGCCCTGATGATGGGCGTTTCCGGCGCCATCATGGCGCTGGCCAATTGTGCTCCCGGCGAGTGTGTTCGCGTTCAGCAATGGTTTGAAGATGGCCGGAAGGCAGAAGCCGAGAAACTCTACCGCCGCCTGTTTCCCGTCAACCAGGCCGTAACGGCTACTTATGGCATCGCCGGCCTGAAATACGCCTGTACCCTGCGCGGTTATGAAGGAGGGTTTGTCAGGAGCCCCCTTCCCGAACTTACCGAAAAGGAAAAAGGGGAGGTGAAGGCGATCCTGGAAGAGGCAGGGCTGCTGGAGTAGAATGTCGTCAATTTAAGAGCTTGTCAGATGGCGACTCTGAGTTCGCCTTTTGACTCCGGGAAGCCGCTAAAACATGAGTCATCCCAAATTTCAAAATGATATCCTCTGGGATATTATTTCAGGCCTTCAGCCTGAGTTATCTGCTTCTTTCAGGCTTGGGGCGGTGCCCCAAGCTGCAATTTGTCAGGCTTTCAGCCTGAAAGGCTGTTACATTGATGCCCCGGGCTTCGCCCGGGGAAGATAATTCCAGCCCAAATTTCAGGCTGAAGGCCTGAAATAAAATTCGGGATGACTCATGTAACGCGGCTGTTACTTTCCTTAAGTTGACGACATTACTCCTGAGGAAGGGGCCAGACAAGTAATAATTTTCTCCTGGTCCTGCCTTTTTCGCAACCCTGTCCCCCCCAATCATCACAAAAAAGAGATAATTTATTCCAATGCTGTGCGTTTTCAGGTTTGAACCAAAGGATATCCTGCTGGTTCTACTATCGTTAGAAACGATGCAAAAAAGCTTTTTATGGAAGTCTTCACCCGGCCTATGCCTGTTATCTGTGGTTTTGCGCTCATATTATTCAGTTGCAATGCTGCTCCGGCCACCGGACAGGGCCAGCCATCTGCCAAAACACCGGAATCCACCCAGCAGGATGAGGTGGCCCGGTGGCCGAAGCCCGTTACCACCATTCAGGGAATTCCCGTTTATGAGGAATTCAGCCAGGTAGAACCTTTTTTCCATTTTGACAATGACACTACCTATGTCATAAACTTCTGGGCGACCTGGTGCAAACCCTGCGTTGAAGAGCTGCCTTATTTCGAAGAACTCACTGCCGCTTATGAAGGGCAGAAAGTCAGGGTTATCCTGATTAGCCTTGATTTTCCCCGGCAATTTGAAAGTAAACTGGCGCCCTTCGTCCGGGAACGGGAAATGCAGTCTGAGGTGATCGCTCTGGCCGATGGCCGTTACAACGATTGGATCGACAAGGTTTCCACAGAGTGGACAGGGGCCATCCCCGCCACTTACGTGTACAAAGGAGAGGAGTCTCGCTTTATCGGCAATTCGGTCAAAAGCATGGCCGAACTGGAAGCGGTGGCCAACCCTTTAATAACGGGCAATAAACGATGAAATAATCATCTAACTTATAGAATTTTCCAACAAAACCGATCTAAGCATGAAGCACCTTAATCTGATCTTAACGCTGGCATTGGCCCTGGCCTCTTTTGCCTGTAATGGCGGCGCCAACACCGAAAAGCAGGCCAAGGCCGCTACGGAAAGTGAAGCACCGGCAAAAACTGTAGCCCTGAAGCCCGACGGGGTAGGAGTGGGCGATAAAGCTCCGGAATTCAAACTGAAAAATGTGGATGGAAAAGAATATTCCTTCCAGGACATCCGGGATGCCAGTGGCGATGCTCCCAGGGGATACATCCTCATTTTCACCTGCAATACCTGCCCCTATGCCCAGGCCAGTGAGCAACGCATCATCAACCTCCACAATAAATATGCCGCCATGGGCTATCCGGTGGTGGCCATTCAGCCCAACGACCCGGCGGTGCAACCCGGCGACAGCTTCGATGCCATGCAAAAGCGCGCCCGGCAGATGGAGTATCCCTTCCTTTACCTTTTTGATGAAGGGCAGGAGGTTTATCCTAAGTATGGAGCAACCCGAACCCCGGAAGTTTATCTGGTTGACAAGAGCCTGACCGTCCGTTATCACGGAGCCATCGATGACAATGTGCGCGATGAAGACGGTGTGAAAGAGAAATTCCTGGAAAATGCGATTCAGGCCATAGATAAAGGGGAGGACCCCAAGCCGGCGACGACCAAGGCAGTCGGCTGCTCCATCAAAACGGCTTAACTCCGGGCCCTAAAGCTTCAAAAGTGATGGTGCATGGATCCGTGCACCATCACTTTTGATATAGCCTCAGCTTCTACCGAAAGCGATACGACAGGCCAAAGTGAAAAACCTTATAAAGGTTGGTCACACTGGATTTGAACGCTTCGTCCATTCTTTCCTGCAAAGCTGCCTTAGTATCCGGTGGCAAAGCAGCCGTTCCGGAGAAGGAATATTTCGGTTGGGGGTACCCTCTGAACCAGGCCGGCGTCCATTCGGCATTAATGGCCAATCCGTTCCTGAAATTGTACTGGTAACCAATACCCAAAGCCAGCCCTCCGCCGGCGGGCCGGCTTTGCCGGATGTTGACGGAACCTTCGTACGTTTCCCCATCGATGGCCCGGGAGCGGACATCGTAAGTCATGGCTTCGCGGTCTTTTCCGTTATATACATAGCCGGCGGAAAGATAGGGGGCGTTCCGGAAGGGAGTATAGCGCATTTGCAGCAACCACCTCCGGGCTACTTCTTCCCGGGCGCTCACCAGGCCGTCCAATCCGGTTGCCTTTGCATTGAAAGAAGAACCATTTCTGCTGATCTGGTCCCGAAACTGATAAATGACCCCGGCGTATAACTTGTCATTGAAGTGATAACCGAAGGCCAGGCTGGGTTTAAAACTTCCGCCGACCGGCAATTCACCCAACCCTACTCCTACCTGCCAGTAGCGGTTGGTTGGGTTGCCGGCATCTTGTCCGGATGAAGGTTTTACTATGCAAATAAAGGCTATGAAAAGGAGGTTTGAAATTTTCATTGTCAGTGGATTTTAGAGTGAATGAATGAAGCGGATGAGCCCCTTTATCAGCAAAATGAGAAGAGCGCCAAAAGCAGTATTCAGAATGAGCATCAGCAGGGTTGCTCCCGCCAGTCCCAATTTCCGGATAGCGAGGCTGTCGGGCAGGCCGATATCGCATCCCCGCCACCGGTTGATGACCACCCAGGCGTTCAGGTGTTCGGCCTCCGCCCCCAGGAGGTAATCGACAATGACCATGATGCAAAGGCAGGCCAGGCCGCCCGCCACGTAAATGGCAGGCGGGAAAGAAAAGAAGGCTTTCATATCACTTTTGTTTTGGTTCGGTACAAAGATGTACCTAACAGAAGTGGAAAGTCATTAACATAGGTAAAGGAAAATGGCCGGCCAAAGGGCTTTGGCCAGGGTATCTCAGAGTAAGGGGGAGATAGAAAAATGTCAGATGGAAGGCACTTCCGAAGTGCCTTCCATTTTATCTGGCGCAAAAAATGGGGCCCTAGGAGCCGATAACTAAGGCTGAAAGCCTGACTACTTCATTTAACGGGAAACAGAATTATTACTCCTCTCTGTCTTCCTGCGCACTTATCTTCTTCTCCAATTCCCGCGCCTTGGCTTCGGCCTCCTTTTCCATCATGCGGTGGCTAGCTTCCATTTGCTCCATTTTGTGGTGCAGGTTCATCATTTTTAACTGCATGTCCTGTTCTTTCATCTGCATATCCTGTTCCATCTGAAAGCGCCGGTTCTGGAGTTCCTGGAGGGCCTTATCCTTTTCGAAGGATTGCTGGCTGAGGCTTTTCTGAGCCTGGAACATGCGGAGTTCCAATGCCTTTTGTTTTTCCAGCAGTTCCTGCTGTGCTTTCTGGAAAGCTTTGAGCTTTTGTTGCCTTTCCTGGCCTTCGGCTTTTTCCAGCTCTTCTTCCTGCAACTCAAGGTTCTGGTGTTGTTCTTCCAGGCTTATCTGGGCGGCTTCAAGTTCATTCTGAGATATCTCGAACTCGCTTTCCAGCATTTCCTTTTCGTGTTCCTTACTGCGCATCTGCAGTTCCAGCTCCAGCATGGCTTTCTGAAGGGCCTGCATGGCCTGCTGGCTTTCTTTGCGGATCATCAGCTCTTCGCGTCGGAGAGACTGTTCTTTTTTGCGCATTTCCATTTCCGAGGCCTGCAATTCTTGCTCCAGTTGCTGGAGTTGTTTTTCTATATCCTGGCTACCCGCCGGAATAGTGTCGGGCAAGGCAGGTTGCTGCGGGGAGGGTTCGGCAACCACTGCGGGTTCTTGTTCGACAGCTGGTGCAGGATTATGGGCTTCCATAATGGGCTCTGGTTCTGGTTCAGGTTGTTCTACTACGCTTTTTTCTTCAAATGAGAGGGGCGCGGGCTTCTGGCCGGTATGGGCCTGGAAGGCCAGCAGCGCCAGGCAAACCAGAAAGGTGGACAGGGCCCAGAATGCTTTGGCGGCGACCTGCCGCTTGTCATTGCGCTGCAACAGGCGTTGTATGCGGTTCAGAACGCTGCCATCTTTGCCCATAAAGGCCATTGCCAGGGAATGGCCGTTGAGGCGCCGTTCTTCCAGCAATGCCAGGGAACGCACCAGATTCAGCGTGTCGCCGGTCATTTCCAGGGCGAGGTCATCACAGGCATGCTCCCGTTCGGACCTGATCTTGTTGCTGATCCACCACATCATCGGGTTGAAGAACAAGAGGGTCTCTATCATGGAAATGAAGAGGTTGGCCAGATAATCATTGCGGCGGACGTGCGCCAGCTCATGGGCCAGGATGGCTTCCACCTGCCCGGGCGTCAATCCGGAGAGGAGGCCGGCCGGAAGCAGGATCACCTGTTTAAAAACACCCACTACCATGGGGCTGTGAATGCGGTGAGTTTCCCGCAGCTCGACATTCCGGCGGATGCCCATCTGCTCCTTCAGTTGGGAAAGCTTGTCCGGCCAGATACCCTTCGGGCCGCGGCAGCGGTAATGCTTCAGATGCTGAATGTAAGCCATTTCTCCCAGCATCCGTAAACTGAGCAGGAGGACCCCCAGCAACCAGCCGGTAACGAGCAGGGGCAGGTGCTGTTCAAAATATTGCCTGTAAGCAGTCGGGTGATCAGGGACAGCCTCTGTTGTTGCTGTCACAGCGCCGGCGGAGGGCGCCTCCTGTGCATCAGTATATAAAAGTGTTACCTCTTCATGGGCGGTGGAAGCTCCCAGGGTGGAAGGGCTGTATAACCAGCTGAATGTCGCTACACAGGCCATCAGCAAAGCGAGCATGGCCCCATAAGCCAGGCGATAGCGGGCTGCCGGTGGCCGGCTGTGGGCCAGAGTAAGGCCTAAAGCCAGCAACAGAGCAATGGCGGCTCCCTGCCAGAGGGAGTGCAGGAGCGTCCAGCCGAGAGCTTCGGCCAGGTCGGTATCAATCCAGTGGGTGATGGTATTCATTGTTTATTTTTTTCGAGTTCTTCAATGATCTTTTTGATCTTTTCCAGGTCTTTGGCGCTGGCCTTCTCATGCCCCAGGGCCTGCATGGCAAGCTTGAGGGGAGAACCCCGGAAAACGGTGTCCACCAGTTTATCAACAATGTCCTCCTGAACCATCTGCTCGTCAATGGCCGCCTCGTAAAGGTGCGTGCGCCGGGAGGTATCCCGCCGGAGCAGCTTCTTGGCGGCCATCACCTGCATCATCTTCAGGGTAGTGGTATAGACTACTTCCCGGTTCTTGCTCAATTCGGTATTTACGAAACGCACACTGGAAGGGCCGTGCTCCCAGAGGATCTGAAGCACCTCCAGTTCTGCATCGGTGGGTTTCCTGCTTTTACTCATGATCCATTCTGATTCAGTACTACGAGAGATATCGTACGACAAATATATACGATACTTGCCGTAGTTTGCAAATTTAACTACGACAAATATCGTATTTTAACATTTTGCGCATCTATGCCGGGGAAAAGGGGGGAAGAAACAAGCATTGAATCGGCCTGGCAACTTATATGGGAAAGCACTACTTTAACAAAATTTTAATTTCCAGGAATAATATTCCCCCGCATTTAACTGTTTTCTAAATCAGGCTACTCTGCTTCGCCCTGCTTTGTGGGGATCAAAGGAGGAGGCGAAAACAAATATCAAACGAAACAATATGGGGTGGAAAAAAGTATGGAAAACACGGGCAAACAATCTTTCCGGGGGGCAAAAGGTGGTGAGCCTTTTCTGCTTTTGCGCTCTGTTGGCGCTGGCCCCCCGGCAATTGAAGTGTCAGGATATTTCGGCGACGCGCTTTTTCAAAATTGATTATCAGACTTTAGGGTCTCCCAGCCAACTGGTGCCCCGGCAGGGTGGTTTCGTTCCTTCCAGGGCGTATGAACCCAACCACCTGATCAAGGCAGAGCTGAAATTCCCTGTCAAGCTGAAAGGCCGCACCAGGGTTTTCGGCGAGCTGAAGTACAACAACGAATACGTATTTGGTATATATTCTCCAATAGAGGACGATGGAGTTTCCCCTATCAAGCTGCATGAGTCCAGCCTTTCTTTTATTGTTTCTCACAAATTCGGCAATGGTTACAGCCTGTTGGGCAAATTCGGAATGGAAAACAGTTCGGACCATTTCTGGAAAGCCGGCGGCAATTCTTTGTCCTGGAGCAACTCCATTTTATTGCAGAAAGAAAATGCCAACGGCAAATACGGCCTGGGCGCTTCCTGCGGGCTGGCTGTGCTGGGCAGGCTGAGCATCCTGCCTCTTATTTTGTACCAGAGAAAACTACCCCGCAACTGGGAGCTGGACCTCCTGCTCCCCGCTAAGATGCTGGCCATTAAGAACGTATCCAACAGCTCTCGCTTCATCATGGGGGTCAAAGGAAGCAGCGGCAACTACTATCTTTCCGGGCTGGCGATGGATGGCCTCTCCGGCCTGAATTACCGCCGCCTTAGCGCCAATGCCATCCTGGGCTACGAAAAGCTGGTCACACCCCTGGTAGGCGTAGGCATCGAAGCCGGAGCCACTATCCCTGTTCAATCCGGGGTTTACCGGCAGGACAAGCGCTGGCAGGAGGTCCACAACTTCGGCCAGAAAGTCGATCCCTATTTCAATTTTAAGATATTTTTTGCGGTGCCAAGGTAATTCGTTAGAAAACTCGCGCTCCAATTTGAACCACTGGTTATACGTAATCTGAATCTGTCAGGCCACTTAACTGCGCCGGGCTGGCGCCCGAGGCGCTGAAGCGTAGGGGGAGGCGAGGTGTAGGCCTTTTCTTTCTATCCGTTCTCAGCAATGATTGGGAGCATTGTGTCTGACGTTAGTAGGCCTCACCTCTGCCTGATTTGGGGTGGATCACCGGAAACTCAAAAGTTTCACTTACCAGGGTAAAATAAGGCCCCCATACGGGGGCACTAGATAAAATCAGATATGATGATATCCGGGTTAGATCTTCCATCTTTTCGTGTTGGGAGTGAAAAGGGGAAGAACTCAGAGTTTGTTCAAAACTCTTTAAGCAGTTTTTGTAACAGGATTATGATGGGGGAAAAATGGGCAAGTGTTCGTTTCGGTTGCAAATATATGGAAATTTCACAAAAGCTTTCAAGAACTGCCGCACTATTCTGCTCCCAAAGGTAAAATTACCGCCGGCACCTGATATTCGCGGTAAAGGCGGTTGAATGAAGCGATATCTTCATTGACGATCTTGTGCATCTGTTTTCTGAACTGTGACCATTCTCCCAGCAATTCCTCCAGCCGTTGGCGGGCCCCGTGGGTCACTTTGGGGTTGTGGGCATCCACTTTTTGCTTGAGGCTGAGCAGTTCGGCGCTGAGCCGGTTAGGGAAATTGATCACATCCTGGTAGGTTTCCTGTTTAGGTTGTACAAGTTTTTCTTCCCAATCTTTGATGTTGTTGACAATATTCTGGCTGGCATCCAGCAGTTCTTTCGTGCATTCAATCTTTTTCAGAGAAGAGTGCAGGGATTCCACCTGTTGTTTTACCTCCTTCATTTGTTTCACGCTGTGGTGAATGTCGCGAACGGCTTGTTCGATGGCCACTAGTACTTCCTGCTGCTCGTAGTAATCCTCCGGGCAGGCGTTCAGGCGGGGGTCAGGCAGGACGGCCACAGTGCGTTCCAGAACCTTGCCCGGCATTTTCAACTGTACGGTATATGTTCCGGGAGCTACCATACTCCCTTCATAACTGCCGAGGATAAAAACCCCTGGAATACCGGGTAGTGGTTCCCGGCGAAGGTCCCAGAAAAAGCAGTTCAACCCTCTTTTGTGGGGAAGGCGGGCCTCTGGTTTGGGGCCACCCTCATATTTTTGAAAATCTTCATCGGGCAGGTTGCTGTAAGGCCTTATCAGGTTGCCGTGGGCGTCGAGTATATTGAGCTGAAAGCCGGCGCTGTCCATGTCTTCAGGCAAAAAATAATAGAGCTGAACGCCATCCGGCGGGTTTTGCCCTATACCGGCGACAGGGGCCTCGGGCGCCTTGCTGTCAAAGCGGACAGTCGGGGAGGGCTGGAAAAGCAGCACCTGGCCTGCTGCTTCTTCTCCGTGTTGGCGGAGGGGTTCCAGCCCGTCCAGTATCCAGAATGACCGCCCGGAGGTGGCGGCAATGAGGCTGTTGTCTTTTACGGCCAGGTCATTGATGGGGCAAACCGGGAGATTGAGTTGAAACCGCTCCCACTGGCGCCCGTAATCCATAGAAATATACAAACCCGTTTCCGTACCACCGTAAAGCAACCCGGGGCGCACCGGGTCTTCCCTGATCACTCTCAGAAAGTCTTCCTTGCCGATCCCTCGTGTGATCAGGGCCCAGTTCTTACCGAAATCTTTAGTGTAATAAGCAATGGGCTGAAGATCATCGAATTTGAACCTCGTAGCAACGACGTAGGCCGTTCCGGTTTGATGAGGCGAAAGCTCGATGCAATTGATAAGGGCTTCACCCAGTTGGGGGGGAGTAATGTTTTCCCAGTCCTGGCCTTCATTGCGGGTCAGGTGCAGCAGGCCATCGTCACTTCCAACCCAGATCGTTCCGGCTTCATGAGGAGAACAGGCCATATAGCTGATAGTGTTATAATTCTCTCCACCCGCTCCTTCGTTGGTATATGGCACCCCGCCCTCGCCTTGCTTGCCCGGTTCGTCGCGGGTAAGGTCGGGGCTGATCACTTCCCAGCTCAACCCTCCGTCCGCCGAGCGAAGCACTACATTGGCCCCGTGGTACAAAACGCCCGGATCCTGAGGTTTTGCCACCAGAGGAGCATTCCAGTTGAATCGATATTTCATTTCCCTGGGCAGTTTACTCAGGCTCAGTCCCGGATAGGCCATGATGTCTTTCTTCCTGCCGGTCCGGTGGTCAAAAACGGTCAGTTCCCCCTGATAGCTTCCGCCGTAAACCAGGGTAGGGTCATCCGGGTCAAGAGCGATAAAGGCACTCTCGCCGCCTGCCACTTCGTACCAATCCTGGGAGGTAATCCCTGTCTTGTGAGTACGGCTTGGGATGGCGATGGAGGAGTTGTCCTGTTGGCCGCTGTAAATGTAGTAGGGGAAACGGTTGTCGGTAATGATCCGATAGAACTGGGCAGTGGGCTGATTATGCTGAGTGGACCACGACTGGCCACCGTTGAAAGTAATGGAGGCGCCCCCGTCGTTACCCAGTATCATGATATCCGGGTCATGGGGGTTGATCCAGAGGGCGTGCTGGTCGGAATGGGGGTTGGGAATGCTGGTGAAAGTTTTCCCACCATCGATAGACCGCAACAACGGCGCGTTGAGTACATAGACCGTTTCTTCGTCAGAAGGGTCAGCTATGATCTCGATATAATACCAGGCGCGGGCAACGGTGCTTCGATGGGAATTCACCCGCTCCCAGTTCTTCCCGCCGTCATCTGAACGGAAAACCCCTCCGTTTTCCGCTTCAATATTGGCGTATAAGCGTTTGGGGTTGGCCGGCGATACACACACGCCCACTTTACCCATGGATTCGGGCAGCCCCCGGGTAAGTTTTTCCCAGTTGAGGCCCCCGTCGCCGGAACGATAGAGGCCTGAGCCCGGGCCTCCGCTGCGGATCTGCCAGGGCGTACGCTGGTGGTCCCACATGCCGGCATAGAGGATGCGGGGGTTGGCTGGGTCCATGCTGAGGTCACAGGCGCCGGTCGTCGAATTCACAAAGAGCAGTTGCTCCCAGGATTGTCCGCCGTTCTTACTGTGATAAATACCTCTTTCCTGGCACGGCCCGTATAAGGCTCCCTGGACGGCTACATAAACGTTATCCGGGTCATTGGGATGAACCTGGATAGCGGCGATGTGGCGGGCACTGGGCAACCCCAGATATTCCCAGTCTTTACCGGCGTTGAGCGAACGATAGACTCCATCCCCGTGATGGGTCATGACGCCCCGGACCGGATGTTCCCCCATCCCGACATAGACCACATTGGGGTCGGAAGGGGCCACGGCAATAGCCCCGACGGACCCGGTTTGAAAGTGGCCGTCAGAAATGTTGGCCCATGTCAGCCCTCCATCTTCCGTCTTCCACAGGCCGCCTCCGGTTGTACCCATATAGTACACCAAAGGTTGGTCAGGCAGGCCGGCGACGGCTACACAGCGGCCTCCCCGGAAGGGGCCGATATTGCGCCATTGCATGCCCTGAAAAAGGGCTTCATCGATCAATTGCGGAGACTGGGCGCCGGTAAGGGGCGCCATTAAGAGCAGTGCCATCCAAAGGATCAGATCTCTCATCCCTTTTAAGTTTATGAAATAAAACCTGTAGGGGGTGGAGGCACGCTTTCCCGTAGATAGTTTTCTCACCGTTAGTTTGTTTTATGCCGGAAGCATTACCCGCTGTAGAAAGCTGCTGGTGTTCCTGTTTTCTCAATAGTATTCGCAGCTTCAAAGATAATATTTATAGCCCAATTTATTAATATGGCTATTCCGGCAATGAGAATAACACTGCCCTCACGACACCTCCACCGATGTCATATAAGAGAGGTTTTACGGAACGGGGAAAGAAAAGTTGCGGCAAAATGTTGGTTTTCAATATCCTTAGACATATTAAGGAACCGCTTTTGATCACTTCGCCGTCAAATGATCCGCACTACAAAACCCCCAGTCCCATCAGTTCTTCCTTCAGCGGCTCCGCTCCCTGGAAGTGAATGGCCTGTAAACCCACTTCTTTGGCCGCCTCCACATTGTGGGCATTATCATCGATGAAGACAGAGGCATCCGCTCTGGCCTGGTAACGATTCAGCAATGTATGATAGATTTTATGGTCTGGTTTGGCCAGCTTTTCCTGCCCGGAAACCACAATGCCTTCGAATAGCTGAAGAAAGCCGAAGCGTTCCTGAGCGACCGGGAACGTCTCGTGGCTCCAGTTGGTCAGGGCGTACAGCCGGTGAGCACCACGGGCGTGGATCTGCTCCAGGATGCGGACGGTCTCCTGAATGGCGCCGCCAAGCATATTCTCCCAGCGGCCGTAATAGGCACGGATGGCCGCCTCGTATTCCGGAAACTCCCTGACTTTTTCTTCGGTGGCTTCCTTCAGCGGCCTTCCCGCATCCTGTTGCAGGTTCCACTCAGAAGTACATACTTCTTCAAAAAAGTAGCGCATTTCCTCTTCCTCTTCAAAGACCTGGCGAAAGACGTATTCGGGGTTCCAGTCGATCAGTACGCCGCCCAGGTCAAAAATGACCGTGTCAATGTTTTTGGACATATCTTTTCTCCTGTTTTTAGTTGCTATATTATCCTTTTGTTAAGATGGGGGCAAAAATAATGGGTTTGCCGTTCGGAAAACGTTATTTAAGGGATAAAAGATCACATCAATTATCCTGTTTTGATTATGAGTAGGTAGTAATAATAATTCAAGCGCTGATGGAACACGAGCGAAGCGACTGATGCCTGCCTGCCTGCAAGGCAGTCGAGCAGGCAGGGAATGAAATGGAATAAATTAGCGATTGAAGGCCATCTTTAAGCGGCAATTTCCCATTGCCGCTTAAATTTGAGATCCCAATGTGTCCGGCTACTTAACAGTGTCTGAAGAATATAACCTATGTTTCGTCCATTATTCCTCTTTTTTTTGTTCATCACAACCGCCCTGCAGGGGCAGTTCATCCTCAATGGGGAGGCGGTTCAGACAGATAACTCCTGTTATCGCCTGACCCGCCCGGTCAACGGCGCTGCGGGCTCCATCTGGAACCCCGACAAAATTGACCTCAATAAATCTTTTGAAGTGGTTATGGACATTTACCTGGGATGTAAGGATGAGGATGGGGCAGACGGCATCGTATTTGGCCTTCAACCGGTAAGCACCTCTATTGGTACTGCCGGAGGAGGCATCGGTTTCCAGGGTATCACTCCCTCCCTGGGCATTGAGTTCGACACCTGGCAGAACTTCTCCCTGTCCGACCCCGAATACGACCACATTGCCGTCATCCGGCAGGGCGACCTCAACCACTCTACGGCCAACAACCTGGCCGGGCCGGTACAGGCCAGCGCCACCAATACCAATATCGAGGACTGCAACTTCCACAGCCTGCGCGTCAGTTGGGATGCTGGGGCCAAAAAGCTTACTATTTACTTTGACTGTGAACCCCGCCTCGTTGCGGATATCGATATGGTGAACGAAATATTCGGTGGAGACCCGGAAGTCTTCTGGGGGTTTACTTCCGCCACAGGCGCCGCCAACAATCTACATCAGGTTTGCTTCAATTACACTACTTTCCTCGACCAGATCCCGGATGTGGTGATGTGCCCGGGCGGCCAGGTACAGCTACGGGCCACCGGCGGGCGCTCTTATTCCTGGTCTCCCGCCGAAGGCCTCAGCAACCCGAACATTGCCAACCCCATTGCTTCCCCGGCCCGGACGACGACTTACACCGTTGAGGCCAGAGACGCCTGCGGCATTCCGTTTTACGATGAGGTTAGGGTGGAAGTGGCCGGTGATCCGGTTTTTTTCGACCTCGGGCCCGATACGGCCATCTGCGAGGGCCAAATGCTGTTGCTGGATGCTTTCAGCTCCAATTCCACCTATGAATGGAATACAGGGCAAACCGGCGCCCGGTTGCCGGTAACCCAGGCCGGGCAATATGCGGTTACCGTTACCAAAACGGATACGTTTTGCATTGCCGAAGATTTTATTGAGGTGGGCCTCATTCCCCTGCCCAGGGCAAATCTGGGTGAGGACACCACCCTGTGCGAAGGGCAAAGCCTGCAGCTTCGTTCCACTTTTCCGGAAGGGGAATCTCTCTGGCAGGACGGGTCTGTAGCCGATACTTTTCTGGTGCGCGCTTCCGGCCGGTACGAACTGGCCGTATCGAATGAATGTGGTGCAGCCAGTGACGCCATCAATGTAAGTATTGAAAGCTGCAGTGAAGTCTATATTCCCAACGCTTTCTCTCCCAACGAAGACGGCCGCAACGACCGCTTCTACCTCTGTGATGGTGGTGATGTACAGGCCGTTAAAACTTTCAGCATCTTCGACCGTTGGGGCAATCAGGTCTTCCTGCGCACCAACATCCTTCCCAACAGCCCGCAGGATGGGTGGGACGGCAACTTCAAAGGCCGGCCGATGAACAGTGGGGTTTACCTTTATTATGCCGAGATCCTCTTCAGGGACGGGCACTCCGAGGTGCGCAGCGGGGACGTCACTTTGCTGAGGTGAAGGAGTTTGGGCTTTTCCCGCCCATTTGTGGATACTACCTGCTATTTCTGAGCGGCCAGGCAGCTCTTGACGAAATCGGCGTTTTGTTCCCGGATCTCCGGGAATTTTTCCAGGAGAGCAGCCAGAGCCTCTTTCATGCGGCGGGTCTTGGCGGGAGTGACCATCTCGGTAGTGATGCCAAGAGACTGGTCGATCTCGCGGACGGCTTCTTCGAACTCCTCCCTTGAGGGCTTTTTTTCACTGGCCAGCAAGGCTCTGATCTGCCGGTTGCGCTCGTCGATCAGTTTCTTTTGTTCCTCTTCTGCTTTGAAGCTCGTCACCGCTTGCCCCCCCTCATTTACAAGGTCGTTGCTCCGGTTTTCATAAGCATCGACAAGGGCGGCAAATTCGGGGCTGGCCATTACCTTCTCTCTGAGTTTCTGCGGGTCGGCTGAATTCTGGCAGGATACTCCGATCAGCACCAGAACGGCAATTATGGATATTATTCTTTTCATAGGACAGTAGTTTTTTTCTCCTAAATTCATTTCGGCGAAGATAATAAAATGCGGATTACGCAGATATCATTTTTCTATGGCCGGGAGAGCTCTGGCAGTTCGATGAAAAAATCAGTTCCTTTATCGGCCTGCGTTTCAAAGTACAGCCTGCCTCCGGCGGCTTCTACAATGCCTTTGCACATGGCCAGGCCCAGGCCCATTCCGGAGGACTTGGTAGTGAAATTGGGCTGGAAAACTTTAGGCTGTATTTCTTCCGGGATTCCCGTTCCGTTATCAGAGACTTTAATGACGACAGCCCCGTTCTGCCGGTAAAGCTGAATGGTGATCTCACCCCGGCGGCCCTCGGGAATGGCCTGCTGTGCATTTTTGATGAGGTTGGTCAGCACCCTGGCCAGTTGCTCTTTGTCGGTGAAGGCGGTTAATGGCTCATCGGGGAGCATCAGCCGGATGTCTTCATCCTGTTCCTGGTGTTCGGTGAACAGGTTATAGACCGAAGATACGGCCTCATTCAGGTTGAGCTGTTCGTTTTGTGCTTTGGGCATCTTTGCGAAGTTGGAGAATTCCGTTGCGATGCGCGCCAGCCCGTCAATCTGTTCGATCAGTGTTTTGGATACCCTGCTTATCATCTCTACGGCCCGTCCCGGGTCAGACCGTAGGGCGTGTTGCAGGTATTGTATGCTCAGCTTCATAGGAGTCAGCGGGTTCTTGATCTCATGAGCGACCTGTTTGGCCATTTCCCGCCAGGCGCCTTCTCTTTCTGATTGTCTCAGCTTTGCGGTGCTTTCTTCAAGTTTGGCGATCATTTGGTTGTATGCCTCCACCAGGTTGCCGATCTCGTCCTGGCTGTTCCATTCGAGAGGTTCATTCCGGCCGAGGTTGAAGCTGCGGAGTTTTTCTCCGATGGCGGACAGCGGCCTGGTGATGGAGTTGGCCACGGCAATGGCCAGTGCGCTGCCCATGAGCAGGAGGAACACATAAAAATTGAATAAAGCACTGATGAATCCGGCCACGTTTTCCTGCAGGGCCTGTCCGGTTTCCCGGAAGGGGATCTGAAGGAAGGATGATGGTTTCCCCTGTTTATCGGGCAAAGCGACATAGGCAGCCTTATAGGCCAGCCCGTTTACTACTTCATCGAGCACTACAGGGCGGAACGCTCTTTCTTCAAGTGCTTTGCGCGCTGCCGGGGACATTTGCGGTTTCTGCCACCCTTTGTGGGCCAAAAAAGGCGCCGATGAGGCCAGTAACCGGCCATTCTGCCCGTAAATAATGATATCTGCCTTGTGGGCATTGGCCAGGCGGTTCAGGGTAAGTGCGCTGGCCGGCAGGCTGTCCATAAGGTTGATATTGCGCACCAGTACGTTGACCGTTTCGGAGAGCCGTTCCTGGCTGTACTGGATGGCCGTTCTGCGAAAGTAGGCAATGGTGACCAGGCCGATGAAGATAAAAGCCCCCATAGCCAGCGCGATGACAGACAACTGGATGCGGCGCCGCAAAGAAGGTTCACCGATGAGCAGCCCTGGTGGTGTTGCCGGAAACAATGGCAGGTATCGGCTGATGCCGAAGGAAAGAAGTGCCAGGGCCAGCAGCATGACAAAGAGGTAGGACCCCAGGGAAAGAGGTTTGAGGTATCCTCCCGGCGATTCACCGACGGTTATTCTGTAACCATTGGGCGCATGGTAAAAGAGTATGGCGTACCCGCTGTTGACTTCTTCCGTCCATTGGCCGGCCTTGGGCCAGAGCCCCTGAGGAGGGCCATTTTCCGGGATGGCCCCGCGCCGGGCAGCGGCCTTTTCCCCCAGGGCGGCCATGAAGTCGTAGCTGCCCTGCCGGGGAGGGTTGTTCGGGATCAGTTCCTGCAGGATACGCTCCTCCTGCCGTATAGCGGGCCGGAACAACAACCATACCTGCTTTTTCTTTCCGTCCGAAAAGGGGCCTAATGCATAAGTGAAATAGGAATCGTTGGGCGCCAGAAACAGCAGGCCGGGTGAAAGTTGTTGCCCTGCCGGGTTAGTGGCGGCTGTATCCAATTGCAGGCGATAGTTCTTTCCCAGGTACGGATAGGATTCCAGGAGGTAAAGTTCCGCTTGTTCTTCCGGAGGTGCTGCCTCCGATTTTATCAGGGCGGGCAGCAGCGTGTCGGTATTGGCCATCTGCCGGAGCAGCGGCTCTGCCAGGCTGTCTCGCGGCGAAGCCAGCATTTGGGCAAAGGCCAACCGTTCCTGGCTGCCTTTTACCAGTTTGTAGGTGAAAAAGAAGCCCGTACCAAACGCGGCCAACAGGCCCAGCCAGATAATGAGCCAGGCCGGGCTTCCTGCTTCTTCTTCGATGAAGAGGTCCAGCAATATGAGAGAAAGCAAAAGGACAAGGATACCGGTGGCCAGCCTGATGTCCTGCGTTAAGGCCATCATCAACGGTATGCAGAGCAGCACTGAAACGGCGATGGCGCCCAGGCGCCGGAGCCGGCTGAGGCCCAGCTTTGCCAGTTCCTGCCCCAACCAAAGGCCAAATTGCAGAAGGCCGAACAACAGCAGGACAACACTGGCCATTCCGGCCAGGCTCAGAGGAGCCATATTGAAAAAATTCCTGAAATCGAAATCCAGTCCTGAATCAAGGACGAGGCTGCGGATGATCGTGATCACTGTCAGGATGCCCGAAGAGAGCACGAAATAGGCGAGAATGGCCGTTCCTGTTTTTTTGCGGACACTCCAAGGCTCAAATTCCGGCCGCCGGTAGTTGTACTGGATGAAACTCACTGACCAGGGAAATAACAGGCTGTTGAGCAAAAGGTGCGCCAGGCTGCCATTCAGTACCTTATGTTGGAAAAGGCCGGCCAGCAGGGTATGGCCGGATACCGGAAGCATGGTGTAGAAAACATTGAGGAGAAGGACGGTGGTAACGGCAATGAGCCAGCTTGCCGCCGGGGGAAAAGCCTGCCGGGCCACTCGGGCCAGGCTTATCGTGCCGGCCAGGCCTCCTGCCAGCAGGAGGAAACCGCCTGCAAAGGCCAGGGCGGATGATGCCTGAATGGCCCACCATTGCATTGCTGCTCCCAATAAAAGCAAGGCTGCTCCTGCCGCGCTTTGGTTTAACTGGCCCTGTTTCATAGGTTAAAGTACGTAAAGCTTTGCCTTTTAGTTTCTTGCGCAATCTACAGAATTTTTTCCCGGAAACTTTTATTCCTCCTTCATCGTTGGGCAATCCGGGAGAAAGGTTTATCTTTCTTCCCTGCTGCGGGCTGCTCTATCGCGGCCCTGAAGTAGAGTGCTTGCGCTCCCACTTCAGGGATGAGGAAAGTCCGGACAACGTAGAGCACCACGCCACCTAACGGGTGGGCCGCGGCCGTTAGCGCCGCGGACAGAAAGTGCCACAGAAAGCTAGACTGCCGACGCCTTGGCGAAGAGCGGAAACGGGCTTTGCCCGCCGAAGCTTAAGCGAAGGCGGGCGAGGGTGAAAACGTGCGGTAAGAGCGCACGCTCCGCCGTAGCAATACGGAGGAGGGGTAAACCTCGTGGGTTGAAATGCCGCGTACACCACGATTCTTAACTGAAGCAGGCTCTTGCTCTGCTTTGGGTAAAGAGGCGGGTTGCTCGCCTGCCTGGAAACAGTCGTGGGGGGTAGGCAGATGGACCCTGGCGGTGACGCCAGGGCTAGATAAATGATAGAGGCCCTGACATTCATTGTCAGGGGACAGAATCCGGCTTACAGGCCCGCAGCAAATTTTATACAGCAAAGGGGGCCGGCTCATCTCATGATGGCCGGCCCCCTTTGCTTTTGATTCTTCATAAATGCTATTCGCCGGCGTCGAAGGCGCCAAAGTCGAACAACAACGAGAACCGCAGAGTATGGTCAAGCGGGTTGCGCTGGTTGGTCGTCGGAATGAGGTAAGAGAAATTCAGGCCGAAGATGTTGTACTTGAGCCCCAGGCCGACAGTGAAAAACTTACGCCCACCCTTTTGCAGATGTTCGTTGAAATAACCGGCGCGAACGGCAAACTGCTTGTCGTACCAGTATTCCAGGCCGAAGGAATACATCAGTTCTCTCAGCTCTTCGCTGAACCCTTCGGGAGCATCGCTGAAGGAAGAGAAAATCCCGCTGATGCCGGACTGTTCGCGGTAGTCAAATACTCCGTTGCCATCGAGGTCTTCGCAGGTGGCGTCCTGGCAGGGCGTGGGCACCATCAGTTTGTTGATGTCGGTGGCGAAAGTGATGGAGTTGTACTCATCGAGTTGAACTTCCCAGGCAGCGCCCAGGCCGAAGTTGGCGGGCAGGTAGTCGCGGTAAAGAGAGTTGGTATAAGTGATCTTGGAACCGATATTGGTCAGGGCCAGCCCGACGGTCAGTTCCGACTCGGCGTTCTCCAGCTCGATGGGGGTGCGGTAGGTGAAGGATACATCGGCGGCGCCGGCGATGCCGGGCTCGATGGTTTCCCCGCCTTCCACCTGCTGGCCGGCGGCCAGGTTGGAATAGATGAACTTGGCGCTCAGCGATGCGGCAAATTTATCGGAAAGCTTACGGGCATAGGCGGCTGTGATCTCGAATTCGTTGGGCTTGCCGATGCTCAGAGGCTCCCCGTTCTGGTCGGTGAACTGAATGCTTCCCAGCGAAAAATAACGCAGGCCGAAGCCCAGCGCCTGCAGGTCATCCAGCTTATAGTACCCCGAGAGGTAGGCCAGATAAACATCACTGAGCCCCAGAGCTCGCAGCCAGGGCGTATAAGTGGCGGAAAGGGCCAGGCCATCTTCTGCAAAGACGATCTTGGATGGGTTGAAGTGCATGGCGTTTGGGTCAGGTGAAATGCCGATGCCGGCATCCCCCATTGCGCCGGAGCGTGCATCTGCGACGATTCGCAGAAAAGGAACAGCTGAAACTACCGTATTGGTGCAGGGCGTTCCGTCCAGGTTGTAATATTTCCCGTTTTCCTCATAGCATTGTGCCGTTGCCTCTGTGGTCAGAGCCGTGGCCGCGAACATAAGGAGAAGAGAGGGTAGTAATAAATTCTTCATGAGATCCTCACTGTTTAACAAAAAAGTTTTGCAAATATAGTATTTGTTGGCGGAATTCCGGCGAATATTCTAACCACCGGGCCGTTTGAGAAGGCGGGAAAAGCCTCCCGCCTTTGCTACAGCAAATTTCCTGCCACATAATCAATACGAAAATTTCCGCTTCTTATTTTAGGATAACCAATTTTTCAAACTCGCTCTCGCCGTTCAACACTACGTTGCCGGTATTGCCGGCCCTCACTTTAACTTTATAAAGATAGACGCCGCGGGCCAGCCTGTCGCCGTAATCGTCCCGGCCATCCCATTCTATGCAATCATCCCGGCGCAGGGCGCCATCTGAAAGAATGTTGGCCTGAATGGTCTTGACCAGGCGGCCGGAAATGGTGTAAACCTGCACCATTACCTCCATTTCCTGATTGGCCAGGTTGTGGTCGAACTGGAAGCAGGTATAATCGGTGAAGGGGTTGGGGTAGTTGAGTACGTGTTCCAGGGCCACTTCTTCGGAAGCGGCGACGACGAACTCCGTATAACCTTCGCTGGAGTTGTTGGCGACATCCCAGGCTTTCACCCGGATATTATGGCGCCCTTCCGCCAGGTTGGATAATGGATAACGCACTATCCCACGGGTGTAGTCGTCGAGCTCCGATTCGTAAAAGTCGTTGAGCAGGTAGGTGCTCTGGGTATTGCCATCGAGAACGCCCTCCAGGTCGTGGCCAATGCTGTTGCCCACTACGTTGATGCCGTAGTCATCCTCCAGCCTGGCCAGCAGGGTCGGGTTGGCGCCGGTGACGCCCCCGAAGACGAAGTCCTCCGTATTCATAAATACTTCCACCTTGGGCCCCTGGTCGTCGGCCAGGGCATTGGGGTCGCTGCCTCCGATGATGATATTCCCGTAACTGCCGGCAGCATCGTGCAGGGAAGACACATCGGCCGCGTAATAACTGATCTTTCCCGCTCCGTACTGGTAGTTGATGTCCTTGGGCACCACAAAAGTGAACTGGAACCGGCCGTTGGTGACCGATGCCCGGCCTTTGAACAACACGTTCTTCTGTATCCGGTAATTGTACTTTTTGTTGGCCCCCTGCCCGAGGGTGCTGACGATCTGGGCCTTATCGAAAATAGTGGGGTAAATGATCCCGTTGAAGCCCGTCAGCAATTGCCCGTCCGGAGAGGTGATTATTCCTTCGATGGTTACCTTCTGGAGGGCGCGCAGGGTATCGCTTTCGGCCTCTTCCACGGGCTTCCCGTCAATGGCGGTTGTGGCCACCCGGTACTGAGGAACGGCAACGGGCATGGATGGGTCTCCGATGAGAGTGAACTTCCGGGAGTTGTTGATGTTGAAATCGCCGCTCACGTCGTTCTTGCCACGCTGAAAGGCCTCGCCGACAGTGGGCACCTGGCCGTTCTCTCTTTTGAAAATATAGTTCAGGGCGTTTTCCGTCATCCGGATGTTGGAACTGGCGTAAACTGCCCGGACGGTAGTCATCAGTGCAATAGCGCCCCCTCCGGGGTTGAGGAATACTTCCTCTCCGCCGGTTACGAAAGCGGGGTCGTCATACCCGGTAAAGGAACAGGTTGCGGTGATGAAAATGGGCATGTGGTCGAAATTTTCCCAGGAATAGATATCGGAGATGTTCAGCACTCTTTCCTGAGCCCAGCCCCGGGAGCCGCCGTGCCCCAGATAAGTAATCGTAAGCGCTCCTTTGAAAATCGACTTGTTGAGTTGTTCGGTGGCCTGAGGGATGCGTTCACCTCCCGGGGTGGATTCCTGGGGAAAGGCGTCGAGGTAGATCTTTTCCAGGTTGAGGTATGGCAGGCTGTCATGGAGTTCTTCGGCAATCATATCGGCATCTTCATAATGGTCGAGGTCGAAGTTGCCGGGGGAGGAGTCATTGTCGTCTCCTACGAATACCAGGCGGTTGCGCCAGTCACCCATGGTTTTTTCATCCGAATCGTAGTGGATGATCTTATCCACTGCGTTGGCGGCCTCCTCGGGCGTCTTGACCGGCAGCCGGCCCACCGCGATGTTCAGGCTCCCGCTGAGGGGGTCGTTGGGGTCGTCGCCGGTGAGCAGGCCGTAGTAATCATCGCTGGGGTAAGCCTCCACCGGGTTGAAGGACTCTTTCTGGTAGGTCGGTATAAAGTCGCCGCCCAGCCCGTAGATGTCCCGTGTATCGAAAGAGCCGTCGCCGAACAATAGGAGGTAACGGAAACCGGGGCTGTTCAGGTACAGCATCCGGGCGAAATCCCGGATGGCGGTAGGGTCTTTTTTGCCGGAGGAAAACTCATTGAAAACCTGTTCGACTTCCACCAGTTCTATACTGAGCCCATTCAAATCGGACCGGTGCTGGGCCAGGCGGAGGGCCTCCTGTTCAAAATCACGGTGGTAGAGAATAACCATATCGGTATTCCCGATGCCGTGCAGGTTCTGGTTGGGCACCTGTCCGGCGGCTTCCGGAACGGGAAATTCCTGGTTGCCGTCAAAGGCGATAAACTCCCGCAGGGATTCCGTGCCGGCGTTAAAGCTCAGCTGGTTGCCATTTCGCGTCAGAGAGGGGCGGGCAGGAGACAGAGGGTCGGTGATGTCCCAAACCTGGATATTGGAGCCTGCGTTCTGGAGCCGGAAGGTAGTTGCCGGGTAGCCAAGGCTGCGGCGGTCGCGGAAGTGAAGCTGAGCGCCTTCCATGCGAAGGGCCCGGCGAACGTTGAGCTGTACGTAATCGAGCCAGGCTTCGCTAAAATCGGTTACCCCCTGGGGGTAGGGGTAGCGAATGGTAAAGCTGACGTCGGGGCCGCTCAGTTGCACCGTATCGTTCAGGGTTGCCCTTCTGGCATAGACCGTGGTGTTGTCTCCGCCTCCATCGACCGAGGGTACCGAACCGGCCTCCTCGCTTTCCAGTGTTTCACCGTTGATGTCAATGTAAAAACGAGACCTGACGTTGGCCCTCAGCGCCATGGAGGCGCGCAGGATGGCCGGTTCGGAAGGGATCAGGCCGGAAAAGGAAAAGGCGTTGTCGTAATTATACTGGCGAGCCACCTTGAAATGGTCCCCGAACCAGCTTTGCCCGGAGCCCTGGGCCTTGACCCATTCGTGAAAGAGGTTGACAGATTCCTGTTCCAGCCGGGCGTAATCGTCAAATGAGGTGCTGGTATAGGCGCCTGTACCCGGGGAAGGGGCATCCTGTATGCGCAGGCCATTGCCCTCGCTTACTTTCAGAAAATAGTAGTTCTGGTCGTCATAGGGGTTCTGGCTGAGTACGAATTGGCCGGTGTTTTCACTGAGAACCCATTTGTCCGCCCCCTGGGCATAGAACAGGATATAATCATTGGGGCCGAAGCTGCCGTCTTCTTCACCCATAACCAGAATGGCGTTCTCCGCCAGGTCGTCGATGCGCTCCTCGCCGGCGAAGAAGGGCAATTTTCCTCCTCCGTTTCCATAGAGGCTGAGCTTTCTGGGGTCGATGTTGTCGATGTCCATTTCCAGCTCGTTCTTGAGGAAGTTGTAAGTGAGCTTGTAGATCCCCCTTTTGTTTACGGCAATTTTATAAATGAGGCCGTCGCTCAGTACGGATGGCCCCGAAGTAGGGCCCCGAAAGGCCACCGGGCTGGGTTCCGGCTGGAGATAGATGCGAAGTTCAATGTCCGTTACCCGTTCAAACCGATTGCCCCGCCGGACGACCGGCGCAAAGGCGACCTTGCCGAAGTAACCTTCGCGGCTGTATTCTACGGATGTTTCGAACTGTAGTTGCTCCTGAAGATAGCTGTCGTCCGGGGAAGGGCCCTTTTCAAAGGGTTCGAAGCGGGCGTTGGCCACTTCCACCCGGAGCCGCCCGTAGCTTTGCACCGGAAAACGCCGGATAAAGAACTGAAGGCTGGGGTGTTCAGAACTGCTCACTCCCCCTTTGAACTGCAAGTGCGGTACGACGGCCCCTGCTACCAGCACGCCTTCCTCCTTTTCGCTCCATTTAAACTGTTCCCGAATAATTGTCGGGGCCTGGGCATGAACCAGGTAAACATTAAGCAAAAGAGCCGCAGCGGCAATTAATTTCTTCATATCTTGCACGAGTTTGAAATAATCTGTTGTAGAGAGAATAATTTTGTCAACCTCCCGCCATTGAGTGCGTTTCTGCAATTCCGGATGGCCGGGGAGGTGCGATTTTTTTTATAATTGACAGTTGTCAGGGACTTTTTGTTCCGGAGCCGGGCCCGAGGCCCCCTGCATAAAAACTTTAATAGAAACGCTGCTTCTTTCGAGGTATTGCGCTTTCAGAAATGCCGAAATGTCGGCTAAAGTAACCTTTGGCTCAAGGATTCCGGCAGTTTTCACTTAAAATTATATCCTTTCTTTGAAAGGCACTACAATAATTCGTCAATGGCCAGACAAATTCCACTTATTGTATTGAGCATGCTATTCCTGCTCCGGGTGCAGGGGCAGGACCCCATATACAGCCAGTTCTACGCGGCGCCGCTGCAGGTCAACCCCGCATTTGCCGGGACGTCGCTTTCTCCCCGCATCACGGCCAATTACCGCAATGAATGGGCGGCTTATGAGGGGGGATATGAGACCTACTCGGTGGCTTACGAACAGTCCATAGAGTCGCTGAACAGCGGCATAGGGCTGATGGTGCTGGGCGATGACGCCGGCAACGGCATCTACAGCACCAACCGCTTTTTTGCGGTATATGGATACCGGGTTCAACTGAACCGAAACCTGGCCGTCCGCTTCGGGATAGAGGCCGGAATGATCCAGTCCCGCCTGGACTGGGACCGCCTGGTCTTTCCCGACCAGCTGGACCCCATTGATGGAGCAACCGGCCCGGACGGGTCCGCCAATCCGTCTGAAGAGCTGCCCCCGGAAAACCTCAACCGGAACCTGTTTGATATCGGGGCCGGCCTTCTGGTTTACGGGGCCCGCGCTTACGGGGGGCTATCCCTGAAACACCTCAACAGCCCGGACCAGAGCCTGCTCGATGTCAACAACAGCCTGGGGGTGGGAATGCCGCTGCGCGCCACTTTACACGGCGGCGTAGAAATCCCTTTACAAACAGGCAATAATCGGCAACCTGAGGCGTTCATATCACCAAACCTGCTTATCATCAAGCAGGGAGAGTTCGCTCAAATCAATGGCGGCGCCTATTTCGGATTTGGAAAATTCTTCGGCGGCGCCTGGTACCGGCACACCATCGGCAACGCCGATGCAGCCATAGCGCTGGCCGGGGTGCGATACGGTATTTTTAGGTTCGGATATAGTTTCGACTTTACCGTGAACGGGTTAACTTTGCAGCGCACCAGCGGCACCCACGAACTTTCGCTGACCATCAATTTCGATGACAGTGAGGGGGCCCGGCGGCGAAAAAAGAACGCCCGCTACAATGATTGTTTTAAAATGTTTAACTAATGCAAGTTGATTTTTTGTAACTTGCAGCCGTTTGAAGGAAAACTGTGGCTCGCCCACGGATTTAAAAACAATTCTCCAATGCCCTTTTGCCAGGTATAAGTCAGTGACAATCACCTGGCTGCCCTCATCTGCTGCCACGGATGGCTCGCTGTTCGTAAAGTAGCCGGGATAAAGGGCTTTGTCTGTGAAAATGTCTTGGATTTTCACTTTACTAATATATTTGTTGGTCGATTCTCAAAAACAGACTCCTACAATGAAAAATCTGCTGAAGTTTGGTGCCATCCTCCTGGGAGCAGCGTTCGTACTGAGTTCCTGCGGTAGTAAGGAAAGGTCTTCTACCACGGGCTGGAAATACAACGATACCAAGTGGGGTGGCTTTGAAAAGCTGGATTATGAAGGCCAGCCCACCGGTCCAAACCTGGTTCTGATCGAAGGTGGCACCTTTAATATGGGTATTACCGAACAGGATGTAACCTATGACTGGAACAATATTCCCCGCCGGGTAACGGTTTCTTCCTTTTACATGGATGAAACCGAAGTGTCCAATATCGATTACCGGGAATACCTCTACTGGCTCAACCGCGTGTTCGGAGAATCCTACCCGGAAGTTTATAACGATGCTCTTCCCGACACCCTGGTCTGGCGCGAAGAACTCTCTTATAACGAACCGTTTGTGGAGACCTACTTCCGCCACCCGTCTTATGATAAATATCCTGTAGTAGGCGTCAGCTGGGTACAGGCTACCGAATACTGCAAATGGCGTACGGACCGGGTGAATGAAATGATGCTCATCGAAAAGGGCATCCTGAACCCGAACACCGAACAGAAGGACGAGGACAACTTCAACACCGAAGCTTATCTGGTCGGCCAGTATCAGGGCGATGTGCGCAAGAACCTGAAGGACCTCCGCACCGGCGGTGAGCGCCCCGTGCGCTTCGAGGATGGCATCCTGCTGCCGGACTATCGCCTGCCGACCGAAGCCGAGTGGGAATACGCAGCACTGGCCCTGCAGGGCAACCAGACTTCAGAAAAGGACGAGCGGATCTCCGACCGACGGTTCTACCCCTGGGATGGCAACACCGTCCGCTATCAGAAGCGCGACAAATATCAGGGATACCTCCTGGCCAACTTTAAGCGTGGCAAGGGCGACTATATGGGTATGGCCGGCAAGCTGAATGACGATGCCCACATACCTGCTCCGGTTCGTTCCTTCATGCCCAATGATTTCGGCTTGTACAATATGGCCGGCAACGTCAACGAATGGGTCCTGGACCTTTACCGCCCACTGACCAGTACGACACTCAGCGATGTGGAAAACCACGACCTGAACCCCTACCGCGGGGGTAAATTCCAGAAAATGGAGCTCGATGAAGACGGCCGCCCTGTGGAAAAAGACAGCCTCGGCCGCCTGCGCTATGAGTATGTGACTGATGAAGAAGCGGCCAACCGCGATAATTATAAGACAGGTATGGTTTACAATTACCTGGATGGCGACAAGCAATCTCAGGCTTACTATGATTACGGGAAGCACACCCTGATCAGCGATAAGGCCCGTGTTTATAAAGGAGGTTCCTGGGCCGACCGCGCCTTCTGGCTTTCTCCCGGCGCCCGCCGTTTCCTCGATGAAGACAAGTCGTCGCGCACTATTGGCTTCCGCTGCGCTATGACCCGCACCGGCTCGCCGAGTGGGAATGAGAATGAAGGAGGGCACCAGTTCAGCAGTAAACGAAAGCGCAATAAGAGAAGATATTGATCAGCTACCGCTGCAACCGCAGCCGGAAATAAAAAGCCTCCACTTTTGCCATGCTAAAGTGGAGGCTTTTTTTGGTTAAAACAGCCTTCTTTGCCAATTTGCGGGCAAAGAACCTAAGACTATGAGAATTCAGGGCCTTTACGAGCTTTATCTCCGGCATCCCCAGGTGGTTATTGATTCCCGCAAGGTAGAAAGCGGGACCCTGTTCTTCGCGATTAAAGGTGAACGCTTTGATGGCAACCGCTTCGCCGCCAATGCTTTGGAAGCCGGCGCGGCCTACGCAGTAGTCGATGACCCTGCAGTGGCAAAGGGAGAGCGTTTCATCCTGGTAAAAGACAGCCTGCAAACGCTACAGGAACTGGCGCGGCGCCACCGGCGGCAGTTTTTAATTCCCGTGATTGGGATAACGGGGAGCAACGGCAAAACCACGACTAAAGAGCTGGTGGCTGCGGTACTGGGAAGCCACTATCGCCTCCATTTTACCCAGGGTAACCTCAATAACCACATCGGCGTACCGCTGACCTTGCTGGCCATGAAACCGGATATTGAAGTGGCGGTTATTGAAATGGGCGCCAACCACCAGGGAGAGATCGACTTTCTGTGCCGGATTGCCGAGCCCACCCACGGACTGATCACCAACATCGGCAAGGCACATCTTGAGGGCTTCGGAGGCATAGAAGGAGTGAAAAAAGGCAAATCCGAGCTGTACCGTTTCCTGGCGGAGACGGACGGAATGGCTTTTATCAACCGGGATGAGCGCTTTCTCGAAGGCCTGGCCGCTCCGGTGAAGAAAAAGGCCTTCTACCGCCGCAGCGAAAACCCCAGCCCTTCTGAGCGTGACTTTGAGATCAAGCTGCTGGCAACAAAACCTTTTGTCCGCGTCGCTTTTATTGACAGCCAGGCCCGGGAATACCGGATTGACAGCAACCTGATCGGAGCGTATAATTTCGGCAACATCATGACGGCCATCACTCTGGGAAAATATTTTAAAGTTCCCTGTGAGAAGATCGTTCGGGCGATCGAGGGCTACATTCCCGGGAATATGCGTTCTCAGGTGCTTGAACGGGGGAGCAACACTTACGTTCTGGATGCATACAATGCCAACCCCAGTAGTATGAGAGAAGCCCTGCTCGCCTTTGCCGGGATGGAGGGCCGGAGGAAGATCATCATCCTGGGTGATATGCTGGAATTGGGAGAAGAAAGCCCCCGCGAACACGAACGCATCGCAGAGCTGGCTGCCATGCAGGGGTTTGAAGATGCCGTCTTTGTCGGGCCTGAATTTGAGGCGGCGGCCCGCGCGGGCGGTTTCCGGCATTTTGCCACCGTGGCGGAATTGAAGCGGTGGTTCGGCGCCCAGCATTTTGAGGGTTGCCACTTCCTGATCAAAGGCTCACGGGGGATGCGGCTGGAGGAGGTGTTGGATTAATTAGTTAACGAAATCAGCCAAACCTTCGCATCGCATTCAGCAGCCGGTCCGGCAGTTCATCTTTACAGGCCAGCAGGTAGTCGTTGTATGAGCAGGGGATGAGGCGGTGGCGCTGGTATTTGGACCGGGTTTTTACAGGGACCTGCATCCACCACCGCCCGCTTTTATCACTGCGCCAGAACGTGAGTTGATAGTCCATCTTTTTAAAATCCACAATATATTCAGCCAGCCCGTCGGTGGAAGCGGGGAAGTCTCCTTTGCGGTGGTAAAAACCATCGAGAAAGTACCAGGCCATCTGGGCTACTGTATTTGCGGTTTGCCGGTTGTTATCCAGGTCCTGGCGGTAACCATAAAGGCCGAGAGCCTTTAGCTTATCGCTCATGCCGGCATAGCGGGTGATCTGGCAGGCCTCTTCCGAAGTGAAGCCGCTGGGGGTGGGATTCTTCTGGCCGGGGGCTTCGGCTTGTTTCAGGGCGGAGAGGTTGATGCTCAGCAGGTCGCAGTCGCGAATGACCGGTTCCAGTTCGGGCAGGCTGGATTTGGCCTTGCCCAGGCGCACGTAATCAAAATTTCGTTTCTCGAGGTATTCAAAAATACCGGGAGGGATAAAATGAGCCTGGCAGCCGATGAAGCTCAGATGAAAAAGCCGGGAGTGTTTGCTTTCGAGGATCTCCTTGAGGAAATACTGCTCTTTATCGCTGTTTTCCAGGCTGTAAGGGATGCACTCATCGACTATGGCCAGGCTGGCCAGTTGCTGAAGGCTCTGGAAGGCCTTGTACTGGGCCAGTGCCTGCCTTGGAGTATTGCCCAGTAAAAGGGGAAAGACCTGCCCGTCGAGCAGTTCCCGGACCAGGGGAATGATAAAGGAAGTTTCCGTCTTGCGTACATTGCCGAGGTCGGCAATTTCCAGGCCCCGGAAGGGGAAACTCATCCGATAGAGTTCCCGGCGAATGGCCCGGGCGTCCTCCGCGCCGATGCCGATGATGGCCACTTTGGTATTTTTGAGGACAGGCAGCTCGTCTGTATATCTTTGGATGTTTCTTCCGAATTGGAAGCTCTCGAGTGCTTCTACTGAGTCTTCAAGCGGATGGAGCCAGTTCTGGAACATATTAGAAGCTTGGTGCTGGTGTTGGGCAAAGCTAAGAAATGTAAAATGTAAAATGTAAAATTTTATTTTTTAAAAGGGCCTATCTTTGTGGCCATGCAACCGACCGGCGACCGGCTATATACTCCGCAGTTTCTCCTTCTTTGCCTGAGCCACGTGCTCTTTGCCGGCAGCTTCAATATGATCATTCCGGAATTGCCGGCTTACCTGGCATCTCTGGGCGGGGAGGATTACAAAGGGCTGATTATCGCACTTTTTACATTAACGGCGGGCCTTTCGCGCCCTTTTAGCGGCAAGCTGACCGATACGGTGGGCAGAGTCCCGGTGATGATCTTCGGCGCCCTGGTCTGCGTATGCTGCAGCCTCTTGTATCCTTTGCTCACATCGGTGGCCGGCTTTCTTTTATTGCGTTTATTTCACGGGTTCTCCACCGGTTTCAAACCCACCGCCTCTTCGGCTTATGTTGCGGACATAGCGCCGGTTTACCGCCGGGGAGAGGCCATGGGTATTCTCGGGGTGAGTATGAATATCGGGGCGTCCCTCTTTCCTCCTGTGGGCAGTTGGCTGGCAGGTGCTTTTTCCCTGAATGGAATGTTCTTTGCTTCTTCCGGGCTGGCACTGGTTTCTATTCTCATCCTCCTGGGGTTAAAAGAGACGCTCGAGGCCCGGCAGCGGTTCAGCGCCCGGGCTTTGCAGGTTTCCAGAGGAGATGTTATCGAGCCGAAAGCGCTCGCTCCGTCAGTGGTTATTGCCTTGTCTTATGTCAGCTTTGGGACCCTCCTCACCATCGTTCCCGACCAGTGCGCTCATCTGGGGATGGCCAATAAAGGCCTCTTTTTTACCAGCTTTACGGCCTTCTCTGTTTTATCCAGGCTGGTGGCCGGCCGGGCATCCGACCGTTACGGCCGGGTTCCGGTTCTCAAAGTCGCTCTTTTGCTGTCGGCTGTTTCTCTGGCAATGATGGGCAATGCAGATACACCGGCCACGCTCCTGGCCGCTTCCGGGGCGCTCGGGTTTTCGACTGGCATTGTCGGCCCGGCCGCCTTTGCCTGGGTCATCGACCGGAGCCCCGGCGCCAACAGGGGCCGGGCATTGGCTACGGCGTACATCGCCCTGGAAATAGGGATTGGCATGGGGGCCCTGTTTTCAGCCTGGGCATACGATAATAATGCGGCAAATTTCCCCGTCGCTTTCTACTTGACCGCTCTGATGTCTCTACTGGGGTTCGCTTATGTACAGCTGGCCCGCCTGGCTGGATAGCCGGCTGAGTAGGTTTTTTGTCCGCCAAATATTTGGATCGGCCAACCAGTTGTCGTGCTAACTAATTCTGTACCTTTGCATTTCTGTTAAGGCTCTGCCGTAAACGAGTAAAAAGGCCGGTGGATATCCTGGCCGGGTTCGCGGCTGCGGTAAATTTTCAACCAGATAAAACCAGAAAAAAATGAGATCCTTATTGCAGGAGTATAAGGAAAAAAAACCGGAGATCGTATTTGAATGGCATGACCCGGAATCGGAGGCTGAAGGCTGGATCGTTATCAATTCCCTGCGGCACGGGGCAGCCGGCGGCGGCACCCGTATGCGGGAAGGCCTCACCCGGGAAGAAGTCATCTCTCTGGCAAAAGTCATGGAGATCAAATTCTCCGTTTGCGGGCCGGATATCGGAGGGGCCAAATCAGGGATCAACTTTAACCCCAAGGACCCTCGACGCAACCAGGTGCTCCGGCGCTGGTACAAGGCGGCATATCCCATCCTGAAAAATTACTACGGCACCGGAGGTGACCTGAATGTGGATGAACTCAAGGATGTCATTCCCATTACCGAGGCCCTGGGGTTGTGGCACCCCCAGGAAGGGATCGTCAATGGCCACCTTAATACTACCAGTGGGGAGAAAGTCAAGGTCATCGGCCAATTGCGAAACGGATGCGCCAAGATCGTGGAAGATGCCCGGTATGTTCCCGATAACCACAAATATGCAGTAGCGGACCTCATCACCGGCTTTGGGGTCGCTGAATCGGTTCATCATTATTACGATATTTTTCGCCACCAAAGCCTGCAGGGCAAAACGGCCATCATTCAGGGGTGGGGCAATGTCGCATCGGCTGCGGCGGGTTATCTCACCCTGCACGGAGCAAAAGTGCTGGGGATCATCGACCGGGAAGGAGGGGTCATCAGTGAGGAACCCATGGGGCTGGAGGAGGTCAAACACCTGTTCGTGACCAAGCAGGGCAACCAGCTCTTTGCTGAAAATATGATCTCTTTTGAGGAGGCCAGCGAACGGATTTGGAACCTGGGCGCCGATATTTTTATTCCGGGAGCGGCCTCAAAGCTGGTTTCCCGCCCTCAGGTGGATGCCATGATGGCCAATGGGCTGGAGGTGATCGCCTGTGGGGCGAATGTTCCTTTTGAAGATGACGGCATTTTCTTCGGCCCTACAGCAGCCTACGTGGATGAGCACATCAGCCTTATTCCTGATTTCATCGCCAACTGTGGGATGGCCCGGGTATTTGCCTATTTCATGCAGCCGGATGCGGAAATGACTGATGAGGCCATCTTCAACGATGTGTCTTCCACCATTCGAAATGCCATTGAAGAGATATACCGGAACCACTCCGCGCCAGTAAAGCTCTCGGCGGAGGCGCTTCGGATCGCCCTCAATAAGCTAATGCCGATACAGGAGGGGGTAGGGGTGTAAGGGTTGGGGGGGAACTGGAGGGGTTTAGGAGTTTAGGGGCCGGATAGAGTCTGACCCGGTTTAGAGTTTGTTCAAAATTCAATCAATGGCCTGCGAACGGCAAATTTTGTTCCATCCGGCGGAAATTTTCGCCGGATAAAATTTTGCCTTTGGCTGCTCTGGCTCATCATCGAAATTTAGAAGTTTAGAAAAGTTTAGGTGGTACCCAACTGAGGGAGGGCTAAACCTGGTTGAACTACCCCCGGGACTGTTCATAGTTTCTTGTTACTGAGTTCCTGGTTCCCTGGAAACCAGTGGTTTAGCTTAACGCGGACACACTTAATTGAACTATCCCACTACCCCCCTCTGAACCCCACCAGGCTGCGCCCAGCCCTAAACTCCTAAACCCCATTAGGCCACCACAAGACTTAAACTCCTAAACCCGGAGAGAATCCATCTGGCTCCTAAACTCCCCAAACAAGTGGCCCCTGGCCGGGGAGAGCGTCACAAAAGCATACACATTGAATATTATAACCTATGAAAAAGCGTAATTTATTGAAGGACAAGCCCCAAATGGGCAGTTTTTTCGATAAGGAGGGATAGTAAAGGCCAATTTTTTTGTTCGGCGAGAAAATTAGCGATAAATTTGAAACACATTCTGAGTTTGTAAGTATAAATAGGGTGTAATTGCCTTATTACTGGCAAGACCGGAAGGCTACTATCTTTAACCGATTTGAGTATTTTGTAAACGAGAGCCTGGTGCGTCGTTTGCACAGCCCTGCACGCTGTGGGGCTGGGACAGCCAGGTTCGGAAACCTCAATATAATAATGCTGCCTTACTGGCGGCAGAGAATCGGGGAGGTTTGGCGGTTTGGTTCCGCCAAACCTCCCTCATTACCACAACTAAATTATTAACAATTAATCCCTATGACTATGACGAAGAGTAATACCCTTCTGCTGGCAGTAGCCCTCTTCCTGGGGGTAATGGGTAGCCTTCAAGCCCAAAAACAAAAAAACAGCAGTTTTGCAACGCCAAAGGACATGTTCGAAGTCGGTGTAGGTGGCGGTTACCTGTTCGTTTCGGGTGACGTTACCCAGCAGCCTGGATTTGGCGGCAGCTTTCATGTCCGCAAATCTATCGATTATCTGTTTTCCCTTCGCGTGGATGGTATGTATGGAAAAGCCTCAGGAGAAAATAACGATATCAATAATTACGCTGCTTTTGAGACTTCTCTCTTTTCCGGCACCATTTTCGGGGTCATTTCAGCCAATTCCATGCGCTGGAACCAATCTGTGCGCAAGTTTAACCTCTATGGTATGGCGGGTGTTGGCGCCACCCAGTTTAAGGCAGATACCCGTCAGGACGATAAACGGCCGTTCGGTAAAGGCAAAGCTCAGACCATGCCCCACTTCACCGGCGGCGCCGGCGTTTCTTTCCGCCTGAGCCCCCGGGTTAATGTGGGAATCGAGCATCAGGCTCACATCGGCTTCGGTAACCAGTCTGACCTGGTGGACGGCTTCAATTTCGGGTCCGGGCCGACCAGCCGCTCCTTGTTCCGGGATGTGATCAATTACACAGCCGTCCAGATCAATGTAAACATTGGCAATACCAGCACCCACTCGGAACCCCTCTACTGGGTCAACCCCCTTGATGCCGTGATGAACGACCTTTCTAAAATAAAGGATCAGCAACAACTGGCATTGGAGGATTCCGATGCCGACGGGGTGATCGACGCGATCGACCAGGAGCCCAATACCCCGCCCGATGTGCCGGTGGATACCAAAGGCCGCACCCTGGACAGCGACCGCGACGGAGTGCCCGATTACAAGGACAGAGAACCCTACTTCCCTCCCCGCCCGGGTGAGCGGGTCAACGAAGAAGGGGTAGTGGTTAATCCGGTTGCCGGCCCCGGTGGCGGCGTTTCTGAATCCCGGGTTCGGGAGATCATCGCTGAAGAATTGCAGAATTACCAGTTGCGGGATGAAGGCAGCGCCAGTGGCGGTTCTGTAACGGAATGGTTCCTTCCTATGATCCACTTCGGCATCAGCAGCAGTACGGTAAAATATTCCGATTACGGTACGCTTGCCAGTATCGCCCGCATGATGAAAGGTAACCCCAACATCCGCCTGGTGGTTTCCGGCCATACGGATTCTACCGGAGAAGTACCGAGCAACAATGTATTGTCTTACAACCGCGCCAAGGCGGTCATCGATCATCTGGTCAATAATCATGGTATCGGCCGCGGCCGCCTCGTACTGGAGTGGAAAGGCCAGGATCAGCTACTCGTACCCTCGGGCAGCAGCTACATGAACCGCCGGGTCGAATTCCGGGTGGCGCAGCCCGACGACGTGGAAATGGATCCTCCCGCCGGCGTTTCAAAGAGCTCCGGCGACGGATATTAAATCAATCTGTTTGGGGACTGTTCATAGTTCCTGGTTTCTGGGTTTCTGGAAACCAGCTGGTTAGCATAACGCGGACACACTTATTTGAACTATCCCTCTGTTTTGTTTCAATCCATAAACAGGCAAGGCGCCATCCTCAAATATCGGGGATGGCGCCTTGCCTGTTTATAGAATTGTTTGCAGATGTATAATCAGAACCGAAAACGGGTTGGATCAGACGAGGTCTTTTTCCCGCCAGCCTTTTCCCCTTCGTTTTTGCTCCAGGGGCTCGGGAGCGTCTTCCGAACGGCGGCCTTCGCGTTCCTCCATCCAATCCTCCCAATCTTCACCGAACCAGCCGTTGGTGCCGGGCCAGCCGAATATTCTGAGGTAATGCACTCCCACGAAAATGCCCCAGATAAGGCTGGCCTTCCACATGCCGAAGCCGCCGCTTCCTGTCAGCATCAGCATTGTGATGACGAAATTGAAGATCAGGTAGGAGCGCAGGTGACGGTAAAATTTCATCTTTTCGGATACCGGGCCGTAATGTTGCTTCTTCCAGTTAGAATGGTGATGACACATGGTTGGATCAGTTTTTCCCTCAAGTTAAGCAGGGGGGGAGGGAAGTACCAGATTTTTCGGCCGAACTGTGGAATATGAAGAATGAATCGGCTTTTCAGGAGGATGACAGGGGAGGTTTAGCGCCTATCAGTCCATCAAATGAAACCTGATCTGATCTCCTGCCGCTATCCCGTATTTTTCGCAAAAACCACCGACTACTTCTACTACGTAAAGCGCATCGCCAATGGAAGTTTGGCTTTCCAGGGTCTGTGGGGGGGCATTGGCGCGGATGTTAAGTATCCTGGAATCCTCACTGACAAAAATGATATCCAAAGGGATATAGGTGTTGCGCATCCAGAACGACTGCGGTTCGGGCCGGTCCATAATAAACAACATCCCCTGTGTATCTTCCATCGACTTGCGCCACATCATGCCTGTATTCCTGTCCAGAGGGTCTTTTTTGACTTCTATATCGATCGCCCGGATAACGTTCCCGCTTTCATCATCGATGAACTGCAATTCTCCCTGTTTGGTGAACTGAGGGCCTTCGGGGGCCGGCTTCGTTTTAGGAATGGCAATATAGATCAACCCGCCCAGTACCGCGACTGCCAGGGCAATGACCAGCCATTTGAGGTTGCGCCGGCGGCTTTGCTCTGCTCTCCTTCGTTCTGCCCGATTCTGTTTTTTCCTTCTTGCCATGACTCACTTTTGCCGTGAAAGATATAAAGTCTTTTTCTTTTATCGGTGGCCAAATGGTTTTGAACAGGAGAAAAGAAAAGCGCCGGGCTGGAATTGGGGAATCTTCTTATCCAGGCCCCGGCGCGGGAATCTGCTGGCAGAAAAACTGGCCGGCAGGATTTATTTTTAATCACCGTTTACTCGGTGCCGTTGATGTAATAAGCTCCTTTCAGCGCGATCTGCTGCCCCTCCCGGAGGTTCAGCTCTTTGATTTCTACGAAACCTTCATCTGCCTGTCCTGCTTCCACTTCTACTTTCCGGAACCTTTCTCCTTCCCTTATGAATATGAAGGAACGGTCCCCGGAGCGCACGAGGGCCTCCTCCGGGATAGCAGACACCTGCCTGGAGTCTGTCCGGATGCGGGCATACAGGAACGTTCCTATGGCCAGGCCCTGTGGTTCTTCATCGAGGTGGACGTGGACATTGGCGGTTTTCTTTTCCAGGTCGATGGCCTTGTTGATGAGGTGGACTTCTCCGTGCAACTCCTCATCGCTGCCCGGGATGGTGGCGATCACTTTCTGCCCTTTGCGCAGCAGGCCCAGGTCTTTGGCAAAAACCTGTAATTCGAGGTGGACATGGCTGTTATCGATGACCTCAAAGAGGAGCATATTGGGTTCAACCAGTTTCCCCGAGTTGACGTTAACTTTGGTCAAATAGCCCGAGGCCGGTGTGTAGATCCGAATGCTTGATTGAACCTGCCGGCTTTCCTCCAGTGCCTGGGTATTGATGCCGATCAGCTCCAATTCGGCTTTCAGCCCGTTGTAATGTGCTTCTTCCACCGAATAGTCGGACAGGGCCTGTTCATAAGCTTTCCGGGAGGCGGCATCGGCATCGGCCAGTTCTTTTTTCCTTTCCAGGTCCTTTTTCAGGAAGGCCACTTTGCTGGCGCTTTCCAGAAAGTCGCGTTGTTGACGTATGAGTTCGGGATGGGCTATGGTGGCCAGAAGGTCTCCCCGGCGGACGTATTCACCGGGCAGGTGTTTTACACCCTGGACGAAGCCGGTTACCGGGCTGTGGACAGAGCGGATGTTAGAGGGAGGAACATCGATCATTCCGGAACATTCTACATAAGAGGCGATCTCTCGCAAAGAAGGCTGTCCCAGGACGATCTCTGACAATTCCATTTGTTCGGGAGTGAGATAAACCTCAGCTGTTTCACTTTCCTCCTTCGCGCCGTCCGTTACGTTGGCCTCTCCGGATTGCTGATGGCAGGCGGCCATCAGCAGGCTCAGGATGGCGGCGAGGCTACCTATTTTGATGTACTTCATGTCAATATTTTTTATGGCCTTTTTTTGTTCAGGCCGGGCTTTATTATTTTGAAAGAAATTCGAGATAAATGACGGCCTGATTGTATTGCCTGCACAACTCAATGAATTGTAGTTCATTATTCAGTGCGGCTTCCAGGCTCTGGGCGAACTGGAAATAATCCGTTTCGCCGGCACGCAGGCGGGTGGAGGCCAGGCGGCGGAGTTGGCCGGCCTGGCTGAGTAGGCTTTGCCCCTCTCCCTGTAGTTGCTGATATAAGGCCCGGGCTTCCTGCAATACCATGCGGTGTTCCTGTTTAAGGAATTGCCGTTGCAGTTCCAGGTTGTTTGCCGCCTTGGCCTGTTCCAGTTTTGCCTGTTCTGTCCTGGCGCGTTGTGCTCCCGGGAAGAGGGGCAGGGCTGCGCCGAAGTTAAGAGCGTGAAGTGGCCACTCGGGCCGGATACTCTGTTGCATGGCTCCCAGCCTGAGTTCCGGTTTCAGCAAATGCTTTTCCACTTCTATCTGTTTTCGGGCAACTTCCACCTCCTGCTCCAGTGGGGAAAGCTGAAGTTGCAGGCTGGCGCTGCTGTCTGATCCCGGAAAAGGCAGCAGAACCAGGCTATCCGGAGAGCGCCGGTATCCTTCGGCGAACGATTGCTGAAGCAGCCGGTTAAAAGCCTGTTCTTCTTCGATGCGGCCCTTATTCAGGGCATTGCGGGCCTGAGAGAGCAGGCTGTTGGCCAGGGTATTTTCCAGTTGGCCGGTTTCGCCGGTTCGGTACTGTAGCGCCGCCTTTTCGGAAAGGGTGCTGTAAAGGCCCTCCTGTTGTTCCAGGGCTTGCAACCGTTGCCGGGTGTATAACCATTGTTGCCATGCCTGCCTGACCTGATAGGCCAGTTGGTGCCGGAGCAATTCCCGGCGGTTGCCGGCCAGGGCCAGTTTGGCGCGGGCAGCTTCGCCTCTCCGCCGGTTGAGCCCGGGAATGCCCAGAGGCTGGGTGACACCCAGCTGATAATCGATGGAATTGGTGTTAAACTGGCCGGCGCCCACCATGAATTCCGTAGCCGGAATGATCCTTGCCGCTTCGATCCCAAGTTGAGCCTGTTCCACATCGATGGCGCCGTTCTTCATAGCGGGGTGGTTTTCCATGGCCTGCTGCAGGGCGGCCTCCAGGGTGAGTTCCGGTTGCTGGGCTTTGCCGGGAGTGCCAAGAAGCAGGAATGGAAGCAGGATTGCAGCGGCTGCCGCAGGGATAGAACGCTTCAGGTTGCGGTTGGTGAGGTAGTATAACACCGGCAGGACTACCAGAGTGAGGAGCGTAGCGGTTACCAGCCCTCCGATGACTACCGTGGCAAGGGGTTTTTGTACTTCGGCTCCGTTGGAACTGGAAAGGGCCATAGGCAGAAAGCCCAGGGCAGCCACCGTTGCCGTCATGATCACCGGCCGCATGCGGGTAAGGCTGCCGATGATAACTACCTGGCGAATGTTGCTCATGCCGTCTTCATACCGAAGGCGGTTGAAATGGCTGATGAGAACGATGCCATTGAGTACCGCCACTCCGAAAAGGGCGATGAACCCGACTCCGGCGGAGATACTGAAGGGCATTCCACGGATCCAAAGCGCCAGTATCCCTCCGATGGCCGCGGTAGGTACTGCGGTGAAGATCATCAGCGCATATTTGAGTTTGCCGAAGGTGAAATACAACAGTACAAAGATCAATGCCAGGGAAACGGGCACGGCCACTCCAAGGCGCCGGCGGGCGGCTTCCAGGTTCTCGAACTGGCCGCCATACCGGATGAAATAGCCTGCCGGCAGCATTAATTGCTGGCCCAGGGCTGATTCAATATCGGCCACCAGGCTGGCCACATCCCGGTTGCGGACGTTGACGCCGATGTTGATCCGCCGTCGGGCATCCTCCCGGGATATCTGCATAGGGCCTTCTGCGTATTCTACCTCGGCTACTTCGCTTATCGGTATTGAACGGCCGTCGTCGAGGTGGATAAAAAGGCGGCCCAGGTCCAGCTCCTGACGGAAGCTTTCCTGGAGGCGGACGACGAGGTCGAACTTGCGTTCGTTCTCAAAAACGGCGCCGGCGGTTTCGCCGGCATAGGCGGTACGCACCAGGGTATTGAGACGCTCGATGTCTATGCCGTATTCGGCAATCTTTTTTCGGTTGAAATGGACGCGCAACTGGGGCAGGCCTTCGGTTTGTTCCACCCTTACGTCGCCGGCCCCGGGAATCCCTTTGATGATATCGGCGGCCCGGTCTCCCAGCCTTTTGAGTTCATCGACCTCCTCCCCGAATATTTTCACCGCAATATCGGTTTTCGCTCCGGTGAGCAACTCGTTAAACCGCAGCTGTATGGGTTGGGTGAACTCAAAACCGGCGCCGGCCACCACTGAAAGTTTCTCTTTCATCTTATCGGCAAGTTCCTCTCTGCCAGAGGCGGAAACCCATTCTTCCTTGGGTTTCAGAATGATCATGATGTCGGCATCTTCGATGGCCATCGGGTCTGTCGGCACCTCGGCAGTACCGATCTTTGACACTACGTGTTGTACCTCCGGAAAGTTATCCAGCAGGATGCGTTCCGCCCTGGTGGAAGACCGGATGCTTTCCTGTAAAGAGCTTCCGGGCTGTATAGTCATTTGCATGGCCAGGTCTCCTTCTTCCAGGGTGGGAAGAAATTCGGCGCCCAGCGACCGGAAGATCAGTGCAGCGGCAACAAGGAGTATGCCCGTAACCGACAAAACAAGGGCCGGCAGGCGGAGCGCCCACTCCAATGTTGGCCGATAAAGCCAGCGGATGAAATTGACAATGCGGCCCGAGAAGGATTTGTGTTCCACGATCTTTTTAGGCATGACCCAGGCTGCCATCATCGGAACGTAGGTCAGAGAGAGGATCATAGCCCCCAATACGGCAAAACTGAACGTCATGGCCATGGGGCGGAACATTTTGCCTTCGATCCCCGTCAAAGTCATGATGGGGATGAAAACCGTCAGAATGATAAATACACCGAATACTGCAGAGCGGAACAATTTGGAAGACTCTTCGATGATAATACCATCCATCTGTTCCTGGGCCAGGGTTTTGCCCACGTGATAGGTGAAAATACCGTGTAGCACCCCCTCCACAATGATCACAGCCCCATCGACGACGATGCCAAAGTCGATGGCTCCCAGGCTCATCAGGTTTGCAGAAAGGCCGAAGTAATTCATCAGGATGAGCGCAAAAAGCATGGCCAGGGGAATGACCGAAGCTACGATGAGGCCTGCCCTCAGGTCGCCCAGCAGAATGACGAGGACCAGGATGACGATCAGCCCGCCCGTGAGGAGGTTGTGCTTTACCGTATTGATGGTTTTGCCGACAAGGACAGACCGGTCGAGATAAGGGTACAACTCCACTCCTTCCGGAAGCGATTCCTGTACCTGCCTGATACGGCTGTGGACGTTGGCGATAGCCTCAGATGCATTTGCTCCTTTAAACATCAGGGTAATCCCTCCCACGGCCTCTCCCAGCCCGTCCATTGTCATAGCGCCAAAGCGCTTGGGGCTACCCAGCTGTACCCCGGCAACGTCGCGGATGAGCACGGGGATGCCCTTTCGGGCGCCGATCACAATGTTCTCGATATCGGATTGTTGCTGAACAAGCCCTTCGGTACGGATGTAGTAGGCGTTGGCCTTTTTTTCTATATAACTGCCGCCGCTGTTCTGGTTGTTTCTGGACAGCGCATCGAACACCTCTGCTACTGATATGTCATAGCTTTGCAAAAGCAGAGGGTCGAGGGCCACTTCGTACTGCTTCAGGTACCCCCCAAAGCTGCTGACTTCGATGATGCCGGTGATCCCGGAAAGCTGGCGCTTGACGATCCAGTCCTGAATGGTGCGCAGCTCCATAGGGCCGAAACGGTTTTCGTAGCCCGGTTTTACTTTGAGAACGTATTGGTAGATCTCGCCCAGGCCGGTGGTGATGGGCATGAGTTCCGGTTTACCCATTCCTTCCGGGATCTCCTGTTCGGCCATGCTGATCTGTTCCCTGACGTACTGGCGGGCGTCCAGTACCGGGGTGTTGTCCTCAAATACGATGGTAACTACCGAGAGGCCAAAGCGGGATATCGAACGGATTTCCATAACCCCCGGGATATTGGCCATGGCCACCTCCACCGGATAGGTAATGAATTGTTCCACTTCCTGTGGGGCCAGAGAGGTGGAAACGGTGACGACCTGCACCTGGTTGTTGGTAATGTCGGGCACCGCATCGATGGGAAGGCGCGTCAGGGAATACAGGCCGGCCCCAGCCAGCCCTGCGACTAGCAAAAGAATAATGAGTTTATTCTTGACAGAAAACTCAATGATTGCTTTGATCATGTTTTAATCCAATGTTTTGTCCTGAACAGCGAAGGGTATCATGGCTGTGAGCCCACTGAGGACTGCGCCACAGAAGACAATTGGGTGACCGCCGGTGTGCAACCCTTCAGCTGGAAAAAAAACTCAGAGAGAATTGAATGGTAAGCTCAGGACAAAATAGGAGGGCGAAAGACGGCGCCTTCGTGTATGGAGCCGGCAAAGGAGGTATAATGTGGAAAGGCCTGGCCCGGAAAAGCAGGGCGGGAATGGATTTCCGGAAGGATATTACTGGCCAGCAAAACCGGGGAAAAGACATGAACCGTCTTTAAAGGGAGGTTTTGGTGGCTGTTCCCGCCATCGTTATGCTGATGGCTGTCCGGATACAGAAAATGGGTAGTGAGAAAATCAGTGAAAGAAAATTTGCCGCCCGATTCGGCGGCCAATTGCTGATGCAGCTTATAATGTTCCCATACCGCCGGCGCCTTCTCCAGCTGGCTGAAGTCGGAGCCTGGAAGAATACTGCCAATCAGGAAGTAGATCGCCAATATTTGAGCAAAAAACTTCATTTTCCGATAGTGGGAACTGCTTGAATTATTTATTATAATAAAAACTACTGTGCAAAGATAGAGTTTATCCTGAACTTTTTCTGTGATCTATTGCCTTCACATAAAATCTTCCGTTTTTTGTCAGCATTTCAACGTAATTTGACAAAAAATCACATTTCTCGTCAACAATTCTGAAATTTAATTGCTTATTTATCTGTCTTACCACCCGGCTACATATTAGTGATTAAAAAATAGGATCAATATGCTTATTTTTTGAGGCACTAAATAAAAATTTCTCATACACGCCTTACCTCGTCATCAATCTCTTTACCCATGAACTCAGGTACAGAGGCCTCACCTCTGTTAGCCACACTTTTTTTTAGCTCATTTTATTGTTCATTAAATTCGGATTAAAGATGAAAAAACTCTTACTCTTACTGGGGCTCGCCATTTTTACAAGTGGCGCACTATGGGCCCAGAGGTCCATCACTGGTACGGTTACCGACCAGGAAGGAGAGGCGCTCATCGGCGCCAGTATTCTATTGAAAGGTACTTCTACCGGCACCGTCACCGATGTGGATGGTAAATACCAGATCACCGTTCCGGACGGGCCCGGCAACGTGCTCCAGTTTTCCTATACCGGTTTCGGCACCCAGGAAATAGAAGTCGGGATCAGTAATGTCATCGACGTCGCGCTGGAAGAAGGCACGGTGCTCGAAGAGGTAGTAGTCACCGCCCTGGGTATTGAAAAGGAATCCCGGTCGCTGGGCTACAGTGTTGACCAGCTGAATTCCGAAGAACTGGTAAAAGCCCGGGAGAGCAACATCGTGAACTCCCTGCAGGGCAAAGTGACCGGCGTGGTGGTCAACAACACCAGCGGTAACCTGGGGGCATCCGCCAAGATTCTCATCCGGGGGGCTACCTCCCTCAGTGGGAGGAACAACCCGCTCTGGGTGATCGACGGCCAACCGGTCAACGACGATCAGTTCAACGGCGGGCAGGCCAACCGGATCTCCGGCACCCGGGACTTCGCCAACGGCGCCTCGGTGATCAACCCCGATGACATCGAAACCATCAGCGTCCTGAAAGGCGCTGCCGCCACCGCCCTCTATGGGTCGCGGGCTGCCGCCGGCGCCATCATCGTTACTACAAAAAGGGGGAAGACCAAAGGCGACAACAACCTTCAGGTATCGGTCAACTCCTCCTATCGCATGGATGACCTCTTCGTCACCCCTGACTATCAGCAGGAGTACGCGATGGGGTCGCTGGCTAAGTACGATTCCTCTTCCGTAGGGTACGACTGGGGGCCGCGCATTGTGGGCCAGACGGTCAGCCACCTCCCCGTTACCGGAGAATCCGGCCCGCTGCGCGCGGTGAAGGACAACGGCGTGAAGGATTTCTTCGAAACGGGCAATACCTGGCTCAATAACTTCGCCATTTCCGATGGTAATGAAAAGTATGATTACCGCATCAGCTTTGGTGCGTTGAACCAAACAGGTATAGTCCCGGCTTCGGAACTGGACCGTTACAACGTCTCCCTGAATGCCGGCCTGCGGCACTCACCCATGCTGCGCTCGCGCTTTGGCGTTCAGTTCATAAAGACGGACTCCCGGGGGACGGCCGCGGCGGGCGCCAACGACCCCAACATCGTCGGGCTGAGTTCCTTCAGCAGTACGCTGGATCAGCGGAACTTCATTCCCTGGATCGATGAGGCCGGTAACCAGATCAATAATCCTGATCCCCAGATCAACAACCCTTACTGGATCAGGCATGAAAACCTGAACAACCGGGATGATTCCCGTATCCTGGCCAACGCTGCCCTGACCTTCGCTCCGTTCGAAAACTTCGAACTCACCGGTAAGTTCGGCTACGACTACGACCAGGACAACCGCTTCTTCTCCAACCGCAAGGGGACGATCACCCGCCTGGAAGGGAACTTCGAGACCACTAATATCAACAACATTCAGCTCAATACGGACATCATTGCCCGGTACTCCTTCGACATTACCGACGACCTGGCCCTGTCCGCGCTTGGCGGGTTCAACTACAACAAGCGCCAGAGGACGATCGAAGGCCTGTTTGGCAACCAGCTTCTGGTGCCCCAGCTTTTCTCTCCGGGTAACGTTAAGCAAAGTGTCCCGGACCGGGACTTCCGCGAGCAGGTCCTCTTCGGCCTCTATACCTCGATCGACCTGAGCTACCGCGACTGGCTGACCATGACCATCACCGGCCGGAACGACTGGTCTTCGACCCTGCCGCTGAACAACAACTCCTACTTCTACCCCTCGGTCAGCACCGCCTTTATCTTTTCTGACGCCCTGGGCCTGGCCAGCGACTTCTTCAGCTATGGTAAGCTGCGGGCCAGCTTTGCACAGGTCGGTAACGATACAGACCCTTATCAGCTGGACTTCCTCTTTTTCCCGGTCACCGTTGCTACCGGCCAGTACAGCCTGAACGTAAACTTCCCGTTCAACGGTGCTTCGGCTTACGGCAAGACCAATACCATCCCGCCGGCCGACCTGCTGCCCGAGCAGCAGACCAGCTTTGAGATTGGCACCGAACTGGACTTTTTTGACTACCGTTTAGGTTTAGACATCGCCTACTTCAATACGCAGAACAAGGACCAGATCCTGGCATTGCCGATCCCGGAATCCACCGGTTTTGGTTTTCTGAGAACCAACGTTGGCCAGGTGAATACTTCCGGCCTGGAGATCACGCTGGATGCCACGCCGATTAAATTCAAGGGTTTTTCCTGGAATACCATCGTCAACTTCTCCAGTGCAAGGACCGAAGTGGTCGAACTGGCCGAAGGTGTTGACCGGGTGCTGATCGCCAGCGCATTCAACAGCGTGCAGGTCGTTGCCGAGAAAGGGAAAGGCTTCGAACTCCTGGGGGTACCCTGGCAGAGAGACTCCGTTACGGGCCGGCCTCTGATCAACCCGGAAGATGGTACGCGTATTGCCGGCGAACCCAAAACCTTTGGGTCGGTGCTACCGGATTTCACCATGGGCTTTGTCAACTCTTTCCGGATCGGTGATTTCAACTTATCCTTTACTATCGACTGGAGGGAAGGTGGTGTGATGAAGCCCTCCACCGTTGAAGACCTTCAGGTGGGCGGCCTGGCGAAAGAGACGCTGCTCAACCGGGAAGGCACCTTCATCGACCGGGAAGGTGTTATCGCCAATGCGGACGGCACCGTTCGGGACAATGACGTTCCGGTTGCCAGCGCCGAGCACTTCTGGACGGCTCTTGATGACAACAGCATCGCCGAACCCTTTATTTTCGATGCTTCCTTTGTCAAACTGCGGGAAATCTCCCTCAATTACAGTTTCCCTCAGTCCCTGCTGGGCAACAGCTTCATCAAGAACCTGATCATCGGTGTGGAAGCGCGGAATGTGGCCTTGCTGTATTCGGTCATTCCTCACATCGACCCGGAAGCCAGCCTCTTTGGCTCCGGAGCCGACGGCTGGGGTATCGAGCGGTCGAATGTCCCCAGTACGCGATCCATCGGGGTAAATCTCCGGGCGACCTTCTGATGCAAACAGAGATTTCCCTTTTGAATGTCATTAACCAAAAAAGAAGAACAACTGATGAAATATATAAAATTATCCATCCTGTTTCTCGTCGGGTTGTTGGTGCTCCCCTCCTGTGACAAGGCCCTGGACATCAATACCGACCCCCTGGCAGCCAGTTCGGCCGACCCGAACGTGATCCTGCCATTTGTAATTGTTCAGTACTCCAGCCGTTTCGAATCGGAGCTGGGCACCCGGATCATGGATGTGCCCCAACACTTCTCCGCCTGTTTCAACAGCCCCCGGACCGGGCCGACCACCAGCTTCCTTACCGGAAATACCTGGGGCATGTACTACACGCAGGTGCTGGGTAATCTCGTCCTGGTAGAACAGGACGCCCTGGCCGCCGGCGAGTCGAGGAACAATGTAGCTGCCATAGCCAAGATCCTGAAGGCCAAGGCCTTTTTTGAACTGTCCTGTATCTGGGATAAGATCCCTTTTAGCGAAGCGCTGGACGGAGCTACTTATTCTTCTCCGAATTTCGATGACCAGGAAGCGGTTTTCCGGGGTTGCCTGTCCATTCTGGATGAGGCCATCAGCCTGATCGACAAGGTTCCTGCCGAGGGCGTGTTCGACGTATCCGGAGGGGATGTCCTCTTCGGAGGAGATATGGACAAATGGCGGCGCTGGGCCAACTCCCTGAAGCTGCGCATCCTGATGCTGATCAGAAATAAGGATACTTCCGTGGACAGCCAGATCCAGGCCGTACTGGGCCAGCCGCTGATCGAGTCCAATGATCAGGCCGTTCTGCTTCCTTACGCAGGCGGCGGCGGCGCTCAGAATGCTTTTTATGGTATCGTTTCCGCTTTCTTCGGCCCTTCCAACGAAACGGCGCAGGTTCACGGCCCGGGAGAGCCTCTCTACGACCTGCTGAAAGACGGCGACCCCCGCTTTGATCTGTACATTCTCGACCCGGACGGCCTGGGCGCACCGGACAATGGTTTCTTCCCCGATGACAATACTGCTGTTTTGAGGGACAACATCATCCGGGATGACCTTCCTCACATCATGTTCCTGCCTTCCGAGATCAGCTTTTACCGCGCCGAACTGGCCCTGCTGGGCGTAACCAATGAAGATGCACAGGAGTGGTTCGACCGCGGGTTGACTCAGATACTGGAGTTCTGGGGCCAGGACATACCTGGTGCACAGATCACTCTGGCTGACGCCACTATAAGCGATTATGTGAGCAGCCTTCCTGCCGTTACTATGCAAATGGTGCATGAGCAGCAGTACCTGGAATCTTTCATCCGGCCGATCGTGGCCTGGAATACGGTCAGAAGGACCAAGGTGCCGGCCCTTTCGCCGCCTTCAAACGCTTCGATCACTACGATCCTGAAGCGGTTCAACTACCCGCCGGATGAAGTGTCGTCCAACCCGAATACGCCGGCCAACGTGAATACGGATGTGCCGCAGTGGTTTGAAAACTAAAGGCTGGCTTTTGTAAACCTTCAACAAAAAAATGAAATGATGAACTATAAATATTTCATACTTCTTTTCGGCGTTGCCCTGCTCACTGCCTGTGGCAATGAATATGTGGTCGGTGATTACTTCGACCTGGAGGAACTTCCCGGGTACGTCGCCTTTGATGCTCCGGGCAACTCCGCCATTCTGGATGATATAATGGTCACCGAAGCGGACGGCTCCACCACCGTGACCATTGAATGCCCGACCGGCACCCTTTCGGATATAACGGTGGATTACGATTTCGGCGGCGACGCCGTTTTCGGCGCCGACTTCACCGTTGCCGGCGCCACCGCATCCGGTGGGACCATTACGGTTCGGCAAAAGGACTTCGACGTGGTCAACCGTTCCAATGCGGATCTGGAGATCGAACTGCTCACCGATGATGTACAGGATGGCACAAAGACCCTGACGATCACGCTGGTCAGTGCTTCCAATGACGAAGGGGCTCTGGCCGTTGGCCGGGGTGGTACGGATTATCTGAAAACCGCCACAATCGTCATCGAGGATGTGGATTAAGGATTACCGATAAAGGAAGATAGATCTTTTTATTAGAATAGCATCCCGGGCTTTGACGGCGTTCGAAGTTCGGGATGCTTTGTTATTTTGGGAGCCAGCCTGGCATATTATCGGCGGGCAACCAACCAATAAGCCGGCTTTTCCCGGATATTAATTTATTTTTACGGTAATGAATGCCCGGTTTTTGCGAAAGAAAGAAAACCTGGAGTGCCGGCAGGGTTGAGGCGCCTGTTGAAACTTTTACCGTTTTATATGGTTTGAAAAAAAGACACTTAAAGGCGTTTGTTTTGGCAAAGGGGGCGGATAAGTCCTATTTTTGTACTTATTTGGCCGGGACACCCTTTATTCCCCCTTTAAAAGGTTAGCAGCAATGGTCAAAAAAATAGAGAAAGTCAACAAAGCTATGGTTAAGAAGCAGGCGGAGGCCCTGATCCCTACGCCCTGGGGCAATTTCAATATGATCGCATTTGCTGCTAGTGAAAGTGAGTGGATGCCCCACCTTGCCCTCGTCCACGAAAATTGTGATATCACAGAACCGGTCCTCACCCGGATCCACTCCGAATGCATAACCGGCGACCTCTTCGGCAGCCGGCGCTGCGATTGCGGGGAACAACTGGATATGTCTCTTCAGATGGCTGCCGAACAGGGAGGGCTGGTGCTCTACCTCCGGCAGGAAGGCCGCGGCATAGGCATTATCAATAAGCTGAAAGCCTATAACCTGCAGGACCTTGGCCTCAATACCATAGACGCCAACCTCCACCTTGGCCTGGAAGTCGATGCCCGGCAGTACGATATCGCTATCGAAATGCTCCATGCTCTGGGCGTCAGCCGCATTCACCTGCTGACCAATAACCCCGAGAAGATTGAAGCCCTGGAAAACTCCTCCATCGAAGTGGCCAGCCGCGTTCCTTTGGTCATCGAACCCAAGGAGGAGAATTTCAACTACCTCAAGACCAAGCAGGACGAACTGGGGCACCTTTTCAAACTCTGAACCGGACGGGCCACATTCATGTGGCCTGTAAAGACACACCTATGCACGCAATACTCCTTGAATCCTTCGGCGGCCCGGAGCAGATGTACATTGGCGAATGGCCAAAACCACACCCCGGCCCGGATGAAATACTGGTCCGCGTAGAAGCTACCGCCCTAAACCGGGCGGATATCCTGCAAAGAGAAGGTAAATACCCCCCTCCCGAAGGGGAAAGCCCGATCCTGGGCCTGGAGATGGCCGGTGTAGTGGAAAACGCCGGGCGGGGCGTTACGAAATGGAAACCCGGGGATGCCGTCTGTGGGCTGCTCGCCGGAGGCGGATATGCCGAATACGTAACAATCCATAAGGATATGGCCCTGCCGGTTCCCAAAGGCTTCAGTTTTACCGATGCTGCCGGCATCCCGGAGGTGTTCCTCACGGCCTTTCAGGCGCTGCGCTGGCTGGCCGGCCTTCAGCACGGTGAGCGGATACTCATCCATGCCGGGGCCAGCGGGGTTGGTACAGCCGCCATTCAACTGGCCAGCCTGACAGGCGCAGAGGTTATCGTTACGGCGTCCTCCGGCAAGCACCGCCTCTGCCGGGAGCTCGGCGCTGTTCACGCTGTTGATTACCAAAACCAGGATTTTGAGGAGGACGTGATGGAATACACTCACGGAAAAGGGGTGGACGTAGTGATAGACTTTGTCGGGGGGCCTTATTTTCAACAAAACCTTAATGTCTTAAGCCTTGAAGGGCGGTTGGTCATGCTGGCCTTCCTGGGAGGCGTTTCCACCGAACGGCTCAACCTCGCCCCTATCCTGCGCAAACGCCTGCAGGTGATGGGCTCTACTCTCCGGGCCCGGAGCCTTGATTACAAAATAAGGTTGTCACAAGACCTTTACCTCTACGCCTGGCCCTTGTTTGAGCAGAACAGGCTTCGCCCCGTCATCGACACGGCCTTTGACTGGAAGGATGCGGCAAAAGCGCACCAGTATATGGAGGCTAACCGAAACCAGGGAAAGGTCATTCTGAAGGTCAGCTAATTACCGGGCAGTGGTAACGCCTGCTGTCGCCAGGGCCACTGAGGCGCGGCTGTCGTCAACCTTGATCTCTTCACATTCCCAGACAGGAGTAAAATCTTTGCCTTCGTGGCTGTACCGGCACAGCTGGGCATGGGCCCCTGCGTTGAAAATGAAGGATTCATTGGCAAACTCCTGCTCTGTGGTATATTCGGCATGATAGACGCGCTGGAGGTTGGCGCCGTCCCAGTAGAAAAAAGATCTTTCTATTCCTGCCCAGCAGCCGACGGTCATGGTGCTGGCCTCAATGATGGTAAACCCCTGAGGCGTTTCGATCGTCTGCAGCAAGGGGCTGGAGGCGCAGTCTTCGAAGACACAAAGCCCGGGAACGGTTCTCTGATAGGCCAGCCGGCCGCCCTGCAGGATGCGTATCTCTGCATTGATGTCGGTAGGTTCCCGGCGGGTTTTAGAGGAGATGCCCAGCATGAGGAATTCCGGCCTGCCGTCACCGGTGATGTCGGCCCGGCGCCACCCTTTGGCGATGTCCCCTCCCCAGATATAACCGGTAAAGAGGCAGCCTTCGGGGTCTTCGCCCCGGACGTGGTACCAGATGTCTCCGTAGCCGTTGATCTCATCTTCCGGCAGGTAGTAGTCGTCATTGTATGCAATGTTTATGACGCCATACCCGATCGGAAGCTGAGCGGTTATCTCCGCATTCCGGCAGGGGCCGTTAAAAACCTTGGTGTTATTATTGAAAGTGAAGAGCTCCGTCTGGCTTTCATAGAGCTGGGCGACCTGGGATTGCCGGTGGTACCAGTCGTAAAAAGCGCTGAAGTCAGAGCTGATGAAACGTTCCTGGGCGCTGAGGCCCGCAATGCTCAAAAGGGCTGATAGAATTGGGATAATTCTCATGGGAGGTGGATTAGGGAGTTATGATGTAAACTATTTTGCCGTTTGGATTATTGCCTTTTTGGGATATATAATTGGTTGTTTCCCGAAGGAAGCGCCGTTTTTATTTTAAAGCTTTTTCAATGAAAAAATATTTTTTGCTTTTTAGTTCCTTGATTATGCTGAAATCTGCTTCCGGCCAGACCCTGAAGCCCCACCTTTGGGAACACAGGGTTGTTCTGCTTTTTGCTTCCTCCCTGCAACAGGCCGCTCTTCAACATCAATCAGATATTCTGACGAAAGAAAAGGAAGAAGTCACGGACAGGGATATCAAAATATATGTCATTCTGCCGGAAGGCGGAGAACAGCCGGATGGACGGCCCCTTTCCGCTGCTCAGGCCAAAAGCCTTTATAGTACATACGAGGTACCCCCCGGTACAGGTTTCACTTTTATGCTGATTGGTAAGGACGGAACCGAAAAAATGCGAAAAAAAAGGCCGGTGGCCGCCGGAGAGCTGTTCTCGCTCATCGATAGCATGCCGATGCGAAAAGCGGAAATGCGCCGCAACAGTGGAGATGAGGACAAAAAAAATTGAGAAAATATCAACATTAATTTGTTTACTTTTGTATTACGCTTAAATGTCCTCTCCATACCGGCAACTCACGGATGCTTTCTGGCGTTAATAGCAGAAGAACAATTCTTCGAGATTGATTTAACTTTTTACGAAACGGAATAATGTATCAGGATCAGAATAATACTCCAAAAAAAATAAGTGTCTGGCTTCCCCTCCTTTTTGCCATTGTCCTGGTTGCCGGGATTCTCATTGGCATGCAGATGGAATCCAACGCGCCTACCATCGTTACGGAGTCGCCGGAGGCCTCGCTGCATGCTCTGGGGCAGGGGAAAATTGAAGAGATCCTGCGCTATATCGAGGCGAAGTATGTGGATGAGGTCGATCGGGAGGCCCTCGTGCAGGAGGTTATCGAAGATATGCTTTCCAAACTTGACCCCCATTCCAATTACATCACTGCCGAGCAATTGCGGGAAGTGAACGAGCAGTTGGAAGGCAATTTCGACGGCATAGGGGTAGAATTCATGATGCTTGATGATACTATAGTCGTCGTCGCGCCGCTGGCGGGCGGCCCCTCGGAAGCAGCCGGCATCCTGGCCGGCGACAAGATCGTTCAGATCAGCGATTCCACTATTGCCGGAGTGAATATGGATACCCGGGACGTGATCAATATGCTCAGGGGAGAGAAGGGAACGGATGTGGAAGTCGGCATTGTGCGGGGGCAGGAACAGAAAGTGCGGAAATTTACCATTACCCGGGATGAGATCCCCATGCACAGCGTCGATGTCGCTTATATGATCGATGACAAAACCGGTTACATCAAGGTCAACCGCTTCAGCGCCACGACGTACGAAGAATTCATGAAAGGCATGGAGAAACTCATCGATGCGGGCATGGAAGACCTGATGATCGACCTGCGGCATAACCCGGGGGGCTACCTGCAACAGGCCACCAATATTCTCAGCCAGCTTTTTTCCAGAAAGGATAAGCTGCTGGTTTATACGGAAGGCCGCGCGGTCAGCCGGAGCAATTATGAATCGACCGGACGGGCATTCTTTGACGTTGACGATATCGTAGTCCTCATCGACGAAGGCTCCGCTTCGGCCAGCGAGATCCTCGCCGGCGCGATCCAGGATCACGACCGGGGCCTGATCGTCGGGCGCCGTTCCTTCGGCAAAGGGCTGGTTCAGGAACAGTACAAGCTGCGCGACGGTTCCGCCCTTCGGTTGACGGTGGCGCGTTACTATACGCCTTCGGGGCGTTCTATCCAGAAGCCCTATGATGACGGCCTGGAAGCTTATGAAAGTGAAATGGCTCACCGTTATGAGGATGGCGAACTGGAGGGCGAAAAAAAGGTGGCCCTTGCCGATTCAACCGAATATTATACCGACAACGGGAGGGTCGTTTACGGAGGAGGTGGCATTTCCCCCGATATTTTTGTACCTATCGATACCATTATCTTCAATGACGATTATCTGGAACTCCGCCAGCAGGTGCCCCAATTCGTCTTCCGTTATATGGATGAATCCGGCGAAGGGCTCAACGAATATACCATTTCCTCCTTCAACCGGAAGTTTCAGGTGAGTGACGAACTGTTCGATCAATTCCTTGCCTATGCCAAAGGCCATGGCGCCAAAATAAGCTCGGACAACCTCGGAGGCGCAAAAGCAGAGATCAAGCGCTTCATTAAGGCCCGCATCGCCAAACACCTCTTTGACGATGAAGGTTTTTATTCCACCTGGAATCAGGGGGACGCCGTGGTCAAGGAAGCGCTGAATGCGCTGGAGCATAACAATCCTCTGACGGCCAGCCAGAAGTAGCATAACTCATGTTGAAGGCCAAAAGGCCGGCCTATTTCCCTTTCAGGTACGCCATCACGTTTTTGAAGATCCGTTCCTCCACCTCCGCCTCACTTTCCGTGCGTTCGAAGGGCCTTCCGGTAATATATTCGAACAGTTCGATGTACCGCTCGGAGACCTGCTCAACGAAGGTGTCGGGCATGACGGGCATGAGCTGCCCTTCCAGCCCCTGGAAGCCATGGGCCATCAGCCATTCGCGGACGAACTCTTTGCTGAGCTGCTTCTGGCGCTCGCCCCGCGCCTGGCGCTCCTCATAACCATCCTGATAAAAATAACGGGAGCTGTCCGGAGTATGGATCTCGTCAATGACGTAAATTTTGCCGTCTTTTTTGCCGAATTCATACTTGGTGTCCACCAGGATGAGGCCCTGCCGGGCGGCCATTTCGGTGCCCCGGCGGAAAAGGGCGCGGGTGTGTTTTTCAAGTTGGAGGTACTCTTCTTCCGAGACGATGCCCTTCGCGATGATATCTTCCCGGCTGATATCCTCATCGTGCCCTTCTTCCGCTTTGGTGGCGGGGGTGATGATGGGTTCCGGAAAGGGGTCGCTTTCTTTCATGCCCTCCGGCATAGGCACGCCGCAGAGCAGGCGTTTTCCCGCTTTATATTCCCGCCAGGCATGGCCGGCCAGGTAACCGCGGATGACCATCTCCACTCTGAACGGTTCGCAGGCGATGCCAACGGCCACATTTGGGTCCGGAGTGGCGGACAGCCAGTTGGGGGCGATGTCGCGGGTGGCCTCCAGAAAGTGGGCGGCGATCTGGTTGAGCACCTGGCCTTTGTAGGGGATAGGGCGGGGGAGGATATGGTCGAATGCGGAGATGCGGTCGGAGGCGACCATGATCAGTTGGCCACTAACGGTATAGACATCGCGCACTTTACCGCGGTAGAAATCCGTTTGTCCGGGAAACCTGAAGTTCGTCTCCATGACGGCTTTGGGCAGAGCAGGCATAAGCTGGTTTTTTGCGGTAAAGGTAGCCAGGATTGACAGGATTAACAAGCGATTTTGGCGGCTGTATTTCGTACATTTGCCAGGCCCGCAGCCAGTTGTTTTGAGAAGCGGTTTTGGAAGTATCCCCCTTTTTGAATAAAAGCTTTTCCGCATGAAGATATCTTACCTATCTGTTCTCGCCCTTTTGCTATGCATGCCTCTACTCAATGCCCAGCATGTTTTTCCCGCCGAAGTTTCCAAAGCTGAATTTCTGGGGAGGAGCCGTCCTCTGAAGGACATCCCGGCCCTTCCTGCCGGCAAAAGGAAGGAGAAACTCCGCCGGCTTTTCCCCAAAGAGGTGCCCAACTTTACCTTCAACCGGCCTATGCCCGCCCCTTTTGCCGATGTGGCCGAGCCCCGGAATGGAGACCCCCTGGCGGGTGCCGGCGCCCTGCGCAACCCCCTGCATACCGTGGAGCCGGATACGGTATGGGAGGGCATCGGCCGGAACCTTGCAGGCGTTCTGCCTCCAGACCCCGTGGGGGACGCCAGCCCCAGCCACTTTCTTCAAATGACGAATTCTTCCGGCGGGGCCTACCTCCGGGCCTATGACAAGGAAGGGGCTATCCTGCTGGAAATGCCCAACCTCAACAGCCTCTGGGCGGAATTTAACGCCCAGGGCAACGGCGACCCCATCGTCCTTTGGGACCCGCTGGCGGAACGCTGGCTGATCACCGAGCGCACTTCCCTCTTTTCGGGCAATGACCTGTTGCTGGTGGCCATATCGGAGACGAGCGACCCCCTGGGCGCCTGGCTGGCCTACCGGTTTCAGGCACAGGAATTTCCGGATTATCCCAAATACGCCGTTTGGCACAACGCTTATATCGTTACTACCAATGAAACGGGAGATGACATACCGGTTTACGCCCTGGAAAAGGAAGCCATGCTGGCGGGCTCGGAAGAGGTGGAAATTTACCGCCTGGGCATTCCCAAATTCGGGGAGGGCAGCGACTTTCAGGTGGCAACGCCCGTTGACTTTGATGGCGTCAACCCACCTCCGCCCGGCAGCCCTGCCTATGTACTGCGCCTTTACGACGACGCCTGGGAAGGCGGACAGGACAAGGTAGAGCTCTGGGAAGTGCACATCGACTGGCTGGATGCAGAAAATACTTTCCTCTCCGGGCCGATAGAGGTCTCCGGCGCCCCTTTTGAACTGGACCTGTGCAGCGGGGGAGCCCTCTTCAGTTGCCTGCCTCAGCCCAACGGGGTCCGCCTCGATGCCCTGCAGGACATCATTCTCAACCGGGCGCCTTACCTCAACTTCGGCGGCCACGAATCCATACTGCTGCATTTTGCCGTCGATGCAGATGGCAACAACCGGGCCGGCCTGCGCTGGATGGAGCTGCGCCGCGCCGGAAGCACCTGGGCGTTGCACCAGGAAGGCACCTATGCCCCCGATGATAGCCTGAGCCGCTTTGCCGGCGGCATCGCCATGGATTACAACGGGAATATCCTGATGGGCTACTCCGTCACAAGCCCGGATAAAGAACCCTCCCTGCGGTTCACGGGGCGCCGCCTGGATGACCCGCCCGGAGAAATGACGGTGGAGGAATACGAGTTCGGCTTTGGCCTGAGTTCGCAGCTGAGCAACCGGTGGGGCGATTACGCCTCCTTGTCCATTGATCCGGCGAACGGGAAGGACTTCTGGTTTACCGGAGAATACATGAAAGCCGGGGGCAACTGGGGCACCAGGATCATGAAGGCTCACCTGCGGGAGGATTCTACCGATGTGGGCCCCCGGGCGTTGCTGCGGCCGGCCAGCTCGGCCTATTTGTCTGATGCGGAGCCGGTACAGGTGGCCGTGCGCAACTTTGGCCTGAAGGCCGTTTCCGGCATTTCGGTGAGCTATTCCGTCGATGGCGGCCCGCTGACGACGGAGCTCATTCCCATATCCATTCTTCCTCAGGAGGAATACCAGCACACCTTCTCTGCCACCGCCAACCTGGAAGCCCTGGGGCCACATGATTTTCTGATCTTCACGAGCCTGCCGGGCGACTCCGCCCGCTTCAACGACACGCTGCGCACCACCGTTTTTCAACTGCCCCGCAACGACGCCGCCATCACGGATATCAAAGGGCTGGAAGGGCCTGTTTGCGATACGTTCCGGATGGTTGGCATTACCCTCACCAATGCCGGGGCGGATACGCTGTACAGCGCCGTTGTTTCCTACCAGCTCAATGGGGGAGGGGTGATGCAGGAGAACTGGACGGGGAGCCTGCCTTCGGGGCATTCGGAAATCATTTCCATCCTGCTCGGGCCGTTGTCCGATGGCTCCAATACTTTTTCCGCCAACATTGCCTTCCCTAATGGCCTGCCCGATGAGAACCCCGATAATGACGATAAAGAACGTTCCTTCACGGCCTCCCTGGGCAATGAAGAAGTCATTCTGCAACTGGTTACCGACGAGTATCCCGATGAGACCACCTGGGAACTGATAGATGAGGCTGGCAACCTGCTCTATTCAGGTGGCCCCTATTCACTGGGAGAGTCACTGATCGAAGAACGCTTTTGCCTGCCCGATGCCTGCTATTCTCTCACTCTTTTCGACACCTTTGGAGACGGCCTGGCCGGCTCCTCTCCCGGAAGTTTTCAGATCGTTGACGAGGAAGGGCAGATACTGGCATTGCTCAATGAGATCAATTTCGGCAATGAGATATCCCTTGAATTCTGTTCCCGGTTTGAGTGCCGGCTTGCCCTGTCCGGCTTTGTTTATTACGAAAGTGCCCCCGGCGCCGGAGACGGAGAGATCCTGCTGAGCGCCAACAACGGGATACCTCCCTTTGAATACAGCATTGACGGAGGGAGCACCTTTCAACCGTCTGCGGAATTCACGGACCTGGCTGCCGGAACCTACGCTGTGGTGGTTAGGGATGCCAACCAATGCACAGCTGACACGCTCCTGGAGCTTCCCGCCTGCAACCTGATGGCCTCCGCCGAAGCCCTCAATGTTTCCGGGCCCGGACAGGAGGACGGAGCGATAACTCTTCAGGTGTCGGGAGGCACGGGGGACTATTCCTACAGTATCGACGGTTTGAACTTTCAGGCGGGCAATGTCTTCGAAGGCCTGGCGGAGGGGGAATATGAGGTTATCATAATAGATGAAGGCTCAGGGTGTGAGGTGAGCCTGCAGGTGGTGGTGGGCCTGATGGTAGGCACGGAGGAAACGGCCTTTTTCGGCCGGCAGGTGAAGATCTTCCCCAATCCGGCGGAGGGTTATGTTCGGATTGAAGTCCGGGGTGCTTCCGATGTGGCTTTTCTGCCTCTCTG
>JACJYA010000022.1 GCA_020636315.1 Lewinellaceae bacterium
AAATCATATAAGAGGATTCCGAAATAGAGGTAGGGCTGATTCCGGGTGGCGCCTCATACTTCCGCTGACTTGTTAAAAATGATTGGCGGAAACCGTATCCGAAAACCGAGAAAATGGCTTGAACCACTAGGCTTTTTCCAGAAAGGAAAGCCTGTTTGGCAATGGAGAGCCGCTCACCGGGGTAAACGGGTAGGGTATGCAACTGCCTCCGCGGCCACTTCCGGCTCTTTGTTTCCCGCTCCTTCCTCCGCCTCCATAGCGGCAAAGTGCTCCAGCAGCATCCGGTGGATAAAGATATATCCTCCGCCGACCCGCTGCATCAGGTTCAGTTCATCAACGGTATAATCGAGGAAATCGGAAATATTCCAGGGTATATAGCCGTAGAGGTAGAGCAGGAAACGGAGGGTGTAGTGGCGCAGGCTGGCCATGACGCCCCTGAAGGCGCCCATCGGCAACCCGACGGTCAATCCCAGGATCATACCCAGGAAGAACCAGTTTTCCATTTTGAAGACGAGCAGGCAAAAAAGGCCGCCGATCACCCAGGAAACCACCGCCCATCCAAGCCCTCTTTTAAAACCGGTTATCAGAGACCGCTTTATGCCTTCATTAGGGATGGTGGTCAGTTCAGGCACATTGTTTCTCAGCCCCATGGATATGGCGCCGACCAAACCGCCGATCAGAGCGCAGGCCGACACGATGAGCAGTTCGTCCAGGGCGATGTTCAAGCCGATTCCCTGTATCAGCAACCTTTTTCTCAGAGAAGGAACGATGTATAGGAACAATCCGAGGATCAACCCGGCTATTGCTCCTCTTAACGCGCCGGTCCCGAAAGCGCTGAAAAAATTCTTTCCAAAATACCTCCATGACCAGGTTAACCTTCCGGTCATTTCTATTGTGTTATCCTTTCTGCCAATCGTAAAAAGGATGCCGACGATCAGGCCGCCGACCGCAGCGACCATTCCGGTCAGTTTTGCATCAAGGGGAGTAGGAGCGAACAAAAACCCAAACAGGCCGGCAATCGCCCCAAAGAAAAAGCTTTCAATATTCAGAGATAAAACAACGTGGGCTACTCGCTGCAATTGTCTGGGAAGCCAGGAAATCTGTAACTGTTCGATGAGAAAGACCGTCTGGTCGTGTTTCTGCATATTTTTGGCTAACCAGGACAACCACTTCGTCGCCTGGGCCTCAGAATAATGGCGGGTGCTATGTTTCTTTGGTTGACTCATGGTTACAGGGAGAACTTTGTGCCGGCCAGCCGAAACTGCCTTTTGACATAGGCGTCCAGTAAATGTTTTTTCCGCTCATTGATGCTGCTGAATTCGCCTCCCGCCAGTTGGCCCACCTCTAAATTCTGGTAGGCCCGCATCATCATGCTGAGCATAAAGGGCGTTTCCGCCAGTTGAAGGAAGGAGGGGTCTGTTTTCAGCAATTGGGTTAATCCTTCATAAGCGGCCCCTGCCTTATGCAGATAGTCCATGATCTTATCCCGGGAAAGCAGCCTGAGCCGGATGGCGCCGTTCAGCGTCAATTTGGCATTCAGTTCTATGTATTCCCTGAACCGGCAACAGGCAACGACCCCCATGATGGCTGATTCCTGCAAAAACTGGTTGATGGCGTCAACACAATCGTTGCGGCGTTCTGCCCCGACCTCATCCAGCCCGTCCAGCAATAGCAGCAGCCGGTGGCTTTGCAGCCAGCCCTCGCCGATCTTACGGGGGATCATGTACTTCATGCTCAGCTCGTCGGCGAGCCACGGCTCGAAATCCTTCCTGGAATTCGTCCAGGAAGAAAGGTTGAAAACCACGGGCAGGGAAAGGCCGGCGGTTGTTTCGTACTGGGAGAGGAGTTCTCTGGCAAGGCTGAGCAGGGTTATGGTCTTGCCCGCCCCCGGCTCGCCCAGGATGAGCATGGAACGGCCCACGTCATCGAAAACCTGTCCGATGGAGTGGCCGGAAGAGATCGGCATGCTTCCCCAGGGGCTATCGACCATTTCGGGCATATTATCGAGGCCCAGTTTGATCAGCTCCGAATGCTGAACGGCCTGCTCCAGTACGCCCTGCACCCAGAATTGCCTGACTTTTCTCATCAGAATATTCATCCCCTGGCTGTCTTCATCCCCTGGCTGTCTCGTTTCCAAAACAGGGGTGGGGGTAAATTTTTTCTCCGGCAGCGGGGTAGGAGTGGAGGGGTGGTTGGAGAAAATAGCGCCGGCCACATCGATGTCAAACAACCGGCCGTTGGATGAACGCATATAAAGCACGGGAGTTCCCCATTCGGAAGACTCTTCCCGGACCAGGCTAATGGCTTTCCTCGCTTCCTGCACGGCCGTATCAACGGGAATGCCTTCGGCGATCGTTTCGTAGAAGGTGCGGGAAAATTCCAGAGCCGCCCGGTCGGTGATCTCAAATTGCATGGATACCACAGCGGGAATGCCCCGCCGGATGAGGTTGGCGCCGGTGCTGGAGAACAGGTCTGTGCCGCTGCTTCGGGCGCCCTCACAGGAATTCAGGATGACGAGCCGCATGGAATGGTGGCCGCTCAGCAGGCGCCCCAGGCTGGTCGCCGCCAGTTCATACACTCCTCCCTCTTCATCGGCCAGGGCGATCGCTCCTTCTCCCGCGCCGGCATTGAACCCTCCGTGGCCGATGAAGTGAAAGATGTGCCAGGAGCCTTGCCGGATCGCTCCCTGCAGGCCACGCCAGGTTTGTTCCTCCAGCCAGGTAATGTTGATCAGGCCTTTGTCGATAAGGTGTTCTACGGAGGCCATCATCTGTGCCTTTTCCCTTTCTACATCCAGCGGAGGAAGGGTTTTGGGGCTGGCAACCATGCCCAGTATCTTCAGCGGTGGTTCTATCGTCAGTGGCTCCATAGGGCGGGCCAGTTCCAGAAAGCGGACGAGGGGGGTCTCGCTCGACAGGCTGAAATAGTCCCCTTCTGTTTCGTCGTATAAATACTCCCAGGGCAGGGCCGCCAGGCCCGGGGATTCGATGCGCAGGCGTATGCGCAGCCCTTTTTTTTCCGCCCGCGCCTTCTGAAGGCTGCCGCGAAAGCAACTCCTGATCTCGGCGGTAAAGAGCTTCTCGAAAAGGTGGCCTCCCAGTGTTTTTACTGTACTGGACTCTCCGCCGAAGGAGGACAGGAGGAGGTCTCTTGAAACATCCTTTTCCAATGGAAGGGGGCCGGAAACCGGGCTGTTTTTGCGCGTTTTCTCATATTTCCTGGCCTTTTCAAGGCCCTCCAGGCGGCTTTTGAACTCCGGATCGTCAACCGGCAGGGTAACAAAGGCGCTGGCCTCGCCCACCGGGGAATGAACCACCGTGACAGGATACTTTCCGTCGTTCTGAGCACCGATCCTTAGTTCAAAATTGAGGTATTCCATGTTTATCGCCTTGGGGATTTTCAAATATACATATTTCCGTTTGATGTGTATGAATTATATATTCGGTACCTTTAGAGCTCGTCGGGAGTCCACCTTACAGAAACGGCCACCCCCGCCAAATCAATGATAGAACATGAAACCTGTACTACTCATTTTAGCACTGTTAACCGCGCTGGGATGCAGTTCCCCGGCGGATAACGCATCGGAAAGCCAGGAAAAAGATCTGCCGCGTATCGCCATCGCCGGGCTGGCCATAGAATCCAGCACCTTTTCGCCCGCCCAGACCCATGAAGAGGCGTTTCACGCCAAAACGGGGGAGGATGTTTTTACGCTCTACCCCTTTTTATCACCGGATTCACTGGACAGGAAACGGGCGGAGTGGATCCCTACGCTGAAGGGCCACGCCCTGCCCGGTGGCATTGTCACCCGGGAGGCCTACGAATCGCTGGTCTCGAAAACTCTGGATATGCTCCGGGAGAACGGCCCCTATGATGGCCTCTTTTTCGATATTCACGGGGCCATGAGCGTTGTCGGCCTGGACGACCCGGAGGGGGATTTCATCGTTCGCGTCCGGGAAGTTATTGGTAAGGAGCCCGTTATTTCCACCTGCATGGACCTGCACGGCAACGTTTCTCCCCGGCTGGCGCAAAATACCGACCTGATCACCTGCTACCGGCTGGCGCCCCACGAAGACGCTATGGAGTCGAAAAAAAGGGCAGTTGAGAACCTGCTGGACAGATTGGAAAGCGGGAAGGGCAAGCCGGCCTACAAGGCCTGGATACCGGTGCCCATCCTTCTGCCCGGAGAAAAGACGAGCACGCGGATAGAGCCGGGAAAAAGCCTGTACGCCAAAGTCGGCCCGGCGGCCCAGCAGGAAGGCGTCATCGACGCCGCCATCTGGGTGGGCTACGCCTGGGCCGATGAACCGCGCAACCACGCCGTCGTCATGGTGACGGGAGACGAAAAGGAAAAGGTGGCCCGTACCGCCGAAGATCTGGCCCGGAGTTTCTGGGAGGTGCGGAATGAATTTGAATTTGTGGCGCCCACCGCTTCGCTTAAAGAAAGCCTGGACAAGGCCATCGCCAGCGATAAACACCCGTTTATGATCAGCGATATGGGAGACAACCCCACCGCCGGCGGCGCCGGCGATGTGGCATGGACCCTGAGGGAGATCCTCGCCCGACCCGAATTCAAAACCGAATCCGGCCCTTCACTGATCTATGCTTCGATCCCCGGCCCGGAGCTGGTGGAGAAGGCCGTAGAGGCCGGTGTCGGTGGAACGGTAGAGGCATACGTCGGGGCTGCGGTTGACGCCCGCTATGCTCCCCCGATAAAACTCTCCGGGAAAATAGAGGCGATAGAACACGGAGATGTTCACGCCGAAACGGAGGTAGTGGTAAAAGTGGGCAGCGTGCACGTCATCGTCACCAAAAAGCGGAAGCCCTACCACAAGGAAGTGGATTTCACCCGGCTGGGGCTGAACCCCCGGGAAACGGATATCGTCGTTGTGAAAATTGGATATCTGGTGCCGGAATTGTACGACATGCGGGCGGACTGGATCATGGCCCTGACCCCCGGCGGGGTCGATCAGGACCTGGAACGACTCGACTACAAGCGGATACAACGGCCAATGTTCCCGCTCGATAAGGATATGGAGGATCCGGATCTTTCCGCCAGGCTGGTTCCCTCCTCCGATGAGGGGAAATGAGCCTGTTGAAATATTTTCAAAACCTTATATTTCGGCTGTAAGTAAAAACACCAGAGAAGTGGAAAGCCAGAAAGAAACCTCACCCCGCGCCCTCACCGAAAAGTTATCCAACGGCCTTGCCTTTGAAATGGCCTATGTGGAAGGAGGCGTGTTCAGCATGGGCAGTGCCGATGAACACGCCTTTTACGATGAACAACCCATCCACGACGTCAAACTGGACAGCTTTTACATAGGAAAATATCCTGTATCTCAGGCGATGTGGAATGGTATCATGAGCGATGGCCCGGCACTCTCCAACGGGGATGCCCGTCCGGTGGAAATGGTGTCCTGGGAAGATGTTCAGGTATTTATCCAAAAACTCAACGAGGTTACCGGCAAGTCCTACCGCTTACCCACGGAAGCGGAATGGGAGTATGCCGCCCGCGGCGGCCAGCAGGGGCACGGCTATAAATATGCCGGGAGCAACAAGCTGGAAGAAGTGGGCTGGTACGTGCGGAACAGCGACGGCGGGAAAAAGCCGGTTGGCCGGAAAAAACCCAACGAGCTCGGCATTTACGGCCTGAGCGGCAATGTGCTGGAATGGTGCCAGGACTGGTACAGCGGAGACTACTATGAAGCGTGCCGTAAGCAGGGCGTTGTGGAAAACCCGCAGGGCCCGTCGGAGGGCGCCTTCCGCGTTCTGCGCGGCGGCTCGTGGTATCTGGAGGCTTTGCGCTGCCGTTCTACCTATCGCCATTACGACCCGCCGGGGAGCCGCTTTACGGATATGGGGTTTCGGCTGGCGCTGCCTGTTAAGGGCCCGGTGAAGAATAACTTCCCCATTTGATACGGCCCTTTTCTTTTTCTGTCGGGACTATGATTTTAGTTTATATTTGTTGACGCAGGCCTAAAACTCTACTTATGCACGAACACCAACCTAAATCTACCCCGGCATGGCATCATCGGGATGCCACTGCATCTGACAGCCACACTACTCAAACTTCCTTTTTCAGCCCCGGCACAGTACAACGGAAACCTGAACCTTTTTTTGCAAAGTCTCGCCATGCTATATCCGCACTATCCTCTCAGTCTATCATACAACGGGCGAAACGAGAAGACCTTGCTATAGGGCAATCTGTTTACTTTCCAAAGAAAACAGTCATTAAGGGCTGGGCAATAGAGCCTAATACAAAAGGGATAGTTCGTCTGATACCGGAGCAGGGGGATGTCGAGATCGAAATAACCACAGGCCAATTTGAGAAAGAAACGGTCAAAGTAGGCCCGGGTTTGATAGAGATCGCAACTGGCGAAAAGGGAAAAGAAGAAGATGAATTAGAGGCGGCTGCCGCGATGGCTGAATTCGAACCAAATGAACGCAAAATAGGGGAGTGGGGCTCTATTTGGGAAGTCAGGCCAGGCATTGGAGTAGAAGTACCCAAGGGTAATGAATCGTATTTAGAGTTCATCATTGGCCAATTGGATATAATTGGCGGCACCAAAACGGGCAAAACAATGATCGAACGATTCAGCGAGAATGGGTCTTTTCGAAAAGTCAAAGACCAATCAGGGCCATACAAAGATTTAACCTTGATTATCGGACAGCCGCCGGAGCGGCAAAAAGATAAAATTAAAAAACAGTTTAATGATAACTTACGGGTTATAAAAACCGGGGGAACAGGCGGGCGTAAACCATCCGGGCAGAAAATATTCGGGGATCAAAGAATTCCTGAGATCATTTTGCATAATCGTCCGGAAGAAGGCCGGGAAGACTATGTGGGTGACCCCGCTAAAAAGGTCAAGGTGATTCCTGCCGGAATTACCGGCCATAAAGATTTTTACGCAACGCAGCCCTTCGATGTCATTCTCTATCATGAAATGGTGCATGCCCTCGTTTCTCAGTTAGGGGTTTCCTCACGCCTGGCAGAGATTGACACCCAAATTGATTTAGGGTACAAAATTCCGGAAGGAATTGCCGTTGACGACCATGTTGAAGAACAATTGGTCGTTGGAATCATGGGGGGGTTGGGATTGTCCTTTTCCGAGAATGCCTACCGGCGTGAAAAGGAGTATGAACAGCGTAAAACTTATAAAGCGGTGGGAATTGAAGAGGGTTCGAAATCCAAGGGGAAACTTGAAGATTCAGATATGGATAAGCTCAGTGAAGACACGGTATTACAAGAGATCTACCGCGCGTTACGAAAAGCAGGGCTTAGTGAAGCGCAGGCACTATATGTCGTCGGAAAGGGGGACAAGCCCGGGGAATAAAACAGAAGATGCGCCCCGGATAGTTCAAACAAGAGTGCCCGCATTACGCTAACCCGCTGGTTTCCAGAAACCCAGAAACCCAGAAACCAGAACCCAGAAACTATGAACAGTCCCCTAAGCCGGTGGTTTACAGGCAACCAGCCCGCCTTTCGTGCCTCGCCCGCCTCCCTCGCCAGAAGGCCAAAGCGGCTACTGTCCGCAGTGGCGGGTAAAAAACCCAGAACACGCTCTTGAACACTATGCAGCCCTCAAAGGTTATTCATGGTAGCTGTTACCAACAACCAACCACAACCTATGAACCGCCTTCAGCACGAGACCAGCCCTTACTTGCTTCAGCACGCCCACAACCCCGTGGATTGGTACGCCTGGAAGCCCGAGGCTTTCGAGCGCGCCAGGGCGGAGGATAAGCCCATTCTGGTGAGCATCGGGTACAGCACCTGCCACTGGTGCCATGTGATGGAGCGGGAGAGCTTCGAAGACGAGCAGGTGGCGGCCTATATGAACGAAAACTTCATAAACATAAAAGTTGACCGGGAGGAGCGCCCTGATGTAGATCAGATCTACATGGAAGCCTGCCAGGCCATCAGCGGCAGCGGGGGCTGGCCCCTCAACTGCTTCCTGACGCCCGACGGGCGCCCTTTTTTCGCCGGCACTTACTATCCCCCGGGCCCGGCGCACAACCGCCCTTCCTGGAGCCAGTTGCTGCAACACCTCTCCGGGGTTTTCCGGGAAAGGCGTGATGAGGTGGAAGAACAGGCCAACCAGCTGACCGAAGCGATCGGCAAGTCGGACAGCATTTTCCTGAAAAAAAATGCACTGCACATCCCCCAGGAAGCGCTTTTTACTACCGGGGTGGCCGATAACATATACAGCGCCCTGAAACAACAGGCCGATACCCGGCACGGCGGCTTTGGGGGCGCGCCGAAGTTTCCCGCCGCGATGTCTCTGCGCTACCTGCTGGATTATCACTTCTTCACCGGCGATCCGGAAGCTTTGGCCCATGTGGAACTTTCTCTGAAGAAAATGATCATGGGCGGCATCTATGACCAGTTGGGCGGCGGCTTTGCCCGTTATTCCACCACGAGCGACTGGCTGGTGCCCCACTTCGAGAAGATGCTCTACGACAATGCCCTGCTCGCAGGCCTGATGGCCGATGCCTATCGCCTGAAACCGGATCCTTTGTACAGGGAAGCCATAGAAGAGACGCTGGCCTTTGTCGAACGGGAAATGACAAGCCCCGAAGGAGGTTTCTATTCTGCTCTGGATGCCGACTCGGAAGGGGTGGAGGGCAAGTTCTATGTCTGGACGAAACAGGAAATCGATGCCATACTGGGAGAGGAGGCTCCTTTGTTCAACGCCTACTATGGCGTAAGTGAAGCAGGCAACTGGGAAGGCGCCACTATCCTCAACCGGAAGCAGCGCATCGGCGATTTCGCAGAAGAACAGGGTAGGGAAGAGGACAGCATCCGCGCCATTCTGGCCGATGCCCGCCTGCGCCTTTTTGCCGAAAGGAGCAAGCGCATCCGCCCTGGATTGGATGATAAAGTGCTACTCGGCTGGAACGCCCTGATGGCCACTGCCTGTTGCAAGGCCTATGCCGCTTTGGGTGATCCGGCCTACCGGCAGGCTGCAGAGCGCAACCTTGCATTCCTGACGGATAAGTTCAAAACCGGAGAAGGGCTGCCGCTCTACCACACCTATAAAGAAGGAGAAGCGCAATACGATGCTTTTCTGGAGGACTATGCTTTACTGATCGAGGCCTTGATCGAACTTTACAACGTCAACTACGATACCTCCCTGCTGCAACTGGCGGAACAATATACCGGCTACCTTATCGAAAACTTCCTTGACCCGGACAGCAAATTGTTTTATTTTACAGGAGCCCGGCAGCAGGATATTATCCTGCGCAGAAAGGATCTCTACGATTCCGCTACGCCTTCCGGCAATTCTACTATGGTGCACAACCTGCATCGCCTGGGCGTTTTGCTGGGGCGTTCGGATTTCAGCAACCTGGCGGTTGATATGCTGAGCGGGGTCAGGGAAGCCGTTGAAAAGTATCCTTCTTCCTTCGCCCGCTGGGCAAGGGCATTGCTGTACCGGGCGTACCCCTTGCGGGAAGTAGCCATCATCGGCCAGAATGCCGAAGGCAAGGCCAGGGCGCTCACGGCTGCCTTTGTGCCCAATATGGTGCTCATGGCCGCCATCACGGCCGATGAACAATATCCGCTCCTCGCCGGAAAAGGTGCGGGAGGCGACACAAATATTTACGTGTGCAGAGAATATGCCTGCCGAAGGCCCGTTAAAACGGTTGAGGAAGCGCTGGAGGAGATGAGGGGATGAAAAGGTGGAGGGGTAAATAGTGTAAAAGTGCTTAGGTGTAAAAGTGTAAATGGCTGGCGGGCTTTCTCTTTCAGGGCTTTACACAATCCAAAGAGTGTCTGGTAATGTGATCAACAAGAAGAACTATTCAAACCATATGAAGCAGATCTTTACGCTTTTTGCCCTGGTATTCGGGGTGTCAATGGCTTACGGGCAGCAGCCTGCCCAATACAGCCTGTTCATGATGAACAAGCTCAACTGGAACCCCGCTTATGCGGGGATGGACAATTCCCTGAGCGCTACCGGTATTTACCGGGCGCAGTGGGTAGGGCTTGAGGGCAACCCCATTACCCAGAATGCTAATGTGCATTTGCCGCTGTACGTTTTCAGCAGTGGTATAGGGATCAATCTGGAGAATGATGAGCTCGGTGCTGAGCGCCGGACTACCGGAACGGTATCCTACAACTACCAGTTGCCGGTGGGCAACCGTGGGGTGCTTGCCATTGGGCTGAGCGCAGGAATGGCCCAGCGCACCCTGGACGGAGCCAAACTGAGGACTCCGGGAGGAGATTACAATATAGATGCCTCCATCATCATCCACAATGATGACTTGTTGCCCATCACTCAGATCAATGCCACTGCGACTACCTTTGGAGCAGGGCTGTACTACTATTCCGAGCGTTTCGAGGCCGGCATTTCCGCCCGCAACCTCTCGGAGCCTACGGTTAACCTCGATGCCATCAGCCTTGAGCTCAAAAGGGCTTTTTTCTTTAATGTCAGTGGGCATTTTGACCTCAATGAGAACCTCTCCCTGCACCCTTCGGCCCTCATTCGTTCTGACCTGGCGCAGACCCAGACGGACATCGCCGCAATTTTGCGCTACAACGACAATATTTTCGGAGGGGCTTCGTTTAGAGGATACAACAGTGATAATATCGACGCTGTTGCTTTGATCGCCGGCTTCAGGCTCAGTGAGCACATCACGGTAGCTTATGCTTACGATCTCACACTCTCAGCACTTAATCAGGTGAGCAACGGCTCACACGAGGTGATGATCAATTATAACCTCAATAAACGTTTGGGCGCCGGCCGGCTGCCGAAAGTGATCTACAACCCCCGGACGTTGTAGCAGCTCCTTCGCATCCCGCAGTGCAAAGCAGTTCGCAAATTTTGCGCGCCTCTTTGCGCCAGGTACAAAATAATCTGTATATTGCGCCCTTATTCACAGAGCACATGATGCACCGCCAGGTTCCGGTTACACGAACATGCTGCCTCCTCCTGGCCTTAAACGCTTCAAAAAGTGCCCTGATCTCCGCCCTTCTTTAATTCAATGACGGATACGCCTGTTTTCAGGATTATCCGGTGAGAGAAACCTTAAAGCAAGGCTGAAGCTGCCTCTACCGGGAGGCGAAAAAGCAAAAGCCTATTCGGCGCCAGCCCTCTTGTACGCATTCTTTTGGCGGGCGCCCTGCAAAAATGAAATATTTATTTTTGATAAAATAGGCAAACAGCCTATATTTACGATCGCTTTAAAGACCGTATTAATATATCTCTGAAGGAAAACTCGGGTGTTAACATGAAAAGTTTACTCAAGATCTCACTAGCCTTGCTAGTGCTAGTCCTGGCATCCTGTGGCAGGCGCGAAAACGGCCAATTGGTCGGAGTCCTCGATCGTCCAGCCTGGAAAGGCATCAACCCTTATGGAATGGTTTACGTACCCTCGGGTACCTTGCACATCGGCCCGTCCGACCAGGACGTGAGCAATACTTTCGTGCAGCGCCAGAAAGCCATCTCCATCCAGGGTTTTTTTATGGATGATACGGAAATCACCAACAACGAATACCGCCAGTTCGTCTATTGGGTTCGGGATTCCCTGGCGCATACTTACCTCGATCACTATACCGAGACCGAGGACGGGGATGAACGCATCGACTGGGAATACGAAATAGACTGGGAAGATGAGACCCTGGAAGACCTCTACTACCAGGGCGATGACCGCTTCGCCGGCCGCAAGGAGCTCGATGCCAGCAAACTGGTCTTCGAGTATGAATGGTACGACTGGCAGAAAGCCGCCCACGACCACGGCCGCTCACCGCGCAACACTTTCATACAGCGCCGCAAGGTCAATGTATATCCGGACACTTTGGTCTGGATACGCGACTTCTCCTATTCCTACAACGAACCGATGACGCGGAACTACTTCTGGCACCCTGCCTTTGACGATTACCCGGTAGTCGGTGTTGACTGGCACATGGCCACTGCCTTCTGCTACTGGCGTACGAAGCTGTGGAACACCTACGCTCAGACCCGGGGCGACGGGGTGAACTCGGAAGATTACCGCCTGCCCACCGAGCATGAGTGGGAATACGCCGCACGCGGCGGCCACGACCTGGCTCCCTATCCCTGGGGCGGCTACTACGTGCGCAACGCCAAGGGATGCCTCCTGGCCAACTTCAAGCCGGGCCGCGGCAACTATCCGGAAGACGGTGGATTATACACGGTTAAAGCAGATGCCTATTTCCCGAATGACTTCGGCCTGTACAACATGTCCGGTAACGTAGCGGAATGGACGGTAACGGCTTATACTGAAAATGCTTATTCCTTCCTTCATGACCTCAACCCGGATATCCGTTATGACGCCAAGGACGATGACCCGGAAGCCTACAAGCGCAAAGTTATCCGCGGAGGGTCCTGGAAGGACATTGCCCACTATATGCAAACCGGCACCCGCCACTGGGAATACCAGGACACGACCAAGTCCTACATCGGGTTCCGCTGCGTGCTGACCTTCCTCGGCCGCTCACTGAACGATTTCTAACGGCCAACCGGCCGGAAGCAGGATGCCGCACGATGGTGGCATCCTGCTTTCAACTTTTGATTCTGTAATATCTGTCCTGGTTCTCAGCAACTTCCACTCCATCAGCCCATGCCCATGTTCTGCCCGCGAATTTCGCGAATCCCCGTTTGTCGGGGGCCTGGCAGCATCTCCCTGACTCATTAGATGGCCTGTTCTTCCGGTACACGCTTCCGGAGGGAAGTGTATTTCCTTGAAAATCAGCAGGAAATATGCCCGAAAGAACAGAATAGGAGGTCAGGATAAAAAAAAAGGAAAATATTTTTTGAAGGGTGTAACCTTTTTCCGGGCTGGCATTATGGAGGTGGGTTTTCAAACAACCCAAACGAAAGAGAATTCAGATTTCAAAAACCTAATTTAAAAGAGTACAAAAGATGAGTTTCTTAAAGTCAAAAGGGTTCAAGTACATTAAAAACCTGATTATTGGCGTCGGGGCATCAGTGGTTCTTATGGGTGCGCTCTTTAAGCTGGAGAGTTGGGAAGGTGCTTCCACCATGCTGATCATCGGCCTTTCTGTGGAGGCTTTCATTTTCCTTTTCCTCGGTGTTATCGGCCCGGAGCCTGATTATTACTGGGATAAGCTCTATCCCGGACTGAGTGACTACAGCTCAAACATCGCTCCGCTGACCGCCGGCGATATGGGCGCTCCTGTCGGACAAGGCCCCGCTCCGCTCAACGGTGAAGTCGTAGAACAGCAGCTTGGCGGCATGCTGACGGAATTACAGACCATGTCCAAGAGCCTCTCTTCCCTGAAGGCCCTGCAGGAAGTGGATTTCTCCGGCACCAGCGACCAGATCAAGGCGATGAACAACTTCTACGCCAAGCTCAACGAGGCCATGGCCGACCTGAGCGACTCCCTGGAAGATACCAAAGTCTATAAAGATCAGCTGACCGCCCTCAACCAGAACATCGGCACGCTGAACAATACCTACAGCCAGCTGAATTCCGTTTACGGAAACGTTATTTCTGCAATGGCCAGCGTCAAGCAGTAAGATTTGCCGTGAGTGAACCTATTATTGAATTTTTAAAAGCTATAAGCTATGTCAATACCTAAGGAACCGCGGCAGCTTATGATCAACCTCATGTACCTCGTACTGACAGCCCTGCTGGCGCTGAACGTCTCCGCCGAGGTCATGAATGCCTTCTTCACGCTTAATAAAGGTATTTCTCAGAGTAACGAGATCGTTGAGAATACGAACCAGACCCTGCTCAGCAATATCGAGAAGCAGGCCGAAGCGTACAAGAACGAAGAAAATGATCAATACCTGGCTGACGCGAAAGCAGTGAGAACCACTGCTGATGAATTTGTAAAATATGTCGAAGACCTGAAAAAGCAGCTCTTCGATGCCGCCGGCGGCCCTTCTGAAAAGGACCCGGAACGGCCCAAGCGTATTAAAGATAAGGACGTGACCACCCGCCTGCTGGTTGGTCTGGAAAATCAACCCGGGAAAGGTTATGAACTGGAGCAAAAGATCCGCGACACCCGGGAAAAGCTCATCGAACTGGTCGGTAAAGACCCATCTGTAGCGTCCGCCATGCCGCTCAACATCGATGAAGCTGCCGTAAAGCGTTCGGAAAAGAAAGACTGGGTGGAATACAACTTCTTCCAGATGCCGGTTGCGGCCGTATTCCCCATTCTGACCAAGTTTCAGAACGACGCCAAAGCCTCCTCGACCACAGCCCTCAACTACCTGTTGGGTAAAGTAGCCGGTGAAGACATCAAGTTCGATGCTTTCGAACCGGTTGTTTCCGCCAGCAAAGGCTATGTGATCCGGGGCGAAAAGTACACCGCTGATGTGTTCCTCAGCGCCTACAGTACTTCCGCCGGTGACAACACCAAGATCTTCGTCAACGGCAGCAGCCTGCCGGTAGAAGACGGAAAGGCCACTTACGAGACCGGCACCAGTTCCATCGGAACCAAGAAATACAAGGTCCGCATTGAAGTGGAAAACCCGCTGACCGGTGAAGTGACGCCGTATGAGCGCGAATTTGAATACGAAGTAGGAGAGCGCTCCGTAACGGTCTCTGCCGAAAAGATGAATGTATTCTACATCGGTGTGGACAACCCGGTTGCCGTTTCCGCCGCCGGTATTTCCTCCAACGACCTGAACGTCAGTATCAGCGGAGGCGGAGGATCCATCAAAAAGGTGGGGAACTCCAACTTCATCGTCACTGTGAGCACGCCGGGCGAATGCCGGGTGAACGTGAGCGGCGGCGGTATGCGCGACAGCAAGGTCTTCCGCGTGAAGCGGATCCCCGACCCGGTCGCCCGCCTGAGTAAATCTCAGGGCGGCGCCATGGGCAACGGCGAATTCAAGGCGCAGGGTGGCGTAGGCGCCTTCCTCGACAACTTTGATTTCGACGCCAACTGCACCATCCAGGGGTACAAACTGGTTTACGTAGCTTCCCGGCAGGACCCCGTTGAGGTGGTCAACGCCGGAGCCCGCTATAATGACGCTTCCCGCCGCCTGGTCAACAAGGCCAAGCCGGGAGACATCTACTACTTCGACGATGTGAAGGCGCGCTGCCCCGGTGACAACGTGGGCCGCCCCATCAACTCTATGGTTTTCAAGATCCAGTAAAATCCGGATCTTCGGAACACTACAGCCCGCTGTGACGGCAAAGGCTGGAAAACAGCGGGCTGTATCTCATTTTTTGCCGGGCAACGCAAAATAGTTCGCCTGGCACAGCCGTTTAGAAAAGTAAGCCGTTTTTGACAACTGGTAAGGCCGATTGGATGGAGTATCCCGATCTTTCAGCCGGAAACTATTCCCAGGAATGAACTCCTTCCAATAAACCAGTGCCGCCGGCCCTCCGGCCGCTCACCGGCTACCCTGGCAGTGCGAAATGAAGGTAATGTGGTGTTAATAAACTGCTTTATTTTCCCCTTTCCTGGGAAAAGCAGTACTTTTCGCGCTCCGTTTGGTTCTTATTGCTGAGATCAAGTTCGGCCGTGCACATTTTTATTTTAAATTTTAAAGATTTTAAAAAATCAGCCATGAAGATCGCTCTGAAACTGCTAGGTTTAGGATTGTTGATGTTTTTCTTCGCCGGCCCGGTGGCAGCCCAGACCCCGGAGAACATCATCATGACCGAATCCGGAGACATTAATGCCGACCGGCCCCTCGACGATATCGTCGAGAAACGCCTGACGGTTGAAAGAAGGGTGCTGCCCTATGACCACATTCGCGAGGCCGACATCTTCTGGGAAAAGCGTATCTGGCGTGTTATTGACGTACGTGAGAAAATGAACCTGCCTTTTGCTTACCCCGAACGCCCGTTCTTTACCATCCTGATGGATGCTGCCGAAGCCGGTGAGATCACCGTTTACAGCACTGAGGATGACAAATTCTCCATTCCGCTGACCCCCGACGAAGTCGCTTCCATGGGCGCCAGCGTGGACACCATCGCAACCGTTGACCCTGAAACTTACGAAGAAACTTATCAGATCGTTCGCAACGAAGTGAACCCGCAGGACGTCAAGCGCTTCCGCATCAAAGAGATCTGGTTCTTTGATGAGGAGACCTCCACGCTGCAGGTGCGCATCCTGGGCATCGCTCCGCTGATCGAAGAATACGACGACAATGGCAATTTCAAGTACGAGCGCCCCATGTTCTGGGTATATTATCCGGAAGCCCGCGAGGTGCTGGCCCGTGAACGCGTATTCAACGTCGGTAATGACAACAGCCCGATGACTTTCGAAGACCTCTTCGAAATGCGCTTCTTCTCCAGCTACATCTACAAGGAATCCAACGTGTTTGACCGCCGCCTGGAAGACTACCTCTCCGGTGTCGATCTGCTTATGGAAGCCGATAAGATCAAGCAGGAGATCTTCAACTTCGAGCACGACCTCTGGACGTATTAATTGTGAGGCTGAGGATATCCCCGGAGCGGAAGTGGTGTGCAGTGCTCAAGTACGGGAATGAAGCGAAAGCTTTTCGCCTGCTCTTAAGAGTATGTTTGGAGGCCAATCTTTGGGCTACGAAGGCCACTTTTTTGGTGATGCTGCGTTACTTTTTTTGTCCGTACCTTCCAGGTATGCACTTCAAAAAGTGCCTTACCTAACCAAAAAATTGACACTTCTCGCCTTCAAACCAGGCCTCCAAACATACTCTAAAGAAGAATAATCCTCCGCCAATCACTGGGCAACCTCCCGGGCCTGGCAATAACCTGTCAGCCTGAGCGGCCCCATTGCAGAAGGGCCAAGCCGGATTTTCCGGCTTGGCCCTTCTGCAATTATGGGTTATTTCTGACAATCACTCAGGCTGCTAAAACCCCAGCTTTCCTCCATGCTCCTTCAGCCAACGCTCCTTTTCCTCATAATCCGGCATGGCCTTTTCCACCAGCCGCCAGAAGCGGGGAGAGTGGTTCAGTTCTATGAGGTGGGCCAGTTCATGTATGATCACGTAATCAATGACCTCATCCGGGGCAAAGAGCAGGCGGGTGGAGAGGTTGATGTTGCGTTTGGCCGAGCAGCTGCCCCAGTTCGAGAAATTGTATTTGAGGCGCACGGCCTGGATGGGCCTCCGGAAGTGCTGTTCATTGAGCCGGTGTACGCGGCGGGTGATCTCGGGCAGGAAATCCTGGGCGACGATCCGGCTGAGCAAATGCTGAACGTTGCGCTGCAGGCTTTCTCCTTCATCGTGCCGGCTGAGTTTCAGAAGGATGATGTTGTCTTTTTCCAGTTTTCCACTGTGGGACCTGCGGTCCTCGTGGCGGATGCTCAGCCGGTAGCTTCGCTTGCCCACTACCAGGATGTCTCCGTCCCGGTAAGTTTTGTTATCGAAATGGGCAGCGACGTTCTCATTGCGTTTCAGGGTTTTGGAAAGCCACTGGTGGAACCAGTCGAGCCGGTCCTTTTGCTCGCTGGCGCTCATCTCAATGGGGAGCCGGAGGATGGCGGCCTTCTTGCCGATGCTGGCCCTCACATTATACCTGCGCTCCCGATAGATCTTTACCGGCACCTGCTGCCCGTTGACCTCCAGGGTGCCCTTCTCCAGGGAACCGGTTTTTTTCTTCCTTCGCATAGTGAACAATAATAACCTAAAATGAGAAAAGAACAAAACTTTAATTTTTGACCCAACCCTTCGGTTCCTGTTCCCCGTCTAACCTGATAAGTGTATGAAAAACTATCTGTTCTTTACTTGAATCACACGAGACGCATTTGGTTATAAAATGATGAATTGTTAATTCCATCCGAGACAGTATTGCAAAAAGGGCAGGAAACCTTCGATAGGTTCCTGCCCTTTTGTTTTGATACCAATGATACGGATTGAAGCCTCCCCACGAATCCACGAATCCACAAATCAACCATACCGCTCCGAAAACGCCTTCATCACATCCACCAGTACCTGTACGCTTTCAATATCCATTGCATTGTACATGGATGCCCGGAAACCGCCGACCGACCTGTGGCCTTTAACCCCTACGCAGCCTGCCTCTTTGCACATATCGAGGAAAGTAGCCTGCAGTTCTTCTTTGCCCGGCGCCATTACAAAGGTGGCGTTCATCTGAGAACGGTCTTCCTTGCTGGTGACTGTTCCGGTGAACAGGGGGTTGTCGTCGATCTCTTTGTAGATGAGTTGCGCTTTGGCGGCGTTCTTCCTGGCCATGGCTTCCAGCCCGCCACCTGCCTTGATCCACCGGAAGGTCAGCATGGCCACATAGATGGCGAATACCGGAGGGGTATTGAAGGTTGACTTTTTGCTGACGTGAGTACGGTAGTCAAGCATAGTAGGAATGGTGCGGTTAACTTTACCGAGTGCGTCTTTGCGGACGATTACCAGGGTGAGGCCGGCAGGGCCGATGTTCTTCTGTGCCCCGGCATAGATGAGGCCGAAGCGCTCAATGTCGATGGGGCGGCTGAAAATGTCGGAAGACATATCGGCCACCAGAGGGACTTTCGTTTCCGGAAAGCTGTGATATTGGGTGCCAAAGATGGTATTGTTACTGGTCAGGTGGAAGTATTTGGCGTTGGCCGGCACTTCGTACCCTTTGGGGATGAAGGTGTAATTCTGTTCTTTTGAAGAAGCTACTACCTCCACCTTACCGAAATTTCTGGCTTCCTTAATCGCTTTGGCCGACCAGCTGCCGGTATCGGCGTAGGCTGCCATTTCGTTGTCGTCCAGCAGGTTCATAGCCGTCATAAAGAACTGGGAGCTGGCTCCTCCCTGGAGGAAAAGCACGGCGTAATCATCGCTGAGGTTGGCGATATCCCTTACCAGGATCTCGGCTTCGTCAAGGACGGCGGAAAACTCCGGGCTGCGGTGGGAGATTTCCAGGATAGACAGCCCGATGCCGTTGAAATCCAGGGCTGCTTTTGAGGCCTGTTCCATTACACTGGCCGGCAGTATGGCCGGCCCGGCGCTGAAGTTGTGTTTTTTCATTGCTTTCGTCTTTTTCTCTGATGTGCAGTTGTTGTGGCCCATAGCAACTGCACATCAGCTGATGTTTTTAAATGCTTTCCCCGCCGGTGGCCCGTCGGCCGGAGAAGCTGCAAAAATAGTTTTTTTCCCTGCCATCTGCTCATCTGTAATGTAAACTTATCGTGATAATTAGTGTTTGGAACCCGGGTGTCGGCAGAATGCAGGCTGCAGTTTTCTACCTTCTGAGGTTTTAGGTGATAAAAAAACTTAATTTAGTGGCTATTCGCATCGAACACCAATTAATAACCAGACATGAAGTATTTGCTCCGGTTGGCCATTTTCCTTACCGTACTGAACCTGAAGGCCCAGAAATACCCCGTCACGTATTACCTGCCCGATATTGAATACGATCAGAACATTCCTGCGCCGGAAGCTTTTTTAGGGTATCAGGTCGGCGAATGGCACCTCAGCCATGACCAGTTGCTGTTCTACATGCGGGCTTTGGCAGCTGCTTCTCCCCGGGTTACCATCACCGAATACGCAAGAAGTTATGAGCACCGCCCCCTTGTTTATCTGACGATCACTTCCGAGGCCAACCATAACCGGCTGGAGGAGATCCGCGAAAGCCACCTGGCGCTTTCTGCCCCGGGCAATACCCCCAAAATGGCAGTAAATGAGATGCCTGCCGTTCTCTACCAGGGTTTCAGTATCCATGGCAATGAGGCCAGTGGAGGCAACGCTGCTCCCCTGGTGGCCTATTACCTGGCGGCAGGGCAAAGCGAAGAGGTGAAGCACATTCTGAATGAAACGGTTATTCTGCTGGACCCCTGCTTCAATCCCGATGGGTTCCACCGCTTTTCTACCTGGGTCAATATGCATAAGAACAAAAATCTGTCCGGCGATTCCCAGGACAGGGAATATCACGAGGCATGGCCCAGGGGCAGGACCAACCACTACTGGTTCGACCTCAACCGCGACTGGCTGCCGGTTCAGCACCCGGAGAGCCAGGGCCGCATCCGGATCTTCCACGAATGGAAACCCAATATCCTTACAGACCATCATGAGATGGGCGCCAATTCCACCTTTTTCTTTATGCCTGGTGTTCCGGAACGAACCAACCCCATTACTCCCTGGGAAAACCAGGAGTTAACCGGAAAGATAGGAGCTTTTCATGCTGCTGCTCTCGACAAACTGGGTTCACTGTACTATACCCAGGAGGGGTATGATGATTTTTACTATGGTAAAGGCTCGACCTACCCGGATGCCAATGGAAGTATCGGCATCTTGTTCGAGCAGGCCAGTGCCCGGGGCCACCTTCAGGCTACCGTCAACGGGCCGCTGAGCTTTCCCTTCGCCATTCGCAATCAGGTGGCCACCGCTCTTTCCACTCAGAAGGCTGCAGTTGAGCTACGGCCTGGCCTGCTGGAGTACCAGCGCAACTTTTACCGAAGTGCTTTGGAGGAGGCCCGCAAGGAGGAAAGAAAGGCTATTGTATTTGGTGAACCCGATGACCAGAGCCGGCTTTATGCCATGGTAGAGGTGTTGCGGCGGCATCAGGTTGAAGTGCATCACCTGAGCCGGCCACTTGAGATTGCCGGCCAATCCTTTCACCCGGAGTCGGCCTTTATCGTGCCAATGGAGCAGCCCCAATATCGCCTGATCCGAGCACTTTTTGATACAACAACTACCTTTAAGGACAGCATCTTTTACGATGTTTCCAGTTGGGCTTTGCCATTAGCCTTCAATATTCCCTGGGCGGAAGTAGATAATAAAATGTACAACAGGCGTCTGCCGGGAGATGCCGTCCAGGGCCTGGCGCCGGAGCGGAAGCCTGTTCCGCCGGCTATGAGCCAGTATGCCTATCTGTTGCCCTGGGAAGACTACTATGCTCCCCGGGCGTTGAATTACCTGATGGATAATGGGCTGCGAGCCAAGGTGGCCACCCGGGATTTTGAGCTGGAGGGCCGCCATTATCAGAGGGGCACCATATTGATACCCGTGCAGAACCAGCCCCGCACTGCCGCCCAGGCCCATCAATTGATCACCCGGGCAGTCACCGTTTCAAAAGCGCCGGCCTTTGCCGTTTCAACGGGGTACACTCCTTTCGGTATAGACCTGGGCAGTAATGATTTTGAGGCCCTGGTACGCCCGAAAGTCCTGCTTCTGGTGGGGGACGGAATATCCAGTTATGGCGCCGGAGAGGCCTGGTACTTACTGGATCAGCGATTTGCAGTGGAAGTATGTAAAATGGAGCTGAAAGAGGTGGCGGGCAGCAACCTCGACAAGTACACTGTGATCGTAATGCCCGATGGCAGCTACAAAGGCCTTGGAAGGGAAGGCTGGGAAAAGATCAGAACCTGGGCCCGGCAGGGCGGCACCCTGGTTGCGATAGAAGGGGCAGTAAAGGCAGCGCAGCAACAGGGCCTGGCAAACCTCAGGGCCCGGGAAACTCCGAAGGCAGATTCTTCCGGGCGGAGGCCCTACGAGTTCCTCACTGCTGACCGCGGTTCGGAAAACATCGGCGGGGCCATCGTACTGGCGGAAGTGGACCTCAGCCACCCCTTATTTTTTGGTTGCCAAAGGCCGGCCATGCCCTTTTTTCGGAGCAACCGCCTTGCCTTCGAACCGGCGGACAATGCCTATGCCACTCCCGCAGCCTATTCCGATAAGCCTTTGTTGAGTGGGTACATTAAAGGCAGGAACCTGGAACTGATCCGCAACTCCGCGGCCATCGTGGCCTGCGGAATAGGGAGGGGGCGGACGATCTGCCTGATGGATAACCCCAATTTCCGGGCATTCTGGTACGGCACCAACCGAATCTTCATCAACAGCATTTTTTTCGGCCCGGTGATCAGCAGCCGGGCGATGGAAAAAATCAGCGGACAGCCCCCAGTGGCGAAGTGAGCGATGAAAATAATACAGGGAAGGCCAATAATTTTATCGGACAGGATCAATGTTAACATATATATTTATCGGAAGATCGGCGTTGAAAGAAAAACCAATGTTTCAAGATGTCCGGTTTTTTCGCTCTCTGCATTAACCGCAGGCCGCCTTCTTCCGGATTCAGGCGGCGTTGGGCCAACCATTTCCTTTGGCCTGTGGTAATATATAGTGGCTCTTTCCCCCAAACAGGGCCTTAACCAAATGGTCGAACATGTTTAGAAAACTACTCCTCGCAATAGCCTTTTGCTGCCTGTTACCGTTGGCCGCGCTTTCTCAAAGCCCTTATCATGAGCTGGCCAAGGATACGATCGTCACCCGGGCGGCCTTTTTAGGCAACGCCTACCTTCTCGATGGCAAACGGCTCAACCGGCAGGTGATGCAATGGTTTATGACAGACCATCCCCTTGCTCATGACCAGATCCGCGTAGCCGATGTCAGCGGGCAGATGGCTGCAGTGGGTTATACCCTGGGAGGCATGATCTTTCTGGGCGGTTTTCTGCTTTCCCAGGATGAACGGTCTTCAGGCAGCGACCTCATGCTGATGGGCGGAGCCGGCATCGGGGCAGGCTTGTTGCTCACTCTCATCTCCAGCGGGCATCAGCGGCGGGCGGTGCAACTCTATAATGAAGATATCAAACAGTATTACAATTCTTCGGCGCGGGTGGAATGGCAGCTTGGCTTCAGTGAGAGTGGGGTTACGCTGATGGCGGGGCTGGAGTAAATGAGCTATCCCGAATGGGAGTGTTCAGAGTTCCTTGTTTTTTACCCGGCTGAGAAATGAAGACGGGCTGAGTTTTTACCCGGCAGAGCGGTAGCGAGGATTTATCCGGCACCGCAAAGCGAGTGTCCTCGGCAGAGCCGGGACTGGCTAGACGGACGGGCCTTGTTGCCCTGGAAACCAGCGGGTTGGCAAAACGCGGACACACATGAACTATTCCCGCGGTCAATTCGCAACCCACAATAAGTTATCAATCACCCTTTTACCATTTCCTTCGCTTTGGCAATAGCCCTGTCCAGCCCTGAGGCGTCCTTCCCGCCGGCGGTAGCGAAGAAAGGTTGCCCGCCTCCGCCGCCCTTGATCTCTTTTGCCAATTCGCGGATCATATTGCCGGCATGCAGGCCTTTTCCTTCCGTTAGTTCGCGGCTTATGGCGATCATCAGCTGGGGTTTGCCGTTGACCTCTGCGCCGAATACGATGACGGCTTTGTCGATCTGTTCTTCCAACTGATAAGCCAACGTCTTGATGGCGTTATTGTCATCCAGCGGCAGCCTTGCACCGAGAAAGTTCAGGCCGTTGACGGGCTCAACCTTCTGCAGCAGTTCGCCCTTCATGGCGCTGGCCTGAGCAGCCAGTAACTTTTCGACTTCCTTTCTGAGCTGTTTGTTCTCTTCCTGCAGGGCGGCAACGTTTTTAGCAGCATTTTTCGGATTTTTCAATAACTGGCGGATCTCATTGAGTTCGCTGAGTTCTTCCTCCAGAAAGGTTTCCGCCTGCCCGGCAGTGATGGCCTCGATGCGGCGGATGCCGGCGGCCACTGCCCCTTCCGAGACGATCTTGAACAGGCCGATCTCGCCGGTGGCGCTGACGTGGGTGCCGCCACAGAGTTCGCGGGAAAAGTCCCGGCCGAAGGTGATCACGCGTACCTGCTCACCGTATTTTTCGCCGAACAGCATCATGGCGCCGGAAGCTTTGGCCTTTTCGATGGGCACTTCGCGTTCTTCTTCCAGCGCTATGTTTTCCCGGATCTTTTCATTGACTATAGCTTCGATCTGCCGCACTTCCTCGTCGGAGACTTTCTGAAAGTGAGAAAAGTCGAAGCGCAGGCGCTTGTCGTCCACATCCTGCCCTTTCTGCAGGGCATGTTTGCCGAGGATGCGGTGCAGGGCGGCATGCATGAGGTGGGTGGCCGAGTGGTTGCTGGCAGTGGCCTGGCGTTTGGATGTATTGACCTCGGCCCGCACGGCCCCTTCGATATTGTCCGGCAGGCTTTTGACGACATGTATGATCAGTTCGTTCTCCTTCTGCGTGTCCAGTACGGGTATTTTTTCCTGTCCGAACCATAGCAGTCCCGAGTCCCCGGCCTGTCCGCCGCTCTCTGCATAAAAAGGCGTCCTGTTCAGTACGATCTGGTATTGTTCCTTTCCTTTTGCTTCCACCGCGCGGTATTTCAGCACGTGGGCGCTATCGACTGTCAGTTGGTCGTAGCCGACAAATTCCACCTCTTCGCCTTCCCGCACCACGCGCCAGTCGCCGACCAGTTTGTAGGCGTCGGCGCGGGAGCGTTCCTTCTGTTGCTGGAGGGCTTTCAGGAAGCCTTCTTCATCAACCGACAGGCCGCGTTCGGCCGCAATAAGGCGGGTAAGGTCGATGGGGAAGCCGAAGGTGTCGTAAAGTTCAAAGGCATCTTCTCCATCGACCCTGCCGGAGCTGACGTCAAGAGCGTCGAAGCGGCCCAGTCCCTTTTCGAGGGTGTGCAGGAAGGTGTTTTCTTCTCCTTCGATGACCCTGGCCACCTGTGTCTGCTGCGCCTTCAGTTCAGGGAAAACGCCGCTGAAATAATCGGCAAGCAGCGGGATGAGGGTATGGAGAAACGGTTCCTGAATGCCCAGGAAGGAAAAATAGTAGCGCACGGCACGTCGAAGGATGCGGCGCACGACATAGCCGGCGCCGTTGTTGCCTGGCAACTGGCCATCGGCAATGGTGAGGGCCACGGCGCGGATGTGGTCGGCCACTACCCTCATAGCGGTATCCGATTTGGCATCGGGGCTGTAGCTGCCGGTATATTTTTTGCCGGTCTTCTCTTCGATAAAGCCAATGATAGGGGTGAACACGTCTGTGTCATAGGTAGCGGTTTTGCCTTGCAGCACCATACAGAGGCGTTCGAAGCCCATACCCGTATCCACATGTTTTTCCGGCAGGCTTTCCAGTTTGCCGTCGGCCTTGCGGTTGAACTGGATAAAAACGTTGTTCCAGATCTCGATCACTTCCGGGTGGTCATGGTTGACCAGTTGTTCCCCGGGTATTTTTCGGCGTTCCTCTTCGTTTCTCAGGTCGATGTGGATCTCGGAGCAGGGCCCGCAGGGCCCTGTATCCCCCATTTCCCAGAAGTTGTCCTTTTTATTGCCGTTAATGATGTGGTTATCCGGGAGGTATCGGGCCCAGAGGGCACGGGCCTCGTTATCAGGTTCCAGCCCTTCGCTTTCGTCTCCTTCAAATACGGTGGCGTAGAGGCGGTTCTGGCCGATCCCATATACTTCGGTGAGCAATTCCCAGGACCAGGCGATGGCATCCTTTTTAAAGTAGTCTCCAAACGACCAGTTGCCCAGCATTTCGAACATGGTGTGGTGGGTGCCGTCGCGCCCTACATCTTCCAGGTCGTTGTGTTTTCCGGAGACGCGCATGCACTTCTGGGTGTCGGCAATGCGCCGGGCTTCCGGTACCTGATTGCCGAGGAAGTAGTCTTTGAACTGGTTCATACCAGCGTTGGTGAACATCAGAGTGGGGTCATCCTTGCTCACGATCGGTGCGCTGGGAACGATCTTGTGTTGTTTGGAGGCGAAAAAATCGAGAAAGGCCTGCCGTATTTCTGTCGAAGTCATAATTTTTATCCTTAAAAACGAGCTGATTTTTTTGGAACAGCGAAGATAGGGGTAGTAGTTCATATATGCCAGCATTTTTGGGGTTTCGTTATTTATGGGCCGGTTAAATCGCGGAGTTCTAATCAAAAAAAATTAATATATGTGAAACCCTTATGCCCGAATGCACGTAAAAAGCTCTATCACTTTAATTGTTTCGATGCTCCCCTTTTGTTAAAAAGCGTTAAAAAGTCTTAAAATGTAATGCAAAGTGGAATCCATTCTCCATCTTTGCCTGCCCCCTGAATAGAAAAAAACTACCCCCGGGCCCAGCAAAAGGCTTACATTCTATCCCTTCAAGTATGTTTTTTGACACCATTTTGATTACGGGTTTGTAGCAAATCCGCAAAAAATTTAGACTTTCATCTAAAAATCAAGTTAAAATTTTGTGATTCTCCCTTTGCGGTTTATTTTTGGCGGAGGCACTTATAGAGAAAAGAGCAAAAGGAGGCCAAAAAGAGAGAGGGAGAAAGGCTAAATATTCAGCGACTATCGGGTATCTCCAAACCCCGTTTCCGTTCGGAAAATACTCAGCCTGGATTATTTAGTTTTATTGGCAAAGAATTGATACTCATGGGAAAAGAGAAGTTTATTTACAATACCCACACGCTTCGGTACGAAAAGGTGGAGCAATCCATCGGCCAAAAAGCTACCCGCGTTCTGGGTTTTGTTTGCGCAGCGATCTTTACTGCATTTATATTCACGCTTCTTTCACACCGGTGGCTTCCGTCACCGCAGGAAAAGGCCCTAAGAAATGAATTGAAGGTCATGGAGGGCCAGTTCGACGAAGTAAACGGCGAACTGGAACAACTTCGCGATGTCCTTTCCAAAATACAGGAGCGCGATGCTTATGCTCACCGCATGATCTTCGGCATGGACCCCATCGATGAAGGGGTTTGGGAAGGAGGCGTCGGCGGGCACGACCAGTACGCCTCTTTGCGGCAGTACAGCACCGGAGACCTCCTGGCTTCGGTGCGGCAGAACGTCGATAAACTGAAGCGCCAGATGGACCTTCAATCCCGTTCGCTGGATACGATCATCAACCTGGCCAGTGAGAAAGAGACCATGCTGGCTGCTATTCCTTCCATCAAACCGGTCAGCTCCGACAAGCTGCCCCGCAGCGTGAAGTTGCTTTCCGGTTTCGGCATGCGCATCCACCCTATTTATAAGGTTCCGAAGATGCACTACGGCATCGATTTTACTGCTCCGCGGGGCACGCCTATTCAGGCTACCGGCGCCGGTAAAGTGGTCAGGGCCGGCAGGGCCAGCGGTTATGGCAACCAGGTGGTTATAGACCATGGGTACGGCTACCAAACATCTTACGCCCACATGAAGAAGATAACGGTGAAGGTGGGCCAGGAGGTGAAGCGCGGCCAACAGATCGGCTTTGTGGGCAGTACGGGTACTTCCACTGCACCTCATTGCCACTACGAAGTGGTTTATAAAGGCAACAAGGTCAACCCCATTCATTACTGCATGGACGGTTTGTCTCCTGAGGAATACCAGGAACTGGTGCGCGCCGCGGAGATGTCCAATCAATCCTTTGACTAAAAATCCTAATACAGCGTATGCTGAAAAGAATACCTTTCCAAAAAGGCTTCCGCATCGGAGGCCTTTTTGGCATTATTGTCCTTTCTGTTTCTTTCCTGAGCTGCGGCGAAAAAGCCGGAGCGGAACATTCCAGGGCTCCGTTGGCTGCCGCACTGGCAGCGGCCGATACGGTGATCAACCCGCCTGATACGGCTGCCGTTGTAGAAGTGGCCCCCGGCCCTGTCCGGTTCACCGTTATTGGAGTGGGCGATATGATGCTGGGGACGAATTACCCGTCGGCATCCTACCTGCCTCCCAACGGAGGGCGCAATATGCTGGCCGATGTGCGAGACATTCTGGCCTCTGCCGATATTACCTTTGGAAACCTGGAGGGAACCATTCTGGATGAAGGAGGAACACCCAAGCGGTGCAACAACCCCAGCGCGTGTTATGTCTTCCGTTCTCCGGAGGACTACGTGCAGCATTTCGCCGATGCCGGCTTCGACTTCCTGAGCATAGCCAATAACCACTCCGGTGATTTCGGGGCTACGGGCCGTCAGCGAACAAAAGCAGTGCTAAAAGAGGCAGGCATCGCTTTCGCCGGGCTGGCCGGTACGGATGAGTATGCCATTGTAGAGCGCAATGGAGTGAAATACGGTATGTGCGCCTTTGCCCCCAACTCGGGCACCTGCAGCATTCACAACCTGAGTAAGGCCAGCGAGATCGTGAGCAAACTGGAAGAGGAATGCGATATCGTCATCGTTTCTTTTCACGGTGGTGCGGAGGGCGCCAGTCACCAGAATGTGCCCCGCCGTTCGGAAACCTATTACGGAGAAAACCGGGGCGATGTCTATAAATTTTCCCATGCCGTTGTCGATGCGGGAGCCGATATCGTCTTCGGGCATGGCCCGCATGTGACCCGGGCTATGGAATTGTACAAGGGGCGGCTCATCTGTTACAGCCTTGGCAATTTCTGTACCTATGGCCGCTTTAACCTGCGCGGCCCGGCGGGCATTGCGCCCATTGTGGCGGTAACCGTTGACCGGGAAGGCGCCTTCCAGGAAGGGCAGATAACGCCGGTCTATCAGGAGAAAACCCACGGCCCAAAGATAGACAGCCAGAGGCGGGCCGTCAATACGCTGATCGAACTGACCCGGGCCGACTTCCCGGAAACGGAGCTGTTGATCACTAAAGAAGGGAAACTGACGATCAGGAAATAAATTACTCTCTGGTTCGGCAGTTTTTCAAAAATTGATGATGGGTCTGCGGTAATTTTCCTAATTTACTGCTTTGGACGATCCGGTTCACCTTCTTCAGTTTAGTAATGGACAACGCTACCAAGCCATCCCGGTACTGCCCCAATTGTCATTATCCGCTGCCGCATTACGGTGAGTATTGTTCCAACTGTGGCCAGAAATACACCACCGGAAGAATACCGGTCTGGGAATTGGTCCGTGACTTTGCGGAGTCGGTTTTCAATATTGATTCCAAGATCTTTCGAACGCTGTGGGCCCTTTTTATTCCGGGCAGGCTGACCATTCAGTACTTCAAGGGGCGCCACAAGCGGTATGTGCCTCCTCTCCGCCTCTTTTTCATAATGGCTGTCATCCACTTTGCCGTTTTGGGCTACGTTGGGTTTGACGAACTGGAACAGCAGATGACAGAGACTACTGAGGGGCAGTGGAAAAGAGCACACATGGAGGAGTTCAGGGAGCAACTGGATTCGGCGGCCCAGAAAGTAGAGGAAGCCTACCCCAACCGTTCGGTAAGTGAAGCGCTGGATTCCCTGGAGCGCATCCTCGGCGACAGCCGGGCGGACAGCATGGGGCTGGGATATTTTACCTACGATGCGGACTCCAGTAAAATGACGCTAAAGCAGATCCGGATATCCACCCGGGATGCGGTGGAGATGCCGCTCGACAGTTTTGCCCTTGCTTATGGTGACGACAGCTTTTTCAGCCAGCTCCAGCTTCGGCAGGTGGCCAAGTTCAACCGGCGGGGTGGAAATTTTACCAATTTCGTCCTGGGAAAGCTCATCTGGATGGTCGTGCTGATGATGCCTGCCCTGGCCTTGCTGTTAAAGCTGTTGTATATCCGCCGGAAACATTATTACGTTGAGCACCTGGTTTTCTCCTTTCATTACCACGCCTTTGCTTTTCTCATCGTATCGGCGGCCCTGTTGGTGATTCAAACTAAACTGGAGCAGTATGTGCGTTTTTTGAATGACGGTTTCCTTCTGGGGATGGCTTTTTTGTGGATACTTGTCTATCTTTTTGTCGCCATGCGGCGCTTCTACCGGCAACACTGGTTCAAGACTTTCATCAAGTACAGCATCATCAACTTTTCCTATACTTTCATTTTTACTGTATTTTTGCTGCTCACGCTGGCGGCCAGCGTTTTGCTTTTTTAAAAGGAGTGATGGAATGAATGTTGGCTAAGTAATCATTCCCCCATTCCTTCGATCATTAACCAAACGACATGCCTTACGATAAATACGAGACGGTAATAGGGTTGGAGATACATGCGCAGTTATCGACGCGGAGCAAGGCTTTTTGCGGGGATGACGCCAGCTTCGGAGGGGATCCGAACACGCATATCAGCCCCATTTCTCTGGGCCACCCGGGCACCCTTCCGCGCCTCAATGAGAAGCAGGTGGAGTATGCTGTCCGCCTGGGGCTGGCATTGGGCAGTGAGATCAGCCTGTTCAATGCTTTTGACCGCAAGAATTACTTTTATGCCGACCTGCCAAAGGGGTATCAGATCACCCAGGACCGGGCGCCCATCTGTATCGGAGGTTCTCTGAAGATCAGGGTAGGGGAGGAGGAAAAAACCATCCGCATCCACCACATCCACATGGAGGAGGATGCCGGCAAGTCCATGCACGATTCAGAAGAGCCCTACTCGCTGATAGACCTCAACCGGGCTGGGGTGCCATTGCTGGAGATCGTTTCCGAACCGGACCTGCGTTCTGCTGAGGAGGTGGACGCCTATATGTCGGCCATGCGCCAGCTGCTCCGCTACCTGGATATTTCCGACGGCAATATGGAACAGGGGTCAATGCGCTGCGACTGCAACGTCTCAGTGAGGCTGAAAGGCAGCGAAACGCTGGGCGAGCGCTGCGAGATCAAGAACCTGAACTCCATGCGTTACGCCCGCCGCGCCATCAACTATGAAGTAAAGCGGCAGATAGGCCTGATCGAGTCCGGTGGAAGGGTGGAACAGCAAACTCTCAATTTTGACCCGGCTTCCGGCGTTACTGCTCCTCTCCGCGATAAGGAAGATGCCCATGATTACCGCTACTTTCCCGAACCGGACCTGCCCCCCGTCGTTTTGGCCCCGGAATATGTGGAAAAAATAAAACAATCGCTGCCTGCTCTCCCCTGGGAGCTGTATCACCGCTTTCAGCAGGAGTATGGCCTGCCGGAATACGACGCCAACCTGCTCACTCAGGAACAGCCTGCAGCGCTGTTCTTCTTGGCGCTTTGCCAGCACACCACCAACTTTAAGGCTGCCTCCAACCTGATCATCAATAAAATTACCCCCTATTGCAACGAAAAGGGCATCGGCATCGATGCATTTCCCGCCGGCCATCCTCACCTGGCTGCTTTTATCCAACTCATTGATGAAGGTAAAGTGGCCAGTGCCGTGGCCTATCAGCATATTTTTCCCGTAATGGCCGCCGAACCCGAGCGTTCCCCACTGGAGATCGCCCGGTCGCTCAACCTCATTCAGACTTCCGACGAAAACCTCCTGGAAAAGCTGGTCGATGACGCCCTGGCCGGAAATCCTGCCGAAGTAGAACGTTACCGCAAGGGCAAAAAGGGCCTGATCGGCTTTTTTATGGGAGAGGTAATGAAAGCTTCCAAAGGCAAAGCCGACCCGAAGGTGGTGGGTAAGCTGTTGCGGGAGAAGCTGGGGTGATGCCGGGGGGCTGGTTGTTGAATTGCTGCACTGTTGAGGCCACTCTGGAAACTCACCAAAATGATTGAATGAGCGAAGGATTGAAGGAATGATTATTTTTGTAATCATCAGATCCACTCTTGACCCTTCAGCGGGAAAGGCTTACCTTGGAATGAAGGAATGAAGGCCTGCCTTCGCCGAGGCCACGGGCGGGTAAAAATGAATGGCCCTGGGATAAACCCGAACGCCACATGAAGCAGTTACCAATATTTGAAGAAGACAAGGACAACCTGAAGCGCTACTATAGCATTGGTGAAGTGGCCAAAATGTTCGAAGTTTCCAAATCCCTGATCCGCTTTTGGGAGAATGAATTCGATTTTCTCAAACCTCATAAGAATAGCAAGGGAGACCGCCGCTTCACCGTGCAGAACCTCGAGCAGCTCAACCTGATCTATGAATTGGTTAAAGAGCGTGGTTTCACCATTGACGGGGCGCGTAAGGAAATACAACGGCTCCAGGAATGGGAGAAGGAGAAGGAGGAATGGATTGGACGACTGGAGCAGTTGAAAAAAGGGCTTCAGGAGTTGAGGGGAGGGGAATAAGCGTTCTGTCAGCCCTGAAGGCGCTGTTCGGAATTCGGTGTTCGCCATTCGCCGGGCCGCTGAAAATAAAGGGTGTTTTCTTTTAAAGACACACATTTCTAAACACTCCCGCCCTGAATATCCAAATCCTTTTATCCCGGCTCAAAATCCTGGACCATGCAGAAAAATCACCTCACTGTTCTGGCTTTGAATCTCCTTTTGCTCACTGCCTGCAAAAAAGAAAAACCAGCATTCCTCCTCCCCAACGAGCTGCGCACCCTCCCTCAGGTCGAAGCTTTTTTTGAGGACGCCTGGGCGCGAGAGGATCTGCTGGCCAGTGTAGGTTCTCTAACCGTTGAAGGCATAGATTACTATCACTTCACACTTGAAAACGGTAGGGAACTATTTGTCAAAAAGGAACTTACAGGGGTGGTTTCGGTGGACAGCAGCGGCTGGACGGCGGCCCTGGACTTTGAATCCGGCGCCAATCTGCCGGCTTACATTCTGGGGGACACCATATATATTGATTCCATAACAGTTGACCCTTTTGGGACGGCGCCGCTTTCCGGCCTGGTGGCGATCAGCATGCCGGTTAAAGGCAGGTTCGGTATCACCGTGCAGGGAAAAGGGGAGGGGGGCATACCCATCGGGCACGTCTTTGAATCCATTTCAAAAAAACACCACATCCCCATTCTGGGGTTGTATGCCGATTACGAAAATAAGGTGGAACTGGCCTTTCTGAGTGAGGAGGGGGCGGTGCGCACCCGGAGGGTGATCCGGATGACTACGGGGGCAGTGCCGGGTAATCTGGCTGTTAACGTCGCGAAGAATGAATTGCCGTCAGGGGACAGCGGGCTGTTCTTTGTTTCGGACGTCAAAAAGGGGATCGACCATAGGGGAGAGGTGCGCTGGGCTTATACCGGTGATGCCCGGCACCTGTATCAGAAATTGAAAAACGGCAATTTTGTCGTGTCCAACAAAGCCGGGTCGGTTTCTTACCATTCCTCCACCTTTAAGGAGATCTCTATGCTGGGAGAGGCCGTCCGGCAGTACAGCGTGCCCAACCTGATGCACCACGAGGTCCGGGAGATGCCCGGCGGCAACTTTCTGGTGGCTTCGAACACCTACCCTTACAACAACAACAGCTGGGACGGCAACCTGGAAGAAGACCTGATCATAGAAATAGACAGGCAATCGGGGGAGGTTGTAAAAAGCTGGGACCTCAACCTCATCCTTGACAACCAGCGGCCACGGGCCGGCGGGAGCAACAGCGACGACTGGCTGCACCTCAATGCCATCTATTACGACGAGGAAGATAACACCATCGTCTTCTCCGGAAGGCACCAAAGCGTGGTGGCCAAGATCGGTTATGAAGAAGGAGATATCCGGTGGATACTTGCCCACCCGGCAGGGTGGAACGAAAGCCTCCTGCCCTATGTACTCACCCCGGTCAATGCGCGTGGTATGGATATCGACCTGGCAACTGAAGATTTTCTGCCTTACTTTCAGCACTATCCGCTTAAGCTCCCCAATGGCAACATCCTCCTGTTTGACAACGGCAATTTCCGCAATTATTACGAAGACCCTTCGGTACCCGAGGACTCCTATACGCGGGCAGTGGAATACAAGATAGACCCGGTGAGGATGGAGGTTGAAAAAGTGTGGGAATTCGATTATGACAAGGCCATTTTCAATGAAGCTACCGGTTCTGTCCAGTACCTGGAGGAAAATGCCCACCGGGTCATCGGGTTTATGAACGGTACGGCCAACACGCCCAAGGTAATAGAACTGGACGAGGCGGGCAATATTCTGTTCGAGTTGAATGTCAACCGCTGGTCGGATTATTACCGCTGTGAGAAATACGGTTTGTATGAAGGGATGTAGCAGGGGGGGATGTACGATTTGAGATTTTTGAGGGGTGATTTTGGATATTTGATCTTCTTACCGGAACGGGTGGGCAGTAAGTTGCTTAATTTAGATATCTTGGAGTTGAAAATAAACACTCACGGCCATGACAAGCGAAACTCCAGCTTTAAAAAGGAAACCTACCCTCACTTTCTGGCAGATCTGGAACATGAGCTTTGGTTTTCTGGGCATTCAGTTCGGTTTCGGGCTGCAGAATGCCAACACCAGCCGCATTTTCGAGACCCTGGGCGCCAATGTAGAGCAGATCCCCATCCTCTGGATCGCCGCTCCTCTGACGGGCCTCATCATACAGCCCATTATCGGCTATTTCAGCGACCGCACCTGGCATCCTCGCCTGGGCCGCCGCCGGCCCTACTTCCTGGTTGGCGCCATATTGGCTTCCATTGCCTTGTGCCTGATGCCGAATTCGCCTACCCTTTGGGTTGCCGCCGGCATGCTGTGGATCATGGACGCCTCGATCAACATCAGCATGGAACCTTTCCGGGCTTTTGTGGGAGACAATTTGCCCTCTGCGCAACGCACCATGGGGTTTGCCATGCAAAGTTTCTTTATCGGAACGGGAGCGGTGGTGGCTTCCGCCCTTCCCTGGATGATGACCAACTGGCTGGGCATTAGTAATGTCGCTCCCGAAGGAGAGATCTCCGATTCGGTGAAGTGGTCGTTCTACCTGGGGGGGATTGTGTTTTTCCTCACCGTGCTGTGGACGGTGATCCGCTCCAAAGAGTATCCTCCTGAGGAGTTGCATCAGTTTGAAGACAATGTAGCGGATGAAATAGAAGTGGAAGAGCTCACCCGGGAAGAATACGAGTACGGCGGAAAACGGCTGGTGCAGGTAGGCGGGATTTCTGCTCTGCTGGGCGCCCTTATCATTTTTCTGCTCTTTCGCGCCGGCCTGAACAAGGAACTATACATCCTTGCCTTCGCCATTTTTGTCGTCGGTATTTTGTGGGTGGCAGCCGGTTCCATGAAGCAAAGTGGGCAATACAGGAACGGCTTTGTAGCCATCATGAGCGACCTGCTGCAGATGCCCCGGACCATGCAACAACTGGCGCTGGTCCAGTTTTTTTCCTGGTTCGCTCTGTTCTCCATGTGGATCTACACCACTGCCGGAGTGACCAAGCATCTTTACGGCACAACCGATCCCACTTCAGCCCTCTACAACGAAGGGGCCGATTGGGTGGGCTTCTGCTTTGCCGTTTACAACGGAGTTGCCGCCCTGGTGGCCTTCACCCTGCCGGTACTGGCCAAATACACCAGCCGCCGCGTCACCCACCTGATCTGCCTTATACTGGGTGGACTGGGGCTCATTTCCGTGTATTTTATCCATGACCCCATGCTGTTGCTCGTGTCCATGGTAGGAGTAGGCATTGCCTGGGCAAGCATCCTGTCCATGCCTTATGCCATGCTGGCCGGCGCACTTCCGTCCAACAAAATGGGGTACTATATGGGGGTTTTTAACTTTTTCATAGTCATCCCGCAGATCGTGGCGGCCACCATACTCGGTTTTATTGTTGGGTTTTTCTTCAAAGGAGAGGCCATCTATGCCCTGGTAGTGGGGGGAGTAGGTATGATCCTGGCAGGATTGTTGTGCTTATTGGTGGAAGATGAGGGTTAGAGCTGGTTTCCAGGGCAACGAGGCCCGTCCGTCTCGTCAGCCGGATAAATCTTCATCTCTCAGCCGGGTAAAAACTTAGAAACCAGAAACGATGAACAGTCCCCAGGAACTTTGAACAGTCCCGTACTGCAGGCCATGGGCCTGTAAAACGATGAGGCCCTTTCAACCTCATACCCGCACCTTCAACAACTGCCCCAGCTTCATAAACGCTTCCTCCCAGTCCTTGCTGGCAAATACCCATTCTCCTTTTTTATAGCCCTGCAGCATGAAGTAGTAGGTATTCTGGCTGCGCCAGAAGTCGAGGTTAAAATTAAGGGATTCCAGCATTTCGAGGATGATGATCAGGGCCTGGAGGCGCTCCAGGTCGGCCTCGTTGGTATCCAGTTGCTGGATCTCTTTGAAGACACGCTCGCTGGCTGCCAGCTTGAAGGCCTGTTCATCGATCAGGCTGACGTTCCACCGGCGGAACTCGGCGTACAGCCGGCGCAGTTCCCGGATGTTGAGGTTGCCGTTCTCGAACTGGCGCAGCAGGTCGCGGTTAACGATAAATTCTACAGCGCTGCGATAGAACTCCGGCACGGGAATATCATCCATGGCAATGCCCCGCATCAACTGGTAGTGGTCGTTGTAGATGGAGCGCATCTCGTTCTCCATCTGGTCCAGGCTCTTCTGAGTGATCTGTTGAAGGATCTTTCGCTTTTCGTCCCGGAACAGTTGCTGAATGGTGTATTTGTCTTCGCCGAAATACTGCTGCATGATTCCGATCACCTCACCCAGGTTGGTGCTGCGGAAGGCCTCGCGGATTTTCTCGGCCATTTCGTCGAAATCCTCCCGGTTCATATCCAGCATCAGGTTGCCGATGATGTGGTGCTGGCCGAGATAAAGGACGGCAAAGCTGAACTGCCGTTCGGAAAAAGTAGCTTTGGATCTGATGGTTGCCCGCCCCACTGCCAGGCGGTGCGTGCCGGCGGGAAGCCGGTAATAAGCTTCACTTTCAGCGATGTAATTGAAAAATTCGAGATATTCCGGGTATTCCTCAAAGATGGAGGATACGGCGTAGTGCATACCAACCCGCACCAGGTCCACCTGAGCAGGCACCACATATTTCTTGTAGCTCACTGCTCCGTTCTGATAAACATTGCTGGGCGCCTTCTCCAGGCGGCGGACAAATTCCGTGTGCATCTCCACATCGGCCACATTGGCTGCATAATGGATGGCGCGGTTGGCATACTGCAGGATCTGGTTGGTCTCGATGCCGGAAATTTCGTCGAAGAACCAGCCACAGCTGGTGTACATCAGCATGGTATGCCGCTGCATCTCCATCAGGCGAAGCAGCCGGGTCCTTTCTTCTTTTGCCAGTTCTTTTTTAGCATTCCGCTCCAGAAATGCGCCTATGGTCCGGGGAGAACGGGCCAGCAGGACATTAATATAATCGTTTCGGGCTGCCCATACATCTTTGAGAAGTTTTGCTCCTTCCTTTTCATAAAGGGGGATCAGTTCGTCTCTGAGCCAGTCGAGCGCTGCGCGCAGCGGCTGTCGCCACTCCTGGGTCCAGCCGGGGTGCCCTCCGGAATTACAGCCGCAATTGGAGCGCCAGCGTTCCACCCCATGGACGCAGCTCCAGGAGCTGTTTTCATGGATACGGGCTTCATATTCCGGAGGGAAAAGCTCAAGGTAACGGCCGTAGTTGGTAATGGTGGCCAGGCTATTGTCCTCGATGTGTTTCAGGCAGGAGGCCAGTGCCATTTCCCCGTGGCGGTGGTGGTGGCCATAGCTCTCGCCGTCGGTTGCTATGTGCGCCAGTTGGGGAACCTCATTGTCATCAAATGCATCGACAAAACGTTCGGCAAAATAACCACCGTTGGTGAGCAACCCTTCGAAAGCCACTCCCTGAGCGATTCCGCCATGGTAAAAAAACAAGACGATGCTCCGTCCCGAAGGAAGGCGACACAGATAAGGGCGGCGGGTATCAATGCCTGCTTCATCCGTGCCTTTCCATTCTTTCGAACCAATTTTGCGGAAGGCCTTGGCCTGCCGGGGCGCCAGAATGGTAAACCGGATATTGTTCTCAGCCAGCACTTCAAGGGTCTCAGTGTCCGCTGCCGTTTCCGCCAGCCAGATGCCCTCCGGTTTTCGTCCGAAACGGTATTCGAAATCGGCTATGCCCCATTTGACCTGGGTTTCCTTATCGCGGCGGTTGCATAGCGGCAGAATGAGATGGCTGTGCACCTGCGCCAAAGCCGAGCCATGGCCGCCGAAACGTTCCTGGCTTTTCCGGTCGGCATCGAGGACGCCCTGATAAGCCTCGGGGTCCGCCTTTTCCATCCAGGAAAGCAGCGTAGGGCCGAAGTTGAAACTGATCCGGGAGTAATTATTGATGATGCCTACTATATTGTCGTCCTTGTCCAATATTCGGGCAGCGGTATTCGGTGCATAGCATTCGAAATTAATGCGCTCGTTCCAATCGTGGAAAGGAGCGGCGGAATCCTGCTTTTCCACAGCTTCCAGCCAGGCGTTCTCCCGGGGAGGCTGGTAGAAATGCCCATGGATACAGACATATTTATTGGCCTTACTCATACCTTTCTTTTCGTCAGCAATACCTTAAAAACGAATAAATTTAACAATAAGTGTAAATCATACAATAACCCGGGAGGAAGAAACGGAATTTCCGGCTCCTTGTTTAATTTCCCGCCTTTATTTTTTCCACACCGGCAATAAAGCCAGAATACCTGAACAGGCAGGAATCGGCCCTCCCGGGCAAGAAAAGGGCCGGGCGCCTCGTTTTATAAACTGCGAATTTGCTTACTTTAAACTAAAAAAACAGAACAATGCGCAAACTAATCATCCTTTCCCTGCTGGCTGCTGCTCTGGCTTCCTGCAGCAATGTAGCCAAATACAAAGAAGCCATCGAAACCCTTTCTGCAGACTGGGAAGCCACTACCAGCAAAGTCAGTGCCACCGTCAGCCAGATCACTGAAGCACAAGACCAGGCCAAAACCGCCCTGCAGGCCATATCTCCCTCCGAAGAAGCAAGCGCGTCCCTGACGGAAGACCAATCCATGAAGATCGGAGAATTGCAGGGAGTCCTGCAGGAACAGATGGGCAACCTCGGCCAACTGGCTCAGAAAGCATTCGAATTCGTCAATCAATGGCAGGAAGGCAGTGAAAAACTGGAAGATCTCAAAACCGGCCTGGCGGAAGGAAAGTTGCCGGCCGATGCTCAATCCACCATCGACAACCTCAAGGAAATGGTAACTACCGCAGGCGAAGAGGTAAAGGGATGGGAAAGCGAAGTGAATACGGCCAAAGAAGCCATAAAAAAGGTCACGGACGCCTATAATGAACTGATCGGCAGCAGTATGGACAAAGCCGACATGTAGGCTGCCGGATCATAAAGCTATTCTAATGAGCCATCCCGAATTTTCCAGGGAATAATAACCGGGCCTAATAGTATCTAAAAAGTAGGCCCAACCTGCCGGGTTTCCAAAACCCGGTAGGTTTAAACCTGGAACAGAACCCTCGTTTTAGGGTAATTCTTTAACAAAGAAGAGTACGGAATAAACCTACAGGGTTGGCAAAACCCTGCAGGTTAGAACAATTCAAAATTCGGGATGGCTCATGTTTCCCGCCCCATCTGTCCGAACTGAGCCTTCCTCTCAACCATTCCGTTTCTTATTCCTTTCTATATTTATGCCCTCTTAAAAAAAGAATCCAAGACCATGATGAACTGGAGACACATTCTGTTGCCCTTACTTCTCATTTTCACGAGTATCTCAGCCAATACCCAGACACCTAAGCGGTGGACATCAGCTGACATCCACAAAGCCATCCAGAAATTGAGTTTTCTGGGCTCGGCACTTTACGTTGCTGCTCACCCGGATGATGAAAACCAAAGGCTGATCTCCTACCTCTCTAATGAGGTGAACGCCACCACCACTTATCTTGCCATGACCCGGGGAGACGGGGGGCAAAATGAGATCGGCCCCGAGATCGAGGAGTTGCTCGGTGTGATCCGCACCCAGGAATTGCTGGCTGCCCGCCGGATTGATGGCGGCAACCAGATGTTCACCCGCGCCAATGATTTTGGATTCTCCAAAAACCCGGAAGAAACGCTGAAGTTCTGGGGCCACGACGAGGCCCTGTCCGATGTGGTTTGGGCCATCCGCAAATGGCGGCCCGACATCATCATCAACCGCTTCCAGCACGAGGTGGATCCGGAGTGGTACGGCCGGATGCATGGCCACCACACGGCATCCGCCATGCTATCCAACGAGGCCTTTGATATTGCCGCCGACAAAAGTGTGTTTCCCGAGCAACTGAAATACGTTGAACCCTGGCAACCCAGGCGCTTGTTTTTCAATACGACCTGGTGGTTTTACGGCAGCCGGGAAAATTTTGAAAAGGCCGATAAGTCCAGAATGGTGAGCGTTGACATCGGGGTGTACTACCCGACGCTGGGAACGTCCAACACCGAGATCGCCGCCAGGGCCCGCAGTATGCACAAGGCGCAGGGCTTTGGAGATATGGGAACCCGGGGCTCCCAGATGGAATATCTCGAACTGCTCAAAGGCGACATGCCGACAGACAAGGAAGGCCTCTTTGCCGGCATCAACACGACCTGGAGCAGGGTCGAAGGGGGAGCGCCGATCGGCAAGGCCCTCTCGGGGATCGAGGCTTCTTTCCGGTTCGAAAACCCGGCCGCCAGCGTGCCCCAACTCATGGAAGTGCTGCAAATGATGAAGGCTCTGCCCGATGGGTTCTGGAAAAGAACAAAAATGAAGGAAGCCAAAGCGGTGATCCAGGCGTGCCTGGGGCTGTATGCCGAACCGGTGGCGCTCAGCCCTTCGGCCACTCCCGGCAGCCCGGTGGAACTGGCCATAGAGGTGATCAACCGCTCCAGCATTCCGGTAGTACTGGAATCGGCCAGCATCCTCCCCGCCGGGCAGGATACTACCCTGGCCCTCCCTCTGGAATTCAATGAAGACTACAGGATATCCCAAACGGCCCTCCTTCCGGAAGATATGGGAACCACCAGCCCCTACTGGCTGAAGCAAAAATGGGAAGAAGGGCGCTATACTGTGGAGGATCAACAGCTTCGGGGCCTGCCCGAGGCTCCCCATGCTTTCCGCACCAGGCTCACCTTTTCGGTGTTCGGGCAACCTTTCGAACTGGAAAAGGAAGTCATTTATAAATATGAGGACCCGGTAAAAGGCGAAGTTTATCAACCTTTTGAGATCACACCGCCGGTTTACACCCAGGTGGCTGAAAAAGTTTATGTTTTTGGGAACGGCCACCCCCAGACGGTAGAAGTGACCCTCAAGTCGGGCAGGGATGACGTCTCAGGGACCCTTGAACTATGCCACGGCGAAGGCTGGAGTGTCGAACCCGCTTCTCTGAACTTTGAACTCGGTTCCAAGGGCGAAGAGAAAGTCTTTCAATTTGAGCTTTCTCCGCCGAAAGAACAGGGAGAAGACTTCATCGTACCGCTGGCAAAGGTTGAGGGAAAGAGCTACAGCAAAAAGATGGTGCGGATCGATTACAGCCACATCCCCCTCCAGTCGGTTCTGCTCGATGCCTCCTCCAAGGTGGCCAAAGTGGAAATAGAAAAGGCAGGAGACAGAGTGGGATACCTCATGGGGTTGGGTGACGAGATACCGGCCAGCCTGAGGCAGATCGGTTACGATGTCACCCTGCTGGATGAAGAAGATCTCACCCCCGACAACCTCCGGCAATATGACGCAGTGATCCTGGGCGTACGCGTCTATAACGGGCTGGACCGCATGCGTTTTCACCAGGATGCTCTTTTCGAATATGTGAAGAACGGAGGGACACTGATCGTGCAGTACAACAAGAGTTACGGGCTGACCGTGCCCATGGAAGATATCGCGCCCTACCCTCTGAAAATAAGCCGTGGGCGGGTAACGGTGGAAGACGCGCCGGTGCGCTTTCTGAAACCCGGCCACCCTCTCCTCAACTGGCCCAACAAGATCACGGAACAGGATTTCGAAGGCTGGGTGCAGGAGCGGGGCCTTTATTTCCCCGATGAATGGGCAGAACAATATGAGCCGATCCTTTCCAGTAATGACCCGGGGGAAGAACCCCTCGACGGGGGCCTGCTCGTGGCGGAATACGGAGAGGGCCATTACATTTACACCGGTTACAGCTGGTTCCGGCAACTACCCGCCGGGGTACCGGGCGCTTTCCGCCTGTTCGCCAATATGATCTCGATCGGGAAAAAACCCAGGCCTTAAGGGAGGATTGATTTGTGGATTCGTGGATTCGTTAAAACGAATCCACGAATCTACGAAGAAGCCTGCTTACCGCTCACCGGTTTACTGACGATCTCGAGATAGACCTCCTCCATACTTGGCCTGGTGGCTACGGCATCCTCATCTTCTTCCAGGACTTCTTTGACGAAGAGCCTGGGGTTGACGTATTGGTAGTCCGTCTCATCGTATTCGTAAATGGACCAGCGCCCCCAGTTGTATTCCAGGGCGGTGAGGTTTTCCACCCAATCTCCCGAGTTGAGGTAAGTCACTTTTTTTCCCTGCACCTCTTCAGTACGCATGATCGGCCGGTGAATGTGGCCGCAGATGACGTAATCATAATCTTCTTCGGCCGCCAGTTGCAGAGCGGTCTTTTCAAAGTCGCTGATAAATTTTATGGCCTCTTTCACCCTGTATTTCACCTTTTTGGCGAATGACATCCGGGGCAGGCCCATGGCCCGGCGCAGTTTATTGATGGAACGGTTGAGCCAGATCAGCAGGTCGTATCCTTTTCCTCCCAGGCGGGAGACATAGGGGGAGTACCTGATGAAAAGGTCGAAGATATCACCGTGAAAGATCCAGCAGGTTTTTCCGGCCAGCTGAAGGATGAGTTTATCCCGCAGAAGTATGTTCCCGGCGGAGAAATCGGAATACCGGCGCAGGGCATCATCGTGGTTTCCGGTAATATAATATACCTTGACGCCCCTGGAAGCCATTTTCAGGACCTGCTGAATGACCTGAATATGTTCTTTGGGAAAGTAACGTTTCCGGAATTGCCACATATCGATGAAGTCTCCATTCAGAATGAGCATTCCAGGTTTGATACTCTTCAGGTAGTTGAGCAGTTCGTTAGCATGGCAGCCATAAGTTCCCAAATGAACATCGGAGAGTACGACAATATCTAGTTCCCTTTTCATAACGGCCGGATGATATGTGATTATCAGGTTGCTGTTCAACCGGGTTATATAATGCACACAAAATCCGGTTTATTTGTAAAGTGTATGTAAAATGGGAATTATATAATGATTAATATTAATGAGCTGCTGCTAATTCTGTGCGGGAATGAAGATGCGGGTGTAGAATACACCGGCCTCGGGAAGGGGCGCCAGCACGAGCCGCTGTTCGCTGAGTTCCATAATGTCATTTGGCTGGCCCTGGCCGCTTAGGTTGATGGTCAGCTGCCTGCCGCTGCTGCTCATTTCCCAGGTTCCGGTCTGTTCGATGCCATTGGTAACGACGATCAGTGAGCCGTCTTCCTTAAATTTGAAGACCGCATCCTTATAGATCGTCATGGCCCCTTCCACCATGGCCAATTCAGTTTCGGAGGGCTGCCGGACACGAAGGGAATCGAGGATAGCCTGCGAATCGTAACGCCAGCTTCCGGTGAGTGTTTCTCTGGCTTGTTCATTTTGAGTACAGGCGAAGAGGGCTGCCATCAGGAGCGCGAAAAAGTAGAACTTTCTCATGAAACGTCATTTTGCCAAAAATATCGGCAAAAGTATAGTGCAGCCGGGAAAGTTTTAAACTTTTCAAGTTAAACTTTCCCGGAGCGGGTTTACGATACGACTTTTTTGAGGCTTTTCCGGTAATCCCGGGGGTTGAATCCGGTTATGCTCTTGAACTGCCGGTTGAAGTGGGAAAGGTTGTTGAAACCGCTCTCAAAGCTCACTGCTGCTATCGTCAGCGTATCATCGCCCAGCAACCTGCAGGCGTGGGCGATGCGAAATTCGTTGACAAACTGGCTGAAAGTCTTACGCGTCAGTTTCTTGAAGTAACGGCAGAATGCGGGCACGGTCATATTCACCCTGGAAGCGGCCTCATCGAGGTTGACTTCCCCCTGAAAGTCGCTCTCCACGTAGCCGTAAACTGCGGCTATGCGCCTTTGGTCCTGAGCGTTCACCTCCAAAGCAAAACCGCTGGCGTTCAGCATCTTGTAATCAGAAGAGCGGGCCATTAACTGCAAAATGGACAACAGTTCCAGAAGGCGGTCAAAATTCTCCAGCTCCATCATTTTCATCAGGCGGTTGCCAATTTCTTCCTTAATGGCCCCTGAAAAAGATATCCCCTGCCGGGACCGCTCAAACAGGCGGCTGATGGCTTCCATCTCGGGTTTGCTGAGAAACTCCTGCCCCAGGAAGTCTTCCTTCATCTGCACTACGATCTCGATATGATCTTCGAAAAGCTCTTCGGTAAAGCCAAAATGCGGCAGGTTAGGGCCCAGGAAGATCAGGTCGCCGTCGTCATAAAAGGATATGTGGTCGCCTATATGGCGCTTACCCCGCCCGTTGGAAACGTAAACGATCTCATATTCCGGGTGAAAGTGCCAGTGAGGCCGGTTCCATTCTTCCAGGTCGTCAAATCGCCGAATGGTAAACGAACTGCCGAAAGCCGGCTCGATCTTTTCCAAAATTGCCTTCATATTCATCCATGCTTTAAACGGGAAAATGCAAAGCGGAAGGGAAATGTTTTTTCTGGTTGGCTGATGAGGTTCTCTGGGGCTATTCAGTTCGACTGGTATGAAGTTAGATTAACAGGGTGAACCTTATCAACAAAGTTTTAATCTGGCCAGGGCTACGGAAATCCACATTTCCGCAGCTGCATTCTTCCAAGTGTTATATTTCTGATATTATCGACAACAAAGATAACGGACAAAGAGTTCTTGTTGTTTATACACTAAGTTGGAAAATCTGACAATTTAACACTGAATTAACGTCGGCGCCTTTTCCCTGCCCTCCTCTGTTAATGCAGTATTACAATCTGCAAAAATCAAGGAAGAAAGGGCTTGCCAACGGCTGTAACTTTGCCCCGGTAAAAAAATGAAAGTTTCATACATTAATTCAATATTCTCCAGTGAGCTTCCTTGACAAAAGAAGCTCACTTTTTTGTTGGACGCTGTTTAATGCTAAGCGTAACAAAAAATCACCCTTTGCTTATGATCAGAACACTGAAAGCTTTCGCCTTGCATTTGCCCAGCCTGTCGGTAGGGCTTACTTTCATGACCCTGAGCGTGTTGTTTGGCAGCTGGCTGGCCCGGCTTCCGGAAGTCCAGGCTGCCCTGGCCCTGTCGGAGGGGCAACTGGGCCTGGCGCTGCTGGGCCTTCCGCTGGGGGCGCTCGCGCTGACGCCCTTCGCCGGCTGGCTGATGAACCGCATACACACCGGGCGGGCCATGGCCTTGTCCACCCTTCTTTTTTGCGCCAGCCTTCCTTTTCCGTCCTTTGCCCAAAGCCAGTTTGCCCTTATGGGCAGCCTTTTTGTGGTGGGCCTGGCCAATAATTTCATGAACATATCGATGAACGCCGCCGCCTCGGCCGTAGAAGGCCAGTACGGTATTACCATAATGTCAACCTGCCATGGGATGTTCAGCCTCGGGGCTATGATCGGGGCAGGAAGCGCCGGTTTGGTCGCTGCGGCAGGCATTCCTTTACAAAACCACCTGGTGGCTGTAGCCTTGTTGATGGTCGGGCTGCAGATCCTTTTGAGGCCCGTTATCCTGGCGCTGCCGGACAGCCCGTCGGAGGGCTCTTCTTTTACTTTACCTCCCAGGGCGTTGCTGGGTTTGGTTTTTATCGGTTTTTGCATAATGATAGGGGAAGGCGCGGTAGCCGACTGGAGCGCCATTTACCTGCGCAATACCCTGCTGGCGGATCCTTTTGCCGCCAGCCTCGGTTACGCCGGCTTTTCGCTGGCCATGGCCCTGGGGCGTTTTGCCGGCGACGGAATAAAAGTCCGTTTCGGGGCCGCCCGGCTTATTGCCACAGGCAGCCTGCTGGGAGCCGGAGGCCTGGGGATGGCCATTCTTGCCCCTTCACCGATTGCAGCTGTAGCGGGTTTTACGTTGGTGGGGCTTGGGTTTTCAACGGTAGTCCCCCTTCTATTCAGTTCAGCGGCAAAAACACCGGGAGTAGCCCCGGGTACAGGTATAGCAGCTGTGGCCAGTTCAGGAGTGGTGGGGTTTCTGATCGGCCCGCCGCTGATCGGCGGCATTGCCGAGCATTTCGGCCTGAGTACCGGCCTGGGGATTATTGCCTTCCTGGCGCTGGTGTCCAGCTTCATTGGCAGGAAGTTAAAGATTTGAGATACATTATATTCCCATGAACAGGAGGCCGGGCGTTGTCCGGCCTTTTTTGTTTAATCGGGAGAAAGTTCACTGATCAGAGAAGCATCGACAATATTTTCCCATTGCAGGCCGGGGTCGCCGGTAAGGTGAGGATATTCGAGGTTGAGGAATTTATTGTAGAGCGCCCTTCCCAGCGCATCCTCTTCATGAGGAGCTAACCCGAAGAAATGGCGGTTATCCTCAAGGGTGCAAAGGTGGACCTTCCGAAGCGAACTCTCAAAATAATTGGACAACGCTTCCACTAAAGATTCCCGGATAGTGGACGGTATGATCGCAGGCAGAGGCCGGATGATGGCCTCGATGAGAACATTTACGGCCGTCTGCTGATAATCGGGGGCATCGATGAACTGGCGGACTTCCAGCAGCCAGCCCCTGAGCATTTCCCCCAGTTCCTCCCGGTTCAGGCCGATGTATTCCTCGCTGCTAATGAGCACGTCGGCGATCAGGTTGGGATACTGGCCCGAGTGAGCCAGCACGTGCACATCTTTCGCTTCCGTGAGGCAGGCTTCGACAAAGGGGCTCCACAGGACCAGCGCATCTATTCGCTCATCGGCAATAAAGGCCTTGGACAACTGGTCGAGGTTGGCCTGCCGCTGGGGAACGAGCTGAACATCCTTCAGGCTCAGGTTGTGTTCGCGCAAAACATAGTGGAGGAAGGTCTGAGAGGGAGAATCGAGGGGAAAATGTACCCTCTTCCCCTTGAGATCCTGAACGGACTGAATGTGTTTGCGGGCCAGAATGGCATCGGCCCCATTCGACCAGGAGGCCTGGTAAATGACCCTGGGGTTCCAGTTGCGCACTTTGTCGATCACGTAGGGGAGGCGGTCGATGGTGGACCAGATCAGATTCGCCTCGCCGGCCCGGAAGGCATCACAGACCTTGTCGAGGTCGTCGTTGAGGGTAAACTGGAGCTCCCGCTTGTACTTCTGGAAAAGCCCGGTCTTTTTATTCCGGACGAAGCCGTCGTTGTACATAATGCCGGGTATAAACCCTATCCAGGTAGGGATGACGACCTTCACTCCTTTGGCATTAATGCGTTCGATGTACTCTTCCAGGGATTTGGTGATGCGGGCATAGGCCTCGTCGAGGTTATCCGAACTGGAGAGGATCTTATCAAAAACGCGCAGGTCTTCGATATCGTATTGTTCATCGTAGATGTCTTCCCAACCGTAAAGGTGGTTGAGGAGAACCGGAACGATAAACCTTTCATTCTTCCGGTATTCATCGCTCCGGCTGAAGTGGGCATAGGTTTCGAGCAAGAACCGGGCTTCCCCGTCAATGATCTTGTCGTTGATGAAATCGGGGCTGATGAGCATCAGCGTGATATCTGCTTTTTTGAGTTCCTCTTTGGTTTCGCGCAGCACTTCTCCGCCAAGTTCCACATCGGTGGCTGCCCAGATGCGCACATTTTTATGGAGGTTGGCAAGGCCGGTGAAATGCTTCTTCAGGCCATCCCAGTATTTTTCATCGGCTTTGGAGTACAAGACGGCAATGTTGATGTTTTTGGGTGCGGCGGCATGTTGGTTTGTCAGAGGTTGTACTGGCATGATCCGGTTTGGTTTTTAAATCACTGCAACTCCTTTATTATAGAACGGAACTAACCGTTCATGGTTACACCTGGCCTTTGGGGGTTACCCGGAGAAAAATGCATATACCGTGAGGTTTGAGGTTAAGGCTGAGGTTGAGTCCAGGGAGCGCCTGAAGAACAGAATATTTCCAGGGGAAGACAGTTCAGTTTTGCATGACAGGGCCATTCTTGCCCATAGCGCCCTCAATCTGAACCTTAGCCTCAACCTCAATCTGGCTTAACTTGCTGAAAAATATGCCGGCCAGGTCAAACCTCACGTTGAATATAAAAACCCGAGGCTGGGTTTCCGGCCTCGGGTCAGCGGATTCACGTTCAGGAATGATCAGGCTTCGGCCGCTTCTTCCTCATGGGCTTCCATCAGTTTTTGCTGAATTTCATGCGGTACAGGATTGAATTCAGCGAATTCCTGGTGGAACTTGGCCCTTCCCTGCGACAAGGAGCGCAGGGTTGAGGAATACTGATACAGCTCGGCCAGCGGAACCTGAGCGGTGATCTTCTGGTAATGGCCCTCAGCACCCATGCCCATGATGATGGCCCGGCGGGTCTGCAGGTCTCCCATGATATCACCCATCACATCATCGGAGCACAGGATTTCCAGCTTGTAGATGGGTTCCATGATCTGAGGGGCCGCCTGCTTAAAGCCTTGTTTGAAGGCCTGGGTAGAGGCGAGCATAAACGCCATATCATTGGAGTCAACCGAGTGCATTTTTCCATCATACACACACACTCTTATATCCTGGCACGGAGAGCCGGTAAGGGGGCCTTCCTCCATTTTTTGCAGAATCCCTTTTTTGATGGCGTTGGAATACTTGGAATCGATAGACCCGCCCACGATACACCAGTAAAAAGCGAGGGTGCCTCCCCAGGGCAGCTCTTCAACGTCCTTATTGCGCACGCTCAGGTCGCTCGGGTCCGCCATGCCGTCAGTATAGGGTTCGATACGCATGTGAACCTCGGCAAACTGGCCGGCGCCGCCGGTCTGTTTCTTGTGGCGGTACATGGTATCCGCGGGTTTGGTAATGGTCTCCCGGTAAGAAATCCGCGGTTTGATAAAATCCATAGACACCCCGTACAGGTTCTCGATGCGGTGTTTGACCAGGTCGAGATGCAATTGTCCCTGGCCGAAGAGCAGGGTTTGCTTCAGGGTTTTCGACTGTTCAACGATGAGGGTGGGGTCCTCCTCGGAAATGATGTGCAGGGCTTTCATCAGTTTCTCCATATCTCCCTTACTGGGGGGGCTGACGGCTACTCGTATCCGGGGTTCGGGAAATCGCATGGCTTTGATCTTCCTGTCCTCTCCCTTAATATTGAGTGTATTATTGGTGTGAGAATTCTTGAGCTTAACGGTTACGCCTATGTCTCCGGCCTTGAGCAGGCCGACCTGCTCCCGGTTCTTTCCTTCGGCGACAAAGATCTGGCCAAAGCGTTCGGAAGTGCGGTTATAAGCATTGACCAGTTCATCTCCGGTACTGAGGGTACCGGAATAGACTTTAAAGTAAGTCACATTGCCAACCTGGGGCTCAGACATGGTCTTGTAGATAAAGATGGTGGTATCGGCGTTGCTGTCACACTTCAGGCGGCTGCCATCTTCCAGCAATTTGGCGGGGCGGTCAGCTGGTGAGGGGCAGACGTCATTGATGAAGCCCATGATGCGCCCGCTGCCCATATTCTGGGTGGAGGAGCAGCAAAATACAGGATAGAGTTCCTGATGGGCAATAGCGATGCGCAGGCCTTCGGTGAGTTCTTCTTCGGTCAGAGACCCTTCTTCAAAGAATTTTTCCATCAGCCCTTCGTCATTCTCGGCGGCTGCCTCGACCAGCGCGTTGTGCATTTCCTGAGCGCGTTCGATCTCAGAGTCAGGGATCGGCTTTTTTTCGGGCTTTCCGCCTTCGGGAGGGAAAACGTAGAGCGTCATCCGAAGGGCATCGACGATGGTGTTGAAGCCGGTTCCCGGGTTGAGGGGGTATTGTACGGGAACGACTTTGTGGCCGAAGCGGTTCCTGGCCTGGTCAAGAGTGGCGTCGAAATCTGCTTTTTCGTGATCGGCCTGGTTGATGACAAAAATGGTTGGAGTTTCGAATTGCTCGACATAGTCCCATATGAGTTCAGTGCCAACTTCGACCCCGTTCTTTGCATTGAGCAGCATCACTCCGGTATCGGCCACCTTCAGAGAAGAGATCACCTCTCCGACAAAGTCGTCAAAGCCCGGCGTATCGAGAATGTTGATCTTGGAATCTTTCCACTCCACGTGCATCAGCGAGCTGAACAGAGAATTGCCGCGTTCGCGTTCGATGTTGGTAAAGTCAGACTGGGTATTACCTTCCTCCACGGACCCCCGGCGTGAGATGGCCCCTGCTTCGAAAAGCATGCATTCCGCAAAGGTCGTCTTCCCACAGCCAGAGTGTCCGAGGAGGGTAACGTTTCTAATGTTTTTCGTGTCAAAACTCATATGGTCCTCTTTTTGAAATGGTTAACAATAGTGCTTCCTTGAAAAATTTCAAAGCCCAGGTTGTAGCCCGGAATGGGTGAGCACCTGAAGAGGCGTGTTTAAAGCGCCAGGGCCGCTCTCCACTCTACAGAATTTTTCAATGAACCGTAACTAGGTTGCATGGCCAGGCCACACGAAAGCGCTGCCTTGTAAACCCTGTCGGGAATTGGAATCCGGGCATTCAGGACAGCGGGGAATGAAATTAGGAAATAATCAGTAAATGACAAAGGTTTCACCCTATACAGTTTTTCGCAAAGGCAGAACCGTGAGGGAAGGGGGCAAAGACTTATGAAAAAAGGCCCGGGGCTTTCCGATTTGTCCGTAAATTGAGGGTCAAAAATGGCAATCTATTGCAGCCTCAACGGCAAGATCACCGCCCAGGAAAAGGCCAGCCTGGGCGTAACCGACCTGGCAGTGCTCCGCGGCTATGGCATCTTTGATTACTTCCTGTTCAAATACGGCCGGCCACTGCTGGAAGAGCAATACCTGCAACGGTTCTATAACTCAGCGGAAAAAATGGGCCTCAACCCTCCTCTAAACCAAAAGGAGCTTAGCCGAAACATCCACGAGCTGATCGCCGCCAACGGCCAGGGCAATGGGGCCATCCGGCTGGTGCTCACCGGCGGCTACACTCCGGATGGCTACTCGCCCTCGGAGCCCAACCTCATCGTCCTGCAACACCCCTATCCCGCCTACCCGGACGCCTACTTCACGGAAGGCGTGGCCCTGATCAGCCACAACTTCCAGCGGGAATGGCCGGAGGTAAAAACCATCAACTACCTGACCGGCATCAAGCTGCTGCCGGAGATCCGGAGGGCCGGCGCCCTGGAGGTAATGTACCACAATAACGGCATTCTCCGTGAATCGGTGCGCTCCAATGTTTTTCTCATCACTGAAAAGGAAGAACTTGTCACCCCCGACAGCGAAATCCTCTTCGGCATTACCCGCGATTCGATCATCAAAGCAACGGCCGGGCTGCTGCCTGTCATTACCCGGCGTGTAAACATGGAAGAGGTGTTCCGGGCCCGGGAAGTGTTTATTACCGGCACCAACAAAAGCGCTATGCCGGTGGTGCGGATCGACGGGCGGCCAATAGGGGACGGGAAAGTCGGGCATTGGTCAAAAACCCTGAAGGAAAAGCTGGAGGAATACCGGGAGGCATATTACCAAAGTGCTGAGGTGTGATTTTGGACTTTGTCCCTTACATTTCTTATTTTTGGCAGACTAAATTATTGCCTCTGACAACGACTTTCATTCGCCGCCTGATTTTCCCGCCTGGAATAAAGGGGAAGTAATGTGCTTCGGCCTTTAGCTTTTTTCAATCATTACTTCAAAAATCTTCATTCCAATGCTGGAAATAACTACTTCCCGCCTCCGGCTCATCGCTTTGAACCTGGAGCAGCTACATCTGTTAACTGATGGCCTTGGCCAGTTGCAGGAGCAACTTGGCCTGGAACCGTTCGAAGTCCGCCTAAGCCCGGAGTTTGACGCAGAATATATAGAATCGATCCATGATTTCTGCCTCCCCCAGGTGGAGGCGCACCCGCAGGACTATGCCTGGTTTACCCACTGGATCATTGTCCACCGGAAGGACAACTGCCGCATCGGCGGCATCGGCCTGGGAGGCCTGCCGGACGAAAGAGGAGAATCGATGATCGGTTATTTTGTCGATGAGCGCTACGCCGGGCAGGGGCTGGCCACCGAGGCTGCCGGCGCCCTTTGCGATTGGTTGGGAAAGGATGGCCGCCTGCAGGCCATTATCGCCACCGTGCCCGTGGGCCACGCTGCCTCGGAACGGATCTTACAGAAGATCGGCTTTGAAATGGTGACGGTGGATGAGGGAGTCGGGCTTTGGCGTATGGAGGTGAAGTGAGAGGGGGAGAGAGGGAGAGAGGGAGAGAAGGAGAGGGGGAGAGAAGGAGAGAGGGAGAGAGGGAGAGAGGGAGAGAAGGAGAGAGGGAGAGAGGGAGGGTTTTGGTCTATGGTTATTCATTTAACTACAGGGGAACAGGGCGCTGATCGGAATTTTTACCAGGGTACCGTATGGACGGGTTAGGAATTTTTACCCGGCTGCCAAGACGGGCGCCATTCGCCCGGGCGGGATAGTTTAAACATGAGTCATCCCAAATTTTAGAATGATATACTCTTGGATATTATTTCAGGCCTTCAGCCTGAGTTATCTGCTTCTTTCAGGCTTGGGGCGGTGCCCCAAGCTGCAATTTGTCAGGCTTTCAGCCTGAAAGGCTGTTACATTGATGCCCAGGGCTTCGCCCGGGGAAGATAATTCCAGCCCAAATGTCAGGCTGAAGGCCTGAAATAAAATTCGGGATGACTCATGTATGAACACACTCTCAATTCCCGGAATCTTCCTCTCCCTCCGGCTTTTTCTTATTCAGGATCTCCAGCACTTCGACGGTAATGTCGAGGCTGTCGGCGGCCAGCAACACGCTGGATCCCTGCCCGTACTGAAGGATGTAATCGTAGCCCCGCCGCTTGCGCATTTCATCCAGCGACTGGCGCAGTTCGTCTTCCAGCTCCAGTTGAATGCGCTGGGTTTCCGCCACCAGTTCCTTGCTCAGCTTTTCCTGCTCTGCCATTAGAGACTGTTGTTTTTGCCCCAGGCGTTGTTCTTCTTCGGCAATCTGGCTGGGGGCCAAAAGGCCCTGCTGTATCTTTTCCTGAACCTGGCGAAACTCTTTTTCCAGAGCCGCCCCTTTCTGGTTCATCCGCTGGCTGGCTTCCGCCTGCCGCTTGTCGAGCGCTTCCTTTTGGTTTCGGAAATAATCGTATTGCTCGACCAGGGTATCCGCATTGAGATAGACGATCTTCAGAGGTGCGGGTGCTTCAGAGGCCATAGCTCCGCTTTCCGCTCCTTTTCCTTCATTTCCGGAAGATTGCTGAGAGAACAGGTAGATTACTGCGATGAGTAATATGCCATTTAATACAAGTGAGATGTTTGCTTTCATTTTTCAAAATTTTCGCAAAGGTACGCTTATGGGGTTAGAGTGCAAAGGATTGGAAGGCGGAAGTCGGAAGGCGGGAAGGCGGAAGTTGGAAGTTGGAAGGCGGAAGGCGGAAGGCGGGAATTTCACAATGAAGAACTTCGTACTCAAAAGCGCCCAGGACACAAACGGGCGTAAGCCGGATTCAGGAGCAGCCGGTGGGATTGTTCATAGTTCCTGGTTTCTGAGTTCCTGGTTCCCTGGAAACCAGTGGGTTAGCATAATCCGGACCCAGTTAATTGAACTATCCCCAGCCGGTTCCCACTTCTGACTTCGCACTTCCAACTTCATTTCAGCCTGAACCCATCTCCCGGCAGCAGTACGCTCAGCTCCAGCCCCCGGCCGCCCAGCAGGCCGTTCATTTCCCGGCTGTCTTTTCCGGGGTTGCGCAACAGGATCACCTGATAACCTCCTACCACCGTTGCGAGGTTCCCTTCCACCAGGATAGCCGTGGATTCATCGATGCCGATACAGGCTTCGTTGGGGTTTTCCAGCGCGACGGTGATGAGCCGGTTCATGCGCATGCGATAGACAAAATGCTGATCGACGATGGCTTCCGGCAGCAGGCCCAGGCCTTCCTTTATTTCTATATTTTCGGCTTCGATGGTCCTGTAATCGCCGGTGTATTCGGGATGTTTGTACTCGTTGCCGGTGATCATCTTCCGGCTCATCACGGCGGCGCCGGCGCTGGTGCCGGCAATGGTGGCGCCATTGGAATAAGCCTGGTGGATGGCGTCGTAAACCGGGCTGCCGAGGACTACCTCCATAAATCGGTTCTGGTCGCCGCCGGTGATGTAGATGAGGCGGGCGCCGAGCAGGGAGTCAATGGCTGCTTTGGGGTAATCGCCCTTTGCGAAGTTGTACGCCCGGAATTTTTCGGCCGCCAGCCCCTGTTTTGTAAACTGCCGGATGCCGTAGTACGCCGCTGTATCCGGTTCGCTGCTGGCCATGGGCAGAATGATGGCGTACCCGCCCGTGTCCAGCCCGGAAGCCTGCACCAGCGACTGCACCAGCGCCGGCGGACGCTTGCCACCGCCAATGATGAAAAGCTTACCGGCCGGCGCCGGGAACATTTCCGCAGAACCGGCCTCCTGAGCGAAACCGAAAGAGGCGTAGATCAGTAAAAGGAAGAAGGAAGAAAGCAGCTTCATAGTCCGGATCATATTTTAATGGAGGCGCTATCAACAGGCCCGGTAAAAACTAACCATTCTGGTGACAATTTAGGGAAAAAGTATATTTTTGCTAACATTCCGGGCATTCCTGGGGATTATTGTTTAATTTAAGGCACATTCCAGCAAAGCCATCAAAATACTGATATGGGAAAAGTCATTTCATTGCTCAACCATAAAGGAGGGGTAGGAAAGACCACAAGTGTGATCAACATCGGCGCGGCAATGGTAGAATTGGGCAAACGAGCCCTGCTCATCGACCTGGACCCGCAGGCGAACCTGACGCTCTCCCTGGGGGCTCCCCGCCCTCCGCAGACGATCTACGAGGCCATGCGCGGTGAATCCGAACTGATACCGATACCGGTCAAGGAGAACCTCGACGTCATCGTCTCCACCCTCGACCTGTCAGGGGCCGAAATGGAACTGATCAACGAGGCCGGCCGGGAGTTCATCCTTCGGGAACTGCTGTCGCCGCTGCGGGAAGAATACGATTTCATCATCATCGACTGCCCGCCCTCACTGGGCCTGCTTACCCTGAACGCCCTGACGAGCAGCGACTATGTAATGATCCCCCTTCAGACGGAATTCCTCGCCCTGCAGGGGCTGGCCAAGATCAAGCAGGTCATACAAAAAGTGAAGCTGCGCCTCAACAAGGGCCTGCAGATCGGCGGAGTGGTCGCCACTATGTACGACAGCCGCAAGGTGCTAAACCGCGATGTGGTGGAAACCATCAAGAAGTATTTCGGCGACCTGGTCTTCGAAACCATGATCCGCGACAACGTTGCCCTGGCTGAAGCCCCGGCACAACGGAAAGACATTTATGACTATAGCCGCAACAGTGCCGGTGCGGAAGATTACCTGAATCTGAGTAAGGAGATACTGGTGCGGGTGGAGCAGTTTGAGGGGAAAGTGAGGGAGGGGGTGAAGGAGTGAATGAGTGAATGAGTGAATGAGTGAGGGAGTGAGGGAGTGAATGTTGGGGGGCCCTATTCAAAATAAGTGCGTAAAGAGAGTAGCATTTAACCAACGATGATTTAAAAAAACTCTCTTTATGAAAAAGATGACAAAGGAAGAATTTGCAGAGTGGATGCGTCAAAGGACCAAGAGCTTTGCAATTAGAGTGATAAAATTTTGTCAGGAGCTGCATTATGGCCCAGCTACTAAAGTTGTGATATACCAATTAATTAAATCCTCAACTTCAGTAGCTGGAAATTATCGGGCGGCGTGTAGAGCAAGATCTAAAGCGGAATTCTTTTCGAAGATCAGCATCGTTGTTGAAGAAGCCGATGAATCTCATTTCTGGCTTGAGGTCATTAAAGAAAGTAGTTTCAGGTGCAATGAAAAAGAGCTGGTTTTTTTGATGCAAGAAGCTCTTGAGATACTCTCAATCGTAGCCACTGCAAGGAAAAATATCAATCGCTGATTGATAAAAGAATATTCATTCACTAATTCAGTCATTCACTAATTCAGTCATTTCACCTTGAGCAAAAAAAGATTCACAGAAGGACTGGAAAGCTTATTCGGAGATTCTGCTGAAGAAACCCTTCAGGAGAGCAGCCCTTTACTGTCCCGGACGGGAAAACAGGAGGTGCTCCGAAAAAGGGGTGAAGATAGCGGGAAGCGCTCTTCAGCTAAAGATTTCTCCTCGGATCTTCAGGCTTTCCTCGAAGATGCTTTTGAAGAAAGTGTGGAAGCTCAACTGGAACAGCGTAAGACGAAACGCACTCCTATTTCCGGAAGCGCCCGGGTGAAGAAGCGCCACAGCAAGCCCCTCAGCGGGCTTGATGCCCTCATCCGCAGCACCGTTGACCCCGGCAGCATCCGCCTGGAACAAAAGGCAGCCAAACGGGTTACTCTCACTTTCGACCCCGAAAAACTGGAAAGGCTCAAGGCCATCGCCCGCCGGAAACGCTCCTACCTGCGCGATATTATCGATGAGATCGTAGCGGAATACCTGGATGAGTATGAGGCAAGGAGCGAAGATAAATAACTCGCAACAGCTACTCCGGTATCATCAGGGGCTGAAAGCCAAAACGGATAACGAACTCCAGCAACTCGCCAGGCAATTAGGTGCAAAAGCCCAGAGAGGCGCCGCTCCGGCAGAATTGCTCCTGCCTGCCTATGCCCTCGTCAAAGAAGCCTGTATCCGCCAGTTGGGCCTGGAAGCTTACGATGTACAACTCCTCGCCGCCATCGCCCTGCACCACAACAAACTGGTGGAAATGCAAACCGGAGAAGGAAAAACGCTTGCCGCTGTCTTCCCGGCCTTCCTCAACGCCCTCTCCGGAAAAGGTGTACACATCCTGACCTTCAACGACTATCTGGCCCGGCGCGATGCAGCCTGGATGGGGCCGGTTTACAAATTTCTGGGGCTCCGTGTCGGATACATTCAGGAGGGCATGGCCCTGGAAGAGAAACGCCTGGCTTACCATTGCGATATCACTTATGCCACCGCTAAAGAGGTGGGGTTCGACTATCTGCGTTCCTTTATTGCCTATGATGAGCAGGAACTGGTGCTGCGCCCTTTTCATTACGCCATTGTCGATGAGGCCGACGCCCTGCTGATCGACGAAGCCCGAAACCCACTCGTTCTGGCCGGCGATATCATTCAAACGGGCCTCGACTACCAACTGGTTGCCCGCCTGGCCGAGAAACTGGAAAAAGGGCAGGATTTTGATATCAATGACTATTCGCGAAACATTTTTCTGACAGAAAAAGGCATCGAGAAAATAGAACAGGCCCTGCAAATAGACAACCTGCTTGCTGATGAAAATTACACCCTGCTTTCTGCCATCAGTCTGGCGCTCCACGCCCGTATGCTCCTCCAAAAAGACATAGATTATGTGGTGAGGAACGGACAAATAAAGCTGGTGGATGAATTTACCGGCAGGATTGTCGAGGGCCGGAAGTGGCGAAGTGGCCTGCAAACGGCGGTGGAGGCCAAAGAAGGGCTTGAGATCCAATCCGAAGGGCACATCCTCAATTCCATATCTCTTCAACATTTTATTACCCGATACCCCAAACGGGCGGGAATGACCGCTACCGCCCAGCCGGCTGCCAGCGAATTTTTGAACACCTATGGATTGGGAGTCGTCGTTATACCACCGAACAAACCCTGCAGACGGGTGGACCACCCCGATGAAGTTTTTACCACACAAACTGCCAAAATACAGGCCATTATCGAAGAGGTGCAACGCGCGCACGCGATAGGCCAACCCGTATTGATCGGTACCCGCACCGTCAGAGAATCGGAAAACCTGTCCGGGGCCATCCATAAATGCGGTATCTCCTGCCAGGTACTGAACGCCAAAAATGATGAGCAGGAAGCCGGTATTATCGCCAGGGCAGGAATGCCGGGCGCCGTAACCATCTCCACCAATATGGCAGGACGGGGGACTGATATCATACTGGGAGGGCCGGACGGGCAGGGCCGGGAAGCCGTGATCCGCGCCGGTGGCCTATATGTCATCGGCACCAACCGGCACGATAGCCGCCGCGTGGACCAGCAACTCCGAGGGCGGTCCGGGCGGCAGGGAGACATTGGCCAGTCCCGCTTTTTCATCAGCCTGGAAGACGGCCTGATGGTTAAGTATAAATTAAATGAAGTGCTTCCCAAAAGATTCCGGAACCTGCAGGCAGGGCAAAAGATCAATGACAGGCGCATTAACACTTTTATCAGGCATATTCAGGAGGTAATCGAAGATCAGGCCTCAGAAATGCGCCGGACGCTGATGCTCTATTCCGGCCTGGTGGAAAAACAACGGCAGTTGATCCAGGGAGAAAGGCAACGCCTGTTACTTGAGCCTGGTTTTCTGGAAGAGCACTTAAAAGTAAAGGCGGAGTCTGCCATTGCCCGAAAGCTCAGAATACTGTCGCTCAACCAATACGACCGCCTGTGGGCAGAACACCTTGAATACCTGCAACAGGTCCGCGACAGCATCCACCTCGTCCGCTTCGGAGGACAGAAGCCCCTGGTGGAATTCCAGCGGCTGGCGGATGGGCAGTTCCAGTCCCTCTGCGACGGGATCGATGAGGCCGTGCAGGAAAAAACAGCCCTCTTGCTGGCCAATCCCAATATGGAATTGGGGGAGCTCGGCATCCGCCGCCCTGCTTCCACCTGGACCTACGTCGTCAACGACAACCCCTTCGGCAACAAGCTGGCCACCATGCTGCTGGATAATGCTAACATTGGTTTCCATGCGGACCCTATTTCGGCAATGGTGTTGTTTTTTGTGGGAATTTTCCGGCGGTTGTTTGGGAGACAACGGCATGGCCCTTAGCAAACCAGAAACCTTTCCTCTATTCTTTATATATCCCTACCCTCGCTTCCTCCCCCTCCTTTACCCACGCCCGGTACATGCCCTCCGAATTGAACGGAAGGGCAATATTCCCATTCGCATCCACAGCGATCAGTCCGCCGTCGCCGCCCAGGGCCAGCTGCCGGTGGTGGATGGCGTGATGAGCCGCTTCTTCCAGGCTCATCCCCCGGTATTCCATCAGGCAGGAGAGGTCGTAGGCTACTACACCGCGCAGAAAATACTCCCCGTAGCCGGTGCAGGAGACGGCACAGGTGAGGTCATTGGCGTAGGTGCCGGCGCCGATGATGGGGCTGTCTCCTATTCTGCCGTATTTCTTGTTGGTCAGCCCGCCGGTGGAAGTGGCGGCCGCGAGATGCCCCTGCCGGTCGCAGGCCACGGCGCCTACGGTGCCGTACTTCTGGCTGTGGTCGAGCTGGGCTCTGCCGCGCGCTCTGGCTTCCTGCAACTGCTGAAAACGGTACTCCGAATAAAAATAGTCCGGCCCGGCCTCTTCCAGCCCCTGCTCGCGGGCAAACATCCGGGCGCCAGGGCCACAGAGCATGACGTGCTCCGAAACGTCCAGAATGCGCCTCGCCAGCGAAATGGGGTTCTTTACGCCTTTCACCATGGCTGCTGCTCCGGCATCCACTCTTCGTCCGCACATGATGGAAGCATCCATCTCGTGGGTGCCGTCATGGGTAAAGACGGCCCCTTTGCCGGCGTTGAAATATTCGCAGTCCTCCAGTGAGCAGACGGCAGCCTCGACAGCATCGAGGGCCGAGCCGCCGGCCCGGAGGATGATTTCACCGGCCTTCAGGGCCTTCAGTAATGCCTGCCGGTGGGCTTCCTCTTTATCCGCCGCCATTTCCGAACGCATAATGGTGCCGGCGCCGCCGTGAATGGCCAGGCTGTATGTTTTGGGCATAGAGAGTTGGCTTTCGTACATAAATTTCAGTTGACGGTTCGCCCGGCAAAGCTGCAACAAACAACCGACAACCCCAAACAATCACTTATTGATACCCCGGATTCTGCCCGACCACTCCGTTTGACACCTTCACTTCCCGGTCCGGAATGGGCAGGATCACCCGGTAATCTTCGATCTGCCGCACCTCAGCAGCCCTGCCCAGGCGCACCAGGTCGAACCAATAGTGTGGCTCGAAGGCGTATTCCAGGCGCCGTTCCCGGATCAGAAAGTCGTTGTAGGTTTCCAGGCCGGGCACATCGGCGGCCAGTATGGGGGAATCCGGCAGGGAACGGGCCCGGATGGCGTTCAGGTCGGCCAGCGCTGCGACAACACCCTCGGTATTGGCAATGGCTTCCGAACGGATGAGGTACATCTCCGCCAGACGGGAAACCGGCACATTGTAATCAATATCTGTGGCCAGTTCACCATACTTGGTGCAGCGGACCACACCAAAACGCCGCAGGTACTGCTCCTTGCGGGAATCGCCTTCCTCGAAGGCATCCCAAAGCTCACCGGCGCCGGAAACTTCATTGGCCGTCGAAAGCATCAGGAGGCTGGAGAGGTCCTGGCCGTCCTGCTGGGTAAACTGTAGCTCAAAGATGGACTCCGGTGAGCCCTCGGTTTCGAAGTTGTCATTGTAATTCTCATTGAGCGCATAATCGCTGTCATTGATGAGCAGATCCGCGAAGGCCCTGGCGTTCGCCCAGTCCTTTTTGTAAAGGTAAACCCTGGCCAGCAGCGCCTGAGCAGCAGCCCGGGTGACGAAAAACCGCTCGTCCGTATCGGGCAGGCTTTTGGCAGCATTGTCCAGGTCTTCGATGATGCGGCTGTAAGAATTGGCTACCGTAGCGCGGCCCACCGTGGCTGCAGTGCTCCGGTCCAGCACATCAGTAAACACCGGTACCCCCAGGGCCGAACTCTCGTTAAAGAATTCTCCGAACTGGCGCAGCAGGTCGAAATAGGCGGAGCCCCGAAAATAGTAGGCCGTACCCTCGATCCGGCTGCGATCCTCTTCGCCTATCCCTTCGATCCCTTCGATGTGGGCCAGGATATTATTGGCGGAATTGATGATGTTGTAGAGGCCCACCCACACGTCTTCTATGTAGGGGTTGGTGGCCGGCACGCGGGCGTTCGACAGGTCCTCATACCGCTGTCGGAAGCCGGTGGCTACGGCGTTGCCGCCCAGCAGGTCGGCCATCAGTACAAAGTCGCCTCCGTACAGGGTAAAGCTCTGAAAACTGTCGTACAGGCCGATGGCCGCCGCTTCCGCGGTCTCCTTGTTGACGATGGCCTCCGAGGTGATGATCTCATCGTCCAGCTCCACATCCAGGAAGCCGTTGCAGGCAGCGCTCAGAAACAATACCGCCGATAAAATGATGTATTTGAAATCTATAGTTCTCATATTCCTGTTTTTTATACTGATACACATATACACTAATGCACATACACACTATAACCCCAAATTCACCCCAACCGAGATGGTCCGGGCCTGCCCCAGCGTGCCGAAGTCTTCCCCCTGTTGGGTATTCAGGGCGCCCTGGCTGGCGGTATTGGTCGATACCTCGGGGTCGAAGCCCCGGTAGTCGGTAATGGTGAAAAGGTTCTGCGCCTGAGCATAGATCGTCAGGGAACGCAGGCGCATTTTCTGGATGGCCGGCTCAGAGAACTGGTAGGCCAGGCGCAGGTTCTTCATTCGGATGAAATCGCCATCTTCCAGAAACTGGGTGCTGAAACGCTGCATCTGCCCCGCTTCCAGTGAGGGGCGCGGCACATCGGTTTGCTGCCCCGGCTCCCGCCAGTAGTGCTCCAGAACGTAGCGGCTGTTGTTGCCGTAGGGCAGGCCGCTGCGCAGCTGCCCGTAATTCTCATAGGCGTGGCGGCTCTGATTGAAGATCTTGTTGCCGCCGGAGAACTGCAGGAAGGCGGAAAGGGTAAAACCCTTCCAGGAAAAGGTATTGTTGAAGCCGCCGAAGTAGGTGGGAATGGCGCTGCCCACGATCTGGCGGTCATCGAAGTCGATCACTCCGTCGCCGTTGAGGTCTTCAAACCGGGCGTCTCCGGTCTCGGGGTCCACCCCTTCAAATGCGATCATAAACAAGGTGCTCACCGACTCTCCTTCCTGCAGGATGTGGTTGCGCCCCAGTATCTCTCCGTTGTTGAACAGCTTTTTGACTGTATTGTCGAGCAGGGCCAGATTGAAGGTAGTGGACCAGGTGAAGCCCCTGCTCTGTATATTCACCGTATTCAGGCTGACTTCAAAGCCCTTGTTCTCGATCTCGCCAACGTTCTGGATGACGGAGGTAAAGCCCGTCAGGCCCGAAATATCGGCATTGAGCAGCAGGTCGGTGGTGTTCTTTATAAAGTAATCCGCCGTCAGGTTGATGCGGCTGTCGAACAGGCCGAGGTCGATGCCCAGGTTCAGCTGAGAAGTCTTCTCCCAGCTCAGGTCCGGGTTTTCCAGTTGGGAAGGTGAGATGCCGCTTTGGCCGTTGTAGGGTGCATCCAGCCCCCAGGTGCCCACCCAGTCGCTGCCGATTTCCTGGTTGCCGGTTATTCCGTAGCTGCCGCGCAGCTTTAGGTTGCTGATCAGGCCCTGATTGGCCATAAAGGGTTCCTCGCTCGCCACCCAGGCCATTGAACCGGAAGGAAAGTAGCCGTAGCGGTTGTTCTCCCCGAAGCGGGAAGATCCGTCGGCCCTGACGGTGAAGGTGGCCAGGTACCGCCCTTTATAACCATAGTTGAAACGGCCCAGGTAGGAGAGGAGGCTCGACCGCCGCTTGCCCGAGGAGGCAAAGACGATGTTGGCCGCCGCCGAAATGCTTGGCGTTTCGTTGGTGGAATAACCCGCGCCCTCCATATCGGAGAAGGTGGCCTTGATCTCCTGAGCGGAAAAGCCGGCGATGAGGTTGAAGCTGTGATCCCCCAGCACCCGGGTAAAATTGAGCGTATTCTCGTTTTGCCACGACAACTCTTCCCAGGTGGCATAAATGCCCTGCCCAATGCTCGTTTTGTTGCTGAACGTCGGCGTGTAGGACTCTTCATTCAGCGTGTTGAGGTCAACCGACCAGACGGATTTGAACGACAGCCCGGGAATGATCTCGTACTGCCCGAACAGAGAGCTCTGCAGGCGGGAAGAGATCGACCGGTTCTTGTACTCCAGGGCGATCAGCACGGGGTTGTCCAGCGGCCACCAGGTATTGTAGTCGAAGGGGTTGGCGTAGCTGCCGTCCGCTTCGTAAATGGGAGCCGAGGGGTCCCAGGCCTGGGCATTGACCACTACGCCGTATTCGTCATTCTCGTTGATGGTGCGCCGGTGGTTGGAGCGGTTGACGGCGAAATTGGCTCCCACTTTGACCTTCTCGTTGATGCGGTGGTCGAGATTGAGGCGGGTGCTGATGCGCTGGAACTCCTGCCCGATCTGAATGCCCGACTGGTTGAAATAATTGCCGCTGAGGTAGAATTGGGTCTTATCGTTGCCGCCCTGAATGCTCAGGTCAGCATTATCGATCTGGCCGGTGCGGAAAATGGCGTCGTAAATGTCGGTTGTCTGTACATCGGCATTGGGGTTGTCGGGGTCAAACCCAAAATCATCGTTAAAATAACCGGGGCCTTCGCCGTCGTTTTCGGCCGCTACATTGAGAAAGCGGACAAACTCGCGGGCATTCATCATTTCGGGAACGCTGGTGATGTTGGAAAACCCTTTGTAGTATCCGACATTGACCTTCGTCTTGTCGCTGGCGCCCCGTTTGGTCGTGATGAGAATGACCCCGTTGGCGCCTCGGGAGCCATATACAGAGGCAGCCGAAGCATCTTTCAGGATGGTGATGGATTCGATGTCATTGGGGTTGAGGTCGGCCAGGGGGTTCACCGGCTGAATATTCTGGTTGAGGGCTGAGTTGTTGCGGGATACGACCGGAATGCCATCGATGATGAACAGGGGCTGGCTGCTGGCGCCAATGGACGTAATGCCCCGGATGTTGACATTGATGGCGCCGCCCGGTGTTCCCGAAGGGCTGCTGATGTTCACCCCGCTGGCTTTCCCCTGCATGGCGGCCTCAAAGCTGGCCGCCGGCACGTCTTTCACATCTTCGGCACTAAGCGATTCTATGGCGCTGGAAACATCTCTTTTCTTCTGGGTCCCGTAGCCGACGACCACAACTTCGTCCAGAACCTGGCCTGCTGCCAGGTGCACATCGATCACACTTTGGTTGCCAACTTCCACGACTTTGGGCGTATAACCGGTGTAAGAGAACTCCAGTTGTTCCGTTCCCGGTGCCACCTCGAGTTCATAATTACCATCGAAGTCCGTTACGGTTCCCGAGGAAGTGCCCACGATCAGCACGTTGGCCCCGATGAGCGGCTCTCCGGTTTCAGCATCTGTGACGGCCCCCGTAATGGTGCGCTGCCCCAGAGCCATGCCGGCACACCCCAGGCAGAGAGCGGATATCAGAAGTATTCGCCAATGCTTCATAATTCTGCATTTTTGGTGATGAGATTGATCTTTTTGTACGGAAAATAGAGGGCCCTGATCAAGGCCGGAGCTTACAGAGCGATGAACAGCAGGTGGCACGCCCGGGAAGAGGAGCCTCCTTGAAAGCCCTGAAGCACAAAAGGGGAAAGTTTCTAACAGTCAAAGATGGGCTGCAAACCACTGAGGCTGGGCGTCTCCAGGCGGAGCGCCGTCGTTTTGGAAGGGGTTATGGACCTCAGTATCCGCATGTGGTAAAGGATATTTACAGGATCGAAATTAGGGACTTCAGGCCAGAATACCAAACGGCAATTTGGTTTTCCATGTGTTATCAGGGCTCTACCATCTGATAATAATCTTGCTTTCGCCAAACTCATTATTGACTCCCAGGGTAGTCGTTCCGCCCTCAAGGCCTGAAATATTATTTTAGAATACAAGTACCCTCCATGAAAACCTGATTCTAAATTCGGAAAAAATTTGATTTTTTTTGTAAACTTACATGGCTTATAGTAATTCAATTTATGGACAATACCATTATCCATAACCGTATTCGGCCCACTACTCCTACCCACAAGCAACTCAGCCTGATGGGCCTTCAGCCTATTTTTGACTGCTAGTCATTACCTCCTTTTTCTTTTCCCTTTCGAAAACGGCGGCAGGTGGCCCTGTCTGCCCTGTATTCGGTAATTCATTCATTTTTATATAACCAAACCTTTCTGCATTATGAAAAAAGCAGTACAACTCACGTTGGTATTTGTGCTATGCGCCGTTTTTGCGCGGGCACAGGAAACCATTACCTATGATTTTGAAGACGGCCTGATGCCGGAAGATTTCACCCTTTACAATGTCGATATGCTCACCCCGGCCGACGAGGGAGATATCGGCTGGCTGGATACGGCCTGGATCGTCACCAGCAGCTCCCGGTTCGAAGGCTTCGCCGCGCTGAGCATCTCCTGGTATGAGGACGAGAACGGGAACGAAGTCGGCCCGGCTGATGACTGGATGATCCTCCCGAAATTCCAGCTGGGCGCTGGCTCTGAGTTGAACTTCCAGGTCCGGTCTGCGACGTCAAGCGGTGACTACCCGGATGATTACCAGGTGCTCATCAATACCGGTGAAGCTACCGTCGAGAGCTTTGGCAATGACGGAGAGATCCTGTGGACGGAAGAGGCCGTTGAGAGCACAGACTGGCAGGATCGTACCCTCGACCTGTCCGCCTACGCCGGCCAGAGTGTGTACATTGCCTTCCGCAACGTGACCAACACCAACGGTTACGGCCTGTGGATCGACAACATCTCGGTGTCCAACGTCGTCACTACGAGTGTGCGCGAGATCGACAACGAAGCTTTCGCCATGGTGCTGACACCCAACCCCGCAGGACGGGAAACCGTTCAGCTGGCCTATACCCTGGAGAAAGCTTCCGAGGTGGAACTGCTTGTACAGGATATGATGGGCCGCCTCCTGCAGCTGCGCGCTCTGGGCCGGCAAGCGGCGGGAAATAACACCGCAATAATAGATGTTAATGAACTGCCCGGCGGAACATATATCGTCATGCTTCGTTCTGACAACAAGGCTGGCACGGCTAAATTGATCGTAAGACATTAATTCGCAGATTCCCCTTTATTAGCAGGCAGCACCCTCCTTCGGGAGGGGCTGCCCTTGCTGATTCCGTTAAAAACAAGCCCGATGATTGTTCAATTCAACCGCTTTCTTGTCCTGGCCTTTATCCTCATGCCGCATATCGGCTTCGGCCAGGGATACACCAACTGGATCACGGGAGATACGGCCGATGTACAACCCGACACCCTTCTTCCCGGCATCGTCCTTGCCGGCGGCGGCGGCGACAACGACATGGCAATGCAATGGATGCTCAGCCGCGCCGGCGGCGGCGACGTAGTGGTCATCCGCGCCAGTGGATCCGATGGGTACAACCCCTACTTTTACAGTGAGCTGAACGTTACCGTCAACTCTGTAGAGACTTTCCGCTTCGAGTCGTCCGCCGCATCCACCGACCCTTACGTGATCAACCGGATCCGCGGCGCGGAATGCCTCTTTATTGCCGGTGGCGACCAGTACGATTACTATACTTTCTGGAAAGATACGCCCATTGAAGAGGCCATCAATTACCTGATCCGGGAAAAGGGCATCACGGTAGGCGGCACCAGCGCCGGCATGGCCGTTCTGGCGCAATGCTATTACACGCCTTCCGGCTCCTCCCTGGACGCAGAAGAGGCCCTCGGCAACCCCTACCATCCGGACTACGATATCCTGGGATGCAATGACTTCCTGGACGTCCCTTACACCCAATACCTCGTCACCGATACCCACTACGAACAGCGGGAGCGCCCGGGGCGGCATGTGGGCATGCTGGCGCGCATCGCACAAGAGTACGATACCCGCTCCTTCGGGATAGCCGCCAATGAATATACCGCTGTGGCCATCGACGAGGCCGGCATTGCGCGCGCCTTTGGGGAATACCCGGAATACGAAGAAGATTATGTCTTTTTCCTGCAGGCCAACTGCCAGGAGGAATTCCTGCCCGAAGCTATGGAGGCCGGCACTCCTCTCACCTGGGACCGTGGGCACAGTGCGGTCAAAGTGTATGCCGTACCCGCCCGCACCACCGGCGAAGGCGCTTTCGACCTCAACGACTGGCAAACCGGCAGCGGCGGTGAGTGGCAGAACTGGTATGTGCAGGATGGAGAACTGATGAGGGCCTTTGATACCGGGCCGGATTGCGCGGCTGTGCTGAACACTACCGCGGAGCCACTTCCGGCCAGCCAGTTGGTAATTTTTCCCAACCCCGCCACGGAGCGGCTTTTCCTGAAATGGGCGGGTGATGGCCGGATGGAAGGGCTGGAGCTGCGCAATGCCTACGGACAGGTGCTGCGCAGTGAAACAGGGCCCGTGCGGGAACTCAGCCTGGAAGGGTTGGCGGGCGGAGTGTATTTCCTGGAGGTGAAAATAGCGGGAAGGATACTGGTGAAGAAATTTGTGAAAGGGTAACAGAAAGTAGGGCGCTGTTCGGAATTCGCCAGGCTGCTGAGAACATACGGGGTTTTCTCGTAACTATTCAGCATCAACGGGAAAGCACATTTTCTACCTTTGTTTGCCCCGGCCCTGTCGCCTATGCGCCAAAGCTGCTCCGGTGACGGTGCAAAGGGAGCAAAGGCAGAAAATGCGCTGTCACCCTTCAGGGTTGGGGCAAAACAGGGCATTTTCTGCCGGCGGCTTCGATGATGCTGAATAGTTACGTTTTCTTTTAAAGATACACATTTCTAAACAGTCTGGAAGGTGGGTTCGCGTTCTACTTCCCCGCAATCCGCAGTTCCTCCAGCGGAAGCTCCATGCCGGGCATCACATCCTCTCCCGTCAGTTTTTCACCTTCGAAACCGGTAATGGTTTCCACCTCTCCGCTGGCGCGGTAGATGTAGGCTTTCTCTTCGTAGGGGTCGATCAGCCAGGCGAGGCGGACGCCGTTTTTGATCCAGACATTCTTCATTTTATTTTTCAGCTTCTGCAGGCGATCAGTTTTAGAGCGTACTTCGATGATGAAATCCGGCATGGCTTTCAGAAAAGCATCTTCTCTTTCCTCCTTGGATACCAATGCGAGGCGTTCCGGGCCAATCCATCCACAATCAGGGCTTTTGATGGCGCCATCAGGCAGCTCAATTCCTGTGGAAGCACTAAAGATCTCTCCTATCCTTTTTTTCAGCCACCAGAGGCCCAGAAATAAATTGGCGATGGATTCCCGGTTACCAGAACCAAATTTACCAGGAGACATAATCGTAATTTTTCCACTCTTCTCCCGCTCCATCCGCAAATCCGGATAGCGGGCGGAAAGCAAAGCAAATTCTTCCTTTGACAGAGCTTTATCCAGGATCAGCGGCCCCAGTTCGGCTATTTCCCGGATCGGATTAACGGTTTTGGTTTCCGGCTCAGCACTCGACGCCATAAATTCAATTTTTTATCCAATATAAACATAATTAAAGACAATTACTCTACACAGGCCATTACAAGGCCCCGGCTCGTCGCCAGCCATACCTGGTTGCCGAGGCCTGTTTCCACCGAGTTGACCGTATTGGAAGGCAGATTTGAATTATCCTTATCAAAAACTTCAAAATTTTCTTCCCGCATGATGGCGAAACCTCCTCCTGCATAAACCGGGCTTCCAAAGGGGTCTATTTCCGATATATATGGCGCTGTTGCCACCAGTACCTCATTGCCGTTCCTGATGGCGATATCGTTAATTAGCCGGCTGGGAATACCCGAGTTATCGATATTATAAGATTTGACGGATACCCCATCAAATTTTAGCAGCCCGTTGGTTACCGTTCCTAACCACACATTGTTGCCCTGATCAACTTCAATAGTAGTTAAACCCTTGGCCGCCTCCCCAAAAAGGCTGGTTTCATCGAATAACTGCCAGTTATTATCATTGTCAATTTTGACCATGCCATGGCCCAGGACGATAAGCCATTTGGCGCCATCCGGGCCTTGCACGACATCACTGATCGAGCTGACTGGCATGATGGAATTATCCCGGTTGAAAATCTCCCAGTCCGCTCCATCATAGATCACCAGGCCTCCACTCCAGGGATAATTATTACCCAATCCGATCCAGTATCTACCATCTATCCATCTGACGGTGCTCACGTAATTGCTGGGAATGGGAGAATTATCGAGATTAAAGACGTTCAATTCCTGATCGCGGACGATCAGAAAGCCTCCGCCGTAATTTTCGTTGCCGTTCAGGGTATTGTACCCTGCCGCTCCCAAAAGTATCTCGTTATCGTGAAAATCAGTCACCCACCTCCCGGTTGTTCTATCATAGCCATTGATGGCGGAAAAGGTGCTGAAGGACAGGTTCTGCAGATCCAGGGTGCTGATCCTGTCCAGAGATTCGCGGGTACTGATGTACAGCCTGTCATCCGGGCTTTTAATGATGTGGAGTACCTCGTCACTGTTCAGGGTGGAGTTCTGCGAAGTATAAATTAGCATCTCTTCCGGGCAGATGTCAGGACCCGGCCCGGCATTGTCGTCCATCGACTTCGGGCAGGCAGTAAACAGAAGGCAGGCGCAAGTAGAAAGAGTAAGTATTGCTGTCGGTTTCATGAGCAGAGCGTTTCTTTAAAAATAAGGGAAATAACAACATCGGTCTTTGACATCCTGGTTACTTTGCAACCCGCTTTGCCAAGAATTTCCCTAAAACTCCCTATGTTTGGACGAACCAACGACGAACACCACCTATGAAGCTCTTCAAGAAGTTTCCGGACAGCATCATCATCATCATGGCCATCATGCTGGGCTTTATCATCCTCACCTGGATCGTTCCCGCCGGCGAGTTCGACCGTATGGAAGTAGCGGGCAGGCAGGTCATCACTCCAGGCTCTTATCACGAGGTGAAGCCTGCACCGCAAGGTATAGGGGACCTTTTCATGGGGCCGATCCGGGGTTTCATTTCGGCGGCACAGATCATCGGGTTCGTTTTCCTGGTGGGCGGGGCCTTCAATATCCTCACCCGTACCGGTGCGGTTGATGCGGGCCTGCGCGACATCATCAAGCTGAGTGAAAACAAACCGGGTTATAAAAAGTGGATCATCCCGCTGATCATCACCTTGTTCTCCCTGGCAGGTTCTACCTTCGGAATGTGTGAAGAGGTGCTTGTTTTCGTCCTCATTACCATCCCTCTTAGCCTGGCGCTGGGTTACGATTCCATCGTGGGCCTGTCCATTTCCTTTGTTGGAGCGGGAGTGGGTTTTGCCGGTGCTTTCATCAACCCCTTTACTATCGGAGTAGCCCAGGGCATTGCCGAACTGCCTCCGGCCAGCGGCATGGGTTACCGGCTGATCGTGTGGATTATCGTCACATTGATCGCTATTGTTTACATCATGCGTTATGCGCAGCGGGTGGAAAAAGACAAAACCCACAGCCCTATGTACGAGATCGATGAGGAACGGGATATTTCCCATCTGAACGAAAGTGAAGGAGAAGGGTTTACCACCCGGCACAAACTGGTGCTTTTAATCCTGGGAGCGGCTCTGGCGCTGCTGGTAGTTGGGGTGAGCAGCTGGCATTGGTACATCAATGAGATCTCCGCTCTGTTCATCGCCATGGGAGTAGCTGCCGCAATTGTCGGCAAGCTGGATATGGACGGCACGGTAGAAGCCTTCAAAGATGGCGCCCGCGATATGATCACCGCCGCTTTGGTCATCGGCCTGGCCAAGGGGCTGATCGTCATTGCCGAAGACGGCCGCATCATCGATACCATACTCAACAGCATTGCCTCGGCCTCCGAAGGGCTGCCCAAGGCCATCACCGTAGAGATCATGTTCGTTTTCCAGACGTTCCTCAACTTCTTTGTGCCTTCCGGTTCCGGGCAGGCGGCCCTCACCATGCCTATTATGGCGCCGCTGAGCGACCTGCTGGGCGTCAGCCGGCAAACGGCAGTGCTTGCCTTCCAGTTTGGCGACGGCCTCAGCAACATGATCATACCTACCAGCGGGGTGACGATGGGGATACTGGCAGTGGCCAAAGTGCCCTACAATGTATGGGTAAGGTGGTTTACTCCACTGCTGCTTATTCTCATTGCAGCCTGTATGCTTTTGTTACTGCCTCCGTTGTTTATGTTCACCTGGTAACCGGACGGGCCACTTTCAGGTGGCCCGTCTGGTCACCGCCGTCCTTTATAAAACCGAGGTTCCAGCGTTTCCAGTACAAATGCCCAGAGGTCTTCATAAGGGATGATCTCGATTCCATGAGTCTGGTTGGCAACTTCCAGCGGTATGGCCTTTAATTTATTGTAATATTGCTCGGATTTGCGGATTACCGCTTCCTTGTGAAAACTACACAGGGGAATTTGCAGCAGCATCTTGACAAAGAAATTGCTGCGCTTGAGGGCCTTGTCTTTGACCAGGTACCGCACCCTGTATTTGTTGATGGCATCGATGCGGTCAATCGCTTCCCCATACCGCTTTTTGATGATGAGAAAGAGCGTCTGTATAATAAGGATGGCCACATTCATCCCCTGCTTATCCCGGGAAAAGACTGGTACTTCGTTGAGAAAGCGGGCGAGGCGAAATTTTCTGAGGCGCACCTGATCTTCTCCGGCGCTTGCCCTGCCGGCCTCCAGTAGAAAGTGAATGTATGCACCATTGATCCGCCATTGCTCTTTATCAACTTCCCGAAGCCGCTCATACCCCTTGTGAGAAGTAGCTTGCTGAAAAACTTCAAGAGCCCGCTGGTACTGCCGCGTATGAAGAGACAGGATCAGCAGCATTTCCATATTGACAAACCAGTTGACTGTTCCTGCCGGTATCAGTTGCGCGGCTTTCCTGGCTGTGTCTTCCCCTTTTTCAAACTGCCGGAGCTGAATATGAGCCAGAATCTGTTGATGAAGAAAAGTATAAATTGGCGTTTTCACTTCATAGTCCTTGGCTTCGAATGCACGTATTGCTTCCTGGCAGCTCTCTACGGTGCGTTTGTAATCATTTACAGACCGGTAGGCAATGATCCGGATCAGATGCCCCAGAAAGAGCAGGCGGTAGGTTTGGTATTCCGCCATGGCCCCTTTGAGTTCCTCGTAATAGGCAAGCGCTATTTTATTCGCATCTGCTTTAGCTGCCCGCTCACTGATGTAGCTGGCAACGAGCAGGGTGTAGTATTCCTCAGCCAGCGATTCGAAGCGCCAGGCCCGGGCATATCTCTTGTGTATCCGGTTGTATTCCTCCATTTTTTTCAGGTTGCCGAGCCGGGCTCCATAATGGAAGCGCAATACCTGGCTGGCCTGTACGCTTATTTCTGTCAGGTCGAAACGACGGGCACGCCTGAGGGCTTTCTCCGCCAGCCGGATGGCGGCCTGCCGCCCTCCCATACGCAGGAGCACCCGCACGGCCGCCCAATCCTTATGGCACCGATAATAAGCTCTTTCCTGGTCATTCAAAGAGGTGTCCGAAAGGTTGATAAAAAGCAAGCTGTTCAGCAACCGCTTTTTCAGAATGGATTTCAGGCTGCGGTAACTGGAATATTTACCTCCCGGGCCATACAAAAACTCCATTGCCTCTTTATCCGTCCTGGCCGCCCCCGTGCTGAGGGCATCGTAAAGGTTCATCAATTTGTTCTCGTTATCATTGGCCTTTCCCAGTAACTCGATGCGGCGGATCCTGTTTTTTGTAACGATTCGAACCAGTTCAAGCAGAGTTTTCATCCAACCAAAGTTTTCGTTTTGTCAGTAAATCAAAAATTGCAAAACACTGTATAGCAGCGTTTTATCATTTTTTTTCACGAAAACATTTTCCAATTTGCCGATGAAAAAGTGCGAAGAGCTGTCCTGGCATAAAAAGATAGAATGCAATAGATTTGGGGTATAAGCATCATCAAAACGATTATGAAAACTTAAACACCTATTGCCATGGTCCTTACCAGTTATCAAAATCCATTCCCGCCTGAAGGGGGCCGGCTATGCCGGAGCGAAAGTTGTAGCTTAGGCCATATCCTCTGTACGGGTGGGATCATCCAGGAAGACCTGGACTTGTGAAAAGCCAGAAGATGGTGCCTGTTGACGGTTGCTCCGCCCCCGGAGGTGCCAATCGCTGCAGCCGGGGTGTGGGAGTGGTTGTTGCCCATGAGCAACAACCGGCAATTGTCGGCAGGCAACCAGAAACCACTCTGGCCGCACTTCACATACAACAATGAAAAATGGTTGGTTTTTTACCCTTTTGCAAAGACAGGAAAAGCTGATAATCAGCAGTTTACTATTTTTTTGCCTTGATTTTGACGGAAATTTACTCTGGCGCGGGCGGAACGAACTGTCCCGTTAGTTGCCCTTAAATATCAATAAATTTGACCAAGTAAGCAAAAAATGACAAAGAAAATAAGAGGCCCAATGCCGGAAATAACCGGCCCTGGCCCCTCACAATTACTGATAGAAGTGGAGTTTGGTGTCCCGAGCCGGCAATGTGTCAATTATGGCATCTGCCGGATCGAGCTGGCCCAGGGCCCCGGCCGCCCAAAAAGCAGTGGATGTAAGCAGTGTGGCGGCCTGGCCCTGGCTTTCACACCTGAAGAAGGGCTGCTGGAACTGGCATTCCTTCGTTCCAGCCTCAGCGAACAAACACAACGGCAACACTTCGGCAAAGGGTTCTTTCTGATAGAAGAAGCCTTCCCGCTGCCTCCGTTTCTGTACAGGAAACTGGAGATGCCGGCTGCAGCCATTGCCTGTGGCCAATACGCCGTACTGGAAAGCGGCCCTTTTCTGAACATTCAATTTTCTAACCTGATAATTTTTTGAACAATGGTTAAGAACATTCTACTCTTGCTGCTCGGCCTGTTTGTCCTGCTTCTGATCATGGGCACCCTTTTTATAAAAAGAGTAGCCGGAAATGAGGAATTCGCCGAACTGAAAGGGCCGCCCACAGTACTGGCCGAACCCATCGCCAACCCCTTCGGCACTATCTATGCCGTAAGTATTGCCGATAAGGATACCATTGAACTCAACCCCGGGAGCGGCCTGGCCTTCATCAATTTCTGGGCTACCTGGTGCCGCCCCTGTATCAGCGAGATGCCTACTATTGAGAAACTCTTTCAGGCTTATAAAGGCAAGATGGCATTTTACATCATTTCCACAGACAAGTCCGAAAGTAAGATCAGAGGGTTTATGAAAAACCGAGGATACGAATTTCCCGTTTACCGGTTAATTAAGACACCAAAAACCGACAGCCTGGCCCGAAAGTTGCCATTGACCCTGTTGTCTTATAATTCGGAACTCCACATTTACCATTCCGGCTCTGCTAACTGGAACAGCAGAGCCGTCCATCAACTGATAGAGGAATTGTCGGAACTCTCCGAAGGGCAAAAGGCCACAAACGGCTCCTGACCAGGCACTTTTACACCTACACACTCTAAACATTCAATCTGAAGCTATGAAAACTCAGCCCTTTCCCTTCGAATTCGTCAGGGATAGCGTAGAGGGCCTTTGCGCCCGCCAGAGCGTGCGAAGCCAGGTGATCTATTCAACTGTACTGTTGGCCCTGGCCGCACTGCTCCTTTCCCTTCCACTGATCGAGGTTGGCATCAGTAAAAGAAGCCGGGCAATAATACGGGCAAAACAAAAAAACAACGAACTGTCCGTACCGGTATATGCCCAGATAAAACAAACCTCCCTCCGGGAAGGGCTCCGCGTAGAGCAGGGCGATACCCTGCTGGCCCTGAGCACCGCAAAACTGGACGAGCAGCTCTCCATCCTCCAGGAGCAGGGGGAGCTGAATGCAGCTTATATCCGGGACCTTAAGCGGTTGTCCGCTTCAGACTCCATCACGCCGGAAGCTCTGGAAACTTCTCTTTTCTACCAGGAATACATCCAATACCACCGGAAAACAGCCGAGCAGCAGCTACAGGTGGATTTCTCTCACCGGGCCCTGCTGCGCAACGAACAACTGTTCAAGGCCGGCGCCATCGCCAGAGTAGAATACGAACAGGCAGAATTCGAAGCCAACCTGGCAAAGCGCGTGCTGCTTTCCATCCGGGAACAATATCGCCGCAACTGGCAGCTGGAGCTGGAGCGCTATAAAAAAGAGGCCCTGGAGTTGCAGTCGCGTGCCCGGAAGATCAAAAAAGAGAAAGCGGACTATTTTATCACTGCTCCCATCAGCGGGACAGTAACCCAGTGCGCCGGGCTCCGGAGTGGCAATTTCGCCGCACCCAACCAGCCCGTCGCCACCATTTCGGCCGATGACACCCTGATCGTGGAGAGCTACCTCTCGCCGGCCGACATTGGGCTGATCCGAAAGGGAATGGAGGTGCAGTTCCAGGTGGATGCCTACAATTACAATCAATGGGGGTTGGCCAGTGGGGTGGTCGTCCATATTTCTGAAGACATCGTCCAGTATCAGGAACAGCCGGCCTTTATCGTCCGGTGCACCCTTCGGGAAAACTGCCTCCGGCTGAAGAATGGATACCGGGGAAAGCTCAGGAAAGGCATGACCCTGACCGCCCGGTTTTCAATAACCCGCCGCAGCCTGTACCATTTATTGTATGACAAGGTCGATAACTGGCTGAACCCGAACCTTGGCTAGTTCCAGGGGGCTAAATCCTTTTCCGATTCTGTCCGTCCTTTTTTACCATTTTACAGAGCCGTTTTTACCAGGCAAAATTATAAAGCTATGAATACCAATATTAAACAACATGATATTACAGACTGCGGAGCAGCCTGCCTGGCCTCCATATCCGCGTACCATCGTTTGAAATTGCCGATATCCAGGATACGCCAGCTGGCCAGTACCGACCAGAAAGGCACCAATGTCCTTGGCCTGGTGGAAGCCGCTGAAAAGCTGGGTTTTTCGGCAAAAGGGGTGCGGGGAGACATCGACTGCCTGGACAAGATCCCTCTCCCGGCCATAGCCCATGTGATCGTCAGGGAGGGCCTCCACCATTTTGTAGTGGTTTATAAGGTGAGGAGAAACACCATCACCATTATGGATCCGGGTATCGGGCAACGGGCCAGGCTTTCAATCGAAACCTTTCGGGATATGTGGACGGGAGTCCTGGTATTGTTAACGCCCAATGATTCCTTCCGGCCGGGAAACCACCAGGTTCCGGTTTGGAGACGTTTCTGGGAGCTGGCCCGCCCTCACAAGGCCGTGCTGGTTCAGGCTCTTTTCGGAGCGGTGATATATACGCTGCTGGGGCTATCCACTTCGATCTATATTCAAAAGATAACGGATTTCGTCCTCGTGGAAGGCAACACCAACCTGCTGAACCTGCTCAGCACAGGCATGCTCATTCTTTTGGCGCTCCAGATATTTATAGGAGTGCTGAAAAACATTTTCACCATCCGGGCAGGACAGAAGATAGACGCTCTTTTGCTGGTGGAATATTACCGGCACCTTTTGCGGCTGCCCCAGCGTTTTTTTGACACCATGCGCGTGGGGGAGATCATTTCCCGGGTCAATGATGCGATCAAGATCCGCATGTTCGTGAACGATGTGGTGATCAGCCTGCTCGTCAATGTTCTGGTCGTTGCTTTCTCCTTCGGGCTCATGTTCACCTATTACTGGAAGCTCGGGCTGATCCTGCTTACGATGATCCCCATGTATGCCCTGATCTACTTCATTGCCAACCAGATGAACAGAAAAAGGGAACGGCAGCTCATGCAACGGGCGGCCGAACTGGAAACCCAGTTGGTCGAAACGCTGAATGCCATCAAAACCATCAAGCTGTTCGGGCTCGAAACATTTGCCAAAGTAAAAACGGAATCCCGCATCATCCGCCTGCTCAATACCAGTTACCGCTCCGGGATGAATACCCTCTTTTCCAGCCACAGCACCGAATTCGTCAGCAAATTATTCGTTATCATCCTGCTTTGGACGGGCTCCTATTTTGTCATTCAAAAAATGATCACCCCCGGCGAGCTGCTGTCCTTTTATGCCCTGGTCAGCTATTTTACCGGCCCGTCCCAGTCCATCATCCATTTCAACAAAGCCATACAAAACGCCCTCATCGCGGCCGACCGCCTATTCGAGGTTTTTGACATCGGGCTCGAAGAACACGGCCGGAAGATGGACCTCCTTCCCGAGATGATCGGCGATATCCGTTTCGAAGAAGTTCATTTCCGGTACGGCTCCCGAAATAAGGTCTTTGAAGGGCTTAACCTGGTTATCCCCCGGGGGAAAATAACGGCCATCGTCGGGGAAAGTGGTTCGGGAAAATCAACCCTGGCGGCTCTCATCCAGAAAGTCTATCCCCTCCATGAAGGCTCCATCCGCATCGGGCAGTACGACCTCAAATACATCTCCGAGGACAGCCTTCGCCGCTGGGCCAGTGTCGTCCCTCAAAAGCTGGACCTCTTCGCCGGCAACGTCATCGAGAATATCGCCGTCGGCGAGCTCAACCCCGACATCCAGCGCGTAATGGAAGTATGCCGGTTACTGGGCCTGGAAACACTGATCAAAAGCCTGCCTGCGGAATTCAACACCTATCTGGGGGAAAACGGCGCCAACCTCTCCGGGGGCCAGCGGCAACGCCTGGCCCTGGCCCGCGCCCTGTACCGTTCCCCCGAGATCCTCATCCTGGATGAAGCCACCTCTTCCCTCGACTCCATTTCTGAAGAACACGTTCAGCGGGCCATTCAAACGCTTAAAGCAAAAGGCAAAACCATCATCATCATCGCTCACCGGCTGAGCACTGTAATGAACGCCGATAAGATCGTAGTCCTGGAGAACGGGCGCATCGCCGAAGAAGGCGCCCACTCTGCCCTGCTGCGCCGGCGCGGCCATTATTACCGGCTTTGGGACAAGCAATTCCCCCGGCCGGCCAGAGCCGAACTGAACGGGGCGCCGGCTTAATGAATAGCCGGGTGACTGATCACCATTTTTAAAAATCTAAAGCCATGTCTTTGTTAGAAAAAATAGAACGCGTAGAACGCATCCACCGGATGATACAGTACAAGCGCACCGGCAATCCCGGGCAGTTTGCCCGCAAACTGGGCGTTTCCAGAAGCATGCTTTATCAGATGCTCAAAGAGCTGAAACAACTCGGCGCGCCGATCGCTTATTGCAAATACCGGCAATCTTATCTCTATCTCCACCCGGTGCGGTTTCGCTTTGGCTTTGAGGAGAACACTCTCACCGAAACGGAAGCCGTCCGGGTCAATGGAGGCGTAGTATTCTCACCGGCCCAGCTGATTGCCTGCCAGCCCTCCTTTCAGGCTGAGGATAATTGATCCGGATTGCGGAAAGAATCAGGTTTCTCTTTATGCACTTGCGTTACTGTGCTCATTTTCAGGGCCTCGCCTTTCGGCAGAGGCTCTTTTTTTACCCCGGCAACCCCACTTTAACACAACTCCAGCCATAGTAGAGTGGCGGCCCGTATCTTTGAACTGAACATTGAAAAAAGGCTATTTACTTTATTTTTTAACCATTAAATCTTTGAATCATGAAAAATGCTGAACAACTGAATTACCGGGAACTGAACCCTGTTGAAAGCACAGAAACCGGGGGGGGCTTTGATCCTTTTTCCCTCCTCGCCTTCCTCGTCGATACCGTGATCGACATGGCAAATGACCCCAATTGCGGGTGCAACGGAGGAGAAGTTTACTATCCCTGACCAAAGAAGGCAAATCCTATTTTTTAACCTTAAATTTTTGAGCTATGAAAAAGTTAGAACTACAAGAAATGCAACAGATCGATGGCGGCAACTGGCTGTCCAAAATACTCTGCTCCATTTATGGAGGCGGCCCCTGTGGAGTCAACGTTGACGACGACGGCGATGGCCAGTTCAATGAGATCTGGTTCCCGTAGGCACAACTGCCTGAGCCTTTGGCCATAAAAAGGCCGCCCTTTGCCGGGCGGCCTTCTTTTTTTTGCCGCCCCCGCTACTTTAACACAACTCCAGCCATAGTAGAGTGAAGGGGCTTAACTTGTGAATGAAAATAATCGGCCGGGAAACCGGCCGGATTGATTAACCAAAACCCTTTAATCATGATGTACACATCACTTCTTAACGTACAGGAATTATCACCGGCTGACATGCGCCAGGCCAATGGAGGAGAACTCTTTCCCACCCTCCTGTCCATTGCTGTGGCCGATGCCGCCAATGCCATCACCAACATCAACATTGAACCGGAAGGCAACTGCCAGCATCCGTGAGTACGAACTTTATTTGTAAACCCAAAAATTTCAGCGTTATGAAAAAACTGGAACTACAGGAAATGCATCAAATCAGCGGCGGTCTGAAGGTTTCTCCTTCCCGAAGCCTCATTCTGCCTACCCTCGATTACGAGCTCGGCCCTCATGCCCATACCCTGCCAAATATTAATGAACGCAGGTTCTGGCTGCCGTAACTGCCAGGAGAAAATTACCCTTAACCCTTTTTTCACCATCTAAAATTTGAGCTATGGAAACCTTGGATAATCTTGAAATTCGTGAAATTACCGGAGGCCAGATATGCCTTCATTGCTTTGATTGGGCCATGCAAAATCCTCCGGAAGGCCCTGTTTATGCGGACGGCACCGGCAGCGGCTATCCCGGAGAGATCTGGTTCCCGTAAGCGGAGTTGATCCCGGCCAAAAGCCTTTCTGATTATGAGCCATCCTCGAAAAAGGGATGGCTCTTTCATTTTTTTGATCTAAGCTCAAATTGATCAAAATCATTTTTAACTGATAATCAAATGTTTAAAAAGAAACAGATCCTCATAAAACCGATTTTTACTTAGGACAAACTCGCGCCAACTGTCCTTTTTTTTACCAGATACATCCCTTAATTTTGAAAAAACACCGGCCATGAAAAGATATCTCTTTCTCAGTTTAAAGATCATAAGCTTTATCCTTCTGGTTGCTCTTTTCCAGGTTACAGCCAGCTTTATTATACTTGACCCCCTGCTGAAGGTCCTGGAGGAAGGAGACTTGTACGGTTTGATCACCGTCCGCCCATCAGAGTTTTTTGCCTTGAGCATGGCCATGCAATTTCTGGGGTCCATGTTAATTTATTCAATGTTTAAAATGAAGGATTATTCTCCCTCCCTGCCCTTCTTTCCCGAAGCAGGCAGGGCAGGAGTCCGGCAGGCACTTTGGGGGACAGCCCTTGGCTCTCTGTTGATATTGGCTTTGGCTGCCGTACTTTTGATTTCGGGTATGGTCAGCTTTGACATCCAGCCTTTCAGCATTCGCCAACTGGGGGGCACCCTGGCCCTTGCGATTTTTATTGCTCTGGCGGAAGAGATCATTTTCAGGGGATATGTTCTTCAGGAATTGCTGGAAAATATGGGTAGAGATACCGCTCTGGGCATTTCGGCCCTGATATTTGCCCTGATGCATTTTTCGACTTCCAGTTTCAATTGGATCCCCCTAATAAACCTGTTTCTTAGCGGGCTGCTCCTGGGGCTGGTTTACCTGCGATTCAACAGCATCTGGGGCGCCGTCGGCCTGCACTTCAGCTGGAATTTTATGCAGGGGCCTGTCCTGGGATTTAAAGTGAGTGGTAATGATTTGCCGGCATGGCTGGCGCCACAGCTCAGTTCTGCACCGGAATATTTTACCGGAAGCACCTATGGCCTGGAAGGCACCCTGATCGCAACACTAATCCTTATGGCAACCATTGCCTGGTTGTACGCCGGCCTGAGCCAGGTTGAATACGGCCGGGCACCTCTCGGTTTGCAGCCGGAATCGATACCTGAGCCTCCTCCGGAAACTTAATGGGTGGCGTACCTGACGGCACGCGGTTCCGGCAGGCTACCTTTTTCTACCGATGGGATGTCCCTACGGGACAAGGCAAAAGGCAGCCATACCCCCCTGGCCGCAAAGCTGTCCCGTAGGGACACCACCGCGGTAGGCCGCGGCAGGGCAACAGAGCAGAGCAGGGCGTGCCGAAGGTACGACACGACACATCAATGGTTTAATGAAACACCCAAAACCCATTGGCGGGCGCAAAAACCAGATGGCATACACCCTGGCCGCAAAGCTGTCCCGTAGGGACACCACCCCGGTAGGCCGCGTGCCGAAGGTATGATACAACATTACGTTAATCAGATCACAAAACACCTAAAACCCATTGCTATGAAAACCCTTTTTCAACGATTCATCAGAAAGGCCGTAAGGGCCAAAAACGACGGCAACCCTATTGTCAGCCTGCGTACCCACCTGGGCGCCATCAAGCTGGAGCTATACCCCCGCAAAGCGCCCATAGCCTGCGCCAATTTCCTGCGCTACGTGCAGGAAGGACGCTATGCCGGAGCCAGTTTTTACCGCACCGTAACCCTCGACAACCAGCCCGGCGCCAATACCAACATCGAGATCATTCAGGGGGGGCTTGGTTTTGGCGAGAACGAACAGCGCCTGCCCCCTATCGAACACGAAGGCACCGCCAGTACCGGACTGCGCCACCTCGACGGCACTCTTTCCATGACTCGCAACGAACAGGGCGCCAGCTCCGAATTCTTCATCTGCATCGGGGCTCACCCCCAACTGGATGAAGGGGGCGCCCGGCACGGTGACGGCAAAGGTTTTGCTGCATTCGGCCAGGTCATCAAAGGAATGGAACTGGTGCGCATAATCCATCGCATGCCCAATAAAAACCAGATGTTGTACAGCCCGGTTAAGATTGAAATAGTTCTCCAAAACACCTGAATTCCAGCTTCCTCTTTGATACGGATGTTCATCCTCCGGCAAATGGAACCCGAATGCTCTGATTCAGAGCATTCGGGTTCCATTTTTAACAGCTTTTCAGAGTTGAATGAGCCGCACGAAATCCACCATCGCCCGGTTCACCTCTACGTTCATGTTCACATCCCAGGGTTCAAAGGAAAGCCGAAGGGTGTTGCTTCCTTTGTTCAGTTTCACCACATAAGAATTGGAATACCCCCAGTCCGACCATTCGTCCGTTCCACGCTGAGGAAACACCAGGGGGCCGACGCGGCCGCCGTTGGCGTACAGGTCACGGATGGCGCATTTGTTGTCGGTATTCCAGGGGCCGCTGCCGTTGGAATAGCGGAAGTCGATAAGATAATCGCCGGCTTCTTCCATATCGATGAGCATTTCGATGGATCGGTTCTTTTCGTTGGAGATCTCCACAAAGCCCCGGCCGGAGTAGTTGGTATAGGGCAGGCCGGAGGCACCGGTAAACTGTTCAACCTCAATGATCCGGATAGCCTTTTCCGGGGCTATTCTCAAGGGTTCGCTTGTAAAAGATTCATAGCCCATATTGTCCAGGGCGCTGATTTTATATTCCGCCACTTTTTCGGTAGGGACCACCAGAGGCGAGGTAGTCGTTTTTTCCAACAGTTCGCCGTCTTTGTATATGAGGTACTCTACCGCGCCGGGCACGGCCTCCCAGGATAGAGAAGGGCCATCCTTCTGGACCTGGGGGTTGGGCAGAGAAAAGTGGTTATCCACCAGGTTTATATCGCTTCCTTCAAAAGGCTGATTTTTCATCACAATATAAATACTGTGCTTTCCACTGGCGCCGGCAGGCAGAAAGGCCTCCTCCAGGGGTTCGCCGTCCAGAGTTATCGACTCAATCCGGTTGCCGAAGCCCTCAACGGTAATGTCGAGCACAGCATCCCGATAGTGAAAGTTGGACAAGGACTTGGTTCCGGGATAGGTGCTGGGAATTACGGGGTGAAAACGCAGCCCGTCCACTTCGAAGGACATGCCCATGAACACCCGGTGCACCATGGCCAGATTGCCCGCCATACTCCATAACATGCGGTGGGAGTTGATCTCCGTGCCCAAAAAATCGCCGGTGCCCGCGACAAAGTTTTCGTAATTGGTCAGAAAAAGCCCTCCTGCCCGGTAAATGGCCGCCAGGCCATGGTTAAGCACTTTCTCGTTGCCGGCCTTGGCGGCAGCCAGGTTCCAGTAGGACTGTACAAAAGGCCAGATGCCGTTGTTGTGATAGGGCGGGATGCCGGGAATCTGCGGATAGATGCAGGTGACCCCGAAATCCACAACCGGAGACTTTGAGATAATGAACTGAGCTTGTTCCTCATCGGCAACCTCAAAGAGAATGGCCAAAGCCTCACCCAAAGCCTCAAACCGGGGTGACAGGTTGAGGTACTGCCGCCCGTAGAGGTACTGGCCATAATAGCCTTTATCGGACATCCAGAGGTAGTCATTGATGCCCGTTTTGATCTCCTCCGCCCTTTTTTCATAAACTTCATGAGATTCTCCCAGAATTTTAGCCATCTTCGCCAGAATCCGGTGGGCCTGATAATGCACAACATTGGTGCCCAGGTTTTCCGAGACGTAAATATCCATATTCGACATCCACTTGGGGTAGGTCTGCTCCCGCCAGTCCAGAAAAGAGGATTCTCCCCGGTACATTCCCGTATGGGGAGATTTGAGGACCTTATAATCATCCTCCAGCGAATTCCTGATGATCGTGAAAGCCTTGCGCAGCCATTCCATATCGCCGGTCGTTTTGTAGATCTCCCAGGCGGCAAGAGCCCAGGTGGTTCTGTCAGAAGATACTGGCCAGGCGCCGCCGGAACCAGTGTCCTGAATGATGCGATCCCGTTTCACCTTTTTCATCAGGCTGATCTTCGCCACTTCCGGTTCGTGATAGGCAAAGGCCAGGAAAATGCTGTAACTGATGTCCCGCGTCCATACTCCACCCCACTTGGCGCCCGTCCGGAGGGTGCTGTCGGGCTCAATGGCGAGGATGGCCTCTTCCAGGGAAAGGTTGAAAAGGGCATCGACAATGGGCTGATCGGACCGGTACTGTGGCCGGCCGGAGAGGCTTTCGGTAAGTTTCCACTCCTTGTCCCGGTAATCTTCCGGGTTGTAGGGGTTGAGTTTCAGGGTAATCTCGTAAATACTGTCTCCTTCGGAGCCTTGCAGTTGGAGGCCCTGTTCTTCCAGGTTGACAAAATCCCAGGTGAGGGGTTCTGACCCGCCGGCGATGTAGAAGCCTTTGAAGTCGGCCTTAGCGACGCGGCTCCCGTCGAAGGCCTCGTAATATCCCTTTTCTTCAAACTGCTCCAGCACGGGTGACATATCTACCCTGAAGGTATATTCATAATTGACGGGAAGATAAGTATCCGGGGCTTCCGGCACTGCTTCCGGCAACTTGCCAAAACGCAGAACAGGCGATTGGTGTTCCTCGCCGATAATCAGCCAGTGGTCTTTTCCCGGGGGCAATTCATTGTCCTTTTCGTTGATACTGAACTTAAAGGTTACCAGGCGCGAGTACGTTTCGCTGGCCGGGCTTTTGTAGTTGGAGGTGAGGTGTCTGGGGGATATTGCAATGGCTTCATTATCACCCTGCACCACCCTGTCCGGATAAAGAGTGAAGGCATCGGATTGGTAGATGGGCTTGCGCTTTTCAGGTTGGCAGGCGATGAGAAGCATAAGCAGAAGGAAAACGGTGACATATTTCATACAGCAAGTTGGCTTCGGTTCAAGAATAGGTCCTTAAATGTAAGGAAAAAGCTCTTAAATGCTGCCTTAGGAAATAAAGCCATTAAAGAACAGAGGGAAGAGGCCTGACAAGTTTACCATTTGGCGGCTCGCAGAAAACTTATCAGGCCTCCCGGAGTAGCGCGAGCCTACATCTTCTCCACCTTTTTCACGGTAACGATGCCTCCAACCTTAACCTGAAGAAAATACATTCCCCGAGGCAACGAGGCCAGAGGGGCCAGGCTGAGAGTTTGCACTCCGTTACCGGGCAGGGTCACGGGCGCAAAAGCCTGCACCATCCTTCCCTGAGTGTCGAACAGCGCCGGGCGCACCGTTTGCGCTTCTTCCAGCCGCAAGCTCACCTGAAAATGGGAGTAAAAGGGATTGGGGCTCACCTCCAGCGAAAAATAAGCGGGGTCCAGGTACTTTAGGCCGGTAGCCAGGCCACCGGTGGAGGCCAGAAATACATTGCTGCTGTAATTTTGCAGAGCATTGCCTTCGTCAAAAGCGGCGCGCCTCGAAAAGTCACCGCCAATGATCAGTTGATCCTCTTGAGCAACAGCGACAGCCTCTACCCTCACATTGGCGCCCTCCACGGTTTTCAGCCACTCCAGCGTTCCGGTAGTATCAAATTTGGCCAGCAGGCCGTATCGCTGAAGCCGTTCTTCCGGGCTGATCGCAAGGGCGCCGTCGAGAAAGTAAACAGAATCTCTGAACTCTCCGCCCAGGTAGAGGTTGCCCTCCTCATCGTAGTCCATTTGAAAAGAAGAATAGGCCCAGGTTCGGTTGTTGACATTGGTAGCCCACAGTACATTGCCATCGGCATCCAGTTTGGAGACAAACCAATTTAACCTGTGTGTTATCGAGGCCCCGTCCCAATACGGATTTACCAAGCGGACGCCTCCGAAATCGTTATCTGCGCCAATGAAGCCCGCCATATATACATGGCCGGCCCCATCTGCCTCCATGGCTACCGGCCAGCAGTCGTAATCCAGGAATTCGGTGGGGTCTCCTCCTCCGAAGACTTTAGCCCAGAGGGCTTCTCCTTCCGGAGTGAATTGCACGAGCACGATATTGCCATCGCCTTCCCCGAGGCTGAGGTTGATCGAGCCGATATTGAAATCAGCGGAATAGGTTTCTACAACAAAATAGATGTTACCCGCCTCATCCGCAGCGGGAATACCAGAATATTCAATGCTCTCCCCGCCAATGCTCTGCACCCAGACAAGATCGAGGCCTGGGGTGAATTTCGCGAGATAAATATCTATTTCATCTATACTCTGCAAGGATTGACCGCCGATCGTAATCGAGCCTTTGTACCTGCCAGAGGCCAGAACATTTCCCATATTATCCACATCGATATTTACGGCATATACCGGTTCTGTCGCACTGTAAGTAAAAAGAGAAAGTAAGTTTCCATCAGCGTCATAGCGAGCAATAAACGCTGAATTATCGCCGGTAAAATCGCCAATGGCCGTACTAATAATCCCGGAAAAATTGCCCGCTACCACTACCGCTCCATCGCTGCCTGTTGCTCCGGATTCTATGAGCACCTGCCCACCGTCGGCCGACAGGCTGTTCGCCCAGCGTACGGCGCCGCTCTCATCGGTTTTCAAAATAAATCCGGCTGTATGGCGGCTGAAGAGGCTTATATCTCCGGTGGGAAATTCATATTGGAAAGTACCGATGAACACCGCGTCGCCGGACGCATCTATTCCCAGGCGGCCTTCCAGGAAAGCACTTGCCCAGCCGGAGGGCCCTTGGCTTTGAAGGCTCCATTCCACAGAGGGCTCTGTCGGATCAAACTGGCGGAGATCCAAATCTCCAAAGAGGCCGCCGGCTTTAATTACCTTTCCACTCGTAGTGGTTCCTATGGCGTAAGCTTCGCCATCGATCGCTTCCGCATGCAGGTAGGCTCCGGTGGCTTCTTCCAATGTCAGCCAGTAGGATTCCTTATTGCTACTGATGGCCGTGCCATCTCCCAGTGTGATGGAAAAGGGTAAACGGCCGATGGCCACCACATTAGCCTGGCCGTCCAGGGCCAACCGGGGAAGAGAAGCCCCTCTGATGTCTTCACCGAACGAAGCCCAGGCGAAATTGCCGCTGCCGTCCAGTTTTGAAATGTAAAACCCCGCGGTGCCGGGCGCCACAACATCCCCGAACAAATTGATGCCCCGGTAATAACCTGAAATATAACAACCGTCTTCGGACGCGATGATAGCTTCCGGAAAGCTTTCTCCAGACTCCATAGCCTCCACTACAACCGCCCATTCATAAGTCAGATCCAGGCCTGCTTTTGCGATGAATGCCCTGCCATAGGAGTCGCCGGCATCCAGAACAATATCCCCAAAACTGGCCGTAGTGTTGATATCTCCGGTGAAAAACAGGCTGCTGCCTTTGACATCGAAATCTTTGAAAATGGGATTGTCCGGATATTCCCATATCGCCTGGCCGCTCGCATTAAATTTGGAGAGAAAGCCCAGGGTGCTGTTACCTGAATACTGTGTCAGCAGCAATAGTTCACCTGAATCAAGCACCTTTACTTTATTGCCTCTTTGCTCCGCAAAATAATAATCGTATTCCATGGCCCACAGGGTATTACCGTCGCCATCCAACCTGGCCAGGAAGGCCGCTCTCGGTTTGTCCGTACTCAGCGGCGTGCCGAAAGCCATAGTGCCGCCGGTAAAATGCCCCGTGAGGTATAAGTTGCCGTTCTCGCCCAGGTCGATGCTTCTGCCAACGAGCTGTTCTCTTTCGCCGGCGGGAAATTGCTTCATCCACAATACAGAACCTGCATTGTTGATTTTGGCGACGAACATATCCTCGTAGCCCTGGCTGGTGTAACTGTCGCCACCCAGAGTGATTTCGCCGCTGAACGACCCGGTGATGTAAAGATCGCCGTCGGCGGCTTCCACAAAGCCGTTGGCCTGGTCCAGGCCGTCGCCGCCCATCTTTTGCACCCACTCCCACTGAGGTGGGTCGCCGTAGGCATCGTATTCTGAATAGGCAGGGCTTCCAGGAGGGCGTTCCACAGTATAACCACGGCCAGGCCACGGCCCCTTCTCATCGAACGATTTTATCGTAGTTACCGCTGAGGGCTGAGCGAAAGAAAACAAGTACAGGTGTAATAAACAGATCAAGAGCGTTAGTGCGTTTTTCATACTAATCTTTTTTAGAGCGCTTATCGAATTTTGAACTTTGGTATAAATATAAAAAAATAACAATGCAGGAGCGGTATCAAATAGGTTTTAGTAAATGGCCTTATCGGGCCTCCCCTTACCGCACCAGATGCACTGCGCCGGTATATTCCAGCTCCACCTCATCCAGGAACCGCACCCGGAACACATAGGTGTAAGTGCCTTCCGGCGCGGGCTCCCCTTTGAAGGCGCCATCCCAGCCGGAAGCATTGTCGTTGGGCGGAAAGTTTCTGCGTTCAAAGGCCAAAGCGCCCCAGCGGTTAAAGACCTGCATGCTCACTACTTCCTGAACGTTGGGCACGCCGCCGAAGAGCGTGAACCGGTCGTTGCGCCCGTCTTCATTCGGGGAAAAGGCGTTGGGGATATAAACGGCCCTCACTTCATAGACTTCGATGGTTACGGAATCCGTGGCCGTACAGCCTGCCTCCGTGATGCCCGTAAGGCTGAAGGTTGCCGTTTGCAGTGGCTGTAGCAAAGGTTTCAGGCAGTCGTCATCACAGATGACCTGATCCGCCGGCGCCCATTCCGCACTGGCCAGCGGGTAGTTGGTGCTGGCCGGAAGGGTGAGGCTTTCCCCCAGCCCGATCCGCCGATCCGGCCCCAGGCTGATGACCAGGGAGTCCGGCTCTTCGAGAATGACATCATACTCGGCAACACAACCGAATTTATCAGAGACGGACAACAGGTAGGCCCCGGCGCTCAGGTTCGCGAATGAAGCCTCTTGCGCCATGACGGCCGTGCCATCCAGGCTTATGGTTAACGGCGGGTAAAAATTACTGGCCCCGGATACCCGAACCGAGCCGTCCTCATACCCATAGCAACTCGGGCTATTCGCTTCCACATCCGCTGTAATACCTCCGTCGGGAACCACCTCCAGCTCCAGCGTAACGATGCTGTCGCAACCGATGGAGGAGGTCAGCGAATCCACATAGGTACCTGCCTGAGTGAGTGGCCTGTCGCCGAACAGGTAGCTGCCCCCTTCACATATCGTGTCCGCCACGGTGTGAAATTTGGGCTGAACATAAACCACCTTGACATTGGAAATGACCCGGCATTTCGAATTGGCGAGGTTCTCGGGCGAGCCGGCCAGCAGGTAGCGGTAATAATAATAGCCTCCGGACAGCTGGGTGTGCTGGATGGTAAGGCCGGTGGCCCCGGGGATGTCTTCCCACGTCCCGCCCTCATCGAAGCTCTGCTGCCACTGGACGGCAGGGGCCGGATACTGTCCTCCCTGAATGGTGGCGTTCAGCGGGATGGGGTTGCCGTCTTCGCAGATATTGGCCACTTCCACCGGCAGGATGAGCGCCTCCGGCCCGCAGGCCCGGAAGGAGATGTTGTCCAGCGCCAGGTCGTTGCCGATGCCGCCGGGAGCGTTGTTCCGCAGGGTCAGTTTGACCGAGGTTTCCCCCGGATCGGTGGTGAAGGTGAAGCCGTAGGTATTCCATATTTCATTCTGGGGAATATCTCCCGTACTATACCGCACCTCATCGTTGATCAGGAAGGATACGTTGGGTTTGATGTAATTGGGTGTTTCAGCGAAAACCACGTTTAAAATATCCGCCGAAAATTCATAAAGCGTATTGTCGCACAGGCCGTCCACCGTTTGCTCGTAAAAGATCCCCGGGGCATAACTGGCGTTGACCACCATCATGTAGCCGTTGGGATCGCTGCTGTTGTCGGTTGCCGGCATCCAACCCGGAAAAAGAAAGGGCCAGGTGCTCATGTCATTCGTTATTGTATAAAGGCCGTCATTGGGCGGAGGCGATAAGGTATAGGTATATCCGGGAGCGATGCCAGGATCAACCATGATCAGGTTACTGGCCCCCGAGCCAAAGTCGCCGGCCTCGAAAATATTCTCACCCAAATTGCCGGTACAGACTTCCTGAGCGGAAAGAGTAGTGAGGTTCCACAACCCAAAGGCAATAAAAGCAAGCTTTAATAATGATTTGCACCTGGCCACCTTAAATACCATCGAAAATTGAATTTGAATGAAAAGCGCCTGGAAAATAACAATAAAATATTCAGCCATTTAACAATTGCCCGGAGAAACAAGCTCTAAGAAACAGAACGTGTTAAAAATCGTCCGGCCATCCAAATAGGCTACCGCACCAGATGCACTGCGCCGGTATATTCCAGCTCCACCTCATCCAGGAACCGCACCCGGAACACATAGGTGTAAGTGCCTTCCGGCGCGGGCTCCCCTTTGAAGGCGCCATCCCAGCCGGAAGCATTGTCGTTGGGCGGAAAGTTTCTGCGTTCAAAGGCCAAAGCGCCCCAGCGGTTAAAGACCTGCATGCTCACTACTTCCTGAACGTTGGGCACGCCGCCGAAGAGCGTGAACCGGTCGTTGCGCCCGTCTTCATTCGGGGAAAAGGCGTTGGGGATATAAACGGCCCTCACTTCATAGACTTCGATGGTTACGGAATCCGTGGCCGTACAGCCTGCCTCCGTGATGCCCGTAAGGCTGAAGGTTGCCGTTTGCAGTGGCTGTAGCAAAGGTTTCAGGCAGTCGTCATCACAGATGACCTGATCCGCCGGCGCCCATTCCGCACTGGCCAGCGGGTAGTTGGTGCTGGCCGGAAGGGTGAGGCTTTCCCCCAGCCCGATCCGCCGATCCGGCCCCAGGCTGATGACCAGGGAGTCCGGCTCTTCGAGAATGACATCATACTCGGCAACACAACCGAATTTATCAGAGACGGACAACAGGTAGGCCCCGGCGCTCAGGTTCGCGAATGAAGCCTCTTGCGCCATGACGGCCGTGCCATCCAGGCTTATGGTTAACGGCGGGTAAAAATTACTGGCCCCGGATACCCGAACCGAGCCGTCCTCATACCCATAGCAACTCGGGCTATTCGCTTCCACATCCGCTGTAATACCTCCGTCGGGAACCACCTCCAGCTCCAGCGTAACGATGCTGTCGCAACCGATGGAGGAGGTCAGCGAATCCACATAGGTACCTGCCTGAGTGAGTGGCCTGTCGCCGAACAGGTAGCTGCCCCCTTCACATATCGTGTCCGCCACGGTGTGAAATTTGGGCTGAACATAAACCACCTTGACATTGGAAATGACCCGGCATTTCGAATTGGCGAGGTTCTCGGGCGAGCCGGCCAGCAGGTAGCGGTAATAATAATAGCCTCCGGACAGCTGGGTGTGCTGGATGGTAAGGCCGGTGGCCCCGGGGATGTCTTCCCACGTCCCGCCCTCATCGAAGCTCTGCTGCCACTGGACGGCAGGGGCCGGATACTGTCCTCCCTGAATGGTGGCGTTCAGCGGGATGGGGTTGCCGTCTTCGCAGATATTGGCCACTTCCACCGGCAGGATGAGCGCCTCCGGCCCGCAGGCCCGGAAGGAGATGTTGTCCAGCGCCAGGTCGTTGCCGATGCCGCCGGGAGCGTTGTTCCGCAGGGTCAGTTTGACCGAGGTTTCCCCCGGATCGGTGGTGAAGGTGAAGCCGTAGGTATTCCATATTTCATTCTGGGGAATATCTCCCGTACTATACCGCACCTCATCGTTGATCAGGAAGGATACGTTGGGGCGGATGTGGTTGGCGGTGCCTGCCCGGATCAGGTTGATGACATCGGCAGAAAATTCATATAGCGTGTTTTCGCAAAGGCCATCCACGGCCTGTTCGTAAAAGACCCCGGTCGAATAACTGGCGTTGACCACCATCATATATCCGTTGGGGTTGCTGCTGTTATCCCTGATGGACAGCCAGGTGCCGAACAGCCCGCTCCAGGCGCCTGTATTGTTGGTTATGGTGTAATAGCCATCCTGAGGAGGAGGCGAAAAAGTATAGATATATCCGGGAGCGATCCCCGGGTCTGTTTGGATGATGTTGCTCGTTCCGGAACCGAAATCCCCGGCATCGAAAATATTGGCGCCCAGGTTGCCGGTACATATTTGCTGAGCAGGAAGCGCGGCCGCAGCAAAAAAAAGCAGGAAAAAGGAGAAAGCCAACCTGTCCGTTTTACCATTCATCGTTAGTCGGGTTTGAATGAAGCGGGGTAAAACTAAGAAAAAGGAGCTTTCCTTTCAATGATCAATGACAATTCCCAGGTAATAATACCGCTCTGCAACCGCCACGCACCCCCAAATGAGCGCAACGAGAGAAAGCAGCATTGCCCCCCTTTGGAGCCAAAATTGTGGCAGATGCCACTTCTGCTGTTTGAGCGCCAGCCACAACAGTGGCAGGATAGAAAAAAAATAGCGGCCCTGCAGAGCCGTAATACGGCTTGCCCCCACTGCATGCCACTGCAAATACAAAACAGTGGCCAGGGCAATACTCATGATCACCGCGATGGCTGCAAAGGCTAACCGGTGTTTTGTCTCCGGTACCGGGCCTGTCCGGTTTTCGAAAAAACCCAGGATGATAAGGGCCGGCAACAACATTCCGATCAACGGGCCGGGAAGGTAATTCTTCTCCCAGCCGAACTTGCCGGCATAGTGGGCCATCGTCGCAGGAAGGCTCTCGAAAAAAGAGTGGGCCAGCACAGCAAAGTACTCCAGCGGGTGGCGAAAGATGAACGCCAACTGTTCAAAGGGAGCAACGCCGGGGTTGATTTGCTGCCCGTCGCGGTAGGCCGGATTGTAATTGTCGTAGGGAATGAATTTACCTCCGGCATAATGATACCATGCAGCCAGAATGATCAAATTGAACAGCAACAGCCCGCAGCACCAAAGCCGGCGCCGCCTCCCGGAACCGAATTTAGCCTGAGGCATGAAGAGAACCAACGCGATCAAAGGGGCAAAAACCACTTTGCTGGCCGTGATGAGCCCGCTGATCACGAGAAGCACTATCCCTTCCCTGGCCGAAAATAGCCGGCGCTCGTCAAAGATCAGCCCCAGCAGCCGGGCCAACAGGTAAAAAGCCAAGGCGTTCATAACCGTATCGCCGCTGAGGCTGCTGTGAAGAAAAAGAGAAGCCGGCAGCAACATACAAAACGCCATCGTCCATCGATGGTAAGGCAGCCGGCGGATAGCCAGATAAACCACTCCAACCCAGAACAGCAGGCCCGCAATGCGGCCGGCGAAAAGGAGGAACAGGGGAGCCAAGTGGAAAGGGCGAAGAAAGGTGAAAACCAGTGCATAAGGTACATACGGAAAGGGCGCATAGTACCCGACGTTGGCAAAGTCGATAAAGTCCCGCTCCCCGCTGTTTAGCGGAATGGCTGCCGCCCTAAGCAGGCTGTCCGGCGATATCCGGGCGCTGTAATTATAACGAAGGCCGGCAAATGGCCGGTAAACCGCCTGTAAGCTGGCCGGCAGGTATCCGCCAAGGCGGTTGTCGGCCGTTGTGATTCCCATCAGGTGGCCCTCGGAAAGATGAAAAGCCCTGAAAAAATGACTGGTCTCATCCGGCGCCTGAAAAGGCGGAACGAGCAGAGCATAGACAAGGCCAAAGAGCAAAGCGGTAAACAGGAACCACTTCCGGGGCGTAATGCCGGGTTGGACATTGTGGTTTCCGATTAAATACCGCATACCTGTTTTTTAGCCAAATTAAAGCAAAGAAAAGGGAAAACCCGCCTGACTGCGGCGAACATTTAAACAAAGGTTTATCTTTGCCCGCAAAAAGCAGCCCTATGATCGTAGTCACCGGCGCCGCTGGTTTCATCGGCAGTTGTATGGTCAGAAAACTGAACGACGAAGGCCATACCGACATCCTCATCGTGGATGAGTTCAGCCACGAAGAAAAAAACCGCAACCTGGAAGGTAAGCAATACAGTGAAAGCGTACATCGCGACGATTTCCCGGCCTGGCTCCGGCAAGAACACCAACCGGTAAAGGCCATCTTCCACATAGGCGCCCGCACTGACACTACCGAAAAAGACTGGAATATCTTCCAGAAGCTCAACCTCGACTACTCCAAAACCCTTTGGGAATGGTGCGCTGCCAACAATATTCCTCTCATTTACGCTTCCAGCGCCGCCACTTACGGACGAGGGGAGTGCGGCTATGACGACCGGCACGACATCGTCGGCCGGCTTCATCCCCTCAACCCCTACGGCGAATCCAAGAACCGCTTCGACCAATGGGCCCTTCAGCAACCCACCGCCCCTCCTTCCTGGTACGGCCTGAAGTTTTTCAATGTTTACGGGCCCAATGAGTACCACAAAGGCAGAATGGCTTCCGTCATTTTCCACACTGTCCGGCAGATCAAGGCGACCGGCGGCATGAAACTCTTCCGTTCTCACCGGCCGGATTACGAGGACGGACAGCAGAGCCGTGACTTTGTTTACGTTAAAGATGTAGTGGAAGTGATGTACTGGCTTTTCCGGCGCCTGCCCGAAAGCGGCCTGTACAACCTGGGCACCGGCAAAGCCCGCTCCTTCCTGGACCTGGCCACCAATACCTTCCGGGCCATGGGGCTGGCGCCCAACATCAGCTTCATCGACACTCCGGAAGACATCCGCGATACCTATCAGTACTTCACCGAGGCCAATATGTCCAAACTGCGGAAAGCCGGGTATGAAAAGGAGTTCTACTCTCTGGAGGAGGGAATTGAAGACTATGTGAAAAATTATCTTATGGAGGAAAAGGCCTATTGAAAGGGCCCTTTTCAGAAGCCCCCGTCAATATTTATACTGCCTTTTCCCTTCAATCGGTTCAGGTCCGCATAATAGATCAGGTACCATTCCTCTCCGATGCGGGCAAAACGGCGTTGCATGCCCAGGTCTCCGGCCTTATGGGTGATCTTCTCAATGATGAGGCCCTCATCCACAGGAATGAGCTGTTGTTCGAAACTGCTGTTCTGCAGGTTGAACCCCCGCTGAATGGCCCAGTCTTCCTTCTGCCAGTGGAAGGCTCCTGAGGAGACAAGGGCGCTGTCCGCTTCCCGGGGCAGGCCTTCCAGCGGAAAGATGATGTGCTCCATCTGATAGGCGCTGTCCTGGTGAAACCGTTTGTAGAAATCTGCAAAGCCCTGATATTCTGTCGGCAGTTGCACATCCGAAGCATCGGAACCCTTGTCCCGGCAGGAAAAGGCCAGAAAGCAGCAAATTGCTATCATCAATATTGAACTCAGCTTCATTTTTTCTTTTTTTTATCCTAACGCACAGAAGGGGAATTGTATGATTTATGATGTATGATGTTTGATTGGGAGGCTGGCTGGAAGGCCCCGAAAATCGTAAATCAAAAAACGCTATTTTGCCCTGGCAGCGCCCAATATACCCATCTCATTGCTCACCCTTTATCAATTCCACTGCCGCCGCCGCCAGGCCTTGTTCGGACGGTTCACCGGCAACTTCCACCTTCTTAATTCCCAGCCTGTGCAGGGCTGCCGCCGTTGTATCTCCGATGGCCGCCACCTTTTGCCCTGCCTCAAGCGCATACTTCCCGAAATAAGCTTGTGCATTCAGAGGGCTGGTAAACACCAGTACCTGGCAGAAAGGAAGGCCAAATGAGAGGCGGGGCAGGTTATCGTAAACCACGAGGGTAATGGCCGTTATTTTTCCTTCCAGCAATTGCTGAATGGATTGCCGGGACTCCCGTGCCTGCGGAAAGAGCACCACCTGCCCGGCAGCTTCCTCTGCGAAGACATCGGCTACGCCTTCCGGTTCGCCCGTACCAATGAAATCAGGGGTGATCCCCTGAGCCAAGAGGGCCGCTGCAGTTCCTTTCCCCAGCACGCCCCACTTCCGGCCGGGAACTTCCTTCCCCGCCAACCCCTCAAAGAAGAAATGAACGGCCTTTTTGCTGTAAAAGAAGATCCAATGGCAGGGCGGTATTTCTCCAAAATCCACCGCAGTGAATTCTATGAGCGACTGGCCCACCACGGCTGCGCCCACTGCCTCCAGCCTTGTGCGGAAAATGCTGTCCTCTTTTAACTCCCGGCTGATGAAAATAGTGGGTTTCACAATTACAAGAGTTTACGGGTTCACAAGGTGCCCAACCATCCAACCATCCTGGACTTTGGACGGTCCTAGGGTAAAGTCGGAAATCAGAAGGCGGAAGGCGGAAAAACAGGCGTTGAGCACCTATTTGGACCCAAGTTCCGACTTCCGATTTCCCACTTCCGACTTCAAATGGGGCACGTCCAAAGTCCAGAACCATCCAACAATCACCCCTTCAGGGCCTCCACCGCCCGCTCTGCCAGCAGGTGGTTGGTGCTCTGGGAGAGGCGGACTTTCCTGACCGGCGTGTTCCAGGCCTCGGCCTTGGCTGCCCAGAGGTGATAATTTCCCTCTCCGTCGCGTTCGCAATAGACCCCCAGGGGCATCTGACAGCCGCCGTCAAGAAGGCTGAGCACCTGGCGTTCTATATTGGTGACAGCAGACACGCCGCTCTGATGTAGGTGCCGAAGGGCCCGCCGCGTAGCCTTGTCTTCGGCGCGGGCCTGCCAGGCCAGCACGCCCTGGGCCGGGGCCGGTATGAACTCTTTGGGGCTGAACTTTACAACATGGAAGCCCGACAGGTCCAGTTTCAGGCGCGTCAGGCCGGCTGCGGCCAGCATAATGGCATCGAACTGCCCTTCGGACAACTTGCGAAGGCGGGTAGGAACATTGCCCCGGATATCTTTGATCTCAATATCCGGCCTGAAATCCAGTATCTGGGCTTTCCGGCGGGCCGACGAAGTACCCACTACCGCACCTTTGCGCAACTGGAAAAGAGCTCCTTCTTCCAGGGTTTCTTTCCGGATAACCAGCCAGTCGGCGGGGTTTTCCCGGTAAGAGACCGCAGAAATGGCCAGGCCTTCCGGCGAACGGGTAGGCAGGTCTTTCATAGAATGAACGGCAAGGTCGATATCCCCGCGCAGAAGGGCCTCTTCGATCTCCTTGGTAAAAAAGCCTTTGCCCTCCATCTTGTCGAAGCTCAGGTGTTGAATGCGGTCGCCCTGGGTTTTGATGATAATGAGTTCTGAGTCAATGCCGGCAGCACTGAGTTGTTGCTGGGTGTATTCGGCCTGCCACATGGCCAGCTTGCTGCCACGGGTGCCGATCTTAATTGTTGTGCTCAAGGTCTTGGTTTTTGCCTCAAATATAGGAGATAAGGGGCAAAAACCGAACCGGAACTCCCCCTCACCGGAGGATCAAAATCAAAAACGATAATCAAACAGTACCAAACTTTTTTCTACCTTTGCCCCATGCAACTATCAGCCAGAGAATTAGCTCAATTGCTTAACGGGACAGTGGAGGGGAACCCGGAGGTAAAGGTAGGCCGCCCCAGCAAGATCGAGGAGGGGGGAGAGGGTACTATTTCTTTTCTCGGCAACCCCAAATACGAAGAGTACGCCTACAGGACTACGGCTTCCATCTTACTGGTGAGCAGGGATTTTGAGGCCCGCCAGCCCGTATCCGCCACATTAGTGCGGGTGGAGGACGTTTACAGCGCGGTGGCAAAGTTGCTGGAACAGTTCGGAAACAATAACAACGAACCGGTTGAGATCTCTGGCCATGCCCTCATTCACGAAGGCGCCACAATAAGTGATAACGTAGCGGTCGGGCCATTTTCCGTTATAGGCGCCGGCGCGCAGGTCGGTTCTGGTTGCCGGATCAAAGCCCAGGTATTCATCGGGAAAGGGGTTAAGCTTGGAAAGAATGTGACGGTCTATCCCGGAGCCAGGATACTGGACCACTGTGAAATAGGCAATAACTGCATTATCCACGCCAACGTGGTCATCGGCAGCGATGGCTTTGGCTTTGCCCCACAAGAGGACGGCAGTTACAAAAAGATCGCTCATGTTGGAAAGGTCATTGTAGAGGATAATGTGGAGATCGGGGCTAATACCTCCATTGACCGGGCAACCATGGGGGCTACCTATATTCGCAAAGGCGTCAAGTTGGACAACCTCATCCAGATCGGCCATAATGTTGACATTGGAGAGAATACCGTTATTGCCGCCCAGGCCGGTATCGCCGGCAGCACCAGGATCGGCAAATCCTGCCGCATTGGCGGCCAGGTGGGCTTCGTAGGCCATATCGAGATCGCCGATGGCACCCAGATACAGGCCCAAAGCGGTATCGCTTCCGCCATTGACCAGCCCAACCAGGCCTTCTTCGGTTCTCCTGCCATAGAATATAAGAATTACATCCGTTCCTATGCTGTATTCAAAAAGCTTCCTGACCTCTACCGCAAGATCAATGCGCTGGAACAGAAGCTCAAACAGCAGCAAGATGCATCTAACAAAGACTCAAGTAGTTAAAAACTGTATCTTTGCAAAAATTTTCAGCCGACTACTTTTATGATGAAACAACATACAATCAAAAAACCGGCCACGGTTAAGGGTATTGGACTACATACAGGAAAGGAGGTAGTACTCACTTTCAAACCCGCTCCTGTTGGCCACGGTTATAAATTCCAACGCCTGGACCTGGAAGGAGAGCCTGTACTCAATGCCGACGTCAACCGCGTGGTTTCTACCCAGAGGGGCACCACCATCAAAACAGGCGGCGCCGAAGTGAATACCGTTGAACACGCCCTTTCCGCCCTCGCCGGCCTGGGCATAGACAACGTCCTTATGGAGCTGAACGGGCCCGAAGTTCCCATCCTCGACGGCAGCGCCGGCCCTTTTGTCCAGGCCCTGATGAAAGCAGGCATCGAAGAGCAGGATGCCGACAGAGAGTACTTTGTAGTCGAAGAACCCATCCATTATAAAGACGATAAGACCGGAGCAGAACTGCTGGCCCTGCCTCATGACGGGTTCGAACTCATCGCCATGATCGATTTCAACTCAAATGTCCTGGGCCAACAATACGCTCATTTCAACGGTACGACCAACTACGAAAAGGAGATCGCCCCCTGCCGCACCTTCGTCTTTCTGCACGAACTGGAATTCCTCTTCGAGCAGAACCTCATCAAAGGAGGTGACCTGGACAACGCCATCGTCATTGTTGACCGCAAAGTAAGCCAGGAGGAACTCGACCGGATTGCCGAAAAACTGGGCAAACCCAGCGTCACCGTTGACCAGGAAGGCATCCTCAACACCATAAAACTCTACTACAAGAACGAACCGGCCCGCCATAAACTGCTAGACGTACTTGGCGATATCGCTCTGCTGGGACAGCGCATTAAAGGAAAGATCGTGGCCACCAAACCCGGGCACCGGGCCAATGTGGAATTTACCAAGATCCTTAAGAAACGGTACCAGGAACAACGTAAACTTCGGGGAAAACCCCATTACAACCCCGACAAGGAACCCCTGTTCGACATCGTACAGATCGAAAAATGGCTGCCTCACCGCTATCCCTTCCTGCTGGTTGATAAGATCATCGAACTCACGGACCACTACGTGGTGGGCGTCAAAAACGTCAGTTTCAACGAATACTTCTTCCAGGGGCATTTCCCCAATAACCCGGTTATGCCAGGCGTTCTCCAGATCGAGGCCATGGCGCAAACCGGCGGCATGCTGGTGCTTTCCACCGTAGAAGACCCCGGCAACTGGGACACCTACTTCCTGAAAATTGAGAACGCTAAATTTAAACATAAAGTCGTTCCCGGCGATACCGTCCTGTTTAAACTGGAGCTGATGGCTCCCATCCGCCGCGGCATCTGTCAGATGTCAGGTACTGCTTACGTGGGAAACAAGATCGTATCTGAAGCCGAGTTAACTGCTCAAATCGTCAAGCGCTCATAACAATGAATTATTACAATAGCAACTTGAATAGTGTCATCCATCCTGATGCCAAGATCGGCGAAAACGTCACGATCGGGCCGTTCTGCTATATCGATAAGAATGTTGAAATAGGAGATGGCACCTGGCTGGGGCCCAATGTAACGGTTTTCGAAGGGGCGCGGATCGGTAAGGGTTGCCGGATCTTTCCCGGCGCAGTGATCGCCGGTATTCCCCAGGACCTCAAGTTCAAAGGAGAGCCCAGTACCGCAGAAATAGGCGACAACACCACCATACGGGAATTCGTAACCGTAAACCGGGGAACGGCTTACGCCAATACCACACGAGTGGGCAGCAACTGCCTGCTGATGGCCTACGTCCATGTCGCTCATGACTGCAACATCGGAAACCATGTTATCCTGGCCAATAACGTCAACCTGGCCGGGCACGTCGAGATCGAAGACTGGGCCATTCTGGAAGGGCTGGTGGCCGTACAACAGTTCATCCGGATCGGCAAACACAGCTTTATCGCCGGTGGCTCCCTGGTGCGCAAGCACGTCCCCCCCTACGTCAAAGCCGCCCGCGAACCCCTCTCCTATGCCGGGGTGAACAGCATCGGCCTGCGCCGGCGCAACTTCTCCACCGAACAGATCAATGTCATTCAGGAGATCTACCGCATTCTTTTCGTCAAAGGGTATAACACCTCCCACGCTTTGGAGGTCATTGAAGACTCCCTGGAACCCACCCCGGAACGGGAAAACATCATCTCCTTCATCCGAAGCGCCGACCCCGGCATCATGAAGGGCTTCCAACAGATCAACGGCAGTAATGTAGATGAGGATTGAACTGGACAGCGTGGGGAAAAGATACCGCATGGAATGGATACTGCGCGGAATCAGCCTCCGCTTCGAGGCCGGTAAAAAATACGCCATAACCGGCCCCAACGGGTCGGGCAAATCAACCCTGCTCAGAATTCTGTCCGGCCATCTCACTCCCTCCAAAGGCAAAGCCCGGCACTTTCTCGGCAACCAGGTGCTCGACCATACCCACATCTACCGCCACCTCTCCTACGCCGCCCCCTATATCGAACTCATCGAAGAACTGACCCTCTGGGAAGCCCTTCAGTTTCACCTCCGTTTCAAACCCCTGATCCGCCAAATGGACGCCTCAGAAGTCTTGAGCCTACTCAATCTCAGTAAAGCCCGGAATAAAGCCATCAGAGACTTCTCCTCCGGTATGAAACAGCGCCTGAAGCTCGCCCTGGCCATCTGCTCCGACACCTCACTCCTGCTCCTCGATGAGCCAACAACCAACCTCGACAAGGAAGGCATCGCCTGGTATCAAAACCTGATCCGGGACTTCAGCTCCGGCAGGTTGCTCATCGTCGCCTCCAATGTGGATGTGGATTTTGACTTCTGCGAGGAAAGAGTGGATATTCTGGAATATAAATGACCTCTAAAATATTGTTGGCCGCTGTTTCTGGACATTTGTAGAAAAGGGATATAGCTTTAGATTTCATTCCCGACAGGCCAAAACTTTTATTTTTATGGCCATCAACAGGCCTGCGGTTTGGCCTTGGCAAGCCAATCTCTTAAAGTAAGCATTAAAGAACAACCTTCACACATGCCAAAAGACATCCAAAAAATAGAACTCCGCAACCTCCAGCTCAGCGATTACCGGGAGATCAAAGCTTCGATGATCGAAGCCTACAGCGATATTGAGGAACCACAGTGGAAGGAGGAGGAAATCCGCATTCTTCTTGAGAAGTTCCCGGAAGGGCAGTTCGTCATCCTCGCCGACGGCAAGGTAGTGGGAAGCGCTCTTGCCATCATCGTCTCTTATGCGAGCCTGGATGAAAACCACTCCTACGACGAGATCACCGGCCATTACACTTTTGACACCCACAACCCGGATGGCGACGTATTGTACGGCATTGATGTGTTCGTCCATCCGGAGTACCGGGGCCTTCGCCTGGGGCGCCGCCTGTACGACGCCCGAAAGGAACTCTGCGAGCGGCTCAACCTGAGAGGCATCCTGTTCGGCGGCCGCATCCCCAACTACCGAAAATTTGCGGATGAACTCACACCGAGGGAGTACATTCAAAAGGTCCGGCGAAAGGAGATATACGACCCTGTCCTTTCCTTCCAGCTGAGCAATGACTTCCATGCTAAAAAAATCCTGAAAGGCTATTTGCCGGAAGATGAGAGCTCCCTGGAATACGCCGTTATGCTCGAGTGGGACAACATCTACTATCAGAAGCAACAGAAATTGGAAGCCCTTACCAAACAGGTGGTGCGCCTGGGGCTGGTGCAGTGGCAGATGCGCCCCTTCAGCGGGCTGGATGCGCTCTTCGGGCAGTTGGAGTTCTTTGTAGATGCCGTTTCGGCCTATCAGACGGACTTTGTACTTTTTCCCGAGTTGTTCAATGCCCCGCTGCTGGCGGGCCTGGACAACCTGTACGAAGCCGAGGCTATCCGGGGCCTGGCTGAATATACCGAACCGATACGCAACAAACTCAGGGAGTTTGCCATCTCCTACAACGTCAACATCATCGGCGGCAGCATGCCCTTCATCCGGGAAGGCCGGCTGGTCAACATCGGTTTCCTTTGCCGGAGAGACGGCACTACCGAATCCTATGAAAAGCTGCATGTTACGCCCAATGAGGCCAGCCACTGGGGCATGGAGGGCGGCAATAAGCTCACCGCTTTCGATACCGATTGCGGCAAAGTGGGAGTGCTGATCGGCTACGATGCAGAATTTCCGGAGCTCTCCCGGCTTCTGGCGGAAGAAGAGGTGCAGATCCTGTTTGTACCCTTCCATACCAATACTCAGAACGAGTTCATTCGCATACAACTTTGCGGCCGTGCCCGCGCCATTGAGAATGAGTGTTATGTCGCTATCGCCGGCAGTGTTGGCAACCTGCCCAAAGTGAGCAATATGGACATACAGGTGGCGCAGTCGGCCGTTTTTACTCCTGCTGATTTTGCTTTCCCGGGTAATGGCGTCCTGGCCGAAGCGCCTCCCAATACGGAGACTACCCTGATCGCCGAGCTCGACCTCGATTTGCTGAAACATCTGCATTCCTACGGCAGCCTGCGCAACCTGCAGGGCCGGCGGACAGACCTGTTTGAGTTGAGAAAAAAGTAGGATTGTCGTAGATTCGAGATCCGTAAATCGTTACCTCTAATTTGGAACCGAATCCACGATTCCACGAATTTGCCTGCTGAAAATAAACCAATTGAAAAATGACCCTGAAATTCTACACGCCGCCACCTCCCCTGTGCAACCTGGTGTCCCTGTTCACCTATTACAAAGGTTACCAGCCCGGGCACTGCATCGACCGCTTTCTCCCCGACGGCAACGTAGAATTGGTCATCGACCTGACGGACTTTCCCAAGAACGTCTATCACAACGAGACGCTGGCAGTGCAACAGTCTTTCAGCAAAGCCTGGATATCCGGCCTTCGGAAGGAGTTCATCTCCATCCATGCCGGGCAGGACGCGGAAATGTTCGTAATCACTTTCAAAAAGGGGGCTGCACGGGGCATTGTGGGAATGCCGCTTACCGAATTGACGGAACAGGTGATAGAAGGTGATCGGGCTTTTGGCCGGCCCATTCTTCTGCTGAGGGAAGCTTTGCTGGAGGCAGAAAGCCCGAAAGCAAAAATGGCGGCCGCCGAAAGACATCTGCTGTCCATGGCCGGTAACAAGCTGTTGCCCAACCCTTTTGTCCAATACGCTGTGGGGCAGATACTGCTTCACCCCCGGCAGTTGTCCCTGGAAAAACTCTCCCAAAAGGTGGGCTATTCCCAAAAGCACCTCATTCAGCTTTTTAAAGAGCACGTCGGTTTGCCTCCCAAGGCCTTTCTGCGCATCATTCGCTTCCAAAACGCCATCGCCGAGATCGAGCAACGGGGCAGCATCGAGTGGAGCCACCTCGCCCTTGACTGCGGCTACTACGACCAGGCTCACTTCATCCGGGATTTTAAAAGGTTCTCGGGGTTTACACCGGAAGAATACCTGAAGCGGAAGAATGGCGTATTGAACTACGTGCCGGTGGGGTAGAGGAGGAGGGGGGGAAAAGTGTAAAGGTGGAAAAGTGGAAAGGTTTAAGTAAAGGCGCCGGTGCTGCCCCTCCTGTTAAACTTTGATGAGGTAAATTTTTTACAATCCAACTCGGCTAACCTTTCCCATCTTTGTGAAAAAATAATGGAAAATATGATGATCAACCACTGGGCTGTGCTGGCCTGCGCCGTCTTCAACATGCTCCTGGGGGCGTTATGGTACTCGCCGGCTTTGTTTTACCGGGCATGGAAAGAGGAGAATGGCCTGACGGACGAGGATATTCAAAAAGCCAGTCCTCTGAAAATATACGGCATCAGCTTTTTGCTGGCTTACCTGATGTCCTACAACCTGGCCTTCTTTCTGGGCGATGCCGGCACGGACTGGCAATGGGGAACTGCTGCCGGCTTTCTTGCCGGGTTCGGGTGGGCGGCGGCCATTTTTACCTCTATTGCTCTTTTTGAGCAGAAAAGCTGGAGGTATATTTTCATTAACGGCGCCTATATCGTGATCTACTTCACGGCCATTGGTTTCATCCTGGGGATATGGAGGTGAATTCGCATTGATGAATAAACACTAGAAATATGTTGGTAAGAATATTGCTTTTTGTTCTATCGGTATCCATTCTTAACTCCTGCGGCAGCCGGCTCCAAAACCAGGACAAAACCCGGAACCCGCAGTACCGCATCGCCTACAACGTACTGGCCAACCCTGAAACGGATGATTACGAGGTGCTCACCATGAATCTGGACGGCAGCGACAGAAAAAACGTTACCCACCATCCAGCTCTGGAATGGACATACTACGCCTACCGGAACAAGATCCTGTTCATTTCTGACCGGGATACCTGCAGGCGTTGTTGTTACGGGTTGTACGAGATGGATATCGACGGAGAAAACGTCCGGAAGATATCCGATAGCTGCCTGGCGGACAGTTGGATGAGCAGCCGCAAAAAGGGGACGGAGCTGATCGTTACACCTCACCGTTCGGCGGACTCGGCTTTTTATATCATCAATTTAAAGGGCGAATTACTGGACAAAGTTTATACCGGCCTGCCTTATTCGGGCGACCCCTTGTTTGTCGAAGGCGGCAAAAAGGTAGTATTCCGTGGAGGGCTCACAAAATCCAAGCTGGTGGAGGGTTTTAATGAAGAACTCTACATCATCAACACCGACGGAACGGGCAGGCGGCAACTTACTCGCTACCCCGAAGGCGACACCACCGCCGGAAAGTTTGGCTACCACGCCGGCCCGCCACGGGAGCACCCTACGGAGCATTTCATCAGCTACCAAAGCGAGCAGGCCGGCAAGTACAGCCTATATGCCGTCACTCCAGACGGCAAAAAACACTGGAAGCTCACCAATAACCCCCGGAACGAAGGCTGGCACGACTGGAGCCCGGATGGCAACTGGCTGGCCATCGAACTGTTCGACAAGGGGCAAACCCAGTTCCACATCGGCCTGATGAACTGGAAAACGAAAGAAATGAAAATCCTGACGGATACAACCTATCAGTACCAGCAGGCGCCGGTGTTTGTGGAGGATTGAGGACAGGTTAATAACCAACAACAAAAAACATGAGTCACCCCGAATTTTGAATTGCTCTAGGCTGTTCAAAATTCGCATGACTCATGTTTTTCCTACGCCTCCATCTCGTACGCCTCCATCGGCGGGCAGGTGCACACCAGGTTGCGGTCGCCGTAGGCGTTGTCGATGCGCCCGACGCCGATCCAGAACTTATGCTCATGCCGCAGATAGGGCAGTGGATAAGCAGCTTTTTCCCGCGAGTAGGGGTAAGGCCAGTTGTCGGCGGTGACGATATCAATGGGGTGGGGGGCGTTGTGCAGCGGGCTGTTCTCCGCGTCCACCTCACCGCGGGCGATCTCGTCCAGTTCCCTGCGGATGGCCAGCATGGCGTCGCAGAAGCGGTCGAGTTCGTCCTTGCTTTCGCTCTCGGTCGGTTCCACCATTACGGTTCCGGGGACGGGGAAAGAGAGGGTAGGAGCGTGGAAGCCATAATCGATGAGCCGCTTGGCCACATCTTCGGCCGATGCCAGCTCCTTGAAAGGCCGCAGGTCGATAATGAGTTCGTGGGCGGAGTGCCCGTGCTTGCCGCCGAAGAGGACGTCGTAGTCCTTCTCCAGGCGGGCCCGGATATAATTGGCGTTGAGAATGGCGTACTTTGAAGCATCCGTCAGCCCTTGTTTGCCCAGCATTTTGATGTAGGCATAGGAGATCAGCAGGATGCTGGCGCTGCCGAAAGGTGCTGCCGATACCGCCGGAATGCCCTGCTTGCCTCCCGTTTCCACCAGCGGGTGTCTGGGCAGGAAGGGCCTGAGGCTTTCGTTGACACAGATGGGGCCCATACCAGGGCCTCCGCCACCGTGCGGAATGGCGAAGGTTTTATGCAGGTTGAGGTGGCAGACGTCGGCGTCGATAAGGCCCGGGCTGGTCAGCCCCACCTGGGCGTTCATGTTGGCGCCGTCCATATACACCTTGCCACCGTTCTGGTGGATGATATCGCACACTTCTCTGATCCTGGATTCGAATACCCCATGCGTGGAGGGGTAAGTCACCATCAGAGCAGCCAGTTTGTCCTTATGAGTTTCAGCCTTTTCGCGCAGGTCATCCACATCGATGTCGCCTTGCTCATCGCATTTGACAACGACCACCTGCATGCCTGCCATAACGGCGCTGGCCGGGTTGGTGCCATGGGCGGATTCGGGTATGAGTGCAACGTTGCGGTGGCTTTCCCCCCGTGCTTCATGATAGGCCCGAATCACCATCAGCCCGGTAAATTCTCCCTGGGCGCCCGAGTTGGGCTGCAGAGAGCAGGCAGCAAAGCCGGTGACTTCAGACAACCACTCTTCCAGTTCTTCGAATATCTTGTAGTAGCCCAGCGCCTGATCCTTTGGCACAAAGGGGTGCAGATTGGCGAAGGCTGCCCAGCTGACCGGCATCAGCTCGGTAGCGGCGTTGAGCTTCATGGTGCAGCTGCCCAGCGGTATCATGGAGTGGACCAGGGAGAGGTCCTTGTTCTCCAGTTGCTTGAGGTAGCGCATCATATTGGTTTCAGTGTGGAAGCTGTTGAAGACGGCATGCTCCAGGTAAGGCGTCTGCCGCTGGAGGCTCTCCGGCACCTGGTAGCCTGCCGGTTCGGCGCCATTGAGGGAAAAGCTCGCCCCTTTGGCCTCGGCAAAAACAGCCAGGATGGCCTTTAAGGCATCCATTCCAACGGTTTCGTCCAGGCTGATCTGTACGGCGTTATCCTCATAGTAGAAATTCGTCTCGTGAGCCAGGGCAATGCGCCGTATTTCTTCCACCATCATACCGTCCATTTCCAGGCGCAGCGTATCGAAGAAGTGCTGATTTACCTGGTTGTAGCCCATAGACTTCAGGTGATGGCCCAGGAGCTGCGCCAGGATGTGGGTACGCTCGGCGATGGCCCGAATGCCTTTAGGCCCGTGATAGACTGCATACATGCTTGCCATAACGGCCAGGAGGGCCTGAGCGGTGCAGATGTTGGAAGTGGCCTTTTCGCGGCGGATGTGTTGTTCACGGGTCTGAAGGGCCATGCGGTAGGCCTTTTTACCATGCGCATCCACGGAAACGCCGATGATGCGGCCGGGGATCTGCCGCTTGTGGTCCTCCCGGGTGGCGAAGTAGGCGGCGTGGGGGCCGCCGTAGCCCATGGGGATGCCGAAGCGCTGGCTGTTGCCGACCACGGCGTCGGCGCCCCATTCGCCCGGAGGCGTCAGGAGGGCGAGGCTCAGCAGGTCGGCGGCAACGGTAACATAAACCTCCTGCGCACGAGCTTTTTCCACCAGTGGGCGGTAGTCCTCAACAGAGCCGTCTTTGCCGGGGTACTGGAGCAGGATGCCGAAAGTTTTATTGGTGAATTCGAATTCACGCCAATCGCCGACAATGACTTCAATGTCGAGCGGCCGGGCGCGGGTAAGGAGCACATCGATCGTCTGGGGAAGCACTTTATCGGAAACGAGAAATTCGTTTATGGCCTGGCCTTTGTTCCGCTTGTTCCTGATGCCATGAAACATGGCCATGGCCTCCGCTGCCGCCGTGCCTTCATCCAGCAGGGAGGCATTGGCAATGGGCAGGCCGGTGAAGTCGCTCACCATGGTCTGGAAATTGAGCAGGGCCTCCAGGCGCCCCTGGGAGATCTCGGCCTGGTAGGGAGTATATTGGGTGTACCAGCCCGGGTTCTGGAATACATTGCGAAGTATCACAGAAGGGGTAATGGTGCCGTTATAGCCCATACCGATGTACGATTTGTACATTTTGTTCATGGCGCCTGTCTTGCGAAGGTCTTCCAGCAACTCGTATTCTGTGATGGCTTCCGGGAGCTTGAGTTCCTTATTTATCCGGATGGCGGGAGGGACCGTCTCGTCGATGAGCTGGCCCAGCGATTTGGCGCCGATAGCCTCCAGCATCTCCGGCAGCTCCTGTTCACTGATCCCGATATGGCGATTGACAAAACGATCGAATGGTGCAGTCTTATTCATTGTTGAGTTCCGTTTTATTTGGTCAGCAGACGGCTTTTAATAAAGCCCCCCAAATTTACGACAAAATATCGGGTGTTCAACAATGATAATGGTCAGGTGGTTGAGGGGATTTTTGTCAAAAAGTGTGCCGGGTGTAATATGAACGTAAAATTGGTGCAGTTTTCAATGGCTCCCCCGTATCATCGTCCTGACGGCGATCCGGTTGCCCGCCTGCAGGCGGCAAACATAAACACCCGGGGGCAGTCCGGCGGGGTTCCAATCCCGTTCATAAATGCCGGCGGTTTGCCGTTCATCCACCAGTTTTTCCACTTCTCTTCCCAGCGCATCGTATATAGTCAGCTGTACAGAAGCCGCCTCGGGGATCGAATAACGAATAGTGGTGGATTTACTAAATGGATTCGGCTCGTTCTGCCTCAGATAGAATGCGGGCGCGGTGAACTCCGGCGCCGCCGAAAATATTTTGGCATTGCTGACAATGAATTCATTTTTAGAATACTGCACACACGGTAATTCCCCGGTAGTACTGATGGCATACGGATCTGTT
>JACJYA010000023.1 GCA_020636315.1 Lewinellaceae bacterium
ATTAAAGCATCCCTACTGATCATAGGCATTTTACTGTTTCATTCCTGCGCCGATTACAAACTCCATTATTCCCGGGACGTTCAGGGTTGGGAAAATGAAGCGCCGGACCCGGAACTGGGCATCGAGCATTCCGTTTTTCTGGTGGGAGACGCCGGAGAATTGGTTGACGGAGCTCCTTCACCTGCACTTACCCTCCTGGGGAAAAAACTGCAGCTGGCCGGTAAGAACAGTACGGTGGTTTACCTGGGCGACAACATCTATCCCGACGGACTGGACCCTAAAGACGGGCCCGGCCGTGAGGCCGACGAGGCGCGCCTGATGGCCCAGCTGGATATCCTGAAAGGATACGAAGGAAAGGTGTTCTTCGTCGCCGGCAACCACGACTGGTACGAATACGGGCTCGACGGGTTGGACAGGGAAAAGAAATTTATTGAAAAATACCTGGACAGGGAGGACGTATTGCTGCCGGAACCCGGCTGCGGAGATCCCGAAGAGGTGGACCTTACGGATAACCTCGTGCTGGTGCTGATCGATTCCCAGTGGTACCTCGAGAACTGGGATGGCCACAGTGAGATCAACGATGGATGTGAAGTTAAGAGCCGTGACGTTTTCCGGGAATACGTCGAGGAGGCCATCAAAGGGAACCGCAGCAAAAACATAATTATTGCCATACACCACCCTCCCTATACCAACGGCCCGCACGGAGGGGACTTCACCGTCAAGCAGCATATCTTTCCTCTTACCGACGTCAATGAAAACCTCTGGATACCCCTGCCGGTTTTGGGGTCCGCCATTCAGTTTTTGCGGGGAACTGTGGGCCATCCTCAGGATGCCAGCCACCCTAAATACCGGGAACTGGCCAGCATCGTGATCAACGCCGCCCGGAAGAACGGAAACTTTTTCATTGCTTCGGGCCATGAGCACAACCTGCAGTACATCGAGCAGGATGATCAGTTTTTTATCGTCAGCGGAGCCGGCAGTAAAGAAAGCCCTTCCCGCCTGGGAAAAGGAACGGAATTTGCCTACGGCCACCGCGGTTTTGCCCAGCTGGATTTTTACGAGGACGGTTCCGCGTGGATTCAGTACTGGGCGCCGGATGAGAGCAACCGCGCCGGGCGCCTGCTGTACCGAAAACGGGTAAAAGGGCCTTTGCCCGACATCGTCGAAGAAGTCCGAACGGACTTTCCTCCCATCCCGGACACTGTGGAAATGCCCATTAGCCAGGACAATTTTAAGAAAGGGTGGCTGTGGAGCCTTTTCTGGGGAAAACATTACCGGGATGCCTATAATGCGGTGGTAGATGTGCCAACGCTTAAACTCAGCGAGTTCAAAGGAGGAGTGAAGCCGGTGAAAAGAGGGGGAGGGTATCAGACCAACTCCCTGCGGCTCGAAACGGAAGACGGCAAGCAGTATGTCGTCCGGTCCATTGACAAAGACCCTTCCCGGACTTTGGGCTACCCCTTCAACGAATCCTTCATTACAGAAGTACTGAAGGACAATTTCAGTGCTTCCCATCCGCTGTCCGCTATTCCCGCCGCCAGGCTGGCCGATGACGTGGGCATTTATTATACCAGCCCCCGGCTGATTTACCTCCCCGCCCAGGAGGAGCTGGGGATTTACAATGATGAGTTTGCCAATAAGCTGTATCTGCTCGAAGAACGCCCCGATGACGACGTCTGGACCGATACGCCTCAGTTCGGCAACTCTCCGGAGATCCTTTCCACTTCGGATATGCTGAAGGAAGTACTGGGCGAACACGACCGGCTCGTCGATTACCGCTGGGTGGTGCGCTCCCGCCTCTTCGACGTCCTGATCGGTGACTGGGACCGCCACGATGACCAGTGGCGGTGGGCGGAAGCCGACGAGGGAAAGTACGAATACTACCGCCCCATTCCCCGCGACCGGGATCAGGCTTTCTGCAAGTACGACGGCTTGCTGCTGGGCCTTGCCCGCGGTACGGCTCCCGATGTCAAAAAGCTCATGGTCTTCAAAGACAAGACGAAAAAAGTGCAGTGGATGGTCTATAATGCCCGCCACTTCGACCGCAGCTTCCTTTCCGGGGCCGACTGGAGCGTTTGGGAGGAGGAGGTTCGCCGCATTCAGAATGCCGTAAGTGATGAAAAGATCGATGCGGCGTTCAGGGAGAGCTGGCCCCCTGCCATTTATGCCCTCAACGGCGAGGAAGTGGCTACCAAACTCAAAGCCCGCCGGGACAACCTCATGGATATGGCCCGAAAGTATTATCAATACATTTCCAGGGAAGTAGAAGTAGTGGGGACTTCCGAAAAGGACCTTTTTACCATCGAACGGCTGCCCGGAGGGCAAACCCGCATACGGGTGTATGACACCAATGATGAAGGAGAGAAAGAGGCCCTCTTTTACGGCCGCACCTTCGATTATGACGAAACCAGACAGATCCTGATCTATGGGCTGGACGATGACGACATTTTCGAGGTTACCGGCACGGCGGAAAAGGCGATCCTGATCCGGATCATCGGCGGCCTTGGGGAGGATACCTTTGTTGACAAATCTTCCATTGAGCATGGAGGCAGGAGGCTGATCTATTACGATACAAAGATGGAAGACAACGAGGTGGATATTGGGGAAGAGTCTGTGGTGCGCTACAAAAAAGACCCGAAGTTCAATACTTACAACCGGCGCAGTATCGACCACAACTTTAACTATACCAGCATTCTGCCCTCCGCCGGTTTCAACCCCGACGACGGGCCGCTGTTGGGCCTGTTCGGCCAATATACAGCTTATGGGTTCAAAAGATCGCCTTATGCTTCTCAGCACAACCTGAAGTTCAGTTATGCACTGGCCACCGGGGGCGCCGCCCTGGATTACTCCAGTGAGTTCGTCGATCTTTTTGGCAAGTGGGAGTTCTCACTGAAAGGAATGGTGCAGACCGCCCTGTATTCGATCAACTACTACGGACTGGGGAACGACACGAAAAACCTGGAAGCCGGGATCGACAGCCTCACGCTTGATTACAACCGCGTGCGCCAGCGCCTGTACCGAATTTCCCCGGCCCTGATGCGGCGACTGAACAGCCAGTCGCACTTTTCAATCGGCCCCACTTACGAGGCGATCCGGGTGGAGCGGACCGAGGGCCGCTATATCGATGAGATCGCAGATGAGTTCGATGAGAACTTTTTCGAAGGGCAGAAATTTATCGGAGTTCAAATGGTTTTGGACTATCGGAACCTCGACAACATCGCCTTGCCCGCCCGGGGGGTAGGCTTGTATCTGGATGCGGGCTACAAACACCAGTTTAAGGGCCTGGACAAGAGCTATTACTTCCTGAATGCCTCTTTTTCCGCCTACCAGAACCTGGACCGGGCGCGCAATCTGGTCTTTGCCACCCGGATAGGCGTACAGCACCGGTTTTCGGATGAATACGAATTCTATCAGGGGGCCATGCTCAGCGGGCCGGGGCCTGATGCCAACTTCCGGGGATTTCGCCGCAACCGGTTCATCGGCACCACCGCATTTTATCAGAATACCGACCTTCGGTGGAGGCTCCTCAGTTCGGATAACGCCACGCTCCCTTTCTCCCTGGGCATAACCGGAGGCTTTGACTACGGCAGGGTATGGCTGAAGGGGGAAGAATCCGATACCTGGCACTATGCCGTCGGCGGCGGCCTGTGGTTCAGCCCGTTTGACATGTTCGTGGTCAACGCCAGTGTGTTCGTTGGAGACGGCAGGGCCAACCGGGTCAACATTACCGGAGCGTTCTTTTTTTAGAGGGAATTAACCGAATAAGAACGGCCGGAAATCGTTAATAAACCGGTTTTTCTTTACCTTACGGTTCAGGAATAAAATAAAAACCAACTTGGCAGGACATGAAATTTGCAACGATTGATTATCTGATCTTTATTGCCTACGGGCTGATCATCATCGGAATTGCCTTCTGGGTTACCCGGAAAGGAGAAAAAACATCAGAGGATTATTTTCTGGCGGGCAAGTCTTTGCCCTGGTGGGCGATCGGCGCTTCCCTGATCGCGGCCAACATTTCGGCCGAGCAGTTCATCGGGATGTCGGGCTCTGGTTTTGCGATCGGGCTGGCCATCGCTTCCTATGAATGGATGGCGGCCATTACGCTCATCATTGTGGGTAAGTTTTTCCTGCCCATTTTCCTGGAAAAAAAGTTATACACCATTCCGGAGTTCATTGAAAAACGCTACAGCGAAAGGCTGAAGACCATACTGGCGATTTTCTGGATTTCCTTATACGTTTTTGTCAACCTCACCTCGGTGTTGTACCTGGGCGCTACAGCCCTCGACACCATTATGGGCAGTGGCACCGGTTCCATCCTGTTGCCCTGCATCATCGGGTTGGCGTTATTCGCCGCACTTTATTCCCTGTGGGGAGGGCTGGCGGCAGTGGCCTGGACGGACGTCATACAGGTCGTGTTGTTGATCGCAGGTGGGTTGATCACCTCTTTTATAGCCCTGTCTCATGTCTCTCCGGACGGCAGCCTGATCGGTGGTTTCAAGGCCATTTATGAACATGCGCCCGAGAAGTTTTCCATGATCCTGGAAAAGGGAGAGATCATTACGCCCAACGGAAAGGATGCCTGGTGGGACCTTCCCGGGCTTGCCGTTCTCATCGGCGGCCTGTGGGTGGCCAATTTGTATTATTGGGGGTTCAACCAGTACATCATCCAGCGGACGCTGGCTGCAAAATCGCTGCGGGAATCGCAACGAGGCATTGCCTTTGCGGCCTTTCTGAAACTGCTGATCCCTTTGATCGTAGTAATACCAGGCATCGTGGCCTTTGTCCTCAATTCCGGGCCGGACGGTTTAGTAACTGCACAATCTGCTGACCCTTCTTTCATAGGGCCCAAAGGCAACATCATCAACGACAATGCCGCCCCCTGGCTGATCAGCAGTTTCATTCCTACGGGGCTGAAGGGGCTGGTGCTGGCGGCCCTGTCAGCGGCAATTGTTTCGTCGCTGGCTTCCATGCTCAATTCTACGGCCACCATTTTCACCATGGATATTTACAAGCCCTATTTCAACCGGCAGGCTACCGAAGGTAAGCTGGTAAGTGTTGGTAGGCTTTCTGCCGGAGTTGCTCTGCTGGTAGCGGTGCTCCTGGCGCCCCAACTGAAGAACCTGGGCCAGGTTTTCCAGTACATTCAGGAATATACCGGCATCGTCAGCCCGGGTATCCTGGCTGTTTTCATGCTCGGCCTTTTTTATAAGAAAACCACCAATACTGCGGCCGTCTGGGGAGTGCTGTCTTCCATTCTGATCGCCCTTTACTTCAAGGTGGCGCCCAACGGCTGGTCAGATAGCGCCATATTCCTGGAGCTGCCCTTTATGAACCAGATGTTCTGGACCTGGATAGCCACCATGCTCATTATCGTCCTGATCAGTTACCTGGAAAATAAAGGCGCGGATCACGAAAAGGGGATTACCCTGACCAGGGAATTGTTTGCCACCGGCCGTACTTTCAACATCAGTGCAGCCATAATATGCCTGATCCTGGTTACGCTCTACTTTTTATTCTGGTAGTAGGTTGCCGAAGGCCGGTATCTTTGAGTTTTGGTCCTGACGACATTAGAGTAAACCAACTCTAACCCTACACGCTATGCTCCGTTGCCAGAAATCTCTTTTCTCTCTGCCAGATGAGATCGCCTACCTCAACTGCGCCTACATGTCGCCCCTGCTCAAAAGCGTAGAGTTGGCCGGTTTCGAGGGGGTGCGGAGGAAGAGCCGGCCGCATGAAATAGAAGCTTCTCATTTTTTCGATACGGTGCTGCAGTTGAAAATGGCCTTTGCCCGACTGATCAACGCCGGAGAGCCCGGCCGCATCGCGGTCATTCCTTCCGCTTCCTACGGGCTGGCCACCGTCGCCTGCAACCTGAAACTTCGTCGGGGAGATAAAATCGTGCTGGCCGAAGAACAGTTCCCCAGCAATGTCTATATCTGGCAGCGGCTGGCGGAAGAAAAAGGGGCCGAGTTGCACTTTGTGCCGGCTCCGGCGGAAGGGCAACGAGGCCCATTGTGGAACGAGCGGATAATGGAAGCTATAGATGAGCGCACGGCTTTGGTAACACTGGGTAATATTCACTGGGCGGACGGAACGCTTTTCGGCCTGAAGGCGATCCGGGAAAAGGCCGGTGAGGCCGGCGCCTGGCTGGTGGTGGACGGCTCCCAGTCGGTAGGCGCTCTGCCCTGCGATGTTCGGGATATCCGCCCGGATGCGCTCATTTGTCCGGGTTATAAATGGCTGATGGGGCCTTACAGCCTGGGGCTGGCCTACTTCGGGCCGGCATTTGACGGCGGAACCCCTATTGAGGAGAACTGGATCAACCGCCAGGGCAGCCAGGATTTCAAAAGCCTGGTGAATTATCAGCCGGAGTACCTGCCGCAGGCGGGCCGTTATTCCATGGGCGAGCAGAGCAATTTCATATTGGCGCCGATGCAGCTTCGCGCACTGGAACAGCTACTGGAATGGGGCGTGCCCAATATTCAGGCTTATTGCCGGGAACTCATGCGGGAGCCTCTGGGCCGGCTGGTTGAGCTGGGCTGCCGGTTGGCGCCCGAAGCCGAACGGGTTCACCATCTGGTGGGCGTGCGCCTGCCGGAAGGGACGGGCCTTGAAAAACTGAAGGCTGCTTTTCAGAAAAAGAAGGTTTATGTTTCACTGAGGGGCAGCGCGGTGCGCATCTCCTGTCATTTATTCAACGATGAAGAGGACCTGGAAAAACTGGTGGATGCATTCGAGGAGGTGTTGTGAGCAGGTTATTCTTCTAAAAATTCATCCAGCAACCGCCGAATGTTGGCCTGCACGCCGAGCTGAAGGGTGAAATCCTCTTTCCAATCCCCGATCTCCCAGCGCTTTCCCTTTTCGGCGATCATAAATTTTTCAGAGGCCGTGAATATCCAGAGCACCTGGCCGACGCCAAAATCCAGTAACTGGCCCGTTTTGATGTGATAATACTGTTCGGGATGAGTGAAGTCTTCCAAAGCAGCTTTTGTATCGATTTCAACAACCAGTAGAGGAGGAATATCTGAGTATTTGTCTTTTATTCCTTTGCGTAGAAGCGTTTTTTTCCGGAAAACAGCCACATCAACGTTTCGCCAGGATCTCTTAGCGAATTGTATGCCCAGTTCGCTGGCCAGCACTACATATTCTTTGCCTAAAAAGTGCTTTAACAGGTCTTTGATCAGTTCAATGAGTAAAGCCTGGAGTACACTGCTACCCATAATTTCTTCCGCCGTTTTATTATTATTGAGCACTTCCTGATATCCACGATAATAAATAGGCCGCCCGGCATCCATTTCGTAGATTAGGGATTCGGGGATCTTCTTCGTCTGTGCACTGCTTTTGGCCATTGCTGTGGTTTTATACAAATATAAGCAATTTGAGGCCTGGAAGCATAGCCCCTTTCAATAAGGAAACATTCTGTATGGCTTAAAACCTCGCCGCGTGCCAAAAAAGTTGGTTTCAACTGAAAAAATCCGGCCGCTATTTTGTTGATAAACATAAGGCGGGCGTTTTTTCGGCTTTCTCAGAAGCGGAAAGAGCGCGCCTTATGTCCCGGTTGCCATATTTTTTTAAGCCTTAAACCATTCAATTCAGATGAAGACCAAAGAACGCCGGCTGGCGGCCATCATGTTTACCGATATCGTCGGTTATTCTTCCATGATGCAGAAGAATGAAGAACTGGCCAACCGAATGCGGGGGCGGCACAGAGAAGTGTTCCAGCGCCTGCACGAACAGTTCGGAGGAGAGATATTACAGTACTACGGAGATGGCACCCTCAGCATTTTTCCCAGCGCTGTTTCGGCTGTTGAATGCGGTGTGGCATTGCAGCAGGCGCTGAAGAAAGACCCGCAGGTGCCCATCCGGATCGGCATACATACCGGAGACATCACCTTTGACAATGAGGAGGTATATGGTGACGGCGTGAATGTCGCCTCCCGGATCGAATCGCTATGCGTACCGGGAGGGGTATTCATTTCCGGGAAAACCCACGATGACATTAAAAACCACCACCGCCTGAAAGCCAGGCCTATGGGAGCTTTTCAGCTGAAAAACATAGCGGAGGACATTCCCGTCTATGCGGTTGCCAATGCAGGCCTTACGGTGCCGGAAGACGGGTGGCGGCAGGTGGCGGAGCAACAGCAACTTCCGCCCCAGGCCAGAAAAAAGGGCAGAAAGAAAAGATGGGTAGCGGCCATCCTCGCTCTGCTCTTCGGTATTTTCGGCGCTCACCGCTTTTATCTCGAGCAACGGAACCTGGGCATTCTCCACCTGGCGTTTTTCTTCCTGGCTGCTTTTTTCATCCCCCGGCTGGCGCCGCTACTGGGCATCCCGGCCATCATCGGGTTTATTGACTTTATCGCCTTCCTTTCAATGCCCCGGGCTACTTTCGACGAGAAATACAACAGGCAGGTTATAGAAAAAGAACAGGCTGCCGCCCGGAAACAGCAGGCGGAAGCCTCACACCCCAAGCAAATTCTTCAGAAACAGTACAACCGATACCGGGAGGATGCTCTGGCGGATTACCGCAACTACGATTACGAAGGAGCTATAGCCCATCTGCAGAAAGCCATCGAGATCAAATACGACGACCCGGAGGCCCACTTCCTGCTGGCCTGTTGTTATTCGGTCAATGAGGAGGCGGAAAAGGCGTTGTCACACCTGGATATTGCCGTAGCTTTTGGCCTCAGCAACCCCGGGAGGATCATGGCTAATGGCGACCTCGCCTATTTGAGGGTTCAGCCTGGGTTTGAAGCATTTGCTAAAAACGGTTATCGCCTTTCGCCCAAAGAACTGCCGCCTCCGGGCCCCGGTTGGCTGGAGGAAACGGAAACCGGTGAGCCTGGCCTTCTGGAACAACTCAACCGCCTGCATGCCCGGTGGCAGGCCGGCGAGCTGTCCGATGAGGAGTATCAGTTGCGGCAGGAGGAGTTGAAAAGCGACATGGAATAAGGCCGATCTTACCGGGCGCTGTACAAAACCGGATTGAGGGGGGGTGATCAATTCTCCAACCTTCGCACCAGGGCGCCAGGCCTGCCGGCCTCTACAGCAAAATGCGGGCGTCAACTACTTTTATGCCGTGCCTGCCGGCAAAAACGGGGTTGAGGTCAATTTCCCTGATCTCCGGAAAGTCAGTCACCAGTTGAGACAGGCGGAGCAGCCCCTCAATGACAGCTTCCATATCGGCGGCGGGAATATCGCGGAAACCTTTCAGCATTTCGAAAACTTTCACTTCTCTGATCATTTCTGCTGCATCCTCGCGGGAAATCGGGGCCAGGCGGAATGAGACGTCTTTCAGCACCTCCACGTATTTTCCCCCCAGGCCGAACATCAGCAGGTGCCCCAACTGTTCATTGTGTTGCGCACCGAAGATCAGCTCGGCGCCTTCAGTTACCAGTTCCTGGATGAATACCCCTTCAATTCGTGCGCCCGGAACCCTTTCAGGGACGATGGAAAGAATCCTGTCATAAGCTCTGGCAAGTTCCCTTTCATCATCAATGTCGAGGATCACCCCTCCGGTATCGGACTTGTGGATGACGTCGGGAGAAACTACGCTGGCAGCCAGAGGATAACCGATCGATCTGCCGGCTTCCAGGGCCTCCTCTTTACTCCGGGCAAAGCGGTGCCGCGCCGTTTCAAAACCATAAGCTTCAAGTATGCGGTAACTCTCGGGGCCTTTGAGGAAGGAATCCCGGGCATTACGGATTTCGTCCTCCACTGTTCTTTTATCTACCTCAAAAGTAACCGGTTCGCTCCGGGCCCGCTGGCTCAGGCGGGTGAAGCGGATAGCGGTGGTGCAGGCCTGCACGGCATTCTCGACGAAGGGATAGTTCGGGATCTTTTTCGTGCGGAGTATGCGGGTCATTTTTTCCATCACCCCTTCTTCAAAAGTTGCGAAGGAAGTGGCCAGGGTGATGCCCTTTTCGCGGGCCGTATCGGCAAAACGGGCCACCATACTGGCAATCTCTTCCATGTCGGTCATCATTTGAGGGGTGCAAATGACCAGGAGGACATCGGCTTCTCCGGAGTCGATAATGTTTTTTAAGGCGTGCTCATAACGGCCGGTGCCGGCATCGCCAACGAGATCGACCGGGTTTCGGACACTGACCGTTTCGGGCAGTTTTTCTTTCAGCTTGTTCTTCAAACCCTCGGATAATTCTGGGATCTGCGCTCCCCGTCGTTCCGCTTCATCAGCAGCCATGATGGCCGGGCCGCCGGCATTTGTCAGGATCACCATGCGGCTTCCGGAGGGGATCGGCTGCTCAGACAGGCAGAGCGCCTGGCTGAACAACTCCTCGATGCTCCCGACCCGGATGGCGCCGCCCTGGCGGAACAGAAAGCTGAGCACATCGTCGCGCTGGGAGAGCGCTCCGGTATGAGAAGCCACGGCCCTCTTGCCGCTTTCGCTTCTGCCGGATTTGATTACCAGTATGGGTTTTGCTTTCTCCCCCCTGGTGATGCGGGCGGCCGCATCGATGAAGGCCCTTGGGGAAGCGAGGTTTTCCAGGTAGGCCAGAACCACCTTGGTGGCGTCGTCCCCGGCAAGCAGTTCCAGGATGTGATTCTCATTGAGCATGGCCTTGTTGCCCAGGGAAACGAATTTCGAAAAACCGATGCCATTTTCGGCAGCGTATTCCAGGCCGTAAACGCCGACCGCCCCACTCTGTGAGAGGAAAGAAACGTTGCCCCGCCCGGCCTCGCGGCGGGCGAAGGTGGCATTCATCTGTACTTCCGGAGCGGCGTTGATGATACCCAGGCAGTTGGGGCCCAGGAAAGTGATGCCGTGCCTCCTGGCGATCCGGATGACCTCTTCTTCCAGTTCTCTGCCTTTTTTTCCGATTTCTCTGAAACCGGCAGTGATGATGACGGCAGCTTCAATGTTTTTTTCTCCGCACTCTTCCAGTATCTGCGGAACAATTTCCCGGGGGACGGCGATAAGGGCAAGCTGGACTTCGTCTTCAATATCGAGGACAGAACCATAGGCCTTCAGGCCCAGAATGCTGTCCGCTCGGGGGTTGACCGGGTAAAGCCTCCCCTTGAAGTTGCCCAGCAGGAGGTTTTTAAGCACCCCGAAGCTCACGCTGCTTTCATCCCGCGATGCGCCGATGATGGCGATACTTTTGGGTTGGAAAAGGGTAGGAAGCAAGGCCGTGGCCTGGGTGGGTTGGTCTGTGAGTAGGTTGGCCATTTTCATTTATTTTGGGAGAAGTTATATAAATACAAACAATGGGAGAAAGGGCAAGTTGTGGCCCTCAGTCAGGATTTTAACTTCCTGAAATGGCAATCCTCTCATCAGGGAACCGGTGGGTTTGATCCTGGAACACGAGAAAGAAGTTGACGGCGGCCTCAATCCGGCAGCAACCATCCGGCATAGCGACGTTTGTGTCAAGGGGATGTTCCTGAACTACGCAACCTACTTCGAGGCGGAGGAAGAACAATTGCATTCCATTGCGGACTTTATTCTTTCCTTCCCACCAGTAGCAAATTCTCGGGCAACCCCTGTAGCGGCGCCCCTTCCCAATCCCCTACATGAGTGCCGAATTCAGCGGCTTCGATCAGCTGGCAGCCTGCCTGCAGCATAGCCTGAATGAGGCTGCTTACTGTCCAGCGGAACTCATAGCAGGGGTAGCCTCCGGCTTTTGGTTCCAGAATATCGTTGGAGTATTCGTAGCGAAAAGGGCCAGGGGAAAAGTAGTCTGCCTCAACTTCCAACCGGCCGGTATTTTTCTTCCATATTCGGCGGAAGGGATGGTATTCATTGACCATGAACAGGCCGTCAGGTTTCAGGATGCGGGCGGCCTCGTTGTAATACTGTTGTAGAGCGGAAACCCATACGGCTACGTGCCCGCCGGTGTAAACCAGGCCAAAATCATTATCCGGCAAAGCGGAAAGGTCCGTGACATCTGCCTGAATAAAGGTAATATCCAGGTTCAGAGCCCTGGCTCTTTCCCCGGCGTTTTCCAGTTGCTTTTCCGAGATGTCAATTGAGGTGACGCGGGCGCCCATCCCGGCAAAGGCCAGTACGGCCAAATTGTCGCCACTGCCAAGAACAGCAATTTTCTTTTCGCTGATATTTTCGAAGTATTTCATTTCCTGAGGGGCGAATACCATTTCCGGACGGTTGGGGATGTCCTTCCAGGTTCCTCTCCGGTCAATCATGGCCTTCCATTTTGGGGCAGCAGCGTTCCAGCGGGTTCGGTTGGCGTTGTGGTATGGGTTCATCGTTTAGGGGTGTTTCGGGTGAAAAATAAAACCCTTTCTACAAACTTTTGGGAAGTTCGGTTCCGTAACCGTAACTGAATAAACGCAAAAAATAAGCCCGGCACCAGGCAGGAAGGACTGAGAGTATGTTTGGAGCCCATTGATTGAATTTTGAACAAACTCTAAATATCCAGTAGGGGTGGGGAAAACCGGGAGAAAGGCGGGGGCCAACATTTCGAAGAACGATGCGTTTTGAAGGAAAAGATTTGTTTTGCAACTTTAGAATCGGAACTGATCTAAACTTATTTTACATTCTCTGAGCACATTCGCTCAAAAAATGACCAAAATCATTTGTCCATTCGAATAAACTGCTGAAATTTTTGTTGTTTATTAAAAGGAAACCAAAACGCAAGACTAATATGAGAGAAGGTTGGGTAAAGATCTATTCGTCCGTCGAAGAATTTAAAGCCAGGATCGTTGAAGACATCCTGAAGCAGAATGGCATCGAGAGCCACATTGTCGAAAAGCGCGACTCGGCAATTCCTTCGCTTGGGGAATCTGCCTTATACACTCCTTCGGAGAAGGCAGAAGCAGCTTTGGCTATTTTGAAGAAAGAGCAGTTGGTGGAAGAGGAGTAAATAGTGTATCAGTAAATCAGAGAGTGGCCCGGAAAACGTCCGGGGGGCGATAGTGTGATGTGCCCTCCTGCCGTTTCCGCCAACCTTTTGCCTTTCCAATTGTATTGAAGGAAAAACGGCCTCACATGAAAAGTAAGGAAAACTGGAACGGACTCAGCAAGGAAGAAGAGTACGTCATTGAGCACAAAGGCACCGAGCGGCCTTTTACGGGAGAATATTACAATAATAAGGCGGCCGGTGTCTATGTTTGCCGGCGATGCGAAGCGCCTTTGTATCGCTCAGAAGACAAATTCGATTCCGGCTGCGGATGGCCCAGCTTCGATGATGAGATACCGGGTGCAGTGCGCCGGGAGCGCGATGCCGACGGCCGCCGGACGGAGATCCTGTGCAACAATTGCGGCGGGCATCTGGGGCATGTCTTTCTGGGGGAGCGGTTTACACCCAAAAACACCCGCCATTGCGTCAATTCCTTGTCTATGAAATTCATTCCACTGGAAGAATGGGAAAAAGCGGAAGCAGGAAAAAAAACTACTTCTTAGGAAAATAGGTGGACTGATTTAGGTTTTTAATAAATCGTAAACCAGTGCATTCGTAGCTCTTACACCAGCCAGAGTAGTGCCGCAGGTAGAGATTTAGAGCTTGTCCAAATTTCCATCAATTGGCTGCAAGCGGCAAATTTCATCCTGCACTTCGTTGAAAAGCCTTCCCGATGCTTTGGCTTTTTTACGCCAGAGATAAGAACATGAGTCATCCCGAATTTTATTTCAGGCTGAAGGCCTGAAATAATATCCCAGAGAATATCATTTTGAAATTTGGGATGACTCATGTTCTGACACCATGTAGATGCGCGACGGGATTGGTTTCTTTCCGGCAGGCGAAAAACTGCCACCCGAAGCAGGGTAAAATCTATGGCATCACTCACAGGGGCTTAACGGCTCAGCCGGTATGTATAGGAAACGCCTAAAGATAAATAAGCGTCAAACCAGTCTCCACCCCGGCGATAGAGGTTTGAGATGTATTCCGCCTCTTCAGGAGAAATATTCGGGCGGCTCAACCGGGCGGCCAGTTCCCCTTTTTCCTCATAGATCTGGTTGTAATCCAGGGTGACACCGGTTACATCATCGAGATAATCCGTGAATAACTTTCTTGCGCTGAGCTCCAGGCTAAGAGAACCGCGTTTGCTCAGAATGAGCCTCAGTCCGGCGCCCACCGGGATTGCGACCTGCGTCCGGCTGTAAGGGCGTTCAAAGTCTTTCAGTCCCTGTCCTTCCGTGCCGATGGGCTGAAGCGCTAAATATCCCGATTCATACTGGGCTTCCGGGTCAAAGTGAAAGACAGCCACTCCACCGAACAGATAGGGAGTAATCAGAGGAGAATCCCCCAGGAAATTATCGGGGATGAGGTACCATTCACCAACGACTGCGGCTTCGAGGAGGTTGGTCTGAAACGAAAGCTTTCGGTCCGGATAAGCGCTTCTGGCATCGTCGCCGCTGAGGTTGCCGTAGGTAAGGCTGCCCCGGAGCCCCAGGACACCTCTGCCGCGATAGCGGAAAACAACCCCTCCTGCCGGTTCGACAAAGCGGGTATAACGGGGGAGGATTTTCGGAGAGAGGTCACCGCTGTAAACGATGCCCCCAAAATAAATGCCCCCTTCAAAGTCCTGTGCCTGCATGAGCGTAGCACATGCCAGTAGTGTACTGATCAATAGAAATCTCATAATATGTTTGTTTTACAATTTACACTTTCAACCTGGAAAGCAACTGCCAGATGACACTTGCTTTTACAGGCAACCATAACCGGCTATTCATACCGGTTCATTTTTGTTCCGTTCTTCTTTGGGAGCTAAGCTGCGGTCGTCAGTTGGAAGCCATTGGCCGGGGCCAGTTGTACTTCCTTCTTTCAGGGGGAATGATGGTTTGCTGGCGAACACCCTGGCTCCCTTACGGGAAAAGGCGCCGTCCAAGAGTGTTTTAGATACAGGCGGATGGAGGTATTGGCTGAGATTTGCACAACACATCCACATTTGCTGTGCCTGGTGGGCTGAGGCAAAAGCCGGCATTTCAGTATTTAGGGTTATGCCGGCCCTTCTGGCTCATGCCGAAGGCAGGAGAAAGAAAGATCAGTTGCTTTTTGGCTTTCATGCCATACCGATACAACCTATCGGTTTTGTTGGTGGCAATTCGACCTAAAAATACATAATTATTTTGATATTGTCCACCCCTTTCTTTTGTGGTGTGTATAACAAATTGCACTTTTTGCTTGGGGAGTGGATTGGTAAACCCGCAGCAAAGCGAAGGGATTGCTAAGCCTTTCAGAGCCTGACTGTGCAATTTGTTATACCCCCTTTTGTGCAGCGGCCTCTGCATTATAATAATCCTGGGGCCGGAGGGCTACAACCAATGTTTCCGCTTGAATAACAGGATCAGTACCACAGACAGCAGCAGCATAATGCCCCACAACCCGAAGTAACCGTATCTCCACTGCAGTTCCGGCATGTATTTGAAGTTCATGCCGTAAATGCCCGCCAGGAAGGTGAGCGGAATGAAAATGGTGGATATGATGGTCAGTAGCTGGATGACGTTGTTCATCTTAAAACTGATCTCGGAAAGGTACAGGTCGTACAGGCCGCTCATCACATCGCGGTAGGTCTCGATGGTATCCATCACCTGAATGGTATGGTCGTACAGGTCGCGGATGAATATACCGGTGTCCTCGGCAATGATCGGGTTGTCACTTCTTGAGAACCGGCTGATGGCCTCCCGGAGGGGGGAAACCATTTTTCGCAAAAGGATGGACTGCAGTTTCAGGTCGTGGATCTTCTGCTTGCTCTTGCTGTCGGGGTTGGAAAGGATCTCCTCTTCGAGGGTGTCCAGTACTTCTTCGATCTGGTCGAGCAGAAGGTAGTAATGATCCACAATGTTGTCAATAAGAGCGTAGGCCAGATAGTCGGGGCCTCTTTTCTTGATCTTACCCCGGCCGGACTGGATGCGTTCGCGGATGGCGGGAAAAAGGTCATCTTCGTCTTCCTGAAAGGAAATGACGAATCCATTGCCGGCGAAGATCGCCACCTGTTCGGTTTTGATCTCCCATTCTATTTTGTCAAAGAAGAGGTACTGTACGGTCAGGAAAATACCTCCTTCATGTTCTTCAAATTTCGGGCGCTGCTGGGTATCGAGCACGTCTTCCAGGACCAGCGGGTGAATATTGAATTTTTCTCCTATGGCCTGGATCAACTCTACATTGTGGAGCCCCCGGATGTCATACCAGCTTACCAGCGCGCCTTCTTCCGGCGCAGGAAGCTCATCTTTTACATGTTGTTCGAAGATCTGGCCCTCGGGGTTGAATTGCACCAGGGTTACGAGGGTTTGCTCTGCTTTCTTATGCCCGGTGAAAATCAGAGTGCCGGGCGGCAATCCCGTTTTGCGTTGCCGCTTGGGAAGGCGGACTGCCGGTAGCTTGGCCTTACGAAATTTCATCATGGGGGTAAAATACTTCAAATTTTGAAAAATGAAAAACACCCTTCTCTGGCTTTATCCCTGCTCCTTATTAATACGGAGCCAATCATTCACTTGAAAATATGAAGGAATCTTCATAAATTTGATCGGCTATTGCCGGAAAAATTTACCGATAACACTAACCAAATCCTCACCTTTACTATGAAAATCGAACAGATCTATACCGGATGCCTGGCCCAGGGGGCTTATTATATTGAAAGCAACGGGGAGGCTGCCATTGTTGACCCTCTGAGGGAAACCGAACCTTACCTGAAAAAAGCCAAAGACAACAACGCAACCATCAAGTATATCTTCGAGACACACTTCCATGCCGATTTCGTTTCCGGCCACCTGGACCTGGCGAAAAAGACAGGGGCGCGCATTGTTTACGGCCCGAATGCCGAAACGGAATATGAGAAATACGAAGCCAGAGACGGAGAGGAATTCAAATTGGGCGAAATAACCATTCGGGTGTTGCATACTCCCGGGCATACTCCGGAGAGCACCACCTTCCTTCTGCTGGATGAGAAGGGCAAAGAACACGCCATTTTCTCAGGCGACACCCTGTTCATTGGTGATGTGGGCCGGCCGGACCTTGCCCAGAAGAAAGGCAGCCTGACCAAGGAAGACCTTGCAGGCTGGCTCTACGACAGCCTCCGCAACAAGATCATGCCCCTGCCCGATGATGTGATCGTCTATCCCGCCCACGGCGCCGGTTCTGCCTGTGGTAAGAATATGAGTAAAGAGACCTGGGATACGCTGGGCAATCAGAAGAAGACGAATTATGCGCTACGGGCAGATATGGCCCGGGAAGAATTCATACTGGAAGTCACGGAGGGCCTTCAGCCGCCACCCCAGTACTTTGCCAAGAATGCGAAGATCAATAAAACGGGCTACGAAAGTTTTGACACCATAATGGAGCGAGGGGCCCAGGCCCTGAGCCCGGAAGCCTTCGAACTGGCCGCCAATGCCCAGGATGCTTTGGTGCTGGATGTGCGGGACAAGGAGGATTTCGTCCAGGGGTTTATTCCCAACAGTATTTTTATCGGGCTGGACGGCACCTTCGCGCCCTGGGTAGGCGCCCTGATCCCCGACCTGCAGCAACCCATTCTGATCGTCGCTCCGCAGGGGCGGGAGGAAGAAACCGTCATGCGCCTTTCGAGAGTTGGATATGACAATGCCATCGGCTACCTGGAAGGAGGGTTTGAAAACTGGCAAAAAGCCGGCAAGGAAACTGATGCCATCGATTCGATCTATGCCGAAGAGTTTGCCCGCCGTTATCAGGCTCAGCCAGACATCCATATTCTGGATGTGCGCAAGCCCGGCGAATGGAACGCTGAACGGCTGGAACCCGCCGAACATTTCGCACTGGATTTCATCAATAACAACATGGCGGCCATAAAGCGGGATGAATTGTACTATCTGCATTGCCGCAGTGGGTACCGCTCGACAATTGCCGCTTCCATTTTAAAGTCCAGAGGGTATGATAACCTCGTCAACGTGCAATCTTCTCTGGAGGAGATCATAGCTGCCGGCATTCCGCAGACGGATTTCCAGTGTTCGGGCAAGGCTGAGGCCTGAAAGGTAAAATTGTTTGATGGTTACATGGGTTCATTGTTGGGTATGGCCCTCAATCGAGCAGTGTAACCATCAAACCCACGAAACAATGAAACAAGGAACCTGCATAGCGCAGCCCGCCCGGGCTGGGCCTGAGAAGTGCAGGGAAAAAACCATCAAACCGTGAACAACGTTCGTGCTTTCATCCCCATTCTCGATTGGTTGCCGAAGTACAAAAAGTCCTATTTGCGGGGTGACCTGCTGGCCGGCCTGACGGTCGGCGTGATGCTGGTCCCGCAAGGTATGGCTTACGGGCTGCTGGCCGGGCTCCCTCCCATTTACGGCCTGTACGCCAGTATTATTCCCCTTTTCCTGTATTCCTTTTTCGGAACTTCCCGGCAATTGTCGGTCGGGCCGGTGGCATTGGTTTCATTGCTGATCCTGGCCGGTGTGGGGCAGTTTGCCGAAACAGGCACGGAGGCCTTCATCGGGATGGCCATTGCCACCGCCCTGATCGCGGGGGTAATACAGATCCTTCTCGGGGCGTTTCGCCTGGGCTTTCTGATCAATTTTTTATCCCATCCGGTCATTGCAGGATTTACTTCAGCAGCTGCCTTTATTATCGGGCTGAGCCAGTTGAAAAACCTGCTGGGCATTAATATTCCCCGGAGCAATTTCATCCACGAGGTCATCATCAGTACGGCACAGAACATTGGAGATGTTCACTGGCCTACTGTTGCCCTGGGCTTCGGAGGGATCGCCTTCATTCTCATTCTCAAACGGGTCAACAAGGCCATCCCCGGAGCTTTGCTGGCGGTGATCTTCAGTACCGCTGGTGTTTTCTTTTTTGGCCTTCAGGGCCACGGGGTGGAGATCGTAAAAGAAGTTCCCCGAGGCCTTCCCCCGGTTTCAGTACCGAAGATCAACGGGCCTATGGTGGTGCAACTGCTGCCTCTGGCCCTGACCATCTGCCTGATCAGTTTTATTGAATCATTGGCCATCGCCAAAACGATCGAGGCCATGCACAAGAATTACCGCGTGGTTCCCAACCAGGAACTCATAGCCCTGGGCCTGACCAAGATCGGCGGGGCCTTTTTCCATTCCTATCCGACCACCGGAAGCTTTACCCGCTCAGCCGTCAACAACGATTCCGGAGCGAAGACCGGCGTCTCTTCAATGGTCAGTGCAGTGCTCATCGCCATTACTTTATTGTTTCTGACCCCATTGTTCTTCTACCTGCCCAAGGCCATCCTGGCTTCCATTATCGTTGTAGCCGTGATCAACCTGGTGGATTATAAAGAGGCTATTCATCTGTGGCATAAAGACCGCCGGGACTTCATGACCATGATCGTAACCTTCGTTGCCACTCTTACTCTGGGCATTCAGGACGGGGTTTTTACCGGCGTCATCCTTTCCCTGGCCTTCATGGTCTATCGAAACTCCAAGCCCCATATTTCCATTCTCGGGCAGTTGCCCGGTTCCCGCAATTACCGGAATATAGACCGTTTTGGCAGTGCTATCCGCCAGGATGAGATCCTCATCGTCCGTTTTGATGCTCAGTTGTACTTTGGCAACGCCACCTATTTCAGGGAGTCTCTGGAGTCCCTGGTGAACAAGGAAGGGAAGGAGCTCAAATTGCTGATTCTGGATGCCTCCAGTATTCATGATGTAGACTCAAGCGGGGTAAAGACAATAGAAGAACTCCTCGCATTTCTTCAGCAGCGAAATGTGGGGTTGTACATCTCCGGCGCTATTGGCCCGGTGCGCGACGTCCTGAAGAAAAACGGGCTGGTCGAAAAGATCGGCGCCAGGAACCACTTTATGTTTGTCCATGATGCGGTGGAGGCTTATCACAAAAGGCAACGTACCGGGGAGGACGATTCCTGGACTGCCGATGCGGTGCAGGCCAATGAAGAGCAATGAGCCTTATTTTAACCCTTTCTAAATTAAAGGAGGGGGTCGATATTTTAAGACCGCTGTTTGTTATATTATATGCCTGATTAGCTCACCCTTTTTTCGGTTTTACACCCATTTGAAGGCAGGTTTTGGATGTGAAAGCCAGTTTGGCATCCCTTTTGGACACCTCTAGCCGTGTGCTTCATCTTTTCAACTTCGGTTTTTGATTATTTTGAAATATGAAAATGTGTTCATACTTTTATCATTAATTACAAAAATATATTCTGAAATAAAGCATGAAGTACGGATTTATTATTGATAACCGGAAGTGCATTGGTTGTCATGCCTGCACTACGGCATGCAAAGCCGAGCACCAGGTGCCGGTGGGAGTTAACCGAACCTGGGTAAAACAGGTGGAGAAAGGGGAGTTCCCGCACACGCGCCGCCTTTTTTCAGTGATGCGCTGTAACCATTGTACCGATGCACCCTGTGTGGAAATATGCCCGGTGGAGGCATTATATTTCCGGGATGACGGCATCGTCGATTTCGATAAAGACCGCTGTATCGGTTGTAAGTCCTGTATGCAGGCCTGCCCCTACGATGCGCTCTACATCGACCCGGAAAACCACACTGCCGCCAAGTGCAACTACTGCGCGCACCGCGTCGATATCGGCCTGGAGCCGGCCTGTGTGAACGTCTGCCCGGAACACGCCATCATTTCCGGAGATATGGACAACCCGGAGTCGGAGATCTCTCAGTTACTGGGCCGCGAGCAGGTAACCGTTCGCAAAGCCGCCAAGGGTACCGTGCCCAACCTCTTCTACATCAACGGTGATGAGGCTTCCCTGAACCCGGTGGCCACTGAGAAATCAGATGCGTACTTCTGGAGCGCTCAGGCGCGGGGCGTCGGGCACTACGCCAAAGCCGCTGAAAAGATGGCCTACTCCAACGGCGACGTGATCGACGCCATAATGGAGACGAACGGCCATACTACTTATGCTGGCAATGTCGCCAAGAACGGCGCCTCCAAATCCATCGAACTTCTGCTGGATAAACCCCGCCGGGTGTATGACGCACCGGATAAGGGCATCCTCTGGGGATGGGAGGTTTCCGGTTATGTACTCACCAAGGCTATTTCCGCCGGGGTGTTCCTGGTGGCCTTCTTTGGCGCGCTGTTCGGATGGGCGGAGGCCAGTGTTCCCGCCTGGTGGTGGGGCCTGGGCGCCGGGTTGCTCTTCCTGGCCGCTACCGGCATCCTGCTGATCATGGACCTGGACCGCCCGGACCGTTTTCTGAATGTATTGCTTCGCCCGCAGTGGAAGTCCTGGCTGGTGCGCGGAGGATATTCCTTCAGTATTTACGGCGGCCTGCTTACTGTGCTGGGGCTGGCCACCTATTTTGGATGGGATATGCTTAAGGCCCCGCTGGAATGGGCCACGCTCGTATTCGCCGTACTGACCGCAGTCTATACGGCATTCCTCTTTGCTCAGGCGAAGGGGCGCGACTTCTGGCAAAGCCCGGCACTGGCCGTCCACATGCTGGCTCATAGCTTTATGGCCGGAGCAGCAGCCTTTTCCATTATTGCTCTTTTCACTCCGGCTGCAACAGACTGGCTGGATTACCTGAAATATATCCTGATCACCGGCATCATCATCAACCTTCTGACCGTATTGGTGGAATTGACGATGACTCACCCGACCAAGGAAGCGAAGATTGTCGTGGAAATGATCACCAAAGGGCGCTACCGTGGTGCATTCTGGGGAGGAGCTATCTTCTTCGGCAACCTCGTGCCGCTGGCCATCCTGTTCATTCCCGGCCTGGCGACGCCTGTGCTGGCGCTAGCCGGCCTGATCGTACTGATCGGTATTTACCTCACTGAGAAGATCTGGGTGGAAGCCCCGCAGCGGGTACAGTTAGTGTAGTGGTTGTTAGTTGTAGCCCGGCTTGAAGAGCTGGGGAAAAGTTGTGAGTTGAACGTTGTTTGAAAATTTGTGGGTTTAGCTTTATGGAATTTTTAGTTTTCTGCGACTATACTAATAGAGGCTGTTGTTTGGCCTTTGAATTCTGAAAATCCATTTAGCTATGGCAAGTTTGCGAAGTTTTGAAGAGTTGAATTGTTGGAAGGCCTGCCGGGAAGTTGTCCGGTGGGTTTCGGCAATGAAGAAGACTTTTCCAAAAGAGGAAAAGTATGATTTGATTGGAAATATGAAAAGGGCTTCCCGCTCATCGACCCGCAATATAGCGGAAGGTTTTGGAAGACATCATCATCGCGAAAATGTTCAGTTCTGCAGAATAAGCCGGGGTTCCCTGACTGAATTAATCGATGACCTGGTAACCGCTCTGGAGGAAGGGTATCTGAATGAGAGGTCTTATAAAGAGGGACGTCAAAAAATTGAAAGTGCTCTGCAACTGCTCAATGGTTACATCAGGTACCTTGAATCTTTACTTTAGGCAGGCAATTAAGGAAGCAGCCCCAACCAACAACCAACAACCAACAACAAAAAATAAACGGATAAAACAAGCGGAAAAATGAATAAAAAGAAGCGTCCATTAATAGAAAGAATAGCAGAACAACTGCGCATCATTCCCAACCTGAGCAAGAACGGCGCGGAGCCGGTGGGCCGGCTGACAGAGCCGGGAGATCTCACCAAGTTCCCGCCGCCGGAAAAGTGGGACGACTGGGTGGAGTACGAGGCAAAGGCCTGGCCCAGAGTGGAAAAAAAGCATTATTCCATCGTGCCGACCACCTGTTTCAACTGCGAATCGGCCTGCGGCCTGACTGCCTATATAGATAAGGAAACCTGGCAGGTGCGCAAGTTCGAGGGCAACCCTTATCACCCGGGCAGCCGGGGGCGCAACTGCGCCAAGGGGCCGGCAACGATCAATCAGATCACGGACCCCGACCGCATACTTTACCCTCTCAAACGGGCGGGCAAAAGGGGCGAAGGCAAATGGGAGCGCGTCAGCTGGGAAGAAGCCATGGAAGATATCGCCGGCCGCCTCCGCAAAGCCATTCAGGAAGGGCGCAACAATGAGATCGCCTACCACGTCGGCCGCCCCGGCCACGAAGGATATATGGACCGCGTGCTGCAGGCCTGGAACGTCGATGGGCACAACAGCCATACCAACATCTGTTCCTCCGGCGCGCGCTTCGGCTATGCCATCTGGTACGGCCATGACCGGCCCTCTCCGGACCACGCCAACGCCAAGTTCATCCTGCTGATCTCGGCCCACCTGGAATCCGGCCACTACTTCAACCCGCACGCCCAGCGCATCATCGAAGGAAAAATGAAGGGCGCCAAACTGTGCACCATGGATCCGCGCCTGTCGAATACCGCCAGCATGTCGGACTACTGGATGCCCAGCTATCCCGGTACCGAAGCCGCAGTGCTCCTTGCCATGGCCAAGATCATCCTGGATGAAGGACTGTATAACCGCGATTACCTGGAGAACTGGGTCAATTGGGAGGAATATCTCCAGGCCCGTCATCCTGGCAAGAAAAAAACCTTTGAGAACTTCATTGCGGCCATGCGGGAGGAGTACGTTCAATATACTCCGGAATTTGCCGAGAAAGAAAGTGGGGTGAAAGCGGACATGATCGTCGAGGTGGCCAGAAAGATAGGCGAAGCCGGCACGCAATTCGCCACTCACAACTGGCGCAGTGCTTCCTCCGGCAACCTGGGCGGTTGGGCCGTCTCCCGCGCCCTGCACTTCCTCAATGTGCTGACAGGCAGCGTGGGGACACCGGGTGGCACCGCACCCAACACCTGGAATAAGTTCCACGCCAAGTTTTTCGACAAGCCGCCGGCCCAGAAGTTCTGGAACGAGTTGCACTTCCCGAAAGAATATCCGCTGGCCTTCTTCGAGATGAGCTTCCTGCTGCCACACATGCTGAAAGAGAACCGCGGAAGGATGGACGTCTATTTTACCCGGGTATTCAACCCTGTCTGGACTTACCCGGACGGCTTCAGCTGGATGGAGGCGCTGACTGATGAGGACAAGTTCGGCCTGCACGTCGCCCTGACGCCTACCTGGAACGAGACGGCCTATTTCGCCGACTATGTCCTGCCTATGGGGCTGGCCAGCGAGCGGCACGACCTCAACTCCTACGAAACTCATGCCGGCGTCTGGATCGCCTTCCGGCAACCGGTACTGCGCGAGGCGCTGCGCCGCGCCGGCAAGAAAGTGGAATTCACCTACGAGGCCAACCCGGGCGAGGTCTGGGAAGAAGACGAATTCTGGATACAGCTCAGCTGGCGGATGGACCCCGACGGCAGCCTGGGCATCCGCAAACATTTCGAATCCCCCTACCGCCCCGGCCAGTGCGTTAACATCGATGAATACTACCAGTACATTTTTGAACATACCAAAGGGTTGCCCGAAGCCGCCGCTAAGGAAGGCCTGACACCCCTGGATTACATGAAGAAATACGGCGCCTTCAACGTCGAGCCCAGCGCCTACCACGGCCACCTCAAGGAACTGACGGCCGAGCAGATGCAAGACGCCAAGGTCGATCCCGATACCCAGGTGGTCACCAAGAATGGCAAGGCTATCGGCATCATGTACAACGGCAAGCCGGTGGAAGGCTTCCCAACCCCGTCACGCAAGAACGAGTTCTACTCCCAGACGATGGTGGACTGGAAGTGGCCGGAATACGCCATTCCGACTTACATCAAGAGCCACATCCACGAACAGGAGATGGACCGCGACAAGGGAGACTACCCGCTGGTGCCCACCTTCCGCCTGCCGACCCTCATCCACTCCCGCTCCGGCAACGCCAAGTGGCTGTATGAGATATCCAACCGCAATCCGATCTGGATGCACCCCAGCGACGCCAAAAAGTTCGGCGTCGGTACCGGAGACCTGTTGCGGGTGAATACCGATATCGGCTACTTCGTGGATAAAGTCTGGGTAACGGAAGGCATGAAACCGGGCGTTGTCGCCTGCTCCCATCATCTGGGCCGCTGGCGCCGCCCACAGGACGCTCCCGGCAACCGCTGGGCAGTCAACACCGTCAACATCGAGACCGACGGCAACGGCGGATGGAAAATGAGCACTGAACATGGAATTGCTCCCTTCAAGAGCGATGACCCGGACAGCGCCAGGATCTTCTGGAGTGACGGCGGCGTTCACCAGAACATCACTTTCCCCGTCCATCCGGACCCCATCAGCGGTATGCACTGCTGGCACCAGAAAGTACGCATCGAGAAAGCCAAACCGAGCGATAAGTACGGCGACATTTATGTGGATACCAAAAAGTCCTTCGAGGAATACAGGAAATGGCTGAAAATGGCCCGCCCTGCGCCCGGCCCCGACGGCCTGCGGCGCCCTTTGTGGATGAAGCGCGCTCTGCGCCCCGCTGAGGAAACTTTCTACATCAACGGAAAGCCTGAACCGGAGCCGGTGGTAGGGAAGGCCGAAAAATCTTAGGCATATTAAGAAACTTCCTAGTGGGAAAGTTTGGGCCGGGTTCCAGTGGGATCCGGCCTTTTTTATTTAACCTGCCGGTTGCTCACATCCCACATTCTAAATTCTGAATCCCACATCAAACATCAATACGGGCGCTCACTCAAAGGGCTCACCTCATACTGCCACTCCAGAAAGGCCTTGTACTGATACTTGTCGAGGATGGTTTGCAGGTTGCGGGCCCAGCGGTCCCAGGCAGCGAGCAGGGCGGTGTGGCGGCCGACCTTGCCGGGTTGCTCCAGGATGGCCTGCCGCTCTTCCCAAAACCGACGGTTGGTTTGGCGGATGGCCTGCAGCTGGTTGGGGCTCAGGCGCAGGGTGGTTTGCATGCTGCGGTTGAGTTGTTCCAGCCCGTTGGAGGTGAATGGGTTTTTGGTTTCCCACGGGCCATGGCTGTTCGTAGCTGAAAGGGTAGTGGTCACAAAAAACAGGGCGAGGAGAAGATAGATTGCTTTGCTCATGATTTTGGGTTTTATATAATAGACCACGGAGTGGGGAGATTTGTATTTGGTTGAAGGGGAGATTAACTTAGTTTTAACGGATGGGGGAGATATGGACACTTTTTCAATGCGAAAGCCCACGATTTTTTTTGAAAGAATCATTATTGCCTGCTCGTTATAACGTGCCGTTGTAAACGACCTAAAGTACAGGGTTCCCGCCCTTTAATAGCTGGACTACAGGAATTGCCGAGGGCAGCCTGCCTTCGCGAGGCTTCGGCTGCCGAAGCAGCTCGTAGCGAACAGGGCTGAGGCTATTCCCTCATATTCACCTCCTACTCAAAAATATCCGCATGCTGATCTCTGAGAACGCATCGATGCCATACAACCGCTCTGCAACGGACAACAGGATACTCATAAAAGCCTTCTGCCTTGACTTCTCTTTGAGCCGGTTAAAATGTGCGATCTGCGAAGTATGCCCGTCTTTGCGAGCGTTCGACTGAGCGTTCGACTGAGCGTTCGACTGAGCTCACGCCGAAGTCTCACGCCGAAGTCTCACGCCGAAGTCCAGTTAAAGATTTTGATGTATAGCGATACCCCCGAAGTTCAGATGCCAATAGCCCGCCCCCTCAACCTTAACCTCAACCTCAACCTTAGCCCCAACCTCAATCCAGCACCGACAAAGCCACCTGCACCACCCGGCACAATTCCTCCTCAGAATCATTCGCCTTCGACACCACTTTCAGGCCGTTGTAAAAAGTGAACAGGTAGGCCGCCAGGGCAGGCAAGTCCTTACCGGGAGGGATCTCGCCCTGCTCCACGGCCCGTTGCAGGTACTGCAGGAAGAGGTGCTCCATGGCCTTTCGCTGGCGGGTGATGCGCTGCGCCCACTCTTCGCTGTTGGGAACGAACTCAGTGGTGGTGTTAACCACAAAGCAGCCCTTGTGGTCCTTGTCGCGGGCGGCGGCGCGGGCCTCGGAGAGGAAGAAGGCCTCCAGGGCCCGGCGGACGGACTCGTGCCGGCTGAGCTGGGCGATAACCTGGGCGGAGTAGTCCCTGACATACTTCTCGAACGCCTTTTCGAACAGGGCGTCCTTGCCGCCGAAGGTATCGTACAGGCTGGCCCGGTTGATGCCCAGCTGGTCCACCAGGTTCTGTATGGAGGTGGCGTGGTAGCCCTGCTTCCAGAACAGCTCCATGGCTTTCCGGAGGACCTCTTCTTCGTTGAATTGTTTTGTTCGTGGCATGGTTTGGAAGTCGGAAATCGGAAGTCGGAAATCGGAAATCGGAAGTCGGAAATCGGAAACCTTTTCCGATTTCCCACTTCCGACTTCGCACTTAAAATAAGCGCCTTCAAAATTACTATTTCTGAACGTCCGTTCCAAATAGAGATAAAATTTTTTAGCTCAGCACCGGATTGACATTGATCCCGCCGTCGATGTTGTACTCCGCACCGGTGATGTACCAGGCGTCATCGGAAGCGAGGAAGGCGACCAGTTTGGCGATGGCCTCCGGGCTGCCGAACTGTTTCAGCGGGATGCGTTCCTGCATGGCGCCGGCAAACTGGTGAATGGCTTCCTGCGGCATGCCGGTCTTCCCGAAGATGGGCGTATTGACCGGTCCGGGGTTGACGGCGTTGACGCGGATCCTGCGGGGCGCCAGCTCGGTGGCGGCGGTTCGGGTGAAAGAATTGAGGGCGGCCTTGCTGGCGGCGTAGATGGCCGTGTTGGGCATGCCGGTATAGGCGTTGACGGACGATAGGTTGATCACCGCGGCGCCGTCGTTGAGGAGGGGCAGGAATTTCTGGAGGGTGAATACTGCGCCCTTGAAGTTGATGTCCATCTGGCTGTCGTACACCTCTTCGGATATCTGCCCGACCGGGGCGGGGGAGAAGATGCCGGCGTTGATAAAGAGGATATCTACTTTGCCGAATTCCTGTTCGACTTCCTTCACCAGGCTATCCAGATCGGAGAGCTTGGCCTGGTCGGCGACGATGCCCCGCGCGCCCAGCTCGGCGGCGGCAGTGGCTACCTTCTCAGCGTTGCGGCCGGTAATAGCGACTCTGGCGCCATTGGCTGCGAATTCCCGGGCGGCGGCGTAGCCGATCCCGCTGTTTCCACCGGTTACTACGGCTACCTTTCCATTTAAATTGCTCATTGTTTTGATCTGTTTTGGTTGTGTGAATAATATTAGAATGATCGTTCTGAATACAAAGGTGTGATATTGGAATGAATATTCCAAATAAAAAATGATTTTTTGGAATGATCGTTCTGTTTAATCTCTGTTTTTTCAGGTAGGATAGAACACGGCCGCTGTTACCCATAGCTATAGCAGCGCCAGGCGATGACAAAAAAAGCGGGACACCTCGCCTTCGAAAGGGAAATGCTTGTAGCATTCTAATCAATCCTCCGTTCCTTCAGTCAATCATTCCTTCCTTCATGCCAGCCTCCGGAGCGCCCTCATCAATAACTCAGCCCATACCCGAACTCATACAACGGTGCTTCCGAATCGTAAGGCACGTCCGGTTTCTGTTGGCGGACGGCCTCCATGGAGGAGGGGAGTTCTAAAGGCAGCCTTCCCTGTGGTTTGGCTTTGCCAAATATAACGTCCAGCAAGGCGGCATCGCTGGCGCCGAAGTTAGCCAGCACCGCTTTGGCCCGGGCGTTGATCTCCGGGATGACGGCGGGGCGGTCGAGGTAAATATCCACAATGGTGGGGACGGTATTGAGCAAATTAAGGATCTTTTCTTTTTCTTCTCCTTTGAAGTCGAGGTCGCCATGGTGGAAGCTGCGGGCGAAGGAATTATCGGTTTCCACGGGGTACCAGGGGGTATTGAGGCGGAGAATGGCCAGATCGGCTTCTTTGGGGCTTTCTACTACGGTTCCGTATTGGGCGGCCACCGTAGAGTCCAGGTTTTCTATGTAGATTTTGGGTTTTCCCATTTGCAGGGGCAGCATACCGCTTTCGTTTTTCAGCAGCGTCATGGCGCGGCGCTGGGCGTCCTTGCCCGCTTCAACAAATTCAGGTTTGCCCACTACCGCTTCAACCTTGTCCTGATCGATATAGGGGTCATCGAAAAGGCCCAGCTGGAATTTCATCCTCAGGATGCGCCGGATGGATTCGTTCAACCGCTCTTCGCTGAGGCGGCCCTCGTTCACCAACTGCACAACGGCTTCCGGAGCGGCCTCTCCGCCAAACTGGTCAACGCCGGCCTCCAGGATCCGAAGCACGCGGTCTTCGAGGCTCAATTCTTCCACGCCCCAGGCCCGGGCTTTCCAGACGACGCCTTCCCCCATGGGAGTATCAGTGAGCAGGCCCCAGTCCGTGCAAACTACGCCGTCGTAGCCGAATTTTTCGCGCAGCAGGCCGGTGATGATGGCCTTGTTGTAGGAAAAGCCCACCTCTTCATATTCCAGCCCGGTGGGCACGCCGTAGTAGGGCATGATAGCAGCCGTGTGAGCCTCAAAAGCTGCCTCGAAGGGGATGAGGTGGTAGTCGAAATTGTTGCCCGGGTAGGCCTGTCCTTTGTGGAAGGAGAAGTGAGGGTCGAGCCCTTCCCGCTGAGGACCGCCGCCGGGAAAGTGTTTTGTCATACAGGCCACCCCGTTCGAGTCAAGCACTTCACCCTGGAACCCCAGGATGTAGGCCTTTCCCAGGCGCGCCGACAGTTCGGCATCCTCCCCGAAGGTGCCGCTGATGCGGGCCCAGCGGGGCTCGGTGGCCAGGTCGATGGAAGGGTGCAGGGCTTCGCGGATGCCCAATGCCAGGTACTCCTGCCGGGCGATGTCGGCAAACTCCCGCATGAGGGCCGTATCGCCGATGGCGGCAAAGCCGAGCTGCTCGGGCCATTGGGAGAAACCTTTGGCTTCCATGGCAAAGATGGATTTACTGAAGTAATGCCTGGGGTCGGACGCAATGGTGATGGGGATACCCAGGCGGCTGTCCTCCGCCACCTTCTGGATGCTGTTGTACCATTCGGCCATCGCCTGCACGGAAGGAATGGCCCAGATGTTGAAGTGGTTCAGGTGCTTTTCCTGAACGAGCAGAGAAGCACTGACGCGGGGCCGCCCGAAGACGATCACCGGCTCATCGCTGACAGCACCATCTTCCGGAATGCCCGCTCCGCTGATGAACAGCATGCCGGCCTTTTCTTCTACTGTCATCTGTTCCAGCAGGTCATCTACCCGGGCATCGATGGGCTTAGTGGGGTCTTCGTAAATATCTATTTGCCCGTTTTTGTTGAGGTCGTGATGGGGCGCCTCTTTGTGGTTGGCAGAACAGGCGGCCAGCAGGGCCAGGAATAGCAGGAGTGGGGCCTTTTTCATAGTTCAATGTTTGGATGGTAAGAAGAGTTAGACAATATTTATGGCAACCGTTACTGCTTTGAGTGTATAGTTTTCGGGGGCTATTCCAGTAGCAATTGTTAGATGGCTATATGGTTATGCGAATCCAGGGCTAAAACGTCCTGTAGGGACGACATATCGGAAGACGTGGCCCCGAGTTAGGGACGACCCGTGCCGTAGGTACGGGACATAGCGATCAGGCCAACGCCGATGTGCCGTACCTACGGCACGGAGGTTCATTTTTCACCATTTTTTTACCGATATTTTGTACCTAACGGCACAATATCTAAGTATCCGGCCGGCGCCGGTAGTCAAATCGCCCCCATTTAGCTCTGGATTCGCATATTGGTTATATTGTTATACGCATTGCAGCCGGCTACTTTTTTCTTTAAGGTAGTGAATTTTACGGATCACCGCCGCTCCGGTTCCGCCCCCTAACCCCTAAAGGGGGAATTGGCCGGGGCGGCGGCACTCCGTCAGGAACGAATCCCGAATCAACGAATCCCGAATCACCCCACCGGCACCCCAACCCCCCACTTCACCTGGGTCATCACGAAGGAGCTCTGTACGTTGCCGATGTTATCGAGCGCCGCCAGCTTGTTGACGATGAAATCCTGATACGCTTTCATATCGGTGGAGACCACTTTTAACAGGTAGTCGAACATACCGGCGATGTGGTAGCATTCTACTACTTCATTCAGATGGAGGACCTCATCCTCGAATTGCCGGAGGAAGGCCTGGGCGTGTTCCTTGAGCTGCACATTGCAATAAGCCACCAGTTGGAACCCCATCTTTTCTTTATCCAGCAGGGCGGCGTAACCACGAATGTAGCCGTTTTCTTCCAGCCGGCGGATCCTCTCGTAAACGGGAGTGGTGGTCATTCCAAGCCGGGCGGCGATCTCCTTGTTCGTGTATTTGGCATTCTCCTGGAGCAGGGTCAGAATACGCAGGTCGGTGGCATCGAGGGGCTTCATGGGCGAAAAATTTTCTGCAGTGAGGTTACAAATGAAAGGTATTTGATTACATTTTCTTATTAAAGTGTAAAATTAAGTTTTATTTTCTTTGAATGATATTCATCATGGGAAAATAATCTACCGGGAGCTACCTTTGTAAGGTAATAACTGCACTTTCCCTAACCAAATAAAGTGATAAAATGCCCTACCAGAAATTTCAACCGGAGAGCCTGATGATGTCTTACGGCCACAAATCAGGCATGGCCAGGGGCGCCGTGAAAGCCCCGCTTTATCAAACTTCTACCTTCGCCTTCGAAACGGCAGAAGAGGGCAAGGATTACTTCGAATTGGCCTACGGCCTGCGCGAACCGTTGAACGGAGAAGCCCCCGGCATGATCTACAGCCGCCTGGACAACCCCAACCTGGAGATCCTGGAGAAGCGGCTCAGCCTGTGGGACGAGGCCGAGGCCTGCGCCGTTTTTGCCAGTGGCATGGCAGCGATCTCCACCACAGTTTTCGAATTCCTGAAGCCGGGTGACGTATTGCTGTACAGCAGCCCGCTGTACGGGGGCACCGTTCATTTTATTACCGAGGTGCTTACGCGCTATGGCATAGAGGTAGTTCCTTTCTATTACGATCAGCAACCGGAAGCGATCCTTCGGCAGCTCAAGGCCAGCAATCAGGTCCACCGGCTGGCCATGGTCTATATCGAAACCCCGGCCAATCCAACCAATACGCTGATCGACATACAGTCCATGAGCAAAATGGCATCAGCGCTTTCTACTGAAGGCCGGCAGGTGCTTACCGTGGTTGACAATACCTACATGGGGCCTCTCTGGCAACATCCGCTCCAATTGGGCGCCGACCTGGTGCTCTACTCCGCCACCAAATACATCGGCGGCCATAGCGATGTGATCGCCGGCGCCGTTCTGGGAAATGAGCCCCTCATCAGCCGGATCAAAGTTCTGCGCACTTTCTTCGGAAGTATGGCCAGCCCCTTTGACGCCTGGCTGCTCACCCGCAGCCTGGAAACCCTGAAGCTCCGCATGGAGAAGCAAACCCGCAACGCCCAGCGCGTCGCCCGCTTCCTTCAGCACCATCCTATGGTAGAGAACGTCCACTATCTGGGCCTGCTTACCGAGGCAGATGGCGAACAGTACCGGATCTATGAACGGCAGTGCAGCGCTCCCGGCGCTATGTTGGCCTTTGAAGTTAAGGGAGGGGAAAAAGAAGCTTTTGCCTTTCTCAATAATCTGAAGCTGGTAAAACTGGCCGTCAGCCTAGGTAGTACTGAATCGCTGGCGCAACATCCGGCAACCATGACCCATGCCGGCATTCCCGCAGAGATTCTGGCTGAAATGGGTATCTCCGAAAACCTGGTCCGCCTGTCGGTAGGGATAGAAAATGTGCGGGACCTGATCTCGGATATTGAGTTTGCGCTGGAAAAGGCGGCGGAGGTGCAGGAGGCGGAGATGGTGGGTTGACGAGTGGTGTTGGCTAGAGTGAAACCTTTGAGGTTTCGAAAACCTCAAAGGTTTTTTAGTTCAACCAAAAATCGGTTTGTATCTTCCGGCGTGATCACAAACGACAAATTGATATGACCCGCGACGAAGCGTACACCCTGCTTACCGAAATGACCGAAACGGAATCTCTTCTGCGCCATGCCCGCACGGTAGAACTCGTAATGCGGGCCCTGGCGCGCCACTTTGAGGAAGACGAAGAAAAATTTGCCGTCACCGGCCTGTTGCACGATGCCGATTATGAGAAGTATCCGGATCAGCACCCCGGCGTTATCGTTGCCCGCCTGAGGGAAAGGGGCGAAGAAGAAATAGCGCACGCCATTGCCGGCCATTACACCAAATGGAATGTGCCCCGCAATTCCCTGCTGGATAAATGTATTGTTGCTGCCGATGAGCTGACGGGATTTATATACGCCGCCGCCCTCATCCGGCCCACCCGCATTGAAGGGATGAACGCCAAATCCGTGCTCAAGAAACTGAAGACGAAATCTTTTGCCGCCAGTGTTGACCGGGAGGAGGTGCGCAAGGGAGCGGAACTTCTGGGCTGGGAGCTGAGGGAACTGATTGACTTCATCATCCCGGTGCTGGAGGCGCATAAAGAGGAGCTGGAGTTGGGGGCGCCATAGATAGAAAGGCGTAGTACTGTTTTTTATGAAATTGTCGATAATCGGGCGCCATCGGGTTGGCCAAGCCGCTTTTTTCCTTTCAAAAACCAAATTAAGTGAAGATTAAGTGACGTTTAATCCGGATTTAGCCGCCTTTAATTGTGGATTTAGCCATCCTTAAGCGGAGAGGCTTTCCTTTGCATCAGGTTCTTGGCCAAGTCAGTTCAAACAAAAGAGAAAATTACACATTAACCCCTGGCGCCGGTTTCGGCATTCTTTCCAAGAACCCTGACGAAAAAGGCGCCTGTATAAAACCAATCACTTATGTTGACTGTAGAAAATGTCATCCCCAAGGCTTTGTTTGCCATCAGCGGAAACGTACACCTTCACGAAAGCGCATCCAGCAAAGACCTTCCCGCTGCTCCTCCCATCAACATCGTACAACGCGACCAGAACGTTTACGTCCACTTCGTGTGGCAGCAGAATGGCTGGCTGGGCAAGATGCTGTCTTCCAGCTGCCGCTGGGAAGCCCGCGTATATCTCGAGCAGATGGGCGCCGGTGAAGTGAACAACCCCGCACCTGTAAGCATTTCCTACAAGCGCGCCGCTTCCGCCGGCTACAGCGGTGTAATAACCCTGCCGGCATACTCCCTGCCTGAGGGCGCCTATAAGGTTGTCGCCACCCTGATGCTGCACGGCCCGCAGGGCCCGACCCCGATCTCGGCATTCGAAGAAGTCGGCCTGCTTCAGGTGTATGAAGACTAATGCATAGTCTTTCCTGACAGCATACAACAAGCAAAGGGGTTGCCGGGCGGTAGCCCCTTTCTTGTTCGCCACCAACCCATTACATTACTCCAAAAACCATAAGTTATGATCCAGGAAAACATCCTGCAATCCATCGCGGAATCAGCCGGTGCTCCTGAGGCCGGATTTTTCATCCATCATTATTCCCCCCAAGATAAATATTACGTATTTTTATTGATGATAAGGCTGAGGTGTGGATGGTAAGCAAGCCTTATGCCACCGAACACCATTGTGAAAATGCCCGGCAACGGTTCCGGGAGGGGCAGTTTCTCGCCGATGTCAGAGAAGAAGAGCAAGGGTTCTTTGCCGAGTTCAAAACTGAGGGAGGCAAAGCCGCCGGCTGGAGCCCGGTATATGCCGAAGAGGAAAGGGCGGAGGAATCCGTCCGCCAGGTGGAATCCGGGGGAGTGAAGGCCGAAGTTCCTCATTCCCCGGGAAATGAAACCGGCGCGGGCGAAACTTCACCACCGAGGCACAGTTTTCGGCTCGATTTTTACCAGGCAGGCCCGAAGGACCCTGTTCGCGGGCGGATCGAATATTCCCTGACCCAGGAAAGCACTGCTTTTCAGGGTATGGACATGGCGGCCATCCGGGCTTTTGTCAGCCAGTTTCTGGGAAAGGGAGCTGTCGCCGAAACTCATGCTATGCCGGACAGTGGCAGTGGTAAACTCCAAATATATCAGGGCGGCGAGCCGGTAGAGAAGTCGCTCTTCGTCACAGGACAACCGCTGGAAGTGGTTCCGGAGATGAACCTTCCTGATGGAGTGGCCTTTAAGGTTTACATTTACGCCAGGCCGCTGAGTGGCCAGCGGGAATCGCTTATCGGGACACGCCAGGCGGCAACAGGGGGAGGGCCGCTGCGAACCCCGGTATTCATCGGTTCACTGGAAACGGGCTTGTATCGCTTTACAGCCATCGTCCACCTGGAGGACGGTGCTCCGGATGGGCAGCCAGCCACGAGGTCCTTTTCCAGCGGCTTAATCCAGCTCTTCTCAGAAACGGAAGCAGCGGTTTCGTGAACCATTCGCTACCCTGCTTTTATTTTCACAAAAAAAACATTAACTTAAACAGGATATGAAAAAAACATCAAAATGGCATTGGCGCCCTGGCTGATGCCTGATTTGAAAAACACCCAAAAACCATGATGATGGACAAACCACTCTTTCCTATTGTTTTCCGGGGATTGGTTTTCAGTTACGGCTAGGAGCCTGTCGGAGAAGCACTTGATGGCCTGCGAACGGAAAATATTGTTCTGCACTTCGTTGCTCCTCAGTCGCGTAGCACCACTATGCTCCTTCATCGCGCCTCGTTCAGAATAATATTTGCTCGTTCTCGCCTCACCAACACTTCTCCGACAGGCTCCTAGCGGCGAAAGGCGGCAAAATGCCAGGGGACTCTCTGGTGTGGTAACGCCTTCATGTTTGAAAGTATTAAGTAGTGTAGGAATTTTTATTGCCGAATGAAAACGGAGCCCCAATGTTACCCCCTAAAATTGTGCTTTTAATTGGCAATAGAGGTGAAAGTGTGCAGGCGATCCAGCAATCCCTCTCTTCAAAATACCAGGTTGTTCATTTCCAAAGCGTTGAAAAGGAGGTGAGCTGGTTCAACCCTATTGCGGTTATTCTTCATCAAAATGGCGGCCCTGCCGAGGAGTTAACCCTCCAACTTCGCCGGTTGAAACAGATCAAACCCCAGGCGCCGGTGTTGCTTTGCCGTTCCGGAAAAGATATCCCGCATCATAAGGATATTCCAAAGGGCATCAACGCTTCCCTGGCCTGGCCTGGCGACTCGTCCAGGATCAGAGCGCTTTTGCAAAGCTGGGAACACCGGCGCCTGGGTTGGCTCGGCCGCCTGCGCCTGGGCTGGCAGGCCTTCCGCAACCTCTTCTCTTCTGCGGACACGGACAAAGGGCCGGCCCTGCTGCCGGAGATACTAGCCACTAAAAAAGCAGAGGGTATAAGGATGGAAGCCCACCTGTTGGGAGCCTTCGTCTTAAAAGAAGAGGGGCGCCGGCTTCCGCCGATCCGGAGCGAAATCAACCGCGCCATGCTGGCTTACCTGCTTTTCCACGGGCCGGAACGCATGCCCCGCCACAAGATCATTGAAGGGTTTTGGCCGGATAGCGGCGAGGAGGCAGCCCGCAATTGCCTGAACGTGGCCATCAGCAGTGTCAGAAAGTACTGGCGGGAGAACAGCGGGCAGCCCATGGAGGTCAGTTTCCGGGAAAATGCTTATTACTTCCAGGCCCCGGCTCCCTTCTTCAGTGACGTAAGCGCGTTTCTGAAATACTGGGACAGAGGAAAGGCATTGGAACGGGCCGGCCGGCTGGATGAGGCGCTTAATGCCTATCGCCAGGCCTGCCACCTTTATAGTGGCGATTTTCTGGAGTGTATCAACCGAAATATCGATTGGGTGGAATCGATGAGGAGTAAACTCAAAGAAGCATACCTTTCTGTACTTGACCGCCTCAGTGTGCTCTTCTTCGATAGAGGGCTGTATCCGGAGTCAGAGGAAGCCTGCCACCGCATCCTGGAAATTGATGATTGCATCGAAAGCGCGCACCGCCAGTTGATGCGGATCTATTACTCAACTAACCGCCGGGGCAGAGCCCTGCGCCAATACGCCCATTGTTGCCGGTCCCTCCGGGAAAAGCTTGGGGTAGAACCTTTCGGGGAAACCGAAGAACTGTACCAGAGGGTAGCCAACGGGCGCCTTTAGAGTTTGTTCGGATTTTATCCGCGAAGGATAAAATCCGAACAAACTCCAAACTTGGAGAGCTTGGATTGTTTGTTTATTTTTCCGCCCGTTAATAAATGATCCATGCCTGAGCGTTCCAATTTTGAACAACTGCTGGACCTCATCGACGCCGATGTCCAACACCGTTTTATTGATGCAGCCGGCATCCGCACTTCTTATCTGGAAGCCGGAACCGGGCCCAACCTGGTGCTTTTGCACGGAGCAGGAGGAGGGGCTGTAACCTGGTATAAGGTTATCGGGCCCCTGTCCCGCCGGTTCAGGGTAATCGCTTTCGACCGGCCCGGCTACGGAGAATCAGAGAAGCCCAGTGCAACTTACGATAAACCGTTCAACACCAAATGGCTGCTGAGCGCCACTGAACGCCTGGGGATGCAACGGTTTTTTCTGGTGGGCAACTCGGAGGGCGGTTCCGTTAGCATTCATTTCTCTTTGAACCACCCTGAATACCTGGAAAAAATGATCCTGGTGGGATCCGCAGGGTTGGGAGACGACTGGAACAAGGCCATCATTTTAAAAATGGCGCTGTACAAGTTGTTCCCGTCTCCGGCCTGGGGAGATCTTCTGGGCCGCAATGTGCTGGAAAACCCGGATGATGCTCACCCGGCCTGGCACGAATATTCCATTGACGTGCTGAAGAGCAAGGGCGGCCGCCGGTCTTTTTTTCAGGGGCGGGGCCGGGCCGTTACTACTTATTCCGATGAGGAACTTCGGGCCGTGCAGACGCCCACCCTTCTGATCTGGGGGCGAGACGAGGCCTTCTTTCCCGTCGCTCTCGGAGAACGCGGGGCCCGGCTGATCCCCGGCGCCCGCCTGGAAGTCATTCCCGGCGCCGGCCATCTTCCGTTTATGGAAAAGCCGGAGGCATTTTGCCGCCTGGTGGAGGCATTTTTAGCGCCGGTGTAATGCGGTGAAGAGTATTTTGTCCTGGCCGGGCGCCAGGTTGGCGCCGGAAAAGCCTGCTTTGATAACTTTGATCTCCGGTTGTTTCAGGATACATCCAAAAGATTACTTTATATCACACAATCACTCATTTTCACCCGTCTGCAGCCTGGGCGAAGGCGGGCCTTCACTCCTTTCAAACCTGATCTCCACCCTTCGGTTCAGCGCCCGCCCCTCTTCGGTTTCGTTATCACCAATGGGTTGGGCCAGTCCGTAACCGGCAGCCGAAACCTGTTCGGGAGCAACGCCCTGGTTTAGTAAAAAGGAGCGTACCGCTTCAGCTCGTTTCCGGGAGAGTTGCTGGTTGTATTCGGCTCCACCGATGTGGTCGGTATGGCCGGCGACCTCCACCTGCAAACCATAGGCTTTGACCAGTTCTGCCAGTCGGCTGAGTTCAGAGAAGGACTCGGGCTTTATGCTGAATTTGTCGGTATCGAAAAAGAGGTTTTTCAGCGGGAGGGTGATGCCCCCCTCCTGGATCTCTTCCAGCGTGGGCACCTCAATGTTCTGTTCGGCCTCCTGTATGGACGTACTGTCCCGAAGGTCGATGTTATTGGTGGCCGGATAGAGGCCGGGGCCTTCCACCGTGTAGCTGTACAGGCGCCCGGAGGGAAGAGTGGCGAAGAATTCACCCGTTTCGGGGTCCGGTTTTATTTGCCCGGCCGGCTCGCCGGTAGATAAGTCTTCGAGCAGCAGTTCGGCGGCAACCGGTTTCCCGTCCAGCCCCAGGATGCGCCCCCTGATGGTGGATACCGGCCTGGGGCGAAAGCGTTCCGGAACGGGCATCCGGAACAATTCTTCCCGCTTTCCGGGAGCATCTGCCGAGAAGTATGCTGTTTTTCCGTCGGTACTGATCTTGTAACCCCAGTCTCTGCCGGTAGTATTAACCTCTTTGCCCAGGTTGACAGGTGTTGTCCATTCCATCCAGCCGTCGCCGATGCGGGTGGTGACAAAAACGTCGAGGTTGCCCAGCCCGCCGTGGCCCCGGGAGCTGAAATACAGGGTGCGCATATCCGGGTGCAGGAAGGGGGAGCGGTCCTCAAACGGCGTATTCAGGGTAGTGCCCAGGTTGACAGGCCGGCCCCAACCGCCATCGGGTTGGCGCATGGAAATGAAGAGGTCGATGTTGTCATCATTACGGGCGCCGATGATGTCCATCGTTCGGGCGGCAAAGATAACGGCTTCGCGGTTGCTGGCGAAAGTGGTGCTGCCCTGCCATTCGGGAGTATGTTCCCCGGAGAAGAAATTGCGGGGTGGGGACCAGCCTTTTCCCTGCTTGTCTGTGTATTTGACGATGCCGCCGTCGTACATCAGCAGGGTGGTATTGTCGGCGCTGATGGCCAGTGGAGCCTCGTGTTTCCCGGGAGTGTTCAATGCTTCGATGGGGTAGGGGGCGCCCCAGCCCTTTTCCTCCCGGTTGGAGGCATAGATGTCTTCATTATGCCCCATGTTCCTGCAAAAGAAAAGGCGCTGCCCGTCGGCGGAAATGGCCGGGGCGTATTCGCCAAGTTCGGAATTGATGGTGTCACCAAGCGGATGGGAGGCGAGGCCCTCTTCCTGTTGTTTGAGTAATTCCAGCAGCCCGGTAATCCTGGGGTCGTCTTCCCCGAAAAAGGGAGCATACCGGCGGACGATGGCCGCCGCCCTTTCCCAGTCCCTGTTCCGGAGGTCGTTGGCGATTACCTGCTGCAGGGCGGTAAAGGCCTTATGGACCGGCGCTGCCAGTTCTATATAATGCCGGTAAACCGGCAGGCGCTCATCGGTAAAGCCGCGGCTCAGGTCGGGCGCAGTGCGGGCAATGGTTATGGCAGCCTGTATGTTAAAGGAATCGGCGTACAGCGGATAGCGGTTCTGGAAGCCCAGGAGGTCACCCCAGTCGCCTGTGATGTAGTGGTAATAATAGACCACCCGGATGGTCCGGGGCAGCCGGCTGTGATCCAGGCCGCGCAGATAGCTTTCGGCCCGGGCAATGAATGGTTTTTTCCACAAGGCCTCGCTGAGGGGTTTGTCCAGCCGGGCGGAAGCTTCGGGAAAGTCGGCCAGCAGGTTGAGGAGGCTTTCCAGATGGGTGCTGTCCCTGCCCTGGAAATAAAGGGTGAAAATGGCTTCATGAAGTTTTGCCTCCAGGCTCGGGTAGTACTCTTCGATATCTTTCCGTTTGGAGCGGGCGAGATCGCGGAGGCCTTCGTAAGCTCCTTCTTTTTGCAACTCTTCGAAGCGGGCCTGCAGATAGGCCTCCATGGCCTTCTTTTCATTGTCGTGATCCAGCCGGCTGTAGTGTTCCATGTATTGTAAAAGCGCCTCGCTTTCTCCTTTTTCCAGGGCGTACAGCAGGCCTTTGTCGCGGATCTCATTTTTAAGCCGGCGCATACTGCTGTTATCCAGCCCTTCCTTTTCCAGCCGCCGCTGCTGCCCTTTGGAGAGCCTGCGGAATTGCCGCTGGGCTTCCCGGAGGCAGGAGTAGGCCGTATCCGGATTGTAACGGGCGTAATCTTCTTCGGCATAGAGGCGGGCCAGGCCGAGGAGGGCCTCTATCGATCCATCATCTTCGCGGAGCGTTTCTTCGAACACTGCCCGGGCTTTTTCGTACTCCTGTTGTTCGAACAGTTGCTGTCCACTTTGAGCGGAAAGGACAAAAGGTAAGATGTTGAGGATGAAAAACAGGAATGTGCGGATTGACATGCAGGGTTGCGTTTTGGCCTTTTCTTAGGATGAAAGCAGGTTATTATTTTAAAGTAAACGCCTGGGATGGCCAAAGGCTTGTCGGGTAAGGGCAAAAAGTGGGTTTCAACTATTTTTTCGTCAATTAACTAAATTTTAGTTGAATAAACGAAAAATTAGTTATACATTGCCCCTATGATCCGATTAAACGAAAAAGAAGAGCAGGTAATGCAGGTCCTCTGGCGGCTGGAACGGGCTTTTGTCAAAGAGATCGTTGCTGAACTGGAAAGCCCGAGGCCTCCGGTGACTACCGTGTCCTCGATCGTGCGAAAGCTGGAGGCAGAGGGCCTGGTTGGCCACGAGGAATTTGGGAAAACGTACCGCTACTATCCCATTCTGAAGAAGAAAGACTACCGGAAGTCTTTTTTCCGGCAGATGATGGAAGACTATTTTGGAGGGTCCACGGAGCAGCTTCTGTCCCATTTCGTCCAGGAAGAAAATATGGACCCGGCAAACCTGAAGAAATTATTGGATAAAATTAAAAACAAGGAAGATGCCGATTAGTATTCCACAATTTCTGCTGGAATCGAGTATCTGCCTGGCGCTCTTTTACACCTTTTACCATTTTCTATTGCGCCGGGAGACCTTTTTTCAGCTGAATCGCGCATATCTCTTACTCATGCCCCTGTTGTCCCTGCTGATCCCGCTGGTTGACATCGGCCTAGCAGCCAACGCGCCCTCATCCACGATGGAAGCCATTTATCCCATTGTTTTACAGGCCCAGCAATTTCAGCAATTGGCCTGGGAACAGATGGAAAGCCCGACACCTGCCTTTTCTCTCAGCCTGGCTGACCTGTTGCTGTGGGTATATTTACTGGGAGCTGGCTTTATGAGCCTCACATTAGGCAGGGGCTTGTGGCGGCTGTTCCGCCTCATCCGGCGGAGCCGGCGGGAGCAGGAAGGGGAACTGACCCTGCTGCGTCCGGAAGAAGATATTCCCGCCGCCAGTTTTTTCAGTTATATTTTCTGGAAGGGGGAAGAAATTCCGGAGTCCAAACGCATTATTCTGGAACATGAACTGGTGCATGTTCGGCAACGGCACAGCCTCGATGTGTTGGTGATGGAGCTGTGGGTCGTCATCAAGTGGTTCAACCCCCTGATCTACCTCTACCGCCACAGCCTGCAGGCTACCCACGAGTACATTGCCGACCGGTACGTTGCCCGGCAGATGGGGTCCGCTTATCAATACGCCACTTTTCTGGCCTCCCACGGCCTACAGGGCAGCTGTCATCCGTTGGCAAACACGTTTGCCTCCTATCTCCGCAAGCGCCTGTCCATGCTCGGGCAGCGGGAATCCAGTTGGTGGCGGGCGGGAAAATACCTGTTGTGCCTGCCGCTTTTGGGAGCCCTGGCGGCCCTGTTCTCTTTCAACCTGTCGGATCAGTTGCCGGCTGACGGCCTGCGCCGCACGGATGAATTTCTGCAGGAACTGGGGGCCTCCACCATTCTGAAATTTCCGGAGCAAGAACCGAAAGAACCGCCGCAATTCCTGAAGTGGGGGGGGCAATCCATCAACTTGTTGTGGGTCAACAGCCCGGATCAGTCAGAAACCGCTTTCTTACCCAAAACCGAGCTCAGTTTTTCCGCATTCCAGGAACTGAGCAAGGCCGTGCCCGAACTGTGGAAGGGCCAGTCGGTTTCACCCCTGCAATTTTTGGCCCTGGCGGTTGAAAAAGATGGGGAGGCGCTTTATACCTGTGAAGAAAAAAGCCCGGGAGAACTTTTCTGTTTGGGTCCTACTGCAGGCAAAGCCCGGCCGGGCGAGTATCTTACTCTGGTTCTTAAAGATGTCCGGGGCGATGTCTTTGCCACCCGAATTGCTTTGGTTCAGGGAGAACAGCGCCCCGGCAGCGCCGGCCTTTCCGCCTTCTCTCGCCGGAAGTGGGAAGAATATTCGCGGCGGGTGGTAGTGGAGGCTCGTACGCCCAAACCGTTGTTCCGCCATTCGGGAAGAGTGCTGAAGTGGGGCAGTGCGGAGGCCTTCTTTCTGCGCCGGGAACCGCCTGAGCCGGAAAAGGCGGTGATAACGGTGAGCCTGGAAGAATTTAAACAGATGTTAGGGGAAGACATTTCTTTATTTGATGGAACGCATCCTCGCCAGCTGAATCAATTTTGGGCTGTCCGAATGTATCAGCCCGATAAAAAGGAATGGGAAACCCTGATGTTTGACCCTGTGGAAAAGGGGAACGGTAAAAACCCTTACCGCCTGTCGCCGTTGCAGCGGGAAGCAGTGCGGGCCCATCTGGACAAAGGCTTTCGGATGGCTGGTTTTTCGATCCTGTACGATGAGCAGGAAGAGGTGCAGCCCCGAAGCCTCCTGCTGGAGGTATGGATAGGCAGAAACCCTCCCGAAGAGCGGCCCTTGTTCGAAGAAGAGGGCGTGGCTTTGGACCCGGCGGGCGTATATCCTTATCAATACATCAACCGTCCGGGCCAGCGCAGCCTCATCAAAATAGACACTACGGTGGAAAGATACCGCTGGATGTATGACGACTACAAGGATGGGGGGACAGTGGAAGTCATGCACATTCCTGGCTTTCGGACGGTTCGCCGGGCCGTCACCCTGGCCGATGTCATTCTTCCTGAACCGGAGGTCGGCCGGGTGGAACTGTTGACGAAATATCCTGTAAACCTGGAGTCGCTTTCGGAATATCACGACTTTCCCGGCTCAAAAGTATATCTCGCCTGGCGCGGTGCGGCCGGGGCGGCGGATGATCACGCCATTTCTCTTTCCGAGTTTCAGGATGCCGCCGAAACCGGGCTGGAGCTAAGGGTGGGAAATACCTTGATTCCCATTCGTCAGGTGGAATTGTTGTTCGTTCCTGAAGCCGGGCCTGCAGCCAGGTTCATCACCGATTCGGCTGATCGGCCGGAGGTACAACGGGCTATTGGTAAACTTCAGGCCAGAAGCAGTGTATTTGTAACAAATATGGTGGTGGAAGGAGAGCAGGGGAAGCTCCTGTTATTCCCCCTCACTTTTGCGTTTAACCTGCGATGATGGGCCGTTGTCGGGGCGTAGTTTTTCCCTGGCAGCCGAAGCCAAAGCTAAGGTGGCTATTGAGCCTGGGCTTTTAGAGCATCCTTGTGAATGGCCATTCAATTTCAACAAACTCTAAGTTATTCAATTTACCATGAGAACCCTCATCCTATCCGCTTGCGCGCTCCTTTTGATCCGTACACTTTCCACAGGACAGGCAAATGAGCAATCGTCTGCAGCTGATTCCCTGCTTCGGGGAGGGCAACTGTCGGATGCCATTCCCCTTTACCACAGCATTCTGGATCAGGAGCCGGATAACCGCGGCGCGGCCTACAACCTTGCCTGTTCGTACGCTCTGCTCAACATGCGGGATTCTGCTTTTTTCTTCCTGGATATCGGCCTTGTTCAGGATACTTCCGTGCGGGCCCTCCGCGATCCGGACCTGTTTCTTTTGCTGGAAGACGAGCGCTGGGAAGAGGTGATCAACCGGCAGGTTGAAAAAGTGGAGGCCAAGTATGGCAAGTATCCCAAACTGGAACTGGCAAAAGAGCTTTGGCGTATTGGCATGGCCGACCAGGCTTATTACTACCATATGGATGTCGCGGAAAAGCAACTGGGGCCAAGAAATCCATTGACTACGGCTCTGTGGCAACTGAAGGAAGACATCAACGCGGAGAATGAGCAACGCCTGGAAGAGATCATCGCCGAGCACGGCTGGCCCAAGATGTCTGAAGTAAAGGGCAGCGCTGCCCAGGCGGCCTTTCTGGTGATTCAGCACGCCGATCTGGAAATGCAAAAGAAGTACATTCCGTTGCTGAAGGAAGCCTGTGAGGCAGGAGAGGCAGATTGGAGCGGCTATGCGCTGATGTACGACCGCATTGAGATGAGAGAAGGACGGCCGCAACTCTACGGTTCACAGGTGCGCTACAACAATGAAACCAGCCAGTATGAGCCTTACACCATCAAAGATCCGGAGTACGTGAATAAACGACGCAAGGAGGTGGGGCTTGGGCCGATAGAGGAATATCTGGGGCACTGGGATATCAAGTGGGAGGTGGAGCAGAAATAGGGCGGGTTGGAAGCCGGAAGGCGGAAAGTCCACTTCTCATTTCCCCCTTCCCATTTCCGCCATCACCATCTTGATCTCTCCGTAGGAGTAAGCATTGTCAAAATGACTCCTTGTTTGGGAGAGTGGAGCCTCAGGATTTTCCTCCAGGAATTGTTTAATCCTTTTTACATCCTCCGGATCAACCACATCAGATACCTCCATTTCTCCCAACCCGATAAAGTAAGCCAGGTGGCCTTCGATAGTGGAGCGCACCAGCCCGCGTTCTTCGGCGATTTCCTCGACGGTTTTGCCCGACCGGAAGAGCTCAAAGCTGAGCTTTTTGGTATCGGGTTTTGGTATTTTCTTTGGGGTTGATTCCACGTTGGCCAGCGGCAGCGTTTCGGTAGGGATCTCTTTTTCCGTGCAGTAGGCCTCGATCAGTTGGATGAGCTCTGCTCCGTATTGCCTGATCCGGCCCTTGCCGATGCCGTGGATCTTTTTCAGCTGGGCATCATTTAACGGCAGGTGCTGGGCCAGCTCGAGCAGGGTGCGGGTGGGAAGCACCACGTAGCGGGCTACCTCCTGTTCGTCGGCAGTGGCATTGCGCCATTGCGTCAGCCGGGCATACAGATCGGGGTGGGCGACATCCTTCGGCGTAATGGTTTCTTTATCCGGCGGCGGGGCCTGAAGCCGGGCAGCCTGGAAGTTGAGTTCGGCCTGGGCCTTGGTTTTCAGATAAACGGAAGTATTGAAGCCCTCCTGGGCAGCGGCAAAGCAGGCGTATTTCACGAAGAGCTCCCGCTGGAGCTTTTCCAATGTTTCCCGGGCGGTTTTCCGGACCGCACTGTTATCGGACAGGATCTTGATCTTCTCGCTGGCAGGCTGTATATCTTCCTTTACCTTTTCAGCAAACCAGGTGCTGGCCTTCCGGATGCGTTCCTGCAGGGCCACGTTGTCTTCCGGGAGGCCGCCCTGGGAAAACAGGCTCCGTAGCTGCCGCCGGAACTTTTCGCCTACCGGGAAGAACTGCTCTTCGGCCAGGCCTGCCAGGGTGTTGAAGGCTTCCAGCGGGCCGGGCAGTATCCTGCTCTCGTGTTCCAGTAAAACCCGGTGCATTTGGTTGAGTGCTCTCTTCAGTGGTTTGAACCCAAACAGCTCAAGGATCAGAGATTGTTGGTAGGCAGCCTTTTCCCGTTCCAGTTGGGCTTTGTCGGGTGCGTTCTTTTCCGCCTCTTCCGAGAAATCCTTCACTCTGGTATCGGTACGGATGCTGGAAGAGCCGATCTGCGATACCAGCACGATGCCCTCGAAGCTCTTGCAACGGCTCAGCGCCACATACACCTGTCCGTGGGCGAAGGCTGCCTGTGCATCCAGGATCACTTTTTCGAAGGTCAGCCCCTGGCTTTTGTGGATGGTAATGGCCCAGGCCAGCCGGAGGGGGAACTGGGTGAAAGTGCCTATTATGTCTTCTTCTACCTCTTTGGTGTCCTCATTGATGCTGTATTTGACGTTGTTCCATTCGGCGCGCACGACGTCGATCGGCTCTGTATCTCCCGGGCACTGCACCCGGATCTCGTCCTCTTCGATTCGGATGGCCTTGCCGATCTTTCCGTTGTAGAAGCGCTTTTCAGGTTCCGTATCATTTTTGATGAACATTACCTGGGCGCCGGGTTTGAGCTCCAGCATTTCATCGGCAGGGTAGGCGTGAGGGGGAAAATCGCCGGAGATCTTTGCCTGGAAGGTGTGTGCCTTTTTGGGGATCGACGCCAGCTTTTCGGCGTTGATCTCATTGGCCGACGCGTTGTGGGTGGTCAGGGTGATATAGCCTTCCTGTTCTCCGGGGCGGAAATTGGGATCGTAGCGGCTGTTCAGGGTGGAAAGGACGTCCTGGCCGATCTCGTTGTTGCGCACCTTATTGAGCAGGCGGATGAAGGTGTCGTCCGACTGCCGGAAGATGTGTTTCAGTTCGACGACCACCGGGCGGGTTTTTTGCAGGGCGAGGCTGCCGAAGAAATAGGGGGTGCGGTAGTAGTCGCGGAGAAGGCGCCACTCTTCGTCTTTGACCACCGGCGGCAGTTGGTGGAGGTCACCGATCATGAGCAACTGTACACCGCCGAATGGCAGGCTGGGGTTTTTGAAGCGGCGCAGCACGTCGTCGATGCCGTCCAGCAGGTCGGCGCGCACCATACTGACCTCGTCGATGACCAGCAGGTCGAGGCTGCGGATAAGATTTCGCTTCTCGCCGGAAAAGCGCCGTTGGCGGGCGGCTTCACGGGCATTGCCGGGCAGATATGGGCCAAAAGGCAGCTGGAAGAAAGAATGGATGGTCATGCCGCGGGCATTGATGGCGGCTACGCCAGTAGGAGCGACCACCGCCATGCGCTTGGGAACCTCCTCCCGGATCTTGTGCAAAAATGTGGTCTTGCCGGTGCCTGCTTTGCCCGTCAGGAAGATATTTCGGTTGGTGTAACAGACGTATTCGTACGCCAGCTCGAGTTCGGGGTTGGATTGGAGGCGCATGAGCTTTTGGGATAAAGGTAGGGATTATTTGGTGGCTTTGGAACCGGGGGGCGGTAAGTACGATTTAACATTTGGTGGGCTTAATGGTTTGTCTATAGTGTTGAAAATTAATATTTTAGATTGATTTTAGAATTGATTTTGGGTGAAATAGCTTTGGATGTGTAGTGGTTAACTGTCCTGTTTTGTGTGGGGGATAAGGGTTAATTTGCACAGACACAACAGATGGAAGGCACTTTTGAAGTGCCTTCCATCTGTGCCTGTTGCGTTAAATGCTTATGATGATTATCTCGATGCTTTTCCCAATGGCAGCCATGCGGAGGAGGCGGAAGCCCGGATGGAGGAACTGGATCAACAGGATGACGAAGCCTGGAAGCAAGCAGAGGGCTCAAATTCTATAATAGGGTATCGAAAGTATATCCGAGTTTGGAATAAAGGAAAATATGTTCCGGAAGCTAAACGGCGGATACAGGAGCTAAAGACACCAGTTGATTCGGAACCTGAAACGCTGGCCCATGCCGATATATCTGTTCAGGATACTGCAATCAAGAATAAACCTGTTGAAGATAAGCCTTCCCCTCTGAAGGATATGGTTTTTGTGGAAGGCGGTTCTTTTGATATGGGGGAGGGGGGGTATGCTCATGAAGTAACGGTCACCGACTTTTATATTGGGGCTTACCTGGTTACCTTTGATGAATATGATGCCTTTTGCGAGGCTACAAAACGGGATAAACCTGATGATATGGGCTGGGGGCGTGCCAAGCGGCCGGTAATTAATGTAAACTGGTATGATGCGGTGGAGTATTGCAACTGGCTTAGCAGGCTGGAGGAACGGCAGGAGGTTTATACCGGTGATTATTACTACATAACTGCCAATTGGGAGGCTAATGGTTACCGGCTTCCCACGGAAGCGGAATGGGAGTATGCTGCTCGAGGTGGGCAACAAAGTAAAAATTATCAATATGCCGGAAGTGATGAACTGGCCGAAGTAGGATGGTATCGGCAAAACTCTTACGCTCAGACTCATCCAGTTGGAGAGAAGAAAAGTAACGAATTGGATTTGTATGACTTGAGCGGAAATGTTTGGGAGTGGTGTTGGGACTGGTATGCTGAGGGTTACCCCAGGGAGGGCCATGATCCTAAAGGGCCTCGCTTTGGTTCACTCCGTGTTGTGCGTGGCGGCTCTTGTATCTTTGATGCGAAACACTGTCGTACGGCGACTCGAACCACCTTTGGCCCAAAGGATCGTAACTACCTGGGATTCCGCCTGGTAATAGCCGCAAATTACCGAAGTAAAAGGAATAATGAGCAAGCCAAAAACGAGTCAGCCCAAATTTATCATGTAAAAGAAAGGAAAGAATTGAAGGTTCGCTAAAGCCAAATGATCAATTTCTTGCGGATTGTAATTCCTTCGGACGAATGAATAATCCGGGTTAGGCGGCCCGTTAACTGGCAACTGCCTGCTTTTGAAACCCAGGGCTTTGTGTTCTTTTCCTGAAATTCGGGGTTCCGTTCCTTTAGCCTAATAATTCATTAGGAATTCCTGCCTTGCCTGTCTTTACAGCAAAGAAGATATTAGGGCAAAGTCCAAGCTATGCCCGTTCGCACCTCCATTGTTTTGCTTCTGGCTCTGAGCCTGTGGGCTTACCATCCTGCCTCCAGCCCTGTTCCGGAGGTGCTTCCTCAGCGGCAGGATATTCTGAACATCAATGAATGGACCGGGTGTGCGAGGCCTTGCGAGGTGAATTGGGGCGGCATCCAGATCCCCCCTGGTAAAATATGCCAATACGTAAGTATAAAGTGGCAGCATAGAATTGGATATCTCGGAATACAGGGCCCGCCACCTCCATCCCAGTTTAAATGTCTAAAGTAAACAATCATCATTTAAACCACCTGACGTATGAAAAACACATTGAAGTTTCTGTCCCTTTCCACCCTCATCCTTTTTACCGCCTGCAGCACCCCCCAAATGGCAATTGACCAACAATTGCATACCTCAACCGCCATGCCTGTCAAAGGCAGGCAGGGATGGATGGTGAACCAGCACCTTCCTTTTGGAGAATTCACCTCAGGAAAGGTGAACCGCGGCTGACTGAAACGCTATGATATTCCCTTCATCGTACGTTTCTCGGGTGCAAAAGAAAAGCTGGCCTACGATCTTACTGAGGCCGCCGGGCCGGATTAACAATTCATTAGCAAAATACTTCAGGGTTCGCCTTGCTTGTTTTCGCAACAAAGAAGATATTAGGGCAAAGACCAAGCTATGCCATTTCGCACCTGCCTTTTTCTGTTGCTGGCCCTGGGCCTGTGGGCCTGCCAGTATGCTTCCGAATCAGCACCGGAGGCTCCTCCCCAACGGCAGGATATTCTCAATATCAATGAACGGCCCGGCCGCGAGAGCCCCTACGAAGTGAGGTGGGGCCGTATTCAGATCCCCCTTGTGAAATATGCCAATCCGGAAGTATATAGCGGCAGCATAGAATTGGAGATCTCGGAATTCAGGAATATGGTGGGCCAGGAACTGGTGCTGCTGAAGTACGAACGGGAACAGGAAGTGGAAGTGGTGAGCATCCACCGGGAGCCCTACAGCCGGTTTTCTTCTTTTTGGTATTCCTACCCGGAGTTTAAAGAACAGCGGCTGGAGCCTTCGGTGGCTTCCACATTGAGCCAGGGCATTCAGCAGGGCGATATCGTTTCGGTTCGCCTGTTTTCCAGAACGGACAGTACCATCGTGCAATCGGTGCGGGTCAAAGTGGCGGACCCTTTCGAAGCATATTCTCCGTCGGTAAGTGTTCCGCGCCCGCACTACGACGGGGAGGTTTTTGGCTTTCAGGTCATCCAGGAATCCGGCCGGCGGCCTTTGTTGCGGATCGATACGGCGGAGGAATCGACCCGGCACATTTATCAGCTGTATCGCCGCAACCGTCTGTATAAGATCGTTCATGTGCCGGGGTTCAAAACGCGCCGCCGGTTACTCACGGATCGGGACCAGTTGTTCCCGGCCCAGGAAGTCCATCATTCGGAGCTACTGGGGAGTGGGAGCGACTGGCTGTCCCTGCCGGAATTCACGGATTTTGAGGGCGCGGATGTCAGCCTGCGATGGGGAGAAATGAGGGCTTCGCCGTCGAGCGAGAATTATCATCTCAGGGATTTTCGCACCAACATCAGCAAAGAGTTGAACCTGAGCTTGGGGAAGAAGGAGCTGCCTATTCGCGGGTTCCACCTTTTTCTTCATTCCACAGATGGCCTCCCTGAACTGTACGTGGCCGACAGCATTGATAATCCTTCGCTGCTCAAAGCACTCTACCTCGCCCGCCCGGGAAGTTCGGTTTATTTTGACAAGCTGATCGTGGAAACTGCCGAGGGTCAATTGATGCTTTTTCCGGTGGCCTTTGCTTTCAATATTGGTTTTGAGCGGCCCTACAGCTTATCCCTTGAACCGGTGGAAGGAGCAGCGCCGGAGGCAGCTTCCTTCCGGATGAGCGGCCAAAAGGGAGCAACCCTCATCCGATTTCAAAATTACCCGCTCTCCCGTATTCTTCCCTATCTTCTGGGGGTGGACAGCACCCGTTTGCAACTCCGGGACTGGAATGAAGACCCTCTTCTGAATATCCATTTTACCTCTGCTCATTATAGCCTGGAAGATGGAAAAACATTTCTCCTTCGCGAATTGCAGGGCCGGTATGGCCTGGAACTTGAGTGGACTAATGTGCAGGAAGCCTATCAACTGGCGATAAAAGACAGCATTCTGCTGGAAACGTTCAGGACCGGTGCGGAACTGAAATATATTGAATATAAAGACAATGCCAACAAGACGGCCCTGCTCGTGAATATTACTCCTGCCAACTTGTCTCGCTTTCTTACCAGAGAGCTGGATGTCTCCGTGGTAAACAATATCAACCTACCCCAGAACGCCAGGCTGAAAGTGGAAATGGACTTTGCCTCTCTTGCTTCCGCCCGGGAGAGCCTTGCCCGCCACGGCCTTGGCCTGGAGCGCATAAAAGAGGGCGCGACGGTGGTTGCGCGCCTCAGGTGACGCCTCCACCGCAGGGGGGCAGGTGGTGGAGGCGTCACTTCGGGGGTTAGGCCGGAACTCCATTCCCTGCAAAAGCATTCACCGCTTCTTCTGCCTTTTGCCGGCCGTGTTTCATCCGCAGGCGGATCAGAGCTTCATTGGCGCACAGCATATTACCGAGAATATCATCGGCAGGCTGGATGAGCAGGGACTTGAATTCCTGCAGCGGGCAATCCTGCTCTTTGAAGACCTCCACCCCGGCAGCTTTGGCCTGGCAGACGAGCTCATTGATGCGCATGAAGTGCTTGATATCGTTGTTGAAGATCTCACTCAGGGTGATCTCTTCAAGAGAACGCAGGGCGATCTCGAAGATATTGGACCGGCTGAAGTCCTGTTCTCTGATGGACCCGGTACCGCAGTTGATAATGACAACGGTGTACTCAACATTATCTTCCGGATCATCCTCGATGGCCCGGATCACATCACCCAGCGGGGAATTGTTGCGGATGCCGCCATCGACCGAGTTACGGATGCGTTTATCGGCAGTGCGAATATCCGGTACAGGATTCCATACAATGGGAATGGCCGTTGAAGCCAGAATGCCGTTGATGAGGTCCTTATTGTCGATAAACCTTTCACTTGAAACGGAAGAATACGCGCCGTCATCCAGGGAAACGAAGCCGCAGAAATACTGACAATCGGTTATGGCTTCCCTGTCCACCGTCTTTTTCAGCTTTTCATAAAGCGGCGTGTTGTCGGCGATGTTCCGAAAGTTGGCAATGTGGGACCCAATACTGCTGGCGGCGTCTTCCATCGTTTTCTCGATGAACTTCTGGCGCGCCTTTTTGGAGAAAAGCATTTTTACGCCATCCAGGAGCTTTGCTTTGACCTGAAAATCAGGAAGAAACTGTTCCTTGAGCACTTCGGCGTTGAAGCTGAATTTAGGCTCCTCTCCCTGCGCTTTGGTATCGATGAAGGGAGAGGTATAAACTTCTTCGACGCCGTTCCGGGCGATCAGTTCCCATAGTTCGTTGAGCTCCTTTTCTTTGTTCATCGCCAGCATAACGCCGTTGAGGGCGCCGACCGAGACGCCGGCGATAATGTCAAAATGCATGGGGCCCGCTTCAGGGAAGATCTGATTCCAGTTTTCCCGGAGGTAGTTAAGGGCGCCTACCTGGAAAGCACCTTTAAACCCGCCTCCGCTAAGAACAAGAGCGAATTTTTGCTTTTTCATATTGTTGATTTTTTGGGTTTAACTATTATCGAAAAGCAGTTGCCTTGATGACAAACTTCTCCTGTTATTTATAACAAATGAAACTGGCTGAAATATTAACGAATGGCGGGAATTCCGGCGAGAGGTTTTGGTTATCGGGTGACATAGCCCCGGCCTTTCTTTGGAAGGAGAAAAAAAAATGCCGGAGCTATGTATAGCAACTCCGGCACTTACCTATTACTCAAACTGTATTTTCCGTTTCTGTTGGAAATGCGCCAGGATTATCTGTCAGGTGCATTTCGAAGGCAAGTATAGTACAAATCGGACTTTCAGTCGTAGCAAATTATAATCTGGTCGTTATTTGAGCCTTTTCCGGTGGGCGAATGTCGCGCGGCTGTCAGTTGCCGGCAACCAGAAACTGCCGCCAACCATCAAAACGCTCAAATGTTGGGCGACCAGACCGTATAGCTTTTTGGCGGGCATTGAATTTCTACCCAACCACCGCCCTGGGTAGTGGGGTACCAGTTGGAATGGCCGGTGAAGTCCTTGATTTGAGTGTTGTACCAGTTGGTGGGCACCCACCTTTGCAGCCAGTTGTCCGAATTGTTCAGATAAACGATCAGGCCCGGGCCGTTGTAGCCATTTCTGCGGGCTACATATTCATCGTTGTCGGCGTAGAGGATGGAGGTGGTCCCTGTTGCTTTGTTGTTGTGTATCCAGATGAGGTTGTTCAGCCGCTCTTTGTCCAGCCACTCCTCGTAATCACGGTAGAAAATGGTGGGGTAACCTTCATGGGTTAGGATGTAGGCGTAGGCGAGCATTTTGTTCCAGATCTCATCGGTGTCGTGGTTGGCGACGAAGGTGACGGCCCTGAAGGGGTTTCTCTTCCACATCATGTCGTCGTAAAGGACGGAAAGGTTGTTCCCGTCGAAGGCGTCGTTCATTTTGTAATAACAGGCAAAATCGAAAACGCTGCTGTTGGCCTCATTGGCCCACCAGTTGAGGTAATCGACGTTGGAATCCCAGAGCTCGCCGACGGAGAAGCCGCCGACGTTGTTGTTCCATTCCCTCACGACCCAGGGAGCGAAGCCTTTGACATAATCGAACCGCCAGCCGTCGAATCCGATGACGTTCTTGTAATATTTGCCTACGCCGTCGGATCTGTTCCACAGCCAGTCCTGGACATAGGGCACGTCGTGGCAGAGGTCGGGAAAACCGCCGAAGTAGCCCTCGTCATTGCTGTGCACCCAGTTGGAGTGGAAGTCGTGCTGAGACCGCAGGAACTTTCCGGAAGCCACCTGGGTGAAGTCCGTCCAGGTGGAATCATTGGTATATTGGTTGTATTCCAGTTGGCCGCCGCTGTTGTGGTTGATCACGATATCTGCATATACTTTCATGTTCTGGGCATGGGCTTCACTGATCAGGCCGGCCAGTTCGGCTTTCGACCCGAAGCGGGTTTCAACGGTCCCATTCTGGTTGTATTCTCCGAGGTCGAAATAATCGGTGGGGTCATACCCCATGGAGGAGGCGCCACTTTGGGCCTTGGAAACCGGGGGCAGCCAGACGGCTTCGATGCCGGCACTGGACCAACTCTCAAGTTTGCTCGTAATGGTGTCCCACCAAACGCCGCCGGCCGGGGGGTCCCAGTAGAAGGCCTGCATCATCACTCCTCCGCCGGGGCCGCCGGAGAAGGTTCGGGTGGTAATCTCCTGCCCGTCGGTTTCCGTGCTGAATGGCGAACCGTCGTGCTGAGTGACATGGACGATATCGAGTTCGCGTTCTTCTGTGAGGGCGTCCTTCAGGTTGTCTTTTTTGCAGGAGAAAAGCGAAAGGGCAAGTAATACAAGGTAGGGCGTTAAGTTTTTCATCGTTTTGCTGGTCTGGTTTGTTTTAGTGGATTTGGAAAGATCAGTTGGATCACAGTGCAATATTATCCAAGGTGACGAAAATATTCGCCGCAGATTATAATCTGAAACATGATTTACAGGATTTTTTTGCAACTATTCAGCATCATCGAAGCAGACGGCAGAAAATGCCCTGTTTTGCCCCAACCCTGAAGGGTGACAGCGCATTTTCTGCCTTTGCTCCCTTTGCACCGTCGCCGGAGCAGCTTCGGCGCATAGGCGACAGGGCCGGGGCAGACAAAGGTAGAAAATGTGCTTTCCCGTTGATGCTGAATAGTTACGGATTTTTTTGAAACTATCAGGAAAGAAGGGGCCTTTTGACAAAGATTCCGGGGATTAGGCAGAAAGGACAGAAAACCCGGAAACCCAGAAACCAGAAACCAGAAACCAGAAACCAAAAACCCTCCCAGGCTTTATAAGGGAGTTCACTCCGCCACTTCTTTGAGGTATTCCCGTGGGGTGCAGTTTTCCAGTTTCTTGAAAGAGCGGTTGAAAGCCGATTTGGAGTTGAAACCGACGATAAAGGCGATGGCGAGCAGGGTATGGTTCTGATATTCTTCCTGTTGGGCGAGGCGCTTAAATTCCTCGATGCGGTAGGAATTGATGAAGTCATTGAAGTTCATTCCATATCCTTCATTAATGACTCTGGACAGGGAGTGTGGCGTGGTGTCCGCCATATTTGCCAGGGCATTGAGGCTGATACCGGGGTTGCGATAGGGCTGTTTTTTTTGCATTGAGGCTTCGAGCCGTTCTTTGATCTCCTGCATTTCCTCACTGCCCATGGAATCTGCTTTTTTCTTTTTTCTTCCTGCCCTTCTTCAGACGGGGGTATCTGGGGGCGGGAGCTTGAATATCTCAGGTTGCCGCATGGTGTAGCAGCCGAGGAAAAAAGGCGGTCAGGGAGAACGCCACCCACAGGGTGTCAGTGGTTTTTCTGTAATGAAGCTCATATCCTGCTCCAGAAGGAGAAACCGCCCTGATCAGGTAGGTGGCGTACCAGATGATGTCAGGCAGGCGAACTTGAGCCACATGACCACCCGCAGGAATTCAAGGTTGGGCTCTGAAAGCGTGAGTGTCTTCGGATTCCCGTTCGTATTGTTTTATGGTCCGCCGGCAAAGGAACCAGTATATGCAATTGAAAACGAGGGCAAAACCACCTGACCAGGCAAAAAAACTTTGAACTCCTGGTTGACTACTTTGGCGATGAACTCCTCTCTGGGCATCAGGAAAAGAGGAAGATAAAGGGCAACCTGGAGCAGGAACGGAATGAAATGCCACCAGCTGATCCCCAGCTTGTCCTTACTGGGAGACCTCAACAGGCGGTTGATATAGAGTAAAAAGACAGGGGCATAGGTGAAATAAATGAAATCGGGCAGCACCAATAACAGGCGGGGTATCCGGTTGAAAATATCCCGGTCATAAGTTGATACCCTTCCCGCCAGGGCAAGGGAAAGCAGGAGCAGTAAAGGCCAGACAACACGCGATTACTGCCCGGTTGTTGTTCTGCAGGGTATTGATACCAGGATCAGCAGCAATCCCTGGAAGGCAGCCAGCAGTAATAAGAAGGTATAAAAGTTGATGGGGTTGCCGGTACCAGGTCTTCCCAGGATTCTACGGTGGCTATTACCCCGGAAGGAGCCTGTTCTCCGAGGATAAACTGGCGGTTGACCCGTGCTTTACCGCCGTTACGCCTTCCTTCGATGGTCTCCCAACTGCCGCGGGTGAATTTGTAGAAAGTGGTATCCTCCATGAGCGGAATACGCACCTTATAGGTTCCATCTTCCTGTTCTTCCAGCAGATAGTCAGGGTCGCCGGGATGCCAGTCGTTGAAACTGCCTACGGCATAGAGAGAAGCGTCCGGAGGGTATTGTCCGGCACCTTTTCCACCGTGATGGTACCAGCCATACCGGGAGTTGACAGGCAGGTCATCCCAGCTCAGTATTTTGAGCCATACCGTATCACTTTGTCCATCGTAATGGCGGTTGGGAACAAACTGGTAAAAGGCATTGGTTTCAACTTTTTCCCATGCGCCTCGGGTGGCCTTTGTACTCGAAAATGCTGCCGGTGGGGAAGGTTCAGGGTGAGAAAGAAACTACCGGATCCATCCTTCCGGAACGAATAATCCGGGTTTCAGGTTCCCAGTTGTTGAAAGCACCGCTGAGGAATAGGGAATCCGAATCCGGGGTATTGGGCGGAAGGGTTTCAATAATAAAGGTAACCTGGGCACTCATAGCCAGTGCCAGCAGAAAGCATCCCACAACGGCTAAGCTTTTTCGCATAGGTCATTGGTCCGTTCCGGCTAAAATTAAGCATTAAATGGCAAGCAGAGCGGGAAGTGGTGCTAAAAGTCACCGGCTTTATTGCTATCAGTCATTAATCTGCTATTTTCCAATACTTAACTTAATGGGCGAAAGATCCAGAAAGAGGCGGCGCCCCGCCATCTTTGTTTGTTTAATGAAACAAGAACGTTATGTACCTCTACGTTGAATTGTGGAGCCAAAGCCCGAATGGAATAACCTGCCTTGTGAACAGCGGGAAGAATTTCTTTCCATACTTGCTCCGGGCGTAAACCGGATGAAAGGTACCTTAAAGCCGAATTGGTGGGATTTGCCGTATGTGATGAAGCCGCGCCGCTGGATTCGGAATATCGCTATCTGGTAGTGGAAACTGCCCAATCGTACCATGTTCACATGCTGGAAAAAAAGCGCGGTGCAGGAAGAGGGCTGAAATTACTTTGACATCACCAATGCCAGGGGCAAGGTGATCTCCGTCAATGATTTCGTCGGCGATATGGTCAAAGTATAAAGCATAGGCTGTTTCCGCCTGAGAACTTGTTATCGTTTGCAGTGTGAAGTTCTGACGGGAATCTACAGGGTTATGTTGTCTTCCTTGTCGGCAAGGTGGATGATGTCGTCCAGATGTTCGGTATTGATTACCATTACGCCTCCATCAGCCGCGGACTGATCGATACCCGCGACATCGTTTACTTCCTTTCTCTCATCGCCTTATTCATTATGATGACGGTGGTTTCTCTGGAGCGGAGGAAGTGGTAGGGAGGAGGAAAGGTGTAAAGGTGGAAAGGTGCCGGAGCTTCCGGGACGCTTCTCTTTTACACCCTTACACCCTAATATCCAGAACAGAAAACAATGAGCAATATGAAAAACAGGAAATTACAATCGCTGCTTCAGCTGGGGCTGTTTGCAGGAGTATTGTTATTTCTGAATATCCTGGCCAATGCGCGGATTAACGGCAGGGCACTTTATGGAAGCCTGGACCTGACCGAGGAAAAGCGCTATACCCTGACCGATGCTACCCGCAATCTGCTTGAAGGCCTGGATGATGTGGTTTTCATCAAGGTGTTGCTGGAGGGGATTTCCCGGCGGGCTTCAAACGGCTGCAGGCGGCAACCCGCGACGTTCTCGATGACTTCCGCTCCGCTTCCGGGTATGTGGAATACGAATTTGAAGATCCGGGAGCCGGAACCACAGAACAGATCAATAAGCGCAGAGAGCAGTTGTCAAAAGACGGGATCAACCCGGTCAACCTTCGGGTAAAGGGAGTTGAGGGGACTTCTGAGAAACTGATCTACCCCTACGCCATTATTTATTATAAGAACCGGGAGTTTACGATCAACCTGCTGGAAAATGAGGTCCCGGGTGTGCCTCCCGAAGTTACCCTGAACAATTCTGTCGGCTTCTGGAATACAAACTGGCTAATGCCATTCAAAAGCTGCAGCTGTCCCGCAAGCCGAATATCCTCTTTACGGAGGGTCAGGGAGAGTTGAGCCCTATGGAGACGGCCAGCCTGGAAAAAAGTCGCTTCGCGAGTTCTATGAGACGGGACGGGTTTATCTCGACAGCGTGGTCAGTATCGGGCAGGATACCTCGGTGCTCATTATTGCCAAACCCACCCTACTTTCTCGGAAAGGAACAAGTTCAAGATAGACCAATACGTGATGAACGGAGGGAAAGTACTCTGGCTGCTGGATAAGGTGGTGGCCGTCAACCTTGACAGCCTGCGCGGTACCGGAAGAGCTATTACCCCAACGAGTACGCCCTCAACCTGGATGACCTTTTGTTCAAGTACGGTATAAGGATACAGCCCGACCTGGTCCTGGATATGCAGTGTTCCACCATTCCGCTGGCAACCGGGCTGGTGGGCAATGCTCCGCAGTTCGATTATTTTCGTTACCCCTATCACCTGGTCGTCACTCCCGCAGTCCAACCATCCGGTGGTTAAGAGCCTGGGCGCCGTCAACCTGCTGTACGCCAGTTCGATCGATACCGATATAAAAACCAGGACGGATGTGGAGAAACCGTATTGCTTCGTTCTTCACCCAATACCCGGGTACAGTTGATCCCTGTGGAAATGAATTTTGATTTTCTCCGCTACGATCTGGACCCGAGTAAATTTAACCAGGAACCAAGGGCGCTGGCTATACTCTGGATGGCGTATTCCTTCCATGTATGAAAACCGGGTCTCTGAAAGCATGCTCGATGGTATCCGGCAACTGGGCATGGAATTCAGGGCTCAAAGTGAGCCAACGAGGATGATCGTTGTATCGGACGGGGATGTACAAGAATAAGGTCAACCTCAAAAACCAGTCGTTCAGCCCCTGGGCTACAATGAGTTCGACCGCTACCTGTTTGCCAACAAAGACCTGCTGATGAATGCCGTTGAATTCCTGCTGGATAATAAGGGGGGATAGGATACCTGGGGTAAGGATGTTCGCCTTCGCCTTTTGGATACCGTAAAGGCCAAGGAGGAAACCGCCTTCTGGCAGTTGTTCAACATCAGTACTGCCGCTGGCCTTTCCTGCTGGCTTTCGGGGTGTTTTACAACTGGGTGAGAAGGAGGCGGTTTGCGCGTTAGGGGGAGGTGGATTGCTGGATTGCTGGATAGATTGTTATATTGTTGATGTTGAGGGGTTTAAATGAAGTTTGAAAACTAAAAGAAAAGACAAAAGATGAACCGGACACTAATACTTTTGATAGCCTTTCTGCTCCTGGGTGGGGGGGTATTCTGGTACTTCAGCCAGGGAGAAGATGAGAAAACCACACTACTAAGCGCCGACCGTACCTTTGCAGTTGAGGACATCAACCAGGTATATAAGATATTTATTGCCGACCGGCGAGGAGAGCGTACGACTCTGGAACGCCGGGACGGATACTGGCTTTACAATGGCCAATACAAGGCCTTACCTTCGGTGATGAGAAACCGCTGCTCGATGCCATCGCCCGGGTGCAGATCAAGTACAAGCCCCGCAGGCAGCTGTAGAGTCGATGGTGGAGTCCCTGGCTACTGAGGGCATGAAGGTGGAATTGTACGATAAAGACGGAGGGCTCCTCAAAGCCTATTACGTGGGCGGTTCCACTTCGGATGAGCGGGGAACTTATATGATCATGGAAGGCGCCGAGCAGCCTTATGTACCCACCTTCCGGCCTGGGAGGGTAACCTGAGTGTTCGTTTCCGCCGTTACGGTGATGAATGGCGGGACAAAACTCTTTTCTCCGAGGAGGTGGATAACATTCAATCGGTCTCCATCGAGTACCCCAAACAGCGCAACCAGTCGTTTATCCTGGAAGATACGCCCGATGGTTATGAGGTGCGCCCGTTTTACGATATAACCCCCAGGATCCGCCGCCCCTTCCGGAAGGGGAGCGCAGAGGCCTTCCTGGTCAATTTTGAAAGCGTGGGGGCAGAGGCTTTTCGCTTAATTACGACGGCAGGGACTCCATCTCACAACTGGTGCCGTTCAGCATTATCACCCTGATCAATAAGCAGGAGATACCACCCAGGTTAAGCTTCATCCTATTATTCCGGAAAATGTCATTGCCCAGGATGCCAAATCCGGAGATTACGTCATTTACAGCAGTGAGATCGAGCGCTATTTCGCCGACCTCAACGGGAAGGATTTCCTGCTTGCCCAGCACCTTGTGCTGGAAAAATTGTTCTGGGGATACGGCTCCTTTTTTGAGAAAAACGATTTGTTGAACTGATGTCGTGAGGAAAATGAAAAAGCGGTTCTGTTCTCCTGTTCCATTCTGGCTGCTCTGCTGCTGCTGAGCGTGACTATTCCGGAGCGCTGGGGGTTCTTTACCACCGGCGGATCAACAGGATGGCGGCCTTTACCCTGCCCCCGGAAATGATCGGTTTTTTTAAAAAGAACATCGAATTCATAACGGAGCATGCCGTTGACCCCGATAAACGCCGGTATGCCACCCGGCATGAGGCCGTCCGGCATTACATTGATATTGACCACTGGGGGTGTATCCATTCCCTGAGGTGCCCCGTGAGTGGACGGAGGCGCTGATGAAATTCACTGAAGTGGGCGTGTTGCCCTCAAGTGGGGATACCCTCCGGCTCCGGCGGGATACTGTCAACAAGCAGGTGTTCATTACGCTGGACTACCAGGGGAATAAGTTGTCTGCGCCTTATGCTTCAGCCTACCGGGAATTCTTCGAACAACACATTAAACCACAATACTACGAAGACAACTGGGCCATAGATTGCGATGCGCTCGGCGCTCTGTTCACCTGGAACCCGGAAGCCTGGACTGCCGCTCCGCCTACGCCGTCGATCATTTTTCGGAGTATGGCATAGTCCCTTATCACCTGCTTCAGATGCAATACCGGCTGACGGAAGCCTTCCGGCAGAAAGACCAGGGGCGCATCCTGCGGCTGGCGGCCGAGATGGGCCATTACATCGGCGATGCCCACGTTCCTTTACATACCACTGAGAATTATAACGGTACCAGCTCACCGGCCAGGTGGGTATCCATGCGTTCTGGGAGAGCCGCATTCCCGAGCTGTTTGCCGATGAGCAATACGATTTTTTCGTCGGCAGGGCAGAGTACATCAGTGACCCTGCTACTTTTTTCTGGAAGGCCGTCCTGGACAGCCACCGGCTACTGGATAGCGTTTTAATCATTGAGCGGGAGCTCAGTGAAACCTATCCCGAAGACAAGCAATTCTGTTATGAAGAACGCCTTTACTGAACCATCCGCATTCAATGTACGGAGTACGCCGCTGCTTATCACCGGCGGCTTTCCGGAATGGTGGAAGCGCGCATGAGGGCATCCGTTCACGCCATTGGCAGCAGTTGGTACACTGCCTGGGTGGATGCTTACCAGCCGGTTTTACCCGCTTTTGAGCGGTATGAGCCCACTGTGGTGGAGCGCCGGGAGTGGGAAGGCCTCGGGCAGCAGGACAGGGGAGGAGAGGCGAAAGGCCACTTACCCCATGAAAATGAATGAGCAGTCAGTCTGAACACCCTGGTTTTCCTCGATTCAGGCCTCACTTTGTAACCTGGGGTAACCTTCCTGCGTTTAGGTAAATGAACGGGCGGGTTTTTTTTCGATCCCTTTTTTCATTAGATTTGAGAGGAAAAGTTCGCCCAAACCCAATATCATGGCAGAAGAAAGCGGCAAAAGAGAGGTATCAGCCTCAATGAAGTGGCCTCTCACATCCGAAAAGTCAGGAAAGCTCATTTCCTGGGGATTGGCATCGACCAATACAAACATTTTCCCAGGCTGGCCAATGCGGTTAAAGACGTCAGAGACATCGCTTACTTTCTTAAGGGAACAATATCAGTTTGACCCCGATAATATCCGGCTTCTTTTCGATGAAGAAGCTACGAGGGAGGGGATCATCAATGCATTGGAAGCAATGGTCAACTACCTGGACAAAGAGAATGACCTGGTTATTTATTATTCCGGTGCACGGACACCTCAACGAGAAGACCGGCAAAGGCTTCTGGATACCGGTGGATGCCGGGCCGGGGTCTCCTGCCGATTATATCCCCAATGCCCAGGTCAAAGGATATATTGAAGACATTCCTGCCTTCCATACCTTCCTGATCTCGGACTCCTGCTTTTCCGGTTCCCTGTTCGTGGAGGGCAAGATGCGCAGCACCAATGAGGCCATGGACGATCTGGATAGCCGCCAATCCCGCTGGGCCCTCTGTTCCGGCCGCCACGATGAGGAAGTGTTCGACGGCAAGCCGGGAGAGAACAGCCCTTTGCCCAGAGCATCCTGCAGGAACTGAAGCAGGCCAGTTCTTCGGAGCTGAATGTGGGAAGGTTGATCAATGAGGTCATTATGCAGACCCGTTCCCACTACCGGCAGTTGCCGGAAGGCAATCCGCTTTTCGATGCCGGACATGAGGGAGGACAATTCGTATTTCGCCTGAAGTACGATGATGCCCGCGACTGGGCTGCGGCAGAAGCTGAGAATTCCATAAGTGGTTTTGAGAACTACGTGGCGCTTTATCCGGAGGGCAAATTCGTGCGTGAGGCAAAGGAAAAATTACTGGAACTCAACGATGAAGCAGCCTGGGCTATCGCCAGAGAAAAAGATTCCGTTGTGGCGTATCAGGCTTACCTCGAACAATTTCCCAAGGGGTTGCACGACATCGAGTACCAACTCCCGAATAAAAACCATTAAAGAAGAACAGGAGTGGGCAGAGTACCAACGGGTGAACGAGGTCTATGGTTATCAGAGTTATCTGAAAAAATTTCCTGAATACCGGTACATAGAAGCCGCTAACCATAACATCGAGGCGCTTCGCAGTGGGGAAATTCCGTCGTTGCCGGAGTCGCTCCTGCTCCGGATACTGGCGACACCATACGCATTCCCAGAGGTTATCTGATCGGAGGTGTCCTGTTGGTACCATTGCCATTCTTGCCGCTATATTTTCCTGGGTGCTCAACGGTACCAAAAAAGCGGATAAACTCAGCTATGACCGGGTGCTCAAATCGGAAGAGTACGGAGATTACTGGGCCATTCAGAAAGGAAAATACTGGGGTTTTACAACCCATGACCAAGTCGATCATACTGCCTCAGTTTGAGGAAGTCCATCCTTTTGTCAAGGAGATGGCGTTGGTGAAAAAGGACAGCAAATACGGCTGGATCAACAAACTGGGAAGCCCCGTCATTCCCATTGATTACGATAAGGCTTCTCAGTTTGACGATAAAGGGATTGCCAGGGTACAGCAAAAAGGGCAAACTTTTAACATCGACCGGGGGAACCGCCTGGGAGCCCTCTCTACGGCGTACCAGAAAGAACGGCAGGATTATGAGCAGGCGCTGAGCAAGAATACGGTGCCTGCCTATCAGGCTTATCTGGGGGCCTATCCCAATGGCAAATTCACCGAAGATACCAGGAAGAATATTGCGATCAAGGAACAGGCGGAACAAGGCCTGTGGGAGCAGATCAAAGCAGCCGACCGGGGCAGGTTGTATAAAAAATACCTCAAGGAGTATCCCGACGGCAAATTTACAAAAGAGGCCAATGAAGCGCTTACGCGGTTTGTAGTGGATACCCGCGACTCCAGTTATTACCGGACGGTTACCCTGGATGGTAATTTGTGGATTACCCAAAACCTGAATTTATCCGGTATGGGCTTTTGCTACAACCGCAACGATTCCATCTGTGGGGAAACCGGAAGGTTGTACACCTGGGAAGAAGCCCAAAAGCTTGTCCAAGCGGGTGGCGCCTCCCCACCGACCGGGAATGGTGGAATATACTAGTGCTTTTGGGAAGGCGTATTCCTATACCAAGAACAATGCCAACGGAGCAGGGGAAGGTGCTTATAAAAAACTGATTACGGGTGGTAGTTCCGGCTTTAAGGCTTCTCTGGGAGGGCAATACAACGGAAGCGCTTTCTCAGAAATCGGAACCGCAGGATATTACTGGACTGACCTTCGGGACAGAAGCACCGGGGAGGTGCTCGTTTATATCTTCAATGCTGAAGAAGGGAAGCTTTCCAGGTTGACGGAGAGTAAGGATAAGCACTTTTCCTGCCGGTGTGTGAAGGAGGAAAAGGTGTAAAAGTGTAAAGTGTATATGTGGAAAGGTGTAAAAAAAGTGCCGGGGATAGTTCAAATAAGTGTGTCCGCAGAACGATAACCCGTTGGTTTCCAGTGCCACTAGAAACTCAGGAACCAGAAACTATGAACAGTCCCAGTGCCGGGGGCCACAATGCCTTTTTTTCTCTTACACCTTTACACATAAGCACTTTTACACTTTTCCACATCAAAACAATGGCAGAATTTTCAAACGTTCGTTACCCCTTTAACTTTCACATTTTGTTAGCTTTGCGCCCATGAAAAAATGGAGTGGAAAAATGGCCCTGGTTAAAGGGATGGCAATGGGCATCGCAGAAGTCATTCCGGGAGTTTCCGGTGGTACTATTGCTTTTATTACAGGAATTTATGAGACCCTGCTCGAAACGATAAAGAACATCCTGTACTGGAGGTATGGGTGAGCCTTCGCCGGAGGTACCGGGCGCTGCCTGGAGAAAGGCCAACGGTACTTTTCTGGTGTCCTTGCTTACCGGAATGGCAACGGGAGTGGTCTTTGGTGTTTTCTTCATCACCCATTTACTGGAAAATTACCCTATCCATTTGTGGGCGTTCTTCTTCACTTCATCATTGCTTCGGCAGTTTATATTGGTACTCAGGTCGAGCGCTGGACCATTGCGGAAGTCATCGCCCTGGTAGCCGGCACCCTGCTGGTACTCTATCTGATCACTATTGCCACCCCTGCAGAAGGAAGCACGGCTCTGGGCGCTGTTTTCATCGCTTACCTGATTGCCATTTCTTCACCTGATCCTTCCCGGCATATCCGGTAGTTTCATGCTGCTGCTGATGGGGATGTACACCATTATTATCCCTACCGTAAAAGAAACGCTGAAATCTCCGGAATCGGGAAACCTGCTGATGCTGGGCGTTTTCGGTACCTTGGATGCGTTATTGGTACCTGGGTACCTTTTCCCGCGTTTTGTCCTGGACATTCAAAAACTATCACAACCCGACCCTACCACCCTCACCGGCTTCATGCTGGGGTCTCTGAATAAGATCTGGTACTGGCGGAAAGCGGTGCTGGGCCTTACCGAATCAGGTACCAGCTGATAGATATTCAAAACGGAATGGTAATCGAAAAGGTCATCAAAGAAGTAAACCTCACTCCGGGCCAGTATGCGTTGGAGGTTGGCCAGGCTCATCTGCCAGGGGCGCTGCTGGCCATGGCTCTCGGCCTTGCTCTGGTTTTTGTGCTGGAGCGGATGGGGGGGGAGGAGGGGTAAATGTGTATGAGTGGAAAAGTGTAAATGTGTAAAAGTGTAAGGGTGGCCCGTCTGTCCGGTCGAGACTGTTCATTAAAAGTCCCGAATCGCACCCCATCCCCGTACTTTTCCACCTTTCCACCTTTCCACCTTTCCACCTTTCTGGACTTTGGACGTGCCCCATTTGAAGTCGGAAGTGGGAAATCGGAAGTCGGAAGTGGGAAATCGGAAGTCGGAATTTGGGTCCAAATAGGTGCTCAACGCCTGTTTTTCCGCCTTCCGCCTTCCGATTTCCGACTTTACCCTAGGACCGTCCAAAGTCCAGCACCTTTACACCTTCATATCCCTACCAGCAAAAACGAAGGCGCCAATGGACAATTTCACCCATCTCTACGGCCTGATCGGCTACCCTTTATCCCATTCCTTCTCCAAGCGGTATTTCAATGAGAAGTTCCACCGGGAGCAGAAGGAAGGATATTACTACGAATTATTCCCTTTGAAACAGATCAGTGAGCTTCCAGGATTATTGAATGCTCATCCCAACCTGCAGGGGCTCAATGTCACCATTCCCTACAAACAGCAGGTAATGGATTACCTGGATGAACTGGACGCAGGGGCTGCAGCAGCAGGCGCCGTCAATACGATAAAGGTGGCGGACGGCCGGCTCACGGGCTTTAATACTGACGTTTATGGCTTTGAATGGTCATTGCGTCAATTTCTAGGTGGCAGTGGTGTGGAAGTGGCAGGGCTGAAGGCGCTGGTGTTGGGGACAGGAGGGGCCGCAAAGGCCGTAGTTTATGTATTGGAGAAAATGGGCATAGGGTTTCAGGTGGTTTCGAGGAGTAAAAAACCGCAGGGATTAATCTATAGAGAGCTGGATGAAACCCTTATGGAAGAACACCGTTTAATCATCAATACGACTCCTTTGGGTATGTCGCCTCAAGTGGCGGCCTGCCCGGAGATACCCTATCAGTATATCAGCCGGCATCACCTGCTGTACGACCTGGTTTACAACCCGGAAGAAACAGCATTTATGGCCCGGGGCCGGCAGCGGGGAGCTGTCGCACAAAATGGCTTGCAGATGCTTTACCTGCAGGCAGAAAAAGCTTGGGAAATTTGGAATTCCTGACTTATTTTGCGTCAATTGTTGCGGGAGGCGCCTTACCCTTTCGCCATCACAGTTCCTTTTAACACTCAATCTTTTAAACCGGGCCTACTAATGGAAGAAATGACTAATACGGTTAATGATATTGAAAACCTGAGAAAGATGGTTCAAGCAGTTTTGGAAGGCAGAGAACAGGCAGTTGTGGATTTTTCCAATATGGAAGCCGCCTTTGCCATGAAATCAGGTGAGGAGCTGAAACGAGCAGCCTGGCTTTTTGGCCTGATGAACAAACACTGGCTGGTGGGTATCGGTTCGCGCCTGGGGTTAGCTGCGGTGCGCCTTCATCTTCCTTTTATCGAAAAAATAGTTAAGAACACTATCTTTGAACAGTTTTGCGGAGGAACCACCCTGCTGGAGTGCCAGCCAACTATAGACAGGCTGGCCAGCCAGGGATGTTTTACCATCCTCGACTACGGGGCAGAAGCTAAAGAAAAAGAAGAAGACTTCAACCAAACAATGAATGAGACGATCCGGGCCATCGAATTTGCCTCCCGCTCGCCTCACATCCCGGTGGTGAGTACCAAGATCACCGGAATGGCACGGTTCGGCCTGCTCGAAGCCCTTCAACAGGGAGAATCCTTTAACAAAGAAAGCCGCAGAGAATACAAAAGTGTCCTCAAACGCCTGGATGCCATCTGCCATGTTGCCGCCCGCAGAGGCGTGGCGGTCTTCTTCGATGCCGAAGAAAGCTGGATACAGGACAGCATCGACCATCTGGTTGCCATCATGATGCGGCGCTATAACCGGGAAAAGGCAGTTGTTTACAACACATTTCAGTTGTATCGCAAAGACCGCCTGCAATTTCTGATCGATTCCTACAACCAATCCAGAAAAGGAGGTTATCTGCTTGGCGCCAAGCTGGTTCGGGGCGCCTACCTGGAAAAGGAACGGGAACGGGCGGAAAAAATGGGGTATCCTTCCCCCATCCACCCCAATAAAGCCGCCACCGATGATGCCTACAATATGGCTCTTCGCTTTTGTGTGGACAACTACGGGCAAATTGCTTCCTGCAATGCTTCTCATAATGTCGAAAGCAGCATTCTGCAGGCAGAGCTCATTCATCGAAAAGGCCTGCCCCGCAATCATCCTCACCTCAATTTCTGCCAATTGTACGGAATGAGCGATAACATAACCTTCAACCTCGCCCGGGAAGGCTTTAATGTCGCCAAATACGTTCCGTACGGCCCCGTGCGCGAGGTAGTGCCCTACCTGATCCGAAGAGCACAGGAAAATACCTCGGTGACCGGCGACATGAGCCGCGAGTTTCAAATGGTCCAAACTGAAATGAAACGGCGGGGATTGACTTAACAATTGAAAAATTATTATTTTTGAGCAGCGCATTGCTTGTTTAGTGGGTCTTACAATCGAGAGAGAGGGAAAATTACACGTAAATGCTGGGGAGCTGAGCCAATGTGCCTTCTTTTCTTCCACCGGGAATTTTTACTTATCGGATAGTCGCCGCCTGGGGCGCAGCAAACACGCTGTCAGAATTTTCGTCATTTAGCGGTTAAACAACACTAAGTAAAACTCGGCAAGCCGAGTTTGTGGCTCAGAGTTGCTGGATTTATCAAATAAAAATTTATCTTTGTTTTGTACATTTGTTAGAAAATCCGCCCCCCCAGGAGCTCTTCAGGGTTCCTCTTCCCCAGTGGAACAGAGAAGCTACACAATCTTCTCTTAATAATTATGCACCCCTGAACGTGGTCAAATTGTAATCCCATGATGCATAGCGATTAATCTTGCTGGCATCAAAAGCTGGCTTTGCCGGAATAGTAAAAACTATCGAAATGAGGTGCAGGAAACTCAAAAACCGTTTTTTGTTTTTGACCCTATTCTTCCCATTCCTGGTGGAGGCGCAAATTACAGCTGACTGCTCGGGAGCTATCGTAGTGTGTGGGGACGAACTCATCACGCTTGAGGGAGGAGCGGGTACGCCTGACTTTAACAACCCCGATAATGACCTGGGAGATTGTCAGATCACCGGAGAAACGGAAAGCGTTTGGCTTTACTTCCGCTTTCGCACGGACATGCCCGACAGCAGCATCATCGAATTTACCATCGACCCTGTAGAAGACGGAGAGATCGATTATGACTTCTCCCTCTACGCAGCAGATACGCCCTGCGACAGCCTGGGCAGCCCTGTCCGCTGCAGCTACGCCTGGGTCTTTTCCAGCCAGATTTACAATTGTGGTTTTTGCCCTCTTACCGGGCTGGGCAACGGCGAAGTTGATGAAAGTGAAGACGCTTTCGGCAATGGTTATGTGGCTCCCCTGGCGGTATATCCCGGACAGGGGTTCTATATGTATGTCAATGAATTCTACGATGAGGCAGGCGTGTCCAGCGGTTTCAACATTTCCTTCGGAGGCAGCGCTGCTCCTTATCTCGATTGCGGCGCCAACCCTCATTGTGCCGAGATGGTCGTTGATGCCGGGCGCGACAGCGTCGTCTGCAGCGGAGACATCCCTTTTCAGCTTATCGGCAGCGCCACCTACGCTACCGGCTTTGAAACTTATACCTGGGAAGTCATCGGCAACACATTATCATATCTGAATGACTCCACTATTGCCCAACCTACCGTTACTTTCCCGGAAAATTACCCGGGCGGAGTTATCTATTACGTCCTTACGGTTGAGAGCGGTGAGTGTGTCCATAAGGATACTTTGCGGCTGGAAGTACTGCCTACTCCCTCCTTTGCCATAACCGGCCCTACTTCTTTCTGCCCGGGGGAAAGTGTAACCCTTACCGCCAGCCCCGGCTTTGAAAATTATCAGTGGTCAACCAGCAGCAATTCCGAAAGCATTGAAGTGTCGGCCGGAGGCACGTATTCGGTCACGGTTTCGGCTGCCAATGGCAATTGTGCGATCGCCAAGGAAGTAGAAGTCATCGAACACCCCACACCCGAGCCCGTCATAACGGGAGGCCCGGCCTTATGCGATCGGGAAACCCTGGACCTGGACGCCGGCGGCGGCTATGTTTCCTACCTCTGGCAGGACAATTCCGGGGAGCAGTTTTTGACGGTCTCGCAGGGAGGTGATTTTTCGGTTGAAGTGGTTGATACCAATGGATGTAGCGGCATGGCTACCTATACCGTTGTTGAAGTTCCACTGCCCCAGCCAGTGATCGATGCTCCTGCCTCTCTTTGCCCCGGTGAGGAGGCTACGTTGAGCGTCGATCCGGGATATTCGGCCTATCTGTGGTCTAACAATGAAGACAGCTCACAGTTTACGACGTCGCTGGCCGGCGTTTATTCCGTGGAAGTCTGGGATGGAAACGGGTGCCGGGGAACCGATTCGGTAAATATTGCCGCTCTGCCGGGAGTGGCCCCGGTGATCGGCGGAGATTCTACCCTGTGTGAAGGCACAACGGCCGTCCTGACTGCCGAAGGAGGTTCTTTCTACACCGTTCAGTGGCAGGACAATTCCAGTGACACCCAGTTGTCCATTGATACCGGCGGCCTCTATGTACTTACTGCAACCAATATCGAAGGTTGTTCCGGAACGGATTCTTTATGGGTTACCCTGCTCAGCCAACCTCAGGTTGTTCTGCCCTCTTCCGTTTCCTTCTGCGAGGGCGATACCGTTTCCATTGATGTCGATGCGGGCCCGGGCCAGGTGCAATACTACTGGTCAACCGGCAGTGAAGAAGAAAGCATACATGTGTTTCAACCGGGCACTTACGGCCTGACGGTTACAGCGGATAACGGCTGCCTCAACAGCCAGAATGTGGAAGCTATTGAAAACCTCAACCCTCAGCCTAACGTCATCGGCAATTTCGTTTTCTGCCAGAACTCTTCTACCACGGTATCCCTGGAATCCGGAGGCTATGCGAATATCGAATGGTCTTCCGGCGGTACTTCGGCGACGGAAAACATAAGCCAGCCCGGCCAGTACGAAGTGGTGGTCACCGATATCAACGGCTGCGTGGGCAGCGATGCTTTCACGCTGGAGGAACTGGGGCCCACACCGGTCGAAATTGCCGGAGATGCCCTCATCTGCGAGGGCGATAGCACCCAACTGGACGCCGGAGAGGGCTACAGCTCCTATCTATGGTCAACCAACGCTACGGATAGTTCTATCCCCGTTTCCTCCGGAGGTGTATTCTCGGTTACCGTAACCAATGCACTGGGCTGTGAAGGGTACGATACCCTTGAAGTCCAGCTTCAACCCCTGCCGGCAGTAGATCTTGTAGATTCCGCCTCCTTCTGTGAAGGAGGGGCCGTTACCCTGGATGCGGGCAGCGGCCCGTACTCCTACAGTTGGTCTTCCGGGCCGGCCACCTCTTCCATCACTGTTACTACGGGAGGTATCTATGAAGTAGTGGTAACGGACTCAGAGGGCTGCACTTCACGAGATGCGGTGGAAGTCGTGGAAAATGCGCTGCCTCAGCCTCAGATCGACGGCAATCCCGCCCTGTGCCCCCAGGAATCCAACCTGCTGGCCATCAACGAACCTTTCGAGGAGTACCATTGGTCAACGGAAGATACGCTGGCAACAATCGTGGTGATTACCCCGGGCGCCTATATCGTTACGGTGACGGATGCGGCAGGCTGCTCCGGCGTGGATTCAATGCAGATAGATGCCGTGCCGGGGCCAATGGCGGAGATCATCGGGCCGGGAGAATTTTGCGAAGGCACGGGGGTACAGCTGGAAGCCGTCGATATCAACGGCAACGATACCGAGTTCTTCTGGTCTAATGGAGATTCGGATAACCAGATTTCCGTTACGGCAGGGGGCGCCTATAGCGTGACGGCTACCAACCACTTTGGATGTAAAGATACCGCCTGGACAAACCTTGTGGCCCTGCCGATACCGGACCCTGGTCTGCAGCAGGATGCCATTCTTTGTGAGGGCGGGTCCATTATTCTCGAACCGGATCTCATTGTTGATGATTATTATTACTTGTGGGAGAATGGGCCGCAACAGGCCAGTTGGGAGGTCAATGCGCCGGGCACTTACGTTTTAGAGGTTTCGGACGGAACCTGTTCCGGGCAGGATACGGTGGAGGTCATTCAGCAACCCGAGCCGGAACCCATTATCCTGGGCGGAGCCTCCATCTGCCCCGGAGAGGAAGCTACCCTGGAGGTATTGGGCGACTGGCCGGCTCTGCATTGGTCCAATGACTCCGACTCCACCACCATTACCGTCAGCCTTCCCGGGAATTATACGGTAACCGTAGAGGATAGCCTTGGGTGTGTCGGCAGCAGTACTGCATTGGTTGAACATTTTGCCACCACACCTCCGGAACTCAGCGGCGATTTCGGTTTCTGCCCCGGAGATTCGGCCCGACTGGGCGTGGAGGCCACCTATTCAAGCTACATCTGGAGTACGGGAAGCACCGATTCCACAATAGCGGTCAATACTCCCGGCAATTACGCTGTCACTGTTACCGATGCCAATGGATGCATCGACTGGATCAGCCGGCCGGTCTATGCTTTCGGGCCGCCACAACCGCATATCGGCGGGGAGACGATTTTCTGTGCCGGCGACAGCGCCCAGGTTTTCGTCTTTGGTTCCTTTGCTGCTTATTCCTGGTCGAACGGCGATACTACAAAAGTGACTGCCATCTATCAGCCGGATAATTATTCTGTAACAGTAACCGACGATAACGGGTGCCGGGGAGTAACCGATATTGCCGTTATGGAGAGCCCCTTGCCTCAACCTGAGGCAATGGGCGGCAGGTTCTGTGAAGGGGGAAGCACCGAACTTAGCGTGGAAGGACAGTATGTATCGTACCTCTGGGATAATGGATCAGTAGCCCCTTCCATAACGGTTGACAGTGCAGGCCTTTATGGCCTCACGGTAACCGACCAGCTCGGGTGTACGGGTTCTGTAAATATCCAGGTAGAAGAAGTCCCTCTTCCCCAGCCTGTAATCATCGGCGGAAGCCCTATTTGCCTCGGTATGGGGGCGACGACGGAAATTGCCGTGGCTGGCGACTACGAGGAGATACGCTGGAGCACAGAAGAACAGACGGCCTCCATCGCTGTGGGTACTACCGACCTGTACTCCGTGACGGTAACCGATGCCAACGGCTGCAGCGGGGAAGCAGAATTCAGGCTGCAAACCCTGCCGGCGCCTGAGCTTTCGATCCTGGGAGACAGCGCTTTTTGTGAAAACGAATCCACCATCCTGGAGGCGGCTACCAGCGGCATTAGTTTGTCCTGGTCCACCGGTGACACTTCCTCTCAGGTTACGGTTAGCCAGCCGGGAACTTACTACGTCACAGCTATCGGCAGCAATGACTGTGAAACGACGGATTCCATCCTGGTGCAGTCTATAGCGCTTCCCGTTGCCAATGCCGGTGAACCACAGGCCATAGATTGCCGGGAGCAACCGGTTCAGCTGGGAAGCCTGTCCAACCCCGGAAATGGCCTGGAGTATTTCTGGTCCGGACCCGGGATCGATGAAAACAATCGCAACCTTTCCAATCCATGGGTCACTGAGCCGGGGCTTTACAGCCTTACCGTAGTTCAGTCCGATTATCAGTGTACCTCTGCTCCTGCCGACGTGATGGTGGAAGACCTGAGGTATGAACCGGTGGTTTCCCTGGAGGTTATGGATACCCTTGACTGTTCGACACCTACGGTAATGGTTAGTGGGCAGGGCTCGGAACAGGGCAGCGAAATTGTATATCAATGGTATGATAATGCCGGCGAGCTCCTGCCGGAGGAAAATGCCCAGAACCTTACGGTTTATGAACCCGGTGCTTATACGCTGGTCGTGGCTGATACTTTCACCGGTTGCAGCTCAACGGCGGTAGCAGAAGTACCGGACGCCTATGCCTATCCACAGGCCGAAGCTGGCCCGGAGGAGGTATTGAATTGTGAGGTTACGGCTGTACAATTGGCCGGTTGGGTTGTTTCTTCATCGGATAGCCTGGTTTATTCCTGGAGTTCTGAGGAAGGCCATATCGTGGAGGGAGGAGACGGGCTAACCCCTCTGGCAGATGCGCCGGGATGGTATTTCCTGTCGGTTTTCGATCCGTCCACCGGTTGTGAGTCCATTGATTCTGTTCTGGTCAGGGAGGATATTGAGGCGCCTGTCGCCGATGCTGGTGAAAACCAGGAAATTGATTGTGTCAGCCAGGAGGCTGTGCTCGATGGCGGCAATTCTTCTCAGGGGCCGGCTTTCCGGTATGAATGGGTCAATGAGAATGGAGTTCCCATTGGAACTTCCCTGCAGCAGGAGGTACACGAACCCGGTACCTACAGCCTGACGGTCACAAACCTGGACAATGGTTGCAGCAGCGTCAATGCCGTTCTGGTTACTGAAGTGGATAACTACCTGGCGGGTATGCAGGTGGACGCAATAGGCCCGCTTTGTTTCGGAGAGTCCAATGGCCTGATCTCCATAACGGAAGTTCAGGGTGGAACGCCTCCTTTCCTCTACAGTATTGACGGGGGGCCCTTCCTCAGCCAACAACAATTTACCGGCCTGGAGTCGGGGTATTACGATATTACTATTCAGGATGCTTTGGGTTGTGAGTACAGCCGGGAAGTATTCCTTGATGATGGCAATGATGTACAGGTAAGGCTGGGTGAAGATCTGGAACTTCAGCTGGGAGACAAAGTGGAGCTTCAGGCTCTGACCAATCTCGCCCCGGAACAGATCCGGGACGTGGTATGGACTTTCCCGATCGATACTTTCCCCTGCATCGACCCCGATTGCCTGATCAAGGAAGTTCAGCCGGAAGAATCAACGCTGGTCCGGGCTACAGTTATTGACTCCAACGGGTGCAGCGCCTATGATGAATTGCTGCTCATACTGAGGAAAAGCCGGAGCGTTTATATACCCAATGCTTTTTCTCCCAATGGTGACGGGGCCAATGACTGGTTCACGGTCTTTGCCCGTATCGATGAGGTGGCGGAGGTCCGGCAACTGATGATATTCAACCGATGGGGAGAACAGGTGTTTTCCAGGTTCAACTTCCCGCCCAATGAATTGCATATGGGATGGGATGGAACCCTGGATAATAAAAAATTGAATCCGGCTGTTTTTGCCTATTTTGCCGAAGTCGAATTTGTCGATGGGGAGGTTGTCCTGTTCGAAGGAAGCCTTACCCTTGTAAGATAAAAGGTTGGAACCTGCGTTGCGGGTTCCCTGCTTCCCTGGCGCCCTGTCCTTACCCCCCTTACCCTGTCTTTGCCGGGGAAGCGCCTTTTTTGCCGCCGGGACGGGGCAAATTTAGTTTGTCAAATGTCCGGTTCGGACATTTATCCTTCCTGCTGAGCATTTTTTTTGTTTTTTTCCTCCAGGAAATGGTAATTTCGCCGAAGAACTGAGCATTCAGCAGGATAAACATTTTTCATCGCACCGCCTACTTAAGTTTTACACGAGAAAACACCTTTCCCCGCCCGGATAACGGGTATCGATCAATTACTTCCAACGCGTTTTTCTCTCATTTTGCATGGAACTTAAAATCAGAGCGTTATGCTGCATTTTTACCGTTTTTGCTGTTGTTTGGCCGTTACTGTCGGCCTGTTTCCTTCCTTTTCATTTGGGCAGGGAGCGCCCGATTGTGCTGGTGCTATCGTCTTATGCAGCAATGCTTCTATCTCTTTCAACCCTCAGGGTACCGGCGCGGTCAACGATTTCGCCATTCCCGGCAACAGCCAGGGGTGTCTCGCTACCGGTGAGCGCAATACTGCCTGGTACTATTTTGAATTCAATAATATGATGCCTCCCAACAGTGAGATCACTTTCACGATCACTCCTAATGGGTCTGCCGATTATGACTTTGCCATTTACGGGCCGGATGTCGATTGCGGGGGCCTTGGGGGGCCGGTTCGTTGTTCCTATGCGGGAACTTTTGGCCAGACCGGCCTGGGCAACGGGGCCACCGATTTCTCGGAAGGCGCCGGCGGAGATGCCTTTGTTGCTCCTCTCACCGTTCAGCCCGGACAGGGATTCTATTTGGTTGTTGACAATTTCTCCAGTAACAATACCAGTTTCGGGCTGACCTGGGGTGGTTCTGCCGCTCCATTTCTGGATTGCTCGGCAACGCCTCCCTGCAGTGTATCTCTGAATTACTCTCCGAACTACAATCTCTGCGCCGGCAGCCCACCCATTCAACTGCAGGGAATCATTAATGGCAGTGACGGAACAGAGGTCATCAGCTGGTCCGCAACCAACGGCGGCGACGCTTATCTCAGCAACCCCTTTATCGCCAATCCTACTGTGAATATTCCCGCCGGAGTATCGGGCACTTTCCAGTACACCATAACGGTCACTCAGGGCACCTGTACGGACATGGCGACGATATCGGTAAATGCCAGCAGTGTTCCAGCGCCTCAGATCACCGGCGATGCTCAGTTCTGCCAGGGGCAGAGCGCAACCTTGTCCGCCACTCCCGGCTTTTCATTCTACACGTGGTCCAATGGCCAAACCGGGCCCAGCATTACCGTCAATACGGGCAGCAATTATTCCGTAACCGTGACCAATGCCCAGGGATGCCAGGGTGTTGCCTCCTTCAACGTTGCACAGGTGCCCATTCCGGCGCCCAATGTTACCGGCCCGGGGCAATTATGCCCGGCGGGAACAGGCCTTCTCGACGCCGGGCCCGGCTTTGATACTTACGAATGGTCCACCGGAGACATGGGCCAGCAGGGGTTTGCGGACGGCCCTGGCCTCTATCAGGTGACAGTGACTCAGAGTGGGTGCGTAGGTACGGGGCAGGTCGTTGTACAACCGGCGCCCAACCTGCTGATCAACGTTACGGGCGACAACACCATCTGTCCCGGCCAGTCCGTTAGCATGTATGCCGATCCGGGTTATGCCTCCTATATGTGGTCAAACGGAAGCCAGGGGGATATCAATACCGTTTCCGCTCCGGGAAACTACACGGTACTGGTTGAAGATGCCGAAGGTTGTTCCGGCACTGCTTCATTTACCGTAATCCCCGTGACGCCGCCAACTCCTGCCATAACCGGAAACCTTGCCATCTGCCAGGGTAATTCTACGGACCTTTTCACCGGGGCAGGTTTTCAATCCTATGCGTGGTCAACCGGCGATCAGGCCTTTGTTACTACTGTGTCAACCCCCGGCATCTATTCGGTAACGGTTACCGATGTTGAAGGATGTACCGGTACGGCATCAGCGGAGGTAACGGAAAGCCCCGGCCCTCTGCCGGAGATCACCGGAGATACGAATATTTGTACCGGAGCATCCACTCAGCTTTCTGTTGCCGCCGGCTTTTCGTCTTATCAATGGTCGGATGATGGTGCCGGGCAGTCCATTCAGGCGGGTGCAGGAGGAGTATATTCTGTAACCGTAACAGATGATACCGGATGTGAGGGGGTCGATTCCATTGTTGTGGTTGAAAACAGCAATCCTGTTCCGGTGATCAATGCTCCGGCCGGCCTTTGCCCGGAGGAGGGGGCGTCTCTTTCCCTCAATGGGCAATACCAGAGTTACACCTGGTCAACCGGCGAGATGCTGGATTCTATCCTCATTCCAGGCGCCGGCGACTACAGCGTGACGGTTACCGACGCCAATGGTTGTGAAGGGGTGGCTTCGGCTTCCATTCCGGAATATCAGGCGCCTTCGCCACCTTCCGGAATCGAGGTGGAATATTGCCAGGGAGACTCGGCCAGCCTGGCCGCACCGCCCGGTTTTGTCGAATATTTCTGGGATGGAGGCAGCACAGACAGCCTCCTGGTTGTGGATGCTCCCGGCCCTTATGCTTACACCATAACCGATAACAACGGGTGCACCGCTGCCGGCAGTATTCTGGCGGTGGAAAACCCTATTCCTGATTTCAGCATTTCCGGGGAACTGGAATACTGTGAAAATAATTCAACCGCTCTTTCCGCACCGGCGGGTTTTTCCGGCTATCAGTGGAGTACAGGCGCCGCAGGCCCCTCGGTAACCATCAACATGCCGGGAGCGGTGTCCGTAACCGTAACCGATGCCAATGGCTGCGTTGGAGAGCAGTCGGTTTCCGTTGTGGAAAACCCCTTGCCGGACGCTGTCATTTCCGGCATACTCGAGTTCTGTACGGATGGCGCCACCACCCTGAGCGCCGGCAGCGGGTTTGCCGGCTATGCCTGGTCTGACGGCAGTACTCAATCTTCGATCAATGTAAACCAGGCAGGCGATTACAGCCTTACGGTGACCGATGCCAACGGGTGCGTCAACAGTGAAACGGCTACGGTCGCGGAGATCCCCGAATTGCATCCGGTGATCATGGGGGATGTTGAATTCTGCCAGGGGACATCAACAACGCTTCAGGCACAAGCCGGCTATCAGAGCTACAACTGGTCAACCGGTTCTTCATCTGCCGAAGCTTCTGTTTCTGCGCCGGGAACCGTCAGCTTGTCCGTTGTGGATAATAACGGGTGTGAAGGGACGGCCACGGTGGAGGTGTCCGAACTGCCGCTTCCCGAACCGGCCATCACCGGGGTGGATTTTTTCTGTGAGGGAAGTTCTACTACCCTGGACGCCGGTGGGGGATACGCCGCTTATGCCTGGACGGGAAATGATTCGACTCAGCAGCTCACCGTTACTCAGCCGGGAGCCTATTCGGTCACGGTTACTGATGCCAATGGCTGCCAGGGAGAAGGGGTGTTGGAAGTAGATGAAATACCGGCTCCTGAACCAGTGATCAGTGGAGAGCTCCTGTTCTGCCCGGAAGGCTCTACAGAATTGACCACCACCGGAAATTACGCCTCTTATCTGTGGTCAAACGATGAATCCCAGTCCTTCACTGAGATCAGCCAGCCCGGCACCTACAGCCTTACCGTTACGGATGGATTTGGCTGCCAGGGCAGCGCTTCGGTGGATGTAGATAACTTTGCGGTTACTCCACCGCCAATAACCGGGGTTCTCAACTACTGCCCGGGAGAAAGTACGAGCCTGAGTGCCGGATCCGGATACACCAGCTATCTGTGGACAACCGGAGCGGTCACCAGCGACATAACTGTTTCGGCCAATGGCGCCTATGGCGTAACGGCTACTGATGTCAACGGCTGCCAATCCTCCTCCGAAGTATCGGTTGCGGCTTATCCGGTAAGCCCTCCGCAGATCAGCGGGGACAGCGCTTTCTGTGCCGGAGGGACGGCAAACCTTCAGGCCGGCGCCGGCTTTTCCGAATACAACTGGTCGAACGGCGGCGCCCAGCCTTCATTAGCGGTGAACAGTGGAGGGATCTATTCTCTTACCGTCACTGATGGCAATGGCTGTAATACCAGCAGCAGCTTTTCGGTAACCCAGAACCCGCTGCCCCAGGTCAGTATCGGCGGTTCCACCAGCTACTGTATCGGCGGCTTTACCACTTTGAACGCCGGGGCGCAGTATGCCGATTACGACTGGTCAACGGGCAGTACGACGCCTACGGTGCAGGTGGATCAGGCCGGCACTTACGGGCTGACGGTCACCGATGCCAACGGTTGTGTGGGCAGCGCCGAGGTGGAAGTCACAGAAGATATTGAACTGAACCCGGTCATTTCCGGCCCCACGGCCTTCTGTCCCGGTACTTCCACCACCCTGGACGCCGGGGAGGGCTTCCAGTCATATCAGTGGTCCGACAATTCTACGGGCCAGTCGCTGGTGGCCGATGCGCCGGGCGCTTACTCCGTCACAGTGACGGATGCTTCCGGATGTACGGGTAATGCGGAGGTCACTGTCAGTGAGTATCCGGCGCCTGTGCCCGTCATCGAAGGAGAGCTGGAATATTGTGCGGGAAATTCAACCAGCCTGCTTGCCGCAGGAGGGAATTTTGCTGATTTTGACTGGTCAACCGGAGCGTTCGAACCGCAGATTACCGTTACACAACCCGGTGATTACAGCCTGACGGCCACCGATGGGAACGGATGTGTGGAATCGGTATCCGTGTCGGTTGTGGAAAACCCGCTGCCCGTATTTCAGATCTCCGGCGAGCTGAGCTTCTGCGAAGGAGATGGCGCCGAACTTTCGGCTCCCGAGGGTTTCGCCTCCTATTTGTGGTCGAACGGAGCCCAGGGCCCGGCAATAACGGTCCAGGCGCCCGGCAACTACGGCCTTACCGTGACCAATGATTTTGGCTGCAGCAGCCAGCAGGCGGTGAGTACCACGCAAATACCGCAACCTTTCGCCGATGCCGGCTCTCCGAGAGTGATCAACTGTTACAATACGACTGTAACATTGGGCGGTGGTGGCTCCAGCCAGGGAGGAAATATCCTCTATGAGTGGTCTGGCCCGGGCATTGACGCCTCCAATGCCAATATGCAGTTCCCTGTTGTTAATGTGGCCGGGCAATATACCCTTACGACGGTCAACACCTCTCTGGGGTGCTCTTCCGAACCATCAATGGTGGAAGTTTCCGATGATACGGATGACCCGGTGGTGGTGCTCGAAGTGCTGGATGTACTCGATTGCACTACCTCTTCCGTTCTGATTGATGGCAGCAACTCTTCAACCGGACAGAACTATACCTATGAATGGTATGACGGGAATATGGACCCTCTGACCGGCCAGGAGCAGATGCTCGAGGTCAGCGTTCCTGATACGTATTCCCTGATCGTGACCGATACGGTCAGCGGGTGTGATGCTCTGGCTAGTGTCGAGGTGAACGAGAACGTCAGCTATCCAGTGGCGGATGCCGGCCAGCCGCAGCACCTAGACTGTGAGGTCAATACCGTCATTCTGAACGCATCGGGTTCGCAATCCGGGGCGACTATCATTTACAATTGGGTCACTGCGGATGGGAATATCCTCAATGGAGCTGACAGCCCGGCGCCGGAGGTTGATGAGCCGGGGGTTTATGTCCTGGTAGTTACCGATACGGCCAATTACTGCACGAACACGGATACGGTACTGGTCACCCAGGATGTTAACGTACCGGTTGCCAATGCCGGGCAGGCTCAGCAGATCGACTGTGTCAACCCCACCGTTCCGCTGGACGGTTCCGGGTCTTCCGCCGGCAGCCAGTACAGTTATCAGTGGGCATTCGGGCAATTGGATAATATCGTGGGTTCCGGTTTAACCTATATCGCTGATGAACCGGGCGCCTACTTCATCATTGTGACGGACATAGAGAACGGCTGCACCAATACGGATGCCGTGGAGGTCGGCCAGAACGCCGCCGCCCCTTCTGATATCGCGCTGGCCCTGGATGGCCCGACCTGTTACGGAGATGCGGATGGCAGCATTCTGATCGCCGGAGTTACGGGGGGCACTCCACCTTACCTGTACAGCTTTGACGGGCAGCCGTTGAACAGCCAGTCCTCCTTCCCGGATCTTCCTGCCGGCACCTATACGCTGCTTGTCCAGGACGCCATTGGTTGTGAGTATGAACTGGAAGCCACTCTGGAAGATGGCAATGACCTGATGGTTGACCTGGGGCCCGACCTGACCGTCAAGCTGGGCGAAGAGGTAACCCTGAATGCCCGCGTCAATATCCCGGAGAACGAGGTGGCCAGCCTGAGCTGGAATGCGGCGGACAGCCTTTCCTGTATGGATTGCCTGCGGCCGGTGGTTCAACCCTCCACCTCCGGTTCCTACTTCATTGAGGTGGTGGACGATAACGGCTGCGTGGCCACAGACCAGTTGATCATCTTTCTCGATAAGAAACGCAATTTGTATGTTCCTAATGTCTTTTCGCCCAATGAGGACGGCAAAAACGATGTGTTTATGCCTTTTGCCGGGCCGGAGGTTACGAAAATACGCTCGTTCCTGATCTTCAACCGCTGGGGAGAATCGGTTTTTGAAGTCTATAACTTCCCTCCCAACGACCCCACTTATGGCTGGGATGGCACTTACCGGACGGAATTGTACAACAGTGGGGTGTTCGCCTGGTTTGCCGAAGTGGAATTCATCGACGGGGTAGTAGAGATATTTAAAGGGGATGTGGTGTTGATGCGGTGAGGGGGGGAGAGGTGTAAGGGTGCTGGACTTTGGACGTGCCCCATTTGAAGTCGGAAGTGGGAAATCGGAAGTCGGAACTTGGGTCCAAATAGGTGCTCAACGCCTGTTTTTCCGCCTTCCGCCTTCTGATTTCCGACTTTACCCCAGGACCGTCCAAAGTCCAAATGGGTGGAAAGGTGGAAAGGTGTATCCCCCTTTGCTGAAGCTACGGCGGATGAGAAAAGGGAGCAGTGGGCAGTGTATCAGGTCCACTTTCTGGGACTGTTCATAGTTTCTGGTTTCTGAGTTCCTCGTTGCCCTGGAAACCAGCGGATTAGCTTAACGCGGACACACTTAATTGAACTATCCCCACTTTCTTAAGAGGGGATAAGTGTATTCGTGCGGTAGTAAATTTGGCTGCAGATGATGCTATCGCATCGCAAAAGATCAATCGATAACAGAGAAAAATAAGCTGTAAAAATGCTAACGAGCATCAGTCCAAAATTGCCAATGCGTGATAAAGCCTTAACGAAGGACTTCTACCTGAACAAATTGAGTTTTAAGGTGCTTGGCGATTATGAAGACTATTTAATAGTGAGGAAAGGCCATATTGAAATTCACTTTTTTGAGTTTAAGGAACTGGACCCGAAAGAAAACTACGGACAGGTTTACATAAGGACGGATGATATTGACAACCTCTATCAGGCATTGCTTGACAATAAAGTAGCCATACACCCCAACGGGCATTTACAAAATAAACCATGGGGGCAAAAGGAATTTGCTTTACTCGACCCGGACAACAACCTGCTGACTTTTGGGCAAGCCCTTAAAAAATGACCTCCGTTGCCCCGTAGCCGTATCGGGGATGGTACTCATTCCGGAAGGTGCTCACCTCGGGGATTTGCAGCAGGCGGCTGGCGATGGCGTCCCGCAGGCGGCCTTTGCCGACGCCGTGGATGATGAAAACGCGTTCCACTCCAAGGCGAATGGCCTTTTCGATGTAGGATTCGAAATGAAACAGTTGCAGGCGCAGAATTTCGGCCTTGCTCAGCTTTTTTGAGTTGGGAGAGAGGTTTTCTATATGCAGGTCGAGCTCCGGGATGAATTCCGCCAGTTCGATCACCTCATGTGGCATGCGCTGCCGGATGTCTGTCAATGAAGCTACGGGCCGGATATTTCGCCGGGTATAAGATTGGAGGTCTTCTTCCTTATCGTCAATTCTTCCTTTCAGCTCTTCGAACAACCGGAACAGGTGGACCCTTTTGTTGAGCAGGGGAGCCGTCTTGACCTTATTGAAAAATTGCTTGGGTTTCAGGCGCAGCGTTTTGTGCATTTTGCTGCCGGTGCCCTGGGTGGTGATTCGCCAGCAGTCGATCTCAAAGACGGGCCCGTCGTTGAGTTGGTCGAAGAGCAGTTCTCCGACCTGTTGGGTGGAAACCTGGTTCAGCTTGCCGTTGTAGCGCAGCCCCAGGCGCCCGTCGAGGAACAATTCCATGCCGATAATGGTGTCGTACTGGGTATCGTTGATCAGAACGATCCCGTATTTTTCGGCGTGCCCCTCAGGGTTGAGGACAGGGTCGAAAGCCAACTGGATGCCGAAGCTTTTGAGGATGGCATACTGGGTTTCGATGGGCGGCCGTTCGGGAAGCCCTTTTTTTTCCTTTTGCTTGCCCGGAACGATCTTCGCCTTGACCGAAGGATGGGCGTCCTGAAAATCTTCCGCCCGCACCAGGTCGTCGATGAAGGCCGGTATTTCGAAGTCGCCGTCGTCGAGCAATACGCTGACCATGCCGTTGTCGAGCAGGCCTGTGACAACGCCTTCATCCCTGGAGTGCAGGAACCGGACCCTCGTGCCGACGGCGAAAAGCATGGTTCGTACAGATAATTGTTTTGGAGAAGATAGAACAACCCATCCTGCCCGTGGTTCAAAAATACCCATTACCTTTAGTGCAGACAAAAAAACAGGTATGAATATACGCTGGAAGATAGCCCAGGCGGCGGAAATCCGCTGGTGGCGGTCCTACCTGCGCAAAAAAAAGCCGGAAGATTACCTGGAGCAGAAGGCCGCCTACTGGAAAAGAGTGCTGAAGGCCGCCCGTTTTGAACCGGCTCCCGGCGCCTGTGTTCTGGATGCCGGTTGCGGGCCGGCGGGTATATTTATTATCCTGGAAGAACAGGAGGTGCACGCCGTTGACCCTCTGCTGGAATCCTACCGGGACAGCCTGCCCCATTTTGACCCTGCCCGATATCCAAACGTGCAGTTTTTTGCAGAACCTCTGGAGGCTTTTAACCCGCCTGCTCTCTATGATGTCATTTTCTGCCTCAATGCCATCAACCATGTAGCAGATCTGCCGGCATCACTGGGTGTGCTGGCCAGCAACCTGAAGCCGGGAGGCCAGCTTTTGTTGTCCGTGGATGCCCATAATCACGGTTTTCTGAAAAGGGTATTCCAGTGGCTGCCGGGAGATGTGTTGCACCCGCAACAGTATAGCCTGGAGGAATACCGCGCCATGCTGGAAGGCAGAGGGTTGAAGGTGCAGCGTGAGGTGCAACTGAAGGAAGGCTTTATTTTTGACTATTATCTGATGGTGGCGGCGAGGAACGCCTGAATCCCTCACACCCCAATATCCTCGCTCCACAACCCCGGCTGCTCCCGGATGAACTTTTCCATCAGCTCCCGGCATTCATCGTTATCCGCCACTACCACTTCCACGCCTCTGGATATTAACAGTTCCTCCTCGCCCATGAAGGTTTGGTGTTCCCCGATCACCACTTTGGGGATCTCGTAGAGCAGTATAGCGCCGGTGCACATAGGGCAGGGCGAAAGGGTGGTGTATAGAACACATTCCCGGTAAACTGAGGCGGGAAGGCGGCCGGCGTTCTCCAGGGCGTCCATCTCGCCGTGCAGGATGGGGCTGCCTTTCTGCACCCGCCGGTTGTGTCCCCTGCCGATGACCTTTCCTTTGTGAACGATAACGGACCCGATGGGAATGCCGCCTTCTTCGTATCCTTTTCGGGCTTCTTCGAGCGCTGCTTCCAGAAATTTATCCATGTTGGTTGAAGATCGTGTTTATCCGGCTAATATCATTAATTCATGTTGCGATCAATCATTTTCGGCCGGAGGGTTAATCATCCCTCTGGCCACCAAATTCATTTGGTTACCCGGTTGGCCGCCGGTACCGGCGCTACTGCCGGAGAAGCTTGCTTCGCCTGGCTGAAGGCTCCCCTCCGGATCAGGGACAGGGCCCCGTATATGCCGAAGGCAAGGAAAAAGGTGACAAACCAGGCGTAGGAATACAGCCTTTGCCAGAATTCCGGAATGCTGTCGGCCGGGAGGAGTCCCAGTTGCACCAGGAAGCCGGGGAGTACGGGAAGCAGGCTGGCTATCAGGGCGATCCAGGCGCTGGCGTTCCATCCCCGGTAAGGCCCGTCGGGCTTGAACAGGCCGGCCAGGTTGAGGCGGCCTTTCCGGATCACGTAGTAATCGCAGATCATCACCCCGGCGATGGCGCCGAGCAGGGCCGAATATCCGATCAGCCACAGGAAGATGAACCCCTGCGGGTCGGCCATCAGTTTCCAGGGGAGGATCAGGATGCCGATGAACCCGGTGATGTACCCTCCCATCCTAAAACTGATGCGGCGGGGCAGGATGTTGGCAATGTCGTTGGCGGAAGCCACTACGTTGGCGGCGATGTTGGTGGAAAGGGTGGCCAGCGTGAGCCCCAGCATGGCTACGATGACGACCAGTGGGTTGCTGAAGCGCCCCAGGAGAGCTACGGGGTCCCAGATCGCCTCTCCGAAGATCAGTAGGGTGGCGCTCGTCACCGCAATGCCGAGGAAGGAGTACAACACCATGGTGCCCGGCAGTCCGATGGCCTGGCCCAGCATCTGAGATTTCTGGCTCCGGGCATAGCGGGTAAAGTCGGGGATGTTCAGGGAGAGGGTGGCCCAGAAGCCGACCATGGCGGTCAGGCTGGGCCAGAAAATGGCCCAGAAGTTTTCCGATCCCTGTCCTTTCATCTGGTTGGAGGCCTCCAGGATGGCGCTCAGAGAGCCTACCTCCCGCCATGCCCAGGCCAGCAGCCCTATGCCCATCAGCAGAAGGAAGGGCGCCGCCCAGCTTTCCAGCCGTTTGATCGTTTCAATACCCCGGAAAATGACCCAGATATTCAGCAGCCAGAACAGGATGAAGCTACCGGCCTGCGCTGCATTCAAACCGATAAAACTGCCCAGCGAGGGACTGTCCGCCAGCGAAGGGTAGAGGGCCAGCGCCAGATGGTATATCGCTTCCCCGCCGATCCAGCACTGTATGCCGAACCACCCGCAGCCCACCAGTGCCCGGAGCAGCGCCGCCACCACGGCCCCTCCCGTTCCGAAGCTCGACCGGAGCAGTACCGGAAAGGGAATGCCGTATTTGGTACCGGCGCGGGCGTTGAGCACCATGGGGATCAGCACGATGGCGTTGCCCAGCAGAATGGTGAACAGGGCCTGCTTCCAGTTCATCCCTTCTCCGATCAGGCTGCTGGCCAGCATGTAGGTGGGGATGCAGACGGCCATCCCGATCCAGATGGATGCGATATTCCAGGTACCCCAGCTGCGCCGGGCCCGGGGCACCGGAGCGAAATCTTCGCTGTACAGAGGGGAATCGGAAACGTTCTCCTTAAGCTCGATGATCTCCTTGTTCATGGTGGATTGTTGGTTTGGTTTGTACTAAATTTTTCTGGCGGAGAATCCCATAAGGGGCGGCTCGGCCATGAAATGATTCCAGAAAGGGTTGTCCTTCTGAGAGGGGTGCAGGGCGATGCCCGTCCACCGGAAATCCACAAAGCCCGCTTCGGCGAAAGCCTCGGCATAGGTTTCCGGGTGGAGGTAATAGTTGTCGAACCGGAAGACGGCGCCGTCCTGATTGTAAAAGGTGTAATGGATGGGGTCGCCCTCTTGCCTGTCCGGGCGGGTTTGCTTGATGAACCCGTATTTTCCGTAGGTTTCGTAGTAAAATGTGCGGTTGGACATATTGTCATTGAAGCCGATGAAGCGGCCGCCCGGCTCGAGTTGCCGGTAGGCGGCCCGGCAGAAGGCCAGCAGTTCTTCTTTAGACCTGGCGTAGTTGAGGAGGTACATGGCCACTACCATATCAAAAGATCCCAGGGTGGGCATTTCGGCAACGTCGTGCACCTGGTACCGGCAGCCCAGGGGCTTTTCAAATTCGGAAGCTTCCGCCAGATGGATCATTTCCGGTGAAATATCCACCCCCGTGACTTCGGCTGCCCTGGCCCGTTTCAACTTCCGGGTATAAAAGCCTTCTCCACAGGCGAGGTCCAGTACTTTATAGCCCCGGATATTCCCGGCGGCCTGAAAAAGGGTGTATTCTTCTATGTATTTGCGGAAGGGGAGCTGCTTGGAGTCCTTGTATTCCCGAGCAATGTCATCATAAACGGCATGTTCCATGGCAAATGGGTTTTAACCTGAGAATAAAAAGCCTCAAATTTAAGCGGCAATGGAAAATTGCCGCTTAAAGATGGCCTTCAAGCGCTAATTTATTCCATTTCATTCCATCAGTCGCTTCGCTCGTGTTCCATTAGCGCTTGAATTATGAAACAAAGATGCAGGAGTGGTTCCCCTCCTGCGTCACCTATTGTTTCAAAAAGGTGGATTATTGTTCCGGAAAGAGGGGAGCGGTTACTTCACGGCCCACACCTGGAAGATGCGGGGCAGGCTGATCAGCGTATTTTCATCCTGCTCAAAGGCCCGTAGCTCCGCCAGGCAGGCCTCTACTGTTTTACTGGAAGCCAGTTGGTTGCGGATGAGCGTGTCGGCGATGTTTTCCAGTGTCAGGGAAGACATTTGTTTACCCTCACCGGTTTTGAAGACGGGCTGAACGACGTTGAACTGTATCTCTTTGAAGCCTGCCTGCCGGGCTATTATCGGAAGCCTGGGGCCGATATTCGGGTCTGCCCCCTTTTGCTGGACGGCAGCGGTGTATAATGCTACATAATCGTCGAACGCCTGGCAGGCGGGATAGCAGAAATGCCCGGTGAAGTCGATATCTTCCAGAAGAATTCGCCCTCCCGGTTTCAGCATCTCGTATATTTTTCTGCACAGGGCACCGGGGTCGGCGAGGTGGGTCAGCAGGAAACGGCCGTAGGCAAAGTCATAGGTGTCGGGTTGGCTTTCCCAGTTTCGGAGATCCGCTTCCTGAAAGCTCACCTGGCTGAGGCCGATTTTTTCTGCCTGCCGCCGGGCGAAGGAAATATTTTCGGCGTCCCAGTCGATCCCGGTGACGGAACCGGTGGCGCCTACGATCTCAGCCAGGCCCAGAGTGACGGCGCCTCCGCCGCAGCCCAGGTCCAGCCCGTGCTGGCCGGTTGCCAGGCCGCAGCGGTTAAAGAATGCCCGGGTGGTCGGGGCCATTGCCCGGTTGAGGATCTCCAGCCGGTTGCGCCCGGGAGTTCCTCCCCGGATGATGTATTGTTCGTGCTGTTTGGCTTTTGCAGTCATGGCGTTTGTTTTTAAGCTAACCGGATATCTGCTTCGTTCGTCTCTTCATTCAGGATCGGTTTATCCTGGACGGAAAGCAGAATGGTGGGGGTTTCTATAGTAAATCCGTGGCTGGCGCCCGCCGGCACCTCATAGGTGCTGCCGGCTTCGAAGGAATGGGCCGTCCCGTTCAGGATGATCTGGCCGGAGCCGGAGAGGATCGTCAGATGTGCATCGATGTCGTCATGAATATGGGGTTGGTAACTGCCGGTTTCCAGCCGGACGAATTCGATACAACCTTCGCCGCTTGGTAACCGGTACAGGCCGATGAACTCCCCCGGCAATGGGTTGATGGTGCGAAAGTCAATGGATCCCAGTACTTTTTGGATGTGTTGCATGGCCTTTTTTGGTTGGACGGTACTTTTCATGGTATATATGCTGGAGATTGTATATTTTGGATAAATTGAAAGGACAATACAAAGTTGGGCCTATTCAATGCCTCATGCGCTCACTATTGTTTCAAAAAGGTGGATTATTGTTTCAGGACGAAAAAAGTGCCGGCTATTGGCCCGGCCATTATTAAACCCTTTGCCCTTCCCATCCGTTTTCACCAATATTACAGGCTTAAACAGGACGAATGAAAAACCTGAGAAAAACTTTCCCCCTTATTGCCATGGTGGTGCTTGCCCTTTTCACTGCCTGTAACAACAGGCAGGAGGGCGTCCCCACCGTTGGCTTTGTGGATGCTTTTGAGGACAATACCATCGAGCAGGCCCGCATCGGCTTCATGGATGCGCTCAAAGAGGGCGGCTTTTCCGAAGAGGAAAAAACCATGAATCTGATCTACCGAAATGCTCAGGGCGACATTCCCACTCTGACCCAGATCGTGCGGTATATGATCACCCAGAAGGTGGATCTCATTGCTACCTGCCCCTCCCTTTCCACCATTGCCGCCATCCAGAATACCAGCGAGATCCCCATTTTTATGATGGTCTCGCCTACGCCGGCGCTCATGGAGGTGGAAGATGCTCAGGGCAATGCCCCGTCCAACCTGTTCGGGGTGGCCGAGAACCTGAACTATATCGACACTTCTTTTTCCATCATTCCAAAGCTGGTGCAGCCCAAAGGCGAGCGGCTAAGGGTGGGCTTGCTGTACAACCAGTCGGAACCCCAGTCGGTTGACGCCTTCCAGCGCCTGCAGCGCCTCGCCGCCGGCCTGGACGTAGAACTGGTGGCCCGCCCGGTCAATACCACTGCCGATGTGCAGCTGGTTGCCGGCGCCCTGCTCAATGAGAACATCGACGCCTTTTTCGCCAACCCGGACAACACGATCTTCAGCTCTTTCGAGACCATCATGAAAGCCTGTAATGAAGCCGGCGTGCCGGTATTCACCAGCGAGGCCGGCCTGGTGGCGCGCGGGGCGGTGGCGGCTTACGGAGCAGATTTGTACCAGTGGGGCTACCAGGCGGGGAAGCAGGCGGTGCGCTACCTGAAAAACGGTTCTACGGAAGGTTTGAGCTGGGAGATGGTAAAAGTGCGGGAACGGGTTTACAATCCGGAATCGGCTGGCCGGTTTGGAATTGAGGTGCCGGGGAATTACAGGGCTGTAGAATAGGCTGAGACCGAAAGCGGAGTTTGTTATTTTTCAGAGAGTTTCCGTGCGGCTTTTTTTTCTTCACATCCCTTTTGCTTTCCAGCCTTCCTGATTACTGTAAGTCTCATAATTAAAAAGTGGTACATAAACCATTTTTTCCCCAGTCTTGCGGTTAAGAGCTTCCTGGTTCAGATCTTTAGCGTTGATATTAATAGTTGTCGGCATAATTGATCCTTGTTGAACAAAAATACAAAAGATTTCATTAAGTTTTGGTACACTTGCAGGCACAGGGAGCCATAACAATAGCTGATGACCTTTTACCTCACCGCCCTCATTCAGGGCCTCTGCCTCTCCGCCATGGGGCTGGGCATCTTCATCACCATGAAGATCTTCCGCATCCCGGACATCACTACCGACGGCAGCTACACGCTGGGGGCAGCGGTGACGGCGGTGCTGCTCACTCAGGGATGGCCGTTGCTTCCCGTTATCGGTGTAACCGTCGCAGTCGGGGCGCTGGCGGGAGTGATGACGGGGCTGGTGCATACCCGCCTGAAGATCGACGCCCTGCTGGCCGGCATCCTGGTCATGACCGGCCTGTATTCGATCAACCTCAGCATCCTTGGGCGTTCGAATATCCCTTTGATCGATATCAATACCATTTTTTCAAGCCTGGCCGTATTCGAAAGGCAAGTATATAATGAGCTTTGGGTAGGCTTGCTGGTAATGGGGGTGCTCAGCGCGCTGCTTGCCTACGTATTGCGTACGGATTTCGGGATCGCCATGCGGGCTACCGGGAATAGTGAATCCATGGCCCGCGCCATGGGCATCAACAACGGCCGCATGAAGATCATCGGCCTGGCCATTGCCAACGCCCTGACCGCCCTGAGCGGCTTTCTGGTGGCTCAGTATCAGAACTTTACCGACATCAACATGGGCATCGGCATCGTCCTGGTCGGGCTGGGGTCGGTGCTTATCGGCGATGCGCTGATCAACTGGCTCGGCATCCGCCACGTCTGGCTGCAGCTCCTGTTCGTCATGGCGGGGTGCATCCTTTTTCAGATGGTGCTGGCCGTTGCCCTTTCCCTGGGAGTGAACCCCAACCTGCTGAAACTGATCACCGCCGTTTTTGTCCTGGCCATTGTGGGCATACCGCGGCTGGTGCGAAGGAAGAAGTTATGATCGAACTCAAAAACATCACGAAAATATTCAACCGGGGAGAGGTCAACGAGGTGGCCGCTCTGGAAGATGTCAGCCTTCGGATCGAAGAAGGCGAGTTTGTCGTTCTGGTGGGCGCCAACGGTTCCGGTAAGACCACCTTGCTGAACATCATCTCCGGGGCGGCCCTGCCCAGCAAGGGCCGTGCCTTTCTTCACGGGGAGGATGTCACCGGCCTGCCCGAGCACAAACGCAGCCGCTGGGTGGCCCGCGTTTTTCAGGACCCGCTGGGCGGCACCGCGCCCGAACTGAGCATCCTCGACAATTTCCGCCTGGCAGCCCTGCGCACCCGGCGCAAAAAGCTGAAGATCGGCATCAACGAAGCCTTCAAAGCTTCCGTGCGCGAGCGGATCGCCGTTCTCGGCCTGGGGTTGGAAGACAAGCTGCAGCAGCCCATGGGCACCCTCTCCGGCGGCCAGCGGCAGGCCCTCACCCTGCTGATGAGCGTTATGGACCACACCGACATCCTGTTGCTCGACGAGCCCACCGCCGCCCTCGACCCCAAATCGGCTGAAGTGGTGATGGAAACCGCCGAACGCCTCATCCGGAATTATAACCTCACCACCGTGTTCATTACCCATAACCTGCGGGAAACCCAGCGCTTCGGCAACCGCCTCATCCAGATGGCCGGCGGGCGGATTGCCCGCGATCTGCGTGGCGAGGCCAAGCAGCAACTGGAACTGGAGGAGATGTATGGTTGGTTTGGGTAAGGAACATAGCATTTCTAAACAAGGGCAGAGATTGTAACCGGAAAATGGCGGATATTAGACTATATTTGTGCTGAGCCGGAGTGGGTTTAGAACGAATTCATTTTGAAGATCAGGGAGTTGTATATCCGGGCTTATTCTCAATTCTAATTGCCAAAAGAAGATATGGGGTTAATAAAAAACATGCTTTATTCTCAAGCCCGGTTATTGAGAAATATGGAATTGAGTGATCAGGCCATATTTCCATACTATCATACGGTAAGCAATGATGATCTGCCTCATGTAAAACATATTTATCCAATAAAGGATGAGAAGCAATTTATTGCCGACCTGGAGTATCTGGCTCGCAAATACAAAATTTTGTACCCTTCTGTTTTTATGGAATGCCTGCTTAATGGCAAACCTCTTCCTGAAAGATCCTTTTTGCTGACCTTTGACGATGGGATGAGCGAAGTTTATCATGTAATATACCCCATATTGAAAAGTAAAGGCATTCCAGCGGTTTTTTTCCTGAATAACAGTTTCATTGATAACAAAAACCTCTTTTATCGCCATCAAATATCATTGATTGTGAATCACCTTTTGAATGAGAAAACGGAATTAAGTGCTCTTCAAAAGGCCGCTGAATTGCTGAAGACAGCGTTTGATGGAACAGACAAATTGATAAGCGAGATCAGAAAGGTGGAGTTCCCCTTTCATGGCGTATTAGAACAAGTAAACGAGTTGTTAGGCTTATCGTCAGAAGATTTTCTTGAAACTACTCGGCCTTATTTATCATCGGCGCAGGTGGTGGAGATGAAGAACGAGGGGTTTTACTTCGGGGGCCATACGGTGAATCATTTCCCCTTAAGAAAACTCTCCCCGGAAGAACAGAAAAAGGAGATCATTGATTCTGTAAAATGGGTTAAAGATCATTTTGACATTCCATACAGTTTATTTGCCTTTCCATTCTCGGATAAGGGTATTAGGTTATCTCTTTTTGAATCTTTGTACGAAGAATTTCCAGGCCTGGTGTTGATGGGAAATTCCGGGATCAGGAAAGATACCGCACCGAGGATGGTGCAGCGGTTTTCATTAGAAGACCCGAATTATTCGGCAGAAGATACGATCCCGGTTGCTCTTGCTCATGCGCAGGTTAATAAATTGATATTCAGAAATAAAATTCGTCGATGATGAATTTGGAGATTAGAAAAGTCAGAAAGAAGGATGTCTTTGAGGTTTTAAACGAACGGGAAGTTTGGGCGCATGAATTCTATGTCGCTACCAAACACAGGCTTTTGGCCCATTATCATAACCCCTTCATTAATGATGATGATGTGGTGCTGTTGATTGCTTATTTAGATGGCGGAATAGTTGGATATATGGGAGCTTATATTGATGATATAAGCTTTAAGGGCCGGGTGGACAGGATTGCCTGGCTATCTACCTGGTGGGTTGACCCGGTAACCAAAGGGAAAGGAGTGGGGCGGAAAATACTGGAAACGATGTACGAAGTTCAAAATGGTAAAATTGGCATATCTGAATTTACCCCGAGTGCTAAAAGAGTTTATGACAGATCCGGATACTTTTATGACTTGAAAAAGCTCCTCGGCTGCAAGGCTAATCTGCGGGCCAATTTGAGCGAAGTACTGCCAACCGTTTGGAGCTGGACAAGAAAAATCGCCCCCATTTTATCTGCTATTGATGCTACGGGTAATTTTTTTATTAATGGGAAATTAAGCCTTCAGTACCATTTGCTGAATCAAAAAATGAAAGATGTTGAGCTGGAATACCTGACATTTGTGGATGAGGAAACGATGGATTTTGTCGGCCAGTTCCAGCAAGGTAATTTATCCGTCAAAACCGCAGAATATTTTCAGTATTTAAAGACTTATCAATGGCTTCAGGAAGCACCTTTGTCCTCTTTGGATAGAAGCACTGACAAATACCTGTTTTCTTCTATTGCAAAAAGGTTTAATGTATTCCTGGTGAAGGTAAAAGATAAAAGCGCTGCTGTCGTGGGTTTTATGGTTCTTCTTCTCAGGGATAAGGCTTTAAAAGTTTTTCATGTCTATTTTTTGGAAAAAGATGCCAGCCTGATCTGCGACATAGTATCAATGCATGCAATTAAACTGGGGGCCAACACCGTTTTGACTTATAACACTCCTTTATCGGCAGAGATCAGAAAAAGGCCATTTACCTTTTTCCGAACAAAGGAAAAGCAACAAGATTCCATTATTTCGAAAATTTATGGTATCGATTCCTTTGAAGATTACAAATTCGAATATGGCGATGGCGATTGTTCATTTACCTGATCAATGAAAATGGCGGGCCCTTCATTTTTTCTTTCCGGGTTTTACTATTTTCCAGAATAGGTCTGAAATATCCGGTGCTATTCGAAAATGGATGATCAGGGCTGCATAGAATAAAGTGATTATGGAAGACCGCACGAGCAGGTCGATCAGGAAATGCTGTTTTATAACGGGAATGAGCAAGTTTATCAATAAACAAAGAATGCCTGTGCCGATCACGTAGAGCATTTTTTTGGAGAAAGGGTGCATTTGGTAATGCCGGAAGAGGAAGGTTTGAATAAAGGCGTTGATCAGAATGATGGTAAGAGCAGTAGCCATGGCGGCCCCTGTGATGCCATAAATGCTGATGAATATGTAGTTGCTGATTATGGTGGCCACTGCGGTGACCACCTTGAACACCAGGTCGTAACGAAAGTGAGGGCTGTAGTTGATCAGCAGGCCGTTGTAGCCATTGGCAATGTGGGACAACTGGCCGATGCCCAGAAAGACGGCCACGTATTTACCTGCTTCAAACTGAGGGCCAAGGATGGCGACGATATTGTCCAGGTTGATGACAATACCCACAAAGATGAGCATGCCGGCGGCAAGATTATTGAGGGCGGTGCGGCTGTAGAGCTGCCTGATCTCGTCATAAGCTTCTCGTTTCCAGGCATCCGCCAGGATGGGAGAAGCGATTTTGCCTATACCTACATGGGGCAGGATAATGACAGAAGCGAAGAAGGAATATACGACGTAAATCCCTCCCAGCGCAAAATTGAGCAGGGAGGGGATCATCAAAATGTCGATCTTGGTGGTGATTTTACTGCCCAGGGTTGCAAAAATGGAGTAAAAACTATAACTAGCGATCTGTTTAAAATGAGGGCTCCGGAAGATCGAAAAGCCGGCCTTGAAGTGCAGTTCGCCGATGTAATAAGTGAAAGCGGCCAGGCCCAGGACGCTCAGGGCGAAACGCCAGGCATACAGGATGATGAACTCTTCCAGGCTGATGTACTGAAAGTGGTACAGCAGGATCAGGGCCAGGGCCAACAGGCGGCCGAAAACGTCGCGAAAGAAGGTAGGGATGCGGGGCCGCATCAGGGCGCCCAGGTAGTTCTCCAGCAGTTCGAGGTAGCAGGTGAGCGCCAGCACAACGATCAGCAGGGGGTAGTAGGTTTCGATGTAATACTGGCTGGTTTCCTTGCTGTAAACCTCCAGGATGAGGCCCTTGGCCAGGTAGAGGATAACGGCAGTGAGGACAATGCCGATGGTCCGCAACAAAAAGATGAAGCCGAAGAAACCGTTGTGTTTCAGGCTTTTATTTCTAAAATATGGGAAGAACCGGATAATGGTGGCATTGCTGGCGAAACTGGCCAGCATAATGAACAATCCGGCCAGTTCGATCAGCCATTGGGTAAACCCCAGGACTTCCTCCCCCACATAACGGGGAAAAAGCAGGGAATTGTTGACAAAACCTACGATCAACCCAACGTACATGAAAATTCCCGACCCAATGCCTTGTCGCTTGATGCTTCCCATTTCCAATTAATACCTTAAGTGTGATGAACGTCTTTATTCTGTGCACCGGTAGAAGTGGATCCGTGACATTCATCAGAGCGTGCCAGCACATCGACAATTATACGGCTGACCACGAGTCCAGGGTCTCCCTGATCGGAGAAGAGCGCCTGAACTTCCCGGACAACCATATCGAAGCCGATAACCGGCTCAGCTGGATGCTCGGCAAGTTAGGTAAAAAATACGGCAAGGATGCCTTTTATGTGCACCTTCGCCGCAGCCGGGAGGCAACAGCCACCAGCCTCGGCCGCCGCTGGGATTATTCCGGCAGCATCGTCAGGGCCTATACCGAAGGCATCCTTATGGCCGGTAAAGTACGCGGCCAGGAATACTGTGAGGATTATGTCGATACGGTAACGGACAACATCGAGCACTTCCTGCGGGATAAACCCCATCAGATGACGATCGAGCTGGAAAACATCAAGGAAGGCTTCCGCAAATTCTGGGACGCCATCGGCGCAGAGGGCGACCTGCAGGCCGCTCTCGAAGAACTGAGCCACCACTACAACCGCTCCAAAAACAACGGAGGGCTGTTGCAACGCATCAAAAACCTCATAAACCTCTGACCCATGCAGCATAGGCCCTACACCACTTTCGGATTCTTTAAGGCAGCCATTGCTATCAGCGCGATAGCCGTCCTCGGGCTGGCGGCAGGGGAGTGGGGGCTCGGGCTGCCGGTGTTCCTGCCCGGCATCGCGCTCCTCATCCTGGCCTTTATCCTCTTGTCTTTCCGCATCGTTCAGCTCATTTTTAAATTCCAGCTGAGCCGCTATCACGATACCAACCAGGTGGAATCCCTTCTCTGGCTATACTCCCGTTTTACTCCCTCGGTAAGCCTGCCCGCCATGCGCGACATCGCCGGCTCGCCGGACTTCCTCAAGGTGCTCGCCGACCACTGTTACCGCTACCAGCCCAAAGTGATCGTCGAAGCGGGCTCCGGCGTTTCTTCCATCATCATTTCCGAAGTACTGAAAGCCGAAGGGAGCGATGCCCGCCACTATGCCCTCGACCACCTGCAGAAATACGCCGCCCTGACCCGGGAGAAGGTCGCCAACCCGGGCAGCAAAGTCCTCTATGCCCCCCTGAAGGAATACCAGATCGACGGCAAATCCTGGCAGTGGTACGACATCAGCACCCTCGACGGCGTCGAGCAGATCGATATGCTGGTCATCGACGGCCCGCCGGAAACCATACAGCCGCTGGCGCGCTACCCGGCTCTGCCTCTGCTCAAAGACAAGCTCAGCGCCAACGCCATCATCATCCTCGACGATACCAACCGCCCGGGCGAGCAGCGCATCATCCAACGCTGGCAAAAGGAGTTCGGCCTGGAAGCGCGGCCGCTTTATACGGAAAAGGGGACTTATGTGATGGGGAGGAAGGGAGCGGTGGGGTAGGGTAGGGACAGATAAGCCTCGCTGTGGTCAGCATTATCAGAACCTCGTAAAGCCTGCCGGTGGAACAACAATGCCAACCGGCAACCCCCGTAACATTTCACCCCCATACCCGTATCCCATTTAAAGATTTCTCTTATTTTAGCGAACGACGACAGCGGCTCTTTCAACCGGGTAAGGCTTGACAAGTTTTCCGCCGGCCACCCGCCAAGAAATTTGTCAAGCCTCACAACAAAACAAAAAACATGAACACCGCCTCCCACAACAAACTCGTCTCCTTCATCTGGTCGATCGCAGACGACTGCCTGCGCGATGTGTATGTGCGCGGCAAATACCGCGACGTCATCCTGCCCATGGTGGTGCTGCGCCGGCTCGACGCCCTGCTGGAGGGCACCAAAGACGAAGTGATGGAAGAAGTGCGCTTCCAGCGGGAAGAAGCCGGCTTCACCGAGCTGGACGAGAGCGGCCTGCGGGAAGCCTCCGGCTATGTGTTCTACAATACCAGCGAGTGGACGCTGCAGCGGCTGAAAGACGTCGCCACCAACAACCGGCAGATACTGGAAGCCAATTTTACCGATTATCTGAATGGCTTCAGCAACAACGTCAAGGAGATCATCGAGAAGTTCAAGCTGCGCAGCCAGGTCCGGCACATGGCCAATAAGGACGTGCTGCTGGACGTGCTGGAAAAATTCACCTCCCCCTACATCAACCTGACGCCACACGAAAAACCGGACCCCGACGGCAGAAAACTGCCGCCCCTGTCCAACCTGGGCATGGGCTATGTGTTCGAGGAGCTGATCCGGCGGTTCAACGAGGAGAACAACGAGGAGGCCGGGGAGCACTTCACCCCCCGCGAGGTGATCGACCTGATGACCCACCTCATTTTTGACCCCGTCAAAGACGAACTGCCGCCGGTGATCACTATCTATGACCCGGCCTGCGGCTCGGGCGGCATGCTGACCGAAAGCCAGAACTTCATCAAGGATGAAGAGGGGCAGATCCGGGCGGAAGCCGACGTGTTCCTCTACGGCAAGGAGATCAACGACGAGACCTACGCCATCTGCAAGTCGGATATGATGATCAAGGGCAACGACCCGGGCAACATCCGCAACGGCTCTACCCTGGCCACCGACGAATTTGCAGGCATGCACTTCGACTATATGCTCTCCAACCCACCCTACGGCAAGTCCTGGGCCGGCGACCAGCGGTATATCAAGGAGGGGAAAGACGTGATCGACCCGCGCTTCAAGGTGAAACTGAAAGATTACTGGGGCAGGGAGGAAGAGGCCGATGCCACGCCCCGCTCCTCCGATGGCCAGCTGCTCTTCCTCATGGAGATGGTGAACAAGATGAAACCGCTGGCCGTTAGCCCGGCCGGCTCGCGCATCGCCTCCGTACACAACGGCTCCAGCCTCTTCACCGGCGATGCGGGCGGGGGCGAGAGCAATATCCGCCGCTACCTCATCGAGAACGACCTGCTGGAGGCGATCCTACAGATGCCCAACAACCTCTTTTACAATACCGGCATCACTACCTACATCTGGCTGCTGAGCAACCACAAGGCGCCCCGCCGCCGCGGCAAGGTGCAGCTCATCGACGCCAGCCAACTCTACCGCAAGCTGCGCAAGAACCTGGGACAGAAGAACTGCGAATTCGCTCCGGAGCACATCACCGAAATACTGGATACTTATCGCGAAATGGCCGATGTGGAGCGCGAAGGCGAAGAAGGCATCGCCAGCCAGGTGTTCGACAATTCCGACTTCGGCTACTACAAAGTAACCATCGAGCGTCCTTCCCGGCTAAAGGCGCAGTTTACTCCCGGGCGCATCGCCGAACTGCGCTTCGACAGCCGCCTGCGCGAGCCCATGGCCTGGATGTGGGAAACCTTCGGCGAGAAAGTCTATACCGAGTTGACTGAACTGAAAAAGCAGGTGGAGGAATGGTGCGACCAACAGGAACTTAACCTCTCCAAAAAGCAGCTGAAAGCCCTGATGGACCAAAAGAAGTGGAAGGAACGCCGGGAACTGCTGCAAACCGCCACCCAACTGATGGAAGCCATCGGCCGGGAAGAATACAATGACTTCAACCGCTTTTCTGAAAAAGTCAACCAGGAACTCAAAGCGCAGGGCGCCAAACTCTCCGCCTCCGAAAAGAAAAGCATCCTGCAGGCGGTGAGCTGGTACGATGAGGCCGCTGAAAAGGTGATCAAACGTATTCACAAACTGAAGGGCGACAAGCTCAACCAGCTCCTGCACCACCTGGGGTGCACCGAAGGTGAACTGCCCGACTTCGGCT
>JACJYA010000024.1 GCA_020636315.1 Lewinellaceae bacterium
AATTGCCAGATGATGCCCACGATGATGTTGAAAGCGTCCCGCCCAAGGTCCCGATTGGGGACGAAGGAAGGGTTTTCAGCCATTACTTCGCGCCTGATAGGCCCCCAGAATCCCCACGGGCGGGTCTTTCTGTAAAAATCTTTGACATCCTCCCGGTTTTCGAGCGGCCCCAGATAGGTGCCGACGATGCAGCCCAGCATGGAGAAGGCAAAAATGATGGGAAACACGTAGATATCGACATACTGCGGGAAAAAGAAAAGTTTGGTGGTGGAAGCGATCAGCCCGAAGAGCATGCCCCAGAAATAACCATAGCCGGTAAAACGCCACCAGATCCACTTGAGCATATTGGCTGCTACATAGCCCCCGTAGAGGGCGGAGGTCAGCCAGAGAGTCAATGCGTTCAGGGAACCGGCATTAAATCCGAAAATGATGCCGACCAATACGAGTAATACCGAGGACAGTATGCTCATCCGGATAAGAACCTTGTTGGAAGCATCCGGGCGGATGTACTTTTTGTAAATGTCGTTCACAATATAGGCCGGCGCTGCATTGATGAAGGCGGAGAAAGTGCCCATGAAGGCGGCGAGGAAGCCTGCCAGCAGCAGGCCTTTAAACCCAACCGGCACAAACTTGTTGATGGCCAGAGGAAGGATCTTCTCGAAATCCATGGCCGCCCCTTCCGCTCCGAGTTCAGGTGTGAGATAGGCCAGGGCCAGCACCGTGAACCCGGCAACCATAAGATAACGGGGAAAATACAAGGCGACTATGGTGCTCGCACTCATTTTGGCGGATTCGGAAGGAGTCCGGGCGGAAAGCAGGCGCTGCATATCATAGCTGGGCACCGGCCCGGCAATGGACGCGAACACCCCTTTGAAGACCATCATCATGAACAGGATGCCAAAAAAACCAAATCCGTCCTCCTCAATCTTTCCATCGACCCCCGGCAGCGGAGTAGTAGTCCAGTCCAGGTCGAGTTTCCATCCGAAGAACAACTCCTTCCAGCCCTCCGGAATAACGGCATTGACTTGTTCCGGCGAAACGGTGGTGAAGGCAATGTAACCGATGACCAGGCACGAGATTGTCATAATGACAAACTGCAATACTTCCGTAGCCACCACGCTGTACATTCCACCCTTCACCGTGTATATCGCCGTGATGGTACACACAATGAGGGCGTAAGACTCTTCCGAGGTAAGGCTGAAGAACCCCATCTGCAGGCTCAGGTCATAAGGCAGAATGGAGGTGCAATACTTCCCGATCCCTTCAAAGAAGTAGGCGATGAAACCGATGACGCTGATCACCGCGAAGATGACGATGATGATGTGAGAAAGCGTAGCCCCCTTGCCGTCGCCGAAGCGGAAGGTGATCCATTCCGCCCCGGTCATTACGTTGGAACGCCGCATCCAGATGGCCAGGTAAACGAAAATAAACACCTGGTTCCACACCGGCCACAGCCAGGGTATCCAGGCGCTCTTCAGCCCATAGACGAAGAGAATGCTCACCGTCCACATGGTGCCGGAGATGTCGAACATCCCGGAAGCATTACTGAGGCCCAGATAGTACCACTTGAGTTTATTGCCGCCCAGGAAATAGGCCTGCAGGTCTTTGGAAGCCCTTCTTGAAATATAGAAACCCAGGAAAAGGATCCCTACCACATAGGCCAGGATTATGGCAATATCGATTATGCTTAAGGACATAGGCGTTCAATTGTCGGTTTTTCGTTCTCCGGTTAAGGTTATTGGCAGGGCAAAAGGACCCCATACTTTGTCCAGCAATGCAGCCGTTTGGGCCCGGCGCAGCGGAGCGTTCGGCAAATAGGCTTCTCCGGGAAACAACTCCTCCCAGGCCGCCGCCAACTTTTCCGGATGCCTGGGCTGTCCTGAAGCTTCCATCATCCGGCGCAGCAGTTCCGGAGTGGCGTATTCCTCTTCACCGCTCCATTGTTCCTCAGCGGGAAAGAAACTTTGCAACCCACGCGCCAAATCAGCAACACGGGTAAGGCTATCCGGATAGAACCAGGTTTGGTTCGCCCATTTGTATGGCACCCCTTCTCCTCTCATGATGCCCGTAGCTCCAATGCGCTGTATGGCTGCAAACTGAGGATGGGTAACCGGCGCATCGAGATAAGGCATCAGATAGACGCCCGCCTCCAGGAGGGTTCTCTGAACCTCACGCACAGGCACTTCCGCCGGTGTCTTTTCGGATTTAACCGCCAGGGCGGCAAGGGCCCCGGCGGCCTGGCCGATCTCCATTACCACGGGTTGAAGGCGAGTGGCCCCATTGACGATGTTGCTGACGCTGATGCTCTTTTCCGCGATTATCAACCCTTTGGTTTCCGGCGGAATGAGCGCGCCCAAAGGTACATTATAGGAAGGTATTTTAATGTTGATAAAATCGATGACGGGAGCATCAGGGTTTTTCTTGTGGTGGTGGTCGATGGGGTAATCGCCAACGGCAATACCCGTCCGGTAAAGCGGAAATTCCTGGCTGAAAGGGGCGCTCAGGTAAGGTGATGTGAGGCGCACGGTTCCTTTCAGTCGGCGAGACTCCCGGTAATAAGGGATCATCGGCAGGCCGTCCGGCGTCGGGTATTCTCCATCCGCCAGCCCCAGGCTGCTGAATCCTGCTTCTGTTTGAATGAAATACAGGAACCCGAGGCTGTGCTGCCGGGCCTCCACCAGCGCCTTTGCCCGTTCTTCCGGGGTACGCTCAATTATATTGAGATAATAATCATTGCCGCAATTGGGCCAGTTGATCATGTATTTATCGTTGGGCAGGCGCCCGTAGGCCAACATCTGTTTACAACTCATGCCTTCCTGGCCTTCCTCCAGCCCTGGAATGCAGGCGCAGCGAAAAGCTTCGGGGGTATAGCCCTCCGGGCGTTCAATGGTTTTGTCCGCTCCTTCGCCATAGTCTTTGAGGGTAAGTACGTAGGTGAGGTCCTGAATGATGTCACTGGAAACAGCCGGCGCTTCGGGCTCGGCAGGGCCGTCGTCCATGCCCAGGCTGTAGGGAACGCCGAGGGCGGCCATAACATCGCCCAGTTCGGTGGCATCGATGAGCACCCGGCTTTCAACCGCCTTCCTGCCCTGGTTGCTTTCTATTTGCACCACCCATTTGTCCGCTGCCTTTTCCACCGACTGCCACCGGGTTTCGAAAAAGATCTCCAGATTATCCAGGCCGGCCATTTCTTTTAAGATAGAATCCCCGACCGAAGGCTCGAAGAGGGTATTGCTCACCCAGCCCGTGGCTACTCCCTCCGGCCCGCCATAGTGTTCATAGAGTTTTTCCCGAAACTCTCCCCACAGGCCAGATGGCAAGCGGTGGTTGCCATCGATAGCCGACACGCCGGCCGCTGTTAGCATGCCCCCCAGCCAGGGCGTTTCTTCCACAATGGCCACCTTCACTCCCAGCCGGGCGGCCTGAATCCCAGCCATCACACCGCTGGCTCCGCCACCGATGATCAGTACATCCACCTGTTCAACCGGCCCGGGCTGGCAGCCGGGAATAACCAGAAGTGACAACAACAGGAAAAACGCCGGGGTCTGGCGCATTTTTGGTAAGTACATAGGCCCGAAGGATTTCCTTTTGGGTATTTTTTGCCCGAAAGTTTTTTAACCGGTAGCCAAGGTAATTAAAATTGGGTAATCAGACGGCACTGCGGTAAGAAAGGTTGGCTGGAGACAGAGGCCCGCGGCTGGGCGCCGGTTCGTGAATTTAAAGAGCGGGCCCGTTCGGGTTTCCGCACTCCTGTTGATTCGAAGCCGGCTGTCGGCGATAAATCAATTTAGGCATCGAGGCTGTCTCAAAAGCAAGGATTTAAAAAGGCATGTAAAATAATATTTCGCTACCCGTCCCAGCCCCTCTAACTCCCCGCCCGTCTTCATTCCCATTCGTCCGGGTAAAAAGGGGAGAACCGGACGGGCAGCTTAAACAGAATATCATTGGGAGACAAAATTTTTATTGAATCTTTTGAGGCCGCCTCGATTTAAAGCTTGCTCAGATTTTTCCTTCACTACACAGTGTCCACCGAAACAACAACCTCCTCTACCCTGCCGCGCTGAACAGCCCTGCAAAACCCATAAACGCCATTGACAATATTCCGGCGATGATAAGGTTCAGCGCCGTACCTTCGATCACTTTCGGAATATCCAGCACCTTGGTCTCTTCCCTTATACCGGCCAGCAGGACAAGGGCGAGCGTGACGCCACCACCGGCGCCCAAAGCATAGAACAAGCCTTCCACCAACCCATAGCCTTTACTGGTAGAGAACAGGGCCAGCCCAAGAATGGCGCAGTTGGTCGTGATCAGCGGCAGGAAAATGCCAAGGGCACGGAACAAGTCGGGGCTGAGTTTCTTTACCGCCATCTCAACGAACTGCACCGTACTGGCGATGACGATAATAAAACTGATCAGGCGCAGATATGGGGCGTAAGGCAGGATGAAAGTATTCAGCCCCCAGGCACAAACCGCGGTGATGAGCATGACGAAAATATTGGCCAGGCCCAGGCGAAAGGCCGTCTCCAGCCGGCCGGATACCCCCAGAAATGGGCAAAGCCCCAGGAAGTAAGCCAGAGTAAAGTTGTTGATCAACAAGGCTGAGATGAATATCCAGAGCAGTTCTTGCATTTTCGTTGATTCGTTGTTTATTATAAGAACTCACGCGCCTCTTCATACCGGGTTTCCCCTCTTTCCTCTTCCGCCTTTTCTTTGCGCCTTTTCTGCATCCAGTTGAAAAACAGCAACAGGAAGCCCAGGGTCAGGAAGCCTCCCGGAGGCATTATCATAATAACCCAGGGCTCGAAACCGGAGCCGAAAAGGGGAATATTAAACAAGCTGCCGCTTCCGAGGATCTCCCGCACTATTCCTATGCACAAAAGAGCAAAAGTGAAGCCCAGGCTCATCCCCAGAGCATCGGCGATTGCCAGCCGGATGTTGTTTTTCGAAGCAAAGGCCTCCTGCCGCCCCAGGATCAGGCAGTTAACCACGATCAAAGCGATGAAAGCCCCCAGTTCTTTGTGAACCTGCGGAACGATGGCCGCAAGCATGAAGTCCACCACCGTCACAAAAGTGGCGATGATGATGATAAAAGTAGTGATCCGCACCTGCTTGGGGATCACTTTGCGCAGGCTGGAGACCAGCAGGCTCGAAAACGCCAGGACGAAGGTGGTGGCCAGGCCCATAGCCAGGCTGTTGATGGCCGTATTGGTCACCGCCAAAGTTGGGCACATTCCCAGCACCGCCACAAACACGGGGTTTTCCTTCCAAATACCTTTGAGGAATTCCTCGGCAGTCCGGCTCTTCTCTATTGATGTCGGTTGGTTCATGATGTTATTCCTCTTCTTTCGTAAACTCCTTCCAATGTTCATCGATCACGGGGCGCCACTCGGCCATGCTCTTGTCCAGCAGGCGGCCGACTGCTTTGGAGGAGATCGTCGCCCCGGTGATCGCCTCGATCTGGTTGTTTTTATTCTTCTCCCCCTTTTTCACTACACTGATGGCCGGTTCTACAGACAGCGCCGAGAAGTTGGCATGAAAGGCGGGGTCTTTCATGATCTTATCCCCCAGGCCAGGCGTCTCTTTGCTTTCCAGCACTTCGAAGCCGATGATCTCTTTTTTCCCTGGGTCATAGCCGTAGATGCCCACGATGAGGTCCTGATAACCCGGTTCTTCCGCCGATATGGCAAAGCCGATGAGTTGCCCATCCTCACTGTAACCGGCATAAACCTGCCGGACTTCTTCACCACTTTTTTGAGCCTCCGCCGCTCCTTCTTCCGGAACTACCAACTGCCCGTTGTGCAGTTCCAGCGTCTGGAAACCGGTGCAGCCGGGCAACACCTTAAAAATGGCCTCCTGCAATGCCCTCGCCCGGTTCGCCTCGATGATGGGCCGGGTGTATAAAAATGCACTCACCAGCACCAACCCGGAAAAGAAACCTGCCAATCCCAGAGTGGCGATCAGCCGAAAAGAGCCGGTTTCCGGTTCGGCAGTTTGTGCCGGTTGATTTTTTTCTTCTTCCATTTTCGAGAATGGTTTTGCTTTTGCATATTTTTTCTTCGGTAGCCGGGGATGTTTCCGGCCGGGATTACGAATACCCATATACTCTGGGCCGAACAAACCGGTTGATCAATGGAGTGGCCGCATTCATCAACAGAATGGCGTACATGACTCCCTCCGGCAAGCCGCCCCAGATGCGGATCAGCACTACCAGCAGGCCGATACCGATGCCGAAGATCCAGATCCCTTTCGGCGACAGGGGTGAACTAACCGGGTCGGTAGCCATGTAAACGGACCCGAGCAATAGCCCCCCGGCCAGGATCATAAATCCGGGCGAAGGATAAAGCCCCGGGTTCAGCCAATACAGAAGCCCGGACAAAACAGCCACAGTACCCAGGATGGCCACCGGTATGCGCCAGTTGATGATCCGGCGGGCGATCAGATAGACTCCGGCCAGGATCAGCAAAAAGGCACAGGTTTCTCCCAGAGAACCGCTGATATTGCCAAATAAAAGGTCATTCAGTGCCGTTGGCGCATGGCTGAATTTCATTTCCGACAATGGCGTAGCGGTGCTCAGGGCGTCCACCGGTTCACCGTGGTAAAAAGGCGGCGCCAGGTTGGTGCCACGCAGGCCCAGGTAACGGCCATCCGGAGGTTCCCAGGTAGTAATAGCGGTGGGAAAAGCAGCCTGCAGGAAAGCCCGCCCGACCAGTGCCGGGTTAAAGACATTCTGGCCCAGCCCTCCCCAGATTAACTTGCCCATCCCTATGGAGACAACCCCTCCCAGGAAAGCCATCCATAAGGGAAAGCCCGGCGGCAACGTCAGGGCCAGCAACAACCCGGTGGCCAGGGCGCTGCCATCGCGCAATGGGTTGCCCAATGGCCCTCTCTTGCCCAGATAGTACTCGGTAACCAGGCAGCCGGCAATGGTAGCGGCGCTAACCAGCAGCGCACTCAAACCAAAATAATAGACGGCCGCCAGCAGAACAGGGATCAGCGTGTAAACCAGTTCCCACATGATCTTCGGCGTGGTTATCTGATCATGGAGAAAGGGAGAAGAAGATATCGTTATTTTGGGTTTTTCCACCATGCTTTTGCTGAAATATCTTATTGTCACGCCCCACATGAATGTGGGACGTCCGGTTTATTTTGATTTTCGTTCTCTGATCATTGCTTTGCCAACCTTAATGCTTTGAACCAGGGGTATCCCCGAAGGGCACACGTAAGAACAGGACCCGCATTCAAAGCAATCGAGGGCATTGTTGTCCTCCATATCGTCCCACAACCCCTTTCGGGCAAGCAGGCCAAGGCGGGCCGGATTGAGGAACAGAGGGCAGGCTTCCAGGCAACGTCCGCAGCGAATACAACTGAAGGTGTCTATGTCCTGTACTTCCCGCTCTGTCAACACCAGAATGCCTGAGGTTCCCTTTACGACGGGTGTATCCAGCGTTTTCTGGACAATCCCCATCATCGGGCCGCCAAGGAGGATGCGCGTAGCCTCCCCGGTGACGCCACCGCAAAACTCCACCAGATCGCGCATGGGGGTTCCCAAAGGCACCAGCACATTGGCCGGCCGGGCCACGGCGGTTCCGGTGACGGTTATCACCCGCTCGATCAGGGGCTGTGATTGGCGGAAGTATTGGGAGAGGGCTACAATGGTGCCCACGTTCGATACCAGCACGCCAACATCTATGGGCAGTTTACCGGCCGGCACTTCTTCCCCCAGAATGGCGCTGATCATCATCTTCTCCGCCCCCTGTGGGTATTTGACCTTCAGTGGCGCCACTTCCACCGGGAAGCCCAGCCGGGCCGAGGCCTCCCTCAGGGCAACAACCGCATCCGGCTTATTGGCCTCGATGGCGATGCATACTTTATCCGCCTGGATGAAATGCTGTAAAATACGGGTGCCGTCGATCAGTTCCCCGGCATATTCCAGCATTACCCTGTGGTCACAGGTGAGGAAAGGTTCACATTCACAGCCGTTGAGCATCAGATAACGGCAGTGCTTGTCTTCTGATATATTGAACTTGACGTGGGCGGGAAAAGCCGCTCCTCCCAGGCCGACAATCCCGGCCTGCTGAATGGCCTGAATAAATTCCTCCTTTGTCAGTTCTTCCGGAGGGCGCTGAGCCGGCCGGTTCAATTGCTGGGTGGAAAATGGGTCCGCCTTGATCCGGATGGCAGGCAGCATTTGCCCGTTCGGGTGGCCATACAGGCCCACATCCGTAACGGTTCCATCCACAGGAGAATGCAGAGCCACCGATACATAAGAACCCGGTTCGGCGATAAGCTCTCCCTTCCGGACGCGCTGCCCCTTATGTACTACCGGCCTGGACGGCGCACCGATGTGCTGCAAAAGAGGAAGCGTATAATCTTCCACGAAAGGCATGCGCTCGATCCGCCGGCAGCTCGACAATTCTTTGTACTCTTCCGGGTGAATCCCATGCCGGAAGGTCAGCAATTTATCTTTCAATCCGTTCGCAGTTGTTCCGATCATGAGTTAACCTCTTCTTCTAATGATGACAACTGCTCTCCCCGGCGGGAAAGCTCCATTAATTTATCTCTTAGTTTGGCCTTCACCTGCTCCATCAATGCCTTTTCCTGCTCCTGAAACCTGGCTTCATAGGAGGCCTTAAGTTCCTCCAGCTCTTTTTCGTGCTTTTTGCCCCACTCCTGTTCCAGTGCCTCCCGCATTTTGAGCGGGAATGGGCTTCGCAGGCCTGCCATTTCCCGTAGGCTGTTCCAATGGCGAAGCGCCTGCCGGGTTGCGGAAACCACCTCGGGTGATGCCATATACTGCTTCAACTGGCCATCGTCATCAACAGCAAGAACGACCGGAATTTTTCCTTTTTGTTGTTTTTCATCCATGGGCAGGTATTCAGCTACCGGAACGGGGCTGCCGCTCTCTGGCTGGAGTGGAGAAAACAAGGGCTGCCAGCTCTTCAGGCTGAACAGCCAGTCGGCAAAGGTCAGAATATATTCCTTTTTCTTTTCCTCCCCCCCCTCTTTGTATTCCAGGCTGGTTGTCACCCAATCCGATTCCGGCGCCGGATTCCCTTCCAGGCTCAGGGCAGAAGACAGGTAGCCGGATTCGTTATCAGGGCTGAAAACGAGGCTGGGGAACGCCCTTGTTTGTAAGGCCAGGCCGCTGGCCTCCGGCCAGAAGGGCCCGGAGAAAGTATGTTGCTCCGGCCTTGGCGCCAGCAGGTGGAAAAGAGCTGGCCCAGCGTGGTGAAGCCCTTCCCGCAGGGGGGCAAAAGCGGCAGCGTTTTCCGCCAGGCTACCCTTAAGCAGGAAAGCCCTGTGCGCAGGAACAGTGGAAGCCCATACAGACTGGGCAGTTGCCAGCCAGGCAGCTCCTGGTTCACCTGCCGGCACGGCAGCATCATCCAGGAGGACAATCTTCACGGGCAGGCCGCTGGCCAGCAGCTCCTGAAGAGCGGTGCTGCCGGCAGACAACAGGCGGGCATCTCCCACCAGAATGGCAGGGGAAAGCATTTTTTTCTCCGCTTCGCTTAGTGCGCCCCATTCCAGCGTTCCAATCTCCTCATCATGGGCCTCCGGGCGATACTTATTATTGGCTTCCAGTGCCGCCCGCCGCAAAAGCCGGATGTGGTCCAGAATGTGGCGGGCCTGCCCCTTCAGTATTCCGAGCAGGCGTTCAGGGGCCGATCCGTCCCATTCCCATATTACCGGAGCGGTGAAGGGGTTGTAAGGGTAATCATCTGCCCAGGGCATTGCCTCATTGCCAGCCAAAAGTAAGCCATAACGCGCCCTGCCGCCGCCGGTTGGGCCCTCCCGCAACGCCCAAAGCAATGCCTTGAGGTCATTCAGCAGGCCGACCTTCCGCTGGATAGCGGTAGCATCCACAACGGTGGCCTGCGGGCCGGTGTCCAACTGACGGATCACATCCTCCAGCGGAAGTTTCCCGTCACCAACCTCAGACAACTGAAAATCCCGTTTGGGCAGCGCATTGCTCAACTGCTGATGGATGTTCTTTGCCAGTTCCTCCACCTGTTGTTCCAGCGCTTTAGCCTGTTCTTCCACCCGGGGCTGCATTACCGATTCCAGCACTGCAGTTAACCAGTGCAGGACGGACTTTGCCGGAGCCCCGGATTCCGTGGTTGCTCCTCCCGATAAAGAAAGGTAGAAGTGGCGGCTCAGCAAAGTGGCCGAAATGGAATTGTATTCCGGTTCCCGGATCAGTTGGTTAATGGTATCGGCAGGGGTATCGGGCAACTGCTCCCACAGGCGTAGCGTTGCATCCATCTGTTGAACCAGCTCCGGCTCCGGGCCAGACATAACCAGGGCATCATCCTCGCAGACGGCGGCACAAAGGCCGCAGCCGGTGCAGGCATGGGGGTCAATGGCTATGGAAAACAACTGGGCAGTCCCTTTTTCGCTGCGCTTTTTCTGATGGAAAAACGGCTCGGTCACAGCTATGGGGAAATGCCCTATAATACCATTGAGAATATTTATCCCTTCCTGCGCCCGTTCCAGCTTCTCCCCTTCCATTTTTGACTGTTCCGCCAGCAATTCAAATGAAGCCGGTAAAAAATCCTCGGCCCGTTCTACCCTATCAGGGTTTTCCCGGATCAGCCCCTCGGCCACCTTGACCAGTTTTCGTTCGATCCCCATCAGCTGCGGGATAGGCGTGCCCTGATCGGCAGCCATCTTCATGCCTGCACGAATAAGAGACTGAACGCTTATGGCTATGCTCGGTAAAGCGGAATGGGGACAATAGGCAATACAGGCGCCGCATCCAGTGCAATTTCCTGGCAGGAAAAGCGGCAGCCCCGCCGGCCCTTCGGCCGGGCTGGCAAAATTGGCCGTGGCCACCGGTACAACCGGCAAGGCCTGAAAGGGGCTGGCTACCAACTCCTGCCGGTTCCCCTGCTGGTAAAAACAGGCTGTATTGTGATAAAACCGGGAAAGGCGGGTAAACGGCGCACCCTGGTCCTGATATCGGTGTATGGCAAAAGGCAGGTTAGCTACGGCATTTCCTGGTTTTGCGGGAGGCGCACCTTCTGCCGGTGAAACCTCCAGGGTATTTTCCTGTATATTCGGGTATTCCCGGCCAATAGCCTGCAGCATAATTTCGTGCTGAGGGAAGGCCGTATCAGAGCGGGTGAAATCAAACCCGAGATAGAAACGTTCTTTCCTGGCTCCTCCGCGGAGCATATTTTTTATAGCTGACAGGCCAGCCTCCGGGGAAAGAGAACCTGCGTAAACACCGGCGAACAACTCGGGGGCCTTTCTGCCCATCTGCTGCAGAACGGCTTTTACCTCAGTGAGAAAGAGTGAATCTCCTGCAACAGGCCCGTTGGCCGTTTCGAGAATGGTGACGCCTTTTTTGCCGGACAGCCACTGTTCCAGTTCATCTTTCGGGAAAGGCCGCAGCTGAGACAGGCTCAGGCCGCCAACTCGGGCTTTTTCCTCTCGCCGGGCCTGGTTAACGGCCATTTCCGCCGCCTGGAAGTCCGTACCCTGAACGATAAGGAGATAATCCGCTTTCCCCGCTTCCGTATTTTTTATGGCGCCATACTGCCGGCCAAAGCGATTGCCAAATTCCTCCCTCACCTGGCTGATGGCCTCGGGCAGGTGATGGTAGAAATACCTCTCCCGCGCAGCTCCCTCAAGGCCGAGGGCCGGTTTATCTTTTCTCGCCCCATTAAGGAAAGGAGTATCCAGGTTATACCATTGGGGAATGCGCCGCCGGTTTTTACCAAAAAGAAGGCGCTGGGCAGGAGTAGGACAGCTGACCTGCTCATCGGGTTCCCCCAAAAAATGGCGGAGGCTCTCCGCATCGGGCACTACTCCCTCCTGCAACAGGCCAACATTGCCCACACCACAAATGCCCGGGATCAAAGCAAGCTCTGCCACCCGATGCCCGATAATGGTAAAATCAATGAGTTCCTGAAGATCGGAGGCAATAAACTGAAAACATCCCTCCTGCCCTACTCCCAAAGGCTCGTTATAGCTGGCAGGGGCGCTTTTTTCGTCCTGCACCGTATGGGCATAGTGGATCATTGCAGGAAGGTTTTGCCGGGCCAGTTCCTGGAGCTGTCTCCGGCCGGCATCCAGCTGGCTGCCACGAAGGAAAGCACCCGCCCTAAGCCCGGCAGACGCCATTCCGGCCAGAAAGGACAGGCTATCCCCCTGGCGATAGTGAGGCCGGCGCCCGAAAATATTCCGGGGGACTGCTGGCCCTTCCGGGATTACCGACGAAACGAAACCCTCGCCGATGCTCAGCTCGAGCAGGCGCAGAAGTTCAGCGGGCGTACCCTTTATCGACTTTCCAAATATGTTATCCGGGTTGTTCATTTGCACTTTTGCTTTCGTAAAACCCCTGCGGAGCCAGAGCTGCCTTTGGGGATATTACCGACTAAGGATGCGATCAGGTTTCTTCCGTATATTTCTCGACCCGGCCCAGCGGCAGCCAGACCGTAGGGCGTTTTTCAAACTGCTGGTTTTCCACCCATACAATAGCGTTCGTCGGGCAGCGCAAAGTTGCCTCAGGGCTGGCCAGATGATTCAAATCGTAATTGATCACCGCCAGGTTGCTTCGTATTTCAATGAGGCCGGGAGCTGCATCGGCCACACAACGGCCGCAGGCTGTACAGGCCACCGAACATTTGGACTCAGCGAGGCTGCCTTCAAGCAACGATTTGCATTGTACGATCAGTTTCCGACTCTCCGGCATCAATTCGAAAAGGCCTTTGGGGCAGATCTCCACACAATCGCCACAGGCGGTACACTTTTCCGGAATGACCGCCGGCAAGCCATCTTCATTCAAAAAGAGGGCGTCAAAATCGCAGACATTCACGCAGTCTCCCAACCCCAGGCAGCCCCAGGCACAGGCTTTGGGGCCTCCGGTTACCACCGCTTCGCCCCGGCAGGTGCGCAAGGTGCCGGCATATTCCGCCAGGCTGTGTGCTTCTTTTTTACCGCCCGCGCACAACAACCGGGCCACTCGTTTTTCTTCTGACCCGGCATCAACGCCCAGGTATTCCGCAATGCGCTCGATCGCCGATTGTGAGCTGACTGTACATTTTGAGATCTTTATCTGGTTGGCAACCACTTTTTCTGCAAATACCCGGCAGCCCGGTTCGCCGCACGCGCCACAGTTGGCGTGGGGAAGCATCTCTTCCACCTGGTCGATCCGCGGGTCTTCCTCGACGCGCAACTTCTTGTAGGCCACCGCCAGAATAATGGCAAAAAGCAAGCCCAACCCCGCTAATATTCCAACCGCTATGACGATTTCGCTGACCATTTTAATTTGAATTGTTAATCTGATACCCCCATACACCCATACACTTTCCCCTTTCTACCCCTGATAAGGCTCCGCCCGCTTGACCCACTCCTCCAACCCTTCTTCTTTAGGGTTCTGAGGGGCGCCGGGGTGAATGATCCTCACCGGGCATTTTTCAGCCGCCCGGACGATATCGGCAAACGGGCCACCGCCAGGGTTCGCCACAATAGCCTGTTTGTCGGCATTGTACTGGAAAATATTCTTGTTGGTGTCGATGCATTCATTGCAGGAAGTACAAAGCGGCGTTTCTATCCAGGCTTCGCCCAGTTCTTCTTCCGCCGGTTCTTCTTTTTTTTCTTCCGCCGGGGCAGGCTCTTCTTTTGCCTGCGGTTGAGGGGCAGGTTTTGCGGGGCCGGTTGAGGTTTCGGGCTTTGGAGCTTCGGTTTTTGCCGGCTTCCGGGAAGCCGGCAATACGGCATCAACGTCCAGGTCCAGCAGAACGGATGCCAACCGCTCCATAGCGTTGCGTGCCGACTCTTCTCTGGTTTTTTCCAGTTCAGCCTTGTGGCTGGCCTGCACGGCCGCCAGCTTATCTTCCGCGGCCAGTTGCATTTCCTCCCGCAGGCGGTCCGTAGCCTGTTCTACGTGATAGCTGTGCACACCGGAATTTTCCTGGAGGTAATGCCAGAAATCCAACCGCTCCTGACAGGCGAGCACCAGAGGCCAGGCCACTGCCGCCCTTTGCAGCTCTCCGGTTCTGTCAACCAACCAGATATACGGGACTTTGGAATAAACCTCCTCCCCGGAGAGCTCCAGATATTCCGCAAGCGGGATCAGCCCATCAGCCCAGTATTCCGGGGGAACGATGTGGAAGTAGCTGTTGAAATGGCTATCCAGAACTGCAAAATCAGCAAAAGTAAAAGGCAGCTCTATGGCATCTTCCTCTCCTTTTTCATTTTGAATGGAAAACCTGTGCACCGGCCAGTCTGTTTCCGGCTGAGGATTCTCCCGAATATCGAAGCGGCTTCCCCATTTCGGGCCTTTCTGGCTGTCAAAGGTATAGGCGGGAAATGCCCGGCCCTCCACAGCAGCACTGGCCCATAAGCTCGGCTCGACCGCAAGGCCATCCTCCCCTGTGCCAAGAGGAGGCAGGTAAAAAAGAGCCGGAGAAGAGGCGATAATTCCTCTTGTAAATCCCTCATTCAGGTATTCCGGGCGAATGGCTGAGGACTGAAGAACAAAAGCATTGCGATGAGCAATGGCCAAAGCACCCAGTTCCCGGCGAAAAGCGAGGTTTTCATCCAATAAAGCCTGTTCCTCTCCCCACCGGCTCTTTATGGCCAGGTAATTTATGGGGCGGCCGGAGGCCAGTTGCCGGGAAAAAGCATTGAGTTCCTTCTCCAGCAGATTTTCCGCCCTGCACAGCAGGATAACGGGAGCACTGGCCGCCAGTTCCTTCTCGTTGAAGCTGCGCCAATCGAAATGAGCGAAAAAGTCGCTGTGCATTTCCGGAACATACTGGCCGTTCACCTCAAGTTGCCCAATGCGCATGGCAGCAAATAGCTGAGCGGCCTTCTCCATCTCTTCATCAAAAACGGCGGCAGCAGTTGCGGAAAGCCTACCCGAATCCGCACCCCGTATGTCAAACCGGGGAAATTCTTTTTCCCACTCCACCTCCTGACAGCTGGGCTGCCCTCCGTCACAAACAATAAATCCATCACGCCCGAACAGCAATTCATCCGCCTGTTGAAGGCTGTCTAAAACGACTTCCAGGCGGTGATGGCGTTCTTCAGGCATAGCTTCAGAGCCCCCGGAAGGAAGCACTGAAGACAATTCTTCAAAATTGAGAAAGGTGCCGGCAAAATCCAGAGCGGAATGCAGGTGCTCCGCAGAATGAGACTCCGGGCTTTTCTCCCGCTCTACCGCAAGAATATCTTTCAGCTGGCTGGATAGGCGGTTAATCTCTTCCCGGACTGCCTTGCGGCTAATTGCCAGCTGCCGCCCGATAGCCGCCTCCAATAGGTACAAAGGAGCATGAGCAGAAAATGGGATCAATACACCTGAACGGGGCAGGGCCTCTTTCAGGCGCCGGAGGTCTTGTGCAAAAGATTTGCCTTCGCTCCCTCCGATGGCAAGGCTGGTTTCCAGTTCCTGCAAGGCTTCGTCAAAGACCGGAGCTGCCTTAAAGGATGCATCTGCAAAACGGACCTTTTCCCGTATTGCCGCCTCCAGGCGCAACAGGTTATCTTTGAGTATTCTGGCCTGGCCTTCCTGGGGAGCGATCTTTTTCAGGGCATCCTTTAGCAAGTCCTGCAGAACGTAGAAACCCGTTTCCAGCCCTTCCTCAGCGGTGGCCGAAGTGGCATCTGCTGCCCAACAGGGGAAATTGTACTGTACGTACTCCCTGTCCCTGAAAGGCGCCAAAAGTGCCGGACAAGACAACGGACTGCGGCCCTGGAGAGGCACCCCTCCTCCTTTGGCACTGCGAAAAAAAGCCCTCAGCGTTCGCCAGTATGCTTTTTTCTCTGCTTCCGGTGCAGATTTCGTTCCGGGCAGGTAAGGCAGCTTCGAATCCTTTTCGAAGGACAAAACCTCTCCCGGAGTATCCTGGGCGCCCAGAAATCCCGGAATGCCTGCCGCATCCTCCCGGAAAAAACCGGCCATTGTTTCTCTGTCGGAGTCCTTATTGCTCATCTATAATAAAATGAATGAGTGAACGAATGATGGAGTGAAGGTGCGGCGTTCTCTCTGTTTCCACTAACGGACACACCGCCCTTCCCGAACCGCTGCTCTTTTCCTACACAGCATATTTATCCAGCTGGGCATTAACAGCAGCTATCTTATCTTCCGGAGTGAACCCCAGGTTATGCGCTCCGTAAATGTCATACCGCAGTGCTTCCTTGTTCTGGTAGAAAAGCCCCAGGTAGGAAACCTCTTTGTCTTCGGCCAGTTCACGGGCGGCATTGATGTCGGAGGGGTCGTGAACGTGATGGTGCTTGTAAGCCTTCAGCGTTCCCTCATCCGGCTGGATGCCGTTCTCATGAGTCAGAATGGAAATGGCATCCCGGTTGGTGGTCATCTCCTCGACCAGGGGCCCCATAAATTTGGAGCACCGCATAATCACTTTGATAAAAGCAAACCCGGGATGTTCGTAGGCCGCCTTAATGGTGGCGAAAAGGTGGCCAGGCACCCAGTCGGCCGTCTGTGCGACGAAAGACACGTTCGACATGCCCAGGGAAGTCTGCAGCGGGTTTACCGGAGGCAGGACCGAACCTGTGGGGTGGGTATTGGAAATGGTTCCCAGCCGGGAAGTAGGAGAAGTCTGTTTTTTGGTCATCCCATAGATCTGGTTGTCAAACATGATCGTAGTGATGTCCATATTATACCGAATGGCATGTATCCAGGCGCCTGCGCCGATTGAACAGCAGTCGCCATCGCCGGTAATGACGAAAACGTTGAGGTCGGGCCGCCGGAATTTCACCCCGCAGGCTACCGGAAAAGCCCGGCCGTGTAGCCCGTGGAAGCCATAGGTGTTCATGTAGTGAGGAAAGCGGCTGGAACAGCCGATCCCGGAAACGAAGACCGTTTTTTCCGGTGGCAGTTGTTCTTCCCGGCAAAGCCGTTGAACGGAAGAAAGGACAGCGTGGTCGCCGCATCCCGGGCACCATCGGGCTACACCTTTTTCATAATCACTGAGGGTGTAGTATTTCTTGGGTAGTTCACAAATGAAATCTTGTTTTATTCCAAACATGGCTCCTGCATTTTATTCGATAGTGATGGCCAATTAATTTTCTATCCGGGTGGAACGGAAAAGAGAGGAATTTTACTCCTAAGAGTTATCCTCTTCTGCCATTTCTTCAGGCTTCCCGTTCCTTTTATAGGTTATCTAATTCTTTTTGTATCCTGGCCAGGATCTTCCCGGGCCGTAGCGGTTGTCCGTAAACGTTGGAGAAGCAGTCCACATCCACAAGAGTATGTGCCCTAAGCATCCAGGCCATTTGCGCATAGCGGCGGTTTTCCGGAGTGATCATCGGATCATCCAGCGAATCACTGTAATTGATCTCAACAGTCATTACCTTTTTAAACCGCTTGAAAATGTCCTTCAAACCGGGCTCCAGAGGACTCATGAACCGCAGATGGACAGAAGACACCTTCAGGCCTTTCTCCTGCGCCCGGCTGACAGCCTCCTCGATTGCGCCGCGGGTTGAGCCCCACCCGACGATCAGCAGGTCGCCCTCCTCGTCTCCATGCACCTGGGGCGGTTTCAGTGTGCGTCCAAAGGTGGCCAATTTAAGGCTCCTTAAAGCTGCCGTTTTCTGATTGATTTCCGGGAGGTAGGTTACTTTGGCCGCCTCGCTGTGCGCCAGGCCGGTGAGGGTATATTCGCCTCCCGCCTGCCCGGGAATGGGGCGGTGGCTCAGGCCGGTCTTTTCATCCCATCCATAAGGTTTGGCGCCTTCTTTCCAGGGGCTCTGGTCAACGGGAGGGGCAAGCCACTCCTCCCGGAGCTGTGGCCTCGGGAAAGGCTGCACCCCGGTAGCCAGGTTGGCGTCGGAAAGAAGGATTACCGGCATGCGGAAGGATTCGGCGATCTTTCGCGCCAGGATGACGAAATGGAAACATTCTTCAATGGTAGATGGGGCCAATACTACCTTGGGCGCATCTCCAGGCTGGCCGTAAAGGACTGCCAGCAGGTCACTCTGTTCCACCTTGGTAGGCAGGCCGGTAGAAGGGCCTCCCCGCTGCACATCAATAACAACCAGTGGCACTTCCGCCATGACGGCCAGGCCCAGAAATTCCGTTTTCAGCGCAATGCCCGGGCCGGAAGTAATGGTTACAGAAGTCTTTCCGGAATAGGACGCCCCGATGGCAAAACCCACCGCGGCGATCTCATCTTCCGCCTGATGGATGATGCCCCCCGAGGCCTGTATGCATTCAGCGAGGTGGTGAGAGGTCGAGGTGGCCGGAGTAATGGGGTACATTGAACACAGTTCAATGCCTGCAGCCTGAATGCCGAAACTCAGGGCTTCATTGCCGTTCATCACCACAAGTTCTTCCTCCGATGCAGGTGAGGGGACCTCATAGCAGAGGTCCAGGTTGTCGCGCGCCCAGTCATATCCTGCCTGAAGCAACTGAAGGTTGGCGTCGATAACGGCTTTGGATTTGGAACGGAATATATATCCGACCTGAGCGGCAGCCTTTTCCATATCACGGCCGTAAATATGGGACAACATCCCAAGGACCCACATGTTCTTTCCCCGTTTGGGGTTGGGCGTCAGTTTGAGGCACTCCTCTTCCATCGGGATCTCATAAACGACGAACCCCCTGTCATGGAAATCCTGAATGGCCCTTGAATAGCTTTCCCGGATCTCTTTGGACTCATCCGTTCCCCATTTGTTTTCGATGAGAACGATAGTGCCCTCCCGGTAGGCATTCTGATCAATCCTGGTATAAGGAACGATCTCGTTGAAAGCGACCAGCATATCGGCTTCATCACCGGCATTGGTGATCTTTCCGGACCCGAAACGGATCCGGATGCCCGAAGCGCTTTCTTTTGTACGGGGAGGCGGCTGGATATCGGCGGGTATGATCTCAACAGTCCATACGCCGTTGCCCATTTTGGCAGAAACGGCGCCAAAGGTTTGCCCCGCTTTCTGGGCTCCTTCTCCGGAATCGCTGACGATCTCCAGGATGTGCTCTTTTAAAGTAAGCCGGTTCGAAATTTTAGGACTAGGAGTAGCCAGGCTTCCATTACCATCTTTCATAAAATTGGCTTTGATCAGGTTAAAAATCTCCGGCAAAACTGCGGATATGAATGCTCAATCCCTTAATTATTTAGAGATTCTCAAAAATTGACGTTAAGTTTGGGAAATAAGGCGGCCTCACCAATGACAGAAATCAATAAAAAGAGTGAGCATTCTCATTTAGAGAGCAAAAAGTTTTTTCTTCTGGAGTCAGGTGGCTTTCAAAACGGGTAAAAAAGGCGCCAAAAAACCTAAATCGGATAAATTTTCATTTTTCACTATGGCATATCCGGCAAAAAAGAGCTTTTTAACATTGTGGGAAAAGGACTGGAGAGAATAATACATGCCGAATTCCTGTAAGAAAAAAAGAAAAAGTTATATTTACCATTGTCCTTCAAGCCTTAAGGAAAAATCCCAATTACAAAAAGCTTTTCTCCCCCAAAGAACTTGTCCACCCGGCCTGAAAGGTTGACGGGTGGCAATATTTGTTTTTTCCGATCCTAACTGCCGCCGAACCATGGACGAAGTAATAAAAAACCCTGTTAGCCCCGATGAAGAGGAAAAGTTTAAGATCAATGATTTTCGCCTGAACTTCAAAGCCTCCGGTTCACTGTTGGATAAAATTATGGAAGCCATGCCCGGCCTTCCCGCCGGCGGACAGGCCAGGATATTCTGCCAGGGGGCCCAGCATCTCAAAGACTTTGTATTTCCGGTGATTGGCCGCATCTTAGCCCAACACCCCCAAAACACCGTTTTTCTGGCCATAAGCTACAAAGAGGAAGCCGGGCCGGAGGAAGCCGCCCGGCTGATTGCCCGGCAGCTGGAAAAAATCACCGGGGAGGAAACCTCGTCGGAGGATTATTTCCATTACTTCCGGGGCACGCAACTGAAAGAAGGCCAAATCGGAGACAGGATCGAGGTATCATTCGTGGAAGCCAGCTCACTGGACCGGCATGAATTTCCTGCAGAGCGCACAGAGACAGGCAAAGAAGAACAAAAGTACGACGTTATTTTCAGCTGTTTTGCCCTGCATTTTGCGCTCAACTGGCGAATACAGCTGCTCAACCTGTTGAACCAGTTAAAACCGGAAGGCCTGTTTTGCTTTTCGGAAGCAAAGGGAGATTTCATGTTTCTGGATGGTAATTTCAGCCATAAAGAGGATTTTCTCCACCCCCGGGGGGAAGAGCACACCAGCCAGGAGCCTCAGAGAGAGGCTTTTATTGATTTCCTTCTGAAATTTGAAAGCGAGAGGATTGAAAAAGGTTTTTACTGGCAACCGGAAATAAGAATGGCCGATTATGGAGTCCTCAAAAATCACATTATGCCTTTATTCGAAGGCATAGAAAAATACGATAGCCCGCTACTGGAACATAAAACCACGCTTCGGGATATTATTACCCTTTGGTTGAAAAAACAATTGATCAGTTATTTTAAGATAGGAGTTCAGCCTGACGACCCCAAAGCTGATGAATACCTGGAGAACTTTAATAAAAAAACGCTCGACAACCCGCTCCACCTTAAAAAAGGGTTCAGTTTCTTTCTTGCCCGAAAATTCAGGGGGCTACGGCTGCTGGAAGAGGGCCGGATTCCAAACCTCCGGTGGGCATTCGACAACCACCTGAACAAGATCCGGAAAATCAACGACAACAAATATGAAACGCTGGGGAAAAAAGCGATCGATATCCTGGCTTCCCATGACCTGTTTGTACCACGCGCCACTTATTATTGCGCTATTATAGGATGGAATGAAAACCTGGAGGAACGCGATTATCCCATCCATCTTGCCGTTAATGGCAGCCAGGGGATTGACAAGCATATCATAAAGTCAAAGATCAACGCCTTCGGCAGATACATCAGCAACAAAGGGCTGGATTTCACCATCGACGAGTTCATCTTCCGGAATATCAAACAAAAATTCCCGGTAACGATCCGGATTCTCTCAGCCCATACTCCCCCTTCTCCTGAATTCTATTCCATCAACATCAGCGGCCTGACCAAGGACAAAACAAAAGCTTATATCTTTGCCCGTTTTGATTTCGGAGACAAAGGTGAGATCAACAAATTGGAGATCCTGCTTCCGCCATTATACGACCTGGGGCAGGAGGAGCACCAAAAGGCGTTGAAAGTAGCCGTAACATGGGACAAGACAAAAAATTTTTTCGAGGGCATTCACCTTAACCGGTACGATAATGATTACAGAGGCATCAATCAGTTTTTCATCGCGGGAAGGAACTTTACGCGGCTGAGCATTAACCAGGCCAACGCTGACCTGTTATCCGGAGAATATGGCATTCAGGCTTTGTTTGACTCCAGCTATTTTGCCTACGAAGAAGTTTATGAGAAAGAAGGAAAGCTCTTTTTCGGCCTTCTCGGTTTTGAAAAGGAGGAACAGGAGCACAAAATGCAGGTTCGGCAGCTGATCATAACGCTTTACTGCATTGCCACTTTCCTGCTGGAAGGAAATACGGATGAGCAGGTCACCTTTTTCCCTTCCGGGCTGATCAAGGTAAAAGACAGTGACCAGATAAAAGGCCTGGGGGGGATCATCCTCCACGAGAAGTGGGAACCTGGCCTTTCTCCTGCAATAAGAGGCCTGATAAAAAAAAGAGATGAAGGCCTGGCCCAGACCAGCAACCTCCTTTTTTCAAAGGCCAACATTGCCAATTATGTCGATAAGGATTATATCGGAAAGGCCCTTAAAGCCGCCATTGCAGCCATCATCGCCCGCAACGGCAGCCACGGCCTGGGCAGCCACGTGCTGCCAACTGTTTCTCATTCTGCTCAGAACCCTTTTGACAACCAGCTTTTGTTTACCTATCTGGAACAACGCCTGGACTTCATTGCCCAGGTAGCAACAGAGTTCCCTTCCTGGACTTTTCCCACCTGGTTCAATAATGACCTGATGATGCGGTTTTATATGCAAAGGCATATCCTGCGAAACCTTGCCAAAGCCGAAAAACTGGACGCTTATGAGTTCAATGTCGAGGGAAAAAAGGAAGAGCTCTTATGGAGTGAACTCAACCAATGGAAAAAGGCCGAAAAAAACAACTCCTCCTCCAGAGAGCGCAGGATACTGCATGGTTTTATTCTGGACGGAGCATCCGGCCCCGGCCAAAAAAAGCGGATATACCATCTTGTGGAAAAACATCCCGAAACCTTCAAGGGAGATGAGGGGAACACCAATAACCGGGTGCGTTGCCTCTTCAAGGAGCCCCTCTCCATAAAAAACAACACCCAGGCCAGAATCATCGGAACGCTGTACCTGGAAGAGCCTGAAGGCCTTCCGGAACTGAAGAATGCCAAACTGATTGAACAGAAACTGGTGATTAAAGTCAGAAAACGAAGTTACTACAAATTTGAGGACAACAATAAACTCGATGATAACGGCGGCCGGTGTTATCCCTTCTCGAACCTGCTCTATCGCAAAAATCTGTTTGACGCCGGAAAAACCAAAAGCATTGCAAATGTTCTCAATGCCAAGCCAGAGGAAGTCTATGTTTACGGTGTCCTTTACGAAAACCTGATCGGCAAAAGGGAGATAACGGAATTGAAGATCCTGTCCTCTTCTATTTTCAACCCCGGGGATGACAGTTCCTGCTTCATTCCCTGTAAGCTTGCCCGCCCCGTCGTCGAACAGGACATCATCCGGAAGCTAAAGCTGGGGAGGCGGCTGATCGTCCGGGGCAAGGCCAAAGGGGCAATCAACAACGGGCTAACGCTGGAAGATGCCTGGCTGGAGGAAGCCGTAAAGATCAATTACATCGTGGGGGAACGCCACCGGGCGGAATCGCTGGACAAGCTGGAGCAGGATATGCTGATCGCAATACCCGGGGGTGTGGTGGGGTACCAGGGGTTTTATACCATACTGGAAAATGTGATCCGCAATGCCGCAAAACACGACTGGATGGCCCTGCCGGATTGGGAGAAGCGGGGGCGGAACCTCGAAGTCAAGATCGAACTCGAAGAGCGCCAGAATAAAGACTACATCATTTGCCGGGTATGGACCAATGCCATGAACCTCCGGCTGGCTGGAGCAGTTGAGACTTTCACCTACGGACAGGTCCTGGAAGCAGATGAAAAAATGGACAAAAAAGAGGGCCAGCCTCTGTTACACCTGCTCAACCAGTTCCTGGAGGCTCCGATCATTGACGAGAAGGGAGAATGGAAAAAGGAAAACCTGGGCCTGGTGGAAACCAAGATCGCGGCCGGTTACCTGAGCAACCAACCCATTCGAACCATAGGTTACCCTGGCTCCAAGAAACCCACTCTCCTCGGCAGTTTCTGGAATGGAGACCCCGGCTTCGTCAAATCCTCGGCTATATGGGAAGCCGAAGGCAATGAACTCATACCCAGGCTTGGTTATAAATTAAAACTCAATAAACCTAAGGAAGTATTCCTTCTTGGCCGTTCAGAACGGCTTGAAGAATACAGGAAAAAATTCGACTCTGAAGCCGAAAAGCTCCATACGGAAGGGATCCTTTTTCAGGCCTTTGAAAAGCACTGCAAGGAAAAAAGAGTCGTCGATTACGATTTTTGCGTAATCATACTCCGCGGGGCAGAAAACATCCCACCCGGGTCTCAGCCCGCAATAATCCGCAACTTTCTGGAAGTGGAACGATTGCTGAGGCAGGGAAAAAGCACCAAAAGAGATCAGGCTCTTGGCCTGGCCACCGACAGGTTGATCGAAGAAATTGAATATTACCCCTATCGGTTCTTCATTGTCACCAATAAAAAAAAGCAGCTCAGTTTTTTTGACAACCAGTACCAATCCTCAAAGGAACCCGTCATCAAATTCGTCCGTTCCCGGCTGATCTTTTTATCGGAAGAGGAGTTCGATTCCCTCTTTAAGTCCGAAGACCAGAGGTTTTCCAAAGGGCAGGTTTTCAAGCTTAAACTTTTTGACCAGTGGTTATCCTACTACAGGTTTCAATTCCACAAAGACAGGAAACTCTCTGATGAGCAGAAAGAAGCGGGGCTCTCTGATGATACCGTTTATCATTCCATATTCTTTGACCTCGGCATTGACGAAGGCCGATTCCGGGAAAACCTCAGCCGGGATAAAAGTGTCATTGCCGGCGCCTTCAACACGTTTAAGTCCTTTATCATTGAAGAGTTTCTCCAATCCCTCTACGAAGCTGAGCCGGAAACCGCCGCTGAAATTAACCAGGAGGACTTTGAAGCCTTCCTTTTTGAACAGGAGCCGGAAAGCCAACCTTTCAGCGGGCAACAGATCTTTTTGCAAAACTGGCTCAGCACCCCGTTCGGGCAGGATTTCCGGCGCCATCTCAGCCGCCTGATGGGCGTGTTTGAACACTACAGGGACATCTACGCCAAGCTCTACCAAAAGGCCGGTGGGGAGATCGAAACCCTGCCCCATGTGTTCAGGCCCGGCCGTGTATTGCCAAGAGAAAACAGTGAAGCCCCGGAAATTCACTACCTTCAATCCAACCGATGGCAGGAAAAGCTCCTCAAAGGCCTCCAACGCTATTACCGCCCCTACGTCCAGGATGATGAAACACAGGGTTACTATCACCCGGCTTACCATCCCATAGGATATATACGCCACGGCTCTCTGGGCAAGTCCCCTTATTGTTATCTCGACTACCTCAGCGGAGGGCAAATTTTTTACTCCATCCTGAAGAAGTATCCTTCCGATGAATATGCCTTCAACAAACTCCTCCTTCAACTGGTGGAGAACCCTTTGGCCAAACTGATGATCATCGATGAACGCGTTCAGGCCTACGTCGAAGAGTTTGATTACTGGAGCAGGCTCTCTAATGTGAACATCATCATCCCCTTTTCCCTAACCGTTCACCGAGAAGGCAAAAAGCCCCAGATACTGCTGGGAAAAGAAGCCGGCCCGAATGTAGGAAAAACGGGCAGGAAGAGCATCAGGATCGCCATGGAGGCAAGAAAAATCGAAATAGAGATCCAGTTTTCCAACCCGCTGAACACACCTGTCCGCACCGAGGGTGAACAATACCGAAACCTGATCAACTCTTCGGTGATCCACCATTCGATCCTGGAAGAGATCTTCGCGGAAGAAAAATCATCAATAGAAACTTACCGGGCATGTATCAACCAGTTTATCAAGGAAATAAAGCTTAATCACATCCCGAGTGTCATTGTCACGTCCGGGAAAGGAGAACCCAAGGACCTGTCGCGCTACGCCAAATTCCTCCCGTTTTCCAATATTGAAAGCTTCCTGCTTCAGCCCAGGCCGGAAAAATTCCTGCTAACCCAGATCCTGATGAAAACGCTTCGCAGAAGAAATTAAAAACAGACCCATGGATCCTCTTATTACCAGGCCACCAATTTTTCTGTTCATCACGAGCCTCACTGAAGAGGAGCACGAAAATGACAGGATTGGCGGAATACTAAAGTTCTGCAACCAGGAACTCCGGCGCAAAGGCCAGAGACACCTCTCTGAAGTCCTGTTCCCGGAAGGATACCGCCATTATATCGACGCATTATATTACAGAGAAGAAGATGAAAGGGGAAGCCAGACGGCCATCATCAAAGTGAACGGAAATGCCATCTGTGACATTGGGCAGGAAAATGAAACCGCTAAAGGTTACTGGCAATCCCTCAAGGAGGGCCAGGTTCCCGGCGGCGATAAAGAAAAGGATTTTCTCTACCGGCTAATCGCAGGCAGCTGTCTGGATTTCCTGCCTCACGAAGAAGCATTTGAAGTTGAGGTTAAGGCCTTCATTCACTGGGGAGTGATAGACATCAAAAAATCACAGGCCGCGCTGGCCCGGCAACTGGCCGGCAGTTTTCTCCTCCCGGCTCGGGAAGATGAGCGGCAGGAAGGAGTATTTGTCATTGAGGATGCAAAGGTTAAAGGACTGAAGGCCAAATTAAATATTGAACTTCAGCCCTATTCCTGCTATCCATCCCACAATTATCCGCTTCCCCACCAAAACTGGGAAAAAATAAAGGAAAGCAAAAGCCCCGCAGCCTTTAAGGCCTGTTTTCAACAGGCGCCTCCCTATACCGGGCCGGATTTCGAACGTTTTGAAACCCGGGTTCTGAATGGCCTTTGCCTGATGTACGAAGAGAAAAAAGCAGACAACTTATGCTACAGGGAAAATAGTAGTCCACAGGCCGGGCAGGCTCCGAAAACCGGCGCCCGTAAGGAAAAAAAAGAATTCCTTATCGATGACTTCCTCGACAAGGAGTGGAGGAAAATAAGATACCACATACCAAAAACAGAGGCCATTTACGGGCCACCCGGCCGCTTTGGAAAAAACAAGCCCGTACGGAAAGTTTTTCCGGCAACTAACTGGGGTGCGGAAGAGAAAGGCAACAATCTTCCTGAGTTTCCACTTCGCTCGTATCCAAAAGACAATGTCAGAGGCCCCGGAGTAATAAAGGTTAAATTCACGAGGCTTTGGAACGACGGCGAGGTATTCACTGAAATCGATGGCCAGCACCCCCATTGGGGGCGGCTGATCACTATGCTCACCGAAGGGCTTCAGGGCATGCCCGTGCAGTTGTGTGATTACCGAAAATGCGGAAGCGGTGCTTCTCCGGACCTCATCATTGCTTTTGCAAATATGAAGGACTTCAACGACAGCGCCATGTTTACCCGCCTTTCGGAACGACACAGCTTCCACCTGGATGATGAAAAGGCCGGTAAAGAAGGAATAAGCATGGACTACTACCCCGTGCTCACCATTGGCCTGATGAATATCATGATCTATTATCACGACCGGGAGGACCCTCGTTTTTTTTCAGACAAAGGCCAGATCGACAATGCTTTTCAGGTCTATCGTTTACTGAATCTCGATAAGCGCTTTCGCTTTTTTGACAGCTCCATCTGGTTCCGGTACCTGGCCCTCACCCAGGATTTTATCCAGGGACTGGAAGAACTGCTCGGCACTTTTGAATACAACCTCAATAACCATATCTATCAATCGGCGGAAGCTGCCGAATACCTGGAGTTTCAACTGCGAATGCTGGCTGAGAGTTACTTCGTCAATACACACAACCGGGCATCCGGGCCGTATGTCACACCTTTCATTTTCCATTCCGAAACCCGGATGAAATGGTTGGCCGACCGGGAACTGGCTGCCGTCAATCACATTGACTGGAGGGTTTTGCTGGTAGATGACAAGGCTGTGGCCCGGTTGTTTTATTTCTTTTCGGAGGAGCGGCTGCCATTGACGAAGTATGATATCATCAAGGACCACCTGACGAGGTGCAGCCCGGGGCTTAAGGAGTTACAAATTGAAAAAGCAGAATCTGCAAAGGGCAAAGAGAATATGGTTGCGGGGGCGCCGCCGAACAGCCAGAACGGAGGGAAAGTCATCATCGAATGCGTGAACAATATCCATCTGGCTTTCGAAAAGATCACCCACGACATCAACCAGGATGCGGCACGACAAAATGTACAATTGAAGGGGCCCGGATCCTCAGCTGAACTCACCGGCAGAGAATATGAATACGACCTCATCCTGCTGAATTACGTTTTCGACCTTGATCTGGGGGGGAAAGCATTTATTCAGAAAGAAAACAGCCTGGATTATGGTTTTGACCTGATCACAAAACTCAATAAGTGGGCAATGGACAAGGAGTCGGACGGGCTTGGCAGAGAACTGCTGAGCCAAGCCCTGGGGCCAGCCCAGAGGCTCTCCATTTTACCTATTTCCATTTATGCCGGGGCCATGCAGTCCAAATTACAGGATCTGGGCATCCCACTCTCCCATGAATACTGGGACATCGGCAACTCTGTGGACCCAATCAATACTCCGGACCTGTTCCGCTTTCATTTCTTTTATCAGTTGCGAAAACAGCTCAACCAACTCTCTTTCATTGATAAGGAGAAAAACATCACAAAAGCCATAAAACTCTCCAACCCGAAAAAAAAGAAGAACACCCTGAAAGCCAGGAGGAAACGGGAGAAGGATTTTTTCGAAAAATACAACCAACTGAAGCGGCCGGGTTCCCTGCTGCTGCATTATTTCAACGAAATCGTACCAAAGGCGAAAAGCAGCAACCAGAAGGATAACCATGACAGCACGGGAGAGATGGCCGGCAGCGGCCTCCGGTTTACCGCTCTGAGACAATTCCCCAACATTGTGGAATTAGGAGTCCGCTTTAAACGGCTCTACTTGCACAAAGACCAGAATGCCATGGCGGAGATGCTCATCAACCAGCACTTTTTCGGGCTGACGCCTTTTGCCTGGGATCACCTGCAAAACCTGGTTTACCTGCTAACCTACGGCACCTTCCAGCAAAAACAGGAAATGTGGGAAGAATTCATTTTTTTGTCCAAAGCACTTTCCAAAAGTGCCCAGCCTAAAGAAGAAAAATTCAGAAGTTTCCAGAAAGCCCTGGATGCCATTGCCAGCTACATTCACAATCTAGGCTCTAAATCCAGTTAACGATATGCAATCGGGTTATCATTTTTTCCTAGACGACATTTCGAAAGAAGAAAAACAGGAGGTCATCTTTTCCTATACCAAGGTCTGGTTAAAAGATGAACACCAACTCAAAGAACAGGGAATTACTTCCACGGAGGCGATCCCCACTTACCCCATTTATGTAACCATTAACCAGGATGCCGCCACCTTCCATTTCATCGGGCTGGTGGCTTCGGAAGGCGGCAATATAAAATGGATCGCTCAGCACTTTGAAATACTTTCTCTGCCGCTTTTCCCAAACCTGGAACTGAAAGATGACCTGTCCGAAACCCTGGTTAAGATCATAGATGAAGCCGTGGAGGTGGAACGCGATTTGTACGAATGCGAACGCGAACGAGAGGCATTTTCAGTAAGTAAGGCGAAAAAAGGCCTGCTCGACGCTCTTGAATCCAACTCCAACCAACCCAAAAACGGCCAGGGGTTCTTCGCCCAGCCCTTGTTTACTTATTCCTCTTTGGAAGAAGTCGTCCTTTTTTCCACCTCTGAGGACCGTCCGTCTGTAGAAAAAAGCCGCCTTTTCGACACCACTTCTCTGGGCCAGTTGAGCGAAAGCGATGAAAATGGGAAAAAAGCCTTTATTCCCAAACGGGAATTGCTGCTCGATTTTTTATTCGATTTCACCCATTCCTCCGTCTTTGACAATAGCATCCACAAGGTCAATGTCGAAGTGAAGTTAAAGGAATGCCCCCTGACCGATGCGGTGATCAATAAGTGTGAATATTACTTTGCCAGGGAAAATTATTTCCTGTCCGCTCAGATCGACAATTACAATAGCCTAACCGGCTCCCGGAGAGATAACAGCATCCGGAAAAGCTGGTCGGAGAAACTGGAATCGGCCGAAAAGGACTACGTGAATACGATCATCAGTGACGGGGCTACGGAAGTTTTCATGAATTCGGGAGGCTGGCTCTTCCCTGTGGAGCAGGAGCTCAAAGCTGTTATTTTTAACGATAACCCCCATACCAAACATATCATCAATACTATTTTCAAAAAGATTAAAAACCGGGCAAATTACCCAGCCATCTCCCTCCCGAAAAAAGTGACAAACCTGGGTTTTAGGTTTATTTTCAGAGTGGTTTCCTTAATGCGAAAGTTTAAGTTTATACTTCCCTTGTTTGTCCTGGTTATGGCCTTTTTTCCTTTCAAATGGATTTTTCAACCTAATGTCCTGCATTTTTTCCTGGCCGCCATTTTTATTTTTCTGATCGTAGCTTATTTCATCAGGAAAATAGCTGAAGCCTTTAAAGGCTCTATCAATGAAAAGGACAGGAAAAGGAGAACCTATAATCGGGCAATCTGGCAAAGATGGATAAAAAAAGAAATTGAAAGAGAATTCAAAGGCAAGGAAAGCCCGGTTATCAGGAAATCTCTGGAAGAAAACCGGCTGCAAAACCAGCTTTTTCAAAGAGCCACCAATAATTTTTTCCTGAGGAGATACAACATTCACCAGGCTTACCGAAACAGCATTCCTTACCAGTACCGGCTATGGGCGGGCATCCTCGTCTTTCCCATACTTTTTGTGCCCTTAATCATACTCCTGCATTATCTCTGTACCCAGATTTTTGAATTATCCGCATTCCATATAATAACATTTTCAATCTTCCATGTTTCTTTACCGAAAGGCCTCTTCGAATTCGACCTGGAGATATCCCTTTATCTTTTGACCACCCTGGGAATTATTTCAACTCTGAGTTTTCCCCTTGCTTACCTGATCTACCGTTATGGCTACATCGGCTGGGAATCCATTAATACTTCGAGGTTCAATACCTTCACCTTTCTTCTGGACTTCACAATTTGTTTATTTCTCCTAAGTATTTTATACATACATTTTGATATTAGTATGAATTACCCGGAAACGCCCAAAAATCATCTTTTTTTGTTGGCTTTCTCAATGGGGTTAATCATTTATTGTATCCTGAATCTTCGTTACATAATTAATAAACGCTGCTCTTGGGATCGGTCCACTGAAAAAAAATATGAGATTGGGGGCGCAATCATACTGAGCATTATCGGCCTGGGTTTTTCAGCCTTCATCACTCAAAACTTCTGGGTGATTACCGGTATCTTCACAGTACTGGTCTTTGTCCTGAACTACATCGTCCGGCGGCAGGACGTGGAAAACCTGTACTGGTTTACCTTCAACCTGATCCTTCCCCGGATGCAAATGGCCATTATTTCCAGCTGGATACTACTGATCTCAACCGAGGAGTTGTGGAAGGCGAACCTGGATATTCCACCGATCATTCTGGCCGTTATCATTTTTGTGCTGATTGCCCTGGCTTTCTATTACATGGGATACGTCATGATGAATAAAGTCCCCGACTTGCCGTGGGAAGGACTCCTGACCCGCTCTTTCATACTGCTCATTTACGGGTTTTTATTTTCCTTCGCCTTCGGGGTGTTGTCCATGAACATTATCGGGGAAAAAATGCTGCTCAACAGCGGCCTGCTCCAGGAGCGGTACCCGATCGGAGAGGTGGAAGAAATCGGGAATTATATCGAAGGGGTGAAGTTTCAAAGCATTGAATTTGCCAATGCTCCCACTGCCCTTTCCCTTTGCCGGGCTTCGGAAGAATTGATCAAAGGGTACGGCAACGAACAGGGCCGGCAAATGACTCTTTTGGGAGAGGCCCTGGTCCAGTTGCAGCAAAAGCTGGCTTTTTCAAGAGCATACTACAACGCCATTACGCGCAAAAGCCGGCAGAAATACTACATACATTGCGAAACGGTAGACAATCCGATCCAAGAAGGAAAATATCTGGGCCGGTTTAAAGCCTTTGAAGACCGCTTCCGGTTTCTCGAGCTGAGAATGCGGAACGAAGATTTCTCTTCCGGAGAATTACAAAAAGCCCTTCTCGTTTGTGCCGAAGACCTGGACCAATTTGATCAGGAACTGATGCAGTTTGCTCAGGGCCTGATACATGATTTTAAAGCAATTAACAAAAAATACAGCTCCGGTTTTTACCACTCCAGGTATTTATTCAACAAACTCAAAGAAAACGATTTGCTTATTGAAAGAGATATCATTTTCCACCTGGGGCTCAGTGAAACAAACCTGGAAAACCCTGAGGAAGATTGTAAATATCAGGACAGCAACCGTCAATTACTCATCTTCCCCAGGCTTCTCCTGGTCAATACCACGCTGGCCCTGTTCGTCGGCCTGTTTTTTCAGGTCGTTTCTCAGGACCGGTCCATTACAGATCCTCTGGGTTGACCCCTGGCCGGGGTTCAAAACGGCGCCCCTCTGGTATTCAGGACGAGCCCCGCTCGCTTCCACCCGACTGCCTGAGGGTTTCCAGGGCCCGGGCCTGAAGTTCCAGTTTATCCAGCAGGTAATAAGACTCCTGAAATATCTCCTCCACAATGGAGGGAACTGTGCCGGGGTACCTTAAAGCATCGAAGCGAAAAGGAAAAGAGGGAAGGCTGAGCGAACCATAGCCACGTAAGGCCGGCATCCGGGCCGTTCTCTGGCTTTTTAGCTGGCGTTCCAGTTCCTGTTCCAGGAATGCTTCAAGCTCGCCGGAAAAAGCGGGGTACAGATCCAGCCATTCTCCCAATTCCCCTTCGAAAGCATGAACAAGGGCCTCCATATCCTGGACAATGTCGATCTGCAGTTTGGCCTGTTCCAGTTCTCTCAGGCGAGTAGCCAGAAACTTCCGGAAAGTTTCAAAGACCTCCTGAAGTTGGTTCAGGTAAACCATGCCTGCGTTAACATTCCGATGAAAGATCCTCCTGTTTTCAGGAATATTCCGGATTCTGTGCTGCAGCCTTTTGATGTGAAAGCTCAGTTCTCTGGCACGGTAGCTCACTCTTTCCAGAGCCTGCTCCGTTTCGGCTATCTGTGAATCAAGCAATTGATAAATGCCCGGGCCGTACCGGAAGTTAAAATAAAGCTGCCTCAGCTCCGGCACCAGAAAAATGGCCAGTACTAAAAGGATACCAACAACAGCAATGGTGGCCAGAATGTCAAACAGCAATTCTGCATGCCGCCACACAAAGCGGTAAACGGCCAGCAAGGTTTTTACCACTAAAAAGCCTGCAGGCACCATTAATAATAATGCAATAACCCGGTGTTCAGGATATTTATAATTCATGATGGAGGGTATTTCCGGTTAATGAATGAATGATGAAAAGGAATGGAAATACCCAGGCATCAAAGCCGGGGATGGCTCTTGAAGTGAAAATTATGCCTGATCCAGATGAAAGGTGTCTTCCGGAAAGTCAACAGCCCGAATAAGATCCATGGGCTGGAAAGGATGTAATGGATAAAAAAGAAATTGAGCGGGGAAAAGGACAGAAAGTTTAGCTAACCATATTCATCTTCCATAAGTCAAAAGTGTTTTTTCTTAAAAGTAACAGATTTTACCCCTAACCCGGAGAAAAATTCGACGAACGAAAAAAAACAACCTATTAACGAAATTAATTATATTTAATTATATTTATAATATTACAATACGTTAAAGAGGTGGAATTTCTCTGGATAACAACTGCGTTTTATGATAGTGTTACACAAATAATTCCCAAATAGTTCCATTCTTTTCGGCCATGAAAAAAGAATGGCCAAAATTGTATCTTTAACTTTTCATCTCATAATGTCCAGGCAGGCGGCAAAAGCATGAAATATTTCCTGATTACAGCCCTTTTGTTCCCAGCATTGCTGGCGAGCGCCCAGGTCAAACCCGACTTCTTCCCGGAAGACCTGACTTCCACCTCGGAAGGAAACCATCTGCGTTGTTATTGTCAGCCGGGAATACGAAACACCTCTCGTTCCAAAGGGTTGGAGCTGGCCTACAGCTACTTTGGAGGAGGGGCATATAAGGCCCAGGATAGTTTACTATCCTCCCCTTTAACGGAATTCAGGAACCACAACTATCTCAAGTTCTCTCTGAAGGCGCCCTTAGTCAATAAAGACAACCTGAAGATTTTACTCAGCTACTCTTACTTTGCAGAAGTTCATGATATCAAGCGGTTCGGGCCTGATTTCGGGCAGGTTTTCCGGGAATTAAACGGTATCAAACTGAAAAGCGCCACCCTTGGGGCCATCATAGCCAAATCTCTGGGTGAATACCACTACCTCGCCTTCCGGTTTCGCCTGGCAGCCAATGGCAATTACCCGGGGCTCGGCCGTTATTTTGAAGACAGGTATGCCATTTATAAGTTCTACGGCATATACGGCATCAAACCCAGCGAGGATTTCGAATGGGGAATCGGGCTGGCCTACTCCAAGAGTTTCCGGCGCAACAGCATCATCCCCTTTCTGCTTTTCAACCGCAACCTCAGCGACAAGTGGGGTATTGAAGCCGTTCTCCCCGCCAACGCCTTTTTGCGTTACAACCTCGGCCACGGCGACATTCTCCTGCTCGGAGTAGAATACGACAGCCAAAGCTACAGGTTAACCATGCCGAGCCTTACCAACGGGCAGTCCGATTTTGCCATGAACCATTCCGAGGTCCTGGCCTCCGCCAGGGCGGAGCACAAATTTGCCGACTGGATCTGGGGTAACTTTAAATTCGGCTACCGTTTTAATTTCAGCACCGATTTTGAAGCCAAATCCCCGGGGACTACTCCGTTCAACGTGGACCCGTCCAATTCTTTTTTCTTCCAGGTCGGTTTTTTTCTCTCGCCTCCGGACCATCTGCGGAACAAGGATTAGTTTCCCAAATGCCTCAACAACGCCACGACCCGCAACGGAGCGCTGCTGCCATGCCGGATCAGCATCGGCAGGCCGGCTACCCGGCTTCCCTTTGCCGGTAATGTTTTATGAGAAAAAAATGCTAATCCACTCTTTTCCATTCCTGGCGGTTATCTTTCCCAAATTCAAGGAGGAGGCTGTCTCCTTTGAGGAAATAGGCAGCAAACCTTATCCAACCTTTCCCCTGGTCGATCAGAATATCGTTGCCTTCGGTTTTCCACCGGCCTCTGCCCACTCCTCTGCCATTCGGATTGGACCGGACGGCAGCGGCTTTCCCAAAATGGAAGGTGCCGTCAGGATGCAATTGCAGTAAAGTTTGTTCCGGTGGGGAAAACTCCCCTGATGCAGGAGGCTGTGCGTGTACCCAATTTCCGGCAGGATTTTGGCCCGTGCTTTCAGAAATACCGGGCAAAGGCCTGGAACCCTGCCTCAGGAACTGCACCCTGAACCGGCCTTGTTCAGCGAAAAAGTCGAGCATTACCACATTCCCACTCAGCGTTCCCGAGAACTTCATCTTACCCTGAGTTTGCGGATCATAGGCCTCCCCCCAGGATTTATCCTCGCTGATGGCCCCTTCCAGTATGTATTTGTATCCGCCGGCATCTACCTCCCCGCTCAACTGATTGCCATATCGGCTGATGGAAAGTTGAGTGGGCGCCTCATTGATCACACCATTGTAATTACCCGCCCATTCTCCGGCAGCGCCGGGAGCGGGCTGATCAGGCAACCATTGTTCTTCCTCGGGTTTCACCTGCTCTATCGGAGATAATTCAATTGGTGCTTTAACTTTTTCCCGCCGGGTGAGAAAAAAATCTTTAGCACTCAGATAATCCGGCTGGTTGTAAGCGTCGGCGGGCATGATGGTCAGCACCAGTTGTTCTCCCTTGAGCCGGGCTTCGAAGTACAGCCCTCCCCGATCATTGAGGAGCGTGCCCCGGGCGTATTCTCCCTCCACAACTGCCTGAACCTGGTACCGGGTACCGTCAGAATCCAAAAGAAATCCCTCCAGGCGGTGCTGCCCGGCATCCTGTATGTCAAATACCACTTGGCCCCCGTCTGCATCGAGAACATACTCCCCCGGATAATCCTGCGCCCTCCCCCAAAGAGGAAGCAACAACAGCAGTAATGAAGCAATACCTGGTTTCATCCTGGTTTGTTTTTGGGTCAACTATTCTCAAGTGAAACTAAGTAATATTAGATAGAAATACCTTCCAAAAATTCTTTTCTTTACAAAAAAACGCTGCCATGAAACACCCTGTTGCCCTGATCACCGGCGCCGCAAGTGGTATCGGCAGGCACTTTGCCCTGTCCAACCGTGAACGGTTCAGGTGGGTAGTTACCGACGTTGAAGAAGCCAGGCTGAAGGATGTTTTCGGAAACGAAACGGAAACATTTCTACCCTTGAGCCTCAATGTAAGTAATGCACAGGATTGGAGATCTGCGATTACTGCCGCCCTTACAAAATTTGGCCGGATCGATTACCTCTTTAACATTGCCGGCGTTTCTCTTCCGCGTTTCATCACCGATGCGGACGAGAGCATTGTGGAAAAGCATCTGGATATCAACGCCAAGGGCGTTCTTTACGGCACCACTTTTGCAGCTCAGGAGATGGAAAAACGAGGCGGAGGCCACATCATAAACATTGCCTCACTTGCCGGTATTGCCCCGGTTCCCGGCATGGCGTACTATACAGCCTCGAAGTTTGCCGTCCGGGGCTTTTCTTTGGCGGCGGCCCTTGAGTTGCGCGAAAAAAATATTTACGTTACGGTCATCTGCCCGGACCTCGTCCGTACTCCAATGCTGGATCATCAGCTGACGCTACCCCGGGAATCTGCGCTGAGCTTTTCGGGTTCCACCCGGGTGCTGGCCGTTGAAGACGTCGAAAAGGCAATTCTCAAGGCGATTCGGAAAAAACCCCTTGAACTGGCCCTGCCCCTTTCCCGGGGGATACTGGCCAAGATCGGAGGTTCGATCAGTGGCCTGGCGTGGCTGCTCTACCGGAGGCTGTACAGGAAGGGCCTGCGCAACGCCGGAAAGTTGAAAAACGAATACAAGAATTTGATTGAGGGTTAAACCCATACTGCCTCCACGAAATCCGCCACCTTTCGGTAACCGATGGCCTGATAGATCTTATTGGAGGTAGGATTTTTCAGGTCTGTAAACAGCGAACAGAACCGGTACCCTTTGTCCAGCATATTTTGGCTCAGCCTGGCTACGCAATTGCTGGCATATCCCTTTCCACGGTGAGCCGGAGGAGTATATACGGCGTTGATGGTGATCCCATTGCGCGTGGGGCGGGTGGCGGCTGCCATGCTAACGGGTGCTGAGTCCTCCCAGAAGAAAAGGCAGCGTTGCTTCAAAAGGCTGCCAACCAACTTCCGGCATTGCTCCTCATCTGCTTCCCCCAGTGCCTCCCGGTTGAAGGCCATGATCCAATCCAGGGCGAGCAGTTCATCATTTTTCTCAGCTGCCCGCAATCTGCCGCCGGAAAACGCAGGCATGGTTACTCCGTCCAGTTTAAAGGCCCCCATCTCTCTTTTCATTTCCCAGGCCCCGCCTTTGTGAGCAACCCATGACCCTGCAAACGGTTCAATGAATGGTTTGAGGCCAAACACCCCGGGTATCTCTATCCCCCGGCTGGAAAAGAAATTACTGGCCAGATGGGCTGTAGCGGAAGCTTCCTCATTCAGTCCATAGGCGATCAGATTCCTGGGGGGTGTCTGCAATGCACAAAATATCGGCCAGCCACTTCGAACAACACTCAAAAAGTTAGCGGTATGGCCCCCCTCTTCACGACCTTTCAACCCAAGGGCCAGGCCCAGCAGCATGTTATTGGCAGCCTCCTCCTGTTCCAGGAATGCTATATTCTCTCGCAGGAAGGAACCCGCGTCGGGATAGGATCTGATCTCCATTTGTTTTTCTAAGTTTTAATATACTGTGAGAAAACAAATTAGAAAATTAAAAGAATGATTCCCGCTTTTTATCAAATATTCCCCTTACCTTTGCGCCTTATTTTGAAGTGGATGCCCGATTGGGGAAAAGCCGTGAATCTTTTCCGGGGTTGAGCAGGCACTTTGATCATCGCGGCCAGGCCCGTAACTGAGGATGGGAAGCCGCTCAACCATCAAAAATGAACGAATTTATTGCGCTGGGGCTCTCCCGGCCGGTGGTGAACGCCATCGAAAAACTGGGCTTTGAACGCCCCACAACTATCCAAACCCAAGCCATTCCCAAACTCTTACAGAACGACACCGATTTCATCGGGCTGGCCCAGACCGGGACCGGAAAAACAGCAGCGTTTGGCCTTCCTTTGGTCGAAATGGTAAACCCTTCCCTGCCGGAAACCCAGGCCCTTATTCTGGCGCCCACCCGCGAACTGTGCCTTCAGGTTTCAAGGGAGCTCGACCTATTCGGGCAGTTTCAGCAAGGGCTGCGCATCCTCCCCGTTTACGGCGGAGCAGATATCGGGAAGCAGATACGGGAACTGAAGAAAGGGATTCACATCATTGCAGCAACGCCCGGCCGCCTGCGGGACCTGATGCGCCGCAAAGCGGTTGACATCAGCCGCATTCAGTACGTCGTGCTGGATGAGGCCGATGAAATGCTGAACATGGGCTTCAAGGAAGAAATAGACGAGATCCTTCAGGAAACGCCGGAAAGCAAACTGACCTGGCTGTTCTCCGCCACCATGCCCGAAGAAGTACGGCGCATCTCCAACCAGTACATGGTTAAACCATTTGAACTGAGCGTCGGCCAGCCCAACACAGGCAACGATGACATTGACCACCAGTACGTCTCCGTGCGCCCCAAAGACCGGTATGAAGCCCTGCGCCGTTTCCTGGATTACGATAAGGAGGTCTATGGGCTGGTCTTCTGCAGAACGCGCCGCGATGCCGGAGAGCTGGCCGAACAACTCAGCCGGGACGGCTACCGCACCGACGCTCTTCACGGCGACCTGAGCCAGGCCCAGCGCGACCGGGTTATGGAGCGCTTCCGTTCGCGCCACCTTCGGGTTCTGATTGCCACCGACGTGGCCGCCCGGGGCATAGATATTGATAACATCACCCATGTTTTCCACTACAACATTCCGGAAGACCTGAATTTTTACACCCACCGCTCCGGCCGTACCGGGCGGGCGGGGCGCAAAGGAATTTCCCTGGTCCTGGCTCACCCCAAAGACCTGGTGCTCATCCGGAGGCTGGAGAAACGCCTGAAAACTCAATTCAGCCCCGTCGAGATCCCCTCCGGACAGGAGATATTCGAAAAACGCCTGATGGGTTTCTTCCAGCGCATAAAAAAAACGGAAGGGCACCAAGCCATTCAGCCCCTGCTGCCTCAACTGATGCAGGAAGTGGAAGGTTTATCCCGGGAAGAGCTCATCCATCGGCTGGCTTCCATGACCATGAGCCGGGGAATGAAGGCCCATCTCAATGGCAAAGAGCTCAATGCAAAAAGTAAAGCCTCCCGCTCCAGTACCAATGGCATCGAATTATTCATCAACATCGGTACTTTTGACGTAGAAGGCAAATCCGGTTTCCTTTCTCTGGTCTGCAACCAAAGCGGGATAACCGGAAGCAACATCGGCAAGATCGATATGAGCAGCAAACACACCTTCTTCCACGTTGAAGAAGCCGCCGCCGAAAAGGTAATACAAGCTTTCAACGGCAGCCAGTTTCAGGGCAGGGAACTGCGCGTCAATGCCGGCAAGCCGAAAAACACGAAAAAAAGCAACAAGAAAAAAACCTTCAAAAAGGGGAAGAAGAAATTTCAGCGCGCCTGAGGTAAAACTGATAAACTTCACTGGTTACCCTGATATTCCTCATTGCCGGGGAGGGAAAATAGGAAGTACATAGAAGGAGAACTTTGAAATCCGATTCTCTGACTTCTAAATAAGGGCCGTTATGAAAAAGTACACCCATCTTCCCGTTTTTCGCACCCTGGCTACAGTGGTTTTTGTCGTATCCTCCCTTCCATTTCTGCTCGGGCAGGAAAATTTCATCTACCAGGCCTATTGCGAGGCATGGCTCCATCCGGAATCTTTCGATGAATATGTGGCGGAGCACCGGCAACAGTTCAATGATGACCTCAATACCTGCGCCTTACAGATCAGGGATTATTTCAACGTTTTATACGACAGGCAGGCCCAGCGCAAGGCACTCTGCCCGGAAGAAAGCCTCTGGCATGCCGGCTCCTACATTTCTTATCTGCACTCCAATCCCGGGGTAGGTGTAGGGATCATGATCGCTGACATGGAACGAGTAGCCTCCGGCAGGGAAACCTGGGCGGAAACCGTATCTGGAAAGGCAACGCTGTGGCTGAAGGAACAGCTTCGCCTACAAGTGTTCGCCTACAAGGAAATGAACTACCTTAGCCTGGAAGCGGCCCTGGGTACGGACGCCGCCGACCGGTATATGGCGGAAAAATGGCAGCAGATGCTGGAGCCGCTGAACCATTTTCTGAAAGATATGGAGGTGCACATGCAGTGTTATTACTATTGAATTAAGCCGCACGTTCAGTATATTTGGCCTTTCAACAGCAAACCAAAAAAACTATGACGGATAAAAAGAACACCCTGCCCCGTGTGGCCTACTTCTGTATGGAATACGGATTAGATAACCGTTTCAAGGCCTATGCCGGTGGCCTGGGCATCCTGGCCGGCGATTACATGAAAGGCGCCAAGGAATACGATTATCCCATTGTGGGCATCGGCATCAAATGGAAACAGGGCTACACCGACCAGGTGATCGGCAAGGACGGTAAACCCTATGACACTTACCACAATTACAACTACGACGATATCATGGAGGACACCGGAGTGTCCGTCAACGTTACCATCCGCGGGCGCAATGTGCAGTGCAAGGTATGGAAACTCGACACCTTTGACAATGCTCCGCTGTACCTGCTGGATACCGATGTGCCGGGCAATGAGGATGCCTGGATTACCGGACAACTCTACGGCTGGTTCGGGGAAGAACGCATCGCCCAGGAAATGGTGCTGGGCATCGGCGGCGTCCGGGCTCTCCGCTCGCTGGGCATCGATGTCGATGTGTATCACTTCAACGAGGGGCACGCCTTGTTCGCCGGCTTTGAGCTGATACGGGAAAAAATGGAGGACGGCATGACATTTGAGGAAGCCTGGGCCGCCAGCCGCGAGCAGATCGTCTTCACAACTCATACGCCGGTTATTCAGGGCAACGAATCTCATCCGGTGGACCGCCTGATGTACATGGGCGCCAACCTGAGCATGAAGCCCAGCCAGTTGCGCCGCCTGGCCGGCGACCCGTTTAACATGACGGTCGGCGCCCTGCGCCTTTCCAGAAAATCCAATGCCGTTGCCAAACTACACGGCAAGACGGCCAACAAAATGTGGAAGCACATCCACGGCCGCTCTGAGATCGTTGCCATCACCAATGGCATTCATCACGGAACCTGGGTGGACAGCGCCATGCTCGAAGCCGCAGAAAAAGGCAAAGATATCTGGGAACCCCACCAGAAAAACAAGCGGGCCCTGATCCAATTCATCAGGGAAAGAAACGGAGTGCAGTTTGACGAGAACAAACTGCTCATCGGTTTCGCCCGCCGGTCTGTGCCCTACAAGCGCAGTGACCTGATCTTTTCCAAGCCGGAAGTGATCGCTCCTTATCTGGAAGAAGGCAAAATACAAATCGTCTTTTCCGGGCGGGCGCATCCACTGGACGACCGCGGTAAAGAGATTGCCTCCAACCTCGTGGCCATGTCAAAAAAATATCCCAGGGCAGTGGCCTTCCTGGAGAATTACGATATGGAGATCGGCGCTCATCTCACCCGAGGGGCCGATGTTTGGCTCAATAACCCACGCCGCCCCAAGGAGGCCAGCGGCACCTCCGGCATGAAAGCCTCCATGAACGGGGTGCTCAACCTCAGCATCCTCGACGGTTGGTGGCCGGAAGCCTGCGAGCACGGTGTGAACGGCTGGCAGATCGGCGATGCTTTTGAGAGCAAAGATGAAGCCGTACAGGACGCCCACGACCGGGAAGCGCTTTATAAAGTCCTGCTGGAAGAAGTAGTGCCCACTTACTACGAAAAACAGGGCAAATGGAAGCAAATGATGAAAGCCAGCATTCTGAGCACCATGAAGGAATTTTCGGTAAAGAGGATGCTGGAAGAATACTACGAACTGTTATACAATGAATAAGCTCTGAGCCTGGCTGGCTAGTACTTACAGAAAGGCTGTTTCAAAAGTGGCCGTACCCTGATCTTTCAGTATCCGTCAGGGTAATTTTCAGCAAATCCAAAAAAAAACTCTTAACCTATCAGTGCGCCACCTTTTTGAAACAGCCTCTGTTTTTTCCTTCAACTCTCCGCACTCCGCCGCTGCAATTCCTTGCGGATCAGCTGAAGTTCCCGGCTCATCTGGCCGCCGACCGAGGTATTTTCCTGAGTCCGCCGAATGAGGTAGGGAATGACCTCCCGCACCGGGCCGTAGGGTAGGTATTTTTCCACGTTAAACCCGGCGTCGGCCATGTTGAAGGACAAGTTATCGCTCATTCCGTACAACTGAGCAGTAGCCACCAAAGGATGCCCGGGCTCCAGGCCCTTTTTCTCCATCAGTTCTACCTGATAACGGCAGCTTTGCTCATTATGGGTTGCATTACAGACGTAAAGCTCGCCGATGTTGTCAATGCAAAATTTCAGCCCTTCATTGTATGCCCGGTGGGTGTCCTCCAGGCTCTCCTGAATGGGGCTTGGGTACCCCATTTCCCGGGCTCGTTGCCGCTCCTTCTCCATATAAGCGCCCCTGACGAGCTTTACTGCGCACAGATAGCCGTTCTCACGGGCGTGCTGAAGGGAATCTTTAATAAACTGGAGGCGGCCCTTTCGATACAACTGAACTGCATTGATCACCGTTGGCGCCTTTTTATTGTACCGCCTGGACATTTCCCAGGCGATCTCATCCACGGCGCCCTGTATCCAGCTTTCCTCGGCGTCAATGTGAACGCCGATACCTGATTCAAAAGCAGCTTTGCATATCTTATCCACTCTTCCTTTTCCCCTTTCGTATTCTTCCTGTTCCTTTTCCGCCAGAGCTTCACCATTGCTTACTTTCTCCAGGATTGCAAACCGGAAAAGGCCACTGAGCTTAGTGCTGATGATGTGAATATCTTCGTCTTCCCTGGCATACTCCAGGGTTTTGGCAAGGTAGGCCGCGGTACGGTCAAAATCAGCTTCGGTTTCTTTTCCCTCAACGCCGTAATCCAGGATCGTCTTAATGTTGCTTTTTCCCAGCTTTCTGATCACTTTGCGCGCTTCCTCAATACTCTCTCCGCCACAAAACTGTTTAAAGATGGTGGCCTTGACCAGCCCCTTCACGGGCAGGTGCAGCCTGAGGGCAAAAGTGGCCAGCCGGGTCCCGGCCTTTACCAGCAGCGGATAGTTCATCAGCGAGAATAGCAGGTGGGAGCGCCTTAGTTCTGAATCGCTTCGGTCAGCAAAGGCAATTTTCGTATCAGAGAAATCTACCTGTGGCATATCGTTGGTTTTTGTTTGTTTTCAATACAACAAAGCAGGATACCGGGCAGTTGTTTGCCGAATAAATATACCAACAGTTGAATTTAGAATTTCCTTTTTATCCTAAAAAGGTTTTTTTACCTTTATACAAGATTAAGAGGCTGAAAATTAATGTTATACCACCAACTCGCTTCTTTCAGCTTTATCCCGAAACAACGCCTTATCACATCAAACGACACCGGCAAATTCAACTTAAACCGAATATCCAAACGCTTTTAACATCCAACACTATGCCTAGAGTAAATAACCCAGGAAAACTGAAGGAAAAGCTCGTTACCGGAACAGATGATATCATCACCGGGTAACACCGGGCATTTTACCTGTATCTGCTGACAATTGGAGCATCTTCTTCCTCAACCAGTTGCGCAGGAGAAATGCCTGCCCGGAATCTATCTCCGCCAGCGCCCACTCCCCGATCTCTTCCAGGGGGCCTTTTCTGGCAATGGCGCTGGCGATCCGCCGAATCAGGGCAAGGGTATTCTTATGCAGTTGTTTTCTGTCTTCCGACAAGTACCTGTCGCGGCTCAGAAATTTTTCAAATGCCTTAACCTGGGAAAGCAACAGGCCTAAATAGGATTCATCATCAAAGAATTGTTCGAAGAGGATGCGTATGGCGGTCATGCGGGAGCTGGGCTGGAACACTCCGGAAAACCGGTGGCTGGCCAGTATCTGTGAAGCCTCGTCGTACTGTCCCTGGAAATAGTGCCAGAGGCTGTAGCAGTGTGCTTTTGTGTCCTCCCGGGACTCTTCATCCAGAAAGGCTTCATAATGCCTGATGAAGGACTCTGCCCAGTTGTAATCTCCCTCTTCACAGCTCACCATGACAATATTGCTGAAGGTGGCTTCGCTGATCCGGCCGTTGTTGACCAGCATACCGGACTCCAGCCCCATCTTGTAAAGGCCAAGGGCTTCACCGTAGTAGGTACTGTCTCCCTGGTTGATCCGGCGGATCACATAATTGAGCAACTGCTGAAAAAGAAGGTTTCTGTCCTCCTTTCTCATTTCTCCTACGTGGGTGATAAAGTTATGCTTCAGTTCCCGGAACAAAGCCGGGTTATCTTCATCCTGAAAAGCGTTCAGCAGGCTTCGGTACGTCCGGAAAATGGCATTCTCAGATAGAATGCCATCGCCGTATTGGCTGGCCATGGCATCAATACCCGAAAGCTGATATCGTTCTGAGAAGATGCGCTCCCGGTTGCGCAATTCATTTCCGAGGCGATACATCTCCAAAGCATACCGGTAGTCCAGGTCATGAACAAGTTCCTGCAACCTTTCAGACGCTATCGTCCGCTTATCGGTAAAAGGATGAAAATAGTAATTGGAGAAAACCTCTGTTTTCCTTTTATAATAGGCCTGATCCCGGTAGGGAGACCGTTCCAGTTCCTCCAGTAGTGCCATCGAATGTTTTTCGAAAAGGGCAAACAGGTTCCGCCGGCCAAGCGCGCGGATCAACAGCAACGGCATCTCCTCCTCTTCTCTTCTGGATTCCAGATAGGCCAGGAAATCCATGACAAGCCGGGAAAGAGCGGACAAAACCCGGCGCAACTTATAGTCATTATACTTCTCCTCCGGAAACAAGTGGGCAAACATCTCCTCCTCCTGCATCCCGGCCCTCTCAAAATCAGGGTAATACAGCTTGAGGTATTCGTACAATGCCACCACCCGCTGGTTGCTGTTCATCAGAGGAGAAACGGCCGCCTTTCCAAGGAGTTTAAACTCTCCTTCATCAAGCGTTCTCAAGAGCATATATAGTTTTTTCCCCTTCATTCTCGCAGCCGGAAAAATTTTAAAGCAACAAATTTTATAATATAAGCCTGTAAAATAAATAATTTGAAATAAAATCTCTCTATATTTGGATGCAACAAACAACAAATAATGTCTCTGCGAATTGAAATTGGGCATCTTACCTTTGCATTAGGGTAAGAAAGAATATTGTTTCCGGATCCCCCGCATCCGGTTTAAAAAGAAACACTAATGGGGAATCTTCTGCGGGAAAAACCCGCGAAATTTATCGCCCACTGAAAGGTGGGCTTTTTTTTTGCCCCTTGCCTTCCTTCCTCCCAACTCTTCTCTCTAACCAGCCGGACACTCCGGTTTTGGCATCGCAATCGGCAAAAAAGGTCCAGTAAAAAAATTTCAAACGCCGGATTCAACCAGTTTTTAAAGAAAAATTCACAGGAATATATATTTTTTTAATTAAACTAAATTGTTTTAAAACTTTAAAAATCAACTAATTACAATATTAATAAAACTAAATTAAACCAAAGCGCCTGAAACCAGAAGCTGAAAACTTCTGAAAAATGTTTTTGCATCGCCCTCTTCCCTACTCTATATTTGTACCAGTAAAGCGAACAAAACAATTAGAATCCCATGAACAATTATGATCCCATGAATTTTCTTTTTCCATGAACATGACAATTATAATCCCATAACAAATTATAATCCCTGAAATTCACGATCCCATCCGCAATCCCATTATGCATTTATAATCTCATGAACATTTGTCCGGCCGGAGTTCTCCAACTCCGGCTTTTTTTTTGCCCTCATACCGGTTCGGGGCTCAGGTTATTTTCGTCAAATTCCTAAATAGCCAGTGAACATCTACCCGCCGGAAAAGCGTTGTGAAAAAAAGAGTTGGGAGAATCCACCTGAAAAAACGGAATATTTTTTCAAGAAAAGATTCCAAATTATGTATTTCACAGCTCCCCACATTCCTGCATTCCTTTCCCGGTATAATGATGCCGCACCATGAATGTCCCGGCGTCGGTTTTCACACCAAATTTATTTTTGCTCGTACGTGACTAATATCACAACAAAGAGTGATAAATATCACACTTTCGGGTAACAATTGTCATATTTCCCCACCTGATAAGTGGGTTATATTTGTCCTAACAAAAGACTTAAAGATATGAATACCAAGAACTTATTTCTGATAGCACTTTGTACAATGCTGGCATACCTGCCGGCAAACGCTCAGGAAGCTTTTCAAGTGAAAAGCTTCAAAATGACCGTATCGGGCACCTCTACGTTGCACGATTGGGAGTCAGATGTGACCAAGCTGGAAGCCAGTGGCAACCTGGATTTTTCCAATGCTCAACTAACGGATATCCAAAGCCTGAAGGTGACCATACCGGCAAAGGGCATCGTTAGCCCCAAGGGCAGAATAATGGACAACAAAACCTACGACGCCCTGAAGGCGGATAAATACCCTGACATCACTTTCCGCCTCGACCGCGCAACCGTGAACGGGCAGAAAATTCAGGCTTACGGAAAACTTTGCATAGCTGGTAAATACCAGACTGTCAGCCTGGACGCAACCAGTAAAACGGATAAGGCGGGAAACATCACCTTCAGTGGCAGCAAAACCATCAAGATGACTGATTTCGGGATGGAACCACCGACGGCGCTCATGGGCACCATAAAAACCGGCGACGAGGTTACCATTCAGTATGAACTGGCCCTGTCTCCCACCGGAGAAGCTTCGGGCACGCATTAACGACAACCCTTTTACACTTACTATTTAGAAAAAATAAAAACTTTTGATCATGAAAATGGCAAAATTATTTCTTAGCGCATTAGCACTCCTGATGGCAGGCAGCCTGCTGGCCCAACAACAAAAGATCCAGAACTGGCGCCCCTATGACAAGGAGGGAATCAATGTCTTCGAACCGAAGAAGGACATCGACACCGAGTTTGACGGGCTGAAAGTCCGCGTGGGTGGTAGTTTCACCCAACAGTACCAGATGCTGGACCACAGCAACGCCGCATCTTTTGACTCCATCACTGTCAATGGCAAAGTAGCCAACGCCAACGAACTGTATCCCCTCGCTCCTGGTTTCAACCTGGCAACAGCCAACCTTTACATCGACGCCCAACTGGCAGATGGCATCCGGGTAGCTATAGAGAACTATATGTCTTCCCGCCACCACCAGGAATTCTGGGTAAAAGGCGGGTACATCCAGATCGACAAGCTGCCGATGTTTGGCAACCCCGACTGGTTCACCAAAAACTTCCGCGTGAAGATCGGGCACTTCCAGGTCAACTACGGTGACATGCAGTTCCGCCGGACGGATAACGGCAATGCCATGTACAACCCCTTCGTCGGCAACTATATCATGGACGCTTTTGCTACAGAGATCGGTGGGGAAGTATATTACTTCTCTCCTTCCGGCCTGATGGTAATGGTCGGCGCTACCAGTGGAAATATCGCCGGCGACATCACAGAAGGCGACAACCGCAACCCGTCTATCCATGCCAAACTGGCCTATGACAAACAGGTTAACCCTGACCTTCGCGTGCGAATCTCCGGGTCCACCTACATGAACTCTGGTGCTTCCCGCAATACACTCTATGCAGGTGACCGTTCCGGTTCCCGCTTCTACCTCGCTGCCGAACCGGCCTATTACAAGCCCCGGGGAGCAACTGCTTATACCGGAGCCGACCCGAACGGCCTGTTTACTTCCGGCCGCCTCAACCCTGGTTTTACCAGCGAGGTGAAGAGCTTTATGATCAACCCGTTCATCAAGTACAAAGGGCTGGAATTGTTCGGTACATTTGAAACTTCTTCAGGCCTGGCTTACTCCGACCCCAAAGACGAAGGAGCAGCTACCCCTGAAACCCGGACAGCCACCCAGGTCGGTATCGAAGGGTTGTACCGCTTCCTTCCCAACGAACAACTCTATATCGGGGCGCGTTACAACCAGCTTTCCGGCCAGCTCAACGCCAGGGTCAGAGACGCCAAGGGCGCCATGGACCTGTCGGCCAACCGCCTCGAAATAGCTGCCGGCTGGTACCCGGTCAATAACCTGCTACTGAAGGTTTCTTATGTAAACCAGCAATACAACGATTACCCGGTTTCCAATATCCTTCACGAAGCAGAGTTTCACGGAGCCATGCTTGAAGCAGTTGTTGGGTTCTAAATGCTAATCCGATTTAAATAAATTGCCCGGAACGGAACCCAATCCGTTCCGGGCTTTTGATTTCAATTTTTACTGTTATGCAAAACCGCAGGCCTGTTCGCAACCTTCTCATCGGGTTATTAGCCACTGTGCTGGCCAGCAGCATCTCTCCCACCACCAGGCCGGCCGTCCTGTCCTACCGCATTCTTCACGCCAGCAAGCTCTTTTTGGAAGGTACGACCAATGTAAACACCTTCATCTGTAAATGCGACTGCGTACAGTCGCTCCCCACCCTGCAGTTTGAAATGGACGTGAAAAAAGAGGGCCAGGAGGCTATCTTCGAGGAAGCTCAGCTGAATATCCGGACCAAAGACCTCGACTGCGGCAACCGCGGTATGAATAAAGACCTCCACGAGACTCTAAAAGCCGGTGAATACCCTTCCATAGGCATCACAATCCTGGAAGCTGGCCTTCTCCCCGATGAAAAACTGGCCTGTGGTGAAGAATGGGCTCACATCACCACCCGGGCCCGGCTCACTGTCGCCGGTGTCGGGCGCAACGTTCTGCTCAGGGTAAAAGCCCGGCAAACCAGCCCGGAAACCTATCGGTTCCAGAGCCAGTACACCATTAAAATGACCGATTTCGACATAGAACCGCCCACCGCCATGCTGGGCCTGATCAAGGTCAATGACGAAATTGAGATCCATTTCGACCTGACGGTAGCCGTAGAGCAGGCCGGTTAATCCAGGCAATCGCTCCCTTTCCAGCCATTCTTTCTCTGAGGTAATTTCTCCTGCCTCTCCCTATTTCCGGGATTTCAATTATTTTAGCGGCCATAAATCATCTAAAGAACGCTTTACCGATGCATACCGTACTTCGCCTTACACTGCTGCTGCTATTGGTTTCCCAGCTGTGCCTCGCGCAAAATCCCGCCAACATGAAAAGTACAGAAATCACGGACGGATGGCAGTTTCGCCAGGCTAGTTCCGGAAACTGGATGGCGGCCACCGTCCCCGGAAGCGTGCACACCGCCCTGATGGCCAACGGCGTTATCGAAGACCCTTTCTACCGCACGAACGAAAAAAAACTCCAGTGGATTGACAAAAACAACTGGGAATACCGAACCTCATTTGAAGTCAGCCGGGAGTGGCTGAATAAAGGCCGCATCGCCCTGGAATTCCAGGGCCTGGATACTTACGCCGACGTCTATCTCAACGGAGAGCTCATTCTGAAAGCCGACAATTTCCACCGCGGCTGGGAAGCCGATGTAAAAGGGCTGCTCAGGGAAGGGGAAAATGAGTTGTATCTCTACTTCCACTCTCCTACTCAGGTGGGGCTACAAAAGCTCAGGGCCCACGGTTACCCCCTGCCGGCCTCCAATGACCAGTCGGAGAACGGCGGCATGGGCGACAATAAGGTAAGCATCTTCGTGCGCAAACCCGGCTATCATTTCGGCTGGGACTGGGGCCCGCGCCTGGTGACTTCCGGTATCTGGCGCCCCATTCTGCTCAAGGCCTGGGATGAGGCCCGCATCAGCGATGTGTTTTATAACCAAAAGGCTGTCTCTATAGAAAAGGCTGAGGTGGAGGTGCAGGTTGAGGTAGAAGCCGAAACGCCGGCCGAAGGACAGCTATCGGTTTTCTGGAAAGACAGCCTGCTGGCCAGGCTGCCGATACAGCTTGAACAGGGAAAGCAAACCGTTTCTGTACCGGTAATTTTCCAAAAACCGCAGCTGTGGTGGACCAAAGAGCTGGGCGAGCCCTTTCTCTACGAGATGAGCGTGGTTCTGGAAAGCGGTGATAAAGAAATCGCCCGCGAGGAGAGCCGCATTGGCCTCCGCCGGATACGCATCGTCCAGGAAGAAGACGAAAAGGGCGCCTCTTTTTATGTGGAACTGAATGGACACCCTGTCTTCTCCAAGGGCGCCAACTACATCCCTAATGATGTCTTCCTCGACCGGGTCGATACCGCCTGGTACAGAGAAATGATACAGTCGGCGGCAGACGCCAACATGAACATGCTGCGCATCTGGGGCGGCGGTATTTACGAGGACAACCTGTTTTACAGCCTGTGCGATGAGGCAGGCATCCTCATCTGGCAGGATTTTATGTTTGCCTGCAGCATGTACCCGTGGGACAGCGCCTTCGTGGAAAACGTCCGGCAGGAAGCCATTTACAATATACGCCGGCTCCGTAACCATCCCAGCATTGCTCTTTGGTGCGGCAACAACGAGATAGATGTGGCCTGGGCCCAGTACAAAGAGAATTCCGGATGGGGCTGGAAACAACGATATACTAAAGAACAGAGGGCCGAGATCTGGGCAGGATACGAAAAAGTGTTCCACGAAATACTGCCCAGGGCCGTTGAGGAATACCAACCCGGCATATTCTACTGGCCTTCCTCTCCCTATGCCGGAGAAGGCACCCATGCTACGTACAGCAGCACTTCCGGAGACGTCCACTACTGGGGCGTATGGCACGGGGAGCATCCTTTCAGTGAATTTCGCAACCACGTCGGCCGCTTCATGAGTGAGTACGGCTTCCAGTCCTTCCCCGAATTCCGGAGCGTACAGCAATACACTGTTCCGGAAGACTGGGATATCGAGTCGGAAGTGATGGCAGCCCATCAGCGCAGCGGCATCGGCAACCTGCGGATCCGGTCTTACATGGAGGATCACTACAATCTTCCCGAGGATTTCAGCCACTTTCTCTACGCCGGGCAGCTGTTGCAGGCCGAGTCCATCAAGATGGCCATCGAGGCGCATCGCAACGCCAAACCCTTCTGTATGGGCACTTTGTACTGGCAGCTCAACGACTGCTGGCCGGTGGCCTCCTGGTCGGGAATCGACTATTACCGCCGCTGGAAAGCCCTGCATTATTTCGTGCGCGACGCTTTCAAACCGGATGTGGTCGCCTTTGAAGAAGGGCAGGACAGCATAAAAGTATTTGTCTGCTCGGGCAGGAAGGAACCTGTGAATGCACAGCTGCGCCTGGAGTTGAGAGACTTCTCCGGCGATTTGCTCTGGTATGAAAACAAAGACATCCGCCTCGACCCGGAAAACGCTCAAATTGTGGCCAATTTACCCTCCGGCACACTGAAAGGCCTGGGCGAAATAACCGAAATGTACCTCCGGGGCCAACTGCTGGAAAACGGAGAGGTAGCCCACGAAAACCTGTTCTACTTCGTTCCACCCAAAGCGCTGGCCTTGCCCGAAAACCCGGAAATTTCCATCAGTATGACGACTACCGGGATTGGCCATTATGAGCTGCGGCTGAAAGCCGAAAAGCTGGCTAAGAACGTTTTCCTGGAATTCGAAGATTCCGAAGGCTTCTTTTCCGACAACTACTTCGACCTGCAGCCCGGCGTGGAAAAAGTGGCCACCTTTGATGAAAACAAAATGGGTGAAAAACCACTGACGGCAGAGGACTTGAAAGTGCTTAGCCTGGTGGATACCTATTAAAAGCCGATGGTTTGATGGCTGTCCGGCTTTGCTCCCGAACAGAATCTACTCCACTTCCGGCACCGTCCCGTACATCTTGCCCTGGCGGGTCATTTTGATGAGGTAATTGAGGCGCTTTTGTGCTTCCTCCTGCCTCCGGGGGCCGCATTCTTTGATCCAGCCCACTTTCAGGCGCTGGTAGAAGTGGGAAAACTGCCGGAAGTTGGCCCAAACCTCCGGGTCTTCCTGCAATTGTTCCTGTATCCAGGCCGGTATCTCCCAGGGGTCCTCCGGTGAGCCTATTTGATCGTAGATGGGCTCCAGGCCGGCAGGGGTCATGAGGCCCAGCCGCTGCAGCTTCCAGACACGCTGCCGGTTGAGTTCAGAGAGGAAAGTTTTCTTTTTCCGGCGAGGCGTGATGCGCTGCACCCGGCTTTCCTCACAGAATTTTTTGACCACTCCATCAATCCAGCCAAAACAGAGGCATTCTTCTACCATATCGTCATAGGAAATTGACGGTTTGCCCGCAGCCTTGCGAAAGGTGCGCAGCCAAACTTCCGTTTTGGTTTGGTGGTGGTTTTCCAGCCAGTCGCGCCACTGGCTGCGCCGGTGCGGGTAGAATACTTCGGTGATTTCCATTCCAAATTTTATTTGTCCATGCAGCAAAGCCAGGGAAAAATACAAAAACTCACGCTTATTGTCCCGTTGTCAACACTGCATCTACCCGAACGGGCACCTCCTCCTTCGGGCCATCCCCCTTGAATTTGAACATACGCCGTTGAATAACCCCCTCGGCGTGGACCGTATAAGGCCCTTCTCCGGACAAGGAAAACATCAGTTCCACCTCTTTACTGACCCCCTTCAGGGTAAGCAGAGCCTGGGTTTTGTATTTTCCACCTCCCATGGGAGCAGCACCGTCAATTGACAAACGGGCTTCGGGAAATTTGCGCACAAAAAAATAGTCCTTCTTCTTCAGTACGCTCTTTTCCAGTTCCTTCCAGTCGCACTTCAGGCTGGACACATCGAATACTGCTTCCACTTTAATATTTTTCGGGTCATCCGCATTTTCAATTTTGGTGAAGGCCCATCTCTCAAAGGTAAACGCATTGGGGGAACCGGCATCGCCTATGAATTCAATGGTTCCGGGAGGGGGCGGCAGCTCGCCCGGTAATGTGGCCTCCAGCTGGTTTAGCATAAAAGCGAAAAACAGGAAGAGCACAGTGGTTAACTTGAACATGTTGTTTTGTTTTATGATTTTGATGAAATAGTCACTACTTGATTAGCCCTTTACTTACCCTTTCATCTGAAAGTGAAGGTTGAACTCCAGGTTTTCCCGGGCGAACTCCGGCCCATCCGGCCCGGGCAACCCAAACGGGTCGGAGATATCCAGCCCGAAGTGCACTTCAACCCCAATCGCCCTGTCTGCTGAATGAGGTTCCAGCCTGGCATTTACAGCCAGTGGAATTTCCCTGCCGAGAAAATGAAATGTGCCCCTGATCGTTGCTTCGGTGGGCCGATCCCACTGCAAAGCAATATCCTGCTCTTCGAAGGAAAAGGCCGCCTGAGCGTATTTACTCACTTCCAGGTACTGCTTCAATACTTTGGCGTCCAGCTCCTTCATTCCCATGGTGAGCGACTTGAGGGCGGCGACAAACTCACCGCTCAATTTCCCTTCCTCATACGCCAGAACCCCCTCCAGGCGGCGCACTTCTCCGGCATAGCGGTCCAGAGGGCTGGGGAAATTGAACTGCAGTAAGGGAAGGCCTTCACCGGCAGGGGCCAGGTGTTTCCACTTCCCCGAAAGGCCCGTTGAAGAAAGCGGGGTTTGATCTTTTCTGTCAACTGGCAGTTTACTTTCCGGCAACGGCAACCCCAGCGCCTCCAGACTGACAACCGGCACTGTTTCCGCCAGTGGGAAAAGCGCGTCTCCGGCTTCGACATCCGACAGCCGGGCTCTGACAACCCCGGCAAATATTTCGGCCGCGCGACTCAAAAGCTTTTCCCTGTCGGCCGTGGCGCCGGAAAGCGGTTTCCCGAAATTGTCAAAAACCGGATGTATGCAGTCGAACTGGCTGAAGACGGCCAGGCTAAGGAAAATACTGTCTGTGGTGGCGTAGGGATGAACGTCGAGATAAAACCGGCGGCAGGTTGGGCTGAAGCCGGCGGATGTTTGGTACTCAGCGCCAAGGGCTTTTTCCAGAGCCGCCAACATTTCACCCTGCCAGTCTCCAGCCTGCGCCTCCCCACCCCACTCCGTCCACTTCAGCGGGAAACCGATGTTCTGGCGGCCCTCCCGGCGCACCAGGATGGGGCCCGTTTCCGCCACTGCCAGTTCGGCTTGCCTCGTACGGGCTGTGCGCAGGAAATTTTCTACAGCTTCCCAACTCTCTATCCTGCCCCCGCACAGGGACTGCCCTTCCGGAGACTGGTAGAGCAATGCCGGGGTGGCAGTGATGATCGCCGGCGCCCCGTCGCTGGCGTCCAGTTCGGTAAAGGCCACCTGGTTTTCCCGGGCATAGGCATTCAGTTTTTGCTTCAGGCCTTCGGACAGGGCCTCGTCCCCGGGCTGGGTGAACAATACCAGTTGTTCGCCCTTTCGTTGCGTGGCGATCCAGCCGCCGGACTGATACAGGCAGCCCATTACCAAAGGCCAGTTGAGGTCCTCGTTACAAAAAGCCACCATGATGTAGTCTTCGTCGAGGTTGGCCTGCATGGCCGTGAAATAACCTTTGGCGTTGCCTCCCCAGTAAATGCCTCCGTTGTCGTCGATGTGAAACAGCAGGGAACGATAGCCCGACTGCCGCGTCAGCCCGGCGTGAGCCGTTTCCCGCTTCAGGAAGCGGTTGTCTTTGCCTTTTGCCGCCCGTATGATATGGCGAACCAGTAGGGCATAATCCCGGGGTGTCGTCCAAAGCCCCATGGCCGCCAGTTCGGTATAGCGGCGGTACCCTCCCGGAAGAGGCGCCCCGGACTTGTCATGGCCCATCGCCGCCACTTTTTCCTGCTCCGGCGACAGTTCGGCAGCGTAAAAGGAATGATCCATGCCCAGGGGCTTCAACACGCGCTCCTTCATGATCTCCGGCAAGGGTTTTCCATAATATTTTTCCAGGATTAGTTGCAGGAGGATGGCGTTGCCGCACTGTGCCTGCTGTCTGAAATTCAGGTTACCCCGGATGAACAAACCGTCTGTTATACTGGCATTGCCAGCTTTCAGCAACCGGGCCAGCTCCGGGCGTTGTTCTCCGGCGGCAAACCCGGCCGGCTTCATAGGGCCGCTCAGGTTCCGCCGGCGGAGAATGAGATCCCGGATGGTGACGGGTTTGAATTTGAGCCACCGCTTGTCCCTGAGCTCCGGCAGGTATTTTTCCACGGGTTCATCCAGGTGGATCTCGCCGCTATCCGACAAACGAAGGAGCTCAAACAAAACCGGCGCTTCAGACATGGCCCCGGCCGGGAAGGGGGTTGTTGCCATCACCTTTTGCAGGCCTCCCTGCCTTAGTGTTCCCAACGCCAAAGAATCCCGTTGTTCTCCGTAGATCAGATATGTACTGAATCCAGGGACGCCTTCACTGTCCATTTTTTCTTCCAGAGACAAGGCCCTGCCATCCTGCTCAAACTGATAATGGGCGGCCAGCTGGCCAGAGGCATTGGTGATGCTGAACAGAAAAAGGAAGGAGAATAGAATTTGCTGCATGACTTTTTTTCAGCAAAGTTGGCGTGCAGAACGGGCCCGGGCGCAGCAAATTTTAAAATGAGACGCCTCAATTTCGAAATTGAGGCGTACTTACCTCTCCGCCACATACTCTCCCGGGCTCATTCCGGTATGCTTTCGGAAAGCCCGGTTGAAAGTGGCCTTGGAGTTAAAGCCGCAATCCAGGGCCAGGCTGAGGAAGGTATAGTTTTCGTGCTCTCCGCCCCTGAGTTTGTCTTCGAAAGCCCTGACGCGGTAAGCATTGACAAAATCGTTGAAGTTCTGCCCGTATCCATTGTTGATCAGGCGGCTGAGGTAGGCCGTGTTGGTGTCCAGCCTTTCGGCGAGTTGCCGGATGTTGAGGCCGGGGTCGAGGTAAGGGCGTTCGGTGGCCATCAGGCCGTCGAGGCGGCGGCGAAGCTGCTCCATTTCCGGGCCTGAAATACCGGAGGAAGCCGGCTCAGGGGCCTCCTCGGGTGAAGCCGCTTCGGGGAGAAAATCCAGCTGCAGAAGCTCGCGGGTGGGCTGGCTGTAAGCCTGAATGCTGAGCACAAAGATGGCCACGGAAGCTACCAAGTAATAATACCAGGCCTGAACGTAGCTCAATTCCACAAATATACTAACCACCCTCCCGATGAAGGATACCGCAAAAGTTATACTAAGGATAACGATGATGAAATTGAGCCAACGAAATTGCAGTGGTTCCGTATTGGAAAAATTAGCCACCAGATACTTCTTGTACCGGCTGAACAGAGTGACCGTTGCCACCAGATAGGCAATGAGATGAAGCTGGCTCAGATAGCCCAGCAACTGATACCACCAAACCTCCAGGTTATCGATAAATTCAAACCAGGGGCCTCTGGTGTTGTAAAAATAAGGCAGAATCTCTCCCCGGATGACATCCCAAACCAGGAGGTCGTGAAAGGCGATAACGGCATCCTGCAAAAGGAAAAGAGCCGCGGGAATGAAATGCGGCCAGTATTTTCGAACCCTGAACCGCACATTGGTGAGCGCCAGAAAATAACAATAAAAGGCCGGCCCCAGTAGAAAGGGAGGGTTGAAGGGCAGATAAAACATGAATGTTGTGTGCCAGTCGTGGCTGTCGTACCAGCCGGCAAACCCAAGCATCCACTGAGAGACAAAGAGCACCAGCAGGAACAGGATACCCGCCATCCAGTAATCGGAGCGAGCCCCCTCTTTCCGCCCACGAAAGATGAGCAGCAAACTATAGACTCCCCCCTGGACAACGCCGATCAGCAGCAGGGAGGAATAAAGGTTGAAGTTGAAGAGCATTTGCCTGGCTTGAAGTGGTGCAACCGGATCTCATCTTCGTCCGCCAGGATATAACTCCAGCCTCTGCAAATTGTTCTGAACATCAGGATAAGAAAGAGGTGCGCTTAGTTTTTCAAACCGCTCTCCACTTCCAGGTTGTACCCGAGTGCCAGATAGTCAATCCCGGGAGCATATTCCATGACAAAGGGAGGACGGCAGGGTTCTGCTTCTTGCTGAACCGTTGGAACAGGCTGGCTTTCAGCGCCTTCCGTCTCATTGGAAACGGCTCCCTCCGCACTGCCGCAAAGGGTGAGAAAATAGTAGAAAATGAAGATGTTGAAAATGCCTCCTAATAATCTCATGACTTTTCCTTTTATGCCGTTTTTCAGCATTTTTTTGAACATAACATCCCTCTATTTCCGCTTTGGCATTTAAGCTCAGCGGATCATAAAGCTCTCTTTTTCGGCCGAACGGCAAACCGCTCAGCTTGTCAAAGGGTGGATACGCATTTATTCATGGGAAAGCAATGAGTGTTGTCAAGGGTTGAGGTGACTTTGGTCAGGGGGCTTTTTTTGCCCCGGCAGGGGTGTCCTCAATACTAGGCCAGGCTGCAAATATAGGAAAAGATTTTTTATTCTGGAAAAGTGTAGCGGGTACTTTTCATTTATCAGTGGCAAAGCTATCGATGCCTACTTTCAATTTCAACCCGCCAGGTTTCCAACAAGTTCCGGCTGGCTTAACCTGGCAGCGTTTATCAGTGGACCCGCACAGGGAATGTAATTTGGTTTAGTGAAAAAACCGGGATAGTTCAATTAAATGTGTCCGCGTTATGCTAACCCGCTGGTTTCCAGAGCAACAAGGAACCCAGGAGCTAACATTCTAACGCTGGACAAAAGTCGGAAATGGGAAGTCGGAATGGCGGCCAGCATTCTACAACTGCTTGTCTATCAATAATGTCCAACCTTAAACCGGGTAGCCAACCCAGAAACCAGAAACCATAAACAGCCTCCCTACCACCCACCCACCACACCAGCTTACCTCCTTTACCACGCCCCTTCTAAAGCACACTATAAAAATAAAGTACGAGGACATCCCTACCTCCAGCCGGAATTCCCGGCTGCCCGCCCAGCGCTTCCTCCAGCACTGCCCCTGCCCATTGTACAACACCACCCGCCCAACAAGCCGCAGGACTTCCTCAAACCACCTTGAAATAACCGGGCGCCGGGTTGGGGAAAACATAGGCTTTTGCCGGGATGGCGGCTCCTCTTCTTCGGTGGAGACTACCGGCTCGCAGGGCGGCGGATCTTCGCCTTCACCAGGGGGCCGAGGCGGTAGTTGGGGAAGTAGGGAAGAGAACGGCCATGATTGAACGGCAACTGTACCGCATGCTGCTCGAAGTTACAGGCCAGGCCGGGCTCATCCGGGTTGTGGATGACGTGCAGGACATCGACGGTGGCAAAGGAGTTGATGTAAATTTTACAATCTGGGGCTAGTTGGGCATTAAAGAATTTAGTTGGAAATGGAGATTGGTATCCGTCATATTCAGCAACTGTAATGCGGGATGCTTCAATATCTGCTGCTTGTAGGTCAAATTGGTAAACAAAATCTTCAGAAGAGACATACAAATACCTCGAATTTGGCGATACGGATACACCTCCTGTAAATGCTCCGTCGTCGATATCAATAAAACAAAAATTGCTTAATAGCCCCGTTGTCCTGTCAAAATCAAAAATAAAAAGGCCATCCGCCGGCGTATATCTAATGTATTTGGTTCCATCAGGAGAGAAAACCGCCTGGCCTCCGCCTTCTCCCTGTTTAACGGTTGAGTTTCCAATTTGCTGTTCTAATAAATTTTCTATGCCATTTTCTGTGAGCGCGAAATAGTAATATTTGTTTGATAAGTATTGAGGTACCATTACCCACCAGTCTATACCATTGTTTTGTTTAACAGCTGTGAGTTGGCCTGCACTGAGGGTATCTTGAATAACTGGTATGTTTTTTTCGATAACCCCGCTGATTAATACATTTACTCTTGTAAAAAGCAAAGACAAAGTAATGACATCAAATTCTGGTTCATAAACATATTCTATTTTATCATGAAATACACAATAATTATCATTATTACCTGGCAAAGGAAGAATTAAACAACTCTGAGAGCCAGCAGGATAACCGAAAGCATTTTCGTTACATCGGTCATTAAATACAGCGCCAAAATTCAAGCTGTCTCCATTTTCCATTAATTGATGAAACCTATTGGCAATTTGACACCCGTTTGTATAGAATAATAAATTTCCAAATTCATCTGCAATTGTTGCATTACTTACGGTAATGTTAGTAACAGTCTGAACATATTCAACTGATAAAGGAATCTCATTAAAACTCAAAATTACGCCCTCTACCCCTGGAAAACTAGCAGTGGCATTACTATTGTAACCAAACATCCATACATAATCATAGTTTTGCCCAAAAACAAAGATAGGGAGGCCCAAGAAAAAAAGAATACCTGTTTTTTTTAGCTTATTCTTCATATCAATTTTAATAATAAAGGCGCTTTCAACGTTGAAGGCTGAAAGCGCCTCACCCTCCTAATGAATAATAATCAACTTTTCAGTTTTATGGGTTGAGCCCTGGCTTCTTATCGTGCAGTAATAAATCCCAGAGGGTAACTGGTTTGTATTTATGTAATACCTCGCACTACCTGCATCCAGCTCCTTTTCAAAGTATATCCGCCCATGAATATCCTGTATGAAAAACCAGGAGCGAGCCTCAACTGGCACAGCCAACTTTACCCTCAGCTCATCCCTGGCTGGATTCGGGATCAAGTGGAACCCTTTAGGCAATTCAGGTTGAAGGGTATGTTGCGGCCGCGCCTCCGGCGCCGGTTCACAAAGCATTTCATCATCGTATTTTACCAGCGGATCAACCAAACTGTACAAACTCCGGGCTTTGAACACCCCATCTCCTCCAGATAGTGGGCATTGGTTGGCTACGGCCAGGAGTTTGTTGATCTGAAACTGAGTGAAGGTGTCAATGCCCACTGTTTTCATATTTTCAATTTCAACCTGCCAGGTTTCCAACAAGTTCCCGGCTGGCTTAACCTGGCAGCGTTTATCAGTGATGCCACAGAGAGAATGTAGCCCGCTGGTTTTCAGAGCAACAAGGAACCCAGGAGCTAGCATTCTAACGCTGGACAAAAGTCGGAAGTCGGAAATGGGAAGTCGGAATGGCGGCCAGCATTCTACAACTGCTTGTCTATCAATAATGTCCAACCTTAAACCGGGTAGCCAACCCAGGAACCCAGAAACCATAAACAGCCTCCCTACCACCCGCCACCCACCACCAGCTTCCCCCCCTTCACCAGCACCCCTTCTAAAAACACACTATAAAAATACAGGCCCGGGGGCACATCCCCTACCTCCAGCCGGAACTCCCGGCTGCCCGCCCCCAGCACTTCCTCCAGCACTGCCTGCCCCAGCCCATTGTACAACACCACCCTCCCGGGCCGCCGCAGGGCCTCCTCAAACACCACCTTGAAATAGCCGGGCGCCGGGTTGGGGAAAACATAGGCTTTTTGCCGGGATGGCGGCTCCTCTTCTTCGGTGGAGACTACCGGCTCGCAGGGGGGCGGCGGATCTTCGCCCTCCACCAGGGGGCCGAGGCGGTAGTTGGGGAAGTAGGGGAGTGTCCTGAGATGCCAAAAAGGCAATTGGATAGCATGCTGTTCAACATTACAAGCTAAGCCTGGCTCGTCTGGATTGTGGATGACATGCAGGACATCGACGGTGGCAAAGGAGTTGATGTATATTTTACAATCTGGAGCAAGTTGGGCATTAAAGAAATTAGTTGGAAATGGAGACAGGTAGCCATCATATTCTCCAATAGTTATTTGAGAAGAAGCAATGTTTTCATCGAATAAATCAAATTGATATAAATATTTTTCTGAACACACATATAAATACCTCGAATTTGGAGACACTGCGCCCCCCCCAATAAAAGCTCCGTCGTCAATATCAATAAAACGAAAATTGCTTAATAGCCCCGTTGTCCTGTCAAAATCGAAAATGAACAGGCCATCCGCCGGAGTGTAACGGATGTAAAACTTGCCATCTGGTGAAAAAACAGCTTGCCCGCCTGCTTCGCCTTCCAATACGGTTGCATTCCCGATCTGCTGCTCAAATACCTCTTGTATTCCATCCTCAGTTAGCAAGAAGGTGTAATATTCATTAGTTAGGTATTGCGGAACCATAACCCACCAATCAATTCCATTTGCATGTTTTACCGCTGTAATTTGCCCCATTCCAAGACTATCATTTATCACAGGATGGTTTTTTAATAATATATTTTCCTGGTTATTGGAAGTATCTATTTCTATAATTGCACTCAATATTCCAGTTGTTAATGCAATCGCCGGTGAGTTTTCAGCGTATTCCAAATGGGAATACAATAAGTAGTATTGATTAGATTGATTGGTAATATTAAGTATCAATGAACTTTGAGGGCCAGCTGGATATCCGATAATATCGCAGAAATCGTTGTGGATATTACCAATGTTTAGGTTATCTCCTCCATCAAGTAATTCGTGGTCAGAGTTAGCTATGGCACAACCATTAGTATAAAAAAGGAGGTTTCCTTGACCATCACAAATACTTGCACTACTAACATTCAAATTTAAATTAATCGGTGTGTAATAAATATGTGCCGGATATTCATTAAAGTCGATGATTACTCCTTCCATTCCGGGAAAGCTGGAAGTTGCATCACTATTATATCCAAACATCCACACATAGTCGTTCTTTTGCCCGAAACTTAAAAAAGGCAGGAATAATAATATCAAAAAAAGCTGAAACAAAATGTATTTCATTTTCTAACTAAAATAAGAAGGGGCACTTCATCTCATTTCAGATGAAGGCCCCTTTCAATTATCGAATAATTACCAGTTTTCGGGTTTCAAAAACTGGATACTGGGTTTCAATTCTACAATAATAAATGCCTGTTGATAATTGGCTGGTATTGCAATAGAAAATATATTCTCCAGCCATTAATTGCCTTTCCAGGTGGATTTGTCCCTGAATGTCATAGACAACAAACCGGGTGTCCTTTTTTAAAGGCTTGTGTAACCTTACGGTTAGCTCATCTCTAGCAGGGTTCGGAATGATTTGGAAATCTTTGGCAACAGAAGCCGCCGGAGCAGGTTGTTGGGGCCGCGCCTCAGGCGCCGGAGCACAAAGGGCGCCATCGTCATACTTTACCAAAGGGTCAACCAAACTGTACAAACTCCGGGCTTTGAACACCCCATCTCCTCCAGATAGTGGGCATTGGTTGGCTACGGCCAGGAGTTTGTTGATCTGAAACTGAGTGAAGGTGTCAATGCCTTGAGCTACCGTTTCTAAAAAAATACTATTGGCCAATTGCTCATTGGTTTCGTAGATGGAATCTGCGGCCATTCCATTATTGTCGGTTAAAATATCCCCCAACAGCAGAGAACGGCTTCCTGCAATGACTCTCATCTGATCATAGCCGTAGTACTGGAAATAGGACAAGCTATCCAGCAGGCTATTGCGTTGGGCGGCCAAAGCGGCGGAATCTACTTCAATCCCGCTGTTATATTTTTGATCCACCCAATGCAGGCTATCTAATTTGGATTGCGTACTAGCTTCCAGCGAAGCTAGTGTTTGCCGGGTAATGCTATCCAAAGAAAATGTTGATTGCAGATCAGCCTCTATTTCCGAAAATGCTCCAATGGTGTTGCTTGCTTCATTTTCCAAAAAATCAGCTTCCCATAGCTCCAGTGCTGATGTTTCTTTTGTCAGTAACCGCCGGTAAAGGTGACGCTGGCCTGTCCACACCAAAGCACTTTTATACCGTGGAGCCTGGAAAATACCATCGGCTAGGCTTTTTTCCAAATAGTGTTCATCTCCACCTTCGCCAGGTTCTTCTCCAGGGCCGGGGTTGGTAATGGAGCAGGCATTCCCTTCTTCCGTAATGCATTCAAAAATAGAATCCCGATCTACGTTTTGGTTGATAAACCATTGCAATGAAGCTTCCCATGAAGGTAACAAATCACATCCGGGATAAATTGCTTCACTGCTATCCACAAAAAATGTAGATGCAACAATGTTAGCTGGTATTCCACTCAAATGCCTGGCTCCCACGTCACCATACACCCCACACCAAAGGTTCCCGTGGTGCTCCTGCACCCCAATCGCCCCCGTCTCCTCTATCAGCAAGCCATCGAAATGATCCTGTATGGTATTTCCCTGAAATTTCACTCCATCCCCCATCCCTTCAAACCGGAAGCCCAACCGGGTATTGCTGGTGGTGTTGCAGGTGATCAGCGTGCCCGAGGCGCCGGTGGCGTCGAAGCCATAGCTGTCTTTACTGTAAGTAGGCCCGGCCGGCCCCATCACCGTATTGCAGCGCAGCCAGGCGTCGGCCGTACCGGAGAGGCGGATGCCGGTTTTTTCACTTTCTTCGTCCAGCAGCAGGATGGTGTTGTCGTGCACCTGCACCTGGCGGCTGGCTCCCAGCCGGATACCGGCGCCGGTAACGGAAACTTCCGCGGTGTTCTCCCGGATCACATAGCCGTTGTACCCGGCGGCGCCGAAGGGGGTGTCTTCCACTACGATAGCCGCCGGATCCTGGAATTGATCCGTAGATGATAAGCGGATCGTATTGTCGAATACGCTGCAAAAGCGGGGGTTGTTTTGCAGCAGGGCGATGCCGATGTCCCGCGCCTGTATGTCGTTCTTCCACAACCGCAGGCTCCTGTCCTGGCACCCTTGCAGGCGAAGGCCGATATCCACCGCTTCCATCCGGGTATTGAAGATGTAGGCGTTCGTGCCGCTGGCCCTCAGGCCTACCGTACAGTTCTCGAAGAGCACCGGCCGGCCCTCATCGCCGGAAACATACAAGAGGTTGAAGTCCAGAGGGCTCCCACCGAAAGCATGGATGCCATGGCCGGCGCCCGGCCGGGGCGAAAAGCCCGTGCCGGACAGCAGGTTTTGAAAGGTGGAGTTTACTACGCGCAGGTTGGAGCTCAGCGCCAGGATCCCGTTGTACAACCCGTCGAAAACATTCGGCGCCTGCCCGGCTACGCCGACGGAGGCGCTGGCGTTCCTCAGCCAGATGCCGGCAAAGGCTTTCGTATCGCTGCGCGGCGCCTTGAGGTTGCCGTCGGCCAGAAAAGTGTTGCCGTAGCAATTGAACAGGGAAGCCGTTTGCCCCGGCTGCAGGTCCATCAGGATGCCGGTGTAGTTGTTGCGGAAGGTGTTATTGTGGATATCCGCCTGGGAGCCATCCAGTAAAGTGGCGGCATTTTCCGCGTCGGAGACGGTGCAACCCCGCATTTCCAGGCGGGCGCCGTCCTCGACGGTGATGCTTTCCCACAATCCATCGCACCCCATTATTCGGCAATTCAACAACCGGAAAGTACCGCCGGATACTTCTATGCTAGCTCCAGGTTCCAGAATGATCAAAGAGTTCTGAATGCCGAAACACTCTGTGGAGCTCAGGTCAATTTCAAATGCGCCTTCAATTTGAAGGTTCTGCTGTTGAGCGCCTGAAGAGCAGTTCGCTCCATTTGAACTAAGGCTTGATTCCGAAAACAGGCCCGAAACCGTTAAAAAGGTATTGTCCCCAACTTCCCGGGGCGAGAAGGAAAGGCCCGCTTCCGCCACATCTTCCACCACGTCCCCGTTTTCAAGGCTGTCGATTGCCACCGTTGTGCCGATAGGGTTGCTGCCAGGCCTGCTCACTACCTTTGTTGTGAAATTCAGCTCGAAACATTCATCAAAACCCAGTTCAATGCCGCTCACCCGGATGAAACGGTCGTTGCCTTCCGTCACATCCAGCCCCTGTGTCAATAATATTTCATCTTCCGGGTAATTCTGGACTACTTCCAGGTTGAAGGTGTCAGGTTGGCAATAGTTGCAAAGAGTTATGGTATAGTTTATCTCGTCCTGGCCTCCGCAGCCAATAATCGGGTTTTGATTATCTGTCTCTATTTCAGCAATGAGCTCGCAATCGGGGCACGGCGGGGAAGGAACTGAAGAAGGGGGTTCCTGTAGGCATCCATCGATATTTAAGGTAATGGTTTGTTCAATATAATCACAGGTACAATCATCCAGGAAGGTATTGGCCAACAGGCTTTGATTACCTCCCCCTGCACACATTAGCGGGCTGGGGTTGCCCGTAGTACACAAGCTAACCAAACTGCTGCGAATGCTGCAGGAGCCTTCATAACCGCCATTCTCTCCAAAAAACTCAAGTTGGTTTATATGGTTTCTTCCAGTCAGCAAATGCCCAACTTCATGAGTTAGGTCCCTTCCATGGTTTGTACCCGGATTTGCAGGAATATTCCCCTCATCAAAATCTACGATCATTATTGGATATACTTTATGCGAATCCAGAGCTAAATGGGGGCGATTTGACTACCGGCGCCGGCCGGATACTTAGATATTGTGCCGTTAGGTACAAAATATCGGTAAAAAAATGGTGAAAAATGAACCTCCGTGCCGTAGGTACGGCACATCGGCGTTGGCCTGATCGCTATGTCCCGTACCTACGGCACGGGTCGTCCCTAACTCGGGGCCACGTCTTCCGATATGTCGTCCCTACAGGACGTTTTAGCTCTGGATTCGCATACTTTATAACCTTCTTGTGAATTATAATTTTCGCCACACAAACCCGGAGCGGTTTCACCTGATGTGAAATTATTTCCTCCGGTAAATAATAAAATGGCGTCAATGGGCACACAACTCCGGCTTTTGTCCCAATATCCGCTAATTCCATCTGCAATCCTACCTATCGCATCGTCATAATCCGGGCTTCTTCTGAATATTGGCTCCCTGACATAAAAATAAATAGTGACTCCCTGAGATGAAAAATAATCCTCAGCCTCACGAAGTAAAACCATTGACCTTTGCAATATCTCCTCTTTGTCAAAATTGTGAAAAGCATAGACTGTACTGTCAATAACCAGCCCCAACTCGATGTGTGCTTCTTCTTCAATTGAGCAGGATAATGGTGGCGCTTCCGGCTTAGGTTGTTTACATAGCACATAATAATTTCCGGGTAATGATTGCTCATATTCCCCGGCTGGAGAAATTTCATACCTGTACCCGTCTTCCAGAACGTATCCGGAAATTGCAGTTGATGTTACATTTAACATCACACTGCCGAAAGCTGAGGTATCATGCGAACCAGTATAGATATTGCAGGGAGCATTCACCCGGTCACAAAAGCCATCTTTTTGTACCGAAATATCCCATGAAAATAATGCTCCTATTACAAGTGTAAAATCCGTTGCTCCTGTACTATTGTCCAAAGTAGTAAACAACTACTACAGCCAGGAAGGAAGCCCCCACCAGGTAAGCTCCACCGGCCAGCGGATAAACAGGTAATCCTGGGTTAGGAGAAACAACCCGGCGAAGATCAACAGCCAGAGCCAGCCTTTGGGTAAGCGCATTTTTTGATCGTCAAGATAAAAAAAGAACAACACACTCAAACCAAAAAGCCCCGCAAAGCGAGGCTCACTAAGTAATGTATGAAACTTACAAAACTAAACGTAGGGCCAAATATGTAAAAACTACCGGTAAACTATAGAAATAGCCGCCTTTTTCCGGGCCATAATCACGAATGATCGTTCGTTCGCTGCAAAAAACGGAGAAATGAGTATCTTTTCCGGGATTTGAACCTGCAAAAAACAACGTATGTATAAGATCATAGCCCTTTTTGCCCTCGCCCTGACAATGGCCGGCAGTACGCCCTGGGTTCCTGAGCAGCCCAACATCCTCTTTATCATGTCGGACGACCATGCCCAGCAGGCCATCAGCAGCTATGGAAGCACACTTATCGAAACACCGAACATCGACCGGCTGGCAAAGGAAGGCGCCCTGTTCGAGAACAGTTTCGTCACCAATTCCATCTGCGCTCCCAGCCGGGCCGTCCTCCTCACCGGGAAATACAGCCATATCAACGGCGTGCGCGACAACCGGGACACCTTCGACGGCTCCCAGCCCACCTTCCCCAAACTGCTCCAACAGGCCGGCTACCACACCGCCATAGTGGGCAAATGGCACCTGAAGACGGCGCCCACCGGCTTCGACTACTGGAACGTCCTCATCGGGCAGGGCCAATACTACAACCCCCGGATGATCGAAATGGGTGATACGGTGCAGTACTCGGGTTATGCGACTACCGTCACTACCGATATTGCGCTCAAAGCCCTGAAAAACCGCCCGAAGGACAAGCCCTTCTGCCTGCTCTACCAGCATAAGGCGCCCCACCGGAATTTCATGCCGGAACCTCAGTATTTTTCTGCATATTCGGAAGAAGACATTCCCCTCCCACCTACTTTCTATGACGATTACAAAGGGCGCCCCGCCGCCGAAGAGGCCGATATGCGGGTGGCGGATATGTACATGGGTTTCGATATGAAGCTGTCGCCTAAAGACTATGAAGGCTACCCGGAAGGTTCCGGCGGCAATGCGGATTTCGATGTTTCCGAGTCCTGGAGAAACACCATCGGAGGGCTCAACGACAAGCAAAGGAAGGAATGGGATGAATTCTACGGCCCGGTTCGCCGGGAGTTCAGAGAGAAGCAGCCCAGAGGCAAAGCACTCACCGAATGGAAATTCCAGCGCTATATCAAGGATTACCTCCGCTGCATCCTTTCGGTTGATGCACAGATCGGCCGTGTGCTGAACTACCTGGATGAATCGGGCCTGGCCGAGAACACCATCGTCGTGTACACCTCCGACCAGGGCTTCTACCTGGGCGAGCACGGCTGGTACGACAAGCGGTTCATGTACGAGGAATCGCTCCGCACTCCCCTGCTCGTCCGCTTTCCCAAAGCCATTCCGGCCGGCAGCCGCATTCCACAGATGGCCCTCAATCTCGACCTCGCTCCTACCCTGCTGGCCTTTGCCGGCGCTCCCATTCCCGAAGACATGCAGGGCCGTTCCATGAAGCCCTTGCTCGAAAACGGAAAAGCCAGGGGCTGGCGCAAGGCCCTCTACTACCATTATTACGAATACCCCCACGGCTGGCACCGGGTGCGCCCCCATTACGGCATCCGCACCGGGCGGTACAAGCTGATCCACTTTTACAACGAACCGGATTACTGGGAGCTGTATGACCTGGAGAAGGATCCGAATGAGCTGAATAACCTGTATGAAAAACCCCAATACGGAAAGCGGATAAAGAAGCTGAAGCGTCAACTCGAAGAGCTGCGGGTGCAATACGGCGATGAAGCCTAGAGAAGTGGAAAGGTGTAAAGGCGCTTAAGTGGAAAGGTGTAAAAGTGTAAATGAGGTTGCGAACACCTTTCCACTTAAGCACTTTAGCACTTATCCTCCCATCCCCAGGCCACGATCACCCAGTGTTCCCCATCCGGATCGGTATATTCGTGGATGTTCTCAAACCCTACCTTCTCATGGGCGCGGATGGAACGGGGGTTGCGGGCGGATATCTCGGTAACCACCAGGTCAAAGTCAGCCGAAAGGCGGTCCCGCATATCCAGATAAAGCCCCTGGAAGACGCCCTGCCCCCGGTACGGCTTGGCCACACAAACCTGCCCCATGACGAAGTAACGCCAATCCCTGAGCGGCCGCCCCTTCCAGGGAATGCCATCCAGCAGCTCAAACATGGGCACCAGGACGGGAATGCGGGCGCCGAAACGGGTTTCCATTACCAGCGCGTAGCCGGCAATTTCCACGCCTGCCCAGGCGGTGCTGTGGCAGTAAGGCGTATTCATGTCCCTCAGGGTTTCCATATCGTGGTCAACGGTCACGAAGCCCTGCTCACGGGATTCCTGAAGGCTGATGTTCCGCGGCAGGTTGGCCTTCTGGAGGGCCATGATCTGCCGGAGGTGAAGGTCAGTGGTGGACGGGCCGTAAGTGAACATGGCAATACAGGGTTTAAGCTATAAAAATAGGCAATTCCATCAATTGGTTTGCCCGTAGCTTCGCATGACTTCCATATACTGCCTTTCCCAGGAGGCCATCTCTCCGGTAATTGTTCTGGCCTGTTTGATGAGTTCCAGCCCCAGGCCGAGCAGAGACGACTCAAAATTGGCGAGGTTGAGCTCCGTGTTGGTGCCGTCGTAAAGGCCGGCCATGTCCCCATTCACTTTATGAATATTGGCTGTGATGTATTCCATGTAGGATGCGGCAATCCGGCGGTACTCCTCTTTCAGGTTTTGAAACAGAGGAGTGATTTGTTCCATTTCGGCAGCAGCCCGTTCTCTATGTTTAACAGCCGTCTCAACCCTCAGCTTTTTCTCCGGTTCCGGGTCTTTTATCCTACCAACCTCTCCGGCAATGACCTCCGGCAGCGCATTGTACTTTCGTTTAAACTCCGCATCGATTTCGTTGTGGTTGCCGGCCTGATTTTCTATCGTTTGCAGGCCCTGGCCAAAAGCATTGGCAGCCGCCTGTATGGCTTCGGTAAATTCCGTGATCCTGCCGTTGATCTCCATGGCATTAAGGGCCGTTTCTTTCCGGCTCATCTGCCGTGCCATTTCCGGAGTTTTGACAACCGCCGGATCGTTGGCCATATACTTTTGCAGTTCAGCCATGCGCTCCTGCTCGCTCATTTGCTGAAAGCGCGCCGCATAGGCCGGGTCATTCATCATCTTCTGGTAAAGCGCCGTCATGCCGGGAGAGTTCACGCCACTGGCGGAGAAGGGGTCCGCCAAATACTGCTCCGTAGCCTGCCTGGCCGCATCTTCAGCTTCCTCCTGGTTCATCCCCTGAATGGCCTGCACCCCGCCCATACTTTTGATTATGGGGTTGCGTTCTATTTCCTGGTTTATGGCAGCCCTGTCCGGGGTTGCCCCTTCCATCTGTTTTTTGTAGTGATCTTCGTATTGCAGCTGCACCCGGCGGATATTCTCTTCGGCAGGGAGGTAATAATTATCCATCGCCTGGTAGTCGGGTTGTAAGAAGTTGCCGCCAAAGGCCCGCTTGGCCGCCTCCTCCAGGGAACCCGGCAGGCCGGGCACTCCTTCGATATAAGATGGAATATCGGCCGTGCCCAAAAGCGTATTGGCCGAAGGCTGTTGGGAAAATGCCTTAGCTGACATCATCATGGCGCCAAGGGCCAGGAAAATTAGGGATAACTTCATTTTTGTTTTCATGATCGGTAAAAGTGTTTAAAAAAAGAGTGCGGCGGATATGGCCAGCACCGTAATGCCTGTTGGACAAATGCCCGGCCTGCTGCGTTACACCGACTTTCCTGAAAAAGGGCAGTTTGGGCATCAATTGCGGACATTTCAACGGCGCCTTTCCTCTACCGGTAGATGGATTGAACTCCTTTGTCTATTACCGTAGATAAAACAGCAGGGATACGCTCTCCCTCACATTGTTTTCCCTATCTTTCTCTTTAAATAAAACCTATCGAGATGGCTACCAAACCAACTACCTACACCTTACTGTTATTATTCCTTTGCGCCACCCTGGTGCAGCTCACCGCCCAGGAAACCCGTTTCTTCGTGCCACGCGAGATACAGCAGGCCTACGAAAACGGCACCCGCTCCATGGATGGAAAGCCGGGCCCCAAATACTGGCAGAATACCGTTGATTACACGATCGAAGTAGAAGTATTTCCCGAAGAGAAAAAGGTTGCCGGGTCGGAAACGGCCGTTTATTACAACAACAGCCCCGACGCACTCGACCGCCTTGTCGTGCGCCTTTACCACGACGCTTTCCGGAAGGCCAACCCCCGTGCCTACCGCGTTCAACCGGATGACATAACCGAAGGCGTCGAGATCAGCCGGCTGGTGATCAACGGAGAAACCTATAGCCTGGAGCGCGGCCAGGGTGTGTCCAAAAACGGAACCAATACGACGATCCGCCTGAAAGAAAGGCTGCAGCCCGGGGAAAAACTGACCATGAAAGTCGATTGGTCCCATTACATTCCGGAAACTACGGTGCGGACCGGAGCTTACGACAGCACGGCCTTTTTCATTGCCTACTGGTATCCTCAGATAGCGGTATATGACGATGTCTTCGGATGGGATGACCTGGCCTATGATTTCAGCACCGAATTTTACAATAACCTGGGCAATTTTGACGTGAAGATCACAGCGCCGAAAAACTTCACCGTGCTATCCACCGGAGTGCTGCAAAATGCCAAAGAAGTGCTGCCGGGTGAAGTCTTCCAACGCTTCCAGGAGGCTAAAAGTGCAGCTGAAACGATTTCTGTTATCGGCCCTGAAGACCTGGGAAACGGCTATGAAAACCTTTCCGGCGCCTGGCATTACAAAGCGGAAAATGTTTCCGATTTTGCCTTCTGCCTGAGCGACCACTACTGCTGGGACGCTGCCGCTCAGGAGGTGGATGGCAGGAATGTATTTGTCAATTCCTATTACCCCCTTGAAATGGCGGAGAAATGTAAAGAAGTGACGGCCAACCAGCAAAAGACGATGAAACACTTCTCCGAAGACGTGCCGGGCATCCCCTACCCCTATCCGGAATTCACGACCTTCATCGCCGACGGAGGCGGCGGTATGGAATACCCCATGATGGCCAACAACGGCGGCCCGGGGCTGGGCGTTACGGTCCACGAGATGTTCCACACCTACTTTCCCATGTACGTCCGCATCAATGAAAAGCGCTTCGCCTGGATGGATGAAGGCTGGGCGGATTACATCGACAACCTGATCATCCGCCGTTATTTCCAGGGAGAAGAGGGGTTCGATTTCGGCACTTATTCCTCCCAGATCCAGGGCACTCTGGGCTCCATCAGCGACCTGCCGCTGATCACCTCCACCCAGTTCATGGACTTCACCAACTATGGCTATGCTTCCTATCCGCTGCCCGCTTTCATCTATTCGGTGCTACACCACCACCTGGGAGAGGAAACCTTCCTGAAATGTTTCCGGGAATACATCCGCCGCTGGGCTCAGAAGTCGCCGACCCCCTATGATTTCTTCTACACTTTTGAGAATGTCTCCGGCCAGGACCTTTCCTGGTTGTGGAAACCCTGGTTTTTTTCATTTGGAACGGTTGACATGAGCATTGAATCGTTTCGGAAAGGAAAACTCACTGTGAAAAAAACCGGGGTGCGCCCGGTTCCACTGATCATCCAAATAGAATACGAAGACGGAAGTACAAAAGAGATGGACCTCAAGGCATCAATATGGGAAATGGGCGACACCTATGAAACGGAGGTTTCCAACCCCAAATCGGTAAAATCCATAGCCGTTAATGCCAGCCTGCCGGATAAAATGCCTTTAGACAATTATTACCCTCCCCTGGCAGAGCGCTATGCGGGCCTCTCCATACCGGACGGAATCACGGGAAGCTACCTGTTCAACGAATTCCCGGTAACCGCCGAAGTCAGCCAGAAGGATGGGCTCTTGTTCATGGAGGTTGCGGCGGCCGGCTATCAGTTCTATCTGGTTCCCAAAAGTGAAACCGAATTCGTCAGCCTGGACGGTGAAATCAACATCCAGTTCCAGATGGAAGAAGGGAAAGTTTCAGGGTTGAATGCCAAAACACCGGATATGCAGCTCACGGCCAGGAAGCAATAGAGATGGCCGGAGGAACGCTATTCTGGCCGGGTAAAATATCTGCGGATTTTTCGCCTGGGCAAGGCGGAGGTTCGGGATCGTAGCCGCAGCTACGAAGCCCGGTTCTCCTCCGCACGCAGAGGATGAGTCATGCGAATCAGGGGCTAAATCCATTCTCCAATATGATATTGGAGGCCCCAGGCGGAGGACCCATTAAGGCTTGTGCCATTAGGCACAAAATGTCGGCAGGGAGATCCCCATTTGGCCTTTCCGTGCCGCCCGCGAGCGCTGAGGCCTCCGCCAGAGGCTTCAGCCGCCGGTGGAAGCTGCTCAGCGGCCTCCGTCGGCCATAGCCTTTGGCGGCGGACGAGGCGCTAGGTACGGCACAATTTCACCTCCTGCTTGGGAATGTTCCGTACCCTTCTTCGTAGGCAGAAGCCCACTTCGACGGGCGGAGGCCTATGGCACGGACAAAGCATCCCCGTTGCATTATCTACCGATATTTCGTCCCTACAGGACTTCAAAAATATGCTTCGTTTAACCCCTGATTCGCATGAGCCATGTTTTATGCTTGACTGACCACCAACTTGGTAATCCTGTTTATCCTGTCTAACTTTGGCCCGGTTAACCCTCTTAAGAGAATAAACGAAACGCACAGGTATGCTCATATACTACCTTTTCATCAAACCTTTGTCTCTTCTGCCCCTTCGGGTATCATTCGTGCTGTCGGATTTCCTGTACCTTATCCTCTATTACGTTTTGCGGTATCGCCGGGAGGTCGTTTTCACCAACCTGCGCAACTCCTTCCCCGAAAAAAGCGCCCGCGAAATAGAAGACATCGCCCGAAAATTCTACCGGCATTTCTGCGACCTGTCGGTTGAATCCATCCACAACTTCAGCATTTCCAGGAAAGAACTGGTAGCACGTTGCAAGTTGCGAAACCCGGAAGTACTGGAAAAATTCTACCGCGAGGGAAAAAGCATCATCATCGCCTCCGGGCACTACAACAACTGGGAACTGGCCGCCCTGGCTTTCGACCTGCAAACTTCCCACCAGGGAGTAGGTATCTACAAACCGCTTCGCAACCCTTACCTGGACCGGAAACTCCGGCAGTCCAGAGGCAAATACGGGCTGGAACTGGTGCCCAAAGACCAAACCAAGGCCTTCTTTGCAGAGAACGGGCACCGCCTCACCGCTCCCATGCTGGCCACCGACCAATCGCCGTCCAAAAGCATCAATGTTTACTGGACTCAGTTCCTCAATCAGGATACCGCCGTGCTCTTTGGCACCGAGAAGTACTCCAAAGAATTCGACTATCCGGTCGTTTACGGGCATATCTACAAGATCCGGAGAGGCTATTACGAAATGGTGTTCGAAATCGTGGAAGACACCCCAACCGAAGCCCCCTACGGAGCCATCACTGAGAAACATACCAGGGTTCTGGAAAAGGATATACTGGAGGCGCCGCAGTACTGGCTCTGGACCCACAAAAGATGGAAAAGGAAAAGGCCGGCAGAGCCTAATCCTGCCAGCAGCCAGGGGCAATCTTCCGCAAAACCGGGGCGGTAAAGTTTCCTGCCCGAGCCCCTGATTTCTTCTCCTGGCCAACCTTTTCAGGATTTCTTCGTTATTATCGTTGCTGCACAAACTATTTTCTTTCGTCCATCAGCCAACCAAAACCAGGAGTTATTTCTCATTTTCTGTAAGGAATAATATTTTTGCGATTCTTTATTTAACCAAAACTTTAGATAAACCGTGAAACGTATTGCTTTTCTAACCACCGTGTTGCTACTTTCAGGATCTTCAATAGCCCTCAACGCTCAGGAATCGGCAGCGAGCCTGTACAATAAGGGCCTGGAACAAATCAAAGCCAAGAACTACACCGAAGCACTTCCGCTGATGGAGCAAGCCATCGAAGCCGCCGACCCGGAAGTCGAAGCCGACGCCAAAGTGATCAAGCTGGCCAAGCGCAACGGCGCCATTGCCGCCTATTACGTTGGTAATGACCAGCGCAAATCGGACGATTTTGAAACCGCACTGGCTACTTACGATAAAGGTATTGATTTTTCACCTGGTTTCTACGCCAACTATATCGGCCGGGCCCAGGCACTGGAAGGAATGAATAAAACCCCTGAATCGGTTTCCGCTTATATCGACGCAGGAGACATCTGCGGCAAAGCAAAGAAGGCCGAAAAGGCCGAAAAGATGTACAGCAAAGCGGAAAATATCGTAGCTGTCGCCTGGGGAGACAAAAAGTGGGACGCTACTTCCGAATACGCCATGGCCTATCTGGATAAAAAGGAAAGCCCGGATGTCCATTACTATCTCGCATACGCCCTCAAAGAAAAAGGTAATGCCGAGAAGGGCCTGGAGCACGCTGAAAAGGCCATAGAACTCGCCGGCGGCGCCAACGCCAGCAAATACTACATGGCAAAAGCCGAGATCCTGGAAGCACTTGGGCAGGGGGAAGCCGCCGTGGAAGCCTACAAGATGGTCGATGACGCCAAGTACAACGAACGCGCTCAATACAAGATCAATGAGTTGACCGGCGGAAAATAGGTGTGGTAAGTAAAGGTGTAAAAATGCAAGGGGTTGGCAACCGTTCTTTTGCCACTTTGTATTTTTACACCTTTATGTCTTATTCTTCCATACTCATATTGTGAAAGACGTTGACCACGTCTTCATCCTCTTCCATTTTTTCGATCAGCCTGATTACCTCCTCCACTTCGGAATCGGAGAGCTCTTTGGTATGGCCGGGCAGGCGGACAAGTTCGGATTCTTTCACTTCCAGGCTGCGTTCTTCCAGCCCTTTCTGCAGGTTTCCGAAATCTTCAAAAGCACACTGTAACACCAGCATATCATCTTCCCGGCTGAGTTCTTCCAGGCCGTAGTCGATCAGTTCCAGTTCAAGGTCCTCCAGGTCCTGGCCTGCTGCTCCGATCTTAAAGATGGCCTTTCGGCTGAACATATAATCCACTGAGCCGGAGGTACTGAGGTTGCCACCGTATTTTGAAAAAATATGCCGCACGCTGGCCACTGTCCGGGTGGGGTTGTTGGTCGCCGTTTCCACCAGGATGGCAATGCCATGAGGAGCATAACCTTCGTACACGAGCTCATGGTAGTCCTCTGCGTCTTTAGACACTGCCTTTTTAATGGCGTTCTCGACATTGGCCTTGGGCATATTGGCCGCCTTGGCGTTCTGCATGGCCAGGCGCAGGCGGGGATTGTAATCGGGTTCAGGCCCGCCCTCCTTAACAGCGATAGATATTTCTCTCCCTATGCGGGTGAACGTTTTGGCCATATTGGCCCAACGTTTCATCTTTCTGGCTTTGCGGTATTCAAAAGCACGTCCCATATCTGCTACGTTTATTCTGTAAAAAAAGCGGAGCAAAATTAGCGTTTCCAGGCATTGTTTGCACGGAATAGGAGTAAAAAAATGAACTATTTTCATCTACAAAAACAAAATTGGAACAAACTCTTAATTTTATGCAAAAAAATGGAGTATCTCGTTATTGACCTGGAAATGTCGGGCGACGACCCTTCCTATCACGACATCATTGAGATCGGCGCTGTTCTTTACACGGAGGAGTGGCGGGAGATGGGCCGCTATCAATCCTACATCTACCCGGAAAATGAAGAGGCCTTCTCAAAACCTTCCGCCGAAGTCCACGGCCTGAGCCTGGAAGAACTGCAGGATGCTCCGGTGCTGGATGATGTTCTTCCTGCGTTTGAAGAGTGGATACTTAGCCAGCGCAACCTCCGGCCCGACCCTTTTGACAACACCCGGCTGCTGAAGCACACCATGATAGCGGGCCTGGGCATTGTCAATGATTTTGCCTTTCTGAAGGCGGCCTATGGCATTATCAACCGGCGCTGGCCCTTCAGCTATCGCATGCTGGATATGCAGTCGATCACCCACGCCCTTTTTCCCATTTTCCGGGATGCCGGGCTCGAAGTACCCTCCCGCCAGAGCCTCACGGCCATCGCCGGCTATTTCGGACTGGAAAGAGAAACAGAAGACCACAGCGCCCTAGAAGACGCTGTGCTGACCGGCAGCGCTTTCAGGGAGTTGATGGCATTGGTGGGAAAATTAAAGCTGATACAGGATTAAAAACCGGCCGGATACCGGCTGGGATCCATTGCTGAAACAGCCGGAAGCCCGCACCTGTTTTCTGAATGAATACCATGCAGAACGCATTTATGAACCGTACGACTCTACTTGAATCTGTCATTGAGTCCCTGCCTTATGGCCTGATCGTTGCCAGCGAGGAAGGAATACTCCTTCTTGCAAATAACCTGGGCAGGACGTATCTGGATCTGCCGGAAGGCGAGGGATTTCTGTTAGAGGAATACCTCACCGTTATCCCCGGCTTATCGGATCACCTGGTTTTTCCTTTAAAAGAAGCCTTTCCCGGGTTTGACCTGCTGGCAATAAAGGCCCCAAACGGGTACCTCACCGTCAGGGGGCGGCCGGTTCCCCGCGGGCTCGCCCTCAGCATCATTGACGTCACCCGCTCCAAGGAAGCCGAACAGCACATGCTCGACGCCATACTGGAGGCTACGGAAGCCCAGCGAAGGAGGCTCTCAAAAGAGATCCACGACGGCATCGGCCCTCTGATCTCCACCATCAAACTCAACATGGACGCCCTTCAACTGGAACTAAAAGGGGAAAATACCCGCGCCCGGAAAATGATCGATTCAATGAGCGAATTGCTGCAAACCATGTCCAATGACATCCGGAGCATATCGCATAACCTGATGCCCAATGTTCTGGTTGACTTCGGGCTGGTGGCTGCCCTGGAGAACCTTTGCCAGCGCGTCAACAGCAGCGGAAAAGTACAGGCCAACTTCTATCACTCAGATATCCGGGAACACATTCGGCGAAAGGTGGCTCTCGGCCTTTACCGGATCACCCAGGAATTGATCAACAATGCCGTCAAATACGCCCGGGCCCAGACGATCAACGTTCAACTCATCCGGCATCCCGAATCAATCGTTTTAATGGTGGAAGATGACGGAATAGGCTTTACCCCCAATCAACACCTGAACACACCGGGAATGGACAAAGGCATAGGGCTGAGGAATATCCAGACCAGAGTCCGGTCCCTGGGAGGGACTTTCCTGCTTGAATCCCAACCCGGAGAAGGGGTGCTGGCCACCATCGAAGTACCGTTAAAAAACCAGGAAACATGATAGAGATTATGATAGCAGATGACCACCGGGTCTTTCGGGAAGGGATCGTTTCCATCCTGGAAAATACCGGAGAGATCAGAGTTATTGCCCAGGCTCAGGATGGAAAACAGGTCATGGAAAAACTGCGGCAGATAAAACCGGAACTCATCCTGATGGACATATCCATGGGGGAAGCCGGAGGCATAGAGACTACCAGGCTGGTCAAAGAACAATATCCTGAGATCAAGGTGTTGGTCCTTTCCATGCACTCGGAAAGCAGTTATATCGTAAAAATGCTTGAGGCCGGTGCATCCGGTTATCTCCTTAAAGATGCCGGCAGTTCGGAACTCATCAACGCCATAAAGGCCGTAGCCGAGGGGCATACCTATTTCAGCAGCCAGGTTTCCGCCACCCTGGTCGATCAGTTGGTAAAGGGGAAAAAACCGGCGGAACGAAAAGAGGGGGTGCAACTTACCAAAAGAGAGATCGAGGTGTTGCGCCTCATCGCCGAGGAGTACTCCAACTCCGAGATCGCAGAAAAGCTGTTCATCAGTATCCGTACCGTTGATACGCACCGACGCAACCTCCTCGAAAAGCTGGGGCTGAAAAATACAGCAGGACTGGTGAAGTACGCCATTAAACACGGAATAGTGGAAGGATGACTACCGGCGATTCCGCACCGGTAAAAAAGCTTGTTCAATATTTTTTGAACAATTGCTATATTTTTTCGGTAAATTGAAAGAGGGCTGTAGGTTCATACCATAACCAACATAACCAGAAAATCATGACCTGGTCATTGAAAATTGTCCGCATTGCAGGCATTAACGTTTATCTCCACTGGACTTTTCTCATCCTGCTGGCATGGATCTTTATCGCCAGTATCAGTGCCGGACAGAATGCCGGCGAGGCATTCATGGGCGTAGTTTCCGTTTTGGCGCTCTTTGCCTGTGTGGTGCTTCACGAACTCGGCCATGCGCTTACCGCCCGCCGGTTTGACATACAAACCCAACGCATCACTCTGCTGCCCATCGGAGGGCTGGCCATGCTGGAAAAAATGCCCGAAGACCCCAGGCAGGAATTGCTGGTGGCCCTTGCCGGCCCGGCGGTCAATGTCGTAATCGCCGGCCTCCTTTTTGGCTATATGGCTCTCACCGGACAGGAGGTATTCACACTTATTTCCAACATCTGGAAAGATTCCAGCCAGATACAGCTGGGCCAGTACTTTATTCCTTACCTGCTCCTTATTAATGTAGTGTTATTTGCCTTCAACCTGATCCCTGCATTCCCCATGGATGGAGGACGGGTGCTCCGGGCCTTGCTTTCAATGCGATACGGCCGGGCACAAGCGACCAGTATCGCCGCCAGGATCGGCCAGTTCCTGGCTATCATTTTTGTTTTTATGGGCTTCATTGGCAACCTGTTCCTCATCTTCATCGGCCTGTTCATCTACCTGGGAGCTACCGGAGAGGCCAGCCAGGAAACCCAACGCTCCCTCCTCTCCCGGCTAAGGGTAAGGGATGTCCTCATGCACCAATATACTCCACTCCATGCCTGGGAAACCATTGGCAGGGCGGTTGAGATCTTACTCGACGGGCAGGAAAAGGAATTCATCGTTACAGAAGACAATCAGATCATTGGCACCATTTCCAGAGATGATATCATAAAAGGCTTACAAATGCTGGGCCGGGAAGAACGCATCAAACGGATCGTAAACCAGGACTGGATCCGGCTTTCAGCCGATATGGAGCTCAATGAGGCTTATGAACAGATGTCCAGAAAAAAATTGTCTATCTGCCCCGTTTATGATGAATCCGGGGCCCTGTTAGGCGTCCTCAACCAGGAAAACATCCTCGAGGCAGTGATGGTCGAAAGTGCCAGGGAAGGCAGTATGATGGGGCCCAGAGCTATGGCGGAATGAGGAGGAAGGGGTGCGGGCTGTGGAACCCGGGAAAGTAGTCAGGCCCCAATAGGTGGTTAAGAGCTAACCACACTACTGGAGAGTTTGGCCCAAGAACTTTCTCTGCCCCTATTCCATTCTCACGAATTTGCTGTTCCCCAGCAACTGCCCTTCCCGGCTGAAAAGCTGCAGGAAATACAGCCCCGCCGGCAAGTGGCCGATATCGACCGCCTCCGGGCCCGAAAACTGCTCTACCGCATGCTGGAACAACAACTGTCCGGCAGCGCTGCTGATGTAAAAACGGGCTCCCGGCCGAACATCCGCCGGCAGTTGTACCTTCAGCTCTGCATTCGCCGGGTTGGGAAACACAGTGAGCTGAGGAGCCGGCTTTCCGCCTTCTTTTATGCCGGTCAGTGGCTTGGGGTAACAGATCTCTATAGCCCATTCGCGGAGGGTGCCGTTGTGCTGGTCCTTGAACAGCAACAATTGCCACTCTCCTCTGGCATTCTGCCCGTTATAGGTTTTCAGCTCTTCTTCCGGACGGTAAGTACCGCCATTGGCGAAGGGGCAGGGCACTGCTTCTTCAGCCTCATCATCGAGGCTGAGGTCGAATGAAATGCCGATCGCGCAATCCTCGGTGATCAGGTCGATGATCGGGCCTTCCGGGCTTCTGAGCCTGAAATTCAGGTCGCCGATGGGCACGTGGAAACCCTTCAGGCCAAGGATGTTGAGGTCGCGGATGATGATGTCTTCATCAACATTGATAACGGAGGTGATGACCGCTTCCTCGGGAGACATGGAAAGGGGCAGGCTGTCAGTAGTAAATATCCGGCAGCGGATCACCTCGGTCTCGAAAAAACTGGCCGCATATTCTCCGCTTCCACAGCCGGGATTACTGGCCTGCACCCGCCAGTAGATCAGGCTGCTGTCCGGCAGCTCCGTCGGAACGGAATACGTGGTTTCCAGAATATCACTTTCGGTAAGGAAGATGTCTGTGAAACCGGGGTCCAGAGCGATCTCCACCTGATAAGCGGCAGCATCGGGGTTATTTTCCCAACTCAGCGTGGGCCGGGTGGAAACCTCCGGCTCTCCTTCTACCGGCGAAAGGAGGGTAACCAGCCCGGGAATGTTGGCATACAGCTCAATGATGAAATCCAGGGTATCGGCAATTTCCCCACTTTCAGCAATGAGCTGAAAGGGATAAAAACCACTGGCCAGCCCCTGGAAACCGGAAAGGGTGACGGCAAATTGCGCCGGGGCCGTAAGCAGGGTGTCATATACCGCCATTACGGCTCCGGGCAAGCTTTCCACACTGACCGAAATTTCTCCTTCAAAACCCAGCCTCGGCGCAAGCTGCACTTCATAGGAAACCGACTCTTCTCCGCAGGCCAACTGGCTGAATTCGGATGCCCCTATGGCGAATCCTGGTTCTGTGGCCGGGGTAATGGTAATATTGTGGTTGTTGATGTCAAAGAACACATTGCCCACTGCCTTAACCTTTACCCGGAACTGATCCCCCTGAAGCGTATCGGGAATAAATACCAGGGCATCTCCGTCGTTGGCCAGGCTGTCTGCCAACAGGACGGGGTAGGTATAGCCCCCATCCATAGAGAGCGAAATGCTCACCATTTCCGCACTGACCGGCGCCTGGTTGGTGTTGGCCACATCCCATTCGATGTTCTGAAAAGAACCGGCCATCCAGGTGGTGGGGGCATTCTGGGACAACACCTCAAACGGGCCGGCCTGTTCAGTGGCCTGCAGGGTGCGGGTATCCCATTCCACCCCTCCTCCGTATCCGTGGTTGTCGCGGACGGTGAGGCGGAAAGTCATGCCCCGGGAATAGAACGGCAGCACTTCGGCCAGCGATTGCGTATTGTTGACAATGGCCGACATGCGGGGAAAGACGCGGGTGGGATCCGTTGTCGGAGCAAAGGAACGGAACAGCGGGGCATTGCCCACCGGTTCGTTGAAATTGCCGGCAGGGCCTGTATCCATTTGTTCCCAGCAATAGGTCAGGGAATCCCCTTCATTGTCCAGCGCCACTCCCGTCAGTTCAAAGGGAGTGGAAATGGGTATGTACAGGCCGCTGATGCCGGCATAAACCGAAGGGGCGGTGTTTCCCGTCGTATCTTTTTCCGGGCAGGTACTGCCGCCTTCACTCACGATAAAGGGCGTCATTTCGGCGAGGCTTCCGGCGTGAAAATGGTCGATGCTGTTGGATGCTATATTATCCGATCCGCAGATGCCGGCATAGGCCATGATGGTAACCCCACTCCCCGGTTCATAAGCGGTGGGGCCATTTCGGTTGCCGCCGCCGCAGCTTCCCGCAGTACCGTTAAAGGTATGGTTGCCACCAAACTGATGGCCCATTTCATGAGCGACATAATCGATGTAAAAGGGGTCTCCCACCGGCGGAGTGAGGCCGGTATAACCTCTGGCTTTGCTGTTGTTGTTACAAACGACTCCCAGGGAGGCCACCCCGCCGCCGCCTCTGTCAAAATAATGGCCGATGTCGTAATTCGCATTCCCGATGTAAGTGTCTATCGTATTTTGGTTTACCCCCAATTGGTTGCCTCCGGAATAGGGGTCATCGGCAGGGTCGGTGAAAATGATCAGGTGGTTGCTGTCCACCAGGTTCATGCGGATGGAAAAATCCCGCTCGTAAACGCCATTGACGCGGTTCATAGCAGTGACGACAGCTGCCAGGCCGGCTTCAACCGTACCGCCGTGGTATTGGGTATATTCGCCGGTAGTGGCAACGGCCAGCCGGTAATTGCGAAGCTCCGCCCCTACCCCGGCCGGCCCTAATTCCTGGCCCGGGCCCACCGGAACGGATGTTTCAAAATCACATTTGAATGCACTGTCCGAATGGAAGTCTTTTTTGAAATAGGACAAATACGTTCCATCGTCCAGAAGGTGAAAATAAGGGTCGATGAAATAAGTATCCTCATCCGCCAGCACCATAGCGTGGAAGCCATGAGGGGTATAATCCAGCCGAACCAGAGCAGTGGGATTATCCACCCCCTTGCCCAGGTAGGTTTTGATGCGGGGAAATTGCCGGGCCAGCCCCGGCGCCATGATGGGCGACTCGCAGAAACGGAAGGTTTCCATGCGGCCGTCCGGGCGGGGAAGCTCCAGGGTGTACCCGGAAACGCTGGCGTTGGTTGCCGTTTCGTCCGGCGCACCTTGCAGCAGTTCGTGCATGGCCGCCGTGTTGAGTTGGAGCACCCGGCAGGTTTTGGGAACGATCACCCGCTCGGCGGCCGGATAAACAGGCGCTTCTGCATCCTGCCACAGGGGCATTGAGTTTTGTGCGGAAAGGGCCGTAGCCAGCCACAGTAAGGAGAGGCAGAGTTTGAGTTTATACATAGTCCTTTTTTTTCGTAACCAAGGCAAGGAGCAAGTTAATGCCTTTTAACGGGCTTTCACAAACTTACTGCTCCCGATCAATTGGCCTTCCGGGCTCGCCAGTTGCAGGAAGTACAGGCCCGCCGGCAAGGAGCGGATATCAATAGGCATATTTCCGGTAGTAGCGCCGGGATTGTATGTTCCGGCCACCTGTCCCGCTATGTTGCGGATGTAAAGGACGGCTCCCTTTTCCAGCCTGCCGGGCAGCACAACGGACAACTGCTCTCCTGCCGGGTTGGGGAATACCTTCAGCTGTTGCACGGCCTCACTGGCCTCTTTGGCACCGGTAAGCGGCGCCGGAGAGCATATCTCCAGTTCCCAGTTGTCCAGAGAACCATTCTGCTCGTTCTTGAAAAGGATCAGCCTCCAGTCTCCCATGGCGCTTTGGCCGTTGTAAATGTCCAGCTTTTCTTCCGGCCGGTAGGTGCCTCCATCATTGTAGGGGCAGGGTGGCGGCAGGGCGGCCTCGTCATCCAGGTTGAAATAAAAACTGGAACTCTGGCAATCTTTCGTCAGAAGGTCGATGACGGGGCCTTCCGGGCTTCCGAAGCGGAAGTTGATCCCCAAATTTGAAAAGTGAGTTCCCCGGACATCGCGGATGTTGACATCCCTTACGATGACATCGTCTTCCACCGTTATCCGGGAAATGGCGAAGGGCACCGCGGCTTCCAGTGAAACCGGCAGTTCTTCCGGGGTGTAAACCTGACAGCGGATGACTTCCGTTTCAAAAGAGCCAACCGAAAATCCTCCCTGCCCGCAACCGGAGTTGTATCCGCTCACCCGCCAGTACACCACGGTACTGTCCGGAAGCGCCACCGGCAATTGCAAAGTAGTGCCCGCAATATCCGCTCTGGTGTAATAGATATCTGAAAAATCCGGTTCGAAGGCCACATCCACCTGGTAAAATTCAGCATCGGGGTTGGCTTCCCAGGACAATTCCGGGCGGATGGAAACGCCAGGCTCTCCTTCAGCCGGAGCGATAAGGACGATATCCTGCGGCGGCTGGGCGTACAGTTCGATATTCAGATCAATGGTATCGGCTGCATCCGCACCGGAAACAATGACCTGAAAGGGATAATCGCCGCTTGCCAGCCCGGAAAACCCGGAAATAGAAAGGGCCGACTGAGATGGAACGGACAGTGGGCTTTCGAAAACGGCTTCCACACCCTCCGGCAGGCCTTCCACCGATACCGCCACTTCGCCCTCAAACCCCAGGATCGGCGCCAGGAAGAGTTCGTATTCCACAATACCTCCGGAGCAGGCCAGCTGATCCGGCTGCATCACCGCAGCGGTAACGCCCGGAGCCACCGCCGGCTCAATCGTTATATTCCGGTCGTTGATGTCAAAAAAAACATTGCCTACGGCTTTGACCTTCACGCGAAACTGGCTTCCCTGAAGCGTGTCCGGAACCACGACCAAAGCCTGGCCGTTGTTCTCCAGGCTGTCGGCCAGCAGAATGGGGTAAGTGTAACCGCCGTCCATGGAAAGGAAAATATTGACCAGTTCCGCATCGACCGGCGCCTGGCTGGTGTTGGCCACATCCCAGTAAACCAGCTGAAAAGAGCCGGCCGTCCAGGTGGTGGGCTGATTTTGAGACAGCACCCGGAAGGGGCCGGCCTGATCGGTCACGATCAGGGTAAGGCCATCCCATTCCACACCGCCTCCGAAACCGTGATTGTCGCGCACGGTAACACGGAAATTCATGTTTCGGGCATAATCCGGAAGGTATTCGCCGAATGTAGAAGTGTTGTTAACGATACTGGAAATGCGGGGAAATACCCGGGTAGGATCTGTTGTCAGGGCATAAGAACGAAATAAAGGAGCATTGCCTACGGGCTGGTTGACCGGAGTGCCGGGCCCGAGGTCATACTGCTCCCAGGCATAAGTCAGCGAGTCGCCTTCCAGGTCTGTGGCGTAGGCTGTCAGTTCAAATGGAGTGGAAAGCGGAATGACCTGCCCCGATTCTCCGGCCTCCACCAGCGGCGGCGTATTCCCCGTCGGAATTTTTTCCGGACAGGAATTGCCCTCCTCAAGAAGCGTAAAGGGGATCATATCGTTCAGGTTGCCGACGTGGAAATGGTCGTTGCTATGGTCGGCAATGTTGCTGGAACCGCAGATGCCGGCATAGCCCATAATGGTAGTGGCGCTGCCTGGCTCGAAAGGCAGGTCGCCCTGAGAGCCGTCACAGTAATTGAAGGTGTGAAATCCTTTGAACTGATGCCCCAGTTCGTGAGCGACGTAGTCTATGTCGAAAGGGTCGCCTTCCGGGCTGCCCAGGCCGGTATAGCCCAGGCCCTTCTCTCCGGTGATGCAGACGGTGCCCAGGGAAGCAACGCCACCGCCGCCGGCGCGGTCAAAAACGTGGCCAACATCGTAATTGGCCGAACCAATGACCTGGTCCAGGGTGGATTGATTCTGGTTCCTTTTGCTGACAGTGCTCCCGGAAAACGGGTCTTCATTGGGGTCGAGGAAGATGACCTGATGGTTGCTGTCAATGAGGGTCATCCGTACGGAAATATCCCTTTCGTAAACCCCGTTCACCCGATTCATGGTGGTCACGATGCCGGCCATGGCGCCCTCGACGGTCCCACCGAAATATTGAGCGTACTCGCCGGTCGTAGAGACCGCCAGGCGGTAATTGCGCAGCTCTTCTCCTACCGCGTTCAGGGCATTTTCCCCTGAAGGGCCTGGCACTGGTTCACCGTAGATCTCCTCTACTGCGCATTCGAATTTTTCATCGGATTCGTAATCCTTTTTGAAGTAAGATAAGTAGGTTCCCTCATCCACCAGGTGAAAATAAGGGTCGATGAAGTAAGTGCTTTCCCCATTCAGCACCATGGCGTGGAAGCCGTGAGGCGTGTAATCCAGCCGAACCAGAGCAGTGGGATTATCCACTCCCTTGCCCAGGTAGGTTTTGATGCGGGGAAATTGCCGGGCCAGCCCCGGCGCCATGATGGGCGACTCGCAGAAACGGAAGGCCTCCATGCGGCCGTCCGGGCGGGGCAATTCCAGGGTATAGGAGGAAACGCTGGCGTTGGCTGCCGATTCGTCCGGCGCACCTTGCAGCAGTTCGTGCATGGCCGCCGTGTTGAGTTGGAGCACCCGGTAGGCTTTGGGAGTGATCACCCGTTCGGCGGCCGGTCGTATAGGATCGTCCGTATCCTGCCATAAGGGTTGGGTATTCTGTGCGAAAAGGCTTGCCGAAAGCCAGAAAAAAGCAAAGGAGAGTACGAGTTTATACATAACAGAGTTTTTTCTATAAATAGGCAGTAACCACCTGCCCGCGAAAGTAAAGATCGAATCTATTAAAATTGTTCAAATATTTCTCTTTTGTCAGGCCGTTCACAAAAACCGGGCGTTGGAGCCCCCCATTAAGCGCTAATTTCCCATTAGCGCTTAATTTCCTGATGCGCCTCAATTAACTTAGGCGCTAAGGGGAATTTAGCGCCTAAGGTTTATCTTTGGGCTGCTCAAAAAACAGAACTACAGATGAATGAACACCACAGCAAACTGATCGCCGAACGGCTTAACATCCCCACCCGAAAGGTAAGCAGTACCCTGGCCTTGTTATCCGAAGGGGCTACCATCCCTTTTATTTCCCGCTACCGCAAAGAGGCCACCGGCTCGCTCGACGAAGTACAGGTAGCCGACATTCAGCGGGAAGGCAAAAAGCTGGAAGAACTTGACAAGCGGCGGGAAACCATCCTCAACGCCATTGAAGAGCAGGGCAAGCTCACCGATGAGCTGCGCCGCCGCATCGAAGGCACCTGGGACTCCACCGAGCTGGAAGACCTCTACCTCCCCTACAAGCGCAAGCGCAAAACCCGCGCCTCCGCCGCCCGCGAAAAAGGGCTGGAACCTCTGGCGGAGGTTATTTTCCGGCAACAAAATAATAAATTGGAAGAACTCGCCGGGCATTTTATCACCGATGAGGTGCCCACCATCGGGGAGGCCCTGCAGGGCGCCCGCGACATCATCGCCGAATGGATCAATGAAGATGAAAAAGCCCGGAATAAGGTGCGGTTCCTGTTCCGTAAGGGAGCTGTGATCTACTCCAAAGTGGCGCGCGGCAAGGAAGAAGATGGGGCCAAGTACCGCGATTATTTCGCCTTCGAGGAGCCGCTGAAACGGTGCCCTTCCCACCGCCTGCTCGCCATGCGCCGCGGCGAAGAGGAAGGCTTCCTGAGGGTGAGCATCAGCCCGGAGGAGGAAGACACCCTCTATCAGCTGGAACGCATCTACCTCAAAGGCAACGGGCCGTCCAGCCAACAGGTCAAAGAAGCTCTGCACGACTGCTATAAGCGGTTGCTTGGGCCTTCTATCGAAACGGAATTCCGCAACAGCTCCAAGGAGAAGGCCGACGAGGAGGCCATCGAAGTATTCGCCACCAACCTGCGGCAGCTGTTGCTGGGCGCTCCTCTCGGGCAGAAGCGCACCCTGGGCATCGACCCCGGCTTCCGCACCGGCTGCAAGGTGGTGGTGCTGGATGAGAGCGGACAACTCCTGCAGAACACCACAATTTACCCCCACCCGCCCCAATCGGACGAATACAATGCCGGCCGCACCCTCGAACACCTGGTGCAGCAGTTCGGCATCGAGGCCATCGCCGTGGGCAACGGAACGGCCGGGCGGGAAACCATGGCCCTCTGCCGCAAACTGAAATTCGGCCACCCCGTAGATGTTTTTATGGTCAACGAAGCAGGCGCCTCCATCTACTCCGCCTCCGACATTGCCCGGGAGGAATTCCCCGATCAGGATGTCACCGTACGCGGCGCCGTCTCCATCGGCCGCCGCCTGATGGACCCCCTGGCGGAGCTGGTCAAGATCGACCCCAAATCCATCGGCGTGGGGCAATACCAGCACGACGTCAGCCAGACGCACCTAAAGGAAAGCCTGGACCAGGTGGTGGAAAGCTGCGTAAATTCGGTGGGCATCAACGTCAATACCGCCAGCAAACACCTCCTGACCTACGTCTCCGGACTGGGGCCGGTGCTGGCGCAGAATATCGTCGATTACCGGTCTGAAAAGGGCGCCTTCAAAGCCCGCCGGGAACTGATGAAAGTGGCCAGAATGGGCGAAAAGGCCTTCGAGCAATCCGCCGGCTTCCTCCGCATCCGCGACGGCAAAAACCCGCTGGACAATACCGCCGTGCACCCCGAAAGCTACCACATCGTGGAGCAGATGGCCAAAGACCAGGGCTGCGGCGTGGAAGAACTCATCCAAAGGCCGGACCTGCGGAAGAAAATTGATCTCAAAGGGTATGTCTCCGACACCGTAGGACTGCCCACCCTTACCGACATCATGAAAGAGTTGGAAAAGCCCGGGCTGGACCCCCGCGGCACCGCCCGCCCCTTCGAGTTCGCCAACATACAGTCGATCGAGGATCTTCAGATCGGCATGGTGGTGCCCGGCATCGTCAACAACATCACCAACTTCGGCGCTTTTGTGGATATCGGCATTAAGGAAAGCGGGCTGGTGCACGTCTCCCAGCTGGCCAATAAGTTCGTCAAGAACCCGGCGGATGTAGTGCACCTCGGGCAGGAGGTAACGGTAAAAGTGATGGATGTCGATCTGAAAAGGGGGCGGGTACAGTTGTCGATGAAGGCGGTGTAGGAGCGGCCACTTTCAAGTGGCTGTTTTTAACGCACCAGATGAATCTGGCGCGTCCGAAAAAAAAAGCTGCCCGCGGGGGCGGGCAGCTCAGGAATTGGTTCTATCTAATTAGGGCTTGTGAATCACTGTTCATTACAGTGTGGAAAGAACTTTATCTTATGGTTTCCAGCACCCGGGGGGCCGCATCACGGATGGCCGGGCTGGCCTTGTCCTCGAACTTTTTGAAATTCCTGACGAAGCGGGCAGCCAGGTCCTGCGCTTTGGCGTCATAAGCCTCCTTGTCGGCCCAGGACTGACGTGGGCCGAGCACTTCGGAGGGCACTCCCGGGCAGGAAACCGGCATCTGCAGGCCAAACACATCGTGGGTATGGAACTCCACGCCTTCCAGTTCCCCCTGCAGGGCGGCGCTGATCATGGCGCGGGTGTATTTGAGGTTAATGCGCGAGCCGATACCGTAGGCGCCTCCGGTCCAGCCGGTATTGACCAGCCAGACGTTGACATCGTGTTCCTGCATCTTCCGGCCCAGCATCTCCGCGTAATGGGTGGGGTGAAGGGGCAGGAAGGGCGCTCCGAAGCAGGCTGAAAAAGTGGCCTGAGGTTCGGTAACCCCTTCTTCCGTTCCCGCCACCTTAGCCGTATAGCCGGAAATGAAGTAATACATGGCCTGTTCCGGCGTCAGGCGGCTGATGGGAGGCAGCACGCCAAAGGCGTCGCAGGTAAGGAAGAAGATATTCCTCGGATGGCCGCCGACGGACGGCTCCAGGGCATTGTCGATGTGGTGAATGGGATAGGAAACGCGGGTGTTCTCCGTGATGGCGTCGCTGTCGTAATTGGGAATGCGGGTGCCTTCGAAGAAGTGGATGTTCTCCAGGATGGCGCCGTGTTTGATGGCGCGGTAGATCTGCGGTTCCTTCTCTTCCGTCAGGCCGATGGTCTTGGCGTAGCAGCCGCCTTCGAAGTTGAAAATGCCTTCATCGGACCAGCCGTGCTCGTCGTCGCCGATCAGGGGCCGGGCGGGGTCGGCGGAGAGGGTCGTCTTGCCGGTGCCCGACAGGCCGAAGAAGATGGCCGTATCGCCGTCCTGGCCGACATTGGCCGAACAGTGCATGGACAGCACGCCCCTTTCTTTGGGCAGGACGTAGTTGAGCACCGAAAAGATGCCCTTCTTGATCTCACCTGTGTAGCCGGTGCCGCCTATGATGATCTGTTTTTTAGTAAAATTGATGATGGCGAAGTTGTGCTGCCGGGTATTGTCTTCACCAGAATAAGCGTGGAAGCCGGGAGCACAGAGAATGGACCAGTCCGGCTCGAAATTCAGCAGTTCCTCTTCATCGGGGCGCAGGAACATGTTGTAGGCGAAGAGGTTGCTCCAGGGAAATTCGCTCACCAGGCGGATGTTCAAGCGGTAATTTTCGTCGGCACAGGCGAAAGCGTCGCGGACGAAAACATCTTTCCCCTGAAAGTAGGAAGTGATCTTTTGGTAGAGCTGATGGAAATACCTGGGATCGATGGGTTTGTTGATGGGGCCCCAATCAACCGTTTCGGCGGTATTTTCGTCCATGACGATAAAGCGGTCCATGGGGGAACGGCCCGTGAACTCACCGGTCTGAATTGCCAGCGCGCCCGTATTGGATAGTACGCCCTGCTCTCGTTTTACGGTTTCTTCCATCAGGGCCTCCGGGCTGAGGTTCCAGTAAGCGTTTCTCACCCGCAGAATGCCGAGTTTCCCAAGATCGGCCGCCGGATTCTTGATCTCAAATCTCTCCATCGGAATAAATGTTTTTTGCCGGTTAAAAAAATGGCCGTGGCGCCGATTGCATGGCCGGCCCACGGATTCGCAATGAATGGTAATAAAACGCCCTGGATGGAAATTCCCGGCTCTGTAGCGCTGAAGGTTGAAAATTTATCGTGGCGTCAGGCGGAAGGCTCTTCAGAAGCGCCTTCCGCCTTATCTGGCGTAAAAAAATAAATCTCAACCTGCGGGCACAAGCGAGCAGGGAAAAATGGATTAGGAATTTGGTTTTACGTGATTATCAGGGCTTTACTCTTAAAAACGCCTTGCTTTTTATGAAGAAAAAAGCAAAAGCCTACACAAAAGTAAGCGTTTTCTCCATTAGAGAAAATTTCTCTAACAGATTTTTTTTAATTTTAAATATATTAAATTCGCGCTATGAGAGAACTCGATACAGTCAAACTCATCTTCGGCCTTAAGGTGCATTACCTGCGCCAGCAGCAGGGCCTTTCCTACCAGCAGTTGTCGGACAAGACCGGGCTGGCCCTTTCCTACCTGCACAATATTGAGAAGGGCAAAAAATATCCAAAAGCGGATAAGATCCTCACGCTGGCCAGAGCGTTAAATACCGATTACAACGCTTTGGTTTCCCTCGATGCCGACAAACGCCTGAAGCCCATCATCGACCTGCTGCACTCCGATTTTCTGAAGATATTCCCCCTGGAACTGTTCGGCATCAATATGCCCAAGCTGGTGGAATTGCTCTCGGCAGCTCCCGACAAGGTCAATGCCTTTATCAGTACGGTGATCAAGATCGTCCGGAATTACCACCTGCAGGGGGAGGATTTCTACAAAGCGGCCCTGCGTTCCTATCAGGACCTGCACGACAACTACTTTGACGAACTGGAAAAGGCCGTCCGCCGCTTCAAAGAAGAGCAGAAATTGCCCCAGCGGCCGCCTTTCACCCCAGCCCAACTGGAGAAGCTGCTGGCTCGCAATTTTCAGATCAGCGTTGACCGGGAGTACCTGGGCGCGCAACCCGCACTGAAGGAAGTGCGCTCCTTCTACTCTCCGGGCCGGCAGGTGCTGTTTCTCAACACGGGGCTGTCCAGCGCCCAGGAAAACTTCCTGCTGGCCAAGGAACTGGGCTTCCAGTACCTGAAGCTGAAAGAACGCCCTTACGAAACGCGCATGGCGGATGTCGATTCTTTTGATAAACTGCTTAATAATTTCAACGCTTCTTACTTCTCGGTGGCTCTGCTGATGGACGAGCTGGAGATGGTAAAGGACATAGAGGCCATGGCCGCCTGGAAAAGCTGGGAAGAGGGGCAGTTCCTGGAACTGCTGGACAAGTACGACGTCACCCCGGAAATGCTGATCCAGCGCCTGGCCAACATCCTGCCGCGCCACTTCGGCATCAACGACCTCTTCTTTCTGCGCTTCTTTACCGGCCCCGACCTGAAAAAGTTTGAAATGACCAAGGAGATGCACCTTTCCCAACTGCACAACCCCCACGCTAACCAGTTGGACGAGCACTACTGCCGCCGCTGGATCTCCATCAACAGCATCCGCCGGCTGAGGGCCCTGCAGGGCATCGGCAACCAGGAAGAGCCCATTGCCGGCGCCCAGGTCTCCCGCTACTGGAGCACCCCCAACGCCTACTTCTGCATCAGCATCGCCAAAGCAGGCCATAACGACAGCCAGAACAGCACCAGCGTCACCATCGGGCTGCTGGTCAATGACAAGCTCCGGCAGTTGTTCCGCTTCCTGGCCGGCCCCAACCTGCCCGTCAAAGACGTTCATACCACCTGCGAGCGCTGCGGCATCTCCGACTGCGAGGCCAGAGCGGTGCCGCCCATCGTCCTCCACCACAACCGGGTGAAGGAACAGATCAAGGAGACGCTGGAGGGGCTGGAGAAGGAGGTGAGGGTGAGATAGGGGGTAGAGAGCAGGAGATTTTATCCGCTTCCGCTCATTGGCATCCAAAAAAGTCGGTTTTTTTAACCGGATTAGGATTCTTCTGGAACAGTTGGGCGGTGAATAAAAACATTGTGGTAGTGATCTGTGGCTCAGCGGCTTCCTGGATGATAGAAAAAGTAGTGAACAACCGGGGCGGGCTGCATAACCGCATCACCAGGCGGATCTTTTTGTATCCTTTCAATTTATGCGAAACAGAAGCCTATTTAAACAGCCGGAATATTCACTGTTCTACCTCCAATTCATGGAAGACAAACCCCACGAGGGAAACCAAACCTGGCAGCATCTCAGCCAAACACAGGAATACAAGGCCTGGAGCGGTTATGCCTTCGAAAACATCTGCCTGAAACATATACCGCAGATAAAAAAAGCGTTGGGTTTCGCGTCTTTCAGGAAACAACCCATACCCGAAAACATATTATGCTAACCCTGATCACCACCTTCGGTTTAAAACCAAATAAACACAGTTTGGGATTGGCCGATCAGGTACTGGGCCTCGATGACCTGTTTGTGGAATGACAGCTCTGGGAGAATAGTTTCGGGGGGGAGTAAAATTCCAAATACGCCCTTTTTCCCTTAGGATTTCCTCCTTCCGGACAAACGCGGCGTTAAAAAACCCACCAACCCGCCTCAATTCCTTACCTTAGCTTTTTTCTAATACAATAATCCCATCACCCTCATGCAAAAATTTACCATGCGAATGGGCCTCCTGCTGGGAATAGCCCTCATGATCACCGGTTTTTCGCCGGCCACTGCCCAGCACTCCGTCGCCCGGCAATGGAATGAAGTTCTGCTGGACGGCATCCGGAACGATTATGCCCGGCCCACCGTCCACGCCCGCAACCTCTTCCATACCTCCATCGCCATGTACGATGCCTGGGCCGTTTACGATGAAGAAGCAGAAACCTACTTCCTGGGCAAGACTATAAGCGGCTTCACCTGCCCTTTCGACGGCATCAGCGCCCCGTCGGATGTGCAGGCTGCCCGCGAAGAAGCGATCAGCTACGCGGCTTACCGCCTGCTGAACCATCGCTTTCAGAATTCTCCCGGAGCGGCCATTGTAATGGCGGAATTTAACGACCTTTTCAGCCAACTGGGGTATGATGCGGCCTTTACTTCCACCGATTACTCCTCCGGCTCTCCGGCTGCCCTGGGCAATTATATTGCCGAAAAGCTGATCGAATTCGGGCTGCAGGACGGCTCCAATGAGCAAAACGGCTACGAGAATGAATATTACATCTCCGCCAACCCGCCCCTGGCACCGGTAGCGCCCGGCAACCCCAACCTCCTGAAACCCAACCGGTGGCAGCCACTCACGCTCGATGTGTTCATCGACCAGAGCGGCAATGTGATCCCGCTGAGCACGCCGACATTCCTCAGCCCGGAATGGGGCAAGGTCATACCTTTTTCGCTCCAGCCCGAAGAACTGACGATCAACTACCGGGGAGGCAACCCCTACTGGGTTTATCACGACCCCGGTATGCCACCCCAGATCGATGAGATCGATGGTGGCGGCACTTCCGACGCCTACAAGTGGAACTTCCTTCTGGTGGCCATCTGGTCCTCTCACCTCGACCCCAATGATGGCGTGATGTGGGACATTTCTCCCGGTTCCATTGGCAATTTTCAGGGAGAGTTTCCTCATACCTTCGAAGAATATCAGGTTTTCTATGACCAGCTTGAAGGCGGGGACCCCAGCACCGGCCACCCCGTCAACCCCTATACCGGCCAGCCTTATGAGCCACAGGTCGTTCCCAGAGGGGATTACGCCCGCGTCCTGGCGGAATTCTGGGCCGACGGGCCCGATTCGGAAACACCCCCCGGACACTGGTTCACCATTCTCAACTACGTCAATGACCACCCGGCACTCGTAAAACAATACCATGGCGTAGGGCCGGTGCTGGACGACCTGGAGTGGGATGTCAAAGCCTATCTTACACTGGGTGGAGCCGTTCACGACGCCGCCGTCTCCGCCTGGGGCATTAAAGGATGGTACGATTATATCCGCCCAATTTCCGCCATTCGTTATATGGCGGATAATGGACAAAGCTCCGATCCCAACCTTCCCAATTTCCATCCGGCGGGCATTCCGTTGGTGCCGGGTTATGTAGAACTGGTCACCCCGGACGACCCCGTCAGCCTCCGCGGCGCCAACAACCAACACGTCAACAAGATCAAGCTGTATGCCTGGCGCGGCCCCGATTACATCAACGACCCCGGCACCGACGATGCCGGCGTTGGCTGGATACGGGCGGAAAACTGGTGGCCCTATCAGCGGCCTTCATTTGTCACGCCTCCTTTTGCCGGCTACGTCTCCGGCCATTCCACCTTCTCGCGCGCCGGAGCCGAGGTGTTGACCCTGCTGACCGGCGACCCCTTCTTCCCGGGCGGCATGGGAGAATTTCATGCTCCACAAAACGAATTCCTGGTCTTTGAGGAGGGCCCCAGTACAGACCTCATCCTGCAGTGGGCCACTTACCGCGATGCATCCGACCAATGCAGCCTTTCCCGCATCTGGGGCGGTATTCACCCACCGGCAGATGACATTCCCGGCCGCATCATCGGCGAGCAGATCGGCATCGAGGCCTTCCACTATGCCGAAAAGTATTTTTACCGCGACCAGGATGGGGACGGATTCTACAGCTATGAAGACTGTGACGACAACAATGCCGCCATCCACCCGGAGGCCACCGAAATCTGCGACGGCATCGATAACGACTGCAACGGCATGGTCGATGACGGTATTACCGTTTACACCTACTTCCTGGATGCCGACGGCGACTCCTTCGGCGATGCCGCCTTCAGCATCGACACCTGCCTGGCCAGCCCCCCCGAGGGCTACGTCGATAACGGCCTCGACTGCTCCGACACAGACTCCGCCCTCAACCCCGACGCTATCGAAATCTGCGACGGCATCGATAACGACTGCAACGGAATGACCGATGACGGCATTACCGTTTACACCTACTTCCTGGATGCCGACGGCGACTCCTTCGGCGATGCCGCTTTCAGCATCGACACCTGCCTGGCCAGCCCCCCGGAAGGCTACACCGATAACGATCTCGACTGCTCCGACGGAGACGCTGCTCTCAACCCCGGCGCCACCGAAGTCTGCGACGGCATCGACAACGACTGCAATGGGATGGTCGATGATGAGCTGGAGGCTTACAGTTATTTTCTGGATGCAGATGGCGACGGCTTCGGCGATGGGGCCATCGGGCTGGACACCTGCCTGGCTGCTCCCCCGGAAGGGTTTGTAACCAACGACGCAGACTGCAATGACGGAGATTCCACCATCAACCCGGATGCAGAAGAAGTGCTGGACAACCTGGACAACAACTGCAACGGCATGATCGATGAAGGGCTGGTGGCAACCAACGCACCACAGCGCTACAACTGGAAGTTTTTCCCCAATCCGGCACAGGAAGAACTGATCCTGGAATCCGGATACGATGGCCCCATCACTGTCCGGCTGTTGAGTGCAGAAGGCGGGGCCGCCCTGGAGGCCAGGCTGAACATGGCTTCCGGCAGGGCCGTCCTGAACACCCAACGAGTAGCCCCAGGCTTTTATATTATGGAGATCATCAGCCTGGAGGGCCAAAGGCTGGCGGCGGAAAAGATCGTAAAATTCTGATGCATACTATAACAGTATCAGAAGGAAGGCGCTTTGGAAGCGCCTTCCTTCTGAGTTTTCCTTTTTAACGCTACCGAACCAGAACCAACTTCCTGGTAATTGTCCTTCTACCCGTACGCAATTGCAACAAATAGATGCCCGGGCTCAATTCCTGCCCCCGGTTATCGGCGCCATCCCAGCTGTGCTCATAGCCACCGGCTTCCATATCCCTGGAAAGCAACGTTTTTACCCGTTGTCCATCAAGGTTGAACACTTCCAGCGCCGCCGGCCCGGCTTCGGGTAGATAGAAACGAATGTACACCTCCTCGCTGAACGGGTTGGGGCTTGCCGCCAGTTGCTGGCCGTCTGTCGCAACTCCATGGCCCGGGTTGGCGGGCCGGGCGTTGGAACCCGAACAACAATTTACCACCCCGGCATTCAACGCATCGATCAGGGCGTTCACCTGGCCGGTGATGTAAGCGGCAGGGCCCGGCGGAATATCGCTTCCGCTCTGATAATCCACATACTCGACAACGCTGTTCAGGGTGCTGATGACATAACTGAGGGGATAATCGCTACAGAACCTCCTGGCCGCCAGATCCAGCCTTCTCGTGACCACCCTTTCCTGGCCGGAACTGAGGCCCAGCCCTTCGATGTAGGCATTCAGAATATCCACTGCCGTGTTGATGCAGATGCTGGGGTCGCAGGCAGCGCCCAGGCCATCCTGGTCGAGGTCGGCCTGGTTGGGGTTGAAGTCGGCCGGGCAGTTATCGACATCCCCGCAAATGCCGTCGCCGTCGATGTCGTCATCGGGGTCGTTGGGGCAGGGGTCCGGGCAGGCGCCGAAGATGTCGTCGCGCACCCAGACGTTTGCCGTGCAGTCAGCCGAATTGTTGTTGACATCGGTGATGGTGAGGGTGACCACTCTGGGGCCCAGCAGGTCATCGCAGGTGAAGGCCGTGCGGCTGAGCGTACGGGCGCCGATTCCGCAGGCGTCGTTGGAACCGCCGTCCACCTCGCCTGCGGTGAGCGAAGCCGAACCGCCGGCGTCGAGCTGTATGGTGGTGTTCTGGCAGAGAGCCTCCGGATCGGTATTATCCTGGACGATCACCGTGGAGACACAGCTATGGCTGTTCCCGGCGGCGTCGGTGGCGGTCAGCAGCACATTGCGCATACCGACATCGGCGCAGCCAAAGCTCGTCCGGTTCAGGCTCAGGCCGAGCAGGCCGCAGTTGTCGGTGCTGCCGTTGTTCACCTGGACGGCGGTGATGCTAGCCTGGCCGTTGGCATTCAGCTCGATGGTAATATTCTTGCACCTGGCTACCGGTGGCGTTTCGTCTTTCACCATCACCTGGGCGTTGCAGGCGCTGCTCTCGTTGTTGATGTCCGTCACCGTCAGGGTTACCGTTTGCGGGCCGGCGTCGGCGCAGGTGAAGGTATTGGGCGACACCGTCATGCTCTGCAGGCCGCACTCGTAGGTGCTGCCGCCGTCCACATCGCCTGCGGTGAGCGTAACCGAACCGCCGGCGAGCACCGCCGTGAAGGGCTTGCAGGCCGCAGCCGGCGCGGCGCAGCAGGGGTTGTCGTCATCGGCCACGGTGATGGTGGCGTTGCAGGTAGCCTGGTTGTCGAAAGCATCGGTTACGGTAAGAGTGGCCATTTGCGGGCCCAGGCCGTCGCAGTCGAAGGCCAGCGACGCCTGCCCGTCGATCAGGAAGCTGAGCAAGCCGCAGCCCGTACTGCCGTCGTCAATCTGGGAGGCGAGGACGGTGACGGTATTGTTCACGCCGAGTTGTACCGTGATGTTCTGGCACGAGGCAACCGGCGCGGTAGTTAAGCCCTGGTACTCGTACGCCCCGATGTCGATATTGCCGGCCACGTTGGGAGCGGCGTCGAAGGGGCGGGCGTTGCCGTCCAGGTCGTTGGCGGGGGCCCCGGCGGCTGTACCGGCGTCGATGGCGGGGGAGCAGGCTTGCAGGTGCAGGTCGGTGGCGCTGACAAAGAGTGGGTCAATGTTGAGATTCCCCATGCCGGGATAGACACCGCTTGCCTGTTGTACGATAGAATAGGTGACAGAAGGGGCAGGGGTATTGGTGCTTTTGGCAAGCTCGGTGCCGTTGCCCCAAAAAATGCAATTGGCCACGGTGGGGGAGGCGACAGCATCGTTATACATTCCACCACCCTCGAAGGCCGAATTGCCAGAGAAAGTGCAGTTTACCACCTGAGTAGTAACGGCAAAATCGTTGTGCATCCCCCCACCCCGGAAGCCAGCAGAATTACCTGAAAAAGT
>JACJYA010000025.1 GCA_020636315.1 Lewinellaceae bacterium
GATCCTAACCGATCCTGATGGATCGGTGTGCTATTCTCCCAAGGGGCTTTTTCATAACCCTGTGATATAAAGCCATCCCAAAATTTCCCTATCTTTCCATTTCCTAAAACAAGCATCCATGTCCACAGAGCGCATATTGCGGGAGGTCACCAGCGTCACCATCGAGCTGCTGCTCAAGGAGCCCTTCTTCGGGCATTTCCTGACGGGGCTGGTCAAGGAGGTGAACCCTCAGGTGCCGACGCTGGGGGTGCGGCTGGCCGGGCCCGGCGCGGTGCAGCTGTCCATCAACGGATCGTTCTGGGATCAGGAGCTGACGGAAGCGCGGTACCGGTACGGGGTTATCAAACACGAGATCCTCCATGTGGCCCTCAGGCATATTCTGATGGTGGACAAGTTTGCGCATAAGCAGGTCTTCAATATTGCGGCGGACATTGTGGTGAATCAGTACGTGGAGCACGACAAGCTTCCGGAAGGGGCGATATTACTGGATCAGTTCCGGGATTTTAACATGGAGCCAGGGCAGGATGTCGGCTATTACTACAAACGGCTCCTGGAAGAACACCGCAAGAACAACAGAGAAAGCTCAACGGGGGAGGGGAGCGGGCCCGGCAGCCCCTCCGCCCGCCGGTTGGAGGACCTGCTCAATGGAGAGCATGAATGGCTGAAACGCCATGAGGACTGGCACCGCCAGATGGCCGGCCTTTCCGCCGCAGAGCGCAGCAACCTGGAGCAGTCTCTGGAGTCTATCCTGCATACTGTTTCCCAGCGGGTAGGGGAGCGCGAGGTAGGAACCCTGCCCGGTGAGCTGAAATCTCTTCTGAGAGCCATTGAAGAGCGCCATAAACCCTCTCTTGACTGGCGGCGGGCCCTGCGGCTGTTCGCCAGCAGCAGCAACCGCACCTTCCTGAAAAACACCATCCGCCGCCCCTCCAAGCGCTACGGCACAACGCCGGGCATCAAGATCCGCCGCAAACAACGCCTGCTGGTGGCCGTGGATACTTCGGGCAGCGTCAGCGACGAGGAGGTGCAGCGGTTCTTCAGCGAGATCTATCAGATCTGGAGGCATGGCGCTGAGGTACTGGTAGTCGAATGCGATACGGCCATCAAACGGCAGTATCCCTACCGGGGCCATGCGCCTGAATTCGTTATGGGCCGCGGCGGAACGGAATTTAACGCCCCTCTGGAATTTGCCAACCGCCACTACCATCCGGATGGGGTCATTTACTTTACGGACGGTTATGCACCGGCACCCCGCGTAGAAAGCCGCTATCCGGTGATGTGGCTCATCACTCCCAACGGCCTGCCGGAAAATACGGGAGTTTGGAGCCAGCTGCCGGGAAGGAAAGTGAAAATGAAGGGGGGGTGAGAGGGAGCAGTGTATCAGGGTTCCCCATGGGAGTGTTCATAGTTTCTAGCCCAAACCATGAATTCAGAAAAGTAAATTGGTATCTCACAAATAGGAAAAACCAAAATGAAGATTTTCATTGATACAGCCCCATTCATTTATCTGATAGAGAAACACCCAAAATATTCTGCTCCACTCAAGAAGTACTTTACCGAATTGTATGTTGACGGATATGAGATTATTAGGTGCAAGCCCGGGCGGTAAAAAGACAAAAAATAAAGTAATGATGCACATCCAAATTGGGAAATAATGCCAGTATGCCAGGGAACATATAAAGAGATAAAAATGTATATTTGGATAGGCTTGATGGGTTTTGACGAGAAAAACTATAGAAATGACTAGGATACAGACCATTATAGAAGAGATTAACCACCTTAATCCTGATGAATTGGAAGTGATTTTGAAGGAGATCCTCATGCGGTTAGACCGGAAGAAGAAGATCGAAACCATATTGGAAGAGTATATGGGGATTGGAGAAGGTGTCTGGGAAATGGATGCTCAAGAGTATGTTGATGAATTGAGAGAAGAGGATGAAAGATAACCAATGGGATAGTTCAAATAAGTGTGTCTGCCTTACGCTAACCCGCTGGTTTCCAGGGCAATGAGGAACTCAGAAACCAGAAACTATGAACAGTCCCATGGTTTCTGGGTTTCCAACTCCCCCTCTCCAAGTCTCCCCCTCACCAAATCTCCCCTTTCTACGCAAAGTCATCGTTTGGTATAGATCTCGGAAAAAATGAAGGCGCTCAGGAAACCGAAGATCAGGCAGCTCCAGAACAAGGCCATGGAGTTTACCGCGAATTTCCATCCGTCTTTGATGGACACAAAAGTCTCACTGACGAGCAGGTGATAATCAATGATGACGAGCAGCCCATTCAGGGCGATAACACCCAGGGCAGTAGCGATGGACAAAACCAGGCCGAACAGCATTCGGTCATCCATAGCGTGTTCTGTGCGGATCCATTTCCGGGACTTGTGCATGCCGAAGCCGATCATGATGAAAAGAATGGCAAATATGGCAATGTGCGCCAGTTCGAAACCACCCTCGCCGAGAATTTCAATGACCAGGTTATAAACGACGATCAGTACAGCAGTGATCAATCCGTAACGAATGGCATATTTGTCGGCCTGGGATTTTACGGCTTCCGATTTGCGGGACCTGGGCCTGGAGAGATGAATGCGTAGCATGGCTTTTGCTTTTTTGATGACAAGACCAGGACTTCTGAGAAGGTCACACTTTTTTGCCTGGCCTATCGGCTTTGGTGTGACTTTTTTACACCTTCTTGTCTTTCCGGTGGACATGGGAGGAATTACCGTGATACTGTATCCATACTCGCCAAACGAAATAAATGAGCCAGACGAAAAAACTCAATGAGCTTGCAGCAACCGCCATTTGTGGAAACGACATCAGTTCTTCCTGCCTGTATGTATCGGCGCTTGCCATTATTTATGCCGGCCAGTACGCCTGGCTTTCTCTGCTGATCGTGGCGGGAGTGCTGTACTTATTCCGCCGCATTTACGGGGAGGTGGTCGGAGCGCTGCCGCTCAACGGAGGCGCCTACAACGCCTTACTGAACACAACGAGCAAAGCCACCGCCTCACTGGCCGCCACACTGACCTTGCTGTCCTATATGGCCACAGCGGTGATCTCGGCAAGCGAGGCAATGCACTACGTACACAGTATCTGGCATGACATGCCCGTCATTATTGCCACAGTCATTCTGCTGGCCCTGTTCATGGGCATCACGATACTGGGCATTGGCGAGTCGTCTAAAGTGGCGATCGGCATTTTCCTGTTTCATCTTTTTTCCCTTACGCTGCTGGCGCTCATTTGCGGGTTTTTCGTTTTCAGGAATGGGTTAGGTGTTTTGTTTGAAAATTATCAACTGCCGGTAAAAGGAGGCATCCGGATGGCCCTTTTCTTCGGCTTTTCAGCTGCGATGCTGGGCATTTCCGGCTTTGAGAGTTCGGCCAACTTCGTGGAAGAGCAGGCGGAAGGCATTTTCCCGAAGACCCTTCGCAATATGTGGATCGTGGTCAGTGTTTTTAATCCGCTCATGGCTTTCCTGGCCCTGGCCATTGTGCCCATTTCCGAGGTGCACGCCAACGAGGAAGCCTTACTGGCTTTTATGGGTTTCAAGGCAGGCGGCAGCTGGGTTTCGACCCTCATCTCGATAGACGCTGCTCTGGTATTGAGCGGTGCGGTGCTGACCAGTTACGTCGGCGTCGGCGGCCTGCTGGAACGGATGACCCTCGACCGCATCCTGCCCAATTTCCTGCTCAAGAAGAACCGGCGGGGATCAGCCTACCGGATCATCATTTTGTTTTTTCTTCTGGGTACATCCATATTGTTTATTACAAGAGGAGAACTGGGGGCTCTGGCAGGCGTTTACACCATCTCTTTCCTGGCGGTCATGGCTTTATTCGGCATCGGGAACATTTTGCTGAAAGTACGGCGGGCCAAGTTGCCGCGCCCGGAGAGGGCCTCGCCTTTAGCGATCTTCCTGGCCATTGGGGCCGTTATTACCGCCCTGGTGGGCAATGCAATCCTGAACCCGCCTTACCTGGGGGTCTTTCTGGAGTATTTCATCCCCACATTCCTGTTGGTCAGCATTATGCTCAACCGGACCAAGCTGCTGTGGGCCATATTGAAATTGATCAGGTATTTGTTCGAACCCGTTCAGCGGTTCATCAAAAAACTGAACCGCCGGATACTCAACCTTATCAATGAGATCAATGCCCAGGAATTTGTTTTCTTCACCAACGAGGATAATGTGGCCATCCTGAACAAGGCTATGCTTTACATCAGCAAAAACGAGCACACCCGCAAACTGAAGATCGTCACCATCCTGGAAAATGGCGAAACCCTTCCGCCCCGATTAGCCAGTGACATCGAAGTTCTGGACCGGGAATACCCGGAGATCGATATCGAATTCATTTCCATGGAGGGTGAATTCGGCCCGGAGCTCATCAAATCGCTTTCCAGAAAATGGAAAATACCGATCAACTTCATGTTTATCGGCTCTCCGGGCGACCATTTCCCCTATCGCATAGAAGAGTTGGGCGGAGTGCGGCTGATTATTTAGAGCATTGGCGTTGAGGCTACCCCCTCGCCGGAATTTTATTCTACAGCACATGAAAACAATAGAACAACAACGCCTTGCGGAGCACTATGCCGGTAAGAAGAACTGGCTGTTTCTGGGCCCTTACCTTTCCGAGCGCCAATGGGGAACAGTGCGGGAAGACTACTCCAATGACGGCGATGCCTGGAACTATTTCACGCACGACCAGGCGCGTTCCCGAGCCTTCCGCTGGGGGGAGGACGGCATCGCCGGCATCAGCGATGAGGAGCAGCGATTGTGTTTTGCCTTGTCCTTATGGAATGGGAAAGACCCCATCCTCAAAGAGCGCCTCTTTGGCCTGACAAATGAGGAGGGCAACCACGGCGAGGATGTGAAAGAGCTCTATTTCTACCTCGATAATACGCCTACCCACGCTTTTATGCAGCACTGCTACCTTTATCCCTGCGGTGAATTCCCCTACAGTCAGTTGCTGAACGAAAACCGGCGGCGCGGCCGCCTTCAACCGGAGTACGAACTGACGGATACGGCGGTTTTCCGTGAACAGGGCTGGTTTGACATTCTTACCGAATATGCCAAGGCGGATGCAGACGACCTTTGCATTCGCATTACCGCCACCAATCACAGCCGGGAGGCGCAACCGCTCTGGCTTTTGCCAACCCTTTGGTTCCGAAACACCTGGGCGGAGGGAGAGCCGCGCCCCAACATTCGGCACGCAGCCGGTGGGGTAGTGGCGCAGCACCCGGCGATGGGCGGCTGGCGGCTTTATTTCGAAGGAGAGGAGCGCCTGTTTTTTACCGAAAATGAAACGAATACGGAACGGCTGTTCGGCGTGGAGAATGAAACGCCTTTCGTAAAAGATGCCTTTCACCGGGCTATTTGTGATCAGGATCCCGGTTTTTTGGCTCACAAGGCAGAAGGGACGAAATGCGCCCCGGTTTATCATTTCAGCCTTTCCCCCGGAGAATCGGCTACCCTAAAACTTCGGCTGGTTTCGAAGGAACTGGCCGATCCGCTGGCGCCGGAATCCTTCGACGCCCTTTTTCGGGACAGGAAAAAGGAAGCAGATGAGTTTTACGCCAACCTGCCTGTGCCCGCGGTTTGCCCTTTGCTGGGGAAAGACTGCGAGCTGATCCGTCGGCAGGCTTTTGCCGGCCTGCTCTGGACCAAGCAATTTTACTACTATGACGTAGCCACCTGGCTCGATGGCGACCCCGGCCAGCCGCCCCCGCCCGATGGCCACCGCTTTTCCAGAAATACCGATTGGCGCCACCTGAATGCCGCCGACATTATTTCCATGCCCGACAAGTGGGAATATCCCTGGTTTGCCGCCTGGGACCTGGCCTTCCAGTGCATTCCGCTGGCGGCGCTCGACCCCGAATTCGCCAAAGAGCAACTGTTGCTGCTGCTTCGGGACTGGTACCTCCATCCCAGCGGGAAAATCCCCGGGTATGAATGGTCTTTCGATAATGTGAATCCTCCGCTCCACGCCTGGGCGGCACTGGAGGTTTTCAACCTGGAGAAAAAAATGGCCGGGCAGGGCGACCTGGTTTTCCTGAAAAAAGTTTTTGAAAAACTCCTCCTCAATTTCACATGGTGGGCCAACCGGCAGGACAAAAACGGGAATAACATCTACGAAGGCGGCTTCCTTGGCCTGGATAACATCGCTTTGTTCGACCGGGACGCGGGAATTCCCGCCGGGTGCACCCTGGAGCAGGCGGACGGCACGGCCTGGATGGCCTTTTACAGCCTCCACATGCTCGAAATTGCCCTCACTCTGGCCGCTGAAGACCCTTCTTTTGAAGATATGGCCACCACTTTCTTTGAACATTTCGTCCGAATCGCCACCGCCCTCAATGCGCTTGGCGATGAACTCTGGGATGAGGAGGAAGGCTTTTTCTACGACCACCTGCGCTGTGGGGATAAAAGGTTGCCCCTGCGGGTGCGCTCGCTGGTAGGCCTGAGTACTTTGTTCGGAGTGACGATCCTGGAAAAAGGACAACTGGACAGTGTGCCCGGTTTTGCGGCCCGCATGCGCCATTTTCACCAGGAACGAAAGCAGCGCCACGAGTACATCGTCTTTGAGCAGGCGGACGAAGACGGCGATATTCTGCTGTCGCTCGTTCCTCCCGGCCGCCTGCAGCTTCTGCTCCGGGCCTTGTTCGATGAATCCGAATTCCTGAGCCCCTACGGCGTGCGTTCCGTGTCGAAACGCCATGCCAGTGAACCCGTGGAAGTCCAGGTGAATGGAATCAGGTTTGGCCTCCACTACGAACCGGGAGAAGGGGAGACCGGCGCTTTCGGCGGCAACTCCAACTGGAGGGGCCCGGTTTGGTTCCCCATGAATTACCTGCTCATCCACGCTTTACAAACCTACCAGGACTATTACGGTGATACAATAACCACAGAGTTCCCCACAGGTTCCGGGCAACAGGTTACCTTTGGCGAAGCAGCAGGGGAAATTGCCTTCCGCCTGTTGTCCGTTTTTGAGAAAAATGCCGAAGGCGGCCGCCCGTCTCACGGTGGAGAGCCCTTGTTCCAGGAACGGGAATACGAAAGCCATCTGTTATTCTACGAATATTTTCACGGCGAAACGGGCCGGGGCCTCGGAGCTTCTCACCAAACCGGCTGGACCGGGCTGGCGGGAGTGATCTGAGGCCGACGGCAACGGGGATTATTCCTGCTTCAGTTTCTTCCTCGCCTGATGCAATGCCTCCAGGTTATTCTTGTTTTAGCCGCCCTGTCTCCTGTGGATAAGTCCCATTCCACACCTTCCTTCCAGTAAGCCATCTTACCAGGTACATGAAGCCGACGAAAAGGAAGAATAACGGCCCCAGGAAGCCCAGAAGGGCGACAAAACGGGTGCCGTAGAACTTCTCCATCGGCCGTTTCAGCCGCTCGGCAATGAGGTACATGCTCGGTATCATCAGCAGGGTGAGGAAGAAAGAGAAGATCAGGCCAAAGATGATGGTCCATGCCAGCGGCCCCCAGAAAACGACGCTGTCTCCGCCGATCCAGATCTGGGGGTCGAAGTTGGATAGGAGGGTCTCGAAATTGATGTTGAAGCCGATGGCCAGGGGCACCAGCCCCAATACGGTGGACACGGCGGTGAGCAGCACGGGAATGATCCGCACCTTACCGGCCTCGATGGCCGCTTCTCTTATCCTTAACCCACGCTTCCGGAGCTCTTCGGTAAATTCAACCAGCAGGATGCCGTTCTTGATGACGATGCCCGCCAGGCCGATGATGCCCACCAGGACCATAACGGTAGGCATGGTCATGCCCGTGAAGGCAAAGCCCAGGAAGACGCCGATCACCGAAAAGAAAATTTCCGTTACGATCAGGAAAGGCTTGCTCAGGGAGTTGAACTGCAGGGCCAGGATCAGGAAAATGAGCCCGGTAGCGATCAGCAGGGCCCTGCCCAGGAAGGCGTTGGTCTCCCGCTGCTGTTCGCTTTCGCCGGTCTGGGTGATGGTGACCCCTTCCGGAATCGGATAGGCCGACCTGAACTGGGATATTTTGCGCGCCAGTTCCTGGTTGATCCTGGCAACGGCGGTAAGGTCGGTAACCGCAGACTGCAGCTGTATGGTCCTCTTTATATTCTTTCTTTTGATCATGCCGGCGGTGCTCGTAAAGTCGAACCTGGCTACTGAACTGACGGGCACCTGCCGGATCTGGCCCGTATTGAAATCCCGGAAGGTGATCCGCATGTTCAGCAGGCTTTGCAGGTCGTTCCGGTGTTGCTCATCGTACCGGACCATGATGTCGTATTCGTCCTCCCCGTCCTTCAGGGTGCTGGCCTCCTTGCCGAACAGGGCGGTGCGTATGGCGTCTCCTACCTGGGCGGTGCTGATCCCTTCGATGGCCGCTCTTTCCTTATCCACGGTAATGGCAATTTCCGGGTTGTTCAGGTCGATGTCCAGGGCGAGGTTTTCGATTCCATCCACCCGGCTGGTATCCAGGTAGTTGTATAAGTCTTTGGCCACTCTGGAGATGGCGTCGAAGTCATCGCCGGCCACTTCGATGTTGACGGGGGGCTCAGTCGGCGGCCCTTTGGCTTCCTGTTCTACGGTGACCTCAGCGCCGGGAATGCCCTTTACCGCTGCCCGTATGCTGTCGAGGTAGGGGAGGGTGGGCTGATAAGGGCGCTCGGCAAATTCCACGAAGGAAACCTGTATCCGCCCCAGGTTCGATTGTACGCCCCGGTTGTTGTCCATGGGGTTGTTGGCGTTTACCGCCACGTTGGAAATGATGCTCTCCACAATGGAACCGGGCTCGCCGGGCTTCAGGCCGGCCAGGGCCCGGTAGGTCCGGTTCTCCAGTTGCCTCAAAACGCGGTCCGTCTCTTCGGCTTTTGTGCCGATCGGCATTTTCAGATAAACGTAAATATAATTAGGCTGGCCGCTGGGGAAGAACGGCAGGTTCGGGTTTCGCATGACCAGGGCGAACAGTGAAATGAAGAAAAGAATGAACACCAGGAAAAAGGCCCACGGGGGGCGCCAGCCTTTCAACAGCCATCTCAGGAGGCTTTCGTATCCGTTCATCAACCGGGGCAGGGCCCGGGTTTGAAAGGCGTAGATGATGTCCTTGATCAGCAGCCGGTTGAGAACGATGAGCAGGCCCAGCAGCAGCAGGAAGCTTCCGAAGGCTTTGAGGCTGGCTACCCTGGCCAGGATGCCGGTAAGGAATAAAGCCCAAAGCCACCATTTTTTGAAGATGCCCAGCTTACCCGGAGGCGCTTTTTCATCCGGCTTCATGAAGCTGACGGCAAAAACGGGGTTGATGATGAATGCTACGATCAGAGAAGCCATCAGAGTGAAGATCAGGATGACCGGGAGGTAGATCATGAACTTTCCGATGATGCCTTTCCAGAACAATAACGGCACGAAGGGGGCCACCACCGTAGCCGTGCCCGCCAGCACCGGAAGGAATACTTCGCCGGCGGCTATCTTGGCGGCCTTCACAATGGGCACCCTGCCGTTGTCGAAGATGCGGTGCGTATTTTCAATGACCACGATGGCGTCATCGACGATGATGCCCAGGGCGAAGAGCAGGGCAAAGAGGACGATGAAGTTCAGCGTGACGTTGCCGCCGACGATGAGGTCGGCTGCCGGCAGAAAGATGAAGGCCACGAATACGCTCAATGGAACGCTCAGGGCCACGAAGAAGGCATTGGCCACGCCCATGAAGAACATCAGCACCAGCAACACCAGTAAGAAACCGATAATGATGGTGTTCACCAGTTCGGTGAAAGAAGTGGCCGCCTGCAGGCTTTGATCGCCGGTGACCACTACATCCAGGTCTTTGGGCAGCTCCGATACTTTCATTTCCTCTACGATGGCTTTGACCTCGTCAGCACAATTGATCAGGTTTTCTCCCGACCGCTTGATGATGTTGAGCGTGATGACGTTTTTGCCGTTCAGCCGGGCAAAGCTTTCCTGGCGTTTCAGCGTGTCCTTTATTTCGGCTATGTCCTGAAGGCGGACACTTCCTCCGGTCGGGGTCTTCACCACCAGGCTTTCCATCTGCAGGCTGCTGGCCAGCTGCCCCTTGATCCGCAGGGCGCGGTCCATATCCCCGATTTCCAGCTGCCCTCCGCTGATATCCATATTTTCGCTGGAAATGGCATTGGCGATGTCTGTAAAGCTCACCATTGCTTTTTCCATGGCAATGGGGTCAACGTTGACCTGTATCTCCCTTTCCGGCGCGCCCACGATCTCGGCCTTGTTTACTTCGGGCAGGGCCTCGAACCGGTCCTTTAGTTTATCGGCAAAACGCTTCAGCTTCAGCCCGTCATAGTCTCCGCTGATGTTGACGAACATGATTGGGATATCGCTGAAGGCAAACTCCACCACATCCGGCTGGCTGGTGAGGTTGGAAGGCAGGTCGGGCTTGGCTTTATCGACCGCGTCTTTCACCTTTTGTTTGGCAATTTCCGGAGTGACGTCAGTATCGAATTCTACGATGATGCTGCTGTAGTCCGTCATCGAAATGGAATTCACCTTGTTGATCTTCACCCCGGAGATCCCTTTGATCTGCTTTTCAATGGGCCGGGTCACCAGGTTCTCAATATCCTGCGGAGAGTTGCCCACATACACCGTCGTCACCGAAATGGTGGGCACTGCAATGTCTGGAAATTGCTCTTTGGGCAAAGAGGTAAAAGTGAAGAACCCATACACGGTGATGATGATGATGATGAGGTACATCGCCGTGCGGTTGTCCACTGCCCAACTGGTAGGCTTGAATTCCTTGAATACTTCCGGGATCTTTTTTGCTCCTGGCATGTCTTTGGTATATCAGATGACGTTCTATTCAACCTGTCATTTGGCGCTTTTCGGGAGCGTTGTTTCTGGTTTCTGGGTTTCTGAAAACCAGCGGGTGTCTTGTCCGGTTAGCCCCACTCACCCACTCACCCTCTCTCCCATCTCTATGTCTCCCCCTCTCCCCCTCTCATATATCCTCCACCACCTGCCCGTCGTAAAGGTCCTGATACCCCTTGGTGACCAGCAGGTCTCCGGGCTGCAGGCCGTTGAGTATTTCGATCTGCCCGCCGTAGAGTTCGCCCAGGGTGATCCTTACTTTTTTTGCTGTTTTGTGTTCTCCGCCTTCGGCCATCAGGTAAACGTACTTTCCCTGGTCATCCGACTGTACGATGTTCACCGGAATGACGATGGCTTTGGCGCTGGAATGGCTCAGGATCTTTACGGATGCCGACATGTTGGGTTTGAGGCCGGCAGCCGAAGGGATCCGGCATACGGCGGTGAACCCTACGGAAGCGGCGTTGACCGACTGGCTGATGCGCTCGATCCTGGTTTTAAAGGACCGGTTTGCGGGGGGGACTTCCACCAGCACCGTTGTACCAGCTCTGACTTCCGTTGCATAATTTTCGGGAATATCCACTTCGACGGTCAGGTCATTGTTGTTAACGATCTGTATCTGCGGGCCGGTAGCGCCCATGCCGGTGAACAACTCGCCCGGCTTGATATTTACGATTTCCGCAATACCGCTCTGGTCGGCGTAAACCAGATAGGTTTTTAGCTGCTCTTCCTGGACGGCGATCTGGTTTTTCAGCCCATCGACGTTGTTTTTTGCGTTCAGCAACTGCACTTCCGAACCGATCTTCTGATCCCAGAGGGACTTTGTCCTTTCGTAAATATCCTGGGCAAAAGCCAGCTGCGTTTTGGTGGAAGCTATGGACTGCTGCAGCACCTGGTCGTCCAGTTTGAGGATCAACTGCCCTTTTTTGACGTATTGCCCTTCGGCGATGAGCACTTCTTTTACATAGCCGCCCACCCCGTTCCGTGGCGCTACATAGGAGATGTTTTCCGAACTCACCCTGCCCTGCAGGTTGATGTAGGCTTCGAAGCCTTCCGGCGCGACCTCCACAACGGAGACCAGCTTAGGCTGCACGGCCTTCGAGGGGTCCAGTTGGACGATCTCCGCCTCCAGGGCCGATATTTTTTTCGCCAGGCTGGCCTGCTGTTTTTTCAGTTTGGCCAGTTCGGAAGTTTTGGCCTCCAGGGCATTGCCGGAAGGGGACGGGCTTTCTTTCTGTTGGCAGGCGCTTGCGAGGACGAGGAGGAAAAGGAATAAAGTAGTCCGCATTGTCGTGATACTTTTAAACTTGAGCATCTTTGGTTATCAGGCAATTTGGCCAGCTTGCGAAAGGTAACATTAATAATAACACATGGAAACGCGTTTCTTTCGTTCCGGCTTTTATTTTTTGGGCCTTTTTACTGCGCTCCTGGCTGGCCGGTAACAAAACCGGCAGAAAGACGGCAGGACAGAAAAAAGTCACTTTTGCCTGTCCGTCAGTTCCTCCAGCAGCTTCGTCTGATAGCGCTGGATCTCCAGGAGGGTTTTGAACTGCTCTTCCATCAGCAGGTTCATCTTCTGGTGCAGGTTGCGCACCTCGATCTCGGCCTTGAGGTTGATCAGATAGTCATTCTCCGCCCGCTGCCGGTCTTTTTCTTCCTGCCGGTTCTGAGACATCATATTACTCCTTCTCCAACCTTTCTTTGGCCTGTTGCAACAATATTTTTTCCTTCTCAGAAACCACCGGCATCTTGATATTCATGCGTTTCAGGGTTTCGACGATGATATTGCCGATAGCCATCCGGCTGAACCACTTGTGGTCGGCGGGGATGACATACCAGGGGGCAAATTCGGTGGATGTCTTGCTGATGGCCGTTTCGTAGGCCTTTTGGTAATCGTCCCAGTAGGCGCGTTCTTCGATATCGGCGGCGGAAAATTTCCAGTTCTTTTCCGGTTTTTCTATCCGCTCCAGGAAACGCTTCTTTTGTTCCTTCTTCGAGAGGTGGAGGAAGAACTTGATGATGGTAGTGCCGTTTTCCGAAATGGTGCGTTCGAAGTTGTTGATCTGCCGGTAGCGGGCCTTCCAGAATTTTTCACCTACGTCCTTTACCGAATGGATACCCGGCAGGTTCTCGGCCAGCAGAAACTCGGGGTGCACTTTGGTGATCAGTACGTTCTCGTAGTGAGAGCGGTTGAAAATGCCGATCCTGCCCCGGTCGGGCAGCCTGGAATAGTGCCGCCAGAGATAGTCATGCTCCAACTCCAGGGTAGAGGGGTGTTTGAAACTGTGCACCTCGCAACCCTGCGGATTGATGCCGGACAATACGTGCCGGATGGCACTGTCTTTGCCGGCGGCGTCCATGGCCTGGAAAATGATGAGCAGGGCCTGCCGGTTTTCCGCGTACAGGCGGTATTGCAATTCTGACATCAGGCCGATATCCTCCCTTAACTGGGCCTTTGCCGACTTTTTATTTTTGAATCCGTCTCTGGAGCCGGGATCATAGTCCTTCAGGGAAATAACCTTCTTGGCTGCCACTCTGAATTTTTGGGTATCTATGCTCATATCAGGTTGGTTATAATGACATTATTCAATGTATAAATCTTTTCCATAGGTACATGGACTGCCCGTTTCATTCAGCAAAATCGAAGACGGAGTCTGAATCCCAACGGTTTACCCTCTGCCTTCCCGAAAGCCACTTTTACACTCATACACTCATACACTCATACACTCATACACTCATACACTCATACACTCATACACTTTTACACCCTTACACCCTTAAACTTTCCCCCCCATCACCTCCTCCAATGCCCCCGGCAGGTACACCAGGTCAAAGGGCGCCGAATAGGCCAGGTGCATAGCTGTCCATTCCGGCTCGAATTTCTCCTTAAAGAAACGCAGGCTTTTGTAATGGGAGAATTGACGCATGCGCTCGTAGGCGAGTTTGATGGCCCGCTCCTGAACGTTTTCGGGCGCGTCAATGCCGCTCATGGGCACCATGCCCAGGTCGCAGCGATGGAACCCTTGTTCTTTCAGGGTGAGGAACATATTGACGAACAAGAAATCCATGACGCCGTTGGGGGCATCTTCGGTCTTGCGCATCAGGTCGAAATTGGCTTCTCCAGGCACGTAGTCAGGTATGATGTTGACAAAGCCGGCAATCTTGCCCTCCTGGTTCTCTATGGTGAAAATGGGCTGGTTTTTCAATACTTCCTCCTCAAAAAAACCCTGGGAAAAGGCCAACTCGCTGCGTTTGGTTTCCCGCAGCCAGTCGTCACTGACGGCTCTGAGCTGCTGGAGGAAGCCATCCCGCTGCGGCGGATCGTAGGTGTGAAAGGAATATCCTTCTTTTTCCAGACGGTTCATTACGTTGCGGAGGGCTTTTTTATCCTTGCCCTGCAGGCTGAAGGTATCGAGGTTGACTACGGCGCTCTCCCCGATCGGCAGCAGTTTTTTGCCCAGCTTTTCAAAAATGGGTATGGCCGGCTGAGAAATGCGGTACCAGGCAGGGCGTAACCCGTTTTGACGGCACCACCGCTCAAAAGCCGGGATCATTTCAGCCATAGCTGCTTCATTCCGGCATACCGGCGTTTCCAGGGCAATGGCGTAGCTGCGGCTGGTTTTGAACGCTACGAACCCCTCCTCATCCTCACTGAACCAAAAGGTCTTATCGGAATACGTCTTGAAATAGTCCAGAGAGGAATGCCCATATTTTTCCACCAGCGCCTGTGCCTTCAGGCGGCTCTCCTCTGCCGTTGGCGGGTGGCGGACAAGGGGGCGCAGGAGCAGGAATACGAGGTAGGCCAGGGTGGCGCCCCCGAGAAAGTTCATACCGTAGAGAAATTCTTTCCCGAATGGAGTTGCAGGGGTCAGGCTGAAATTCATTAAAAAGAAGCTGCCCAGGGCCTGCCGGAATGATTGCCAGAGGGTAAAATCCGCAGTAAAATGTTTTTCGTCCATAAAGAAGAAGCCCACTGTGCCGAAGAGCAATACGCCCCCTACGGTTACCAATCCGGGAAACAGGCTGCGCCTAGCCAGCCGGAGGTCAGTTCTGATGAAATATTGCTTCCGCTGGTAAAGCAGGCTGCCCAGAACCACAAGGGCAATGGCCGCCTCTTCATAGTCGATGCCTTTGGATAAATGGGTGATGAGAGACAACCCGCTCAGCGCCACGGCCATCAGCCAGGCGCTGCGCAGCCCCCGAAGCAGGTAGGCTCCCACCCCCAGCATCAGCACTCCGGAGAAAAGTACGAAATAGGTGGAGGCGTGAATGGCGGCCAGCGGCAGGTATTCTTTGAGGAGGTGGAGGCGTTCCGGCTCGGCGGGCGTGATGGCGCTCAGGATGTTCACCAGGCCGAGGGCGAACAGCAGCAATGCCGGGAATATCCGCAGCAGCAAGGCGCCTCGCTGTGCTATTAATACAGCCGTCCCTAACAGAAGCAGTGACCAGAATTCGAAAAAGCGGAACAGCATGGCCACCGAAATAGCCGCAACGGTGGAGAATCCGAACAGAGTCAGCGCATAGGTGAGCGTCACTTCAATAGCACCCACGCCCCGAAGGAAGGGCGAGCTCATGAGCAATAACAAGACAATGGCATAACCGATGATGGCGGCTTTCAGGGGCGCCTCGCTACCCAGCGCTTTCATGGAAATGAAAAGGTGAACAATGCCGATCACTTCAACGACACAAGAAAGAGCGGCCACTACCCAGAAATCGCGGGCACGGAATGCATGATTTTCCAATTGTCCGATGACCTCGGCAAAGGCCGGCGCCTTTCGTTCCAGAAAGAGGTAAAGCCACCCCTTATTTGCCAGGTTTCTTACCCCCAGGGCAAGCAGCCCCAGAGTGGCGACAACCAGAAAGATACCCGCCGCAACATTGCCCGAAAGCTGGCTATTTAGGAAAAGCCAAAGCAGCGCGGGCAATCCAACGATAATGGCGGACAGAATGGAACCAATGCTGAAGATGGAGGAAGCAAAGTAAATTTGTGCAGATTCCAGGCCTTCCTTCCGCTCCAGTTCCTCGTTGAAGAAGAACATATTCGTGAGCATCCCGGCGGGAAGGAAAATACTGACGAGGTTGCGCTTCAGGTAAAGGGCTGATGCTGTAGCCAGTCCGATTTGCCGCCCGATGGCGCGAAAGCTGTAAACGTACATCAATCCCTGGATAGCGACAAAAACTGCTACCAGCAACAGTCCGGTAATGACCCAGAACCCGCTGGCCTCGGACAAGGTGGCGGCTACTTTGTGCACCTCCGCCCGCTCATGACGGAAAAAATAAATACCCACGCCTACGAAGAAGAGGCTGAGCGCAACCTGGAGCAGTATCTTCTGGTTGGTTCTCAGAAATAGCAGGGTTTGGCTCATTTTCTTTGCTTGTTCTTTTGGGAAGCCAGCATTTTAAATGCCACCATCACCAGAAAAATTTCACCTGCCCCAGGTAACTAACCGATTGCGCCATCCATTGATAGCCGGGGTAATGGCGGACAAACCAATAGTCGGTAGCGAACTGCCCAACACCGGCGGCCAGGCAGCTTACAAAACCCGCCCGGGCCAGGAATTCAGGGCTCTTCATCTTCCTGGTTACTTCTCATGGCCATCAGTGTGATCACCGCAATGAGCAGGAAGCCTGCCGTGAAAGCAATGGCGCCCCAACGCCAGGCTTCGATGGTATAGGCCAGAATGGCCGTGATCACCGACAGCACCAGAAAAAGGTATAACTGAAGTTGCCGTTTTTTGCTCTTGTCCACTTTTGGTTTTTTTGACAGGACTAAGCGAACCGCTTAAGTCACATTATTTTGTTTTGCAATGGAGCTTCCAGTTTCCGTTGCAGATATTCCTCCGAGAAGTCCACCCTGAGTTCCACCCACATGGGCAGGTGGTCGCTCATCTGGAAAGTACGCCAGTAGTTGAGGTAGTACAGGGAAGTATTTTTCCGTTCCTTGCCTTCAGAGGTTTTCTGGTAGCTTTCGCCCATTTCCGGGATGTATGTTTTTTCATCGCCGGGAGTAAATACGGTTTTGTAGTAGTTGAATACGCCGGCCTTTCCGGTGGTGCTGAAGCGGCCCGGCCGTACCCGGAAGGCAATCTGGTCGTAAAATTTATTCTGTTGTACATTAGAGGGGAGGTGCTGCAGTTCAGGCGGTATGACGAAGCCGGCGTCAGTGATCATCTTCATCGTCTGGTCGGTTGGAGAGAATATATTGAAGTCACCGAGCAATATGAGGTTTCGGGACCACTCGAAGGGGTCTTCGCTGCGGCGTTTCAGCGCCTGAGCGATCTGGCGTATCTCCTCCACTCTTTCGGGGTTATCAGCTTTGTTTTCGCCGTAAAGGATATGGACAGTACTGAGAATAAAATCGGTCCAGCCGGTTTTGAACCCAACCATGAGCGGTGTTCTGACCACCTGGGTAACCGGATGGTAAACCGTCTTTCCATCCGCCCCTCTGGCTTCTATGGGGGGAAGCACCAACTGGCCGGCCAGGCCGCCGGGTAGTACTTTCCTTTTGTCGAACAGGATGGCCATGCGTTCGCCATTTCCCTGGGTTCCCTCTGTCACATCAGAGAACAGGCAGTCCCAGTGCCCGCCGAGGATGTCCATCAGGCGATTGAGCGCCCGGAGGTCCTGCCGCACTTCCTGCACGGCCACCAGGTCAAAGCGGGCAATGATCTCGGCAATGTAATAAAAGGCTTCCGGGATGCGGTCCCCGTAAGCGGGAGAGTCAAATTCCCGGATGTTCCAGGTTGCCAGCAGGATGCTTTCTTCCGCAGTTTTCTGAGGCACTTCGGCATCGAGTTGCCGGCGCAACAGCAACAGGCGTTCTATGGTTCGCTTACCGGCTAGGGTGCTGGAGTCGAGATCTTTGTAAAAAGGCATAACAATCGCTTTTTGATGACAATAAGATGGAGAATATCGAAAGGGCCACCCAAAATATAACAATAACGGATAACAAATCCATGAATCCACGAATCCACCAATCAATGCCCTTCCAAAGCCTCCGCTCCTGCGATCAGGTCGAACAATTCCTCATCGATGGCCTCCTGCCTGAGGCGGTGAAAGGCCAGGCTGAGGTTGTTGGAACGTTCCTGTATGTTTTTTTCCGCCCGTTGCATAGCTGCCAGGCGGCTGGCGTTTTCACTGGCCAGTGATTCGGCGCAGGCTTTGAACAGTGAGGAGAATAGGTATTCCCGGATCAGGGCGGTCAGTGTTGGCGCCACCTGCCCCATAGCCTCGGGGACGTTCTTCGAAGGCCATTCCAGGCCGGCCAGTTCCTGACGCCAGATCTCATCCAAAGGGATGAATGCCCGGCTTTCCGGCTGGTAACCCGATCCATATACGGGCCGGTTATGAAAGAGATAAAACACCGTGGCAGGCCGGGCCTCCAGGGTCCGCTCGATATGGGTGAGGACTTCCCCTACCAGGGGGATGATGGTGTGAACGGAGTTGGGAATGACAAAAAGTTGTTCAGGGCTCAACCCGACATCCTCCAGGCGTGTCCGAATGGATTCTCCCACTGCCCAGGCTGCCTTTTTGCCGGGTAATTCCCGAAGTTTGGCTGCCAGAAAATTGACGATAACATCGTTAAACGGCCCTACCAACCCTTGTCCGGCGCCAAAAACGATAGCGGTGACGGATTCTGGTTTTGTGGCTTGCTTTTTCATCATCAAAGGCAACTGTTCCACCTGCCGGAAGCATACCAGCAGGCCAAGTTGCACCGTGCGGTGATAATTTTCCAGAGCAAGGACGGCACGTTCATACTGGCTGATGCTGGCGGCGGAAAGCGCCTTCATGGTGCGCACTACCGATTCGAGTTTATGCGCTCCTTCGATCTTATGCCGCAGGCTTTCCAGTGTATCATTCATGGGAGGCCTCTTTAAATGTTTCCAGGGCTTTTTGACACAACTGAACAATTTCCGCGCGCCCGTTTTCGCTCAGCCCTTCCGGCGAATACAATTCCCTGCGGATATTTTCATCCAGGTTTTGGGCTGCTTTTCGCACGGCGAGCTCGGCTGCTTTCATCCTATCCAGCGGCACAGGGTCGAACAACTCCTGGCTCAAAGCAAGTAACACGAATATCTGTTCGGGTACCGGCGCCGGTTCCAGTTCAGGTTGTTTCAGTACGGCGCGGATGCGGCGGCCATGTTCTATGATCTGCCGGCTGCGCTCATCGAGGCGGGTGCCAAACCGGGCGAAGGACTCCAGTTCTTCAAACTGGGCATAATCCAGTTTGAGGTTGCCGGTAGCGGTGCGGTAAACGGGCAATTGCGCCTTATCGCCCACCCGGGAAACCGACTTGCCGACATCGATGGCCGGAAGCACGCCCAGCTCGAAAAGGGAAGGAGAGAGGTAGATCTGGCCGTCAGTAATAGAGATCAGGTTGGTGGGAATGTAGGCGGCGATGTTCTGGGCTTCCGTTTCGACAATGGGCAGGGCAGTGAGCGACCCGCCTCCCTTTTCCTCGCTCAGGTGGGTGGCGCGCTCCAGCAGCCGGGAGTGGATGTAGAAAATATCGCCGGGAAAGGCCTCCCTTCCGGGAGGGCGGCGCAGCAGCAGGGATATCTCCCGGTAAGCGCGGGCGTGCTGGGTCAGGTCGTCATAAACGATAAGCACATCCCTTCCGGTTTCCATGAAATACTCGCCGATACTGGTGGCGGCGTAAGGGGCAATGTAATTGTGCCCGGGAGGGTCATTGCCTTCCGATACCACGACGATGGTGTAGCCCATGGCCCCTTTTTCTTCCAGTTCGGCCACCACCTTGGCCACGGCTGCGGCACGCTGTCCGATGGCGCAGTAGATGCACAACATATTTTCGCCACGCTGGTTGATGATGGTGTCGATAGCGATGGCTGTTTTGCCGGTCTGCCGGTCGCCCAGGATCAACTCCCGCTGCCCCCGCCCTACGGGGATGAGCGCGTCGATGACTTTCACGCCGGATTGCAGCGGTACGTTGACCGGGGCCCGGTCCATGATCGCCGGGGCACTGCGCTCGATGGGCAGGCGTTGTCGAAAGGCGATGTGGCTCTTTCCGTCCAGCGGGCGCCCCAACGGGTCGATAACCCGGCCGATCAGTTCTTCCCCTACCGGTACGTCCATGACGCGGCCGGTGCGTTCCACCTCGTCGCCGGCCTGAAGGTGGGCATGGTCGCCCAGCAGAACGACGCCGATCTCCGATTCGTCAATATTAAAAGCGATGCCATACAACCCTCCCGGGAACCTGAGCAGTTCCTCGCAGCCGGCATTGGGCAGCCCCGCGACCCTTGCAATGCCGTTAAAAACGGTGGTGATCACTCCTATTTCCTTCAGGCCCAGTTGTGGCCGGAAGGTTTCCCGGGCCCGGCGCATGGCCTCGAAGGTTTCATCGAAGAGGCTGTTTAGGCTTTCAGGCCTCATGTTTTTCAGTTTTTGGTTCTTTTTCTATCTCTTCCTCCAGAATTTTGGCGATCCGCTTTTCAAGCGTGCTCAGATAGTCCGTAACGGACCAGGACATTTTGTATCCGTCGGTGGTGAGCTCGATCCCTCCGGCCGGGCCGAACCGGCCTTTTTCCGATAGTGTTTTGAAGGCCACTTCTGTGCCAGGAGGCAGCATTTTCTCCAAAGCTGCTTCAATGGCATGCTGTTGTTCGGAGGCCAGGCTGAAACTACTGTTCACCGTAACGCTATGGGCGGAAGCCTGCAGTGCTGCCGAGAGGTGTTTGCGTTCTTCCTCGGACAGGTTTTCCAGGCGGCGGGCAAAAACAATGGCCATTTGTTTTTCCATAGTGGTGTCAGCCAGGTCAGCCAGCACTTTTCCCGCCAGGCCGAATACTTCTTCCTGAAAGCGGCGGATGACGTCCCGGCTCAGATTGGCCCGCTCACTTTCCAAAGCCTGGTGAAGGCGCGTACGCAGGCGCCGGTGATCTTCCCGCGCTGCCTCCATGAGCCGCCTGCGTTCGGATTCGGCCTCCTGCCTGGCCTTTTGAAGCATGCTCTCTTTTTGTTGTTCAAGGCTGCCGGCCATTTCAGAATACCTGCTTTTCTCTTTCCAGGCTTCATTTTTCTGCGCCTCGGCCTCCTGCATCCTCTTTGCAATGTTCTTTTCTCTTTCGTCCATAGCCTTCAGGATGGGCTGGTAGAGAAATCGTTTCAGCAGCCATACCAGGATGAGAAAGTTGAGCAGTTGCGCGATGACGGTGAACCAGTCTATTAACATCTCTCAGGGCTTTACTGTGCAGATATCAGATTCCAGAACGGGTTGGCAAAGATCAGGATCATTGAGATCACGAAACAATATATCGCAATGGACTCGATCATGGCAAGCCCCACGAACAATGTCCTCGAAATGGTCGAAGAGGCGTCAGGCTGCTGGGCCAGCGAACTCATGGCGTTGGCAATAGCGCGCCCTTCCGCCAGGGCCGGGCCAATGCAGCCGAGGCTGGTCGTTATGCCGGCAGTGATGATGGAGGCGATGGCAACAATGGTTATTTTATCCATGGTGGTTATTTTTGATGTTTGATATGCCGATCTCAAATTTTAGCCGGACTTCGGCGTGAGACTTCGGCGTGAGCTCAGTCGAACGCTCAGTCGAACGCGCGCAGAGACAGCCGAAAATCTCAAATCCCTAATCTCAAATCCCCAATCTCAATGCCTGCCTGCCTGGGTGGCGGCGGCGATAAAGACCGTTGCCAGAATGCCGAAAATATAGGCCTGTACCATTCCGACCAGCAAGCCCAGCAGGATCATCAGTACCGGAAAAATGAAGGGCGAGATTACCAGTAGTATGCTCAGGATCATTGCCCCGCTCATCATATTTCCGAATAAGCGGATGGCCAAAGCGAGTGTTCTTGTTATTTCGCTGATGATGTTAAAGGGCAGCATGATGAAGTTGGGTTCCAGATAGGATTTCAGGTATCCACGCACTCCTTTCTCCTCAATGCCGAAAAGCGGAACGGCGAGAAAAACGCTTATGGCCAGCGCCGCCGTTGTAGAAAGAGAACCGGTCGGCGGTTCATAGCCGGGAATAATGGTGCAAATAGCAGCAAAAGCGATGAACAGGAAAATAGTGCCGATGAAACTGATGTACTTTTCCGGCTTCTGTATCCCGATCTCTTTGATCTGCTGGTTGATGCCGGAGACGATGGCTTCCAGCATGTTCTGCCAGCGCGAGATGTGTACATCCCGGCTCAGGTTGCGGGTAATGAGCCTTGCACCGGTTACCATCACCAGCATCAGTACCCAGGTGATGACAATGGTGGCGTTGAGTTTGAAGAAGCCATGTTCCCAGAAAATGATATCGTCGGTAGTTAAGCTCATATCATTATCTCTTTTGGAAAAGCCGGAAGTGGGAAATTCGAAATGCGAATTGTCAGGCCAGGGCTGCTTTTAATTTTCTGTTTCCGCCTTCCGGTTCCCCACTTCCTCTCGCCATACCTGAAAAATAACGTTGTTTCACTAATTCTGTATCGTAGGCCAGGTGGCTTCCGCCTCAGCCCTGCCTTTGTCCGGAAGCGGCGGAGCGAGCCGCACTAAAGCAACACGAATGAGAACAAACCCCGCCAGGCAGGCCAGAAGTGTTTTCCAGGTGCCGCCGGCCACAAAATAGAAGCCGGCAATTACAATAGCGCTTCGCAGCAAAAGGCTGCCCACGAACAGCAGTGCCGGCCGCCGGGATACCAGCCCTCTCCGGATGGTCCACCAAAGGCCGCCAAAGAATACTGCTCCCAGAGCGGCGCCGGCCACTAAAGACAATACCAGGGTAAGGAGTTCATTCGTCATTTTCTTCCAGTTCTTTCTGTATTTCCTGCCGTTCTTTATCGATCCAGAACCAGGCATTGAGGCACCCGGCGGCTACTCCCGTGATCAGCAGGGTCAGGGTCCAGGAGAAGCGTTGGGGATAATGGGCGTCCATCCAGATACCCAGGGCGGCTCCCAGCAGAGTGGGAATCGCAATAGACCACCCAACGAGGCCAAACATGCCGATCCCGAACCAGACGCTGCGCCTGCCCTTGCGGCGGGCTTTCAGTTTCCTGTCCTCCTGTGCGCCAACCTCCCGGCCCAGCTTCGAAGTATCCTTTTTTTCTTCCGTTCCCATCATTTCAATATGTGCCTGTTTACGCTTGATTTACAATGCCATTTATCATTCCTGCCTGTTAAACTTTACCAGCCGGCGGATGAAATCGCTTTCGAGTTTGGCCAGGGTGGTTCTTAGTGTTTTCTCCTGTTCGTTCAGCCGGAGGAATTCTTCTTCTACCGCTTCTTTGAGTTGTCCGAGCTCTGCTCCTCCGATGGCGTGGCGTACTGAAATCAGAACTTCCTTCCCGGCCTTGGCCAGCACCCCTTCATCGACGGCCAGGAAAGTTTCTCCTCCTGTTGCTGTTTCGTAATACAAAACACCTGGCGCCAGTGCTGCGGTGCAGTCGAGCCGTTGTGGCAACAGGCCATAGGAACCCTGGGTAGTTTCCACCACGATCCGCTTCACATCGTCCACTTCGGCAAAAACGGAGAAAGGAAGCAGAATTTTGAGGCGCATCAGTTCGGGGTTCATGTTTTTATCATTTTTTCACCTCTTTAATGTTCCCGATCATATAAAAGGCTCGTTCCGGGTAATCCCTGAACTCATCCTGGAGGATGCGTTCACAACCGTCGAGGGCATCTTCCAGGCTGACCAATTTCCCTTTCATGCCGCTGAACTGTTCAGTGGTGAAGAAAGGTTGGGTCAGGAAACGTTCCAGTTGCCGGGCCCGATAAACCACCTTCCGGTCCTCGACGGAGAGCTGTTCCAGGCCTAGCATGGCGATGATGTCTTTCAACTCCTCGTATTGCGCCAGCGTTCTGCGGATCTCCTGGGCGATGTTGTAATGCCGTTCGCCGACGATTCCCGGGCCCGCCATTTTGGAATTGGACTGCAGCGGGTCGATGGCGGGGAACAGCCCTTCACTGGCCCTTTTGCGGGACAGCACAATGGAGGCGGAAAGATGAGAGAAGGTGTGCACTGCCGCCGGGTCTGTCAGGTCATCCGCCGGTACATAGACGGCCTGTATGGAGGTGATGGCGCCGGTATCGGTATTCGAAATGCGCTCTTCCAGTTGTGCCAGCTCGGTGCCCATGGTGGGCTGATAACCCAGGCGGGAAGGCATCTGCCCCATCAGCCCGGAAACTTCCATGCCGGCCTGTATGAAGCGGAAAATGTTGTCGATGAGCAGCAGTACGTCGCGTTGCTCGTCGTCGCGGAAATACTCGGCCATGGTCAGGGCGGTGTGGCCAACGCGAAAACGGCTGCCCGGCGGTTCGTTCATCTGGCCGAAGATCATGGCCATATCCGGCAGGACGCCCGCTGCTTTCATGCCGCTGTACAACTCTTCTCCTTCGCGGCAGCGCTCGCCGATCCCGCAGAAGATGCTCACTCCCTGGTGGCGCCCCACCATATTGTGGATCATTTCGGTAAGCAGCACGGTTTTGCCCACCCCTGCGCCGCCGAACAAGCCTGCCTTGCCTCCGCGTTCCAGCGGCACCAGCACATCAATGAGCTTGATGCCGGTTTCAAATACTTCGGATTTTGTCGATCGCCTTCCAAGAGGCGGCGGCGGCTGGTGAACCGAGCGCCATTCCACCTCCTCCGGCGGGAGAATGTGGTCGATGGGCTGGCCAAAAACGTTGAACATGCGGGAAAGGATGGCTTTTCCCACCGGTACTTTGAGTGGCGCCCCGGTATCCACTACGGGCATGCCGCGGGCAAGGCCCTGGGTGGGTGTCAGGGCAATGCCCCGGACGCAGTAACGGTTGAGTTGTGACTGTACCTCGATGACGGCCTGCTTTTCGCTTCCCGCCTTCAGTATGGTGTAAATGGAAGGCAGCTGATCTTCGAACCGGATGTCAATAATACTACCCCGAACGGAGAGGATCTTTCCGCTGTTCTCTACCCCTGAGGGTATCTCCCCGGCCATTGTGGTACTTGGTTTGGCCATGGTTGAAGGTATTTGGTTCGGGCTGAGCGACTATAATAAAAACAAGGTACGCCTAAGACATAGTTGCATGAAGGTGCGGGAAATTCATATCAGCAGCAGTATCACAAAACTGGCTGCGATCACCGCCCCGAACCCCAGCCATAGAAACTGCCGGATGGCCTTCCTGCCCATAAAGGCGCCATAAACCGCTTTCAGAAAATTATTGCTGATGGTGGCCTGTATGGTTGCCATTACGGCCAGGTGTTCCGGAATGGCCTGCTTGCCCTGGAAGAGGTTGAGCAGGAACGGGTCGATGTCCGTCACTCCGACGATGAAGGACAAGACACTTACCCCGCTGCTGCCGTAGAACTTCAGCACGTAATGGGTCAGAGCGGCAAAGAATACGAAAAGTAGGGCAAACAGAAGGGCGGTGCGGAATTCGAGCGGGTTGGGCTGGCTTTCAGTGGGTTGCCTGTCCTCTCTGCCCTCCTTGCTGCTGTTCTGAAAATAAAGATAGGCCGAAGCGGCAGCAGATATCAGGGATAATACCAGAAACGGCAACAGCAGTTTTCTGCCCAGAGCGGCGTTGAACAGAAAGGCCAGCGCGAGGATGCGGAGGAACATCATAGCGGTGGCGATCAGAATAGCCGCGGCCGTGAGCGCCGGCGGATAATCAGCCGTTTTGGTCTTCCCTGCCAGAGAGAAAGTTGTGGCCGTACTGCTGTACAGGCCGCCAAGTACTCCTGTGAGGAAAAGGCCGGCTTCGGGGAAAACGAATTTTTTCAACAGATAACTGGCGTAGGAAATAGCCGAGACCGCCACCACCGCCAGCCAGAACCTGTAAGGAGTAAGGTCCAGCCCGGGGATGACCTGTTCCCGCGGGGTCAGCGGCAGGATCACTCCGGCAATAGCAATGAACTTGGCGAGGGTGATGAACTCATTTTTATCAAATTTTTCGGAAAAGGCGATCAGGCCTTCCTTGATCTCCGTGAGGATCAGGACAGTGATCAGAATGAGCAAAACCAACCACGGTGGCTGAGTGTAGATCAGCGGCGCCAGGCAGTAAGTAATAAGGGCGATCAGAACCGAAGTCATTCCAAATTGCTCTTCTTTCAGGATCTTGCCGGCATAGGCTATAGCGAGAAGCAGGCACAAAACCAGCCCTCCCGCCCCGAAAAACAACAGGTGCTCCTTGTCGAAATGATACAATACAAACCCCAGGATTCCGATGAGCGCAAAGGTGCGGTCGGTGCCAAAAAGATACCTCAGCTTTTCCTGTTCATGGTGGCGACGCTGTTCCAGCCCGATGAGCAACGCAAACAACGTTGTGAGCAGGAAGTTGAGGAAGTCCTGAGGTAAGTTGTCCAGCGGGTTCACGCTACGAGAGTAATGGTTGAATAATGGATGAAGGGTGGTGGGCATTATGCCTACCCCTCAAGTTATAAATAAGAACAGATAAATTGCAAAAGTCACTATGGAAGAGCGTGGGTTTTTATATTCTTTCCGGAGTTTGGAGTGGTTTTTCCGGGATGATTATCCCTCCCGGACGATAAATACCGGTATGTTCACATTGTGGCGTACGGAATCCACAGTCGTCCCGAAGATGAGGTCTTTAAAGAAGCGGTGTCCGTGCGCGCCCAGGACGAGCAGTCCGGCGCCGAATTCATTTACTGCCCTCGGAATGCTCCTCTTCGGGTTGCCGAACCCCAGAAAGGTTTCCACCTTAATACCCCGGCCGGCCAGTTCTCTGGCATAGTATTGCAGGCGTTCGGCATCGTCGCCGGCCTCTTTGTCACGGATCTCGTCTCCCAGAAGGAGAGCGCCGGCCGATTCTACAACATGAATAAGCAGGTAGGTGGTTTCAGGTGTCCCCAAAGATAGAGCATATTGCAGGGTTTGTTCGTCGATATCGCTGAAATCAATGGCGACGGCGATCTTTTTAAATTGTTTTGGGGGGGGAAACGATATGACGCCGGGGCTGGAGTGCAACCGGGTTCTCGGTTCCTGGAGGAATGACTGCACCAAGGGAGCGAGGGCGACGTAAAGCAATAGGGCGCCTGCTCCCAGTGCAACAGGCACAATAGTTAACCATAGCATTATCGGAGACCTGGAAGTTGTGATCCAGGAGGATATTTCATCGATGGCCAGTTTGACGTTCAACCCCACGATGATAAGCGCGGCCAGCCAGGAGAGGATCTTTATGGCCGGCCCGATGGCCAGTTTGCCCATCCTTCGCCGGTCACTGACAAAATGGATCAGAGGAATAATGGCGAAGCCAAGCTGGAGGCTGAGAATGACCTGGCTGAGTATGAGCAGTTCGCCGGTTACCTGTTCTCCGAGTATTACGATGGCAACAACGGCTGGGATGATGGCCAGCGTGCGGGTGATGAGGCGCCGGATCCAGGGATGGATGCGCAGGTTGAGGTATCCTTCCATGACTACCTGCCCGGCCAGAGTGCCGGTGAGTGTCGAACTCTGGCCGGCAGCGATCAGAGCGACGGCAAAAAAGATGGGGGCGAGTTTCGACCCCAGCAGAGGCTGCAGAAACCGGTGCGCATCCTGAATTTCCGAAACCTCATACATGCCAGCCCTGTAAAAAGTGGCGGCAGCCAGGATCAGAATAGCGGCATTGACAAAAAAAGCCATGTTGAGGGCAATGGCCGAATCAATGAAGTTGAACCGCAGTGCTCCTTTTATTGCCGACAGGCCGGGGTCAAACTTCCGGGATTGAACCAGTGAGGAATGCAGGTAAAGGTTGTGGGGCATGACGGTGGCTCCAATGATCCCGATGGCGATGTACAGAGCCGATTCATCGGGAATACGTGGGATGAACCCTGCCGCCAGTGGCCCTATCTGCGGTTGGGCGAAGAACATTTCCACCAGGAAGGCCAGTCCGATAATGCCTATGAGCCCCACGATGAAGGCCTCCATAATGCGCATGCCCCGGTGAATGAGAAGCAGGAGGATAATAGTGTCCAGAAAAGTGAGCAATACCCCATACAGCAACGGCAGCCCGAAAAGCAGCTGAAGCCCGATAGCCATCCCCAGCACCTCCGCCAGGTCGGTGGCTGCGATCGCAATTTCTGCCAACAGGTAAAGCACCATATTGGTGGCGCGGCCGTAAGTTTCTTTTGAGGCCTGCGCCAGGTCGCGCCCGCTTACTATCCCCAGGCGGGAGCTGAGGCTTTGCAACAGCAGGGCCATGAGGTTGGACATGAGCAGCACCCAGATCAGCGCATAGCCGTAGCGGCTGCCCCCGGCGATATCGGTGGCCCAGTTACCCGGGTCCATATAGCCTACGCTGATCAGATAGGCAGGGCCCATGAAAGCGAAGAGTTTCCGGAAGAAACCCTTCTTTCGGGTTTCTACACTGGCGTTTACTTCTTCAAGAGACCGTGGAATGGGGGTAGCCATTTTGGGGTTTTGATATAAAGGTTTACTATTTTTCTTTTGTTCAGGCTACCTGTTGCCTTCCGGAAGCTGCAATGCGTTCGGCCCTGGCCTGTATGCGTTTTCTTGCGCGGGCCAGCCGCATCTTTACCGCACTTTCGGAGAGGCCGTAACGGGCCTGCAACTCAGTGATCGGGAGCCCTTCCAGATATTTTTCCTTCAGCAGGGCCCGGCAGCCTTCATCTGCCTCTGCCAGAGCAGTTTGCATTGCATTCAGCAGTTGCTCCTTTTCCTGAGCAGGGCTGGGTATGAAAGGGTTGCTATTGATTTCGGAATAGCCTGTTGCAGTGTTGGCCAGCATTCTGTCGCACGCCCGGCCTTTGAGAAAGTCAATGCATTCGTTGCGAACGATCCGGAAGAGCCAGCCGGCGAACAGTTCGGTATTCCTCAACTGGCTGATCCGTTCTGCCGTGCGAAGAAAAGCCTCCTGGGCAATATCCATCGCGCCTTCCCGGTCGTGGGTAAAGCGGATGCAATAGGCAAAGACGTTCTCAAAATAACGCCGGTACAATTCTCCGAAATACTGTCCGTTGTGGGTGCGTTGATAAGCGCCTGCAAGCTGGGCCTCGGTCATTTGGGAAAGATCAGAAGCTACCATTGTTCTATGTTTTTGTTTTCGACAAAATTTACAGATGAAGGTAAAGCTCCCGGACACTTCGCGAAGGAATAATCGGTGAGGCCGTGAAATGTATCGTTGAAGGAGGATGAGAGGCCGGTGAAAGGGTAGGAGAGGAGTGGGGGGGTGAGGCATTGCGGTTTTGAGGTATTGTGGTTAACCCGCTGGTTTCCAGAAACCCAGGAACCCAGAAACTATGAACAGTCCCATGGCGCCACCCAGAAACCCAGAAACCCAAAACCCACCAGCCTCACTCCTCACACAGCGGAAGCACTTCTTCTCTGATCTTTCGCAGTGCTTTCTCCGTTATCCGGCTGATTTTTTCCAAAAGTAAGGGCAAGTTTTCTCCGTCGGGGGCATCCCCCCTGGCCGCCAGTTCCAGTTGGCTGAGCAACTGGCCGAGTGGGGCTTCCATCCCCATATAGGCCGCAGTGCTTTTCATGCTGTGAGCAGTAGTTGCCAGGTTGGAAAGATCCTGCTTGTGGAAGGAAGCATGGAGTTTTTCAAGTTCCAGAGGAGCCTGAGACAGAAAAATTCCGGCCAGTTCGGCCAGGGCGGCTTTGCTTCCGCCCGCCACTTCCATGAGGTAGTCGTAATCAATTTCAAGTACGGGTTCTTCCTGCAATGCTTCGGGGGGAGGGGCCGGCTGGCGGGGGGCTTGTTGTTGAATGGCCCGCAGCAGGTCCTGTTCGCGGATGGGTTTGCTGAGGTAGTCATTCATACCAGCGGACAGGCATTTTTCCCGTTCGCCGGGCATGGCGTGAGCGGTCATGGCAATGATGGGAATGTTAAACCCGAGCTTGCGGATCTCCCGGGAGGCCGAGTATCCATCCATGACGGGCATCTGCAGGTCCATCAGGACCAGGCCGAAGGATTTTTCTTTTAGCAGGTTGATGGCCTCAAGGCCATTGCCGGCAATAGTAAATTCCACCCCCATGCGGCCGAGCATCAAGCCGGCTATGTGCTGGTTCATGGGGTTGTCTTCGGCCACCAGTATCTTCAGGCCTTCGGGGAGGGGCGGAGAGGAAGCGTTTTGCATTTCAGTTATCCGGGAAGGTACCGGCCCTTCCCCCTCAGCGAGAGTTCGGTAGGGCAGCTCCAGGTAGAAGGTGGAGCCCTGGTTTTCGCGGCTGCGCACATAAATGTGGCCTCCCTGTAACTCCGCCAGCTTACTGACGATAGACAGGCCCAGGCCTGCTCCTCCGTATTTACGGGTGGTGTCGGTGGCTGCCTGTTCAAAGCGTTCGAAGATGGTTTCCAGTTTTTCTCTGGGAATGCCAATGCCGGAGTCCTGAACCTTAAAACTGAGCCAGGCCACCTGTTCTTCTTCCCGGATATTCTTCACCCATAGATCGATGCCGCCCCGGCTGGTGAATTTTATGCCGTTGCTGATCAGGTTGCCCAGCATCTGGGTCAGCCGGGTAGGGTCGCCGACTACAACATCGGGAACATCCTGCAAGGGGTGGATTTTCAGCCAGAGGCCTTTTCTGGCGGCCTGATGGCGGAACATCTGCCCGATGGAATGCAGCAGGGGCCCGAGCTGGAAAGGAATGGCCTCAAAACGGACCATGCCGGCTTCCAGCTTTGAAAGGTCGAGAATATCATTGACGATGGCAAGCAGAGCGTTTCCCGCCGTTTCTATCCCCTGGGCAAATTCCTGCTGGCCGGGTTTCAGGGGGGTGCTGGCCAGCATGCTGGAATAACCGAGGATGGCGTTGAGCGGGGTGCGGATCTCATGGCTCATGTTTGCCAGGAATTGCTCTTTGGTACGGGCTGCGCTCTCCGCTGCTTCCAGTGCGTGGTTGAGCGACTCTTCGGCCTTTCGGTCCCTTTTGACACCTCTGAAAACGGCAAAAACGGCAAGAATTATGACGACGGAAAAGATCAGGGAAATGAAAAAGTTGAACCACTGGTCCCGGCGGTCATGGGCCTGCCCTTTGAGGTGGAGCTGGTGGATGTCGGCAGCCTTTTTATCCAGTAAATCAGACCGGATGCGGTTAAATTCATCGGCCCGGCCGGTATCCGTATTCCGGGCCGGCCGGGCGCCCTGCCATTGGGCGATCTGAAGGCCGGCCTGCTCGAGATGGTGTTGGACAAAAAGTTCGAGGCTGTCCCGGTTGGTGTCATCTGCAGGCAGCATGCTACTGAGCTGTCCGGTTTTTTCCTGAAGGTGCAGAATGTGGTTTTCGATATCGGGTAGCAACACCGAATCGGCGGCAGTCCGAAGTTTCGCAAGAGAGAGGTTGAGCTTTGCCGTTTCGTCCTCCACGGCGTTGATGGCCTCCGAGAGGCGGAGATATTCTTCAACGACCTGCCTGGCCTGTTCCTTGTTTTCCAGTGTTCGGCGATAGTGAGAACGATACAGGAAGATCAGCGCCAGCCCGATGGCCATAAAGAGGATGGCCTGGAGTTCTATGTTCCATTTCCGAGGGGTTTGCAAAAGCGCTTTGAGGGCCTCTTTCATGGCGGCTTGGTATCAGATGAGGTTGATTCGGCTAAGCAGTTCCTTTTTGACTTTTTCGCTTAATGGGATCACCTCATTTTGGATGACGATCATGTTGTCGGCGATGCTGTCGATCTTATCCTGGGCGACGATGTAAGAGCGGTGGCAGCGAAAGAACTGCCCATCGGGAAGTTTTTCCTGCAGGGCTTTCATGCTCATGAGGATCATGTATTTTTTTCCCGGCGTCGCAATCCGGACGTAGTCCCCCATTGCTTCAACGAAGAGAATATCGTCAAAATCAATGCGGACCAGGGTATTGTCAACCCGGGCGAAAAGATAGTCCCGGGGCGGTTCAGCCTGGGGAACCCTGCTTTTCTCATCCATTCTGCTAACCGCCTGCAGCAGCCGTGCCAGAGTGACAGGTTTAACGATATAATCGAGCACTTTCAGGCTGAAGGCCTCCACGGCATAATCCGCTTTGGAAGTGATCAGGATGACTTCCGGCAGGCGGCTAAGGCTTTTGAGCAATTCGAGCCCGCTCATTTCGGGCATTTCTACATCGAGCAGAAGCAGGTCGGCAGGGTTGTTTTGCAGGTACTGAAAGGCTTCGGCAGCGCTGTTGCATTCCTGCACCAGTTCCAGTTCCGGAACCTGCCGGGCCAGGTGGCGCAGGGCAGTTCTTGCCATGGGGTTATCATCCACAATTATACACTTCTTGACGCTCATCCCAATTTGTCGGTTAGTGATAGCAGTCGAAATTACGAAAAAAAAGGAAGGGTTGCAGAGCAGCCCATAGACTAATGAACGATTTTTTAACGGAAAAGTGACCCTGGTTTCACTTTGGGTCTTTACGGCAAATACCGCGTTGGGGGTTTATTCAGCTCCCTTACAGCCTTTGATTTTTGCCGGGCTGGTTTCAACTGACAATATGCGTATGAAAACTTCATCGTTCGAGGTATCAGGCGGCAGGGTGGTGGCTTACAACCTTTATGGTGAGGAGGCACACTTCCCGGTGGTGTTCTTTCACGGGATGGGGGGGTCGCGCAACAGTATCGCCATCGATGAGGGCTGGCTGAGGCAAAAGCAATGGTCGGTTGTCAGTTTCGACCGCCCTGGTGTAGGTTGTTCCGGGGCTTTGCCCTCCTATACTCTGGAGCAGGTAGCTGCCGACGCTGCTGCGCTGATAGCCCATCTGGGCCACAAGCAATGCGCAGCTTACGGGTGGTCGGCCGGAGGAGCTTTCGCCATGGCATTTGCCGTTGGCTTTCCGGAAATGGTGGATTTTCTGGCCCTTGCCGGAACGGCGGTGCCGGCCGGAGACGGTAAACATCGTTGGTGGCCTGCCGACAGAATGCAGTGGCTGGCGTTTACCAGTTGCCGGCTGCCGTTGCTGGCAAGGCTCTGCTTTCGCCTGGCTGCCAGGCGTTATTCCCGAAATCCGGAATCCGCTCTGGAAAGGGTGGTTAACCGGATGAGCCCTTCCGACCGGCAGCTGATGCAGTTACCGGCGGTGAAGGCCCTCTTTCGCCGGGCTTCGGATGATGCCTGGAGCAGGGGGGGGCATGGCCCTTTTTGCGATGCCCGCGCCATCGGGCGCCGGCTTTCCGGATGCCTGGATGACGTTCGGATGCCGGTCCATCTGTGGTCGGGTGAAGAGGATTCCGTTTCCCCTGTCGGCAGGGCCCAAAAACTGAGTGGCCACTTTTCCAAAGCAACTGTACACCAGGTAAAAGCGGCCGGCCACCTGCTCTATCTTCAGAATATCAAACAAATACTGGAGGTCTCACTGTGGTAAAATTTTTTTGAAGAATTTTTGTGGCCTGGCGCCGGGCTCCGGTCTTTATTACAGAATTGCGATTCACAAGTTCTTAATCCACTTAAACTAAAATTGCTATGAAAAAGCACATCGTTTTATTTGCCCTGCTGCTATTGGCCGCCGGGGCCGCTTCGGCTCAGGACGAGCTCTTTGAAGCCAAACTTACCAAAGAGAAAGTGCCTGCTGTAGTGCTTGCTTCAGTGGAAAAAGACTTTCCCGATGCTATCATCACAGAGTACAACGCCTTGCCGGTAACCATCCTGGAAGAAGGGTGGGTGATCACCAAGGACAAGCCAATGGACGGAAAGTACGATACGTATTACCTGACCATTAAAGGAAAGAACTTTGATGGCAAGGCTACTTATAACGCTAATGGTGAACTGGTCTCTGCTCAGGAGTATGCCAAAGATATCCCGTTGCCTCTTAATGTGGAACGGGCTATCGGCAAGCGGTATCCGGGTTGGGGTATAAGCAAAGACCACATGTCCTCAACCTTTTATAAAGGCGACAGGAAGAAAACCTATTACCACGTCAAACTGTCGAAAGGCCCCGAATACGTAACAGTCGTTTTCGACGGCCATGGCAATGAGGTCAAACAAGGAAGGCTCCACGGCAAGGAAAAAGGCCGGGAGATGAACCGGGATGAGGGATAAGCCAGGTTGAGGTTGGGGTTGAGGCAAAGGTTGGGGTTGAGGGACTGTTTCTGGTTTTTCACCCTGCTGAGGAACGAAGACGGGCTGAGTTCCTGGTTGTCTGGAAACCAGTGGGTTAGCGTAACGCGGGAACACTTAATTGAACTATCCCGCCAACGAAGCAATACGGATAAAATATTCCTTTCCCCGGGCGTTCTTCGGACTCAGCCTTAACCTCAAACCTCACGTTAATTAGATTTTTTGAAAATCAATGAGGCCCGTGCTCCCGATGGCTCTATAAAATTATCGCGCTATGAAAAAGACAATTTTTGCAATAACCATCGCTATGCTTGGTTTCGCCTCCTGTGACCAGGCGCCTGCTCCTTCGGACCAGGCAATATTGCGAACCAAAGAAAATACGACGGTATTCGAAGATGAGGCTGTTACTGACGCCAACCGGTCGGTACAGGCCTTTGGCGAGGCTATGGAAGCCTTTGACAGAGGAGACAAGGAGGCTGTCGCCCGCCACTTGCAGACGGGGGTCGATGCGTTGGTCAACGAAGGCAAAAGCCTGAACGGCGAGGTCAAAACCCGCCTGGAACGGGCAATCAAACGGCTTGAACGGCTTCAGGCAGATTTCCGGGAAGGAAAGATAGCTACTGCCGATGACCTTCTGAACGCCATCTCCGAGGCGGAAAAAGACGTGCCTCACAAGTTGATATCGGGTTATACAGAGGAAGAGGTGGAACCCGAAAATGAATGATGCCTGTTGTTGAGCCGGCCTTTGCCCGGAAAATCCTAACTTGGGGGCAAAGAATAAAAAAATGGCTAAACAGGCTCAATACGATTATATCTACTATGGCACCCGATGCAAGGCCGGTGAGGTGGTTGCCTTTGTCCGGCACGTCCTGCAGGCCAACATGCGCGCCGAAGCCCGCGGACAGCGCAAGACGCCCATCTGCATCTGGGGCAGGCACGGCATCGGCAAAACGGAGATCGTACAGGCGCTGGCCGAGCAGATTGGATACCGCTTTCGGTACATTGCCCCCGCTCAGTTCGAGGAAATGGGAGACCTCGTGGGTATGCCTTCCATAGAAGGGGGGCGCACAGTCTTCCGTTCTCCGGAGTGGGTTCCTCAGGAAGAAGGGCCCGGCATCCTCCTTATTGATGATGTCAACCGGGCCGATGACCGCATCCTTCGGGGGATTATGCAGCTCTTACAGAATTTCGAGCTGGTCAGCTGGAAGCTTCCGCCCAAATGGCAGATCATTCTCACTGCCAACCCCGACGGAGGAGACTATTCGGTGACCCCGATGGATGACGCTATGATCACCAGGATGATGCACATCACCCTGGAGTTCGACCCCCGGGAATGGGCCAAATGGGCCGAACAGAACGGCATCGATTCCCGGGGGATCGATTTTGTGCTGACCTATCCGGAGGTGGTCACCGGACTGCGCACCACGCCGCGAACTCTGGTCCAGTTTTTCGAAACCATTGCCGGGATCGATAACCTGGGCGCCAACCTGGGCCTGGTGCGCACCCTCGCCGATTCCTGCCTCGACCAGAATACTGCCGCTACCTTTATCGCTTTCGTCAATCAGGAGTTGCGCGCTCTGGTCAAACCTCAACTCATCTGCGATACCCGGGATTTTACTGCTGAGGTGGAATTGCCTCTGCGGAAAATCGTTCAGAAAAAATCTCTGAGGGTAGATATTCTCGCCACCATCTGTACCCGCCTTTCCAACTATCTAACCCTTACCGAGCGGCCTTTGGATGGCCGGCAATTGCAGAACGTCATCGATTTTATTAAGCTGGACTTTCTGCCCAATGACCTCCGGCTCACACTGGCCCAGGACCTGGCCGATCCGGATAAACCCAACAATTCCAACCTGCTGCCTATTATGGAAGACCCTGAAATCGGGAAGATCCTGCTGGAGGGGATGTAGGAAAGGCGAATAAAGGTATCTCTTTTTCAAGACAGAACCACCGGTGAAGTTTTGAGCATCTTTGTGATCAGTGAATTATTAAAACTCAGGGCTCAACCTCAGCCTCAACCTCAAACCTTAGGGTAATAAATTGCATGCTGTCCACAGATCTCTCCGGGCGGATGAATAATCGGGGTTGGCTTATCTGTTACCCTCCCTTTTCCAAAAAAACTATATTTGTAGTAAAAGCTTGTCCTCGATAAACAAACAATTACACCAATTTTCTATGAGAACCCTTAACCTGACTCTCGCTTTCCTTTTACTAGGCGCTATGGCCCTGGCTCAAAACCGCGTCAACTACGGTTCCCTGAGCTGGTCGAAAGACGGGCGGCAGATCCTGTTCTCCAGCATTGAAGTTTTACCCGACTGGTCCAATTATTCCCCGTTCAACTGGCGGTTATACCTTTATGACCTAAAGCAGGACAAACTGGAACTGATCGACAGGTCCGCCATGTTCGGCGCCTTTTCTCCGGATGGGAGCCAGGTCGTCTATAGCAAGAATACCGGAGCCAGCTGGGACTTGTTTATCAAAAACCTGGACACCGGGAAAAAGACAAAGGTCACCGATACCCCCCAACGGGAATCAGCGCCCGACTGGTCTCCCGACGGCCGTATGATCGTATTTACGAAAGACCTGAAAAAGGGGGTATCCGCCATCTATTCTATGGACCCCAGTGGAAGAAACGTCCGCAACCTGTCTCAAAACGGCCAGTTCGAATGCCACAATCCCGAATTCTCTCCCGATGGTGACCGTATCATTTACTACATGGACCGGGGCGACAAAAAAGACCAGGTGTATGTCATGGAAATATGGTCCGGTTTTTCCAGGAATGTGACCCAGGACAGAAACCACAATTTCCATCCGGCCTGGTTTGATAACCAGGCACTGCTTTTTACCCGTGGTAATGACCAGCTGTGCATAAAAGAGCTAGATGGAGGCCCCACCATTCCCGTCGAAGGCATCCAGTCCTTCTTCGCCCGGTACAATGCCCGGAGTAAGCAGGCCGCCTACATCAGCAAGGAAGATCAGTCCATTTATGTGCAAAAGATGAAAGGAAAACCAGGAAGGTTGAAACTGGGAAATGCAGCGCGCATCATCACTCCGGAACTCATCAGGGGCCGGTGAGGCTGCCGCTGGCGGAGGGATGCGGGTGTATTGGCAAACTACTGTGTCAATAATATTTTGTAATACTGGGAAAGACTTGACAAGTTTTCTCCCGGGCGCCTTCCGGTAAACTTGTCAAGTCTAATACTTTTAAGTACCTGGACGCAATTAGTGAGACACAAAGTGCCGTCTAAGGTGCTGGTATTCAATCATTCAGTCATTCATTAATTCAGTTCATGTACTTACTCCCCCAGTATATACCATTCAATAGCCTCCACATCCAGGTTGGCGCGGCGGCCAATCTCTACCGGAGCGTAATTGGCGGCAAGGTAATCGAGGATATCTGCTTCGTTTTTGCCCAGTTCCCATAAGCCCTGGGTGCGTTGCATCCAGCGGATCATCTCCTGCCAGCCGTCGCGGGTGGCGCGGTTCTGGGCGATGAGTTTGCCGCTGTGGCAGCCGGTGCAGGTGGCCCGGACAACCTCAAAACCTTCCGCTACGCGCAGGCCGGTTGCAAGGTGGATGCCGTCTGCGATGCGTTCATCGGCAGAGGGCAGGTCGGCAACAGGCATTTCCCGTTTTACGGCAGCAGCAGTTGCTTCCCTGCTCTGGGAAAAGGGATTGCCCATCAGGCCGTAGTAGATCAGCCCTGTTGCGAGTACTACGATAAAAGAAGACAAAAAGATAATGGCGCGGTAGAGGCTGCGCAGTAGTTTGTCGTAGTCCTGGGTGTCGTTCGGCTTTCCCATTTGTTTATGACGTTAAACTACCTTTACAGCAATTCTGTGGCAGGCATTGTTCAGATATCCTTTAGGGTTCCAGCCGGGCAGCAGCATGGGCTGCATGGCGCCGTTGCTGTCGGTGGCGCGGGCCCACACTTCGTAGTACCCTTTTTTAGGGAAGCCGGCTTCTGCCTGCCAGTGTTGCCATGCGTGGCGGTTGGTTGGTTTTTCCAGCCGGCAGGGGCGCCAGGTCATGCCAAAATCTATGGAATAGTGCATTTCCCTGACTTCAAGATCGCCTGCCCAGGCGTGGCCGCGGAGAGGCAACTGCTGGCCTTGCCGGATCATCGCGCCTGTTTTGGGGTAGGTGATGAGCGACTTGACGGGCATGGATTCGATGATGCACATATCTTCATCAGCCACTTTGGCGCCGGGAGCTACGGGGTTGCAGGGCACGCGGTAGGATTGCCCGCCCATTTTCACGCCGTCGTGCACCTTGTTGCGGATGGAGATGCGCTCCAGCCACTTGCCGGAACAACTTGCCGGCCATCCGCCGACGACGAGGCGCAGCGGGTAGCCGTTGAGCCAGGGCAGGGGCTCTCCGTTCAGGCTCCAGGCGATGAGTGTTTCGGGTTCCATGGCTTTGGCGACAGGCACCCCCCGGGAAATGGGTTCTTTGCCGGGATCTCCGCTGGCGTGGGTATCTTTTCCGTAATAACCGATATACACCGCGTCGCTTTTTATTCCAACATCCTGCAGGACATCACGCAGGCGTACGCCCGTCCACGCGGCGCAGCCAACTGCACCGACGGACCACTGGTTGCCTTTGGCCGGCGGGTTGAACTCCTTGCGGCCATTGCCCCCGCATTCCAGGGTGAGTTGCAGGGTAACCTGTTCGAAACGCTGCTTCAGCTCTGATAGGGTATAGGTTCTCTTTTGCCGGGCCGATTCGCCATCGATAGTGAGCGTCCAGGTGTTGGGGTTGATCGTTTCCGCCTCTGGCGGGATGCCGTTGTTGCGCACGAAAAACAGATCTGCCGGCGTCAGCTCTGGGTCCAGCAGGTGGGCGGGTGTTTCGGCGTTGATGGGGCGGTCGTTGAGCACCACCAGTTCCGGGTGCTTGCCGGGGAGTTGGAAGGGCTCGTCAGATTGGGCCAGCCCTGCCGGGATCATGCCCGCTGGGAAATACTCCGCGAATACCATTTCGCCGCCCAGGGCCAGGCTCATGGCTGCCAGGGCGCTTTTCTGCAGGAAACCCCGCCGGGGCATGGGGCTGGCGGTGCGGCCTTCCTCTTTGGCATCTTTGTTGTAAAGTTGGTGGATATCGGCCTTCATGAAGGAATGATATGATATTTTACTGTATCAAATAAAAATAAGCTGTAACGGAACAGATTATTAGGGATTTGGCCCAGAAACTCAGAAACCCCAGAAACTCAGAAACCCCTACACCCTGCAACTCCCTCCCGGGCACATCTGCCAGTCGAAAATGCCCTGGGCCAGGAGTAATGCGCCCAGTGCAAAAACCGTCCCCTCATGAGAATAGAACAGGAAATCGCCCATGCAGAAAGCGCCGAAGGCCAGTTGCAGCAGGCGCACGGCATGCCAGCGTTGCCGGTAGAACCATCCGGCTTTTTTCTGAGCAGTTTCGGAAGAAGAATTGGTTGTTTTGACCATGATCTCAATCTGTTTTTTCTTCTTGTATCCTGATATTACTACATTCGTTATTTCAGGCACAGCGCAAGCGAAATTAGGCAAAAAAACTAATTCTGACGGTGAGCAGGATCACAGTCCTGCGCCTTTCTGAAAAATATACGCCCGGGCAATCAGGGCAAAAAATGAATGACATGGCAACAAGCAAAACTCCTTCCCGCCCCAGGATCGTGGTGCTGGATGGCCACACCCTCAACCCTGGCGACCTCAGTTGGGCCAAGCTGAGGGCAATGGGGCAGGTGAACATTTACGATCATTCCACTCCGAAAGAGATCCCGGAGCGCGCCGGGAGCGCCGATATCATTCTGGTGAATAAGGCCATTATCGACAAGGAGCAACTGGAGCGGCTCCCTTCGTTGAAATGCATCTGCGTGACCGCTTCCGGATACAACAATATCGATGTGGAGCGGGCGGCAGAGCGGCAGATCCCGGTATGCAATGCGGTGGGCTATGGCACAGATTCGGTGGCCCAGCACGTTTTTGCGCTGTTGCTGGAACTGACGAACAGGGTGCGGGCGCATCACGAAACCGTTCTGGAAGGGGAGTGGGGGCGCAGCCGGGATTTTTGTTATACGCTGGGGGCAATCCCTGAGCTTTCCGGCAAAGTGATGGGCATTTATGGCTTTGGCCGCATCGGGCAGCGGGTGGCTTCCATAGCCCAGGCCTTTGGCATGGAAGTGATCGCCACTCACAAGCATCCCGAACGCGATGCCCGCCCGGGAGTATCCTTCGTCCCCATCGATACTCTGTTTGAAAAAAGTGACGTCATCTCCCTTCACGCCCCCCTGACACCAGAAAACAGAAGGGTTGTCAATGCCGGCAGGCTGGCCCTCATGAAGCGCACTGCCTACCTGATCAATACGGGAAGAGGGGGACTGATCGATGAACCAGCCCTGAAACTTGCCCTGCGCAGCGCTCAACTGGCCGGTGCAGCCCTCGATGTCCTTTCCGAAGAACCCCCGAGGGCGGGAAGCCTTCTTCTAGATGCCCCCAATTGCCTGATTACACCCCACATGGCCTGGGCCACCCGGGAAGCACGCCAGCGCCTGCTGGACATCACTGTTGAAAATGTTAAGGCGTTTCTCAGAGGAGAACCCAGGAATGTGGTGGATTAAGGGAATACGACAGACTCATAATCCACCCGAAACATTAGCCCTCCAGCGGAGGAATGCGCAGCACCTGCCCCGGATAGATGAGGTCTGGGTCTTTCAGCATGGGTTTGTTGGCCTCAAAGATCACCGGGTACTTCATGGCGTTTCCATAGAACTTTTTGGCGATCTTGGAGAGCGAATCTCCTTTTTTGACTTCGTAGAACTGAGCTTCGGGCTCCGGTTCCGGTGCGTTAACGACGAGCCGGTCATCCACGGCGGCAATCCCTGTTATATTACCCAGGGCAAGGATGATCTTTTCCCGTTCGGCCTGGGAGCTCACTTCCCCGGAAACAATGGCGGTGTCGCCCTGAAGTTCGACCTGAAGGCCCTTGGCTTTCAGCCCCAGCCCTTCCACTGCACTTTTCAGAAGGGCTGCTTTCTGGCGGGCCAGCATTTCTGCTGCCGATTCTTTGGTTGTTTCCGGGGTTTTCGGTGCAGCTTCTTCTTCTTTTGAGAAAAGCTTGGCGCCTGCATTTTTGAGAAAAGAGAAAATTCCCATGGTCTGTTTTTTGGTTTAAAAATCATTATTTTTATCACGAAAAATCATTTCCTTATCAATATTATCCGGTAGAAAACTGTCACAAATTTCAATTTTTTTGCAAAAAAAGAGAGCCATTTATTGATAGCTGAACTGTGTAGTATCCCGATGAAAGAAGGAAATGCCTCTTTTTTACCTCCTTTTGCGCCCTATCTGATATGGATAAGATAGAAGCAGTGGTTTCAGGGTGTAAAGCAACTGTTGAGTGTATTGATGTCACTTTTTTTAAACTTGAGTACAAAAAAATTTGGAAGGTTACCACAATTTATATTACTTTTGAGAACTACCAATAATTTTCTTCACTCTATCAGAGAGAGCGCGTTAGTGAGAGGCCCCAACATCCTCTGTTGGGGCTTTTTTTATTCCTTCTGCCAGGTGATCTCGATGAAGAAAGCAGTGCCTTCTCCTTCTTTACTTTCAAACCATATCCTGCCATCCAGCAGGTCGATGTATCGTTTGACGATATTCAGCCCCAGCCCGGTTCCCTGAATATTGACGGAATTGGTTGCCCGGAAGAAGCGGGTAAACAGGTGTTTCTGGTCCTCTTTGGGGATGCCGATGCCTTCATCCCGGATGGCTGCCCGGATGGTTTGCCCTTCCTGGAAGAGTTCAAAGTGCACTGTCGATCTCTCGCCGGAATATTTGATGGCGTTGGACAGGAGGTTGATAAAAATATTTTTGAGGATCTTTTTGTCCAGGAAAGTATTTTGCTGAACATCCCGGAAGTCCGTTCGAAGTTGCTGGCCCGGTTTGAGCAGGCTCTGCATTTCTTCGACGACCTCCTCGCCCAGGTTTTCCAGCGTGAAGGGAACCGGGTTGACCTGGATCTTGCCCTCTTCCAGCTTGCTGAGGGAGAGGAAGTCTCCCAGGATTCCCGTGAGGTTGGTCACTGCCGATTTAATGCGGCGCAGGTGTTTGTCGCGTTTTTCCTGTTGGCCGCTTTCGGTGTATAAACCCAGCAATTCAGTAGAAGAGGCTATGGTCGTCAGAGGGGTGCGAAACTCGTGGGAGGCCATTGAAACGAAGCGGGACTTCAGTTCACTTAGCTCTTTTTCCTTTTCCAGGGACCGGCGCAACTGCTCCTGCTTCTGGCGCAGGGCGGCCTCAGCGGCTTTCCGCTCTTTGATCTCTCTTTCCAGTTTGATGTTGGACTGGAGTAGCTTATTGACCACTTCGGTCAGTTTTTCGGTCCGTTCTTCGACCTTTTGTTCCAGTTCCTTGTTCAGATACAGTATCCGGGCTTCGGCGCGTTTCTGTTCCGTAAGGTCATGGATGACTCCGGCGAAGAGCACTTTACCTTCGAGTTCCACCCGGCTTACCCCCAGCTTAAAAGGGAACCGGGCGCCGTCTTTGCGCAGCCCTTCGACCTCTCTGCCGATACCTATGATTTTTTCTGTGCCGGTTTTGAGGTAGTTGCTGATGTAGCCATCGTGTTCTCCGGCATGAGGGGAGGGCATCAGTATATTGACATTCTGCCCCCGCATTTCATCCACCTCATACCCGAAGAGCCTGGATGCTGCGGGGTTGGCCATTTGCATGATCCCCTTTTTGTCGATGATGATGATACCGTCAACAGCGGTATTGATAACGGCTTCCAGGGTTTTCTGGCTTTGCATCAGATCCTGGCCCGCTTTTTGTTTTTCAGCTACATCCTGGAAAAGCAGCAGGAAGAATATCCTTTCTTCTACTTCCGCCGGGCTTTGCCGGACGGTATAGGAAACAGGGATCTCCTCCCCGTTCTTTTGTATGGCTATCGTATGCCCCTGTTGGGGCCGGCCCTGGCCGGCAATGGGGAGTTGCAGCTTCGGCAGGATCAGGCTGACAGGCTGCCCGTTCAGTTGGGAAGGGCTGTACCCCAAAAGGGTTGTCGCATCGTGGTCTGCCAATAAAAGCCGCCCATCCTCCCGGACAGCAAGGATGCCATTGATATGGGTATTTAGAAAATTTTCAAAATCAAACCCTTTTTCCATCAATTCTATCATCTCGGAGGAAGGTTTCATAATAATTTGGCTGTAAAATAACCTAAGGTTGATAAAACTCAGAACCTTCTCTGATAAATATCATTTATTTCTTATCCAAAAACAGTGCATTTTCGCCTCAACTTTTAAACCAAACAGCCATGATCAGGATCCAAGTACTAGGGCTGGGCAACAGCCAGCACCGGAAACTGAGCCATAACCTGCGCTCGGCTCTGGAGAGTGTTGGCCTTCCCGCGGAAGTGGAGCAGGTGACCGACGTGGATGATATTCTGCAGTACAAAATCGGTTCCATTCCTGCCATCCTGCTCGATGGACAGGTGCTCTTTGAAAACGGGCATATGCCCAGCATCGATGAGTTGCGCGAAGTGCTCTCCGGAGTTGCTGCCGCCGGCTAAGCCCATTAACGTGTTCGATGTTCCAAGTTCGACGTTCATAACCTGAACCTCGAACTTGAACCCCGAACCCCAAATTCTTGTTTTTTTCTTTTTTCTTTCCCCCTCTGCTAGTATCCCAGGATTTTCATCATCTCTTCGGCCGATTGTTCCGGCTGATATATTTTATCAACGATATTGCCCTGTGCATTCTTGTAAATGATCACGTGTTTGGGGGATGGGATCAGGCAGTGTTTGATCCCACCGTAGCCGCTGATGGCGTCCTGGTAGGCGCCGGTGTGAAAAAAACCGAGGTACAGGGGCTCGGGGTCAGCAGGGTTATAAGCCGGCAGGTAAACCTGGCTTTCGTGAACCTCGGAGTTGTAATAATCGGAGTTGTCACAACTCAGCCCGCCGATGTTGGCCCGCCGGTATTCGTTGTACCACTTATTGATCGGCAAAAGGATGAAGCGTTCACTGATGCCCCAGGTATCGGGCAGAGTGGTCATCAGGGAGTTGTCGATCATGTACCACATTTCGGCGTCGTTCTGGAGTTTCTGGCCCAGCACTGAGAAGATGGTGGCGCCGCTTTCACCCACGGTGTATTTCCCGAACTCGGTGAAGATGTCCGGCTCTGGGATCTCTTCCTCTTCACAAGCCTGCAGGATTAGGCTGACGATCTCCTTGACCATGTATTTGTAGTCGAACTCGAAACCCAGGGAATTGCGAATGGGCATGCCGCCTCCGATGTTGATGGCTTTGAGGTCTTCACTGTGGCGCTTGAGCTCGCAGTACAGCTTGATGGCCTTTTTCAGTTCTCCCCAGTAATAAAGGGAATCCTTGATGCCCGTATCCACAAAGAAATGGAGCATCTTGAGCTGGAACTTGGGGTTGTCTTTGATCCGCTCCTTAAAAAACGGGACCACGTCGGCATTCCGGATGCCCAGGCGCGAGGTGTAGAACTCGAAGTTGGGCTCTTCCTCTGTTGCAACCCGGATACCCACCTTGCACTTTCCTTTGACGTGTTTGTCGTAATAGTCGATCTCCTGCTTATTGTCCAGCACGGGGATCACATTCTCGAAACCGTCATTGATCAGCGCGGTGATCTTTTCCAGATAGTCCTCGGTCTTGAACCCATTGCAGACGACTATGGTCTCCTTATCCAGCCTGCCTTTTTTGTGCAGGCGGCGGATCAGGTCAATGTCAAAAGCCGAAGAAGTTTCCAGATGGACGTTGTGGCGGAGCACTTCGTTGACCACATAGCTGAAATGGCAGCTTTTGGTACAATAGCAATAGTAGTATTTGCCTTTGTAACCAATGGATTTCATCGCCCGGGTAAACATATTGCGGGCTTTTTTGATCTGGGAGCCGATCTTGGGTAGATAAGTCAGCTTAAGGGGCGTACCGTATTTACGGATCAGGTAAATGAGTGGAACGCCATTGAAAACCAGGTACCCATCTTCAATATCGAAGCCCTCCTGAGGGAAGTAGAAGGTCTGGTCAATGAGGTCAAAGTATCGGTTTGTTACTGCCAATTTGCCTTGAGTTTAAATCTGGCCTGAAATAATGCTTCGGGTATTTTCCCAGTGGGAGAAGCGCTGCAAAAGTAGTTGTAAATTCTGAAAAATGCTTACAGGAAAGGAGCTAATTCCGAAGAGCAGATTATTCTATACCTTTGCTCGTCCAAAATTCATACAACTATGGAAAAACTGGATGTACTGAACCAGGTGGCGGAATTCCACCGGACCTTCAAACACCCCGTCGAGCCCCGGCCGGTTATACCCTCCGAAAAGCGCTGCCGGCTTCGCGTGGCCCTGCTGGCTGAAGAGCTCAAAGAATTGCAGAAAGCCATTGAAGACAAGGATATCGTAGAAGTGGCGGATGCGCTGTGCGACCTGCAGTACGTGCTCTCCGGCGCCGTCCTTGAATTCGGCCTGGGAGAACAGTTCAAGGCCCTTTTTGATGAGGTCCAGCGCTCCAACATGAGTAAGGCCTGCGCCACCCGCGAAGAAGCCGAAGCCACCGTTAAGTATTACCAGGAAGAAAGAGGTTTCGAAAGCTATACGGTAGAAGCCGACGGCCACTGGCTCGTTTACCGGAAATCGGACAATAAAACCTTGAAATCTATAAATTATTCTCCGGCGAACCTGGAGGGGATGTTGAAAGTGTAAAAGTGTATAAGGGGATAAGTGTATAAGTGTATGCGAATCCAGAGCTAAAACGTCCTGTAGGGACGACATATCGGAAGACATGGCCCCGAGTCAGGGACGGCCCGTGCCATCTAAGGCGCAGCTTGCAGCCGTGGGTAAAAATCGTATTTTTGTCGCTGCACCTCTTCTTCAAACAGCATTTTACATCCATAAAAAAAACGGGAATGCAATACCGCATCGGGATCATTTGGTTGGCAATGGTTATCGCTCTGGGGCTGCCTTCGGTGGTGGCGGGCCAGGGCAGTGGGTTGCCGCTGGGCAATCCTGCATACCACATTCTGGACAGGCTTGAGATCAAGACTGGCCTGCCAACTCCCTATCATTCTTCCCTGAAGTACTATCTGAGGAGCGATGTGGCTGCCTACGCTCTGGGTATAGATACGGCGCTTATACCATTGACGATCCGTGACCGGCGCGACCTGTACTACATTTTCAGGGACAACAACGAATGGCTTGTCACATCCCGTTTCCCCACCCGGATTGCGGGCCCGAGGGAAAGCATTTACTCAGATACGCTCCTCACTCAGGTGGAAGCCAGTATGGAGAATCCCCGTTATACCCTTCGGGAAAAACCTTACCTGGGATTTCTATACCCTACGCCGGCCAATATGGTGGAGGTGAACGACAAGTTCTTCCACATCCGGGTAAACCCTTTGCTGGACTTCAAGCTCGCCGGGGAAAAGGATGACAATGAGCTGATATTTACCAACCTGCGGGGCATTGAGCTGCGCTCCGGCATCGACGACCGGATCTACCTTTACTTCAATATCGTAGAGGAACAGGCCCGTTTTCCGGGCTATGTCAACGAACGCATCGAGCGCGATAAAGCCATCCCCGGAGCGGGGTTGTACAAAACCTATACCAGTGAGATCTTTGATATCACCAACGGCTACGACTTTCTCAACGGGCAGGGGTACCTGGCCTTCAACCTGACCCGCCATGTGGGCCTGCAGTTCGGGTACGGGCGCAATTTTATCGGCAATGGCTACCGCTCAATGCTGTTGTCCGATTTTTCCAACAACTATCTTTACCTGAAAGCCAACTGGCGGGTGTGGAAGCTGCATTACCAGAACCTCTTTATGGAACTTGCCGCCGAGTCGAATGCCGCGCCGGCCGCCAACGATGTGTTGCCCCGAAAATATATGGCTGCCCACCACCTCAGCTTTCAGGCCCTGCCCAACCTGAACTTTGGCGTCTTTGAAGCCGTGGTTTTTGACCGGCGGAATGGTGGGTTCGAGCTTCAGTACCTCAACCCGGTGATCCTGTACCGCACCGTTGAGCAAGGCCTGGGCAGCCCGGATAATGTGCTCATCGGGCTGGACGCCAAATGGAATTTCCTCCACCACTTCCAGCTATACGGCCAGCTCATGCTCGACGAGTTCAAATTCGATGAGCTGTTCATCGAGCGGCGCGGCTGGTGGGCCAACAAATACGGCATGCAACTGGGCCTTAAATACATCAATGCTTTCGGCCGGGACCACCTCGACCTGCAGGCCGAGTTCAACCAGGCGCGCCCCTATACCTACACGCACCGCGACAGTTCCTCCAGCTACACCCATTACAACCAGCCGCTGGCCCACCCGCTGGGCGCCAATTTCCGGGAGGTGCTCTTCATCGCCCGTTATCAGCCGTTCAAAAAAGTATTTCTGGAAGGCCGCTTCATACGCGCTACCTTCGGCGAAGATGGCGCCAACCAGAACTGGGGCGGGAACCTGCTCAAATCTCATAACAGCCGGGAACAGGATTTCGGCAATGAGATCGGCCAGGGCATCACCGCCAACACCAGCCTGCTGGGGCTGGATGTAAGCTACATGCTGGCCCATAATGTTTTTATCGACCTGCATTACTTTTACCGGAAAAAAGATAGTGAGGAAAACAAGCTCGATGATACCACCCGATATTTTGGCGGCGGGGTGCGCATTAATATAGCCAGGCAGCGGATGGATTTTTAAGAGTATGTTTGGAGGCCTGTTTTTGGCGGGAATTGTTTTTTTTTCGAGCAAATCCCTAGGTTTCCTGTTCAATCAAAGAACCAACCTGAAAAAACATGCCCAGGCAAGACTATCCGCTCATTTCCGATTACGGGCTGATCGGGAATTTGCATACCACGGCCCTGGTTTCCAGGCGGGGCTCCATTGATTACATGCCTTTTACCCGTTTTGATTCACCTACCATTTTCGCTGCCCTGCTCGACCAGGAAAAAGGGGGGAATTTCAGTATTGAACCCATCGACGGTGAAGTGCGGGTAAAGCAGTTGTACCTTCCGGATACGGCTGTGCTGCTCACCCGCTTTCTATCCGAGGCCGGTATGGCTGAACTGGCCGATTTTATGCCGGTCAAAGAACAGGAAGAACACTGTTCGGCAGTGCGTATTCTGCGGTGCATCAAAGGAAAGCTGGAGTTTCGGGTTATTTGTAAACCTCGTTTTGACTACGCCCGCACCATTCCACAGTTCAGAAAGGAAGGGCCGAATTCGGTGCTCATGTCTGATGGGGATAACTTTGGTGTACGCCTGAGGAGTGATTCCGCCCTGGAAGTGAAGGAAGATTGTATTGAGGCCGTTTTTACGCTGGAGGAAGGGCAGGAGGTATCCTTTGTGCTGGATGCCGTCAACCCGGATGAGCCGGCGCCGGAACCCGGCCTTGCTTATTACTGCAATACCGCTTTTGAGGATACCATTGCCTTTTGGGAGGAATGGATCGGCCAGGCAAAATACAGCGGCCGGTGGGAAGAGATCGTCAATCGTTCCCTTATTACTCTGAAACTGCTGACCTCTCACCGTTATGGTTCCATCGTGGCGGCGGCCACCTTTGGCCTCCCGGAAGCCATTGGAGGAAGCCGCAACTGGGACTATCGCTATTCCTGGATACGCGACTCCGCCTTTTCCATGTACGCTTTCGTGCGAATGGGCTTTCGCGAGGAAGCAGGTGCTTTCATTAAATGGATCAAGGAGCGCTGCCGGGGGTTGAAGAACGCCGCCAATATTCAGCTGATGTATGCGGTGGACGGTGGTTCCGAGATCGATGAATATACCCTGGATCATCTGGCTGGCTACCGGGACAGCCGGCCGGTGCGCGTGGGCAACGCCGCCTCCAAACAGTTTCAGCTGGATATATATGGAGAGCTGATCGATACCGTTTATCTGTTCAACCGGCACAATGACTCCATAACCTTCGACTTCTGGGTGGAAATCCGGGAGATCGTCAATTTTGTCTGTGAGAACTGGCAGCGCAAAGGCCACGGGATCTGGGAAGTGCGCAGCGAGACCCGGGAATTCCTCCACTCAAAGGTGATGAGCTGGGTGGCCATCGACCGCGGTATTCGCATTGCGGAAGCCCGGTCTTTTCCGGCCCCTCTGGAAAAGTGGCGGCAAACCCGGGACGCCATCTACGAAGATATCTATTACAACTACTGGAATGAAGATAAACAAGCTTTTGTTCAATACCGCGGCGCCGACGTGCTTGACGCTTCCGCCCTCCTCATCCCTCTGGTGCGGCTGCTGAGCCCCTACGAACCGCGTTGGCAATCCACCCTGAAGGCCATCGAAAAGGAGCTGGCCACCGATACCCTGGTTTACCGATACCGGACCGATAATGGAGCCACCGACGGCCTGGAAGGCGCCGAGGAAACCTTCTCCATGTGTTCTTTCTGGTACATTGAGAACCTGGCGAAGGCCGGACAGATCGATAAGGCCCGCCTTTATTTCGAAAAAATGCTGGGTTACGCCAACCACCTTGGCCTGTTTTCCGAAATGATCGCCCTCAACGGCGAACAGATCGGCAATTTCCCGCAGGCCTTTACCCACCTGGCCCTGATCAGTGCGGCCTATCAACTGGAGCACGTGATGAGAGGGGGCAGGCAGTAGAATGGGGTTTGGACATGTCCGGAGAGGCAAAAAGGAGGGGCATTTTCTTGGTTTAAATTCGATGCTCTTTCCTATATTTGTCCCAAACGAAGCGTGCTTTCTCTCCAAAAACTTCCTTCGCCGGCCAAGGGCCTGCGGCGGCCATCCTGGCCTGTAAATGCTAATACGGGAAAGCCCTTCTCTTCATTTTCTCTGATAACTTATTAAAAGAACTATGCCATGAAGAAACATGCACTAACCGCGTTTTTGTTGAAAATTGCCTTTTCCCTCACCGCTCAACCTGTCCTGGTAGCTGATTTCAATCCCGGCGGGGCCGACGGGATGTACGAATACAATTTTCAGGCCCATTATCTTGGGGATCTGATGATCTTTCCGGCCATCAGCCCCGATGCCGGCCTGGAGCCGGCGGTCCTGGAGGATGGAGAGATGCGCCTGCTCAAAGACATCAACCCCGGTGCGGAGGACTCCGGGCCGGAAAGCTTTGTGGCCTTTAACAGCCGCCTCTACTTTGTGGCCGATGATGGCCAGAACGGCAGTTCCATCTGGTCCACCGACGGGACGGAGGCGGGAACCACCCTCGCCATCGCCCTCAACGGCTTGCCCGGGGCGCGGGCGGAAGGCCTCACCGCAACCACCGGCAACGGCCTGTTCTTTACCTACGGCGGCACCCTCTACCGCAGCGCCGACGGATCGGACGTGGAGGAGGTGCTTACTAATGTGAACTTTGAGGCGGAAGACGGCAAAGGCTCTGAAAATTATTCAACTTACGGAGAAGGCATTGCTTTCCTGCGCAAAGCCAACAGCACTACTCTGGAATTGTACGCTTATGACGGCGCTCTGGTGAAACTGGGCCAGGATCTGGAGTCCTCCTTTCTCTCAAATGTTTACGGCCTGGGTGAGGTGGCCGGGGGGCTGGTGTTTGCTCAGCAGGGCGGCTTCACCGAACCGGGGCTGGACGCCACTTTTGCCTACAATGCCGCCCAGGATACCATCATCGAAATGTCTGTCGGCAAATGTGACCGCTTTCTTAACCTCGACAGCCAGCGGCGCATAGGTTTCATCGATTTCACCAATACCTTCTACGCCTTGACTGCCGACCCTCTTGAAGCGGCTGTGCTGGTTTCCGGAGTGGACCCCGGCCTCTTGGGCTCTTCGCCGATAGAACATGCTGTAGCCGCAGGCAAAACAGTATTCCATGCCGACCATCCGAGCAGCTTCAAAGAGTTTGTCGCCATGACCGGAGGTACAGGTGCTTCAACAACTGGGCTGATCACCACCGACAGGCCTTTCTTGTCCAATATGATCGCTTTTGGCCGGTATGTCTTTTTTGCTGCGGGTATTCAGAACGGCTTCGACGCGGAGATATTCTACGTCGATACGGAAATGGGGACTACTCACAGTATTTACGAATATCCGGACAATACCGGAGGCGATAAGAGTGTGCAGCCGGTGGGCGTCCAAAATGGGCGGTTGTATTTCGCCAGCGCGGTGGATGGAGCTGTAGGCCGGGAGCTGTATTCCATTGAAACCGGCATTGCCGGCTTGTCGTCCACCGGCTCTTTGAATGCTCCCGCCGATGTGGAATTCCAGTTCCTGGGCAGTGAATTTGTGGTTCGTTCAACCAAAAGCATGCCCATCGGAGTAAAGGTGTATGATGCTTCCGGCCGCTTGCTGCGCACTCTCAAAACCCGGACAAATGTAATGGTACCCGCCGTGCCGGTTAGCGGACTGCTTTTCTATCAGGTGGAAGGCGATGGCTGGCGGCTGACGGGGAAGGGAGTGAGGCCCTAGGGCTTTCAAATCCATATAGGATGGAAGGCACTTCGGACGTGAGTGCCTTCCATCTGATTATAGGCTCCCTTCTAACAAGGATCGACAAATGCGCTTAAAACCGGATAAAGAATACTGGGACAAATGCTGGAGCCTGATCGCCCCCGAATTTGGTATTAACAATAACGAGCCGGTAGTACTCGATGAAGTGTTCTGGGGCCAGGCCCTCTCTAATATCAGGGAGGTGGCTAAGGGAAATAACTACCTGATCTTTGGAATTCTGTTAGGCAAGGAGGAAGAAATGACTGAGGAGGCCCTCCTGGACTTGTTGTTTTATCATGTGATCAGGAACGAAAGGGTGTTCCGGTTATTCAGGTGTGATCCGGATAAATATGGAAGTATGCAAAGTCTTTTTACCACCTCAGGCCTTCTTCACTTGAGGGAGTATATTCCAAAGGGAAATTATGAACGTTTAAAAGAAGACATCCATCTTGCCGAGATGAAAAATGAACTCGTTCATTGCACAAAAGAGCAGTTGGAAAAGTTATTTCCGCAGACATTCCGGAATTTCAACAGGAGAGGTCATATTTAAGAGCTGCAATATTTACCTTATAAGTGCGCCTGCGCCATGCCTAACCCTTACGATGAAAATAGCCTTCAAATAGCCAGGCGCCTTTTCCGGGCGCACCAGCTCCTTGAACTCCGCCGCCTTGCTGATGCGGAGGCGGAATTCCGGGCTGTGCTGGAACTAGCGCCCGATGAAGCCCTGGCCTTCCGCGGCCTGGCTGCCTGCGCCCGGCTGCAGGGCGACCTGCCAGGGGCCAGGGGCTTTATTGAGCAGGCGCTCCTCCTGGCCCCGACGGATGCTTATATTCACCAGGAAGCGGGGATTGTGTTCAGCCAGATAGAAAAGCATGAAAAGGCCATCTATCACTTCAAACTGGCTGTGGAACAGGAGCCGGAAAATGCCGATCTTCTTTTCGGGCTGGCAATGGCATTTTACCGCAGGGGCGGGCTGCGGGATACGCTGAAGGCTGAAAAACTCGTCGGCCGGGTGCTGGAGCTGGACCCCAACCATGTTCAGGCTCTTACTTACAAAGCGGCCATCGCCCGGCAGGGCTTACACTTCAGGGAAGCGGAAAAGTACCTGCAGCAGCTTGGCCGGGCCGATCCGGAGGATGCCTACCTGCAGAGCCTTCTGGCGGAACAGCGCCGCCGGGAAGGGGATATTGAGCTGGCGCTGGAGCATCACCGCTCTGCCCTGCGGCAGGACCCCGGCGACCGGGCGGAGCTTTACAATTATTATGAAGCGTACGCCTATGAGAACCGGTTGTGGCGAGCGGTCAGCCGCTGGGATGGGGGCGTGCTGTTCAACCCTCTTTCTCAATTCATCACTTCGATAATCGTCTTTGTCTTTCTTCTCTTGCTGCTCACGAAAAGCCCGGAGTGGATACCTGAACTTTTGCGGCAGGTGCTGGCCTGGCTGGTTTACCTGCCCATTTTTATCGTCTGGGTGGTTCGCCTGTGGCCTAAATGGGTGGCTTCGCGCCGCCGCTGGCATTTTCCTTTTACCGGCAAGGCCGCCCAGTTCCTGTTTCTCGACCTGAGCGGCGCCCTGGGCACGCTGGCTTTCGGTGGCTATCTGGCCATCGGCGATTTTATTGGTGTGACAACGGCTATTTTCCTGATGATTTATGGCACAATTGCCGCCGATGTCATCCTTTCTAAGGAAGGGAGCTTAACCCGGACAATGGGCTTGATCCTGGCCGTCATATACTTTTGCGGCGCAGTCAACCTGGCCCTGGCCCTGCTGGGTTTTCAGCCGTTTAAGCCTACTGAGGTTATTGCCGGTACGGCCTGGATGCTGATCCTTTTGGGATATAGCCTGTTCGACGAGCTGAAGAAAAAAGGGTGGTGGAAGAAACGGGCAGGACATTGAGCCGGCATCCTTTTACCAGGCAGGGCTTATGTTAAGTTTATGTGAAATCCACAATTTCCCGGCATTACTCCCCAAAACCCCTTACCTTTGCGCGCTTATTCAGAAACCATAACACCAATCGTTATATGTTGACAGTCCAGGGCCTGGGCCTGCAGTACGGCAAGCGCATACTTTTTGATGAAGTTGACCTCAAATTCACCCGCGGCAACTGCTACGGCGTCATCGGCGCCAACGGGGCCGGCAAATCCACCTTCCTGAAGATCCTCTCCGGGGAGATCCCCGCCATGAGGGGCAGCGTGAGCATCGAGCCCGGCAACCGCATGGCGGTGCTGAAACAGAACCACTTTGAATTCGAAGAGGAAGAAGTGCTCAATACCGTCATGATGGGCCACCGGGAGCTTTACGATATTATGGTGGAAAAGAACGCCATCTATATGGATCCTGACGCCACGGAGGCAGATGGGATGCGCGCCGCCGAACTGGAGAACAAGTACGGTGAGATGGGAGGCTGGACGGCCGAGAGCGATGCCGCCGAGTTGCTGAGCAATATGGGGGTGGGGGAAGAACTTCATTACAAACAGATGAAGGAGCTGAACGGCCCGGAAAAGGTGAAAGTACTGCTGGCCCAGGCCCTGTTCAACAACCCCGACATTCTGCTGCTCGACGAGCCCACCAACGACCTGGACGCCGAGACGGTCTCCTGGCTGGCCGACTTTCTGGCCGGCTATAAAAATACGGTGATCGTAGTCTCCCACGACCGCTACTTCCTGGACATGGCATGCACCCACATGGTGGATATCGACTTCCAGCGCATGCGCATCTTTACCGGGAATTATACCTTCTGGTATGAATCGAGCCAGCTGATGGCCCAACAGATGGCCAACAAGAACAAAAAGGTGGAGCAAAAGCGGAAGGAGATGATGGAGTTCATCCAGCGCTTTAGCGCCAACGCTTCCAAATCGAAGCAGGCGACCTCCCGCAAAAAGGCTTTGGAGAAGCTCAACCTGGAAGAAATAAAGCCTTCCAGCCGCAAGTATCCCTACATCAATTTCCAGATGGAACGCGAGCCGGGCGGCCAGATCCTCAAGGTGGATAACCTGGGCTGCGACGCTACCGGTGGCAGCCCCCTCTTCGGCCAGGTTTCCTTCACCATCAACCAGGGCGAAAAGATCGCTCTTGTCAGCCGGGAAGCATCGGCCATGACGGCCTTCTTCGAGGTGCTGGCCGGCAAGGCAGAGGCCCATTCCGGCGCCTTCGAGTTCGGCAAGACCATCAAGGTGGGCTATCTGCCCAATGAGAACGAGGAGTATTTTGCCGGTGTAAATGACATGGACCTTATCAACTGGCTGCGGCAGTACTCTGAGGACAAGGACGAGCAGTTCCTGCGCGGCTTCCTGGGCCGCATGCTGTTCTCCGGGGAAGAAGTATATAAGCAGGCGTCCGTCCTGTCCGGAGGTGAGAAGGTGCGCTGCATGCTCTCGAAGATCATGCTGCATCAGCCCAATTTCCTCTTGCTGGACGAGCCCACCAACCACCTCGACCTGGAATCCATTACCGCTCTCAACAATGCCCTGCGGGATTTCAGGGGCAACCTCATCTTAACCTCCCACGACCACCAATTGATGCAGACGGTAGCCAACCGCATCATCGAGATCACCCCCAACGGCCTCATCGACCGCCTGATGAGCTTCGAGGACTTCCTGGCCTCGGAGGAGGTGAAACGGCAACGAGAGGAGTTGTACAAAGAGGTGCTGGTTTAGTGGAGAACGCTGAGCTGAGTGGCAAGAGGGGGCAATCGTTGGCAGGCAATCGTTATTTTTATAATCGTAACAAATGTAATGATTATAAAAATAACGATTATTTTTGTAATCATTAATGACCCCATCACCCCATCACTCTTCTTCCAGGATCTCCTTTACTCTCCCCACTTCTCCCGTTTCCAGCCGTACTTTGATGCCGTGGGGGTGGCGGGGGGATTTGGTGAGTATCCGATCGACATAACCCTCGGTGAGGGCGCCGGTGCGCTGGTCTTCTTTCATAACGATGCGGACCAGCATTCCGGGTTTGATATTCGAGCGTTTGGTTCCTTCCATTTTCTGAATTTATCCGAGTACTTTATCCACCAATTCCTGGGCTTCAGCCTGCAGTTGCTTCAGGTGTTCTTCTCCCTTGAAGCTTTCGGCGTAGATCTTGTAGATGTCTTCCGTTCCCGATGGGCGGGCGGCAAACCAGCCGTTGGCGGTCACTGCCTTAAGGCCTCCGATGGGCGCTCCGTTACCGGGAGCTTTGGTGAGAATGGCCTCGATCTTTTCGCCTGCAAGCTGAGAAGACGTAATCTGTTCCGGCGACAGCTTTTTGAGCTTATCCTTCTGAGCGGTGGTGGCGGGGGCGTCGATGCGGCCGTATGCCGGCTCGCCGAACTCGCGGGTCAACTCCTTATATATTTCACCAGGCTCTTTTCCGGTGCGGGCGGTGATCTCGCCGGCCAGCAGGGCGGCAATGATGCCGTCCTTATCGGTGGACCAGGCCCGGCCTTCGCGGTCGAGGAAAGAGGCGCCGGCGCTTTCTTCTCCGCCAAAGCCCAGTGAGCCATCGAACAATCCATCGACAAACCATTTAAAGCCGACGGGCACCTCAACGAGTTTGCGGCCGAGTTTGCCTGCTACTTTATCGATCATCCGGCTGCTGACGAGGGTCTTTCCGATGCCGGTATCCGGTTTCCACTTAGGCCGGTGGCGGAACAGGTAATCAATGGCAACGGCCAGGTAGTGGTTAGGCTGTAACAGGCCGGCGCTGCGCGTGACGATGCCGTGGCGGTCGTGGTCGGTATCGCAGGCAAAGGCCACTGGAAAACGGCCCTGCAGTTGCAGCAGGCGTTGCATGGCGTAGGGGGAAGAAGGGTCCATCCGGATCTTGCCGTCCCAGTCGAGGGACATGAACCGGAAGGTATGGTCCACCTCCGTATCCACCACGGTGAGGTTGAGCCGGTAATGGCTCGCTATGTGTCCCCAGTAATGGACGCCGGCGCCGCCGAGCGGGTCCACTCCAAGCTCGAGCCCCGAAGAGCGAATCGCCTCCATATCGAGCACCTGCCCCAGCCCCTTGACATAGGCGCCGAGGTAATCGTAGCGGTGGGTTGTCGATGCTTTGAGCGCCTGCCGCAGAGGAATGCGTTTGACCTCGCGCAGCCCGCCCTCGAGCAGTTCGTTGGCCCGGGCCTCGATCCAGGCAGTGGCCTCACTCTCCGCCGGCCCTCCGTTTGTCATATTGTACTTGAAACCACCATCGTCGGGCGGGTTGTGAGAAGGAGTGATCACAATGCCATCGGCTAACCCGGCGGAGCGCCCGCGGTTGTAAGCAAGAATGGCCTGGCTGACTGCCGGGGTAGGAGTATATTCATCTCCGGCGGCGATCATGGTTTCCACGCCATTGGCGGCTAAAACCTCCAGGGCCGTAGCCTGTGCAGGCTCAGACAGGGCGTGAGTGTCGATGCCCATAAAGATGGGGCCACTAATGCCTTCTTTTTGCCGATAAAGGCAAATGGCCTGTGTGGTGGCCAGTATATGGTGTTCGTTGAAGGAGTTTTTCAGGGAGGAGCCCCGGTGCCCGGAGGTGCCGAATGAAACCCGTTGCTCTTGCATGGAAGGGCGGGGCTCATCGGTAAAATAGGCGGTGATGAGTCGTGGGAGATTGACGAGTTGATCAGGATGCGCCGTTTTGCCGGCAAGGGGGTGGAGTGCCATGGATGTTTTATTGTAATATTTTGGTGGCCCCAAATATACTGAAAACAATTGGCTGAGAGAGTGTGGCTGGCGTCCCATTTGTTTTCAGCGCACTAATTCCTAGCTTTGCGGTATGATCGAGATCGGAAAATACAATACCCTGAAGGCCGCCCGGCAGATAGCTCATGGCATGGTCCTTCTGGATGCGGAAGGCGACGATGTCCTGTTGCCTAAAAAATTCGTACCCGAAGGCCTGGCCCCCGGCGATGAGGTCGAAGTTTTCGTTTATACCGACTCCGAAGACTGGCCGGTGGCCACTACTCAGAGGCCGAAAGCCATTCTCGGCCAGTTTGCCTATCTCACCGTGAAAGATGTCACAACTTTCGGCGCATTCCTCGACTGGGGCCTGGATAAGGACCTGCTGGCGCCGTTCTCCGAACAGGCCCACAAGATGGAGCGCGGCAAAAGCTACCTGGTTTATCTCTTGCTGGATGAACAGACCGACCGCCTGATCGCCTCCAGCAAGATCAACCGTTACCTCGAGTTGGAGAACATCCAACTGAAGGAAGGGGAGGAAGTGAACCTGCTCATCGGCCCGCCTACGGATATCGGCTTTATTGCTATTATAAACCACCGGTACCGCGGCCTGCTGTATAAAAATGAGCTGTTCCGTCCAGTACAGTCCGGCGCCCAGTGCAAGGGTTTCGTCAAAACCATCCGGCCCGACAAAAAGATCGACCTCAGCCTGCGCAAGCCCGGTTATGCCCACGTAGAACCCAACGCGGAAAGGATCCTGCAGTTGCTGGAACAAAACAACGGCTTCCTCAACCTGCACGACAAAAGCAGCCCCGCCGAGATCACCGCCCGCCTGCAGATGAGTAAAAAGACCTTCAAAAAAGCCATCGGCGCCCTCTATAAGCAGCGCCTCATCAGGATAGAGGAGGATGGCATTTATCTGGTTTGAAGGGCCGGCCACAAATCGCTGAAAATCAAGTGTGTTTTTCAGGAGACTCAGAAGATTGAACTATCCCGATAGTTCAATTAAGTGTGTCCGCGTTAAGCTAACCCGCTGGTTTCCAGGGCAACGAGGCCCGTCCTCGCTACCGCTCTGCCGGGAAAAACTCAGAAACCAGTAACTATGAACAGCCCCAAATTGAACTATCTCTCAAATTGAGCGCCCCTGTCCCACCGGAATACCATAACACCTCTCCCCCTCTCCCGTCTCCCCTCTCCCCTCTCCCCGTCTCCCCCTCTCCCCGTCTCCCTCTCCTCTCGTCTCCCCCTCCCCTGTCTCCCCCCTCCACAATAATTCAATTCACATTTTCTAACCAGCTCCTTAACAGGCAAATAACCCTTTTACCCCAAAGTGGGAAAAAAGGGCTGTTTTTTGCAAAGAAGTGGGAAGGTTGCTCCGGTTTTGTAATCAAAATCTATCAAAAATTATAATTTATTTGATTACATAACCTGTAATCAGGTTGTTATGTGCATTCAGGTGAAACTTTTTCACCGAAAAAAGTGGTAAAAAGTGGTAAAATGTGTCAAAAAAACATACTTTTGAAAACAGTATAAGGTAAAAAAGTGGAAATCAAACAGCTATTAGGCGAATATGAGTGCAAGATCGACGCCAAGGGGCGCATGAGGATGCCAAGCGGGCTAATAGCCCAGCTTGGTGAGGACGGCGCACATAACTTCGTCATCAACCGAGGGTTCGAGCAATGCCTCATGCTTTACCCGGAGCCGGTTTGGGACCGCATTACCAACGAGATCAACCAATTGAACCTTTACAATAAAAAGAACCGCGATTTCGTACGTTATTTTTACCGCGGTGCGCAGAAGGTGGCTATGGACAGCGCCGACCGCATCCTGGTTTCCAAGCGTTTACTGGAATACGCCGGCATAGATAAAGAAGTTATCCTGTCGGCATACAACGACAGAATTGAAATATGGGCGGCCGATCAGTACGAACATCTGCTGGACGAGGAGCCGGCGGATTTTTCCGACCTGGCCGAAGACGTACTGGGTAAGGCAAACGGAAAACCCGAATTGTGATGGCATACCACGAACCCGTGCTGGCCAGCGAGAGCGTCGAAGCCCTGGCGATCCGGCCGGGAGGAACTTATGTGGATGCCACTTTCGGCGGCGGAGGGCATTCCCGCCTCATCCTGGAAAAACTGGGAGAGGAAGGGCGCCTGCTGGGGTTTGACCAGGACGAAGATGCCCTGGCAAACGTGCCGGAAGATGAACGTTTTACTTTCGTTCATCACAACTTCCGCTTTCTGAAGCGCTTTCTGCGCCTGCACCGCATCAGAGAGGTGGATGGCATCCTGGCGGACCTCGGCGTTTCATCCCATCAGCTGGATGTTGCCGAGCGCGGCTTTTCCTACCGGTTCGATGCCGCATTGGATATGCGTATGAACCAGCAACAGGAAAAGACAGCAGCCACTGTTGTCAATACCTACGAACCGGCTGCCTTGCAGGAAGTGTTCAGCCGGTACGGAGAAGTGCGCAACGCCAGAACGCTGGCTCAGCGCCTCCTTCAGGAAAGAGAACACCGGCCGATAGAAACCATCGGGGCTTTTCTCGCAGCAGTTGAGCCGGTTATCCGCGGGCACCGGGCCCGCTATCTTTCCCAGGCCTTTCAGGCGCTGCGCATCGAAGTGAACGATGAAATGGGCGCCCTGCAGGAGTTCCTGGAGCAGTCTCTGGAACTGCTGAGGCCTCAGGGGCGGCTGGTTGTCATTACTTACCATTCGGTGGAAGACCGGATGGTGAAAAATTACCTGAAAGCCGGTAACTTTGAAGGCAGGCAGGAAAAAGATTTTTACGGCAATATACTTCGCCCTTTCAGATTGATAACCCGGAAAGCCGTGGTGCCGTCGGAGGAGGAGGTGAAGCGAAACCCCCGGGCACGCAGCGCAAAACTCCGGGTAGGGGAAAAGGCGGAGGCCGGACAATAAACAGAAAAGCACATTATGGCCAAACGAAAAGAAATAATGACCTTATTTGATGTTGGGTTCTGGACTTCAAGGCTGGTCCTGAATAATCTGGCATTTGTCATTTTTCTTGGATTTCTGGCCACGGTTTATATTGCCAACGCTCATTTGGCGGAACGCAATGTCCGGGAGATCCAGATGTTGCAGAAAGACCTGAAGGAAATGCGCTGGTATTACATGTCTCTCCAGTCGGAGAATATGTATAACGCCATGCGTTCCGAGGTAGCCAAACGGGTCAGGGAAGATGGGCTCCGCCCTCAGGAGGAAGCCCCGAAAAGAATAGTGGTAAAATGAAATGATCAATTGCTTCCGGCAGCTTAAAAAACCGGTAGCCAAAGAAGAATAAACGGATCGATGGACATTAAAAACGAGGTATTGTACCGGATCTATATCCTGCTCTTCGGTATCGTCGTGCCGGTGTCCATCGCGTTGTCATACAGAACGGTGCAGATCTCCATCCTGGACGGGGAGCGCTGGCGGGCTCAGGGCAGAGACAATTACCTGGAGTACCGGCAGGTGGAGGCGGACCGGGGTAATATCGTAGCGGCCGATGGCAGCCTGCTGGCCACTTCGATCCCTTATTTTGACCTCTTCTTCGACCCCCATGCCCCCCGGGAGGAAGACTATCAGAAATACATGGATACCCTGGCGCAGTGCCTGGCTACTTATGTTCTGGAAGATTACACCGTCGGCGGGGCAAGAGAGCTCCTCCAAAGCCTGCGCAAAGCGGCCGACCGGCACGTCATTTTGAAACGCAAGGCCTCCTACGCGGAGAAAAAGTTCATTGAAGATTTTCCTTTATTCCGGCTCGGGCGTTTCCGGGGTGGTTTTATCGCCGAAAAGCGCAGCGAGCGCAAGCGGCCCTTTGGGTTGCTTGCCCAGCGGACCATCGGGTACGTCCGGGATAATGCTAAGCCGGTAGGCCTGGAAGGACAGTTCGATACCCTCCTCGGAGGCATGCCCGGCCAGCAGCTCATGATAAGGGTTGACCCCAAAGAAGACCTCTGGATGCCGGTTGACGACCTGACCGTCATTGAACCGGAGACCGGGAGTGATGTCGTCACCAATCTGGACATCGACATTCAGGACATTGCGGAGCAGGCGCTCAAGCGCGCCATGAACGCTCACGATGCAGAGTGGGGTACTGCGGTGGTCATGGAAGTGGAAACCGGGGCTATCCGCGCAATGGCCAACCTGGGGCGCACGGATGAAGGCTGGTGGGAAACCTACAACTACGCTGTGGGCGCCGGCATTGAACCCGGTTCAACTTTCAAAGCAGCCTCCGTGATGGCCCTGCTGGAAGATGGCTTTGTGGATCTCGATGATTCTATTCGCATCTACAACGGCCGCGCCCAGTTTTATGACGATATGATGGAGGACGCTTCTCCCTACAGCGCCAGGCTGGATACTATACGCATGAGAGAGGCCTTCGTCATCTCCTCGAATGTCGGTATCGCCACCATGGTCCAGGACCACTACGGGGAAAAGACACCGGAAAACGGCGATGAAGGAGCGGTGCGTTTCATCAAAAGGCTGAAGCAGTTCAACCTTAATCTCCCTACAGGAGTAGAGATTGACGGAGAGGCCAACCCCTATATCAAGGAGGCCTACAGCGATAAGGATCACTGGAGCGGCACCACGCTGCCCTGGATGTCTATCGGCTATGAAATGAAGATCACTCCGCTTCAGTTGCTGGCTTTTTATAATGCTATTGCCAATGACGGCGAGATGATGAAACCTTATCTGGTCTCGGAGATAAGGCGCTTTGGAGAAACCACCCGCCGTTTTCGCCCAACGGTCATTGACCGGCGTATTGCCAGCCGTGAGACTGTCGCCAGGATGCAGGAACTGCTGATCTCAGTGGTGGAGGACGAAAGGGGCACGGCCCATAAGCTGCGTTCCGGCCGGTATTCCTTCGCCGGAAAGACCGGCACTGCGCAGATCAATTACCGGCGAGGTAGCAGGGGGACGCGCGTCGGAGGCTATCAGGCTTCGTTCGTGGGGTATTTTCCGGTGGAAAAACCCAAATACTCCTGTATCGTGGTGGTCAACCGCCCGCGTCGCGGAGGCTTTTACGGAGGAGATGTTGCCGGGCCCGTTTTCCGGGAGATCGCAGACAATATCTACACCGCGAAAGTGGAATTACATACTCCGGTCAACCTGGCTCCCAAACCGGTACTGGCCGGTAATACCCTTCCGGCTTTCAGCATTGGCGATAAGAAAGATATGAGTACGGTGTTCAACTACCTTGAGATCCCTTTCTATGGAGAGCCCGAAACCCCGGTGGCAGTTGCCCGGGTACAGTCGGATAGCCTGATACTGGAGCAGCGGACTATGCCGGAGGACCGGGTGCCCAACGTGGTCGGCCTCGGGTTGAGAGATGCTCTTTATACCCTTGAGAACAGAGGGCTGGCGGTTGAGATCGAAGGGTTTGGAAAGGTGGCGCGCCAATCCCTGCTGCCCGGAACCAGGATACAGGGCCAGTCCATTCGGCTGTATTTGCAATAGCACGCCGGAGGTGTGCCCCCGGAAAGAGGAATTGGTAGCTCCCCCCGACGATTCCCCTGTTGTGAAACATCGGTTGCCCGTCTTCTCCCGGCGACTATCGGAACCAGCCGGGTAAAATTGGTTGATGGAGTTTCGGGATCGGCCAGGTTAACTCAATTGACAGTAACAACGGATATTTCCTGGCAGGATAGGTATGGAATTGAAAAAACTGATACGATCGCTTGACATAATTGCGCTGGAAGGCTCCACCTCCCGGAGTGTGGAGCAACTCGATTTCGATTCGAGAAAAGTGAAGGCCGGCAGCCTTTTTGTTGCCCTCAGAGGCACTCAGGTTGACGGGCACCAATTCATAGAGAAAGCCATTGGGCAGGGCGCCGCCGCCATAGTGGCGGAAGAACTGCCGGAACAGCGCCAGGCGCCCGTAACGTACATACAAGTGGCCGATAGTGCAACGGCACTCGGCCGGATGGCTAACCTCTTTTTCGGAGAGCCATCCAGATCGCTGAAATTGGTTGGGGTCACGGGCACCAATGGCAAGACCACCACGGTGACCTTGCTGCACAACCTGTTTACGGCCCTGGGCTATAAGGCCGGCCTGTTATCTACGGTGCGCAACCTCATTGGGCAGAGCCCTGTAGAGGCCACGCACACCACTCCCGATGCAGTCTCGATCAATGCACTGCTCCGGGAAATGGCCGATGCCGGCTGTGATTATGCCTTTATGGAAGTCAGCTCGCATGCTGCTCATCAGCGGCGGATCGCCGGGCTGCACTTCGCCGGGGGTATTTTCACCAATATCAGCCACGACCATCTGGATTATCACAAAACTTTTAAGGCATATATAGATGCCAAAAAAATGTTCTTTGACATTTTGCCCAAAACAGCCTTCGCTCTCGTCAATGCCGACGACCGGCGCGGAGCCGTAATGCTGCAGAATACCCGGGCAAGAAAGTACACCTACAGCCTGCGGTCGATGGCCAGCTTTAAGGCCATGATACTGGAAAACAGCATCAGCGGCCTCCATCTCGATGTCGATGGCAGAGAGGTTTTCAGCCGCCTCATCGGCGAGTTCAATGCCTACAACCTGCTGGCGGCTTACGGAGCTGCCATCCTGCTCGGGCAGGATGAGGTAGAGACACTGACCGCCCTGAGCCAACTGAGGGCCGCCGAAGGGCGCTTCGACTATGTTGCCGGCCCTCAGGGCAGGCGCACTGGCATCGTCGATTATGCGCATACCCCCGATGCTCTGGAGAAAGTGCTGAGCACTATTCATCAGCTCCGGCAGGGGAACAATCGCATCATCACGGTGGTCGGGTGCGGTGGCGACAGGGATAAGGCCAAGCGGCCCAAAATGGCCAAAGTAGCCTGTGATTACAGTGACCTGGTGGTGCTGACCTCCGACAATCCAAGGAGTGAAGCGCCCGAAGCGATCATTGCTGATATGCAGGCCGGCGTTCCGGCTTATGCCACCCAGAAAGTGCTGGTGGCTACCGGGCGCAGAGATGCCATCCGGGCGGCCTGTAAGCTGGCGGGCCCCGACGATATCATTCTCGTTGCCGGTAAAGGGCACGAGAAGTATCAGGAGGTCAACGGTGTGCGGCACCCTTTTGACGATAAGGCGGTGCTGGCTGAAGCCCTGGCGGAGTGAAGCCCGGAAGAATTTTTAAATTCTTTCAGGATCAGTGCCTTATTCACGTCGCTTTGCAATGTGGAATTCCTATTTTTGGGGCCTTACCTCAATAAAGACGAACATGCTAATTGAACTTGTAGATTGGTTAACGGGTCAATTCGGTGATATCAAGGGGGCTGGCCTGTTCCACTATATCACCTTTCGGGCGGGTATAGCGGCTATCTTCTCCCTGGTTATCTCCATGATCTTCGGAGGGAGGGTCATCCGCTATCTCAAACGCCTGCAAGTAGGAGAAACCGTTCGGGACCTCGGCCTTGCCGGAGAGAAACAGAAGGAAGGGACGCCAACCATGGGAGGGCTGATCATCATTATGGCCATTCTCATCCCCTGCCTGTTGCTGGGGCGGCTGGACAACGTTTACATCGTCCTCCTCATCATCAGCACCATCTGGATGGCAACTATCGGGTTTATCGATGATTTCATCAAGGTGTTTCTCAAGAACAAACAGGGGCTCCGCGGCCATTTTAAGGTCCTTGGACAGGTAGGCCTGGGCCTGCTGATCGCCCTGACCATGATATTCAGCGATAAGGTAGTCGTGCGCATGGATGTGGAAGAAGCCGACGAACTGGGATATACCGAGATCATCGGAGACACTATCCTGATCGAGAACGCCGCCAACCCCATGGCCCCGGCAGAGGAAAAGGGAGATTACAAAACGAACCTGACCAATGTGCCTTTTCTGAAGGGTAACCGCCTGGATTATGCCTGGCTTTTGCCTTTTAATAAGGAAAAGGATTCCCGTTGGGTGTGGCTCCTTTTTGTTCCCCTGGTCATCTTTGTGGTAACGGCCGTTTCCAATGCCGCCAACCTGACCGATGGGCTGGATGGCCTGGCTACAGGGATCTCCGGCATCATTGGAGCAACACTGGGCATTTTCGCTTACGTTTCCGGAAATGCCATTGCGGCCAATTACCTGAACATCCTCCACCTTCCTGGTACAGGCGAGTTGCTCGTTTTTTCGGCCTGCTTCGTGGGGGCGTGCCTCGGCTTTCTATGGTATAACGCCAACCCCGCTCAGGTCTTTATGGGAGATACCGGCAGCCTGACTTTAGGTGGCATTATCGCCGCCATGAGTATTCTGCTTCGAAAAGAGCTGCTGATCCCGATCCTCTGCGGTATTTTTCTGGTGGAAAACCTGTCGGTGGTGGTTCAGGTTGCTTATTTCAAATACACCAAGCGGAAATACGGCGAAGGGCGCAGGATCTTCCTGATGTCCCCCCTGCACCATCATTATCAGAAAAAGGGAATGCCGGAAGTGAAGATCGTCGTCCGCTTCTGGATCGTAGGGATACTGCTTGCGGTGTTTACGATCATTACGCTGAAGATCAGGTAAAGAATGTGTATAAGAGTATCCGTGCATTGGTGTACAGGTGAGCTCCGCAGGACTCCTCGATACACAAATGCACAAATGCACAAATGCACAAATGCACAAATACACAAATGCACAAATACACAAATACACAAATGCACAAATGCACAATAAAAGATGAAGCTCACAATCCTCGGCGGCGGCGAAAGCGGAATAGGTGCCGCCTTACTGGCTGACAAACACGGGCATGATGTCTTCGTCTCCGACAGAGGGGCGATAAAGGAAGCGTATAAGCACGAACTGGAAAGCAACGGCATCGCATACGAAGAACAGCAGCACAGCTGGGATCGCATTGCGGATGCCGATGAGGTGGTGAAAAGCCCGGGCATTCCGGATCACGTGCCGATTATACAGGAACTGGTAAGCAAAGGCATACCGGTGATCTCAGAAATTGAATTTGCGGGCCGTTACACTACGGCAAAGCTGATCGGGATAACCGGCAGCAATGGCAAGACCACTACTACCCGCCTGGCCCATCACCTGCTGACAACGGCAGGAATCGATGCGGGTATGGCGGGCAATGTAGGCAAGAGTTTCGCCCGGAGCCTGAGCGAGGGCCGGCAGTATCCCTGCTATGTACTCGAGCTCAGCAGCTTTCAGCTGGACGGCATCCGGTCGTTCCGCCCGGATATTGCCCTGTTGCTCAACATCACACCCGACCACCTCGACCGGTACGGGTATAAGATGGAGAACTACATTCGCTCTAAATTCCGCATCGCGATGAATCAGCGGGCAGAAGATGTGTTTCTCTATAATGCGGAGGATGAGAATATCGGGGCCTATATGCAGAACCACCGGCTCAGGCCGCGTTTGCAGCCCGTCAGCAGCCGGATGATCGAGGGGCGCCACCTGCATGTCGGAGGCAGCATCTTCGATATGCAACAAAGCAGCCTTCGGGGGCGCCACAATTATATGAATGCGCTGTTCGCCCTGCAGGCTGCCCAACTGCTGGGAGCCGGCGAGGCGGATCTGCAAAGGGGCCTGGATACCTTCGTCAGTGTGGAACACCGCATGGAGTGGGTGGGGGCCATCGCCGGAGTGGAATACATCAACGACAGCAAAGCCACCAACGTGGACGCGGTCTATTACGCCCTAGACGCCATGGAAAAGCCGGTGATATGGATTGCAGGCGGGCAGGATAAGGGCAACGACTACAGCCCGTTGATGGATTTGGTGAAAAGCAAAGTCCGGGCGCTGGTTTGCCTGGGTATTGACAACCAGAAACTTGTGGAAACTTTTTCCGGCATCGTCAGCACCGTTACCGAAGCGCGCAGCGCCGAAGAAGCAGTGGCGCAGGCTGCCGGAATAGCCAGGGCAGGCGACGCGGTTTTGTTATCGCCGGCCTGCGCCAGTTTCGACCTGTTTAAAAACTATGAGGACAGGGGTCAACAGTTTAAAGAAGCAGTTTTGAGAAGAATTAACCATAAAAGCCGGTAAGACGTAAGGCTCCGGCATTTTACCTGAAACAAGATTTTTCAGAGCGAGAAAACACATTTTTATGTCACTGGGAACGAGAATATACGCAGAATTGAGAGGGGACCGCACGATATGGGCCATCATGGCCGTGCTGTCTATATTCTCGATCCTGGTGGTTTACAGTTCAACCGGCACCCTGGCTTACCGGGAGATGGGCGGCAATACGGAAGCCCTTCTGGTGAAGCATTTTATGATCGTTGCCGGAGGCCTTTTCCTGGCCTATCTGGCGCATCTGCTGCACTACAAGCGGTATTCCAAGGCAGCGCCGTATCTGTTGTTCCTGTCGGTTCCGTTGCTGTTATATACCATTGCTTTCGGGGCGGACATAAACGATGCCCGCCGGTGGATCACCGTGCCCTTCGTCGGGATCACGTTCCAGACATCGGATTTTGCCAAGCTGGCGCTCATTTTGTACGTGGCCCGGGCCATTTCGGGCAAGCAGGACTATATCAAGGATTTCAACAGTGCTTTCCTGCCCATTATCGTACCCGTGCTCATCATCTGCGGGCTGATCGCTCCGGCAGACCTCTCTTCGGCCATCCTGTTATTTTTTACCTGTGTGGCCATGATGTTCGTTGGGCGGGTTGCCTTGCAATACATTGTGCTGTTGTTGCTGCTTGGCATTGTCGTTTTTGCCATGCTGGTGCTGCTGGGAGAGTTCTTCCCGGAGATCGTCCGTTCCGAGACCTGGGTCAACCGGGTTCGGGATTTTGTTGACCAGCCGGACGGAGGGTATCAGGTGCAGCAGGCGAAGATCGCTATGGCCAACGGAGAGTGGTTTGGCCTGGGGCCGGGTAACAGCATTCAGCGGAATTACCTGCCTTCGCCCTATTCGGATTTTATTTACGCCATCGTGGTGGAGGAATATGGAACGGTTTTGGGCCTGGTGATTATTTTTCTATATGTCTTGTTGTTTTTCCGGGCCACCCGGCTGGTGACGAAGAGCCCGAAGGCCTTTGGCGCCATGCTGGCCATAGGCCTGAGCATTAGCCTCGTTTTACAGGCTTTTGTCAACATAGCCGTATCGGTCCATCTGGTGCCGGTAACGGGAGTAACCCTCCCCATGATCAGTATGGGAGGTACGTCGATCCTGTTTACCTGTATTTCGTTCGGAATGATATTGAGCGTGAGCAAATACATAGAGTCGGTGAGTTGACTAGGGATTGAAGGAATGAATGGCTGAATGACTGAATTATTGGAGTGCGCCTTGTGTCTCAACAATTGTAACTGGGTGCTTAAACATTTGAATAATAGACTTTGAACCCAAAACCAAAAATAATCATTTCCGGTGGCGGTACCGGCGGCCACATTTTCCCCGCCATTGCCATCGCCGATGCGATAATAGAAAAGCAGCCCGATGCCGAGATCCTCTTTGTTGGGGCAAAAGGCAAAATGGAAATGGAGAAGGTCCCGAAAGCGGGATATCCTATCGAAGGGTTGTGGATCAGCGGTTTTCACCGCCAGTTGACATTGCGGAATTTGCTGTTTCCCCTTAAGCTGACGAGCAGCCTGCTCGGCGCCTGGCGCATCCTCAGCCGGTTCAGGCCGGATGTGGTGGTTGGCGTCGGTGGTTTTGCCAGCGGCCCTTTGCTGGAAGTGGCCTGCCGGCGCGGGTTTCCCACCCTCCTTCAGGAGCAGAACTCCTACGCCGGGGTGACGAATCGCCTCCTGGCCAAGAAAGTGGATAAAGCCTGTGTGGCTTACGAAGGAATGGAGCGCTTTTTTCCGGCGGATAAAATAGTCCTGACGGGAAATCCGGTGCGTAAAGCCCTGCAGGAAAGCCGGGCGACCCGGGAAGAGGGGGCGCGCCATTTTGGGTTAGACCCCGGGCGGCCCATCCTGTTCGTCTTCGGAGGAAGCCTGGGCGCCCGGTCGATCAACCAGGCTATGGCTGCCAATGCTGCTTTGCTGAAAAAAGAGGCGGAGGTGCAGATGCTCTGGCAGTACGGACAGCTTTACGAAGAGCAGTTCGGCCAGTGCGAGACGGCAAAACTGCCCAATGTCAAGGCCAGGGCTTTTATCGACCGGATGGACCTGGCCTACGCCATGGCGGACGTGATCATCTGCCGCTCGGGAGCATTGACGATCTCCGAGCTGTATTTTGCAGGGAAACCGGCCATTTTCATTCCTTCTCCTAACGTGGCGGAGGATCATCAGTATAAAAATGCCATGGCTGTGGTGGATGCCGGCGCTGCCTGGATCGTGAAGGATGAAGAAGCCCGGGAGCAGGCCATAACCAGGGCGCTGGAATTGTTGAACGACGAGGCTGAAAAAAAGCAGTTGAGTGAAAATATCCGGAAACTGGCCATGTCTGATGCCGCCGCCCGCATTGCGGAGGAGGTGTTAAAGCTGGCCCAACACAATTGAAAGAACGATGAACCTCACGGATATCAAAACAGTGTATTTCATCGGGATCGGGGGGATCGGAATGAGCGCCCTGGCGCGCTATTTCAATGGACGAGGCGCCGAAGTGCTCGGATACGACAAGACAGAGACTCTGCTCACCAAAAAGTTGGTGGAAGAGGGAATGAAAATACATTATACAGAGGATATAAGCCAGGTGCCCAAAGGGGTGGACCTGGTGGTCTATACTCCGGCCGTGCCCGCCAGCCACAGGGAGCTGTTGTTTCTGCGGGAGCAAGGCGTTCCGGTGAAAAAGCGGGCGGAGGTGCTGGGGATCATCAGCCGAGGCATGAAAACCGTGGCGGTTGCCGGCACCCACGGGAAAACGACCACGTCCTCGATCTTGACATATTTACTGCGGTGCGGCGGTATTGACTGCACCGCCTTTCTGGGAGGCATCGCCGGGAACTTCGGCTCCAATTTTGTCGAAGGGCATTCGGATTGGGTAGTGGTGGAAGCGGACGAGTTCGACCGTTCTTTTCTGCATCTCAGCCCGAACATCGCCGTGATCCTGTCGATGGATGCCGACCACCTGGACATCTACGGTGACCGGGAAACCCTCCTGGAAACGGGCTTCCGGGCTTTTGCCGCAAGGGTGGAGAAAGGCGGCCTGCTCTTCGTCAACTACCGGTGGAAGGAACTGCTGGGCGACTGGCCTGCTGTGGAGACTTTTGGCGTTGATGGCGGCAGTTACCACTCCGAAAACGTTCGGGTGGAGCATGGATGGTTCACTTTTGATTACCGCAGCCCTGCTCATTACATACACGGCCTGCAACTGGCTCTGCCCGGCCGCCACAATGTGGAAAATGCAACGGCGGCAATGACGGTGGCTCTGCAGCTCGGTATTTCGGAAGAGGCTATACGCGAGGGGTTGCGCAGTTTTCGGGGCATTCGCCGCCGGTTTGAAATACTGTACCATTCAGAAGGAAGAGCCTATATCGATGATTATGCTCATCACCCTTCAGAACTGGAGGCTGCCATAGGGGCAGCGCGGGAACTGTTCCCGGGCAAAAAGATTACCGGCATTTTTCAGCCTCATCTTTACTCCCGGACCCGCGATTTCGCCGATGGCTTTGCCGCAGCCCTGGACGAGCTGGACGAGATCCTGCTGATGGAGGTCTATCCGGCCAGGGAACTGCCCATCGAGGGGGTTGATTCCCGCCTTCTGCTGGGCAAAATGAAAAACCCGAATAGGCGGCTGGCCGGCAAGGCCGCCCTCCTGGCAGAAATTGAACGCTCCCGGCCCGAAGTGTTGCTGACACTGGGCGCCGGAGATATTGACACATTCAGAGAACCGATAAAAGCATATTTCGAAAAATCAGGTACTCATGATCAGGAGCCTACATATTAGTGCAGAAACCCTGCGAATGCTGAAGCGGATCGCCTGGGGAGGGTTGCTCTTCCTGGTAGCCATCATCGTGGTATCGGCCGTGGAACGCAAGGAGGCAAGCCTCGTACCTGAGCTGTCCATTGACATCGAGCCGCTACCCGACGGCGAGCTCCTGATCAACGGCCAGGATGTGCGCCTGGCTATTGAACGCAGCTTTGGCTATCGGCTCGAAGGCATGCCCGTCGGTTCAATTGATGTGCAGCGCCTCGAAAAAGTCCTGGAAGCAGAACCCTTTATTTTGGATGCAGATGTTTACATCGGGGCGAATAACCAGATAAAGGTCGGAGTGGTGCAGCGGGAACCCATTCTGAGAGTGATGGACAAGAATGGCCTGAATTATTACCTGGATGCCAACGGCATAAAGATGCCCTTGTCCCCACACTTTACTGCCAAGGTGATCGTGGCTACCGGTAACCTGCCTCCCTACGAACCGAAATTTCTGGACCGCAGGCGCAATACCCTGAAGGATGTTTTTCTGCTTGCGAAGATGATCATCGAGGATGAATTCCTGAATGCGATGATAGAACAGGCCCATGTAAGCAACCGGGGAGAGATTACCCTGGTGCCTAAAGTCGGCAACCACAAGATCATCTTCGGAAAGTATGAAGAGGCGAAAAAAAAGCTGAACAGGTTGAAAATATTTTACAAGGAAGCACTGCCCTATGAGGGCTGGAACAAGTATTCCGAGATCAGCCTGCAGTATAACGGGCAGGTTGTCTGTAAAAAGAGATAAATGAAGCATTGCCGGCAGAGCCGGCTGCACCATAGATTAGAAAACTACAAAAAACTAAATACGCATGATGGACACTGATCACAACAAATCGGGCCTGGCCATAGCGCTGGATATCGGAACGACAAAAGTATGCGCCATAGCAGGGCGGCGCGACCGCCACGGCAAACTCGAAGTCCTGGGCTTTGGTAAGGTGAATTCCGAGGGCGTCCTCAGAGGCGTAGTTTCCAATATTGAAAAGACCGTCAACGCCATTTCGGAAGCGGTGGCCTCTGCCCAGCGTTCTGCCGGCACAGACTTCAAGGTGGTGCATGTCGGGATAGCCGGGCAGCACATTAAAAGCCTGCAGCATCGCGGCATCCTGACCCGAGACAATGACCACACCGAGATCAGCCAGCGCGATATTGAACGCCTGATCAGCGATATGTACAAGCTGGTGCTTCCTCCGGGCGACAAGATCCTGCATGTCATTCCTCAGGAATATACGGTTGATAACGAACAGGGGATTACCGACCCTATCGGCATGTCGGGCATCCGGATGGAAGCCAATTTCCACATCATTACCGGGCAGATCTCTGCTTCCAATAACATCTATCGCTGTGTGGAGCGCACCGGGCTAAAAGTGGCCAACATGACGCTTGAACCCATTGCCTCTGCGGCGGCCGTCCTGAGTGAGGAAGAAAAGGAAGCCGGGGTAGCCCTGGTGGATATGGGAGGCGGCACTACGGATATAACCATTTTTAAAGATGGCATCATCCGGCATACCGCCGTGATCCCCTTTGGTGGCAATGTCATCACCAAGGATATCAAGGAAGGCTGCACGGTCATGGGCCAGCAGGCCGAGAAGCTGAAGATCAAATTCGGCTCAGCTCTGGCCGAGGAGGTTTATGACAACCGGATCATTTCCATCCCCGGCCTGCGGGGGCGCGACCACAAGGAGGTGTCGGAAAAGAACCTGGCGCGGATCATTCAGGCCCGCGTGGAAGAGATCCTGGATTACGTCATCTGGGAGGTCCGCCGTTCCGGCTTCGAACGCAAGCTGATCGCGGGGATCGTCCTTACCGGCGGGGGTGCTCTGCTCAATCATATCGACAAACTGGCCGAGTACCATACCGGGATGAGCACCCGCATTGGTGTGCCGGTCGAACACCTGGCCCACGGTTACCACGAACAGCTGAGCAGCCCCATCTACGCCACCGGCGTCGGCCTGCTCATGAAAGGGCTTGATGACCTGGAGGCCGGCCGCATCCCCACTCCGGAAGTAGTGCAGGAAAATGAAGAAGAGTTTGAAGAAGACCTCTCCGGAAAGTGGTATGAACAACTGTTCCGCAAAACCAAAGAGTGGTTCGAAGCGGAGCCGGATAGTGAGTTTTGATTGGCGGTTAGCGCTTGGCCTTTGGCGGTTAGCTCCCGGGCGAGGGAGATGGCCAACAGCCGACAGCAAATCGCCAACAGCTAAAGGAAACAGCTGATACTAAAAATTATATCCTGTTGGGCTGATTATGACAATAACCTCAAAAGCCCGGCAAAACATTAAAAACTAGCAGTTATGGTATTTGATTTGCCTAAGGATGAAAGCCCGATTATCAAGGTGCTGGGCGTTGGTGGCGGCGGTAGCAACGCTGTGACCCACATGTTCAAGCAAGGGATTGTGGGCGTTGACTTTGCAATTTGTAACACCGATTCCCAGGCTATGGAACTGAGCAAAGTACCGACGAGGATACAGCTCGGCCCCAACCTGACGGAAGGCCGGGGCGCCGGCTCTAAGCCCAATATTGGTAAAATGGCCTGCGAAGAGTCCATCGAGGATCTGCGCCGCTACCTGGAAAACAACTGTCGCATGCTGTTCATCACGGCGGGTATGGGCGGAGGCACCGGCACCGGGGCTGCTCCCATTATTGCCAAGACTGCCAAGGAAATGGATATCCTGACCGTAGGTATAGTCACCCTTCCCTTTACCTTTGAAGGGCGGCGCCGGATCACCCAGGGCGGTGAGGGCCTGGAAGAGTTGAAAAAACACGTGGATACGCTGATCGTGGTTTCCAATGATAAACTGCGGCAGATCCACGGCAACCTTTCCATATCGGAGGCCTTTGCCCACGCCGACAACATCCTGACCACTGCGGCCAAGGGTATTGCCGAGATCATCACCGTACCGGGGTATGTGAACGTGGACTTCGAGGACGTCAATACCGTAATGCGCGACAGCGGCGTGGCCATCATGGGAACGTCAGCGGCTGCCGGTGACGACCGGGCCAAGCGCGCCGTCGATGAGGCCCTGCACTCGCCTCTGCTGGAAGACAACGACATACAGGGCGCTCAGCATATCCTGCTGAACATCACCTCGGGAACCAGGGAGGTCACGATGGACGAGATCTTTGAGATCACCGAATTCGTTCAGGAAGAGGCCGGCTTCGGCACCGACCTCATCTGGGGTAACTGCTATGACGAATCACTGGGGGATAAGATCAGCGTAACCGTCATTGCCACCGGCTTTGAACACAGCAAGCCGAGGCAGCAAAAGGAGCCCGACAGCAGCCGGATCGTCGTCTCTCTAGACGATGAACAGGCAGAAAAGGAAAAAAAAGGCTTTTCCGGGATCGGCTTTGAGGAAGAAGAGAAAGAGGCCAATACCTTCGAATTCGACGACATTCGCGCTTCTGCCGATAAGTTCCGCAACCGTTACTCCTACGAGGAACCTTACCTCAAGGACGAGGATAAGGAACAAAAGGAAGAAGAACGCCGCAAGCGGATGGAGGAAGAGCGCAAACGCCGCGAAAAGCTGCGGAGCCACCGCGTTAAGCTCAGTAATCCCAAAGCGGTTATCGAACTGGAGAACGAACCGGCTTTTCAGCGCCGGGGGGTCAACCTCGACGATGTGCCTGATTCCTCAGAGCAGGCCCGCTCCAAGTGGACCATTTCCGACGATGAGGAGCCGGAGATCCGCGCCGGCAATTCCTTCCTGCACGATAATGTGGACTGAGGGAGGTAAGTGCCTGGACAATTGTGGTTTTATTCATCCCAGCTTAGGAAGCGGAGCGAAAACACTTCTATATACTGGGTTACGGCTATATTGCATTATTGTTATATTGTTCGGCTGTTTTTGTCCAAGCACTTGTAATAGTTGAACCGAAATTACTTTTCGCGCTATAAAGAGAGGTTGAAGCCTGACGGGTTTTAACCTCTTTCTTTTTAGAGGGCTTAACAGACCTGCTCACTCTCTGCTCACCACCAGCCGCTCCACCCAAGCCCCGCTGCCGGCCTGTACTTGC
>JACJYA010000026.1 GCA_020636315.1 Lewinellaceae bacterium
CCAATGCCGATCAAATTGACATGGATAATGACGGCCAGGGCGATATATGCGACGCCTGCCCCAACGACCCGTATGACGATGCCGACAATGACGGCATCTGCGGAGATACCGACAACTGCCCCGCCACCCCCAACCCCACCCAATCCGACCTCGACGCCGACGGTTTGGGCGACGCCTGTGACGCCAGCAACCCCATTAATATTGTTGTTGACAACCTGAACACCTATATCAAGGGCATAGGGGTCAAACCTGGTATTGAGCAGGCAATCATCAGAAGGCTCAACCTGGCGGCCTTTAAACTCTGCCACTTCAATAACCCCAATTCCGCGATAGCTCAACTGAACAACATCATCAGCTATGTACAATACCAGAGCGGCAACCAGGTGCCCGAGGCGGAGGCGGCATACATCGTTGCCCAGATACAGGCCCTGATCGATGCCATTCAGGCCGGTACGGTAGTGTGCGGATCACCAGATGCAGTAACGCCTCCATCGGGTATCTCTTCCCGAATGGAAGAAGTGGAAGCCCTTGACTTCACCCTCTACCCCAACCCCACCACCGGCGCCCTCACCCTCCACCTACCCGCTTACCTGGACCAGCAGGTGGCCCTCACCATCCACGATGCCTTTGGCCGACAGGTGTTTGCCCGGATGGAAGCCACTTTGAATTCACCTTCCATCTCCCTCAACCTGGATGAGCAGGCCCTGCCCAACGGCGTCTATTTCCTTTCGGTCATTGCTAAAGGGGAGCGGCAGGTGAAGCAGTTTGTGCTGGCGCGGTGAGTGCCACATTAAGCGCCAATTTTCTCCAGCTGCCGAAGCTCAATGCGAAGATATGCCTATTGGCGCTTAATTTCTGACAATGGAAAATAATCGGGATTAGATAAGAGGGCTGGGATAGAATGTTCCGGCCTTCTTTTTATTTCGTCAAGCCATTATGCCTGGCTGCTTCACAATGATTTACTTGGTGCCATTTTTTCCTTAAATTTGTAGGAGAAATCAAAAAGCTGCGATGTCAATCACCATTCAAATACCTCCAGACCTGGAAGAAAGGCTTAGAGAATCAGCCGCCGAAGCCGGTATGGATATCGACCAGTACGTTATCGAGATACTGAAAGGTAAGGTTAAGCCAGGCCCATCCAAAGAGCTGACCCTCCAAGAAAAAGAGCGCAGCTTATTGCAAAAGATCAACCTGGGCATCCCGGTAGCTACCTGGAAAAGGTACAATTATCTTAAATCCCTGCGGGACAAGGAGCAATTGGATCCCGAAGAACACGCGGAATTGATCCGGATATCCGACCAGATAGAAGAAGCGAATGCCGAGCGGATGAGAAACCTGGTTGAATTGTCCAAATTGAAACAAATATCGCTTAAAGAACTGATGGACTCACTCGGCATCAAAGCTGGCTCGAATGCCTGAACGGATAAGCAAAATCCGAAAAGAACAGGTTAGCAAGCGCGCCCGCTATTGTTGTGAATATTGCCGCTCACAAGCCGATTATTCTCCCGATCCGTTTTCTGTGGAACACATTATTCCCGTCACTAAAAAGGGAACGAATGATCTGGATAACCTGGCGTATTCCTGTCAGGGATGCAATAACCGAAAATACAATCACATCGAAGCGATTGATCCAGTCACCAATACCGTAGTTTCGCTTTTCCATCCCAGACAACAACGTTGGGCTGATCATTTTCAATGGAATCCCAGCCAAACTATGATAACCGGCCTAACGCCCACCGGACGGGCCACAATACAAAAGCTGGATTTGAACAGGAAGGGAGTGGTCAATTTGCGATATTTGTTAGTACTCATCGGAGAACATCCGCCTCCGTAACAATCTCATTTCTCCACCGGCACCCCTCAATTCCACCTAGAACCCGAAAGAATAACCAGCAACATAAACAGCGCGTACAGCAAGCCCGGCGCCGCCAGGATAGCCAAAACCCCTTTTGCAAGCAGCAGCCTCTCCCGCCCCTTCAGCCACAAGCTCCACAGCAGGATAACCGCCAGTCCGCCCAACAACAGCAACCATATTCCGAGATTGAAGGAAGATACCGAGCCGTCGCCCAGGCCAATGAAGAAAAAGTAGAGGGCCACCAGAGCGATGCAGGCATCAAAACCCCAGAGTATCCAAAAGAAGGCCATGGTTTTTGTTTGAAAATTACCGGAAAAAAGAATGCGGTGGGGTATAAATGCATAAATCATAAAAACCTGTTATTTTTAAGTGTCATTTAAATTTTACAGGATTTTTCATCGCCCACCAGCCATAGAAACTGAAAACGCCCCATAATATTGTCTTGATCTTTTCGTCCAAAACCTATCAACTTAGAGCGTATCTAACCCGCCGATTTTCCCTATTTTCGCAGATCATCTCAACCTGAAAAGCATGGCCAATAATCAACAATTCACATTTTTTATATTCATGCTGCTGTTTCTGGCAGGCCCCCTCACCGCCCAGCCCGCCCTCTACCTCACCCGGGAATTCGAACAGGCCGTAGAGGCCGGCACCCGCACTCTGGCCGGCCAGCCGGGCCCCAACTACTGGCAAAACCGCGCCGGTTATACGATCGACGTCCGGGTAATCCCATCGGAAAAGCGAATCGAAGGACAGGCCAGTATCGATTACACCAACAACAGCCCGGACACCCTCCGGCAGCTCAACCTGAAGCTCATACAGAACATACACCTGCCGCAGGCGCGCAAGGACTCCTACGTCGATCGGGCGTTCCTCACCACCGGCATCAGCTTGTCGGATATCCGGGTGAACGGGGAGGAAGCGGCATGGGACAATGCTTTTGTTCAGCAGTCCGGTGACCCCACCAACGCCTGGCTCCCCCTGCCCGAGCCTCTGTTGCCCGGCGCCGGCCTGCACTTGGATGTGGCATGGAATTACCAGCTGCAAACCTCCCGCCGCGAACACCGGGAAGGCATGGTGGATGAATCGTCTCTCTTCGCCGCATACTGGTACCCCCGCATCGCCGTCTTTGACGACATCAGCGGCTGGGACCGCATCCCCCACAATATTCAGACGGAGTTCTACGGCGACTTTAACGACTACGACGTCACCATCCGGGTGCCGAAAGGCTTCGCCGTGTGGGCCACCGGCGAGCTGGCCAACATGGAAGAAGTGCTCAGCCCCCTTGCCCTGGAACGCTTTCTCCATTCTATGGAATCAGACACGGTGGTGCACATCATCACCCCGGAAACCCTGGCGAACGGGCAGGCCCTGCAGGACAGGCAGGAACTGGCCTGGCACTTCACCGCCCGCAATGTTACCGACTTCGCCTTCGGTATCAGCGATCATTTTCTGTGGGACGCCGCCAGCATCGCCGTTGGCCCCACCGGCCGGCGCGTAAGCGTACAGGCCGCCTACCAGCCCGAAACCCGGGATTTTCATGAGGTGGCGGAGATCGCCCGAGCCTGCATCGGGTATTTTTCTATCCAAATGCCGGCCATTCCCTACCCCTACCCCACCATGACGATCTTCAACGGCTACGGGCAGATGGAGTACCCCATGATGGTCAATGACATGGAAATGGAAACCATGGACGATACTAAAGCACTTACCGCCCATGAGATTGCCCATACTTACTTTCCCTTTCTGACAGGCATCAACGAAACCACCGACGCCTGGATGGACGAAGGCTGGGCCACTCTGCTGGAGTTCTTCGCCTGCACCGAGCTCTACACCCTGGAAGAACCGGAGCTGGCCATTTACCCGGGTTACTACCTGCATGGTTATATGGGCATCAAAGGGGCAGAGGTGGATGTCCCCATGCTCACTCCTTCTAACCAGCTGTTGTCGCCGGCCTACCAACTCAACTCTTACGGCAAGCCGGCCAGCGCTTATCTGTCCCTCTATTATCTGCTGGGGCGCGAAGAGTTCCTGAAGTGTGTGAAGGAATACGTCGAAAACTGGGAGGGCAAACATCCGCAACCCTACGATTTTTTCTTTACCATTTCAGAATGCTCCGGAGAAGGCCTGGACTGGTTCTGGAAGCGGTGGTTCATGGAGTACCACACCATGGACCTGGGGCTGGCGGGCTACCGGATGGCTGATGGGGCACTTTTTGTCACGGTACGCAATGACGGTGGCATGCCCCTCCCGATCGTACTGGAAGTAAGAACGGTAGATGGAAAGGCACAACAATACACTTTCAGCCCGGCGCTATGGGAAAAGCAAGAGAAGGCCGAAGTGAAACTGCCGGTGGAAACGCCCCTGAAAAGCGTATCGCTGATATGGAAAGACTTCCGGGATGTCGATCCGACGGATGACCGGCTGGAGGTAAAATGAACTCAAACGGTTATCCTGCCAAAATCACCTCTTTCACTAAATTTCAAAAAAAAATTCCCTCAATCACCTCTGAACAACTAGAGAAAACACTACTTTTACGTACCGGGCTAAAACCCCGTTTAGTATTTCACCCTCCTCCCCCTTACCCTATCCCCGAAAGGCTGTATTTTCAGAGAAGTGCTATCTATTCTTCAACTTACACCACTGTTCCTGCCAACGGGACATCCTTTCGTACCCTAATCGGATGGGTAGCGAAAGGCCCTGAAATTATTATGGCTAGAATTGACTATCATAAAACCAAGATGTTATGCAGAGAATATGCTCTTTACTCCTGTTTTTGTTCACCCTGGGGGTGGCCTTAAAGGCCCAGCCCACTACCTTCGGCACAGCTCTGGTAGATGGCTCCTATGCATCATACAATCTTGCAGACCGCGGGGCCTTCCGGCAGGTGCGCCTGCAAGCTGCCAGCAGCGCCGGCGCCCTTTCCCGCAACTGGAATTTCGCGCAAGGCACGGCGCCCAACCAGAATTTCTTCAACAACTGGCGCCCCTACAGCGGAGCCTGCAACGGCGGCCTTAACTTGGTTATCAGCGGTTTCAACCAGGTTATTGCTCCGGATACAGGGAACCCTGTGCTTTCTGCCTCCGCCACCTTCAACTCCAACTCTGGCGGCTGCGACGGCTTTCTGCCCCCAATAACGGCAGGGAACTACTACACCGTCAACGTAACGGAGAATACCGGCGACAACTACATGGCCGTCCTGGAAACCAGCTATAAACCGGACACTGTCACCACCGTTTCCGGCCCTTCCTGCGCTACCAACTGCGGTTATGAGGTAACGGTTATCCTGAGCAACGCACCGGCTGCCGGCGAGTACGCCTATGTGCGCTACTCCACCGACGGCTTCACCACTTCCGGCCTGGTGGAGCTGAACTTCAGCGGCATTACCGGCACGGCCACTATTCCCGATCAGGGGAGCAATACAGTCACCTACTATGTTTATACTTCAACCAACACACTGGCACAAATCATCAGCGCCGTCAGCAATTACGGCCAGGTGGCGCACGATTTGCTCACGCTGAAACTGGGCAACAACAACGGCAGCAACTACAGCTACGGGCCCTGCACCACATCCAACCCGGTTGCCGTCTGCCAGAACACCACCGTGACCCTGGATATGAACGGCAACGCCAGTATCGCGGCCGCCGACATCGACGGGGGCAGCACCGACAACTGCGGCGTGCCGGCCCTGAGCCCCAGCCAAACCAGCTTTTCCTGCAGCGATGTGATCACCTCCAAACCAACTGACCTGTTCTTCTCCGAATACGTGGAAGGAACCAGCAACAACAAATACCTGGAGATCTATAACGGGACGGGCATCGCGCAGATCCTGGCAAATTACCAGGTCAGGACATACAGCAATGGATCGGCCACACCGTCCACGACCACCACTTTGAGCGGGATTTTAAACCCCGGCGAGGTGATCGTTCTGCGGAACGCCAGCGCAACGATATATCCTGGCACCGCCACTGTAGCCGGCGCCGTCAATTTTAACGGTAATGACGCCGTCGAACTGTACAATATTGGCTTAGGCACCACGGCCGACCTCATCGGAAGGATCGGCGAAGACCCCGGCTCGCAATGGTTGGCCGGTGGGAACAGCACCCAGGACCAAACCCTGCGCCGGAAAAGTACCGTAACCGGTGGGGTCACGGCCAACCCGGCCAGCGGCTTCCCCACCCTGGCCACGGAATGGGATGCTTTAGGCACCAATGTCATCTCCAACCTGGGCACCCACGGTATCGGCTCAACCGTTACCCTGACGGCTACCGGCGATGGCGGCGTCCAGACTTCCTGCCTGGCGGTCGTTACCGTTGTGGACAACACGCCGCCCGAGGTAAGCTGCCAGGACATAACAGTCCAACTGCCGGCCGACGGCTCTTTTGAGCTCAGCACGGCCTTCATCCTGGCAGAAGTGCCCACCTCTTTTACCGACAACTGCCAGACCAGTAACAATATTGGGGTAGGGGCTCCCGGGTTGGTAGCTTATACCTGCAGTGAAATAGGCACCTTCCCCGCCACCTTCGGCTTTAAGGACCTGGCGGGGAACAATACCGATTGCACCATCAATGTAACTGTGGTGGACAACCTGGCCCCCACTGCCGCCTGTAAGGCTGCTTCCGTGCAGCTCAACGCTTCCGGAATGGCCAGCATCGCGCCCGCAGATGTATTCGACGCCACCAACTCTTCGGACAATTGCGGCGCCGTAAACCCTCAATCGGTAAGCCCTGCAAGCTTCACCTGTGCCGACCTGGGTTCCAATATGGTAACCCTTACCGTGAACGACGGCCACGGCAACACAGCCACCTGTATGGCCACCGTAACCGTAGCCGATGATGTTTACAGTTGCAACCAGGCGCCCACCGCCGCCTGCCAGCCGGTGACGGTAGATGCCAACCCCAACTGCCAGGGCGCCGCCGCCCCAACCGACTTCGACGGAGGCTCCACCGATCCGGAGATGGGAATACTTTCCTTTGGTGTAAGCCCGGCCGGCCCGTATCCGCTTGGCGTAACCAACGTCACCCTCACCGTCACGGACCCGTCGGGGGCCTCAGATGATTGTACGACGACGATCACCGTTGTGGATAATAGCGCCCCCTCGATTTCCTGCCCCGGCGATTTTGCCATCAACGCCAATGCCCAGTGCCAGGGGGTGGTGCCCAATTTCACCGGCGGCCCCATCGTGCTGGCCAATTCCGTCACCGAATTCTCCGGTACTCAGGGTAGCGGCGGCTGGCTGTACGGCCAGTACTTCGCTTTTGACGCCGGTAACTTCAGCCAGTTGCCCGTTTACAACAATAATTTATCGCAATGGCAGGACAACCAGGCTTTTAACACGCCCTTCCTGGATGCCTACGGCGGCCATCCGGGCGTGGATGACTTCAAATGGGCGGTGCGCCGCTGGGTGAGCCCTTATTCGGGAACGGTGGATATCAGCCTGGCCTTCTACGACCGCGACGGCAACTGTGGGGACGGCGCCCACGTCCGGGTTCTGCTCAATGGCAGCCAGATCTGGGAATACCTCAATATACCCAATTCCCTGGTTACGCAATCTCTCAGCCAGGCCATCACGGCAGGGGACGTTCTCGATTTCGTGATCGACCCCAAATTTGATGCCGGTTGCGACAATACCCAGTTTACGGCTTTGATCACCGTACCCAACGGCCTTATCACTTCTGACAACTGCGGCCAGGTGACCGTGGATCAAAACCCCGCTCCAGGCACACCGGTAGCTCCCGGTACCACTATCGTTACCCTTACGGCAACTGACGGCAACAGCAATTCTATGTCCTGCGATTTCAACCTTGTCGTTTCAGAACTAATACCGCCTGTCGCCGCCTGTAAGCCTGCTACGGTGCAGCTCGATGCAAACGGTACAGGCAGCATCGCCCCTGCCGATGTATTCGACGCCACCAACTCCTCAGACAATTGCGGGACGGCGACTCCACAGTCGGTGAGCCCCGCCAGCTTCTCCTGTGGGGACATTGGCCCCAATACCGTAACCCTAACCGTGAACGACGGGAACGGCAATACCGCCACCTGTACCGCCACCGTAACCGTCGAAGACAACAGAGCGCCCAACCCCGCCTGCAGGCCGGCTACCGTGCAGCTCAATGCAAACGGCACAGGAAGCATCGCCCTAACCGATGTGTTTGACGCCATCAATTCCTCAGACAATTGCGGGACGGTAACTCCGCAGTCGGTGAGCCCCTCCAGCTTCTCCTGTGGGGACATTGGCCCCAACACGGCAACCCTAACTGTGAACGACGGAAACGGCAACACCGCCACCTGTATGGCTACCGTTACCGTGGAAGACAACGTGGCGCCTGCCGCCGCCTGCCAGAACACCACGGTACAGCTCAGTACTACCGGAACCGGCAGCATTATGCCTAATGATGTGTTTGACGCCACCAATTCTTCGGACAACTGCGGTATGGTGAATCCTCAGTCGGTAAGCCCCGCCAGCTTCTCCTGTGGGAATGTTGGCCCCAACACGGTAACCCTAACTGTGAACGACGGCAATGGCAATAGCGCTACCTGTACGGCCACCGTAACCGTCGAAGACCCGAGTGGATTCTGCAGCCAGGTGGTGTGCCTTGATGCTGAGATCGACAACCTCGTGAATTATATTGAAGGCCTTGGGCTGGCCTCGGGGCTGGAAAGGGCAATAACCAGGAGGCTGGAAACCGCCGCCATACGATTCTGCCGGGATTACCCTGCCAGCATCGTCATTAATGGACTGAACAGCGTCATTGATTATGTGGATTACCAGAGCGGTGGCAGCATACCGACAGCTGAGGCAGACTATATCATTACTGAGGTGCAGTCGCTGATCGGCGCCATCAATGCCGGAATAGCGGAATGTTGCTCCGGGGAGGGCCGCCCCATACCAGGCAATTCCTTTACATTGGAGGACGATGCCACTGGACTGGAGGTGGCTCCCAACCCCTTCAGCAATGAAACTGTCATCCGATTCTTTTTACCGGGAACAGGGCCGGCTACCCTGGAGGTTTTCAATATGCAAGGCCAGCGGGTAACCGTATTGTGTGCCGAAACCCTGGACCGCGGATACCATACCCTGCACTGGGATGGGACAGCTTTTAATGGCGAGGTGCTCGGCAGCGGCATTTACCTGATTCGCTTAAGGAATGGAAAAATGGCACTCACCAGGAAAGTGAGTTTAGTTCGTTAATTTTTCAGGAACAAGCCATAACCAGACAGAAAAAATGGACGGAGAGGGTGCAGCCCCTCTCCGTTTTTTTTCTTTAGCTCTGCATCCTGGTGATAAGTTAAAGCAACACCCCCACCGAAGAACAACTCTGCCAGGCGGCTACCTGGCCGCCATTTCCCTTCCGGCATACCCATCATCCAACCGGAAATACTGTCCCATTTCGGAAAAAGTAAGTAACTTGCCCTTTCCAACAGACGGATAGCAAGCTATGGCGGCGAGACTTTTAGTAGTAGATGACGAGCCTCAGTTTGAGCGGTTGATCCTTCAGCGGTTCAGGAGGAGTATTCGCGAGGGTAAATATGAGTTCGTATTTGCGGGGAATGGACTGGAAGCATTAAAATTACTGAAGCAGGATGCCGCCATTGACATGGTCCTCACTGACATCAATATGCCGGAAATGGATGGCCTTACCCTGGTCGGAAGGATCCGGGAGTCCTACCCAATGCTCAGGGCCGTCGTCGTTTCCGCCTATGGAGACATGAAGAACATCCGGACAGCCATGAACCTGGGAGCTTTCGATTTCGTGACCAAGCCCATCGAATTTCCTGACCTTGAGGCCACTATCGGAAAGACCCTCAAAGAGGCCGAAATGCTCAGGCAGGCTGAGGCAGCAAAGGAGCTGAAGGAAAAAAATGAACAACTCCGGGAAATTGACGACTTAAAGACGCAGTTCTTCACCAATATCTCCCATGAATTCAGAACACCGCTTACGGTCATTTACGGCATGGCGGAACAGATTGAGGAAAACCCGGATCGCTGGCTCGGCCGAGGGATTAATATGATCCGGCGGAATACCCAGAACATGCTCAATCTGGTAAACCAGATCCTCGACCTTCGCAAGCTGGAAGCCGGCAAAATGCCTCTGCGGCTGATCCGGGGTGATGTTCTTCCTTTTTTCCACTACCTGTTCGAATCGTTCCACTCCCTGGCGGAAAGCCGGGATATCCAGATGCACTTTCTCAGCAACGAGCAGAAACTGGTAATGGACCACGACCCGGAAAAACTGTTGCACATCCTGTCCAATCTTCTAAGCAATGCCATCAAGTTTACCCCTGAAGGAGGAGATGTTTATTTTCAGGTTGATAATGTTGCAGATTGCCTTCAGATCCGGGTGAAAGACACGGGAATCGGCATTCCTGCCAGCCAGTTGCCTTTTATTTTCGAACGCTTTTTCAGCGGCAGTGAGGACAGCCCCTCTCCTACCTACCTGGAAGGGGAGACCAAACCCCTTTTTGGGCCTGACACTGACCCATTCGCCACTCCCCCCCAGGGCTCGTCCTCTTCCGGAGCGAAACCTTTACGGGCAGGACGGACACAACACCATACCGGCATTGGACTGGCATTGGCCAAAGAACTTACCACTCTGATGGACGGAGAGATCTGGGCAAATAGCAAAGAGGGTGAGGGCTCTACTTTTACCATAAGGATACCCATCCGCCAGGAAGCCCCTCTCCAGAAGGAAGGCAGCCCCATGCCCTCCTTTCCGGAAGCCGAAATCTTAGTAGCTCCTCCAGCCGAACCAGGCTCTCCGGCAGAATCCGCTGTAGCCGGAGTGGAAGCCGAACTAGCAGAGCTGCCATCTCTTCTGGTTATTGAAGACAACCCAGACGTGGCGGCATATCTGTTCGCCTGCCTGGAAGGCCGTTACCAACTGGAACACGCCAAGGATGGCCAGCAGGGCATAGACAAAGCCCTTGAACAAGTACCCGATATCATCATCAGCGATGTGATGATGCCCGGCAAGAATGGGTACGAAGTCTGCCAGGCCCTCAAAACCGACGAGCGCACCAGCCATATCCCCATCATTCTGCTGACTGCCAAAGCAGGCCAGGGCTCAAAATCCGAAGGGCTGTCCCGGGGCGCCGACGCCTACCTGTCCAAACCCTTTGACAAGCAGGAACTTTTTATCCGGCTGGAAAAACTGCTGGAGCTCCGCGCCACCCTTCAGAAGCGATACAGCACTATGGAGGAACTTCCTGCAAATGAAGATCCGGCCCTCCGGCCGGAAGACCAGTTCGTTATGAGACTGAGAAAGGCCGTAGAAGCGAACCTGGAAGATGAGCATTTCGGCATTCATGAACTCTGCCGGGAGATCGGCCTGAGCCGCACGCAGCTTCACCGCAAGGTCAAAGCCCTGACCGGCCGCCCAACGTCCGGTTTCATCCGCTTCATTCGCCTGTTAAGAGCTAAAAAGCTTCTGGCCGTTTCCGATCTGAATATTTCACAGGTCGCATTTGAGGTAGGATTCAGAGACCCTAAATACTTTTCCCGCACCTTCCAGGAAGAATTTGGCAAACCGCCTATTGAAATGCGAAAGTAACTCAGTGAAACAATATTCCACTCTTTTGGAACAATAGTAGGGGCATCTCCTGCCAAACCCCTGCACCTTTGTATTGTAATCAAACGTGAACATCCAAAAACGTGGAACAATGAGAAAAATGATCCTTTCCTGCCTCTTCGCCGCTGCTTTTGCCACTATTTCCCAGGCCCAGCACTTCATCAACAGTCTCAGTGCGCCCACCGCCGGGCAGGCCATGGCCTCTGCCGGAACCGATGCCCCCGATACAACGCCCAAGGCTCCCGTTTACAACCCCAACGCCCGAACCTGCCTCCCTCAGTTCCCGGGAGGAGAAAAGTCCATGTTAACCTTCATGGATACCCATCTTCAGTATCCGAAAATGGCTAAGTTAAACAGCTTCGAAGGCAAAGTGGTTGTCCGTGCTACTGTTGCAGCCAATGGCACCCTGGAGAAAATCGAAGTTAAAAACCCGGTTGACCCGATCCTGGATGCCGCTGCTATCGAAGCGGTAAAGGCCATGCCGAAATGGCTGCCCGCCCTGCAGATGGGAAGGCCCGTAAAATGTAACGTCAATATCCCTGTGAATTTTAGCCTGAACTAAACAGGACGTAAGCAGTTGGACATAATTAATTTACGTATCGAGGCTGGCTGACTGAGCCTCCCCCAACCCTCCCGACACGTTGTGTGCAGGACAGGCTCTCCAAAGGAGGGGGCTTTTGCCCAATGGGAGCTGCAAAATGGCCGCCAGCCCAGTGTTTCCAGTTCCTCCTCCTTCGGGGGAGGCGCCGGAGGCGGAGAGCCTGCCCCGTACACGCAGTGTCGGGGGGGCTTGCACAACGGAAGCAGCCTTTGGGATGCCGACTTATACGCAATCTGAATATGTCCGACTACTTACTCACTTCCTTAGTACTTATTAACCCGGCTTTTGCATCATTCGCCGAGGGCAGCCGTGTCCACCTGGTTGGAGCCGGTTGGCCACCAGGTTTGGTCGAAGGTGGCGACAATATTGTTGGCGCCTCCGAAGAAGCCAAGGACTCTGGCCTTACCCTTCCCTGTATTTCGGAAGTTGTGCAGCTTCATTTTGGGAACAACGACGAGCTGGTTTTTTGAGAGGGTCGCCTTTTCCTGCCCTACGGTGGCCTCAATCCGGCCTTCCAGCACGATCAGCAGCTCCTCGGCGCTGTCCGTATGAGTGCCCAGTTCCTCGCCGGGGTCGAGTTCAAAGTAAACGGTGGCGCTGTCTCTCGTGCCGTGGGCGCCCAGCAGGGGAAAAGTGGCTTTACACCGCTGTCCGGGATTTTCCCTGGCGATGAATTCGGTCAATTCGAGTTGATTCAGGTCTGTGGTAATCATTTTTTTTACTTTTTACGGGTTACTGAATGTCTAATGAGATGGAAAGGGGGCGGTCAGTTGGTGAAACCGGAGATGGTAACCCGCCCCTCACCTTCGCTCAGGAAGGAAGTGCCGATACCCCATACCTGCTTTTCGTTGATCCATTGGTATCGGGGGTAGGCAGTGGAGAAGTTCATAGTCAGGTACAACTGGCCATCGCCGTTAGGCAGAATTACCATCGTTCCACGTTCTTCTAATACAATGGTGGCTCCGTCATCCGTAGTGATGGTGGCATGAAGGGTAAGAATGAACTTACCGTCAGGCCTTACCTGCAGGTAATCAACGCCTTTTACCTTTCCTTTGATCTTGTCTCCGAAGACTTTGCCTTCAAAGGAGATGTCAAAGCGGGCGCCCTGAGCAGGCGGAGCCTGGCTGCCACTGGCCAGTTTTTCCCAACTGGTTCCGTATTCGGTAATACCGGTAAGGAATACTTCTTCATCAAACAGATGCTGCACATTTGCATCCAGGTTCGGTTTTGCGATCTTCGTTTCCATTTTGTTTGTTTTTTGTGAATTAAAATATAAGGACAAAGTTAGGCGGGATGACAGGGGCAGGATTGAAAAAAAACGACATAATGGCGAGGGCTTCCTTCGCTAAAGCTTCGGCTGCTGACAGAATCAGGAAACATAGCTCATGAACGAAATAGCGGCTCCTACAGACTAATATCCCGGCTTTCTCCGTTTCAAAAAGATCAGGTTCTCACGTGGAAAATTCGTTTATTGATGAAGAAAGTAATGTTAATCGCAGCCCTCGCCATTTGCGGGCTGTCTCAACTATATGCGCAGGAAAAAGCAGTGGTGTTCTCAGAAGAGGATCATGCCTTTCTCAAAGAGATGGAGGATACGCTGGCGCTATTGGCCTATGCGGTGATCAACGACTCGCTTCCCGAACACCGTTTTGGCGCCTGCCGGGAGATGATCCCGAAACTGGTCACGGCGCTTAAGGTGGAAAACTCCTTTGACTATCCGTTCGAACGGCTGAAGTCGGTATCCATTCAATATCCTCAGGACAGCAGCTTCCGCATTTTTTCCTGGCAGCTCTACGTCGATAAGGATGATTACCGCTACTATGGCGCCATACAGATGAATACTCCAGGCTTACAGCTTTTTCCTCTTATTGACCGTTCTTTCAAGATTGAAGATGAAGAACACCAGGTTCTGTCGCCGGAAGAATGGTACGGAAGCGTCTATTACAACCTGTTGGAAACCAATGGCCCGCAGGGAAAGTACTACCTGCTTTTCGGCTTCGATGGCTACAGCTTCTTTCGCAAGCGAAAAGTGATCGATGTGCTCACGTTCCAGGACGGTAAGCCGGTTTTCGGTGCGCCTGTCTTCGTTCACGAAGGCAATCAGCGCAAGTATCGGATCATCCGCGAATATTCGGCGGAAGTGAGCACCCGCTGCAATTATGATGAACTGCTGGAACTCATCATCTTCGACCACCTCATCGAACGCGACGGGCCTTATGGCGAAGGGCCGGTCAACTATCCCGACGGCAGCTACGAAGCCTATAAACTGGATCAGGGATTGTGGTGGCACATCGACAAGGTATTCGACCAGGTTTCCGATGAGGCGCCCCGCCCTGCACCCATTTTGGATAACCGGACGAAGGATATTTTCGGGAAGCAGTAGGGGCCCCCAGAAACCCAGAACCCCAGAAACTATAAACCCTCCCTACACAAACACTCCCACACCCTATGCACTCCAACCACACCATTTCCGTTCCCCGTACTGCTCATTACAGCACCATCGGCGAAGCCGGGGATCAAACCCGTTTCTTCTGGATTGCCTGCCACGGTTATGGGCAGCTGGCGCAGGATTTTATACAGCCTTTTCGGGCTATTGCTGCTGCTGATACGTTTATTCTGGCGCCGGAGGGGCTTTCCCGCTTCTATTGGGGAGGCTTTACCGGTAAGCCGGTGGCTTCCTGGATGACCCGTGAGGGCCGCCTGCATGAAATTGCGGACTATTCCAATTACCTCACTACTCTGTACGATCTTTTCCTGGGGCTTATGCAGCCTGATGTGCACATTATTCTACTGGGGTTTTCACAGGGGTGCGCAACTCAGATGCGTTGGGCTATGCGCACTTTTCCTGCCTTTCATCACCTCATATTCTGGGCGGGTAGTATCCCGGAGGACCTGGATTACCGTCCCCGCCTGGGTTATCTTTCAGATAAGAGCCTGCATTTTGTTTATGGCAACCAGGATCAGTTTTTGACCCCGGAAAGGGTGGCCCAGCAGCGGGAGCTTATCCGGGCGAATGGCCTGGAAGTACGGGAACACACCTTTGAAGGAAAACATACTGTTGAGGAGGAGCCTCTGAAACAACTGGCGGAACGGATCAGGAATGGCTCCTAGCGGCCCCGGCTGATAACAAATACAGTCGCTATGTTATTTTGTCGATTGATTTCAGCAGAATCTACAAAATTGAATATAAGTCGGGGGGGAATCCCTAATTTGGAGGGAAAAACAGCCCGATGATATCCGTATCCAATTTGTCTTTTATCTATCCGGGAAACAGCGTCCCGGCAGTTGATGACATCAGCTTTGAGGTTCCTGAAGGAGAAATTTTCGGTTTTCTTGGGCCCAGCGGAGCAGGGAAGAGTACTACTCAAAAGGTGTTGATCCGCCTGCTCCAGGGGTTTCAGGGGCAGGTACAGGTGATGGGCAGGCCGTTGAAAGAGTGGGGTAAGTCTTTTTACAACCACGTTGGCGTCGGATTTGAATTGCCCAACCATTTTGGAAAGCTGACCGCTATGGAGAACCTGAAGTTTTTCAGCTCTTTTTATGACCGCCCGGTGCGCGGACTGATGGAATTGCTCAGCCGGGTGGGGCTGGAAAACGATGCCGATAAACTGGTCAATGAATTTTCCAAGGGCATGAAAATGAGGCTCAACTTCGTGCGGGCCATCATGCATAGCCCCGAACTGCTTTTCTTTGACGAACCCACCTCGGGCCTGGACCCGGTGAATGCCCGCCGTATCAAGGACCTTATCCTGGAACAGAGAGAGGAAGGGAAAACTATCTTTTTAACGACTCATGTGATGCATGACGCAGAGGAACTCTGCGGCCGCATTGCTTTCATTGTCAACGGTAAAATAGCGCTCATCGATTCACCCAGGGCGCTTAAGCTGGAATACGGCCGCCGGCTGGTCCGGGTGGAATATTTCACCGGCGAGGCTAGGGAGGAGGAATTCCCTCTCGACGGGATTGGCGGGAATGCCGGCTTCCTGCGCATCCTCCGGGAAGAAAACGTCCAGGCCATTCACACGGAAGAGGCCACCCTTGATGAAATTTTTATCAAAGTGACGGGAACGGCCCTCCAATGATCCCGGCTTCTGGTTGCTAACCAGCCGATCAACCAGCCAACTACCAAAACCATGCACCAACTCACCACCGCCATACGATGGGATCTTCTCCGGCAGTTTCGGTACAACATTATTTATGCAGCCCTGCTGGTTACCCTGATCTACATTCTGATACTGCTCAACCTGCCGGATGGGCCGTATCGCGAAAAAATGCTCGTTTTCCTCATTTTTAATGACCCGGCAGCCCTGGGAATGCTGTTCATCGGTTCCCTTTTCCTTTTTGAGCGAAGTGAAAACACCCTTCCGGCCCTGTGGGTCACCCCCCTGTCTGTTCAACACTACGTGCTGTCTAAAACGCTGACGCTTTCCGCTATTGCCACCCTTTCTGCCCTCGCAATGGGCCTGGGTGGGTATGGATGGAATTTCCGTTATGTTTTTTTTGTTTCCGCCATCGGGCTGACGGCCTCTCTGTTTACCCTGCTGGGGATGGCGGCGGTAGTATCTTGCAAGAATTTCAACCAGTACCTCCTGAGGATGGCGGGCATCCTGGTTCCAACCGCCCTGCCTTTTCTCAATTTTTTTGAGATCACCCATACCTTCTGGTGGTATCTGTTGCCTTCTCAGGCTTCGCTATTGTTGCTGGAAGCGGCCTTTGTGCCCATAGAGGGCTGGCAGGCCGCCTATTCATTTCTCTACCTGGGGGTGTGGAACGTCGTTGCTTTCCGGTTGGCCGTGCATAATTTGACGAACCGGACAAAATTTTAAACCATGCAAAAACTATTGCGATTGGCCAGGCTGGACTTCAGCATGATCCTCCGGGAACAGATGCTCTGGTTTATGTTGTTCGTAGTGCCGGGCCTGGAATTTTGCCTGGCGCTTTGGTTGCTGCCCTGGCTGGAGCGGCAGTTTCCCCCTATTGCGGATTATCATGCCCTGATCCTGATGCTAATGACATTACAGGTTGTAACGAGCATCGGCTTTGTATTGGCCTCGATGCTGCTGGACGAGCGCGATGAGCAGGTGTTGATGGTTCTCAATACCATGCCGGTGGGGGTCAACACTTTTCTGTTTTACCGGCTTGGCATCGGAACGATAATGGCTGTTTTATTCAGCTTTTCCATGTTATCCGTTCCTGAGCTGGCGGGCCTGAACCTGGCCTCCCGGCTGACGGCCTCCTTTCTCTTCGCCGGCACTGCGCCAATCACCACTCTGGCGCTGGCCAGCTTTTCCAGCAATAAAGTAGAAGGCCTGGCGGTGTATAAAGGCCTGAGCCTGATTCTCATGATACCGGCCGGGAGTTTCTTCATCCAATCCTGGGTGCAATATACCCTGGGCATCGTGCCGGTTTACTGGACATTGCATTATGTTGAAAAAAACCTGGCCGGAGATCCCGCTTTTGAGATGCTCTTCGTGGCTTTGCTGATGCATGGCCTGGCCCTTTGGGGGCTCTTTAAGCTATTCAAAAAGCGAGTGTTTCTCTGAAAGCCTTGCTTTATTTACGAATGACGATCTTTTGAAAAGAAACCCGGCTATCTGTTTTCCACCTCAGCAGATATACTCCGGAAGGAAAAGGAGCGAGGTTGATTTTTAACTCCCCCTGGAGCGGAAGGCGCAGAAGCAGCCTGCCGTCGAGGCTGTATAGTTCCACTTCAGCCGGTTGGCTGGAAACATTCGCCCGCAGGGTGGCCGAATTTTTCGCAGGGTTGGGAAAGATGGTAAAAGGCTGAACCGGTTCCCTTTCCCGCTGCCCGGTGATGGTGCACCCCCAGAACTCGGCTGCGCCCTGTACGATCTGCCGGACTTCGGCGGCGGATACCTCATGGCAGGAAGAACTGCACGGGAAGCCCGGCAGGGGGCAGTTGTCAATATAGAATTCATGGGCAGGAGCGTTGGGCAGGGTATCGAGGTATGCCTGCAGGTGGCAGCTGCCGAATGCCTCCGGCCAGGTGTTGGGCATGGCGGTGCAGGCGGCGTTGTTCAGGCAGCGGGCTACCAGGCTCCGGAAAGGTTTGCCGGTTTCGCAGGGCACCACCAGGTCATTGTCTTTGTGATAGGCATACAGCATGGGCTCTCCGGCATCGATCCAGCTGGGGTCGAAAAGGGCGCCGAAAATGTTGAGCACCCCCTTCACCGAAGCGTCGGCCTGGCCCAGGTGGAGGTTGCCTTCCGGTGGGCCCAGCGCGGGGCGTTCGGTACTGCACCCGGACGGCTGGCAGGCGCCATAGATCAACGGGATACCGGAAACGGGGTTTTGCATCATCGCCGCTTCCGGTGCTTCTGCTTCATCCATATAAGCTGCCGCCATGGCGATGAAACCGCCGGCGCTGGCGCCGCCGATGAATACATGGGCGGCGTCAACCGAGTCGATCTGGGTTTTGACGTACCGTATTGCTCCCCGGGCATCCTGAACGGCCCGGTAAAGGGCGCGTTCAACTTCCAGTTGTCCGGCATAAAGGCACTGGGCATTCTGCGCTCCCGCCAGGCCCCCGATCAGGGCGCATCCCTGGGCATCGGGGGTATAATAAACAGATTTGTGGAAGCCGAGCCGGTAACCGATGCTCACCGCCAGGTAGCCACGGGCGGCAAAGGCGGTGGCGGCCTCTGTCATGTCGTAACTTCCTTTATTTCCCTCCAGGAAGGCTCCGCCGTGGATCAGCACCATTGCCGGCCGCTGCGGGTTGCTGTCTCCCACCGGGCGATAGACATCCATCAGGAGCTGTTCCTCAGAGCCGCAATAGTTGACAGCTGTACCGTAAACCACATCCTTTTCCACTGCCACCGCGTAAATGGGGTCGGTGTAACATCCTTGGGCTGAGAGGGTAGGAGGGCATAGCAGGATAGAAAAGAGGAAGGAGATAAAAAGGGGAAAATAAAGCCTCATGGTTATCGGTTTTTGAAGGACAAACCCTAAGAGCTTGTTTGGAGGCCACACTTTGGGCTAAAAAATGCCCCTTTTTTGCTGATATGGCGTTGCTTTTTTCGTCCGTACCCCCGGGTATGCACTTCAAAAAGCGCCTTGTCTCATCAAAAAATTGACACTTTTTATCTCCAAAAGCGGCCTCCAAACAAGCTCTAAGGTTTGGAAATTTCTGATAAAAAAACTAATCTTTGGCACAAAGATGCACAGTGTATTATGACACTGACAAGAGCACAGGCGAAACTTTACCGGATACTGCGCAAGGATATCATTCAGCACCTGATGTTCGGGGGCACGGTACTGATCGTCGTTTTTTGCTACTTCGCCATCCATGCCTGGTATCAGGGAAAGGCGGAATTGCTGGAGACTTTCGGCTACAAAAGGGAGGCTTTCTTCAAGGTTTTCCGGGAGGCGCTCGGATATACCCTGTTGCTTGGATTCCCGGTGTATTTCAACCTGTTTTTCGTTTATCAGGAGCGGCTGCAGGCCCTTCTTGGCCGCAGCATTTTTCCAAAGGCCCGCCATAAAGACTGGTCCTTCTACCTCTTCCTTTTTCTCAGCTCAATTACCGCACTGGTCTTCTCCCTGCTCTACGTTCCTATTATCCGCGCCGCTTTTGATATTGTCAACCAGGAATGGTATGAACTCACCATCGTGATCCTGTTTTTTATCTTGTGTACTACCGGCGTTTCTTATACCAAACAGGCCATTGAGCGTGGGCGGGAGCTGGAGCGCAAGGCCCGGCTGGAATCCTTTCGCCGACGCCGGGAAGCCGAGCGGGAACTCCACTTTATCAAAAAACAGATCCGGCCGCATTTTCTTTTCAATACGCTGGCAAACCTGCAGGTGCTGGCCCGCCGTAAATCAGAATACCTTCCCGCCCTGATCGGTGAGCTCTCCCGCCTGCTGCGGTATCTGGTTTACCAGACCAATGAGAAACTCGTTCCTCTGGAGGATGAACTGCGCTTCATCAAGAGTTATATGGAGTTGCAGCGCCTTCAGGTCCCCAAAAGCACGGAGCTGGTATTTGAACTGGAGGGAGAAGTGCAACACAATTACCGTATTCCTCCAATGGTATTGCTCCTTTTTGTAGAGAATTGTTTCAAGCATTACGACAGCCGTTCCCAGGGCGGGGCTTTTATTCATATCAGTTTTCGCATAGAAGATGGCCATTTTTATGCACGGATGGCCAACAGCTATAAAGAGAATTTCCGCAATGAAGACACCATGTCCGGCTTTTCCGGCAGTGGAGTGGGACTGCCTACTGCCGTTGAAAACCTGGACCTGGTCTATAAAGAGAAATACAAACTGGAGATAAATACCAGCGGCGGCACTTATTCCGTATTACTTCAACTCCCGCTATCATGAAGCACAAATACCGTTGTATTGTCATTGAGGATGTGGAACTCCAACGTGAAAACCTCATTGAAATGCTGGCCACCCGCCTTGACCTTGAGCTTCTGGAGAGCCTTGAAAATGCTGAGGATGCATACAATTACCTCGCCAATGAAAACAATACCAGGCCAGACCTCATCTTCCTGGATATTGAAATGCCGGGAGCCAGCGGCTTCAACCTCCTTGACGCGGCCGGAAATTTCTGCCTTTCGGCTCAGGTGATCATAACCACTGCTTTTGCCGAATACGCCATCAAAGGCTATGAATATAACATTTCCGGTTACCTGCTTAAACCCATTGAACCCGAAAAGCTCAACCAGGCCATTGATAAGGCCATCGCCAGCCTTCAGTATTCAGGGACAGAAGGGCCCGGCCGGCAGAGAGGGCATATTTTGATCAAGGAAAAGGGAAAGTGGGTCAAGGTTGATTACATGGAGATCCTCTATTGCGAAGGCGCTAACGTAGATGTAAAGGTCGTTACTCCCAACGCCACCTACCTCACCCGGGACCGCGTCAAGAATATGGTGAAGCTCCTTCCTGATGAATATTTTATGCGTATTCACGACAGCTTTATTATCAACCTCAGCCATGTGAAGAGCTTTGCCGGCAATTATACTTTTGTGGAACTGGCTCATCCGGCCGGGTCGGAGTTGTACGAATTGCGCATCGGGCCCAAATACCGGGACGCTTTCCGGGAACGCATGAGGAAACAATGGGAGGAGTGAGTTACCCTCCATTCAACCCTAATGCATCCGGTCTCCCCGCAGTTCGAGTTCTTTCATGATCCCGGCTTCCCTTTCCAGATATTCTTTCCAGCGTTTCCGGACCTTTTCTTCATCGTTATATCTTTTTGCGAGATCGATGAACAGGCGGTAGTGGCCAGCTTCGGCCACCATGAATTTGTGATACCAGCTGCGCAGTTTTTCATCATTAATATGGAGAGAAAGCAGGCGAAAGCGTTCGCAGGAGCGGGCTTCGATGAGGGCACAGGTGAGCAGCTTTTCCAGCAGCCGTTCTTCCCGGCTGCCTCCCTTTTTCTGAAACTGCAACAGTTTGTTGACGTATTCGTCCCGGCGTTGGCGGCCGAGTTGGAGGCTGCGTTTTTCCATTTCGTGAAGAACCATTCGGAAATGCCCCCATTCCTCGGTTACGATGGGAGCCAGTTCCCGGACCATTTCCGTTTTTTCCGGAAAGGCCTGGATCAGTGAAATACAGGCTGTAGCCGCTTTTTGTTCACAATAAGCGTGGTCGGTCAATATTTCCTCCAGCTCCTTTTCGGCAAGGTTGACCCACCGGGGGTCCGTCGGTAGTTTGAGGCCCAGCATCTGCACCTCCTGCAGTTCCTTCTCTTTGCTGTTCATAACAGATGGGTTAATAGAGCTTGTTTCGTCATTCGGGAGAGCAAAGATAATTAAATTACCACTCTGAGAAGGCACTATTTCCTCTAATCCAGGCAGCGTATCTGGTGAATAAAAAAGCCGAGCTCAAAAATTTCATATTCCTCATACCCGCTGCTCCAGGAGACGATGACCGAATCCGCTTCACTGTTTTTAAGCAGGTTGATCTGGCTCTGGTCTATGGGGTAGTGGACGAGGTAGGACAGGAGGCCCGTTTGGGTGTCGTAGGTGCCCTTATCCATTTTCCCGGAAAAAAGGGTGATGAACTGGCCGTTCAGCAATTTGATCATCAGGTAACTTCCCTTTTCGATAAATCCGTATGCTTCGCGGGCATTGGGATAAGCAAAGGTAAATTCGAGCGTGAGGTACCGGAAGCCGCCCAGTTGGGTGAAATAACCTTCACAGGTGAGGTATTCCTGGCCTTTGAGCACCGAGCGCAACCGTTCATCGGTATGAGTAAAGAGCAGTTTTTTCTGCAGGTCCCGCCGTAAACGCCCTCTGTCGTCCTTTCCTTCGTAGGCGACCTGGCAGGATGGGGGCGGCGGGTGAAGTATGACATTATCGGTTGATGTGAAGGGGTTGTAGTTGTCATCCAGTAGGAGGTTCTCATAAGAAGAGGAGGCCGTCAGTTTGAGGTTTTCATACTGTTTGGACTGTTCTTTTTTGAGTTCCTGGTTCCTGAGATAATCTTCCACGTAATTGCCCCGGCGGGTAATGGATTCGGCGCGGTAGGATTCGGAGAGGGCCGTCCGGGCTTCCCGCTGGGCTTCGGCCTCCGCCTGCCGGGCGGCTTCCAGCCTGGTTGCCATCCGTTCGATAACCGGCTCGCTGGCGTTCTGCTGGAGAACCTGATGGTAATCTTTTTCCAGCCGGGTGAGCTGCCGGCTGGCCTCATCGGCGCGGTCCTGTGCTATACGGGCTGCATCTTTGGCGATCTGTGACTTGCGTTCCGCAATGCGCCGGAGATCTTCAACCGTAACGGGAATATTTCCGGCCAATGGTTCGATGCGGATGTCTGCAACCGGATATTTTTCTTCGGGTTTTGTCTTGTCAGCGCCCTCAGAAGCACCTGAGAATTCCGAAAACACCTGAGTGGTGCCGTCGGGGAAGACAATGATGGTTTCTCCCTTTTCATTGGTGCGCATAACGGGTTGGGCGGAGAGCGTAGAAGCTGCGCTCCAGAAGATGAGGATCAGAAGCCCGAAAAAAAGCCTAACTTGCATGATACGTAACGGTTTTGGGAATTTATCCTATTTTTAGTCCCGGATAATTTATACGTTTAGGTACGGTATTTAGTTGCAAAACATCAAAACCTCTCCACGATAAAAAACCAAACGCATAATGAAAAAAGCTATTGGGATCTTTCTAATGCTAAGCCTGTTCTCCTGTAAGAATAGCCAGCAGGAAGGCACCACGGGCATCCTGCCGGAATTTAAGGACATCAAGGTTCAGTATCCGGAAACTTACCGGGATTCCACCGTTGTGGACGATTACTTCGGGATTAAAGTCCCCGATCCTTACCGGTGGCTTGAGGATGACAATTCTCCTTCCACCCGACGGTGGGTCGAGCAGCAGCAGTCCCTGACCAACAATTATCTTCAGTACATTCCCTACCGGAACGCCATACGGAATCGGCTCACCCAATTGTGGAATTACGAGCGCTATTCTCCTCCCATACGAAAAGGGGATTATTACTATATGTTCAAGAATGACGGGCTGCAAAACCAGGATATCCTTTTTCGCCTGGCCAAACTGGACAGCCCCCTCGAAGTCGTCCTCGATCCCAACCGCTTCTCGAAAGACGGCACTGTATCCCTGGGAGATTATGCTTTTTCACAGAATGGCTCTCTGCTGGCCTATCAGGTTTCAGAGGGCGGTTCCGATTGGCGAACCATTTTGATCCGGGACCTGGAGGCCGGGCGCAACCTTCAGGATACGGTCCGGTGGGTGAAATTTTCCGGAATTGCCTGGTTCGGCGACGGCTTTTTTTATTCCCGCTATCCTGCACCCGGCGAAGGAGAAGCACTGACCGGCGCCAATGAATTTCATCAGGTCTATTATCACAAAGTCGGCACAATTCAGTCGGAAGACGAACTGGCCTACGCCGACCGCCGCCACCCCAAGCGGAACGTGTATCCGGAAACAACAGAGGATGAACGTTTCCTGGTGCTGAGCGTGGTGGAATCCACCAGTGGCAACGCCCTTTACTTCCGGGACCTGCGTACTGAGGACCAGTACTTTACTCCTATTGTCGAGGATTTTGACCATGATTTTGAGGTTGTCGGTAGTAATGAGAACAGCCTGTTCGTGCTGACCAATTACAAGGCGTCCAACAAGCGGCTATTGCGCATCAGTACCCACCAGCCCGGTGAGCGCTACTGGCAGGAGATCATTCCAGCTTCCGAAGATGTATTGCAGGACGTTTATTATTACGGAGGAAAACTGATCGCTCATTACCTGCACAACGCCTATAGCCAGTTGAAGATATTTGACATGGAAGGTAAAGAAGAGAAAACACTGGGCTTGCCGGGTATCGGTACAGTGCTCAGCATCAGTGGGGAAAGAGACAGCCCGGAGGCTTTCTACGAATTCTCCTCTCTCGTTCAGCCCGGCACCATTTACCGGTTGAGCCTCGATTCCTATAAACAGTCGGTGTACAAGCAACCTGAATCAGATTTCGACAGCGATGCCTTCGAGGTCAAACAGGTGCGCTATCAGAGTTATGACGGGACGGAGGTGCCCATGTTCATCGTGCACCGGAAAGGATTGAAACTGGATGGTTCTCACCCGGCCCTGCTTTACGGGTACGGTGGTTTTGATATTCCGGTCCTGCCCGTATTCAACCGGACCCGGTATATGCTCTTCCCCGTTGTGCTCGAGAACGGTGGAGTTTGTGCGGTGGCCAATATCCGGGGAGGAGGGGAGTTTGGGGCAGCCTGGCATGAAGCGGGCACCAGACACCGAAAGCAGAATGTCTTCGACGATTTCCAGGGTGCTGCGGAGTACCTTATCGCCAACCGATATACCAACGCCTCCAAACTGGCCATTCACGGAGCTTCCAACGGGGGGTTGCTGGTCGGGGCCTGCCTGGTCCAGCGCCCCGACCTGTACGCGGTAGCGCTGCCGGCTGTCGGTGTCCTGGATATGTTACGCTATCAGAAATTTACCATTGGGTGGGCATGGGCGGATGATTACGGGCTGAGCGACAACAAAGAGGATTTTGATTACCTCTTTGCCTATTCCCCTCTGCACAATATTACCAATCAGAAATATCCTGCTACCCTGATCACTACTGCAGACCATGACGACCGGGTTGTGCCGGCACATTCTTTTAAGTTCGCCGCCAGCCTGCAGGCTCATCAGCAGGGTAAGGCTCCCGTTTTGATCCGTATTGAATCGAGCGCCGGGCACGGGGCCGGCAGCCCCACCTCCAAGCGCATCGAGGCCGGGGCGGATATGCTGAGTTTTATGTTATACAATATGAGAGAAGGAGTAGTGTATTCCGCTGCTTCTGATGAAGAGAATTAGGCTGGCCACCAGCCGGAAAACAATGGATCGGAACGTAAATGTTGTTTCTTTTTAAAATAGGCTTTCTTCCCGTAAGGGTCTGGGATATTCTGGATATCCTCATCGTTGGTTACCTGATCTATCAGATCTATAAGCTGCTGAGGGGCAATATCGCTTTCAATATTTTTGTTGGCGTAATGACCCTTTACGTGGTGTGGTGGCTGGTCAACCAGTTGGAAATGGACCTGCTCTCCGCCGTGCTCGACCAGTTTGTAAGTGTCGGCGTGATCATCATCATCATCATATTCCAGCCGGAGGTTCGCCGTTTTTTGTTGTTCCTGGGCAACACTACTTTGCGCCAACGGTCTAATTTCGTGGGCCGTATCATTGACCGGAACCTGGAAAATACCGAGGAAAAAGCCCGGCAGATCAGAGCCATGCGTTCCGCTTTGCTGCGCATGAGCAAAAAGAAGACAGGAGCTCTGATCGTCCTGGCGGGCAACCTGAGCCTGGACGGCCTGGTCAGTTCCGGCGTCTCCCTTGATTCTGAGATCAGCGAGCCCCTGCTGGAAAGCATTTTCAACAAGGAAAGCCCGTTGCACGACGGGGCTGTGCTCATCGCCAACGGCAAGATCAGATCTGCCAGCTGTATCCTGCCCGTTTCTGAAAACCCCAACCTGCCAAAATCAGCAGGGCTGAGACACCGGGCAGCAGTGGGCATTTCGGAGCGGGCCAATGTCGCTGCTTTTGTCGTATCTGAAGAAACGGGATTTATCTCTTACGCGGTGGACGGGGAACTGCGGCGTAAGGTCTCAGAGGGTGCGCTGCAGGAACTGCTCAATCAATATTTTTAATTACTACTTTGCAGAGAACTCTTCAAAGGATTTGTTCATGAAACTTCAGCGGCTACAGGAATTTGAAATTGACGAGGCTACAGGATCGGCTATAGCCAGGTTATTAGAGAGGTGTTTTCCCGAATATCCGGAAGGGCGCATTTATTACAAGCAACTCCCCGATTTTCGGTTTCTGTGTTGGGAAAAAGAGGAACTCATTGCCCACATGGCGGTGGAACACCGCATCGTCAACAACGACGGGCAGCCTTTTCGGGTTTTCGGGGTTGCCGACCTGTGTGTAGCGGAGCCCTTTCAACACCGCCGGTTGGCCAGCCGGCTGCTTTCCGAATTGTCTTTATTAGGCTTGCAGCATCGTATTGATTTTCTTATGCTTATGGCCAAAGATCATGGTTTTTACAAAAGCCATGGGTTTGAGTTGGTGGCCAACACCTGCCGCTGGCTGATGATCACGGAGCATTGCATGCTGGGTATCGCTCATCGGAGGGTTCAATCCAGCCTGATGGTAAAGCCGCTGAGCAAAAAAGAATGGCGGGAAGGGTTAGTTGATTTCCTGGGGCATGTTTTTTGACCAAAGAGGGGGCGGTGCGGAATGAAGCCTTCAATACCTCCGAATTTATTACTTTAGCTCTTCCTGCAAAGAAATACCTGAGGATCAATAAAAAACAATACAAATATGCAACAAGTACAGGATTACATCCGGCAGAACAGAGAGCGTTATCTGGACGAACTCTTTGGCTTGCTTCGCATCCCTTCTATCAGCGCTGACTCCGATTACAAGGAAGATGTGATAAAGGCTGCTGAGTTCGTAGCAGACAGCCTGCGCCAGGCCGGGGCGGAAAAAGTAGAGGTATGCTCAACGGCAGGCAACCCCATCGTTTACGGCGAAAAGATCGTAGATCCTTCTCTGCCGACGGTTTTGGTTTACGGCCACTATGATGTGCAGCCTCCTGACCCACTTGAACTGTGGGAATCCGGGCCATTTGAACCGGTGGTCAAAAAAACGGAAGAACATCCCGATGGCGCCATTTACGCCCGCGGGTCTTGTGATGATAAAGGGCAGTTCTTTATGCATATCAAAGCATTCGAAGCCATGAATGCTGCGGATGCTCTTTCATGCAACATCAAGTTCATGATCGAGGGGGAAGAAGAGGTAGGCTCCAGTAACCTTGGGGTCTTCTGCCGGGAAAATGCCGAAAAGCTGTCCTGTGACACCATTCTCATTTCAGATACTTCCATTATCGCCAATGATGTGCCATCCATAACGGTGGGCCTGCGGGGGCTGAGTTATGTGGAAGTAGAGGTTACCGGCCCGAACCGCGACCTGCACTCAGGGGTTTACGGCGGTGCAGTAGCCAACCCCATCAATGTCCTCTGCGATATGATCGCTTCTTTGCAGGATGACAACCACCGGATTACCATCCCGGGATTCTATGATGATGTTGTGGAACTGAGCGCTCAGGAACGCTCCAAAATGAATGAAGCGCCTTTCGACCTGGAAAAATATAAGAAGGACCTGGAAATTGGTGATATTCAGGGTGAAACCGGTTTTACGACCCTCGAACGCGTCTCCATCCGGCCTACCCTCGACGTCAACGGCATCTGGGGTGGCTACATCGGCAAAGGCGCTAAAACAGTACTGCCTTCCAAAGCTTCCGCCAAGATCAGCATGCGCCTGGTGCCCAACCAGGACCCGGATAAGATCACCGAGCTATTCACTAAACACTTCGAAAGCATTGCTCCTCCCTCCGTAAAGGTCAGGGTGACGCCTCACCACGGCGGCCAACCGGCCGTTACGCCTACGGATACGCCTGAGTACAAGGCGGCGTCCAAAGCTATGGAAAAAGCTTTTGGTAAAACTCCCATACCGGCAAGAGAAGGGGGAAGTATTCCTATTGTGGCTCTTTTTGAAGAAGTACTGGGCGCCAAGAGCATCCTCATGGGTTTCGGCCTGGACTCCGACGCCATTCACTCGCCGAATGAGCATTACGGCCTTTTCAACTTTTACAAGGGGATTGAAACGATACCTTATTTCTATGAGTATTATGCGGAAATGAAATAATAGTCCCCTTTGATGGCCCGGAGTTTTCCCGCCCCGGGCCATCGTTTTGTAACCTGTTAACGGATCTTTAATATGAAGTTGTCCTTTTTTCTCTTTTCTGGTGTTATGTGCCTGGCCGTCATGAACCTCTCCGGACAGCCATCGGCGTCTGAACATACCGATATTAATTCTTATATCGATCAACAAGCAGATGCGATGGAGGCGCAGGTCATTCAATGGCGCCGCCATATCCATCAGAACCCTGAGTTGTCAAACCGGGAGTTCGAAACGGCAAAGATGGTGGCCCGGCATTTGGAAGGCCTGGGCCTTGAAGTACGCACCGGTATCGCCCATACCGGGGTTGTGGGGGTCCTTAATGGAGGAAAACCAGGCCCTGTGGTGGCCCTGCGCGCTGATATGGATGCACTGCCGGTTACCGAACGCGTAGCCCTGCCCTTCGCCTCCAAAGTGAATGTGAACTATCTGGGAGAACCGAGCGGCGTGATGCACGCCTGCGGCCACGATACGCACGTGGCTATGCTCATGGGCGCCGCGCAGATATTGTCTGGTATAAAAGAGAGCCTGGCCGGTACGGTGGTGTTCATCTTCCAGCCGGCGGAAGAAGGTGCTCCTCCGGGCGAAGAAGGGGGCGCCGAGCTGATGGTTAAGGAAGGAGTTCTGGATAATCCCCAGGTGGATGTGGTTTTTGGGTTACACATCAACGCACAGACAGAGGTGGGCACCGTAAATTATAAACCGGGGGGCGCCCTGGCGGCAGTAAACCGCATGGTGATCAAAGTGAAGGGCAAGCAAACTCACGGATCACAGCCGTGGGCGGGCGTTGACCCTATTTCCATATCTGCTCAGATCATTCAAGGCCTGCAGATGATCGTCAGTCGACAGATGGAACTGACTAAAGAGCCTCTGGTGATCAGTATTGGTAAGATTCACGGAGGAGTGCGCAGCAATATTATTCCGGAGGAAGTTGAAATGGTGGGAACGATCCGCACCCTCGATACGGAAATGCAGAAAGATGTGCACGAGCGCATCCGGCGTACCGTTACCAATATCGCCGAAAGCTGGGGAGCTTCAGCCGAGGTGGAGATTGAAAAAGGCTATCCGGTTACTTATAATGACCCGGGCCTTACTGCCCGAATGCTGCCTACCCTCCAGGCCGTTGCCGGCCAAGAAAATGTGATCTTGTCCAAAGCCAAGACGGGTGCCGAAGACTTTTCTTTCTTCGCTCAGAAAGTTCCAGGCCTGTTTCTCTTCCTGGGGGGAATGCCTAAAGGAATGGACCCGGCAGAAGCCGCCCCCCATCATACCCCGGACTTCTTCGTTGATGAAAGTGGGATGAAACTTGGCGTTCGATTGCTGTGCAACCTCACATTGGATTATATGACGCAACATTAGCAGAATGCTGGCCATGGATATTTCCGGATGGGATAAAAAAAACCGGCCCTGTTCAGGGCCGGTTTTTCAAAGAGCTTTGAGAGGCTATCTACATACCAAAAATGAGGATATCCTTTGATACCCCCGAAATCTTTCATAGGATTATAATTGCATTCGTGGGATTTGCACCTTTTTCTTGTGCTTCGCTTCCGAAGCGCACCGCCAACAGTTGTTTATCCTCGTTGACAATACAAAAGTCAGGAAAAAAACAGGGAGTGTGAAGTACAATTACCTGAATTACTGGATTTTTATTTGGCGTACAAGGTGGATAAGTGTTTGAAATTCTGTTGTTTGTGTTGTTTGTATCGGGTTTTAACTGGTATTCATTAGTTCGATTTCGATTTTAGCGGTAAAATATTTTTATAGTTTCAGCATTTTTACGATCCGGGATGCTTTCCCGTTGCTTATAGCAATGAAATAATAACCGGAGGGCAGATTGGAGAACTTCAGGATCGTTTCCCTTTCTTCTTTTTGCAAACGGAATGGCACCGGCTGGCCGAGCAACCCAAAAACGGCAATGGCCGGATTGTCGGCGGGCTGGGAAGGGCGGATGCGGACCTCGTCTTTAAACGGATTGGGGAAAACCTCCCACAGGCTGGGTGTTAAAGACCCGGATGTCCCGCTTGCCAGGAATTTATAGCATCTTTCCGCAACGCACCCCTCAGCACTGGTTACAATGACGCAGTACTGGCCGGAAGAATCCGGTAAAATCTCCGGCGTATCGGCTCCATTGCTCCAACTGAAGGAAAATCCTTGTTGGCCTTCCAGCCCGGTTGCTGCCAGTTGCCCGTTTTGTTCTTCGATCTCAAATTCGGGCAAAGGATATACGGTTATCTCTATCTCAGCAGTCTCAGAGCAGCCGGAATCGTTCCAGGCTGTGAGGCTGTAAGTGGTTGTTTCGGTAGGGTGCACCATGATCTGAGCCGTAGTGGCTCCGGTGCTCCAGAGGTAACTGCCGGCGGGGCTGGCGTTGAGGGTTACGGCCTGGCCCGAACAGATTTCGGCGGTGCTGCTGCTAACCTGGAGGTTTAGAGGCGGCGTATCAACCGCATATAAGGCGGCAGTGGCGCTGCACCCGTTGGCATCCGTTACGGTAAGAGACCAATTCCCCGGGCTGTCGATAAGCACTGAGGGCGTATTCTGGCCATTGGACCACTCGTAGTTTGCGAAACCGGCCGGAGCAGTGACTGAAACGCCCTGTCCCTGACAGACAAAGACGGTGTCGCTTTCCAGGGTAACCTGGGGTTCAGGCAGAACAGTAACCGTAATCTCAGCCGTTTCCGAGCAGCCGGAATCGTTCCAGGCAGTAAGGCTGTAAGTGGCTGTTTCGGAAGGTTGCACCATGATCTGAGCCGTAGTGGCTCCGGTGCTCCAAAGGTAACTGCTGGCGGGGCTTGCGTTGAGGGTTACTGCCTGGCCCGAACAGATTTCGGCGGCGCTGCTGCTGGCCTGAAGATTGAGAGCTGGCGCTTCAACCGCATATAAAGTGGTGGAGGCGCTGCATCCGTTGGCATCCGTTACGGTAAGAGACCAATTTCCCGGGCTGTCGATAAGCACTGAAGGCGTATTCTGTCCGTTGGACCACTCGTAGTCTGCAAAACCGGCCGGAGCAGTGATGGATGCCCCCTGCCCCGGGCAAAACGAGACGGAATCGCTTTCCAGGGCAATCAGTGGCTCGGGTAGAACAGTAACTGTAATTTCTTTGGTAGTAGGGCAACCGGTTTCATTCCAGGCGGTAAGCTGGTAGGTGGTAGTTTCTGTAGGCTGAACGGTGATCTGAGCCGAAGTTGCCCCGGTGCTCCAAAGGTAGCTGTCGGCCGGGCCGGCGCTGAGGGTTACCATTTCTCCCGGACAGGCTTCATTGGTGCTGCTGCTGACCGCCAGTGGGAAAGGGGTGCAGAACAGGTATTCCACACAAAGTTGTGGCGCATAAAGTTGTTGCCCGTCAAAAGACTCCGCTGTGCGCCTTCCCTCTCCCTGAATAATGAGGACGATGGCGTCGGTGGCGGAATAGCCGTTCCGGGTGATGAGTTCCTGGAGGATGGGAGCCAGGTTGGGCGTTTGCTGTAAAGGGCCCATTTCGCCGATCTGTTCCCAGTTGTCCGGCTGCCAGCTTACCGAGGCCTGAGTCAGGGGGCGGCTGCTGATGTTGTAGTCCGAACCGGAAAACGGGGCAGGAGCATTGCTGGCTTCTCCATAAATGTACAACTGGCAGGGGTTGTCGTTGTTGTTGTCTTCTACGGCAAACTGTATCCAGGCTTTACTGACAGTGGCGCCGGGAGGAATGTTCAGCCCGGTGAACCTCATGCCTACCCACTGGTCGCCGTCATTGGGGTCATTGATCAGTTCCAGGTCGGAACTGGATAAGCTCATTCCTCCATTGGGGCCCTCTTCGGCGTCATTTTCCCGGCTATTTACCTGGCTGCAGTCCCGAATGTGGCCAACGTGAAAAAGGTGCTCGGTGGCAGTAATGGAATTGCCGTCATTATCGGTTGCTCTGGCCAGGAGGTGATAACTGCCTTCTGCCGGAGGAACCCAGGAAACCGTATAAGGGGCCACATGAGCTATTCCAACCGAATCGCCGTTGATATAGAAGGTTACCGCTTCGATGTATCCGTCGCTGTCACTGGCCTGGGCACTGAGGGTGATGGGAGCGAGCGATGGGTAAAAAGCTTCGTCTGCCGGCAGGGTGATCTGTACGGCGGGCGGATTGCCCACGGGAGTGAACTTGCGGATGGTAAAGTAATCCAGTACCTCTCCATTCACACCGATGAACTTGAGATCCAGTTGCTGATCCATTACTTCCAGGGACAGAGACCCCAGGGTGCCGGCACTGTAGTACATCACCGGGTGGTCGAGCGGCCCGTCCGAAACCTTGCCGGAGGAACCGGCGCAGGTATAAACGGCGCCCTTGCCGGCATTTGTTCCGGTTTCATATTTCTGATAGGCGCCACTGCCATCCAGGCGGCCATCGCCATTGTCCAGGATCATGTTGGGCAACAGGCTGCCGGAGGGCCCGTAATGGCCGTTTAGCAGGTAAGAACGTTCGTAGGAATGGCTGTGGCCGGAAAGCACCAGGTCAACCCCGGCGGCCTCCAGGATGGGCAGAACGTTTTCCCGCATATCGATTAAATGGCTTTCCTCATCCGAGTCATGTGAGCCCTTGGAGTAGGGCGGGTGGTGAAAAAAGGTGATGATCCATTCCTGTTGGGTGGCGTTGAGGTCGTTTTCCAGCCAGATGAGCATGGGGTCGCCCGGGTCTCTGCCGGAATCGTGGGAATCGAGGACCACAAAATGAATGTTGGCGTAATCGAAAGCATAATAGGCTTCCGTTCCCGAGGGCAGGCCTCCGGCCTCACCGTTTTTGGGAAAGGTAAAAATATCGTAGTAGGGCCCGGTTTGGCTGGAGGCGCTGGCGCTGTGGTAATCGTGGTTGCCAGGCGTTGACCAGATGACGGACTGGATGAGCTTGTCTTCGTACATATTCCGGAAAATGGCATCCTGGTATTCGGCATCGGTGCCGTCATCGTAGGCATTATCGCCCAGGAGCAGAATGAGATCCGTATAATTACTGCCGACGTAGGAATAGTATCCGTCCCTTACGTCGCGGGCGTTGCTGTTGGCCGTGCCACAATCGCCCAGCACCCAGGCGCGGACCGGTTGCACCGAACCGGGAGGCGGGGAAGTTTCAAAGAAATATTTGGAGGTGCCGCCTGCCAGTACCCCGCCGTTGTCTCCAATGGCGTAATAGGTTGTGGTGTTCGGCTGAAGGCCGGAAAGTGTGATCTCGTGGTCGGTGCGGGAGCCGCTCTGCTGTGTCGTCTGGTTCAGGTTGGCCGGGTTGGGGCCATACCAGACGACACTATTCGTGGCCGTGCTGGTTCTCCATTTGATGACCATGCTGGTTGGGGTGCCGGATTGGAGGTAAGGCCCCCGGATGACTTCCGCCTGCATCAGAGAGGAGAGAGGATGCGCTCCGGTTGGATCAGCTGAAGCGCTGGCGAATGAAGGCTCCCCGGGTTCATTCGGGGCATCGTTGAGCGTTGCCGAAATGGCCCGGGCTTCTCCCCTTTGCTGTTTTTCCATCAACTGGATGACTTCCGCTTTTCTGGCCTGCCATTTTTCTTTTCTGGGCAGGGGTTTCATGATCTGTTCGATTCGCCTCAGGGCGTCCGGGTATCGGCGGGCCTCAATCTCAAGGCCCAACAGGCGCTCTTGCAGGGAAATGACCGGCCCCAGCCGTTGCACGCCCAGTTCCAGCGCCTCTGTTGCCAGCGCGTACCGGCCGGGATAAGCACTCAGTATCCCGTCCGCCAGGAGAAAATAATCATCCGGGCGGATGGCATTGTCATTTTTGAGCGCGACCATTTTCCGCAGGTCGGCTACAGCCTTTTTACCGGACCCTGACATTTGATAGATGGAAGCGCGCGTCTCGTATCCGAAAGGATTTTCCGGTTCCCGTTCCAGGAAGGTGTTGATGTGATATAGAGCCGGTTGCAGGGCTTCCGTATCCCGGTAAAGCTGGGCGAGTGGCAGATGGCAGGTGTAGTAACCCGGCTCCATCCGGAGTACTTGGTTAAAATCATCAATTGCCCGGCCTTTTTCTTCGTGCTGTTGGTACAACAAGCCGCGTTCAAACCGGAGCAGGGCATTATCCGGGTCTTCCTGGATCTGCCGGGTTTTCTGTGCAATGGCCTCGTGCAGGCTTCCGTGCGCGATCAGTTGGGGCGCCGGCAATCCCATTGCCAGGAAGAAAAAAAGAACGCTGCAACAGATCCTGGCTTTTTTCTTTTGCAGGTTGGGCAAAAACGTGGTAAGAGATAGAATGCTCATAACTAACAGGGTTGAATGTTGGGTTTGGGGGGCGTTATCCATACATACGAAAATCCTTCCATTCGTGTTGCCTCCTTTGCCATATTAGTAAAAGGTAAAAGTTTGTCCGGAGCTTCGTATCTTGTTGCCAACCAAGCTTTCAATCCATGCAATTGCCAGAAGTCATAGAAACCGAACGCCTGCTGATCCGCCCATTCCAATCCAGAGACCTTTCCTTTTTTCTGGAATTCATGCTCGACGAAATGGCTACGGAGTACCTCACTTTCACCGAAGAACAAAAAACTGAAGAAGGCGCCCGGTCTCTTTTCTGGGAGGTTGTCGAGAGTTACCGATCGGACGAACCCATTATGGCTCTTGCAATTGTGGATAAAGAAATGGGCTTTTTCATCGGCTCCTGTGGGGTGTCGCCTCTGGATGACCCCGGGGTGTATGAATGCTACTACAGCCTGCTGCCCAAATACTGGGGGATGGGGTTCGCCACGGAAGCAACCAAAGCACTGGTACGCTATTTCCTCGGCCAGCCCGAAGTAAAGGTGATGAAAGCCTTTGTCAGCCCCAATAACCCCCGAAGCATACACGTGGCGGTACGGCTGGGGATGAAAGCGCAGGGAATGGCAAAACATCCCTTCTCTGGCCTGGAAGGAATGGTTTACGTGATGGAAAAATCTGGGGCCTGACCCTTCAGGCAAATAATTACTTCGAAAATAACAGCCATGTATCCGGGTCCAGGATAATTTGCCCGGGCCTGAACTTGCATTTCACCGTAGCTTCTTCGGTTTTCTCGTCCACCTCTATCGTCCAGGTTTTCGAAGTGGAGCCATCTGCGCCGATGGCCTGAATGTCCAGTGGAAAGTGGAAAGCCGGCCCCTCCTGTATTTGCCGGATCTTGAACTTCAGGCGCCTTCGGCGGGGCTTTTCCCATTCTACCTGGAGTTGAGGCTGGCCGGGGTGGAAAACCCATTGCCGGAAGAATTGGGAAAGGTCTTGTTTACTTACCGATTCCATTGTCCGCTGGAAATCTTCGGTCAGGGCATTGCCTCCGCGGAACAGGGCATAGTACTGCCGCAGGCCGTTCCAGAAGGCTTGTTCGCCTACCTGCCGCCGGAGCATGTGCAGCACCCAGGCGCCTTTCTGGTATGAATTGGGGTTGAGCAGGGCATTCCAGTCGGCAATGGTGGTATCGACAATAGGCGCCATTTTGCGGGCGGCGAAAGCAACCACCTGCTGCCTTTCCGACTGCAGGCGGCCCACCAGCTTGTCCCTGCCGTATTTATTTTCCATATACAGGTCGGCGCCATAGGTCGCAAAGCCCTCGCTGAGCCAGATGTGGAACCAGTTTTGCTCCGACGCCGAATTGCCGAACCACTGGTGGGCAATTTCATGGGCGATGAGCGCTTCCTCCGAGCGGTCGCCGGTCACCGAATTTTCGTAGTAAAAGATGTTGCTGGCGTTCTCCATACCGCCATACCGGGTTTTGGATTGCACATTGGCCAGCTTGCGGTAGGGGTAGGGCCCGATATAATCGGCAAAGAACCGGAGCACCTCCACCGCCAGGGCATAGTCGTAGAAACCCGCTTCCCGGTCCTGGTGATAAACCCAACTGGTCACCGGAACGCCATCCACCTCCCCGGCCAGTTGCACCCCGAAACGGGCCGCTCCGATGACCGCCACTTTCATGGGCAGGGGGACGGTTTCCCGCCAGTGGGTCAGCTTGGTTTCGTCGTCCAGGTTGGTTTCTTCAACCTGGAAGCCGTTGGCTACCACCTGGTAGTGATCGGGGGCCGTGACGATAAAATCCACGCTTGCCTTGTCAGACGGATGATCCACGCAGGGCAGCCAGTGGTGGGCGCGGTTGGGCCAGTTGTCGCCGAAGAAGGTTCGTTCCTCATAGGTATTGCGGCTGATGATCAGGCCATCGGCGGGTACGCCCTGGTAGATGATCTGGAAGGTGCGCTCTTCCCCGGCCTGCGCGGCGGGTTCCAGGAAAAGAGTGAGTGCTTCGCCCTTGTGGCGGTAGTCCACCGCAGTTTCACCTTCCCTAACAGAAAGTACGTTCATCCCTTTTCCATCTTCCCCCTGTTTCACCAGGTCGAGGGAAAAACTGGAAATCGGCTGGAGGAAACGGATCCGAATGGTGGCTGAGGCCGAGATCTGGTCCGTTTTATCGGACAACTCCAGGCGGAAGGTGTAGTGCTGTACATCAAGCAGAGCGAGGCGGGGAATGGTGGCTTGGGTATGAGAAGATAATGAAAGGCCAAGGAAGGCAATAGTGATGAAACAGAACTGAAGATGGCGCATGGCTGTGGCATTTGAGGGCTAAAATAGGGAGGTTTGGGTGATTACTCCGTAATACTCAACAACAAAAAATCAAACTGATGCCGCTGGGCCCCATCCTTTAATAAATCATCCCCCAACAAATAACTGTACCGAATGCCGAAATCCACCTCCAGCAACCGGAAGGCCCGCACATCAAAAGTCAGCTCCAGCCCGGAGGAATACTGGGTTCTGGTGTTGCCGAATATCGGATCCACCTTCAGCCAGGCATAGTCGTAAAATACATTGGCCTTTACCCGTTTCAGGAAGGCCAGGCCGCCCAGCGCCAGATCGGGATAAAGTAGGGGCAGGTTGTAGTTGAAACCCACCTTGAACACCTCATCTCCTAAAACGGCGTTGTATCCTCGTGGATAGACAAACAGGTTGGAGAACCGGTAATTGTCGAGTACATCCTGACGCTGGTACAAGGTGTTTACGACAAAGCTGTGGTTGCGGCTGAGGCCGGGAAGGTAAACGTCCGCTCTGCCCAGAAATACATCCCCGTGGTAATCCTCATTCCCCAGCGTACTGCGGTAGCGCAGGTCGAGATAAAGCCCCAGCCGGGGATTGATTTGTTGGATGGCTCTTCTCCGGAAGCTCCGGAAGGCCAGGCGCAGGCTCATGGCGTGAAGGTTGGTGCTTTGCAGAGGTTCCCGGAACAGGTAGCTCAGCTCATCCTGCCTGCCGGGAGCGGTGATGACGGTGTCCTTCGAATTGTCCGGGTTGTCAAAATTGCCGTCAACATCCAGGGCAATGTTCTGGTAGTCCGCCCGCAGGAGCAGGCTGTTAAAAAAATTGCCGCTGGTTAAATTGAGGGGCAGGGCCAGTCCGCCGGAAATCCGGTTTTCCCGCCACTCTTCTACGTACCCATTGTAATAAATAGTGGTATCGTTTGTGGGTGTAAAGTTGTATATGGAGGCCGAGCGGTTGGCGTGCACGAAACTGGCGTTGATGTAGGGATAGAGCTCGGCGTAAGTGGCGCCCGCCGAATAGGACCATTGCTGCTCGTTCAGGTTGTAATAACCACCGGCTTCCATGGAAAGGGTGCCGAACTTATTGTCGGAAAGAACGCTGGCGCCGACAGTTGGCGGGCTGAGGTAGGGAAGCCAGCTGTGCGGGTTGACGATCCCGCTCCACTTGTTGAAGTTTTCAACCGGGAACTGCTCGTTGCCTACTTTTTCCAGAATGCTGCCGCCTTCCTGATCGGCCAGCGCCCTGGCATATATGTACTTCTCCTCCTCCTTGCTACTTTCGTAAGGCCGCCATAAAGCCTGATCCAGTTCCATTTCGATGATGTTATATCCGCGCGGGTGAAATTCACTGTAGGCCAGTTTCGTGCCGTTCGGAGAGATAGCAGGCTGGAAGGCCCCCAGGGGAGAATCCGTTAGTTGATATAGCGTTTTATCCTTTAGATTCAGGGCGAAGATGTTGTTTGCTCCGGTATAGCTGCCGGAAAAGAAGAGGAAATCTTCTCTAACAGCCAGATGGCTGATCTGGTGGGGAGAAGGCTGGGTGAGCCATTTTGCCACTCCGGTTTCCAGGTTGATCATCTGAATGGCCTGGGTTTCTCCTTCCTGAGCAATGGCGATAATGTTTTGCCCGTCTTCCGTCCAGGTGGGGAAGGCATAGAAGTAGTTTTCCGGGTTGGGTAGTTTGCGGATCAGAGTTCCGGTTTCGGCATCCAGGACAACCAGGCTGTATTCCATGTTTTCTGTTGCCTCGGCGGCCGCGATCCGGCCCGCCCGGGGGGAGAGGGCCGGGGCAAAATATTTGGTGCGGGAAGTCAGTTTCTTCTTTTGTCCCGTCCGGATGTCGTAACTGCGGATGATGGAGAAGTTCTTGTAGTGCCAGCGGGGGTCATAGCCGATCTCCGGCCAGCATAATTTGCCTCCCACCAGAGATAGAGTAGTGCTTAGCGGTTCCAGCTGTATGCCCGGTTCGGTGAGTTTTTCCTCCCGGCCATCGGGCCCGATCCTGACAAACACTGGGATACGGCCGTAACCACTTTTGGCGGCAATAAGCGTATTCTCATCCAAATATTGTGGGTTGGTGTAATGGGTGACGTTTTTTTTAAGAGCGGTATTGCGCTGTTTACCGGCAGTAGCGGCTCCTTGTTTTTCCTCCGATTTCCAGGCGCTTTCCAGATCCTCCATCGTTTTTTGATACAGCTTCTTCGTGTTCAGCCCTGTTCTTTTTTCCAGCCCCTTGCTGAACGGATAAAAAAGCCCCCGGTAGCGGGTGGCATCCTCCAGGACGCCTGCCCAGATGCCCTTTCCAAACTCCTTCCGTGCGTAGCTGGTCATGAAATATCCCAGGTTGTACCAGTCTGGTACGAAATCTTTAAAAGAACCGGCGGCCGCCTTTTCGTAGGAGTATTGCAGGTCGTGGAGGATGAGCGAGCGGTATTCCATGGTGAAAGCCGGCAGCCGCCCTCTGCCCGAAGCGGTGAGAGCCGTTTCCATCCCGGTGGCGTCTCCCTCGAGGTACCAGCGGGGCAGTGCCAGTCCGTACATGCCGCCCCAGCCCCAGGAACCAAAGATCGTTTTCACCAGTTTGGTTAAGCCGTGTTTGGAATTTCCGAACTGCTGCACATGGCGGTACTCGTGAATGGCCAGCCCGTCCAGCCAGTTGGTGGTGTAATTGAACTGGGGCGCCGTCATATTGAATTCCGACCGGAAAGGCCCGACGGTGACGAAGCCGTTGGGAATGATCGTCTGGTTCTGGAGCAGGATCGTCACCTTTTGCTTTTTTTCTCCGATGGATTCCGTGTTGTTGTCCCACAGGTAATGCACCACATTGGCTACCCTTTGCCCCGCCGCTTCGAGCCCCTGGGGGAAGATCACCTGCACCCTTTCGGTGTTGATCTGCTTCCATTTGAGGGAGAGAGGGTTGGCCCCGATGGTGTTGGCGGGGATCTGGGCGATGAGGGTAGAAGCCAAACCGAGCAATAAACAGGCAGAGGCCAGTAACTTTTTCATTATGTGATACACTTCATTGATCCATTGCCAATGTAGCACATTCAGAATAAAGGTAGGAATTGGGGGTTGAAAATTTGGTGTCAGATGGCAGGCACTACCGAAGAGCCTGCCATCTTGCCTGAGTCAGAAGCGCCATTTTATTTCAAAGGGTACAGTGATAAAACCAACCTGTTTATAAAGATCCGTCGATTGGTTGATGTAGTGGTAATTGATACCCAGGCCTAATGCCACCGTCAAACCCCATCAACACTGTTAGTATTGATAAGAGAATTCGGGCCGCCACGGTTAAAAGGGAATTTGTTACATCGGGAGCCATGCAATTGCCTTTCATTGGTTTTGAGGTTAATAGCGTAAACGGATAAGGCTATATTTCCTCAAACATTCTTAATGGAAATTTTTCATAAAAACAATGATAAAATCAATCGTTTCAAAGGGATTTTCATGGTAGATGTTTTTTTCGAATAAATACCTTTCCGAGATCTTTGCCGGTGGCTTCAGGCGGGCTTAACATACGCTCAAAAAGAGGGGGCTTTTCCAATAAAACCGCTAAATTCGCTCTCAAACAACACCAAATGCGTTTCCTTTTAATATTCAGTCTGCTCTTTACTTTTTTTTCCTGTTCCGAACCTGCAACCCGAAAAGATATGGATCCCGAAAAAACAGCCACATTTGACTGGCAGGGCCACCGCGGCGCCCGCGGCCTGCTGCCCGAGAATACCGTGCCGGCATTCCTCAAAGCATTGGAATACCCACAGGTTAAGACCCTGGAGCTGGACCTGGCGGTGAGCCGCGACAGCCTCCTGGTTGTCTCCCACGAGCCCTGGATGTCGCACCACATCTGCAGCCACCCGGACGGGCGCCCGGTAACCAAAGAAGAAGAGGAGGATCTGCTTTTCTTCCAGATGTCCTACGACTCTATCCGGCAGTACGACTGCGGCAGCCGCGGAAATGAGCGCTTCCCGCACCAAAAGGCCATGCCGGCCCACAAACCTCTGCTGAGCGAAGTAGTGGAGGCAGTCGGGCAGTACTGCGCCGAAAAGGGCCGTGAAAAACCCCGCTACAATATCGAGATCAAGTTCGAACCGGCTTATGTGGGCATAAAAGCACCAGATGCCGAAACCTTCGCCCGCCTGGTGCTGGAAGAGGTCACCCGCCTGGGCATAAGGGAGCGCAGCTGCGTGCAATCCTTCGACGTTGCCCCCCTGCAGCACCTCCACCGCATGGACCCGCAGCTCTTCACCGCCCTGCTCATCGACAATCCTAACGGCGTGGCAGCCAACCTGGAGGAACTGGGGTATATCCCTAATGCATACAGCCCCTACTACAAGCTCGTCACTGCCAACGTTGCGGATACTGTCCATGAGAAAGGAATGACGATTATCCCCTGGACGGTGAACGACACCACCGCTATGAAAGCTTTGATAGCTCTGGGCGTGGATGGGATCATTACGGATTATCCGAATTTGATTGGGGAAGTGGAGTAGGGTGGTGGTATTGGAGTGATGCCTCCTTTAGGAAAGAGGCGAAAAGGGGAGGAAATCCGGCTGTTTACCGAATGTACAGTTAGCCCCTGATTTACATGGCTAATGTTGCAGGATGATAATGTACCGAAGGTGGGACTCGAACCCACACGGTGTTGCCACCACTGGATTTTGAGTCCAGCGCGTCTACCAGTTCCGCCACTTCGGCAAAAAAATGTTCAAAAATACCGCCGGTGCTTTTACCCGCGTTCTCTTTTGCAGGGATGCAAATTTAGGCAATTTTCCGATAAGGTTCCAAAAAAAGTGTAACTCCTGAATTCAAAAAATTGGAAAAAAGTTCCATGCTGATGATCGGCAGGGTATTCTGGTTTCGTGGTTTTCCGGTATTGCGGCAATATGCACCGGGCTAACAAAAGACGCCCCACAAATACTCGCCAGCCCTTGCACCTCATCTGTAAAAAAATCATGGCCCGTCACCACGGCTTCCCTAATATGCGAATCGACGAACACTACTTGAACCAATCTCCGAAGCTCCGCAGAAAGTCAAGCCCGTTGGCGTACAGCACCAGCCCGAGCACCAGGATAAAGCCAATCATGGTGGCGTATTCCAGGAACTTATCGCTGGGCTTGCGGCCGGTGACCACTTCGTAAAGGAGGAACATCACGTGGCCGCCGTCGAGGGCGGGGATGGGCAGCAGGTTCATGAAGGCGAGGATGAGGGACAACACGGCCGTCATGCGCCAGAAGCGTTCCCATTGCCATTCGCTGCCGAACATGGCGCCGATGGTGCCGAAACCGCCGAGGCTGTCCTTGGCCTTGATGCGGCCTCTGAAGATCTGCCCGAAAGCCTTGGCCTGGTCCCGCAGGAAAGACCAGCCCATAGAAACACCGGCGGGGAGTGCCTCGGCAAGGGTATATTCCTGCCGTTTAGTATCGAAGAAGTAGGCTGCACCGAAGGGGTAGATCCCAACGGTTCCGTCTTCTGTGGTGGTCATGTGAAGGGTCATGGTGTCTTTCTTTTCCCGGACGAGGGTGACGTCAACCGGTACTTCCTTAAGGCCGCGCGCCTTTTTGAAAAAGTCGCTGAAATAGGGCGTGGGCTCACCATTGAAGGCAATGATGTGGTCCTCTACCTTTACTCCCGCCTCTTCCGCGGGAGAATCTTTGACCAGCTTGGCGGCAATGAAGGGTACCCGGGCAACAAACAGAGCCTTGTCTTTATTTTCGTGGCTGGCAAGAATGGCGATGAACTTCGGGTCGATCTCCAGTTTCTTTATTTGGCCATCCCTTTCGACCTTGATCGAGCTGGCGCTGTTGATGATGATCTCGCGGACGACTTCCCGGTCGTTGAACTTTTCCAGGGTTTTACCACCAACTGCCAGGATGTGGTCGCCGTCGCGCAGGCCCAGGTCGTACCCCAGGGAATCAACAAATATGCCGTATTTGACATTATCGTTCGGCAGGTATTCTTCCCCCCAGTACCACAATACCATGCCGTAGATGAAGAAACCGAGAATGAAATTGACCGTGACCCCTCCCAGCATGATGATGAGCCGCTGCCAGGCCGGTTTCGAACGGAATTCCCAGGGTTGGGGTTCCTGCTTCATTTGTTCGGTATCGAAACTCTCATCGATCATTCCGGATATTTTGACATACCCTCCCAGGGGCAGCCAGCCTATTCCGTACTCCGTTTCTCCTTTTTTGTATTTGAACAGAGAGAACCAGGGGTCGAAGAAGAGGTAAAACTTCTCAACGCGGGTGCCGAAAAGCCGGGCCGGAAAAAAGTGCCCCATCTCATGCAGGACGATCAGTATTGAAAGGCTCAGCATCAGCTGCCCCACCATTATCACATAATCCATATATAGCTACAGTCTAAAAATTGAATTATAGTCGAGATAAAAAACAGGATTATTTTTCCTATTGTTGTGTAAGCGGACGCAAAGGTAAGGGGATTTATACAAAAATTATACGCTACTCCTGTCAAAACCGATGAAGAGCTGCTAATTAACTATGAACTTGTTCTATACATCCTCCATAAACGGCCACCTGGCCACTCTGCCGGAAGAAGAGGCCCGCCATTGCATCCAGGCCCTTCGCCATAAGGTTGGCGACCTCATATACCTCACCGATGGGAAAGGCGGGATGTATGAGGCCCGCATTGTGGAGACAGGGAAAAAAAAGTGCCTGGCTGAAATTGAAAAGGCCCTGCCACCCAACGGGCGGCGAAATCATTTCCTTCACGTGGCCATTGCACCTACGAAGAACATTGCCCGCCTGGAATGGTTCCTCGAAAAGGCGACGGAGATCGGTATTGATGAGGTTACGCCCTTCATCGGTGAGCATTCCGAACGCCGGAAGTTGCGGGAGGGCCGCCTTGAGAAGGTGCTGGCCGCTGCTATGAAGCAATCGCTGAAGGCATATCTGCCGAAGCTCAACAGCCTCTGCAGCTTCCGGGAGTTCATTCACCAACCGATGGAGCAGGGGATTCAGAAATTCATCGCTTACCTCGGAGAAGGCGTTAAGGGACATTTAAAAGACAACTACCAGCCCGGCCGGGGCGTTTGCATACTGATAGGCCCTGAGGGAGGGTTCAGCCTGCAAGAGGTGCAGGAGGCGATAGCCGCCGGATTCGTACCGGTAAGCCTGGGCCCCAGCCGCCTCAGGACGGAAACCGCAGGCATCGTGGCCTGCCATACTGTTAATCTGCTAAATGACTGATAATATGAAGCGTGTTCTGATCGCATTGGCCGTATTGATTGCTTTTTCTTTCAAAGCTCCGGAGACGGCGCCTACTTTGCGCATGGGCCTGCTCAAATACAGCGGAGGAGGGGACTGGTATGCCAACCCGACCTCTCTGCCCAACCTGGCCCGTTTTTGCAACCAGCACCTGGGCACCAACTTTGATACCGATTATGGAGAGGTGGAAGTGGGCAGCGCTGAGCTCTTCAACTATCCCTTTGTACACATGACGGGCCACGGCAATGTGGTCTTTTCTGATGCAGAGGCGGAAAACCTCAGGAATTACCTGATAGGCGGAGGTTTTCTTCACATTGATGACAACTATGGGATGGATAAATACGTGCGGGTAGCTATGAAAAAGGTTTTTCCGGAGCTGGAATTTATCGAATTGCCTTTTGAGCATGAGATCTATCGCCAGGAATTCGAGTTCAGGAACGGGCTGCCCAAGATCCACAAACATGACGGCAAAGCTCCACAGGGGTTCGGGCTGTTCTGGGAAGGCCGGCTGATCTGTTTTTATACCTATGAATGCGACCTGGGGGATGGCTGGGAAGACGAAGAAGTGCACAATGACCCTGAAGCCATTCGCCTTCAGGCCCTTCAGATGGGGGCCAATATTGTGCGCTATGCTTTTGAAGAGTAGCCGGAAAAGCGGCCGTTTTCCCGGAGGGCTCCTTCCAAGTTCGTTTTCGCAGAAGAAGGAAGATACCTGAGTGAGGGTTTATTCCCACACCAGAGAGCGCTTCTTTTTGATATACCTTTTCACATTGAGCCAGAAAGCCACGAAAAGGTAAAATATGATCGGTGACCCCAGCGCTGCAAAAGACAGGTAAATGAAATACAGCCGCACACGTGCGGAAGCAACGCCGATTTTCTCGCCGAGATAGCTGCAAACACCAAAGGCGGAACGCTCCAGGAGGCTTTTTATCATGTACATGGCAAAACAGTTGAGCATTAAAGTAACAACTGTTTTGCAAAATTGATTTGTCAACTGGCCGAAAATTTGAAACCCCGCCCGCTTTTTACCCTTCTCATGCATACCTGCCGGCCAGGCTTTTAAAAATATGGGGATCTTAGATAAAAAACTTCTCCATGCTTTTGGGGCGCCCCAACCTCCAGGGTTCCCGCCTGGATACCGGATCTGGCCAACCCGGCAGCGTTTATCGGAGATGCTGGATAGGGCACTTTGGGGGCTCCTGTCAAAACACTTTCTTACCGGTAAACGTCCTGTGTAGAAAGCTGGGCCATTTCGGAGGGGGTTTCCAGAGAATGGCTGGGGTCGTTTGATTGGCTGCTGCCGCCGGCAAAGAGATGGAATGCGCCAAATGCGCCTACCAGGAAAATGATCAGGATGATAACGGTTTCTGCTTTGGAAGATTTTTTGTTGCGTGACATGATTTTGAAGTTGTAGTTGGGTTGAAGAAATAGTTTGCCAGGCCCTGCCGGAGGGAGGGTGCAGGACAAAGGGGGGAGAAGAGGTTTTCGGGCTGATGTTTAGCGGCAGGCATACGAGTGGCTCTCCCCGGCCGGTACAATTGGCGGAGGAAGGAAAAACTTACCTGAATGGCATAGAAATGGCTATCCGTTGCAGTGAGCCCTGTTGGCTATAAGGTGACGGGAGGGCACAGCATTGGCTCTCCGGCCTTATGCCGGCCCAGGGCGGCAATGGAACATAAAACGGCCCTAATGAGGGGGCGCCGGGCGTAGATTACCCGTTCTCCTCAGGTGAAGTTTTAATCGTAAACCAGCCTTGAATTGGCTTTTATCCCGTGGGAGGAAGTTTAGCCCGGGAACATAGCGTAGTGGTTCGTAAGTAGCGGTGTGGGGGAGGGCCGAATCCGGCCTTGCGAAGGTGTAGAGTAAGCTGCATGATTTAACTAGTTTTAATGAATTGGGAAAAAAAGGTCCTACAGGAGTAGGGTCGTGAAGTTTCTGGGAATATGGACAAATATACACATTAAGTATTATATAAATATGTAATTTGTCCATTTTCTACTCTGTTTTTTAGTGTTTTTTACATTATTGAATTCTTTATTATGAATAGCAAAACATGTGCCAAAAATTTAATATGATGTGTTTTGCTATATTTTTCCGGAATTAATTGCAGGGAAAAGGAAAAAGGGCGGATGGGGCAGGGGAAGGCACTAACGCCTGCGGGTATTTTTATTTTTCGAAAGAGGCTTGCTTTGCTTTCCCCGAATCCCGAATCCCCGAATCCCCGAATCCAGCCCAAGGAAAACAAAATGGGAACCCCACCTGCTTACTCTTCGACAGAAATGAAATGAGCCTGAGGCGGTTTGGGCATCAGCAGCCACAACCTTCCGTAGTAATTGATGCGGCCGGCTACCCGGGCGGCCTGTGTTCCCACCCCGGTATAGAAGTCAATATGGCCGGGGCCTTTAATGGCGCCCCCGACATCCTGGGCGACGAGGAAACGGTATTCATGGCGGATCACACGGTGCTTGCGGTGGTCATAAACAGGAAAGGCGGCCAGAAGGCAACTGCCGAGTGGGATGTATTTTCGGTCAACGGCAATGGAATAGCCGGACAGGAGCGGAACGCTGCCTGCCCCTTTGGGGGAAGATGACCGTTTGCGGGCGAAGAAAGTATAAGAGGGGTTCTGGAACAGGATGGTATCCCGCAGGGCGGGGTTATGTTTGAGGAATTGGCGAATGCCGCTAATAGAGAGGTTGCTTAAGGAAATATCATCCCGGCCAGTGATGTATTTTTCTATGCTTTGGTAGGGATATCTGTTGGTTCCGTTGTAGCCGAAGAGTTCCAGTTGGCCGTCGGGATATTCTACAAAGCCGGATCCCTGAACCTGCATGTAGTAAACGTCAACTTTATTGGAAGCATAAGCCAGTTCCAGGCCCAGGCTGTCAAGGGCGCCTTCTGCTTCAATTTCCTCCCGGGTGGGGAGCCTGCCTTCCCACTCCAGGGGTCGGTCGAACAAAGGGTATTGATAAGGCCCTTTGGGCTGCTTACTGACTTTTACTACCGGAGTGAAATAGCCGGTAAAACGCACATTTCCTCTTTGGTCGGCTCCCCAGATCTGATAGGCTTCGAGATGTTCGTGCAGGCCGAAAGGCTTGGTGTGCTGCCAGGCGATAAGTGTGCGTATGGTTTCCTGCAGTTCTTCATAGGTGATGCGCAGCCCACCTACCTGCTGATTCCTTTTTCGTTGCTGCAGGGCAAGCAGTTCGAGGTTATTTTCCAGGGCTTTAACCAATTTTCCATCGATCACGGGGAGGTCGATGGTATCCAGAGCAACGGGCTGGTAAACGTCGGCCATTTTGGGCAGTCCAGCCAGGCGCCCGTCGCGCCTCAACCGGGGGAAGGCTATTGCCTCTTCCTCTACCCGGAGCGTGTCGCCTGCACCGCCCACAACAGGGGCGCCGGCCTTTTGCGAAGGCTGGTCACATCCCAAAAGTAGGGACAGATAGCTGATAACCAGGATTTTATGTTTATTCATTGCCGCTGGGTGCTTACGCCTGACATCAATTATACCATTAAAACGGGTATTTCCAAAATTCTTGACGCCAGTTCGGGATTGCTGCGGGAACCTGGTTGGTTCTCGGCCAGCTATCAACCACCGGGCTTTTGAGCGGTGATCACTGCATAGAACCATAAGTTTTGATGGAGCGCACGGAATTGGCGGATGCTGCCGATGATGTTGTTGTGCTGGGCCTTGGAGCGCAATCCCAGTCCATACAGCAGGTAATCGGCCCAAAGCCAGCGGCGGGCAATTTTGTGCAGGTTTTTCAGGGATACCCAGGTGTAGGAAGTGCAGTCTCTGATCTGGAACTGCCCGAATCCCGCTTTTTGGGCATGTTCAAAATGTTCGTTGCAGGTATCGATGTCGGGAATGGCCCACCGGTTGAGCCAGCCGAGCAGTAGCGTTTCCCCGGCGGGGCTCAATGGCCGCCCTGAACGGACGTATTCGGCTATGACCAGCCGCCCGCCGGGACGGAGCAACCGGTAAGCCTCCCGGTAGAAAGCCGCTTTTTCCGGAGCATGGCAAAGGCTTTCACAGGCCCATACGCAATCGAAACTGCCCTCTTCAAATGGAGTGTTGCAATAATCGGCCTGCCGGAACGAAACCTGTTCCGAAAGCCCGGCGCCGGCAGCCAGTCGCCGGGCTTCTTCCACCTGATGGCGGACTGGAGTGATGCCTACGGCCCGGGCTTCCAAATGACGGGCCAGCCACAGGCAACTACCTCCTTTCCCACAGCCGGCATCGAGGATCCGCCAGCCGGGCTGCAGGCCTGCAAGCTCAGCCAGCACCAGGTTCGTGTTCTCAAGGGCAGCAGCATGCCTGTCTGCCCGATGGTCATAAAAACCAAAATGGATGGCGGGGTTTTCGCGGCTTAGCCATGCGACCTGATAATCGAAGCGGGTAGCGTCATAATATTCGATGATATCCCGGAACCGGGATTCGTCAAAGCAGGAGGTTTGGCTCTGGCCCATAAGCAGAAAGACGATGTTATGCAACGGGAAAGATATAAAAGAGCAGTGAAATTCGGGCAAAAAAGAAGCCGCCATTCAGAACTGAAGGCGGCTTCGGTACAAGCAAAATAGTATTCTCAAAAAATGTTACGCTATTTTCCCGGCATTGTTTCCGAAAGGAGCGGGAAAATTCAAAATTTTGTTCCTTTTCCTCAGGAATGCCGTGGAGCTTTCGCCATTTTCTAATGAGGCAATCTGCTCCGGAGCAGCCCATAGGTGAAAGTCCCGAACATGGCTGCTGCCAAAAACACGATAAAAACGGTATATCCACTGCCCATCAGAATGAACATCGGCCCCGGGCATACCCCGGCAAGCGACCAGCCCAACCCAAAGATGATGCCCCCGATGAGGTAGCGTGGAACACTGCGGTCTTTGGGATGGAAGACGATCTCCTGCCCTTCAGTGGACTTCATGTGCGTCCGCTTGATCAGATATACGATGCCCATTCCGGCAATAACGGCAGAGAAGATGATCCCGTACATGTGAAACGACTGGAAGTGGAACATTTCAAATATCCGGAACCAGGATACGGCTTCTGCTTTGTAAAGCGTGACGCCAAGCAGGATACCGACGAATATATATCTTGAGATTTTCATGGCTCTTCATTTTTATCGCTAGAAAAGGATTGGAAATATCAGGTGTGTCATAATGAGGCCTCCGATGAAGAAACCGACCACGGCAATCAAGGAGGGCAACTGTAGTGCAGATAAACCACTGATGGCGTGCCCGGAAGTGCATCCTCCGGCGTAGCGGGCTCCAAAACCGACCAGGAAACCACCGCCAACGATGATGATCAGGCCGCGCAGGGTAAAGAGGCTATCCCAGCTGTAAAATTCCGGTACCAGTGGCACTTCGCCCTGTTCATAGGTGAACCCGAGTTTTTTCAGGCTTTCTACCGTGGCTGCCGAGACGTGGGCGACATCGCTGCTCCCGAGGAAGTAGTGAGATGCAATATAGCCTCCGAACATAGCGCCCAGGGCGACCATCAGGTTCCATCCCTGTGATTGCCAGTCGAATTTGAAAAAATCGGAAAATTCCCCGGCCCCGTCGGCAGCGCACATGATCCGCAGGTTGGCGGAGATGCCAAACTCTTTGCCGAAGAACAGGAGGATGAACATGATCAGCGCGATCATCGGCCCGGCGACCCACCAGGGCCAGGGCTGGCTGATGAAATCCTTGATCTGGATGAGAAAATCGGGTACCATTGTTTTGGTTTTTGTCTTTAAAATAATCCGCAAGCTGTAAGATAGGGCTTCCGGTTTATACTGACAAAATTAGGATAAGGCCCCTGCTTCTGAATGTGATGTCCGTTACACAAGAAGGTGATTTATGTCAGTTCGAAATGGTGATTTTCACTACCCGCTTTTTTGCTGCTCAGAGTTTTTTCGCTAACAGAGTATTGAAATTCAGTGTTTTATAATTATATCTTCTGCCTCGTTTCCTCGCCCTCTTTTTGTACTTTGAATCACAATGGGAATTATATGCAGAGCCTGTCTCTCAGTAATTTCCTCAATGCCGGGCGGGTTCCGGGGTTCAGCAGGTTGAGCGCCCGCATCCGGCAGAGCTTTTCCACCAGTTCCACCGCGGCGATGGTATTGGTCGCCGGCCCGCTGACCAGGTCCGGTTTCAGGCCGAAGCTCTTCATCACCCCGTAAACGGCATAAGGGTCGGAGGCACACAGCATGGTGCAACAAATGTTCTCCCGGATGTAATCGATGGCCACATCTCCATTATATGGCTCCATAGGGGAGGCCCCGATCTCCACAACGGCTACGTCGGGCTCTTCAGCGGCCATCAGAGAAAGCATGTGTTCGAGGGCGGGCAGGAATTCTTCTTTGGGGCAAACCGTTGAAGGCAGCCCGGCATCGACAAAATCAAAAACTGCAGCCGCTCCGGCGTCCTTTACCGCCAGGATGTCCCGGTATCGGCCCGCCCCGGTCACTTTAGCGCCGATGACCTTCAGGCCCATAGATTTGAGTTCCCGGGTGACGATGCGCGCGGTGGTGGTCTTTCCGGCCGACATGGAAGTGCCTACCATCAGTATTATCGGTTTGGTAAAGGTTTTTTGCGGGATGGGGCGAACAGAACGGGCCATAGTACATTTGGCGCCATGGCGAATGACATGGCCCAGGTATTCTACCTGAATGGGGATAGGAGAGAAGGTGGATTTGGAAGTTACCTTTCCAAGCAGCCCGGCAGCCGTCATTAACTGGAAGCGTTCTCCCGGGTTGATCGCCTTCCAGCTTCCGGTGATCTCAAGGGTAGCATGCCGGACGCCTAATGCGCCGATCAGCCGCTCTCCTTTCAGGGGGTCCATCATCCGCCCGTTGAAGAGTTCGATCCGGGCCGCTTCCGACCCGGGCTGCATCAGTTCCACAGCGATAAAGTCGCCGTTGGCCCACTGGCTGAAGGGGATGGGGCGGGCTTCAAATGAGGAACCCATCAGCCCCGAATTGCGGGCCAGGGAGGTGAAAGTGAATTGATATTGCATAGGCTCATGTTAATCCTTTTTTCTTCCCGATGGTAACAACAGCAATAGCGTCAGCAGCAGGGCCCTTTCCTCCAGTTTATCCAGGAATATGAATTCGTGGGCGGCGTGGGCTCCGTCTCCCGTGGTGCCCAACCCGTCCAGGGTAGCCGTGTAGAGGCTGGCAGTATTTCCGTCGGAACCTCCGCCGGCGGAAGTTTCCTGCAGTTCGAGCCCCATTTGTACTCCGGCTTTCCGGGCTTGTTGCCACAACCGCCGGTTGCGGGGAGTGGGCTCCATGGGAGGGCGCCCGAAACCTCCTTCAATTTCCAGGCTGGCTCCCGGGGTTGCCGGCTGCAGGCTGAGAATGGCCTCGCTGAGGCGGGCGGCATCTTTATGCGTTGGTACCCGCACATCAATTATTGCCTTGCTGACGGGGGCTATGACGTTGGGGGATATGCCTCCTTCTATCATTCCCACATTGACCGTTATCCCTTTTTCCGGCTCGTTCAGGTTAAAGAGGTGTTGTATCTGGTGGGAAAGTTCCAGAATGGCGCTTGCTCCTTTGCCGGGGTCCAGCCCGGCGTGAGCGGCTTTGCCTTTTACCGTCAGGGTGAATCGGCCCAGGCCTTTGCGGGTTGTTTTGAGCTTGCCTTCCGGCCCCAGCGGAGGCTCCAGGACGAAGGCGCGCCCCGCAATGCGCGCCAGTCGGCGAATGGCTGGTGTGCTTTCACGGCTGCCGATCTCTTCATCGGAATTGATAAGGCAGACGGGGGTGGCTTCCATCTTCAGGCCGATGTCATGGATAGCCTGTAGTGCGAAAACCATCTGAGTAATGCCGGCCTTCATGTCAAAAATGCCGGGGCCTTTCAACTGGCCTCCGGCCTGTTCGACGGGCATGCTCTGCAAGGTGCCTTTTTCCCAGACGGTATCGCAATGGCCGATCAGGAGTTGTATGGGGCAGCAACGTTCTCGCCGGGTGGGGCGGGCTATGAGAAAACCCCCTGTTTTTCTCCCGGGAACGCGGATGATGTGGTATCCCAGTGACCTGAACTTCGCGGCCAGAATGTCAAAAAGAGGTTCCTGGGCTGCGGGGGCATGAGAAGGCGTCTCGATGGCAGCCAGGGCCCGCAGGAAAGCTTCCATTTCAGGGCGGTGCTCCCGGAGATACTGCCGGATCTTGTGGACGTTCTCTTCCATGGCCTCAGTTTTTGAAGTTGCGTGGAAAGGGAAAGGCCCGGCTTTCCCGGATCTCGGCGAACCGCCCGTAGGCCAGGTAGGCCAGCAGAGGCGACCGGTAGATCAGTTCCTGCTCGTCCTGTTCAAAGGTGCGGAGATAGGCCTCTTCCACCCAGGCGCCGGTGATGCGCCCGCAGATCAGGCTGTGCTGGCCGAAGCCATCAACGGTTTTCAGGTGCTCACATTCGAAATAGAGGTAGCTGTCTTCCAGAAAAGGGGCATCCACCGTTGGCGCCATGCGCAATGGGAGGCCTCTGAGGGCCATCTTTTCCTGTTCGGCTTCTTCACACCGGGGCGAAGCGGAAAGGCTGGTGAGAACAACCTGTTCCGGTTTGGGAAAACTCACCGTGAAAAAACCTTCCCTACCTACATTGTGATAGGTAGAATGCCTTGGGGTGCATACGAAACCAAAAAAGTTGTCGTGGCCAAGAGCCGTGGCCATGTGTTTGGGCGCCATGTCGTACCCCCCTTTTTCTTTTGTTCCGATTACTACCAAAGGGGCGACGGTGAAAAAGGAATCCCAAATGGGCCGGCCGGTGTCGAGAGGGATGAGTGTGCTCTTTGCTGTTGCCATAAGCTGTATTCACTGGAAGATGAAATGAATGGTGCCTGAAAGAGAAGATCGCAACCTGACAGTTAATAATCAGTGACATAGGCCACCTGTCAGAGTGAGATTGGTCATCGGAAGAGAAAGGCCGAAAGGGCAACTTTACCAACTGGCCTGTTTCGGGCTGGGGTTAAATAAAATTGGTAATGAGCTACCCACAGTTTCACTGGGATTTCTTATTAAAAACTTTTACTCAGACGAAATTTTCTTTCTAATAAAGATAATAACAAAAGTATGCGAATCCAGAGCTAGAACGTCCTGTAGGGACGACATATCGGAAGACGTGGCCCCGAGTTAGGGACGACCCGTGCCGTAGGTACGGGACATAGCGATCAGGCCAACGCCGATGTGCCGTACCTACGGCACGGAGGTTCATTTTTCACCATTTTTTTACCGATATTTTGTACCTAACGGCACAATATCTAAGTATCCGGCCGGCGCCGGTAATCAAATCGCCCCCATTTAGCTCTGGATTCGCATAAAAGTATTTTCTTTAACCACTATGGGTATATAACGGGGATTATTGACGAATTGGGCCTGGAGAAAGATACCCTGGTAATTCACGACTGGGGTTCAGGCCTGGGCCTTCATTATGCAGCTCAATACCCGGAAAATATTCGGGGCATTGCTTTCATGGAGGCTATTCTCCAAACTGCTCGATCGGCCGATTTCCCGTCGGATTTCAGGATGGGCTTCAAACTCATGCGTACTCCCTTTGTCGGGTGGCTGATGGTTAGTGTGATGAACGGCTTTGTCGAACAGATTCTGCCCAAGGCTACGTTGCGGCAGTTGACGGAAGAAGAGATGAATCACTACCGCACGCCATATCCCACCGTCCGGAGCCGGAAGCCGGTGTGGCAATGGCCCCGTGAGATCCCTGTTGAAGGGAAGCCGGCTGATGTCACCCGGATCGTATGTACAACTTGTAACATTACCTTATTAAATCGTATATTCCCCTATCCATAACCTGATATATGGACATACTGGAAACCATCGGATTAGACCAGCAGGCGCTGTCGATGTTCAAGGAGATATTCATTGTCCTGGGGATCGGCCTGCTGTTGGGGTTGGAAAGGGAATATTCCAAGCAGGAAAAAGAAGAGAGGCTTTTTGCCGGGGTGCGCACTTTCCCCATTGTTGCTCTGATCGGCTATATTGCTCTTTTCCTTTCCGATCAATATTCACCATTCATATTTGTTGCCGCTTTTGTGGGGGTAATGGGCATCATTGCCCTGGCGTACGCCACCAGCCGCAAAGCCGATGCCGGGACGACGACCGAGTTTTCCCTGATGGCTTCCTTTATTCTGGGAAGCCTGGTCTTTACAAAAAATTATCACCTGGCGGTTACGATCGCTGTCCTGATCACTACTCTTCTTTCACTCAAGATCAAATTGCACGAAGCGGTGCATAAGCTGTCCCGCCGGGATATTTTTTCCATACTTTATTTTGTCGTCATTTCTGCTCTTGTTCTTCCCTTACTGCCGGATAAGGGGATGGGCCCTTACGGCATTTTCAACCTTTACAAGACCTGGCTGATCGTGGTGATTTTCGTGACCCTCAATTTTCTGGCCTATTTTCTGAGCAAGTTCCTCAGCCGCAGGCATTCGGTGTTGTTGACCGGCATTCTGGGCGGTTTTGCTTCCAGTACGGCCACTGCCTGGTATTTTTCCCGCCAGGCCGGCAAGCAGGAATCCGGAGGAGTGATCCAGGCAGCAGCTATCATTCTGGCATCCTCCATTATGTTTCCGCGCCTGCTGATCTGGCTTGCCCTGCTGAATATGCAGATGTTCCGGGCGTTATGGCTGCCGGTCCTTGTTTTCGGGGCAGCCGGGCTCGCTGTGGGGTACTATCTCAGCACCAGGGAGGGGCAGGGGCCGCAGGAAGGCGAAGGGCCGGAGATCAGCAACCCGATCAATTTTAAGGAGGCGCTCGTGTTTGCCCTGATCTATGTCGCCATCCAGTTTGTGGTCGGTTATGCGGAGGAGCAATTCGGGGACAAGGGGGTTTATTTTGCAGCTGCGATCTCAGGGCTGACCGATGTGGACGCCATCACCATATCCATGGCGAATTACGGCAAGCAATCCATAGACTTGTCTGTCGCCGGCCTGTCCGTGGTCATCGGGGCTTTCTCCAATACATCCGTGAAGTATGCTTTCTGCCTGGTATTCGGCAATAACCGGTTGAGAAAGTACGCCAGTTATGCCTTTGTTCCCCTGTTTGTCATGGGGGTGGGGTATGTACTTTTCCATCTGTTTTCGTAACGGGAAAAAAAATTGAGCAAATAAAATAAAAAAGACATACCTTTGCCCCAGCATTAGGAACTCCGAAAGGCTGAACAATTATTCAGTAGGCTAGTAGATTTTATTTCTTCTTCCCTCACCGTTAGCAGATCTAGAATTCTCCTGCACTCCTCAATATTTGTCCACTATCAGGTTTCGGCGCCGGATCACCTTCCTTCGGGAATGTTCAGGTGTATTTTAGGCCCTTGTCTGGTGCGGAGTTCTGATTTATTACTTTTTAATTTTTCAGAAATGAACATTTTTGTTGCAAAACTCAGCTTTGACACTCAGAGCGAGGACCTTAGAGAAGCTTTTGAAGCATTTGGCGAAGTCAGTTCAGCCAAAGTAATCGATGACAAATTTACCGGCAAGTCCCGCGGCTTCGGTTTCGTAGAGATGGACAATGACGATGAGGCCATGGAAGCCATCAGAGAACTGAATGATTCCGAACTGGACGGCAGAACAATTGTCGTTAAGAAAGCAGAACCCCGTGGTGACCGCGGTGACCGTGGTGGCAATCGCGGCGGTGGCCATCGTGGCGGTGGCAACCGGGGTGGCGGTTATGGCCGCAACGACCGCTGGTAATCAGCAATAGTTGGTAAAAGATGTCCGGAGGCGGAGGAGTATTCCTCCGCCTTTGGTATTTATATACATTGGTATCTAGAACAGCACCCGGCTCACCGCATAGTAAATGGCCATCAAAGCCGAAAAAACGGCACTGGCCAAAAACCGCCAACGCAGGCGGATGACATTCTGAATAAAGTAATTGCCCAATAGAGAGATCGGGATATTGGCCAGGAAGGAAAATAAAGCGGCCCGCATCAATCCCCAGGATATGTCCTCAACTCTTCCGGAAAACAACTCGATGAAAAACAAGTGGCGGGCGATCCAAACCGGATTGAAGTAAAGCATAGCGAGGGCTGTTTTGCAGAGAGACGCTTTCAACCCCTTCCCTTCCGCAACCTTTTTCTCGATCCAGTTGAAATAATTCGGGATCTCGAAAGCGTAAAAAGTTGCACCAACCAGGCCCAGGCCCAGCAGGCGGCTCCACTGGAACTCCCCGAGCAATAGTGCGGCAATGCTGTCGCCGCAGGTATAGATCACAGCGCCGCGAAGTACGTTAATTCCGGAATATTTCCACTTCAAGATGTTCTCATTTTATTACCGGAAAAGATAAAGGTTAAAAAAATTGTCGGTAGCTTGTGTGACAAATCCTTCACACTTTCGTTTAAAGTCCGTATGCTGGAGAAACTCAGGCTATTTCTGGAACCGGGCATCAGGCGCTGGCGCACCTTCGCCCTGCATTGGCCACGCCTTTCGCGCCTGGTAAAGTGGGGCGGCACAGCCGGGCTGGCCGGTTTGTTTTTACTGCTGATGAGCTGGCTTATCGTTTTGCTGACGATTCCTACGGTCAGCCAACTGCAGCGGGTTCGCACCCAGATCGCGTCCGATATTTATACTTCCGACAGCCTGCTTTTGGGGCGTTACTACAATGAATACCGTACCGTGGTGCCGGTCGAAGAGATCCCTCAGCACGTTCTCGATGCTTTGGTGGCTACGGAAGACGAGCGTTTTTTTCAGCACGGCGGCATCGATTACCGCAGCTGGGCCAGGGTGCTGGTTAAGACCATTCTCCAGGGCGATGATTCCAGTGGGGGCGGGAGTACCATCAGCCAGCAGTTGGCAAAAAACCTGTTTCCCCGCCGCGATTACGCCGTTTTTTCCCTTCTGGTCAACAAGGTGCGGGAAATTGCCATTGCCCGCCGACTGGAGCGCGCCTATTCCAAAAAAGAACTATTGGGCTTTTACCTGAATACAGTCCCTTTCCCGGAAAATGTATTTGGTATTGATGTAGCGGCCCGCCGTTTTTTCAATAAACCGCCGGGAAACCTGCTCATTGAAGAGGGGGCAACTCTGGTGGGGAGCCTGCGGGCAACGACCTATTACAACCCCGTGCGATTTCCGGAGCGGGCCCTGGAGCGGCGCAATACAGTCCTTGGACAGATGGTCCGAAATGGTTATCTGTCCCAAGCCACCGCTGATTCCCTTCAGTCTTTACCGATGTCGTTGAATTACAATCCGGTGGTTCGCAATGAGGATATAGCCCCTTATTTCCTGGCTCATGTCCGCAAAGAATTGGAAGCTATACTTTCCGATATCCGTAAACCGGATGGAGAACCCTACGATCTTTACACCGATGGGCTGAAAGTTTATACGACTCTTAACAGCCGGATGCAGCGGATTGCCGAAGCAGCAGCTCGTGAACACCTCTCCGAAATGCAAAACCGGTTTGATGAACACTGGCAGGGCCGTACGGCTCCCTGGATGGATGTCCGGACGGTAGAACGGGCAATGAAACAGTCCCGCCGTTATCAGGCTCTGTCGGAGAAAGGCCTGTCCGATGAGGCGATCCGTCAGGCCTTTGAGCAACCGGACTCCATAACGATATTCACCTGGGAAGGGCCAAGAAAGGTTTGGATGACGCCGATGGACAGCCTTCGACACCAGTTGGGGTTATTGCAACTGGGCTTTATTGCTCTCGAACCTTACACCGGTTTTGTGCGTGCCTGGATAGGAGGCATTGACTTCAGCTTTTTTCAGTACGACCATGTTACCTCCCGCCGGCAGGCCGGCTCTGTCTTTAAGCCGGTTGTCTATACTCAGGCCCTTCGAAGTGGCATCGACCCCTGTGAACAAATACCGAATGAACTGCTCGTTTATCATGAGTATGCGAAAGGAGACTGGGCGGTCAAAGACTGGCGCCGGGATGACCCCGAGCCCCATTTCTCTCCGGATGGAAAAGATGAGGATGACTGGATCCCTCAGAATGCTGATGGGATTTACGGCGGTTCCTACAGCCTTGAAGGCGCACTGGTCAATTCCGTAAATACCGTTTCGGTCAAGCTCATTATGCAATTGGGGGTGGAGCCGGTTGTAGAACTGGCTGAAAATATGGGCATAACCAGCGAAATACCCCCTGAACCGTCCATCGCCCTGGGAACGGCGGAAGTTTCCTTATACGACATGGCGGCAGTTTTTGCCACCCTGGCCAGCCAGGGCAGAAAAGTGAGGCCCCGGGTTATTCGCCGGATAGAAACACACGACGGGCAGGTGCTGGCGGATTTCGGGGGTGAACCTCAGGAACAGGTGGTCGATTCCGTTTATGCCGCCACGATGACCAGAATGCTGGAGTCGGTAGCTACGGTTGGCACCGCCAGCCGCTTGCGTTGGCGGTACGGCCTGTACAATATACCTCTTGCCGGCAAGACCGGTACCTCCCAGAACCATGCAGATGGCTGGTTTATCGGATATACCCCAAAACTGGTGGTGGGCGCCTGGGTCGGAGGGGACTCTCCCCTGGTGCGCTTTCGCAATTTTGAGTACGGGCAGGGAGCCGCTACGGCCCTTCCGGTATGCGCCCTTTTCCTGCGCCAGGTAATCCGTGAGCCCGGGCTGGAAAACTGGAAGGAAGGTGCATTTCATCAACCGCCACCCGAAATACTCCGCCGACTGGATTGCCCGCTCAGGATCAAATCTCCTGAGGAACTGCTGCGGGATTCCCTGATGGCGGATTCTCTGTTCCGCGACTCGCTTCGCCTGGCGGATTCTCTGTTGCTGGATATGCCTGTCCTCGAATCTGGAGGACTGGAACAGTAGGGTTGAACAATACAGGGTTTGAGGTGAAATATTCCGGGGCCTCATTCCTTTTGATCCTCTCTGATATATTTCACGATCAGCCGGGCGGCCCGCTGTGAGGCCCCGGGTTCTCCCAGCCGCTCCCGGATGAGGCGGTATCCTTCCCTGATCCTTTGGCGCTGTTCCGGTTGAAAAAGTTTCCTGAGTTCTTCCTTCAGGTTTTCGGCATGGTAATCACTCTGTATTAATTCCCTGACTACCTCTTTGCCGGCTATCAGGTTGGCCAGGGCGATGAATTCCACATTGACCAGCCGGCGTGCAATGAGGTAGGACAGCCAGCTGCCCCGGTAGCAGACCACCTGAGGGACGCCAAACAGCGCCGTCTCAAGAGTGGCTGTCCCGGAAGTGGCCAGAGCAGCCTCTGCATGGCGAAGGAGTGCGTAGGTCTCATCGGATACGAAGCTGACGGGAGAGGCGCCTGTACCTGACTTTTCCAGTATTTTCCGGTAGAAACTTTCCGGCTGGGAGGGCGCCCCGGCTATTACAAACTGGTAACCGGGAAAATCCGGGACTACTTTCAGCATGATCTCCAGCATCCGCTCAATTTCCTGTTTGCGGCTGCCGGGCAGCAGGGCTACGATCGGCTTGTCGTCGAGCCCGTGTTTCCGGCGGAAGTTTTCCGGGGTGGGAGCCTGATCGACAACATCCATCAAGGGGTGCCCGACGAAATCGACCTCGTAGTCGTACTGCCGGTAGAAGGCTTCTTCAAAAGGAAGAATGACGAAAAGGCGGTCAACACTGGCCTTGATGTTGTGGACCCGGCTGCTGTGCCATGCCCATAGCTGTGGGGAAATGTAGTAGAAGACTTTGAGCCCCTGTGCTTTAGCCCATTTGGCGATGCGCAGGTTGAATCCGGGGTAATCGATAAGGACCAGGGCATCGGGCCGGTAGTGGAGTATATCCTGTTTGCAGAATTTGATATTGCCAAGAATAGTGCGCAGGTTCATCAATACCTCTGCAAACCCCATGAAAGCCAGGTCGCGATAGTGTTTGACAAGATGTGCGCCGGCTGCCTCCATGAGGCCGCCTCCCCAGGCGCGGCATTCGGCCTCCGGGTCGGCCTCCCGGAGCCCTTTGATGAGGTTGGAACCGTGGAGGTCTCCCGAGGCCTCGCCGGCAATGATGTAGTATTTCATAGAATGTACTTTCCGAAATAAATGACCCAGGCAATGACATAAAGAACGGTGGCCAATACGACTCCCCGCATGGAATTTATTGCCCGCCGTTTCTGGAAAGCATTTAGTGGGATCAGGTTCAGGCAGATGGCGATGATGGCGGAGGTGCGCTCCCGGAACATTGGAGAGAATCCTTCTTCACTGACGATGCCACCAGCTTCGAGCTGGTTGTAGAGCAGCATCAGAAGGCCGAAAGCCAGAAGGGGAATGGCCACTCCGATGCCAAGGCCTATGGGGATGGAGTTTTTGTTCCACATAACTTACTTTTGATTAGTTATTGGTTCCAGGCTTTCGATGGCTTTAAGGCTGCTGAAAGCGCGGTAATTGGTCAGGTCATGCATGGACGGAACTACGGAAATGTAACCGTTTTGCAGCGCCCAGATGTCGGTATCCTCCCCTTTGTCCTCGTTGACAAAACGGCCGGTGAGCCAGTAGTATTTCTGGCCGCGGGGGTCTTCGGCTACCGTGAAGTCTTCATTCCACCGGGCTTCAGCCTGCCGGCACACGAGCATACCTTTTATCTGCCCTTCATCGATATTTGGAATGTTGACATTGAGAAGGCTGCCTTCTTCCAGCCCATTGGCCAGGATGTACTGCATCAGTTTTTTTACAAAAGGTTTGGCGGGGTCGAAGTTGGCGTCGTGGGAATAATCCAGCAGTGAAAAACCAATAGAGGGAATGCCTTCGAGAGAAGCCTCCATGGCAGCCGAAAGCGTGCCGGAGTATATGATGTTGATCGATGCGTTGGAGCCGTGGTTGATGCCCGATACACAAAGGTCGGGCTTCCGGTCTTTCAGCACGATGTGTTTGGCGAGTTTTACGCAATCGACGGGCGTTCCGGAGCATTCATAAGCCTCGATGCCTTCGAATACCCGGGCAGGATGCAGCCGGATCGGGTCGCTGACCGTAATGGCATGGCCCATACCGGACTGAGGGGAATCAGGGGCTACCACGACAACGTCGCCCAGTTCGCGGGCCACGCTGACTAAGGCCCGGATGCCGGGAGCGGTAATTCCGTCGTCATTGGTTACCAGAATAAGTGGTTTTTTCATGGAAGCAGCTTTGGGTGAAGGCCAAAATTAAGGAATAATGCATCACAAAGGGTAACTATTCGGCAGTTAGCTTCTGGCGGCCTGTGGTTAGCTCGCGCCTGCTCATTGAGTTTATTTTGGGCAAAGGACTGGTTCATTCCGCTCAAACCCAGGTACTTTAGGGCATTACGTGCCAGCAGCCAACAGCCAAATAGCTGATACGCCAATAACTGCCTTTCGGGCATTATTCTGTTCCGGCCTGAACTTCGGTTTGGTTAGCCTGTTTATCTTTTCGATTTTTGCGAAATCACATTCAAGGGATACCATTATGACAACTTTTGGGAAAAAAGGCGTACTTCTGGTCAACCTCGGTACCCCCGACGACCCGGGCCGCGGCGCCGTTTACCGTTATCTCAAAGAATTCCTGCTGGACCCCAGGGTCATTGACTACCCCTGGCTGGCCCGGAACCTTCTGGTTCGGGGTATAATCGCCCCCTTTCGCTCAGGCAGTTCTTCGAAACTTTACAAAATGCTTTGGACGGAGGAAGGTTCCCCGCTGAAAGTGTACGGAGAACGGGTGGCGGAAGGCGTTCAGCAACTGTTGGGGGAAGAGTATGTGGTGGAACTGGCCATGCGCTACCAGAACCCTTCGATCGAATCCGCGATAAGAAGCCTGCTGCGGATGCAGGTGGCCGAGATCATCGTTTTTCCGATGTTCCCGCAGTATGCTTCCGCCACCACCGGCTCTATCCACGAAGAAGTCATGCGCGTTCTTGCAAAGCAGGAAACCATTCCGAACGTAAAGCTCATCAATTCTTATTACGACAACGAAACCATGATCGAGATCTTCGCCGATAACGCCCGGCGTTTCGATCTGGGCTCCTATGATCACCTCATCTTCAGCTATCACGGACTTCCCCAGCGGCAGCTGCGCAAAGGCGACCCCACTGGAAATTATTGCCTTCAGGCAGAGAATTGCTGCCAGTCCCTGTGCCTGGACAACCAGTTTTGTTATTCAGCCCAGTGCCACGCCACTACCCGGGCCATTGCCGTTAAACTGGAACTAAACCCCGATCAATATACGACATCCTTCCAAAGCCGCCTCGGCCCGGAACTCTGGGCACAACCCTACACCATCAAAACCATCGAGGAACTGGCTGAAAAAGGCGCAAAACGACTATTGGTTTTTAGCCCCGCCTTTGTCGCCGATTGCCTGGAGACCATTATCGAGATCGGTACCGAATACCAGGAAGAATTCGAAAAGATGGGCGGCGAAAAGGTTGACCTCGTGCCCAGCCTCAATGATGACCCCCGTTGGATCAGGGCGGTGGCGGATATGGTAGCGGACAGGGAGTAGCCAGCCGGAAATACTTCCAAGGGAATGAATGAC
>JACJYA010000027.1 GCA_020636315.1 Lewinellaceae bacterium
AAGGCACAAGAATGTGACTATACTATTTACTGACTTTCAAGGTTTTACTGAGTTAGTAGCATCCATTTCGGAAATCACTTTGGTCAATGAGCTCAATGACATTTTTGGACGGTTCGATGAAATCGTTGAGGAGGCAGGAGTTGAAAAAATTGAAACAATTGGTGATGCATATGTGGCTGCCTGCGGCCTTCGAGAAGGGATTGCCGAACATGCAATTAATTGCATTGCAGCCGCACAACAAATGTTATACTACCTGGAGGAAAGAAATCGGAAACATGAAATAAAATGGAGGATGAGAGTTGGGATACATTCCGGACCTATTGTGGCTGGAGTAGTAGGAAAGAAGAAATTCAGATATGACCTTTTTGGGGATACAATTAATACGGCAAGTAGGATGGAGTCATCCGGAGAACCTGGCAAAATAAATATTTCAGGACCGACTTATCAACTTGTTAAAAATGATATCGATTGCGAATACAGAGGGGAAATTTATGCTAAGGGAAAAGGAGATATGGAAATGTACTTTGTAAAATGAACGTAATTACCCAGTCCAAATCTTAACAAATTTACCTCTCCCAGCGGCTTTGGGTGGCTCTCCCAAGCGGCAAGAAATATGGCGGAGATAATCTTGAATTAACTTTTGGCTGGTTTTGAATTAATTTCATTCCAATTGCGGAAAGTTGATTTCAGGAATAATTCCATCGAATATTGCTTTCAGCGCTTCGAAGACATTTATCCCTTGTTTCCGGAATGTATGGATTAGAGAATACCAGATAGCAAAAGCCTGAGCCCCATGCCCGGTGCGGAAACATTGTATTACTTTTCTGTGGGCCTGAAGGCTACCTGTTCAATGGCAAGTACCGTGGCAGGCGGTGTTTGGATTGGGGGCGCAGACATTCCTTTGAGTTGGCGGTCAGCAAGAAAAAAAAGAAACGAATGGAATTTTGGAGACAGTAATTCGGTTAAAATGAACAGAAAAGTAAAATCGAGAAATTGAATTATCCGATAAATGAAAATAGAAAATTACATCCAAAAAATTCAAATACATCTGATTTCAACGCATTCCAAAATATTTGAGTGGTTTAATGAGAATGAAGATGTCAAAAAATACCGCCCAATTGATAATGGTTGGACAATTTCGGAGATATTGGAACATATCGCTTTGACGAGTCATTTTTTGATGATTTTGATAGATAAGGGAACAGATAAAGCCCTAAGAAATATAAAAAACTTATCCTTGGATGAATTGAAGATAAATTTCGATTACGACTTAAATAAGATAAACGAAATAGGAATCCATAAATCATTTGATTGGATAAGACCTGAGCATATGGAACCGAAAGGTGACAAATCAGAATTGGAAATCAAGGATGAAATGATTAGTCAAATAAACCGATGCCTCAACCAATTGGAAAAACTCAAAAATGGTGAAGGATTACTCTATAAGACAACAATGACAGTCCATGAATTGGGGAAAATAAATGTTTACGAATACATATATTTTCTGAGTAAACATGCTGAAAGACATATTCATCAAATGGAAGAAAATAGAAATGAATTTGAAAAAATAAAAAGAAGCCGAACCGCCAGCAATAAAGCGCCAAAGCGAGGCGGAGCATAGCGACGGCCGTAGCGATGGCGCTAACAATTGCATATAGATAGCTTATGGCGGGTAAAACGGTAAATTCAAGGTTTTCGGCATTTTGCCAAGTTCGTTTTGGGCGGACAGGAAAGTGCTTCGAAAACCACCACAAGCCATATGCGAGACCGTTGCAGAACATTTGTAAAAATGCAAATAATATGATAACCACCAAAGCCTTATTAAGGCTTCTCCCAACTTTAGGGATTTTGACTTTCATAGGGCTTTACGTCTATGCCACTACATTATACCCCGGAGGTTCACAGGCGGATATAAACTCGGTAGGATTTGATTGGCGCAACAATTTCTGGTGCAACTTGATGAGTGAAGATGCAATGAACGGACTTGAAAACCCCGCAAGTCCTGTTGCTCTTATAGGAATGGTCATTCTTTGCTCAAGTATGACACTTTTCTTCTTTCAGTTTGCTGATTACTTTGAAAAAAATAGAATTTGGAAAATGACAATCAAAATTGCCGGAGCTTTAGCAATGCTGTCAGCGGTCTTTATTTTCACTAAATATCATGATATTATGACCACAATATTAAGTATTTGTGGTGTGTTGGGAATCATCGGAATAATTAGAGCACTTCACAAAAACAACTTGACGTTTTTCAAAGTAAGTGGCATAATATGCATGGCACTCGTAGGAATTAACAACTTGTTCTACTATAATGAAAATTTAATAAAGTACTTACCTATAGTACAGAAAATCGGCTTTATATTGATTCTTGCCTGGACAATCGGACTTAATTTGAAAATGAAAAATGAAAACGTGCTACAACAATAAATAAATTGCAATGAAAAATTCCGCTCAGGCAAATCAAGTCAATTTAAGTTCGTACACTCCCCCCTCCATAGTTTTGAACTCTAAAGATCCATCCGCGTAGGCCTTCGCAGGAATGCTTTTCCCATCCATCATTACCGTACATTCTTTTCCAGGATAGATCCGGCATACTTTTCCGGCTTTAGATAAGATTTCCACCCTGGTGATGGTATGATCGTTCCATTGGATATCCAGTTCAAAACCACCCCGGACACAGACACCATTAAACCTGCCGTCTGGCCATTCATCGGGCAAGGCCGGCAGTAGATCAATCACCCCTTCGTGCGATTGCACGATCATTTCCGTGATCCCTGCCGCAACACCCATTGTTCCGTCCACCTGCAGCGGGTTCCCGCACTTGGCAAACAACTGTGGATAGCACTGCTCCCGAATATAGCCTTTAAAGATCCGGTTTGCCCTGTTTCCATCATACAACCTTGCCCACAACGCCATTTTCCATCCCATGGAGAAACCTTTACCGCCATCTCCCCGCTGATCCAGAACGGCTTTACAGGCGTCAACATATTGAGGCGTTCTCTTAGCTGATATTACATTCCCCGGTCAAGTCATACATGGTGAAAAAATGCCGGTGCTTGTCCTCCAGTTGACATAGTCTTCACCACTCCTGCAAGGTTCCGTCTTTCCCGATTTGTGGGGGAGCAAGGCGTTTCCTGGCTGCTTCGGCCCTTACCAGCAAGTCCTTGTCCAATCCCAGTATTTTTTCCGTTTCCGAATAGTTCCGGAAAAGATCCGTCAGGATCTGGATATCAATGGCTGAACCGTAGCAGATCGTTGTGAAATAATAGAAACCGGTTACTTCATCAAAGAAGTATTCATATCCCGGCCCATCGGGCGGATTTTCGGGCGAGGTGGACGGGTTGGTCACCAGCCATTTTCCCTGAGTATCTTCTACCAGAAAATCCAGAAAGAATTGTACCGCCCCTTTCATCACCGGATAGATCTCCCTCAGGTACCCTTCATCCTGGGTGTAGAGGTAGTGGTCGTATAACTGGTTGGTAAGCCAGGCGCCACCGACGGTGAACGTTCCCCAGCAGGGGCCATCCATAGGGGCGGCTACTCTCCACAGGTCTGTGTTCTGGTGAAACACCCAGCCCCCGGCGCCGTAGTGCTCCCTGGCCACCCGGGAGCCCTGGTCCGTTAATTCCTTTACCATGGTGGCCAGCGGCTCCATGCATTCGGCGAGGTTGCCCGATGCTGCCGGCCAGTAATTCATTTCGGTGTTGATATTCGTGGTATATTTTGAATCCCAGGCCGGGTTCATGTCGTTGTTCCATATTCCCTGCAGGTTGGCGGGCTGGGTGCCGGGCCGGGAGGAGGCGATCAGGATATAGCGGGCAAAATTATAACAAAGGGCGGCCAGGCTGGGGTCAGGGCTGTCGGCAATGCCGGCCATACGCTGATCTGTTGGAAGAAAGGAGCTTTCTGTTTTTGGCAGCTCCAGGGATACCCTTTGGAAGTATGCCTGGTGATCCTTCACGGCAGCAGCCAATAATTCATCATATCGTTTGCCTTTTAATTGTTCCAGATAATTCGCCACGCGTTGCTCCTGATCCGCACTTACATCTTTATAATGGACAAAATTGGTTGCGGCAACGACATATAAAGTTACCGCGTCCGCCTCTTCAATGATCAGATGATCATCCTCTACCCACATTTTTCCACCTTCGGGGATGGCTTTCAGTTCTACCTTATATCTGACCTTTCCCTCAATACCCAAATAGTCGGCTGATTTCCCATTCACCATCAGGCCATCCTGGCCCACTCCGTCCATTCTGAAGTAATCGGTCGCATAATTGGAATGGGCTTGATTTCGGCACCCCCTGAGTTGTGCTTTGAAAGATATACTGCCCGGTTGGCTTGCCGTTAAACGAACCATGATCATCTGGCCCGGCGAAGAAGCAACGATTTCCCTTCGGTAGATGACATCACCTGCCGTATATTCAACACCACTGATGCCGGTGTTCAGGTCCAGCCAACGTTTGTAAGTGGCCACCTCATCCTGGTTTTCGAAAAAGAGGTGAAGGTTGGCTAGCGACTGATACTTTTGCTGTTCCACCGGATAGCCCATGAGTTTGCGGCCAAACAGCTTATGAGCTTTGATGGGTTGTCCCTCAAAAATATATTTCTGGATCTGCGGCAAAGCTTCAGCGCCTCCTTCAACCACCGTTGAGTAAGGCCCTCCCGACCAATACGTTTCCTCATTCAACTGGATCCTTTCTTCTCCATATTTACCAAACACCATGGCTCCAAGCCTGCCGTTTCCGACCGGTAATGCCTCCTCCCATTTACCGGCAGGAGCCTCATACCAGAGCAGAGTGGCAGGATCAAAGTCCTTCTCCGGTATCTGCGACGTCCGGACTACCTGCCCCTCCGTCATAACATCAGCCCGCAGGCCTGCTGTTTGCGACTGTACTGAACCAACAATGAGCATAAAAATTGTAAAGAACTGAATTAGCCTGAATCCGTTCATACCGTGCTGTTTGATGACTTACATTCAATTACCGGTTGGAATAGTTTGGTAATATCGGTGTAAACATCCAGCATTTCATAGAAAAACAGCCCACCATTGTTCATTTAGAGCTTGTTCGGGTTTTACACTTTGGGCTGCTCTTGCCAAATTTTGTCCTGAACTGCGTTCTTCTTCAGTCACGTAGCTATGGCTATGCTCCTTCATCACGCCTTGTTCAGCATAAAATTTGGCGGCGTTCGCTCCAAAAGCAAAATCCGAACAAGCTCTTAGTTTTCCGTCTTGATCCTTCCCTGTTCTTCCTCCAGGCCCGTCTTGCGGTTGCGGGCGCTTTTGACCTGAGTGTTACCGATGAGGTAAGTGAAGTTGAGGCTGACGCGCCGGCTGTCCCAACCACCATGCATATCGGCGTAAAGGGCGCCGAAGATACTGACGCCGTGCCAGTTGGTAGATTTGAAAATATCGTTGATTGCCAGTTTGACGCTGCCCCTGTCATTGGCTAGTTTTTTCTGAATGCCGGCATTGAGGCTCCACATGGCATCCATTTTGAAGTTGCCGCCCCAAATGGTTGGGGAGTTGTACCAGCCGGACAGCTCAAAGGAAAGATCCCAGGGCAGGGTGAAGGTCTGCTGGCTGTAGAAACTGACCGCTTTGACGTCCAGGTCGATGGCCTTACCGTTGCCGAAGTCGGCTACATTGTGGGTGTAGTAGGCGGTCAGGTTGGAGTAACTGCTCCACCACTTGGTGATGGAGAAGGGAGAACTCAGGCTCAGGCTGTAATTGTACTGATCGGCCAGGTTGCGGTAGGTAATGTAAGCCGCTTTCAGGCCTAAAGTATCTGTAATATCGGAGATGAGGCCTTTGGTATGGCTGAAGCCCAGGGTGGTGTTCAGCCGGTAGTTGAAGGAGTGCGTCAACTGTACATTATTGGCGTATTCCGGCCGCAGGAAGGGGTCACCCCGACGGTAGGTCAGCTCATTGAGCTTGTATTCGAAGGGGTTGAGGTCCTGGTATGAGGGGCGGTTGATGCGGCGGCTATAGGAAAGCTGGAAGCTGTTCTTATCGTTGAGGGTATAGGTCAGGCCACTTGATGGGAAAAAGTCAAGATAATGCTTCACAACGTGCCCGTCGTCAACCGGCAGGGCGCTGGTCAGGTCGCCGGTGGAGTTGGTTTGTTCCATCCGCAACCCGAGCTGTAGGCCGAATTTCTTACCGAACTGCCGGGTGTAATTCAGGTAGGCCGCGTTGATGTTTTCTTCATAGACAAACTGGTTGGTCCGGCCGTAGTCGGGAACCGGGATCTGGTCCACCAGGTTGAAAAAGTCGAAATCATTATCCGTCCGGACGAGAGAAAGTTTCAGCCCGGCGCCCAACTGCCCATCCCACAGGGGTTGCTCGCGATCCACCTTGAAGGTGTATATGTTGATCTTCGTGGGCATCTCGGTGGTGTTGATCCGCTCCCGGAGAACCACCTGCCCCGAAGCGTCGTAGTAATAGTTGGGCTGGTAAGCATCCTGGACGTTGCGGAAGCGGCCGTAATCGACATCGACATTCCAGGTTTTTCCGTCGCCCTTGTCGAAACGATAGTTGAGGTTGAAATTCAGGTTGTTTCGGCCGCCTGCATTGTTGCTGGCGGCGACAAGGACGCTGTCAATGCCGGTTTGTCCGATCATTCCCATAGGCGTTCTGGTGTCGCTGTTCCAGGTGAAGTCAGAATTGTAGCCACTGAACAGGAACCCGATCGTTTGCCGTTTGTCCAGGAAATAGTCGGCGCCCAGCTTGAAGTTGTGGCTACTCCAGTCGCCCCCTTCGATCCCTTTCTGATCAAAGCGGAACCCCGATTGTTCGCGGTAGATATCGAGGAAGGCGGCGTATTCCCCGTTATTATAGCCGTAATTGCCGAAGACATTGGCCTTCCGGCCGCGGAAGTTGCCGTTGAGGGAAGTGTTGTACCGCGCCACCTCACCGGCTGAATACCCCAGGTTGAGGTTGGCGTTGGCGCCCAGCCGCTGGTCCTTTTTCAGCTTGATATTGATGATGCCGGCATTACCTTCCGCATCGTATTTGGAAGAGGGGTTGGTGATGATCTCAATGGCATCGACCTCGGTGCTTTGGAGGTTTTTCAGATAGGCAGCCAGGTCATCGCCCCTCAGCGGGGAGGGCTTGCCGTCGATATAGACCCGCACGCCGCTTTTGCCGAGCATCATGATGTTCTCGTTGTTGTCAACCACTACGCCGGGAGATTTCCGCAGCAGTTCGAGGGCGTTGTTGCCCGTGGCATTTACGCTGCCCTGCACGTTGAATACCATCTTATCCGGCTTGATCTCCAGCAGCGGGCGGACGGCTGCGACCACCACTTCCTCCAGGGCCACTGCGGATTCGGCCATCTCAATATCCGGCAATTGCAGAGTTTCGCCTGCTCTTACCGTAAAAGGCGCCGAAAGGTACTCGGCAAACCCGACATAGGTAATGGCGATAAAGTAGTTCCCCTCGGGAATGTTGGCCATCGTAAAGACGCCATCTTCACCGGTGGGCTCTACCTTCACCATGCTGGAGTCTGCAACGGTATTAAGCACCACATTAGCGAACATGACCGCCTGGCCGCCTTTGTCAAGTACCTTGCCGGTGACGGCTCCGGTATTTTTGCCTGCAAACAGGCTGGCAGGAAATAATAAGCACAGAAGGCTGAAAAAGAAAAAGATCCTGTTTTTCATAACGATCGGAATTTAGTTTTCCGGCCGCATGGGTGTTGAACTCTGGTGAGGTTGGTTAAAATGATTGCTGTAGCCGCATTTCGATCCTAGGACGGAATATTACCCGGCAAGGTTACACACTCGCTGTTCCTTTCCAAGAAGAAAAGACGAAAAGGGTTGAATTGACGATCAATAATCAAACCTTACAGGTGCTCCCCTATTTAAATGACTTCTGTCCTTCTCACCAGTTATAACCGGCAGAAGTCCTCCTCCAGTACCTCCTTCAGCATCTCCAGAAAAAAGCAGGCATTATTTTCATCAAAACATAGAGGCGGCTTGATCTTCAGCACATTCTCATACGGCCCGTCGGTGCTCATCAGCACCCCTTTCTCCCGCATGCGGTTCACCAGGTAGGCTGCCTGAGCGGTTGCCGGCTCAAGGCTCTCGCGGCTGGTTACCAGCTCAAAGCCGAGAAAAAGCCCGTGCCCCCGAACGTCGCCGATCAGCGGATGCTGTTCCTGCAATTCGCGCAGCCCTTTCAGCAGGATATTCCCTACCCGGAGAGCATTGCCCTGCAGGCCTTCCTCATCAATCACCCGAAGTACTTCCCGGCCGATGGCGCAGGATACCGGATTGCCACCGAAGGTATTAAAATACTCCATACCATTGGCGAAGGCCTCGGCAATAGCGGGGCGACAGGCCACTGCTCCCAGTGGGTGGCCGTTGCCGATCGGCTTACCCATCACCACCATATCGGGCACGACGCCCTGCAGCCCAAATCCCCAGAAGTCCTCCCCCACCCTGCCGAAGCCTACCTGTACCTCGTCGGCAATACAAACGCCGCCTGCTTCCCGGACCAAACGGCAGGCTTCGCGCAGGTAACCGGCCGGCGGCACTATCTGCCCGCCGCAGGATAGAATACTCTCTGCAATAAATCCGGCGACGCCCCTTCCCTGTTGCTGTATTTTTTCAATGGCCTGCTGCACATGGGCGGCAAAGGCCGGGCCTGAATCCGCCCCCCGGTGCAGGCCGCGGTAGGGATCGGGAATGGGGGCCACCTGCACCCAGGCGGGAGCTCCCCGGCCACCCTTGCCGTCAAATTTGTAGGAGCTGATGTCCACACAGGTGTTGGTATTGCCATGGTAACCCATTTCCAGCACGATCATATCCTTTTGGGCCGTGAAAGCCTTCGCCATCCGGAGCGCCAGCTCATTGGCCTCGCTGCCGGAATTGACGAAGTGGAGCACGCTAAGTTCCGGCGGCAACCGGGCCGCCAGCTCTTCGGCAAAACGGACGGCCTCGGCATGCAGGTAGCGGGTATTGGTATTCAGCAGAGCTATCTGCCGCTGCGCAGCCCGCACCACACGGGGGTGCTGATGCCCGGCGTGCGGCACATTATTGACCGTATCCAGATAGCGCCGGCCGCTGACATCATACAGGTATTGCATAAACCCCCGGGCCACCTGCAACGGCCGAAAGTAAGAAACGCTCAGGCTGCGCCCCAGGTGGCGGCGGCGCTTTTCCAGTAGTTCGGCCGCCGGAAGCTCCTCTCGGCCCGGCCGGGTGGCGCCTTCCGGCAAGCCGGCCAGAGGTTCCGGGTTGGGACAGAGGCTGCGCCAGACGGGCCAGTGCTCCGGAAAACCCACCCCCGGGAAGTCTCCTTCGTTGCTCAGGGTATCCAGCATCACCTGGAAGTGGAGGTGGGGCGGCCAGTTGCCGTTCTCATGCACCGCCCCCAGGGCAGCGATCCTTTGGCCTTTCCGAACCGGCATTCCTACCTCCAGGCCCTGCAGGCACTCGCGGTTGAGGTGGCCGTAGAGGGTGTAAAAGTGCGGGCCATCTTCCGGTTCGTGTTCCAGGATAATGGTGGGGCCATAGTCGCGTTCCTGTGCATTGTCGGCGAAGCTATGGACTTTCCCGGCGCAGGGGGCAAACACCGGCGTGCCGGCCGCCCCCCAAATGTCCAGCCCCAGGTGAACACTGCGCCAATGGGGCCCATCGTTGCTCATCTCCAGGTAAGCGTCGGTGGTGTAAAAGGGGCGCACCTCTCCATAACCGCCCACGCCGGCAGGCACTCCGGCATCTTCCAGGAGGCGCCCGATGTGGCGCAGGAAGCGCTGTTCTTCGTTGAAATTGTCGTTATTGCCCAGTTCCAGGCTGCCTACGCCGAGGTCCATTACCCTCCATAGGCCGGTATCCAGTTTCAGGCCGGTGAGTGCGGCGAAGTCCTGCTTTCTTGCCCATTCCCGAAAGATGGGCGCCTCCGGACAAGGCTCCCAGCCGCAGGCGTGGCGAAAGGTGTAGTGCGCCAGGGCCGATGGAATTGCTCCCAGTTTTTTCAGCAGGGCCCAGGCAGGCCTTTCACTGATGAGCAGGTATTCGTTGTCCGGTTCTTTTTCTTTGTTGATGGCCGAATTGGTTACGCTGATCAGCAGGCGGGCGCAGGTGAGGGCGAAAAGGGCGGCCACCTCTTCCTCCTCTAACGGGAAGACGGAATGGAAGCCCCGAATTACCGGGACGGCGGCGGCCAGAGGGTCCGGCTTGTCCATCAGGGCATAGGCCAAAGCAATGGCCAGGTCATTGACGGTTTGGGTATAAAGGACGTCACCGAAGTCGATAAAACCTGAGACCTCATAAGTCCAGGTACCGGGGTGGCCGTCCCGCTTTTCCATTACCATTACGTTGTAATCGTTGGCGTCGTTGTAGATAACGCTTTGGCGCAACCCAGGCAGGCGGGGGGCAGCTTCGGTATCGAACAGCTGAAGAAAATGATCACATAGTTCGCCCTGTTCACCACTAAACAAGTATCGGCGCCCTTTAACCCAGGGCAACTGCCCGGCATCCCATTTGAAGTAGCGCACTGCGGCATCGTGCCCGAAGCCCTTCAGCGCGGCATTGAGCAACCCGCAGGCCCGCCCCAGGCTTTCCAGCAATGCCGGCGTATGGGGCCTTGCCCTGGCCCATACCTTCCCCGGCACCCAGCTGAGCAGGCGCAGGTGTCGTTCCTCCCCGTTCTCATCCCGAATAGTGGTTAACAGCTTCCCCTCCTTATTTTCTACAGGTAAGGGAAGGCCTAAGGGCAGGCCGGCCTTCTCCAGACGTTGCAAAACGGCTGCCTGCATTTCCTGCAGACTCCTGTCTGCACCTGGGCGGGATAGTTTTAGGGTATAAGACGGCCCTTCGGTGGTATCCAGGCGGAAATTAAAGTCTATTTCTCCCGGAAGGGGCTGCGCTTTCCCTTCTATTCCGTAATATTTTCCTGCCAGAGCTTCTGCTTCGGTTGAAGAGATGGTAAGTTGTTCGAATTCTGATGGCTGCATGCAGTACTTTTTTTGCCAATAAGTAGTTGTACTTCTCCAATAACAAATAAGGTTTTATGCTTTTTGCATTCCTTTTAGTTTCCGCTGACAAAGATACACAGTGGCCTGCCATTTTAATTTCATCTTGTTTAAGAGTGTGTTCAAATTTGTCTCCCGGCAGTTTAAAGCATGATAAGGATCAACCCGGGAATTGAGGAATATCATATCTCTTTTGCAAAGAATTTTATAAGCTTTTCTCCTGTTTTGAACCTCTCAACACGAGAAACCATGTTGCGCTACCTTTTTGCATTCATCGTATTCCTCCACGGCCTGATCCATCTCCTCGGCTTTGTTAAAGCCTTCCACCTCAGCGAGGTGAGCCAGCTAACCCAGGAAATTTCACGCCCGGCGGGCCTGCTCTGGCTTGCCGCCGCCATCCTCTTTCTGGCCACCGGAGCATTTTACCTTTCAGGCAATGAAAGGCTATGGCCCCTGCTGGCCTTTGTGGCCATCGTGCTGTCCCAGGTGCTGATCTTCCTAACCTGGCAGGACGCCAAATTCGGCACCATCGCCAACGTCATCATCCTGCTGGTGGCCATCCCCGCCTATGCGGGCTGGAGCTTCGAGCAAAGCTACCGGCAGGATGTGAAGGAAGGGCTGGAAAGAACCAACGCCCTGGAAGGCGAGTTGCTCACGGAAGCCGGCCTGCAGCCCCTCCCGGCGGCGGTGCAGCGATACCTGCGGTATGCGGGCGCAGTGGGCAAACCTAAGGTAAAGAACATGCGGGTTACCTTTAAAGGACAGATGCGCGGCAAGGGGCAGGATTGGTTCGATTTCACGGCCGAGCAGTACAATTTTTACGATGACCCCACCCGCCTGTTCTTTATGAAAGCCAGCGTCAAAGGGCTGCCGGCCAATGGCTACCACGCCTACAAGGATAAGCAGGCGGGCATGACGGTAAAAGCCCTTTCCCTTTTTCCGGTGGTGGAGCTGCACGGGGAAGAAATGTTCCAGTCCGAAACCGTTACCATTTTCAACGACATGTGCCTGATGGCGCCGGCTACCCTCATCAGCGACAGGATAAAATGGGAGCCCCTTGACGAAATGTCCGCCCGGGCAGTTTTTACCAATCAGGGCATCAGCATTTCCGCCACCCTTTACTTCAATGAACAGGGACAGCTCATCGACTTTGTTTCCGACGACCGCTACGACGTGGCCGAAATGAAACAGTACCGCTTCTCTACCCCGGTGAGCGATTACAGGAATTTTGGCGGGTACAACATCATGTCCTTCGGCGAGGCCGTCTGGCACTATCCGGACGGGGAATTTGTGTATGGAAAATTCGACTTGCAGCGTGTGGAATATAACGTGACTGAACTGAAATAACTGCACGAATGAAAACCAGCTACCGCCTTTCCATGATCGCTGCCATTCTGACGGCCCTGGCGGCCACCGCCGGCCTGTTTATTCCCGGCCTGTACCAGGACAGCGAGTACCTGATCACCGTCTGGCAGGGCAACGACTGGGTGACGCTCATCGTCGTCGTTCCTGCCCTGCTTATCACGCTTTATTTATCGGAGCAGGGCTCCATCAAAGCCTGGCTGATCTGGATGGGGTTGCTGCTGTACCTGTTCTACAACTATGCCTTTTATCTTTTTGCCACCGCCTTCAACGCCGTTTTCCTGGCGTATGTGTCGTTATTTGCGGTTTCCGCCTGTGCGTTGATCTATGGGCTTTCGGCCTTTCCCGTTCAGCGGATTTCCTTTGGTTCGAAGCACCTGTTCTGGATCGCCGGGTACCTCCTGCTCATCGCCTTCATCCTGGTGATGGTGGAAGTGCCGCCCATCATACGGTTCCTACTCACCGGAGAACTTCCCGAACTCATCGAAAGGACGGATCATCCGACGAGCGTGGTCTATGCCCTCGACCTTTCCATCGTTGTACCGCTTTCCGTTCTGGCGGCGGTATGGCTCTGGCGGGAGAAGAAGCGGGGCTATATACTGGCCGCGCTAATGCTGGTGAAAGGGGCCATCTACGGCATGGTGCTCACGATAAACACGATCATCCTCACCGTCACCGGAAAAGGCGGAGACCCGCTATTGCCCTTTTACGCCTTTGTCGTACTGGGCGGGGTGGGAGGTTTGTTTTTATTATTGAAAAATGTAGAATACTGTCCGGAATAATATTCACCGGGCATGCCCATTCACTTTTTCAAAACCCGGGCAGATAGCCTATATTAGGGCTTTCAAAAAGTGATCCGGGATCTATGAAAAACATCAAAAAAACCACCCTGTTTCTCCTCCTCACCTTCGCCATCAGCTATGGGCTGGCAGGCGCTTTTCACCTTTCCGGAAGCGAATACCCCTCCCTGGCAGGCACCATAATGGCCGTAGCCTATATGTTCGTGCCCACCTTGGCGGTACTGCTGGTGGAAAAGGTAATACACAAAACGGAGATCCGGGAGCCGTTGCTCATTTCCTTCCGGCTCAACCGGTGGTTCCTGCCGGCCTGGCTCCTGCCGCCGGCCATTGCCCTGGGGGCGTTCGGCATCGCCTTGCTCTTTCCGGAGGTGCACTACTCGCCTGGAATGGAAGGCATGTTCGAACGCTTTGCCGATATGATGACGCCCGAACAGGTGGAAGGCGTGCGCCGGTCGCTCGACGCCCTGCCCATACACCCGCTGTGGCTGACGCTCGGGCAGGGGCTGATCGCCGGGGTGACCATCAATGCCGTGGCCGGCTTCGGAGAAGAGCTCGGCTGGCGAGGCTTTCTGCTCCGTGCCTTCGAAGGCCGCTCCTTCCTGCAGGCCTCCCTCCTTATCGGGTTCATCTGGGGCATCTGGCACGCCCCCCTCATCCTGATGGGCCACAACTATCCCGAGCACCCCCAGCTGGGTGTGCTGATGATGATCATCTGGTGTATCCTGCTGACGCCCATTTTCCTCTACATCACCATCAAGGCCCGGTCGGTTATCGCCGCAGCCATCCTGCACGGCACCCTCAACGGCACGGCGGGCCTTGCCATCCTGATGATACAGGGAGGAAGCGACTTACTCGTAGGCGCTACCGGGCTGGCTGGCTTCCTCGCCCTCGTCCCCACCCTGCTCCTCCTGTTCATCTACGACCGGTGGTTCAGCCGGGAACAGATCATGGAAAAAACCATCGCAGATGGCCTGGCGCTAACCAGTAGCTGATTATTTCAAAAAAAAACTTCAACCCCAAAATTGAATTTTCCGATAAGATCTACTATTCATATAATCACAAAAAACAATGCATTATTTTCAAAATACTGTTTTTCAAATTATTATGCCAAAAGAAATTTCAAATTCGACACAAACCTCACCTGCATCAGGACGAAAATTCCTGAAAATCGTAGTTGAATAAACCTCTACCTCGCCGTACATTTGAAGTATCGATCGGAAAGAGTTCTGGCGAGCTGCCAACTTCAAAAGGAATCTGAAAGACAGGGCCCACAATTAAGCATAATCCCTGAATAAAGAAAAGCTTACAGAATTTGCCCCGAAAGATATTAGATAGCAAAGTAGTATTCGGAGGGTGTAAAGCGCGATTGTTCTTCTCCTGCTGTCGGCCAACAGCAAAAGAGAAGGGCGCCGCTTTACGCCCTTTCTTTTTCGGACGGCGCCACTTTTAAGTGGCCCGTAGCGGGCCGATGCGGGCCATTCCTCCCTTTCCCTTCTTCCGGCTAAAACCTTCAGCCTTTTTTTTAGAGCTTATTCAGAACGAAGGGATCTCACCGGATCCGCCAGCGCCGCCTTCACACTCTGGAAACTCACCGTAAGGAAAGCCACTATCAGTGCAATGGCCCCGGCCAGGGGAAAGACCCACCAATGGAAGTCGATCCGGTAGGCAAAATTGTCGAGCCATTTTTCCAGGAAATAATAGGCCAGCGGAGAGGCAACCAAAAGGCCGATGAGCACAAGCCTCAAAAAGTCTTTGGACAACAGGCCAACAATACTGGCGACGCTCGCTCCCAGCACTTTGCGGATGCCGATCTCCTTAGTGCGCTGCTCAGCCGAAAAGGCAGACAACCCGAACAGGCCGAGGCAGGAGATGAGGATCGCGATCAACGTGAAAGCGCCAATAATGCGCGACAGCGACCGCTCCGTCTGATACATCCGTTCAATGTCGGCATCGAGGAAGGAAGCATCAAAGGGAAGTCCGGGCACTACTTCTGCCCATAAAGCCCGGGCCTTATCCATAAAAGCCTTGTAATTATCCGTATTCACGTCAGCAACGAGGTTGCGGAGGTTGCGGGGAGGCTCGGCCACAATCATAAAAGGGCCAAGTTCGCTGCTTTGTTTTTCGAACACGATATCCTTCATCACTCCGACAACGGTAGCCTCAATATGGATGTCTTCAAAATCCGAATAGAGCACCATCCCCGGAGCTTCTTCAACGGGGATGTCCAGCCTTTTGACGGCCGATTCGTTCAGCACCACCCGGATGATTCCCCGGCTGCCTGATGTATCAGCCAGGGTTGGCGCCCGCCCCGCCAGCAAATCGGCCTTCAGTGCCCTGAAAAAATTATCATCGGTATAGACCAACCGGACATCAGTAGCGTTCTGCATGTCTCCTCCCTGTTTGTAAAGAGGTATATCCATAAGGATTGGCTGCCCGGGCGTCTCGCTCATCGCGGAAGCGGAATTGACCTCGGGAAGGCGCATCAGTTCACCGCGGAAAGCTTCCAGGTTGGAGGAGCCTTCACCGGAGTGGAAGTGAAAAACGACTTTCTGGTTCTGCTCAAAACCCAGGTCCTTCTCCAGCATATAGTTCAACTGAAGGCGGATGACCAAAGCCCCAATGACCAGAGCTGTCGCCAGGCCCAACTGGCCAACGATGAGCCCTCTGCGCAACCAGGCGGCGCCCTTCTTCCGGCCTGCTTTTCCCTCCTGCCGCAACGCCCCGATGGGCCGGAATGAAGACAGATAAAAAGCCGGATAGCTGCCTGCCACTATCCCCGTCAGGATTGCCAGCCCCAGTGCAATGCCCAGATACGGCCAACTCCAGGAAAAATTGAGGTTGACATCCGCTCCCGTCAACCGGTTGAGGAAGGGTAAAGAATAAACCGCCAGCGGAACGGCTAAGGCCACAGCCATAAGTGTCATCAGAAAACTTTCGGTAAGGAACTGTCCCATCAGCATGCTTCTGGGCGCCCCGACGGCCTTTCGGACGCCCACTTCCTTCGCCCGGCGGGTGGAACGGGCGGTGGAAAGGTTCATGAAATTGATACAGGCCACCAACTGGATGAAGCCGGCAATCAGCAGCAACACCTTTAGAAAGGTGGCGCTGGTGTTGGTAGGCATATCGGCGTTGAGCCTGGTGGACAGGTGGATATCCGTAACGGGTTGCAGGTGCAGCTGTTTGTTCATGCCCAGGTCGCGCAGTTGGGTGGATCCGTGTTTTTCAAGAAAGCCGGGGAGTTTGGCTTCAAGCGCAACTGGATCGGCATCGGGCCGGAGGCGCAGGTAACCGTAAATGAAATTGTTGCCGGCCCAGGAGTTGTTCGACCGGATATATTGGCCAAGCCCGCCGGAGTTCATTGACATATAAAATTCGGAGGCCAGGTGGCTTTTTCCGAAATGGCTGTTGAACACTCCCGTCACCTTAAAGGGATGCTCTTCTCCCCCTCCTCCTATTCGAATGGACTTGCCCACTGCGTTTTCTTCAGCAAACAGTTTTTTGGCCAACCGCTCCGAAAGGATCACCGAGAACGGCTCGTCCAGTGCATGCCTGGGGTCGCCGTCAAGGAATTGATAGTCGAACAACAGGAGGAACGTACTGTCAACATAAAGGCCCGCCTTTTCATAAAAAACCTTCTCTCCGGCCTTCAGTAAATGCTGGTCAACACTGGGTGGCCGACACACCCGGGCAGCCAGTTCCACTTCCGGGAAGTCCACCTGAAGCGCCGGCGGAATCGGTGGCGAACAGGTAGCCATCTCATGGGCCTCCCCGGCTTCGGAAAACTCAAGTGTGCTGATCACCCTGTAAAGGTTTTCCGCATCCTGGTGATGGCCGTCGTATCCCAGATGATCCTGGACAAAAAGCAGGATGTACAGGCAGCAGACGGTGCCCAGGGCCAGGCCGAATAAATTGATGAGGCTGAACGTCTTGTTCCGCCAGAAGTTGCGGACAGCGGTCTTGATGAAATTGGCCAGCATATCGGTATGGGTTGGTTCACAAAGGATTGGCACAAGGAAAATCTCCCCGTCCCTCCAATCCATTTTGGATGGGCAAAACTCATGCCATGCAGACAAAAAGCTAATAATCAGAATGTTGCCAGTAAAAAAGCCGGAGTAGCTGTTCAAAAATTGTACGTTTTCGAACAGTAAGTGTTTGGGAATGGACAGTGGAAAGCCACACTGATCCCAAATAATAAGCCAATGGTCAACCATATCGCTCCCGCTCCCGTTCCAGCAACCTCCCGAACCGCCGCGGCGGCTCGATCTCCACCACTACCGCTTTCCCGGTGGCCGGATGCTCGAACTCCAGCCGGCGGGCACAGAGGAACAGGCCCTTGCCCAGAATGGTCTTCTGCCCCCCGGCGTATTCCTTATCCCCTACAATGAGGTGGCCTTCCTCTTTCAAATGGATGCGGAGCTGGTGCGTCCGCCCCGTCACCGGCCGGAGTTTTACCAGTGAAAGGCGTTTAAAAACGCGGGAAGGGGCGAACTGAACGGTTTCGAACCTCGTCACCGCCTCCTTCCCTTTGATGGCGGCATCAATGACACCTTGCTTCGGCGGCATCCCATGCACCACCGCCAGGTATTCCTTTTTTACGGCATTCTCCTCGAAGGCCTTACTCAGGGTGATCAGGGCACTTTTGGTTTTGGCCAGCAGCACCAGCCCCCTGGTCGGCACGTCGATGCGGTGAACGGCCACCGGCCGGGGCAGGGCGTCGGGCTCAGCGCTGGGTTGTTCGGTTCCGGCCACGGCATTCTCCACGGTCTTGACCCGGTTGCCGTTGACGGCGATGCCCGCAGGCTTGTTGGCCACCAGCAGGTGCTCGTCTTCGAAAACGATTTCCAGCTCCATATCGAAATCCCGTGCTTCGGACAGCCCGGCGCCTTTCAATTCCAGGCGGTCTCCATGCTTCACCACTGCCTCCGGGCGGGCCGGCTTGCCGTTGTGCAGCAGGCGCCCCCCGGCGATGGCCTTTTTGACGGCGGTCTTGCTGCCCAGGAGGGGGAAGGCGCGAGAGCAGTAGTCTATGATACTGGTATTGGGTTCTACCTTTCGCACCTGGTGGGCTTTGTATTTTTTTCCTTTGCGTGGCATGGGGAGAAGATAGGGATTTTTTGGAACGCGTTCAAACCTTTGAAGTTTCGGAAACCTCAAAGGTTTTGTCGAGGTTTTGTCGCCTCAGACAACCACTGCCAGGTTAACTCAACCGGAGCCAGCCGGGGGCCCCGGCCGCGTCTTTATTCTGCATTATTCCTAACTTTAGCACAAATCGTACCCATGCAAAAGAGAAGGCGTATATTCCGTTCCGGAAAGAGTAGCACATGATTCTGGCACTTTACATAAAGATTGAAAGGCAATTGGCAGCTTCCCGCTTCGAGGCGCTACTGAAGCCAATGCCAGCCGACATCCGGCAAAAGGCCCGGCGCTACCTCCACTGGCAGGACGCCCACGCCTGCCTATTCGGTAAGCTCCTGCTCATCGAAGGCCTCAACCGCCTCGGCCAGGATGGCCCCACCCTTATCCATCAGTTGCAGTACACTTCTTTCGGCCGCCCTTTCCTGCCCGGAAAGATCGATTTCAATATTTCTCACTCCGGCGAGTACATAGTTTGTGCCCTCAGCAACCAATGCCGGGTGGGCATCGATATTGAAAAAATCCGCCCCGTAAACCTGCCCGATTTCCGCAGCCAGATGACGGATGCCGAGTGGGCAACAGTGAACAAGTCCGCCGACCCTCTCCTGGCCTTTTATTACTACTGGACGCGAAAGGAGGCGGCCATCAAAGCACACGGCCACGGGCTGAGCCTGCCGCTGAAGGAGGTGGTGATCGGGGAAGGGGAGATCATCATGGAAGGCGTAGCCTGGCCGTTATACGAGATTGAACTGGCGGACGGCTATATCTGCCACCTGGTGATGGATAAGCGGGTGAAGCAGCAGGAGGTAATTGTGGAGAAAGCGAAGGTAGAAAGGGCCGGACAGTAGCGAAGACGCCCCCTTCACCCGGGAACCGTTCAGAGGTTCCGTTCCAGGCGCATTATGAAGCCCCCGCATTGTAGATCACCGGCATCTGCCCCTTCCACTTGTTCCAGACATCATCATCAGTGATCAGGCTGGCCATGAAGTGGGCAACGTTGATGCGGCTGGTTGAGCCCTTGCCAAAGATCGCGCTTCGGATCGGTGAAGGAAATACCTCATATTCGGTTGCATTATCCTCATCCGTCAAATAGATGGGGCGAACAGCCGCCCACTCGACCGCCTTATCTTTTTTCCCTATGCCGGAGCGTAAATACTCTGCTGCCTGCTCATTGTCCAGATGAGGAGGCACCAACAGGCGAATAAGCCCAACGACGCACCGTTCCACAAAAGAAATAGGTTCAGGGAGATCGAGGTTTCTGTTGCCCGCAGTATTCATGAGCACATACCGGGCCGGTTTTTCCGGCTTGCTGGCCTTGATGGCATCACATAACCGCCGGGTGGCATCGGTCACGAGCTTGCGCGGGTGGCCGTAAATACCTTTCCAGTTCATGGTGTGCCCCAGGCAGGAAGCCACCGCATCACAGCCACTGACGTGGCCGGCCATCTCCTCGTCGCTCAGTTCCAGAATACTCGCGCAGACCAGAGATAAGCCGGCGTGAGCCTTAAGGGGAGGCGGCAACTTTTCGGGTGACCGGACTATTGCCTTCACGCAGTGGCCCCGGTTGAGCAATTGTTCCACCAATAAACGGCCGGTGGCCCCACTGGCCCCAACTACAAGGATCGTCATAGTTTTACTTTTTATTTTTAAATCGGCCTGAAGAGCTTCTATTGGCATTGACAGCTGCCCTTGCCGCCTGTTCAATATTCCGGCAAGATGACAACAATCTGATATTGAAGAAAGGTACTAAAGTACTGTTTTGAGGTATTGTGGTGGTGTTTTGGGGCTACGAAAAAGAAGGGGCAAGGCTTTCCATATTAATACAACCGGCATCCCCAAAAAAAATAATTCCCTCTCTCATGAGGTAGTTATGAATATTCTTTCGTTCCTTTGTGGTACTGAAGGAACTAAAATATTACCACTCGGGCCGCAAAGCGTGTAAACAGCAGGAATGATCACCAGAGAGCGCATTATAGAAACCGCTACCCAGCAATTCATCAAACATGGCGTCAAGACAGTGACCCTCGACCGCCTGGTCAGGGAATTGCACACTTCCAAGCGAACCATCTACACGCACTTTAAGGATAAAACGGACCTGCTCAAGGCCTGCCTGGCCGTCTATCACGCCCACATCAAACAGGAGAACGAAGAGACCATAGCGTCGGCTGAGAACGCCATCGAGGCCATGGGGCACCTGCACCAGAAGATCGTAGGCCGCACCTATCACGTCAACCCCAACTTCTTCAGCGATATCATCCATTACTATCCCGGCCTGCTCCACGAATCCTACCGCAACACCGGCAACTTTGCCCATCAGCAACTGGTGCAACTCGCCAAATGGGGGATCAATGACGGCATCTTTCAGGAAGACATGGATGTGGAAGTGGTCGTCAAAACGGTACTGTCTCTGCTCAAGCTGCTGAAGGACAACGACATGTTCCCCGCGGTGGAGTTCAGTAAGGAACGGCTGACCTTCGGCATCCTGATCCCTTACATGAGAGGCTTATGCACCCCTAAAGGTATCGAGCTGCTGGAGATGGAGGAAGAACTGTTCCGCATTTCGGTTTAAAAAGACCTTGCCTGCCCCGCCGATGACCGGACAAGAGGGGGCAGGGAATCAAAATATAAGATATGAATATCAACAGCTCCCTACGCAAAACGCCCATAGCCGTCGTCGGCCTGTCTGCCATCTTTGCCGATGCCCGGAATGTAGAAGAATTCTGGAACAACATCGTCCTGGCAAAGGACAGCATAACCGATGTGCCGGAAAACCGCTGGCGCATCGAGGACTACTACGACCCCGACATGAACGCCCCGGACAAGACCTACTGCAAGCGGGGCGGCTTCCTTCCCGAGATCGATTTCAACCCCATGGAATTCGGCCTGCCTCCCAATATCCTGGAAGTGACCGACGCCAGCCAGTTGCTGGCCCTGGTCGCTGCCCGCGATGCCCTGCTGGATGCCGGTTACGGCCCGGATTCTGAAAAATTTACCAAAGCACTAAGGGAAAAGACCGGGGTGGTATTGGGCGTTGGCGGCGGCCAGAAGCTGATCACTCCATTGATCGCCCGGCTGCAGTACCCCATCTGGGAAAGGGCGCTGCGCGCCAGCGGAGTGGCGGAAGAGGACATCCCCCACATCGTCGATAAAATGAAAAAGGCCTATGTGAGCTGGAATGAGAACGCCTTCCCGGGGCTGCTGGGCAACGTCATCTCCGGCCGCATCACCAACCGCTTCGACCTGGGTGGCATCAACAGCGTGGTCGATGCCGCCTGCGCCGCCTCCCTGAGCGCCATCAAAATGGCCCTGAGCGAGCTGGTGGAAGGCCGTTGCGATATGATGCTCACCGGAGGTGTCGATACCGACAACTCCCCATTCATGTACATGTCTTTCAGCAAGACACCGGCCTTTTCCAAATCGGGCAACATCAGCCCCTTCAGCGACAAGGCAGACGGCATGCTGATCGGCGAGGGCCTCGGCATGCTGGTGCTGAAACGGCTGGAAGACGCCGAACGCGATGGCGACCGCATCTATGCCGTGGTCAAAGGTGTGGGTACTTCCAGCGACGGCCGCTTCAAATCTGTCTATGCGCCCCGCCCATCCGGCCAGGCCCTGGCCATGAACCGCGCCTATGAAGATGCCGGATATGCCCCCTCCACCGTCGGCCTGATCGAAGCCCACGGCACCGGCACCGGCGCCGGCGACCCTACTGAGTTCAGCTCTATGCAGATGGTCTTCGGCAAAGAAAAGAATGAAAAGAAACACATCGCCCTGGGCTCCGTCAAATCCCAGATCGGCCACACTAAGGCAGCGGCGGGAGCGGCAGGCATGATCAAGGCCGTACTGGCCCTGCACCACAAGGTTCTGCCTCCGACCATCAATGTAGAACGGCCCAACTCCAAATTCGACATGGACAAATCGCCGGTCTATATCAATACCGAAACCCGCCCCTGGCTGCGCAACGGGCACCCCCGGCGCGCCTCGGTGAGCGCCTTTGGTTTCGGCGGCATCAACGTCCACATCACCATGGAGGAATACGAAGGGAAAAAACCAGCGGATTACCGCCTCCACGAACCCTTCAAAACAGTGCTGATCCAAGCCTCCACTCCTTCACAGCTCCTGAAATATTGCCAGGAAACCCTGGACCGGTTGCAATCGGATAATGCAGAAGTTACTTTCTCAAACCTGGTGGAGGATTCCAAAAACACAAAGCCCGAAAGGCCCAACGCCCGCCTGGGCTTTGTAACTCAATCTCCGGATGAATGCGCCGAGTTGCTGCAACTCTCCATCCAAACCCTTCAGAAAAACCAGGAAGCCTGGAACCACCCCAGAGGCATTTGTTACCGCCCCAATGGCATCGACCCGGCCACTCAGAAAGTGGTGGCCCTGTTCTCCGGCCAGGGTTCGCAATATGTAGGCATGGGCGGCGAACTGGCCAATGCCTTTCCGGAAGTACATGATGCTTTCGGCAAAATGGATAATCTTTTCAGAGCGGAAGGAGAGGCGCCGCTTTCCGAAACTGTTTTCCCTGTACCCGTCTTTTCAGAGGAAGAAAGGAAGGCGCAGCAGCAAGCCCTCACCCAAACCCGGTTCGCCCAGCCGGCCATCGGGGCACTGAGCATGGGCATGTACAAGGTGATGCAAAGGGCCGGATTCCAGCCGGATTTCGCCGCCGGGCACAGCTTCGGCGAGCTTACTGCCCTGTGGGCCGCCGGCGTGTTCGACGAAGACACCTTCCTGGCCCTGGCCAAAAAACGCGGCGCCGCCATGTCCGCCGCCGGTTCAAAGGCCGACCCGGGAGCTATGCTGGCTGTAAAAGCCTCGGAAGCAGAGGTGAGACAGGCCATTAACGATAAACCGGGCGTAAGCATTGCGAATGTCAACTCTAACGACCAGATAGTCATTGGGGGAAGTACCGCCGCCATCAAAGCTGCCGGGGAACAACTGCAGGCTCAGGGCTTTTCGGTAGTCAGCCTGCCGGTTTCCGCCGCATTCCACACGGCTTACGTGAAACATGCACAGGAACCCTTCGCCCGCTTCGTACATACCCGGCATTTCAACAAACCGGCCATCCCGGTTTATGCCAACACGACGGGCCTGCCCTATCCAGACAATGCCGGCGAACAACACGCCATCCTTGAAGAGCAGATCCTCAACCCCGTACTTTTCCGGGATCAGGTCGAGAACATCTATCAGGCCGGTGGCCGCATCTTTGTCGAGTTCGGCCCAAAGGACGTATTGTCCAAACTGGTGCAGAACATACTACAAAATAAAGAACACATCGCCCTGGGCGTCAACCCCAATGCTCGTAAGGACAGCGACCTGCAGTTCCGCCAGGCTGCCCTTCAACTCCGGGTGCTGGGCCTGCCGCTGAATCACGTTGACCCTTACAAAAAAGAAAGGCACGCAGCGTCGGCAAAGACCAGGCTGAATGTCACCCTGAGCGGAAACAACTACGTTTCCGCACCCACTCAGCAGGCCTATCAGGAAGCTCTGAATGACGGCTTCCGGATCGCCGGCGGCCAACCGAAAATAATCGAAAAAATAGTCGAGGTAGAAAAGGTTGTTGAGGTTCCGGCAGAAAAGGAAATGGATTTTCAAAACGAAAATGAAGAAGAAGCCATGAATAAGGAAGCCCTGAAGGTATTGCAGGCGGCCCTCGAGTCGTTCAATGCCAATCAGACAAAGTCGCTCGAGATCTTTGAACGGTTTTTGAGTGAACAAAACCAGCAGGCACAACAACTGCTGCAACTGATATCCCGGCAGGTCGAGGGGCCGCAAAGCACCGAAAAGTCAGCGCCATTGAGCAATGGCTTTGTTAAGCCTGATCCGACGCCAACTACACCCGCTAATGGCAACGGCGCCAACGGGCATGCCAAAAAGGTGGCGGCGCCTGCTGTGCCCCAACCGAAGGTTGAGGTTAAGGTTGAGGCTGAGAATAGGCCTGCCGCTGAAGCTCCGGCTTCCAATAATGCCACGGACACCTCAAAACTGGAAAAAGCGCTGCTGGAAGTGGTCAGCGAAAAAACCGGCTACCCCGCCGAAATGCTCGAACTCAGCATGGATATGGAAGCCGACCTGGGCATCGACTCCATCAAAAGGGTGGAAATATTCGGCGCACTCACCGCCCAGCACCCCGAAATGTCCGGCATCAACCCCAATGAGCTCACCGAGTTGCGCACCCTGGGGCAGATCGTGGAATACGTCGGTGCGAAAGGAGGTACGGCAGTGGCGCGGACAAAGGTTGAGGCTGAGGTTAAGGTTGAGAATAGGCCTGCCGCTGAAGCTCCGGCTTCCAATAATGCCACGGACACCTCAAAACTGGAAAAAGCGCTGCTGGAAGTGGTCAGCGAAAAAACCGGCTACCCCGCCGAAATGCTCGAACTCAGCATGGATATGGAAGCCGACCTGGGCATCGACTCCATCAAAAGGGTGGAAATATTCGGCGCACTCACCGCCCAGCACCCCGAAATGTCCGGCATCAACCCCAATGAGCTCACCGAGTTGCGCACCCTGGGGCAGATCGTGGAATACGTCGGTGCGAAAGGAGGTACGGCAGTGGCGCGGACAAAGGTTGAGGCTGAGGTTAAGGTTGAGAATAGGCCTGCCGCTGAAGCTCCGGCTTCCAATAATGCCACGGACACCTCAAAACTGGAAAAAGCGCTGCTGGAAGTGGTCAGCGAAAAAACCGGCTACCCCGCCGAAATGCTCGAACTCAGCATGGATATGGAAGCCGACCTGGGCATCGACTCCATCAAAAGGGTGGAAATATTCGGCGCACTCACCGCCCAGCACCCCGAAATGTCCGGCATCAACCCCAATGAGCTCACCGAGCTGCGCACCCTGGGGCAAATCGTGGACTATGTCGGCAAGAATGGTAAAAAAAAACTACTAGTATAACTCCTTCCGCCCCGGCCGTCAAACCGGCCGGCGGCGGAGCAGTGGTTACTACCGGCGCTTTCCACGGAGTAGCGCGCAGTGAGGTCGGACTGAAGTTCCTGCCGCAACCGGACCGGCTCGCCTTCTCTTTGCCCGGAACACACATTACCCTGGTGGCTAACGAAGGTTCCGAGCTGACGGCCGAAGTGTTGCGCCAATTGGAGCAGGAAGGCCACCCCGCCGTCGTCCTGAACCTTCCAAACGTGCCCAACCCGGTGGCCGACAGGGCCATTACCATTAGCAGTGCCTCTGACGAGGCGGTTCGAACCGCCATTGAGGCCGTGAGGAGCCACTATGGCGAAGTGGGCAGCTTTATTTACCTGCATCCGCATTTTGAATTTCAGCAGGGCAATTTCATCCAGCACTTCCCCGCCGAGCGGGAGATCGTCAAAACCCTCTTCTTTTTGGCCAAGCATTTACAAAAACCCTTAAATGACCTGGGGAAACAGCAACGGGCAAGCTTCCTGGCCGTCACCCGAATGGACGGGCAACTGGGACAGGGCAGGCGAGGCAACGTCTCCGTTTTCGGAGGAGGCATCACCGGACTGGTGAAATGCCTCAACCTGGAGTGGGCCCCGGTATTCTGCCGGGTTGTTGACATACAGCCGGAACTGCATCCCAAAACAATTGCCGCCCAGGCCATTGCCGAATGGCTTGATCCCGATGTATCGCATGTGGAAGTGGCCTTTTCGGAAGAAGGCCGGAAAACAACCAGCGTACAGCCCGTCGAAGTGCCTGAGCACCAGGAGATCAGGACAAATGTAACCTCCGGTTCCGTTTTTCTCGTCAGTGGCGGAGCACGGGGCGTGACAGCCACCTGCGTCATCGAGATGGCAAAGGCTTTCCAATGCAAATTCATCCTGCTGGGCCGCTCCTCCTACGGCTTCGAAATCCCGGCCTTTGCCGGTGAAGAACAGGACGAAAGCGCACTGAAGCGGCTCATCATGGAGGACATGAAAGCAAGAGGCGAAAAACCCAACCTGGCCGCCGTTAAACAGATTTACAATAACATCGTTGCCAAAAGAGAGATCGACGACACCATTTCCAGGGTTGAAGCCCACGGTGGGCGGGCCATTTATGTACAGGGCGATGTGACTAACCCGGCGAGCTTCCAGATGGAACTGAAAGCCGCTACAGACAACCTGGGAAAGGTTACCGGGATCATTCACGGCGCCGGCCGGCTGGCGGACAAATACATTCAGGACAAAACAGAAGCCGATTTTGAGAATGTCCTTTCCGTAAAACTGGACGGACTGCTGGCTTTGCTACAGAGTGTAAATATACACCAGTTGGATCATCTCATCCTGTTTTCCTCAGTGGCGGGTTTTTATGGCAACGTCGGGCAAACCGATTACGCCATCGCCAATGAGATCCTCAGTAAGGCAGCATACCTTTTCAAAACCAACCACCCCAACACCCACGTTTCGGCCATCAACTGGGGCGCCTGGGACAGCGGGATGGTCAGCGGAGAACTGAAAGCCCAGTTCGAAGCAGCCGGCGTCACCCTGGTCAACAGCCAGGGCGGGGCTGCTATGCTGGTTAATGAGCTGAATGAGGCCTATGCCAACCAGCCCCAGGTGATCATCGGAGGGACGCTGCCGGCGGCAGTCAGCTACCTCGGCGATGAATTGCGCACCTACCGCATCCATCGCAAACTTACACTGGAGGCCAATCCGTTCCTCAACCACCACGTCATACAGGGCAAAGCAGTGTTGCCGGTGGTGAATGCCATAGGATGGATGGCGCATACCTGCGAAAAGGTATATCCCGATTACAACCTTTTTAAAGTTGAGCATACCCGGCTGTTCAAAGGCATCGTCTTTGACGGCACTCAAAAGGAAGATTATATCGTCGAACTTAAAGAGGTGGCAAAAAATGCAGAACAGATCGTCTTTGAAACCACTGTTCTGAGCGAGGGGGAGAAGCTGCCCACTTTCCACTACAAGGCAACGGTTACGCTGTTGAATAAGAAAATGGAACGGGAAGCGCCGAAATTTAACCCTCAGCTCAGTGGCAGGTTTCAGCCGGAAAACGGCAAAGGCTTGTACGAAGACGGATCGCTTTTTCACGGCCACTACTTCCAGGGCATTGAGCAGGTTCTGGATTGTACGGACAGCCAGATCGTCCTGTCCTGTAAGGCCCCGGAAGTACCGCTTTCAGAGCAGGGGCAGTTTCCGGTAGGGTCCGTCAACACCTTTTTTACGGACATTCAGTACCAGGGGATGGTCGTCTGGGTACAACGGCAGATGGAGGGGGCGAAAAGCCTGCCCCTGCAGACCGACTCCGCAGTAGTTTACCGGAATATTCCTTTCGGTAAAGAGCTGTTCGTTCATATTGGCATCACCGAAGCCACCGACTTCAAAATGGTGGCGGAGTGCACGGTCTATGATGAGGAAGGAACAGTGTATATGAAAACAACGGGAGCAACGGTGACGGTATCGAAGCAACTGGTGTGGTAATCATCCATTGAAAGACAAAAGAAAAAACATGGCCAAAATAGCCATCATAGGAACATCCGGCCTTTTCCCCGGCTCCTCAACTTCGGAGGAATTCTGGGACAACCTGATGCAGGGCAGAGACCTTACCGGCCTGGCCACGGAAGAGGATTTCGGCGTCGATCCGAAAATATTCTTCCAGCCGGGCAAAGGAGTGGTCGATAAATGCTACTCTCTGCGCGGCGGCTACATCCGGGGGTTCGAATTCGACCCGAGTGGCTACGAACTGCCTCCGGAGCTGCTGGCCCGTCAGGACAAACTGTATCAGTGGCCCCTGTATGTCGCCCGGGAGGCCTTGCAGGAGGCTGGTTATTTCAATGATAAAGAAAGCCTGGAGCGTTGCGGCCTCATTCTCGGCAACCTGTCTTTCCCCACCGGATCATCTCACCGGCTGCTGGTACCGGCATTTATACCCAAACTATGGGGGCGGCGCTGCCGGAGCTCCTTCGGGGCGAAAAGCTCGATATCCCTTCTTCAAAGAAAGACATCCCGAAGAATACCGTCCTCGACTGGACGGTCTCGGGATGGTAAGCGAAGCGCTGGGGCTGGGCGGCGGCCATTACACCCTCGATGCCGCCTGCGCCACTTCTCTTTACGCCATCAAGCTGGTACTGCGACGAACTGCTCACCGGCAAGGCCGATATGATGCTGGCGGGCGCTGTCTGCGCTTCCGACCAGTTGTTCATCCACATGGGCTTCTCCATTTTCCACGCCTACGCCGGAGCGGATGACAAATTCGTTCCGCTCGACAAAGGCTCCGCCGGGCTGGTTTCCTCGGAAGGCCGGCATGGTAGTGCTCAAACGGCTGGAGGATGCCGAGCGGGACGGAGACAATATCCTGGTAGTCATCGGTGGCATAGGGCTGTCGAACGACGGGCGGGGCAAGTTCCTGCTCAGCCCCCACCCCAAAGGGCAGCGCCTCGCCTTCGAGCGCGCCTATTATGGCAACGACATACCCCGGAGGAAACTTCCTACCTGGAATGCCACGCCACCGGCACTCCCCTGGGAGACCTGACGGAAATGAACTCCATAGCCGATTTCTTTGCCGAACACCAGGCCTTTACCACGGCTGGGCTCCGTGAAATCAATATACCCACCTGCTCACCGCCGCCGGTATGACCGGTTACTTGCTGAAGGTGTTGCTGTCCATGCAGCGGAACACCATTCCTCCCAACATCAACCTGAAAGAGTACTCACCTCCAATAATGGCTGGATCAGCCGGGAGCAAATGATCCTGGAACCGACGGCCTGGAACCACCCGCACAAACAGGCTGGCATCAACTCCTTCGGATTCGGAGGGACAAATGCCCACATGGTGGTACAGAACTACTGGTACCGGAACACGCCAATGCAGCTGCCTGGCAGCCCGTACCCCTGCAACCCATGGTACTATCATCGGCATGGACGCCCATTTCGGCGATTGTGTGGGATTGGATAATTTTATTCTGCCATTTATCATAGCAGGCAACACTTCCGGTATCTGCCGAAAGGGCGCTGGAAAGGTTTCGATGAACATAAAGAATTGCTGCAGGCCTATGGCTTTCCCGACGGCAAGGCCCCCAAAGGCGCCTATATCGAAGATTTTGAGATAGACCTGCTGCGCTATAAGATACAGCCCAAAGAGGCCGAAACACTGGAGCCTCAGCAGGCGCTGATCCTGAAAGTACTAAATAACGCACTCAAAGACGCCGGGCTGGAGGAAAGCCGGAACGTCGCCGTCCTGATCGCCATGGAATCGGAGCTGGTATCCACCACTACCTGGCCTGCTGGGATGTCAGCTGGCAGATCAAAGAGGCGCTGAAGAAGAGCGAAATAGTGCTTGATGAGGAACAAACAGAATGCCTGGAAGAGCTGTGCAAAACAGCGTCTATTACCGGGAAGGTTCCCAGACGCCCAGCCAGCACACCAGCTTTGTGGGCAACATCATGGCCAGCCGGGTGGCTTCCCTCTGGGACTTTTCCGGGCCGGCCTTTACCGTTTCCTGTGGAGAAAATTCCGTTTTCAAAGCCCTGGAGATAGCTCAGAACCTGCTGTCCTTTGGGGAAGTAGAAGCCGTAGTGGTCGGAGGAGTGGATTTTTCCGGCGGGCTGGAGAACGTCCTGCTGAGAAATAAAATGCATAAGGCTAACCCAGCCAACAGCCCCAGCCTTTCCCTCAACGAACAGGAACAGGGATGGCTGGTGGGCGAGGGCGCCGGAGCAGTGGTTTTGAAGAAACTTTCAGATGCCGGAGAAGATCAGATATATGCCGTGATCGAGGGCATTGGGAAAGCCCGGCAACTCCCGGAGGGAGGATATCTGGAACTTGCCGCAACCGGTATCAACCGTGAAGATGAGGCAGAACGGAAGCAACTGCTTGAACAACTACCACAGGCCCCAACCGCTCTGGGCAGCATCAAGGCGAACATCGGCCACACCTATGCGGCCTCCGGCATTGCCGGGCTGATCAAAACGGCACTCTGCCTGCACCACCGCTTTATTCCCGGCATTCCCAACTGGACAGGCCCGAAGGATACAGCTGCTTTTGAAAACAGCGGCTACTATTTCCCGGAGAGATCCCGCCCCTGGATACTGGAAAAAGGGCAGGAAAAACGCCGGGCCGCGGTGAACGGTACGGGCGGCATTCAGCTTCAACTTTCCGAAGCTGCCCAAAGTTTTAATTCCCAACCTGCTTTTCTGCAGAAAAACGCCCCACAGCTCTTCCTGCTGAAAGGGCAGTCGGCAAAGGAATTAAAACAACAACTTTCCGCCCTGGAGATCGCCGCCGAAAGCCCTGCCGCCCTGGAAGAGATCGCGGCTCAATTCCACCACAACGACAAAGCAAAAGCCCGCCCCTACTGCATTGCGCTGATCGCCAACCATAAAAAAGGGCTGTTGCAGGACGTTCGGTTCTTTCAGAAGAGCATTGAAAGTGCCATATCGGAACAGAAGGTGCTCAAGACCCCCGGGGGCAGCTATTTCACCCCCAGGCCGCTTGGCGGTAAAGGCAAGGTAGCTTTTGTATATCCTGGTTCTTCCACCGCCTATACGCACCTCGGGCAGGACCTGTTCCAGTTGTTTCCGCAGCTTTTCCCTCATTTCGAGAAGATGCTGCCCGGGCTGGACGAATACATCTGGCCAGATTATCTCTTCCCGAAAAAGATCCGTTCCGGAGAAAGCCCGAAAAACATTTATCAGGATGCTATCGCCATGATGTCCATTGGGGTATTCTTCTCGACCGCATATACGCATATTCTCAGGGCGTTTTTCAGGATAGAGCCGGAGGTAGCCTTTGGCTACAGCATGGGGGAGTGCAGCAGCATGTGGTATTCGCTTGGAATATGGAGTGCCGACGAAACGAAAGAATTTCAGGAGTCTCCCATTTTCAAAAACCGCTTCGCGGGCAACCTGGAGCTATTGGCCGAACACTGGGGCATCACCACAGAAGAAGCAAAAAACCGCTGGGTAAGCCTTGTGTTGCTGGCGCCGCGCGAAGAAGTAGAACGGTTGGTTAAAGAAAAGGACAAGGCTTTCCTGACTTTCATCAACACAGAAAATGAAGTGGTCATTTCCGGCGATAAAGACGCCTGCCGGGCCATCGCCGAACAGCTCAATTGCCAAACCATCCCCATTCCCTTCCAGAACATCATCCACCACGATTTCTGTGAGAAAGAGCGGGAGGGCCTGCTGAAGATGCACCATTTTCAGCTACCGCAGAAACCGGCCATTGATTTCTATTCCAGCATCACCCAGTCGGAAATAGAACTCGACAGCCTGAAAGTTGCCGAAAATTCGACTGCAGTTTGCTGCCGACAGGTGGACTTCCCAAAAACCGTCAGAACCGTTTATGAGGCCGGCGCCCGCATTTTCATCGAGCTGGGCGCCAACGCCACCTGCACCGGATGGATAAAAGAGATCCTGAAAGGCGAAGAACACCTGGCGGTGGCCATCAACCAAAAGGGCAAGCCGGATGCGCAATCGATCCTGGAGCTGCTGGCCCAACTGGCAAGCCACGGAGTAGAGCTGGACCTTTCCATGCTCTATTCGCCCGCCAAAGAAGAACAAAAGGCCAGGAGGTTCACCAAAAAGATCATCCCCGGCGGAGCACGCATCTTCGACCTCATACTTAGTGAAGAGAACCGAAAGCAATTTGCAACCATCAAAAGGCGAAAGGCAAAGAAGAAAGCCGTTGCCCTCGCCCTGGCTGCCGGAGAAGAAGAAAGCCATTCCATTTCAAAATACTCACATGAACCCACTTCCATTATGGAGAGCAGAACGGAAGCAATGACGGCCCGGCCAACGGCCCGGCAGGAGCGCTTAGGCGAAAACGGCCTGCGGCTGCAGGACTATGAATCGGGCGAGCAGCTCAAAGGCAAAACCATCATCTTCTCGCAGGAAGACCTGGAGGAATTTGCCACCGGCAGTATCGCCAATGTATTCGGGCCGGAATATGCCGCCATCGACACCTACCGGCGGCGGGTGATGCTGCCCATGCACCCCTACCTTTTGGTGAGCCGGGTAACCGGGTTGAACGCCAAAATGGGGGAATACAAACCCTCCACCATGCAGACGGAGTACGACATTCCCTATAATGCCTGGTTCACGACCGACCGGCAGATCCCCTGGGCCGTGTCGGTAGAATCCGGGCAGTGCGACCTGCTGCTCATCTCCTACCTGGGCATCGATTTCCAGAACAAGGGCGATCTCGTTTACCGCCTGCTCGACTGCACCCTCACTTTTGTCGATGACCTGCCTTTCGAGGGGCAGACCCTGCGCTATGACATCTCCATCAATTCCTTCGTCCGCAACGGAGACAACCTGCTGTTCTTTTTCAGCTACCGCTGCTACGTTCAGGATCGGCTGGTGCTGAAAATGGATGGAGGCTGCGCCGGTTTCTTCACCGACGAGCAACTGGAGGAGGGCCACGGCGTCGTTTATACCGAAACCGAACTGGAAGCCAGGCGGACGGCTCCAAAGAAGCACTTTACCCCCTTGCTGAAGACGCACAAAACTTCCTTCTCAAAGGAAGATCTGCGCCACCTCATCAATGGCGATATGGAGAAGTGCTTTGAAGATGAATCCTATTACTCCAACGGCCGCAATCCCTCTCTCTGCCTGCCGCCCGAAAAGATCCTGATGATCGACCGCATCACTTCGGTTGACCTGACGGGCGGGGCCTATGGCCTGGGGTATATCGTTGCCGAGAAAGACCTGCACCCGGACGACTGGTATTTCCCCTGCCACTTCCGGGACGACGAGGTGCTGGCCGGCTCCCTGCAGGCCGAAGGCGGCGGCAACCTGCTGCGATTCTTTATGCTCATGCTGGGCCTGCAGCGGCTGACCAAAGATGCCCGCTACCAGCCTGTTTTCGACCTGCCCCAGAAGGTGCGCTGCCGCAAGCAGGTGACGACAAAAGATACCAAACTCGTTTACAAGCTGGAGATCAAGGAGATCGGGCTGATCCCCAACCCCTATGTCATCGGCGACCTGGAGATCATCTCTGAAGGAGTCGTGACCGTACATTTTGAGAACCTGGGCCTGCAGCTGAGGGAAAAGTCGAACCCGCGGTACCTGGAACAAACACCCGGGGTGAAGGTTTCGCCCCGCTCGGAAGGTGCGCTGCTGAACGAAAAAGACATCACCACTTTTGCCCTGGACGACCTGTCGAAATGCTTCGGGCCGGAATTTGCCGTTTACGACGGCCGAACGGTCTCCCGGCAGCCCAATACGGACCTGCAGCTGATCTCCAGGGTCTTGAAAATTGATGGTGAACGCTTCGATTTTTCCAGGCCTTCCACCATTCTTGCCGAGTATGACGTGCCGGCTGATGCCTGGTATTACCGGCAAAACTCGGCCAACACCATGCCCTACTCCATCCTGATGGAGATCGCTCTGCAACCCTGCGGCCTGCTGGGAGCCTATCAGGGCAGCACCCTTCAGTTTCCGGATAAGAACCTATTCTTCCGCAACCTGGACGGAGATGGAGAGCTGCTCGGCCTTCCCAACGGCGCCGACTTCCGGGGCAAGACGATCACCAATAAGGCAGTGCTGGTTTCTTCGGTAGCCCTGGGCGGAACCATCCTCCAGAACTACACCTTCGAGCTGTCGGTGGACGGCCATGTATTCTATAAAGGGAAATCGTCCTTCGGGTTCTTCCCCGGCGAGGCCCTGGCTTCTCAGGTAGGGTTGGACAACGGCAGGGAGATCTCGCCCTGGTTTGAAACAGAAAAGCTTCTGCCAAAAGACTATATGCAGGTAAAGCTGGACTCTTTGTACGGCAAAATGAAGCTGTTCAGAGCTCCCGCCGATCAACCCCACTATCGCCTGGGGGAAGATCAGCTGAACCTGCTGGATAAGCTGATCATTGCCAAAAACCAGGGGCAGTATGGCAAGGGCTATATCCACGCCACCCGCTATATGAAACCCTACGACTGGTTCTTCACCTGCCATTTCTATCAGGACCCCGTAATGCCCGGCTCGCTGGGTGTGGAGGCCATCCTGCAGGCCATGCAGGTTTTTGCGCTTCAGCAGGATCTGGGCAAGGGTTTCAATTCTCCGAAGTTTGTCCAGCTGCCGAACCACAAGACGGTTTGGAAGTACCGGGGCCAGATCCTTCAGAACGTGAAGGAAATGCACCTGGAAGTACATATCAAAACCATTGAGCAACGAGGAGAACAACTGGCCATCATTGCCGACGCCTACCTGTGGAATGGTAGGATGAGGATCTATCAGGTGACGGATCTGGCGTTAGCTATTGAAGAGAGCTGAGGATTTGAGATGTGTGATTTGGGATGTGTGATTTTTGATTTTTGACACTTTTTACAAACGATCATGGAACTGGAATACCACAACACACCTGGCAATCTCTACTGGAAAGGATCCCCCCGGTCCGTCGCCTTTGACGCAACCGGCATCCGGGAGAAACTGGCAAGGACGGAGCTGCCCTGTTTCGTCGTTCAGGACTTTCGCGGCCGTATCGGCATCAGCACCGAAGGCGAACTGGCCACTGACGGAAAAGGGCTGCAGTTGCTGGCCATGGCCAGCGCGCTGCCTCCCTCCCAATTGGGCGATCCTGATTTCCGCAGGGATTACAACCTGAAATACGCCTACAAGACCGGCGCCATGGCCAATGGCATCGCTTCCGAAGAACTGGTTATCGCCATAGGCAAGGCCGGCCTGCTCGGTTCTTTCGGCGCTGCCGGGCTGGTGCCGTCCCGGGTATTGCAGGCCATAGAGAAGATACAGGCAGAGCTGCCTCATCAAACCTATGCGTTCAACCTCATCCACAGCCCGAACGAGGAAGCGCTGGAAGCCGGCGCGGTGAAACTCTACCTGGAAAAAGGCGTCCATCTGGTGGAAGCTTCCGCTTTTCTGGCCCTGACCGAGCATATCGTGCATTACCGGGTGGCGGGGTTGAATGAGGGAACGGACGGCAAAGTGTTGATCAACAATAAGGTCATCGCCAAGATATCGCGAAAAGAAGTGGCGGCCCATTTTATGCAGCCTGCTCCCGAGCGTTTTCTGAAATTGTTGCTGGAAAAAGGCAAGATAACACCTCTGCAGGCGGCGCTGGCGGCCCGCGTCCCCATGGCTGACGACATCACCGTCGAGGCCGATTCGGGGGGCCATACCGACAACCGGCCGCTGGTCGCCCTGCTGCCGTCCATCATTCAACTTAGAGATGAGTTGCAGGAGCAGCATCAGTTTGAGCATAAGATCCGCGTTGGGGCGGCGGGCGGCATTTCTACGCCTGCCTCCGCCCTGGCGGCATATATGATGGGGGCTGCCTATGTGGCCACCGGCTCCGTCAACCAGGCCTGCGTGGAGGCAGGCACCTCGGAACACGTACGCAAACTGCTGGCCACCGTGGCCTCCACTGACGTCATGATGGCCCCGGCTTCCGACATGTTTGAAATGGGCGTGGAGTTGCAGGTGCTGAAAAGGGGCACCCTCTTCGGTTTGGTAAGAAACTGTACGAGTACTATCTCCGCTACAGGTCCATTGATGAGATCCCGGAAGAAGAGCGGCTGAAAATGGAAAAACAGGTCTTCCAGCGCCCCCTGGAAGAGGTCTGGCAGGATTGCATCGAGTTCTTCCGCAGCCGGGACCCCGAGCAGATCGAACGGGCTGAGGGTAACCCCCACCGCAAGATGGGCCTGATCTTCCGCTGGTATCTGGTATTCTCCAACCTCCAACTGAATGTACAATGCCGGCGCCCAGGGCCGCGCCCAGGATTACCAGATCTGGTGCGGACCGGCCATGGGCGCCTTCAACGACTGGGTGAAAGGAACTTACCTGGAGCAATACGATAACCGCCGGGCGGCCGATGTAGCGGAGCAGATCATGCAGGGTGCGGCCTATCTTTACCGCGTACAGTCACTGAGGATGCAGGGGGTAGGCTTTCCGTTGGAGTGGGAGCGGTTTGCGCCGGAGGGGAAAAAAGTGGAAGCGGGTATTGTGCCGTAACTGATCAGGCCGCGTTTCTATCTGCTTTCGGAATTTCATTTAACTCTTCCGCCAGTTTATTTTCGTATTCTTCAAGGTCGTAATCATCCTGGAGCCCGAGCCAAAACTTTGCCGTAGTGCCAAAATACCTGCTTAACCTCAATGCGGTATCAGCAGTGATCCTTCTATTTCGTTTCACTATTTCACTGATTCTTGTCTGAGGTATTTTCAGGTCCTTTGCCAATTTATATTGACTTATTTGCATTGGAATCAGGAATTCTTCCAACAAAACTTCTCCCGGGTGTATGTTTGGTAATTTTTTCATTCTACTGTTAATGATAGTCGATTAATTGAACACTATAAGCATTGTTTTCTATCCATTTGAAGATGATCCTCCATTGATTGTTAATGCGAATACTCCAAAAATCTTTTAGTTTACCTTTCAACTTTTCCAATCTGTTTCCCGGGGGAATTCTAAGGTCATTAATGTCCTGTGCGCTATTTATCATTCTCAATTTTCTTCTTGCAATAGGCTGTATGTTCTCCGGAAACTTTTTAGAGTAAACTCCATTCCAGATCTTTTCGGTTTCTTTATCTCCAAAGCTCTTGATCATAATAACGCGTCGAGTTACTAACGCTAAAGATAAGTATTTAGTTCTGGTTTCTAAAATTTTGATGAAAGCTTGATTATAAACGTAGAGCTGGCCGATAACCGGATGATTTTTTAACTTGCGTAAATTTCCGAAAGGCTCATACCATGATTTTTAAACCAACCCTGCTAAAACGCACCACGCTGTTCAGCGCCATCCTGGCAATAACCACACTGCCTGTTTTTTCACAGCCCGAAGTAGCGGCGAAGGCCACCCCCATCTTCAAAGACGGGGAAGCTCAGGTGGTCCCGGCCTTCGATACTCCGGATAAATGGATCCGCCACGACCTGTGGGTCGAAACTACCTTTGACACGGACGGCGACGGAAAGCCGGACCGCATGCACGTGAGCGTCACCCGGCCTTACCAGACGGAAACGGAAGGGCTCAAACTCCCGGTGATCTACGTATCGAGCCCCTATTTTGCCGGAACGGCGCCTGATGTAGAAGGCCTGTTCTGGAACGTAAGGCATGAGTTGGGCGCTGTGCCGCCGCCCCGCACCCACCCGGAAGTGAAACGGGTTGGGGAGCGCCCCATCATTTCGAACTCCCACATCAAAACCTGGGTGCCCAGGGGTACATCGTCGTACATTCCTCCTCGCCCGGCACCGGTTTGTCGCAGGGAGCGCCAACGGTGGGAGGAGACAACGAATCGCTGGCGCCCAAAGCCGTGATCGACTGGCTGTGCGGGCGCATTCCGGGTTATACCTCTCCCGATGGAAATGAAGAGGTGGAGGCTTACTGGTCAACCGGCAAGGTGGGCATGACGGGCACTTCCTACAACGGCACCCTCCCCCTCGCCGCCGCCACCACGGGAGTTGAAGGGCTGGAAGCCATTATTCCCATTGCACCCAACACCTCCTATTACCATTACTACCGCTCCAACGGGCTGATCCGCCATCCCGGCGGTTACCTGGGGGAAGATATAGATGTGCTTTACGACTTCATCCACAGCGGGGACGAGTCCAAACGAGCCTACCACAACGCTACTGTAAGAGATAAGGAAATGGCCGAAGGTATGGACCGCATCACCGGCGATTACAATAAATTCTGGGCCTCCCGCGATTACCTCAACGACATGAAACCCATGAAGGCAGCCCTGCTGATGTCGCACGGCTTCAACGACTGGAACGTCATGCCCGAACACAGCTACCGGATCTACGAAGCCGCCAGGGCCAAAGGCATCCCCGCCCATATTTATTACCATCAGGGCGGCCACGGCGGCCCTCCGCCCCTGAGCATGATGAACCGCTGGTTTACCCATTATCTGCATGGAATAGATAATGGCGTAGAAGAAGGCCCCCGCGCCTGGATCGTCCGCGAGGGAGACGACAAGGATCATCCCACACCCTATGAAGATTATCCTAACCCCGACGCGGCCCCGGTGCAACTGAACCTCGAGGCCGGCGCTCCGGGCAGAGGAAGCCTGAGCGCTCAACAGGCCTCCGGGCAGGGCACAGAAACCCTGGTGGACAATTTTTCCTTTTTCAGGATCGGTACCCTTACCAAAGCAGAATTTCACCAACCACCGGCTGATATATCTCACGCCTGAACTGACGGAAGCGGTGCATATTTCCGGCAAACCCAGCATCACCATCCGGCTGGCGAGCAGCAAACCGGCGGTACCAACCTCTCTGTATGGCTCGTAGCCCTGCCCTGGGAAGAAGGCCGGGGCGCCAGTATTACCGACAACATCATCACCCGCGGCTGGGCGGACCCCCAGAACTACCGTTCCCTGACCGAAAGCGAGCCGCTGGAACCGGGGAAGTTCTACGAAATGACGTTCGAGCTGCAGCCCGATGACCAGGTGATCCCCGCCGGCCAGCAGATCGGCCTGATGATCTTCTCCAGCGACCGGGATTTCACCCTCTGGCCGGACCCGGGCACGGAACTGACGGTAGATCTGGACGCAACGAGCATTACCTTGCCGGTGGTGGGGGGTGTGGAGGCGTTTGGAAAGGCGGTGGGGGAGTGAAGTAGTTCGTCAAAGCTCTATGCTTATTTCATCTTACTCTCCAACTTGAGCCAGAACGAGGCCATATAGTTTTTCACTAATCCGAAATTTTGCTATGTTTTGTAAGTCGTCCATTACTGGTTTAACTAAGGGAATGAAGCCGTTGGCTTTAGCTTGAATAAGCACTCCTAAGACGCCTATAATTTGCAATCCTTCGGAGGCGGCAATTTGCCTGCCCTCGTGCTCGTCAATAAGGAGATAGTCTGCCTGGAGCTCCTTCGCCAGGATTATGGCTTCCGATTCTCCATCATCAAGCATCTCCTTTAAGCGATTAACTGCCCTTAAATCCTTAACCTGGAGAACTTCCAGCCAAGATGCTGTTTTTAATGCTGAAAGATCGTGGCCGAAATCCGTTTCCAGGATAAGTAATTCTGAGAATACTTCCTGGGGAATAATAACCCTGCCAAAAATTTTTGGCAGCAAATCAACTTGATTGGTTAGAAAAAGGCTGCTGATTGGCGACGTATCGCTGATAACAATCATGATTTCGGCAAATGGGACAGTGTTTCCAGATCCTGTTTAAAGTCTTCCTCATCATAATGGGAGGGAATGCTACGTTCATCCAAGATCTGGCGAAAGGTATACCAATCCATATTGGCAAGCTTGCGTGCTTTGCCAAAAGAGATCTTTTTGGCAGCGTAGAGAGCAATGGCAAGCTCTGTACGTAATTCATCTGCGCTAAGATTGAGAGGACGGATAATCTCGTCTGGCAAATGCAGTTTCATGGAAGGAAAATTTTTGAGTTTTCATTCAAAATCAAAATAAAAACACTACAATTAGAAAGCAAGTTTTGGCGCACTTAACTTTCGAATTGCACCCCAGGTAAACAGTCCATCCCTGCCGGCCAGCAGATCGGCCTGATGATCTTCTCCAGCGACCGGGATTTCACCCTCTGGCCGGGCCCGGGCACGGAGCTGACGGTGGATCTGGACGCAACGAGCATTACCTTGCCGGTGGTGGGGGGTGTGGAGGCGTTTGGAAGGGCGGTGGGGGAATAGGGCGCGTTTTCCGTCGCCCCCACGGGAAATGGGCTGAGTGGTGCAACGAACGGTTGGTAAATTGGACTTTTGTTTGGGGCAGCATGTACGCCAGTTTACCGGATTTCTATGACCAATTTTCTTCACCAAAAATGCCATAGCAATATATTCAACCTGCTATTTTCCGTTGCCGGATCTGGCCTTCGTCGATCACAGTGAACAGGCCGGCGAACTGGATCTGGCCCACTTCAAAAATTTCATGCAGATAATCAGCAGGATAACCAGGTGTGAACTCTTTCCATCTGAAATAGATCACCCCCTCAGGTCTATATCCATATTTGAAGACCAATTCCCCTTAATCGCTATCAAAAGTAAGGATGATGCGGCCTTCCTCAATGGCTATTGTCATGACCTCCTCGTCAGTGATACTCGGTAATTCAAGGCCTATATGTTTGATGTCATAGCCTTTTTCCTGGAGGGACTTAAAACTTTTCAGTGGGAAGTTCTCATTGGCCAATAACTTCATCGGGCTAGGCTCTGGTCACTTTTGGGATATACAGCATTCCATCCTTCATGCATTCGTAGGTATAGGCGAACACAGCGTATAAAGCATCTTTAGTCAACCTTGGGTAATTCTCCAGGATTTCTTGCTCCGTCCATCCATTAGCCAGCCTTTCCAGAATAAATTCTACCGATATCCTGGTACCCCTGATTACTGGTTTACCGAGCAATATCTTCTCATCCGAATGAATATGTTCTCTCCAGTTTACCATTGGCCAACTCTTTTCTTGGTGAAATGCTAAAATAGTACTTTTAGTTCTCACTCACCCCTTTATCTCAACAATTCCCCAATTGGTTGGTTCCTGGCTTTCTTGCCTGTGTAGAGGGGGTGTCCGGGAAAAGGTTAGTAACCGGGCCAGTATCGCTGATGACGATCATAGGTTGCGTAGCGTTTCAAGATCGTCCTCCAGTTCTTCTATCGAGAAATGGATATATACATCCCGCTTAGCCAGTTCTTTCTGGAAAGCCAGTTGATCCAACCCGGCCAGCCTTTTTGCCTGACCCATGGACAGTTTTTCCTTATCGTAGAGATATACGGCAATTTCAACCTTCAATTCCTCCGGGGGAAGTTTGATGGCGTCCAGGATCTTCTTGGGGATCACCAGATCTTCTCCCTCAATGGAATAAGCTTGCATAAAGGCATACAAAGCCTTCAGCAGGTTTTCATCCGCCTCTTCGATATGCTGATGCAGCGCTTCTTTTAATTGTGCTGTGCTCATCTTGAGGATGTTCGTTACAAAACGCTACTAATTTAAGGATTTTTCCAGCCGTTTGGTTTCCATTTTGAAGAAACTCTTTTCTCCTGCTTCGTGAGGGCTTCAATTAAACCTTCAGCAGCCCCGTCCCCATCAAACGGTAAGGTAATGGCCCTGATTCGCATAGGTTTCAGATATATCGTACCGATATATAGCACAGCACTTCAGAAAATGAGGCCTGTTTTTACCATATATGCTCCTGCATACGTAGTTTATATATCGGGCTGTCGCTGCCCTATATATGTGGGTAGGGATGCAGAGGTTACCCTGGTGGAAGGGGAAAATTGTAGAGGAAAAGAGAAATTATTTTCTGCGGCGTTTTTCTTGCAGAATGTAAGAAGGTAAGAAGG
>JACJYA010000028.1 GCA_020636315.1 Lewinellaceae bacterium
CTAACTATCTAACCATCCAACACCCATGCAAAACACCAGCCTCATCCACCTGCTCCGCACCCTCAGTACCCGGGAGCGCACCCGGTTTGGCCACTACGTCCGGTCCCCTTTTTTTAACCGGCATGAGAAAGTGGTGGCGCTGTATGGATGGCTGCAGGAGTTTGCTCCGGCCTTTGCCGATGAACAGATGAGCCGGAAGGCTGCCTGGGCTGTCCTTTTCCCTGGCAAACCCTACAACAACGCCCGCCTCGACAACTTTATCAGCAGCCTGCTGCAGTTATTATATGGTTATCTTGCCTACCTTCAATATGAGCAGCAACCCGTACTGGAGCGGCGCCTGCTCATCGTAGAACTGCTGGAGCGGGATGCCGATAAACACGTACAGCGCAATGCCCGCCGAGCCCGCCAGTTGCTGGGCCGGCAGCCGGGCCGCAGTTATGAATATTTCCTGCAGCGGTCCCTTATCGAACAACAACTGGACCTGTACGAGCTCAATCGCCGACAGCGCCGTTTTACCGCCTACCTTCAACAGGAAAACGATGCTCTGGACCTTTACTACTGGTGCAACAAATTGCGTATCGCCTGTGATATGGCCAGCCGCAATGCGGTGATCAACGCCGGGTATGAGTGCCATTTTCTGAGTGAGGTGCGCCGGATTTATCATGAAAGCCCGGTGCTGAATGAACAGCCTGCCCTGAAGCTCTATTACCAGGCGCTGCAGATGCTTGAACATCCGGAGGAGGAAAGCCACTATTTCGGGCTGAAAGCTCTTCTGAAGGAACAACCGGAGGTCATCACCGCTGATGAACTGCGCACGCTGTACCACTATGCGCTCAATCACTGCATCCGGCAGATCAATTCCGGAATAGGAACTTATTACGAGGAGGTGTTCCTCTTATACCGGCTGATGTTGGAACGGGAACTCCTGTTGGTCCACGGGCAGCTCTCGGAATGGTCCTTCAAGAACATCGTCACCACTGCTATCCGGACCGGAGCTTACCAGTGGACGGAAGGTTTCATCGAGCGCTATCAGGCCTTTCTGCCGGAGGAAGGCCGCCCTAATGCAGTGGCTTACAACCGGGCCGCTCTTTACTATGCACGTGCCGATTATAAAAATGCGCTGCTGCAACTTCAGGATGTGGAATTCACTGATACTTCTTACCACCTGGGGGCCAAGATCATCCAGCTGAAAAGCTATTACGAACTCGACGAGCCGGAAGCCTTTTTCGCGCTGGTCGAAGCCTTCCGGAAGTACCTCCTCCGCAACCGGGAGATCTCCGACTACCGAAAGCAGGCCAATGCCAACTTCCTGATCCTGGCCAGAAAGATATACGAACTGCGGCTGGAAGCTCCCGGCCTGCGAAGGGCAACCCTCTCCAAACGCATGGGCGCCCTTCGTTCCGAGGCCGATTCGGCCCGGGCCGTCGCCAATAAGAACTGGCTGGTGGAGGCGCTGGGGAAATTAGTTAAATAGTGGCCTCATTTCCCTATATTTCCGGTAAATTATGTTCAAAACAAAAACATCCGCATGTATTCCTTTCTCCGATCTGCCTCCGTTTTCTGTTTTTTAGTTGCCTGTTTCTTTCAGCCGGCCTTCAGCCAGCATGGCGGAACCGGGCTATCCCTTCCTCATTTCTTCTCCAGCCACATGGTCCTGCAGCGGGATCAGCCTATCAGGGTTTGGGGCTGGTCGGGGCCCGATGAAACCATTAGCGTGAAGTTGGCCGGCAATACCGCCGTGGCCAGGACAGACGATGACGGGGCCTGGGAGGTTGCCCTTCCGGCCCTGAAAGCCGGTGGCCCATACAAAATGGAAGTAAGAGGGATGTCCGGCGCTAAAATTCTGGAGGATGTACTTGTGGGAGAAGTGTGGCTCTGCTCCGGACAGTCGAACATGGAATGGCCCCTGAGCTCGGCCAATGATGGGGCACAGGAGACAGCTGCCGCCAGCCACCCTCAGATCCGTTTGTTTACCGTGCCTCGGGATATGAATACCCGCCCGCTCGAAAACACCCTGCCGGCGCAGTGGGAGTCCTGCCGCCCCGAAACGGCAGCTTCCTTTTCGTAATCGGCTATTTTACTGGTAGTATGCAGGAGCACCTGGGCGTTCCGATTGGCCTGATTGACGCCAGTTGGGGCGGCACCGTGGTGGAAACCTGGACGAGCTCTAAAGCCCTTGCCGATGACCCACAGCTGGGAGAAGTGGCCCGGAGCCTTAAGGAGATAGACTTCGACTCCATGATGGAACGCTCCCGTGTCGAACAGGCCGCCTGGGAAAGGGCCATCGACGAACAGGATAAAGGGCTGGAAGAGATGTGGTACAAAGAAGGTTACGACTGGAGCGGCTGGAAAACCATGAAGTTGCCGCAGCTCTGGGAAGAGGCAGGCCTGGATGACATGGATGGCGTTGTCTGGTTTAAACGCACCTTTTCTTTAAATGCAAATGAACTGGGCCGCCCGATACAACTGGAGCTTGGCCCTATAGACGACAGTGACATCACCTACGTCAACGGCAAAGAAGTCGGGCGAATGATCAACCAGTACAACAGCGCCAGGTCCTATACTGTGCCGGCCGACGTGCAAAAAAAAAAAAAAAATACCATCACCATTCGGGTAGTGGACACCGGCGGTGGCGGCGGAATATATGGAGAGCCGGATGCGTTGAAGGCCGTGACGGCAAAAAGGGCGATCCCACTGGCGGGCGAATGGTATTTTTCCATCGGCCTTTCGGAGCTTCCGCCCTGGCCTTCCGGAGTGTATCCCAACAGCCTGCCTGCCTTACTTTTTAACGCCATGATCCATCCGCTCATCCCACTCGGCATCCGGGGGGCCATCTGGTACCAGGGGGAAAGCAACGAGAGGGTTGCTTTCCGGTACCGGGAGCGTTTCCGCCTGATGATCAATGACTGGCGGAAACAGTGGAAGCTGGGGGATTTTCCCTTCCTGTTCGTGCAGTTGGCCAACTTTCGCAAAGAAAAGGAAAAACCGGAGGAAAGCCTGTGGGCGGAACTGCGCGAATCACAAACTGAAGCGCTGAAGGAACCCAACACGGGCATGGCCGTGACTATCGATATTGGCGAAGCTGATGACATTCACCCCCGCAACAAACAAGAGGTGGGGCGCCGCCTGGCCCTGGCCGCCCGCGCCATCGTTTATGGCGAAAAGCTCGAATACAGTGGCCCGATATACCGGGCGTCGCAAATTGAGGGCAATAAGATCCGCCTTTATTTTAATCACACCGGGCAGGAACTCATCAGCCGCGAAGGGCTGGAATGGCTCCGGGGCTTTACCGTCGCCGGCGCCGACGGCGTTTTTCACCCGGCCAAGGCAAAGATCAGCAAGGACAATACGGTATTGGTGTTCAGCGAGGCCGTGCCCGATCCCAAATACGTTCGTTACGCCTGGGCGGACAACCCCGGAGAACTGGACCTTTACAACGAGGCCGGCCTGCCCGCCGCTCCCTTCCGTACCGACGAGCTGAAGGTTTCAACACAGAAGGAGTGAGGGCTGAACACAATTAATTTAACGTGAGGTTTGAGGTTGAGGTCAAGACTGAGGCCGGAGAGCGCCCGGGGAAAGGGAAATTTTATCCATTTTGCTTCGTTGGCCAGTCTTGGCCCCTCAATCTCATTCTCAACCTTAGCCTCAACCTCAAACCTCACATTAAAATACAATTGTTCAGGCGCCCCTTACAAGCCCAGCGCCTGGGCTGCCCGCTCGTAGGCTTCCGGGCGGATGTAAAGCAGATAGCCGTAAGTCTCCTTATCCGTAGCTATTCCGGTGGAGGCGTAAATATTGACGCCCGCCTGATAGATCTGTTTGTGTACATCAGCAAGGGCGCCGACCTCATCGTTGCCCTGCACCAGAATGGCGTGATGCGGCCCTTCGATCTTTAGGCCGGCGTGCCGGGCAAGGTCGGTCAGGTTTTTGGCGTTTTCCGGAAAAATGGAAAGCTGGGTGCTGTAGGGGCCGACCGGTACGGCAGTGAAGGCGAGCAGGTTGATGCCCAGGTCGGCCAGCTGTTGAAGGAACAGGTAGGCTTGTCCCGGCTGGTCTTTAATGGTGGCGTAGAAGTAGTCCACCCGGCGTATTTTGGTAGCCATAGCAGTATTTTTTTGTTCGTTCTGGTATGCATCAATCCTTAAAGTTATTCGAAACCGGAGAGCGGGGCAATGATATTGATCAGCAGGCAGAATAAGAGAAGCAAGAGTGCATGCAGATTGCATGCATTGAAGTTTTTTTGTACCTTTGGAAAAATTAGCATGTATGCCAACACTTCAGATCAGAAAACTGCCGGATAGTATTTACCAGGCGTTAAAGAATGCAGCTGAACGGGAACGAAGGAGCCTGAGCCAGCAGGCGATCATTACACTGGCTAAAGGGCTGGACATTCCACTTGATTTTCGCGAGCGCAGGAAAAAAGTTTTAGCCAAAATACGAGGGGAGGCCCATTTATGGAAAAAATGGGCCAATGTGGATGTCACTTCCTGGATCAGAGAAGACAGAGATAGCCGATGAAAATAGTCCTGGATGTGAGTGCAGCATTTGCCGTTGTGACAGGGGCGCCCTCTTCAGGTCATTTTCTGCCGCCTATAGAATCGGCGGTTCAGGTTTTTGCTCCTGATTTATTTTACTCGGAAGCGGCTAACACGGCCTGGAAATTTCACCATATTGAGGAAGCCAGCCTGAAAGAAGCTGTAAAACTGGCAGAGGTGCTATTCAACTTGTAGATATTTTTTCCCTCGGAACCTTTGGAAAGAAGCGCTGGGATTAGCGTGTAAATCGGAAAACCCTGCTTATGATGGGTTTTACCTGGCACTGGCAAAACAATTGGATGCTACCCTGGTGACAGCAGATAAACGCCTGATAAAAGTCGCCAAAAACTGGAAGTACGGTTATTGTACTGATGGCTCAGCTTCTTAAAATAACGTAAGGTTTGAGGCTGAGGCTCAGTTCGAGAACACCGGGGAAGGAATATTTTATCCGTTTTGCTTTGTCACTAATCCCGTACCTCAACCTCAACCTATATTATATCTGGCTTAACTTGCTAGAAAAACAGGATAATCAGGCCAAATCTCACGTTAAAATATTACCGCCCAAGCCTCTTTACCCCCGCACCACCTTCACTACGCCCCGGTACTTCCCCATCCGCACCTGCACCCAATACACACCGGCGCTCAGCGGCGCCATATCCAGGGCCTGTACCTGGCCGGACTGGCCTGTACCCGCCTGCACCCGCTGGCCCAGGCTGTTGAAAACCTCCCATTGATATTCTCCCGCTACGGGCGCTTCCACCTGAAGGAAGGCCATCCCCGAGGTGGGGTTGGGGGATAGGTTCAAAAGCAGCTCCTCTTGTCCGGCGCCTTTCAGGCCGGTAGTCATGATCTCCACTTCCTGGCAGAGGGTATCGCTGCCGCAGTTGTTGGCCACGGTGAGACATACCTCGTAAATGCCGGGGGCTTCAAAAGTATGGAGCGGGCCGGACGAAGTAGAGGTATTGCCGTCTCCGAAATCCCAGAACCATTGTCCGGGGCTGTTGGCGGAACCGTCGATGAAGTTAGCGGTGAGGTTCTGCATAGTGTAGGAAAAGGCTGCCACGGGTTGGTCGCAATTGACCATTATTTCCGAACACCTTTGAGTGTTGCCGCAGATGTTGCTCGCAGTGAGGCATACCTCGTAGATGCCGGGTTCATTGTAAATGTGCTGCGGGTTGGCCTGGGTGGAAGATGTCCCGTCTCCGAAGGCCCACAGCCAGGCGACGGCCCCGCCGGTGGATTCGTTCTGGAACGACAGGATCTGGCCGTCGGAAGAATAGGAGAACCCGGCCTGGGGCGGCGGGCAGCTCACTTCTATTACCTCACAGCGCTGGGTATTGCCGCAGGGGCTGCTGACCGAGAGGCAGATCAGATAACTGCCCGGGAAGGCAAAGGTGTGTGTCGGGTTTTGTTCGGTGGAGGTGTTGCCGTCCCCAAAGGCCCACAGCCAGGTGGAAGGGCCATTGGTGGAGAGGTCTGTGAAGCTCAGCTCCAGTTCGTCACTTGTGAAGGCAAAATTGGCCTGGGGAGCGAAGCAGTTGACCATGATGTCCTGACAGAACTGGGTCGTGCCGCAGACGCTGCTGGCAGTGAGGCAAACCTGATAACTACCCGGCAGAGCGTAGGTATGCTGCGGGTTGGCCTGAGTGGAGGCGTTACCATCTCCGAAATCCCACAGCCACTGAGTGGGGTTGTTGGTGGACGCGTCGGTAAAACTGAGCGACAACTGATTATCCGTGAAAGTGAAGGCGGCCACGGGGGGCGAACAGCTCAGAGAGAAGGTTTGGCAGGATTGGGTGCTGCCACATACGGTGCTCACCTCCAGGCATGCCGTATAGGTTCCCGGGTTCGGGTAGGTATGCTGCGGGTTGGCCGCCGCCGATGTGCTGCCATCCCCGAAGGACCAGGACCACAGCCCGGCGGCAGGCTGAGAATTATCGGAAAAAGACACGGTTAGGCCATCGGTTGAGAAAGCGAAGGCCGACTGAGGCGGCGGGCAGCTCACTTCGACCACCTGGCAGGAGGTATTCTGGCCGCATACACTGCTGGCCTGGAGGCATACCTGATAGCTGCCCGGCGGCGTAAGTGTGCTGCAGGTTTACCTGGGTGGAAGAGGAACCATCTCCAAAAGTCCACAACCATCCATCCGGGTTGTTGGCCGACTGGTCGGTGAAAGCCAGGCTGAGTTCATCTGCCTGGAAGGAAAAGGCGGGCTGGGGAGCTGCACAGCTCACTTCCAGTGTCTGGCAGATCTCGGTCATCCCGCAGATGCTGCTGGCCTGGAGGCATACCTGATAGCTGCCCGGGCTGGTGTAGTTGTGCTGCGGGCTGGCCTGGGTGGAAGAGGCGCCGTCTCCGAAAGTCCACAACCATCCATCCGGATTGTTGGCCGACTGGTCGGAGAAGGAGAGGCTCAGCCCGTCGGCGGTAAAGCTGAAGGAAGCCTGGGGGGCAATACAGCTGATGGAAACCTGCCGGCATCCCTGGTCGGTGCCGCAAACACTGGTGGTTACCAGGCAGATGACATAGTTGCCCGGTGCGCTGTAGGTATGCTGCGGGTTCTGTTCGGTGCTGTTGCTGTTGTCTCCGAAAGACCACAGCCATTGGGTAGGAGAATTTAAGGAATTATCGGTAAGGCTGACGGCCAGCCCGTTGCTTTCAACCATAAAATCAGACACCGGCTCGGCGCAATCAATGACTACCATAGAGCAGGCCTGGCTGCTTCCACAGGGGCTGATGGCTGTCACGCATACCTCATAAGTTCCCGGCCCGCTGTAAATGTGCTGGGGATTCTCCTGAGCGGAGGAATTGCCATCGCCGAAGGACCAGAGCCATTGGGTGGGCGCATTGCTGCTGGTATCACTCAGATAGATGGCCAGCATGTTGGTTTGATAGGAAAAGCCCGCCTCCGGTGCGGCGCAGTCGATGCTCAGTATCCTGCAGATACTACTGGTTTCCCCACAGATATTACTGATCTGCAGGCATACTTCATAATCCCCGGGGAGGGCATAATCGTGCACGGGATCCTGCAGGTTGGAGGAGGCCCCGTCACCGAAATCCCACGCCCAGGAGGTTGCCGTTGTTGTTGAGGTGTCTGTGAAGGTAAGGCGCAGGCCCTCGGTTTGGTAATCAAAACCGGGCTGGAGGACGGCGCAGTTGATCTCCACGGTTTGGCAGGTTTCCGTCATTCCGCAGATGCTGCCGGCCTGCAGGCAGATATCGTAGTTGCCGGGGCTGTCAAAATCGTATTCCAGGATTGGCCCGGTTGTGCTGTCTTGTCCTTCCACGATCCAAAGCAGGGATGTGGGGTTGTTGGTGGAAGTATCGGTAAAAGTTGCGGAAAGCTCATCATTGATAAAGGTAAAACCGGCCTGCGGGGCATTGCAGGTTACGATAATATCCTGGCAGATGGAGTCCTGCCCGCAGGGGCTGCCGGCCAGCAGGCAGGCCGTATAAGTACCCGGTGCGGCATAGGTGTGCACGGGCATTTCCTCGGTGGAGTTGCCGCCGTCGCCGAAATCCCAGGACCATGCCGTTGGCATATTGGTGGAAATGTCTTCGAAGGTGATGGCCAGTTCATTGTCAATGGTGTTAAAAGCGGCTTCCGGAGGAGGGCAGGAAACCTCAATTATCCGGCAGTATTGGCCCTGCCCGCAAACGCCCCTGATGTTGAGGCAGACCTCGTAGGAGCCGGTCATGGGAAAATCATGGGTGGGGTTTTCTTCATAGGAAAAGGCGCCGTCGCCAAAATCCCATTCCCATTCATTGGTGCCGGCCGAGGAATAGTCGATGAATTGCACGGAGAGCCCGTCGGCGTCGAAGTCGAAGGCGGTGGTGACGCTGCCGCATTCCGCCTGGATAAATTCGCAGAAAGTAGAGTTGCTGCATTCATTGCTGGCCGTAAGGCAGACGAAATATACTCCTATGGTATCGTAGCCGTGGTTCGGGTTCTGTTCAGAGGAGGCCTGGCCGTCGCCGAAATCCCATAGCCATTGAGTCGGGTTGCCGAAAGACTGGTCTTCGAAAGATATATCAAGGCCATCGACACCATAATTGAAGCCCGCAAGCGGGTTCATACAGCTCACCCCCACCTGAGTACAATACTCGGCCTGCCCGCAACCGCCGGAGGTAGTGAGGCAAACGGTGTAAACGCCTTCGCCGGGGAAAGTATGGCTGATTTCCTGTCCACTTCCCGTTTGGCCGTCGCCGAAATCCCATTGCCAGCCGGTAACCTCTGCATCACCGCTACCCGTAAAGTCAAGGGCAAGGCCAGGGCCGGAATACTGGAAGTTGGCAATAGGCAGGCAGAAGTCGCCTTCTTCAATAAAAATGGTGGTATCGGCAGGAGGGTTAACCAGGAAATCCAGATTCCCGGAAGGCCAGCGGATGATGAGGCTGTCAATACTGGTGGCGCTTCCCAGCCCAAAGTGGGCGGTAAAGGAATTCATGATGCCGTAACTTTCGCCGCTGCGGATCTCTCTGATCTGTTTTCCCCAGCTTCCGTACAATTCCAGGCGGGCGCCAATTCCATTGATGTTGGATTCAATGCCCCGAAGGCGTGCTTTAAAGTAGTGGTTGCCATTGCCGTCATTAATGAAAAGGCGGTCGCTTTTGTCGCTGGATTGATTGTAGCTCATGCCAAAACCGGCATACACATCCAGGAAACCGTCGTTGTTGAGGTCGCCGACGGCAGCGCTGTGAATGCGGGTAGGGGCTTCGGGGAAAGGGTTGGCGGCTGCGGTAAAAGTGTTGTTGCCATTGTTGATCAGCAGAGCGTGGCTGGTGCCGAGGGAGGTGAAGAGCAGGTCAACAAGGCCGTCATTGTCAAAATCGGCAAATTTCACCTGCAGGCCCGGTCCGGCGCCGTTCAGGGCTGCGTTGATGTTGCTGGCAAGGCTGATGTCCGTAAAAGTGCCATCGCCGTTGTTGCGGTGCAGGGTGTTGTTAATGTCGTGATTGATGATGAAACAATCGAGGTCGCCATCGTTATCGATATCTCCAAAATCGGCGGCCCAGGACTGGGCGAATGGTTGAAGGTTTGCCTGAGTGGCAACATCTGAATAATTGTTGTTGCCGTCATTCTGGAAGAGCAGGTTAAGGCGGCGGCCGTCAACGGGGTTGTCAACCCCCTGGCGGCATTTGGAAATATAGAGGTCGAGGTCGCCATCGTTGTCATAGTCCGTCCATACCGAACCATAGTTGCCCGAATTGTCGGAGGGGATCGTCGATTCGGGAAGTATGAGGTTGAAATCAGCGGTGAAGTTTCCTGATCCATCGTTGGCGAAAGGTACGCTCAGGCCCTCGTCGTGGCAGGCAAAAATGTCGGGGTCGCTGTCATTGTCGATATCTGCGAAGTTGGAGCCCTGAAGGAAAATGGACGGATCTGTCAGGACGGTTGTATTGAAGCCGGTACCGTTGTTGTTGGCCTTAAGCAGGTAGAGGCCGTCATAAAGGCCACCGGTAAAAATGTCATTGAACCCGTTGGCGTCGGCATCGGCCACACAGAGGCTCCATTTAGGGCCCACCAGGTCGGCAATGAATTCGGTATGAAAAGCCGGGGTGTCCAGCAGTTGGTAATGGATGTAAAGCAAGTGCCTGCTGTCCAGGCAGATAATATCGTCCAGCCCGTCGCTGTTCATATCGGCCACCCCCATGGGTGAACCACTGTTCTGATTACTGATTTCCAGCCGGTTGGTGGAGTCTGTAAAACTAACCTGGCAAAATAGGATCGAAGGAAGGCAGGAGAGAAGTAGTGGTAAAAAAATCCTCATTGTATATGTTCCTTTTTCGGGATCAATAATTTGACGAACCATCGGCTGTTTGGGATACGAAAGTTACGTTTTTTTAAATGAGGAGTTGTAAAGAGAAGGAGAAAATATGGTGGATGGGATGTACGTCAGGGATTTGCCCGGGCGATTTTATCTGGCCTGTTATGCTTCGTGAGCAGAGCCCTAAACCCAAAAACTGTGCCGCTCCCGAAAGGGCGAGTGCCCTTCCTCCCTGCCCCTTTCCTTTTCCGTCCAGGATATCCGGGGTTCGTATTTTGAAGCCAGTTCGCGAAGGCGTTCGACGCGCTCTTCGGTGGAAGGGTGAGTACGGAGCCAGTTGGGCACGTTGATCCCGGATTTGGGGCGAAGAAAACTGAAGAACCCACCCTGGTTATAATAATCAAGTTTTTGAAGGGCGAGAGCCAGAGACTCCGGGTCGCCGGTCAGCCGGGCGGCTTCCAGGTCGGCCTCCAGTTCCCGGGTACGGGAAAAGGCGTTGGCCATCAGGGCCATCAGGGTGGGGGCAAAGATGAGCAGCAGAATGGCCACCCAGGAAAAGGGCGGCTGGCCCATCAGCGCCATGGGAAGATAAATGAAAAAAAGCAACTGCCCCGTCAGGGAAAATACCCGCGTCAGCCGAAGGATGATGTTCACCGTCGATTTTAGTTGCAGGTCTTTATTGCGAATGTGGCTCAGCTCGTGCGCCAGAACGCCGGAGAGTTCCCGCAGGCTGAGGCGGTTCAGCAGGCCGTGGGTTATGGCAATGGCCGGGTCATTCTTATTGCCGGTGGCGAAGGCATTGAGCACGCCGCTGGGAATGTAGTACAGCCTGGGCATCTGGCTGAGGCCTGCCCGTTCGGAAAGTTGTTTCATGACGCGCATCAGGTTGGGTGCCTCATAGGCGCCAAGCGGCCGGGCGCCCTGCATGCGCATGATAAGTTGTGACGGCAGCTGGGTGCTGCCCACCAGGCCGATCACGCCCAGAATACCCGCCCAGATCAACCCGGTGGTGCCGAACAGGGAGTATCCCAGGCCGAGCATCAGGGCCAGCATACCGAGCATCAGGGCCGTCGTTCGGCCGAAATTGGTGATCTTCTGAAGGAATATTTTGTCTTCGCTCATTGTTTGCTTTTACGATACTTTATATAGAACAGCTGCCCGGGGGCAGGCGTTCGATCCACCTGGTTTCCTTATGCAGGATCAATTGCGGTGCCAGGCTGAGTAAACGGAAAAAATGGCAGGTGTTTTGAGCGTTGGCTGACAGGATGGCGGGGGGGGGTGGGGAGTGTAGGAGGGTAAGTGTGGGATCATTCAAACAAGCTCTTAACACAATAAACTTCCCCTGGTGGCCGTATTGATAGACACCTGAACCTTCCTTCATGCCCTAAAACAATACTCATGAGAAACACACTATCACTTGTCGTTTTCCTTTTCAGCTTGTCGGGCATTTCCGCGCAGTTTACCTATTCCGGGGTATTCGGTAAAGCGGATGCAGACTATGAATATGCCTTCCGGCAGAGCTGGGAGGCCTTCCGTCAGCAGCATGAAGCCCTGGATACGCTGGGTTTCCGGTTGGTGGATATTGAAACGGCCAAATCGGGCGCCCGCCGTTATTACTGGGGAGTCTGGAAGAAAGAAGAAGTGCACAGTACGCTAAAGCTCGTGGAAGGCTGGGATGCCATGGTGGCCATGAAGCGGCAGATGGCGGCCGACAGTTTTGTGCTTGATGAGATCGAGGCATATACCTATGGAGGAAAAGAATATTACCTTGCCGTATGGATACCAGGTAGCCGGGAGCACAAAATCAGGAAGCTGTCCAGTTGGGAAGGCGTGGTGAACGATCATGAAAACCTGAGTCGGCGGGATCTGCAGCTCATAGACATCGAAGGCTTTGAAGCCAGGGACACGACAACTCATTACCTGGCTCTTTACCAATGGAAGGGCCCGGAATTCAGGACTTATTTTTACCGGACGCATGATTTTGACGACTTTATTACCGACAGGGCATACCGGCAGAAAAGCGGTTACCAGCTTTTTGACTACGAACGGTTTGAAAAAAGGGGAAGGGCCTTTTATATAGGCTTATACAAAGCTGGAGCCAACGGGCGGCAGTTGGAAGACCATTATTCCAGGGAGGATTTCGACCGGCTGATGGCCGAACAAAAGGAGCGCAACAATATGGTACTAATGGATATTGATGTTTATGAGCAGGAAAAGGAAAGGTAAGGTACAATTTGCTGGTGCATTTGGAAAATTCCTATATTTGAGGCAGAAATTCCTCCAAATTCCTGGTAATGGCTTTACGAATAAGATTACTCTGCATTTTACTCTTTTTTTCGACGCTCCTCCTCGCCCGGCAAACCAGGATAGTGGGCTATCTGCCCTACCAGAAGTTTCCCCTTCTTGACCAGATTCCCCTTGAGAAGCTCACTCATTTGTGCATCGCCTTTGCCAACCCCGATGAGCAGGGATATCTCAGTGCAGGCCGCAGCAGCCTGCTGCCGGTTGTTCGCCGCGCCCATCAGGACAGTGTAAAGGTGCTGATATCCCTGGCCGGCGGTGCGATGAAACCCGAATGGGAAGAAGCCTGGAAACGCCACCTGGCCCCCTGGAACCGAAGTGCTTTTATCAGCAAGATCCTCCTTTTTGTAGAATCCAATGAACTGGATGGTGTAGATATTGACCTGGAGTGGAAACAGGTGACTCACCACTACAGCAGCTTTGTCCTCGAATTGCGCGAAGCCCTCAATGCCCAGGGCAAGTTGCTCACAGCTGCTCTGCCCGGTACTACCCGGTATAAGAATCTCAGTGATGAGGCTTTGCAGGCCTTCGATTTCATTAACCTGATGGCCTATGACCTCACCGGCCCCTGGACAGCCGGCCGCCCCGGCCCTCATTCGCCGTATGCCATGGCCATTTCTTCCATTACTTACTGGAAAAACCAGGGTATGCCCGCCGATAAACTGGTGCTTGGCATTCCGCTCTATGGGTGGGACTTTTCGAAGCCGGGCAATGTCGCCTCCGTACCGTATGGGACTTTGGTTGCCAGCAATCCGGCCTATGCCCATGTTGACCAGGTGGGGAAGATCTACTACAATGGGATCGTTACTGCCATTGCCAAAACCGAACTGGCCAAAAACCAGGCAGGAGGCATTATGCTTTGGGAACTGGGCAAAGATGCTTACAACGAGCATTCCATTCTCTCCAGTGTCCACGAAGCAGTTTACGGGCCCGGGCCGGCATCCCCCGCCACCCTTCCGGAAAATATGGCCAATGCGGGTGACGGCGAAATGCCGGGAGGGCCGATTGTGAACGGCAAGCCGCTTACCCCGGCAATTACCGGCCTGCCGTTCTCTGAAGCCCTGCGTCAACTGGCCGGTTCAGGGTTTCAGCAGGAGCGGCGGTTCAATAACCTCGGAACCGAAGTCTTTAGCCTGGAGATTGAGGTGATGCCCAATCCTTTCCAGGATTCGCTGAGGATCACCAATAATGAAAAAAGGGCGCTTCAGTTGGTCCTGACAGACATCAAAGGGCGCCCCCTTTACGAGACCACTCTGCGGCCAAATTCCACCATAAGCTGGGAAACTTCCAGTTTTCCTCCGGGCCATTATATCTTTTCCGCCATTAGGGGCAATAAACAGGCTTCCAAACGCCTCGTCAAAATGTGACCTGCAATTAACGTTCCATAGGCAGTACCCAGGCATACTGGCGGTTCATCCAGAACTGAGCTTCTTCCAGGTGCCTGAGGGCCAGAAGGCGACACTCTTCCATGGCTTTCAGATGCTTCTGAGGAGGGCGCCCATCCTTTCCTTCCGTTGAGGCATGTATGGCGATCAGATGTGTCTGCCACTGATCCAGCCAGACTTTACTAAGATCCAGGTGGGCGAATATTGTGGCGTGAATATAATGGCTGAAAGGCAGGTTGCTCAACTGCTTCAGCGGGGTGTCCAGCCGGCAGTAAGCCGTGTGCAGTTGCCCGAACTGATGCTGGGCCAGGGCCAGGCGCTCCTGGCTTTGTTGTATGGCCTGTCGCAAATTTTTCAGCCCTTTACTGGAGTAGAACAGCAGCATATTTTCCTGGATTTCGAATTGCAGCCCTTCCATAGAACGGGCCAGGTCTATGGTTCGGATCAGGCTGGCCTGGGCTGCTGGAAGGAGTTTGCAGATCAGGTTGCCGTAAGTGGCATGCTGGCAAGGGTCATCATAGGCGTGTTTCAGGCCCGGGCTGTACTCGCAAAAGCCGGGATACCGCTGGCAGATACCGGCGCCGGCGCCTTTTTTGATTCCGGGAGGAGCAAGCGGCTGCAGTCGGCGGCCGGTAAAAGTTACATTTTCCCACCCTTTTACTTCCACCACCAGCATTTGGGCATCGGGAGGAGCCTGCCCGTCAGGGGTACTGGGGGTTCGGAACAGGTTTTTTTCAAGTTCTTCGCTACAACTGCTGTAGCGGGCCATATAGGAAAGCTCCCGGGTAGGGGCGCCGTTGAACGGAAGCATTGCCAGGCGGCCAGGGTTTCCCCAGTACCAGGCCAGCTCTCCTTCTTCGAAGGCCGACCAGCGAATACCGCAAAAACCCGGGGGCATTACATCATTCCGAAAATCCCTGCGAAAGTAGATGTAGCCTCCCTCCGGGCTGTCGATATGTATTTCACCCGCTTGTGGGCCGCCGGTGAAAACGCGGAAAGTGATGCTGGCCCGAATGGGTGAACTGAATATTAATACAATAAATAATGTGTTGAATATCAGGCGGCGGAAGAAGGTGTCTTTTCTCATAGTGATTATGTTTGTAGTAGGGCTGATCCTTAAAAATAATCAATTTGAGAATCTGAGCCATCCAGATGGCTCTTTAATTTTTTTTGGAGAATAAAAATTATAAAAATTTTCATTTGTTTTTTGAAACCCTTCCTCCAAAGGAACGTAAATGTATATTGTTAGAAAGATTTCCGAATAGATACACTCCCCCCGATATTTAACCCCAACGACTTTCATTTTTTTTACTGAGGTTTTGCCGGCAGCAATGCCTGCAATTGGGCTGGCTGCCTTTCGTGCCCATTACATCTGGTTCAGATATGTTTCCAAATGTGCGGGCAGGTTGCCATCCCCCATTTGATAAATGAAGCGGAAAGGCAACGGAGGAAATGCTGGATACTGGCAGTGCTTCCGAAACCTGCAAAATACTGCCAGTGGGCCTGAGCCCGGGTGCAAATAATAAAAGAATGAAAAGAGGGCAGCAAAGAAGTACCATACGCCGGCGGGCAATCTGCCTCTTCAACCGCTATCCGGGGATGCTGGCTGCGTGGGCAAGGGAGCTTCCCTTATGTTTCGGATCAAGTAGTTTTTTTCATAGTATAGGGAGTGAAGCCGTGTCGCTACTGCCTTTCAGTACCAACTGAGGCAATGCAGATGCGGCTTTTCCTTTTTTCTTACGGAAAAAGTTGGCCGGGTTGAAACCAAATCAGGAAGTTTTCCGTAAAACCAGAATATTATTTTATGCAATCCTGCTTCGCCTGAAATACTCCCCCTGTAATTGCCGGGCCCGGGCATTCTGCTCTTTCGGCCTTCAATCCTGATTATGATGGACGCAGTGTCCCTCAGAATAGCGCCCCCCTGATAAACCCTTTACTATTATTCAAAATTTACTACTTATGAGAATCTTGAAGGTATTGTTCATCGCATTATTCTGCCCGTTCTGGCTGTCAGCTCAGACCGCTCAGCCAGTTCTGGAAGGGGGGCTCTTCCTGGGTATTTCCAACTACAATGGTGATTTTACCTTAAATGCCCTTCCCGAACTAGGGGAGAACAACCTGGCCTTCGGAGCCGTCCTTCGCCATCCGCTGAGCTTTACACACGCGGTGCGGGCCAACCTGTATTACGGGCAACTCACAGGAAATGATTCCAATTTTGAGGTCCGGGAACAAAGGGGGTCAAGCTTTCAAACCGTCCTGGCTGAATTGTCGGTAATGGCAGAATGGGAACCATTCGGAAGGAACCGAACCGACCTGACCTTAGAACTGGGCCAGCGCCTTTCTCCCTACTTTTTTGCCGGGCTGGGCATGACCTACATCAACCCCAAGCCCGAGTTCGGCCAGGTATCAGAAGAAAAGGTAGCGCAGGACCTGAACTCGGGTTACTCGAAAATACAGCCCAATATTCCAGTGGGGCTGGGCCTTCGTTCAGGGATCAATGAGTACATGTCACTGAGCCTGGAACTGGGTATGCGCAAGGTATTCACCGATTACCTGGATGGGGTCAGCCTGGCCGGTAAGCCGGGTAACAACGACTGGTATTTATTCGGCGGCCTGGTTTTCCTGTACAGGATTAAGGACTAGACACGGCGCCCGATAAACAGAAGCCTGTTCTATTGGCAGCTACTCTTTACAGTTTTTCATAGTTTAAGGTTTGGAGCCGTGTCCGGAGCCCGTAGGCCCTTGCACGGCTTTTAGTTTCCCAGCAGTTCCTTTACCACCTTGGGAACTCCGGTGCTTGCCGGTTCGGCCACCACCGATAGGCTGGCCGCCCGGCTGAGCTCGTAATTGATGGATGGTTTGGGATCTACATAGTAGATCTGCCGGGCCTTTTCTGCAAAACCCACCAGGCCCGCGGCCGGATAGACCTGCATGGAAGTGCCGATGATGATAACCGCATCGGCTGTCATGGTCTCCATGGCGGCCACTTCGATCATCGGGACCGCTTCCCCGAACCAGACGATGTGGGGGCGCAGCTGGCTGCCCAGTTCGCAGGTGTCTCCGGGTTTGATGTCTTCAGGCCACTCGTAAATGAGGCGGGGGTCCCTGGTGCTCCGCGCCTTGAGCAATTCTCCGTGCAGGTGAATAATGGTTTTGCTTCCCGCTCTTTCGTGGAGGTCATCGATATTTTGAGTAATGATGCTTACCTCGAACCGTTGTTCCAGTTCCACCAGGGAAGTGTGGGCGGCATTGGGGCCTACCTGCCGCAGTTGCCGCCGACGCTGGTTATAAAAATCCAGGACGAGTTCCATATTTTCCTGCCATCCCTGAGGAGAAGCTACTTTCATAACATCATGGCCCTCCCACAGGCCTCCCGCATCGCGAAATGTCTTGATGCCGCTTTCGGCGCTCACGCCGGCTCCCGTCAGTACAACTATCTTCTTCATTCGTTTTTGATTTTTTCACTCCAACCCTCCAACAATTTAACTATCCAACCATCCATATACCCACACCTCAAAACTACAAAAAGTTCAAACGTGCGCCAGCCCCTTTTCCAGGCCTTCCAGGAGCCAGTCGGGGTCTTCCAGCCCGATATAGAGCCGGACGAGGTTCCAGGGCATGGCGGGGTCGGCTTTGCCGGGAATGTTGTAGAATGCAGCCGAGGGCAATACCAGCGATTCGTGGCCGCCCCAGGAGACGGCCAGCAGGAAATGTTCCAGGTTGTTGTAGAACGCTTCCGCTTTCTCCAGGCTGTCGGCCTTCAGGTAAATGGAAAACAATCCGCCGGCTCCTTCCATTTGCTTGGTGGCCAGTTCGTACTGGGGGAAAGAAGGCAGTAAAGGGTGCAGCACCTTTGCGACTTTCGGATGTCCCCCGAGGTAGCGGGCAATTTTAAGGGCGCTTTCGTTGGAGCGGTGCATGCGCAGTTCCAACGTGCGCAGCCCCCGGATGGCCAGTGCCGCATCGTGAGGGGGGAGGATGCCACCCAGCGTCATGTATTCTCTTTCGAATATCCTCAGAACTATTGCCTTGCTGGCACACAATACGCCCATGACGACATCGCTGTGGCCGTTGAGGTACTTGGTGCCGGAGTGGACGACAATATCAATACCCATCGAAAGGGGGCGCTGAAAAACAGGGGAAGAATAGCTGTTATCCAGGATGGTGGTTATGCCTCGATGCCGGGCGAGTTCGGCGCAGGCCCTTATGTCCTGAAGTTCGAAGGTCAGGGAGTTAGGGCTTTCCAGGTAGAGTAGCGTGGTATTGTCCCGGATGGCATTCCCGATGTTCGCCATTTCCCGCCCATCGACAAAGGTGGTGGTTACACCGAAGCGGGGGAGGTAATCCCGGAGCAGCGCCCTGGCCCAGGAGTAGGGGGATTCTACGCAGACGACGTGGCCGCCCGCCTCTACATTAGCCAGTATGGCTGCCGAAATGGCGCCCATTCCGCTGGCAAAGACGAGGGCGTCTTCGGCTCCTTCCAGGGCAGCCAGCTTTTGGCGCAGAATGGCTACCGTCGGGTTGTTGCCCCGGCTGTAAATGTGGTGCGTCAGTTCATTAGTGAATGCCTGGCGGAATTCACCCAGCGAGGAAAAGGTGAAGTTGCTGGTCTGAATGACGGGAGGAGAGACGGCATTATAATATTGCCCTCTTTCCTCGCCCAGGTGGGTAAGAATTTCGCTGAGGTGCATCTGTTTTTTGCACCAAATCTAGGAAAAAATCCTGCTATGCTTCAAATGAAGCGATTGTATCCGCTTAGGGGCGTTGGTAGGGTTTGCTGCTTCGATACAGCGTGCTCTACCAGAACCACATCCGTGCTGCTCTTCTGGCCAGTTGGCCCATGAACCAGCGGCTGGCGGAGAGCATGGCGGCAAAAGCGGCTACAGCAGCAATCGTCTTGTCTTTCCAGGTTTCTTTCTGATCCCTCGTTCTCATAAGATTATCAGCGTTTGATGATTTATAGAAACCTAGTACATTATCTTATTGAATTAAAGTTTTTGTAGCAGATGAGGTGGTTTTTGTAGGAGAAAGGGGAGAGGGAGAGTGGGTGACTTGGAGAGCGGGAATGTATCGGCAACACTGTTGACATAGCCATCCGTTTTTTCTATTTTGGAGGGGTGCGCTCTTATTCCAAATGCTGTTAACCTGAAGCCGATGATATTTCTTGAACAACTTTCAAAGGCCGTCCTTCTGGCCTCCGGTATCATGATTGGGTGCCTGTCACTGAATGGATGTATCATTGCTGAAATGTCCAGCGAACCGGCACCCGTCTATATAAAAATACTGCATCCGGAAATTGAGAAAATTGATGTTTATTTTAGAAGAGATGCTTATTTCATCAGACGCGACTTCGATGATCTCATACCAAAATCTCCCCCACCATATAGGTTACCGCTTTACCCGCCAGGGCCACCCGCTCCCCCAGCATGGTGCACTTCACCTCTCCGCCTCGGCGGGAGATCTGCCTCGCCAGAAGTTCCTGTTTGCCGAGGCGCTCGGCCCAGTAGGGCGTCAGGGTGGTGTGGGCGGAGCCGGTGACGGGGTCTTCGTCGATGCCGGCGTTGGGAAAAAAGCAGCGGGAGACGAAATCCACCGAATCGCCCGGGGCGGTGACGATGACGCCGCGGCCCTTTACCTGCTTGAGGAGGCGAAAATCGGGGCGCAGTGCCGCCACTTCCGCTTCGGACCCCAGCACCACCAGAAAGTCCTCTCTGCCGGCGAGCACTTCCAGGGGAGAAACCTGCAGTCCTTCTTTCAGAGCCTTTGGGGCCAGCGTGGGTTCCAGTACATCCGTGGGAAAATCCAGGATGTAATGCCCGTCTTCACGCGAAACGCTGAGCAGGCCGCTGCGGCTTTGGAAGTTGATGCTGGGCTCCCGGTATCCGAGGTGTTCGTAGAGCACATGGGCGGTGGCCAGCGTGGCGTGCCCGCAAAGGTCAACTTCTATGGCCGGGGTGAACCACCGAAGGTGGTAATCTTTTCCCTTTGGAATGAAAAAGGCGGTTTCCGAAAGGTTGTTCTCGGCGGCGATGGCCTGCAGGGTGGCGTCGGGCAGCCAACTGTCCAATGGGCAGACGGCGGCGGGGTTGCCGCGGAAAAGCTCGCCGGTGAAGGCATCAGCTTGATAGATGGAGATGTTCATGGTTTGATGGTTGAATGGTCAGATGGTTTTATGGCTGGGGCTTTAGCCGTGCCTGGTATTTTTTGAATGCATAACGATTTTGGCGGCCCTTTTGTTAACAAAAATGGGTTAATGAATGGACAATAAAATCGGAAATGTAATTTCATTAGGGGGGCATGGTTTCTGGGTTTCTGGGTTTCTGAGTTTTTGGTTTCTTACCGTCTCCGAGGGCAGTAGCCGCTTGAGCGGGCGAAGGCCCGGCTGAGGCACGAAGACGAGCTGGGTTGAGAATGTTTAGAAATGTGTGTGGGGATTGTTCAAAAAAGTGTGTCTGCCTTACGCTAACCCTCTGGTTTCCAGGGCAACGAGGAACTCAGAAACCAGAAACTATGAACAGTCCCTGTGTGTGTTTAAAAGAAAACACCCTTTTTTTTCAGCGGCCTGGCGAATGGCGGACACCGAATTCCGAAAAGCGCCGCTGGGTTCTGTCCCCGGGATAGTTCATTAAGCCCTGCTCATCGCCCACCGCCCACCATCAGGCTTTCCAGTGCGCCTCGTTCACCGCCCGTTGTCACCCTCTGCCATTCCCCATCTGCTCCTCCACCCGTTCCTGTTCATAGATGCGTTGCCGGATCAGCTCGATGTAGCTTCTGGCTTTTTTATTGCCAAAATCGTTATAGGCCCGGCGGGCCCACTGCAGGGCGCCGCGCAGTTGCCCTTCGCGTTCGTTGGCGACGGCCATGTTGTAGGCGGCCCGGCCCCGGTTTTTCTCATCGATAGCGGTATTCACCAAAGATACCCAGATATCGCTGGCGGCTTCCCAGTCACCTGATTTTGCGTATCGGGCGGCGCGTTCCATTTCGCTTTTGGCGCTGCCCTTGCCGGTAGTGTACCATTCCCGGTTCACGGAAACCCAGACCGGCGCAATGCGCATGCCGTAGAGTTCTCCGGCGGCGAAGCTAACGTCCTGGGTGATGGCTTCCCGGGCGGGAAGGTTGTTCCTGGCGGCATCCTCCGTATCTCCTTGGGCATCGCTGCCGGCGTCCTCAGTTCCGGTGAACTGGTCGAGGATGTGGCCTTCGCCGCGCCGGTATAGCCTCCAGCCGATCTGCACCTGGGTGTGCAGGCTGGCCACGTAGTACCGTTCGGTGTATTTATTACCGTCCTTGTCTTTCTTTTTCTCTTCGCGCCGGTCGGTGCTGACCATATTGTCACTGTCGTAGAGCTCCATGGCGATCAGCGCATCGGCATCGTATTGATCACAGATCCGGTTGACTTCCTCCCGGGGTAGGGGAGGTTCGAAACTATTGCCGGAAGGGCTTCCCTCCATTTCAATACCCGTTGTTTTGATGTTGAAGCGCGGCGTCCGGCTCAGGGTGAGCGCCAGGCCTTCCAGGGCGCGCATTCTGCCCCGTCGGTCCTGCCCGATATTTTCACCGGTGATCAGCCCCTCCACTACGTTGTTGAAGCCTTTGGACGGGCGGCTGCGGTCTATGGTGGCTATGGTTTGTATCTCTTCCGGCAAAAACAGTTCAGCCGGCTGCAACACCTGCAGTTGGAGGGTGGAAGTACAGGAGGCAATCAGGGCCGAAATGAGCAGCAAGGCAGGGGTTTGCAGTCTTTTCATAAGGGGTTGGTTTTTAAAAACAAGATAGATAATCCATTTAGCCGCAGATCAGTGAAACAGTTCATAAACCCTCCCTTCCCCTGCCTCCAGCCTGTCCAACTGATATTGCTTTCCGTTAAAGAACAGGGGGGAGGCTTCCTTTTTTTCCTGGTGGGTGGAAAAATGAAGCTGTGCTGCCGGCGTCTTTCCGGCTCCTCTGGCCTTCGGGATCTTGATGTTAATGGCCGGGGCGTCAATATCGAAGTTGACGACGAAGAGAAAACGAGGTGTTCCTGCCTGCGTCCAGGCGATCACACGGGTAGCGGCGGTGGCGTCGGGCGGCAGCAGCCAGTGGGTATCGGAACTGACAATTTTCGGGATGATGGACTCGCCGGCCATGCGCAGCCGGGATAAGCGGTGGAAGAGTTGCCCGTTCTTTCCGAACACGTAGGGCCCTTTTGTCGCCTTTTCACCTTCAGTGATATGAAAGACATAGAGCTTGGTGTAATGCTCGTTGGGCGCCGGGGCAGGGTGGGGATCCCGACATTCGAAACCCAGGGCCATATAGCTTGGCATGTCGGGGAGGAAGAGGGCGGTGAAGAGGCGGGCCTCGTTGCCGCCGAGGTAGAACTCGTCGAAACGGGGGTCATCCTTGTCTCCGGTCATAACGGTGAAGTTGGGGGCGAAATCTCTGCCGTTCAGAATATCCAGGTACCACCGGAAATTTTGCAGGAAGCGGGGGCTCCCGACAGTCATGCTCTGCAGGTCGCCCAGGGTGGAGTCGGCATCGGCCAGTTCGAGGTGATCCACTTCATTGCCGTAGGCAATAAAACCAGGGCCGGCGAGGAAGGTCTCGGCAAAGTATCCGAAATAGGGTTTGGCCTTGCGAATATGGGCGCGCACCGCCTTGTGCAGGTCGTAGTAGTTATCCACCTTTGCCGGCACTCCTTCGGGCCGCATTTGCACGTGCGACATATCGCCGCGCATAAAGTCGAAATTGTACTCTTTCTGGATATCGTGAAAATGCCCGCATACGTAATCCCAGGTGGCTTGCCGGGGTTTTGAAAAGTCAATTTCCCAGTCTTTATTATCATTGAGCCTTTCGTAAAGCTTGTAGCGGGCCAGCGGGCCGAAAACGCGGGACATCTTCCGGGGTTTGCTGATCTTGTACTCCCGCCAGATCCGCCCTTCACTGTCTATGGTCTTTGCCTTTTCACTGGTATCCACTTCCAGCCCGCGGTAGGGCGGCCCCATGGTAGCCGGTACGGGCTCGAAGCCATCTTTATACAGGTGCTGAACCAGCCATCCGCGGCGCTGGCCCCGGCGGCCGTAATCTTCCCGGCCGCCGAACAGCAGGTCTATGCGGGCCGATTCGGGATAATCATTGGAAAAGAACTCCTCCGCGTCGGAAGGCAGGTCGATGCCGTCCATTGCCGGCCCCTGCTCCCTGAGGAAACTGTAAATGGCCTTTTCCACTTCCAGGTGAAGGTTGGCCCGGTGGCTGGTTATTCTGTCATCGCGCCGTTGCAGCCATTCAAAATGTCGGGGGTTGCCCAGTACGATCTCTGAGTACCGGTCGGTATGCGGGATGACGTCCAGGCCTACTGCCCGGCCGGAGGCATGCAGGAAGTTGGTTACTACCTTAAGCTGCTTTTCCACCGTATCCAGGTGAGGAAAGGCTTCATATAATTCCTGGCTGAAGAACTCCGGATTGATGTTCCAGCTGGCCATGCCGTACAGGCTGGCGACCACCCCCGGTTCCCAGATGGGCAGCAGGTGGACGGATTGCTGAGATTCGGGTACGGTGAGCAGGTATTTGATGACATTCCAGAAATTCCGGATCGTACGCACATTGATGCCCACCATGTTGGTTCTTTTGATCCAGGTGGCCGAGCGCAGGCCGGCAAGCGGGCTGGGAATGGTTTGTTGCGGGTCGAAGGCGTCGCGTGCCAGCCCTCTGCCAAGGCGGTGTTCCAGCATTGAAAGAACCCTGGGCATAGAGAACTCCATGGCCAGTTCCGGCAGCAAAAAGGGCAGGAAGGAGGCCCTGCCCTCCAGAAAGGCGGAAGTGAAAGCACCGGCATGGGTTTGCCAGTAGGATTTCAGGTTGGGGTAGTCCATGAATATTGACTTTGCCGGAAAGATAAGGAAAGATTGGGCTATTTGGGCTTTGTCTGCAAAATGCCTGACAATTCTTTCCCCGCTACCTGGCCCGAGTGACAATTCGTTTCCAATTCTCACCACTAAAAAGTAAGTTGCAGCTTTATTGGAAGCAGTCGGTCAAACCGGATAACCGTATGAACAGACCTTTACTAATAGCCGTCTCTCTGCTGAGTTTTCTGCCTCTTCCCGCCCAGCAAACTGTCGGCTTGTTTTTCAATGATTCCTTGTCCTACAACGGATATACCCTGCTGGCCCCCAATTCCAGCACCAATACTTATCTGCTGGACAATTGCGGGGAGGAAGTGCACAGCTGGACGAGCAATTTCCAGCCGGGCAATGTGGCTTACCTGCTGGAGAACGGCAACCTGCTACGCACCGGCCGCATCAACAGTATTTTCAATTCCGGCGGCTCCGGGGGGCACATTGAACTCATCGACTGGGAGGGAAATGTCGTCTGGGGATATGATTATTCTTCCCCGGACTTTCACCAGCATCACGATGTGGAATACCTTTCCAATGGCAACATTCTGCTCATTGCCTGGGAACGACACTCCCGGGCGGAAGCTATTGATGCCGGCCGCGACCCCGGCCGGGTGGGCAACAACGGCATCTGGGCGGAGCAGGTGGTGGAACTGGAACCTGTGGGCGAAGACCAGGTCAACATCGTATGGTCCTGGAGCCTGTGGGATCATCTCATTCAGGATTTTGACCCTTCGAAGGCCAATTACGGCGCCGTTGCAGAACACCCGGAGCTGATAGACATCAATTTTGAACCCGGTGGCCCCAACAATGCCGACTGGATACACCTCAACGCCATCGACTACAACCCCCTCCTGGATCAGATCGTACTCAGCTCCCGTTCCTTCAGCGAATTCTGGGTGATCGACCACAGCACATCCGCCGAAGAGGCCGGCGGGCATACTGGTGGTAATGCCGGAAAGGGAGGGGATATACTGTACAGGTGGGGCAATCCAATGGCTTACCGCCGGGGTACTGTCGAGGATCAGCAGCTCTTCAACCAGCACGATGTGCACTGGATCGGGGAAGGGCTGGTGGGCGCCGGCCGGTTTATGATCTTCAACAACGGGCTCAACCGGCCGGGGGGCAATTACTCTTCGGTCGATGTGGTGGAGCCGCCGTTGGATGAGAACGGCCATTACATTTCAGAAGAAGGGCAGGCCTATGGCCCGGATTTCCTGTTCTGGACTTACCGGGCGCAGCCACCAGGCGCCTTCTTCTCCGCCAACATATCGGGCGCCCAGCGCCTGCCCAACGGCAATACGCTCATCTGTGAAGGGCGGGGAGGACATTTGTTCGAGGTCGATTTTGAGGGGCGGATCTTATGGGATTACGTCAACCCGGTGCGGGCGACCGGGCCGGTAAGCCAGGGCGCCAACATTAACAATAATGACGTTTTCAGGGCCTACCGCTATCCTCCTGATTATCCTGCCTTTGAAGGCAGGGCCCTGGAACCCCAGGGGCCACTGGAACTCAACCCTCTGCCGTCAGATTGCATGGTCTTTGGCGATCCCGTATCTTCGGCGCACGAGCCGGAAGGGCTGTCTGGCGTGAAGGTTCTTTCTAACCCGGTGAGCGATAGGGTGGAAGTAGTGAATGAAACAGAGAAACAGCTCTCTTTGGTAGTGTTTACGCTTACAGGGCAGCGCATTACCCGGGCCTTGATAGCGCCCGGGATTAACCGGTTGCCTTCCGGGGAATGGCTTCCGGGCCTGTACCTCCTGCGGGTGGCGGACAAGGGCTCCGGCCGGTATTTTGTTGAAAAGATCATTAAATATTAAATTCCGCGGATAGAACTCAAAAATCAATTTTTCATGAAGCACTCGTTTACTCTTCTTTTACTTTTTTTTCTGGTACACCTGTTTGCGCAGGACCATACCGTGGGCCTGCTTTCCTACAACCCCAATAAGGCCTTTGACGGTTACAACCTGATCTACCCGCATAACCAGCCCCATGTCTATCTGCTGGACAATTGCGGGGAAGTCGTCCATGTGTGGGAAGACGAGCCGCAGTGGCGCCCCGGCAACACCGCCTATCTCCTGGATAACGGCAACCTGGTGAAAACCAAGCGCCCGGCGGCCGTGGCCGGCAACCCCATCTGGGCGGGTGGCGGAGGGGCCATCGTGGAGATCCGCGACTGGGACAACAACCTGCTCTGGTCTTTCGAGCGGAACAACGAGCAGGAACGTATGCACCACGATATTGCCGTGACTGATGACGGCACCATCCTCATGATCGTTTGGGAGCTGAAAACCGAAGAGGAGGCCATTCAGGCCGGGCGCGACCCCAGCCTGCTTGCCGACGGAAAGCTCTGGCCGGATTACATCCTGGAAGTGGACCCGGCCACCGATGAGGTGGTCTGGGAATGGCATACCTGGGACCACCTCGTGCAGGATTTTGATCCTTCAAAGGACAATTACGGGGTGGTGGCCGATAACCCCGGGCTGATCGATGTCAACTGGGATACCAGCGACGGAGTTCCCGACTGGATGCATACCAACGCCATTGATTACAATGCCGAGAACGATCAGGTTATCATCAGCGTACCGACCTTCCACGAGGTCTGGATCATTGATCATACCACTACAACTGAACAGGCGGCAGGCCATGTCGGTGGCTTTGGCGGCCGGGGCGGCGACCTGCTGTACCGTTGGGGCAATCCTGCCGCTTACCAATCCGGTACCATTGAAGACCAGACCTTGTTCTATCAGCACGATATTCACTGGGTGGATAATTTTGTCGATTTCTCTAACCCTTATTTCGGCAGGCTGGCTGTTTTCAACAACCAGGTGGGGGAGGACTATTCCACGGCCAATATCTTCGACCCTGGTTTTGATATGTACAAATGGCAATACCCCATGAACGGCCAGGTGTGGGGCCCCACTGAATTTGATCTTACCATTCAGCACCCTGAGCCCACGATGATGTATTCCACCGGCCTTTCCAGCATCCAGGTGCTGCCCAACGGCAATTTCCTGATCTGCGTGGGCCGCTACGGCTACTCCTTCGAGATCACTTCGGATAACGAGATCGTCTGGGAATACAAAACACCATTGAACGGAGGGGCGGCGGCCACGCAGGGCGATATACTGGGCCAGAACGACAACCTGACCTTCCGGATGGACCGTTATCCTGCCGATTACAGTGCCTTTGAGGGCCGGGATATGAGCAGCCAGGGCTGGATCGAACTCGAACCGGATACCGATTTCTGTGAGCAGATCCTGCCGGCTGAGGAACAATTCAGCAGCTATGGGCTGAAGTTATATCCCAATCCCGCAGCTAAACAGCTCGTGCTGGAGTGGGACGGCGGCGTCTGGGCCAATTTCGAAGTTTTTGACCTTTGGGGCAGGCAGGTAGAACACTTCCGGGCGACGGGAGGGCGCAAATACCTGGATATCTCCGGCTGGCGTGAAGGCGTCTATTTCGTTCGAGTGAACGGCACAGAGGTGCGAAAGGTGACGGTGGGGAGGAGGTGATGGAAGTGCTAATGTGTAAAGGTGTAAAGGTGTAAAAGTATCAGGGGGCCATCATCATTTACACCCTTACACTTTTCCACCTTTACACTTTTGAAAAAAGGCCTCCGGGAGCCTTACTCCACCACCACGATATACTTATTCTTCTTTCCATTTTCCACCATCAGGTATTTACCGTGGAGGAGGGCTTCGTGATTGACGGAAGCTTCATGGCCGTTGATCTTATCTTTATTAACGCTGATGGCGTTGCCTTTGATGGCTCGGCGGGCATCGCCTTTGGAAGCTACGATCTGCGTATGTTCCGCCAGCAGGTCAACGATATTGAGCCCGCCGGCCAGGGCGCCTTTATCGACCGTAAAGCTGGGGATCTCGGCGGCCACAGTGGCCAATTCGTTTTCACCCAGTTCCAGCAGTTGTTCTTTTCCGGCGCTCCGGTTGAACAGCAGTTCCGTTACCTTCAGTACCGAACGGTAGGCCTCTTCCGAATGGACGCGTACCGTAAGTTCTTCCGCCAGAAGGCGCTTGAGTTCCTGCGGGTTGTCCGCCAGTTCCTCTTCTCTGGCTTCGATCTCTTCGCGGGACTTCAGCGTAAAGTACCGCGTAAACTTGGGCGTGTCGGCATCATCGGCGTTGATCCAGAACTGGTAGAACTTGTAGGGAGAGGTCAGTTCAGGGTCCAGCCAGATGTTGCCCTCTGTGGATTTACCGAACTTGGAGCCGTCAGCCTTGGTCAGCAGGGGAGTGGTCATGGCGTAGGCATGTTCGCCCAGGTTCTTGCGGATGAACTCGGTGCCGGAGGTGATGTTACCCCACTGGTCGGAGCCACCCATCTGCAGGCGCACGCCGTATTTCTGAAACAGCACCTGAAAATCGTAGGCCTGCAGCAGTTGGTAGCTGAACTCGGTAAAGGAAATGCCCGTCTCCAGTCGTTTCTGTACGGACTCCTTCGACATCATGTAATTGACGGTGAGGGTTTTGCCTACATCACGCAGGAAGTCCAGCACGTTCATCCCCTGGTAAAAATCCAGGTTGTTGACCATCAGGGCGGGGTTGTCTCCCTTATCGAATTCGAGGAATTTGCGGATCTGATTTTTCTGGTGTTCCAGGTTGGCGTCCAGTTCCTCGTAGGTTTTCAGTTCTCTTTCGGCATCCTTGCCGGAGGGGTCTCCGATGCGGCCGGTTGCTCCTCCCATGAGTACGACCGGCTGATGGCCGGAGCGCTGGAAGAGGTCCAGCAGCATGATCTGCACGTAGTTGCCAATGGTCAATGCCGGAGCAGTGGGGTCAAAGCCGATATAGCCCTTCATCGTTCCTTTGGCGAGGGCTTCTTCAACTCCGGGGGTGGCGTCCTGCAGCATGCCCCGCCATTTTAGCTCTTCGATAAAATTCATCGCTGTTCAGTTTTACGGGCGCAAATTTAGTGTTTTTGCTCAGTATTGAAAACTCAACTAACGATGGGATGGGCGGAAAGGTTTCCTCAAGGTGTATATGTGTATAGGAGGGCAGGCCAGCGGCTTCCCTCACCTTTAAAGTACACGTGGGTGCGATTCTAGTTTGTACCCCCCGCTTCGGAGCCTGAACATAAGTGCCGGCCCGGAACCATTGGCTGTCAGAGCGAGAACCTGGCGCCCTGTGCTTTAGGCCGGCTCCTGCCTAGGGCGAAGCACCTAAGGGACAAAGAAAGCAACGGGGCTACCTGAGGGACAACTACTTGGTTTTGAGCAACTCCTGCGACAATTTGTCAATGGCAAGTACGACAAAATAGCCAGCGCCCTGTTGAAGGCTATAGGCCTAAGCCCCTGTTTTAAGCAACGGCTGAAAGCCTTTGGCAAACCGCTGGGCTTGCGCCGCTTGAAAAAACGCAAGGTTAGCTTACAGGTAGGCGCCGGCAGTTGGGTGGAATTTGAGAGTTACTATGCCTATGTGGATAAGCAACAACAGCCCCTTGAGAGCCGGCACATGAGTTTGTTGTACTGGGGTGGCCTAGAAAAGGCCACCCCCTACTATTACAGCTTGGCAGGGCTCACTTCGGTGGTTTGCCCTTCTTTTGCCACAGCCGGTAAAGTTCATTGCCGAGGGGGCCCGCTTCATCTGGGCCCATATCCGCCAAGCCCTTTTGGATGCGGGTATAGCTCCTAAAGCAGCGGCCTGGTCGAGTCCGCCATCCGGCGGATTGTCAACTTGCGCTTTAAATCCGCAAGTTCTTTCTGGGCTGAAGCTAACCTGGAGCCCTTGGCCTTCCTGCGCTGTGCCTTCTGGGCTGGGCGGTGGAAGTTCCTCGTAGGGCATGTCGCTGGGAGATATGCCCTGGGGGGTACAAACTAGAATCGCACCCATAAAAGTAGATAATACTAAACAAAAGCCTGATAGCCATGAAGAAAAAAATGTTCTTATTTCTCCTGCTGTTTTCAACTGCCCGGTTATTATACAGCCAGGAGAACCTCCCCGCTCCGGAACCGCCGGACATCGGAGCCGACACCATCCCCTTCACCTTAACCTCCCACAACAACCTCTCTGTAACCGCCATCCTGAACGGAAAGGATACCCTTCAATTGATGTTCCACACGGCAGCCAGCTCGGTGACGATCATTAAAGAGGTGGCGGAAAAGCTGGCCGGGCTGAACCTCAATGAGGAGGATACCGCGAAAAGCTGGGGCGGAGAGCAGGCTGCTAAATACGGCTCCGGCAATTCTCTGCAGATCGGCAACCTCAGGTGGGAAGGGATAACCGTCTGGGAAAACGAAAAAAGCGGCCCGATGATCGACGGGAAGTTCGGGCCCAACCTGTTCGGCGATAAGGCCATTGAGCTCAATTTCGATGCAGGGATAATGGTTATTCACCCTGCCCTGCCGGAAATGGATGAGGGGTATGAAAAGCTGGGCCTAACCCTGGAAAACGACTTTGTGTTCATCGAAGGGGCCAGCAGGATCGGGGAGAAGGTTTTAAAGAATCGGTATCTGATCCATTCGGGTTACGGCGGGGCCTTGTTATTCGACGATGAATTTGTGCGCTCGAATGGGATCGGAGATCAATTGCCCATCACAAAAGAACAGGCGCTGCAGGATTCCTACGGCAACGTGCTGAAGGTGAAAAAAGCCGTACTGCCTGAGTTTTCCCTAGGTAAGACAACCCTTTCCCATGTTCCGGTGGGATTCTTTGAAGGGGCCATCGGGCAGCAGAAGATGAGTGTGATGGGCGGAGCCTTGCTGAAGCGGTTCAATATGGTAATCGACCGGAAGAACTCCTGTATTTATCTGAAGGCCAATTCCAAATTTGGCCTATCTTTAACCCCATGAGATCCCTGCAGCTTATTTTGTCCAACCTTCGTTATTTCGCCCCCGCCTGGGTGTTTGCCTCCCTCAACATCATTGTCGGCACCTGGGTATTGTACATCCCATACATAAAGGAAAAACTGGGCCTGGATGACGGGCAGGTAGGCATTGCCCTGTTCTGTTTTGCCCTGGGCACCCTATCGATGATCCCGCTGTCGTCCGTTATCGTCAACAGGCTGGGGCTGGGAAGAACGACCCTCGCCGGTATCGTGCTTTTCTCTTTGTCGTTCCTGTTGCCTCTTTCCGCCTTCAGTTACCCGTTGCTCTGCGCCGCCCTTTACGTTTGTGGCCTGTTCGCCTGCCTCACCGATATCGCGATGAATGCTCTGGTATCGGAAACAGAACAGGAAGACGATGTACATTTCATGTCGGCCTCCCACGGGTTCTTCAGCCTGGGGGGGGTATTGGGAGCAGGGGCCGGGAGCCTGGTGATCACCTGGTTTGAGGTGCCGCTGGCCCACATGATCTGGGTGGCCGCCGGGGTGGTGCTCTCCAATGTGCTGGTGGCCGGAGCATACCTGGGTATTCCGGGCAGGAAGGTGGAAAGAGAGCAGAACCCCTTCAAATTGGAATTGCTGAGGCCACTTCTGGGGCTCACCGTCATCGCTTTTCTGATCATGGGCAGCGAAGGAGCCATTGAACACTGGAGCAAATTGTACCTCAAGGACGTGGTCCTGGTCGTGTCCGAACGGGTTGCCGGCCTTGGGTTTGTGGCCTTTTCCGCGACGATGACCCTGGGGCGTTTCTTCGGGGATGCCGTCAGCCACCGTTTTGGGGCGATTGCCATTATTGCCGGGGGCTGTGCGGTCAGCATGCTGGGCTTTTTAAGCATCCTGATGGCCGGGCTGACCCCCACTCTGATCGGTTTCGGGCTGGTCGGCCTCGGCTTCTCGGTAGTAGTCCCCGAACTTTTCCGGTTGGCTGGGAAAACCCCGGGCGTCTCTTCAGCGGAGGGCATCTCCTTTGTCGCCGGCTTCGGTTATGTAGGCTTTCTGGTGAGCCCGGCCTTCCTGGGATTTCTGTCGAAGATCGATAGCCTGAAGCTCAGTTTTACCGCCCTGCTGGCGGCGGCGGGGGTGGCTTTGGTGGTTTCCATTTTCCAGAAAAGAAGAAGCCTGAAAGCCGCGGTGGAAAGTTGAGGCCGGCAGGCCGTTTGGGAACTTTTGCCTGGAAATGCCGGTTTCGGACACCAAAAAGATCCTCAAACCCTCCTCAAAATGAAAGAAGGAACATCAGAACACCCTCTTGAGAACGTCGCGCTCAAAATACCTATCCAGGCTCGCCCCGGGCAATACATTCATCTGAACCGGTACGCCGATAACCTGAACAAGATACCAAATACCGGCAACCACATCACCGGACATCAGGACGATGACAATATCATCGTCTATCAGGCCTACCGCAGGGAGACCGCCGAATTCGCCCAGGAAAACCAGCAACTGGGGGGCGAGTTCTGGAGCCTCGGCCGCATGTCCTGGATAAAGCCCAATTTCCTCTGGATGATGTACCGCTGCGGCTGGGCCTCCAAACCAGGACAGGAAAGGGTGCTGGCCATTTCTATCCCCAAAACCCTTTTTGCGGAGATCCTGCGCAACGGCGCCCTGAGTTCCTTCCACGAGGGATGCCACGAAAGCCGGGAGGCCTGGAAAGCGCAACTGGCATCCAGTGAGGTGAGAATACAATGGGACCCGGAACATGATCCCTACGGCCAAAAACAGAACTGGCGGGCTATTCAGATCGGCCTGAAGGGGAGCCTCCTCCGGGAATTCGCCACCCGGCAACTCAATTACATCCAGGACATCACGGACTTTGTGAAGGCCCAGAAACAGCATGTGGACAGGAAAGAGCTGGATAAACTCCTCATACCGGTGGAAACGGAATATCTTGTGGAAGGCGAAACCCTCAGAAAGCGGATCAATGTGAGCTCTAAATGATCAAAGCATGAAAAAAATGACCCTGTTTTTATTGCTGGTTTCCATTTACGGCTGCCTGAAGGCTCAGGCGCCGGCAGATACTTTTGCTTATAAAGAGATCCTGGACATTCCTTACCTGGAGTCGGAAGTAGTGCAGGTGGACAGCCTGCAGCGGCTCCACCTCGTTTTACCCGAAGGTGTGGAGCAGCCTCCTCTGCTGCTCTGGATTGGTGGCGGCGCCTGGTCGTTCGTGGACCGCAACGTAGAGATGAACCTGGCAAGAAAGTTCGCCCGGGAGGGGATTGCCGTCGCTTCCGTGGGGCACCGGTTGAGCCGGGGCCTGTTTAAAGACAGCACCAGGACGCATGGGGTCAAACACCCTGTCCATATAAAAGACATTGCCGCCGCTTTTAAATGGCTCTACGATCATGCCGAAGAATACGGTTACAGCCAGGATAACCTCTTTGTCGGCGGCTTCTCCTCCGGAGGGCACCTGTCCGCTCTGCTGGCCATGGACGACAGGTACCTGGAGGCCCATGGCCTATCCGTCAAGGATATCAGAGCCGTTATCCCTATTTCCGGCGCCTATGACATCAACAATTATTATTCTGTTTTCCTGAATCACGAAGACCCGCAAACCCGGACTTTCGCGGATACCCATGTGAAAGACGTGTTCGGCGATACCGAAGCGGACTTCACCGACGCCTCCCCAACGACGTATATGGATAATCTTTCCATTCCGATGCTGCTTATTTCCGACCACGACCTTTACAATTACACTAAGGTTTTTGAAGAAAAGCTCCGGGAATCCGGCTACCGGGATTGCCAGATCCTGCACGTTTTCAATTTTGGCCATGGAGGGTTGTGGCGGGATATGTCCAATTCACCCGACAGCCAGACGCGGCGCATCATGATCGATTTCATCCGGCGGAATACTTCCTACTGACCTAACGGGGTGCCGGTTCACCCTGCCGGGTTTTCGAGGGGAGGCAAACGGCTGAACCCGGCAGCCTTTGTCGAGGATGATATTTGCCGGCAGTATTGGATTAGCGGCCCTGTCATTTCTCCGATAAACGCCACCGGGTTCCCAAAGGCGGCCCTTTCGTAAACCCGGTAGGTTGAGATGTGCTTTTAAAAGCGATGGCCGTATAGGAAAGCCTACCCACCCAGCTCTTTCATCAGCCCCTTCCAGTATCCCTGGGTAATGTGCGCCTTACCTGCGTATTCACTTTCCTGCATCAGCAGTTGGTGGAGTTTCGGCAGGTTGTAGAACGGAACGCCGGGATACAGGTGGTGCTCCAGGTGGTAGCTCACATTGTGCGGCGCCAGGAAGAACCGTTCGATGGCGGTGGCCTTCACCGTCCGGCTGGAGGTGAGTACGTGGTCGTGCTCCATCTCCCCGAAATGCTCGGCTACGCTGCGGATGTACTGGAACATGAAAAAGGTGGAAAAGTACGGAACCACCCAGAACAGGGCGTAGTATTTCCATCCGCCCAGAACCGTCAGGGCGCTGAACAGTATCAGGTAAAAGGCCATTTTCGGCAACTTTTCCCGGAACGTTTTGGGTGGCTGCTTGCCATCTTTGAGCTGGAACCGCTTCAGGAACCAGATGGCGTCCTTAACGCCGCGGTACAGGATAAGGTAAGAGAAGACGATCCAGAGGAACTCTCCCCGGCTCTTGGGGAACCGGAATTCCTCTACCCCCAGTTTGGACACCCAGTCGGGGTCGTGCTCCGTGTTCAGGTGCTTGTGGTGGCGGAGGTGGTTCTGCCGGTACTGCTCCAGGGAGGTGAACAGGGGGTACATCGTGGTGATATCGGTGATGAGGTCGTTCCATTTCCGGTTCTTCAAAAAACGGTAATGGGTGGCGTCGTGCATCAGTATGGCCAGCGCATGCATGCGGGCGCCGATGACAAGGACCGCCAGAAAGTAGGCAAATGGGTTGAAATACTGGGTGCACAGGTATATGGATCCCAGGATGATGGCCCAGTTGTAAACAATGGCAGTGGCGTGCACCACGGGCCGGGTTTGGAATAAGGGTTTCAGGGCTTTGGGTTCGATGTTCAGGTTGAGGGCCGTTACGCTGTTCTTTGTCATGATTTTTGGATTTAGTTACAGGTTCCGTACAAAGGTCAGGGCATAATGGGGCAAATCCCAGGTGGGCGGCGCAGCGGGCAGGGGATAGCAGGTAGG
>JACJYA010000029.1 GCA_020636315.1 Lewinellaceae bacterium
TGTCAACCATTCCCAAAAGAGGGAAAATAAGAAATCTATAACTATTAAATTTGCCGTAGGCGCGCCACAAGGCCGCACAATCCATGGTGGCATGCCCCCGCATTGCTGTCTGGTTGGGGCCAGGCGCAGAAAAAAGAATTGGCGAATGCTGGCTTTGCCAGTATATCCCGTTGGTGTGGCTTAAGCCTTGTAAGCCTGCCCCTGGCGCTGCCTACTTATTTGTTCGGTAAATTTAGTAGTTATGGCAAAGAAAGCAAAGCAGCCCGTCATTTCGATGCCGGTGGTGAACCATCATGCAGCCGGTATCGATGTTGGAGGTAGGTTCCACATGGTATGCCCTCGGCAAGGGGAAGTACAACGCTTTGGTGTTGTGACACAAGAGCTACACCGCTTGGCGCATTACCTTCAGGAGCAAGGGGTCAAAAGTGTAGCCATGGAAAGCACTGGTTATCATTGGAAGCCTTTGTTCTTGCTGCTGCAAGACTATGGATTTGAAACCATACTGGTTAATGCCCGGCACATCAAAAATGTCAAGGGCCGTAAGACAGATGTGGTGGATAGCCAGTGGATACAGCTGCTCCACAGCCTGGGGTTGCTCGACGCCAGCTTTCAGCTTGACAACTTAACCGAAGAGTTGCGCCAATATACCCGCCAGCGGCGTTATCTGGTGGAACAGCGCTCCAAGTTTGTCAATAAGATGCATGCTGCCCTGGTACAAATGAATATCCAATTGGGTACGGTGCTAAGTGATTTGACAGGCAAATCCGGACAGGCCATTATCCAAGCCATCCTTCAAGGGCAAAGGGATGGCAAAGCCTTGGCCCAACTGGCGGATTGGCGGGTTAAAGCCAGCCAGGAGCAAATCGAACAAGCTCTGGAAGGCAACTGGCGTGAAGAACTGCTCTTTGAGTTGGAGCAGTGCTATGAATTGTACCATGTTTTCGGGCAGAAGATTGCCAAGTGCGACGAACGTATCGAGCAATTGCTGCAAACGGAAACCGTTAACCAAGGCGTAGCGCAAGAGCCTTATCCCGGTAAAAAAAAAACGGCAGAAGAATGACCCGGCATTCGATGTAGCCACCTTGTTTTACCAGCTATCGGGAGTAGATTTTGCAGCTATAGGAGGAGTCAGTAATTCCACTTTACTGAGCTTATTTTCAGAAGTGGGTTGGAGGCTGGACAAATTCCCCTCTGAGAAGCACTTCTGCTCTTGGCTAAACCTGGCCCCACAGCCTAAAGTGTCGGGAGGAAAAGTCCTCTCCACCAAAACCCCAAAAAAGAAAAACCGGGCAGCCGATGCTTTGCGTTTGGCAGCCAACACTATCGGCAACTCGCCTTCTCATCCCTTGTATGCCTTCTTCCAAGGGCAACTACGCAAGAAGGGAAGGCCCCATGCCATAGTGGCAACTGCTCACAAGTTGGCCGTTATCTTTTACCACATGGTCACTCGACAGGAGCCATTCAATTATATGTCTTCTGAGGAGTACCAGGAAAAAAGGCGGCAACAGAGCCTACGGGCAGCCAGAAAAATCATCGGTAAACATCAATTCTCCCTCGAGGAGCTTGGCTTAGAAGCCTCTTCCTGACGGCGATGGAAAGAAGCTTGACGGGCCAGCTTTAGGCTCTGCGGGGGTAGTGCTTCGCTTTGCCCTTGGGGTGGCGCGCCTACGGCAAATTTTTAGTTATTGGTGTGGATTGCTGCCAGATGTGGAACCCCATCACTCTAACAATTCAGCCATTCAACAATCTAACATTTAACCATTAAGCCCAAGCAGGAGTCAAGCCTCCTGCCCCAGTATTTCCTCCATCGCCGATTTCATCTCATCGGCCAGCTGTTGAGCAGCTTCCGGGCTGTCGCTTTCCGAATAGATCCGGATGATGGGTTCGGTGTTGGATTTTCGCAGGTGTGCCCATCCGTTCTCAAAGTCGATCTTCAGTCCGTCGATGGTACTATAATCTTCCCCGCTGAAGCGCTTTTCCAGTTCCTCCAGAAGAAGATCCACATCGATCTCCGGGCGCAGGGCCACCTTGTCCTTAACCATGTAATAATCGGGGTAAGCCTGCCGCAATTTGCTGGCTGCCTGCCCGGATTGGGCGAGGTGCGTCAGAAAAATGGCCAGGCCGGCCAGAGCATCGCGCCCGTAGTGCAGCCCCGGCACGATAACGCCGCCGTTGCCCTCGCCTCCGATGACGGCGTTCACCTCCTTCATTTTTTCCACTACATTCACTTCTCCCACTGCACTGGCGAAATACTGCCCTCCGTGGCGGCGCGTCACATCCCGCAAAGCCCGGGTGGACGAGAGGTTAGACACCGTATTGCCCGGTTGTTGCTGGAGGATGTAGTCGGCAACCGCCACCAGCGTATATTCTTCTCCGAAAAGGCTGCCATCTTCACACACCAGGGCCAGGCGGTCCACGTCAGGGTCAACGGCGACGCCCAGGGCGGCTTGTTCCCGGGTTACGGCCCGGCAGAGTTCCTGCAGGTGCTGAGGCAGCGGCTCGGGGTTGTGCGCAAAGCGGCCGTTGGGTTCTCCGTTGAGCAGGATGGCCTCACAGCCGAGCGCCTCCAGTAAAGGAGGAAGCGCCAGAGACCCCGTGCTGTTTATACAGTCAACCACCACTTTATATCCCTGCCTGCGCACCAATGAGGCATCGACGTAAGGGAGGGACAGTATCTTTTCCAGATGGTACTGAATGTACCCCTCACCTCGCTGATAAGCCCCCAGCCGGCCCACTTCGGCAAAACTGATGTTCCCGGAATCCAGCAGCCGAAGGAGCGCCTCTCCATCAGCCTGTGAGATAAATTCCCCTTTGTGGTTGAGAAATTTCAGCGCGTTCCAGTTCTCCGGATTGTGGCTGGCTGTGATGATAATACCGGCGCCGGCCTTTTCCGCCGGCACGGCCATTTCCACGGTAGGGGTTGTAGATGGGCCGAGGTCCACCACATCGATTCCCAGCCCGGCCAGCGTGGAAGAAACCAGCTGGCTGACCATCGGCCCCGATATGCGCCCGTCTCTGCCGATAACAACTTTGGGAGCAGCGCCGTTTTCCAGCAGCCAGCACCCAAAAGCGGCGGTGAACTCCACAACGTCTCTGGGCGTGAGGTTATCGCCCGCTTTTCCCCCTATGGTGCCCCGGATACCCGAGATGGATTTAATCAGTGTCAATGCTCGTTTTTTTAGTTTCTGCAAGTTGGATACACAACCGTTCCGGACTTGCGCTACAAAAATAGGAAATTATTTGTACGGGCTCGCGATATCCTTACCCCACAGGGTTTTGGAAACCCCTTTTACCGGGGTATATTTGCCCGGTAAAATTCCGGCGTTCATACAACGGCCGGCAAAACAAGACGAATGGTGAAACACATATCATCTAAAAAAGAGGAGGGAATGGCTCCGGCAAAATGGTATGAAAACTGGTTTGACTCGCCCTACTATCACATTCTTTACAAGAACCGGGACGAATCTGAGGCGGAGGGGTTTATAGACCGGTTGCTGGACATCCTTTCGCCCGCTCCGGAGGCCCGCATTCTGGACCTGGCCTGCGGCCGGGGGCGCTACTCGCGGCATCTGGCGGATAAAGGCTATGACGTGACCGGAGTGGACCTTTCGGTACAAAGCATCACTTTTGCCCGGCAGTTTGAAAGGGATAACCTTTCCTTTTTCACTCACGACATGCGCCTTCCTTTCCGATCAAATTATTTTGACTTTATCTTCAACTTTTTCACCAGTTTCGGGTATTTCGATAAGGAGAAGGATGACCTTAAGACCCTGAAGAACGTTGCCACAGGGCTGCGCAGGAATGGGGTTTTTATTCTTGATTTTTTCAACTCGGCCTACGTGATCAACCACCTGACAGGGAAAGAAGAAAAGGAAATCGACGGCATCCATTTCAGGATACACAAAAGAGTAGAAGGCCGGCATGTATTCAAAACGATCGATTTCCGGGATAAGGGAAAAGACTGGCATTTCGAAGAGCGGGTCCGCCTGTTTATGCCTGAAGATTTTGAACGGCTTTTCAACGCAGCCGGGCTGCACATATACAAAACTTATGGCGATTACCAACTCCGGCCTTTTAACCTGGATAAAAGCCCGCGGCTGATCATAGCCGCCCAACCACAGCAGTGATGCTCAATGAATTGATACATCTGGATCATCAGCTTTTCCATCTGATCAACGGAGAATGGCACCATCCCTGGATCGATGCAATCATGCCACTCTGGCGGGATAAAAAGACGTGGATCCCCTTTTACGCCCTGATGGCCGCTTTCCTGTTCTATAAATATCAGTGGAAGGGGGTAGTTCTGGTAGCTGCCGTCGGCCTGACGGTTGGCCTGGCCGATATCATGAGCAGCAAGGTGCTGAAAAAGAACGTTGAACGCCTGCGCCCCTGCCAGAACACCGAGGTTCGGGCGGAAGCCCGCCTTTTGGTGGGTTGCGGCCACAGCTACAGCTTTACCTCCTCTCACGCCGCCAACCATTTTGCCCTCGCTACGTTTCTCGCCCTTACGCTGGGCCGGGCCTACCGGCGCATGCGCCTGCCGCTGCTGCTCTGGGCAGCCAGCATTGCTTACGGGCAGGTTTATGTCGGGGTTCATTACCCGCTGGATGTCCTCTTCGGCGCCCTTACAGGGATATTGATTGCGTATATAATGGCAAAAGTTTACCTTCGCTGGGATGCCGTGCGGATTGCATTTTCCGGATAGGGGGCAAACCTTTTTCAGGACGAGCGCCAAATAATACAATCAATGGCCATTTGGGAATACCTGTTGCTCTTTTTCTGTGTTTTGCTTGGCGGAGCACTGGCCTTCTGGTTTCATGGCCGGGCGCAAACCACCCTGAAACTGGCTCTTTCATTCAGCGGCGCCTACCTGTTGGGGATCACGGTCCTGCACCTCATGCCGGGAGCCTTTTCCGTCCCTCAGGCATCCGCCGGGTTTTGGATACTTGGAGGATTTCTGGTTCAGTTAATCCTGGAGCAACTGACCCAGGGAGTAGAGCACGGGCACATTCATATTCACGAACACAGCGGTTCGGCAATGGCGGTGCAGGTCATGATCGGCCTCTCGGTACACGCATTCCTGGAAGGGATGCCGCTGAGCCATTACGACAGTTTCCACGCCATGCAGCACGACAGCACCCATGGCGGGCACGGGCACCTGCTGATCGGCATTGTATTGCACAAACTTCCGGCGGCTTTTGCCCTGGTCTCCCTGCTGCTCCTCTCCCACTTTCGAAAAATAACAGTATGGATATGCCTGGCGCTTTTCTCGGCAATGTCGCCCAGCGGCGCACTAGTGGCCGGAAGCTTCCCGCTCAGCCAGGAAGCCATGGCCAACCTGCTGGGTTTTGTCATCGGCTCCTTCCTCCACATTGCCACTACCATTCTTTTCGAAGCGGATGACAACCGGCAACATCATGTTTCCTGGGCAAAAATGGGAGTGATCCTGCTCGGTATCGGGCTTGCAGTCCTTTCCGGAATGCTTTAAAAAGGGCCAAAGTGGGGAAGGAAAAAGCAAGAATCCTGCCATTACCTGAGAATCAGATTTTTATTGAAACTCCTTATTGTCAACTCAAAGCCAGATGGAATAATTTTAAGTTAAGGCTAGGTTAATTCCATTGAAAAATCGTTATTTTGGACCACAGAACCGAATAATTTTTTTGAACCAGATAGGCAAATAGCATGAAATTCGCATTCAAGGGGTTGTTTCTTAATTTTATTCTAGCCTTAGCCCTGTTACCATCAGGTTATTCCCAGGTTACTATCAGAGGAACGGTAACTGACAAGGTGACCGGAGAGTTGCTTATCGGGGCCAGTGTGATCGTTGATGGAACGACCGACGGCACGGTTACCGACTTTGATGGTGTATTTGAACTTGAAAGCAAGGCTGAACTCCCTTTTCAGATCATCGTTTCCTACGTTGGATATGCAGCCCGGCAAATTGAAGTCACCTCTGCCAGGAACCCGCTAAAAGTAGAACTCGAAGAAGAATCCATTACTACTGATGTCGTAGAGGTCAGGGGGCGGCGCATCTCCGAAAAGCAGCAACAGTCCCCTCTGACGATGGAATCTCTGGACAATATTGCCATCAAAGAAACGCCGGCGGCCAATTTTTATGATGGTTTGGGCTCATTGAAGGAGGTGGACCTCACGGCCGCCAGCCTGGGCTTCAAGATCATCAACACCCGTGGATTTAACAGCACCAGCCCGGTTCGTTCTCTGCAGATCATTGACGGTGTCGATAACCAGTCTCCGGGGCTCAACTTCTCCCTGGGCAATTTCCTGGGTGCTTCAGAGCTGGATGTCAACCGGGTCAACCTGATCGTGGGCGCCAGCTCGGCCTTTTACGGGCCCAACGCATTCAACGGGGTGATCAGTATAGAAACTAAAGACCCCTTTCTGCACAGAGGCCTTAGTGTCATGGCCAAAGGAGGCGAACGCAGCCTGGTCGAAACCGGAATTCGCTGGGCCGACGCCCTGAAAAACGACAAAGGAGAAGAGGTCTTCGGATATAAACTCAACGCCTTCTTTTTTAAGGCCAACGACTGGGAAGCAGACAATTACGAAGATGTATATAATACAGTCACCGACGAATCCAACCCCGGAGGTTATGACGCCGTCAACATTTACGGCGATGAATTTCAGAGCGCTAATGACTTCCGGGACGTACTGACCTCCCCGGGGCTGGGTATCATCCACCGCCGAGGCTACCGAGAACGCGACCTGGTGGACTATAATTCCGAAAACCTGAAACTGGGCGCCGCCTTACACTGGAGGCTCCAGCCGGGCAAGGCCATTCAGTCGCCGACTCTGATCCTTTCTTCCAATTTCAGTACCGGCACTACTGTTTATCAGGGAGACAACCGCTTCAGCCTGAGAGACATAAGATTTTATCAGCACCGGCTGGAACTCAATAAATACGACCATTATTTCCTCCGTTTTTATGCAACGCACGAAGACGCCGGCAATTCGTTCGACCCCTTTTTCACGGCATTGCTTCTTCAGCAAAACGCAAAAAAAGACAAGGACTGGCGGGCGGATTACGGTGCATACTGGAACATCAATATTGTGCCCAAGATCACGTCCATGGAAGGCTATCCCCGCCCGATCGATTACCTGGGCCGGCCCGATGAATTCCGGGCAGCAGTCAGCCAGTTTTTTGAGCAGGACTTCCTGCAGGATTCTCTGTTTGTGTGGCACGATCAGGCGGCAATTTTTGCCGAAAGCCCTAACCCCATTGTCGGTGCTGAAGAGTTTTTTGAACCGGGCACAGAACGGTTCCAAAAAGAATTCGACCGCATTACAGGCAAACTTAGCTTTTCAGAAGGAGGAACGAAGTTCTATGACAAATCCGCTCTTTTTCACGCCCATGGAGAATATAAGTTCAAAAACCTGGTAAACCGGGGCGCCATCTCTGACCTGGATATGCTCGTTGGCGCCAATGCCAGGCTTTATACCCCTGATTCAAAAGGATCCATTCTGCTGGATACTTTCGGCAGAAACATCAATACCTACGAATACGGTATTTACGGAGGCGGAACACTTGAATTCGACCAGCGCCTGAGGGTCAGCGGCTCCCTGCGCCTGGACAAGCACGAGAACTTTGACTATCTGCTTTCGCCGGCAGCGTCGCTGGTTTATTCGCCATCTCCCACCCAGACTTTGCGCTTTTCTTTTTCCTCTGCTATTCGCAACCCAACCCTGACCAACCAATATCTCTTTTATAACGTAGGAAGGGCCATACTTATCGGCAACCTCGATGGTTTCCAGGACCTGATTACCGTTGAATCCCTGCGAAACTGGGCCAATACCGGCAACCTGGATACGCTGGAATACTTTGATGTCTCTCCCATCGAGCCGGAAAAAGTAAAAACCCTGGAAGTAGGTTACCGAACGACAATCGGCAACAAACTCTTTATGGATGGTACTTATTACTATAGTTTCTACCGGGACTTCATTGGCTTCAACATTGGAGTAGATGCCAGTTTTGACAACGTTTTTGGCCGGCTCGTTTCTGCTCAGGCCTACAGGGTGGCAGCCAACGCAGCCGACCGGGTTACTACCCAGGGTTTTTCCGTAGGGTTCAACTATTACCTGTGGCGCTTCTACGCTATTTCGGGCAACTATTCCTGGAACAAGCTCAATACCGAAACGGATGACCCCATCATCCCCGCCTTTAACACCCCCGAACACAAATACAACATCGGCTTCGGAGGCAGAGATATCGACCTGAAGTTAGGAGGCAGGAGGATCACTACAATAGGTTTTAATATCAACTACAAATGGGTCGATGGTTTCATTTTTGAAGGCTCGCCCCAGTTTACCGGAGAGATCCCGCAATACGCCCTGCTTGATGCCCAGGTCAACTGGAACTCAAAAAAGCTCAATTGCACATTTAAGCTGGGAGCATCCAACATTCTGGACAATCAGATATATCAGACCTACGGAGGCCCCAGGATCGGCCGCCTGGCCTATTTCTCCGTCCTGTACGAATTCAAGAAAAAATAAATTCCGATCGTAAATAAAAATTCACAATTTATGAAACAACTCAACTTTCTACTATTGGCCTTTTCCATCCTGCTCACGGCCCAATTGCAGGGGCAGACACGCTATCTGGACGAGGTCTTTTCCAACGTAAATGTGGAAACAGATGTCATTTACGGGACCAATATTTCCGTCGTAACCGGGTCCCCTATGGCTTCTAACCTCCTGATGGATGTCTATACTCCTGTCGGCGATGACGCTACCGAACGGCCTGTGGTCATCTATCTGCATACCGGAAGTTTTCTTCCCCAGTATTTCAGCAGGCAGATCACCGGCGGCAAACAGGATTCCACTGCTGTCGAGATCTGCAAGCGACTGGCCAAGAGGGGCTATGTTGCCGTATCGGCTACCTACCGGGCCGGGTGGGCGCCGGAAGCTGACGACCAGAACGTACGCACCAGTACCCTTCTACAGGCGGCTTACCGTGGTATCATCGACACGCGTACCTGCATCCGTTATCTCCGTAAAACCATCGCCGAAGATGGGAACCCCTACGGAATCGACGGAGATAAAATTGTCCTTTGGGGACAAGGGACCGGTGGTTATCTGTCCTACGGAGCAGGAACCCTTGACCGTTATGAAGAGGTTGTGCTCGATAAATTCATCAATACCGTAACCCTTCAGCCCTATGTGATCGAGGCAATAGATGGAAATGTTTACGGAACCAATGAAACTCCCCTAAACATACCCAACTATGTGGAATACAGCTCGGACTTCCAGATAGCCGTAAACATGGGCGGTGCTCTGGGAGACATCTCCTGGGTGGAAGGCGCCAATTCCACCGCTCCGGAACCCGTTTTTATTGGTTTCCACCTGCCTACCGACCCCTTTGCCCCGTTCGGGAACGGGCCGGTTATCGTGCCCACTACCCAGGAATTTGTCGTTAATGTTTCCGGAACCCGCACCGCTACTGAAGCGGCCAACGACCTGGGATCCAATGACAAGCTCGCACCTGTACTCGGCCAGACAACCGGCCTGGGCGCCTACCTCAATGCCGTTATCAATGCCCTCAAGCCGGTACCCTTCCAGTTCCCCGGCCAGGAACCCACTACTCTGGGAGAGGATAATATATATCCCTTCATTTCTCCAGGTTTTCGCGTGGAATCCGGCCCCTGGGAATGGTGGAGCAAACCTCAGCTCGACGCCACCATTGCAGCCGTAAATCAGGTTTTCGGCACCAATTTCAATTCGGATACACTGCACTATACCGGCTTATTGACGAACCCCGATATGTCCGCGGAAAAGGCCCGCGCTTATATCGATACGATTATGGCATACTACATTCCCCGCGCCTGTGTGACATTTGGCTTTGAGGAATGCAGCAACGCCCTTGGCGTCGTGGGCACGGAAGAAGTACTCGACGCCAAGCAGGTGGGCCTGATGATGGGCCCTAATCCTGCTGCTGAAGCCGTTTCCTTTCAAACCCATGCCGATTTCCCGATGAAAGAGATCCGCCTGTTCAGTACACAGGGCCTACTGGTGAAAAGTTACCTTGGCATAAAGGATAATTCTTATACGCTAAACCGGGGAGAGCTTCCGCCGGGTATGTATATTGCCATTGTGCACTTCGAAGATGGAATGGTGATCAGAAAGATCGTTTTTGATTAACAGTCCTTCTGCCAGAAGGAAAAAACTCACGAAAAAAGGGGCGCCGGCAACGGCAGCCCCTTTTTTCGCAGCTCATAAAGTGCTTCTCCGACAGGCTTCCAGTGGTTCCGGCCCTCAATCCCCCTGCGCCTGCCGGTTGATCTCGGCAATTACGTTCTGCACCCGGGTGAGCTGGAACGGAAAATCGAGAATATCTTTAAAAAGGTAGTTTTCCCTGAGCTGTGGATAGGGAGCCATAAGGCTGTCCATCACCTTATCGTCCACAACTTCCGGCACGCCGGTTTCCATGTCTATAATGATGGCTACCTTTCCGGAAAACTGCCCCTGTTCAGGTTGCTCTTCTGAGTTTGTGACCAGAAAAACATCATCAATAAGGAACAGGTAACGCCCCTGTTCGAGCACACGAGTATAATAGTTACCGCCTCCGGGATAATTTCGGGCCCAGATAAACAACCTGTTGTCTTTTACCAAAGAGAAATAGGGCGCCGCCCCATGTTTTTCCATGCGGTTCAGTTGGTATCGGAAAGGGCCCCCTTTTCTCCTCAGGTTTCCTGAGGCCGGGAAAAAATTCCCCTTCCATAGGCCCAGAAAGTTGCTGGCTGCCATCAGGCCTCCTTTTCTTGGCTTTATCATTTCGGCACCCGGGCCTTCTCCCCCACTTTCCAGCCCCGGATCCTTCCTTTGGCCGGAATATTGCCGCAGGCAGTTGAAAAGGGCATTCTCCAGGCGGGGAGCATGCCCTTTGGCCACCGTTAGTTCTCTTCCGGACAACTCAACTGAAATATCCATTTCATCTCCGGAAGTTTTTTCCCGAAACCCCATTTTCAGGCTGACAAACCCCATTGTCCCCTCTCCTCCCCTGCTTTCCCAGAAGTAAAGCTCCTTCAACACAGCCACAACCGGTTCGGCATCCTTACCCGGTTTGAGCCAGCTGTTCATCTGTTTCTTCATGCTGGCCAAAAAACCGGATTCCATGACCAGCGGCCGTTTGATATTTTTCCTCGGGCCCCGGTTTACAATGCCCAGGTTGGATTGAAATGCTCGTTCATCCAAAACAGACTCAATATAAAAGTCAGCTGAAATGGAATCGGTGACCTGGTTGATCAGGCCGATCACCCGGTAATCCACCTGGCCGAATGTCAGATAAACCTTTGATAAAAGCAATAAAATGGTTCCGAGAATTCTCATGGCAGAGTTTAGTGATAAGGGTTTTCCGGCATAAGCTAAAAAAAATCGGTTAAACCAGTTCGCATAGCCCGGACAATTGAAAATTTTCTCCGCCTGTGCATCTACAATTTCAAAAGGAAATTCATCGTATCCACCCCATCGGGGTAATCCCAAAGCTCCGGTTGCTGGGCTTTGCCAAAGGGGAACACCGGACGGCGAAGGAAGCCTTTCCTGGCAACTACACACTGGATCTCTTCACTGCGGTTTTCCAGTTCCCTCTCTATCTCCTCCGGATTATCATAGAATTCATAGTGAAGAGAAGCGATGCGGGATTGCAGGCTGGGGTCTTCCCTCAGTATAATGCAACCATTTGCCTTAAACTTCTCCTTATTGAGCACGTGGAGGGCGTAATTGTAGTCGAAATTGTTTTTGTACCTGGTGTGTAATACGGCCTGCCGGTATTCATGCAGCGCCTCGAGCAACGGCTCAAAATCGTAATTAACGGGCACATAGGCCTTCGAAACATTACGGCAGCCAAGCCCGAAGTACTGAAAGACATCTTTCCCAAGTTCGTGCAGTTCTTCAGGAGATTCCTCACCGCTCAATACGGCGACGCCATTCCGGTTCCTGCGTATGATATGGGGATATTTGCCGAAGTAAGCTTCAAAGTAACGGGCGGAATTGTTGCTGCCGGTGGCAATTACCGCATCAAAGCCACCGAGCTGTTCGGCAATGGAAAAGTATGCCTCCGCTCTCTTGTCGAAACCCGCCATGAGTTGCAGCAGGTACGGCAGTAGGTACGGATCTTTCTCCGATAATTTGACAAGCGCCCGGTGGCCCGCCGCAAAAACACAAAGCAGGTCGTGGAAGCCCACCAGGGGAATATTTCCGGCCATAACGATGCCAACGGTTTTGGGGGCCGTCTCTTCAGGAATTTCATAGCGTTGCAGCCATGTTTCCAGTTTTTCCCGCCTGAGCAGGTTATCGGCAATGGCTGCCACTGCCTCTTTCTGGTTTTCTATGGTAAACCATGCGTTTTTGAAGCTGGCGCGGTGCATCAGCGCCTCCAGGTACTCGTCTTTTTTCCGGAGATGATCCCCCAACCGGGCCAGAACCTCTATGCGGCTTTTCAAATTCATTGCTTATTCTTTTTCCTCTCCCAAAAGCTTTCCGATCCCTTCTATTCCGAGTTCCCGCATTTTTTGAATGTTGCGTTCCGGTATTTGTTCCGGGTGCTCAAAGCTCCAAAGGGCCCGTTCGATGCTTTCCTCCCTGAGCAGGTGCAACATGGGATAGGGCGACCGGTTGGTGTAATTTTCCGGCGCCCCCGGTTCCGTCCCCTCAAACTGATAATCAGGGTGGAACGAAGCTACCTGTATGATACCTTCCAGCCCATTGTCCTGGATTAACCGGCCGGCTTCTTCCAGATAATCGAGGTAGTCCTGGAAATCAGGGAGGGCATTAGGATGGATCAAAAGGGTAGTTTCCACTTTTTCCGCCGGAGTAACAACAAGAAGCCGCGCCTCTTCCACCATAAGCTTTGCCAGCTGAACGATATCGGTACCTTCATAAACAACGAAACGGACTCTGCCCGCATAAAAAGGCAGGCGGGCAAACGGGCAAAGGTTCAACCCGAGCACCACCGTTTCCACCCACTGTTTTGTCTCTTCAGCCTGTTTTTTCATATCCCCTGCGTTGTCATTCAGTCCATCAATCCAATTCTCCCGTTGCAGCTTTTCTCCCGGCCACATAACGGCGCCACCTGTCCAGCGCCTCCTGAAAGTCAGCGGGCAGGTCAGACTCAAAATTCATTTCCTTGCCGGTTCTGGGATGAATGAAGCCCAGAGAACGGGCATGTAAAGCATGGCGGGGCATGATGGTAAAAGTATTCTCCACGAACATTTTGTACTTACTGAAAACGGTCCCCTTTACGATCCGGTCGCCGCCATATCGTTCATCATTGAACAAAGGATGCCCCAATGATTCCATGTGCACCCGGATCTGATGGGTCCGGCCCGTTTCGAGGTTGCACTGGATCAGGCTGACGTAGTAGAGGCGTTCCAGCACCTTGTAATGGGTCACGGCCCATTTTCCACCTTCTCCATCTGCAAAAGTGGTGAACTTCTGCCGGAAACGCGGATGGCGGCCGACATTGGCCCGCACTGTGCCCTCTTCTTCTTCCGGTTCTCCCCAGATCAGAGCATTGTAGGTCCGTTCTACCGTATGGTAGTAGAATTGCTTGGCCAGATGAGTCATGGCGTAATCGGATTTTGCCACTACCAGCAAACCGGAGGTGTTTTTGTCAATCCGGTGGACCAACCCGAGCCGGTCCTGGTAATTCCCATCCATCACCGGCAGGTTTTGCTGGCCAAAATGATAGGCCAGGGCATTGACCAGGGTTCCCCGGTGGTGGCCAATACCGGGGTGGACGACCATTCCTGCCGATTTGTGGACGACCAGCAGGTCATCATCTTCATACCGGATATCCAGTGGAATGTTCTGGGGGGCCACCCTGGAGCCTTCGCCCGGCGGCCGGGGGATCACAATGGATATCTCATCGCCAGGGCGGACCTTATAGTTCGGTTTTACATCTTCTCCTCCCACCTGAATGGACCCCGACTTAATGGCATTCTGGATACGGCTTCGGGAAGTCCGTTCCAGGCGGTCCATCAGGAACTTGTCGATCCGGATCAGGCTTTGCTTCCTGTCAACTTTGATGATCTGATAATCGTAGTATTCGTCGTTATAATTATCTTGCATGTTTTCATGGCTTTCCTGCTGAATCACGCTAATTGCCCAGGGCAGAACTACTGCCGGCTGCCGGCCGGCCAGAGCACCCTGGAAAGCTACTCAAAATTAAGCAACAATGAAAAAACAAATAGGTTTCGGTTCTCTGTGTGTCCAGAGCCCTGAGGAAAAACGCTATACGAACCCTCATCAACTCCCGATTTATGCCACTTCATCTTTTGCCTTCGATTCCATAGAACAAGGTATGGATATCTTTCTGGGCAAGCAGCCCGGCCACATTTACAGCCGTTTCGGCAACCCGACCATCGACGTGGTGGCGGAAAAAGTTGCTCAACTGGAAGCCCATGACAGCGGGTTGAAATGTTCGGGCCTGCTCACCAGCTCCGGCATGAGCGCCATATCCACCTTGTTGCTGGGGCTGCTCAAAAGCGGAGATGGCATCCTCACCCAGGGCAACCTTTATGGCGGAACCACAGCCCTCTTCAGGGATGTACTGCAACCTCTTCAAATCAATTGCTTTACCACCGGGCTTGAAAATCTGAACGAGGTAGAAAGTATTCTCCGAAAACAGGGCAACATCCGGCTGCTTTACTACGAGACCCCTGCCAACCCTACCCTCGACTGTTTCGATATGGCCGCTTTGGCCGAACTGGGGCACAAATATAACTGCAGCGTAGTTGCCGACAACACTTTTGCCACTCCCTATCTGCAACAGCCTCTGAAGCATGGCGCAGATTTTGTTATCCATTCCACTACCAAATACCTCAATGGCCACGGGAATTCCACCGCCGGGGCCATCGTAGGCAGGGATAAAGATTTAATGGGCAAAGCGGTATTACCCAAACTAAAACTACTGGGCACCAACTGTAATTCCTGGGACGCCTGGCTCCTTCACAACGGCCTGAAAACACTGGAAATCCGGATGGAACGACACTGTCAGAACGCCCGAAAGCTGGCAAAATGGCTGGAAAAACACCCCGAAGTCGAAAAGGTAAATTACCCGGGCCTGGAAACCCACCCCAGCCACCCCGTAGCAAAAAAACAGATGAAAGATTTCGGCGGCATGCTCAGTTTCGAACTGAAGGGTGGCCTGGAAGCCGGCAAACGGTTTATGAACCGCCTCCGGTTCTGCACGCTGACCCCCACGCTGGGCGACGTAGATACGCTCGTTTTGCATCCGGCCTCTATGTCTCATGTCAGTGTTCCCAGAGAAGCCCGTCTGCAATACGGCATTACCGACGGGCTGGTGCGCATTTCCACCGGAATAGAGAACATAGAAGATATTATTGCTGATGTGGAGCAGGCGATCGGTTCAGAATGATTCCCTAAGTTCAAAAGCCTGCCGCAACTGCTTATACAATCGTTCCGCTTCCGGGAAGCTCAGCGTCTGCTGGCCATCGGAATAGGCCTTTTCCGGCTGTTCGTGCACTTCGACGATGACTCCATCTGCTCCCGCCATGACAGCCGCCAGCGCCACCGGGCTGACGAAACGCCGCAGGCCGATGCCATGAGAAGGGTCGGCAATTACCGGTAGATGCGTTTTCTCCTTCAACAGGGCAATGGCGTTTATGTCCATGGTGTTGCGGTAAGCGGATTCGTAGGTCCGGATGCCCCGCTCGCACAACATGATGCGTTCATTGCCGTTGGAAAATATGTATTCAGCGGCCTGCAAGAGTTCATCAATGGCGCCGGAGATGCCACGCTTCAGCAGCACCGGTTTGTCAACTTCGCCCAGGGCGTCCAGCAGGTTGAAATTCTGGGAGTTACGGGCCCCAACCTGAAAGATATCGACGTAGTCTGCCATGGCTTCGATCTGTTCCACCATCATAACCTCAGTAATGATCTTAATGCCCGCTGCACTGGCTTTCTCATGCCACAACCGGAGCCCGTCAATGCCAAGCCCCCGGAAAGAATAAGGGGAGCTGCGCGGTTTGTAAACCCCGCCTCTCATGATCCGGACTCCGTTCCGGGCCAGGTGCCCGATAACTTTTTCGATCTGCTCTTCCGATTCAATCGAACAGGGCCCTGCCATAATGGTAAAATGGCCGGTGCCGATCTCCGTATCATCGTTCAGCCGTATGGAGGTATCCTCCACCCGCCATTTTTTGGATACCAGCTTATAGGCATCACTGACTCGATGGATATCCTGAATGCCGGGCAATGTGCCGATGGCGCGAATATCGAATTCCTTCTTACCCACCCCGATAATGTAGTCTGCATACTGAGTAGATACTTTTGTGGTTTTGTATTGGATCTCTTTGAGCTTCGCCTCCAGCTTTTCCAGCTGGGCCCCGGTTATTCGTTTGTCTAATTGAATGATCATAAATTTTCAACTCATTTTTTTATCGCTCCTGATGCGGAAACATTAACTCCGCGGATCGAACGTACAAAATCAACGGTTGCCTCTTCAACATCCTCCGCTTCGGCCAGGGCCCGGATGAAGGCACTGCCAATGATGGCGCCATTGGCATAACGGCAGGCAGTAGCGAAAGTCTCGTGGCTTGAAATGCCGAAGCCAATAAGGCGGGGATTATCCAGTTTCATCCTGTTTACGCGATCGAAATAAGCCAGTTGTTTATCCGTGATATGGCCTTTAGCTCCGGTTATGGAAGAACTGGCAACCATATAGACGAAGCCGCGGCTCAGTTCATCAACTTTGCGAATGCGTTCTTCAGGCGTCTGAGGAGTGATCAGGAAACTGATCCCCAGGCCGGCCTTCTCCACCATCGGCCGAAAGTGCTGCTCATATTCATAAAGAGGAAGGTCAGGAAGGATGAGGCCATCGATGCCCACTTCGACACACCTATCGAAAAAGCGCTGTTCTCCGTATTGCATGACCTGATTGAAATAGCCCATAAGGACGAGAGGGATTTCTGATTTCTTCCTCACAGCTTCAACCTGTTCGAAGAGCAAGGGGAGTGTCATTCCGTTTTTAAGAGCCTGCTGGCCACTTTGCTGAATGGCCGGCCCATCTGCCAGTGGGTCGGAATAAGGCATGCCCAGTTCGATGAGATCAGCACCGGCCTTTTCCAGTGCCAGAATGATCCTGCCGGTATCGTTCAGCCCGGGGTGGCCGGCGGTGAAGTATATATTCAGAATATCCTTGGTTTTTTTGGAAAAAAGTTTGTCCAGCCTGTTCATTGAAATGAATTTTAGTTTATCCGAAGCTAACAGCTTTGTCGTATGGGCATATTAAATTTGGTCAGTATCAGATTACTAAGCCCGAAATAAAATGGAGGGATTGGCAAGCTACTTTTTTTGAAAGGCTTACCAATCTTTATCAAGCTTAGTAATCCTTCGGCAAAAAAAAATGTATTACAGGGTCACATAAAGCGGCCGAAATGCCGGATGTAGGTATCCAGGTCTTTATCACCCCGGCCGGACAGGCAGATCACGACAACATCATCCGCCTGGAAAGAAACCTTATCGAGGGCAGCGAAAGCATGAGCAGTCTCCAGGGCGGGAATGATGCCTTCTTTCCGGGAGAGGAAATAGGCAGATGCCAGTGCCTCGTCATCCGTAATGCTGACGGCTTCTGCCCTGCCACTGGCAATCAGGTGGGCATGCAAAGGCCCGATGCCGGGATAATCCAGCCCGGCGGAAAGAGAGTAGGGTTCAATGATCTGCCCGTCCTCAGTTTGCATCAGCAGAGTCCGGCTGCCGTGTATGATCCCTTTAGTACCCAGGACACTGGTCGCCGCCGATTCGCCACTGTGAATGCCGTGGCCCGCCGCTTCTACCGCGATCAGGCGCACATCTTCTTCATTGAGGTAGTGGTAATAAGCACCGGCTGCATTGCTGCCTCCGCCAACACAGGCGATAATGGCATCGGGGTTTTCACGGCCGGTATGTTCTTTCAGTTGCCATCTCATCTCTTCGCTGATGACGGACTGGAACCGGGCCACCATATCCGGATAAGGATGCGGCCCGACGACAGAGCCTATGATGTAATGCGTATCTTCCGGGTTGTTGATCCAGTCCCGAATGGCCTCATTGGTGGCGTCTTTGAGGGTCTGGCTGCCGCTGGTGGCGGGCCGCACCTCAGCGCCCAGCATGCGCATACGGGATACGTTGGGGGCCTGGCGCTTAATATCGACAGCCCCCATATAAACGATACACTCAATGCCCATCAGCGCGCAAACCGTAGCTGTGGCCACCCCGTGCTGGCCGGCGCCTGTTTCGGCAATTATCCGGGTTTTGCCCAAACGCTTTGCCAGAAGGATCTGCCCAACGGTATTGTTGATCTTATGAGCTCCGGTGTGGTTGAGGTCTTCCCGCTTCAGGTAAATGGCGGCATTGTAGTGTTCAGAGAGGCGTTCCGCCAGGTAGAGGGGCGACGGCCGGCCAACATAATCCCGGAGCAGCTGCCGAAACTCGCTTTGGAAGGCGGGCTCCTCCATCACCTTTACATAAAGCCGGCGCAACTCCTCGATATTGGCATAGAGCATTTCGGGAATGAAAGCTCCCCCGAACTCGCCGTAGTATCCTCTTTCATCAATGGCTATCATGGCATCTGTTGTTTCAGGCTACTAATAAACCGGGCAACTTTATCGAGATCCTTGACCCCCGGCTGCTTTTCGAAGCGGCTGTTGATATCGACTCCGTACAATTGGGGGTGGCTGATGGCGAGGATTGATTCGGCCGATTCGGGGCCAATGCCGCCGCTCAGCAGGAAGGGAGTAACCCCCCGGTAATTTCCCAGCAGTTTCCAGTCGAACTGCCGGCCGGTGCCGCCAAAATCCTTTCCTTTGGTGTCAAAGAGAAAATAGGTGCAATAGGGGGTGTAGGGAACTATCTGATCAAAGTCAAACGCCCCGTCAATCTGGAAGGCTTTGATCAGCCTGGCTTTTCGCATCGATGTACTTTCCCACAGGTTGCAAAGAAGCCCGCAGTATTCCGGGCTTTCCGTTCCGTGCAGTTGCACAAAATCCAGCTCGAAGTCATGTACATGGTTAAGGACATCCTCCACTTCGGCATTTACAAAAACCCCGACGCGTTTTTTACCTTCCAGCACATTTCCCTCCTTTGCCAGCCATTTCGCCAGCTTCTCACCCGCATAGCGCGGAGATTTGGCATAGAAAATGAAGCCCACCATATCAACCGGCAACCTGGCCAGCGCTGTAATGTTATCGGGCTCCCGCATACCGCATACTTTTATTTTCATAAATTGTTTTGGGTTTAAACCTTTTTGAAATCATGCTATGGCGTTATGCAGCAGCCCCTCAATATGCTGCACCTGCCTGATAAATTCCCGGCAAGCCTTTCCGGGATCGGGCTGCCGCATAAAATGTTCTCCGATGAGGAACCCCTGGTAACCGGAACTCCTGAGCTCAACAACGGCCTGCGGGTCATTCAGGCCGCTTTCCGATACCTTAACGGCTTCGGCAGGGAGGGCAGATACCAGCTCCAGAGAAGCCGCTATGCTCACCTCAAAAGTTTCCAGGTTGCGGTTGTTCACCCCTATTGCATCCACATCGGGAGTGTATTTATCCAGTTGCTGCCGGCTATGTACTTCCATCAACACTTCCAGCCCCAGTGCTTTGGCCGACTTTGCCAGCCGGGCCAATTGTTGTTTTTCCAGGCATTCGGCAATGAGCAGGATCGCGTCTGCACCTATTGACCTGGCTTCGATCAGCTGATATTCATCAATGATGAAATCTTTTCGAAGTATGGGACAAAAGTTGAACTTACGGGCTTCGGTGAGGTCTTCGTTCCTGCCGCCGAAAAATTCCGTATCCGTAAGGACAGAAAGCGCCGAAGCCCCAGCCTGCATATACCCGATGGAAACCCGTTCTACCGAAGCATAGGGGTTAATGTCTCCTTTGGAAGGAGACCGCCGCTTAAATTCGGCGATGATGCCGGATTTGTCTTTTCTGAGCAGGTATTTTTTCAGGGAGACCACCGGGGTTTCGAAGTAGATGCTTTGTTCGAGCAGCCGGGCAGGATAAAGTGTACTGCGTTCAGCCACCTCCTTTTTTTTATGAGCAACGATCTTTTCCAGGATATTCATCTTCTCTTTTAGTTTACCAGGTTTTGAAATGCTTTGAGCGCCCGCCGGCTGAGGAGGCTCTCTTTCGCTTCTTCAATGCAATCTTCGAGGGACTGCTCCGGTTTCAGGCAGTGGATCGCCAGGCCGGCATTGGCCGTCACCACTTCAAACTGTGCGGGGCTGCCTTCATTGTTCAAAACATTGCGGAAAATGGTAGCCGCCTCTTCTTCCGTTTCGCCTCCGTATAGGTCACCGTGCTGCAATTTAGGCTTTCCCAGCTCTTCCGGAGTGAGAATGGTATCGCGTTCATTGGTGCGCAGCTTGAATGGCCCGGTGAGGGATATTTCATCGTATCCGTCCAGAGAATACACGATGGCGAACCGGCGGCCCGTTTCCTGCATCACATATTGGTACATGCGAGCCAATTCCTGGCTGAAGGTGCCAAACAGCTGATGGCTGGGCTGAGCCGGATTGACCAGCGGCCCCAGCATATTGAAAAATGTCTTCATCCCCAGCTGTTTGCGGACGGGCACGACCTCCTTCATCGCAGGGTGGAACAAAGGCGCATGAAGAAAACAGATGTTGGACCGGTCCAGTTGGCGCCGCAACTCGGATTCGTCATTGGTGAACTCATATCCCAGTGCCATCAGCACATTGGATGACCCCACTGCTGAAGAAACGCCGTAACTGCCATGCTTGGCCACCTTGTGCCCGGCGCCGGCAACAACTACAGCCGAAAGCGTGGATACATTAAAGGTGTTCTTACTGTCGCCTCCGGTGCCGACAATATCGATAGCTTCCATCCCGTTCAGGTTGACCGGCACGCATAGTTCCAGCAAAGCATCGCGAAAGCCCTGTAGTTCCTGTATGGAAATGGAACGCATGAGAAAAACGGTGATAAAGCTGGCTACCTGTATGTGGTTGTAGCGGCCGTGAGAAATATTGAGAAGGGCCTCCCGGGCTTCTTCCCGGCTGAGGCGCTCGTGTTCATATAATCGGGAAAGGATCTCTTTCATGGATGTTGTTTTTTCCGGTGAAATACTTCGTCATGCAAAAGGGGCTGGTAATTAGAGGGGTAAACCGGGTTTATCAAGCTGGGTAGCCTGAATAGCCAGCCCCGCCCCAGGCACACATTCCGTAAAAAAGTTTTCCAGTATCTGCCGCCCGCACTCCGTCATGATGGACTCCGGATGGAACTGCACGCCCCGAACATTGAACTCCCGGTGGCGCATGGCCATTATCACCCCGTTTTCGTCTTCGGCTGTGACCAGAAGTTCTTCCGGGAGGCTATCCCGCCGGACTACCCACGAGTGATACCGTCCAGCCCCGAACGGCACAGGTATGCCCCGAAAGAGGGGCTCTTCCCCATCCGTAACCAGAACCGGCGTTTCAACTCCATGGTAAACCTGAGACAAGTTTTCCAGTTCGGCGCCAAATGCTTCCCCAATAGCCTGGTGCCCCAAACATACCCCCAGAATGGCCTTCTCGCCGGCATAACGCCGGATGAGCTCCGGCATAATGCCCGCCTCAGAGGGCAATCCCGGGCCGGGCGACAGGATAATGGCCTCGTATTGGGCCACAGCTTCCAGGGCAATCCCATCGTTGCGGAAAACATCCACCTGACGGCCCAATATTTCCTGAATGTATTGCACCAGGTTGAAGGTAAAGGAATCGTAGTTGTCGAGAACGAGGATCTTCATGGTATAGTGAAGTTAGTCTTGGTTCTATTTGATTTTAAATAAGTTTTTCTGCTTCGGCCAAAGCCTTTTTCAGTGCCCCCAGTTTGTTGTTGACTTCCTGGAGCTCTTTCTCCTCCACGCTGGCCGCCACGACACCCGCTCCGGCCTGGTAATACAAAGTGTTGTCCAGGCTGAGAAAAGACCGGATGACGATGGCCTTATTCATCTCTCCATTGAAATTGATGTAGCCCAGGGCGCCTCCGTAAAAGCTGCGGTTTTGGTTTTCGTATTGATTGATCAGCTCTATAGCCTTGTATTTCGGCGCCCCGGAAAGCGTACCTGCCGGGAAAGTATCTCCGAAAACCTGGACCGGGTTGGTGGCGGGCCCCAGTTCTCCTTCAACCTTGGAAACCAGGTGGATGACATGGCTGAAAAACTGTATGTCTTTCAATTCTTTAACCGTAACATTTACAGCATGCCGGCCCAGGTCATTGCGCGCCAGGTCAACCAGCATGATGTGCTCGGCATTTTCCTTGGGGTCTTCCGAAAGCTGAAGGGCATTTCGGGCGTCCTGGACGTCATCGCCGGTACGCCGGTAGGTGCCGGCAATAGGGTTTACGCTGGCAATTCCATTGCGCACCGCCATCTGAGTTTCCGGAGAGGAGCCGAAAATGCGGTAGTTCCCGAAATCGGCATAAAACAGATAGGGAGAGGGGTTGATTGAACGCAGGGCCCGGTAAACCGTAAAATCATCGCCGGAGAACTGCTGAGCGAACTGCCGGCTGAAAACGATCTGAAACACATCTCCCAGCTGGCAATGACGTTTGCCGACGGAAACCAGCTCCATGAACTCTTCGTCAGTCAGGTTGGTGGACTCCTGCCCGCGCAGGCGGAATTCATGAAGGGCAAATTTCCGGCTTTTGATCAACCGCTCTACCTCCTCCATGCGGGAGGGCTCGCCTTCCGGCACGTTTTCCAGCACATAGAGTTCATCCCTGAAATGGTTGATGGCCAGAATAAACCGGTAAAGGTTGTACCGGATATCCGGCAGGTTGAATTTACGCTTCTCCGGGTCAAACTTCAGGGTGTCAAAATATTGAACTCCATCAAAACCGGTGTAACCAATGAGGCCGTTAAACCCGTTATAAGGAGCTTCATACTCGACCTTAAACCGCTTTAGGAAACCAAGCATGGCATCAGGGACGGAGAGCGTGTTTTCAACGGGGGTTTCCCTCACCTCACCGCCCGGCAAAAGTTCCCGGATCACACCCCCTTCCACCTGAATGGAGCCGATCACATCAAAACCGATAAAGGAATAGCAATCTTCCTTGCTTCGAAAATCATTATTCTCCAGCAGAACGGGCTCAGAGTAATGGTCACGGGCCTTCAGAAAAAGGGTTACCGGTGTAATGGTATCGGCCAAAAAACGGCGGACTCTGGTGTGGATGCCGATCTTTTTTTCTGTCTTAACTTCCATGATCATCTAGGTATTGCATAAAATGAAAGCGGCTTGCCGAGTGATCGACAAGCCGCTTTTTATTGATATTCGTTCAGATCAAACAAAGGCGTGTCACCTCACCCGGTATTCCGAATGATCGTGCCACCACCACCAGTTGCTTGATTGTTGAACGCAAAACATAATTTCTCATTTGTCTGCGCCAAAGATAAAGGGATTAATTGCAAAAAAGCAAACCCTGTTTTAAAAAAAACAAATTTTGCTCATTCCGAATAGTGTTTCATAGTGGAGGGTAACATCGGGGCTGCAGGTTGCCCAAACGAGAGCGAAACAGCCTTGATTGGGGGGCATGGCAATAAGTTGATAAGTTGCTGCCGGGAGGTGCAGATTAGCCTTTCGGGGTTCAGGTTCACCACCTCTGGAAGGGGGATATGCGAAATACCAGGGCGGTGCTTTTGGTACCGGGCATTAATGCAGCAAGCGCCAGACCAATTCTTTCATCAGCTCACCTTCAGGCTTTCCGGTACTGATGTAACCGACGCCTTTGGATTTCAGGTCGTATTCTTTCAGAAGGGAAATAACCTTTTCAGCCCGGGCGGGGGGATAATTGCGGGCAGTAAGCCGGTATTCTTTTAAAAAGAATTCCGACCGCAGCTGTAATGTACTCAATAATTCCTTCACCGGCAAATTTTTGGCGGCGTGGTACAGATAGACCTTACTGAAATAGCTGTAAAGGGCGCCAATGAGCACCGGCATAGGATTTTTCTTTGGATTGGCGGCAAAGTAATTGATGATCCGGTTGGCCTTAAGGACATCTTGCTGGCCAAGCGCCCGCTGGAGTTCAAAGATGTTGTAATCCTTGCTGATCCCTATGTTGGCCTCGATGTGCTGATCGTTGACTTCCGTACCTGCGGGAAGGTTGATGGCCAGCTTGTCCAGCTCATTGGCCACCTTCGAAAGCTCGGCGCCCAGGTATTCGGCGATCAGTTCGGACGCTTTGGGAGTGATCTTCAGTTTCTTCCGTTTCAGGTAAGCTGAGATCCAGGCCGGCACCTGGTTGTCGTACAGCGGTTTGGATTCGAAAACCAGGGCGTTCTTTTTTAGGGCCTTACCGAATCTGGAATTGAAATTGAAGCGCTTGTGTTTATGGCATATCACCAGAATGGTGCTCTCCATCGGCTTCTCGATATAGGACAACAATTCAGCGATGCCCTTCATTTCCTGGGCCTCTTTCAGGATGACTACCTGATGGGAAGACATCATCGGATACCGGCGGGCAGTATCCACTATGGCGAGGTGATCCACCTCTTTGCCGTAAAAAATGGTTTGGTTGAAGGCCCGTTCGGATTCCGTCAGGACATTCTTTTCGATGTAATGAGAAACCTCATCAATGAAATAGGACTCCTGCCCGTGCAGGAAGTAAACAGGGCGGTATTGTTTGCTTCTGAGTTCTTTTAATATCTGGTCGAAATCCAAGGCACAATTTTCTGTAAAGGTAAAATTTTCAATGCATTTTTTGCCCCATGTAATTTCTGTCCAGCTTATGGCCACCAGCTACAAGCTGAACCGAAAGGGTTTGCCGCCAAAGCCATGATCACGGCCTTTCTCCTACAAACTCCAGAAAATGCTGTAATACCAATTCCGGCGCCTCCGTTTGTGGATAGTGGCCGACATTTTCCAGGCAGATAACATCAGGATCATGGATGAGTTCTTGATAATGTTCTGCCATTTGGCGCCCGGAAATGGGGTCATAGGCTCCGTTGATCAGGCGGATGGGAACAGAAGATTGTTCCAGGGCGCCCACCCATCTTTCACGGTGCCGGCGGCGCTCCGCCATGTAGCGGATCAGCCGGTGCATAACGCCCTTGCCCTGATTGTAAGTGATCAGGGGCCAGAACTCGTCGATCTCGTCTGCGGTTGGGGATGTTTCCGGCCCGAAGATGGCCTTGAAGTTGCGTGCGAGTGTCCGTTTCGATAAAAATGGCGTCAGCAAACGGCCGATGGGGGAAGCCATCAGGTGCTGCACCAGCCTTGGGGAGTGCGCCTCCGGGAACAGCCCGCCATTGAGCAGGCACAAAGACTGGATGAAAAGCCTCTCTTTGAAGCCGCCTTCCTTTCCGTTGTGGCGGGCGAGCAGCTCCTGCGCCACTGTATCTCCATAGTCGTGGGCCAGGACGTGAAAACCTTTAATGCCGAGGCAACTCACCAGTTCCTCCGCCATATCCGCCTGGCGGGCGATGGTGTAATCGTACCCGCGTGGCTTATCTGAAAACCCGAAGCCCAGAAAATCGGGGGCAATGAGGTGAAACTTTTCCTCCAGGACAGGCCATACCTTATGCCAGTCCCAGGATGCAGTAGGGAAGCCATGCAGGAGCAGCAGGGCATCTCCTCTCCCACCTTCGCGATAAAAGATGCGATGGCCGTTCCAGTTAAATATTTTGCCGGCGTGGCGCCAGTTTTCCAAACGATCCATAATGGAAAGATAGGAAAGTTTAGGGAGTAGCATATTCCTCCAGTCATTCAT
>JACJYA010000003.1 GCA_020636315.1 Lewinellaceae bacterium
CATAATGCTGGATCATTTGGAGAAGCAGGGAAATAGGCAAGTTTATACAAGTTGCAGCGGCTGCAGCAATCAGGATTATCATCTCCGCCTTTGGTAGTGGGTTGGAAATGGTCAATCGTCAACTCACCTCCGGTGTCTGTTTCTGTCACTCCACAGAACTCACAGGCAAAATTGGCCCTTTGCCGCACTAATTCCCGAATCTCATTAGGAATACTCATGCCGGCCGCTGCCCGAGTTGTTTTGTTAATTGGTATAAGAGGGTTGTATTTTCATTTCGAAGTTGCTCATTTTCCGAAGCTACTTGTTGAATCCGATTGGTTAACTTTACCAATTGAGCCAATGCTGCTTCTACCTGAGCCTGCAAGTCCGATAAAGATTCCTCGCCGACAGAAAGCTGGATGGACTCCAACTCCATTTTATCCTGCTGGGCATACCAATCTTCCAGTTGCCGTTGTTCCTGCTCAGACAACTTCTCGCCCCGGGATGCTTTATCATGAAGTGCTTTCCCCTTCTCGTCCTTGATCATAGATGCAGCGTTTAATAAATTATCCTCTAGACAGAGCACCTGGTAAAGGTACAGTTTTAACTCATAACGTGCCCAGTTTTGTTATAGTTTCTACGAGTTTGGCTAAAGTAAGGATTTGCCAATCACAGCCGTCGAAGAGTTCTTCCTGAGGCACAAAAAACGGCCTCAAATTTTTTGTACCAGATTTTGTGCCGAAAGGGCAAATGGGCCCAATCCAAAATTACCCCCTTATTCCTTTCCGCGGCGGATGCTCACCCGTCATCTTAACCAAAGTGTCTTTTGATATTTGTGGCCATTGCATCCGCCACAGGATAAGGCAAGGTTATTCAAAGTGTCAGAACCACCTTTAATTTTAGGAACAATGTGCTCAATAGTAAATGGCTGAGGGCTGTACTTGCGAAGCGACATGCAGTACTCACAACGGCCACTAGCTCTTTCTTCAACGGCTTGCTTTACAGATTCAGAGATGTATTTCTTAGGCATGAATGACAGGGGGAGGCTTGATTCCTAAACGGTCCATTACTTCATCAACTTTCAGCAGGAGTTCCGTTTCTTCCTTGCTCAAGGCCGGGGGCTTATCTGAAGCCTTCATTTCATTTTCCACCTCTTTAAGAAATAGCCTGACCCGATCCAGCAGCTCTTCGCTTTGGATATCCGCTATCAATTTGATTAATTCCAGCTTAGTGGACTGCATATTCATTTCCGCACATTGTTTTCCGAAAGATAACGAAAATTCAGGAATGTCTTTGTTAAAGTAGAATGCCACAATGTTCTGGAAATAGTTCTAATGAGTACTTATTGATGGGCTCCTACCCCTCCGGTTCCTCAAAAATATCGCCTTTTTGGAGCACAAAAATAGGTAATAATTTTTTTTGTACCAGATTTTGTACCGGGTTGCCCCCCCACTCTACTGCCCGAATGGGCATCCATCTTCAAACAATTTTCCAGAAGAGCTTCGCAAGCCCAAACGACGTTTGTATATTACCCTCAAATCGAAGTTCTGGGCTTCAACAGTTCTGGTACTACAGAAAAATTATTGACTGATTTTTTTGATGATGCGTTCATCTTGGGGTTAACCGACGAGGTTATTGAAAAGACGATCGAAGCCCTAATCCCTCCCAGGTATAATGTTTCTGGACCTATCTGGAATTGATAGGCTCAGGCGAAGATGGGGCGCTCTCCAGTTTTGTGGAGGAAAGTGGGTAGCAGGTTATTATGAACTTTGGCCTTCTTGATTAATTGCCATCTAAAAACCAGGATGCCACCTTACCGCGTTGCACCTCAGAAAAAATTCACCAAAAACCTCTATTTTTACCCAAACGACCCAAGCACCATGCCCAGCGGAAAGACCAGAGACGAAGGCTTCGCTCCTCCTGAAAAACCGTCCCCACGGCCGGGCCGGTCGTGGTTCCTGGGCATCGGCATCGACCGGTATCAGTATTTTTCCGACTTGAATAATGCAGTGAAGGACGTAAAGGACTTTCAACAACTGCTGATAGAGAGGTACGGGCAGGAAAGCGATTTTTCCATTACTCTTTTTGACGAAGAGGCCACTCGTAGCAACATCATTCAGGCCCTGGACCGCCTGGCCCAAGAGGCACAGGAAACGGACAAGCTACTGATCTACTATTCGGGGCATGGACACCTGAGGGAGGTAGGAAGTGTGAAACAGGGCTTCTGGATACCTTCCAATGCTGGCAAGGACCATACGGATCAATACATTCGCAACTCAACGATCCGGGACTATGTACAGTTGATCCCGGCCATGCATACGCTGGTTATCTCAGACGCCTGCTTCTCGGGCGCGCTGATGGTGCGGAGCCTGGCCCGAAGCGCCACTGCCCTGGAAGAACTGGAAAGGCGGCACTCCCGCTGGGTGCTTTGCTCCGGCCGCCACGACCAGAAGGTATCCGACGGGCCAAAAGGGGACAACAGCCCCTTCGCTAAAAGCCTCCTATACTTACTGAGAAAAAACCAGCACCCCCTGCTCAATATAGGTTATATCTCCGAACAGGTAGTGGGAATGACCCGCGCCAATTACGACCAACTTCCTGAGGGATGCCCACTGCAAGGAGTTGGGCACATGGGCGGGCAGTACGTCTTCCGGCTGGAAGGGGCAGAGGTCAATACGCAGCAATTGTCGCCACCAGATCCGAAAGCGCCTGAATACCCACTCCGCCCCCCTGAAAAGCCAGGGGCTGTGAAAAAACAGTTGGCGGTCCTGCTGGTTATACTCCTTGCCTTGCTTACTGTCTGGAGCATCTACCAATGGCTGCCCGGCCCTAACCCGGAGAAAGGTATGCTCTTACAAACAGATCAGAAGACACCCGGCGGACCCGCCCGGGAACCGGAGAAACAAGAAGGGGGGAAAGCCGATACATCTCCTCAAACCGAAGCTTTGGATAAAAATTCTTCCGATAGAGATAAAAAAGAGAAAACACCCCAGCGCCCATCAGGCAGCAAGGAGGCTGAACCAGCCCTAAAAAATAAAGAAATAAGCTATATATTTAAGGGCAATGTAAGCGATGCAGCGTCCGGAAGTTACATATCCGGAGCAGAGATCCTGATCAACGGAAAATTCCTGGGAACAACAGATGACTACGGCAGCTTTTCCCTGGAACACCACGCTGCAAAAATGGATAAGGTTAATTTCACAGCCAGAAAGCCAGGCTATCGGGAATACGTCATGGAAAGGTTTCTGCCGGCCGTAGAAAAGGATTCCTACAGCATCGATTTTCAATCCGTTTCTTTGACCAAAGAAGGCCCAAGCCAATGAAGATATTAGCCATTACTCTAATTCTACTGGGATATTCATTACTGAGTTTTTCCCAGGATAAACACCTGTTTAAATTAGAAACCCGGGACAAAACTACAGGCCTGCCCCTACCCGATGTGAAAGTGGAGATCACCATTCTCGGCCAGCCGCTTGATTTCTCAACCAGGAGCGACGGGCGGCTCGCCATTGTCCTGCAAGACCATTTCGAGGGCGTCCGGCCCGGCATTGATATGAAACTGCAACTGGAAAAAAAGGGCTACGAGGTACTCCGCCATACCTATATCATCCCCGACCGCAACATCAGCGAGCCGCTGTCGCTCTCCCTTTTCTCCAGAGCTATTATCATCACAGGATACCTGAAAGATGCGGCAACGGACCGGCATTTGGAAGGGGCCGAGGTGGCTTACCTGAAGGATCATACCTGCCGGTCGGCGAAAAATGGCTTTTTCCAGCTGTCCATACCGGCTTACCTCATCGAAAACTTCGGCATCGAGGCAGTATTGACTTTCAAAAAGGAAGGCTACCAGGACTCGGACACCACGATCGTCGTTGATACCCGCCAGCGCAGCCGGGCGCCTTTTGAACACCAAATGGCGCCAAACCCTCCGCCAGCAGACAGTACAGAAGAAGAAAAACCGCATTTTAAAACGATCGGCATACTGGGCCGCTACCAGTGGACGGCCCAAAACCTGGACACTCAGGTTTCAAATTCCTGGTGCTACGATGGCCTGGATATCTACTGCAAACGCTACGGCCGCTTATACACCTGGGAAGCAGCGCAGGCCGCCTGCGCTCAACTGGGCCCCGGCTGGCGGCTACCTACCGAGGAAGAATGGACGGCCCTGGCGCGCCACTACGGCGGATACGAAACAAGCGGCTACGAGCCGGGGGAAGGGGACGCCAAAGCGGCCTTCAAAAACCTCACCGATGGCGCTTTCGGTGCCCAACTGGGAGGCAATAAGAGGAGGAACAAACTGAAATTTACTGAGGCTGGCAAAGCCGGCTATTACTGGACGAACACCGAAGATGAAACGGAGGATTACCGCGCCGTGTACTTTGAGTTGTCGAAGAATGGGGTGCTAAAGGGAGTGAAGTCCAAATCCGTGGGTATGTCGTGCCGATGCATACGAACACGATAAGTATGCGGATGTCTGGGGAAACTGCTCATACTAAGATAGGCACTGGAGAATAGCAGGCTTGCCTCACCCGGCCCAGCCTTTCACCTGTTGGCAAGCGGCCTTGCCTCATTTCATGAAGTTACAATTTCCTGCTCCTGAAAAAATGAGCTATTTTTAAAGCATAAAACCAAAAAACACTTAAAACCCAATGAGAACAGTAACCCTTCTGGCGCCGGTACTGGCTGCCCTTTTCCCTTTTGTTTCCACTGCCCAGTGTTGGGAGCTCGTTTTTCGCGTACCGGGAAACCCCACTCTTAATGACGTTTACTTTGTCAGTGAAACTACTGGCTGGACAGTGGGAAATACCGGAATCATTTACAAAACAACGGATGGCGGGGCCAATTGGGCCGTGCAGTCCGCCCCAACGGTAAATGACCTCAATGCCGTGCACTTCATTGATGAGAATAAAGGCTGGGCAGTTGGCGACTTGGCCACCATGCTTGTTACCACAAACGGCGGAAGCACCTGGCAGAAAGACAGCCTGTTTACGCATCCTATTAAGATCTGTGGAACCTTCCCCAATACATCCGACATCCCCATTATACCGGATTATACAGATATTTTTTTCAGTGACAATCAACAGGGTTGGCTTACTACCGCCGGAAATCCGGTTTCTTGCATCAATCCGCTTACTATGAATCCAGAACAAATCACACCCACTACATATTTTGCCGTCACTAATGATGGCGGGCAAACATGGACACCACAGGACACTCTTCACTTGTACAAAGGGTTCTCACAGCCACCCTACATTTGGGGGATTTTTTATACGGATCAATTAGTTATACCTCAGTCAACTGGATACCTTTCCCGTTCAGATGGTAATGGAAACAACTGGCAGGAAGTTTCAACCTTCACAGGCCCTATCTATGATGTTCATTTCCTGAATTCCGCTACCGGCTGGCTGGCCGGCTCGTCCCTTTATTATTCTGATAACAGCGGAAATAACTGGGAACCACGCCCTAATCCTGCCGGCAATGTAGCCATGAAATCCATTGCCTTTACCCCCAGCAAAAGTAAAGGGTGGATGGTTGGGGGGGGAATCATCTATTCCCCTGATGCCGGAGCAACCTGGCAGGAACAGCTCAAACCGGTTTCTTCTGTTTTGAACCGGGTTTTCTTTGCCTCTGAGGATAAAGGATGGGCAGTTGGTGAGGATGGCGTGATCCTGAGATATCTTTCAGAAAGCGAACAGCCGATTTACGATGTTGCTATCGCCGAAACCATCTGCGAGGGCGAGGTGGCTATGGTCGGCGATTCGGCCTACACCACCGCGGGCGCCTTCCCTACCCTGCTGCATTCGGTGAATGGCTGCGACAGCCTGGTCACCCTGACGCTTACCGTGCTCCCCAACAGCGTCACCGAACTGGCCGAGGCTATTTGTGAGGGAGACAGTTATCCTGTTTTTGATGAGGAATACCCTACCGCCGGGAGCTATCGAGACACTCTGCCGGGTGGAGCCGCCAACGGCTGCGACAGCATTGTCGTGCTCCAGCTCACCGTTAACCCCACTTTTCAGATCAACATCAATGCGGAGATCTGCGAGGGGGATGCCTATACCATTGGTGATTCCACCTTCACCCTGCCCGGGCAATATACCGTACCTTTACAGACTACGGAAGGCTGCGACAGCATCATTCACCTTGAGCTATCTGCCCTGGAGCCGGCAACGGTGGACGCAGGCGAGGATCAGAGCATTTGTGAATCGGAGAGCCTGCAACTCTCAGGCACCTTCTTGGGAAGCGCCTCCGGTGTGATGTGGAGCAGCAGTGGCGACGGGCAGTTCAGCGACCCTGCTTCCGCAGCCTCTACTTACTTTCCCGGGGACGGTGACAAATTCCAAGGGACGGCTCTTCTCCTCCTTACTACCGATGACCCGCCCGGCCCCTGCCCATCAGCGGTGGATTCGCTGAGAATAACCCTTATTCAGGAACCACAGGCATTCACCGGTGGGGACATATCTGTTTGCGAAAATGAAACGGTGCAGCTCAACGGCGGCATCGGCGGCGGGGCAACCAGCGCCACCTGGAGTACCAGCGGCGACGGCAGCTTCAATGACCCGCAGTCCTTAACGGCGGAATACACCCCGGGGGACGGCGACGTCCAGGCCGGCTCGGCAACCCTCACCCTTACAGCCGACAGCCCGGGCGGTGTCTGTGAGCCCGCACAGGCCAGCGTCACCATCACCATCTTCAATAATCCACCTGCTCAGGCGGGCCATGACGAGACCATCTGTTCCCCCAACACAGAACTGAACGGCAACGCACCAACTGCCCCGAATGTAACCGGCCGCTGGGAACCCATAAATACCGATGCCGTGATCGATGACCCACTCGACCCTTCCAGTGCTGTCTTTGAATTGGGCCAGGGTGTTAACCAATTTCGGTGGATCCTTTCTCACCCGCAGTGCCCGGATTACGATTCGGATGAGGTCGTCATAACCTTCGATGAGGTTTCCTTTCAGGCAGTGGACAATTATTTCATCTTCGACCCTTTTGAAAACCCTGCGCCGGAGATCAGAGGCAACGTACTTGACAACGACCTTGCATCCGGCCAGTATGCACCCACAGAGTTGCAGGCCGAACTTGTAGATAGTTTCGATGGATTGTCCCTTTTGACTAATGGGGATTTTTTCTATAATCCTGAGGAACTCAATTCTTTTTCCTTTACTTACCAACTCTCCTATCGCCCCTGTCCGGAACTGGCTACTATTGCGGAGGTTATCGTCAACATCCTGCCTCAACAGGGAGAAGACAATATCATCATAACCCCAAATGGAGATGGAATGAACGATAAATTCGAAGTACCTGAACTCATTGACAACATGGGTAAATACAAAAGCCCCAGCCTGGTGGTCTTCAACCGGTGGGGCCAGGTGATATATAACAACCCTAACTACAGCAATGACTGGGACATCCGCCACCAGAAAACCGGCGAGCGGCTGCCCACTGGCTCTTACTTCTACGTCCTAAAACTGGATGAAGGGAGTGGGGAGATACGATATGGGGAATTGATTATCCTGAGGTAAAAAAATAGAACGAACCAGTGTCCGGTGATACATCCTTCACCACACCAGGAATCCTTTATCGCAATTGCTGCAGGAAATATTACTAACTCTTCTCAAAGATAAACGAGAGGTTCACCTCAAAAGAACTTCCGATATAGGAGTGGATGTCATTGCTAAACGGAACGTCATAGCCAAAGCCAAGCTTCATATAGCCATCCCGGCCGGAGATACCGATATTGAAGCCGGTTTCCAAATGGGCCGTTCCGGTAGTGGCAATGCCGGCGCCAACCCAAAACGGGGTGCTGATCTGGTATCGGAAATTAAAGTCGGCGTGATAGGAAAGGCCGGGAATATACTTGCCCCAGGTGGATATTTCGATGAAGCTGTAGTCCTGGTTGCCGAAGGAAGTATTGATATAAACTCCTGCATAGTTATAAAGATGCATCGTCTTTTCGTAAGTGAAAAGGCCCTCTTGCCCTGGAGGAGAAAGATCAAATGCAAGGCCGAACAATTGGGGCATAGAAACCCCTCCATACACATTAATGTCCTTTCCCAGTTCCATGACGCCAAAGAGGCCTACGCCTAAATCTGGTTTGGCATCAGATGTTAAGTCATTAACGAGTGGGTCTCCAGCATTATTGACCCGAAATTTTCTCCGGTCAATTTTTATAGAATACTGAACAGCACCCGCTGTAAAGCCCAGCCCAAAAAAATTATGGGCCGGATCTCCTAAATAGACGGCGCCCCGCCCCAGAAAGCCCACCTGATTGGTCGAACCTACCTTGTCAGACATAAAATAGCCGCCGGCAACAAAGGAAACACTGCTGCCGGTTTCAAAGAAAAATTCTCCCCTGGCTACCGATGTGCGGACGGCTGAGAATTTACCGCTCAGCCACTGCTCCCGATGGGAAACGCCAAAGGCATTAAAGGAATAACGGCTGGAAGCCAGAAAGTCTGTCGTCAGCGCGGCAGGGTTAATGTAGCCGTAGTACTCCCGGTATTGGGTGAATAAAGGCAATTGCTGGGAAAATAAAGCTCCCTGACAGGTAAGCAGAAAGAGGCCTAGCGCAAGGGTTTTAGGGTTTACCATTTTTTTGGGGTTTATACAGGGAAGATAGCGAAATTTTTTGCTTTTATTAATTACCAGCCAGAAAAAGGGCCTCACAAATTAATACAGGTAACCATCAAAACGCAACTGCCTGCAGCACTGCCTTTACAGCCCTCTGCGGTAAGGAAGGCAACTTGACACAAGTTTAATCCTTTCAATTTCTGTAGGAAAGTCCCTCCTTGGCAGGTGTTGGCTCAAAGCTATGAAGGCTCAGGGTTTCTTTGACATCAATAGGATCGACTACTAAAAAAGAGCGCCCTGCCAACTGGCGGACATCCGCCGGCCTCTTCCGGGCATCAAAGATCAACGCCTTATCAAAAAGCCCCTGCAGTACCTCCTCAGTGTGGTAAGCATAGAAAAAATAAACCTGGCCGGCCCCGTCAAAGCGCTGCATAATGCTCCGGTTCATCATTTCCCGCTCAGCAGCAACCACATGGGCTTTTTCATAAGCTTCTGCTTCCAGCAGAGCAGCCACTTCCACCTCCCCGTCCTGAAGCCGGATAAGCAGAATGGTATCGGGCTCATTTAGGTTGCCATTGGTGAAGCTGCGGCCAAAAGCGCTGGAAGTCAGAAACAGAGCCAGCATAAGGTTTAAAAAAGGGATATAGGTGCTTTTCATTGGATCTCGTTTTGATTGTTAAGCTGAAACAAAGGTAGGAGAAGAAAGCTCTCTTCAACAGGCCGGGCGAGGGAAGTGCTGGATTGGGCAAGGGAAGGGAATAAATCGTAAAGGGAAATGTTTAACATCAGTCAGGGAAATATTGCCAAAGGTCATTATGTTTCTTGTAACCAGGGCCAGGCCCCATTCCTGTAGTGATAAAGCCACTATTCCTGAGGACAAAACTACTGGCCGCTACCCGGCCTTCTCCAGGCAAACTGGCCTTAGGTTTCCATTGAGCACCGGAAGCAGAGGGGTCAAATTCCCATACATCGTTCCTGATTGTCGTTCTCAAAATTTAAAAAAATTTCTATTTTAGGCCTACAAACCCAAACACCCCAGAAAAATGCAGGCCTGCTACCCATATACCTTCCTTCTTTTTGCCCTCCTGGCCATGTCTTGCGAAAAATGGAAGCTGGATGAAGAAAACTTCATCAAGGTAGAGATCACTGCCGTTGATTCCCTTTCCATCGACTCGGTACGGATCTCCGGGCTGATCCGGGGGTTGCGGTTCGGCCAACTGGAAGGCCATGGGTTTGTGTGGACTACCCAGGATATTAAATATATTATTTTTAAAACATCAACACCAAAACACCTGAAACATGAGATCCTATTGCCTTTTTCTCTTTGCCTCTTACCTGTTCATTGCTTTCAGTTCCTGCAAAAAAGACCCAATAGATACGCAACCGGACGCTGGCCCAAGCGTGAGCACCCTCCATTTTGAAGCCGGCCCTACTCCCCTGGAAGGCACGCTTTATGGAGAAATAAGAGGGCTTCCGGCTAATGGTTCGGTGGAAAATTACGGGCATATTTGGGCCCTTACCTCCGATCCTCTGCCATCTCTGGAAAACAAGATCGGCCAAACCTTTTTTAACGCCAGCGGGAATGGCGTTTTCTCCAGCCCAATCACCGGCCTGGCCTTTGGAACCACCTATTACTACCGTGCCTACATCATTTATGAAGGCCAGCTCATTTACAGCAACGATGTCCAGCAGTTCACCACGGAATCCCTCTCCCCCGGACTGGCCATCGATACCATCATTCCCACTCCGGACGATGAATATACCGTTAGGGTATTGGTAACTCTTTCTAACCTCAATGCAGGCATTCCGTTACAATCTTTCGGGATTACCTGGGGGAGCCACCAACTGCCGGAGATCACCTCTGACCCGTTTGTTCCCGAACAGGGCGTTCCGGCTCCAGACGCCACCTTTCAGTTTGAAACTGAAGCCACCTTGCCTTTGGGTGACAGCTATTTGCGGCCTTTCCTTATCGTCAACGAGGACACCCTTTACGGAGAAAGCAGGCTTTACCATATCGGTAATATCTGGAGCCCGACGGCAAATGTTGGAGGTGTTGGAAGAGTATATGCCGTCAGTTTTTCCATCGGCTCAAAGGGATATTTCGGAACGGGCAATCACGGAAACCAGAAGTTGAAGGATTTCTGGGAATATGACCCCCAAACCGACAGTTGGGCCCAAAAAGCGGATTTCGGCGGAGGTGAGAGGACCGCTGCCGTGGGTTTTTCCATCGGCCAAAAGGGTTATATTGGAACAGGTTCCGGAACAGGAGGACGCCAAACGGATCTATGGGAATACAGCCCTGAAACCGACAGCTGGGTGCAAAAAGCGGATGTTCCCGGAGCAGCAAGGCAAAATGCTGTCGGTTTTTCTATTGGCCCGAAGGGCTATATCGGGACGGGCTCTTATTTTGATGGAGGAATAATAAGTACCAATGATTTCTGGGAATACGACCCGATACCGGATGTCTGGACACAATGGACAGATTTCGGTGGATCTGAGAGGAGCATTGCTGTGGGTTTTTCCATCGGACAAAAAGGATACCTTGGTACCGGCTCAGGGGAAAATCAGCGTTTTAATGATTTTTGGGAATACGACCCGCAAACTGACAGCTGGGCTCAAAAAGCAGATTTCGGCGGGGGCCCAAGGACAGGTGCTGTTGGTTTTTCCATCGGACAGAAGGGGTATGTCGGCACCGGCAGTGATGAGATACAGAGGAAAATGGATGTCTGGGAGTACGACCCCTCCTCTGACAGCTGGATACAAAAGGCGGATTTTGCAGGGGGGCAAAGAACGACTGCAACCGCCTTTACCATCGGCCAGAGTGCTTACATCGGAACGGGATGGGACGGGGGCCAAGGGAGGAATGACTTTTGGGAATATGTACCCTGACTTCTGGTACAAATCTTTTCCTTAAATTCAAACCCTAAAGTAACCATGCGGACCATACGGCTATTCAGAACCTTCTTCCTGCTTTTTCTGGCCCTCATCGGCTTTTCCTGCGAAAAGTGGAAGCTGGCCGAAGAGAATTTCATACAGGCAGAGATCACCGGGCTGGATTCTCTTGCTATCGATTCCGTCCGCATTTCAGGCCTTATCCGCGGGCTGAAGTCGGGACAACTTAGGGATCATGGTTTTGTATGGACTACCCAGGAGGCGCCGCCCGAAATATTTTTTAATGAAGGTTCTTCCTCGTTGGGGATCAAAACCAAGGACGAGGAGCAGATTTTCTCTGAAACCCTAAAATTAGAACCCAATACCCGCTACCTTTTCCGGGCCTACGCCACATTGGATAAGGAGGAATACCATTACAGTGAGAGTTTCGAATACCGGACGGGCAGTGCGGAGGTGTTGACCCTTGGCATTGACTACCAGCAGGGCCTGAGCCTGGAGGTGAGCGGCCGCCTTTCGGGAACGGAAAAAGGGCTGGTGGCCCTGAAGCACGGGTTTTGCTGGTCAACAACAGATATGCACCCCACTCTGGAAGATGATTTCGTTGACCTCGGCATCCGCCGGAACAATAATGTCTTTACCTATACGGCCAACAGCCTGCAGGCCGACACCCCCTACCATTTTCGCGCCTATGCCATTTTCACCCTATCCTCTTTCAACTTCAGGCTGGATACTATTTTCGGCCAGGCCTTCACTTTTGACGGCGACCTGCAGTACTCAATACCAAAAAGGGATTTCGGTGGGGAGATAAGGCGTTTTGCAGTTGGCTTCGCCATCGGGGATAAAGGATATATTGGAACAGGTAGTGGGCTCGGCGGCTTAAAGAAAGATCTCTGGGAATACGATCCGCAAACTGACAGTTGGTCGCAAAAGGCAGATTTCGGTGGAGGGGAAAGATACTACGCCGTTGGTTTTTCAATTGGCCAGAAAGGTTATATCGGAACAGGTTTGGGTGAAGACTCTCAACCTAAAGGAGATTTCTGGGAATATGATCCGCAAACCGACAGCTGGGCTCAAAAAGCAGATCTCGGCGGGGGGATAAGGACATTGGCTATTGGTTTTTCTATCGGCCAGAAGGGATATATCGGAACGGGTACGAACGTATCAATTAAACTAAGTGATTTCTGGGAGTACGACCCGCAAATAGACAGCTGGTCGCAAAAGGTAGATTTCAGCGGGGGGGGGAGGACCGCCGCTGTCGGCTTTTCAAATGGCCTAAAGGGGTACATCGGGACAGGTTCGGATGTCGATTACCAACTTAGAAAAGATTTCTGGGAATACGACCCACAAACCGACAGCTGGGCCCAAAAAGCCGATTTCGAAGGAGGGGAAAGAACTGGAGCGGTTGGCTTTGCAATTGGCCAGAAGGGATATATCGGCACCGGGCATTTCGCCGAAAAGCATAAGGATATCTGGGAATATGACCCCCTGACAGATACCTGGGCCCAAAGGTTAGATTTCGGCGGGGAGGCCAGGTCCTATGCCGTAGGCTTTGCTATTGGAGACAAAGGGTATATCGGAACAGGGGATGGCGATTTTTCTGATTTCAACGATTTCTGGAATTATTTTCCTTGATTATTAGCATGATGAAAAATAACGGATTGTTTTTCTGTGGGAAAAATGCCGGAGCTGTTCTGAAGATCAGTTCCCGGATCATTCTATCTACGATGCTGTCCCTCCTCATCGCCTGTGAAAAATGGGTGTTGTCCCCGGAAAGTTTTCCCGAGGTAACTACCCTTCATTTTGAAGCCGGGCAGAACCCTACTGAAGGCAAATTGTATGGAGCTATCAGTAGGCTTCTGGACGATGATTTTGCAGAAAAACACGGCCACGTCTGGTCACTTACGCTCGATCCGCTTCCGTCTCTGGAGAATAATATTGGCCAGGCCGCATCTGAAAAAACAGGAAACGGAAGTTATCAAAGCGACATAAATGGCTTAATCCCTGGTACAACGTACTTTTACAGGGCCTATATCATCTATGGAAACCAGCCGGAATACGGAACCACAAGACAGTTCACCACCACACCGCTCACTCCCTCTTTAGAAATTTTCAGTATTTCTGATGCCCGGGAAGAAACCTATAAGGTGAAGGTAGTGGCCATTATTTCCAATTTGCCGGTTGGGCTGCCCATTCAATCCTATGGCATCACGTGGGGGCCTGATCCGCTGCCGGAAATCACCTCGAACCCCTTCGTTTTCGAACAAAGTATTCTGGCGCCCAATTCTGCCTTTCAGTTTGAAAGCGAGTTTATCCTGCCACCGGGGCTAAGTTACCTCCGCCCTTTTCTCCGGGCCGCCGAAGAGGCTTACTACGGGAACAGCATGGTGTATTACACTGGTAATGGCTGGACCCAAAGAACAGATTTCGGCGGAGGGATAAGATCTTTCTCTGTTGGCTTTTCCATTGGAGAAAAAGGATATATCGGAACGGGGTTTGATGGAGAAAATAACCAAAAGGATTTCTGGGAGTACGACCCCTTTTCGGATCAATGGAGCCAGAAAGCAGATTTCGGGGGAGGGATAAGGTTTGGGGCAGTAGGATTTTCTATAGGTGAAAAGGGATACCTGGGAACGGGTTTGAATGAATTAAACGAAACCACCCAGGATCTATGGGAATATGACACCCTGACAAATACCTGGGCCCGAAAGGCGGACCTCGAAGGAAATCCCAGAACCGCCGCTGTCGGTTTTTCCATCGGCCAGAAAGGCTATATTGGAACGGGGTTTGATGGGGAAAGTACTAAAGAGGATTTCTGGGAATATGACCCCGCTACTGATACCTGGGTTCAAAAAGCGGACTTCAGCGGAGGCCCTAGAACGTGGGCTGTCGGTTTTTCCATCGGCCAGAAGGGGTATGTTGGCACAGGTTCGCTGGAAGAAGAAAACCAGGTGCTTTATATAGGAAGCGATTTCTGGGAATATGACCCCGAATCAGATGATTGGGAACAAAAGGCATATTTCGGCGGAGAGCCAAGAAAAGGAGCTGCTGGTTTTTCCATCGGACAAAAAGGGTTCATTGGCACCGGGGATTATTTCCCAACCGATGAAGCAGACTTCTGGGAATACGACCCTCAGTCCAATACCTGGACACAAAGGGCAGATTTCGGCGGAGAACCCAGAGCTTATGCTGTCGGGTTTTCCATTGGACAAAAGGGTTTTATTGGTACTGGATGGACCTCCTCCTTCGGTGGGTCCCAAACTTTTTCTGACGTCTGGGAATATTTTCCGGAGTGAACGGCAGGGAGCTGACGAGGTCAAAATCGCGAGCATAAAAGCCATTAAGCGCCAGTTTGGAGGCCAATCCTCTGGCATCTCCCACCATTGTGTGTATAACAAATTGCACTTTTTGTTTGGGTCGTGGATTGGTAAGCCCGTAGCAAAGCGAAGGGATTGCTAAGCCTTTCAGAGCCTGACTGTGCAATCTGTTATACACACCCCACCATTTGGGATATGCATTCTATTAGATTTTTTTTTATTTTTACTTACAACCTAAACACCCCGTAAATCATGAGGGCCTATTACCCATATCTCCTGTTTCTTGCCCTCCTGGGCTTTTCCTGTGAGAAGTGGACGCTGGAGGAAGAAAACTTCCTTCGGGTGGAGATCACGGCGATAGATTCTCTGTCCATCGATTCGGTGCGGATTGAAGGGCGGATCAAGGGGCTGCGGTTCGGGCAGGTGCTGGACCATGGGCTTTTGTGGACGACACAGGATCAACCCCCGCTGATCTTTTTTAATGAAGGACAGCAGTCTTTTGACATAAAAACCAAAGAAGACGATCCGACTTTCTCGGCTACTATTCAACTGGACCCCAATTCGCAATATATATTCAGAGCTTATGCCACTGTGGATGGAAACGAATACATCTACAGCACCCCTACCGAATATCGGACGGGCAGTGGGCTGGTTTACACACTAAGCATCAATTACCGATGGGCGGATAGCCTGGAGGTTAGCGGACAGCTCCGGGGAACAGAGAAAGGGCTGGTTGCAGAGCAACACGGGTTTTGCTGGTCTACTACAAACCCCACTCCATCTTTAGAAGATCACTTCGCCAATATCGGTATTCGGCGGGACAATGAGGTTTTTACCTATTTCCTGGACAGCTTAAAAAATAATACCCCTTACTATATCAGAGCCTATGCCATTTTCTCCTTTAACGTTGAATTGGACACTGTTTATGGCCAAACGCTATTTTTCCATGGTGATTTGAATGTATGGATACCCAAAGCAAATTTCGAGGGCGGCGACAGGTCTGGCGCTGTTGGTTTTTCCATCGGTCAAAAGGGATATATCGGAACAGGCACGGGTGGAGGTCAACTTAAAAAAGATTTCTGGGAATACGACCCACAAACCGATAACTGGGCTCAAAAAGCAGATTTCCCAGGAGGCGCAAGGCAATTGGCCGTTGGGTTTGCTATTACAAATAAAGGGTATATTGGAACAGGCTATGGTGAGGACCTATTATACAGAAAAGATTTCTGGGAATACGATCCGCAGGCTGATAGCTGGGCTGAAAAAGCAGATTTCCCAGGAGGCGCAAGGCAAAGGGCCGTTGGGTTTGCTATTACAAATAAAGGGTATATTGGAACGGGGCTTATTAATTCTGGCGAGCGCCAGCGGGATTTCTGGGAGTACGATCCACAAACAAACAATTGGCAGAGAAAAGCAGATTTCCCGGGAGACCCAAGAAGCGAGGCCGTTGGGTTTGCTATTGCAGATAAAGGGTATATTGGAACAGGAAGGGGACAAGAATACAGGCAGATGAATCAAGATCTTTGGGAATATACCCCCCTCTCTAATAGCTGGACTAAGAAGGCAGATTTCCCGGGAGACCCAAGAACCGGGGCATTTGGGTTTACCATTGGTTCCAAAGGATATCTTGGAGGTGGGGTTGACGAATCAAATGCAGCAGTGTATTACCCCAAAAAGGATTTCTGGGAATATAGCCCTCAAACAAATTCCTGGGTACAAAAAACTGATTTCTGGCCCGGCGATGTCTATGGTGCAGCAAGTGGCTACTCTAACGATGAGAAAGGATATGTATATTTCTATTCTATCTTTTCTTCTGCACCAAGTAATTTTTGGGAATATGATCCCTGAATTAAGTGGCCGGACATATTTATATTACGTATAAGTCGGCATCCCAAAGGCTGCTTCCGCTGTGCAAGCCCCTCCGTTTTCCGGCACCTCCCCCGAAGGAGGAGGAACTGGAAACATTGGGTTGGCGGCCACTTTGCAGCTCCCTTTAAGCAAAAGCCCCCTCCTTCGGAGGGGGGTTGGGGGAGGCTCATCCAGGTAGCCTCAATACATAACCTAAATAGGTCCGACTACTTAAGGTATTTCTGAGATTTAAATATACATTCCTAAATAAAGCGAAATAACTTTTACAGTAACATAAAAATGAAATATTGTTCTTCCTCCAGCCTGGCTATTGGTTTTTTCCTGCTTTTGACATTAGCACTATCCTCTTCCTGTGAAAAATGGGCATTAGATCGTGCTGATTTCCCTGAGGTGGCTACATTAGGTTTTGAAGCCGGGCAAAACCCGGCCGAAGGCTATTTATATGGAGAAATTTCCGGACTAACAGATAACAGCTTCGTTAACAACTATGGGCATGTTTGGTCCCTAGCTACCGACCCCGCACCAACTGTGGAGGGTAACCTGGGGCAAAGCCTGTTTGAAAGAAAAGGGAATGGAACTATTCAAAGCGAGTTGAGTGGCCTTGTACCAGGGAAGACCTATTCCTACCGAGCTTATATTGTGTATAACAACCAAGTCATTTATGGTGAGGCCAGAGAATTCTCAACGGAACCTGTACCGGTAGTTTTTCGAATTGACAGCATCCTCAATTACCAGCCCGGGCAATTCACCGTCAACGTATTTTCAACCATTTCCAACCTGCCGGTTGGTTTAAAGGTCAAATCCTACGGATTAACGTGGAGTACGGATTCCCTGCCGGAAATAACTACCGACACCTTTGTTTTTAATCAGGCGTTTGTTGTTTCTCCGTCCAATGTTAAGATCCAATTCGAAAGTGAGATTGTATTGCCAGCAGGAGATAGCTACTTTCGCCCTTTTATTGAAGTCGGAGAGGAAATTTATTATGGCGAAAGCAGACGTTATCATTTGGGAGATATCTGGACCAGAAAGGCGGATTTTGGAGGAGGATCCATGTGGTTCGCATATGGATTTTCAATCGGCCAGAAGGGTTATCTAGGCAAGCAGGGCAGTTGTTGGGAATATGCCCCTATTACAGATAGCTGGACCCAAATGGCAGGTTTTATTGATTCAGTAACATTGAGAAGTTCCATTACTTTTTCTATTGGACTAAAGGGCTATTTAGTATTAGGAAATGGAGACTTCTGGGAATTTGATCCTCAAGCCAATATCTGGACTAGAAAAGCAGATTTTGAAGGACAGCCCAGGGGCTTAGCTATTGGGTTTTCCATTGGGGATTATGGATATTTTGGAGCAGGCATAGAAAGAAATGATTTCTGGAAATATGACCCACAAACAAATTCCTGGACTCCAAAAGCTGATTTCCCAGGGGAAGAAAGTATATCAGAAGTTAGTTTTTCCATTGGCCAAAAGGGATACGTATTAACACGAAGCTCTGCTTTCTGGGAATATGACCCACAAACAAATAGCTGGGCCCGAAAAGCAGATTGCAACTGCGAAGTTAATCAAATTGGTTTTTCTATCGGGGAAAAGGGATATATAGGCATGGTTGCGTACCATTTTAATGAAGAATTTTATGAATACGACCCTCTCTCTGATGAATGGGAGCAAAAGAGAAATTTTGGAGGTGGGAAACGGTATTTTGCTACTGGTTTCTCTATTGGTGAAAAAGGATACATCGGTACAGGACAGAGTTTATTACAAATGGAGGGGACCATAGATTTATGGGAATATACCCCAGATTAATTTTAAGAAAAAATTTCGGCAATTAAGTTAATCCCCCATTTAATAGGAATAGGATTATCAACCTTTACAGAATAAAAATTCTCCAATAAAAAAATTTCCTTATTTTTAATTTGATGCCCCCATATTTGTTCCTACTCCAAAACCACCAACCTGCAAATTCAACACAAGCACCATGAAACTAAAAACCCTTACCCTATTCACCCTCCTCCCCCTCCTGGCCCTCGCACAGCCCGAACTGCTGAGCACTCACACCCAGAGCATCCGGGCCGGCATCGACCTGGTGGCGGAGCAACTGTCTGACATCAATACCTCCATGCCCGGCCCTGGTTCTAACCTTATAGGGCTAGATCTTGCCGTCCGGAACGGCGAGCTGGCCATCCGGTACAACCTGGCCGATCTGAAGGAAAATGAAGCCTATTACAACACAAGCCTGGCGGTGAAACTCAATGGCCGGGCTTTGTTCCCCACGCCCGATCAATTCCGCGGCGCCATCGGCCGGGTGGAAAGCGGCGGGGAGCATACGATAACCTGGATCAACCTGATGGAGGAATACCTCGTCCTGGAAGGCACGCTGGAAGTCACCCTCACCGCCGAGGTTTGGGGCAAGCGCATCCTGCTCTACGGTGTGGATTGTAATGACCCGCCGGAGTTCACCTCCCGGCAACGCCGGCCGTACTACCTGGCTGCGGGGCTGGGGGCAGTGAGCATTGGCGCCGGCCAGTTGTTCAAACAACGGCGGGATGATATATGGGACAACGAATACCTCACCTCCCAAACCACGGAAGAAGCAGATACCCCTTACAAGAATGCCACGACAAACCACCAAACTTACCTCGTCCTCTCCTGGGCTGGCTCGGCTCTGCTGGCAGGAAGCACGGTGTTGTACATCATCCGCCAAACCCGTTACCAGAAGAGGCGCCAGGTTTATGAAGAAAACTGCCGGCAGAATGCCATTGGCCTGGAGCCGGTTATTGGTTTTCCTTCCGGCAATACACCTGGCGGACAGGCGGGATTCAAATTAACCTTCAGTTTTTAAAATGCCATATCGCACCACCATGAAAAACCCTATACTACCGGCCATCCTTTTTCTCCTTCTGGCCAACGCACTTAGCAGCCAGCCGTGCTACCAGAGATTCTTCCAGGAAGGAAAGGAAGCATTTGATGCCCTCGAATTCGAAGTGGCCATCAACAACTGGAAGGCCGCGCGGATCTGCTCCGATATGACCCGGGAGCAGGAAGCCGAACTTGAGGATTGGATCGAAAGGGCCCAGAGTGGTTATATTGACAAGCTTAATGATGCACGAAAGGAGGCCGAAGACCGGGCCAAAGAAGCCCGCCGGCAGGCCCGGATCGCCGAAGCCAACCGGCTGGCATTCCTGGCGAATGACGAGATCAGCCAGGGGAACGCCCAGGATGGCCTCACCCTTGCCTTCAAGGCCCTGCTGAAGGTCGAAGACGAACCCATCCCACAGGTAATTCGCAGCTTTGGCAACGCTGTATTCGCCAACTATAAAACTGAACTGGGTGAAGGTGCAGAACCGGTATTGAAAGCCTGCTTTTCTCCGGACGGGGCAAGCGTCCTGGCTGCTATGGGTGACAACACCGCTGCACTCTGGGCTTTGAATGGGGGCCTCCTCCACCGCCTTGAGGGCCATACCGCAGCTGTCAACGCTATTGCCTTTTCTCCGGATGGCAGGTATATGTTGACTGGTTCTCTGGATAAGACAGCCCGCCTTTGGGATATCGAGGGGCGGCCTATTGCCACCCTTTCCGGCCATGAGGACGAGATCTCCGGCCTGGCCTTCTCCCCCGATGGCCAACTGATCCTCACCTGGTCGCGCGATGGGGCCACCCGCCTTTGGGATATTGGAGGCAATGCCATTGCCACCCTAATGGGGCATCAGGCCCCCGTGCAGGAAGCCCGGTTCTCGGACGACGGAAAAACCATCCTGACGCGCTCGGCTGATAAAAGCGTCCGGGTGTGGGATGCCAAAGGCCGGCTGCTCACCGACAAGGCCCGGCACGGAAAATACGTCTATCAGGCACAATTCTCGCCCGATGGCCAGGCCATCGCCACCGCCTCAGCGGATGGAACAGCCAGGATCTGGACGCTGAACGGGCAAAGTAAATTCGAACTCACCGGGCACAGTTCTCCCGTTTCGACCGCTAACTTCAGCCCGGACGGCAGGCGCCTGCTCACCACAGGTATGGACGGGCAGGCAATGCTCTGGGATGCCCAGTCCGGCAAGCTGATTAAAAGTATATCCGCCCACACAAGGGGGATCACTGCCGCCGGCTTCCATCCAAACGGGCAGGAGTTTTTCACTGTCTCTAATAACCATTCCATCAAACTTTGGAACCTACAAGGAGAACAATTAGCCAACCTCGACAAACATACAGACGCCATCACCTCCGCCGGCTACAGCCCTGACGGCAGCCTTTTTCTGACCGGATCCCGGGATGGCACGGCCATGCTCTGGAGCCCGGACGGCAATGTCATGATGAACCAGGAAGGACTTGAGGCTTCTAAAGTTCACGTTTCCTTCTCTCCCAACGGACAATACCTGCTGACCGTTGCCGAAGGCCGGAAGGCAGTGCTTTGCCCCATCCCGGCCGTGGTTTTCGCGGAACTGAAGGAGAACCCACCACCGCCACTGCCGCCGGAGAAACGGGAGCGGTATGAGGTAGAGTGAAGGGGTGCCGGAGCTGCTGTTGTTGGAGTTTTTGCACTTCGGAAGCAGAGGGAGAAGGGCTTTGTGCTTTGGGGCCGGATTATATTGTTAGATAGTTATAAGGTTGCCGCCTTCTTCCTGTAAAACCCATTCCGTACCGATACTGACTTATAAGAGAATTTGCTATTTTTAGGTTTGAAGTGTTAAGCGTGAGGGCTTTTCCTGAGGAGAAGGCGACACCTACACGAATAAACGAATATACGCCCGTCTAGTCAGCGTTAGACCGAGCGTTCGACTGAGCTCACGCCGAAGTCTCACGCCGAAGTCCGGGTGAAAATACACGAAATGAACAGACCCATTATCTTCCTCGCTTTCGCCAATGGCCGGGACGGCTACCTGCCGATGATCAACCGGGAGCGGAAGAACATCATCCGGGCAATGCGCCCACACGATGATGAAGGGCTCATCAAGGTGGTTTCTGAGGGGAGTTCTTCTCTGGAAGATATCTATGAAGTTTTTAACAACTATCCCAACCAGGTAGCGATTTTCCACTATGGCGGGCATGCCGGCAGCGGCCACCTTCAGCTGGAGCAACCGGACACCAGCGCACAGAAAGCCTACACCCAGGGACTGGCCCAGCTGCTTGGACAACAGGAAAGCCTGCAACTCGCCTTCCTGAACGGCTGCGCTACCCAGGGCCAGGTGGACTTGCTCCTGAAACATGGTGTAAGGGCCGTTATCGCTACCTCTGCCTCCGTCCAGGACCAGATGGCCACAGAGTTTGCCGAACAGTTCTACCATTCCCTTTCCAGCCACTCCTCCCTGAAAAGAGCCTTCCAGATCGCCTCTTCCTTTATTGAATCGAAGTATGAGGATTTTTCACCAATACAGATCTACCGGGCCGAAGGTTTTGCGCCAAAAGGAGAAAAAAACCAGCCCCTCCCCTGGGGGCTTTACGTTCAGAAAGAAGATGAAGATATCCTGAACTGGACGCTTCCAAAAATCACCACACCTAAACATGCCATTCGCAACCGCTTTGACTACACCACCCGGGTTGACGTCAACGACATTCTCATCGAAACCATCTGTGAAGAAGTCGCCAAATACAATAAGAGCCTGGATTTCGAGCTAAACAAAGAAGAGCTGGAGCTACCCGCCATCAAACGGGAGATCGTCGACTCCTTCCCCACTCCCATCGGCGAGCAATTGCGCAAGTTGTTTATCCGCAGCAATGACCCCAGCGAGCCCGAGGACCTGGAACTCTTCACCCTCGCCCGACTCCGGCAGCTGGCGCTCACCTACCGGTCCACCACGCAGTTCATTTGTTTTACTACCCTCTCTCAGCTCTGGGACGAGAAATATGAAAACCCGGCATTGGAGATCAGCGATGACTACATCGTTGATTTCAACAGTTTTTTTGCACTCAATGCCTTTAACCACCAGTCTTTTGACTACGTCAAGCTTTTGCGGACCATCACCGATATTTTCGACGATTTCCAGATCCCATATTTCATCGATGAGCTCCGCCAGGTTCAGATTGATATTGAGCGGAATCCTGCCTTATACAAAGCTTATATCTTTATGAACAGCCTTTACGAAAGAATACTGGAGGAAGAGGTGGAACCCGAAGAAGTAGAGCAACTCTGCCTGGAAGCAGAACAATACCTCGGCGTCATTCTAAGGGAGGTGGCATTTCTGGCCCAGTATAAACTGGTAACCATCAAAAATATCGAGATCATCAAGTACCGGCACGAAACCCCCAGCTACCGCCATCACCAGATCATGCTCAACCGGGCGCTGACCGTGGCCAGCACCGGCTTTACGGAGGTAGGCGCTGTGTTCAATACCTTTACCGATAACAAAAGCGTCCTCTTTATTAAGACGGACGGAAGTGAGATACAGGGCTTTCTCAACCTCACCCCCTTTATCATCGACAAAAATGCACTGAACAGCAATTACAGCAGCAGGCTCTACCTGTATGCATACCAGGAAAAGAACACTTATCATTTTCAGTTTTTGAATAACCTAAACGATGCTCCCCTGGTAGTGGAGGAAGACTCATACCCGAATATCAAACGACAGCTGGAGCGCTTTAAGGCGGAGATCTTCGGGCGGGAATACCAGCCCGGGAAGAAAAAATTGCCGTTCAGCACCGGTTCCCGCTTTTCCAAAAAACGTTAAAAGCCCCTGGCTATGCCCGCTGCTTCCCCTTTTAAGTTTCTGGACGCCTATGGCAAAGAAGACCGGGACATCTTCTTTGGCAGGGAGGGAGAGGTCGAACAATTGTACGAGCTGGCCTTCGAATCCAACCTCACCCTTATCTACGGCCAGTCGGGAACCGGCAAGACCAGCCTCGTCCAGTGCGGATTGGCCAACCGCTTTGCTTCTTCCGACTGGTTCAACGTGTATATCCGCCGCAATGAAGACATCAACCAGTCACTGCTGAATACCCTGAAGGCCTACGATATTGAAGACAAAAAGGGAGGAGGCCTCAAGGAAAGGCTGAAGAAGCTTCGGGAAGGCGCCCAGCGTATCAAAACGGAGGAAGCAGCGGAAGAAAGTGAACTCCTTCGGGTGCTGCGCGCCGTTTACCAGCACTATTTCAAGCCCATCTACCTCATCTTCGACCAGTTCGAGGAACTGTTCATCCTCGGCAGCCGGCCTGAACAGGAGGCCTTCTACCGTTCCATTGCAGAAATACTGGAAACGGAAGCCTACTGTCACATTATTTTCATCATGCGGGAGGAGTCGATTGCCCAGTTGTATGACTTTGAAAGAGAGGTGCCCACCCTCTTTGACAAGCGCATGCGGATTGAGCCCCTTGAGCGAAAACGGACCAGCGAGGTGATCTCAAAGACCACCGCCAAGTTTGGGATCACCCTGTTAAATGATACCATCCCGGGCCAGATCATCGAGCTGCTGAGCGAAGGAAAAGGGCGGGTGGAACTGACCTACCTGCAGGTTTTCCTGGACCAGCTCTATCAGGAAGCGGCAGCTCGTTCCAGCAATGGCGTTGTTTTCACGGAAAACCTCATCCGGGAGTTCGGCAACATCGAAAACGTGCTGGGCGACTTTCTGAATAAACAAACGGCAATTATACAATCAGAGTTGGAAAAGGAGTTTCCCGAAGCCCTGTCCTCGGCCGCGGCAAAAGTGCTGAATACCTTTGTAACCCTGGAGGGCACCAAGCGCCCCCTGGAAAGGCAGCAGGTGAACGTTGGAGGCTTGTCTGACGCCCAGATCAGCCTGGTCATCGGTATGTTGGAAAAGAGCCGGATCCTGCGCCTGGAAGGCAACCGTTATGAGCTGGCCCATGATGCGCTGGCTCACCAGATTGCCCGGCAGCGGAGTGCCGAAGAGGTTTCCCTCCTGCAAATAGCACGGATCGTGCGCGACCGCTACCGGGTCTATGAAACTACCAGGACTCCACTGAACAGCAATGAACTGCAACTGATCAACACCTACCGCCAACAGCTCGAAGAAGAGCAACTCCTCAGCCCGGAGGAATGGGAATTTGTCCGCAGGAGCAAAAGGGCCAACCGCCGCCGCCTGATCCTGCTGGTGGCTACAGTACTCCTGATCATCGTCTCCCTGGCTGCCCTGGCGCTTTATTCCAACTACCAGCGCCAGGAGGCCCAGCGCCAAAAACAGGAAGCCCAGCGGCAGGAACAGGAGGCCAGCCGCCTGCTGGAGGAGGTTCAGCAGGCCCAGGAGCAACAAAAAGCGGCCAACTACGAAAAATTCTTCAACGAGGGCAAGGCCGCCATGGCCGTCGCCGATTATTCCGGGGCCATGCAGGCCTTCCAGACGGCACTGGTGTTCGACTCCCTGCGCCAGGAGGCGCGCGACAGCCTGCTTGCCGCCGAGAACAAGCTGGGGGCCGGTGCCCGCTTCGGGCAACTCATCCGTGAAGGTGACGCCCTCTACAATCGCGAGGACAACAGCCTCTACATCGATGCCCTCCGGAAATACCAGGAGGCCCTCCGCCTGAACTTCAACAACAGCCTGGCCCAGAGCAAGATCGAGGCCACCACCGTCAAACTGAACGCCGCCTTTGACGCCCTTAGAGATGCCGGCGACACCTTCTTCCGGACGGGCAGCACCTTCGGTTACCAGCAGGCACTGGAAAGCTACCGGCAGGCTGCCAGAATCCGGCCGGGGGATGGGTATGTGCAGGGACGGATCAGGGAGGTGAGGGAAAAGCTGGGAGAGTGAAGGCGTCTTCTCGTAAGCATCAATGAGAAGAGCGAAAGCTGGCAGGACAAAACATGCAAGATGTGGCGCGCGTTAGCCAAGGTGTTAAAGCTTGTTGGGAAATTTGGCCTTCGAGGCGATTTTGTCAATAATTGGTTTAAGCAAGGCGCGGAAATACGATTTATGCCATAGCATAATAGCTTGCCCCGCACCCGAAGGGTCGGGGAGTGTTTTCGCAACGCCGCATAAACAAATTATTTGATTTTTTTTGATGGCCTTTTGATTAGTAATTTATATTCGCAAGCTTTTTTATTCAATTGAAGTTCATATCTTTTAATTCTCTTAATGACAGCCCCATTTCATTTAATCTACGAACAAGGTGAATATATACAACGTCCTTATCCGATGGAAATCTATCGGATACTTCCTTATAGTATTTCAAAAGACTTGGTTCTTTTACGTCCGATAATGATTCCAAGGTTGCTGTTATCACAAATTTTGAATTGTCTCTTAATCCTAAAACAAACGTTTCCAAGTATTCTGGTTTAAAATTTAAACTGCCAAGGGTTTTAAATGCCCATTTTCTAATTCCAGGGTCACTATTTTGTGTAAAAGGCTTTAGCAAATTGAAATAATCGATGTTTGTCAGTTGTAACAATGAACAATAGGATATAAATGTTTTCTTTTCATTTATTCGATTAGAGCTATTTTTTACAATATCTAACCAATAGCTACTCTTATCTTTAGCATACCAAAACAGTATTTTATACGTCGCAAATAAATCTGTATTACTTAATTGTATTAAATATGGTTTTGCTTTTTTAAAGTCGAATTTTGACAGTATTTGAAGCAAAATAGCCCTAAGCTTGATATCTGCAACATGGTATTCTTTTTCAATTTTTTCAATTAAAGCAGTATTAATTGTTTTTTTATCCAAAATTCCGAGCAAGCATTCTTTTCGGATTTCACAATCACTAGTCAAACAATATTGTTCTAGTAATTCTTCACCTGTTCCTTTCATTGTATATCCAAATGGAGAAGCATCTTTTCTTAATAGCTCTCCAGAAATTATTTCATCCAGCCATCTTTCATACCAATCTAAGAAATTGTCGTCGAAAGCAAATTTTGGTTTTTGCATTGGCAATTCAAGGTTAATGACTTTTCCTTTATACTTTCCATTCAAAACCAAAGAGTGAATAAATGCACACCCCTGAGAGCCTATAGGAAGGATCCCTCCGTAAATTTCTCCCATTAGATCATTTGATGCCTGGCCTGACTTATTATTTTCAATTTCTTCTATTAGCTCTGACCAATTTTCATCCGTCATATTCGGATAAACTCTGACAGGCTTTGATAAATAAGTCTCAGGTTCATCTGTTATTAGATCAATATTTACTCCCAGTGGATCTATTCCATAATAAGGCCCAGCTGCTGAGTTTGAACGAGAAGTCCCTCCGTTGCCTATCATTTTTAAAAATACTTTGTAATCCTCTGGCAATACAATCGAATATTTTTCTTCAAATGCTATTAGTTCATTCTCGCTGACAGGTTTTCCAATTTTATAATTGTGGCTCTTTGCTCCAAAGACTTTACGCCTCCAATCTATGATCTTTGCCAACCATAATTTCCTTTTAATTCGATTGACTTGTTTTTTATACTTATTCATATACATTTTAATAAATTTCTGCCTACAAATTTAAGGGAGGGCAGCATACTTTGACATAGCGATAGAGGGAGGCAGCGGTTTCGGCAAGGGAAATGAACAAACTGAAAAGGAAAGGTGATCATAAGGATCATTCAAACAACTTCACCTTCGCATAAAACCACGGCACCGGCTCCACCCCCTCACCTTCGTTTTCATTGCAAAAGCGCATGATCGGCTCCCAGCCGGTACAATGCCCGATCAGGCCCCAGCGGTTGATCTTCAGCCCAAACTGCTCCTGCAGGAAGCGCTCTGTGAGATTACAGTGAAAAGTATGTAAATCCCCGGTATTTTCTATGCCGATCAGGTCATAGCCCAGCTCCCGGCCGGTATCGTCCTCAGGTATTCGCCGGCGCAGATTTTTCCTCAGGCCGATCTGCCCGAATTGGGCTATTTCTGAGGCCGCCGGGCCGAAGGTGTCGATCAACCGTGTATGCTCCGCCTCTGAGAAGAATAGCCCCAGGATGGCCAACTCCTTTTTTTCAGCAAAGTGCTCGTCCTTGTATCGGCGTACTGCCTCGAGAGAACTGAAAACCGGTTGGAGGCCAATCTCTACAAAAGGCGTCCCAGACCCGCTTTGCTGCTCCCATATTTCATGCTGCGCTCGTTCTTCTTCATCAGGTAAAGCAGATATCTCCCGGGCATCGTCCAGGCAGGGATCATAACAGTTGACATTGATACAGGAGCTACAGGTGTAGATATACCTCCACTCCCCTGGCTGAGTGCCCGGATGGGGCCTTAATTGCATCAGGTAATATCCGCCCAGGTAGTATTTCATTTTTTAGGTTTTTGGGGGTTAGCTTGTAATGAACTGAAAGATTGCCAGATTTAGTTCCATCCGTTCACAATAGCAAACAGGATGGCTTGTATTGTTCGCGAGCGTCTCCACCTGCGCCAAGGCTTCGGCGGACGGGTGTGACGCGATGCGTACAAACTTGCAAGTCTCCGACTTGCGTGAATCATCATATTTCGTAGCTTACACCAGTCAGAGACTGGCGAGTTATTCCGCATCGAGACATAGTCTCCCGCGAACGAAACGTAATTTAAATCAGTCCAGCTACTAACTTAAAAACCGCTCCAACGCCTCCAGCGCCTCCTCGTTTTCGAAATACCGCAGGTGGTCGCACCGGGGCTCAGCAATGTCGGCAAAAGCCCAGGGCAGTGCCTTCATGCTCTCCCCACGGACGATCAGGTCGTTAGGGCGATCATCGAACAGCATATCCGCCGCCAGGTACCGGCTGCGGCTCCGGATACCAGCCCAGATCTTTCGGAACAGAGGGTCATTTTTCTCGAAGCCAGCTTCAATGTTTTCCGTATTGCCGGCAATGAGGTAATAGGGGACGCCGCCAGCCCTCTCTTCACTGCCCCCCAGGATGTCCTGAACGAACCCTCCCGCCGGCGTTAGTTGGTTGAGGCTCTTGAACAGCTTACCATCCAGCAACCGCCCGGCGAAGGCCAGGAAAGGCAGGTAAGGTTGAAAGAAAGCAAAACCGTTAATGCCCATGGTCAGCCAGCCCGCCACTTTTTTTCGAATGCGGGCGAGCTCCAGTCCGCCGTTGGGTGTGCCTGCCTGTATAAGCTTCTGCACCCACCGGGCGCCACCCTGCCGCTCGATCAGCCAGCGCCCCACCAATCCGCCGGTGGAATGGCCGATAATGGTAAGCTGTTTGTCCTGCACGCCACAGGCTTCCAGCATTTTGTACAAAGCCTCCGCTGCCTCCGGAACAGTAGTGTTCAGGTTCTCATAATCGAAGGCCAGGACGGTATAGTTTTCATGGAGGTTGGTATTCTTGAAAACGGCCTCCAGCATCCCATCGCTGTCACCGGTGATGCCGTGTATCAGCAGCAGGGCCGGGCGGCCGCTCTCCAGGGCTTCCCGGATCTGTTTCTGCCCGGCAATATCTCTGTCACGGTGGAATTCGGTTTTATCCCACCCGGCTCCTTTCGGGCCGTGGACTAATGAAAGGGTATGAAAATCTTTTACACCGGTAAGCTTGCTCCAGAGCACCTTTTGGAAGAAAAGCTTGACGGAACCGCTGACACTCCTTTCACCCGGGCCAACCTCAAAGCCATCCGCGCCGATAACCTCCGGAGTGGGTTCCGGAAGGTATTTGATGCATACTTTGCCGTCGGGTTCGGTCAGCCCCACCGGAATATACAGCCCTGTTTTGGAGTCGTATCCTACAGAGATCAGGGCCTCGTCAACGTGCAGCTTCTGTTCCGGCTCAATCTCCAACGGCCGCGTTTCATCAACTGTTCCCGCCGGTTCGCTAAGCTCCAGAATACTCAGGTGGACATCCGGGGCAGTGGCCAGGCGGCGGTTGAAAACGGATTCCCCGCCTTCAAAACCGGCCCACAGGCTGGGCCCGGGAAACAACCCCCTCACCGGCACACCTGCCTCTTCCAATTGCTTCGCACGCCGGCGGGCCGCAGCCAGATTGGTGAGGCGGACGTGAGATTCAAATTGCCCGGGAAGGGAAAGGCGGAGTACGTCATTGTACCTGGTGGAAGCTCCCCCACCTCTGATCTTTTCCTCTGGCAGTGGAAAAACCACCTTCACCTTAATAGGAATAGTAAACCAGTCATCGGCCTTTACCGCTTTTTCCTGGCTTATAGCAAAACCTTCCCCCCGGGTGTTCTCAAAATCAATAGGGGGCTGGTTGTAGTTTTCCAGGGAAGGGAATTTCCGCCTCGAAACCAGAAGGATGAGATAATCCTCCACTTCGGTGATGCCGTGCTTGTGGTAGAAAGAGTCAAGCATCAGAGGTATGGCTTCCGGGGAATCATTGCCTACAGGGAACCTGAGTTTGACAGACCGCCTGGTATTGACGCCTATCTCCGTATCCTGCCCGTCCAGAAAATCCGTTCTGATCCCGTATTTGGAATTCAGGAAGAGGGATTCGACAAAGTACATCCGGGAAGCTGACTTGTTGATAATTTCCACTTTGATGGCGGGTTGCAGGCCGTTGACGGTCCGGGCCACTACTTCATCCGGGTCCGTAAATTCCTTTTTCCATTTTCTTCCCGCCAGTTCCTTCAATTCAGATGCATTGAAGAAGGGTTCATTTTCCAGCACTTCCACCCTGACTTCGATATCCGAACGGGGTATGCCGGTATCCGGATTGGCCAGCTTGCGGGTGGCTTCCCATTTCCCCACTTTCTCCACACACCCGAAAAGGGCGGAAATGGAAGATTGAGCGGGGAATATGGGGATATCACTTCCACGCCTTACCATAGAATAAAGGATTGCCCCGTTTTCCTGGATCACCCGAATTTCATAATCGGCAGGCAGGTCGGTATCAAGGGCCAGCTGGAAATAGTTATACGGCGTTCTGGAATTAAGCCAGGAGGCTTCCAGGGTATCCTTCAGCCCTCGATCCATTGGTTCGGCAATGCGAATATTCAGCCTTGGAAAGGGCATAGACCGGATGGTAGCCTGCAGGTTCTTCCTTTTATCCTCCTCTTTCAGGATGGCGCGGGAATTATCCAGTACAGACTCCATTTCCTTCACCTCCCTCACTTCGATTTCCCGATTGGAACCATCGGCCAGCCGTATAGTGGTTTTTGCCGCTCCCGGAGACGGAAAGAGGCCATTCACTTTGCCCCCGTCAATGTACCATTCTCTTTTTTTGTCATCGTACCGAACGTTATACCGGTGAGGCGGGCTGACAAACTCGTTGCCCAGGAAGTACAGGTTGTCATCCTTAAGCTCCGTTTTGCCGAGGATGGGCACCTGGTTATCCACCATGCTCCGCACATCCATCTCTACCCGGCGGATGAGTTCCCGGTAGTTGATCTTCGCCCCGGCCCGTTCCAGCGCATTGAGCAGGCAGTAGGTGAAATAGCCGTTTCGCTGCGTCACTTTCGCAGAACTTCCGGTTTCCGCTTTTTTTTGCCAAACCATCAGGTTCTCATGGGCGCGTTCGGTATTGCGGGAGGCGGAGAGGTTGATGTAGCGGGCATGCTTCAGGCCTTCCTGGGCAACCCTCTTTTGCCCCTCTTTGAATTTTTTGTAGAATACATGATCTTCTTCCCCGGTGTTGTATCCTTCAATTTGCGTAGTCAGAATAATCCCACTGCCCGAAGGAGCCATCCTGGCGGTAGGCGCCTCTTTATCATCCCGGGTATTGCTGCCGGAGTGGCAGCAGTCCATTATGGACAGAAAGTGAACGCCTTCTTTTTCTCCTGCTCCCTCCGAGCCGGGCATTTTACCACTTAGTGTTTTGGCTATCAGATAGCCCAGTTCTTTGTCGAGAATATCGTGCTTGCCTTCCTCCCGGCTGTCGATGGTGACGAGCGTCTGCATTTCCCCGGTGGGTTCATAATCGGAGAATACATCCACCCCGTTGGGGTCCTGTACCTGAAAGGTGTGTACATAGGAACCATGGCCACTGTAATACAACAGGCAGATGTCGCCCTGCTTTTCGTTGGCGTCCTCAAAATGCAGAAAGGCGTCAATGATATTCCTGCGGGTAGGCAGATAATAATGATCTGCTTTTCGCTCTTTCACCTTTAGTTTATCATCGCCGGGCCTGAGGCCCGCTTTTGCCAGTTTTTCCTGCTCCTCCACCAGCGGCGCCAGATAGTATTGGGGCATCCAGTTGACTTTCAGGCCGGTTTCTTCCTCCTGTATCCGGCAAAGTCGTTCAAAGTAAGCGCTGGCCTCCAGCACATCATTGATGCAGCCGGAAAGAGGGTTACGGCTGTAATCGTTGATGCCGATGAATACGGCGTAGAAGTTTCTTTCGCGGGGTTGTGTCGTTGCTGGCATGGGGTTTCGGTTTTAGGCTCCCCTTAAGCTGTAAATTCTCTTCAGTGCTAAAGTTGAAAGGACAATAATTCAAGCGATAATGGAAAATCAGTGCTTGAAGCGTTGACCTTTAAGCGGTAAATTCCTTTTACCGCTTAAATTGCACAGCCAAAATAAGCATTTATTTAAGAGTTTGTTCAAAATTCAATCAATGGCCTGCGAACGGCAAATTTTGTTCCATCCGGCCCCGACACCTCGTGTACGGGGTAAACTGTTAAATTTTTCGCCGGATTGCCCGCATCCGGCTGCAAAATTTGCCTTGGCTGGAATAAAATTTTCTCGCTCTCGGCTCATCATCGAAATTTGAACAAACTCTAAAACACCGGGGCATGTTATTTCAACCGGCTCGAAGAGACGGAATAACCCCGCCCCCATCAATTTCCCTCTCCTACCGATCAAACTTCGCCAGCTTATTAGGATAATCCAGCGTCAGGCGGAAGTACTGCAGGACATTGCCGCCAATGGCGCCCTCCACCTGCTGGCCGGAAAAACGCGACCAGTACTGGGTGTATTCCACATCCGGGCGGGAGCAAAACCACACCGGCCCGACGGTATGCCCGGCAATGGTGACTTCGGGCACTTTGATCATTTTGATGTTGCCCATTTCGCGGTCGGCCTGTTCGACGACGGGCCATTCGGGGTGGTAGGACCGCCAGGCGTCAAAAAAGGACTCGGTGATAAAGGAAATGGCCTGATAGGTTTCTTCGCCGGGCCTGATGGCCGGCATTGTTTCTCTTGCTGCTGTATAGCCGGCGTTGTTCTCATCCAGAGCCCTGAAGGCTGCCTCCGTAGGCAGGACCTTGGCTCCGGTATCCAGGAGGACAGAGACTTCTACTCCGTCCACCTCAATGGTAATGACCGGCAGGTTGGAGATGCGGTGGCCGGCAGCGCTTTCCCGAAACCTAACGGGAACGGTGTTGGCCCCCAAAGGCGACAGCGGAGGCGTATTGCAGTGCAGTTCCTTAGCCAGGTAATCGAGGGTCCAGCAATAGGAGCTGAACCATTTCTGCCCCAGGGCGCCCTGCACGTTTTCCGGGAGGTTGCCCTGGCCCACCGGCAGGATCAGTGCCTCTTTTCTTCCGGTGACCGGCAGGTTGCTGCCCGCCAGGAACGGGTCCAGCTCTACGAATTGATTGCCGGCTTCATCGATCATTTCGGGTATCGCGAAATCCGTCATGGCCTGATTGGTGACGAAGGTGCCGCCGGCGGTATTGGCCAGCAGGTTTAGTTGGTAGCCGTTGGCCGCCAGCGTGGCGGATATGAGATTATTGCTGAAGGAAACCGGGATCTCACAGGCCTGCCCATGCTGAGCAAAGCCGAAGGTGGACACAAAGGCCAGAATAAGGGTCAATAGAGTTGTCTTGCGAGCCATTTGAGTAGTTACTTTTAGTGTTTCACAATGATTCTCCGTTTCTCCGGGCTCGCGAACTTTGGACAGGGACTGAGTGATTGAGTGAATAAATTGTCCTGCAATCAAAGTCCCTGCGACGATATGAAGAACATGTTTTTATTTGATGTAGTGTTGATGTAGTTACCCGTTCAATCTTCATATTCGTCCATGGCCGACTGTGCTTCCTCCCATTCATCCATTGCGATTTCCAGCTGTTGCTGTTTGTCCTGGTACTTCTGGGTGGTTTTCACAGCATCCTCGCTTTCGTAAAAGCCGGATTCGGCCATTTTCTTCTCCAGAGCGTCAATTTCATTCTCCAGGCGTTCCACTTTCTTTTCGGCATTGCTGATCGCGCGCATCAGCCGTTTGCGCTCTTCGTAGCTCAGCTCCTTTCGGGGTGCCTCTCCCCCACCCCCGGCCTTTGCCGGTTTGGTGCTGAGTTCGACATCGCGCATGTCGTCGAGTTGCCGTTTTTCAAGAAAAGCGTTGACATCGCCTATGTAGTTGTGCAATTGACGGTCTCTGAATTCGATAGTGCGGTTCGTTAACCCACTGAGAAACGCTCTGTCATGGGATACTACAATAAGCGTGCCATCATAATCCTGGATGGCTTTTTTGAGCACATCCTTGGACAGCATATCGAGGTGGTTGGTGGGCTCATCGAGCACCAGAAGGTTGAACGGCCGCAAAAGCAGGCAGGCCAGCGCCAGTCGGGCGCGCTCCCCTCCGGAGAGGACGGAAACCTTCTTATCCACATCCTCCCCGCTGAACATAAAAGCGCCCAGAATGCCGCGCAGGCGGGTGCGCATTTCCGGCGGGGAGGCGTTCTCCATGGTCTGCAGCACGGTAAGGCTGGAGTGCATGGTGTCGCTCTGGGTCTGAGCGTAATAGCCGATCTGCACGTTGTGGCCGTGCGTGATCGTACCATCCGTCAGGGTGAGTTCATTGACGATCAGCTTGGCGAGGGTTGTTTTGCCTTGTCCGTTCTGGCCGACGAAGGCCACGCGGTCGCCCCGGTCCAGTTTGATATCGACATGGTCGAGGACCAGCAGGCCTTCATATTTTTTGGTTACCTTCTTCCCTTCCAGCACCACCTGCCCCGAGCGGGGGGCCGGAGGGAATTTAATATTCATAGCCGCCACATCCTCCTCGTCGATCTCGATGCGCTCCATCTTGTCGAGCTGCTTTTGCATCGACTGAGCCATGCTCGTTTTGGTCGCTTTGGCCATGAAGCGGCTGATGGTGCGTTCTTTTTCGGCGATCACGCGCTGCTGGTTCTGATAGGCCGCCAGTTGTTTCTCCCGGCGCTCCCGGCGCAGTTCTACATATTTGCTGTAGCTGGCCTTGTAATCGTAGAGCTTGCCGAGCTCCACCTCTACGGTCCGGGTAGTGACGTTGTCGAGAAACTGCTTGTCGTGAGAGACCACTACCACGGCGCCGCTGTAATCCCTGAGGAAGCGCTCCAGCCAGATGATGGATTCGATGTCGAGGTGGTTGGTCGGTTCATCGAGAAGCAGGTAGTCAGGGCGTTGCAACAGCATCTTGGCCAGCTCGATGCGCATCTGCCAGCCGCCGCTGAACTCATCGGTCAGCCGCCCCATGTCCTTTTGTTTAAAACCCAGGCCTTTGAGCACCTTTTCCGCCTCTGCCTCTATAGCCTGCCCGCCCAGCAGTTGAAAGCGTTCGGTGCCTTCCGACAGTTCTTCCAGCAGGCGGTGGTAAGCCTCACTTTCGTAGTCGGTGCGGTTGGCGATCTCCTCATTGAGTTCCGCCAGGCGCTTTTCGAGGCGGCGGGCCTCCTCGAAAGCGGTGAGGGCTTCCTCCATGACCGTTTTGCCTTTGGGCAGGTTCATTTCCTGGTGCAGAAAGCCCAGGGTGCTTTCGGAGGGGCGGGCAATGGCCCCTTCATCGGGGCTCATGTAGCCAGCGATGACCTTAAGCATGGTGGACTTACCGGCGCCGTTGCGGCCGACCAGCCCCACTTTGTCGCGCTCACCGATCACCAGGTTTACCCGGTCGAGTAAGATGCGGTCGCCGTATTGAATGTATATGTTGCTGGCAGTGATCATGCTCCGTTTTTCTGTTAGCGTGCAAAAATAGTGGATTATAAGTGAATTTTGCAGAAAATTCAAGCCCGGGCTGTGACGGGCATCACGAAAGCCGGCGGCGGAAGCCCTTATCTTTCGGGGAAAAACCATGGACTCGGGAAATACTGTTTTTTACATCGTCGCGGCCATCATCATCGGCCACTTTCTGGTAGGCTTCATCTTTCTGGTGCGCAAGCTCAGCGGGCCAGTCCCGGAAGAAACTGCCGGAGAAGGTTCAATAGAACCATCACCAACCGATACCGGGCAGGGCTAACTGATCTGCTATGCTTTATGCAGGGTAAAACCGAAGGTAGAACCCAGGTTGGGCGTACTGCGTACGTTGATGGTTTGTTTATGGGCTTCGATGATGTGTTTGACAATAGATAGCCCCAGCCCGGAACCGCCCTGCGCCCGGGAGCGGCTTTTGTCAACCCGGTAAAAGCGGTCAAAGACATGGATGACGTGCTCTTTGGGTATGCCCAGGCCGTTATCGGCCACCTCGATGAGGATGTTTTTATCCATATCATAAAATCCCACCCGGGTGCGGCCGTTATCTTTGCCGTATTTGATGGAATTGCTGATCAGGTTGGTCAATACCTGCCGAATACTTTCCCGGTCGGCCAGTACCCGGAAATTCTGAGCGGCTCCCTCTTTGAAGTCCAGGGTGATGTTGCGTTCAGCCGCTTTGATCTCAAGGTCTTCAAAGACTTCCTCGGTTAGTTTCTTAATGTCAAAAGCCTGCATTTCCAGAATGAGCTCGCCGGACTCCAGGCGGGAGATGGCCTCCAGGTCTTCTACGATGGTGTGGAGGCGCTCCAGGTTTTTCGCGGCCTTCTTGATGAACTTGACATTTACCGCCTCATCGTGTATCGCGCCGTCGAGCAAAGTGTGCAGGTAACCCTGTATGTTGAATATGGGGGTTTTCAGCTCATGGGAAATATCTCCCACAAAATGGCGTCGGTATTCCGCCCACGCCTTGTACTTGTCGATCTCTTCTTTTTGCTGCTCTGCCCATTCGGCCACCTGCTTTTCCACCTCGTCGATGATATTGGCGCGCACGTCAATGGATTTGCTTTTCTCCTGAGAGGAAACCTTGTGCTTGTGAATGGTCTTGTAGATGAGCTTGATCTTCCGGTAAATATATTTCCGCAAATAGTAAATGGTGGTGAAATAAGCCGCCGTAAACAACCCCGCGCCCATGACGAAGAGTTCCACTACCCAGGGCAGCTCCATCCTGAGCTGGACTCCCTCCAGAACAAGCCAGGCAGTAAGCGCAGCTGCCGTGATATACAGAGAAACAAATACAGCAATCTCCTGCGGAGTGGGATTCTTCAACATCCAACGTTTTCTTTAGCCCTGTTAAAACTCGAATTTATATCCTATACCTTTGATGGTTTTAATGTACTGCTCCCCGATCTTTTCCCGAAGCTTACGGATGTGGACATCGATGGTGCGGTTGCCTACGATCACGTCCGTCCCCCATACTTTGTTGAATATTTCTTCCCGGGAGAATACCTTCCCCGGTTTAGAAACGAGCAGATGAAGAAGCTCAAACTCCTTTTTAGCCAGTTCGATCACTTCATCGTCTTTGGTTACGGTCACCTTTTCGCGGTCAATGATCAGGCCGGCGACGTTGATCACCTCTGGTTCTTCCACCACCTCAGCCCGTTCGGAGCGCCGCAACAGCGCTTTGACCCTGCTGATGAAGACCCTGGGCCGAATGGGCTTGGTGATGTAATCGTCCCCTCCCACATCCAGGGCGGCGATCTGGGAATAATCTTCTTCACGGGCAGTCAGAAAAGTGATCACCGTCCGGTCGAACTCCGGTTTGCTGCGCAGGTGCCGGCAAACTTCAACCCCATCCATTTTCGGCATCATGATATCGAGAATGATGAGGTTGGGTTTTTCAGCTTCGGCTTTTTTGATGCCTTCCTCCCCGTTATTGGCGGTTGACACATCGTAGCCCTCCTTGACGAGGTTGTACCTCAGAAATTCCAGGATATCCGGTTCATCATCAACCACAAGAATTTTTACAGATTCCATTGTTTTTCAAATGATTACTGGCCTAATGCTGGGCCCTGATGCGGGAAAATGGTAAAGTTAAGCCTTTTAAACACTAAGGGCGCAGGGTCTGTATTAAGAATATGTTAACTCATTCCTCCTCTTTTTTTACCTCCTGCCGCTCCATCTCCGACATGATCTTTGAATAAAGCGCTTCCAGGTACTTAGGATCATTACGAAGCGTTTCCATCGTTGTTTCAAATTCCTGCATGTCCAGCCCGTGGATTTCACCGATCTGGCCGTAATAAACATTGAGCATGCTGTCTTTGGTGGCCCCGCGGAGCGCCTGCACGGCAGCCTCGGCAACGTGAACGTCGATCAGCACTTCCACCAGTTTGTCTTCATCAATAGCCGGGTGTGCCGGCTTCGGCTGACAGGCATTCAGTACAAACAAAAGGAGAAAGGCCAGCGCCGGTAATCCAAGGCCGGCATAAGCAGCCTGAACAGGATAGAGAACCCGCCTCGTTTGGCGTTTCTCTTTGTCTTTCATGGTTTCCAGGTTTTTCAAAACATTTCTTTTCAGATGGCCTGTGGGCCAGGTATGTCAATCAAAATATTGCTTGGGATAATGATACTCCGTTAACCTGCCCCTGCCTTCCCGGAAGTCCGGCCAGGTGTCAATCTCCGCATCCACCCGAAAAACCCCGCAGGTCGGCACATTGGAAATGTAGTCTTCCGTAAACAGGTTGGCCACCCCGGTAAAGGTAGGGTTGTGGCCAAAGATGAGCACGGTCGAACAGTCATCCGGAAGTTCCTGCAGAATATCGAGGATATCATCCGGATATGCATCATATATTCGCTTATCCACAAAAATATCCTTTTTGGAAATGCCCAGAGCGTCCGCAAAGAGGCGGGCGGTAGTAAGGGCCCGCTTGGCCGGGCTGGAGATCAGTTGGTCAGGCCTGACCCCTTTTCCGGAAAGGAGTTTACCCATAAAAGGGGCGTCGCGCTTCCCTCTTTTGTTCAGGGGGCGCTCAATGTCCCGAAGTGAAGGGTCATCCCAGCTTGACTTGGCATGGCGAACGAAAAAAACGGTTTTCATAGGAGATGTGGTTCATTTTCTGCAAAAATAACGGAAATTTGATTCACATTATCAATTGCTTTTCCCTACTATTAACACCCGAAACCGGGCTTTTCCTGTAATTGAAAATAAAACTAATGGCATTTTCCCAAAAAGTAGTGTGGATCACCGGGGCCTCCTCCGGAATAGGAGAGCACCTCGCCTATGCTTTCGCCGGCCATGGCGCCCGGCTCATTCTTTCCAGCCGGAACGAACAGGAATTGAAACGCGTACAAAAAAACCTCCCGGAGGGCACGAATAGCCTGATCCTCCCCATGGATGTTACGGAATTCGACAGCATCCCCGCCCTGGTGCAACAGGTGTTGGGGCGCTTCGGACGGATCGACATCCTGGTCAATAATGCCGGCATCTCCCAGCGCTCAACCGTTAAAGAAACCCTGTTCGAAGTAGATGAAAAAATAATGAAAGTCAATTTTCTGGGAACGGTGGCCCTTACCAAAGCAGTGCTTCCCGGGATGCTCGAGCGGCAGGAAGGCCAGATCGTCGTGATCAGCAGTGTTATGGGAAAAGTCGGGACGCCCCGGCGCTCCGCCTATGCAGCCTCTAAACATGCCCTGCACGGCTGGTTTGACTGCCTGCGGGCGGAACTGCACGACGAAGGGGTCAGGGTAACCATCATCTGCCCCGGATACGTACATACCAACGTGACCGTCAATGCTCTTACCGCCGACGGCTCTCCCAACCGGAAAATGGCGGAGTCCACCCGCAATGGCCTTTCGCCCGGCCTTTTTGCCGAAAAAGCCCTGCGCGCCATCGCCAGAGAAAGGGAAGAGGAGCTCATCGGCGGAAAGGAAATACTGGGCGTTTACATCAAGCGTTTTTTCCCCCGCCTGTTCTCCCGTATCGCCAGAGGGCTGAAGGTAAGTTGAAACTTCAATCCCTTTTTTATTCATTGGCTTTTTCCTTCTCCCGCATCTCAATGATCTTATCCATCACTTCTTCCAGTTGCTCGGCTCCGATGCGCTTGGAAAGGATCTTCTTGTTCCGGTCCAGAACGTAGATCTGAGGAGTGGATTTGATGTTGTAAACCTTCATAAAAAGGGAGCGATGGAATTCATCAACGGTATGCAGCCAGTCGCCAATCTCATTATCGTCCACATATTTCCAGCAATCCGGGATCTCATCGGTGAACTTGGTGCACACGGCGACGATCTTAACCCCCTTATCCTTAAATTTCTCGTAAAACTCCTTCATGAAAGGCGTTGATTTTTTGCAGTGTCCGCAATCGTAACGCCAGAAGTAAAGGATGGTGTATTCGGAATCGACGTCATGCAGTTCGATCGGCGTACCGTCCCGTTTCTGCAGGCTGATGTTCGGCGCGATCTTTCCGATCAGCAAGGGCTCCAGAGCCTTAGCATTATCCAGGATCTTTTCCAGCTGTTCTTCATCGGTCCAGGGAGCCAGCCCTTTGGCGTAATAATTATTGACGAGGTGGACGTAAACGGCGTCCATTCCAACAATATTGGAACGGGCATACTCATTGAGAAAATGGATGAGATAAAATTTGAATGTTTCCTCAGCCGGTTTCATCTTTTCCAGGACCAGGTCAATCGCCCTGGAGATCGAATCGGGGTGTTGCACCTGCAGTTTATGCACAAAATAGTCAACCCGCTGGAACAGAAAGGGAGTCCGGAGCATGCGGGGGTCGCCGAGGTTGAGGTTGTCGAAATAGTGGTCCTGGGTATAGTGCCAGCGTTGGATCTGCACCTCTTCTTCAGAGCCTTCAAATTCAGGGATATCTACCGGCAGGTTGGCTCTTATGATGGCGGCGGTCAGGGATCCGGGCATCCGGCGAATGAGGGCTTCCTGAAATTCCCGCACCTCCTCATCGATCATGGAGCGTTTGTCCTGTAAGGTTTTTCGGTAGGATTCGTCTTCGGTGGCTTCTATTTCCTTAGACAGTTCGTCGGCCATCGGTTTTTTTTCCTCCAGAAAGGCCAGGTACTCATAAAACAACTCGTTATCCGGAGCATTTTCAAACCGGATATCCTGAGTGGGGTTCTTTGCGTTGGTGAAAACCGTGAACTTTTGCTCTTCGTTGGTGACGAGAAGTTGAAAGTACTGGTTGTCCGGAGCCATTACTACCAGATAAACGCCGGGGGGCAGCGGCTCATCCCCTTCAAAGACGAAAAAGCCGGATGCATTTTTCTCAACGGTATCCTGAAGGTATTGTTTGTCCCCATAATGGTACCCCAGAAAAAGCTCCTCTTCCTCGTAGTTATCCAGTTTAATCCTAATCTGGTGCCCACCATTGCTGTCTTCCGCACGAACATAGAACAAGCTTATTATGGTTGAAAAAAGCAGTAGTGCCAGAAATCTCATCAGTAGTCAGTTTTTGTTATCGAAATGTACCAAATGAAAACGCCCCCAAATATCTATAGATTGTAAGACAATGGAGGGCGTTTCCGGCATAAATGCCATTTCCGGCCGGAACATTAACGCGTTGTTAACAGATCTTCCGGCCGGGGCCGGGAAAAGGGTCAGTTATTGTTGTTTTTATCTGCTTCCGCCTTCAGCCGGCGCAGGCGCTCTTCTGCCTGCCTTGCCTGTTCCTGCAATTCATTGAGGCGGCGTTGTTCGTCCAGAGCTTTCTGACGGGCCTCCTCCGCTTTGCGGTTCTCAGCCGCCACCACCTCGGCAGTTTCCCTTTTCACCTCTGCGGCCTTCTGCTTATCGGCAACGATCTGCTCTTCAATGGCTTTTTTGGATTCCTCGTATTTTTTCCTTTCGGCAGCGATCTGCTCGGCGGTATCTTCCTTGACTTTAGTGATCTGCCTGACGGCTTCCTGTTTGGCCTGATAAATGGCCTCAGAGGATTCTTTTTTGGCGGTATTGATCTCTTCCAGAGATTGTTTTCGGGCAGCTTCGGCTTCTGCGGCGTATTGGGCTTTTTTGTCGGCTGCATCGCGGCGGGCGGCCTCCACTTCTTCCTGGGTAGTGGCCCTGGCCCTGGCGATCTCCGTCCTGGACTTTTCTTCCGCCATTTTCACCTGCTGAGTTAGTTCTGCTATTCGGCCTTCGGCATCGGCTTTAGCCTGCGCTACAGCTTCTGCGGATTGTCGCTGGGTGCTGGCCACCTCCTGGGCTGCTTTTTCTTTAGCCTCCGCGATGGTGTTGGCCGCCTGTTCACGTGCCTGCAGGGCCTCAAGGGCCAGTTTTTCTTTTTCCTTAGCCACTTTTTCCCGAATGGCTTTAACTTCATTGGCAGCCTGCTCACCGGCAGTTGAGATTTCCCGGGCAGCCCGCTCTTTAGCTTCCGCCACTTCAGCGGCCAGGCGCTGGCGTTCGTTGGCGCTGTTTTCTCTGGCCTGCCGCACGGCATCAGCCTCATCTTTTTTCACCTGGGCGACATTTTCGGCGGCCGTGCGCCGTGCTTCGGCAACCTCGTTGGCCGACTCCTGTTTTACGCGGGCGGCCTGTTCGCGCGCCTGGGCGATCTCCTGGGCCGTCTGTTCTCTGAGGCGGGTCAGTTCGGCCCCTGCTTTTTCCCGGGCGGCAGCGATCTCTTCGGCCGACATGTTTTTGACCTCGGCCTCTTTGGCCCGGGCGGCGGCAACGGCGGCAGCCGCTTCCTCTTGTATTTCTTTTATCCGCGTTTCCGCCGTTTTCTGGGCACTGGCCACACTGGAGGCGTATTCGTCTTTGGCCTTTGCTGCATTTTGGTTAGCTTCTTCAACCTTACTGCTCGCGGTTTGGCGGGCCTTTTCTATCTCCTGCTGGGCCCGTTCCTTGGCGGCCAGTACTTCCTGGGCGGAGGCTTGTTGGATCTCCTCTTTTTTCTTCTGGGTTTCCGCAAGGGCTTTTTGGAGTTCTTCCTGGATGCGGGCGATCTCGGCGGCGGCCCGTTCCCGGGCAGCGGCCACTTCTTCGGCTACCTTCTTTCGCTCTTCTTCGGCATTTGCCCGGGCCTCCGCCACTTTCTGAGCTTCCTGGCTACTGATCTCCTTAATGGTCAGAGCCGCTTTTTCCCGGGCTTCGGCTACTTCCTGAGCCGATTCCTGGCGGGCGCTTTCGGCCTCTTTTTCAGCCATGGCCTTTTCGGTAGCAACCTGTTTCTTGACTTCGGCAATCTCTTCGGCGGCGCGTTTGCGGGCGTTGGCGACTTCCAGTGCTGTAGCCTCCTTCTCTTTAGCCGCATTTTCTTTAATATCGGCTATTTCGGAAACTGACTTTTCCTGAAGCAGTGCTCTTTCCTCTGCTACCCGGCGGCGGGCTTCGGCAAGGTCAAAGGCGATGCGCTCCTTTTCAATGGCGGCCTGTTCCCGGATCTGGCCAATCTCTTCCGCCGTTTCCTCTTTGGCCTGAAGGATCTGCTCGGCGGCCGTTTTTTTGGTGGAGACCACCTCCTCTGCGGTCCGTTGTTTTTCATCTTTTGCCTGGCTTCGCGCCTCCGTGATCAAAGAAGCGGTCTCTTCACGGATACGCTGAAGTTCGGCAGCAGAATTCTCCCGGGCAGAGGCGATCTCATCGGCATATTCCAGTTTTGCCAGGTCCAGTTTTTCCTTTACCGCCTTGATCTCCTCAGCAGCCCTTTCCCTGGCGGCGGCAACCTCTTTTGCCGATTCCAGCTGGGCTTGCTGAATGGCCTCATTAGCCCTCTGCCGGGCATCGGCAACGTCAAGGGTGATCTTTTCCATTTCGGAAGCGGCGCGTTCACGGGCCTCTTTCACCTGTTCAGCCAACAGCTGTCGGGAGGCATCGATCTCTGCCTGGGCTTTCTGGCGGGCATCCACTACTTCATCGGCGTACTTTTTTTTCTGTTCGGCAGCGTTTTCTCTGGCCAGGACCACTTCTTCCTGCAAGACGGATTTGATCTGCGCGGCTTTGGCCTTTTCATCAGCGATCTCCTGGCGGAGTTTCTCCTTAACATCGTGAAGTTCTCTTCTCAAGGCATCCACTTCCTGATCATCCGCCGGGTTGGCAGCTGTCCTCGCCACTTTCCCTGCCTCCCCATCTTCCCTGGCGGCCGGCTTCACCGATGGTTCAACCCTGATCTCATTGTCAGTAAGCTCTACATCTCTGACCTTCTCCCTGTCCAGCCTCTGGTTGAAACAGGCCACCAGTTGAGCGAATTCCGACTGCCGGCTTTCATTGATGGTGAACTTGCGCATCTGGTTGCTGATATTGTTCTTAATATACAGCACATTGATCCCGGAGCTGGCAAACCACTGAATGGCGGCCAGGTCGAGTTGAAGGATGTTGTTGTAAACCGGGGTTCCGCCTTCCCGTTCCATTTCTCCCATTCCAATAAAGCGATAAGACCGGCGGGTGCTGTTCACATCCATAAATATGATCTCATCATCCTGGTTAAATTCCACCCCGGCTTTGGAATACATTTTGGCGGTAATGCCCTTACTGTCGCTTCTGAGCTCCAGGCTGTAGGTATAATTCCCCCGCACGACCAGGGTCTGGTTGGTCGTTCGGAGGACGTGAGTCCCATCGAGCACCTTATCTTCAGCAATGAGCGCATCACATTGGCTTATGGCATTCTGGGCAGAGCAGCAGAAAAGTAAGAGAAGGACAAATGGGACGAATCTCATATCAGCTTGGATTTTAATTTGTAAGATAATGCTTTTAGGATTTATTTGAAACTATTGAATGGGATTGGGCACGTTTGCCAAAAGAAAATTGAACAAACCGGGGTAAGAAAAAATAGTAGTCCGCCTGCGGGGATTTCAGGAAACGATTGAAGCATTAACGCGCATTCTTCGGCGAACATTGCATTGCCTAGCGTTTTGCCGCCAACAGGTAGAGGGCCGCCATTCGGATGGCCACCCCGTTTTCCACCTGTTGCAGAATGATGGAATGCTCTGAATCGGCCACATCGCTGGTAATTTCCACGCCCCGGTTAATGGGCCCGGGGTGCATGATCACGATAGGGCGCCCCAGTTCGTCCAGCAATGCCTTATTGATGCCGTAATACTGGGCATACTCGCGCAGCGAAGGAAAGTATTTGATGTCCTGCCGCTCGAGCTGAATGCGCAGCACATTGGCGATATCACACCACTCCAGGCTTTCTTTAAGGTTGTGGGAGACTTCTACGCCCAGCCTGTCGATGTATTTGGGGATGAGGGTCGGTGGCCCGCAAACCCGGACGTGAGCGCCCAGCTTTTTCAGGCAGAAGATGTTGCTCAAAGCTACTCTGGAATGCAGGATATCTCCGAAGATCGCTACTTTTTTCCCGGCAACATCTCCCACCTTTTCTTCCATGGAAAAGGCATCGAGCAAAGCCTGGGTAGGATGTTCATGTGTGCCGTCACCGGCGTTAATGATGTGGGCGTCGATGTGCTGAGCCAGAAAATGATGAGCCCCGGGAGCGGGATGCCGCATAACGACCATATCCACTTTCATCGAAAGGATGTTGTTAACGGTATCCAGTAATGTCTCCCCCTTTTTTACGGAAGAAGACGAAGCTGAAAAGTTGACGATATCGGCAGAAAGGCGTTTTTCCGCCAATTCAAAGGAGATCCGGGTACGGGTGGAGTCTTCGAAAAAAAGATTGGCCACGGTAACATCGCGCAAAGAAGGCACTTTTTTAATGGGGCGGTTGAGCACCTCCTTAAAACTGCGCGCCGTCTCAAAGATCAGCCGGATATCGGCCTCAGTAAGGTATTTGATCCCTAATATGTGTTTAGTGCTGAGTTGTTGTTCAGTAGCCATTCAGGAGTGAAAAATGATTGATTGAATTTATTCCGCCTCTTGTTTGCTGGCAAATAGTAAAATCCGGTCTTCCTGATCCAGTTCGGCCCATTCCACCCGCACGTAAGCCTCATCCAGGGCATCAATCCTTATACCGGTGTAATCAGAATGAATGGGCAGGTGTCGGTTGAAGCGCCGGTCCACAAGAGAGACCAGCTCTACCTGCCGGGGGCGCCCGTAATGGTTGAGGGCGGTGAGGGCCGCCTGCACCGTCCTTCCGGTATATAACACATCATCAACCAGCACCACGCGTTTGTTTTCCACCAGAAATTCCATCTCCGTTTTGCTGGCATAAAGGGGTTTTACCCTCGTCCGGAAGTCATCCCGATAGAAGGTAATGTCCAGTTTACCATATTCAATGGAGTCGATCGAGAGTATATCCGAAAGCCGGCGATAAAGCCGGTTTGACAGGTGGGTGCCCCGCGGCTGGATGCCTATCAGGCAGGTATGCTCAAAACGCCCGTGTTGTTCGATCAGCTGATGGCAAAGCCTTTCGATGGTTAGCGCAAAGCGCTCTTGCCCGATGATGATTTTTCCTTTGCTCATAAAGTAAAAGCAAAGATAAAATTCTCGGGAGAAAAATTTCCTTCTCTTCGTTAAACCTTGCCGCCTTCTTTTAGTCTATCCTACAAACACCGCCAGTAAAAGCCTTCCCGGATGTAAATTCCGGAAATATTCCGTGGGGGATGTGACTCGCCCCAGGGCTGGTTGGGTTTTACACCCTATTGTTAAATCATTTAAACAATCTTAAACCATGAAAAAATTGTTCTTGCTTATCGCCGCTTTTGCGGCCATTTCACTGGCCATGACTTCCTGCCAGAAAGAGGAAACAGAAACCCCGGCCTTTGAAGAAGACCTCACCACCAACGAAGATGTGGCTACCGTCACCAATCTGTTCCAGGATACTGAGGATGAGGCCGATAACCAGATCGAAACGCGCGGAGGCGGGCTGAGTTGCCCAACGGTAACCGTCACGCCCGATGATGGCACTTTCCCGCGCACCGCCACCATCGATTACGGCCCCGACGGATGTGAAGGGCCCAACGGCCGGCTGCGGCAGGGAACTATTATCGTCAATCAAACGGCTCCGATGGCCTCTCCCGGCGCTACCCGCACCATAACTTTTGATAACTTCTTTGTTGACGGCGTGCAGGTACAGGGCCTAAAAACGATTACCAACGCCGGGACAGCGGGTGACAACAACATTGTATTTACGCGCATTGTTGAGGGAGCCAGCCTCACTTTCCCGGACGGAGAAACGGTTACCTGGGATGCCAGCCATACCCTCACCCAGGTTGCCGGCGCAGATACGCCCTTCCTGCCGGACAACGTCTTTGAGATCACCGGAGGCTCTTCGGGAGTAAACCGCAATGGCGTGGCGTTCACCGCAGAGATCACCACTCCTCTCATCAAGCGCAAGAACTGCCCCTGGATCGCCAGCGGCGTAAGGGCCATCACCATCAACGGCCGTACCCGCACCATGGATTACGGGGATGGAGCGTGTGACCGGGTGGCAACGGTGACTTATCCCAATGGCTTTACCAGAGAGGTCCTGATCCGGAATTGGTGGAGGTTGTAGGGAAAAAGCATAGATGGAAGGCACTTTGAAAGCGCCTTCCATCTAGCTATACTACCTGTTCTGCATCTTCGCCCAGGTGTCCTTCAGCGTGACGGTACGGTTAAAGACGAGTTTGTCATCCGTACTATCCGGGTCAACACAGAAATACCCCAGCCGGAGGAACTGGAAACGATCTCCTGCCTTCGCTTTGGCAAGGCTCGGCTCGATATAGGCCTTTTCGACCACCTGCAGGGAATCTTCATTAAAGAATTCCAGGTAGTCTTTGCCCTCATGCGTATCGGGCTGAGGGTCGGTAAAGAGGCGGTCATACAGGCGGACTTCCGCTTCCCGGGCATGGGCGGCCGACACCCAGTGCAAAGTGCCCTTGGCCTTTATGCCGGAAGTATCTTCTCCGCTCTTACTATCGGGGTAATAAGCGCAACGGACCTCAGTGACCTCCCCGGTATCCGGGTCTTTTTCAAAGCCCTCGCAATGTAGAATATAAGCGCCTTTCAGGCGCACATTGCGGCCCGGCCCCATCCGGAAGTATTTTTTGGGCGGGTCTTCCATGAAATCGTTCCGCTCGATGTACAATTCGCGGGAGAAAGGCATTGTACGGGTGCCCATATTTTCATCTTCCGGATTGTTTTCCACTTCCATCATTTCCACTTTGCCCTCCGGATAGTTGGTAACCACAACCTTGAGCGGGTCGAGCACGGCCATCACTCGGGGGTCCGTACGGTTGAGCTCATCGCGCACACAGAATTCCAGCAGGCTGATCTCGATGAGGTTATCCCGCTTGGCAATACCTGCCTTATCGCAGAAGGTGCGAATGGCAGCCGCCGGGTAGCCCCGGCGCCGCATCCCGGAGATGGTGGGCATGCGGGGGTCATCCCAGCCGCTCACATAACCTTCCCTGACGAGCTTGAGCAATCTCCGTTTGCTGGTGATCATGTAGGAGACATTCATGCGTGCAAACTCGATCTGCCGGGAAGGAAAGATCCCCAGTTTCTCGATAAACCAGTCATAAAGCGGCCGGTGGTGGATGAACTCGAGAGAACAAAGTGAGTGGGTGATCTGCTCAATAGAGTCCGACTGCCCGTGGGCAAAGTCGTACATAGGGTAAATGCACCAATCGTCACCGGTACGATGGTGGTGGTCCCGCTTGATGCGGTACATGATGGGGTCCCGCATGTGCATATTGTCGGAAGCCATATCGATCTTAGCCCGCAACACTCTGGAGCCATCCGGGAACTCACCGGCTTTCATGCGCTGGAAGAGGCCCAGGTTTTCCTCTATGCTGCGGCCTCTGTAGGGGCTTTCCTTACCGGGCACGGTAGGCGTCCCCTTCATCTCCGCGATCTCCTCCGGAGAGGAATCATCGACATAGGCCAGGCCCTTGTTGATCAGTTGGATGGCGAATTCATAGAGTTGCTCAAAATAATCGGAAGCGTAGTATTCCCTTCCTTCCCAGTCGAAACCCAGCCAGTGGATGTCCCGCTTGATGTTTTCCACGTATTCGGTCTCTTCCGTAGTTGGGTTGGTATCATCGAATCGCAGGTTGGTCTTCCCGCCGTATTTCTGGGCGATCTCGAAATTCAGGCAGATGGCCTTGGCGTGCCCGATGTGCAGATAGCCGTTGGGCTCCGGCGGGAAACGGGTATGTACGCGCCCTGCGTGTTTGCCGTTGCGAATATCCTCTTCGATGATCTGCTCTATGAAATTGAGGGATTCCTTTTCTTTGCTCTCCTCTTTTTTATTAAGTTCACTCATCTTATAAAACTTTTTAACCTGTTGTCGAATCTTACGGGCCAACGCCGGCATCCGTTACATCCTGTCGGGCATTTCTATTCCCAGCAGGTTCATTCCCTGTTTGAGCACGTGGGCCACCGCCCGGCTCAATTGCAAACGGAAAGCCTTTGCCGCCTCCGTTCCGGCGTTGAGGATGGAATGGTCATGGTAGAACCGGTGATAAGCCTTGGCCAGGTCGTAGCAGAAATTGGCAATGCCCGACGGGTCATATTCTTCAGCCGCCAGCTGCACCAGGCCAGGAAAGGAATAAAGCATGTTGAGAATTTCCTTTTCCTGAGGTTCAAGCTGTTGATAAGCCGATGCTGCGCTGAGGGGCTGATCGCCGGCCTTACGCAAAACGGACTGCACCCGCACATAAGCATTCTGCACGTAAGGCCCGGTCTGCCCCTGCAGGTCAACCGACTCTTTCGGGTCGAAGACCATGCGCTTGCGCGGTTGTACTTTGATGATGAAGAACTTGAGAGCCGCCAGTGCGATCTTACGGATCACCTCTTCCTGCTCTTCCTGAGAAAGCCCGCTGATGGTATCCCGTTCAGCCGTGTTTTTACGAGCCTCTTCCACTACCTCGGCAATGAGGTCATCGGCATCCACTACCGTACCTTCCCTGGATTTCATTTTCCCGGTAGGCAGGTCCACCATTCCATAGGAGAGGTGGTATAACCCTTCTGCATAGGGTTCGCCAAGCCGCTTAAGGATCTCGAACAGGACCTGAAAATGGTAATTCTGCTCATCGGCTACGACATACACCATTTTATCTACTCCGAAATCCTGAAAGCGTTTTTGCGCCGTTCCGATGTCCTGGGTCATATATACTGACGTTCCATCGCTCCGCAAAACGAGTTTATGGTCCAGGTTGACATCGGACAGGTCGATCCATACCGAACCATCATCCTTCTGATAGAACACGCCTTTTTCCAGGCCCTTCCGGATGGCGTCTTTACCCAAAAGGTAGGTATCCGATTCGAAATAGAGCTTGTCGAACTCAACCCCCAGGCTCCGGTACGTTTCGTCAAAACCCTGATAGACCCAATCGTTCATTTGCTTCCAGAGGCTAGCCGTAGCCTTGTCCCCGGCTTCCCACTTCAGGAGCATATCCTTGGCTTCGGCGCCCAGGAGGCTGTATTCATTGAAATAAGTATTCTTGAAAGCTTTGAAAAAGGCCTCTTCGCTCTGCCCGTTCTCTGATTGCTGCCCGAATACCTTGCGGGCTTCTTCAGATTGCTGCCAGTCGTTGTATTCCTCCCGGAATTTCTTTTCGAACAACACATAATAATCGCCCACAAAGTGGTCGCCTTTTTCGCCGGCAGATTCCGGGCTCGCACCCTCGCCGTACTTCCGCCAGGCCAGCATGCTTTTACAGATGGCGATTCCCCGGTCATTGACGATCTGCACCTTCACTACCTCATAGCCGGCCGTTTTCAGTATCTGCGAGGTTGACCAGCCCAGGAGAATATTCCGGATATGCCCAAGGTGCAGCGGCTTGTTGGTATTGGGGGAGGAAAACTCCACCATGACTTTCTTGCCGTTGGCCGGCTGTTGCCCGTACGCTTCGTCCTCGCAAATACCTGCCAGAAATTCTCGCCAGAAACCATTGCTCAGGGAGAGGTTTAAAAAACCATTAATTACATTGTATTTTTCGACCTCTTCCACCTCCTCGACGAGAAAGCCTCCCAGTTCTTCGGCGATCTGATCGGGTTTTTTCCGGGCGATACGGGCAAAGGGAAATGCAACGACCGTATAGTCTCCCTCGAATTCTTTGCGGGTGCTGTTCATCGTCACCTGTTCCGCGGTAATATCCGCTCCGTAAAGGGCCTTTATCCCTTTGATCACTCCTTCTTGTATGACATCTACAATATTCATCAGTAGCAGTGGGTTTTTCCCCAACAGTGGGTAGCTAAGTTTCTTTTTAATAGTGAGCTTAATATTTAAATCACTACTAAGGGCGCAAATTTATTACTTTTCCCTCTTCGACAAATATTATAGGGAAAAAAAGCCACCATAACTGTTGTATGTTTCTTTATTGGCCTGGAGAGGTTGTCCGGAAGCCGCCAGAGGATCAGGCCTGTGGAGGCTCTTTTTTAAGGTAGATATTGCCTGGAATACATTCGTTTTGCCCGGTGTTCCCGCTCCAGGGCCCCTCCAGTTTTAGCTGTTTTCCCTGATGGTATAGGGTGAGGTCGGCTTTTTTATAGCACCATTCCATATCTTGCCTTTTCCAATGCTTCACAATATCCGTCTCTGTAAGGTGAACGGTATTGCCCTCCAGGACGCCCTCCAGTTCCATAACGGCATAGATGGAGCCAATCCGGACATAAGACCTTCCTTTGACTTTCCCTCCTTCCTGCTTGAGATAAAGTTCAAAATCGTAAACCGGAGCGAAGCCTCCCGGGTCCTGGGTAAGGGTTCCTTTCCAGACCCCGGAAAAGTCTTTCTGGGCCTCAACCAATGCAGGCAGGGCGAGGAACGCAAGAAGTAGCCAAAACTTCATGTCGATTTCTGTTTATTACTATTATGCAACGACTAAAAAGGCGTTACTGTTCCCTTTCGGCCGATTCTTCGAAAAAACTGAAAATGGTCTTGCCATAATGCCGTTCCTGAAAAAAGTGCGAAGATTCCTTAAAAGAATGGTTAGGGTTGTGTTCCAGTACCAGCCATCCTCCCTGCCGGAGGAGCCGGTATTCAAAAATGAGCCCAGGAATGGTATCCAGGCCGGGAAGCGGGTAAGGCGGGCCGGCAAAGATATAGTCGTATTTTTCCTGAGTACGGCTGATAAACCTGAACACATCGTTCCTGATGATATGGAGACAATTTTCGACCTCCAGTTCCTTAGCCGTTTTTTTTACAAAAGAAACACAGCCGGGGAATTTATCGACATAGGTGACATCACAGCAGCCCCGCGAGATGAATTCATAACAATGGCTTCCCGTACCACCAAAAAGATCCAGGACTTTCATTGCCTCGAGATCCCAGTGATTCACAAGGATATTGAACAAACCTTCCTTGGCAAAATCGGTCGTCGGGCGGGTCGGCCAGTTCTTTGCCGGAGGGTTGAAGCGCCTTCCTTTGAATTTTCCTCCTATGATGCGCATTTGTTAAAAGCTTATCGTTCAATTCACCTGCCTGTCCTGATGAAACTCAATGGGGCCGAAAAAGCCAAAAGCTAACCTTTGGCCTAACCGCAAAGGCTTAACCCAAGCAGGTCGAAATAAAAATGGCGAGGCTCTCCGCTGGCCCTGGGGCCAAGGTGGAAAAAAGCCGGAGGTTCGACAAAACTGGCCTGCTTTATATAACGGAATGCTTCCCGGAAAATATCCGAATCTTCCAGCAACTGGCCGGAAAGGTAAGCTGGAACCCGGCCGGGTTTGTAACCGAACTGGTGATAGGGCAGCAAAAGAAAGTAGATGAAATCCTTGGCGCTCTTGAAGGGGAAAGCGTTGGAGAAAAGGAGGTTTTTATCCTCAAAAACAAAAACGAACAGCAACCCGTCGCGAAGGTGGGCATAAACCCGCGGCCCTTCTACCGAAACGGGGAGTTTATTAATGCCTTCCAGCAAGGCCGAGCTGATATGAAACAGCCGGCAACCTGAGAAATACTGGCGGGTAAAGGATTCCAAACCCTTAGGGAGGACATAAACATTCCGAAGATTCAGGCCCGGCAATCCATCGGCAAGGACTACCTCTGCGGAGGCAATATCAGTGGCATGTTCCAGATAGGATTCCTTTTTTTGTTCGTTATACAGGCGTTGGGGCACCAGAGTATTCCTGCCGTTGGCCCACCCCACCCTCACTGTCCGGTACGGCAGCGAAAGGAGTTCATCACCCTGGACTAAAGACGCCAGGATCGATGGCTGAGCCATGAGTTGAGGGCCCACGGAATAGGAACGCAGGGCCTGCAGGTGCTGCCGGCTGTCTAAGACCATAAAATCAAAACTGTCCACCCCCATCAGGATGGACAGTTCATAAATATTGGTATTCTTTTTTACGAAGGTATCTTCAATGAGATCCTTGATTATCTTTCCCAATTTCCTGCCAGGTTTGGTGCATTCATATTCCCGAATTTGAGAATGCTGTTGGGGTCATAGCTGTTGTCATACCGAGCAAACCGAGGGTCCTTATAAGGCCCCATGAATATTTTTCGGCGCACGCCCACTTCCACAACAGGCACGTTAGTGCTCTGGTAGGTAATGGTATCTGCCTGGATATCGAACTCAGCACCCCGGCCGTAAGGCACAAAACGCAGGGAATCGAGATTGATACCCATGGCCTGAATGGAATCTATAGCCGGCATATAAGTCGTATCATAGATGATCTCGCCGGTAAAGTCCGGGTCATCCGGGTCACCAATAACGCTTATGATGCTGAAGCTGTCCGTTTTTAATACGTAGGACAAAGAGTCGAAGCTCGGAGCGAACCCCCCTTTAATGTTGCGGAAAGCTTCCTGGGCAGTCCTGATCTTCATCAGCTTGTCGATCACTGCACGTTCACGCTTTTCTTTCTCAGCTTTGAAGGCAATGGGCTCCCGGATACTGCTGATAAGCACCCACACCAAACCTACGATTATGGCGGCCAGAACTAAGTTAATCAATAATCTCATTTTTCGGTTTGTTTTGACGCAATAATAAAGATTTTTAGGTAAAAAGTACCTCTTGGGATAAAGCAATTTTAACACAATTACCCGAGATGAAAAAACAAACCGCCCTCAAAAATGAAGTCATAATACAACCTTTTTGCACCTCACCAGGCGCCAAAGCCTATCCACAGGGCCTATTTCTCTCCTACCAGGCACTTTCCGAAATAGGCTGCACCTTCCTCCACCTTAAGAGACTTGGCCCTGATGTCGCCTTCAATGCGGGCCGTTGCCATCAGATGCAGGGTGCCGGATATCTGAACATCTCCCTTGACATGGCCCATTACCACGGCTTCGCTCGATATTACCTTGCCTTCCACTTTTCCTGTCTCTCCGATGACAAGGCGCCGCTCACATTTCAGTTGGCCGACTACGGTGCCATCAAGGCGGATGTTCTCACTCGAAATGAAATCGCCTTCAATGCGGGTGCCCTTCGCTACCACACAATTGGCATCGCTACCCTTCAAGGGAACAGAACGCGGGGTTTCGACGGGTTCGGGTTTCGATTTTGTCCTGGAAAGCATTGTTATTGCAGCCATCTTGATATTATTATTAAGGTTATCTGGTCAATTGTGTATTTTGCACGCTTCGGTATCGAACCATGAGGGGGCCTGGGTTGTCTTCAGGAAAAAACCTGGTTTACGGAACCTTTAAATTAAAAAATTATTTATTTATTTTTCTGACATGAGCACCACCATTCTCGGCATCGAATCTTCCTGTGACGATACTTCGGCAGCAGTTTTGCGCGACGGGGAGGTTCTGAGCAACCGCACTGCCAACCAGGAAGCTCATCGTTTATACGGAGGGGTGGTTCCGGAAGTTGCATCCCGTGCCCATCAAATAAATATCATTCCCGTTGTTGACCTGGCCCTCAAAGATGCGGGGGTTGACAAGCAGGATATCGATGCGGTTGCTTTCACGCGTGGCCCGGGCCTTATCGGATCCCTGATCGTCGGTGTTTCCTTTGCCAAGGCCTACGCTCTGAGCCTTGGCATTCCACTGGTGGAGGTCAATCACATGCAGGCCCATGTTCTGGCTCACTTTGCCGAGCCTCCAAAACCGGCATTCCCCTTCCTCTGCCTGACCGTTTCCGGAGGGCATACCCAAATCGTGCGGGTAAGGAGCCACCTCGATATGGAGATCATCGGGCAAACCCTGGATGACGCCGCCGGAGAAGCATTCGACAAGACCGGGAAACTTCTTGGGCTGGATTACCCCGCCGGCCCCGATATTGACCGGATCGCGCAGCAGGGCCAACCGGTTTTCGAATTCCCGGAACCACAGGTCCCCGGGCTGGACTTCAGCTTCAGCGGCCTGAAAACTTCCATCCTGTATTTTCTCCAGAAGCGGAGAAAAGAAGACCCCGGTTTTATTGAAAAAAATTTGGCGGATATATGTGCTTCGGTGCAAAGCCGTATTGTAAGCATCCTGATGAATAAACTCAGCCTGGCAGCTAAAGAAACCGGCATACGGGAGATCGCTATCGCCGGCGGCGTCTCCGCTAATTCGGCCCTCCGGGCAGCGCTGAAAGCCACCGGAAAAGAAAAGGGATGGAATACTTACATCCCGAAATTTGAATATTGTACGGATAATGCCGCCATGATTGCCGTGACCGGCTACTACAAGTACCTCAACGGGGAATTTGCCGGCCAGGAGACGGAGCCGGTGGCAAGATGGAAGGTTTAAGAGTATGTTTGGAGGGTTTAACGCCTTTCGAGATCAGAATTCACTGATCAGCTTCTTTTTCATTTCCTGGAATTCCTCCTCCGAGATGACGCCATTATCCCGAAGTTCAGCCAGTTCTTTGAGGCGTTGAATGACATCGCCCTCTTTTCCTTTTCCGGCTGAAGCCTTGGCCTTTTCCGCCTCTGCCTTTACCTTGGCAAATGCAGCTTCCTGCGCTGTTTTTTCTGCCTCTTCCGCCTCTTTGCGGGCCTTCTTGTCCTTACGCAATTGCTCAGCTACCTTTTTGCCTTTCTCGAATTGTTCTTTATACAATTTTTTCAGGCGGGCAGGGTCAAAATCGAGAATGGTGCCCCCGGATTCGAAATGGCGCTTAAAAACCTGGCCAAGCGCATAAGTCGAAGCGCCGGCAAAAACGGAAACCGTCACTCCGCCGATGATGGAACCCACCACCGGCAGCATTTTCACCAGGCTCCCGGCTGTGACGCGGGCCAGAGTCGAGCTCGTCAGGGAAGTGACGATGGCCTTTCCCTGGGTTTCGGAAAAATCAACGTCATAGACCTTGCACATCTGCCGGATCATATCCAGCTGCAAGGCACTGACGGCAAAAACATCGGCAATGAGCACCGGGATCAGCCCCGCTCCCATCGACCAGATCACATGGTTGCGGATAATCGTATCGACATGTTTGGAGCGCTCACTGTTGTTGCTCATGATCTTTTCTTTTATTGTTTTCGCAGCGTAATCTATTATTCTCTTAGGTTCCACTGTAACTGAATTTTCCCAATATTAATAGCATTGTTCCTTTACCGCAAGCTTTCTTCGACTAAATGGTTGATTTAGTTGATTTAGTTGATTGGGTTGACAGATAATATTAATCCAACCCAATCAACTACCCAACTACTTCACCACCACCCGCATTCCTTCCGAATGGCTGGTGAATTCCGGCGCATACATGCACTGAATGCTGGCCAGGCCGTTGGAAAAATCACCCCGGTGCACTACCCGCAGGGGATATTCGAATACATAAGTCCCTTTAGGCAGGTAGCTGATGAAGAAGTGCGTCGCCAGGTCGCGGGTACTTTCGTAATACCCCAGGCCTCCCTGCCACTTGTACTGGCTGAATACGTTTATCGGCTCCAGCCCGCTGGCCCGCATATCCTTGAGATGGACATACTCCATATCCCGATCCACCCGCAACTCGATACGAACAACCAGTTTATCGCCGGGTTCAAGCGGGCTTTCGGCGGTAATGGCCGTCAGTTCCGGCCCTCTGTCGCCGATCGTCTCCCGGAACAGCTGCTTGTCGAGCTTCAGAGGAGTTTCCTTAAAGACATCGACTTTGTCGAGTTCTTCAAAATATTGCCAGTAGGCGGCTCCCCAGGCGATGCTCTTATTCGGGTTGGTCACCTTAATGCGGCTGAAATCGGTTGTCACCTCATTTCCACTCCAGTTTGCCTTGAAATAGCCGGTGCCAGCTTCCGCCGAACGCCGTGCTTCGATCAGTTCAGGCTGGAAGCTCTCTTCATCCAGCCGGGGAAAGCTGACTTCCGCCAGGCGGGTGTCCTCAAGCCAGTTATCACCGTAACGCAGCAGCGCAAAAACCGCATTGGCAGTCGCTTTGGTGGTTTTCCAGTGGGTCGTCTGCTTGTTTTTCAACAACCATATTTTCATTTGTTCAACCGCGTCTTTATCCTCAGCCACTTCGGAGAAAGCCTCGATCATTAAGGCGTGAGTTTCGATCGGCATTTGATACCAGTAGAATCCGGCATTGTATTTCCAGTACATACCCAGCTCATCATCGTGCAGGGCGCGCTCGCGCAGCGACCGGATGATCCGGTCGGCAGCAGCCTTTTTGTCGTGGCGGTGCATAGTGATGGCCATCAGGCCTTCCTGGTAGATCCCTTTGTTCAGCCAGTATTTTTCCACCTGGCCCAGATAATAATCCCTGGCCTCGGCGGCCTTTCCTTCTACCGGAAGGTCTTTAAAAAGGCTTCGGGTGTAGAGATAATGGATCACAAGGTGGGATAAATGGTCATCTTCCAGGTCGGCGCGCCCCTGCTTCACCTCGTATAGCAGTTGCTCATAATGATCGTCCATTTCGCGGTCGATGTATTCGGCGGCCCGCTGGGCAAGGTTCCATGCCTGAGTGCCGGGTTGAATATCCTTCACGCCGAGGGCGCGAAGGCGGCCCAGCCCTTCCAGAATATACTGGGTGATGTACCAGCTGTCGCGGCCACCCGGGAACCAGGAGAAACCACCGGCTTCGGACTGCCGTTCCGCCAGCTGGGCCAGGGCTTTTTCCTGCTCGTATCCCATGCGGTTGAGGTCGAACAGCAAACCGATGCGCTTGCGCTGTTCGGATTCGCTCTGCGCCTGCCGGACCCAGGGCGTTTCTTCCAGCAATGCCGTTTTGAGCTCTTCGTTCTTCTCCAGTTCGCTGATCAGGGCATCGGAATTTTTCCACTGCTCAAAAACCTGCTGAATGGCAGGATTGGAATTGGCCACTGAGGCGGCCAGCGAATTGGCGTAGTATCGCGCGAAGATCTGTTCACTGCATTCATGGGGAAATTCCATTAGGTAAGGCAGTGCTTTTACCGCATACCAGGCTGGGTTTGAAGTAAACTCCAGGGAAAAATTATGATTTTGAAGCGTATTGGATTTACCCGCCTTTGCCATGGCCTCAAAGGTAAATTCCCGGGACTGCCCTCCCTTCAGCGGCATTGGCATCGTCTCAGTGACCAGGGTGCGGTTGGTCAGTATCGGAAGTACACTTTCCTCCCCGTCCGAGAAGCTTCCGGATTTAGCCACCACGCGATGCGTAACGGCCAGTACGTCCCCTTTTGGCACGGTAAGCGTCCAGGCCAGCCGCGCCGACTGGCCGCCTTCGGCTTCAAAGGAGACGGTATTTTTCTCATTGCCGAACCGGCCGTCGATGGGTTGCATGGTGAGGGCGTCAAAGAGCATCAGCTCTGCCGTGCCGGCCATTTTTTTATCCGTAAGGTTGCTCACCTTGGCGGTAAACTCGATCTCGTCCCCTTCCCTCAGGAAGCGTGGCGGATTCGGAAGCACCATCAGCTCTTTCTGGGTGACGACTTCATTCTCGCTGATGGCATACTCCAGGGCCTGAGTATGGGCCATAGCCAGGAATTTCCAGCGGGTCAGGGCCTCGTTCATTTTAAACCGGATGATCACATTGCCTTCTTCATCGGTGCGCAGCTCGGGAAAGAAGAATACCGTTTCCTTGAGGTTGCGCCGGACCGGAGGAGCAGCCGGTGCTTCTCCACCTTGTCCGGGCGCCGACTCTGCCATTGGAGGAGGAGGGGGCGCTTCCGCCGAATCGGCCGTTTTGCTCATAAATGCCACCTCTTCCTCAGCCGCCGCCGGCGCCGCTAGTGCAACCCCATCAGAAACAGAATCATATGCCCGGGCCCGGACCATTCCGCCGGCAAAATTCCCGCCGTAGCCCATAAAGTTGAAGTTGAACCAATTAAGGCTTCGATAGATCCGGCGGGGCTCTTCCGGAGACGGAGGATAGTAATAGAAATTATTGCTGTTGGCGCTGCTGAAATGGCGCCCCTGCCAGCGATAAGCCTGGTAATTGTAGGGGTAAGGGCTGAATGTCCAGGAATGATACTTGAACTGGTCGAGAGACGCGTCATAGAGGGTGGCCACCATCTCCGCGGCTACCTTATCGCCGTCCGGGCCGCTGATCTTAAGCTGCCAGGCCTCTTCCTCCCCCGGGTGCAGCTTGTTCCGGAAGGTATTGTATTCAATCTTCAGTTCCTTGTCCTTCCAGGGGACGCCAATGGTTTCCGACCAGGTAAAGGGCCGGTTGTATTTTACAAAACTGAACTGAGCGTAAATGTTTCCCTTATCCGCTTCGGTTACCTTATGGCTAACGGTTTCCCAGGGCGCAACCTTCAGCCAGGACCGTTTGGCCACCTCCATTTTGCGCTCCAGTTCGTAGAAGACATTCAGCTCGCCGGCAGACGTTGCCAGGAGGATGGAAGCCTCCTCGCCGGGTTGATACCCCCCGCTTTTCGGTTGCTTTTTCCAGGCGATCACACCATTCGGGAAAGCTTTCTCTTTGGCGTCATAAACCAGGAAAAACTTCTTTACTTCGATGGCGTTGCCTTTATCGTCCCGGGTTTTCAGGTTCAGCACATAGTGGCCTACCGGCCAGCCGGAGACGTTGACGAAAACCGTATCTTCTCTGGCAGTATTGAACGGCTGGTTCAACACTTCCTCTTTCACCGGCCAGTTGGAAGATTCGTCCTCATTTTCATAAGCGAAATGCGGAAAAGCCTTGCGGAAAGCATTTTCTTCAATAACCCGGCGGTCTGGTTTTTCCCAATAACGATCAACAAAGGCCATACCGGGAGCTTCCAGGCGGTTGACGGTGATTGCACCCTCCGCCGGCTGAGGCGCGCCGTCCAGGTTCTGCGTGACAATGCCAACGGGGATCAACCCGGATTCCCGCCCTATGCTTTCGGGAATGGTAACATCTGCTTTTAAGCCCAGGTAGGCCAGGTTGAGGCTCTTGGTGGTGGAATGGGTTTCGCCGGTAATGTCCGTAACATCGATAAAGGCCGTAAAAATAAACTCCGGTTTATCCTCCTTGTCAATGCTGAGGTCTGGCTGCGCTAAAAAAGAAAATTCGAAACTGCCGTCAGCCGATGTGGTGAGCAACCCCGTAGCTACCTCCTGCCCCCCGTTATGCCCCGGTGGAAAACCGCGTCCTCCGAAACGCCACCATGGGAACCAGGGAAAATGCACTTCCCGGATTACCCTGTACCGGACTTCTGCTCCGTCGATGCTGCTCCCGGCAAAGGCCGTCGCTTTTCCTTTAAACGTCACGGTATCCCCCAGAGCGGGGCTGTCTTCCAGAGGTTCCATCACGATCTCAAATTTCGGCCGTTTGTATTCCTCCACCGAAAAATACTGATAGCTGTTGCCTGCGCTGGAAAAAAGGCGCATCTGGCCCAGTATGCCTCCCTGAGGAGCCGTAAAGGTGCCGTTGGCCGTTCCGTATTCGTTGGTAGTCAGGTCCTGATGGGCCACCTCCTGCCCGTTGACATCGTAAAATGTCACGGTAAACTGGTGGTTGGGCAGTATGGAGGGAATATTCTGCTCATCCTTATCCAGCACGATAGCCTTGAAATAGACCGTCTGCCCGGGCCGGTAAATAGCCCGGTCCATAAAAAAGTGGGTGGTAACGCTCTTTGAAGAGAGGCGCGAACCGCGGTAGCTCGAAAAGCCATCCTGGAAGAAAAGCACGTCCTTCCCCAGGGAAAAACGCACCTGGAAAAAGGAGTTCTCCGGCAGGCTCGGGATGATAAACCCATCATCATCGCTCTTGGCCTGGCCGATCTTCACACGCTTTTGCTTTCGTTCTTCGCGGTCGTAGCGGTTGGTGTAAAACTCCGCCAATACGCCTTTCAACGGGGCTCCGGTTTCCCGGTGCAGCATCAGGAATTCTATACTGCCCTCCGGGCCGCGGCGGTTGAAATATCCCAGGTTGGAAACTGTTGTGAACAGAAAACCAACGGCCTGTTCTGAAAAGATGAATTTCGGATTGTCTGCAATTAGAATGGCGTATGCCCCCAACGGCAGCCCTTCAATAGCGGCCTCGGTGGTGTGTTCCTGAAGGTCGCCGTCTTCCGGCAACGCTACGCTCCATTCCCGGAAGGGCTGGCGGGAAGCCAGGATGCGGAAGAGTTCTTCCGGGCGGTTGTTGTTCAGCTCAAACTGCTCTTCTCCCTCCAGTTTGACCACCCGGAAGTAACTTTCCGCAACATTTCGGTAAGATATAGATGCCAGGGCAGGCTTTCCCGGCAAATTGACCTCTTCCACCTTAATTTCCAGCGTTTTGCGCATAAGCTGGCTGCGCAACTGGGCGCACTGCCGGGCTCCGTAGCTTTCGGGATAGCGTTCGAGCGCCCGATCACAAAGCTCCAGGGCTTCCTTGAGCTTCCATTTGTGTTCCTCTGCCTGTCCGGGGTCATAGGTGTTGCCCTGTTCGGCATAAAGGCTGGCCATGTCAAACCAAACTTCGGTTACCAAAGGTTTGCCGGCAAACTTTTCCTCCAGGGTTTTCAGCCCTCCAAGGTAGAGTTCATCTTTATTGGTGAGTACGGAATTATTGCGGACAAATGTCAAACGCTCCAGGTCTGCATTCAGCAGAGCTGCCGGCATATCATCCGCCAGGCGCTGCCGGAGCAGGCTCTGGAAAAGCTCCAGCGCCCGCAGTTTAAAGGACAAGGTATCCGGTGTGTCCCATTCGAGCTTCACGAATTCCTCCGCCGGCCCAAAGGCATCTTCCCGGTTGAGCTGAAACTGGTAGGCCGGCTGAGTGAGATAGGAGCGTTCATTGGCAAAATGTTCGATGGCCCGGTGCGCCAGAAAATCAAAAAGGGTAGGCCGCAACTCATCGGTATTGCCCTCCCCTTTAGAAACATACGTAATGGCGTCGAAATCAGTGATCGGCACTTCAGCCAGCCGGCTGTCTTCCACCGACATCAAATAATAGCGGGAGGCTTCCTGCAGCAATTGGCCCAGGCTCCAGGTCTCCAGGTCGTCAGGCAGGAAGCCGGCGGTCGTGGTGCGGTTGGCCAGGCGCCAGTAATTCTGGTCGGCATAACGCTGATAAAGTTCGCCGGCCAGGGAATAAAGAATGGGCCTTACGGGAAAATCGGCTTCTTCGGCCTCGCCGGCCATACGCAGGATGACTTTGGCTGCCCCCTGCTCCTCGAGCTGCATCTGGTATTTATTGCGGTATATGATGGTCTTGACTACCTGGGCCGGCTCCTCATCCTTCTTTGCCCGCTCGTATAGTTCGTTCACCTTCTCCAGGGCAGAACGGGGCAGGCCCTCATTTTCCAGGGAATCAATCACTTTCCATTCGGCCTGATAGGGATCCTGCTTTGCCATGGTTGTGTTTTGTCTGCTGTTCTGAAAACCACACAGGGTTGCGGAAATAAAGAATAGGGAGAAAAATAAGGTCGGAGAGATACGGGTCATCATGGTTAGTTGGTTAGCTATTGAATTTAAGCCGGATAACGGTGAAGTTCATTCTTCACTCATTAATACGATGCAGCTTAGGCGGCAATTACATAATTGAAGGTTTTTTTTCATGAATGTTAACCAAATTATCCAAACAAGCACTAAGGCTTGGCCGGAGTGGGTGGAAATTGTTCTATATGAGTCATGTTTTCTCAAAACGCCCGATATCAACATCCTCTTCTAAGGTAACATTTTTTGTCAGGAAATCAGCCATCTGTTTCGCCCAGAACGGGCCGAGGGAAGCCCCTTTGGTGCCCAGCCCGTTAAAGAGGGCCAATGAAGGAAATTCCGGGTGCCGCCCCAGGAAAGGGCGCCGGTCTTTAACGGTCGGGCGAATGGCAGCACGATGGTCCACCACCTCGAATGGCGCCTTGAGAACATCTCTTAGCCGGGCTTCCAGATAGGCCCTGCCCTGTTCTGTCGGGCTGTCGTCTTCATAGTCCCAGCCATAGGTCGAGCCCACCCAGTACCTGCCGTTCTCCAGCGGGACAATAAAAATGCGGTGCTTCAGGATCTTTCCGAAACGAACATCCGGAATGCGCACCAGCAGCACTTCCCCCTTGGCGCCTCCAAAGGGAAGGTAATTGAAAAAAGGATTGTGACGCGCCCGGTATCCTTCACAAAAAACGGCGGCCCCTGCCCGAATATCTCCATAACGGACGCTGTCGGAAAAAACCTCCAGCCGGGCATAGTCAAATAACTCCTCGGTGATGGCATGGCGCTCCCGGAGTCGGGAACGGTAGGCGTCGGCCAGTACCCCCACGTCAACCTGGGCGCTGTGCTGCACCTCTCCGTAACTATAGGCAGGCACCGTCATTTCGGCGTAGGCTTCCAGACCCGGTTTATCCAGCATATAATCCGCGTATCCCTCCTCCCCTGCCCTGGCCAGCCAGTCGTTTTCCTCCCGGCTGTTGAACAACGCCCTGAGGATATTCCGCCGGTGAAAAATAAAGATGCCCAGTTCATTTTCCAGTTCGAGGTAAGTCTTACGCGCAAATGGAATCAGGTCATCAACCCTCCAGGACTTCACGTAGCGGCGCCCGGTAATGGGGTTAATGATGCCTGCAGCCACCCGGGTTGCCGCCCGTTTATCGTAATGATCCACTACATGCACCTTTTGGCCGGCCTGCTCCAGAAAATGGGCCAGCAAGGTGCCGGCCAGCCCCTGCCCGATGATGAGAAAATCGATAGTCATTTGGCCTTTTTCTTTATGCAGTTAAACAAAATTTGCCAACTCCCGATACACGAGATCGACCGGCAGCCCCATGATATTCGAATAAGTACCTTCGATCCTGTCGATCTTACACAGGCCGATCCACTCCTGTATGGCATAGGCGCCCGCCTTGTCAAAGGGCCGGCAGGTGCGGATATAGTAGTCGATCTCCTCGTCTGTCAGCTCGGCGAAGTGGACGCGGGACTCCCCGGAAAAGACGCGCTCTTTGTCTCTGGACAACAGGCAAACGCCGGTGATCACCCGGTGCACCCGGCCGGAAAGCGCGCGAAGAATGCGGCGGGCGTCGGCTGCATCTTCCGGCTTGTTGTAAATGGCATCGCCCAGGATAACCACGCTGTCGGCAGTGAGCAGGATTTCTTCACCGGTGATGAACTCCCGGGCGGCATGAGCTTTTCGACGGGCCAGATAGCCGGCCACTTCATCCACCGGCATGTCTTCCGGGAAAGACTCATCGATGGGTTTGGTTTTGACCTCAAATGTAAAGCCGGCCTGTTCCAGCAACTGCCGGCGGCGGGGAGATTGGGAGGCGAGGATGAGCTTTTTCCTGAGAATATCCATTTGATTTTTTTTACTGCACGGCCAAAAACAACAACATGGCCAGCCCTCCCAGCATGATCAGCTTGGCCAGTTGGCTCAACTGGTGGAATTGCTCTTTATTCTGAGCCCGAAATACCCGGATCATGGCCAGGAACAAGGGCAACAAAATGCAGAAGATCAGAAACAAGATCCCCAGGCTGGTAAAAAGGGCGGGCATGCTCAGAGGCAGGTAAACGAGAAATGCCGCCAGGCCCAGCCCGAATGCAGCCGCAATGGCCCTGGCTACCGGCAGGCCCCAGCGGGCCGGAATAGTCCGGCAATTGGCCCCGACATCTCCCTGCAGGTCCTCCATATCCTTGATGACTTCCCGAAACATGGTGGACAGAAAAGCAAAAACCATATACCAGCTGATGATGCTACCGATATGCCCCGCCAGCTGCGGATCCCTCCCCAGCAGGCCCTTAAACCCTTCGCGCTCTGCAAACCAGACGATGCCCGCCACTCCGGCGCAAAAGAAGGATATGAGCAAATTGCCAACAACAGCCCGGCTTTTCAGATAAGTGGAATAAACGAAAAGAAGGATTACCGCCAGGGGAAACAAATTGGCCAGGGGAATGCACTCGATGTGAAAGGAAAGGTATAAGGCGATCAGAAAACCCAGCAGGTTGAAACAAAAGTAAAGCCAGTAGGCCGATTGCACCCGGATCTGCCGGTTGATCACCACCCGGGTGGGCCGGTTGATGAGGTCGATGCGAAAATCCACAATATCGTTGATGACGTAACCTCCGGCAGTGATCAACACTGTGACGGCCACCAGCAGGCTGAAGTGGGAGTCGTCGAGCGCCGGCTCGAGCCCCTGCTGCCGAAATGCAGGCAGAAGCAGGATGTAATACAGCAGATATTGAGTCAGTGCGACAATTACAAGGTTGGGAAAGCGCACCAGCCTAAGCAGAGCCCCTAGCATAGTTTTTCAGTATGTGATCAACCCACGCGCCAATGGCCGTTAAGCCGCAGCACTTTTTCTATAACATCCCTGACGCAACCCATTCCGCCCTCATAAGGCGAAACGTACATGGCCAGCTGAAACATTTCATGAGCAGCATCTTTCGGACAGGTTGGAAAGCCCACGCGGCGCATCACCGCATAATCGGGCACGTCGTCCCCCATGTAAAGGATCGACTCTTCGTCAATCTGGTTTTCGCGAATGTATTTCTCAAATACCCTCAGCTTGTCCTCAACACTGATGTAAATGTGCTCCACCCCCAGGTTTTCCAGGCGTTTTTTCACCCCCTCCGACGCACTTCCGGTAATGATGCAAACATTGTACCCTTCCTTCACCGCCTGTTTGATGGCATAACCATCCCGAATGCTCATCCGCCGAAGCAAGGCGCCATCTTCCAGAACCAGCACCTGCCCGTCTGTCAGTACGCCATCCACATCAAAAATGAAGGTTTTAATATCGCGGAATTGCTCCAGGTGGTTCATATCTCAACGTTTACCCTGCAAATGTAAGTTTTGTTCATGGACAAAAGAAGCCATCGGGCATTTTGCGGCCATCCGGCCCTCCTGAAGCCTGCTTTATTCACCACAAATTGCTATATTTCCACCCCTTGTTGAAATCGATACTTTCTTCTCACATAACCAAAAGGTCATGTTCGATAAAAACACATACATAGAACGCCGGCACCGCCTGCAGGAGCAACTGGATTCCGGCCTGATCCTGCTGATGGGCAACCAGGAAAGCCCCATGAATTTTCCCGACAATACCTACCGCTTCCGGCAGGACAGCCATTTCCTATACTTCTTCGGGCTGGACAGCCCCGGCCTGGCCGGACTGATCGACATCGACGAGCAAAAAACCACCATCTTCGGCGACGAGCTCACCATCGACCACGTCGTATGGATGGGCCCACAGCCGACCATCGCCGAGCGGGCCCGCCGGGTGGGCGTCAACGAAACCTCACCCTACAGAGAACTGGAGGGCCGGATCCGCGAAGCCCTCAACAAAGGCCGCCAGGTCCACTTCCTGCCTCCCTACCGGGACGACAACCGAATCCGGCTCAGCCAGTGGATGGATATCCCCATCAATATCGTAAAGAACCGGGCTTCCGAAACCCTGATCAAGGCCGTGGTCTCCCTGGTGTCCATCAAAAGCCCGGAAGAAGTAGCCGAGATGGAAAAGGCGGTCAACATCACCCGCGCCATGCACCTGGCCGCCATGCGCCGCGCCCGCCCCGGCATCCTGGAGGCCGAACTGGCGGGCATCGTGGAAGGCATTGCTCTGGCCGCCAACGGGCAGTTGTCCTACCCCGCCATACTCACCGTCAACGGCCAGACCCTTCACAACCATTACCATGGCAATACCCTGAAGGACGGCCAGTTGGTGCTTGGCGACTTCGGCGCCGAAACGGCCACTCACTATGCCGGTGATATCACGCGCACTTTCCCGGTAAGTAAAACCTTCAGCACCCGGCAGAAAGAGATCTACAAGATCGTCCTGGATACCGAAGTAGCCTGTATCGAGGCCCTCAAACCGGGCGTTTTCTACCGGGATGTACACCTCTTTGCCGCCCGCATGATCACCGAAGGGCTGAAAGCACTGGGCATTATGAAAGGAGATACGGAAGAGGCAGTGCAGGCCGGCGCCCACGCCCTATTCTTTCCCCACGGCCTGGGGCACATGCTGGGCATGGATGTACACGATATGGAAGGCCTGGGTGAAGACTACGTCGGCTATGGGGATGGCATGGAGCGCAGCACCCAGTTCGGCCTCAAGTCGCTGCGCCTGGCCCGCAAGCTGATGCCGGGCTTCGTGCTCACGGTCGAACCGGGCATCTATTTCATCCCCGAACTCCTCGATATGTGGGAGAAGGAACGCAAACACTGGGAGTTCATCAACTACGAAAAGGCACAGCAATACCGGGACTTCAGCGGGGTCCGCATCGAGGACAATGTACTCATCACGGAGGCCGGGCATCAGATACTGGGCAGGCCCATTCCCAAAACCATACAGGAAGTAGAGGCCGAACGGCAGGCCTAACCAGGGAGGCTGTCTCAAAAGTCAAATGGAAATTCGGCTTACAGAGCAAAATTTTGTTTTTGCTGCCCGGAGAACTCCTTCGATTCCTCTTGAAAGAGGAAAGTAGAAATCTAGGGAAACAAAATTTTGCGGCCCGCTGCCAAAATGTACTTTTGAGACAGCCTCCTCTAATCAACGATCAACAGCTTTCCTGCCCCAAGCCGCCCGGCCTCGCTGCGCACTTCATAAAAGTACAGGCCGGCCGGCCGGCTGCTGATGTCAAAAGATGCTTGCCGGGCGCCGGGAATGAGCGGAAACCGGGCGCACCCCTACCGAGCGCATCGTATAAGATCAATTCGCCCCTGGCCGGAAGCGGGCGGTTGAAAGCTATGGTAAAACGGGTGGAAGCCGGATTGGGGAAAACCGATGTGATAACAGACGACGGCGCTTTTTCCTCTTTGCATCATTGAGCACCCAATCGCAAGGGCTCTCTGTTTACCCCATATTGAAGTGAGGCAGGTTGGGCATGCTGACATAATTAAAGGACGGCAACGGGTATGTTGTTATGTTGTTCGAAATCGCAGGTGCGTATTCGGCGCTGTCGGGTTGGTGGATGATGTGCAGGTGCTGGTGGCTGCCGGTTCCCCGATGTAGATCTTGCCGTCCGGCGCCAGTTGCTGCAGGTAGAACACGCCGTAATACGGAAAAGGCTACCGTCGTAAGCTTCGATGAAAGTAAGGCTTTCCTGAATATCCGGCGCCTGGAGGTCGAGTTGAAACAGGCTGTCCGTTGCCGAAGCGTACAGGTAACGCGAATTGGGCGACACCCTACCCCGCCCGAATCGTACGTCCCCGGGACCTGGATCTGGATGTGATTGGATAACTCCCCGTTGCAACGGTCAAAGTCAAAGATGTTCAGAAGTACCGTTGTAAGCATTGAAACGGATGTATTTCGTGCCGTCCGGAGAAAAAAACGGTTGGTATTTTACCCAGTCCCGGTAGTCCCACACATTGCCGATGCACTGCTTTTCTACATAATGCAGGTAGTGGCGCTGTCCAACAACAATTTGTGATAACAATTGCTCACCGCTTTGGGCGCTATGACCCACCAGTCCTACTTCGTTGGCGTGCTGAATGGCGTGGAGGTAGCCGTCTGAGAACGTATCTTGGAAAATAATGGTATTTTTTTCAACCATTTCTCTCCCAAGCCATTATTCAGGTTCATATCAATTACAGAATAGGTAATTGAAGTACCTTTAACCCACCAGCAAGTTCAGGAAGGAGTTCCCATTGATAACCTATCTTTACAATATTTATCATTTAATTGAGGCCCAGCCCCCAACCCTTGTATCAATGAAGCCTCCATCCAGGAGCAATATTCCTCAATTATTGGTATAAAAACTATTCCTGGGCATATCCAAATGCTTTGTTACCTCGCTTCCGGGTATAGGTAGATGGCCAACCCCTGCTACATAACATCCATTACTATAAAATAATAAGTCGCCTTCTTTGTCGCACATGCTGATGCTGGAACTTGAAAACCACATGGGCTTTTCAATAAAACTAACCTGTAGTGTATCCTGATTGAAATCCAGTTTTGTTCCTGCCCCTTCGGAAGTAACGTTGGCGTCATACCCTATTATCCATATATAATCCCTCTTTTCTAGCTGAGCATTAGTGGAAAGGCCGGTCAGAACCAATTGGAATAATAAAAAGATTACTTTTTTCATAATAATGGCATGACCCTTTTTCAGCTGAACCAGCAGATTGGTAATAGAAAAGTTCTTTACCGCCCCACATAATTATGAGGCGTGATCCGCTTCAGCTCATCCTTCACCGCCTTGTTCACCTTCAGCCCGTCGATGAAGCCGTGCATGTCCTCCTTGGTGACCCGCGCCTTACCCCGGGTCAGCTCCTTTAGCGCCTCGTAGGGCTGCTCGTAGCCCTCCCGGCGCAGGATGTTCTGTATCGCCTCCGCCACCACCATCCAGTTGGCTTCGAGGTCGGCCTGTAGTTTTTCTTCATTGAGCAGGAGCTTGCCCAGGCCTTTGAGAATGGAACGGAAAGCGATGACGGTATGCGCCAGCGGCACGCCGATGTTGCGCAGCACAGTGCTGTCGGTCAGGTCGCGCTGCAGGCGGGAGATGGGCAGTTTGTCAGCCAGGTGGGTGAACAGAGCGTTCGCCAGGCCCAGGTTGCCTTCCGCATTCTCGAAGTCGATGGGATTGACCTTGTGGGGCATGGCGGAAGAACCGATCTCCCCTTTGATGGTTTTCTGGCGGAAATAATCCATAGAGATATACGTCCAGATATCCCGGCAAAGGTCGATGAGTATGGTGTTGATGCGCTTCATGGCCATGAAGAGGGCGGCCAGGTTGTCGTAATGTTCGATCTGGGTGGTGGGCCAGGCGCGGCTCAGGCCCAGGGACTCCTCGACAAATTTATCACCGAATTGCTTCCAGTCGATCTCCGGGTAAGCTACGTAGTGTGCGTTGAAGTTGCCGGTAGCGCCACCGAATTTGGCCTTGTAGGGAATGGCCTCCAGTTGCCGCATCTGCTCATCGAGGCGGGCGACGAAGACGCGAAACTCCTTGCCCAGCAGGGTCGGCGATGCCGGTTGCCCGTGAGTGCGCGCCAGCATCGGCACGTCCGCCCAGGTATCGGCCAGGCTTTCCAGATCCTGTCGAAGTTGCTGATAGGCAGGGCGGTAAACATTCTCAACGGCATGCTTCAGCATTAGAGGCGTTGCGGTATTGTTGATATCCTGAGAAGTGAGCCCGAAGTGAATAAATTCCTTGTACTTTCCGATGCCGATGTCCTCGAATTGCTCCTTCAGAAAGTATTCTACGGCTTTGACGTCATGGTTGGTCACGCCTTCGATGTCCTTGATCCTTTGGGCATCCTCCAGCCCGAAGCGGTTGCTGAGGCGGACGAGCTCATCGAGCTTTTCTTCCGGAAAGCCGCGCAACTGGGGTAAAGGGTGTTCGCAAAGGGCTATAAAATACTGAACCTCGATGAATACCCGGTACTTGATGAGCGCGAATTCGGAAAAATAGTCGGAAAGTTCCTGCGTTTTACCGGCGTACCGCCCGTCGATCGGAGAAATGGCTGTGAGCATTTGCGGGTTGATTTTTACACGTAATAGCTAAAAATGCAAAACTAACAATTATTGAGGGTTTATGTTGCCGGGAAAAGGCCTGGCCGGTTTACCTTTCCGCCCGAAAAACTTATCAGGCCAATACTTACTTTTACCTGTCATTGACAACAGCCCAGAGTACTAATCATTATCTTTGCCCGAAATCAACAGTAAAGGCATAATATGCGATTTGTAGATACCATCAACCGCACCCGTTCCGCCCAACTCTTTGAAGAAGCCAAAAGGTACTTCCCCGGCGGGGTCAACTCCCCCGTCCGGGCGTTCAAGTCCGTCTCCGGGCCGCCGCTTTTCATCAAAGAAGGCCAGGGATGCCGCATCACCGATGAAGACGACAACACCTATATCGATTTCTGCTGCTCCTGGGGGCCGCTCATCCTGGGGCACAATAATGACAGGATCAGAGAGCTGGTGCTGGAAACCGTAGCCAAAGGCACCTCTTTCGGCACGCCCAACAAGCTGGGCAACCAATTGGGCAAACTCATCACGGAGAATAACCGATACATCGACAAGATCCGCTTTGTAAGCTCCGGCACCGAGGCCGTCATGTCGGCCATCCGCCTGGCGCGGGGCATCACCGGCAAGAGCAAGGTCATCAAATTCGACGGCTGCTACCACGGCCATGTCGATTCCCTGCTGGTAAAAGCCGGCTCCGGGCTGGCCACCTTCGGCGTGAGCACCTCGGCCGGCATTCCGGAATCTTTTGCGAAAGAGACCATCGTGCTGCCACTGGACGACCGCAAGGTGCTGGGCCAGGCGCTGAAGGAACACGCCGATGACATCGCCTGCATCATCATCGAGCCGGTGCCGGCCAACAACGGCCTGCTCCTGCAAAGCCGTGATTTTCTGGAATATCTGCGCCAGCAGTGCAGCCAGCATGGGGTGCTGCTGATCTTCGATGAGGTCATCTCCGGCTTCCGTGTCGGATTCGAAGGAGCCGCCGGATACTACGATATTCAACCGGACATCATCACCTACGGCAAGATCATCGGTGGAGGTATGCCGGTGGGAGCCTACGGCGGCAGCCACGAAGTGATGAGCCACATCGCCCCCGACGGGCCGGTCTATCAGGCGGGCACCCTTTCCGCCAACCCCGTGGCCATGGCCGCCGGGTACGCCGCCCTGCAGCAATTGCTGGAACCCGGTTTTTACGATAAGCTGGAACGCAAAACCCGGCCCTTCGTAAAGAACATCCAGGATTATTGTGACGAAAAAGGATATGAAGCCCATATCCAGCAGATGGCTTCCATTTTCTGGATCGCTTTTTCCAGAGAAAAGATCGTCCGTTCCAGCCAGATCGACCCCAAAAGCATGGATAAATTCAAGGTGCTGCACCACGAGCTGCTGCAACGCGGCGTTTACCTCGGCCCTTCCGGGTATGAGGTAGGGTTTGTCTCCGCCGCCCACGGTGAGCAGGATCTGGAAGAGGCCGCCGGCAAGATTAAGGATGCATTGGATATCGTTTTCAAATAATGGACAAACCACGTAACCTACAACTTCGCCTTTTGTCTTACGGCGTGATCGCCTACATGATGCTGGCCTTTGCCTGGTGGTCCATCCTGTTGTTCACCAAGAACCGGGATGCCTACGAGGCCAAGCGGGACAAAATGCGGCTCATGATGATCGCCAGAGAAGAGATCCCTCCCACGGATGAGGCTTTTTACAGCACGCCGGCTTTTCAGGAACTGAAAAATCAATATGCCAGCCAGGAGTACATGATCCTGGGAGAGGCCAGCGTTTTCGTGCTCAGCCTGGCCATCGGGGTCTGGCTGATCAACCGGGGATACCACCGGGAAATGCTGGCCGCCCTTCAGCAGCGAAACTTCCTCCTGTCGATCACCCATGAACTCAAATCGCCCATCGCCTCCATCCGGCTGGTGCTGGAAACCTTCCAGCGGCGGGAATTGCCCCGGGACAAAGCCGAGCACCTCACCAAAAACGCCCTCCTGGAAACCGAACGGCTCAACAAACTGGTCAACGACCTGCTGTTGTCCGCCAAACTGGAGTCGGCTTATCAATTGCACAAGGTACCGGTCAATATCGCCCAGGTAGTGGAGGATATCCTCGAGCAAATGGAGGCGAAATACCCCAATGCCAGTTTTACCTTTAATAAGCAAACCGCCGTGGAAGACACGCTGGGCGACGTTGCCGGGCTGGATTCGGTCATCCTCAACCTGCTGGAAAACGCAGTAAAATACTCGGGAGCAGCACCGGATATCGAGGCCCGCATCAGCCAGCACGGCAATACCATACGCCTGGAAATTGCCGACCAGGGCATCGGGATCGATGAAAGCGAAAAGGCGAAGATATTCGAAAAGTTCTACCGGATAGGCAGTGAGGACACCCGCAAAACAAAAGGAACCGGTTTGGGTTTATACATTGTAAGCCAGATCGTCAAAGCCCATAAAGGGAAAATAGCGGTGCTGGATAACGACCCTCAGGGAACGGTTTTCCGGATTGAAATACCCGTTGCCCGCGAAGAAAAAAAACATCCAAAAAATAAGGGCCAATAACCTATGATGAGAATCCTGCTTGTTGAAGACGAAGAGAACATCCGCGACGTCGTCAAACTCAACCTCGAAATGGAAGACTACGAAGTCGTAGCCACCGGCAGCGGAAAAGAAGCACTGAAATTCGTCAAGGAACAACATTTTGACCTGCTGATCCTCGACGTCATGCTGCCGGAAGTGGATGGCTTTCAGATCTGCGAGCAGATCCGGCTGACCAATATGGATGTTCCAATCATTTTCCTGACCGCTAAAGATACCGCTCAGGACAGGATAACCGGCCTGAAAAAAGGCGCCGATGATTACCTGACCAAACCATTCAACCTGGAAGAATTGCTGCTGCGCGTTCAGAACCTCATTAAACGGACCAGCAGTAAGCCCGCCAACACTCCCGAGATCTATGAATTCGGAGAGAACAAAGTTAACTTTGCCACTTATGAGGCCAAAGGCAACCCCGGCGAGTTCACCCTCACTAAAAAGGAGGCCATGCTGCTGAAACTGCTGATCGACCGCCGGGGAGAAGTGGTCTCCCGCCAGCAGATCCTGCAATCGGTCTGGGGCTATGATGTCTATCCCTCCACCCGCACCATCGATAATTTTATCCTGTCCTTCCGAAAATATTTCGAGAAAGACCCCAGGAATCCGAAGTACTTTCTCTCCGTACGCGGGGTAGGCTATAAGTTCGTCGATTAACCTGGCCAGCACAGCACATATCCGGCCCTTCTCCCGGCTCAATCCGGCATTTGTCAGGCAGCTAACTAATTTGCCGTCAAAATCTGTTCTTCGTTTTGCTTTCCCGAAAATAATTATTCGCTAATTTTACTGCCCCCCGGCTACGCATACCTCACGGACTCCCCTCACTAATTTCCGGACGCATCACCTTTGGCTATCAGTTTCCAACGGATAGAAAAAATCTCAATAGTTAACCATGACAAATCAGCATTGCAATGCGGAAAACACAATTCTTTATTAGCCTCAGTTTACTCTTTCTTCTCAGCGCAACTGCCTTTGCTCAGCGCAATTGCGGCACTATGGAACACCTCGAATACCTGGAAAACCAGGACCCCGGCCTCCGGGACAGGATGGATGCCATTGAACGGCATACCGAGAGGGCGCTGAATGCCCCCTACCGGACCGTCACCGGAGTGATCACCATTCCGGTGGTCGTTCACGTTGTATTCAATAACTCTACCGAAAATATCAGCGATGCTCAGGTGCTGAGCCAGATCACTATTCTGAATGAAGATTTCCGGAGAATGAATGCTGACGCCGACAATACCTGGCCACAGGCGGCCGATTCGGAGATCGAATTCTGCCTGGCCACCGTTGACCCCAATGGCAACCCAACTACCGGAATTACCCGCACTCCCACATCCGTGAGCAGTTTCGGCACTTCAGGTAACCCCGTGAAATTCAGTTCCTCCGGCGGCGTAAACGCCTGGCCCGCGAGCGATTACCTCAACATCTGGGTTTGCGACCTCGCCGGAGGGTTGCTGGGATATGCCCAGTTTCCCGGAGGCAACGCCGCTACCGATGGCATTGTGGTTGACTATGCCTACTTTGGGAACATCGGCACCGCTACCTTCCCCTACCACCTTGGCCGTACCGCCACCCATGAAGTGGGGCACTGGCTCAACCTCTTTCACATCTGGGGGGACGGCCCCTGTGGCGTGGATGATCTCGTGGCAGACACGCCCATGTCTGACGCCTCTAATTTCGGATGCCCCATCGGCCATGTCTCCTGCGGATCGGTAGATATGGTCCAGAATTACATGGACTATACCGACGATGCCTGTATGAACCTCCTTACCCAGGGGCAAAAAAGCAGAATGCGGGCTCTTTTTGAACCCGGAGGATTTAGGGAAAGCATTCTCACCTCCGTCGCCTGCGGCAATGTTACCCCTCAACCTACCTGCAATGATGGCATACAGAATGGCAACGAGACCGGTGTGGATTGTGGCGGGACGGACTGCCCTCCCTGCCCATGCACAGGACAAAACATCCTAACCCTGAATATCAACTTTGACAACAATCCCGGTGAGATTACCTGGCAGATCCTCGATAATGGAGGTGGGCTCGCAGCTTCCGGCGGCCCTTACACCAGCAATACACCTGGGTCTTCTGTGGCTGAAGATATCTGCCTGCCTGACGGCTGCTTTACCTTTACCATTTTTGATGCCGGAAATAACGGCCTTTGTTGCAACTCGGGATACGGCTCCTTTAGCTTAACCGACAATAATGGAAATGTCCTGGCGAGTGGTTATCGCTTTGGAAGTTCACTCACCTCAAGCTTCTGCCTTACCGCCACTTCATCCTCCTGCAACGACGGCATCCAGAACGGCAACGAGACCGGCATCGACTGCGGCGGGCCCGAGTGTCCGCCATGTGGCACAGGAACCTGTTCTTACTCACTTTTTAACAGCAATGATTTTGAAAACAGCCTTGGGATCTGGACAGATGGAGGGGTAGATTGCCTTTGGCCGCACCGTTACACTTTCTATTCAAACAGTGGGTTATTCAGTGTAATGTTAAGAGACAATACCACTTCCTCGGTGTTGACAACAAATGATATCGATCTGGCCGCAGCAGAGGAAATAACGATTGATTTCACCTATATCACTGCGAACTTCAGCAGTTCGAGTGACGATTTCTGGTTACAGATCAGTACTAATGGAGGGAACAGTTACACGCAGGTTGAAGAATGGAATTTGGGGGATGAATTTCAGAATCAGGTTCGGGAGTTTGAATCTGTGACAATTTCCGGGCCATTCAGTTCCAACACCCGCCTGCGTTTCCGCTGCGATGCCGCCAACGATCTGGATATGGTGTTCCTCGACGATGTGGATATCCAGGTATGCACCCCTTCGGCCAGGGTGGTTCAGAAACCCGAAGATGGAGAAAATGAAAAAACTGAAACCGGCATTTCTGAAGTAACACTATATCCGAACCCGGTTGAGCGAGAACTTACCGTTTCTTTCCAACTGGCGAAAGAAGGGATGGTGAAAACAAAAGTTACCGGACTGGACGGCAGAGGCATCCTGCCCGGGAAAGATTATTTCAAACAGGGATGGCAGGAGATGAAAATTGACGCCAGCACGTTGGCGCCAGGCGTCTATTTCCTTCACCTGTACACCGGAGGCGGCCATACTATACACAAGTTTGTAGTCACCCAATAAGAAGGAAGGCACAAAGTGCCGGCAATTTCTGAAAGATGGGTTCTACACCGGCGATGGATGCCAGTGGGAACCCATCTTTTTTCAGGAGGTGGCCGAACAATGATTTGATAACCAATACTTTAATTTTCTGCAATTGCTGTTTCCGGAAAAAAAACGTTTTGGAGAAGTCAGCACAAACTGCAAAAACCATAAATATTATCCTGCATAAATTCCTGGAATTCGAATTTTGTCTTATTTTAAAAGCTCATTACAAAACAATCCAGCTTAAACGTTGCACACTATGATGAATGAGCCCATTTCTACGATCATGACCAAAGACGTTGTTACTGTCCGCCCAGGAGACGCCCTGGCGGCAGTAAAAGAAATACTTTTCAAAAAGCACCTCCACCACATTCCGGTTGTAGAGGGGAAAAAACTGGTGGGCATTATTACGTCTTTTGACCTGGTAAAACTGGGAAAATCAGCAGAAGAATACGCCGGGATCAAAGTTGAAGAAGTGATGACCAGAAAAGTAGCTACCATGTACCCCAATGAAAAGATAGGGGCGGCTGCTCAGGTTTTTCTGGAAAACCTGTTCCACGGCCTGCCTATTGTTGACGATGATTACAACCTGGTTGGCATTATTACCACTCACGACGTTCTGAAATACCAATTTCACAAGGAGTATCCCAATCACAAGTTATACTGGAGGACTCCTCAATAGAACAATTATTGTAATCCGTTCAGGAAGGCGCGCACTTCCTCAACGGAGAGCATATTGTACCGGGCTACTGATTTTTCGAGGCCCACTTTAATGGTATAAGCCTCTTCAGGCAGGGCCTTGAAAGTGTCCTCATCCGTATGGTCATCGCCAATGGCCATTATGAAGTCCCAGTTTTTCTCACCGACCCAGTTCAAGGCGGCTTTGCCCTTATTGACTCCGGCATTCTTGATCTCCACCACCTTATTCCCTTCCAGTACCTGAAGGTCATCATTGGCGGTCAGGTAGAGGAGTACATCGCGGAATTCGCGCACGCGCTTTTCGCCCAGAGCTTTATCGATGGCCCGGTAATGCCAGGCAATGGAGTAGTCTTTTTCTTCAATGAAGGAACCGGGAGTACGCTCCACCATATTTTCCAGTACCTGCCGGATTTTCTCTTTCCAGCTTACCGACAAGCCGGTATTGTTGTTCCATTTACCGTTTCGTTTTACCCACACGCCATGCTCTGCTGCCATATCTACGCCAAGGTGGCCCAGCCAATCCTGGAGGGTAGTGCGGTCTCTGCCGCTGCTGATGACCAGTTTGGTGCCCTCCTGGCTTCGCAGGTGTTCGAGGATACGAAGCAAAGGCTCATCCGGAACGACTGCCTGCGGATCTTTGTCGAATGGCATCAGCGTTCCATCATAATCCAGAATGAGCAGGCGGCTTTGGGCTGAATGATAGGCTTCTGCCAGAGCTGATTTGTCTTCTGAGCTTAGGCGGCGGGCGATTTTCGCTTTTTGTGATTCCATGAGTTTTTTTTGTTCCTTAATGAAAGTAGCCGCCCAGTGGCGGACATCGTTCTTTTGGATCTTATTCTGCATGCTTATCAGGCGTGACCGTTGTTCTCCCGGATCCATTTCCAGCGCTTTGAGCAATGCGTCGGCAATGTCCTGCCGATCCTGAGGATTGACGATCAAAGCCTCCGTCAGTTCATTGGATGCCCCGGCCATTTCGCTGAGGATCAGCACGCCTTTCTTACTTTCCTCCTTGCTGGCGACATATTCTTTGGCCACGAGGTTCATCCCATCCCTCAGCGGAGTGATGAGGGCAATATCGGCCTCCTGATAAAGTGTTATCAGCTCAGAAAAGTCAAGGCTCCGGTAAAAGTAATGAACCGGGGCCCAATCAAAGGAAGCGTACTTGCCATTGATCTTGCCGACCAGGTTGTCTATTTCCTCTTTTAGCGCTTTATACTGGGAAACATTAGCCCGGGAGGGTACTACGATCATCACCAGCGTGACTTTACCCTGATACCCGGGGTGGTTCGTCAGGAACCGGGCAAAGGCTTTAAGGCGCTGCGGGATGCCCTTGCTGTAATCCAGGCGGTCTATGGAGATCACCAGCTTTTGTTTTTGGGCCAGTTCCCTGATCTTCAGCGGCCCATTGCCTTCCTGCGGTTCGACCTCAGGGTGAGCATATTTGTCGTAATCGATCCCCATCGGAAAAACATCAGCGTTTACCAGGCGGTTGCCCACCGTCAGCATGCCAAAATGATGCTCATAGCCACAGATCCGGTAAACTGCACTCAGAAAATGGCGCATATAACCGAAAGTATGGAAGCCGATCTGGTCAGCGCCGAGAACACCTTCCAGTATCTGTTTCCGCCAGGGCAGTATCCGGAATACTTCGTAGGAAGGGAAAGGAATATGCAGAAAAAACCCCATAGACACCCCCGGAAAAGCCTTTCGGATCATTGCCGGCAACAACATGAGCTGATAGTCATGCACCCACACCAGGTCATCGTCCCGGATGAGCGGGATCACCGCTTCTGCGAAAGCCCGATTGACCGACTTGTAGGCGTCCCAGTACTTGTCCCGGTAGGTGGTGTACTGCGTAAAATAATGGAAATGAGGCCAAATGGCCTTATTGCTAAACCCCTCGTAGTACAGAGAGATATCCTCTTTGGAGAGGAAAACGGGGTACAGGCCGTCTTTGGCAAGGTCCCGGCGAACAGCTTCCCGTTCCCAGGCTTCGTTGATCTCCTGGCCCGGCCAGCCGATCCAGATCTTCTCCCAGGAGTCATCCAGTGAATTCAGGCCCGTTGCCAGGCCACCGGCGCTGGGATGATAAATGAGGTCGCCCTCTTCTTTCTGGATCGTCACCGGCAGGCGGTTGGAAATGATTACTAATCTTGACATAGAATATTGAGGATTATGAACAGTCCCTAAAAGCTGCCCTGCCGGTTCGGTGAGCCCGGATCAGGGGTTCAAAAAAGCGAAGGCCCACCCGGCTACCAGAACCTGCAAAAAGCCGTAGGCAGCCCATGCCAGAACCATAGAAAGGGAAACAGCAATAGCACTGAAGGTGATCCACATAGAAGGCAATGTTGCAATCAGGACGTAAACCAGGGCGAATCTGGCACCCCGAGCTGCCCGAGTGCCAGGGAAATGGTTTTTAAAGCGGTTCCAGAACCATGCAAGGGCAAAACTGATCACAAAGGGGTGGAGGAAGAACAGCAATGCCCGTTCATTCCCCGGCCAAAAGACAGGGTTGTAATATTCTTCCACCATACCAGGCATAAACCTGATGGTAAAAAACAAAATAAAATAGCTTAACCCCAGGAGTATGGCACCAGCGGCGAAACCTGAAAGCAGGATTCTTTTCATATTACCGTAAACTTGTCCGAACACACCTATCCAACCCCGAAAAGGCCGCTGATGTTTAATTCATTTGCTCTCTTTATTCATCGATATAAACGAGGATACCTTCCTGAGAATATTGCCTTTTAAGAGTCCCCAGATAATTATTGGCGCTGATCTTATCCGGGAAAGGAGCCACCACGACCCGGTTGTTATCTCCCTTTTTCCAGATATAAACATCAGCGAGCCCATCCCCCCTCAACCGGCTGACAAAACTTTTCGCATTCTCTTCTTTGGCCAGGGATGCCAGCTGGATAGCGTATCCGGTAGTACCTGCCGGAAGTATATAAGACGAAGAAGCAGCTCCTTTGGGGGTAACAGCAGCCGTCTCGGAAAGGCGGGGAGTTGCGAATGCCCCGTATTGAGAAGGTTGCTGCCCGTAAGGAGAAACGCTCTGATAGGGAGTGGTTGCCGGAGCGGCTGAGGGTTGGGAAGCACCGTCTTCCAATACGATATATGCTTCAGGGTAGGAACTCCGGATCTGCTGAAGATACTGGTGGGCAAGTGCAGGGTCATTATAAGGCCCAACCCTGACATACTGAAGGCCGCCGATCTGGCGGGAATAGACCTGCCCAAAAGAAGCAACGGCAGAAAACTGGCGGGAATCCGGAAGAACCGGATAGGCTCCCAGCTGAATGGCATACACCTCTGTTCCGGCGCCGGTTCTTCCCTGATAAGCCCCGTAAGTTGCCGGAGTATTTGTATAAGGAGAGCGGGCCGTTAACTGGTTGGGTTCATCCAGGTAAGAGACCTGAACATTTGCCGGTTCCGCATTCCCGGCGCCCCAGATCAGGAGGGTATTTATGGTATCCCGGATGAATTGCCCGGAGGGCCGGCCGTTCATCCGGACAGAGAGCAGGGTGCGGTCCGTTTTTTCCCTGAACCGGAGCGTAATCTGATAGTAATCACTGCCTCCCGGGCCGGGCATTGCCCGAATAGGGCCTATGGCCCTTCCATCTTCGTTATAGGACAGAGCAATCTCGCTGGGCGAAAACCAGGCCCCATCTACTGTAAAATTGGAAAAGGTAATCCTTACCTCTTTATCCACAGGGTCGAGGCGAATGGCCCCGGCAGTGTTACTCTGAGAGGTTGGAACACCTACCCGTTTACTCACTTCCAGCCGCTGGGCTCGTTCCCAGGGAGTATTTCCTCCTGCCCTGCCCTCTGCCTGTATCACAAAGGATAACCACTTGCCGGCGCCGCCGGTTTGAGCCTGGCTGTCAATAAAAAACAAAAAAAACGAAGCGAAGATGATGGTGAGTTTTTTCATCGGCCTTGGAATTTAAACATGATTTAGCTACGTATTTGAAATAAATATAAGACAATATTTGGTTTACCCGGCCAGGCTGAGATAGAAATCGTGTAAACTGGGGTGCCGGGCGTTGATCCGCAGATCCTTTTTTTCCTCTTTCCGGATAGCCGTCAATTCTTCTTCTTTGGTGGCTATCAGGACATTGTACATGCCGAGAACCTGCCCGAACTGCATATCGGAAAGCGAATCCCCTACCATTACAGAACGTTGAAACTCCACTTCCGGGAATTCTTTTCGGGCCTGAAGGGCCATTGCCGGCCCGGGCTTCCGGCAGTTGGGGACGGAAGAGGCAAGGTCCGGGCAGTAATATACGGCATCGATCCGCCCTCCCGCATCCTTGATCTGCCGAAGCATCCGGGCGTGTATCCGGGCGAGGTCCTCCTCAGCCATAAGGCCTTTGCCGACTCCCTGCTGGTTGGTAACGACAAATGCCCTGCCTGTGCGCTGAGTAAGCCCGGCAATCGCTTTCAATGTTCCGGGCAACCACTGAAACTCCTCCCAATTTCGCACATAAGCGCCGGGAAGCCTGCGGTTGATCACCCCATCCCGGTCGAGGAACAACGCCCACGTCTTGTCCAGTTTCAGCATAGAAATCAGTTATTGGCCAAAAATAGCCGCCTCCACCAGTTCACAGATGATGTGCCCAAGCAGAATGTGGCACTCCTGTATCCGGGGCGTGTTATCGGATGGAACCCGGAGCAGGTAATCGCATACTTCCGGAAACCGGCCTCCCTTCCTTCCTGTCATTCCCACAACGGCCATGCCCATACGGTGGGCCGAATCGATCGCGCTTAGGATATTGGAAGAATTGCCGGAAGTGGATAAGGCAAAAAGTAAATCGCCCTCCCTGCCTGCGGCCCGAACCATCCGGGCATAAGCCTCCTCAAACGAATAATCATTAGCCACCGCCGTAAGAAAGGAGGTGTTCACATGCATCGCCTCGGCAAACAGAGGCTCGCGGTCGAGGTAAAAACGCCCTGACAACTCTCCGGCCAGGTGCTGAGCATCGGCAGCACTACCGCCGTTGCCACAGAACAGGACTTTCCTGCCCGAACGAAAAGCCTCTACACAGGCATCTACAACCTGCTGCACCACTTCAAGAAGCTCTTCATCGGCCAACAGGGCCTGCTTGGCAGCTATACTTTCGCGAACGACTTCTTTTATCCTGTTATTCATTGCGTTTGTTCTACCCTTTTCAAATCCACAAATAGATGAGCAGCGCCAGCGCTCCAAAGATCAAAAGCCGCAGTAAAAAGGCCATCAGGCTGTTTTCTACCCTGAGGGTAATTGCAGTCAGAACAGCAACCAGTAAGCTGACGGCCAGGCTCGGCAACAGGCCCGGCAGTAAATAGAACAAAAAAGGAAAGGTTTCTTCTCCATTATACCTGAAAAACGCCCACTGGGCCAATGAAAATATGGCCTGGCCCCAGGCCCCGATGCCAATTCCCGTAATAAAAAGCCACCCCACGGCAATACCGGGTAATAATTTGTTGACTGCCCGTATGCCGCCATTCACCGCCAGCCAGATAAGAAAGAGAAAGAACCCCAGGTTGAGCTGCCTCTGCCAGAGCTCGGGCAGTTCCAGAACACTCAGGCCTCTTTCCACCCCAAAGTGCAAGCTCCCCAGAATGAGGCCTGCAACGACAATCACCCGGCCCACAACACTTATGGAAACCTGCCCTTCCTCGAAAGCATGGTCTAAAATACCTTTGGTCATATCTCGTGAAATAGTGATTCTATGCCTTTTACCATATTGTCCCAGGAAAAACGCTGTTTACCCCGCCGGACACCCTCCCCCATTTCAGCTTCCCGTCCGTGTGTGAAGAAATCCACAATGGCCTCAGCAATGGCCGGGGCGTTCACTTCAACAACATAACCCTCTTTTTCATGTTCGACGATCTCGGGAAGGCCACCTACTCCGGTTACCAGCATGGGGCGCTCAAAATGATAGGCCAGTTGAGAGATCCCGCTCTGGGTCGCAGACTTATAAGGCTGCACAACCAGATTGGCGGCGCCGAAATAATACTTCACTTCTTCATTGGGAATATAATCCGAAAAAAAGATCACCTCCTTTTCAATCCCCTCTTCTCTTATGATCGCCCGGTAAGGCTCCTCACTCCCGTAGAATTCTCCGGCTACGATGAGCCGAACTCCCAGTTCCCGGACCTTCGGATCGCCCATTGCCCGTAGCAGGAGGTCCAGCCCTTTGTAGTCCCGGATGAACCCGAAAAACAATAGATAAGGGTATTCTCCGGATAACCCCAGCCTTTTCAGGGACTCCTCCCGGGCACATTTTGGCCCATAATTATCAAAAATGGGATGAGGGATATAGGCAAGCGGCTTTTGGGGAGCAAACTGCCGGATGTCTTCGCCTACCGAACGGGACATGACAATAAATGCATCCACGGCATCGATAAAATAACGGGTAAACAACCGGTCTCCCGGGCGCTTTTCATGAGGGATGACATTATCGGTAATAGCCATAGTTTTGGTATGCCCGTTGCCTTTGGCCAGCCGCAGGATCGTCCCCATTGCCGGAGCCATGAAGGGAAGCCAGAAACGGGCGATGGCCAGGTCCGGCGCCTCTTTCCGCAAACGCCGGCCAACTTTCCACCAGTTGAACGGGTTGATGGAATTGACGATGGGCAGAATATCCAGCCCCTCCGGCGGCGGCCCTTCCGTATATTGGGTCTTCCCCGGAAACAAGAAGCCGGGATACTGGAGGCTGAAGGAGTATATGCATACGGTATAGCCCTGTTCCTGAAGCTCCTGCGCCAGGCGTTCGGTTGAAGAGGCAATGCCCCCACGCAGGGGATGTGCCGGGGAGAGAAGAACGATCCGTTCCAAATTTTTGGCCACAAGATAGAAAGCTGAAGGCAGAGAACGAGGCCCGGGGCCCAATTTTTGGAGAACTTGTCCTCACTGCCCCCAAATGGTTATAAAATATCCTTAAAATTGTTATATATGCACACAAGCTTTTCTCCTTAATTTGCGTTGTTGGGATGGCTTGGCGCAAAGATGAAAACCGTTTTTGAAAGAATTAAAATCCAGATACAGATATGCAACGGACCTTGTGGCCCTTTTTATTGTTTGTCCTGATTTTTTTGGCCCGGCCTTCAGACGCTATCGCACAAAAGATCAGCCGCTACCAGCGCAAGATCGAGGAATACCGGCGGTCGGAGTGGCCTCCGGAGCGGGCTTATTCCAGGATTTCGCTGGGGTATGCCCTGCAGCAAACTTTCCGGCGCCACTGTGAATATTGCGGTTTTGCAACTCCCGATGGCCGGCGGGATTACATTCCGCAGGACATCAGCAAGTTCCTGGGGCGGCGCGAGCTGCGCACCAGGGTGGAAACCGCAGACATCCGGGGCGGAGGACTGATGTATTATATCTTTTCGGAAGAAGACATCCTGCAGTCTTTCGATAACCTTGCTTATACGCCCAGCCGGGTGGTCCGGCTCAACAGCGTTGAGAACCAGTTTGTAGTCAACCCCGATGAGAACTTTGATTCATACATCCTGCACAAAACATGCAGCGGCTACCTCAAAGCTGCCCTCGATGCGGGCATACAACCTCCTTACGCTTCATTCGCGGCTGCCCTGGACACTGACAGCCGACGGGAATCCTCCGTACTGGCGCTCTCTGGCTCTTTTGTTTCGCCCCTGTATTACATCCTGGAGGCCAATGACCATCGTACTACTGAATTTATGATGAAACTCTGGCGGTTTTACCAGGAAAACCCCGAATTCATCAACAATGCCTATTATCTGAGGGAATTCGAAGGGGTGATGATCAAACACATTACCTCCACCGAAGAAAATTACCGTATCGAAACGGAAGGTGGGTTGAATATCAATGCCCCGCTAGGAGCCCGCCTGAAGGCAAACTTCAGCCTGGGCAAAGGATCCCGGGGTTCTTTCTTCGGCAACGACTGGGAAACCATCATCTACTCCGATTTTGAAGGCCCCTATCAGAAAAACAAACTATTTTCTCCTCTTCCCACTCCGGATGAGATCAACCGGTATCTCCACGGCATAAACCTGGTATTCCAGAAAGAACAGGACCTTCCTCTTATGATTGAAGGTGTAGAACACAAGCACTTTCTCATCGTGGAGGGTATTCCGGAAAATATGACCGATAACTTCTGGGTGATAGAAAATGTACGGCCCGGCGTTTACGACGGCCTTCCTTCTCTTGCTGCCCAGCCATTCCAGGATAATGACTCCAGGGTTTCCGGATGTCGGTTTACCATCAGCGGCAGGCCGCTGGGCGCCAACTTCAGAGGGCCGGTCGAAAACCGCCCCAGTAAGCTCAACGTCCGGTACCGGATCAGGAGCAAAGAACCGGTGGACGGCGTTTTCCTGAGCTTCGATATCGACGAGGAAATACAAACCAGTTCTCACCCCATTGCCCATATCAGTGAAGGCTCCTTTGACCTCAGCAAGAAAGACGGATGGAATTTCGCCTTCCAGTGGAAATTCGCCATCGATATCGAAGACCGTTATAACCCGGTAAATTTTGATGTACAGCCTTACATCGGCAACCTGCTCGTCCGGCGCAGTGATAAGGAACTCAACGTCCGGATCGTAAATGTCGAACCGGACCTGGCCCGCAAGCGTTTTTACATCACCCTGGAAACCCAGGAATCCTTCCCACTGGGCCGTATAGACAATGGCAATATGCTCTCCTACAATCTATCCCTGGATATTCATCTGGAGAACCGGCGTTCCTCCGTCACCTCGGTGCGCCCGGTTAAGAGCATACTGAAGTTCCCCGCCATCAAACCGGAAGTGCAGGAAAGTGAGCAGGCAGCCGAGGTTCAGCAGCCATTGCCTCCTCTTTCCGGGCACGGGCAGGAAATGGAAGGGCAGGCGCCGGGGCTTCCCTCTCCAACCGATGGCAATGAAGAATGACCGGAAGGAGTTGCCGGTTATATTTTCACCCTCAGCCCTACATAAAACCGCCTGCCTTCAGCCGGAATGATCCCCGGGCCCGGATAGGCCGCAGCCCGGCGGGTGAAATACGCGGCATCCAGGAGGTTGTTAACCCCCGCCTGCAGCTGATACCGGTGGTATGTATAACTTGCCGATACGTCCATTACGCTGTAGGAGGGGATGATCCCTCGAGTGGCATCTGCGACAAATTCGGCGTTGGTGGCGTCGCTGAAATGCCGGCCGACATAGGTAAACAAATAACTCAACCGCCAGCCTTTTACCTGGAAGGCGGCCCCTGCCTTGAGCGAAACCGGAGGAATAAGCTCTACGGCATTGCCGATAAACTGCCGCTGCCCGCTGACATACTTTCCGCCCAGGTGGCTGAGGTTGACAAAAACGGGAAAAGAGGGTTCTGCCTTTTCTCCAAAAACCAGCCGCCAGATATCCGCCTCGGCAAACGCTTCCAGCCCAAGTATCCGTGCATTTCCTATATTGGTTCTGTATGCCACCTGGCGTTCAATGGTAATGGGGCCGGGAATGGTGATCTCGGACAAGCCGATCCTCCCGTTGTAGCGAAGGTAAAAGGCACTGAGGTCAAACCTTATGCGGTTGCCGAATAATGCTCCGCGAAGGCCAATATCGGCATTATAACCTCTTTCGTCCTCCAACAGAGAATCCACAACCAGGTTAGGGTTGACCACAGCCAGGTCACTGAAATTGATAGCCCGGTAGTTCTGCGAAAAATTGGCGTAAGCTTCCAGGCCTTGTTTCAATTGGTAGCCCAGGCCGAGGCCAACGAGCAGGAAGGCGCGCTCATTAGACTGTGCATCTTCCAGGCGCTGTTCAAAGATGGCCTGCCCGCCGGAAAAAACCCGCTTTTTGTAATACCCTTCTGATGCCGTGCGAATGTGCTCCAGGCGAATGCCGGGGGTGAGCGAAAGCCGGGGAGCGAGGTTGAAAAGGTTTTCGGCAAACAGAGCATAGTTACGGCTGGGGAACTTGTAGCTGGACCGCTCCAGGTCCTCCGGATTAAGGAAGCTGAAATCCGGCCCGCTGCCGGCGCCGGCGTCCCCCTGCCGGTTGCGGGTGTGGCCCCGGTAAAAACGGGCGCCTAACAAAAAGGTGGAATGCTGCCCCATCAGTGCATACCGGTGCAACAGGCGGGCTTCACTGCCAAAGTTGCGGTATTGGCCCATGATGAGGTCCCTTTCTCTTCCGGGGTCGGGCCGGTTGATGGGGCCAAGCTCGCCCAGGGCATCCCGGCCGGCAAAGAGCAGAAAATTGCGCAGGTTCAGTTTTGTCCGGCCCGAAAGGCGATAATCCAGGTTTAAAGCCGCCAGGTTCCAGTTGACCCTGAACCAGTTGCGTTCGCGTTTGGACTGGCGGGGATCGGCCTCAAATTCAAAATCCATCATCCCCCCTGGTTGCCGGGCGAGGTAATTCATGTGTGTGAACTCCAGGCCTAATTCCAGCTTTTCAGAAGCCTTAAATTTTACATTTCCAAATGTGGTGTGCTGGCTGAATTCCGAATTAGGGCGCCATCCGTCTCCTTTTTTGTATTGGTACAGGCCGTAATAATTCATTTTCCCAACTGTACCTCCAACGCTATTGAACGTACTGAACAGCCCAAAAGAGCCGTAAGTGTTCTCGGTAATGAATTCAAAGGGCTTGTTCTCCGGGCCCGCTCTGAAAATAAAGTTCAGCAACCCTCCGAACTGGGTTCCGTACTGCAGGGAGGCTGCCCCCCGGACCACCTCGATCCGTTTCAGGGCCTGCACCGGAGGCGTGTAATAGCTTTCCGGATAGCCCAACGCATCGGCGCTGATGTCGTACCCGTTTTGCCGGGTGTTGAAATTGGATGTCCGGTTGGGGTCCAGCCCACGGGCGCCAATAGCCAGTTGCAGGCCGGCCCCATCGTTCTCCCAGATGTTCAGGCCGGCAATACCTTTGTACACCTCCCGGGCATTGTTGGCAGCCAGGTTACCCTGCAGGTTATCCAGTTCGATAACCTCACTCTTTTTTCCGGCATATATGGCCGTTCCTTCTACATTTCGGAGGCGGCGAAGGCCGTATTGCTCTGCTTCCTTTTTTACTTCGATGGCCTCTATGTCAATGGAGAGAGGGTTCATCGTGATCTGCAGAAAGGAATTTTCCTTTGGCTCCACCTTCAGGGCCCGGGTAGTATATCCTTCTGCAAACACCGTTAGCGTAAGCGTATCTGCTGAGGAAAATAGCAACTCAAACCGCCCTGCCCGGCCCGCTTCCACGAGTTGGCTCGTCTCCTGAACAAAGACGGCAGCCATCTCTAAAGGCTTATGGTTTCCGGCATCAACTACAACTCCGGAAAGCGTGGCCTGCCCGAAAACCGCTGCCGGCAACCACCAGGCGATGACTATAAAAAAAGCATAAACCCGGGTAAGGGGTATTATTTCTCTCACTGTTATTGATTTTGATTACTAAATGAGACGGCAGGGAGATGCTCATTTTCCGGATGAGGCAATATCCAGGATTTGTGGGCCAGCCCGTCTTCGAGTTGGGCCAGATCGATATTCGGGTTGATGAAACGGCGGCTGGGCCTCCCGTTCAAGGCCACAAAGCAGTCCACTGTGACCTTTACCGAATCGAGGTTGTACTCCCGGCAATATTCCTTCTCCAGAAAATGAGCGTATTGCAGGATCATATCCGGCTGAAAAGCCATCTGTTTCTCCTGATAATCGGTCAGGTAGCGGCTGTTATCGACCTCCGCTTTATGCCCGCTTTCCGGGTCGTGAACGTAAAAGGTTGCCTGGCCCGCTTTTTCCAGCAGCATCACCCGCCAGGAAAACCGATACCCTTGTTCAGTCCAAAGTACATTACCTGGATAACAGAGGTACCGAAGCGGAAAAAGCAGTTGGAAACAGAAATAAAGGAACAGGGCCGGCCGCAGAACGCTCCGGGCCAAGCTGGGAAAAGCGTAAACAATAGGATGCTTCCCCGGCCGGTATCCGATCTGGCCCAACAATTTTTCGTGAAATGCCGGCGGGAAAAAGATCAGGGTATTGAAGATCATGATGAAGGGGAACAAACCGATATTGAAGAGCAAACGGGTCAGCAGGTGAAACACCAGAACAGCTAGGTACGCCACCGGCCGGCTCCTCCTCCACAATAACCAGAACGGAATAGTGAGGTCGTAGGCTGCCCCGGCCCAGCTGAAGGCAAAAGCCAGCCAGGGCAATTCCAGCCAGGGCCCCAGAATGGGCCAGTGGGCTTTGGTGGGCAGCCAGACGGCAAGTGGCATGGCCCGAAACAACCAGTCCGGATTGAGCTTGGCAAAGCCTGCAAAAAAATATACAAGCCCCAGTTGTAACAGAATAATATGGATCACCCAGGCGGGCACATGGGTAACGGACAGCTCAGGGCTCCGCCAGGCATCTATAGAAAAACGGCGGTGTGCCGGCAAAAAGATCAGCATAAAAGCGAGAAGGCAGACGAGGTAGTAATGGTTCAGATAGTTGGTGAGCCCGATCAGCTCACTATAGGTGAAAGCCAGGAAGAAAACCACCGCCGCCTGCCGGTAAAACCAGCCGAGCATGATCATGGCCGCGCTTGCCGCAATAAGGCAGTAAAGGCCGTACATTCCTCCCCGGCCCAGAGCCTCTACCCATTCAAACCCATAGAATTTGAAGAAGAACTTCGGCTCAACGTACAGCCGTTCTACCCATCCACTCAACATAAACCGAAGCGCCCCAACCATCATCAAACCGCCGAACAATATACGGAAGGTAATGAGGGGAGCAATGCGCCGGGGTTCTGCGATCAGTTTCCGGTATAAAATATTGGTTTGCATTGTTTTTTTCTTCCACCTGCCCACCTCCTGGTCAATCCGAATCACTGGCGTTATCCACATAGGTGATGGCCACACAAAGGACAGAAGGCATATCCGTTTTGATGTTGACCAACTGGCGGGTGATCTCGTTATAGGCGTTCACAACAGCTTCATTATCAGCACTTATAGCTCCGGCAAGGGGCGGTTCAATCTGCCCAAAGGCTTCCAAAGCCTTTTCAAACTGATCCTCGATCAGGCGGCTCAGGTTCTGCCCTTCTTTGGTGGCGTTCACGGCCTGCAGGTAATCATCCAGCCCGGGGCCATTGGCTCCGGTCCGAACATTCCTTCCCAGGAAAAGGCCTTCCGAAGCGTTCAGGGCTTCTTCCGCCAGCCGGAGTGACAACCCGGAATAATAGGCTTCTACTTTTTCCGGGAAGGTAATGCCCAGCGTTGTCACCCCGGAGGGAATACCCACTTTATCCCTTTTGATGAATTCATACTGCTCGTTCAGGTTATTGATCAAAAGGCTCAGAGAAGTGCCGGCCGCGGTACCGGTGTTGTCAATGAATGCCTCCCGATAGCCTCCCTGCTTCCAGGCCTGTTCAACAGCCAGGCTCCGCTGTTCCATGTCGAGAACAATCGCCAGGAAATAGTCCAGATATTCAGGCTGCTGCGCGCCTGCCAGTTTATCGACGATCATTTCATCCGTTTCAGCAAGGCCAAACAGGAGGTAATCCAGGGCAGGGAATCCCTTATCGTAAGCCCCGGGGCCGCTGAGGGTTAGTTCGCCCGACTGGATTTTTGCCTCAACCTCCTCTGCATTTAAGGGGAAGTTGTTAAAATATGGCCGAAGCATTTGTTCTTCCGCCGGCCCGAACCCGAACTGGGCTACCCCCTGCCACTGAATATAGGCATTGGAGAAGGCCTCCCTGAGACTGTTCAATTGGGTAGGCCCGGGCATTTGTTCAAACAAAATGGCGGCCTGCCGAAGGTTGGAAAATTCTTGGTTAAGTTTTTCATACCCCGGGATGATGATGTTGTCGGCAACATTGGTGAACAGGCTTTGCTGATCAAAATCCGATTCACAGGGATTGCCTCGGCCATCTTCGCCACAGGAGGATAAAATCAGTATTCCAAGTAGAAGGAATGGCAGATAGAATTGTCGATTGGGTAGCATAACTGATGTTTAGATTCAGGTCAATTGAATAAATGCCACAGCAAGAGGCCAGGCTTACAAATCCATCATGATAGCTTCCAGCCCCAGGCCGGCTGCCAGAAAGGCACGGCCCTGTTCCAGCTTTGCCCGCTCGGCCTGATAAAGGTCCATCTCAAAGAAATCTTCAGAGCCGCCAATAAGCTGCAAGGCCTGGTTGAGCTCCTCGATAGAAAAACTACGCCCGGGGTTAAATTGCAGCGAAAAGGTGAAAGCAATGGCCTCGGAGAGCGTGTGGGCGCGCAGCGCAGGGTCATCAAAATTTTCAAGTGCCTGATTGAGGTAACTGATGGCTGTAGCCCCCGAGATGAGTTCCCAGTTGGTGCGAACCTCAGCAATGGCCTCATCCCGCACAGCCAGGTTGCCGGCAGAAATGGCCGCCCGTCCTTTCAGGAAAGCATCCATCATCTTCTGGTTGCAGGATAAGAGAAGGTCCCGCTGGTTGGAATAGGATCCCCAGAAGAACAACGGGCTTGTCGTAGCCGGGAACGAAGCCGGAACGCCGTAATAGCCGAATGCTTCATCCCAGTGATGTTCCATCGCGGTTCCTTCTCCCGGTTCAACGGACTGGTTGTCCACGTTCATTTTTTCGTCACCGAGATATACCGCCGTCGCCTGATAGTAAAAACACGCGCCCATCAACCCCTTCTCAATGGCCTGGGCAAGTTCCAACCCGTTTTCATTCAGAAGATACCGCTTTGAACCGTCTTCACTGGACACGATGCCCGCCTGCCCCGGGCCGCCTGCTACGGTAGAGACACTGGCCCGGGCGACGGCATCCAGCAGTTTATCAAATAGTTCCTGATAAAATTCAAAAGTCTTTTCCTTCAGTTGCTTGGAAGCATCATAAGTTCCCTGCCATTCCGCCACCGGGGCATCATTGGCATACATGGCTTTTAACCGCCCGGCATTCAAAACTGCACCGTTCTCTGTTGAAGTGGAAAGGTAGTTCTTCATTTCGAGCAGCATGGCCAGGCGTTGAAGTTGCCCGTCGTAATTCACATTCCCGAAATCGTAGGAATCAGGTATATTCAATGAAGGCTCTTCCTCCTTGCAGGAATAAATACAGAGGGTGATCAGTACAAGGAAGGTAAAACCGGTTAGTCTTGCAGGCTTCATGTTAAGCACGTATTTAATTAGATTAAATCTAAATAATAAGCGCTGCAAAACTATGGCCCGGAAATGAACTATACAATACCGAAATTATTGAAAGCCTTACCCAAATTTGAGAGATGATACCCAATCTTAGGTATCAGTCAGACAATTAAACGGCCTTATTGCTTAACGAAAGCCTTCACTTCCCGAACCGGAACGGAGCTTCCCGAAAAACGGGTTTCCATCAAAATGGCATACACCCCGCCCGGAAGGCCGCCCAGGCCAACCTGCACCTGGTGTTCGCCGGCAGGGAAACGGCCCTGTTGCAATGTCCGGGCTTGTTGCCCGTTGCTCTCCAACAGCATCAGGGAGACCTCTGCTGTTTCCGGAAGGGTGAAAGGGACCGTCGTTTGCTCCCCGGCGGGGTTGGGGAAATTCTGATGGAGAAACCCCTTCTCTGCTGCCTGTTGTTCCCGGCTGGACACCAGTTCCCGAAGATCGGCCTGATAAACACCCAACCCATGAGTAGCCGCCCGCAGTTTCCGATCCGATGGGGAAACCACCAGGTCATAGACCATTACCGACTCCGCCATATCGGTGGACCAGGGCTCCCAGCTCTGTCCGCCATCGAAGGAGGCATATACGCCAATGTCATTACCGAGATACATATCCGATGGCTGATCCGGATCGATTGCAATGGCGTTGGCAGGCAGGTCCGGGAGGCCGTCACCGACAGCAGCCCAGCTGTCTCCACCGTCTTCTGTTTTGAACAGGTGGGAAGTTCCAAACCCGGAAAAGGCCACAAAAATGATATCGTCATCCTCCGGATGAAAGACGATGTCCATCGGCACCCGGTCCGGCAGGCCTTCCATGGCTTCCCAGGATTGTCCGGCATCGGTACTGCGGAACACTTTAGAACTGGGGCCCAGAAAGGGAGAAGTACTGACAAAAATAGTGGCGTTATCCTGAGGAGAAACGGCAATGGTAAGAATGGGGTTGCCGTATTCGGGATCTACCGGAGAAGTAGTGGTAGCCACCCAGGAATCACCCCGGTCGGCGGAATAATGCAGCCGTTGAGCTCCAACGTAAATAATGTCCGGGAATTGGGGGTCCAGCATGAAGGGGCTGTTGAAATTACGGGTTTCGTTCTGAGCGGTGGGCGGAGTGATGTAGGAAAAATTTCCGCCACCGTTCTCCGAACGAAGCAGGTTGAGCCGCTGCCAGGAACCGTACAGCACATCATTGTCATCCGGATTAATGGCCGCCCCCATGCCATCTCCACCGATCACCCGCACCCAGGAATCATCTCCGACAAAGATGGCGGAGGCATTGTCCTGCAGCCCTCCCATAGCCAGGTTGGGGTTGGAAGGAGAACAGGCGAAATTGGCATAGAACTGCTGAGTCTGGTAGCCGCCGTTGCGCCCTTCCCAGGTTTCCCCATTATCTCCGGAGTAGAAAATGCCCCCGTCTGTTACCAAAAAGACAGCATTATTATCAAAAGGCGAATAGTAAGCAGCATGGATGTCGGCGTGGACGTAATTAGGCGGCCCTTCCGGCCCGCCAACGGGAGTTTGGCCAAAATCCCAGGCGAACCAGTTAGATTTCTGCTGGATGGAGGCGCCGCCATCCGTTGATTTGAAAGCATCGATCCCGGTCCAGATCAACTGTTGAGGGTCATCGGGTTTTATGGCCACATCATGAGAGTACCACCCCTGATAACTGGCCACATCCGAAGGGTTCACCAGTTGCCAGCTTTCGCCGCCGTTATCTGAGCGGTACAGGCCAATGCCATTCTGTGAGTCAGCCATGGAAACATACAGGATATCCGGATCGGACGGGCTGATGGAGATCAGAGACCGGCCGGTAAAGTCGTCGGGCAGGCCATTCATTAAAGCAAAGGTGCCGCCTCCGTCCACTGATTTGAAAATGCCTGCACCGGGGCTGTTGTGGCCTCCGTGAGAGGCATAAATGATATTCGTATCCACCGGATGGATCTCGATATCAACGCCCATAGGGAAATCGTGCACCAGTTCCCAGCCCTCTCCGGCGTTGTGGCTCCTGAACAAGCCTTCAGTTGTCGCCGCAAAAACGGTTTGCGGGTTTTCGGGGTTGACCACGACATCCCAGACCCCCTTCATTTCTTCGTAGCTCCAGTCGATGGACTTCTCCCAGGACTGCCCGCCATCTGTGGTTTTCAGCAGTCCTGAACCATAAGATCCGCGGGTCAGCCGGTCATAAACGGCGGGGCGGGCAATTTCGTAATTATATACTTCCCCGGTGCCGACGTACATCAAATCAGGATTGGAAGGGTCTATAGCGATAGAGCTCACGCCAATCACGGGATGCCCGAGGGGTATTCGTTCCCAGGCCTCAGCCCCTACCCCGGCAGTTGTGGATCTCCACAACCCGCCACCGGCCGAACCGGCAAAAAGAATGTTGGGGTCACTGGGGTGGAAAGCCAGGCAGAGGGTGCGCCCTCCGAAGTTTTTCGGGCCCAGGGCTTCCCATTGGGGGTTGGAGCCCCGGAAGCTGACAGCCAGTTGCCGTTGTTCGTAAGCCTGTGCCAGGTTGCGTTGCCAGATCTTTCCTTCAGGATAAGACCGGTAGAGGGCCCACGCTTCCATGGCCAGGGCAGCTCCGCCTTTTTTGGGTTCTTCCTCAATAATATTCTGCCGGCAGGAATAGAAGGCAAAGCAGAGGCCAAAAACCAGCAAAACAGGCAGTACGTATTTATTCACCATGTTCCATTATTTTTCTTCTTCCTTACCGCGGCCAGATCACCAGGTTAGGGCCTTTCGGAAGAATACGTATAAAGGTAAATATTGGCGCGCAGATTATGGGAACAAGCCGGCGGAAGGAGGAGAAAATGTCGTACAGCCACCGCAAGCCGGGCTGGCTTCAGCAACAGTAAAAGAAAACAGCACCAACCATGTGAAACCGAAGAAGGTGAGATGCCTCTACTCCCGCGCCGGCGCCGGAGCATCTTCAAGGAAGGCGACCAGGTCGTCAAGGTTCCAGGCGTCCTCAATCCGGAAGCGGCCGATTCTTGTTCGCCGGAGCGCAGTCAGGTAGGCGCCGCTATGAAGGGCCTTACCGAAGTCATGAGCCAGCGAACGGATGTAAGTGCCTTTGCTGCAACGCACACGAAAGCACACATCGGGAAGGTTGACGTGAGTAAGTTCAAATTCAAAGATCTTCACCGGACGGGGCGCTATTTCGACGACTTCTCCTTTTCGGGCTTTTTTATAAAGAGGCTGGCCATCGACTTTTATGGCGCTGAACATAGGAGGGACTTGTTCTATGTCACCAAGGAACTGCTGGCGCGCCTGTTCCAGAAGCTCAGGCGTGATGTGGCTGATGGGAAAGGTTTCTTCCACATCACTTTCCGCATCAAAGGAAGGCGTTGTAGCCCCCAGGCGCAAGGTGCCGGTATATTCTTTTGGCAGGCCCTGGAACTCAGCCAGTTTACGGGTGAACTTACCTGTACAAATGATCAGCAGGCCGGTAGCCATTGGGTCCAGCGTGCCGGCATGGCCCACTTTTATCTTTTTGACATTGAGCCGGTGCTTTAATTTGTATCGGATCTTGTTGACGACGTCGAAAGAGGTCCAGCCCTGAGGTTTATCAACCAGGAGAGTAGCCCCCGCTATAAAGTCATATCGCGGAAGAGGGTTGTCTTCTGCATTCATTACATCTTTGTTTGGCGATGTGGATGTTAATGGTCAAAAAAGAAAGCTGCAATCGCAATAGCCGCAATAATAAAACAATATAAAGAAAAATAACCCAACTTACTACTTTTCACCAGCCTAATCATCCATACGCAGGCAAGGGCGCCCGTCAAAAAGGCCGCAACAAAACCAATGGCCAGCGGAGCAAACCCGATGCGGGAATGAGCCAGTTCTCCGCTGAAGAGGTCCATGGCCATCTTTCCCAGTATCAGAGGCACGACCATCAGGAAGGAAAAGCGGGCGGATTGCTCCCGGTCTATACCTAGCATCACGGAAGTTGAAATGGTGGCTCCTGACCGGGAAATACCCGGAAGGATAGCAACCGCCTGGGCAACTCCGATAACGAGAGCATTGTAGAAACTTACTCTTTTATTCGTCAGCCGGGCCCGGTCCGCCAGGAAAAGCAATAATCCGGTAACAACCAGCATCATCCCGACGAGAAGTACCTGGCGGTCGAAAAGGCTTTCGATGTAGCTGTCCCAGAAAATACCTATGGCCGCCGCCGGCACCATTGAAAGGATGATCTTCAGCGAAAACCGGGTTTCTTCATTCCATTGAAATTGGAATAACCCTTCAAATATCCTGGCGATATCCTTCCGGAAAATAACAATGGTGCTGAGTGCGGTCGCCGCATGCAAAGTTACGGTCATCAGCATACTCTCTTCCGCCAGAGAAGTATCCCCTAAAAAATACTTGGCCAGTTCCAGGTGGCCGCTGCTGCTTACCGGCAGGAACTCCGTAAGCCCCTGGATAATACCCAGTACTGCTGCTCTAAACAGATCACTCATCTATGCTCGCTTGAAAATGGCAAAAATTTCAACAATCAGGCCAGCCAGGATCACCATCGGAGCGATGAGGGTACGGCGGGTACTGTATATGATACTGTCATCCCATACGTCCGGGCTGGGCATTGCCCCACCGGCCATGAGGAAAAGGCCGATAGCGATCAGGAGTGCCCCGGCGCCCATTATCAGATAGTTCAGGCGGCCGAATTCCAGTTCTTCCTTCCGGGAGGATTCAGGTGCTGCCGCCCGCCTCCGGGAGGTTGTCGGGCTTACTTTACTCTTCTGGGTGGTAACAACGACCTTTTTCTTAGGCGGTTTGCTTTTACTCATTTTCTGGAATCTTGATTTCTTTGCGGCTAATGGCGCCGGCTGTCAAAAAATTATTTTGAAATGTCAGAATTTTAAAAACCCGGATGCGGCGTTAATAAAGGTCATCTACCCGCATTTTGAGGTACTTCCGCACCACGTAATAGGTACTAAGCGTATTGATCGCCATACCCAGGGCGAGCAGCAGGGCAAAAAGCATGATCAGGCCAACCCAATCCACCAGGCTCCGCAGGCCGGGAATATCACTCTGTATCCAGAGGAACAGGAGGAACAACCCAACAGAAGCCAGCAGCCCGCTGAAAAGGCCATGCATGGTGCCACGCCTGATGTAAGGGTGGCTGATAAACTCCCAGGATGCGCCCACCAGTTCCATGTTCTTGATCAGGAAACGGTTGGCATACAAGGCCAGGCGGACGGTATTGTGGATCAAAGCGACTGAAATAAAAATAAAGAACGCCAGAACAACAATTGCAATCAGGCTGATGGACTGGATATTTCTGGCTATCTCATTGACCAGCCCTTCCTGATAGTACACATCAACGACCCCAGCCTGTTCGACGAGCATATTGCGGATGGCCTTCAGGCTGTCCGGCTCCAGATAGGCAGACCGCACATTGAAGGTTAGCACATCATAGAGGGGGTTGGGAAGGTCCAGCTTCAGAAAGTCCTCCCCAAAATCTTCCCGCATTATTTCCGCCGCCTGTTCTTTACTGGTGAACACCACCGAACCGGCAATGGAAAACGGGCTTTGTTCTATTCCCTGCCTGATGGTTTCAATTTCACTTTTCTGAACATCGGGCTGCAGTTCCACAATGAGGTTTACGCGCTCTTTCAGGTTGTGCACCAGTTGGCGGGCGTTAAAGATGGCCATGGCGAAAAACCCAAGGGTAAACAACACCAGTGCGACACTGATGACGGAATAGAGATAATTGGGCCTCGTTTTCCCTATCGGGTTTCCACTAACCATAGAATTTCAATTGCTGCGCAAAATTATAAAATTAACGCAAATCCGGTACCGTAATACCGTTTCCATTCAATTTATTGCTTCTGAATACGTTATTAATAAAAAAGTGTTGCCCTGTTTATCCAAAAAATAAACGGCAAGGCAACCTCGCCACCGGAATCTCCGTTAATTAGTTTCGGAAATATCCACCCGGAATTCTCCGGCGGCATGGAAAAACTACACCATTACTTGCTTATGAAACGGCTGACTTTCTGGATCCTCCTGGCTGGAACTCCCGCCTTTTTATGCGGACAGGTTTACCTGAATAATTCATCTTTTGAAGGCGCGCCCAAGGATGCGACCGTCCCCGCCGGATGGTTTCCCTGCGAGCTGGGCACCACTCCCGATATCATGCCCGGGCCCTGGGGCGTTTATCAGGAAGCCTCGGAAGGGGATACTTATGTGGGCCTGATCACCCGGGAGGATGGCTCCTGGGAGAGCATCGGCCAGCGGCTTCCCCAAACGCTGCAGCCCGGGGAATGCTACACGTTCACCCTGGACCTTGCCCATTCCAACACTTACGCCGGGTACAACAAACCCCTTGGGGTTCGGGTCTGGGGTGGGGCCACAAAATGCGAAAAAGGGCAGCTACTGCTTAAAACCGATTTAATTAAAAATACGGACTGGGAAGAATTCGAGGTCCAGTTCGTTCCAAAACAAGGCATGCGCTATATCCTGATAGAAGCATTTTACAAAGACGGTGCATTCTCTTACCAGGGCAATATCCTGATCGATAATATATCCCCGATCAAAAAGTGCACGAGGGCGTTCCTGGATTAGTTCACTGCCCTTTTTCCGCCCGTTGTTCCATTTCCTGCATGACGCGCTCTGTCTTTTCTACCAGAGTTTTCCAGTCCTCCTCAATCTCCCGGCGCTGAGCACTGTCCGTTACTATGCGTTTGCCTTCATCGCCATAAGACTCCACTCCCGGGCCGCCCAGCTTGGTTTCCAGCGACCGCTGCTGCTGCTGCAGGGCAGAGATCTGGTCGAGCAGTTCGCGGTTGTTTTCCAGTTTCTCGGCTTTGCCCTTAAGGTTTTCGATAAGCCCGCCGATCTTGTCAACGGCATCATCGTATTTTCCCTCGTCAAATTTCTGTTTCTCTGCTTTCACCAGATCGACGGCCGATCTGGTCAGGTTTTTAATATCGGTAAAGATCTCCTTGGATTGGGCCTTCTCTTCCGGTGTCCCGAAAAAGTAATTGTACACCAAAATACCTGCTACCAGAAAAAGGCCCAGTTTGATTAAGCTTCTCAGCATGTCGTTCAGTTTTATTTCAAAATTAAGAAAAAGTCCAAAAGGTTGAAAAGGCGCCGAAGGCCCCAACCAGCCTCCCTTCCTTAAAACATCCCAACCTCAAAACCCCAAAAACTACCTTTTTCTAACGCATTTTGCCTATTTTCGCAGCTTCAAAATTGAACTTTTTTAAAAAAAAATTACTTGGAAAACGACAATAAACCGACGTGTTATGGATTATAACCCACGAGAAATTGAACAGAAATGGAAGAAGTACTGGGAGGAAAATGAGGTCTATAAAGTAAGCAACCTGAGTGACAGGCCCAAGTACTACGTTTTGGACATGTTCCCCTACCCCTCGGGGTCGGGCCTGCACGTCGGGCACCCGCTCGGTTATATCGCTTCCGACATTTTCGCACGGTACAAACGCCTGACCGGGTTCAACGTGCTGCATCCAATGGGTTATGACTCCTTCGGCCTGCCGGCTGAACAGTACGCCATACAAACCGGCATCCACCCGGCCATTTCCACGGAAAAGAACATCCAACGCTACCGCGAGCAATTGGAAAACCTGGGTTTTTCCTTCGACTGGAGCCGGGAAGTCCGCACCAGTGACCCCAGCTTCTACAAATGGACCCAGTGGATATTCATGCAGTTGTACCAACATTACTACGATAATGATGCCGGCAAGGCCCTGCCCGTCAGCCAGTTGGCAGAACGCTTTGCCACAAAGGGCAATTCCGGGTTAAACGCCGTCTGCGATGAAGATACGCCTTCATTGGCTGCAGCGGAGTGGAACGCCATGAGCGAAGCTCAGCAACAACTGTTCCTGCTGAAATACCGGCTGACTTTCCCCGAAGAAAGCTACGTGAACTGGTGCCCGGCCCTGGGCACGGTCTTGTCCAACGACGAAGTAAAAGACGGCGTCAGCGAGCGCGGCGGTTTCCCCGTAGAACGCAAGCTGATGAAACAATGGAGCATGCGCATTACGGCCTATGCCGACAGGCTGTTGTTCGGGCTGGATGAGATCGACTGGCCGGAAAGCCTGAAAGAACAGCAACGCAACTGGATCGGGCGGTCCCAGGGAGCCAGTGTCCGGTTTGCTCTGGAGGAAAACCCCGCCACCAAAATCGAGGTATTCACCACAAGGGTGGATACGATCTACGGCGTAACCTTTATGTGCCTGGCCCCCGAACACGATCTGGTCGAACAGATCACTAAGCCCGAACAAAAAGAGGCGGTAAAGCAATACATCAAATGGACGGCCTCCCGCTCTGAAGTGGAGCGCATGGCGGAAGTCAAGCAGGTGACCGGGGAGTTTACCGGAAGCTATTGCATCAATCCCTTCAACGGCGAAAAGGTGCCCATCTATATTGCTGATTACGTCCTGGCGGGATACGGGACAGGGGCCGTCATGGCCGTCCCTTCGGGCGACCAGCGCGACTGGAACTTCGCCAAGCACTTCGGCTTGCCTATCGTTCCCATCCTGGATGCTCAGAAAAATATGGATCAAGCGGCCGATGATACCAAAGAGGGGCGCTACATCAACTCGGGCATCATCAACGGGATGGTTTACGAAGAAGCAATCCCCACGCTGATCAAATGGCTGGAAGAGCGGGGCCTGGGCAAAGGCAAGGTCCAGTACCGGATGCGCAACGCCGTCTTCAGCCGGCAACGGTACTGGGGCGAACCCGTCCCGGCGTACTGGAAGGACGGCGTTCCCTACCTGATCGACGAATCCGAACTGCCTCTGTTGTTGCCCCCAGTCGATAAATACCTGCCCACCGAAACCGGCGAGCCTCCCCTGGGGCGGGCGGAAAACTGGAAATACAAGGGTAAATACGAATACGAATTATCGACGATGCCGGGCTGGGCAGGCTCCTCCTGGTACTGGTACCGTTATATGGACCCAGGCAATACGGAAGCCTTTGCCGGCCCGGAAGCCATCCAATACTGGCAAGCGGTTGACCTGTACGTCGGAGGCTCCGAGCACGCCGTGGGGCACCTGTTGTACAGCCGTTTCTGGAACCATTTTCTGTACGACCTGGGATTGGCGCCCGAACGGGAATACGCCAAAAAACTGATCAATCAGGGAATGATACAGGGAGTGATCGAATTCATCCACCTGGAAAAATCCGAGGGCAAGCAAAAGCGCTTTGTTTCAGCGGACCTGCTGGATCAGTACCCCGATACCGAATGGGCCATGATCCCTGTACACGTCGATTTTGTCAGCGAGTACGGTAAAGACCATTCTTACCTGAACCGGAACGGCATCGATCAGTTCCGCGAATGGCGGCCTGATTTCAGAGAAGCAACCTTCATTACCAATGCCGAAGGCAAGCTGGTGACCAAAAGTGAAGTGGGCAAAATGTCCAAGCGCTACTTCAACGTAGTCAACCCGGATGATGTGGTGGCCCGATACGGCGCCGACTGCTTCCGCATGTACGAGATGTTCCTGGGGCCGATCGAGCAGGCCAAACCCTGGGACACCCAGGGCATCGATGGAGTGAGCAAATTCCTGCGCCGCTTCTGGGGCCTTTTCTTCAACAAACAAGGGGCCTTTGAAGTTAGTGAAGAGCAGCCGTCAAAAGAGGAATTGAAAGTTTTGCATGCCGCCATCAAAAAAGTACGGGAAGATATCGAGCGCTTCAATTTCAACACCTGTGTCAGCGCCTTCATGATCGCCTCCAACGACCTGAAGAAGGTGAATTGTAATAAAAAGGCCATTCTGGAACAACTGGTGATCCTGATTGCGCCTTTTGCGCCTCACGTGGCAGAAGAATTGTGGCATCGGCTGGGCAATCCGGGCAGTGTGCACCGAGACGCCGGTTATCCGGAATTCAATCCGGAATTCCTGAAACAAGATGCGATTAAATACCCCATCGCCATCAACGGCAAGACCCGGGCAACCGTCGATTTCCCGGTTGACGCCACCAAAGAGGAACTGGAAAAGGCCGCACTGGAACTGGAGGCTGTGCAAAAATACATCGATGGAAAAACCATCCGCAAGGTGATCGTTGTCCCCAAACGCATGATCAATATTGTGGTGGGGTAAATTTAATCAGGCGGCATTCCTCACCCTGCGCCGGGGACTTCCGGATGAGGAATGCCTGCTCAAATTGCTTTCTGAGAACCGGCCTGGCCAGCTATGAGATTGAGAACCATTTGCCTTTCACTTGCCATTCTTTTCACCTGCTCTGCGACAGCGCAGGAACTGATCATCGCCGACAGCCTGCTGGCTCATATTAAAGAATTGTCTTGCGACAAATACGAAGGCCGCCGGACCGGAGAGCCCGGCAACCTGATGGCCGGGCAATACATCCTTCAGCGCTTTGAAGATTTCGGGCTGGAACAATTCGACTCCAGCTACGTGCAGCCCTTCGATTTTTACAGCCGCTGGAAAAAGCAGGCTTTCCACGGCCGCAATATCACCGGCTACTTTGCAGGTACGGCTTTTCCTGATCAGTACATCGTGCTGAGCGCCCATTACGACCACCTGGGAATCAGGGACAGCCTGGTCTATAACGGGGCCGACGACAATGCCTCCGGCACTGCCGCCCTGCTCGAAATCGCCCGATACCTCAGCAAAAACCCACCCCGCCACTCCGTTATTATCGCCGCTTTTGACGGGGAAGAAATAGGTTTGCGAGGCGCTGATCATTTCCTGGAAGAACCTCCCGTTCCCCTGGAAAGTATCCTGCTGAACATCAATATGGATATGATCAGCCGCAATAAAAAGCAGGAACTGTACATAGCAGGCACCGGCTACACTCCCTTTCTCAGAGCCCCGCTCGATACCTTGGGCCAGGCCTGCCCGTTAACCATTTCTTTTGGGCATGAAAAACCTGAACCCTCCCACTCCGACGACTGGACCATGGCCTCCGACCATGGGAAATTCCATCAGAAAAATATTCCATTTCTCTATTTCGGCGTCGAAGACCACGAAGATTATCACCGGCCTACGGATGATTTCGAACGGATCATGCCGGAATTCTTCGTTCGTGCATCTGACTTTATCCTGGAAACGCTCCTTTACCTCGATGAACACTGGGAACGGCTTGCCAGGAGGTGAGTATTATGTACATGGACTGAATTAATGAATCAGCGAATGATTGAATACCAGCGGCTTACCCTATGCTTTTAGTCTCACTGTTTTTGTCCGGGCACTTATTTCTCAAATGAAGTAAGCTCCATGTATCCGTCAAGGTTGCCCTTTTTATCATAAGTTTCGGAGCGCACCACCCCTATGCCTTCCGCATAGTACTCTATGGAAGAGAATTCCTTTCCGAGCATCATTTTGACATCTGTTGTCTGTGTGACTTTGTAGCAATCAAACGTGCCGGCAGGAGTGGTTACGGATTCCTTACCAAGTACCCTCCTGTCCGTGATGTTGACCGTCATATTTACGATATTGATGCCTCCGGTGCCGGCTTTGATGTTGGTGCTGGCATCCGGCAATTCCTGGCCTTCCGTCAGCTTTTTCGGGATGGTGAGGTCTTCTCCTTCGATAGACACTTCCATGTTGGCAAAAGATTGCTGCATGGCCGGGTTCAGCATTGTGCTTGCATCCATTTTTACCACCCCACCTTCACAGCGGATCAGGTATTCTCCGGCAAATTGCTCCTTGTCTTTTTTATCAAAGATGGTATTGGTTATAACCGCCTCTACGCCGTTGGGCAGGGCCTTTACAGTTTTGATGACACTCTGGCTTTTGCTTTCCAGCTTTCCTTTTTTGTCGTAATAGGTGTATTCCAGTTTAACCCCTTCCTTGAAAGGATAGAACATAGAACAATCGGACTGGGCATGGAGGGCTATCCACGGGAAAAAAAACATGAAAAAGCAAATCAAGCTGTTTCTCATTTCTGAATATGTTTTGCTGTTTATGAGTCGAATAAAGTAAATATTGCCTCGCCAAATAACAACATTTCCGGAAGGAATATTCCCTTCTTTCTTTTAAGAGTGCCAAATACTTTCTTTCCACACATCAAATTGGTTAATTTTCTGTTAAGCTATTATCACCTTCAAAACCGATAACGATATGAAACAGCCTTACATTCCCTTTCTGGCCCTATTATTGAGCTTTGCCGTTCAGGGTTTTGCTCAACAGAATATAGAAGTCACCAATCCTGAAGTGGAACAGGTTCTCGATGGAACATACGATGTGGAGGATTACCTTCCCACCAGTATTATCAACCACCCGGAGGCCATTACCGACGGCATTCTGGCTGAAGTTTCTCCGGATTCTCTGAAGCAATACCTCCTCACTCTTGCCTCTTTCGAAAACCGAAACACGGGCTCCGATACGGCCAGCACCACCTTCGGGATGGGGGCGGCCCGGCGATGGGCATATAGCAAACTGGAATCCTTCAGCGCCCGACAGGAGCACCGCCTGCGGGTGTCCTACCTTCAGTTTGACCAGGATATCTGCGGTATGGAGCAGCACCGCAACGTATTCGCCGTGCTTCCCGGCATTGGCCCTCACCGGGAAGAATTGGTCATTGTGGAAGGCCACATGGACAGCCGCTGCGAGGATGTCTGTGACACCGAATGTATGGCTCATGGTATGGAGGACAACGGAAGCGGAACTGCCCTGGTGCTCGAACTGGCCCGGGTGATGAGCCGGTTTGCATTTGACCGCACCCTGGTATTTCTGATCACCACCGGGGAGGAACAGGGGCTTTTCGGCGCTGAGGCATTTGCCCTTTACTGCACCCAGAACCAGATACCGGCCAGGGCAGTTTACAACAATGATATCGTAGGCGGGATCATCTGCGGGCAGACCGCTTCTCCTCCCGGCTGCCCCGGGTTGAACGAGATCGACTCCATCAATGTACGCCTTTATTCCACAGGGCCGGGAAGGATGCTGGCCCGTTTCGCCCACCTGGAATATCAGGAAGAATTGCTTCCCAAAATGCCGGTTCCCACTGTGCTGAACATCATGAGCCGGGAGGACCGCGTGGGGCGCGGCGGAGACCACATTCCCTTCCGCCAGCAGGGGTTCGCCGCCCTGCGGTTTACTTCCGCCAACGAACACGGCGACGGCAACCCCGGGCAGGCCAATTATGAAGACCGCCAGCACACCATGGAGGATGTCCTGGGTGTGGATACCGACGGCGACAGCGTGATTGACAGTTTCTTCGTCGATTTTAATTATCTGGCCCGCAATGCCATCATCAACGGAAGCTCCATGGCCATGAGCGCCCTTGGGCCGGCCACCCCTGAAGATTTTGTCGTTGAACGCATCGACAACGGCTTCCGTTATGAGATAACCGACCCAACTGAGAACGGCCTGTACCGCCTGGGAATCCGCTCCAACAGCACCATTTATTTCGACACTCTGATCTATGTCACCAAAAAGATCGACACCATCTATTTTCTGGAGCCCAGCACCCTGTACTACCTGGCCGCGGCGGCAGTAGATAGCAATGAGGTGGAAAGCCAGTTCACCAGTGAAGAGTTCAACTTTTTCACTACTGGACTGGAGGAGCAGCCCTACCTTTCCGATGATGGAATAACCTTGCTGCAAAACCGGCCCAACCCCTTTGACGAAGCCACCACCATTTCGGTACTCGTCGAACGCCCGGTAACCTGCCGGCAGGCATTCATCCGGGTAACCGACAGCCGGGGCAGGGAACTTGCCCGCTACCCGGTGGAATTGAAACCCGGGCTGGTTGAGGTTTTGTACGGCTATGAGAAACACAGCTACCAGCAGGGGGTCTATTACTACAGCCTTATTATAGATGGAAAGGTGTTTGATACCAAGGCGATGGTTTATGCTTATTGACGGACGGGACGGGCCACTTTATAGTGGCCCGTTTTATTATTTCCACCAAATTGTCTCACTCCGAACATTTCCGTCAATTCCCGGACAACCACACAGCGATTTATCCGGTTATTATTCAAAAAACCGAAAGAATGGCTCGTTTTCTCATCCCTGCCTTTATCTTGTTCACTTTCCTATCATGTAAGCCTGAACCTTCCGAAAATAAAGCTGAATCAAAACCTCCCGCACAACTGACAGCCATGAAGCAGGAAGCCAACCGGGAACCTGAAAAAGTACCTGATTCAGAAGAAAAGCCTTCTGAATTATTCCAGCCTCAGGCTTCAGCCAGTGATAACAGGAAAGCCCCGGTTACACCCGCTCCGGAAGAGGCCACAAAAACAAAAAATAAGGAAGCCGTTCCCCGGCCAGCCAGCCAGCCGGATGAAGCCCCGAAAGCCCCGGCAGATGAAACCGAGCGAACTGAACTTCCGGCCCAAAGCCCGAAACCGAGCCCCCAGGCCTCTCCTTCCCACGAAACCTGGAACGCTCTGCTCCAAAAATACGTCTCTTCCACCGGCAAAGTCAATTACAAAGGTATGATGGCCGATAAAGCCAAACTGAAGGACTACCTCGACGAATTGGCGGCCAATCCACCCGCCAAAACCTGGAGCCGGGAAGAAAAGCTGGCCTACTGGATCAATGCCTACAACGCTTTCACCATCAAACTCATCCTGGACCACTATCCATTATCCAGCATCATGGACATCAACAACGGGAAAGCATGGGATATCCAATGGATCAGGCTGGGAGACAAAACCTATTCGCTGAATAACATCGAAAATGACATCATCCGGCCCCGGTTTAATGAACCCCGGATCCACTTTGCCATAAACTGCGCCGCCCGCTCCTGCCCTCCCCTCCTCAACCAGGCCTGGGAGGCGGAAAACCTCAACCGGCTCCTCGATCAGCAGGCCCGAAGTTTCATCAATAACCCGAAATACAACTCCATCAGCCCCAAAGCAGTCGAGATCTCCAGGATCTTTGAATGGTATGCCGCCGATTTCGGGAACATCATCGATTACCTCAACCAATACTCCGATACCCTGATCAACAAAGGAGCAAAGGTAAGTTACCGGGATTACGACTGGAGCCTGAACAATTGACGGGAGAACCGGGGTTATCAGTAAAAACTACTTATCTTGATGGTAAAACATTCCCGATGAAACAAAGTGTCCTTCTGTTACTGGGCATTTTGGGCCTGTACCTTCCACCCGGCTTTTACATTGCCAGAGCTTTTAGCGCCTCCAATATCCAGACACAAAAAATAATCATTCAAAACCACTGATGGAATTACCTCCGGCTTTTACCAAACAAATGCAGGCCATCCTGGGAGCGGAATGGCCTGCTTTTCGGGATGCTCTGGACGCCCCTCCCCCGGTGAGCATCAGGCTGCATCCTGTGAAAAAATTTAAATTGGAAGAAATTTCCGGAAAAGTAAAATGGAATTCCAAAGGAGTATATTTACCGACACGGCCTGTTTTTACGCTTGACCCCTGTTTTCATGCGGGAGCCTATTATGTACAGGAGGCTTCTTCCATGTTTGTTGGAGAAGCAGTAAGGCAGCTTACCGGCACAGGCCATCCGATAACAGCTCTGGACATTTGCGCTGCGCCCGGAGGCAAGAGCACCCTTCTGCTGGATGCGTTGCCGGAGAACAGCCTGGTACTGGCTAATGAGGTGATTCGTTCCCGATATAAAGCTCTGCGGCACAACCTCATCAAGTGGGGATATCCCGGGGCTTGCAGCAGCATGCACGATAGCCGGGAGTTCAATGCATTAAGTGGTTTTTTTAACCTTATCCTGGTAGACGCTCCCTGTTCGGGAGAAGGTTTGTTCCGAAAAATGCCTGCCGCCACCTGTGAATGGTCGCCGGAGGCCGTACAGCTCTGTGCAGGCCGGCAGAAGCGCATTCTGGCGGATTCCGCCGGCCTTCTGGCGCCGGGCGGCATCCTTTTATACACCACCTGTACCTATAACCAGGAGGAGAATGAAAAAAATGCCGCATGGATCGCGGATAAGCTTGGCCTCAGCCCTGAACCGCTCCAAATGGAACCCGGCTGGGGCGTCGTCAACACCGGACTGGGTTATCAGTTCTATCCTCATCGCGTACAGGGAGAAGGTTTTTTCCTGTCAGCATTCCGGAAACCCGGAGGCCAATCCAACGCGGGGCGGAAACCCGGGAAGAGTGCCCCGCGGGGATATGAACCTATAGCCCGCGATACCAGGGCCAGGTTAAAGCCATGGATACAAGAAAAAGAAGGCCTGGTGTTTTTTCAAAATTCGGCGGGCACAATCATTGCCCTGCCCGAGCAGCAGCAGGAAGCCATAGTCCAGCTTAGCCAGGCGCTGAGCCGGTTTCAGCCAGGGCTGGAGCTTGGACAATTCAAGAGAAAGGATTTTGTGCCGGCACATGCTCTGGCGCTCAGCCAACTGCCTGCTCCCTCCGTTCCGCGTTACGGCCTGGCAAAAGACGAAGCGTTGCGGTTTCTGAAAAAGGAGAACATTACCCCAAAAGAAACTTTGGAGGGTTGGCGCCTTGCCACCTTTGAGGGGCTGGCACTGGGTTGGATAAAAGGATTGAAAAACAGGATAAACAACTATTTCCCCAAAGAATGGCGCATCCGAATGGAACTGGGCAATGCAGAAGAGTGAAATACTAAAGCCGCTCCCCGGAAGGCAAGGCTCCGGTAGGCGGCTTCTATAATGTTCAGAAAGCGCATTAATGTTTCTTCACACATTGCCGGAACAAACCCTAGCTTGTTTGGAGGCTGGCAACACTACGATAGTTTCGCCATATCGCGAACCAGGATCTTGCCCCGGTTAAAATAGATCAGGTCGGACTTCTTCAGTTCGTTGAGGACCAAGGTGACCGTCTGCCGGGAGGTACAGGTAATATTGGCAATATCCTGGTGAGTAAGAGAGTGCTTCAACAGCATTTCGTACCCAACTCGCCTGCCACGTTTATTTACGGAATCTTTGATGAATTCAATGATGCGGGTGCGGGCGTCCTTGAAAATGAGCGATTCCAGCTTGCTTTCTGCTTTCATCAGCCGCCCCCCGAAAAGGTTCATAATGTGGTTGCACAATTCAAAGTTATTGCGCATCAGCTTCTTGAGGTCATCTACCTTCAACTGATAGAGGTGTACGTCTTCCTTAAGGGCCTGGGCGAAATCCGTACGCTCCTTTTCCCCGATAAGCCCCAGCTCGCCGAACATGGCGGTGGGATGGATGAGAGACTTGATGATCTCCTTGCCATCGCTGGAGTGGGTCCCGATCTTTACGGTTCCCTTTGATAGAAAATAGATGTATTCTGAAGAATCCCCTGGCATGTAGATGAAACTGTACTTGGGCTTAACCTTGAATTCCATCATTTCAGCAAGGCGGGATTTTTCCTCCTCCGGGAGCATATCAAAAAGCGGAAAAAGGCTGATAAAAGAGGTCTTAGCTTCAGCATTCATAACGTTACATTTTAATGGTAGTAGAACGGGGCTGTAGAATTAGCCTCATGCAAACATTTTTTGTCAGGAGCTTTTGACGCCTGTTTTGTTTGGCTTATGTACCTTAGAAGACACTAATCATTGCCCTGCCCCCTATGTGGAAAATGATTTTTTTCGAAACGGCCGGGCCGCCCGCAGTAAAAAAGGAACACCAAACCAGCAGGGAAGGGAAAGCAACTGCAGCGGTTAATTCAGGAATAGAGAATCCAGGGAGGAGTTATATCCGGCAAAAATTCCGAGCCCGCCATCAATGTTATCATAGATGATCACCGGTTCGGCAAAAGGGGACTCTGAGGATTGCTTCTGGCGGCTGAGGTCGGAAAAATAACGGTAATATTCTTCCGTAACGGCCCGGAGTTCAAGGAAAAGTTTACCCAGCAATTCCTCATTTTTTTTCAGTCTGATATTCAGCGGCAGTTCAAAACTGATCAATTTACCGTTGTTGGAGGTGTTGTCCTCCACCAGCAGCCCACCGCTGATGTGGGCCACCTGGCCGTTGGTGTTATCTTCAGAGCTAAAGGCCAGAGGGCGAAGGTAGGTTTCAGCAATTACCGTATCACCTTCATTGAGCGTAAACCGGTGTATCTGCTGCAGGAGGCTGATATGGTAATAGTTCTTTTCCTGGCTGGGGTCCTCAAAGCTCAGCCGCAACAGGTAAGTAGCATGGAATTCATTCGTTTCCTGTTCCTCTTTCAATTCAAAGTCAGAAATACTGGCTGAGGAAAAGTTGATCGAAGCGGGTATTCTGCTCCTTGCCGTAGCAGGCGAACAGCAGGAGGCTTCTACCTGAATGGTGTAATAGGTATTCACCTCGGGAATCAGGTTTCGGGTAGTATAGTAGGGCACTTCATTGCTGTTGGGCTCCGGTGGGACGAAATCCAGAGTTTCGAGATAAACGTCCCCCTCATAGATCTCAACAGTGGCATCGGTTACATAATCATTTTTTTCTTCCCCGAGGATAGATGACGGCCGGGAGACGAAGACCTGAACGGCTTTGCCCCGGGTAAAATTACTGACGACAACAAGCTTGGCTTCAGGCGTTTCCAGATCAAAGGATGGAGGCTGTTCACAACCCATGGAAGCCAAAAGAATTGCCAGAATAGAAAGTTGCCGCAACATAAGTAACTATTTCATACCAAGCTGTCACAGGCCGGGCGAAGCAGACTCCTCGGGCGGCCCTGAATATCCGAACACCATTCTAATTTTCCCGGAAAGGCGGCAGGTGATTTCCCACGGCCCTTCTTTTTGCGAAAAAGAATGGGGTGTATATGCAAATATACAATTAAAATTTCAGAGAATAGTTCAGAGAAGGCAACATGGGAATTATTGATACCGGTACAAACTCTTTTTTGAGTTTTACCTGGCCTTCCTCTTCCACATAACGGTTGCGCAGGTCGTAGTACAAGGGGTTTTTCCGGTTGTAAAGGTTGTAAACTCCCACATTAACGGTATGCCTTACCTGGTCTGTATCAAAATAAAAGTTAACTCCAAGGTCAAGGCGGTGATATATTGGCATCCGGTAGGCGTTCTTCTGGCCATATTCAATTACGGTAACCGGAGGCTCGCCGGAGCCGGGGAGGATGAGGTCGTATTGTTCGGCAGGCAGGCTGAAGGCAAAACCGGAAGAAATGACCCAATCGGCGGATACTTCCACCCAATCCTGAAGGCGGTGAGAAAAAGCAATCTTAAAATCGTGCCTGCGATCATACTTGTAGGGGTAAGGCCTGCCATTGTTGATGAACTCATACTGCCTGTCTGCGTAGGACAGCCCATAGGCGGCCCATCCGGTGGTTTTACCTATTCGTTTACTCAGCATTCCCTCCAGCCCAAAGGCCTGCCCTCTCCCTGAAGTCACATTGGATTCCCAATCATTGAGAAAGAGTGCTCCCTCGGAATAGGACAGCAGCTGTTTCATGGCTTTTGCATAGGCTTCCAGGCTAAACTCCCAGCCTTTTTTAAGGTTCCAGGTGGAGCCCAGGCCAAACTGCCAACCTTCCTGAGGCGCTACATTCCTGGTCGAGGGAACCCATACTTCTGTAGGAAGGCCCAGAGCAGAATTGGACAATAAGTGGACAAACTGCTGCATGCGGCTCAGGTAAGTTTCCAGTTCCCATCCGGGGCGGGCCTCCCAGGCCAGTGAAAAGCGAGGCTGAGGAGACCAGTATGTTTTCTCCTTCACCTGAAATGCCGCCAAATGTACCCCCATGTTGAGCCGAAGGCGCGGGCTCAGGCGGGCTTCGTCTTCAAAATAAGCGGAGTATTCCAGGGCATCGACCGCGTTCGATTCTTTATTTTCCTGAGGCAACACCTCTCCGTTTCCCGATTTCTCTACGACATTATAGGCGAATACGCCGGGCAGGAAACGGTGGTGGGTTATATTGGCCCCAAACCGGATGTAATGTTTTGGAACGGGGATGAAGTCAAAATCCAGCCGAAGCCCCAGGTCGGCAATGTTGCTTGAATATTCCCCGATATCAAGGAGGCGGTCAACGGTATTCATTCCGGAAAGGGCGATCAGAGAGTCCGACGCAAAATAATCGATATTCACCCTCAGGCTGCTGTAGGTAGCCGCCAGGTTGGCGAACAGCTTATCGCTAAAAAGATGATTCCAGCGCAGAGAAGCCACCGAATTCCCCCAGGAGATCCGGTCCGAATAGTCTTTTTCAAAGCGAAAAAAGGCCGGTTCCGGCAAATTATCATTGCGTACCTCCAGCGTATCTGCCGAATTGCCGCTATTGGAATAATGATCGGCCCCGGAGTAATAACTCAGATAGATGTGATCTTTGGGGGAAAGAGAATAATTCAGCTTGGCATTTAGATCGTGGAAACGATAGCCAATGAACCCGTCCTCGCCCTTGTCCGCTTTCAGGCTTTGCGTCAGAGGCTCAAGGAACCAGTCAATAAAGGACCAACGGCCGGAAATAAAGAAGCTGCTTTTTTCCCTTACCAAAGGCCCTTCCACGGTCAACCGGCCGGAAAGCAGCCCCAGGTCTGCTTTCATTCCGAAAGCCCTGCGGTTGCCTTCTCGGGTTCGTATGTCGAGCACGGAAGACAGCCGCCCCCCGTAGCGGGCGGGGAAGCCCCCTTTGATCAGCCGGGCAGAACTTATCGCCTGGGTGTTGAAGATGGAGAATATGCCGGCGGCATGAGATATATTATAAACCGGAACACCATCGATCATGATCAGGTTCTGCCCGTTGTTTCCACCGCGAATGTGCAGCCCTCCCACGCCGTCGGGGCCGGTCTGAACGCCGGGCAGAAGGTGCGCTACCCTGATGATGTCTGCCTCGCCGGCCAGGGCAGGAAGGCGCTCCACCTGTCGTATATTCAGCTCGTGGCCGGAAGGATAGGATACCAGGCTTTGCCCTCCTTCGAGGCGCTCACCCACGACCTCAACAGGATCGAGCGTCAGCGAAGGAGCCAGAGCAATATCGAGTTTTCTGTCGGCCTGAAGGGAAAATTGACGATTCTCGGCGCCGTACCCCAGGTAAGAATAGTTAAGAGATACTTTCCCGGCGGGCAGGGTAAGGGAATAGAAACCGTATTCATTGGAAACAGCTCCCTTTCCGGAATATAATTCCTGGATGTTGGCGCTGATCAGCCGTTCACCTGTCCGAAGGTCCTCCAGAAAGCCGCTGATGGTATAAAGCTGGCCCGCAGAGGGGAAAATGACGACCTGAGTGCCGAGCTGCCTGTATTCGAGCCCTGTGCCGCGCAGTAAGTAGTCAAGCGCCTGCGCCAGGTTTTCATCTCTGATCTCCACATCCATCCGTCTATCGGGGAGGATGTCGTTACTAAAAGAAAGGTTAATGTTTTCCTGGTCGGCGAGTTGATAGAGAGCTTCTTCCAGCAGCATCCCTTTTCCCACAATTGTGACCGGCTGCTCCAGGACACCCTGAGCGCGAATGTTCACTGCCGCCAGAAAAACTGCCAGGAGCAAGTAAAGCCGCTTCATCTAACCAGATTATAATACAAAGGCCTGCCCGAAGAACAACCTGGGCACAATTCGTTCAAAAATAATGTGTTTCATTCATTTTTTCAAAAATATGCCCCTTCTTATTCAAAGCCATAGCCTGGTAGTGCGTCCCGGCCTTTGATACATCCGTAGAAATGAAATACAAAAGGCACTAAGTGCTTTTGCTTTTACCCTGCCGGTTTTCTGTCCTTTTCTCGATCAGATACTGATTGCGGTCAGGAGCGTTGCGGGAAACCAGTTCGGCCAGAAACCCGGTGACAAACAACAGAGTGCCAATAATCATACAGGTCAGGGAAATGAAAAAATAGGGGTTATCCGCCACCAGAATGGTCGGAAGGTGGTGCTTCAGGCGATATAATTTGTTAATGCCGATGTAGCCGGCGGCGAAAAAGCCAAGAGCAAAGATCAGGGTGCCCAATGGGCCGAAAAAGTGCATGGGCCTTTTGCTGAACCTGGAGATGAAGATCACGGACATCAGGTCGAGTGGCCCGCGGATGAAACGTTCCATTCCGAATTTGGTGGTTCCGTATTTCCGTTCCTGATGCGCCACCACCTTTTCACCTATTTTACTGAACCCGGCCCATTTGGCCAGCACAGGTATGTAGCGGTGCATTTCCCCATATAACTCAATGCTTTTTACTACATCCCGACGGTAGGCCTTCAGCCCGCAGTTGAAATCGTGAAGCCTTATCCCCGTCATCCTTCTGGCCGTCCAGTTGTAAAATTTGCTCGGAATGTTCTTGGAAAACAGAGGGTCCTTGCGTTTTTTCTTCCATCCCGAAACCATATCATACCCCTCTTCGACGATCATGCGGTAGAGTTCAGGCAGTTCCTCGGGGCTGTCCTGAAGGTCGGCATCCATGGTGGCTACAACTGTTCCCCGGCTGGCCTGGAAACCCGTGTTCAGGGCAGCCGACTTGCCGTAGTTGCGCTGGAATTTAATACCCCGGGCCTGAGGAAACTTCCGGGCCAGCTGCTCGATCACGTTCCAGGAATTGTCCTTGCTACCGTCATCGACCATGATTATTTCGTATGAAAGGCCTTCCTTCTCCAACACCCTGCGGATCCAGTCCGTGAGTTCCGGAAGCGATTCTTCCTCGTTGTACAACGGTATGACGATCGAAATATCCATTAACAAAGGATTGATATGCGGAATAACCGAAAGAAGGGATAAATGTTGGCGCCATTCCTCATCTTTCAACCGATTCCTCCTTCCCGGCTGGACAAAGCCGCCATTCCCAAAGAGAAAACGAAGCCGCCGATGAGGCTGCGGGCAAAGGTAAAGAAAACTTTACCCGCTGTCGGATTGAGCTTATCTCCTTTCAGGGACTCCAGCATTTGTTCCCTTTGTTCTTCACTCAGAAGGTTACGCGACTGCTCCAGGCTTTCTTTCATGACTTCGCGCTGCAGATCCACCAACCCAGGGTCGGCATAGCCGTAAAGAAAGAAATAAAAGGCGTAATAAATGAAGTTGGCGATCACAAAAACCAGAAATGCGGTGCGAAGGGAAGCCCGTATTCCAGGAGGCGCTCCGGCAAACCGTTTCTCTTCCTGGATGGCACTCCACATCAGGGCCAGGCAGATCCCCAGAGAAGCCCAGTAAACGAAGGGGTTGAAAAGCAGTTCCTTTTTGATAAAATAAAATAGCAGGAAATAGGCTACAGTACCTACTCCTGCTATCAGTCCGTATTTTACTGCCACTCGGGATGCTGCCATAATTCTGCTATTTTGCGCCTGCAAAGATAGCAGAAATCTCATGGAACAAAACAGGGCAAAAGTGGCTTTCGTCAGGCCGCATTTGCGGGATGTTCCTTCTTCATGATCGCTCCGACGATCAAAGAAAAAATAATGCCGGCGATCAGGGAAAAAATACCACCCATCAGGGACATCATAAAAGGCGTGAACATCCAGCTCATCATTTTCAGCCCTTGTTCTGCCTGTTCCTCACTCATGCCCTGCTGTTCGATCATCTGTTCCCGGGAAGCCTCCAGGATCTCTTCAATAAGGCCGGGCTCGATAAATGCAAAAAATACGTAACCCCACACCATAGAGACCACAGCAATGACCAGCGTCACGAAAAAACCTACATTAAAACTCCGCCCAAAGGAGATAAAGCCTCCGAGTTCCGAATCGCGGTGTTGCTTCACGGCCAGGACGATAGCAGCGATAGTAATGCCCCAGTTCAGCAGGTTGACGATCCAGTTGGAGCCCCCGCTTTGGTTGGTGTAATCCACCATACCTGTAAGATGGACGATGAGAGCAAGGACGATCAGGACAAGGCCGGCCAGCAACCCGTAACGGCTGGCAGTAGGCCAGGCGGATACTTTTGAAGGGTCGATGTAATCATTAGGATTATCCAATGTACTCATAACGGAAGGTTTAAAGTTGGAAAAAATTACTTCAAATTTGGCCACAAACTGCCGGGGGTTCAAGCTTTTTCTATGGATGTCCGATAATTAACGATTGATCGTTGTTTATCACCGCCACAGCACGGCCCGTCAACTCTTTATCCAGAAAGGGAGAGTTGAAAGAACGGGACTTCACTATATTCCTGCTGTACATCCATTGCAGGGCAGGGCTGAAAACCGTAAGTTGAGCAGGTTCACCTTCTTTTACAACGGGCGCCGGCAGTCCAAAGAGCTTCCGGGGGTTATAGGCGGCCAGGCGAACAAAAGCCTCATCTGTCAGCCAGTCACTGAGATAAGTCCGGCAAATCGCATAGCAAACCTCGAGGCCCGTAGCGCCAAATGCCGCGTAGGAAAATTCCTTTTTCTTCAATTCTTCTTCCAACGGTATGTGGTTGGAGCTGATGATGTCTATGGTGCCATCGAGCACTCCCGCCTTCATGGCCTCGCGGTCTTCCTTGCTGCGAAGAGGGGGCATAAGTTTATAGGCTGCATCAAAAGTATTGACTGCCGTGTCCTCAAAGGCGAGGTTCATTACCGATACCGAAGCGGTTACCCGCAACCCCTTCTTTTTGGCCTGGCGCACCATCTCCACCGAACCGGCGGTGGATAGATTGGCCAGATGAAGGCGGCTGCCGGTATATTCCAACAGGTGCAGGTCCCGTTGCACCATCAGCTCTTCAGCGATCGCCGGGATGCCCCGCAACCCCAGAGTGGTGGATGCCTCTCCTTCGTGCATCTGCCCGCCATTATCGATCTCCAGATCCAGTGGCTGGTTGATTACCAGCCCGCCAAACGCTTTGACATACAGCAGGGCGCGCATCATCAAACCATCGTGTTGCAGAGGCTTCTTTCCATCAGAAAAGGCCAGCGCACCCGCATTGTGCATATCGATCATTTCGGTGATCTCCCCGCCTGCACAATCCATAGATATGGCGCCGATAGGGTAACAGTCCACCAATTGGCCCCGGCTGCTGTTCAGGATATACAGCACCTCCGATTTGGAATGAAGAGCAGGGGCCGTGTTCGGCTGGCAGGCGATAGCGGTAAACCCGCCGGCAGCAGCAGCAGCAGCGGCGCTCCGGAGGTTTTCGCGATGTTCAAAGCCCGGGTCACCGGCCTGTACCCCTATATCCATCCAGCCTGCCGAAACGCACAGTTGTTCCCCCTCCACACGAGGCACTCCTGAGGCTTCAATATCCTCACCCACTGCATCGATTCGCCCGTCACGAATGAGAAGGTCTCTGGACGGCCCGTGGTGAGGCCCGTCCGGGTCGATGATTCGTGCGTTTTTGATCAATAGGTCCATTTCACAGGTTTTCTCGGTAAAAGATATTCAATCCGCTCCTTTCAAAGGAAACCAGCGGTTGTTTTTCCATAAAAAATTATCGGTACGCCGATAAATTTCATCCACCTCCTGGCGGATGAGCAGTTCGTCCAGATATAGAGCCTGCCCTTTCAGCTCTTCGTTGCGAATGGTAAAGCGGATGTGGGAATCCGCCCTTTGAGGAATAAAGCGAAACTCCAGCAAGCCCCAGCCATCCTTATCCAGAGCCTTCAAATGAGCGTAAACGTGATACCGCTGCTGGCTAACTTCCTGCTCATCCGCCGGCAGATATTCCAGGATCTGGGCTTCCGACCGGGCGCGCAGGTCTTCTCCGAGGTTCATCCATACGGAGAAGGTGTACCAGCCCAGGGCCACCTGCCCCGATAAGGGCCCGTCAAAGGCTACAACACCGGATTCCGCATCTCCTTGTACACCGCCGCCGCCCTGATAATAGTGAGCCGTGCGCAGGCTGTCAAAAGAATTGTAAGTAAAGGTCAGGTTGCTGTCTCTGGAAAGAAAAGGGCCGTGGGGATACAGAGAAAGCGTATCCGTAATTAATGTGTTCTTAATTTTGCGCTCCCGGGCCTCAATGCGCTCCCGGAAAGCGGCAAGCGGCAGCCGGAGCAGGCGGTAAGCATCGGTTTCATACAACAACTGGGTGCCTTCCAGCAAGTGCTCGTACCGCTCCTTTTGCTGTTCGTACTGGTGGTTGGCCACCATGAGCAAAAGCGGCTTTCTGTTGGGAAAGTCACTTAAGATGGCCGGCTGGCGGTAAGGCTCCAGAATGAGCTGCACCTGCCGAAGGGTCTGTCCCAGAGAAGTCCGGGTCAGCATGGCGCTGGTGGTGGCCAGCCCCGTTTGGGTGGAAAGGGTCAGCGAACGGGGCAGGATCTCTCCCTCCCCGTGAAACCAGATGTTGTCCGACCCTACGTTGTAATAAGGAATAGTGAGCAGGGCCTGGAATTCATGGTAATCAATGCCTTCGATATCCGAATAGCGTTTCCCCGGCTCCAGCTCCGGAACTTTATCCAGGTCGATCTTTACCGCATAGATACTGTTGTATGCCTCAAAATATAACAGGGCCAGGGCCAGGACGGCCAGGCCCACCTTCCAGTTCCGGCCTTTGGCCCATTGCCAGAGCTCGGTAAACACAATTATGTTGATAACGTAGTAAAATGCCCAGTTGAACCGCCCCACCGACCGAAACTGGCGGATGGGGCCGGCATAATCCAGCAGCCATTCCAGGCCGGGTATGGTAAACGGATAACCATAAGAAAAAAGGAGAAGCGCTACTGAAGCCCAGAATATCTTGTTCAGGTAACCGTTGCGCGAACCACCGGCCCGGACCATGGGCTTCTTAAAACCACCGGCCAGCCATCGAAACAGCAGCACCAGAGACCCGAGGCCCGCCACTATCCCTACATAGGCTACTCCCTCATATTGCGCCCGTTCTATGCGGATCAGATGTTCATCAACCCACTGGAAATGAGGCTGAAAAAGAGAGGTGAATGTGCCCTCCCATATAGAATGGAATACAAAAAAGCCCCAGGGCTGGCTGGTGCGGCCTTCAACCGGGTCGCCGTAATACATCCAGAAATAAAAGAAAGTAAAGGGCAAAAGTACCTGTATGCTGTAATGAAAAGCATAACGGGGTATTTTCTGCCATCGGGGCCGCCTCAGGAAACTGAAGAGAAAATAAAACGAAATGAAAAAAGAAAGGATGGCAAAAAAGTAAAAATGAAGCATGGAATAACAAAAAACTGCCACTGCGATCCAGGCGCTCATCTTCCAGCTCCTGCTCTCATCCAGCCGCAGCAAAAAATAGAGGACCACGGCCAGCGCCGAAGCGTGAGACAGTCCATAGTGAGAGGTCATCCGGTGCAGTTGGGGCGACAACCAGGTAATGCCGATGGCAACCGCCACCGCCCACCACACGGGGGCCTGCAGGCGGTAGAGCAACCTGAACAGAAAAAAAGCACACAGCAGGATAGAAAACAACAGGGAAAAGTGCAGAATCCCTCTGGTATATCCGGTGACATCCACAAAGTGGCGGCTGATGAACTTGATGGTGTTCGAGAGCAGAGGCTGGGCATCGGCGGGGATCACATGCTCTCCGTAAGGATAGTTCATCCCCTGATAATGAGAATAGGAAGTATCGTAACGAGCGTGATACTCCATCACTGCATATACCTTATAGCCATCTCCGTAAGGTTCGATGACGCCGCTGTTGGGCATCTGAAAAAAATCGGGGAACCGAAGGGCTAACAGGCCAACCATCAGGATAAAGATGATAATGCCGCCCCCGGATTCACGGGAAAAGAAAGGCATTTTGGATGGCTGCTCGAGAGTATTCACATTTCGTTGGCTTAGAATTCCTTACTACCCGGTACGGCAGCAAAGGTAAGGTTTTGGGTGCAAATTCGGCCATCCATTTTCGGGACTGTTCATTGTTCCTGGCCCCTGGTTTTTTTCCTGCCTGGTAACCAGGGAGTTAGCATGAAGCAGACCTACTTATTTGAACTATCCCCATTTTTTCAAAACCCCAGAAAGCCGGAAGTGAGATCTTGCCCTTCGCCTCTTTTTTCCTTATGTTTGCCCCCCGGCAGGCTCAACCCCAACAATCAAACCATTTCACCCTGAGCTTGTCGAAGGTGTTACCCTGAGCTTGTCGAAGGGCAACCATCATACATTCACCACTCCATGCAGCTCTTCAACGAACAAATCAAACAGGCCGAACTGGAAGTCGTTTACGACCTTTATCCCACAGCACAGGGGCTTTATCTTCCCATGGCCTATATCGTTAGTAGAGGGCAAAGCGGAGAGCTGACGCATATTCTGCAAAAAGCCCTGCCGGAAACGGTAACTGCCCTGGGGTTGTCCCTGGGCCCAGTGCAGGAACGCCTGTTCCGGATCGTTGAAAAACTGCAGCCCAAAGCTTTGGAAAAGCACTTCAACCCTCCCAAAAGAAAACCGAAGGAGCTGGCCGTACTGATGGAAGACAAAGAACTGGCGCGTGCCATTGCCAACCATTCCCACCGGCTGCTCGACGAGCTGCTTGGCCTCATCACCGAACACCAGCTGCCGCTTACCTGGGAGGTTAACCGGAAGGTCCTCGTCAAAGATTTTCTGCTGGAATTTCAGAATAATCCGCTGGAACCCCGGCTCTACTTCGCCCGGGAGGAAGATGGCGTACACTACCGGCTCCAACTGGCCGATGAGGAGGGCGCCTGGCCCATTCATTCCCGGGAAGTCATTCCCATTACCAATAACCCCGCCTGGTTGTTCGTCGATTACAAATTGTACCGGGCAGCGGACATCAACGGCAATATGGTGAAGCCATTTCGTAAAAAGGAAGTGGTGTTCATCCCCAAAAAGGCGGTCAAAACCTATTTCCAGAAGTTCATTCTCAAGGTGGCCTCCCGGGCAGATATCGAAGCTGAGGGTTTTGAAATGGCCCAGCAGGGCCAATTGCAGGGCTGCCTGCTGGAGCCCGTACAGGGCCTGTTCAACAACCAGTGGGTACTTTCGGTGCGGATGCAATATCCGGGTGTCCTATTCAACTGGAGTGATAAAAAGGACAAACGCACGACCCTGGAGTTTAATAGTGAGGAAGAAATTCGCATCCTTCAGGTTGCAAGGGACTTCAAAGCAGAAGGACTGATGGTGGAGAAGCTCCGGGCGTTCGGACTGGTGAACGAAGCCGGCAGCTACTTTCAGCCTCAGGGCAACAAAGAAGGCGCATTCGCACTTCTGGAATGGCTGGGTGAACAACGGCCAGCACTGGAGGCAGCCGGCTTTACCCTAATTGAACCGGCCATCGATGGCCGGCCGGCCTTAATCTGTAAACCTGTTCTTGAGCTCAATACGAACCAGGAGAATGACTGGTTCGACCTGTACGGTACGATTTCAGCAGGCGAATTCACCTTTCCCTTTACGGCCCTCGCGAAATACATCCGGGAAGGCAACCGGTTCTACCCACTGCCCAACGGCGCCGTTTTCATCATTCCCGAAGAATGGATGGCCCGCTATAAGGGCATTTTCCAGTTTGGCAAAAGAGAAGGAGAACACCTGCGGCTGGCCAAAAGCCAATATACTTTGCTGGATGAGATCGGCATTGAAGAAGGAGTGGAAGCAATGGAAGAAGGCACAGGCCTGGACGACTTCAGCCCTTCCCCTCTGCTGAAGGCCAAATTGCGCCCCTACCAGTTGGAAGGCGCCAGGTGGCTCGCCCAGCTCTATGAGAACCAGCTCGGCGCCTGCCTGGCCGACGATATGGGCCTGGGAAAGACCCTGCAAACCATCGCCGCCCTGCTCCATGCCAAAGAAAAGCGGGAACAACAGGAAGGCCCCGCGTCCGGCAGCCGTCAGTTGGGCTTGTTCGAAGCGCCCGCCGACCACGATTTCCTGAAGCCGCTCAACGCCCTGATCATCCTGCCGGCCTCTCTGGTGTTCAACTGGGAAGCCGAACTGCAAAAGTTCGCCCCCTCCCTGCAGGTTTACCGCCATACCGGCCCCAAACGGTACAATGACCGGCGCCTGCTGCAACGCTTCGACGTTATACTGACCACCTACCAGACCGCCCTGCGCGACGTGGAGCTGCTGAAACAGCTGGAATACGAATACATCATCCTGGATGAAAGCCAGCAGATCAAGAACAAGGACAGCAAGGTGTTCAAAGCGATCAACCAACTGGAGGCCCGCCACAAGATCTCGCTCAGCGGCACGCCCATCGAGAATTCCCTGTCTGACCTGTGGGCGCAGATGCAGTTCATCAACCCCAACCTGCTGGGCAGCTACAACTTTTTCAAACGCGAGTTCATCACCCCTATCGAAAAACACCAGGACGAGGAAAAGAAAAACCGCCTGCGCCGGCTGGCAGCACCCTATCTGCTGCGCCGAACCAAAGAGGAAGTGGCCAAAGACCTGCCGGAACTGACCGTCAAACTGTTCTACTCCGAAATGGAGCAAGAACAAAAGCGGCTGTACGAAAAGGAAAAATCAGCAGCCCGGAATTTTCTCCTGGATAACTTCCAGGGTGACAACCCCAAATTTCGGTTTCAGGTGCTGCAGTCGCTGACCAAACTACGACAGCTGGCCAACCACCCCAAACTGGCAGAAGATAGTTTTGATAAGGAGAGCGGTAAATTCAATGATGTACTGGAACACTGGAACATAGTCAGGAGAGGCGGTCACAAAGCTCTCATTTTCAGCTCTTTTGTCAAACACCTGGAGCTATACAGGAGGGAATTCGAGTCCCACGGCCTGCCCTACGCCTGGCTCACCGGCAGCCAGAACAGCCGGCAAAGGGAGGAGGCCATCAGGGCTTTCCACGAAAACCCGGGCATACAGCCATTCCTGATCTCGATCAAATCCGGCGGGACGGGGCTAAACCTGACGGCCGCCGACTACGTCTTCATCCTGGACCCCTGGTGGAACCCCACTACCGAGCAGCAGGCCATTGCCCGCGCCCACCGCATCGGCCAGGATAAACACGTCATTGCCATCAAGTTCATCACCAAAGACAGCATAGAGGAGAAGATCCTCCGGCTGCAGGAGAAAAAGTCCCAGCTGGCGAAGGATATTATTGGAAATGCCGGAAAAACTGCCTTTACACGGGGTGATATTGAATATCTTTTTGATTAAGTATTACCTGTCATTACGAAGCTTATCGCCAGTGCCCTTCCATTATCTGGCTCATCAGGGCAAGATGGTGGTCGTCGTGCTCGGCCACGAAAAAGGCCAGTCCGGTGACGTTGAGGGGTTGCCGCAGGCGGGGGTGCAGGGAACTCATCAACAGGTCTTTGGTTCGAAACTGTAGCAGTTGCGCTATGGTTGCCCGGCGCAACTGCTCAAATCCATCCAGCAAATGGCCCAATGGACGATCGTTATGCCCCGCCTCGTGAGTAGCCCGGTTGCTCAGGCCTGCTTCCCGCATGGTTTCGGCCCCGTGGGTGATATCCACCCATCGCCCCTGCCACAGCGGCTCCAGGTCCAGCAAATGGCCGATTTGTTCCTGAATGGACCACTTTCCTGCCGGGTTGAGGCGGAGCAGGCCATCCGGCAGTTTGGCCACTTTTGCCCGGAGCCGCAGGGGAGCATCGGCAAGACGCTCTATTATTGCAGGTAATAGCCGGGGGTCCAGTTGTTGGGGAAAGGAACGCTCGAACCAGGGAAGGATAGAGGGTTTAGACATGAAGGGAGGGTATTTTGGATTGTAATATTATCATTAAAAACACGCCATGGCAGGTAAGGTTGTACCGAAGGATGCCGGTCAACCCACATTTATCTCTTCCGTCCCTTTTCCATTTGCCTGCAGTTGCGTATCTTTTGCCCGCCCACTTTTTTCCCTGCCAATACGAGCCAAATTCATTTTCTGGCAAATCACACCATAACGAATGCAACCGAAGAAGAAGCGTTTTAATAAACTCATGGTCGCCAACCGGGGAGAGATCGCCATCCGCGTTTTGCGCGCCGCTTCCGAACTCAACCTGCGCACCGTCGCCATTTATACCTGGGAAGACCGTTATTCCCTGCACCGCTACAAAGCGGATGAAGCTTATCAGATCGGAGCAGATGAGGAACCCCTGAAGCCCTATCTGGACATTGAGGAAATCATTACCGTGGCTAAAGAGAACAAGGTGGATGCCATCCACCCGGGATATGGTTTTCTTTCGGAAAATGTACAATTCGCCCGGCGTTGCCGGGAGGAAGGCATCGCTTTTGTCGGCCCCGCGCCCGAGGTCATGGAAGAACTGGGCGACAAGGTAGCGGCCAAAGTGCTGGCCCGGCGCGTAAAGGTCCCCATCATCGAGGACAGCAAACGGCCGCTCACCGATGCCGATATCGCCCTGGAAGAGGCCAAAGAGATCGGCTTTCCGGTAGTGGTTAAAGCGGCTGCCGGGGGCGGCGGGCGAGGCATGCGGGTTGTACGGGAGGAAAAGGCCCTGAAAGGCTTTTACAACGAAGCGAGAAGGGAAGCAAAGACGGCCTTTGGCGACGATACCGTCTTCCTGGAAAAATTTATTGAAAATCCCAAGCATATCGAGGTTCAGATCCTGGGCGACCAGCATGGAAATATCGTGCACCTTTTCGAGCGCGACTGCTCGGTGCAGCGCCGCTTCCAGAAGGTGGTCGAAGTAGCGCCCGCCATTACCCTCAAACAAAAGACCAAAGACAAGCTCTACGGGTACGCCCTGAGCCTGGCCCGGGAAGTAGGCTACAACAACGCCGGAACCGTTGAATTTTTGGTGGATAAAGATGAAAACATCTACTTCATCGAGGTCAACCCCCGTATTCAGGTGGAACACACCGTTACCGAAGAGGTCACCGGAATCGACCTGGTGCGGTCGCAGATCCTGATCGCCATGGGCTACCCCCTCAGCCACAAGACCATCTTTATCCACGGGCAGGAAGACATCGAATGCCATGGGGTAGCTATCCAGTGCCGGGTTACCACCGAGGACCCCAGCAACGATTTCCAGCCCGACTACGGCACCCTCATTGCCTACCGCTCCGCTTCCGGCATGGGCATACGGCTCGATGCGGGGAGCGCTTTCCCAGGGGCCAAGATCTCGCCTTTTTTCGACAGCCTCCTGGTTAAGGTCACCGCCTGGGGGCGCACCCAGAAAGGGGCTTCCCAGCGGCTGCACCGCGCCCTTCGGGAGTTCCGCATCCGCGGCGTAAAGACCAACATTGGGTTTCTGCTCAACCTGCTGCAACACGAGACCTTCCAGAATGGAAAAGCAACGGTCAATTTCATCAAGGACAACCCTCAGCTTGTCACCCCACCCGACTGGAAGGACCGGGGCACCAAAATGCTGCGCTATCTGGCCGATGTCATCGTCAACGGCAACCCCGACGTCAAACATTTTGACCCGGACATCGAATTCCTGCCTCCGGTAGTACCGGCCTATACCCCCCATGCACCCGTCCCTCCCGGCACCCGCCAGAAGCTGCAGGAACTCGGCCCGGAAGGCTTCGCCAAGTGGCTGAAGGATTATAAACCCATTCAATATACCGATACTACCTTCCGCGATGCCCACCAGTCGCTGCTGGCCACCCGAATGCGCACCTACGATATGATGAAGGTGGCGCGCAGCTTCGCCCTGCACCATGCCGACGATGTTTTCTCCATGGAGGTCTGGGGCGGCGCTACTTTCGACGTAGCCCTGCGCTTCCTTAAGGAATGCCCGTGGAAACGGCTGGAATTCCTCCGCCAGGCCATTCCCAATATCTGCTTTCAGATGCTGCTGCGCGGCTCCAACGCCGTGGGCTATACCGCCTATCCGGACAACCTCATCATCAAATTCATCGAAGAGGCTGCCGAGGCAGGCATCGACATCTTCCGCATCTTCGACTCCCTCAACTGGGTGGAGGCCATGAAGGTGAGCATCCGCACCGTGCGTGAGCGCACTAACAGCGTGGCCGAAGCCGCCATCTGTTACACCGGCGACATTACCAACCCTTCCCACCCCAAATACAACCTGCAATACTACCTGGACCTGGCCAAACGCCTGGAAGATGAGGGCGCCCACATTATCGCCATCAAGGATATGGCAGGGCTGCTCAAGCCCATGGCCGCCGAAATGCTGGTCACTGAGCTCAAAAATACCGTCCATACGCCCATACACTTACATACGCACGATACGTCCTCCATTCAGGCGGCCACCTATGTCAAAGCCATCGAGGCGGGCGTCGATGTGGTCGATGTGGCTATCAGTTCTATGTCGGGCCTGACTTCCCAGCCCAACTTTAACTCCGTTGTCGCCATGATGCAACAACACGAACGGGAACATCCGGTCGACCTGCAATCCCTCAACGAATTCTCAGACTACTGGGAATCGGTCCGGCGGTATTACTACCCTTTCGAGACGGAGCTGCGGGCGGGCACCGCCGAAGTGTATGACAACGAGATCCCCGGCGGCCAGTACTCCAACCTGCGCCCCCAGGCTCGCTCTCTGGGGCTGGAAGAGCAATTCGAAACCATCAAGAAGAACTACCAGATCGCCAATGAGCTTTTCGGAGATATTGTGAAAGTAACTCCCTCCTCAAAAGTGGTGGGCGATATGGCCATGTTCATGACCTCCAACGGCCTGACCAGGGAGGATATCCTGGAACGGGGCCACACACTCTCCTTTCCCGACAGCGTCAAGGCCCTGATGCGGGGCGACCTGGGGCAGGCAGAAGGCGGCTTTCCACCGGAAATTCAAAAGATAGTGCTCAAAGGCGAAAAGCCCTACACCGACCGCCCCAACGCCCATCTGGAACCGGTGGATTTCGAAAAGGAATACCCGGCCTTCCGGAAAGAGTTCGGCGAGCACCTGGATATGCGCAATTTCCTGTCCTACAAGCTGTATCCCAAGGTCTATCGCGACTACCGCGAGGCCTATGAGCAGTTCGGCCTGATACGGGCCCTTCCCAGCCCGGCCTTTTTCTTCGGCCTTCAATTCAACGAAGAGATCCTGGTCAGCCTGTCGGCTGGAAAGAACCTGCTCATCAAGTACCTCAACGTTACCGAGCCGGACTTCCAGGGCAACCGCCTGGTCTTCTTCCAACTCAACGGACAGACCCGCTCCATCCCCGTCCACGACCGCAACCTGAAACTTGATGTCGTTGTCCATCGCAAGGCGGAAACGGAGAAAGAGGTGGGCTCACCCCTGCAGGGCAGCATCTCCAAGATCCTGGTCCACGAAGGGGATGAGGTGGAGGCCAATACCCCACTGTTCATCATCGAGGCGATGAAGATGGAGAGCACCATCACCTCGCCGGTGGCGGGTACAGTAAAGCGGGTGCACCTGAAGGAGAAGACGCTCGTGGAGCAGGATGACCTGGTGGTGGAGCTGGAGTAGGAAGAATGCAGAGCTTTTGATTACATGCCCTTAGGGATTTCGGGTTGGGATGGCTTGGCTAGTACTCCTGGCAATGATTATAGGGCTGTCCATTCGGCAGGCTCAGGGTGAAATGGTTTGAAATCACCTGCCGAAAATTCAGCAAGCCCTCTCACTCAACTCATCCAAATACCCCTTAACCTCCCTTTCACCAATATCTTCCAACACCCAGCGTCGCAGGAGTTCCTCCACCTGGCCAACAGCCTTTTTGGTCATCGCCAGAGACAGTACCAACTCTGGAATGGGATCATTTTTTCGCGAAATATCAACAGGATCAGGTTGCTGACTCTCATCCAGTTCGGCAGCCGGGAAATGGTCTATCCAACCGGAGAGGCTCAAGTCATCCGGCTCGGGAAAGAACTGAATAATGCGGACGAGTTTATGCTGCAGGGGAAAGTAAGCGTCGAAGATGGGATTGGCATCGTATTCCTTTTGGCCATTGGCAAAATGCTTATTGTAAAACTCTTGGAAAGGGACGCCCTTTGGATCGAAGAGCCGATGGAAAAAGCGGCGCCAGTAGGCTTCAGCAAGGTTGTATACTCGTTGATTCTTCAGAAAGGAAGGAAACAGGATATCACTATGGCTTATAGCATTTTCCATAACAGTACTAAAATTAAAAATGTTATTGCAACGAAGGCAAATCCGCTCCAAACTTCGATATCCACTCGCACATCTTTTGTTTTTCGGTCCTGGAAAGTTTTCCGTTCCGGTGACCGGATTCCTCCTTTTACACCTTTGATAAAACGCTCAGCGTCTTCAAATTGCTGTTCCCGCATCTTCCTATCTTTGGAGCTTAGCTTAGACTTCAGTTTATTTAGCAAACTTAAGCCTCCTTTTTTAGTCAATGGCTCATCCTGGTTCCAACTCTCTGATTCTTCCAACCCATCTCCCTGTGCCTGAAACCGGCCCCGGTGTTTCTTCCTCGCCATGAATGCAAGTTTAACGTGTTAAGAAATGGATGAGTTCCAGTTAGGGAACTCCTGTCTCTTGCACACGCAAGGTTAAAATGAGGAAAACCGAGTTAAATTCAAATGAAATACTTTGTTTTACTTAATTATTAAATTATTATCCTGCAAGTATTGCAAATACCTAAAATCTTTTCCCATCATCCTAATCCTCAAACACCTCCACCCTCACTTCATCCACCACGATCGGCTTGCTCCCGTTCGCATTCCAGCAAAAAACCACCACCTTATCGAAGGGCGCTTCGGGAAACTCACTGTCTATATACAGCCGTTTGGTTTCCCCACTGTCCAGGAAGCGATATACGCGAATAGAACGCTCCTTCACCACTTGCTCTCCATTGACAAAGCGTACAATGAACTGCGTCATCTGCCAGATGTTCCACTCCTTGTACTCGCAGCGGAAGGCAGCCTCAGCGCGTACCCACTCCCCATCGGCAGGAGATAGCGAAACCTCCACCGGTGGGCTGTACTGCCGCTCGGCATCCAGGCAGATAGAATGGCCGCCCTCAATCGGCGGTAAGTGGCAGTAGAAAGTAGCGGTGTCAGATTCGAAATTTTCCTCCTTCAGCAGTTTTACATTCTTTCGTTCTCCTTCAAAGAGCTCATCCGTATCCAATAGTTTTTGCACCTCATCCGGCACGTGGTTGCGCAGGAAAATACGCTGGAAGTAGGGCCGGTTCATCTGCTCGGAAGCAAACAGGCCGCCAAGATGGGCCTGATGGGTCCACCAGAGGTTGGCGTAGGCGAAAAAAAGGCATAAAGCGGCAAAGGAATAAGCCGTCCATGCCCGGCGGCCGGCCCAGGTTATAAAGCTTGCCAGTGGAAGAGCGAGAACGGCATAGGCCTGCACCATGGAGCGCTGCCCCAGGCTGCCGCCGTACCACCAGATGTCCCAGGCAAAGGCGATATAGATAAACAACAGCGTGAACAGGAAGGTAGCCGGAAACAGCTGCCGGTATTGCCGGGCGAGCGTGATGAACCCCAGCAGGGCAAAGCCCATCACCGGGGTATATATCAGCCAGCCGGCGCGATAGCTGAACAGGCCGTTGCGGATGTGCGGCTTCAGCCAGCTGAAACCCTGCTCCTGATAGCTGTAAACGATCCAGTCGCCCGAGACGTATTTCCAATAGATCAGTTGTATGCTGCCGACAGCAATGGTGGCTGCCGCCGCCAGGGCAAGTTTGGGCCAGTGGCGAACGAAGAAGGCCATCCGCTCCCTGGCCTGCGCCACGCTGCCGACGCCCCACAGGATAGGAATCAGGGCCGAAATGATCTCCGTTGGCCGGGTGAGCGCCGCCAGGCCGAGGATAAGGCCGATGCCCAACGCTTTGGAGTAGGCCGGGTGTTCGTAAAATTTGATCGTCAGCCAGATCAACAGAGCATACAAGGTGAAAAGATAATTGTGCGTCATCGGCCCGTTGATGGCGGTGTAATCCAGGTAGTTTGTCGCCAGCACGAGGATCAGCAGGGTGGCTGCCGCTGCCCCATCCTTAAAATACCGGAGCAACACCTTACGTATAAACCACAATCCGAGGATAGCGATCAGCACGCTCCCCACGCTGATGGCCACCTGATAGGGCCGGGAAAAGCCGTCGGCAGGATAACCCAGCAGCCTGGCCAGTGCATGCGCCGTCAGGAAAAACGGCAAGTACTGAACCGCCATACCCGCGCTGTACTTCATCACATAATTACCGTCCTCGTGCTGAAAGGCCTGATAGGGGCTGCCCGCCGGCTGGTATTTCCGGTGAATTTCCTCCCGGAAGCCTACCTTTTTCAGGTCTTTGTAAATGAATATGGCGGGCAGGTAGAAATAGTATCCGGAAACATCCCAACTGATGGCCGCTTCCGCGCCGGGAATCTTCCACTTTGGATAGTAAAGGAGGTTGACGGCCAGCAGGAAGGCCGCAGAGAAAAGCCAGGCATATAGGGAAAGATGGTTTTTCATAGCCGGTATGGTGTCAGGCGGGCAAGATAAGGAATTTGCGGAAAGGTTGATTTCAAGAGCTTCAAGCCGGCCCTTAGTGGCCAGGAGAACTCCAAGTCTCCTGGCCACTGTGCCGGCTTGGGCAAGTTAGGCTCTTTTTGATTAATTCCCCGGGACAGTTGGCCCCCGCCTGTCCGGAGCTAAACATGGGGCAACTCACCATAAATAATCGATATACAACTGATTATCAATCAATTGATAAGTCACAAAAACATCCTTATCCTGATTTTGGCGCGAAATCCCCATTTTTTCCTAATTTGTATCCAGACATCATCTTTGCTAAACCCTGATAAACATGGCACTTCACCAGAATTTTTCCAACCTGCTCGAAACAAAAAAAACCGAATCAACCCTTAAGAAAGATGCCAAGGGCGCCCCGGTAAAAACCCTGCAGCAGATGCTCTACCAGATGGGCTTTGGGGAGGAACTGAAGTGGGATAAATATGGCGCCGATGGCGACTACGGCGGCGCCACTACTGCAGCTGTACAGGCCTTCGCGGCAAAAAACGGGCTGGAAAGCGATGGCTTAACGGTCAGCCAGGAAGTAGGCTCCATGATCCTGCAACGCTTTCTCCTTTTGGAAACCATAAAACAACTCAACCTGGCGCTGGAGGAAGATAAACTCACCGAAATTTTCCCTCCGGATGGAAATGAAAAATATCCTCTTGCCCCCCTGCTGGAAGCATTGGGGGCCACCGGCGATGACGAGACACAGGCAATGAAGGCGTTTGCCGGGCAGCATGAGATTCCTTATGACGGCCAGAACTTCCCGGCGCCGCTCGCCGAAAAGTTGCTAGCAGAAATAAGCAGGTTCTACGGGGATGGATTATCGGCCTTTAAACCGGCCACACACCCCCCCTCTGAAGAAGAATCTGCCGGTACTTCCCCGGGGCCGGAGGCTTTTTCAACCACTTCCGGCCTGGAAATTCATAGCCGGGAACACCTGAAAAAAGGGAAAAAAGTAACTTCCCATACGGTCCGCTTCAAGGAACTGGAGGTAGAATTTTACGGATTTGGGAAATTCGGCGGTTTTTTCAATTACGGCGGCCGAAAACCCAGTGAATTTATCGAAACCCACTGGGGCGAATACTTCAATGACAGCGGCCTGAGTGAAAGCGCCCGAAAGGCCATCCTGGCCGTCTCCCTCAATGAAGGCAACCTGGACGCCATCAATGCCTGGGACCGGGCATTCCTCAGCTTCGGCATGTTCCAATGGACGCTGGGCACCGGGGATGGAAACGGAGAACTGCCCGCCCTGCTGCTGAAAGTAAAAACACAGGAGCCGGAAGCTTTTCAGCAATACTTCGGCCAATTCGGGATCGACGTTGATGAACAACGGACCGGAACGACCTACGGCTTCATCACCCTCGGAGGAAAAACGGTTCACACCCGGGCTCAGAAGGAACAGTTCCGCAGCCCGGAATGGGGCTTCCGCTTCTGGCACGCCGGACAGGACCCGCGGATACAGGCCGTCGAAATCGGCCACGCTCTCAGCCGGCTCAACAATTTCTACTGGAAGGAAAAAGACAAGCTCAGAGGGTTTACCCTTGCTCAACTGATCAATTCTGAATATGGCGTCGCACTGCTGATCGACCAAAATGTCAACCGGGGTGTCGATGTGTTTTTCACCGTCGGGGATGTGCTGGACGGTTTCGACCTCGATAATGTCGATAACTGGAGCGACGAAGAGGAACAACGGCTGCTGGAGAAATATCTGGAAAGAAGAGTACGGACCCACATGCACGACCCGCAACTCCGCGCTGGCCGAATCCGCGAAATGGCCGGTGAAGGAGACAACCAACTGTCCATGCGCCGGAAAACCTTCCACCTGCTGAAGAACCGGACCAAAAGTATCTTCTCTGCCGAGACAGTTCCAGCGCCGCCTGAAGGCTACCGGGAAGCGGATTATCCGGACATCATCGTACAGGAACTGGCTGATGAGGAAAGGCCGGATTAGCCGGAATTCTAAAGTTCATCGCCTCATTTCGACTTAAGGGTTGCCCACAGCGCAAATACTGCGAAGTAGGCAAGGCAACTCCACGCCAGGATATTCAGCCAGGCCTTACTCTCCGGATAATAAAAAGTGATGGCCACAACCATAAAGATGAAAAAAGCCGTTACCACCAGTGTCGGCCAGCGCCAGTGTGCCGTCCGACTGGGGTAGGCCACCTTAATGGGAACGAAATGCAGAACGGAGAGCGCCCCAACCAGCACAACGTTGGCCCAATGCCCCCACTGAAAGACAAAAATCATGTAAAAAGCCGCCATATTCCACATGACGGGAAAGCCGACGAAGTAATAATCATCAGAAACCATCCCTTCCTTTCCGTAGTAAACCGCCGAAACCAGAAGGATGAGAAACGTGGCGGCAAGGTTCCAGGGGCCTTCCATCAGTCCGGACTCATAGATCATGTAAGCCGGCACAATAGCATAGGAAGCGAAGTCGATGACAAAATCGATATTCTTACCACTGACGTTGGGCAGCACTTCCGATACCCGGAAGAGTCGCGCCAGGGTCCCGTCAATGCCGTCGATCAGCAGAGCCCCCAGCAACCAGAACATGGCAGTGCGGAAATTGTGTGCACTGACGGCCAGAATGGCCATAAAAACGGTGAGCACACCAGAAGCGGTAAATATATGAACGCTCCAGGCCAGGGTTTTTTCGAGAGTTGAAGAGGCAGATGACACCATAATCGGCTGGTTTCAGTTTCGTTTTGCGGTTTGGGAAAAAATCAGCTTCTCCGGCAAAAATAGGGCAGATTTGCCTATTTTCCGCCATCGATGGAACCAACAACCTCCAAAAACAAGATCCGGCAGATCCTATTCCCGACCATGGGCCTGATGGCCATGCTGGTGCTGGTGGGGCTTTACCTATTCTTCTTCACCAAAGAACCGGTGAACTGGCCTTCTTTCTTCTCCATGATGGTATTTTACACCCTCATTTTTCTTACCGGCGCCTACGCGGCTACTCTGCGGCAAAGTGAAAGCCCTGAAGGTTTTCTGCTGGCCGGGAGGCAGCTTCCCTTGTGGATTGCCATATCCACCATGAGCGCCACCTGGGTCGGGGGAGGCTACATTAACGGGACGGCGGAGTATGCCGCCAGTTCCGGCCTGGTGTGGGTACAGGCCCCCTGGGGGTATGCGCTCAGCCTGATCATCGGAGGCCTGTTCTTCGCCCGCCGGATGAGGCGCTATCAATTTCAGACCATGCTCGACCCGCTGGAGCAGCGTTTCGGCAAGCGCATGGCCGCCCTGCTCTTCCTGCCGGCCCTCACCGGAGAAATATTCTGGACTGCCGCCATACTGACGGCTCTGGGCACCACTTTCGGCACCATCGTAGGGCTGGACACTACCACTTCTATTGTCTTGTCGGCAGCCATCACGATTGCCTATACTGCGCTGGGAGGTTTATGGTCGGTTGCGCTTACCGACTTTGTACAATTGTTCCTGTTGCTGGGCGGGCTTTTTATGGTTGTGCCGTTTGCTCTCGCCCAGGCGGGAGGATGGGAAAGCGCCTGGCAAAGCTACCAGAGCCTCTACGGGCCGGCCGCCAGCCTGCTGCCCAGCCGGGAAGCCCTGGGAAGCTACTACTGGAACTGGTGGGACTATGCCCTGCTGCTCACTTTTGGCGGCATCGCCTGGCAGGTCTATTTTCAGCGTGTACTGGCTTCCAAAGATGAAAAAACGGCGGTCCGGCTTTCCGTAATGGCTGGAGTGATCTGCCTGATAGCCGCCATACCCGCCGCCCTGATCGGCATTGCCGGAACGGTAGCCGACTGGGGCGCTTTGCAGGCCGAGGCCCCACCCGATGCCGCCTCTACCCTACCCTGGGTTGTTCGTTATATGACTCCGGGCTGGGTTGCTATCCTGGGGCTGGGCGCCATTGCTGCCGCAGTAATGTCTTCGGCAGACTCTTCTATTCTCTCGGCATCGTCCATGGCGGGGTGGAATGTTTACCGGCCGTTGTTCAGGCCAAAAGTAGAGGCGGTTCAGCTTTCCCGGCTCATAAAGCGGATCATCTGGATCGTTGGTATAGCCGCGACGCTGCTGGCATTGCAGGTACGTAGTGTTTATGAACTGTGGTTCCTATGCAGCGATTTCGTCTATTGCCTCCTGTTTCCTCCTCTGGTTTGCGCGCTGTTCGACCCCAAAGCAAATACCTACGGAGCTCTTGCCGGTTTTCTGGTTGCTATTGTACTGCGTTTTGGCGGTGGAGACGCCACCCTGGGGTTGCCCATTCTACTACCCTACCCCATGATCGAAGACGGGGTTGTCCTGTTCCCTTTCCGGACGCTGGCCATGGTAAGCGGGCTGGTGGCTATCATCGGGGTATCCAGGCTGACCGGACGATGGATGCCGGCGCGGGAGTTGCAGAGAATGGAGTAGATCCTGCGGTTGGCGGTTAGCTGTTGGCATTTAGAGAATAGCGAATACCGCTAAGAGCTCTCCATTCACCTGTTCTTTTCTATCTCCACTGCATACACCTGACATTCCCCTTCAAAATCGGCTCGGAAGATGATCCATTTGCCATCCGGTGAGAAATGGACATTGGGCTCCAGGGGGCGGTAGCCGTGATGCTTCATGTTGACGAGGCGCTCGGATTCCAGCCGCCCTTTTTGTGGTTTGAAAAGATAGATCCACCTGGCATCTTCAGCCTTTGCAACCTGAGTAGGATCACCTCCATCGCCGCAGAAAAGCCTCTGATCGGGAGAGATATTGAAGTGGATGGACCATTCGTTACGGTCCATCTGATAGCGCGTTTTCTCGCCGGTCTCGATATTGTAACCAGCCAGGAAGAACGTTTCCCCTCTGGGGACCTGCAGGTCATACCAGATGGTTTTTCCATCCCAGCTCCAGAATTCATGGCCGGCAATTTCCCGATATACGGTCCGTTCATGGATCTTTTTCACCTCATTTGTCTTAATATTGATATTCCAGATCCGGTCCACCTCGTGCCAGGGGCCTTCGTGGCAGAACATCAGCAAATCCGGGTCAGTGGTGGAGAACTGAATGTGCCCGAGCCAGGTGTTTTCGGTATGGATCTTCTCCAGTACACCGGTTTCGATATTGACGGTAAACAGGGTATGCGGGATCTTCGCCTCGAAGATCCGTTCGAAGTAATCTCCCTTTTTGGGGTATTTTTCATAGATGGCGCGCTTCTCCGGCCCGGCCCAGGTGCCCGCCAGTTTTGTTTCATCGGCATTTAGCGTCGTGATGCCCGCTTTAAAATCTTCGGGAAACACATAAACCAGCCGGGTAGAGCCTTTATCGATATGGGTGGCAAAGACACTGTCCTGCATCTGATAAAATACCTCCCGGCGCTTGTCGGCAACGATCTCTCCCGATTTGCGGCCGGGGCTGTCGGTCAGCTGCCGGATCTCCAGCGTCTGCAGGTTGACTACAAAGAACTGCCTTCCATTGTCGGTTGAGCCGTAAAATACCATAAGATCCTCTTTGCCGTCAGGCGTTTTTACAAAGGGGTTGTTGTGAAAATAGAAGCTTCGGCTCTCCCCTTCCCGGTTGGTGATCCGCTTCACCCGGTGGCCCGTGTCCTTATCGATCCACTCCGGGGGCATTTTCTGTCCTCCGGTTTCCAGCACCGGCACCTGGGCGGTAAGAAGGTTAAAAGCTGGAAAGAAGAAAAAAATAGCTATAATCAGTTCTCGTTTTTTCATGTGCCTTTTATTGTTGAAAAGCAAAAAATATTTCCGTGAAAACCTTTGAAGTTTTTCATTTTCCCCACCAGAAAATTTTTAAAGCGAAACGCCCGGGCGAAGCAGATACATTGTAATTTCAATTTCGCCATGCAAAGGGCCGGTTTACCTCTTTCCCGCCGTCGGCCCCGGCCAGTCATCTGTCCGGAACGGAGTTGCCGGCAGGCAGGTTTCGTTCGACAGATTGGGATTGACCGGGTTGTTGTTGAAGGCATAGCGCACCGCTACGTGCCGGGGTTAAATTAATCCATGTGAAAAACTTCTTTAAGAGATATAGCCAGAGGCGAATTATCGGGGTTGGTTTCCATAATATCCGCCATGTAGGCCCACCATTTTTTTACGATGGGGTGACTGGGGACCAGGGCTTCGTCAAAATCATCGGCCAGTTTCTGGACCGCAAAAAGGGTATGGGTTTCTTCGTCCAGAAAAATGGAGTAGTCGCTGATGCCCGCTTCTGAAAGCAGGCTTTCCAGTTCCGGCCAGATCTCGTCGTGCCGCTTTTTGTATTCGGCTTCGAAACCGGGCCTTAGCTTCATCTTGAAAGCATTTCTGTACATTCTTTCGTTTTTTCTGAGCCTTAAACCCCCTGCCTATTCAATTTCGACCCCGGTATCCGACAAGCTACTTCCTCCGGGCCTGACATACAGCACTTTCATTTTCTGGTCATAAAACCAGCCGGGGCCACCCGAATCACTTTCCAGGCTGGCTACATCGGGAAGGGCCGCCAGTTTTCCACCATTGGCAGTTATTGCCCCCGGAGCTTTTTCGGTGTGAATTTTAAGGAGATAAGACCTTTCCGGAACCTCGTATTTTCCTTCCGGAGCATTGACCTGAATGGTGATGCCCTTCTCTGTTTCTTCGCAATCAATACGGGTGAGGGAATACGCTCCATCCTGATAATCCAGGCTTTTGCCATCGTCATCGTAAAGAGTGAAACCAGAGGCTCCGTGCGGAAAGATCTCCAGGGTAAGGTGATCCACCGGCTTTTCTCCGATGTAATTCATGGGTTCCTGCATGGGGATGATTGCCCCACCTTTTACCAGGATCGGTATTTCATCGAGAGGAGTCAGCACCTGCAGGTACTGTTTGCCTTCATACCGCTTTCCCGTATAATAATCGAACCAGGCGCCTTCAGGCAGATAGACCACCCGGGTCTGAGCGCCTTTTACGGTTACCGGACACACCATCATCTGGCTGCCGAGCAGGTACTGATCGGCAATGCCGTAAACATTCTCATCATCCTGATACTCCAGTGCCAGCGCCCGCATAAGCGGCATTCCGGTGCGGTACATTTCGTAGGAATGGCTGTAGAGGTAAGGGATCAGCCGGTAGCGGAATAAGGCATATTTTTTGAATATCTTCAGGGCTTCATCCCCGTAATTCCAGGGTTCCTTGTAGCCAGGATGATCCATACCGAACAGGTGGGCCACCGGGCTCAGCAGGCCAAACTGGCACCACCGGATGTAGAGTTCGGGGTCGGCATCGTGCTCAAAGCCGCCCATACAGTGCGCCCAGTTACCTACGCCGGAAAGGCCAATGTTCAACCCCGCCTTGATAACCGGTGCAAAATACTGCCATTCACTGGGCCAGTCGCCGGCAAAGATAAAGGGGTATCGTTGTATGCCGGCATAGCCTTCCCGGGTATGGTTCATTCCACGGATGCCGTTAAAGGCCATAAATTTTTCATAAGGGGCTTTGGCATAAGCGATGGGAAAGACATTGTGCAGCCTTTCCGCCTGCAGGCCGGTGGGGCCCACCTTATCGCTTTCATTGGCTTCATGGCCAAAGGCGCTTCCTTCATCCGTTTTCACGAAACGGGCGCCAAGCTCGGCGACTTTCATAACCCCGTTCTCCCACCACCAGTCCACTGCGTCCTGATCGAAGAAATTGACGAATTCTCCGGGGTTGTCAGCCTCCGGATAGGTATATCCCAGTTGCCGGGCCTGGTCCAGAAGGTTGAGTTTGTTGCCGTTGTCAAAACGGGGGCGAATGTGCACGCCGGCAAGGTTGATGTGCATCGCGTACAGGCTGTCGAACATAGCGCCGGGGTTTTTGAAGGTCTCCCGCCATTCAAAAGTCGTAGCCCCTTTGCCTCCGTTCCTGCCGAAAACGCGCCAGGTGGAATCGAGGTGCAGGATATCCAGCGGGATGCCCATTTCCCGGAATTTGCGAACCAGGTTGACCACGTAATCCGTAGAGGTTAGTTCCTCGTGGCCCCAGGTGCCGCCGCTATAGGTGCCCACCTGTAACCCCAGAGCAAATAATGGCATGAGCGGAGCCTTGCCGGTGAGGCCAGTATATTGATCCAGGATAGCGGGGAATTTCGGCCCGTAAATGAAATAATAGTCCAACTCCCCATGTTTTGCCTTAAAACTATAGGAACCGGGTTCGGTGGCCCCCATATCCCATTCGGTGGCAAAGGAATTGTGCATAAATATGCCGTAACCCCGCGTGCTCATGAAAAAGGGCACCGGGCAGTAATTGGCTTTCAGTACATTGTACGCCCCGATGATGTGGGGCCTGCCGGTGCCCCGGCCAACGTTGAGCTTTACCAGCTTGTCACGCTGGTCCACAAAATCCATTCTTTCACCAAAGCCAAAAAAATGCTCGTCGAGGCCCATCTGCTTTCGGCACAATACGGCATCGCCTTCCCTTTTTGCTCCTCCCGCTGCGGTATTCCAGGATTCAGAAGACAACAGCTCACCATCGGAGGAATAAATGTCAACAGAGAAGGGAGATTTGTGGGCAATTACTTTTAAGGTACTGGTTTCCAAAACGAACCGCCCCTTTTCCTCAACTGCTTTTACCGGCACTTCGGGCCATTCGTACCGAACGACCATCCAGGGTTCATTGTCCTCAAAATCCCGGCTCCAGCTGGTGCGGGCACGAACCATAGACGAGGTGCAGAATTCTATCTGCACGTCAGCTCCATCATTGGAAAAACGGAAGATATTCCCGGCCCTTTCGAAACCGGAACGATAGTTGCCCACTCCCGTCTGAGACAACAACGGCTGGACAAGGAACAGGAATGAAAAGAACAACAGAAATTTCGGAGGGAGGTATTGCATATATCCTTTTTTTCAAAGTAGGCCAGGGCCTTTGTGAGGCCCCGGCACATAATCGGTAATATTGAACTGCTTTCAACCTAAAACACTCACTAGAGATATCCTGGATTTTGTTCGTACAATCCTTCTTTCACATCCATCTGATCCTGGGGGATCGGGTAGATGATAAATTCGTTGATCACCTGGTTGATCTTCCCGGAGGAATCCTCCTCTGCGATCCAGGCATTCATTACATCGATTACCTTGCCGGTCCTGACCAGGTCGTCCCAACGCAGATTCTCACCGGCAAATTCTTTTCTTCTTTCCTCCAGCAGCATGTCCAGCGTGACGTTGGAAACCGGCCCGAGCCCGGCTCTGTCCCGCACGGCGTTTACGATGTCATCAACATCGCCCTGCGAACCGGATGCGCCCTGCAGGATACACTCTGCCTTCAACATCAGAACATCGGTATAGCGCAGTACCGGATAGTTGATCGACCAGTCGAAACGATCGCCGCCGGCCTTGTCCACATCCATGAACTTGTCATAGAACTGGGCATCGACCATATCGCCGTTCTCCGCTTCATAATCCAACTGGAAAGTGGGCTCCATGCGAAGGTCCCCTGATTCGTAGGAATTCAGCAGGTTGTCGGATATCCGCTTTGACCCGTCGCCGGGGTTTCCGCCGGGGAAGGGAAGGTTGACCCGTGCCCAGCCTTCATCGTAATATTCGGTGGGGAAGTAGCCGCCGGCGCCCACACCGCCGGTAATGAACTGAAAGTCCCAGACGATCTCTGAATTGCCTTCATTGTCATATTCAAAAATAGCGGCGTAGTCATCCACCATCGAGAATTTGCCACTGCTGATGATATCATTCAGCAGGCTGAGGGCCTGATCGTACTCATTACTGCCCAGGCAGGGGCCGTCGGGGTGCAGCTTTGGCCCGGAGCGGGTCATATACACCCTTGCCAGTATCCCCTTTGCGGCCAGAGAAGTCGCTCTGCCCTTATCGATGCCGCCATAGGACTGCGGAAGGTTGTCGATCGCAAAGTTGAGGTCGGAAATAATCAGGTTATAAACCTCATCGGCCGGGCTGCGGGGTATGGCCAGGGCCTCAGTAGGCGTCACGAATGTCTCAAAAATGGGCACTTTCCCAAACCATTTGACAAGGTCAAAGTAAAAATAGGCGCGAAGAAAACGGGCTTCTGCTTCAAAACGCGATTTCAAGGCGGCATCCCCCACGGCAGCGGGCTTTGCCTTCAACTGGTCCAATACCGTATTGGCCCGCATGATGCCGTTGAAAGTTACATTCCAGACATTCCGGATGGTGCCGAGGGTGGCAAGAGTGTTCTGGAAATTGTTGATGGCGTTCCAATCCCGCACACCAGCATCGCCGGGAGTGTAGAGGTTGTCGGACCGGGATTCGCCCAGAACGACGTACTGGCTGGCGTAGTCCACGTTGTTTTGAACGCCGAAAGTGGCGTAGATCCCATTGACGGCCTGTTCAAAGTCATCGGCATTATTGTAAAAGCCGTTGCTGCCCGCTTCCGAGATGGGCGCCAGGTTGAGTTCTTCCTCACAGGCCCCCAGAAGGAATGCGGAAAATATGATTATGAATATCTTTTTCATCATAGTTGAGTTTAAGTTGGTCAGAATGTGAAGTTGACACCAAAAATGACGGATTTAGCCAGTGGGAATGCTCCGTAGTCGTCCCCGCTGTTATTGACCGCTTCGGGGTTGAACCCTCCGTCATACTTATCTCCTCCGAAATAGTTTTCCGCCGTGGCGTAGATCCGGGCTCCCTTGATGGTATTGCTCTTGAAAACATTACCGAGGTTGTATCCCAGCGTAATGTTCCTAATACGCCAGTAGTCATTCTTATACAGCCAGTCTGTATTCTTGATGCGGCCGAAGCTGGAAGAGGCTTTTCCGCGATATTTGTCAAATTTGTCGAAGGGTTCGGAAACTCCGGCACTGGCTCCCGGGTTATCCGGCGAGCGCCAGCGGTCGCGGTAAAAGCCAAGAGCATTATCGACAAACCCCTGTCCGGTGCGGTCCATTGCACGGCCAAAGGTGGAATAGATCACGCCGCCCCATTGCCCCTGGATCAGGAAACTGAGGTCAAAACCTTTGTAGCTGAAGGTATTGGTAACCCCCCAGATGTAATCCGGGTTCGGGTGGCCGGAGAGGATGCGGTCATCCGGAGAGATAACTCCGTCGCCGTTGGCGTCCAGGTATTGTGGGTCTCCTTCCCGTTGGTTGCCGTAAAGCGCTGCGCCGCCGTCAATATCCTCCTGGCTGAGGATGCCGATCATTTGAACGACGTAAATGCTGTACATCGGTTCGCCCACCATCAGGATATTGTGGGTAATGTCAAAGGCGCCGCCGAGAATAGGCGTATTTTCCGGGCCCAGCTGGACCACTTCGTTGGTGTTGTGGCTGAAGTTGATGCCGGTCGTCCAGGAAAATTCCCCGGTCAGGTTGCGGGTATTCAGTTCCACCTCCCATCCTTTGTTCAGCACCTCACCTATATTGGTCAGCGCCGTGGAGAAGCCGATGGCGGTAGGCACCGGGATATTCAACAGAAGGTCCCGGTTTCGCTTGGTGTAATAATCGAAGGAAGCAAAGATCCGGTTGTCAAACAAACCGACGTCAAAACCGACGTCGATGGTTTCCGATTCTTCCCAGCTCAGGTTCGGGTTGGCAAAGTTGCCGGGCACCTGCCCCGGAGCAAGGGCGCCGCCAAAGGAATAGTTGGCAAAATTGAGCACAGAAACGTGGGAATAATCGCCGATCCCGTTGTTTCCGGAAATGCCCCAGCTTCCTCTCAGTTTCAGGCTGCTGATGAGGTCCACATTCTGCATGAAAGCCTCTTCAGAGACTCTCCAGCCGGCAGATACCGAGGGGAAAATACCCCACTTGGTTTCCGGGCCGAAGCGAGAGGAACCATCCCGGCGAAGAGAAGCGGCGAGCAGGTAGCGGTTGTCAAAATTATACTGAAGGCGGCCGAAGTAAGAGATCAGCGTGTTCTTCGTCTCTCTGGTATTGGTAGCACCGGCATTGATATTGGCGGCATTGAGGGTGGTGATCACTTCGGAGTTGAACCCACCGGACACCCGAATGTCCCAGCTGTCGAATTTGGTTGTATTGTAAGAAGTACCGGCGATGGCCGAGAAGTCGTGCTTCCCACCGAAGAGGCGGTTGTAGGAAAGCGTATTCTCGTTGACAAAAGTCTGCCGCCGGTAGCCGTTGAAGCGCCCGCCTGCCGTCCGGTTGCGGGTAACCCAGGCAGGTGTGTAACTCTTGTCATTCATATCGGCATTATCCAGGTTGAAACTCGTCCTGAAATTCAGGTTGTCCACCAGGTTGTATTCTGCATACACCGTACCCAGAGTACGGAATATCTTTCGGTCTCCAATGGTATTCTCAACAACCCGGATGGGGCTGGAGCGGGAGTTTCCCCAGGTATAGGGGGCATTGTCACCAACATTAACATCCAAACCAACGGTATCTTCCGAAACCGGCACCATGCCTACGACAATATGAGTCTGCTGGTCTTTTCCTTCCACGCCCGGGTCACTGGCGATGGAATAGGAGGGTGAAATATTCACCCCTAACTTCAACCTGTCGCTGGCATTGACCTCTACATTGGCGCGGGCGGAGTACCGTTTGTACCCTACCCCAATGGCAATGCCTTCCTGATCCAGGTAGTCTCCTGAAACATAGTACCTCACATAATCATTTCCTCCCGATGCGGAAAGCTGGTAGTTCTGAACCGCGCCGGTGCGGAACAGTTCATCCTGCCAGTCGATATAGGTTAGCCCCGGATGGCCGGGTATGGCCCAGCGGTCGTCCTTGATCAACCCCCGGTTAAAGCTTCCCAGAATAGCGAGGCGTTCGGCAGAGGTCTGGTCACGGGTCCGGCCTTCACCGGAAGCCACCCAGGCGTCATCGATCATTTCAGAGGCCCGGTCGATCCATTCCTCGGCATTGAGGATGTCCAGTTTTTTGGCAGTCTGCTGAAAACCATAGCTGGCGTTCAGGTTGATCCGGGCCTTTCCCGATTGGCCGGCCTTGGTGGTAATGAGTACGACGCCATTCGAAGCGCGGGACCCATAGATAGCGGCGGCGGCAGCATCTTTCAGCACCTCGATCGAGGCGATATCGTTTGGGTTGATATTGTCCAGGGGGTTCCCCGTGCCGAAGCCTCCGTTGGCATCCTGTTCTGATACCTCCAGCGGGAAGCCATCGATAACATACAAGGGCTGGTTGTTGGCATTTATGGACCCGGTGCCCCTGACCTGAATGCGAAATCCGGCGCCGGGCACACCACTGGTTTGCTGTACTCGGACGCCCGCCAGCTGCCCCACCAGGGCCTGGTCTATCCGGGCGACCGGCCGTTCATCCAGGTTCTCGGCTTCGAACCGGGAAATGGCGCTGGTCACGTCCGCTCTCTTCTGGGTGCCGTAACCGATGACGACTACCTCGTCCAGAACGGTGCCGGAACTAAGGCTGACAACGACGTTGCTTACCCCTTCGATCGACACATTCTCATACTGGTAGCCGGTGTAAGAAACCACCAATTCAGTGGCTTCTTCGGGCACTTCCAGGGAAAAATGGCCGTCTAAATCAGTAATCGTACCGGTTGTTGTACCCTCCACCAGTACGTTGGCCCCGATGAGAGGCTCGTTCGTTTCTGCATCTAATACCGTTCCTGTGACGGTGCGCTGGCTCCATCCTGTCTGCACAGCAAACAGGAATAGCCCGATGGCCATATACATGCGTGGCCTGCTTAAAGTTCTAGTGATCGGATTCATAAACTAAACTTTTTGTTTGTCTGATGTGAAATGGACTCCAATACGTTGAAGTGTAAAGTATCGCTATGGGTAAACTCCCTTATAAATAAACCCCAGTTTGGTTCAAAAAAACTGACTATCATTTGGCGTATCAGCGCCCTCTCAAAATATTATTCTAATCAAAAGTAACAGACGAAGCTTTCATAACTATTCCGCACCATTCTGTATTCAGGGAAAAACTGTTCTGTACTATTCTGGAAAAGTTGCCGGTTGTTGGTTGTTGGGGCTACAACACGGGGTGCTGGTTCCGGAGAGACCAGGAGTCTTTAAAAGGACAAGCAACAAATAACAGGCAACAGGCAACATGGAACGCCCTGTTACAAGGCTTTTTACAAAGAATTTCTGACGACCAGCCGGAAGGGGTTGGCGATGTGCTTTTTTTCATTATCCAGTATGAGCCTGGCGGCTGTCTCTCCCAATTGCTGAAAATCCGTGGAGATTATGGTGATGCCGTCCAGCAGGATCTCTTTGAGCGGAGTTTCATTATAAGAAATGATGCCCACTTCTTCGCCAACTTTCATGCCCAGGTGCTTTATCCGTTTGATCAGGGTGACGAGGTCATCCTCCATCAGGTTGATGTAAACTTCATTTTTCTGAATCTTCTCCCGGGAGATGTCATTGACGATGGCATGGTCAAAGGCATATTCAGTACAAAACTTCTCGAAACCGGCCAGGATTTCTTTGGGATGGTAACTGTAAGGAGGAAAGATAATCTTGAGTTTCCGGTATTTTTCCAGCAGAGGAAGGGCCTCTGTCAATACCCTGTAAATGTCATCTTCAAAATCCTGATAAACAACGGCATACTCCCCACTGATGTCGCTCAGTTTTTTGTCCAGGATCACCAGTTTGTGCTTGGGCAACTGGTTGATGAACTCACAGGCGTGCTCTCCCCCCTCCAGGAAATGGGGGATGATGACAAAATGAGTATAGTTGCCATCCTTGTGGTCGAGAATGATATTCTTAAATAGCCGGAAATCATTGTTATAAATGAAAAAGTCAATAGCCGCCTGGTCTCCCAGCGTCTGTGAAAAAGCATCATAAATGATCTTTTTGTGAACGCTGAGTTTGTTGAACAAAAGAAATACTTTTGCCTTCTGCCGGAAATTGGTGCTTTTGATATAGTACCCCTTTCCGGGAATGGAATCGATAATACCGATTTCCTTCAGATGTTCATAGGCTTTGACGATGGTATCCCGGGAGATGTCAAACTTGATGAGCAGGCTGTTGACGGAAGGCAACTGGTCGCCAACTTTTACTGCTTCCTTTTCCACCCCCGAAATGATGGAGTTGATGATCTGCTTGTACTTTGGAGTCTTGGAATATTCATTTATCTTGACGATACAACTCATACTGTCCACAAGTTTTATTTGGCATGCTGCTTAAAAAGGGCAATAAGATTTGCTATTGTGTCCATAAAAATAAACAATTGTATCAATGCCCACAATTCCAGATTTAACAAGACCTGCGCAAAATTCACTACAGAATAGTACAGAACACTTTTTGAAGTAAGGCAGCATAGTACAGAATGGAAGTCCGAAAACTTTGACCTAGATTTGACTACCGCCTGTTTGATTCAAGCATTAAAATATTCACAATGAAAGTCAAAGCCTTTAAACACGTCAAATATTTATGGGACGAAAAAAAAGCAGCGGAATTGGAAGGAGATGAGGTGGCTCTTTTTCTCTACAGATCCAATATCCTGGGCGCCGACCTTCGCATTACCAACTTCGGAGGAGGCAACACAAGCTGTAAAACCATAGAGAAGGACCCCCTAACCGGAGAAAAAGTGGAGGTCATGTGGGTTAAAGGCTCAGGAGGAGATATCGGCACCCTCACTCGTAAGGGAATTGCGGGCCTTTATGTCGATCGGCTTCGTTCGCTGAAACAGGTTTACCGCGGCCTGGAATATGAAGATGAGATGGTAGCCCTTTTCAACCATTGCATCTACGACCTCGACAGCCGGGCTCCTTCCATCGATACTCCCCTGCACGGAATGCTCCCCTTCAGACATATCGACCACCTGCACCCCGATGCGCTGATCGCCGTGGCGGCAGCCAAAGACAGCAGGGAGATCACCCGGGAGATCTGGGGAGACACAATGGGCTGGCTGCCCTGGCAACGCCCCGGATTCGACCTGGGCCTGCAACTGGAGCAATGCCTGAAAGAAAACCCCGGTATTCGCGGCATCGTACTTGGCAGCCATGGGTTATTCACCTGGGGAGCAACTTCTTTTGAGTGCTATATCAACAGCCTGGAGGTTATTGAACAGGCTTCTCAGTACATCGAAAGCCGCCTGGGCAACGAACGCCCCGTCTTTGGCGGACAGATACGGGAAAGCCTGCCGGAAAACAGCCGAAAGAAGCAGGCGGCAAAGATAGCCCCGGTCCTGAGAGGCTTGTGCTCGAGCTACAAAAAAATGGTCGGCCATTTTACGGATGACAGCAGGGTGCTTGAATTCATCAACAGCAAGGACCTGCCAAAACTTGCTCCCCTGGGCACTTCCTGCCCGGACCACTTCCTGCGCACCAAGATCATGCCGCTGGTGCTGAGCCTGCCCCCCGATGCCGGGCTGACAGATTATAAAGCTGTCAAAGAAAAGATCGAACCGCAGTTTGAGCAATACCGCAATGCGTACACCGAATATTACGAAAACTGTAAACACCCGAACAGCCCCGCAATGCGCGACCCGAACCCGGTAGTCATCCTCTACCCCGGAGTGGGCATGTTCACCTTTTCAAAAGACAAGCAAACGGCGAGAGTGGCCAGTGAGTTCTACATCAACGCCATCAATGTAATGCGCGGGGCCGAGGCCATCTCGGAATACACCGCCCTGGCCCGGCAGGAGGCCTTCAATATCGAATACTGGTTGCTGGAGGAAGCCAAGCTCCAGCGGCAACCACCTGAAAAGCCCCTCTCCCGGCGGGTTGCCATCATCACCGGAGCCGGAGGAGGCATCGGCAAGGCCATCGCCGATAAACTGGCAGCAGAGGGAGCAAATGTGGTGCTTACCGATGTTGATGAAGGCCGGGTCAAAGCGGCAAACGGCACCTATGCAAGGGATGTCTCCACCTATGCGGTTTGTGATGTCACCAGCGCTTCATCTGTAGAGGAGGCCTTCGAAAAGGCATGCCTGGAATTCGGCGGTGTCGATATTATAGTGCACAGCGCCGGGCTGGCCATTTCAAAATCGCTGGAAGATACGGCCCTGAAAGACTGGAACCTCCTGCAGGATGTGCTGGCCAAAGGCCAGTTCCTGATGGCCAAAGAAGGGGTGGAAGTGATGCGAAAACAGGGCTTCGGCGGAGACATCATCAACATAGCCAGCAAAAACGGCCTGGTGGCAGGGCCCAATAACATAGCCTACGGCACGGCCAAAGCCGCCCAGCAGCACATGTCACGCCTACTCGCGGCAGAACTGGGCCAGGAGAAGATCCGCGTCAACACCGTCAACCCGGACGGCGTCATCGTCGGCAGTAAGATATGGGAGGGGGAATGGGCGGAAGGCCGCGCCAAAGCCTATGGCATAAAGGTGGAAGATCTGCCGGCTCACTATGCCAAACGCAACCTCATGAATGAGATCATCCTTCCTGAAGATATTGCCAATGGAGTATTCGCCCTGGTTGCCATCCTGAATAAAAGTACGGGAAATATCATCAACGTTGATGGAGGAATAGCACCGGCTTTCGTCCGGTAAGGAAAAGAATGGCGGTTTGCAATTCGCACAATCATCCGCCAACAGCTAACAGCTAACAGCTAACAGCTAACAGCTAACAGCAATTTAAGAGCAGTTTCATACATTATTTGGTTTTATTTGGTTAGGGCTGTGGCGGCATCTAAAAGGGGTGCCGCCCACTTTAAATTGACAGGGCCATGCGCATTGAAGCATCTCATATCAGTGAACACAATAAAAGGCGGCTGGACGAACATCGGGAAACTTACGGCTTTCTCCGGCAGCGACTCAGCAAAAAAGGGGTAAGAACAGAAGAGGCGGTTAAACAACTGGCAGCCCTTCAGATCGCCATTCCCAGTTGGGCGTTGGGCGCCGGCGGTACGCGGTTCGGGCGTTTTTCCATTGGCGGAGAGCCCGGCAACCTGGAACAAAAGATCGATGATATCGGCCTGTTGCACGCCCTTACCCGCTCGGCAGGAGCCATTTCCCTCCACATCCCCTGGGATATTCCCAAAGATGCACAGGCAGTAAAAGAAAGGGCCGCCTCCCTGGGAATCGCCTTTGACGCAGTCAATTCCAATACCTTTCAGGACCAGGACGGACAAGCGCACAGCTATAAATACGGTTCTCTCTGCCATACCGACAAGGCCGTCAGAGAACAGGCTGTCCGGCACAACCTGGAGGTGATAGAAACCGGCGAAGCGCTGGGCTCCAAAAGCATTACCGTATGGCTGGCCGACGGCGCTTCCTTTCCCGGGCAGAATAATCTGCGGGGAGCGCTCCAGCGCACCATGGACAGCCTGAAGGCCATTTACGGCCACCTCCCGGCAGACTGGAAGATGTACATCGAATACAAACCTTATGAACCCAATTTCTACAGCACTGTGATACAGGACTGGGGCACTTCCTATCTGCTGGCAACAGAATGCGGGGAGCGGGCCTACACCCTGGTTGACCTCGGCCACCACCTTCCCAATACCAACATCGAACAGATCGTAGCTACCCTGATGATGAAAGGCAAACTCGGCGGATTCCATTTCAACGACAGCAAATACGGCGACGACGACCTCACCGTGGGCAGCATTAAACCCTACCAGCTTTTTCTTATCTTTAATGAACTGGTATATGGCATGAATAACAATACGGCCAACAACCCCACGCTGGCCTGGATGATCGACGCCAGCCACAACGTGAAAGACCCGCTGGAAGACCTCATCCAAAGCCTGGAAGCCATCCGCCTGGCCTACGCTCAGGCGCTGCTGGTGGACAACAGGGCCCTGGAAGAAGCACAGGCCGGCAATGACACTACCCGCGCCCAGGAGATCCTGCAGGATGCCTTCCGCACGGATGTGCGGCCTCTGCTTCGTGAAGCCCGGTTACAAAGCGGAGGCGCCCTGGACCCATTAGCGTTGTATCGCAACCTGGGCGTACGCCGGCAGCTGGTCCGGGAAAGGGGAGAGAAAACAGTGGCCACCGGCCTGTAAAACCAGATGGCGAAGTGCCAAAGGGATGCCCACCAGCCATCATAGACGTAAATCGTAAACCGTAATTCGTAAATCAAACCGGATTCAGGAAACTGGGGCAACATGACACATACGGCAATCTTCGACATCGGCAAGACCAACAAGAAGTTCTTTATTTTTGACGAGCAGTTCAGGGAGGTTTACCGTTCTTATACCCGGATGGAAGAAATGGAGGATGAAGATGGCTTTCCCTGTGACAACCTCGCCCAGCTCACCGATTGGATGAAGGCTACTTTCCGGCAGGCTTTCGCTCGTCCTGAATTCGATATCCGGCGCCTCAATTTTTCTACCTACGGCGCATCTTTTGTCCACCTGGATCAGGAAGGAAAACCGGTTTCGCCACTCTACAACTACCTCAAACCCTTCCCGGAAAGCCTGTCGGCGGATTTTTTCGAACGCTACGGCCCAGCTGATGAATGGGCTGCTCAAACTGCATCTCCGGCCATGGGCATGCTCAACTCGGGGTTGCAGTTGTACTGGCTTAAACACCGGCGCCCGGAAGCCTATTCCCGCATACACCGGTCGCTGCACCTCCCCCAGTATTGTACTTTTATATTCTCCGGGGAATACGCCAGCGAATACACCAGCATAGGCTGCCATACCGGTATCTGGAATTTTCAGGGGAAAGATTACCATCACTGGGTATATGAGGAGGATATCGGCCGGCTCCTGCCGCCAATCCACCCCACAACAACCGCTTTCGAAACCACCATTGAAGGAAAAAGGGTTAAGGTAGGCGTGGGCATCCATGACAGTTCCGCCGCGTTGCTGCCCTATATCATTGCCAATTCCGAACCATTCCTGCTCATTTCCACCGGCACCTGGAGCATCACCCTCAACCCCTACAGCCAGGATAACCTGAGTGTTCAGGACCTGCGCAAAGATTGCCTTAGCTATCTTCGCGTGGACGGATTGCCCGTGAGAGCCGCCCGCCTTTTTCTGGGCAACGAATACAAGATCTGGGTTAAAAAACTTGCAGTTCACTTTCAGCGCCCCTACGATAGCCACCGGCAGGTTAAACCAAACCCCAAAATACTGGAACAACTGGAACGGATACAGGAACCGGTGTTTCATTGGGAAAGCATCAACCTGCCGGGGCATGAAAAACCCTCAGGCAAAGAAACCGAACTAAGCACCTTCACTTCCTACGAAGAAGCCTATCATCAACTGATCAAAGAACTGGCCGAACTGCAGATCTCCACATTACATCTGGCCCGGGGAAATACCGATATCAAAAAAATATACATCGACGGGGGCTTTGTCGATAACGAGCTATTTTTGCAGCTTCTGGCCCAGCGTTTAAATAAACAGGAACTGATAAAAACCGAGTCTCCACTCGGTTCGGCTCTAGGAGCAGCCATGGCCGTCCACAACCGGGCCATTGAGCCGGATTTCCTGCTGAAAAACTTTGCTTTACAGAAACAAAAAGCCATCCACCAGTGAAAGTAGGTTTATTCATTCCCTGTTACATTGACCAATTCTATCCCCAGGTAGGCATTTCCACCCTGGAATTGCTGGAAAAACTGGGCTGCGAAGTAGAATACCCCACCGGCCAGGCCTGCTGCGGCCAACCTATGGCCAATACCGGATGTGAAGAGGATGCTGTAGCGGCCTACCATCATTTCGTCGAATTGTTTCAAACCTATGAGTACATCGTTGCCCCCTCCGGCAGCTGTGTTTACCACGTCCGCAAACACTACGACATCATCGGGCAGACGGAGGAAGTTCGGAAAGTCAGAAAAAACACCCTCGACCTCAGCGAGTTTCTCCTCGATATCCTGAAAATCAAATCGCTCGACAGCCGTTTTCCTCACAAAGTCGGCCTGCACCAGAGCTGCCACGGATTGAGAGGCCTCCGCCTGGGAACGGGTTCGGAGAGGGTGCTGGAAAGCAGCTCTAAACTGGATACGCTGCTGCGCATGGTCGATGGCCTCGAACTGGTGGAACTAACCCGGGCCGATGAATGCTGCGGGTTTGGCGGCACCTTTGCCATCAACGAACCGGCGATTTCAGCCAAGATGGGCAAAGACCGCATCGCCGACCATGAAAGCAAAGGAGTGGAGGTCATTACCGCCGGCGATATGTCCTGCCTGATGCACCTGGAGGGCATTCTACGGCGGCAGAATAAAGGGATGAAAGTAAAACACATCGCTGAAATACTAAACGGAACCCAGCTATGAAAGAACATGCACAGAAGTCCGCGGAATTCATAAGGGATGAAAGCCGTACAGACTGGCACGATGAGGCGCTGTGGTTCGTTCGCTCCAAAAGGGATAGAGCCGCCCACAGCATTGCGGAGTGGGAGCAACTGCGGGAACTGGCTTCTCAGGTAAAAGACAATGTGCTTGCCCACCTGGATCAGTATCTCGAACAATTCGAGGCCAATGCGCAGCGCAACGGGGTACATGTCCACTGGGCGGCCGATGCGGCTGAGCACAACCGGATCGTTCACAGCATTCTGGAAAAACACAATGTACAGCGCCTGGTAAAGAGCAAATCCATGCTGACGGAAGAATGCCACCTGAATGAATACCTGACAGAAAGAGGAGTAGAAGTGGTGGATACCGACCTCGGAGAGCGGATCATTCAGCTCAAGGAAGAACCGCCCAGCCATATCGTTATGCCGGCCATTCACCTGAAGAAGGAAGAGGTCGGAGAACTGTTTCACCAAAAGCTGCATACTGAAAAAGGGGCCTCTGACCCCCAATATCTAACAGAAGCTGCCCGGCAGCACCTGCGACAGAAGTTCCTGGCTGCAGGGGCCGCCATCACGGGCGTCAATTTTGCCGTTGCCGAAACGGGAGGCGTGGTGGTATGCACCAATGAGGGAAATGCAGACATGGGAGTACACCTCGCTCCGGTACAGATCCATTGCATGGGAATTGAAAAAATCATTCCCAGGGCCGAACACCTGGGTATTTTCACCCGCCTGCTGGCCCGCAGCGCAACCGGGCAACCCATAACGATCTATACTTCCCATTATCACCGGCCAAAGGTGAACGGCGAGATGCACATCGTCATCGTCGATAACGGGCGCACCACCCAACTGGGCAGGGCCGACTTCCGCAACTCCCTCAAATGCATCCGATGCGGCGCCTGTATGAATACCTGCCCGATCTACCGCCGCAGCGGAGGGCACAGCTACGGCTATACCATCCCCGGCCCCATCGGCTCTATCCTGACCCCGGGTATCGACCTGAAAAAGTACAGCGGGCTGCCGTTTGCCTCTACGCTCTGCGGGTCCTGTTCTGATGTCTGCCCGGTCAAGATCAATATCCACGAACAACTCTACCGGTGGAGGCAGGTAATCGTCAGAGAAGGCCATTTGCCCCCGGCAAAAAGGCAGGGCATGAAATGGGCAGGCAAAGTGTTAAGCAATCCGGGCTGGTACAACTCACTCGGCAAACTCACTCGCTGGGCCCTGCGGCAGCTGCCCCGCCCCTTCCTGTACAACAGCTTCAATGAATGGGGCAGAGACAGGGAATTGCCCCAACCGCCCAGGCAGAGTTTCAAGGAATGGTACCAAAACAAAAAAACTGAAAAATGAGCAAAAACGAAATACTGGCAGCCATTCGCAGGAACAAACCTACCGGGGCGGTACTGCCCTCCATCCCTACCTTTCCTGAAGGTAAGGCCTCCCCGGTTGTCACTTTCATCACAATGGTGGAAACCGGAGGAGGGCAGGTGATCCGGGCTTCCGGGCCCGGGGCCCTGCAGGCGGCCATCGAAAACCGCTTCCCCGACGCGAAGCGTATAGCTTCGCCCATTCCAGGTGTAAAGTCCAACGTCGCCCTGGGTGCAATCCACTCCCCTTCCGAACTTGAGCCGGTTGACGTAGCGGTGATCAGCGGGCGGCTGGGCGTAGCCGAAAACGGCGCGATTTGGGTGACGGAAGAAGACTGCATTCACCGGGTGCTTCCTTTCATTACCCAGCATTTGTTCCTCCTTCTGGATGAGGCTGCCATCGTACACAACATGCACCAGGCCTATGAACAGATACAGGTGGATGCTTCCGGTTTCGGCCTGTTCATTGCCGGGCCTTCCAAAACGGCTGATATCGAACAATCGCTGGTCATCGGAGCACAGGGAGCCCGCAGCCTGACCGTCGTTCTGGAACCGCCCCTTACAAGTGGCTAAAAAGAAAAACCAACGACTATGATACTCGACAAACTAACCGCACGCCTGAAAAGCGTTCAGGAATATGAAAAAGAGCCTGTTCCGGCTTCCAGGCACAAGAGCTGGCGGAGCTTTCTGGGCATGTACGCCGGGGAACATACGGCCGGGACCGAATTCGTTATCGGCCCACTATTTGTCGCCCATGGGGCAAGCGCCGGTGACCTGGCCTTCGGCCTGCTCGTCGGCAACCTGCTCGCCGTGCTGAGCTGGGCTTTCCTTTGCGCGCCCATCGCCGTAAAGGAACGCATCACGCTGTACTACAAGCTCGAAAAGATCTGCGGCAAGAACCTCACCGTGGTTTACAATCTGGTCAACGCCCTGATGTTCTGCTTCCTGGCCGGGTCCATGATCGCCGTTTCGGCCACAGCGGTGGGCATTCCCTTTGACATTCCCCTGGCAAAACTGACCGACTGGCTGCCCTCCCACGTGTCATGGGTCATAATCGTCCTGGCGGTGGGCACCGTGACAACCCTGGTCGCCACCCTGGGCTACGAGCAGGTCTCCCGTTTCGCCAATATCGCTTCCCCCTGGATGATCCTCGTTTTTCTGGCGGCTGCCATCGCCGTATTGCCTGAACTTGGCGTCAAAAGTATTGCAGACTTCTGGCCGGCAGCTGAATCGAAAATATGGACGGGAGTGCCTCTGGAAGGCCAGTCCAAATTTACCTTCTGGCACGTCATGTTCTTTGCCTGGTTCTGCAATATGGCCATGCACATCGGGATGGCGGACCTGTCCATCTTCCGGTATGCCAAAAGCTGGAAAGCAGGGTTTACTTCCGCCGGCGGCATGTACGTCGGCCATTATTTTGCATGGCTGGCCTCCGGTATCCTGTACGCCGTTTTCCTGCAAAAAAGCCAGAACAGCCTGGAATTCGCGCCCGGCCCCATTGCTTACTATGCCGCCGGCATCACCGGGGCTTTCTGTGTGATCATTGCCGGCTGGACGACGGCCAACCCGACGATCTACCGGGCGGGCCTGGCCGTACAGGCGATCATCCCCAACTCGAAAACGTGGAAAGTAACGCTGATCGTCGGCCTGGTCACTACAACTGCCGCCTGTTTTCCGGCACTGGTGATGCGGCTGCTCGATTTCGTCGCCCTTTATGGCCTGGTGCTGATGCCCATGGGAGCAGTGATCTTCATCGATTTTTATATACTTCCGAGACTGGGGTTGAAAAGCGACTTTGCCGAGAAAGCCGGCATCGGGATCAACTGGGCAGCCGCCGGCACCTGGATATTCACCCTGGCCGCCTGCCTGTTCATCAATTTTTCCTTCGGGGTGGAGATCTTCTTCCTCGGCCTTCCCGGCTGGTTTGTCGCCGTGGTTTTATACATCGGGCTGAGCTATCTGTTCCAACCTTCCAAACAATTAAAACCCAACCTGTCATGAAAAGAACGTTAACCGGAATACTCGCCATCAGCGGTTTGGCCCTCACGCTCCTGCCATCCATGCTCGTTTTCTCCGGCGCCATTTCAACTCAAACCAACAAATGGCTCATGGGGATCGGCATGGTGCTCTGGTTCACTATGGCTCCCTTCTGGATCAGGCGGGCACGGTGATATGAGGGCAAAATCTCTGTGGTTTTGGGTATGTCAAGAGATAAAATAAAAGTCTAATCCACTCCTGTATGAAGACTCTACGGCTTCTCAATCCATTTTTATTTTTCCCGGCAATAGCACTGCTCTTTGCTGTTTCTTCCTGCACTGGCAATGGCAGCCCGGATGATATTCACAACATATCCTCCGATAAGCCCAATATCATCTTTATCATGGCGGACGACCTGGGCTATGGAGATCTGGGTTCCTACGGCCAGAAAGTCATTCAAACGCCGCACCTGGACAAAATGGCGGCAGAGGGCATGCGTTTTACCCAGTGTTATGCCGGGTCAACAGTTTGTGCGCCCTCCCGCTCCGTGCTGATGACCGGGCAGCACACCGGGCACACTACCGTAAGAGGAAATAACGGCGTGGGAGGGGTAATCGGACTGGGAGGGGCCCCAGGCAGGATCCCGCTTCAAGCCCGGGATACGACCGTTGCCGAAGTGCTCAAAAGCACGGGCTACGTTACCGGCATGGCCGGCAAATGGGGGCTGGGCGAACCGGGTACTGAGGGCGAGCCAGGAAAACAGGGTTTCGATGAGTTCCTGGGCTTTCTCAACCAGCGCCTTGCGCACAACTACTATCCCGAATTCATCTGGAAGGATACCACAAAGGTGATGCTCGAAGGCAACAAAAACGGGAAGGAGAAGGAATATGTACACAACTTATTCACAGAATTTGCCCTCAAATTCATCCGGAGACATACGGAAGCGCCCTTTTTCCTCTACCTGCCATATACCATCCCCCACGATGAATATGAGATCCCCAGCCTGGAGCCTTATGCTGACAGTACGCACTGGACCCACGACGAACAGGTTTATGCTGCCATGATCACCCTAATGGACCGGGATATCGGGCGGATCTTCACCTTGCTGCAGGACCTGGAGATAGATTCCAACACTATTGTCTTTTTCTGCTCTGACAATGGCGCCGCCCAGTTTTGGGAAGGGCGCTTCGACAGCTCCGGTGAGTTACGAGGCCGCAAGCGCGATATGTACGAAGGCGGCATCCGCACTCCCATGATCGTCCGGTATCCCGGAAAGATCCCTGAGGGCGCAGAGAACGATTTGCCCTGGTATTTTGCAGATGTCCTGCCCACCCTGGCCTCCCTTGCGGGAGCTTCCTGCCCTGAAAAAATCGACGGCATCGACATCAGCCCGGAATTTAGAATGAGTAATTTAGAATGGGAACGCCCTCAGCGCCCATTCTATTGGGAATTTTACGAAAGAGGCTTCCAGCAGGCGGTTCGCTGGCTCCACTGGAAGGGCGTCCGGCTCTCTTCGGAAGAAGACTGGGAACTCTTCAACCTCGCAGAAGACCCGGCAGAAACCACCAACATTGCCAACAATCATCCCGATGTGGTTGCCCGGATCGCCCGGATTGCCGAAGAAGAGCATGTACCTTCTACGTTCTTCCCATTGCCAGGTGAGGGAAAAAAGAACAAAAAAAGATTGGAATCCGGCTCTACCCCGCCATCATACCGGCATTAAAGGAACTTTCCTCAAATACAGCCTGGAGATGGTGAGCCCTTGGAGCCAGGGGGCATAAGGGGGCTGCTTAAGGTTTCTGGGTTTCTGGGTTCTGGGTTTCTGGGTTTCAGAGTGTCCCTGATGACATCCACAAGCTTCTAGGGATTGTTCAAATAAGTGTGTCTGCCTTACGCTAACCCGCTGGTTTCCAGGGCAACGAGGAACTCAGAAACCAGGAACTATAAACGGTCCCAGCTTCTAACCCCGGCAGGCTTCCCGCATTACTAAACTCCTAAACCCAACCAAGCTCAAAGCATCCAGAATCTTTTCAGCTATTCATAAAATTGATCACCGTACGCACCTGGGCCTCGGCAAAGCGCTCCACGATCTCATCATCCATTAACAGGCTGGCGTCATCATAGTTGTCGAAAAACAGATGCTCGACCAGCATGGCGGGCATGACGGTGCGGGTAAGTACAAAAAAGCGGGCTTCCTTATCGTGGTCGTTATCAGAAGTATCGGCACGCATGCTGATCCGGCTTCCCAACAGGTCCTTGACATTATTCCAGTGAAATTCCGCGATCTTATCCGAAGCAGTGGGGCCGGGAGAGGTATAGACCTCAAAACCCCGGGCAGCGCCGGACCCGGAGGCGTTGGCGTGGTTGGAAATGTAAATGCCTTTGCGAAAATTGCGGTAGTACCAGTTGGCCATATCAACCCGGTAGTCCAGGGAAATGTCCACATATTCATGGCTCACCATTATGTTGGATATTCCCAGCTTGTCCAGCTTGGCAGCCACCCGGTTGGTCAAAGTCCGGTTCCATACGCCTTCGTAAAAAAAATGGCCGTCGTGAAAGTTTCCCTGGCTGTGCTGGTACATCTTGCTGGGAGCCGTAGTATATTTTCCGTTTTTGTCCAGGCCGCCGTGGCCGGCATCGAGAAATACGCAGAAGTTTTCCGTCATGGAGTTTGTGTTTTGTCTTTTGTCTAAACAGCTAACTGGAGCCGGGCAGGAAAATTGTCAAAACCCCGGTTAATTTGGCAAATTAACAAGAGTTTAGTCAAATTTCACACTTCCGGCTGGAAACACTATTTTTTGATGTTAGAGTTTGGTTGCGATTCCAGCGCTTCTATGGATACGCGCCGACAACGATTCCTGTTTCAATTTTTGCGAACTGAAGAAGGGCTGGTATCTTTACCACCAAAAGAACCAAGACTATGAAACAATTACTCTGGATCATTGCCCCCGCCCTTCTGCTGGCCATGGGTTGCAACAAAAACGACGGGCCGAGCCAGTCAAGTATCGACCAGGAACTGATCGAAAATTACCTGGCGGAGAACCAGCTCGACGCCGAACGCCATTCTTCCGGCATATACTATATTATCGAAGAGCCCGGAAGCGGAGGTTCTCCCAACGGCAACAGCGAAGTACTGGTGCGCTATAAAGGTTACCTGCTCGACGGCACGGTTTTCGATGAAACGCCCGGCAGCGATGCCCGCACCTTCTTCCTTTACCAGGTGATCCGGGGCTGGCAGATCGCCATCCCCCTGTTGCAAAAAAATGGCAAAGGCACCTTTTTCATCCCGTCCGGCCTGGCCTATGGCCCGTTTGAACGTCCGGGCATTCCAGCCAATTCGGTCCTCATCTTTGAAACGGAACTGGTGAACTTTCAATAAAGCCACAGCCCAACTCATGAAAACACTAATTACCCTGTTTTTCTGCGCTCTCTTTACTATTGCCCGACTGAAAGCGCAGCCATCGCCGGGTTGGATAGAATCCATCCCCAACGGCGTGGTTTCCGTCAAAGGAGGCCTCGCTGACGGCGCCTCCATGCCCGTTCTCAACTGGGCATGGGACAGCCAGAATGCCTGTTTCACCGCTACCCAGCAGCACAAGTTTTCCGGCCACCACGTGTTGTATCAAACCCGGCTGCCGGCCCGGGCAGAGATGACGATAAGAGTGATCCCCGATGACCCTGATGCCAATTTCAGCCTGTATGCCTATTCTGGCAACGGGGAATACCTGGTACCCGACCTGCCACGCTGCGTAAGTTGCGAAGCGGATTATAAATGGGACTATAAATACCGGGGCAAAACACAGGATCACACCCGGTCGGTAAGCCTCCGGGCAGTAGCCAACCCCTATACCGTGACGATCGGAGTAGCAGGGGCCGACGGGCTTGCCGACGGTACTTTCACTCTCGAAATAATCCTGGAAGGTGGCGAAACAAAGGCCGCTCCCGAACAAAAAGACGTGCCCGTATTCCGCATTGAAAGCCGGAAAGAGGAAACGCTCACCTACCGGGGAAAACTCGAAGACGGCGCCCCCATCCATGACCTGAGCTGGGCGTGGAACAGTCAGAACGCCTGCTTTGTCAGCATCCGACAGGATAAATTTACCGGCAACCACATCCTGTACGCGACGGATCTTCCGCCTCATTCTGAGATGGAGATCAGCCTCCGGCCGGAAGATGGCGCCGCCAACCTGAGCCTGTATGCCTATTCACTGGGCGCCGGCAAACTCCGGTTTGTACCGGATCTGCCATCCTGCATATCCTGCGAGGCCAGTTTTCAGCCGGATATGGGCCAGGCTACCGGGCCCGAACGCCAGGTGAGCCTGCGTTCCGGAACCAATCCTCTGCAGGTAGTCATCGGAGTGGCGGGAGCAGATGGGTTGAACTCCGGTGCTTATTTGCTAACCATAAGCCTGAAGTAATATGGCGGACAAGGGCATCACAATCGGGGAAACAGAACAGGCATCCGGAAAGAGGACAGGCATCAATTACCTTCTGGCCATCGCCATTGACGAATACAAACACTGCCCCCGCCTTTATAACTGCGTGCAGGATGCCCGGCGGCTGATCGCGGTATTGTCCTCTCAATACCAGTTCGATAAAGAAAACACCTTCACCCTCTTTAATGAACAAGCCACCGAGCACGCCATCATCGACATATTTAAAAAACTGGTCCGGCTTATCCGCCCGGAAGACAACCTGCTCATCCTTTTCTCGGGCCACGGGGAGTACGAAGAAGAGATCGAGGAAGGCTACTGGATACCCGTTGATGCACCTCTCGGCCATACCAATGAATACATCGCCAACAGCCGCATCATCAAGTACATCAGGGCTATTCGTTCCCATCATACTTTCCTGATCGTGGACTCCTGCTTCTCAGGCTCCCTGTTCGCCAGCCGCTCGCTGGAACCATCCGACAGTTCCAAGCGGCTGGACGAGATCCCGTCCCGATGGCTGCTTACCGCCGGCCGCAACGAACTGGTCAGCGACGGAAAGCCCGGAGGCCACAGCCCCTTTGCCGACAATGTGATCTACTTTCTGGAAAACAACCGGGCCCCCAGCCTTTCCGTAGCGAAACTCATCAGCCAGGTCGTCAATGCCGTCATCTACAACGCCCGCCAAACACCCCGCGGAGAACCCCTTCAGGATGTGGGCCACCGGGGAGGGCAATTCCATTTCTACCGGAAAGGATATGCCCCCGATCGCAAAGCTGCCTCAGCGGCAACCCCAGAACCCGATCCTCCCAGGCCGCCTGGCCCCGATAAAAAAAAGTACTGGATCGCCGGAATGGCAGTGCTTGCCCTTTTGGCGTTCGTGCTGATCCGGCAAAATGGAGGGCCCGCGGCAGGAAAAAGCATAAAAGAACAGGAATCGGCCGGCCCGGTAATAGAAAAACCTGCACTCCAGGCCCGATACGATAGCCTGGTAGCCGCAGGGATCGGGCTCTTTAGGCAAGCCAGAAGCCGGGAGCACTTTGAAGAAGCATTAGGGCTTTTCGGCCAGGCCCGGCAGTTAGCTGAAGAAAACAGCCTGGACCCAGAGGCTGCCAATAGAGGCATACAGCAATGCCGCCAAAGGCTTTCCGAACTTGATCAGGCAGAAAGTAATCAGGAAGTTCCATCCAGTGATTATGCCACCCTGCTGGCAAGGGCACAGGCACTTATTCAAAAAGGACAATATGCCGACGCCCGCCAAATACTGGAAGAAACCCTTAAATTAAAACCGAAGGAAAGGGAAGCCCAAACCCTGCTTAGAAAATGCCGGGAGGAACTTGACTGGCAACGCGTTGAGAAGGCGAGAGAGGAAGACGGCTACCGAAACTACCTCAAGGCCTATCCGAACGGAAGCCACATAGTAGCCGCTCAGCAAAAAATAGCCGCTTTGCATCGTTATGAACTTTATTTTACCACCAGCCTCAAGCAGGATAACCTGCTCACCATCAACATTGGAAAAGGGAAACCTCCATTCGATATCACCATCACCAACCCGGCCACCGGAGAGCAGATCCGCAAGACAAACTTCGAGGGCCTGCAAGTGGAAGTTTCGCTAAGCCGGTTTAAGAGTGTAACAGGCAACCACCTGGTGGAGATCATCGTCCGCGATCACAATTTCAAAGCAAAAGGACAGAAACTGCCCCTGATGTAATAACTGAAGGGATAAAGCCATCTCAAACTTTATCCCTTCAGGTTTGAATCATTTCTTACCCCCAAATGGAGAAAACGATTCACGATTCCACGATTCACGAATCTACCCATTCCCCGATTTCACCCGGTTCTGTTCCTCTTCCAGGCCGGTATTCCGGCGGCGGGCGCCCTTCACCTGATCATTGCCCAGCAGGTAAGTGAAATTTACGCGGAACCGGCGGCTGTCCCATCCTCCTCCCACATCCAGGTCAAGCGCGCCGAAGCGGCTGACGCCATGCCATTCGTTGGTCTTGAAGATATCACTGACAGCCAGCCGGATGTTGCCGCGGCCATCGAGGACCTTCTTCTGGATGCCGGCATCCATACTCCACATAGCATCCATTTCAAAGGTGCCTCCCCAGAGGGAAGGCGAATTGTACCATCCGGAGACCTCAAGAGAGAAATCGCCCGGCAGGCGGAAGGTATGCTGGCTGTAAATATTGAAGGTTGTGGCATCCAGGTTGACCAGTTTGCCGTCGCCGTAGTCCGCTTTGTTCCGGGTATGGCTGCCCGTCATATTGGTAAAGGAGCTCCACCACTTGGTGATGGGGATGGGGGCGCTCACACTGAGGCTGTAACTGTACTGGTCGGCCAGGTTGAGCCAGGTAATGTAACTGGCATTTACATCGGCGGTATCGGTAATCCGCGTGATCAGGTCTTTTGTATGGCTATAGCTGAGGGTCGTGCTGAAACGATAGTTGTAACTGTGGGTCAACTGGATGTTGTTGGCGTATTCCGGCTTCAGGAAGGGGTTGCCCTGCTCATAGGTCAGTTCGTCGAGCTTGTTCAAAAAGGGGTTGAGGTCCTGGTAAGACGGGCGGTTGATCCGGCGGCTATAGGACAGCTGGAAGTTGTGTTTCTCGCCGGGTGCATAACTCAACCCGCCAGAGGGGAAAAAGTCAATGTAGTCCCGGTCGAATTGTTCTCCCGGTTCTCCCTCCCGGAAGCTCGTCAGGCCGCCCGTCGAATGAGTTTGTTCTACCCGCAGGCCGGCCTGAACGCCTAATTTGCCGACTTGCCGCTGGAAGTTGACGTAGCCCGCGTTGATGTTCTCTTCATAGACAAAGCGGTTGCTCCGGTTCGTATTCAGGACCGGCGAGCCGTCGTATTCATCGAAGAATCGGAAAGTATTGTCGGTATTGACGAGGGCCAGCTTCAAGCCGGCGCCCAACTGCCCGCCGAGTACCGGCCGTTCGTGGTCAACCTTGAACGTATAGATATCGATATCGGTCGGCGTCTCATTGGTATTGATCTTTTCCCGGAAAGTAATGGTTTCCGTGGGGTCGAGATAAAAGTTAGGTTGATAAGCCGAACCGTCGTTGCGAAACAGGCCGTAGTCGGCATCGATATTCCAAACCAGGCCTTTCTTGTTGTCATACCGGTAGTTGAGGTTAAAATTCAGGTTATTGCGATCCCTCTGATCATTGCTTTGGGCCAGCAGGATGGTATCCACCCTGTTGAATTCAATGAGCCCGAAAGGGGTGCGGCTGGTGCTCCATCCACTGTTGTCACTGATGAAGCCGGTTGCCAGAAAGCCAACGGTATGTTCGTCACTCAGGAAGAAGTCCGTTCCGGCCTTGAAGTTGTGGCCCGACCATTCGTGGCCCTGCTGGTTTTTCTGGTCATAGAACATGCCCAGTTGCCGCCGGTAAAGGTTCATGAAGTTCCGGTTCTCTCCTTCGGAATGGCTGTAACTTCCGAAGGCATTGAGGTGTTCATTGCGGAAATTGCCGTTCACCGAACCATTGTATTGCGCCACCTCGCCTACAGAATACCCCAGGCTGATGTTGGCGTTAGCCCCCAGGCGCTTGTCCTTCTTCATTCGGATATTGATGATGCCGGCGTTGCCCTCCGCATCGTATCTGGAGGAAGGGTTGGTGATCACTTCAATGGCCTCTATTTCATCACTCTGAACCGTCTTCAGGAAAGCGGCCAGGTCGGATGCGCTGAGCGGTGAAGGTTTCCCATCGATATAAACCTGTACGCCTGCCCTGCCCAGCAGGTTGATGTTGTCGTTATTGTCAACGACAACCCCGGGGGCTTTGCGCAACAGTTCGAACGCCGTGCTTCCGGAGGCATTGATGGTGTTCTCTACGTTAAAGACCATTTTGTCGGCTCGGACTTCAACCAGAGGCTTCTCAGCTGTGACGACTACCTCTGAAAGTTCAATGTTCGTCTCCTGCATCTGTATGGCAGGGAGGTTGTATTTTTCTCCGGCAGCCACCCGGAAGGTTTCGGAACGGCAGGGAGGAAGCCCCACATAGCTAACCGTTACCCAGTACTGGCCTTCAGGTACATTTTTCATAGCAAACTGGCCATCCTGGCCGGTGACTTCCACCTTTGCCAGGCTGGAATCGGCGGCCGCGTTGAGCACCACATTGGCAAATTCCAAAGGAGCATTATCCGGCCCCTGTACTTTGCCATTGATCGTTCCTCCTTGATTGTATTGTGAAAAAGAAAAGGTGGGTAGCAGGCAGATCAATGCCCACAAATAGCGCATAGCTATCGTTCTCATTACGTCGGGTTTGTTATTAACAATCGGGTGATGGGGACAAATGTAGGGGAGCGCGCAATAAGACGGATAAATTATCGACGAAATGGATTATTTCTATACTAAAGGGCCTTTTTGAACAGAAGTATCCTCGTCCGGACTATCGTAAAGTAAGATAACAGAAAGAAATATCACATCAGATGGAAGGTTCTTCGGAAATACCTTCCATCCGACGCCGCATTTCGATCTGCAACTTTTATTCAGATAGCCAGAGATGCAGCAAATCCGGGGCCCATGCCCGGGCTTACGCCTGAGCTTTCGGGGTATTGAAGTTCATCGGCGGGAAGGGAGGTTGTTCCGGTTCGTCGATAACCCCGAACTGGGATTCGAACTTCTTGATATTGTCCGCCAGGGCCCGAAGCAGGCGCTTGGCATGCTGGGGCGTCAGGATAATGCGCGATTTGACCTTTGCCTTCGGCACGTTAGGCACCAGCCGGATGAAGTCCACGACGAATTCGGAATTGGAATGGGAAATGATGGCCAAATTGGAATAAGTACCTTCGGCAACTTCCTCCGGCAATTCAATATTTAACTGGTTTTGTCCTTTCTTTGTATCTGACATGTTCACGTAAATTTTTTCTAGAAAGCTCCAATATCGGAAATATCACCAAGCTAAACAAACCATGGAAAAATACCTGAAGGAAAACCAAAAACTATGGGATGAGTGGGCATCTTTCCATCCGGAAACAGAAATGTATGACATCCAAAGCTTCCTCGAAGGGAAAAATTCTCTCATGCCACCAGAGTTGGAAGCGCTGGGAGATGTACGGGGGAAACGCCTGCTACACCTGCAATGCCATTTCGGGCAGGATACCCTTTCCTGGGCACGGATGGGTGCAGAAGCCACCGGTGTCGATTTTTCGGAAAAGGCCATTGAAACGGCCCGTATGCTCAACAGCCAACTCGGCCTCAATGCCCGGTTCCTGCAATCCGATATCCTCGACTTAAAAGGAAAACTCGAAGGGCAATTCGACATCATCTTCACCTCTTACGGAGTAATTACCTGGCTTCCCACCCTCCGGCCGTGGGCAGAAGCGATACGCCACTACCTCCGGGCGGGCGGCTCCTTTTTTATTGTGGAATTCCACCCTGTATTTATGCTCTTTGACATGGAAACCGGCAAAACCGCCTATCCCTATTTCTTTGAAGAGGACCCCATTGAAACCGAGATCAATGGTGGTTCCTACGCCGGCAATTACGAAGGAGGAAGCAGTCACAAGGAATACACCTGGCAACATACCCTCAGCGACATCACCATGGCATTACTGAATGCAGGGCTGGTATTGGAGGAATTCCGGGAATACGATTATTCTCCTTACAACTGCTGGCCAAACATGGAGGAAAAAGCGCCCGGAAAATTCAGGTCGAAATTACTGCCCGGAGTCCCCCATCTGTTCTCTCTGAAGATGAGGGGGTAATAATAATTGAGGCTCACCTAAAACTAATATTAAAGGTGAGCCTCAAAGCGGCCTTTATGCTCATTTCTTCACCTTCTTTTTCCCTTTGCTGAAGGCGTTGGGCACTTCCAGTTCGATGAACTCCTTGATCTGCTCCAGGGTCATCTCTTTGGCCATCTCAGCGTCCACCTTTTTACCATCAACTTTGGGGAACTTGATGTTCTTCTTTTTAAAGCGGATGTAGGGCCCCCAGCGGCCGTTTTCCACAGATATCTTTTCGTTATCCCACTTGTGGATGTATCGGTTGGCCTCTTTTTCCACCTTTTTTTCGATGAGCTCGTGCATATCCTCAAGGGCGAGGTTGTCGAAATCGTAGCGCCGGGGGACATTTACATAGAGGTCATTCCATTTGAGGAAAGGGCCGAAGCGCCCCTTACCTTTGGTGATGGGGTGGCCCTTGTAGGTGCCGACGGGAGCATCTTCCTTCTGCTTGGCCCGAATGAGTTCAATGGCCCGATCCAGAGAAACAGACAAGGGGTCTTCACCGCGGGGAAGGGAGACGAATTTATCTCCATGCCGCACATAGGGCCCGTAGCGGCCCACGCCCACGGCAACCTCTTCTCCCTCGTATTTGCCCAGCTCCTTTGGCAGGGCAAACAACTTCATTGCCTCTTCATAAGTAATGGTCTCCATCGATTGCCCGGGTTGGAGGTTGGCATATTTGGGTTTTTCCTCCTCCTCCAGTTCATCGGGAGCCCCGATCTGGACGACGGGGCCCAGCCTGGTCATCCGGGTGAGCAGGGTTCGTCCGGTTTCAGGGTCTTTCCCCAGAATGCGCTCCCGGGTGGGGCGGTCTGCGTTAGCCAGGGTTTCCTCTACGGTGTGATGAAAAGGGCCGTAGAAGGAATCGAGCATAGCCGTCCATTCTCTTCCACCTTCCGCGATCTTGTCAAATTCCTTTTCAATGTCGGCGGTAAAGCCGTAATCCATGATTTCCTGAAAATGTTCGCTCAGAAAATCACTTACCGTGATGCCCATATCGGTCGGGAACAGCCGGTTCTTGACTGCGCCGGTTATTTCGGTTTTTTTCTCCTTGCTGATGTCTCCTTTTTTATCCAGGGTAAGTACCTGATATTCGCGCTCCTCCCCATCGCGGCTTTCTTTAATGATATAGCCTCTGCCTTCCTCCATGATCTTGCTGATGGTGGGAGCGTAAGTTGAAGGCCGGCCGATACCCAACTCTTCCAGTTTTTTCACCAGCCCTGCTTCTGTATAACGGGCAGGGGGCCGGGTAAAGCGCTCCGTAGCCGTCATGTTGTCAAGGTTGAGCGGCTGGCCTACCTTAAGGGGAGGCAGCATGCCCTTGGCCTCTTCCTCCTCTTCATCGTCCGTCGATTCCAGATAGACCTTGAGGAAACCGTCGAATTTCAGCACTTCTCCTTCTGCCTTCAGGTAGGCGTCCGGCTGAGAAGATATCCCGATCTTTACGATAGTCTTCTCCACCACGGCATCCGCCATCTGAGAGGCAATCGCCCGCTTCCAGATGAGTTCATAAAGCCGCTGCTCGTCGCGGTTGGTGGTGACAGATTGCCGGTTGATGTAAGTTGGGCGGATGGCCTCGTGAGCTTCCTGGGCCCCGGCCGATTTGCTCTTATACCTTCGGGTTTTGAGGTAGTTCTTTCCGTAATTGTTCTCGATCTCCTGAGCGATACTGGCCAGGGCCGTTTCACTGAGTGCTGTCGAGTCGGTACGCATATAGGTAATGTGGCCGGCCTCGTACAGGCGCTGGGCTACCGACATGGTTCGATTCACTGAGAAACCCAGCTTTCGGCTGGCCTCCTGCTGAAGCGTAGAGGTAGTAAAAGGAGCTGTCGGGCGCCTTTTCAGGGGTTTAACATCGATATCGTCGATGCGGAAAGTAGCGCCGCGGCAGCCTTCCAGAAAGGCCAGCGCGTCCTTTTCGGTTTCGTAGCGAACAGGGCTTTCTGCCTTGAGTTTGACTGTTTTCCCCTGTTCGTTCTTGACATCGAAAAGGGCGTTTACCCGGAAAAATGGAGTGGGTTCGAAATTGATGATGTCCCGCTCGCGTTCGACAATAAGCTTTACCGCTACAGACTGTACCCTTCCGGCCGAAAGCTTGCCTTTTATCTTTCGCCACAGGATACCCGACAGTTCATAACCCACCAGGCGGTCCAACACCCGGCGTGCCTGCTGGGCGTTGACGAGGTTGATATCTAGTTTTCGGGGATTTTTTACTGCATTCTGTATAGCAGGCTTGGTGATCTCACGAAAGACGATGCGTTTGGCCTGGTCTTCATCAAGGCCCAATACCTGGCAAAGGTGCCAGGAGATGGCTTCCCCCTCCCGGTCTTCGTCCGTTGCCAGCCATACTTCATCTACTTTCTTCACCCAGTCCTTTAATTCTTTAACCACTTTCTTCTTTTCCGGAGAGATGACATACTTAGGCTTGAATTTATTCTCCACTTCAACTGCGCCTTCACTCTTCTCCAGGTCGCGTACATGGCCAAAACTGGATTTGACGGTAAAATCTTTTCCCAAAAATTTTTCAATGGTTTTCGCCTTTGCGGGCGACTCAACAATGAGTAGGTTCTTTGGCATATTTTAGCTTGGTTTTTTCAAAAATTTCAGGGCTGCCGAATAGCCCCCAAAGGACGAGGAACGGAAAACGCGATACTTTGATTCACTTTTTTGCACCCACCCTTCGAAAAATGCAAATGTATAAATTTTATAAATTGTTCATTTCTCTGCATAATTTGCGGCTGGCGTCCGCAAATATAGGCCATCTTTCCTAATACACACAAGGGGGGGCTCTCATTCCTGTCCCTACTCTTTTTCCGGAGGTCCATATTATAAGCTTTTTTTTTTGATTTGATTATCAGGCAGTTCAGGCTATTCCATTTTTAAACACTTTAACATTTATTTCATATAAATTTTATATTAATAAATGTTCACCCAGCCATTTTTTTGTAAATTTGTGCCGCCTGTCAGTAAGGTTTCATTGTTTTGCCGGACAGGCCGAAGAGTTGCCCATAATAAAATAATTTATGGGTTCTGTTTCGCGTTAAGAGTAAAACATCTATCACCCGTTCATTTAGAATTTGGACAATACTTCCCCTAATTTGTAATTTAACCTATGCGCAGGTACTGGATACTTGTTCTAACAGCATGGCTCTGCTCTACCCTATCTGCACAGCGGTACTTCCCGATCAAAGTTGATAAAAAATGGGGGCTGATCAATGCAGACGGAAAGGTCGTCCTATCGCCGGTTTATGACGCTATCGGAGAATTTAAACGCTTTGGTTATGCTGTGATGCAACGGGAAGGGCATGTTGGCCTTCTTGCCGACGGGGGCAGAGAACTCGTTCCGCCCAGGTACGATGACATCAAGGTACTGGATTCCACCCTGATCGCAGTGATGGACCAGGGCCAGTGGATGGTTATCAATCTTTTTGGCAACGTCATACTGGAGAAGGGATATCAGCGTGTAGAAGTCTGGAACAGCCATTATCTGGCCTACATGCAGGGAGGCAAGTGGGGCCTTACCGACAAGTATGGCAACAAGCTGGCCAACCCCGTTTATGACGACATTCAATGGGAGGAGGGCCAGTTCTTCATCACCACCCGCGCCAACCGCCTGGGGCTTCTCTCAAGCACAGGCAGGGAAATTCTGCCCAATGAGGCCAACGAAGTCCGGTTTTTCAGCGACAGCCTCTACTTTTACCGGTCCGGGAACCTCTGGGGGGCGATCGACTTCTACGGCATCCGGGTAATCCCTGCCGAATACAAGGCTTTCAGCCGCATCTCCGATAATTTCATCAAACTTTCCGGGAATGACGGGCAATATGTCTATTCCATCCCCTGCTCGAGGATCATCTCCGACGGGAATTTCGACAATTATTATTCCTTTTCCAAACGATACGTCATCACCAAAAAAAAGCGGCAACTCGGCCTGCTGGACTGGTGTGGCAACCAGATACTGCCCCCTGCATATAATGAAATACAGGCTTATGACAAGAAACTCTTTCGCGTCAATTATCAGGGGCAGTGGGGGGTGGTCAGCGCCGGCGGAGCTCCGGCTATTCCTTTTGAATATGATTACATCGCCCCTTTGCGCGGCAAAGCCTGCGTGGTTAAAAAGCAAGGGCTTTTCGGTATTGTCAACTACCGGGGTGAAGAAGTTGCGCCTCCCATTTATCAGCGGATCGAAATAGAGGGCAACCATGCAAGGGCCTACCGGCAACAGGCCGATGGCAAAGGCGAAGCTCTCACCCTTCTCCAACTGGACGGAGAAGGCAGGCTCCGCGACACCAGCAATTTCCAAAATCATTTCCAGGTCAATATTGGCGGAAAGAACCGCGGGAATGGATCCAATGCCGAAAGCAGCTCCAATGACTATCTGCTCGACCAATTCGAATGGTTCTATTCCCCTCAGGAGGACCGCTGGGGCCTGCGCCGCCTGCAGGACGGAGAAATACAGATCGACCCCAAATTTCACAGTGTACAAGTGGAAAGGGCACTGGGTTTCACCCTGGTGGGGATGGAAAAATCGGAGCGCTATGAATTCGAGCGGACCACCTTCCGTTTCGATATGGCATACGGGCTGGTCAGTAATAACCTGGGCCTGCTGGTCACTGAAATGGACTTCTGGGATGTTCGTTTTGAAGATTTCAGACAGGGTTACCCCGTAGCCCGGTGCGTTTTCTCCAACGGGCGACATGGGCTGATCGACACCATCGGCCGCATCGTACGCCGCGACCTCGCCTTTCTGGGTGATTTCATAGATGGCGCCGCCCGCTTCAGTTTCACCGGCCGCCTGTCGGGCAGCATCAAGCCGGGCCACAGCCTCTGCAAACTGCGCACCTACCTGAACGGGCTGGCAACGCCCAGCGTTATGCTCGATTACACTCAATACGACCAGCTCTTCCGCCACGACGCTTCCCTGACCTGCGACGGCTGCGAATGGGGCTATATCGATACAACCGGCAAGGTGATCGTCCCTCCTCAATACACTTTTGCCAAGGATTTTGTCAATGACGTGGGTATTGTGGAATGCCATGGCAAGTGGGGAATGGTCAACCGCGATGCAGATGTCCTCATCCCGTGCCGGTATGATGGCGTCCAGTTCCTGGAAAATACGAACAACAAGATCGTCAGAGTTTATATCCGGGAACCCAAGTACGGGCTGATCGACACGCTGGGGCAACTCACGGTCAGCGCCGTATATGATGAGATCGGCTCCTTCCGGGAAGGCAGGCTGGCGGTCAAGCGCAATGGCCTTTGGGGCTTTGTTGACCGCGACGGGCTGGAAGTGATCCCCTGCCGCTTCCGGGAAGTCCAGAACTTCAGTAACGGGCTGGCCGCCGCCAAACTGGGCAACGGCTGGGGGTTTATCGACAAACAGGGCAATGTGGAAGTCGATTTCCTCTATCGCCGGGCCGGCAACTTCCAAAACGGCCTGGCCTGGGTGTATGCCGAAGAGGGTGTTGGGTATATCAATAAAGAGGGCATATTTATCGTCCCTCCGAAATTTGACAAAGGATTTGACTTTCACCGGGGCATCGCCCGGGTCGTTATTGACAATGAATACGGCCTGATAGACACTACCGGGCACTTCATCCAACGGCCCCGATATTCGGAAATACAGGAGTTCAACGAGCATGGACTGGCAGTCGTTCGGTATGGCAACAACAACATCCGCTATGGCCTGGCCGGACCTGACGGGGAGCTGATCACCAGCCTCAACCTCCGGGAAATCCAGCCCTTCAGCGAAGGCCTATCCGCTGTGAAGTATAAAGATGGATACGGGTTTATCGACACCACCGGACGGCTGGTGATCCCGGACATCTACTCAAGGGTATCCTCCTTTTCCGAAGGCCTGGCCGCCGTGCAAAAGGACGGCGCCTGTGGTTACATCAACCGCCAGGGAGAAATAGCCATCCCGCTGGAATACTCTAAATGTCTGGATTTCAACGGAGGGAAGGCCGTCGTTTACCGGGGCATCCGCAAAGCTGGCCTGATCGACCGCAATGGCAACCAACTGATCGAACCCAGCGTTGACCGCATGCTGGCCTTCCAGGAAGGCCGTGGCCTGGTGCGGGACGAAAAATACCGCTTCTACTACATCACCGAACAGGCCCACCTCTACGATGGCTATTACGAGAAGGCCACCGAGTTCAAACACGGCGTCGCCGTTGTGCAGGTCGATGGCAAATGGGGCATCATCAACCAGAAGGGCATAGAGCTTATCCCCCCCAAATACGACAAGATCGAGAACTTCGAGGATGGGTACGCCAAGGTCCGCATCCAGGGATTCAACGGGCTGGCCAGCCTCGACGGCGACCTCATCGTCCAACCGGATTACGAGTACATCAGCTACGCCGGCGACGGCCTTTTCCGCGTCGAACAGGGCGACAAGATCGGGTATTTCGATATGGACGGGCACTGGGTTTGGAACCTGAGGAAGTGATTTGATTGGGGAAAAGTGTAAATGTGTGAAAGTCCGGGCGCTCATTATGCCTGCAGAAATATAGTGGAAAAGGTGTTTGCTCGTAGCTTTTTTGTGGGAGCTTTGTCTCACATCCCTTCCAGCTCTTTCCTGACTTTTTTCGGCAGCCCTTTCACCACCAGTTCATAGGAATGGTCGATCAGTTCGCAAAGGAAGCTGTCCTCCAGGCCGGTTTCAAATTCCACGGTATTCCAGTGGGTTTTATTCATGTGCCATCCGGGGCGTATTTCGGGGTGTTCTTCCCTCAATTCTTCAGCGCGATCCGGGCTGCATTTCAGATTGACGGTAAACTCGGGGCTGTCCAGTCCCGTAAGGGCGAACATTTTGCCCATCACTTTGAAGACCAGCGTTTCTTCTCCGAACGGAAAGGTCTCCTCCACCCCTTTTTTGGAAAGGCAGTACTCCCGGAATGCTTCAATGTTCATATCTTTTGAGGGAATTTCTATTAACGGTAAAGGTAAGGAAAGTCCTGAGAATTGTAGCAGGCTACGAGGCCTCCATACAAGCTATCAGAATGATGCCGTCGTCGCAGCCATTACCGCCGCCTGCATTTCAAGCACAGCCTGGCCAATAAGCCGACGCAGCTCGCTGTCTTCCGTAAGGGCCTTTAGCCTTTCCCGGGCAGCCTTGCGTTCCTCCTTATCGGGGAAGAGATCTCTTTCCAATTTACAGGCCAGGATGATGGAGAGCAGCATGCGTTCTTTGGGAGTGGGTTCGGCGTTGTGGAAAGCGACGGAGTGCAGGCGCTCCCGAAGGGTATGTTCCGGCTCTGCGTTTGCGCTGGGGTAACGGCTGACTGTAAAGACCCATAGGATTTTTTCCTCCCGGCGTTCAAGTATCCCCTGCCGGATGAGATGCTCGATGGCCTGCGGCCGCAATTTGTTGATGCGCTGCACCAGATAGTGGATACAATAAGCCACCTTGCGATCCTTTTTGAACCTCTTCAGCCGGCCGAGGACATCGTTGAGCAGGCGATTTTCGGTGATAGCCTTATCAATAACGCTTACCCGCCCTTCTTCAACGACGATGCGTTCACCCAGGATCAGGTCCAGGAGTAATGCAGCAGCAAAACCGTAGTAAAGGTACGTTCCCGACATACTGAAAGAGCCTTTTTCATCATCTAAACTCAACAGGAGGATGGACTCGTGAAGGTGGAGGCTCATGGTAATAATTTTTCGGTTAGATTGAATAGCGGCAGAATAGCAGAAAGACCGCCTTTTTGAAAAGTTATTCGGCCAATTGCCTCTGATATTGGATAGCAGCAATGCAGCGGAGAGGACATGTTCCTCCTGCGGAACCGGGAATCCGTTTGCTGACTTTTATCATTGACATTTTACCAGAATCGGAGCAATCTTATTTTGTTGCACTCCTTTGGCCATTCTCAATCAGAAAACAGGCCGGGTTCCCGATTGAGGATATGAACAGCAGGTGCTCCCTAGCCTTTCCTCCACCATCCGAAAACCTTTGAAGCTCCTGCCTCTTTTTGAAATTGACCGGATTAATAATTCACTCCAAAATACCTTTTTCATGAAAATATCACAATTCACCGAAAACCCCCAGGTTAAAAAGCTGCTTCGCGACCTGTGGGCTTCCCGGGAGCGCAACCCGGAGCGGTTCGTTTTCTCGGATGTCATCGACGCCGAAGGCCACCAATATGTCGATTTTGTACAGGAAGGAGGAGGCATGCTCGGCATCGCCCTTGTCGGTTACACCTATATTCTCGAACAGATGGGCCTGCGCTTTGTGAGCCTGGCGGGCACTTCAGCCGGCGCCATCAATACCATCCTGCTGGCGTCTTTGGCCCGGCCGGACGAAATGAAATCGCTCAAGGTCATTGAACTTCTGGTGAAAAAGAACTTCTTCGACTTTGTCGATGGCTCCCGAAACGTCAAAAAACTGGTACAGAGCATCAATAAGGGGCCAAGAGCCATTCCTCTGGCCCTTCGCGGGTTTATAGCGCTCAACGGACTTAGAAAAAAACTGGGGCTCAATCCAGGAAAGGACTTTTACCAATGGCTCGAAGATGTTCTGGATGAGAATAGAGTCAGCACCACTGCCGCCCTTAAAGAAAGAATGAACCAGTTTCCGGAATCCATCCGGTTCAGGAACCCGGCCGAACACCAGGGGCGCAAGATCGAAGCTACCCTTGGCATCGTAGCCGCCGACCTGACTACGGAAACGAAAGTGGTATTCCCCAAAATGTCAGAGTTATACTTTGAAGACCCCGAAAAAGTACATCCGGCAAAATACGTGAGGGCTTCCATGTCCATACCGCTGTTCTTTCAGCCGTTCCTCATCAATAATGTACCACGGGACAGGGCCTCCCAATGGTACGAACTGGCAAGTTATACGGGCGACATTCCTGATCAGATAAAAATGGCTGACGGCGGTTTTCTGTCCAACTTCCCCATCGACCTTTTCCACGTGACCGACAAGATGCCGTCGCGGCCCACGCTGGGCGTCAAACTGGGGCTGGACCGGACTCAACCCCGTAAGATCAACACTTACCTGCAGCTCATGTACGGCTGTTTCAACACCGCGAGCAAGATCCGGGACTTCGAGTTCATCCACAGGCATCCGGATTACAGGCTGTTGTTCACCAACATTGATGTCGGCAACCATGAATGGCTGAATTTCGCCCTCTCCGATGAGGACAAGATCGACCTCTTCGTTCGCGGCGCAGATGCTGCCGCCCACTTCCTGTCTTCCTTCAACTGGGAATACTACAAGGGAGAAAGGAGGAGGTTGTTGTCGAGCAAAGTACAACAGGTAGTGGAGGAAGTGCATTGAAGCAATGCCAGAGCATGAACCGGCAGTCGTTATTTATTCAACCAAATTCTTAAATAAAAATCCCTGTTTGTCTTTACCTTTAAGGCCAATCCAAAATAATAAAACCGCCTTATTAAATCTTACAGCACATGTTCCACCTCTGTTTCCGGGAAAACCTGGCTCAGGTTGCCAAACTGGCCATGCCCTTTATACTGTCTGCAATAGCCTTCTCCTTAACTGCCCAGAAACTACCATACCAAAACTCCGGCCTATCTATTGAACAACGTGTGGACGACCTGCTGGGCAGGATGACACTCGAAGAGAAATTCTGGCAAATGTTCATGATCCCCGGCGACCTCAGCGATGGAAAAGAGCGGTATCGGAACGGGATCTTCGGGTTCCAGGTAGCAGCCAAAGGCAAAACCGACGATGCTGCCAACCAGCTACTCGAGTACGGCCCTTCCGGGAGCGCCGGGCAGGTAGCAGCCCTGATCAATGACATACAACGGTATTTTGTAGAGGAAACCCGCCTGGGCATTCCCATCATACCTTTCGACGAAGCCCTTCATGGGCTGGTTCGGGACGGAGCGACGGCTTTTCCCCAGGCCATTGCCCTGGCGGCCACCTGGGATACCTCCCTGGTCGGCGATGTGGGGCGCGCTATTGCCCGGGAAACCAGGTCCAGAGGCATCCGGCAGATCCTTTCTCCGGTATTGAATATTGCCCGCGACGTACGCTGGGGGCGGGTCGAAGAAACTTACGGCGAAGACCCTTATCTCACCACCCAGATGGGCCTTGCCTTTATCACCCCTTTTGAAAGAGCCGGCGTAATTGCGACGCCAAAGCACTTTGTGGCCAATGTTGGCGACGGCGGCCGCGACAGTTACCCCATCCATTTCAACGAACGCCTGCTGGAGGAGGTCTATTTTCCGGCCTTCCGGGCTGTATTCGGGATTGCGGGCGCCCGGTCCGTCATGACGGCCTACAACTCTCTGGACGGCATGTCCTGTTCCACGAACGATTGGTTGCTGCGCAAAAAGCTGAAAGGAGAATGGGATTTTGACGGTTTCGTGATTTCCGACGCCGCCGCCGTCGGAGGCGACGTCGTGCTGCACTTTACCGCCGCCGATTACGCCGAAGCTACGGAAGATGCCGTGGAAGGCGGGCTGGATGTGATCTTTCAAACGGCCTACAACCAGTATCCCTTGTTCTGGGAAGCTTATGAAAAGGGCATGGTGGATCAACAAGCTATAGACGGTGCCGTACGGCGGGTATTGCGCGCCAAGTTCGAGCTGGGCCTGTTTGAAAACCCTTATGTGGAACCTGAAAAAGCGGACTTCTGGAACGGCCATGAAACTCACCGGGAACTGGCCGGAACGGCCGCCGCCAAATCGATGGTGCTGCTAAAAAATGATAATCAGGTGCTGCCGGTTTCTCCATCCGTGAAAAAGCTGGCCCTGATCGGTTACGACGCCAAAGCCGCCCGCCTGGGCGGATACAGCGGCCCGGGGAATAATGTGGTGTCCATCTACGACGGCCTTACCGAAGCGATCGGCGAAGACAAAGTGGTTTACGCCGAAGGGGTGCCGATCCTGTCAAAAGAATATGAGCCGGTCGAAGCAAGCTACCTGCTGACAGAGGAGCATGGTGTCATTGTAAACGGTTTGAAAGGCGAATATTTCGACAACATCAAGCTTTCGGGAGAACCTAAGGTGAGCCGCATCGACCCGAAGGTGGATTTCCGGTGGACGCTGCACTCCCCCCACAAGAGCTTGCCCTATGATTGGTATTCGGCCCGATGGACTGGAAAACTCAAGCCTCCCAAATCGGGAACCTACAATTTCGGCATAGAAGGCAATGACGGCTACCGCCTTTACCTCGACGGCCGGCTGATCATCGACAATTGGAAGAAGCAATCCTATAGCTCCATCCTGAAAAAATTCACCTTCGAGGCCGGAAAGGAGTACGACATCAGGATCGAGTTCTTTGAATCTGAGGGGAATGCCTGGTTTAAGCTGGTTTGGGACATGCTCCTGGAAGAACCGTGGCGACAACAAATCGCCGATGCGGTGGCTGCCGCTCAGAAGAGTGAGGTGGCCGTAGTGGTGGCCGGCATCCATGAAGGAGAATTCCAGGACCGGGCTCTGCTGGGGCTTCCCGGCCACCAGGAGGAACTGATCAAAGCGGTGGCCGCCACCGGCAAACCGACGGTTGTGGTGCTCGTGGGCGGCAGCGCCATCACTATGTCCAACTGGTTGGACGATGTCGATGGTGTGCTGATGGCCTGGTATCCGGGTGAGAACGGCGGCAATGCCCTGGCCGATATCCTGTTCGGCAGGGAGAATCCGGCGGGCAGGCTGCCCATCACTTTCCCGGTGCATGAGGCCCAGTGCCCACTGTATTACAACCACAAACCCACCGGCCGGGGCGACGATTACTACAACCTGACGGGGCAGCCTTTGTTCCCCTTCGGCTTCGGGCTGAGCTATGCCTCCTTCGAATATACGAATCTCGAAATGAACAAAAACCGTATTGCCCAGGATGAAACTGTGCAGGTCAGCTGCCGGGTAAAGAACACCGGAAAAGTCAAAGGCGAAGAGGTAGTTCAGCTCTACATCCGGGACGAACTGGCCTCCGTTTCCCAGCCGGTAAAAGCTCTGAAAGCGTTCCGGCGCATCTCCCTGGAACCGGGCGAAGAAAAGCAGGTAACCTTTGAAGTCGGGCCTCCGGAACTGAGTATGCTGGATAAAGAGATGAAGCGAGTGGCCGAGCCTGGAGATTTCAGGGTCATGATCGGAGCATCTTCGAAGGATATTCGGTTGAGGGGTATCCTGACGGTGAAGGGGCGTTAGTGCTTGTTCAAAATTCAACCAATATCAATTTACTCTATTTTGCGGGAATGAAGCAATTGATTTTCAACAGGAGAAAATACGGAAGAGAGTTACTCATCGATGCCGTAAGCGAGGAGGAAATGGAGTTCATTGATGATATCTTACAACCTTCCTTTTACATCCTCCTGTTCGTGAAAAAGGGAAACGGACGGTATCAGCTCGACCTGGAAGATTTCATGCTGAAAAATAATATGGCCATTTTCATCCGGCCCGGGAGCATTAACATCGTAAAGGATATTACTATTGAACAAGGAAGGATGCTTGTTTTCGAAGGCGCTTTTCTGGATGAGTTCTTTGTCGATAAAAACTTTATTTACAAATTCAATTGTTTCCACAGCCAGGATTTCCCTTCCTTCCTCCCCATCGATATGAGACAGTTTCTCAAGTATTATAATATGGCTGCCGAAATTCAGGAAGAGATCCTCGCTATGACCGGTGACAGCCACCACATCCTCCGTTCCCTGATTTACTACCTGCTCATCCGTATGGACCAGCATTATGCTGAACGGTATGGAGCACCGAGGAGTAACCTGGCCGACACGAAAATGCTGGAATTTCAGAAATTGCTCTTCTCCACCATCAGAGAAAATAAAAATGTCGAGGGCTATGCCCGTCAGCTCGGCATCAGCCGGGTGCACCTGAATAAACTCTGCAGGCAGTATTACTCTAAGACCGCTTCCCAGGTCATAAAAGAACATTTGATCACAGAGATCAAAAAGGAACTCAAATATTCGAAGAAAGACTTCTCTGAAATTGCCTACGCATTCAATTTCTCCGCCCCCTCTAATTTTTCGCGTTTTGTAAAGCAAATGACGGGCCTGACGCCCCAGGAATTTATCCGGCCGTTATCAAATTGATCAGTACTTTTTCACCAGGATAACTTTTTGGCGGCGCCCTGGAATACCTTAGCGGCATTAATATTCCATTCCACAAGCCAGAAAACGCACTGTATATGAGGCTGATTAATCTTCTGATTATTGTTATCGCATTTACCAATTGTTCAACCACCAAAAAAAGTAATGCCGCTATGGAGCAAAAGCCCATTTTTGAAATTGCCATCCGGAAAGTAAAACAGGGCAAAGAAAAGGAATTCAGGGCCGCCCGCAGCGCCTTCATCAAAAAACTGAAGGAGCAGGACGGAATAGAAAAGGACTGGGAATTCAAATCGTTTTTCACTATGCCCGAACCAGATGAAACAGATGTTTTCGTCGGAATGACCCGGTATGAATCACCCGAAGCAATGCAGAAAATTGCCGGCCAATTAATGCAGTCGCAAGAAGCCGCGAATTTCTTTTCCACCTTCGACATGAAGTCCTTTGTGGCCGTACAGCCCGAGGATGGCAGCTACTTCAAACTGGAAGATCATATTAAGGATGGTAATGTTCTGGAAGTGGCGGTGCGGAGCCCAAAGGCTGGTATGGAGAGCAAATTTTCCGAAGCAAGAAAAGGTTTTTTCGGCCTGGTCGCTCAGCAAGACGGATACTTGTTTGACAAAGAATTCGTGGACCTGCAATCCGGAGATAAAGTAGTGCTGATCGGCTGGGAAAGTATGGAGGCCTTCCAGAAAGCACTGGGGGTTCTTCAAACCAAGCCGGAAATGGGGGCATTTTTTGGTATGCTGGATGTTAAAGCTTACCAGGCGCTTATGCTCTCCTCTAACGAATAATTGCACCGCGCAAGCCAAATCTCTATCTGGCTTTTAAGGCAGCCTCCTGAGGGGAGGCTCCCAGCCACTCCTCCAACTCCTCCATCAACCCCTGCCGGTCGAACAGGGCCACCCGGTGCATCTGGGCTCGGTTGAAGAATCGTTCTTTCCACTGCCCGTTCCGCTTGCGCAGGTTGGTGAGGGTCAGAAGGACGGCTTCCACCCGCTGGCCGAACTCGTTGCGAAGGGCCGTAAGTTTATAGATGGAATCGGCAAACAACTGGCTGGCATTGAAGCCCAGCCCGGTTTTGCACTCCATTATATATAAGGTGTTGTTGAAGGTGAACAGCAGGTCGCACTCATTGGGCACATTGTGGCCGACGGCATTGGGGCGCGCCACCCGCACCCCGTAGCGGATAGCCTCTTCCGGCAGGCCGAGGCGTTCCTTTACCAGGTTATAGGCCCATTCTTCCAGCCAGCCGCCGATCAGATACTCTGCCGCCGCCTTATTCAGGCAGCCATCCGGAGGGAGAGGGTATCGGATCAGGCTTAGAAAAGCTTGAAGCTCAGGGTTTACCGGTATTTTTATTTCCTTCTTCTGCTGCACGGCGCGGTAGTTGTTCCGCAGGCTGTTCATCATCTGAGAGAAGGGCCTGCCGCTATCCATGGCCTTCTGAAAGTGAAAAAGCAGGCCAGACGTGTATTCCGGAGGCCGGTGAAGCTCCCCCTCTCCCTTTTGCTCCTCTATTCGGATTCCATAGCCGGACAAATACTCCTTCAGGCTGATCCGGTAGCTGATGGCCTCCTCCCGGCGCTGATCTTCCGGATACACCTGCAGGTAAGCGTTCTTCCCGATGGGCACATAGAAGATGCTGCAGCAATCGGCGTAGCCGGGCTGGGTAAAGTAGTCGTACATGGCAATAGACATCACCTTGGTGCCACTGGTCAGGTTAACAAAGTAGTGGTTGCCGGTTGTCGGGAGTTGCAGTTCGTTCAGCCGCTCCCGGATATCCGTAAGGTTGTCAGCTTCCACACAAACTTTTCTGTATTTGCCGCGTGGTACGCCCGTCGAAGCCAGTATGTGCTCCAGCCGGCTGCGCTCTTCCATCAAAGGGGTAGTGACAAAAACGTACTCTTCCACCATCCGGAAGGCTGGGTCTCGGATGAGGAACACATTGGGTACCGTCTGGTCGCCGACCAGGCTGATGAGCACATTCGCCATGCGGTAAAGATACGCATTGGCGGTTTTTTTGCCAATACCCCAAGAGGTAGGAGGAAGTGAAGGCGCCACCTTTATCTGAGGGAAGGGGAAGGCGATACCACAGGCTCAGTTTCGCCCTCTCCGGTCCAGCCGGAGGACGCCGAAGCCCCGGGCTACCCCCCGGCCCAGGCCTATGAACTCCGGCAGGAAGAGGTTGCAGCGGAAGTTGAGGTCGAAGCAGTGGTTGCGTATGCCCCGGCAGCGCAGTTCCTGCTCCTGGAGGATGTGCAATCCTTTGACCTGGACAGGGGCGCCAACCTGCCAGCCGACTCCCCTGGCGAAAGTGAGGATGTGGCTGGCCAGCAGCTTCTCCAGGAAGGACAGGCGTTGTTCTTCATTTTCCAGCTCCTGGTAACGGCGATGATTTTCATTGTTGAGCGCCTGGTACTTAAAAAGGTTGTATTCAAACCACTCCTCTCCTGCTTTGAGGCGAAACCGGTGGAGGCTGGCTTCCGCAATATCGAGAGGGTACGCCCGGTTGTTGACCACCACAGCGCTGTTTCGGGCCGACTGGAAATACTCCCGCACCTCTGAAGAACGGGGCCCCAGAAAGAGCAGCATCGGCTGGTAGCTCCCCCGGTTGCGCCGGACCTTGAACTGGGCCAGCGGATAAGGATATGGATGAGCCGGAAGCCCGGCGGAATCCTCTTTTGCCAGGGTGGTTTGCGCCCCATCTTCGCCCGGCAGGGGCAGCCCGTCGTACCCCCAACCCAGATAGTCCATTACCGCGGCCCGGAAATCCGGAGCCTGCCAGGGTTCGATCGCGGTGTCAAAGGTGAGGCGGAGCAGGTTGAGGTAATACATAAGCTGGATTTTATTGGCCATATTTCTTTCACCATCCAAACCTAAGGGATAAGGGCGTACGATTCCTGGTCAAAAATCCAGAAAAAATCTGATTAATATTTTGCATTTTTGTTTTTAACAACCAATTAATTGCTGTTTATCAGCATTTTACAATAACCACGATTTTACCAAAATAATGGCAAAAGTTAAACTCTACGGGCTATTGGCTCGCCTGGAGAGCCGGGAATTGCCCTGGTTGGGAAAGTTTCTGGCCTCTCCGTACTTCAATGCCAACGAGGATTTGGTTCAGTTATGGGGTTTCCTGCGCGAGGTTCATCCCGGTTATGAGGTTTTGGACAAAAAGGAAGTTTTTCAGGCGCTGTTCCCGGGGCAGGCTTATGACGCCAAACTCCTGAACGCCAGGTACAGCGAACTGACCCGGCTGGTTGAACAGTTCTTCGTCCAACAGGAATTCCGGCGGGAAGAACCCCTGCAATACCCCCTACGGCGTTCGGCCTACTACCGTCGCAGGATGTACCCGCAATTTTCCCGGGAATGCCACCGCCAGGCCGGTTTGCTGGAGCAGCAAACGGGGCATATCAAAAGCCAGGCCCAACTGCTGGCCGTTTACGACGCGCTCTACTACGGGCGTCAGGAAGCGGCCAGCCCGGAGAAAGGAAATGAAGAGGCGGAGCGGGCCATGAAATACCTCGACCGCCATTTCATTTTGTCCAAACTGAAATACCTGGCTGACCTTTTCGCCCGGAAAACCATGTACAAAGAGGACCACACCATCCGGCTACAGGAAGCCGTCCTGTCGGAGGCTGCCGAAAGGAAGGATAAGGACCCTGTCGTCGGCATGTATTACTATCTGGCGCGCCTTTTCCTGGATGAGTTTTCCGAGGAGGCTTACCGGCGCCTGTGGGGGCTCGTACAGCAGCACGGCAAAAAGCTACCCCGCGATGAGCAGGCCTTCTTTGTGGCCAAGCTGACCGGGCTGGCGCACCTGAGGCTCAGTTATGGGGAAAACACCTACTACCAATTGCTGGTGGAAGCCTTTAAATACGCCGACTGCTACGGGCTGCTCATTCTGGATGGGCAGATTTCGGATATCAGCTTCCTGAATACCTGCGCGGTCGGGGCTGCCGCCCGGGAGTTTGAATGGGTGCGGGAATTCATTGAAAAATACAAGACATACCTTCCGGCAGCCTCCGCTACTCAGGCAACCCTCCTTGGCAAAGCTGCCGTCCTTTTCAACCAGGAGGACTATGAGGGCACCCACCGCATATTGCAACAGGCCAGCCACTGGCATCCTTATTACCGCATTCGTATGCACTCTCTTCTCGTGCGCTGCTTGTTGGGATTGCACCTTGATACCCCGAATTATTACCGTACCCTGCACAATGCAGTAGAGGCATTCAGCCGCTTTATCCGCCGCAACAAAAGCCTCTCGGCCCCCAAAAGGGAAGGGTACCTCAATTTTGGAAAGGCCGTTAAGCGTATCGCAGCGCTGCGTTCCCATCAATGGCGCTCTTCCCGGGAACGGGCCGCCCTCCAGGAGTGGGTTTCCCGGCTGAAACCTCTGGCCCTGAGGCCCTGGCTGGAGGAACAGCTCGAAAAATAAAAGCCGGAGCAATCTGCTCCGGCCTCCGTAATAAGACATTTTCAGGATAAGCAGGAGTTGCTACAGGTCAATGAGGTCTTCATGCCCAACACCGTCTCCGTCACCATCGCCATCGCCGCCTCCCTTGATGTGTTTTTGCTGTTGGGGGCCGAGGGCAAAGGCCCTGAAATCATCGATCTGCCATACCTCGGGCATGGCGGTTTTCATAGCTTTACGCTTTCTCATAGCACCAATAAGTTTGTGTGAAACAGGTGCTGAACGGCATTGGCGGGCACAGCTTCGCCAGGCCGGGCCCGTAAGAGGGGCGGCAGTTCAGGCCGAGCTTTATGGCCCGGTGAAAGCGGTATTGACCAACAGGTGAGAAGAGTTTATGAACGCTCCTGCCTGTTTGTTTACCGCATCAGCCAACTTGTTCAGCAGTATCACTCTCTTATGGTGCGGAGAGGAGGAAAATGTCATTGGAGGGGGGAAAAAAGCAGGCGCCAATGGAAAATCAGCCGCCTCCGAAGCCACGAATGGGGAAAACCAGGCGCTAATGGGAAATTAGCGCCTGGTTTTAATTATAAATACTGGTTGATGATATTCTCAAACAGCTCCTGCCGGCCGCTTTTCTGTTTCGGTTCGCCGGCTTTGCGGGCGATATCGGCCAGTTGTTGGAGGCTCAGCTCGCCCTTTTCGAATGCCCTGCCGGGGCCGTCATCGAAGGAGGAGTAGCGCTGGCTGCGCAACTTTTTATAATCCGATTTGTCCAGGACGCCATGAGCGGCCAGCAGTGCGCGGGCGAAGGCGTCCATGCCGCCGATGTGGGCGTGGAAGAGGTCGTCGAGGGCAGTGGAATTGCGGCGAGTCTTGGCGTCGAAATTGACGCCTCCACCCTGCAGGCCGCCGGATTCGAGGATGACGAGCCAGGCTTCGGCCAGCTCATAAACGTTGATGGGAAACTGATCGGTGTCCCAGCCGTTCTGGTAATCTCCGCGGTTGGCGTCGATGCTGCCCAGCAGGCCGGCGTCTGCGGCTACCTGCAGCTCGTGTTGAAAGGTGTGCTGCGCCAGGGTGGCGTGGTTGACCTCGATATTGAGCTTAAAGTCATCGAGCAGATCATACTGCCGCAGGAAGCCAATGACCGTTGCGGCATCGTAATCGTATTGGTGCTTGGAGGGCTCCGCCGGTTTGGGTTCAATGAAGAACGTACCTCTAAAGCCCTGAGCCCGGGCGTAATCTTTTGCCATGTGCAGGAAACGGGCCAGGTGCTCCGTTTCCCTTTTCATATCCGTATTCAGTAAAGACATATAGCCTTCGCGGCCGCCCCAGAAGACGTAGTTCTCGCCGCCCAGCTTGATGGTGGCGTCCAGAGCGTTGCGCACCTGAGCGCCGGCCCAGGCCACCACCTGAAAATCGGGGTTGGTGGCCGCGCCGTTCATGTAACGCGGGTGGCCGAAGAGGTTGGCCGTTCCCCACAAGAGCTTCACCCCGGAAGCTTTCTGCTTTTCAAGCGCATAATCGGTGATGGACTCCAGGCGTTTGCCTGATTCATCAAGAGTTGCGCCTTCGTCGATCAGGTCATAATCGTGGAAGCAGTAATAGGGAATGCCCATTTTGGTGATGAACTCGAATGCGGCGTCCATCTTGTCCTGTGCCCGCTGCAGCGGATCGGTGGCTGCCAGCCAGGGAAAGGCCTTGGTCGGCATGCCGAAAGGGTCGCCTCCGGTGCCGCAGAAGGAATGCCAGTAGGCCACTGCGAATTTAAAGTGCTCTTTCATGGTTTTGCCGCCTACCTTACGGTTTTCATCGTACCATTTGAAGGTTAAGGGGTTATCGGAATCTCTTCCTTCATACTTTATCTTATCGATGCCTTTGAAATATTCCTGCTTGCCGATCACGACGTTTTCTGCTGATGTTTTAGATGACATATTAATGCTTTTTTGTTTATTCTAAGATCGCATTGCTGCTTCCAGGGCTTTTTCCCAACGGGAATAAGCTTCCTGATAGGGTTCTTTATCAGGCCGCGGCTCGAAAGCTTCCACAACAGTAGCCTGCTGCAAAGCTTCCTCCAGGCTGCCGTAACAGCCAGCACCAAAACCGGCGGCCTTAGCGGCGCCGACCGCACCGGTTGTTTCATAAAGTTCGATACGACAGTCCATAAGGGTGGATATGGTAGAGGAAAAGACAGCCGACTGGAAAAGGTTGTCGTTGCCGACGCGGATCTGGTTGACATCCAGCCCCATTTCCTTGAGAATATTCATGCCATAAACGAAAGCAAAGGCCACGCCTTCCAGGGCTGCCCGGAAGAGGTGCGGCCGCTGGTGGCGGTTGAACTGCAGGTGCTGGATGTGCCCGCCTACGGTGCGGTTGTTGAGCATGCGCTCAGCCCCGTTACCGAAAGGAAGGACCGATAGCCCTTCGGCGCCCACCGGTACGGAGGCGGCCAGGCGTTCCATTTCTCCGTAGTCCAGTTCTTTGCCGGCTACCTGATGTTTGGCCCAACTGTACTGAATACCTGCTCCGTTGATGCACAGCAGGACCCCGATACGGGGCTGCTCCGGCGTGTGATTGACGTGGGCAAAGCTATTCACCCGGGAATCATCATCGTAGATCAGCTTATCGACCACGCCATAAACCACTCCCGAGGTTCCCCCGGTGGCCGCCACCTCTCCCGGATGCAGGGTATTTAGTGATAGGGCGTTATTGGGTTGGTCGCCGGCGCGGTAAGCTACCGGCGTGCCGGGAGCCAGGCCGGTAGCGCGGGCAGCCTCTTCGGTCAGCCTGCCCTGTAAGCCACAGGTGGGTACAATCTCAGGCGCCAGGGCCCGGTCGATGCCGTAGTGCCCCAGGACGTCTTCCGACAGGGAATTTTCCTGAAAATCCCAGAGGATGCCTTCCGACAGGCCGGAGATTGTAGTTGCCGCCCGTCCCGTGAGCCGGAGGGCGATGTAATCCCCAGGAAGCATAAATTTGAAGGCGCGGTTGTACAGTTCGGGTTCATTCTCCTGTACCCAACGGAGCTTGGAAGCCGTAAAATTGCCAGGGGAGTTGAGCAACGACCGCAGGCATGCCGTTCTGCCGATCTTCTCAAAGGCCTGATTGCCGATCTCCACCGCCCGGCTGTCGCACCAGATGATCGAAGGCCGCAGAGGGCGCATTTCTTTATCGGCCAGTACCAGCCCGTGCATCTGGTAAGCAATACCGATACCCTCGATGGTGGCGGGGTCGATGTTATGGCTTTGCAGAAGCCGGCGGGTGGCCTTGCACACATTATCCCACCAGTCGTCCGGGTCCTGTTCGGCCCAGTCCGGATGGGGAGCGTGAATGGCCATTTCCGTCTCCGGGTATTTCACCACCCCGACCGTCCGTCCGCCATCGATTTCGACCAGGGCTGCCTTCACGGACGAACTTCCAATATCGTAACCAAGTAAATACACTATTTTTGTGGTTTGATGAACAGGCAAATGACCGAGCAGAAACAAAGTAAGGAAACAAAGAGCAAAACCTGAAATTTCCTGTTACTTTATAAATTCGTCCGGGGCTATATTAAGCCAATGTTACACCATCATCAACCCAAAACGAAAAACAATGATAAAAAAGACCATCGTCTCGCTGCTGATTTTCATGTTGTTTTCTTTGCAGGGCAGCTACGCCCAAACCGCCAAAGCCGCCGGAAAACAAGCCGCTATTCAGGACAAGGTGAGGGCGCTCCTCGAAAAAATGACTCCCGAAGAGAAGGTGGGACAGATGACGCAGGTGGCCATAGACCTGATCATGAAAGATGGAGGCAACCAGGAAATCGATGAAGAGAAGCTTCGACGGGCCATTGTCGAGAAGAAAGTCGGCTCCATTCTCAATGTCAAGTGGACCGCCTACAGCCTGGACAAATGGCATGAGATCATCACCCGCATTCAGGAGGTGGCCACCCGGGAAACCCCCAACAAGATCCCCGTACTGTACGGGATCGACGCCATTCACGGCGCCAATTATATCCTGGAGGGCACAGTATTTCCTCACAACATCGGCATGGCGGCAAGCCGCAATGACGAACTGGTGGAAAAAGCAGCCCATATCGCGGCCATACAGACCCGCGCCAGTGGCATCCGCTGGAATTTCGACCCCGTTTTAGGCGTAGGCCGGCAACCGCTTTGGCCCCGCTTTGAGGAAACTTTCGGAGAGGACCCATTGCTGGCGGGTAATATGGGTTCCGCGGCCGTCAGGGGCTACGAAGGGGATGGCCTCGGGGCGCCTACTGCTGTAGCTTCCTGCATAAAACATTATCTGGCCTATTCCGTGCCGAATACCGGCAAGGACCGCACGCCGGCCTATTTTCCGGAGATCATGGTTCGGGAACTGTTGCTGCCTCCTTTCCGGCAGGCGGCGGAGGCCGGCAGCTCCTCGGTGATGATCAACTCAGGAGAGCTCAACGGAGTGCCCCTGCATGCCAGCCACTACTGGCTGACGGAAGTGCTGAGAGGCGAACTGGGCTTCAAAGGGCTGGCCGTAAGCGACTGGGAAGACGTCATTCGCCTGCACACCCGCCACCGGGTGGCCGACAGTCCGAAGGAGGCCGTACGGATGGCAGTGATGGCAGGAATCGACATGAGTATGGTGCCCAATAATTATTCTTTTTACGATTATCTGCTGGAATTGTTAAAAGAAGGGCAGGTGCCCATGGCGCGCATCGATGAAGCGGCGGGGAGAATTCTCACCCTGAAAATGGAACTGGGGCTTTTCGATAACCCTTTCCCGGAAGTGGAAGCAATCGCCCGGTTTGAGAATGATAGCTATGCCGCCACAGCCCTGGAAGCGGCTCGGGAAAGCCTCACGCTGCTGAAAAACAGAGCGGCCGTCCTGCCACTGCCCAAAGACAGCAAAATACTGCTCGCCGGGCCGGGCGCCAATAACCTGGGTTCTCTCCACGGAAGCTGGTCGTTCACCTGGCTGGGAAGGGAAGAACGGCTCTATCCGGAGTCCACTCTGACCATCAAAGAAGCCCTGGAGAAAAAGCTGAACGGCGGCAAGCTCATCTGCCGTGCCGTTCCCGATTACCACGCTTATGAAAATTATGATGCCCTGCAACTGCAGGAGGATGCCAGGCAGGCCGATTACATCATCCTTTGCCTCGGAGAAGAAGCCTACGCAGAATCCCCGGGCACCATTACGGACCTGTCGCTGGACCCCCGGCAGCTGAACCTGGCCCAGGCAGCCATCCTGGCCGGAAAACCGGTGATCCTGGTGTTGGCGGAGGGCCGCCCCCGGATTTTGTCGCCTGTCGAACCGGGCATGGATGCAGTGCTCCTGGCGGGCCGGCCGGGAAGCCGGGGAGCTGAAGCCATCGCCGACGTCCTTTTTGGGGATTACAACCCCAATGGAATTCTGCCCTTCTCCTACCCCCGCCGTACGGGTGATTTCACGCTTTATGACCACAAATTCACGGAAACCGTGACCGAACCCCATACAGGCCCGAATGGCAACCACGGTTATGACCCGCAGTGGCCGTTCGGCCTTGGCTTGAGCTACACTACTTTCGAATACGGGGACATCAGGCTCAGCAGCACCACCCTCCGCCCGGAAGGAAAAATCACCGCCACTATTGCCGTTCGCAACACCGGCCAGCGTGACGGCAAAGTAGCCGTTGACCTTTATACCCGGGACCTTTACGCCTCCATTACACCTCCACAGCAGAGGCTGCGCGCCTACCGGAAGGTAATGGTTCCGGCGGGAAAAAGCGTGGAGGTGTCTTTCACCATTACCCCCGGGATGCTATCCTTTGTCAATTCTGGCCTAAAACGGGTTACGGAGCCGGGAGGCTTTGAAGTGATGATCGGAGATAAAAAGGCTGGTTTTACCTATGAGGAGTAATACCTGGTCAAATTAAGCGGTAGATTCCCTTTACCGCTTAATTTTCATGCCAAAATAAGTAGTCGGCCACAAGACAACAATACAACCTCAACCTGGCTCATCCAAGCAACAATATAACGTCAAAAAGGCCCCTCATGACAACCATCAAACCAACTTCACCACCGTCCTCCCTTTCAGTTTGCCCTGCAGTATAAGGCCAATCTTTTCGGGTAGTTCTTCCAGAGCGCACTCGTGGGCGAGTTCATTCAGGTGCTCCAGCTTCCATTCGCCGGCGAGCTTGCCCCAGACGGTTTTGCGAACTGCCTGGCCGCACTGAACCGAGTCTATCCCTATGAGGCTGACGCCTTTGAGGATGAATGGGAAAACGGTTGTGTTCAGCTTGGGCGACTGCACCAACCCGCAGCAGGTAGCCACGCCACCGTATTGGAGGCTTTTCAGCAAAGTAGCCAGTATGTTGCCACCCACCGTGTCTATTGCCCCGATGAAGCGGGCTTTGAGGAAGGGCTTTCCGGATTGGTCATCCACCTCCTCCCGGGAGAGGATCTCGCCGGCCCCAAGCTGCCTAAGGAAGCTTTCCGCTTCTGGCTTGCCGGTCACCGCGGCCACATCATAACCTACTTTGCCCAGGATGCCCACGGCAATGCTGCCTACACCGCCGGTAGCCCCTGTTACCACCACTTTTCCGGTGCCCGGTGTGATGTTGTGTTTCTGAAGTTGATAAACGGAGAGTGCCGCCGTGAACCCAGCCGTTCCATAGATCATGCTCTCCCGCAGGCCCAGGCCTTCCGGTAGCGGCACCACCCATTCGGCCGGTACGCGGATGTATTCGGCAAAACCGCCGGAAGTGTTCATACCCAAATCGTACCCGGTTACCAGAACCTTGTCGCCGGGCTGAAAATCCGGTGACTGGCTTTCCGCCACCACACCGGCGGCATCAATACCGGGGGTATGGGGATAATTGCGGGTTACGCCCCGGTTACCGGTAGCCGAAAGGGCATCCTTGTAATTGAGGGAAGAATAATGCACGCGAATGAGCACTTCGCCCGCCGGAAGGCTGCTGATCTCCCGTTGAATAATATTCTGGGTAAAGGACTCGCCGCCGGGCTGCTCGGTAATCCAGAGGGCTTTGAAGGTTTCCGTCATCTGTTTTGAACAAAAGGTACAAAAAATGTAACGATTCAGAGCTTGTTTGCACCTCAAAAGTCAGCCACCAAACGAGCTATTGGCTGTTGTAGCTGTTGGCTGGTAGGCCATGGGAAGTACCATATACAGGAGAAACACCTTTCGGGAAGAAGGATAGGACAGTGCGCAAAAAATGAGGGGGGTGGAACACGGATGGCGACAGATCTGCGAAGATCCTTTTCCATCCGCGTCATCCGTGTTCCATTAAAGGCTCAGGCCCGGTTCAGCAATATCAGCTGCTTGGAAATGGCCTTACTGCCCTGCCGGATAGTAAGGGTGATGGTGCCCGGTGTCGCTTCCCGAAGGCTGAGTTCTTCGTTAAAGTAGCCGTCGAAGTTTTTCAACTGGCGGCGGAGGAATACGCGGCCCGAAGAATCGGACAGTTGTATCTCAGTTGGCACAGGTTCCGCCTGAAACTGCAGGGTCACTTCTCCGAAAGAAGGATTGGGATAAGCGTTGTATTCGTTGAGCTCCAGTGTAGGGTCCGGAAGCTGAACGGCTTCTTCCACCGGTTCTTCTGCGATCACCTCTTCCGGAAGGGGCTCTTCCATTCCGGTGGTTTCACAGGTTTTGAACCGGGAATTAACGGTGAGTTCCTGATCGCCGCGAAGAATAACAACGGTAAAAGCCTCTCCCGGTTCGTGCTTGTTGCGTTCAGTGAGCAGCTCAGCGTTGTCGTTGACAGGCACCCCATCCATAGACAGGATAATATCGCCGGCCAGGAGGCCATCCGCTTCCGCAGGGGTGTTGCCGATGACGCCGGTAATCTGAACGCCTTTGCCAATGTGCGCTTTCCCTCCCACATAAACGCCGATGAACACCTTGCAGGGATCGCGCTCGTCGTTGAGGATGTGGCGGGTATATTCTTTACTGCCCAGCGTTACCTGTGCCTGCATGGATTGCCCGCCGCGCGTATAGGCTACCGCCACAGTTTGCCCGGGCTGAAGTTTGGAAAGTACGCCCCGCAACCCGTAAGTTCCATTGGTAGGCTGGCCGGCAATAGTGGTAATGATGTCTCCCTGCTGCAGGCCGGCAGCCTCAGCGCCGGATCCGGAGACGATCCCATCCAGCCTCACCCCTACTCCATTTTCGGTATGGCCGGGATACACCCCCAGAAAGGCCTTGGTGGCCTTCTCGGAGCGCAGGCGATCCTGACGGGCTTCATCGCTCTTCCATTCGATATTGTCAAAGCTGAAGTCATCGCCACGGATGACGATGCGCATGTTTTCCAGCTCACTCATCTCCTCGGCCATAGCGTCCGCCTCCTCTGCATGCTCTTTTGCCCGGCGGAAGAAAAAAACGGTTTCTTCCTGATCGCCGCTGCTCACCTCCGCATCCTGATCGCCGGAAAGGATATGAACTTTAACGTCTTTGCTGCCGGAGGCGTTGAAATCCCTTACAATATCCTCGATATTGTCTCCTTGCTGTATCCTTTTTTTGATGGTTGAAACACTTCCGTCATCATGGCGGATCTCCTGGATGATGACTACTTCCCCGGCCTCAGTTGCCTGGGCTTGCAGAGCGGAATCGGGTGTCAGAAAAAGCAAGGCCAGGGCGCTTGCGAGGAATAGTGTAAATGTCTTCATAATAACAGGTGTTTAAATGATACAATGATATGATCACTGCCAGGCTATTCAGGCAGTAAAATGCATTCGGTTTATAGCTTTAATGACTCTGGCTTCGAACGGATCGTTTTTGGGGATGACGGTTGGGGGCCTTAAAAGTTACAGGCTGCTAGAGAAAAGGACAAGCCGATCCTGGGAGCGTTGCATGAGTTTTTGAAAAAAGTTTTGCACTAAAGCGGCTGTCGGCGGGCAGAACTTTTTCCCGGGGTTGCCGACGCTGGCTATCTTTACTGCCGCGCCGGCAACCCGGGAGTTTTTATTAAGATTTTGAGTTTTTGATCGTTAAGCGATCAGCTCCTCCTCTCTGATCGGCGCTCTGAACACCACCTTATCATCGAATACATCGAGTACGATATGGCTTCTGGGTTGCACCTTATTGAGCAGCATCTGTTTGGACAGCTCGTTGAGGACCCGTTTTTGGATGACCCGCTTTAGCGGGCGGGCGCCGAACTCGGGATGGTAGCCCTCCTCAGCCAGCCAATCCATAGCCTGGGGAGCGATGGACAACTGTATTTCCTGCTGGGCCAGCGTCTGCCGCAGTTCACTAAGCTGCAGTTCGACGATCTGCCGGATATCCTTTCGGGATAAGGGGCGGAACATGATCACCTCATCGATGCGGTTGAGGAATTCCGGGCGCACGGCCTGTTTGAGCAATTCGAACACCTGCTCGCGGGTATTTTCAATGACTACTTCCTCTTCCCCCGGCGCCATATTCGCGAAGTTGTCGCGGATGAGGCCCGACCCGATGTTGGAGGTCATGATGATGATCGTATTTTTAAAGTCTGCTATCCTGCCCTTGTTATCGGTCAACCTGCCATCTTCCAGCACCTGCAGCAGAATGTTGAACGTATCCGGGTGCGCTTTTTCGATCTCATCCAGAAGGATCACACTATAGGGTTTGCGGCGCACCGCTTCGGTCAGCTGGCCGCCCTCGTCGTAGCCCACGTATCCGGGAGGAGCGCCAATGAGGCGGCTCACGGCGTGGCGTTCCTGATATTCGCTCATATCGATACGCGTCATCAGGTCCTCATCATCGAAAAGGTATTCCGCCAGGGCCTTGGCCAACTCGGTCTTACCCACTCCAGTGGTGCCCAGGAAGAGGAAGGAACCGACCGGGCGCTTCACATTGGACAGGCCGGTGCGGCTGCGGCGGATGGCGTCGGCAACGGCCTCCACCGCCTCATCCTGCCCGACGACGCGCTTGTGCAGGTCTTCCTCCAGATGGAGGAGCTTTTCCCTTTCACTTTGCAACATCCGGGTAACCGGTATGCCGGTCCAGCGGCTGACGATCTCGGCGATGTCTTCGGCATCCACCTCCTCTTTGACCAGTAGTTTGGAGTCCGACTGCATTTTCTGCAGTCGGGCCATATATTCATCCAGCTGTTTTTGCACTTCCGGCACCCGTCCGTAACGGATCTCGGCAGCTTCGGTATAATTGCCCTCCCTTTCGGCGCGGGCGCTTTCCACCTTGAGCTGTTCAAGCGTTTCCTTGGCGTTCTGCACGCCGAGGACAACCTCCCGCTCGCTCTCCCACTGGGCGCGCAAGGCATTGCGTTTCTCTTCCAGATTGGCCAATTCCTGATCGATCTGTCCGATCTTCACCTGGTCATTCTCCCGCTTCATGGCCTCTCTTTCAATCTCCATCTGGCGAATCCGGCGTTCAACCTCATCCAGTTCTTCCGGCATGGAGTTCATCTCCAGGCGTAGTTTGGCGGCAGCCTCGTCGATGAGGTCAATGGCCTTGTCAGGAAGGAAACGAGAGGTAATGTAGCGGTGGGAAAGCTGTACTGCAGCCACCACGGCATCATCCTTAATATTGATCTTGTGGTGCGTTTCGTAACGTTCCTTCAGGCCCCGGAGAATGGAAATGGCGTCTTCAACGCCCGGCTCTTCCACCAGGACGGTCTGGAAGCGGCGTTCCAGCGCTTTATCGTTCTCAAAATACTTCTGATATTCGTTGAGGGTCGTGGCGCCGATGGCACGCAATTCACCCCGGGCAAGCGCCGGCTTCAGGATGTTGGCGGCATCCATGGCGCCCTGGGTTTTTCCCGCGCCGATGAGCGTGTGGATCTCATCGATAAAGAGGAAGATGCGGCCTTCGGCGGCGGTTACTTCCTTGATGACCGACTTGAGGCGCTCCTCGAATTCTCCCTGGTATTTGGCTCCGGCAATCAAGGCGCCCATATCCAGCGAATAGATGTCCTTGTCCCGCAGGTCTTCGGGCACGTCGCCATCGACGATGCGGTGAGCCAGTCCTTCGACGATTGCCGTCTTACCCACACCCGGCTCGCCGATCAGAATGGGGTTGTTCTTGGTCCGCCGGGCCAGAATATGGAGTACTCGGCGAATCTCATCCTCCCGCCCGATGACGGGGTCGAGCTTGCCTTCCCGGGCGCGCTCGTTGAGGTTGATGGCGTACTTGTTAAGGGCGTTGTAGCTGTCTTCTGCACTGTGGGTAGTCACCCGGCTTCCCTTCCGGAGTTCTTTGATGGCCGCTTTCAGGGCTTTTTCCGAAACTCCGCTGTCCTTCAGCATCTGGGAAACACTGTCATTAGTAGTCAGGATACCAAGCAGGAGGTGCTCCAGAGCCACGAACTCATCCCCAAACTCCTTCAGGAATGTGCTCGCCTTCTGCAACGCTTCGGTCGAAGTGCGCGACAGGTATTGGCTGCCACCGCCACTGACCTTGGGATAGGAATGGACGATGCTGTCCGTTGCCTGGCGAATGGCATCGAAATTGACGCCCAGTTTGTTGAAAACGAAAGGCGCCACACTCTCGTCAACCTCCAGGATGCCTTTCAGAAGGTGGCCCAGTTCGATGGCCTGCTGCTGGCCTTCCATCGCGATCTGCTGGGCCCGCTGAACGGCTTCCTGTGATTTTATCGTGAAATTATTAAGGTTCATATCTTGCTTTTTTTCTTTTCCTGAATCACTACCAGGCAACTCATTTTATCACTTTCACTACCTGGTTTTCTACACTTTTTCTTTTTCAAACTACGTACCATTGATGAAAAAAGCCAGCCCTTCAGCCATTATGGCAGCCTTTTGTTGTTTGTAATGACATTTTGGCCAGGCCTTTGATGATTGAACCGGTTTAACCCAACTGGCCGGCAGCTGGCCTTTCCCGGTTTAATCTCCTCGTATTTCTTATCTTCGCTTCGATTAAACCAATACGATAAAACCATGACAATAAAAACATTAGGAGTCACGCTCAGTATGCTTTTCCCGGGCCTTTTTTCCGCCCTCACTGCCCAGAATACCATTTACGAACCCCTGGTGCTGGAAGATGTCACTTACGCCCCTGAAGATTTCGGGAAGATGTGGACCTTTGATGCCGTCCCCACGCAGCGGTTTGAGGATCTGTATGAATTCACCGTTACGAAAGAGTGGCTGGATGACGTCCGCCTTTCTGCTCTTGAATTTTCCACCGGCTGTTCCGCTTCTTTTGTATCCCGCAATGGGTTGATCATGACCAACCACCACTGCGTGCGTGGTTTGCTGCCGGGCATAGAGCAGGAAGGAGAACACCTGCAGCGCGATGGTTTCTACGCCAAAACCATGGAGGAAGAACGGCCCTTCCCCAATATCTACGTCGATCAGCTCATTTCCATCGAGAATGTAACCGATGAGGTTCAGGCCGCCATGGCAAGGGGGAATAACGACGAAGAACAGGTAAAGCTGCGGGATGAAAAGATCCGGGAGCTCACCACTGCCTGTGAAGAAAGCGCCGGATATAAATGCCGGGTGATCACCCTTTACAACGGCGGCAAATACGCCCTCCACACCTACAAGCGTTACGAAGACGTCCGCCTGGTCATGGCGCCTGACGTACAGATAGCCGCTACGGGCTGGGACTGGGACAACTTTACTTACCCTCGTTACGAGCTGGATTTTGCTTTTCTCAGGGCTTATGATGAAGACGGACAGCCGGTGGAAAGCCCCTACTATTTCCAGTGGAGTGAGAAAGGCGCAGCCGAAGGCGAGCCGGTATTCATCATCGGCCGGCCGGGCAATACCGACCGCCTGTATTCCCAGGCCCAGGTAGAATTTCATCGGGACTACCGCAATCCGGTAATTCTAACTCTTTTCAATGAGCTTTACCAGGCCCAGTTTGCTCATTTCCAGGCCAACCCGGGCCGGCAGGCAGAAATGCTGAGCCAGTTGCTCAGTATTGCCAACACCAGAAAAGTGTTCGCCGGGTATCAACTGGCCCTCAATGATGAATACCTGATGGCAAAGAAACGGGATTTTGAAAAGGAACTGAAGAAGAGAATGAACGCAGACAAGGGCTTGTACACCAGGTACAACGGCCTTTGGGGTAAGATCGAAGCTGCTTCCGATGTGCTCGATAAAGCTTTCACTCCCTACTTCGCTCATCAGATCAGCTCGTTCAGTAGCCCGGCCCACCTTATTCTGGCAAAAAAACTGGTGGATTACGCTGAGCAGATGGAGCTGCCTGAGGAGGAAAGAGCCGGCCCTTATAAAGGGGATGAGCTTGCCAAGACAAAAGCAGGGTTGGCGCTTCAGGCTGAGGATATTGAATTTGAAAAGCTGCGTATTCAGGCACATGCCAATTATCTGGCCAAGGTACTGGGCAAGGACTCCGAAGCCCTGAAAGTGGCCTACGGGGGCCATACCGGAACGGCAGCCGCCCAATACGTTATGGACAATGCCGCCGTGGCTTCCCCTGAAAAGGTAGCCGAACTTATCGAGGGCTCTCCCAAAAGCATTCTGGAGGCAAAAACGCCATACCTCCTTTTTGCCCGCCTGGCCAAGGCCAGAGTGGAAGAACTCGGCCCGGGGCTACAGGCCGCCCAGAATACGCTGGAGGTGCAAAATCAGCGCCTTGCCCGCCTCATTTTCGAAGCCTTCGGCACCGAAATGTCTCCCGACGCCACCGGCTCCCTGCGCATCTCCGATGGCCGGATACTGGGGTATGAATATAACGGTACGCTCGCTCCTGCCAAAACCACTTATTACGGCCTTTGGGACCGATATTATTCCTTTGGGGCTACGGCCTACCCCTGGGGGCTGCACGAACGCTGGCAAAAGATACCAGAAGGGCTTGACCTGTCGATCCCTATCTGCTTTGCCTCCGATAACGATATCGTCGGTGGCAACTCCGGCAGTGCGGTCATCAACCGAAATGCGGAGGTAGTAGGGTTGGTCCACGACGGCAACCTGGAAAGCATCGCCGGGAACTACGCCTTCCTGCCGGAGGAAAACCGCGCTGTTTCGACCGACTCCTGGGGGCTGATAGAAGGGTTGAGGCTGGTGTATAAGACAGATCGCCTGGTAGAGGAGCTGGAGAATGGGGGAATTCGCTGATCGGCTGTACGCCGGTTCTGTTCCAGGTTTATCCCTACCGGGTTTTGGAAACCCGGCAGGGTGGGCTCGCTTTTTCGATACTTTGAGGCATGGTTATTACTCCCTGGAAAATTCGCATGACTCATGCGAATCAGGGGCTAAATTGCCCAAAAGCAATGGGAGGTTCACGTGTGGCTCGGCTTCCGGTGGGATTTGTGCCGTCAGGTACAAAATATCGGAAGAAAGGCATTCAGAAGGCCTTCCGTGCCGTAGGTTACGGCATATTTTTGTTTCCTTCGAGGGAATGTGCCGTACCTAGCGCCTCCGCTGAGCAGCTTCAGCGCTCGCGGACGGACGGGCAATGCTTCCCCGTGGCATTATCTACCGATATTTCGTCCCTACGAGACTTCAATAATAGTCTTCGTTTGGCCCCTGATTCGCATGACTCATGTCTGGATCAGTTCTCACTCAGGCTGCCTATCATCTCATAAATGCGGCGGGCCAGCGGGCTGGCGCCGTTGTCATAATTAGACAGTACCGCCACCGTGTAACCTTTGTCCAGAAACATATCCAGGTTGCCGTTCAGGCCGGGAAATCCACCGCTGTGGCCAACCACCTTTCCCGCCGGGCCATCCTCCACTGAAAAACCATAACCATACCGGCTGGTATGAGCCGTCCACATTTTTTCCAGCGCGGTTTGGGAAACCAGTTTGCCCGATCGCAGGGCCCGGGCAAAGCGAAACAGGTCCTCGACGGTGGAAAAACCTCCTCCTGCCGGGCCGCCTTTGATCACGTGTTTGTAAAGGTTGTTCTCCCATTTCCAGGGGCTATCAGGTGCGGGTATGTAGCCTATGGCAAGGTTCTCCACAGGATAGTCCATTTCAAAACAATCGGTATTTGCCATACCGGCAGGTAGGTAAATGTTTTCGCGTATATAGTCAAAGTAGTCCTGCCCGGAAGCTTCCTGAATGACTACGCCCAGCAACAACATGCCGGTATTGCTGTACCCGAAACGCTCGCCGGGCTCAAACCGGAGGGTATCGCCCTGTACCAGAGGTTTGAAATCTTCAACAGACCGGTAAAGTTCCCGGGAACCATTCCAGTAAGTATCGTTGAAATAACTTCCCAGGCCGGAAGTATGGGTCAGCAGGTGGTGGACAGTGACCCTGTCCGTAATGGATTTCGGCAGCCAGCTTTCATCAATAAATTTGCTGATGGGATCTTCCAGGGCCACCTTCCCTTTATCGACGAGTTGCATGACGGCCGTAGCGGTAAACATCTTGTTCATCGAGCCCAGGTTGAACCGGGTATCCAGTTTGTTGGGGACGTGAAACCGCTTGGAAGCTTCTCCACAGGCGCGGGTAAAGAGTACTTCTTCTCCTCTGGCAACCAGCACCGTCCCGGAAAAGGCATCCCGTTCGCACAGGCGCTGGAGCAGGTTCTCCAGTTCCGGTACAAGATCTGCCTCGCCCAGGGCCTCCGGCTTAACGTCAGATGGCCTCCGGGCGGGTGAAAAATTCAGGCTGGCAACGCGCTGTTCATCACCCTCCAGGTGAAAACTGAACGCCATCCAGGAACCATACAGCTCATCTTTGAGAATGACGACCGTTTCCGGGCGCTCGGGAACATAGGTGCGAATGCTGTGGAACTTCACTCCTCCCGTATTGCGGTAAAAGGACAGGAAGGCATCAATGTGCATCTCCATTGGGGCAATCTCCCGAAACCCCTCCGTGCAGTGGGCCTCCAACAGGGATTGTACCGCTTTGGCACTATTGGCATTGACCGCATCAATGACAGCTTGTATCCGTTGGCCCAGGATACCCTCCGGCATTACAGATTCATCCTTGTAACCCTGCTCGCCGGATTGTTGGGCTGCCGCAGGGCCAGAAAAGAAAATGCACAGGGGTAAGAGGAAAACGAAGATTGAAAAACAGACGGGTGATCTTTTCATGAACGGAGTTTTGTTTTACGAAATATTTCGTACACAATTTTACGTTAAAAACTTATCCGGCCCAAATAAATACGAAATTTTTCGTAACTGCTCCCGGGACGGAAAATAAGCGGCAAACCCTTATATTGCGGCCCAGTTTCGGATAATGGAGATTTTTTTTCAGAAATCCATCATTCCAACCCAACCCTTTGCCCGGGCCGGCGGGTCTTAGCAAGTGAAACAAAAATGCTTTCCGGAATATCAAAAATTGCAAACGATATGATGCCTGTTACCACGTTTCTCGTTCTGACCTTAGCCATCATCGCCGTTGGGAAAAAAGCCAAGGCCTTCCGCTAAATCCCCCCTCACTTCTCCCCTTTTCTTTGCAGAGCCCTGAATGCACACACGGTGAATAAGCCCGGGGGAACGCCTGGGCCTTATATTTACCCCAATGATCCACAGGAGTTCAAGACGGGCTCAGTTGGGCGTGTGCAGACAAATTAAATTGCCTCTTTTTTGTGATTCCCTTTTTCATCAGCCTATTTTTACAGCCATAAAAATAAGTCGCCGATGAAACTGACCCTTGGATTTTCCCCCTGCCCCAACGACACTTTTATTTTCGACGCAATGATCCACGGAAAGATCGATACTGAAGGGCTTGAATTCGAACCGGTTATTGCCGACGTAGAGGAACTCAACCAGCGGGCTTTCGCCAGGGCCCTGGATATTACCAAGTTGAGTTATCACGCCTTTGCCTACCTGCTGAAAGACTACGCGCTGCTCGACGCCGGCAGTGCCCTGGGAAATAATGTTGGCCCTCTGCTCATTGCCAGGGCCCCGATGGAAGAAAAGGAGGCCAGCAAAGCGCGGATCGCCATACCCGGTAAATATACAACTGCCAATTTCCTGCTCAGCCTTGCCTATCCGAAGGCCCGGAAAAAAACGGAAATGTTATTTTCTGATATCGAAGATGCCGTCCTCACCGGTAAGGTGGATGCCGGGCTGATCATTCACGAAAATCGCTTCACTTACCAGGAAAAGGGACTGGTAAAGATCAGGGACCTGGGAGAATTCTGGGAAAGCACAACGCAGATGCCGATTCCCCTAGGCGGTATTGTGGCCAAAAGGGCGCTCCCGCCGGAAGTGTTGCAGGCTGTCAATCGGGTACTGGCCCGCAGTGTCGCTTTTGCAATGGATAATCCGGACGAGCCCAAAGCTTTTGTACGCCAGCATGCTCAGGAGATGGACGAGGACGTAATGTACAAACACATCAACCTCTATGTCAACGAATTCACCCGAAGCCTCGGCATCAAAGGGAAGGAAGCCGTACAGCGCCTGTTCGATATCGCCATGGCCAAAGGAGTGATCCCTGCCCGGGACCTGCCCGTTTTCGTGAGTTGATCTTTTTGGCATGCTTTTGGATAACTTACCCGTAAGTATATGTCAATTTTTTTGGTTAAAGATTTGAAGCCCGTGATAAGATCGCGGGCTTTTTTTTGCCCTTTCCCGAATTAACATTTTTTGGCACAAATATTGATGTAATTTACATCAATTAGGTTTTAGGTTATAAGTGTTAGCAACTATTAAAGGAAGCCCGGTTAAGATCGGGCTTTTTTTTTGTTTTCTCCCGAAAAGCCGTTTTTGGCACGAATATTGCTTCTAGTTATATAGAATTAAGTTATGTTTTAAGGTTATGTAAATTTGTTCTTTCCAGAAAGGGGCCCGTATCATACGGGCTTTTTTTTTGCCCTTTCCCACAGGGGCGTTGAAAATCCAAACAGTTTATTATTTTTGCCCATCCTCCATTATTCCTAATCTGATAAAACTCAAGAGTAATGATTATTGGCGTACCAAAGGAAATCAAAACCAGCGAGAACCGCGTCGCGCTGACCCCTGCCGGTGCTCTGGAACTTACCAAGCTCGGCCACCAAGTATATGTCCAATCTACTGCCGGTTTGGGCAGTGGTTTTCCCGATGAAGAATACCAGCAGGCCGGAGCCCGGATCCTTCCATCCATTGAAGAAGTGTATGGCAAGGCAGAAATGATCATAAAGGTAAAGGAGCCCATAGAGCCAGAATACAAACTGATAAAAAAGGGGCAATTGCTGTTCACCTATTTCCATTTTGCATCTTATGAACCCCTGACTAAAGCGATGATCGACAGCGGTTCCGTATGCCTGGCCTATGAAACGGTGGAACTGCCCGACCGCAGCCTTCCTCTGCTTACCCCGATGTCGGAAGTCGCCGGGCGGATGGCCATACAGGAAGGCGCCAAATACCTGGAGAAACATCAGCACGGCAGAGGTGTGCTTCTGGGAGGCGTTCCCGGTGTAGCTCCCGGCAAGATACTCATCCTTGGTGGTGGTGTGGTTGGCACACAGGCCGCCAAGATGGCCGCCGGGCTGGGTGCTCAGGTTATCATTCTCGATGTCAACCTCCCCCGCCTGCGCTACCTGGCGGATGTCATGCCGGCCAATGTAACCACCATGTACTCCAATGAATACAACATCAGGAAGCTCATCAAAGACGCCGACCTCATTGTAGGCGCCGTACTTATTGCCGGGGCCAAAGCCCCAAAACTGGTCACCCGGGACATGCTGAAGGAAATGCAGCCCGGAACAGTGCTGGTGGATGTAGCAGTTGATCAGGGAGGATGCATTGAGACCTGCAAACCGACTACTCATGACGACCCAACCTTCGTCATCGACGGCGTCGTCCATTATTGCGTAGCAAATATGCCGGGAGCAGTGCCATCAACTTCTACTATCGCACTGACCAACGCCACGCTGCCTTACGCTATTCAACTGGCCAATAAAGGCTGGGAGGGTGCCTGCCGGGAAGACAATGCCCTCAAAAAAGGGCTCAATGTGGTTCATGGCAAGGTAGTTTATAAAGGGGTAGCGGAAGCCTTTGGCCTTACATTGACGAATGTGGATGCAGTATTGAAGTAATACGCGAACTGAAAAAAAAGCCATCCCGGGAGGCGATTCCTCCGGGATGGCTTTTTTATTCCTGCCGCTTTCCACCGGTCAGGGATAAACCTTGGTCAGGCCTGATCCGGAATCCAGGACGATGTAGGCAGTGGTAAAGCCGGCAGATTTAGCCTGGCGCCAGGCCTCTTTGGCCTCTTCGATATCATCAAAGCCGCCCAGTAGTTTCACGGTAAGGTTTCCACGCTGGCGGTCCTCGATATTTCCGTAACGCTCTAACCCTGAAGGATTAAAGTACTGAGGGTTGCGATAGGCAGCGAGTTGCACCTTGTATCGGCCCGAGCCTGTACCGGCAGACGGAGCGGCCTGCCCGCCTTTTAACTGAGTACCTACATTGCCTTCTTCCGTAGTGACAAAGGCATCTTTATACCCCCTGCTTTTTACCGTACTTAAGGCATTGCCGGCCTGAGCCCGGTCGCTGAAAACGCCGATCCGAACTTTATACACGCCTCCTTCGTATTTGGAGTACACCTGCCCGATATCGGACAGCCCGGCGAAGTTTTCCAGGCCCGGCTTATTGAGCGCCGCCACCTGAACGGCATAACCGGCCCCCAGAACAGGTTGGCCTCCGGAAGGCGTAATGGCGCCTCCATCCCCTTCAGTTGTGCCCGGGCGGGGCGTAACGTCAGACCCCGGATAGGTATCCGCCCCCTCACTGACGGGCAGCATAGAGATCATACCAAGGATAGTACGGTCAGAACCTTCCCCGGTGTGAACCGTACGGCTGATATCGCGAAAACCGGGCCGGGAATAACGGAGGACGTAAGAAGAATTCGGGCTAAGGGCCAGGGCATAATCACCATTGACATCCGTTGTAGCCTGCATGGTGCTGTTGGTCGATTGATTGGTAGCGGTTACGGCTGCACCTGCCACCGGAAGCCGGGTAGTATAATTCAGAACCCTGCCGATATACTCTTCGCCTGGCCGGCTGAGCATGATATCATAATCCCGGTTCTGGCGCATGCCCATTGTCGAGACAGAAAAAACAGCATCATTAAAACCATCGGCACGGATGACAATATCACAATTCAAGCCTTCAACGGCCTGAAAACTATATGTACCCTGGTTATCCGCTTTGAAAAGGCCTTCTCCGCAGTTGATGAAATCAACCGTTGCCCCGGGAACGGGCGTGCCGTCTGAGGCATTCCGGATGTGAAGCGTAATGTTATCCGCCGATTTGAATACTTTATACAGGTCTTCATTGCCTCGGCCGCCGGGGCGGTTGGAAGCCAGGTAACCGATGTTGCGGAAACCATCATAAATGAACCCGAAATCATCCCGGGAAGAATTGACGAGGTTTCCGAGGTGGAAAATCCGCGTCCAGCGGCCGTTCGCCTGTTCTGCCCTGAATATATCATATCCCCCTAAGCCCTGATGCCAATCTGAGGAGAAGTACAGGTCGTTGCCATCAAAGAAGGGGGAGATCTCGTCACCCGGGGTATTCACATTAGGGCCCAGGTTTTCCGGCGTGCTCCAGGTATTGCCCATGCGGTAAGAGACGTAGAGGTCAAAACCTCCGAAACCATCGGGGCGGTTAGAAGCAAAGTAGAGGGTATTGCCGTCCGGAGAGAAATTCGGCCAGCCCGTCGAGAATCCGGACCCATTATAAGGAAAAGGTTTCTGCTCCGCCCATTCTCCGCTGGGGTTGATCTGAGCAATGTGTATGCTCAACTCCAGGCCTCCGGTGGGCAAATGCCGGGTGCCATCAATGAAATTGTTCTTGGTAAAAGCGACTGTACGGCCTTCCGGGCCATAAGACACCGGGCCGACATTGACAAAAGTATCATCCTCTTTCAGGCGGCTCTGCATGGGCACCGGAGCTTCCAGGAAGCCGTTGCTCCCTACCCGCGCCATAAAAAGCTGGTTGTTGGCCTTGCCTGTCCAGGTTGAACCCGCCGGGCGAAGGTCAGTCCGGGCAGAGGAAAAAACGACCTGGTCCCCATAAAACGCCGGCCCGAAATCCGATGAGGTTGTATTGATCTGTTCATTGCTCACCAGGTAGGGTGAAGACTGCCCCATCTGGTTCATGGCAAATACGCAGCTCTGAGCGTACTGCCGCCCTTTAGCCGCTTTTTCCTCATCTTTTCGCTGCACATTGGCGTAGGCCTCAAACCATTGCCGTGCCTTATCATATTGTTCCAGAGCCATCAATACCTGGGCATAGTGGAAAGGGTATTCATCGACCATTTTCTCCCGTCCTTCCCGGTCGGCCAGCACCCGTTCAAACCAGCTCCGGGCTTCTTCCATCTGATTGAGATAGCGGTAGGAGTCGGCAAGCCTGAGCATAGCCTCATAATTCGCCGGGCGTTTTTCCAGCAATTCTAAATATCCCCGGACAGCCAGGTTAAAGGCTCCCATTTCATAATCTTTATTGGCGCGGCTCAACTGCCCGTAAACCGGCATACAGGCCGACCAGAATAACATTGCCAGGAGCACTCTGAAAATTAGCTTCATAATCTTGTGTTTTCAAAAAGTAATACAGGAGTTATGACCCCCTAAGGAAAACGTTGGTAATATATCAATAAAATCAATTCTCAAAAAATGTCAATCAGGGGGCGGGCATTACAATTACCCGGGAACGCCTTAAACCCGGAGGTGAAAGGAGCACTGCCAAAGTTAAGGAAATAAATTTTTCCACATTCCTGGCTTTTGCATCCTACTGTCCTTCCTGCAACGGAAGCATTTTTATTTTTTCTGTTCAAAGCCATCCGGTTAAACTTCCTCACGACCATAACGGAAGTTAATTTTGAATTGTTGTGCCTTGAGCCTTCAGAGCTTATCTGGAGGGGACTTCTCTCCGCCCGCCTGCGGCTGAAAAGTTAGAAAAGATTTATTACTTATATTACCTCAAAAACATGAAACCCTTTATCCTTTTCTTTTTCGCTCTGTGTTGTCTTGCCGCTACCTGCCGGGAAGGCCGCCAAACCATCTCCGATGACTGCATCGACGAACGGAAAATCGACCCGGATATGGCCTGCATTGAAATCTATGAGCCGGTATGCGGCTGTGACGGAAAGACTTATCCTAATGAATGCTACGCTAAAATAGCCGGCCTGACCAGTTGGAAAGACGGCCCGTGCAATGAGGACTGACTCCCTTCCAGCAGGCCAGCGTACTGAATAATATTAAGGTGCGGCCGGGGATGATACCTTCCAATGAAGAGCTTGAAGACAATGTAGAAGATGCGTTGTTCAGAGCCCCCTATGTTGAAAGGTTTGGCCTCTCCGTCAGTGCCAGTAACGGGATCATTTACCTCAGTGGAGAGGTTGACAACAGCTATGAAAAGTATCGAGCTGAAGACGTCGCCACCAAAGTTAGCGGAGTGTTGAACGTAGTCAACAATATAGAGGCAAGTTCGGTTGCCAACTATGATTACTATTATCCATACGCATGGAATTCGTATTACCCCTCCCCCTACACCAGTTCTGACAGTTACTACACGTATGGCCTTAACGACTTTTATTGCACCTTCCCCAGAACCTTAAACTCTGTTCGCCGGTTCTCCTGGTGCTCTTCTTCCGTACAGGGCACCCCATCCGCGCAACCATTGGCCAGTTTGGATTCTCCGTACCCTCTGGCAACCAGGCGATCCTCTTCTATGCCCTGGCTGATGAGGTACCGCACGATAGCATCTGCCCGCCTCTGGGAAAGTTCCTGATTGTAAACACTGTCGCCCTGAGAGTCAGTATGGGAGCTGATCTCAATTCTGATATCGGGGTTTTCCTTGAGGAGGTGCAACAGGTTAAGCAATTCGGAAACAGATGCTTTCTGGACGCTTGACCGGCCTACATCGTAATAGACATTCATCCGGAATGCGAAGTTGTCACTGTCTTCTTCACTGGTGGGATTAAAGGCAAAATCATTGGCTTCAGGGTCCATCTTTACGGGCATCCCTTCCCCTTCACTGGCAGGGTCAGAAGCATAGGGCGTAAGATAGGTATTCAGGGAGTGCTCATAAGTGCTGCCCGTGGCGCATATTTGCTCATCCAGGTACCGCGCAAAGTAATTGTCTCTAATTATCCTCACCTCATAGCAGCAATTGGCTTCCAGGGCGAAGCTGAACTTCCCCTGCCGGTCGGTGAACACTGCCCGGGGAGCCGGGCAGTTGAGGCCGTCCAGTTTTACTTCAGCCTGATAAACCGGCATTCCTGATTTCTGGTTCACCACGACTCCAACAAGGGAATGCTGGCCCGAAGGCTCCATATAGGAAGGTTCAGGTGCTGCACTAACTTCGCTAGGGGCGTCTTGCTGCGGGGGCAGGGCCAATGCAATAAAGAGTGTGTCTGCCGCCAGTTCCCCTTTTCTTTCACAGGCTTCAAGAGAACGATCCTGATAGCCTTTTGCTATTCCGGTCAGGGTGCAGCACTGGGGAAGATGGATTAATATACGGCCTTCAGGGCCGGAGAGCAGGGTGTCGCCGTTACAGGAATTCACCACTTTGGCATAGGGGATGGGGTTGCTGGTTCCAAGGTCAACCACATCGACCTGCACCGGGGTTCCCAGGGGCATCATCCGGAAGTAGTAAATATCATCTTTTCCCTTTCCTCCACTACGGTTGGATGTAAAATAGCCTTCCATTTCATCAGAATTGAAAATGATGCCAAAATCATCAGCTTCGGAATTAAAAGGAGCTCCAAGGTTATGGGGAAGAACCCACAGGCCATCGTACCCTTCTTCTGTCCAGAAAATATCCTGGCCTCCCAGCCCCAGGTGCCCATCTGAAGAAAAGAACAATTTTCCCGAAGGGCTTATGAAGGGAAAGACCTCATCATCCGGGGTATTGACAGCAGGCCCAAGGTTGATGGGAGGCCCCCAGCGGCCATTCTCCTGAAAAGACAGGTAAAGATCCTTTCCGCCATGCCCCCCCGGCATGTCTGAAGAAAAGTAAAGGCGTTTCCCATCAGAACTGAGCGATGGATGAACGATGGAGTAATCATCACTGCTGAAGGACAGCGGATTCAGGTTACTCCATCCTCCCTGAGGGAGGCGGCGGGCAGTGACGATCTCCAGGCGATGGATCTCCGGTTCCAGCGGGGAGTGCGTGGCAGCCTCCCGGGTTCGCGTAAAATAGATCTCCGTTTCCTCGCTGTTGAAGGTGACAATGCCTTCGTGAAACTTCGTCCGGATTGACCCCGAAAAAGGCTGAGGAGCGGAATACACTCTTTTGCCCTCTTTTTCTTCGAAAGCAACCTGAAAAAGGTCGAGAAAGGAATGGGTTGGCTCTTCTGCACTTTGCCGGAAAGCCGAAAAGATGAGGCCGTCTCCAAAATAGGCAGGCCCAAGTTCACTGTTCGGGCTATTGAATTCAGGAAGGGAAATGGCAACTCTGTCCGATTGGTCTTTGGTCAGTTCACTGAGATAACTGCAGGCATTCAGGAGCCTTTTCTTCCGTGGGTCATAGGGGTTGTATTTAAGGTAATCCTTAAACCATCGTTCTGCCCCTTTACAATCACCGGTGCGCAGCAGCATAAGCCCATAGTAATATTTATCTTCCGGGCGGCTCTGCGGCAGGCCAATGATCTGGGCATACCACTCGGCGGAGGCTTTATAGTTCCCCAGAAACCGGTATGCTCCGGCAAGGCGGGCCTTCACTTCAGGGTTATTTTCATGTACGAGTATTTCCTCATAAAGTGGAATTGCCTTGCGGTAATTTCCTTCTTCAAAGTATTGTTCTGCCTTGATCAGCTTCGCCGGCTGAGCGAATCCTCCACCCCAGAAGGCCATAAAAACAGCCAGCAATAGTATTTGTTTTCCCATAATTCTCATGTTGAGGTGCTTAAACCGGGTTTTTATTTCGTTACTGGAGCACATCGGAGTATTCAGCTAGTTTAATTAAATGTTGAACAACACAGTTATCACTGAAGAATGGACACTTTCGCTGTTCAGGGCTTATGAAAGGATCTCGACTTTATTAACTTACGGAAAGTTTGGCGCGAAGTTACAGTTTACAAAAAAGGATATTCAGAAACTCCCGCAATCAGGAAAAAGCACGAAAAACATGCACATCACTTCACTTCATACTTATCCCGTCAAATCGCTGGCGGGGATCAGCCTCCCACGGGTTCTGGTGGAAAAGCGCGGGCTGGCCTACGACCGCCGCTGGATGCTTGTGGACAGGGACGGACTTTTCATCAGTCAACGTGAGATCCCTCAACTCGCCCTTCTCCTGCCGGATTTTTCTCTCCAGGGCCTGATCATCCGGCACCGTTATGAAGGGCTGGAACCGCTTACCATTCCACTCCATCCGCCGGAAGGGGCAAAAAAAATGGAAGTTCAGATTTGGGATGACCGTTGCACGGGCCTTCTCACCAGCCGGGAAGCTGATGAATGGTTCAGCAATGCTCTGCATACCCGGTGCCACCTGGTTTATATGCCGGATGAGAGTATTCGCCCGTTGTCCGGCTCCAATGGGCGCACCGGAGAAATTGTCAGTTTTGCCGACAGCTGCCCGCTACTTGTTATCGGCGAAGCCTCTCTGGCTGATCTGAACGGCCACCTTAAAGAGCCTGTACCGATGAGCCGTTTCCGGCCCAATATAGTATTTGCGGGAGGGTTGCCTTATGAAGAAGAAGACTGGAAAGCATTTACTATCAGTAATGTTTCTTTCCGGGGTATTCGCCCCTGCGGCCGCTGCCAGGTTGTCAACATTGACCAGGAATCAGCTGAAAAAGGCAAAGAGCCCCTGCAGGCACTCGGGCAACTTCGCCGCCGTGGGAACAAAGTGGTTTTCGGCCTTTACGCCGCAATGACAGAAGAAGGGGAAAGCCCTGTTCACCTTCAGGTTGGCGATAAAATTGTTGTGCAACGAAAAACCTAAAAGTAAATATCCAGGATAACCATCCCGCCAAAGACCAGGCTGGCAACGCCATTTGTAGTAAAAAAGGCAATATTGACCTTACTGAGGTCATGAGGCTTGACCAGGGTGTGCTGGTAAACCAGCAGGGTAATGAAGATGGCCGCAGCCGCCCAATGCAGCCACCCGAAGGCAGGAAATTGCTCGTAGAGCAGGAAAGAAGCCAGAAGGATCAACCCTGCACACGCCAGATGGAGTACAGAAGAAAGCCGCAGGGCATTGCTTCGCCCCAGAGCGGCCGGTATGGAATTAAGGCTTAAGGAACGATCAAAATCATCATCCTGAAGGGCATAAATGATGTCAAACCCGGATACCCATAGCAGCACTGCCCCGGAATACAGCAAAGGCAACAGTTCGAATTGGCCCTGCACCGCCAGATAGGCGCCGACCGGCGCCAGAGACAGGCCCAGGCCCAGCACAAAATGGCAAAGGAAAGTGAAGCGCTTGGTATAACTGTAACCTAAAATAACCAGCAAAGCTACAGGCGAAAGGTAAAAACAGAGTGGGTTGATAAACCAGGTGGTGGCAATAAACAGCAGGCTGTTGAGGCCTACAAAAAGCAGGGCTGCCCGGGGAGTAATTATGCCCGCCGGAATTTCCCGTCCGGCCGTTCGAGGGTTCTTAACATCGATGTCCCTGTCCAGATAACGGTTGAATGCCATTGCCGCACTCCGGGCAAAAACCATGCACAACAGCACCAGCAGGAACAGGCGCCCGTCCAGCCCCCGGCCGGATTCGAGTGTCGCCAGAAAGAATCCCAGCATTGCGAACGGCAAAGCAAAAATGGTATGGCTGAATTTGATAAGGGACAAATAATCTCTCATAGGTATTCAATCTTCGGGTCAGTCAGATACAAACATAAAAAAAGCCTGTAAGATTTTGTTCAATCCTACAGGCTTTATAGCCAGCGCTAAGCGCTGAAATATTACTGTGTTACCGTCGGAGTAGCACCACCTTCCGTGGGCTGTACTTCACCCTTGAGGTAGATGAAGGTCTGCGGCGGGTTGGTATTGGCGGTGATGGTCACCTTCTGGTTGCGCTTACCTTTCTTGTTCTGAGAGTTGAACTCAACAGTTACGACTCCTTCTCCACCCGGAGGGATCGGCTCACGAGGCCAGCTCGGGACGGTGCAACCGCAGCTGCCCTTGGCGTTGCTGAGGATCAGCGGCTCTTCACCGGTGTTCTTGAACTTGTAAGTGTGAGAAACTTTCTCACCTTCAGTCACAGTACCGAAGTCGAACTCCGTCTCATCAAAAGACATGACAGTGGTCGGGCCACTCGGAACAGTACCTTGCTGAGCAGCAGGCTGAGCAGAGGCATTCGGGTCAGCGGGCTGAACAGTATTGCCATTCAGGCTCTGAGCAGCTTCTTCCTGAGCAGGAGTCTGGCTGTTATTGCAGCTGGCCAGAAATCCAACGGCCAAAAGGGCAAGTAGGGTTACTTTAAATTGCTTCAACATCTTGATAAAAGTTTTGGGTTTGACACATGAATCGTAAAAGTCATTTCGCCGGCAGCAAGCTGGCTATACAGCTTACTGGTTTCGACGGGTACAAAGGTAAAAAAGGAAAAGATTCCTTCCGTTAACCGCCTTTGAAGTTTTGTTAATGAGTTGTTAACGGTATCAGCAGATTCAAAATTTGAATGAATGGGCCCCGATTTAAGCCAACCTGGAAATTTGAACAAACGCTTAGCTTCTATGGAGGGATATAGTATATTTGGGCCGGTAATTCGCCCTGAAGGTTATTATTGAATGAGCCTTGCCGAAAATTACTGCTATGCTCCGGCTCCGAAAATATTATCGTTATTACCGCCATTCGACTTACCGGCTCATCCATTGGTTTGCCACTCACATCTCTGACCGCAATTACCAGATCATCGTCAGCATTATTATCGGGGCTGTTTCCGGGCTGGTGGCCGTCGGATTGAAGTTTCTGGTGTTCCTGCTCAAGGAGTGGATACAGGGCTCGGACCCCACCCGGGAACGGCTGATCTTTGTCTTTTTACCACTGGGCGGCATTATCTGCACTATTGCTTTCGTTCGCTTACTGCTGCGCAGGCCGGTCAATCCGGGATTGAGCGAACTGATCTACGCCATCTCTCAGAAAAAGGTCAATCTTGCCCGTTATGAAACTTATGCCCATGCAGTGAGTAGTGCCCTGACCGTTGGGTTTGGCGGTTCGGTGGGGCTGGAAGCACCGATCATCCGTACAGGATCGGCCATTGGGGCCAACCTGGCCAGTATCATGCAGGTTGGCCGCAAACGGCAGACGCTCTTTCTGGCCTGTGGGGCAGCCGCCGGCATGTCCGCTATTTTCAACAGCCCGGTGGCCGGTGTGATCTTTGCCTTTGAGGTGCTGCTGACCGATATGGCCCTTCACTCTTTCATTCCGCTGCTGATCTCGGCTGCCACCGGAGCAGTAGTCGCCAGGCTGTTGTATTATGAACAACTCTTTTTCCTGCCTACCAAAGATTGGGCAATCGACGGCATCCCCTTTTATGTTCTGCTGGCCATTCTGTGCGGCCTGCTTTCCGTAACCATGATCCGCACCAACCTTCGCATCACCTCCTATTTCAACGAGTTAAAACGCCCGGTGGTCAAGGTCGGGCTGGGGGGGTTGGCCATCGGCCTGCTCATTTTTCTGATGCCGCCGCTTTTCGGCGAGGGTTACGAAACCGTCAACAACCTCCTGGCGGGGCAGTTCCAGTCCATCCTCGAACACAGCCCTTTTTACTGGCTGTATGACAACCCTTTCTTTCTCATCGGGTTCGCACTGGCCGCACTGGCCGCCAAGATCTTCGCCAGTTCCATCACGCTTGCCATTGGAGGCAACGGAGGGGTGTTCGCTCCATCCATGTTCCTGGGCGCCACGCTGGGCTTTGCTTTCGCCCACAGCATCAACCTTCTGGACTGGGTAGAGCTGCAGGAGCCCAATTTTGTTGCCGTTGCCATGGCAGGCCTGCTCAGCGGTGTCTTCAAATCCCCGCTGACCGCCATTTTTTTTATCGCCGAGCTCACCGGCGGGTATGGTTTGTTCGTCCCCCTCATGCTGGTATCGGCACTTTCCTATTTCGTATCGCTTTACTTTGAACCACACTCCATATTCACGCGGGAGCTATTCCAGAAGGGCTTATGGGTCCCTCCCCACGAACGGGATCTGAGCATCCTGAAGGAGATGAGCCTAAGGGGGCTGATCGAGACCAATTTCAGAAAAGTCCACCCGGAAATGTCTCTGGGTGAGTTTGTCAAAGTGATTGCCAAATCTCACCGCAATGTTTTCCCGGTAGTTGATGAGGAAGGGCAGTTCAAAGGGGTAGTCCTGCTCGATGATGTGCGGGAAATGATGTTTGATGCCGAAAAATACAACGAAGTATTTGTCAAAGATGTAATGCACAACCCACCTACCATCATTGACATCCACGACCCAATGGAGAAAGTGATGCAACAATTCGACTTCCACAGCGCCTGGAACCTCCCGGTGGCCGACCACGGGAAATACCTGGGTTTTGTTTCCAAATCTTCTGTGTTCAACCGATACCGGGAACTTTTGATCGTCAGAAGTACGGAGATGTAAGGCGCATTGACAAACCAGTTTAACAATAACGCAACATAACAATGGCTACAGGCTCTCGGGAATAGTGCTACTACCGGGCGCCCAGGAAGATATGTCTGAAAGGCGGCTTCAAATGGAGTTATTCTTCTTCGTCAGCGTTGAGATCCCCCTTTAGAAAAGCTTCAGCCTGATCACGGAAAGGTTCTTTCTCTATCCCTTCCATCAGCAGAGCAATGGCCTTTTCCCCATCATCCGGCAAAAATTCCCACAGCTGATAAAACAGAGGCTGGTCTCTGGGGCTTTGTATTTCGTATTCCTGTGGTGTTCCTTCAAACTCGGCGAACATGTGCAGCAATTCAATGGCCTCCTCCAGCTCCAGGTAACGGACAACGTCAAAAAATGCATCCATGAAACCGCCCGCCTCCAGGCTGAGGGCCTGCGGCGCCAATCCATTGACGAATTCCTGTTGTTGCGCTTCCCGCTCCAGCAGGTATTCTCCCTTTTCTTTCTTCTTTTTGGGCAGCACCATTTCTTCGCAGCACCAGAAAGCCTGGTAGGCAGCGGGAAGAAAGTCTCGCTCGATACGCTCAAAACACTGGAGAGCTTTCTCCATCTCATCCTGTTCGACGAAAATGAGGCCGGCGTAGTAACACGCTTCAATATCTTTACCGGTTAAAGGCGGAGCCTCTTCCTTTTTCTGCCAGAATTTCCATCCGCTTTGTTCAGGGGGCAGGAAGGAAGCTGCGCGCTCCAAAGCTGGTTCCAGAAAGGGAGCGTCCGGCTGCAGAAACTCCCAGCTGGCCAGGAGTTGATAATACGAAACCATGAGGCTCTGCTCCTTAGCCTGGCTTTGGATGAAGTGCTCCATGGCTATTGAGGGGTCCCCCATATAGAAGTTGGCCAAGCCCAGCAGTTTATGCCATTCAGCCTCGGGCAGGCGGCCCTTTTGCAGTTTTTTGTCCAGCCAGTTCAGGTAGGCAGCCAACGGTAAAGCCGTTTCAAAAGTGTGCTGCAAATATTTTTTCCAGTTAGGATATTCTTCTTCCGGCATGTGATCCCGGAGGATGCGGAAAGAAAAGAAGGGATACGGCGGGAGCTGGGAAAAAGCCGCAAATAAATTGCCGGCAAATTGGTCTTTTCCAAGATATTCGGCTCGCCGGAAGCACTGCACGCCATTCTGCGGCTTGCCCAGCGCTTCAAAATAAAGCACTCCAAGCCCATTCCAGGGAGCCGCAGCCTGCCGGTCCAGCCGGATGGCCTGCTGATAGGCCTCAGTGGCTTCCTCCACCTGGCGCGTATAGGCATAACTTCTGGCCAGGGAGAGCTGAAAGGCAGCATTCTCTTCCTCCAGGGCCACCGCCTGCCGGAAGGTTTCTACAGCTTCTTCATACTTTTCCTGCCCAAAATAGAGCGCACCCAACGTATGCCACAGCTCGCCCCATTCGGGCTCCAGCTCAATAGCCTGGATGAAAGCTTCTTCAGCCGCCTCGGATTCTTCTGCTTCCAGGTGGGATCTTCCTTTTTCGTAGAGTTCTTCTGCCGTCATTACGCCTTTGGTATTTGTGGCGCCTAAAATAAACTAAATTCCGTACAGGACACAAATGATAAGGGAGCATTTCACCCGGCGGGCGCGGAAGGTATTGCCTGAGCCGTTGCAACAGAGTATAACAAAGAATTAAATCCATTCCTTATTATTTCTGAGTAATTGATAAATAATCAGATATTTATACTTTAGGCAATCCTATGAGAAGAGGCACTAAAGGCAACAGCATCATTCATCCCTCATTTCGGAAAAAACTTCTGAATCAAAAAATTAAGAAAAGAAGACTTTCATGAGCAATGTCCAGCTTCTCAATTCGGTGGAAAAACCGGTAATTATCACTGCGTATGCCAACGACCAGGACACCTATCTCGAAATGCTGCAGGAGGAGGAAAAGGAAATAATGGATTGCCTGAGCCCTTGCTCTTTTGTGGAACATGTCAATATTCCGGGCGCTACGATCGACCAGATCTTCGATGAATTCAACAATAACCTCAGCCGGGTGGGCTTGTTTCACTACGCCGGGCATGCCGGAGGCACTCACCTTCACCTTGAGGATACCAAAGCGAATGCCAAAGGCCTGGCCGGGATGATCCGGGAACATGGCTGCCTGCCGGTAGTGTTTCTCAACGGTTGTTCGACGGAAAACCAGGTTGGCCTTCTGCTGGAAGCAGGCGTTGGCGTGGTTGTCGCCACCAAAGTGGATGTGGATGATGAAGCAGCCCTGGCCTTTGCCAAGAGGTTTTACAAGCAGCTCGGCCGGAACCATTCCATCGAAATGGCCTTCAATGACGCCAAAAACTATCTGGTGGCCAGAGAACTGAAATCTGATGAAGATTTCACGGTGCAGCGCCGGAAGCGTGGCGGCAGAGGTATCGACGTCAAACCGGCCGCTTCGGCCTGGGCGCTGTATGTTGGAGATGAAAACGTACTGCAACTTACGCTCCCGGAGCTTGCCAGTTTCATCAACCGCCAGCGCCTGGCGCTGCCCTATGCCTTATGGCTTGAGAAACAGCATTCGAGAATCCCCATGGCTGGCCTGAAAGGGTCGTCGGAAATCGCTTTAGACAAAGTGTTTGTTTCCCTTCGTGGGGAATTATCAAAATCCTATGAGATATTCCAGGCCCAGAAATTCTTTGAGGAAGAACTGGACGCACTGGAAAAGAGCTGGGAGGAACAGTCTCTCTCGGAGCTCGAGAAACAGCAGCAGCGGTCCAGGTTGCTCGGCCGCACCGCGATAATGCCCTCTATTGATGAGCGGGATATGAAGCTGCGGGGTGGTGAAGCCACCGGAGCCAACCTGAACCTGGCGGAGGCCTTCATCAGGTATGACAAACTGGTGGTGCTGGGGGACCCCGGCACCGGTAAAACCACACTCGCCCGCTGGTTGGTGCTGATGTTCGCTCAGGCCATTATACAAGGGGACAAAACCCTCAAGGTGCCCGCCCACCTGGTCAATGCAGCAAGCACTGCCCCCGGCCATCATTTCGACTTTGGAAGATTCCGCCTTCCGATATTGATCCGGGTGGGAGAGCTGGCCCAGGCCAAAAAGGAAAACCCCAAACTGAAACTGGATGATTTCGTCGGGCATCAATCCTGGATGGGGCGACACCCCTATTATCACGAAGAAAGCCTGCTCGCCAACCAGCCCATCAGCCCCGACGCGCTCCGGGAACTGTCGCTCGATTTCCTCCGAAAAGGAGAAGCCGTACTGCTTCTGGATGGATTGGACGAGATCTCAGAAGAACTGGAGCGAAAAGACATGGTGGCCGCCATCCAGGATTTTATCGACCGTGTTGTGGATTTTCCAAAAGCAAAAGGGCTGAAAAAACGCAATAAACTGGTGATCACAAGCCGAATCGCTGGTTACCACACCTGCCCGGTCCAGCACGAAGAACTCTTTCACGTCACGATCCAGGCTATGGAAGCACAGGCCATCCACCATTTCTGCAGCACCTGGATGAAAGCCGCCCACCTGAAAGGCTCCCCGGGGAAAAAGCGCCTGCAGGCCGAATTTGAAGCGATGGAACTCGCCCGGGGATTGCTCCAGTTGATCTTTTCGCCCAAGCGCCACGGGGTGCGGGACCTGGCCAGCAATCCTCTGTTGCTTACAGAACTGTGTAAGATCTATTACTCCGAAGACCGGAAACTGCCGGATACGCGGGTGGCCCTTTATAAAAAGGCTTCCGATAATTTTTTTCAGGTATGGGAATCCCGGATCCGCAACCGGGAAGAAGACATAGAAACGCTGAGAAAAAAGATCGCTTATGTACTGGAAGACATTGCAGAATACATCCACGAAAAATATCCAACCGGCCTGATCATAGGCAAGGAAGTGGAGATATTGGCGCGTCAGGGCATAGAGTGTTTCTACAAAGACAATCCGCAGGCCCTCCCTTCGAAGAACATTGATATTGAAGTCCGGTTGTTTCTGAAATCCCTGCGGGAGGAAGTGGGCATTCTGGCGGAAAGAGCCGAAGAATTATACGGTTTTCTTCACCTGACTTTTGAGGAATATTTTGCCGCCCGCAAACTGATCCGATACCGGGAAAAGATAACCGAAGCGATAATCAGCAAAGCCTATCAACCGCGGTGGCGGGAACCCTTGCTCATGGCCATCGGCTCTTTGAACCAGAGCCTGCTCAAAGAAGAACGGGACGAAGTACTGCGGGCGCTCCTGGATATCGAAGACCCGATGGGCAACCTGGTGCCCCGAAGCGCCAACCTGGCCGCCTTATCGTTTGCGGAAATGAACTACCAACCGGACGGCGACCTGGTGCGGAACGTCGTCCTTAAGCTCATTCAGGCCTATGCTGAAACGGAATCGTTCGAGGATGGAGGAATTCTCCGGTCAAATGTTGTGGAAACCTTCTTCGTTTTGAATAAACGCCCGGAGGTTTATGCTAAGGTGCTGGAGATCTTCGATTTTATCCTGAAATCCTCACAATTTGAACGACGGCTAAAAAATGCAGTGGCGCATCTGGTATATCAGTTGAAATGGTACACGCAAACCATCGTCAATGCCGTCATTGAAAACCGCAGCCAGGATGCTATGGCGTGGAACTGGCCCTTCCACCGCATCCTTCAGGATGTGGCTAACCAAAACCCCTCCCAGCTCGGCCATCCTTCACTCGAATTCAGGGCATATTTGCAGGAATACCCTGAAATGGCCGGCTACATCAGCAGCAACCAGGCCTGGGCCAAGGTGATCTTTCTTCTCTATGGGGGGCTGGCCGAAAAAAAAGAAAATAACAAGTCATTCTTTTCCTTTTCTCCGGAGGGTATATTTCAGGAATCCTTTCTGACCGACAACATCATCGAGGCGCTGGAAGAGGAAAAAAGCCCCGATTCCCTCAAACAATTCTGCCACGAAGAATGGCAAAAAAGCCAAAACAGCCTCGAAAAACGCATCGACTGCCTGCTCTGCCTCGCCGCTATGGGAGAGCCCATCGTTCCTGAGCTCAAAAAACTGGCGGCGCTGCCGGATGAAGAGTTGAACCAGGCCGCTATCGAAAGGCTGGGCCGCCTGAATATGATGCTCAAACGCCCGGTTGGCGTGATGGGGCGGGAAACCTCCGGTTCGATCGGCCAGATCGTAAAGGGGATGAATAAGGACAGCATCCAGCGCTTTGTTACTAATGTGGTGCAGATCACGACCTCGTTTGAAGAGAAAATATCCAGCCCGATAACCTGGATTCAGGCCATGCCCACAGAGCTTCGGCCCCGGACACTGGCGGAGCTATGGGTGCACGCCTTTACTTCGGAGGACCCCGCATACAACATTGCCGTCATCCTGGATACGCTGGGGGAAGAGATCAATGAGCTCGGCCCGGAGACCATTGCGGCCAGCTTTTCGGAAGTGAGCCAGGCCATCCGCCTTCCACCTCATGACAAATGGGCCGTTGAGAGAATCCCCTACCAGCCACAAAGCAAAAAAGATATCCTGGAGGAAGCCATCCGAAACATCGACGCCATGAGCCATGACTTTGATATGCTCAAATTTTGGGCGCTCCGGGAACTGAAGCCACTGATTGAACAATACTCCGAACTTAAGGGCACGCTGAAGATCATTTTGCCAAGAATGAAAAGCCGTTTCTTTGCCGAGGAAACCATCAAATTGTTCTTCCCTAAGGCAGAGGGGGAAACCGAAGAGGAACCCGGCATAAGCCGGATAGCTGCGGTTAGCTATATTGATTGGGAAGGCCCCACAGAATTGGAAGGAGATAGCCAGTATCCTCATATATTAATTTCGGCCAGGGATAACCGAAACTTCATCGACCTCACCGGGCTGAGCCGGAACTTCACGAGCCGCCCCGACAAATTCCTCCGGTTGCTGTTTGAGATCCTGGCCCATTACCGAAAGGCCGAATTGCTTTCCTACACCGAACCCGATAGCCGGAAGGAACAAAGCCTGGATTCCCTGCTCAGCCTGTCCGAAGATTTGATCACCTATCTGGAAACGCCGGAATTGAGGGTCCGGGGTTTTTTAAAACTGGCATCCTTTTGCCCCGCATCCGAACGGGAACGCGTCATTGCTGAAGCCCTGAAACAGGCCGAACAACTGGAGCCGGGGGATGGGCTCGCCATAAGCCTTCGCGCCATCAAACCCTGGATACTGAACTCCCGAAACCTGAGAAAAATGTTCCTCAGGCAAAAGGCAAGGCTCACCACCCCCATTCACCGTTCGCTCATCGAGAACCGATATTATCCCTATTTTTTAGGGCTGCCCGACATAAAGGAAAAAAACGCAGAACTCGCACTGCTATCGCTCGGGGCTCTTATCCGGGACGGCAACCAGTTGTTCACTTTGCCGGAAAATGTCGAGGAATTGTGGGAACTTGTCCAGATACCTGGTTTCCCAAGGCTGGAAAAACTAATAGAAAAACTGTGCCGCATCGGCCAGAAAGATGGCATCCAGTTGTCCTTACAAGGCGCGTTGGCCATTTCTTACCTCATTCATCAGGAACACGCTGAGCTGGTGTACCGGCTCTTCCCGGTCGTAAAGGCCCCTGTCCCTGAAGCCATAACCGTGGTGGCCAATTGGCTGAGTTTGAACGACGACAAGATCCTCTGTTTCTCCAGCTTGCTCCTGATCGAGTCCGGAGTGGTCAACGGCAGGTCTTTTCCGTTTCTGGAGAGAATATTGTTCGAAGATTTCGATAAAAAACAGGACCAGTTCAGAAACAGGGCCAACCTGGCGCTCAACCGAACGGTATTCGCTACTTCACTGATGGGGCTGGAATGTATAAAACAGATACAAAAGGCCATCAGCAGGCACAAAGACAGCGCACCGTACCTCATCAAAGCGCTGAGCTGGTTGTTCGAATCGTTGGTATTTGACGATGCGGAGATCATCGAACAACTGATTCGGGAAGCGGAAGGCAAAGGAAGGAAAAGCAAACTGGCCCTGAATACCCTCGCCAGAATTCAAAGGGTCAGTGGGCAATCCACCTATCAGGCCTTCCTCAAGGGGTTTTACCATCAGGACAAGCGCATTGTCAAACAGTTTTTATACAGTTCAATCTTTGTCCTGAATAAATTGAAAGGCGTTTTTTCCCTCCATGAAGATCATACCGGCGCCATCAGAAAAGCCCTGGCGCACAACTTGTTTTCAGATGATGCAGAATTACAGGACTTTGCCCTGGATGCCTATGGATACCTGCCGGAACTCTTGCCAGATGACATCGGGTTACTCCGGGAAAAGATTGAATCCGGGTCAGCGCTCCAGCAAAAGCTCGCGATTGTAGCATTGGGAAGAAGTGCCTTTGCCGCGGAAGAAGAATATATTTCCGGTTTTCTAAACCACGACAATCCTGCCTTACAACTGGCCGCCGCCGAAGCAATATGCAGGGGCCTGATCCGCAAACACGGAAGCGAGCCGGAAGCCGCCCTTTCCCATATCGAAAAGGCGCTGAATAATGACAGCCTGCTGCTGCCCGCTCTGCTGGAAGCAACCAAAGACCGGTGGTGGGGGCCCTACAGCAAAAATTGCGTGCGTATTCTGGGCGTCTTTTTTGACCAGCATCCGGAAGCTTACCGCGATTTTGCAGCCGGAGTGTTGCCCCATCTGGCCGCCGAAAAAGAACAGGGGGATAAGGAATCCCATAGCTACAGCGTTCGCTGGATGACGAAAATGGTATATTTGGATGCACTTGCTTCCGGAGCGGAAAAACTGCCATCCACCTATATGCGCCAGGCGAAAAATTTATCTGATTTTGAAGGAGTGCTGCAGCGGATCGTCCAGCGCAGCCCCATCTTCACCGACCGGATGAACGCCATCAAATGCCTCAGTTTGCTTCGGAAAATGTCACCGATTGCTGTCGAAGCTTTTTGCATTGCCCTGAAGGACATCACTGATATACAGGAAGTAGCAATAGCTTCTACACAGCGGTTCCGCGAAATTGACCAGCACTTCATCGAAGCCATTGCCATTTCTATGGATAATGAAAGCCTGAGCGCCCGGTATGCCATGGTGAATATACTGGCGGCTATTGGCAATTACGGCAAAACGGATTCCTCTACCCGGCAGGAGATCCTTAAAGTATTATTGAGTAAATTGAGCCATCCGGATTACAAACAGCACGTTTATATCCTGAAAAAATCCAAAGACGGAGCGGAAACCAATACCCTCGAACATATTGGCAGGCTCGACCATGAAATATATCGCAAAATCCTGGAGGTATCGGGCATTAAAGAAAAAATAGCACTGTAAAAAATGAAGAAATTTACCATACCCTGTGATTTCGGGGGGAAAAAAGCGCCTTTCGACGTATTTATCGGCAACCCTGCTAAGGGCAACCACCCTTTGTTTTTTCAAAGCGCCTGGCTGGCGGAGAACAGAGGAGGGGCTATTCCCGGAGAAGTCATGGAAAGCTTTCAGAAGTTGTTGGCGCTCTCAGAGAAAAACGGAGTCTCTTTTGAAGACCTGTGCGTATATGCTCTGGAAGCAGCCAACTCAGAAAAAGCGGCGAATAAAACATCCACCAGGAACGAGGATGTGGAAAAAGTCAAAGAGCTGAAGAATGCAGTAAAGGCCATCTTCAAAGCCGAAGAACTGAAAAGCCAATTTGATGATGACTTCCTCTTATTGTTCGTCCGGTGCAAAAACACGGCAGGTAATATGCACCATGCTGTTATTTTGATCCGGGCGGAGAAATTCCAGGAGGTAGAGGCCCTGGTCAGGGAGGAAAAAGTGGTTGTTGAAAACCTGAGCCGGTACGGAGTGATAGAACACCTGAGCGAAGGGCCTAACCTCTCCAGGGAGGTTGCCATGAGAATCCACCAGAAATACCAGCCACCACAAAATAAATAACCATCCAAAAGCAGCCAGTAGTGTACAAATCGACAACTGCCTGCTGAAAGGCAAAGCGAAGAGCGCCCACAGCAGGCAATTGTCGATCCATCGCGTCAGTTCACCGCCGCTGCCGCATTGATCAGGCCCCAGCCGAACTCGCTGTCGCGGTTAGGATAGATCTGGGAGGCCTGCTTCATCCGGTTAAGCACCTGGCTGCGCGATTGCGACGGGTTCGTTGCCCAGATCAGGGCCGCGATGCCGGCCGTTGTGGCAGTAGCCGCAGAAGAGCCACCGACATAAGCCGGCTGGTTTCCGGAAGGCGCCAGGGTCAGCGAAGTGCGGTCCGTATCGGAAGCCCGCTGCATGACCACGACAAAGTCCACCTCCGGGCCCGAATGGCAGGTGTTGCATCGCGTATAGTAGGGAGCATCCTGTATGCCGGTCACGGCAATGGTCTGCGACATATTGGCCGGGAAGATCACCCCCCACCAACTGGTCCAGGTCAGAGAAGTGCCGGCCGCAGAGACCAGCATCTTTCCGTTGTTATAAGCATAATAGATGCCGTCGGCCACCGTGCTGCTGTAAAAAACATCGCCAATGGACATGCTGATGACCTTTACCGCCCCGTCGCTTCCGGAAATGTAGAGGGCATCTCTTACTCCCGCCTTTTCACTGGAGCCGTTAACCACAACGTCCGTAGTAGCCCGGAAGGCTTTGAGGTTGCAGTTGTAAGCCACTCCGACTGTTGCACCGTCGTAGCCGCGGGGAGCAGCGATCAGGCCGGCCATCTGGGTGCCGTGCCCGCACTGGTCATCCGGGCCGTCGTTGGAGGCCCACCACCACCATCCGCTGATATGGGTGCCCAGGCGCTCCAGGCTGCGCCCCGATGAATACCCGGAGTTGAACTGGCTGCCCAGTTTGGGTTGGTTGGCGGGCGGAGGAGTGCCGGTGTCAATCAATGCAACCTTAATGCCTCCGCCGGTGCTGGTGCTCCAGGCTGCCGGGATATTGGAATAGTAATAGTTCCAGGGCGCCTTCACCTGAGGAGCCAGTGTCGTATAGTCGGCGAGAGGAATGCTGGAGGCAGCCGTGACGCCGCAGCCCGAATCACTCCTTCGTTCAATTTCCCCCATGGTATATCCCATTGGTTCCAGGTAACGAACCTCCGGCATGGCCAGGAGAGCCTCAATAATACCCTGGTTGAAGATGCGTACATCCAGGGAGGGAAGGTACTGATGATCAAGATTGAGGAAGAGGCTCTCAGCCGTGGCGTTGAGGCCAGGGTATGCTTTGTTGGTTGCCTCCACAACGAACCGGATCAGTTTTTCACGAGCGGCAGCCCAGGCTTCACTTTCAATATCGATTTCATGGATCCGGCCCAGAACGTCATGCTCGCCGGCGGGCTGGTACCCCAGCGCCATTACGGAATCGGAACGCACCGAGGCACTCCAGAGCATCCGGGTAGTGGTGGTAGCCCAGAGAAAAGGGGTGTTCTCTTCTTCCAGAAAACGCTGGACCGCCTGGTCCATTTCGGCTTTTGACATGGGCTCTTGCTGGCCGGCATCAGCCAGGCCCGGGTTGAGCTTATCTTTGGAACAACTGAGTGCAAACAGGATTAAGCCTGCCAGGAGAAATAGGGATTGAAGTCTCATAGGGAACAGAGTGTTTATGAGGTGAAAAAATAATCGCCTGGGCCCTTTAACAGGAGCTGCCGGGAAGAAACGCTGAAAAAATGAAATAATATTTTACTGCCACTCGCCAGCCGGGAAGTTTTATTGGCGCAGGCAGAAAAATAATGATTTTTATTTTAAAGCCAAACCGGGAATAAGTTTTCTTTGTGGATTCTCCCTGCCAGGTGTAACATTCTGGCAGTTGCCGTCGTAATTACCATTAACTATCTATCGGGCTGGCTGCGGTTAGCTTCGCAACCGGCTACCCCAATTATTGATCCTGTATTGATCTTCAGAAACCTCGACGAAAAACTTTTATGGCCAGGCTGATCATTGGCAAGCCACAGTAAAGGTTTTGCCCCGTTGCCCGGCTTTTGAAATGAACAATTCCACAACCATTAATAATTACATACAAAATGAGAAAAACGACACTTCTCGCCCTTTTATGCATAGCCTTTTTGGGGAAAGGGCTTGCTCAGAAAAAGGATCCTAAAAACGCCGTTTCTGCCAAAGTCCTTTTCATCGATTACGGCAGCCCCAATTCAGTCGATGGCCTCAGCGTTACCAATGGCATTGAGGTAGGATACCTGCGTAATATCAACCGCTGGCTTACCTTCGGTATTCCAATGAAAGTAGGGTTGGCCAACGTAAAGGATGATGTAAACAATAACCGCATTTTTACGAGTGTAGATGGCATCCTCCAGTTTCAATTCGCCCGGACGGAAGACACCCGTATCATTCCCTACCTCATGGGGGGAGGAGGCATGGTCTGGGAAGATGTCCTCGGCACTAATGTTCAGGTCCCGGTAGGAGGCGGCCTGAATTTCCGAGCGGGAGGACGGTCATTCATCAATGTTCAGGGTGAATACCGCCTCTCACAGAAAGAAAACCGCAACAACCTTCAGCTTGGCGTTGGCCTGGTTCACTTCCTGGGTAAAGTCGATACCGACGGTGATGGCATTGCTGATGTACTTGACCTTTGCCCCCATGAAATAGGCACGGTCAGCACAGGTGGCTGCCCGGACCAGGACCTGGACGGCATTGCCGACCGGGAAGACAGGTGCCCATCCCGCCCTGGCAGAAAACGCTTTGACGGATGCCCCGATACGGATGACGACAAAGTTGCCGACCCCGACGACGAGTGCCCCGAAACTCCCGGGCTGGAAAAATTCAATGGCTGCCCGGATACCGACAAAGACGGCATCCCGGATAAAGATGACGAATGTCCTGGCCAGAAAGGCCCTGCCAGCACCAATGGCTGCCCGGACAGCGACGGCGATGGGATAACTGATAAGGATGATAAATGCCCTGAAATTGCCGGCCTGCTCGAATACAGGGGCTGCCCCTTCGCCGACCGGGACGGCGATAATGTTCCCGACGAAGATGACCTTTGCCCGGATACCCCCGGTGATATGGAGGGTTGCCCGGACACCGATAAAGACGGGCTGCACGATGGCATCGACAGCTGCCCGAAACTGGCAGGGGCAAAATCCAATAAAGGATGCCCTGAACTGAGGGAGGAAGAAAAAGAAGTACTCAACTTTGCCATGCGGGCGGTGCAATTCGAAACAGCAAAGGCCACTTTAAAGGAAGAATCCTTTGCCATCCTGGATCAGATCGTGGAGATAATGAACCGCTATCCCGGTTACAAACTGCGCATCAGCGGCCATACCGATAACGTTGGCGATGAGGAATTCAACCAGGTGCTTTCGGAAGAACGGGCAAAAGCCTGTTACCAGTACCTAACTTCAAAGGGAATCAGCCCGGGCCGCATGAGTTTTGCCGGCTATGGCGAATCCAAACCCGTTGCTCCCAATGAGTTGCCTTCCGGCCGCCGGATGAACCGCCGGGTGGAATTTGACCTCTATATCGAATAAGGATAACCGGCTTCTGCGAAGCCTGTAAGAAATGACGCGTCGGGAACGCGTCATTTCTTGTAGGCTTCATACCCTACCTCCTCCAGCTTGCGGTACTTCTCAGCAACTCCTTCCGCCAACTCCTGTTTGTATCGGATAATGCGCTGCCGTTGCTGCTCGTCAAAGGCACCGATGATCTGAGCCGCGAGAATACCGGCATTTTTAGCAGCATTCAGGGCCACGGTGGCCACCGGCACCCCATTCGGCATCTGGAGAATTGATAAGACCGAATCCCAGCCGTCTATGGAATTAGAAGACCTGATGGGCACCCCAATGACCGGAAGAGGAGATAATGAAGCGACCATACCCGGAAGATGAGCTGCTCCTCCAGCCCCGGCAATGATCGCTTTTATGCCTCTTTCATGAGCCTTTCTGGCAAACTCGAACATTCTTTCCGGAGTGCGATGCGCCGAAACGATTGTCAATTCAAAAGGAACGCCCAGTTCTTTGAGCACATCGGCCGCCTGCCGCATGACAGGAAGGTCTGAATCGGACCCCATAATTATACTTATCATAATTGCCTTGATTTTATAACGGAAAAGAAAAAGCGAGATATTCCCGGAGAAAGGTTTTCAGCAACCATTCCAGATGCCCGCCCCTTCCTTTTTACCGGTACACCTGCACCGGCGCCAGCCCTTCGGAAAAATCTCTCAGGTCAATAAACTCAGCTTTTGGGGGAATAGACAATTCACCACTCGTATTGATAAATCCGATTCCCTTCCTGGTAGCCACACGGGCAAGGCCTTCCCGGAATGCCCAGGCGAGCCCGAACTGGGGCTGGGTTAACAGGCCGCCTTCTTCATCGAGGTAACCCCAGAGGCGGCCCAGGCGGTAAGGAGCAAATCCATTTTCAAAGCTGAATACCTGTTCAAACTGCGGGGAAAACAGCACTTTGCCCTCTGCGTCTATAAGGCCATAAAGCCCTTCTGTTTCGACACCCCAGCAGGAGGCTCCCGCATACCAGATCTGTCCATATCCGGGAGGCACCACAAAAGCCCCGCTCCTGTCGATCAGTCCGTAAAGCCCGTTTTCTTTAACGGGCGCAAGGCCCTCGTTGAAGTCCTGGGCATTTTCAAATCGCAGCGGAATAACCGGTTGCCCTGATCTATCGACAAAGCCAAAAAGGCCCTCTCTACGGACACGCGCAAGGCCCTCACTGAACGGAGCCACCTTATTATATTCGGGGGCGAGCACCACTTTGCCCTCCCTGTCGATCAGCCCGTATCCGCTCCCCTGTCTGACCTTTGAATAACCATGCTCAAAGGAGGAAGCGCGTTCGTACTGGGCGGGGATCGCCAGGCGGCCGGCCGGATCGATAAATCCGTATTTCCCCTCCACCCTGACACGCGCCAGGCCTTCCTTAAAATCGAGTAGGTCCTCGTATTTCGCCTCGATGGCCCAACTACCGTCTTTATTTATGAAACCCATGGTATTATTATAGGACAGCACCCGGCCCAATCCTTCAGCAAAGCTCCATGCCCCCTGAAACTGAAGTGGGACGACGAACGCACCGCTTTTGTCAATATACCCCCACCGGCCGGCTACCCGTACAGCGGCCAGGCCTTCACTGAATTCTCTGCCTTCATCGAAGCGGGCTTCGATCGCCAGTTGCCCGCCCCTGTCCATATACCCCCATTTAAACCGGGAAGAAGGGAAATCTTCTTCTCTCGGAGGCAGGGTTCCAGCCTCCTCCCCCACTCTTTCTGTGGAAGTGGAAGAAGAGCCTTCCTCCGGGCTGTTCCGGCAACCGGAAAGCATAAGCAGCAACAGAGAAAAAAGTAATGACGATCGCAATTGTTTCATGGCCAGGGTTATATTTCGAAATCTACACCGCGGCGAAGAAGGTCTTCGTATTTGTCCTTCGCCAGCTGCTCATACTTTTCCTTGTCAAAGCTGTACAACTTGGCGGGACGATGAGCGACACCTTCCTGCTTGCCCACCTCCTGCAGTACGCCCATCTTGAGAATGCGGGTGCGGAAATTGCGTTTATTGAGCTCCTCGACCCCGAGGATGGTCTCGTAGAGTTTTTGAAGCTGAGAGAGGGTAAATTTTTCCGGCAACAGTTCAAAACCAATAGGTTGGTATCGCACCTTGGCGCGAAGCCGGGCAATGGCCACCTGCAGGATATTCTTGTGGTCAAAGGCGAGTTGTGGCTGATTGTCGGTTTCGAACCACTTTACCCTCCGGGCGTCAGAGCTGGCTTCTACCGGATGTTCTTCCAGATTGACCAGCGCAAAATAGGCGACACTTACCACTCGCCCTCTGGGATCCCTGCCGGGGTCGCCGAAAGTATATAACTGCTCAATGAAAACACCCTTCACACCAGTTTCCTCTTCCAGTTCCCGTAATGCAGCAGCTTCAAGCCCTTCCTCCATATCGACGAAGCCGCCGGGCAAGGCCCATTGGCCTTTGAAAGGAGCATGGGCGCGCTGTATGAGCAGGACTTTGAGCTTATGGCTTTCATCCAGGCCGAAAATCACACAGTCAACAGTAAGAGCGGGCCGGGGAAAATCGTAGGTATATGGCATGTCTTCAGCAGAACTAATTGATATTACTGACGGTGAAAATACAGAAATTTCAAACACCTCGCCGAGTCATTCTTTCCGGGAGTTTAAATTTTGGGCCGCCACTTCTTCTATCAGTACTTTCTTCTGTTCTGCCAACTCCCGGGACAACCCAAAAGGATAGTCAGCCACCCCCAGTTTCCCGAACATTTGCTGCTGCTTCAGAGAAAATTCTCTGATTTCCTGAACAGATGGCGGTTCGTAAACCAAATGCCCGTCCTGAAAGGCCGGCACCAGAAGCCCGGAGTAACGCCCAAAAGAAAGAGTGCTCATTTTCCGGCCATCCTGCCTCCAGATCGTTCCGTCGGGTTCCGGGCCCCTGACATCATAGGTGATATCTCCGGCGGGAGTGCCGTTCTCATCAAACAACCGCCTGACCTGCTGGATGCCGGGGTTTGAGGTTTTTATTTCCTGCTCGGACAGTTTGATCCTGCCTTCCCACTTCCCGGACTCATCCTGGAAAGCACTCAATTTATAAACTCCTCCGAGGGCGGGTTGCCCATGGCCGGTGGCAAGGCGGGTGCCCACTCCCCAAACGGTAATCCTGGCGCCCTCCTCTTTGAGCTTTTCGATCCGGTATTCATCCAGTTCGTTGCTCGCCACGATGGCGGCATCCGGGAAGCCTTCTTCGTCGAGGATGCGGCGGGCTTCTTTGCTGAGCGCCCCCAGGTCGCCACTATCCAGCCGGATGCCCTGCATCTCGTAGCCCTTTCGGCGCATCCGGCGGCCCACTTCCACCGCATGGCGCACCCCCTGTATGGTGTCGTAAGTATCTACCAGAAAAATGCTGTTGTGAGGTAGGGCAATGGCATATTGCTCAAAAGCAGTAAGCTCATCATCAAAACACATGATCCAGCTATGGGCATGTGTGCCTTTAACGGGAATGCCATACAACCGCCCTGCCAAAACGCTGCTCGTAGCATGGCATCCGCCGATATAGGCAGCCCGGGTGGCGGTAAGGCTTCCGTCTATGCCCTGAGCACGGCGCAGGCCGAACTCCAGTACAGAGTCTCCCTGGGCCGCCTGAACGACACGAGCCGATTTGGTAGCGATCAGGGTGGAAAAATTGACCAGGTTCAGCAGGGCGGTTTCGAGGAGCTGGCACTGAACGATCGGGCCTTCCACCCGCAAAAGCGGCTGATTGGGGAAAACAACGGTTCCCTCCGGAATTGCATCAATGTTACAACTAAACCGCATGCGCTGCAGATGATTGAGAAAACCCTCATCAAAAAGAGGCCGGCCGCCGGCGCCTTCAAGGCCTCCCAGGTACTGAATATCCTCCGGGCTGAAACGAAACTTCTTCAAAAAATCGATGGCAAGGCCAAGGCCGGCGCTGATGGCATAATAACCGTCAAAGGGAGCTTTTCGAAAAAAAAGGTGAAAAACAGCACGGCGCCGGTGCAGGCCCGTTTTCCAGTAACCATAGGCCATGGTCAGCTGATAAAGGTCAGTAAGAAGGCCAAAGTCCAACCGATACAACCTTTCGAGATGAGCACTGGGCATTCCGGTTAGTTTTGAATTTAAACTAAGGTAGGGTTTTTTATTAGAACATCAAGAGCTCAAAATGCGTTTTCTACAAAAACAAAGCGGGGAAGCCAACCAAAAAAGAAAAATGGCACACTTTCCGGATAAACTCTTCATCATTCAGCTCTCAAAAAAGAAACCTGATGCGCCACTGTTTGTTCATTTTCCTCCTAACGGTTGCCGCCGGCCCCCTGGCAGCCCAGCAAAAGTGGAAGGATTTTCAATCCTTCGAAGGCCACTTTCGGGTGTCAGCGCCCGGCGAGTTCCGGGAAAAAACGGATAGCATTGAAACTCCGGTGGGCAAGCTTGCCTACCATGTTTTTTTCTACCAGCCGGAAGTAAAGGACAGCGCCGACAACCTGATCTATATGGTGAGCTACTGCGATTACCCCCCCTTTGCGCTGGACGCCGACTCAACGGAACTGCTGAACGAATTTTTTGATGTGACCATTGAAGCAGCTGTAGAGAGTGTGAACGGTGAACTCGCCTATTCCAGCGAGCGCTCTTTCTTCAGCTATCCCGGCCGCATCTGGCGCATCGATTACCTCAATGGCCAGGCGGTGATCAAAACCCGGGCGCTGGTTGCCGGCAACCGTTATTACGCATTACAAACCGCAACGGTAAAAGGGCGCAGCCTCAATACTGCCAGCGACCGTTTTATGGATTCCTTCCGGCTTTTGGAATGAAAAACCTTTTTGCCTTATCTTTGAGCTCATGGAAAAGATCAAGCTGGCCCGGGGAGACATCACCAAGATGGAAGTCGATGCTGTCGTTAACGCCGCCAATTCTTCTCTCATGGGCGGAGGAGGGGTTGATGGCGCCATCCATCGGGCCGGTGGCCCGGCAATCCTGGAAGAATGCAAACAGATCCGGGCAGAATGCGGTAAATGCCCCACCGGCCAGGCCGTGATCACAACTGCCGGAAATATGCCCGCCCGCAAAGTGATCCACACTGTGGGGCCTATCTGGGGGCACCACAGCGAGAAGGATAGTGAACGGCTGCTGGCCGATTGCTACCGAAACAGCCTTAAACTGGCAGAGGCCAACGGTTTGAAAAGTGTCGCGTTTCCCAACATCAGCACCGGCGTGTATGGCTTTCCCAAGGACAAAGCAGCAAAAGCCGCCATTCAGGCCGTGAAGGAATTTCTCGGCTCCGGCAGTTCCATCGAATCCGTTTATTTCGTCTGTTTTGATGAAGAAAACTTCCATCTGTACAACGCCCTTCTAACAACAAACAACTAACAACCACCCCGAACCCTAACCTCCGATCCGATGATGAAAATTGCAGTTTTCCCGGGTTCTTTCGACCCGATCACCGTAGGCCATGTTGACCTGGTAACAAGGGCGCTTCCTTTATTTGACAAAATCGTTGTCGCCATTGGGGTCAACAATCAGAAGAACTATCTCTTCCAACTGGAAGAACGCCTGCACTGGCTTAAGGAGGTCTTCAGAGAAGAACCCAAGGTGGAAGTTGGCCATTTTTCCGGCCTGACTGCCCATTACGCCCAAAAGATCGGCGCCCGCTATTTGCTCAGAGGATTGCGCAATTCTTCGGACTTCGACTACGAAAAAACGATTTCGCAGCTCAACAACATCGTCGGCGAAGGGCTGGAAACGATCTTTCTCATCAGCCAGCCGGCCTATTCTCACATCAGTTCCACCATCGTCCGGGAGATCATCAAAGGAGGGGGAGACGCCAGCCCCTTCCTGCCGGATAAGGTGAAGGTGGGAGGAGGTGTGTAGTGTGTATAAGTGTATGTGTGCATTGGTGTATATGAAGGGCGCTCCGGTGTTCTACCTTGAGGGTTGAAAAAGTAACTACCGTTATCCAATCAACATGCGAATGAAAGAAATATCGTCCAGCCTTAAACTTATTCTCTGCTGCCTTATCCTTACAGGATCACTTTCAGGGGAAGCGAGATTATTTGCCCAGGAAATCGGCTGTTATCAAAACCTGGCTTTTAAAGATTTCCTGGCTGCGAAGGTGGAAAATGATACCGACTTTGTCAGGGCAGTTTACAGCAACATACAGTTTCCCGTGGAAGCCAGGAAGATCGAAGCGCAGGCTATCATTGAAGTGCTGCTGATCAATCACAATGAAGGGGAACTGGAGATCATCCAGGTAACGCCAGACAATCATTTTGCCGCTCAGATCAGCAACCTGAAAAAAGCGATCCCAAAAGTAAAACTCAAAAGAAACGAGCCTTTCATGACTAGATTCTATATTTACTTCGACATCGAACCGTTTCGATACCGAAGGGAAGAGTATAAAGCATTTCACCTGGGCCTGATCAATTACAACATGTTTACCATCCAGGAATATATTGTTCCGGAAATAGAGCATCATAAATAAAACGGGACAAAACAAATGCACCAATACACGAATACACATATACACAACCATAAGCCTTACCACTGGATACTTTTCGATGCTGACAATACCATTCTGGATTTTGACCGTTCGGAACGGGAAGCCCTGCGGAAGGCGCTGGCGGAGCTCAGTATTCCTTTTGAAAACAATTACCACCAGGCATACCACCGCATCAATAAGGACTGCTGGCTGGCCTTTGAAGAAGGGAAGATATCCAGAGCTGAACTGAGGCTGCGGCGTTTCGAGCTCTTCTTTAAAGAGATTGGCCAATCAGCAGAATGCGAATCCTTTGCAACCAGGTATCTTTTCCATCTCTCGCAGACTGATTTTCTGGTGGACGGGGCTATTGCCCAACTCCGCCGGCTGGCTCCCAGATACCAATTGGCGCTGGTTACCAACGGCCTTAAGGAAGTTCAACGCCCCCGAATCAGCAAGGCCGGATTGAACGAATTCTTTCCCACCATCATCGTATCGGATGAGATCGGACATTCCAAACCCAACCCTTCTTTTTTCGAATATACTTTTGAGCAGATCGGCCATCCGCCCAGGGAAAAAGTGCTGATCGTAGGAGACAACCTGAATGCCGATATTCGCGGAGGAGCGGAATTCGGCATCCACACCTGCTGGTACAACCCCGCCGGGCAGGAAAACGGACTGGGCGTCTCTCCCAATTATGAGATCAACCAGCTCCAAAAGCTCAGTTCATTCCTTTAAATTCCCCCTTTTTAACCTTACCTTTGCAGCCGCAAAGCAACCCTTTCTAACCATTAAAAACCAACCGAAATAATATGTCAAACGCGTATTTCAAAGTACCTCAGGCCATTAACGAAAAGGTGCTCAGCTACGCCCCGGGAAGCCCGGAACGGGCGGAGCTCAAAGCAGCCTTGAAGGAAATCAAATCCAAAGAACTCGAGATCCCGATGACCATCGGCGGGGAAAAAGTTAAAACGGGCACGAAACGCTCTATACACCCTCCCCACGAGCTGAAGCACACGCTGGGCCATTTTTACAAAGGCGGAGCCGAAGAGGTCAAAATGGCCATCGATGCCGCTCTCAAAGCCAAGCCCGCCTGGGAGAATACGCCGTGGCAGGACCGGGCAGCGATCTTTCTCAAAGCTGCAGACCTGCTCGCCGGCCCTTACCGGCAGAAGATGAATGCCGCCTGCATGCTGGTGCAGTCTAAAAACGCTTTCCAGTCAGAGATCGATGCGGTAGCGGAGCTTTGCGACTTCTGGCGTTTCAACGTTCAGTACATGGCCGAGATATACCAGGAACAGCCGCTGAACATTTCCGGCAGCGGGATATGGAACCGAATGGAATACCGCCCGCTGGAGGGCTTCATTTTCGCCCTCACGCCATTCAACTTTACCTCCATCGCCGGCAACCTCCCCTCTGCCCCCGCCCTGATGGGCAACGTGGTGATCTGGAAGGCTGCAGAATCCCAGCTCTATGTCTCCAACCTGATCATGGAAATCCTGGAAAAAGCAGGCTTGCCCGATGGGGTGATCAACCTGATGTTCGTCGATGGCCCGGTAGCCGGAGATGTGATCTTTTCCCATACTCATTATGCCGGGTTGCATTTTACCGGAAGCACCGGCGTTTTCCAGAATCTCTGGCAGATTATGGGCAAAAACCTCAGCAAATACAGGTCTTATCCCCGGGTGGTTGGAGAAACGGGCGGCAAGGACTTCATCATCGCTCACCCCTCCGCCGCCGTTCAGGAAGTGGTGACTGCTCTTACACGTGGCGCTTTCGAATACCAGGGGCAAAAATGCTCAGCTGTTTCCCGGGCTTACCTGCCGAAAAGCCTGTGGCCGGATATAAAATCGGGGCTTCTTAAAGATTTAAAGTCGATAAAAATGGGTAATCCCGAAGACTTTTCTAACTTTATGAACGCTGTGATCGACGAGCGGGCCTTCGACAAGATTTCCGGCTATATCGCCGAAGCCAAAAACGACAAAGAGGCAGAGATCCTCTTCGGAGGAGAATACGATAAATCCGAAGGTTATTTCATACAGCCCACCGTCATCGTAGCTAAAGACCCGAAGTACCGCACCATGTGCGAGGAGATCTTCGGCCCCGTACTTACGCTATATATCTATGAAGATGCGAAGTATGAGGAAACCCTTGAATTACTGGACAACACTTCACCTTACGGGTTAACCGGCGCGATCTTTGCCAAAGACCGCAGCGCAGTGATCCAGGCTGTAGAGCGGTTGCGCCATTCCGCCGGCAATTTTTATATCAACGACAAACCTACAGGTGCAGTGGTGGGGCAACAACCCTTCGGCGGCGCAAGAGGTTCAGGCACCAACGACAAAGCGGGTTCCATCCTCAACCTTTACCGCTGGGTATCTGCCCGTGCTATAAAAGAGAATTTCGTTCCGCCAACGGATTACCGCTATCCGTTTATGGCTGAAGAATAGTTCCACACACTTTTGGGACAAGCTTGCTAATAACAAGTCGAGCATGGGGTAGCTTCCGAATTGAGGAGGCTGCCCCTATCTTTTTCGCAGCCCGATCACCCTGATCGAGGGCCGATTTTCTGATTGTTAGGTTGTTATATTGTTGGATCGTTATATTGCTTGCCCGAAGGCCCGGTTTAGCCCAGCCATAGGGAGTGTTCATAGTTCCTTGTTTCTGAGTTCCTGGCTTACTGGAAACCAGTGGGTTAGCCTAACGCGGACACACTTAATTGAACAATCCCCAGCCATATAGCCATTCAGCAATTTCACCCTAAGCTTGCAGGAAGGCCTCCTCACCGCATCTCCACCAGCGCCGTCCACACACTCAAACCTCCCCCTTCCTCCATCCGCGTCCAGATCGGGCGGACGCGGCCGGCGTGGGCGCTGATGTCATTGTAATCGCCGAAAAAAACGCCTGCACTCGGAATGAAAGGCTTCTCACTGATCCGGCGGTTGGTGAAACTGCGCCCGCCATCCGCCGACCAGGCCAGATAGACATCGGTGCGCTCATCATTGTAAGCCCGGCGGTCGTAGAACACGAAATACAGAATGCCGGTAGTCTGGTCGATGTCCATCCAGGTGAAAAATTGTTGTTTGCCGGGAGGATCATCATTGACGCGGACGGGATCGCTCCAACTCTGCCCGCCGTCACTGGAGGAGGCCAGCCAGATATCGGTATCATCGGCGCCGTTGCGCTGGTCGCTCCAGTTGACATAAATGGCGCCCTTGTTGGGGCCTTCACTCAGGTCGGTGGCCGTAATAGGCATGCCGTTGCAGCGAAAAATTCCGGGAATATCAAATGTCCATCCCCCGGGTTGGGCGGCAATGACGATGTCTTCCGCCAGCCAGGTTTTGCCTCCGTCCAAAGAACGGTCGAAATAGATCTTTTCATCGTAGGCCCAGGCTACATAAAGTTCTCCGTTCGGCCCCACCGCAGGCACGGCTCCTTCGGTGGTCTGGTCGCCATCCAGGCAGTCGCCTTCGAACTGGCTGATGGCCACCGCTTCGCTCCAGTTTATGCCCCCGTCGGTTGACCGGGAAAAAAGAATGCGGCTATGATCGCCCGGATCCCGGCTTTCGTATTTGTCAAACTCCGTCCAGGTAACGTAGAGATGATTGTTCCTGGGGTCAACGGCCAGCCAGTGTTTGTCCTGGTCATGAGGAGGGCGCAGCCCGGTGAAGGCGCCCTCATTCCAGGTTTTTCCACCATCTACCGAACGCTGAATGACGATCCGGTCGAGCCAGTCCTTACTGAAACTGCTGCCTCCCGGGTTGGATAGGTGGGCATAAAAGAAATTTCCGGCATAATCGGCCTGGATTACCGGGTCGCCATAAACGCCATAGGGAGAACGCAACCTGCCCGGCTCCCAGGCCTTACCTCCATCTTCTGAGTAATAAACCCGATCTAGAATGGCTCCGGCCACTACCCTGTCGGGATTCGCCGGGCTGATGGCAATACTGGGCTCACAGGGGCCCACAAACCCTCCCTGGCCAATCAGGATATTAGGCACCTCTGCCGGAAGTTCGAGATGAGAAGGCCCGGCCTGCCTCTGGCAGGTGAGCAAAAGAAAGAAAAGGGCAAAGGTGATGCTGCTTTTGGCCAGTGCCCGGAAAAGAAAATTCAGCTTCATTTGAAAAAATTGTAGGATTAGAAGTAACACAACCTTAGATACTCAAGGTACCTTTTTCTAAAAATATATTCGGGGTTTACCTACTCTAAAGGCCCAGATAAATTTCCCCAAATTCTCTATTTTTAAGCCAAAACCGCCAAAATGAGAAACCCCTTTCTTTTCATTCCAATTTTATTCCTGATGACATCAGCCTGCACGCCTTCCTCTGATAAAGTGGAATATAAATCTTATGAAGAGTATCCCGTTTACGATGGAGAAGGGCTGGGAGCCCATTACACTCCCGAAAAAACTACGTTCCGCCTCTGGGCGCCCACTGCCGAGCAAGTCCGGCTCCGCTTTTACAAGCAGGCGCTGGGAGGTGAGCCAAGCCGGGAAGCGGCCATGGAAAAGGCCGAAAAAGGCACCTGGCTGGCTTCTTTTAATGAAGATCTCAAAGACACCTACTACACCTTTCAGGTAAAAGTGGGAGGAAAGTGGCTGGACGAAACACCGGGCCCCTATGCCACCGCTGTCGGCACCAACGGCAAGCGCGGACAGATCATCGACATGGCTGAAACCAACCCTGAAGGCTGGAAAGAAAGCCAACGCCCTTCTCTGGCCAGCCCCACCGATATCATCATTTACGAACTGCACGTGCGGGACCTTTCCACCCACTCCAGTTCCGGCATTCAGCACCGGGGTAAATTCCTTGGGCTGACGGAAACCGGAACCAAAAGCCCACAGGGGCTCTCAACCGGACTGGACCACATCAAAGCACTCGGCGTTACCCACATTCACCTTTTGCCTTCCTTCGATTTTCTTTCCGTTGACGAAACGAAGCTTGGGGAGAACAAATTCAACTGGGGCTACGACCCCCACCTCTACAACGTACCGGAAGGCAGTTATTCAACGAACCCTGCCGATGGGGCCGTACGCATTCGCGAGTTCAAGCAGATGGTCAAAACCCTGCACGACAACGGCCTGCGGGTGATCATGGACGTGGTTTACAACCATACCGGAGCAACAGAGCATTCGGTTTTCAACCAAACCGTGCCCGGTTATTACTACCGCCACAATAAAAAAGACGACAGCTTTTCCAATGCATCCGGCTGTGGCAACGAAACGGCCTCGGAACGGGCGATGGTGCGCCAATTCATCATTGAATCCGTCAAATACTGGGCCACGGAATACAAGGTGGACGGCTTCCGCTTCGACCTGATGGGTATTCACGATATCGAAACGATGAACCTGCTCAGCGATGCCCTGCATGAGATCGACCCCACCATTTTTATCTATGGTGAAGGCTGGACGGCCGGCGACAGCCCGCTGCCGGCAGAGGAACGGGCCCTGAAACGGCATACTTCCCGCCTGAAGGGGATTGCCGCCTTCAGCGACGACATTCGCGATGCCATCAAAGGCCACGTTTTCACTTCCGATGACCCGGGGTTTGTCAGCGGCAAGCCGGGCCAGGAAGGGCGCATCCGGTTTGGCGTAACGGCTGCAACCCGGCACCCCCAGCTCAACTACGATTCCATACAGATCTACGATGCCGACGGCCCCTGGTCGCCCGGCCCGGCCCAGACGATCACTTATTTCTCCTGTCACGACAATCATACCCTCTGGGACCGCCTTACCCTCTCCCGCCCCGATGCATCAAAGGAAGAGAAGATCAATATGCAAAAACTGGCGGGCGCCATCGTATTGACTTCTCAGGGCATTTCTTTCCTGCACGCGGGCGTGGAAATGGCGCGAACCAAAGAAGGAGTGGAAAATTCCTTTGAATCGCCCGACAGCATCAACCAGATCGACTGGGAGCGCAAGGCGAAATTCAAGAAGGTTTTTGATTATTATCAGGGCCTGATCGCTCTCCGGAAAGCCCATCCGGCCTTTCGTATGCCCACTGCGGAAATGATGCAAAAGCACCTGAAATTCCTGGAACCCTCCGAACCGAATGTCGTGGCTTTCATGCTTACCGACAACGCCAACGGAGACCCCTGGAAAGACATCCTGGTGATCTACAACGCCAACCCCGAGTACAAAAACATCTCCATCCCTTCCGGCTCCTGGACACTCGTATTGGACAGGGATCATGTAGCCGGGGGCGGACTGGGAACGATCAGCGCAGATGAACTGGCCGTGCCGGGGATTTCCGCCATGGTTTTGTATAAAAATCAATAATTCGCTCTGTCAACTATTAATTAGAAATAACATGCTGGACATCCAAAAACGGCTAACCAACACCTTCTACGTCATCCTCAGCCTGCCGGCTACGGCCATGGGGTTTGCCTTATCGGTACAGATCTCGGCGCTGAGCTGGATACTGAGCACCCAGTATCATCTGGAGATCGAAGACATCGGCCTGGTATGGGCCGCCGGCCCCATCGCCGGGATTCTGGGGCAGGTCATCATCGGGGCCATCAGCGATAATGTATGGTTTTTAAATGGCCGGCGGCGGCCGTTCATCCTGATCGGCGGAGTGCTGGCGGCCCTGATGCTGCTGGCATTGCCCAACATTGACGTCATTACCGGCGCGCTGGGGCTGGAAGCCATACTGGGCATGGCGATCATTGTGGCCCTCACCCTGGACCTGGCCATCAACGTCAGCTTCAACCCTACCCGTTCCATCATAGCCGATGTGACCCCGGAAGGCAAAGAACGGACCAAGGGTTATACCTGGATGCAAACCATCTCCGGCACCTTCGGGGTTTTAGCCTATGCTGTCGGGGCCGTGTGGGACAACTATGTACTGATCTATTCAGGGGCCATCCTGGTATTGTTGTTATCCGTCATTCCTCCCTTTTTCATTGATGAGCCCAGGGAACTGAATACCAACTCTTTTGATGATGAAGAGGAGGGAGAGATCAAAAAGCCCGGCTTTTCCCTGGCAGAAACCTTCATGGCTATCCGCCCGCTCTGGGGCTTCCTCCTCTACGCCGTTTACGGCATTGCGCTTCGGCTGAGCGGCATAGAACCCAGGACCCGGTATTTTGAGCTCTTCTGCCTCGCGCTTACCCTTTTCCTGATGGTTCAGGCCCTGCTCAAAAGCGAAACGGGCAAGAAACGCTCCGAGGCAGGCAGGATCGGCTTTCAGAAGGTCCTGGCCGCCCATTCCTTTACCTGGATCGGCGTACAGACCATGTTCATTTACATGTTTGCTTATGTCAATTACCGCCTGCCCGAACTGGAAGACGTCAGCATGGGCCGGGTGGTTTCCATCAGTTTTCTGATCCTGAATGCCGTAGGCGCCATCCTTCCGGCCACGGTGCTGGAGCCGCTGGCTTTTCGGCTGGGGCGGGTCAAGGTGCACATGGGGTGCATTGCCATCATGGCCATTGGTTACGCCGGCATCCTTTTCCTGGGCCACAGCGCAATGATGATCTACATCATGATGGCAGTGCTGGGCGTGGGCTGGGCCGCCACGGTGAGCCTGCCCTTCGCCATTATGTCGCAGAAGGTGGATCAATCCAAAATGGGGTTGTATATGGGCCTGTTCAACCTCTCCGTGGTCCTTCCTCAACTGGTGGCCAGCCTGGGCATCGGCCAAATCATCGGCCGCATGGAGGACAAGAGCATCACGTTTGTGATCTGCGCGCTTTGCCTCGCCGTTTCCGCCGTCAGCTGGATGCTGGTGAAGGAGGAACAGCCGGGGGTGGAGGTGCAGGGCGCTGCCGGAGGCGGCGGGCATTAGGAGAACCGTTGGCTTGTTGATCATTTCAAGGATTCGACACAGCCAATGAAAAAGGCCAGGATTTCAGTTTGGGTTTTGGGCATTATTATTTTGATCGTTCAGATTATTATTGTTCTCAAGCTATTCCTATTCTGATTTACAGTCCAACTACAAAAGCTGCTACAAATACTCCTTGATGCGCGACTGAATAGTCAATTTCACCGTATTCCAATCTACCGGAATGATGGTAACGGGATCAGGTTCCAAATCGGCATCGGCAAAATAGGACAAGCTTTTAGTGACAAAAAAGTAACTATTCAGCATCATCGGCGGCAGCGGCAGAAAATGCTCTGTTTTGCCCCAGCCCTAAAGTGAGACAGAGCATTTTTTGCCTTTGCTCCCTTTAGGGTTTGGGGCAAACAAAGGCATAAAATGCGCATTGCCATTGATGCTGAATATTTACACAAAAAATATGATAAGGAAGAGCAGTGAAGAAGTAATCAGGATCAAATTCAGGCTCTCCGAACAGGTCCAGGTCAATAGATTTTCGATGCCCTATCTGCAGAGCAAGCGCAGTGCCACCAACGAGATGAAAGTTTCCGAGAAGAGGTTCATCCATCAATGCCATGGCTCAATTAAATTTATCAAAACTGACAGATTAGTCGTGACTACCTTCAATTTAGAGTTTGTCCAAAATTTCATGAAAAGTGATGCAAGTTTGCCATCCAGAAAGTAAATTTCATGATTTCTGGTGAAAATTTACTTTCCAATGACGCCTCCTGGCTCCTCGTTAATGTTTTGGTGTTTTAGTGGCAGGATCGTCCGTCCAGCCTCAGAAAAAAACCGTATTTTCGCACGAAAAATAAGAACAATGCAAAGAATCATAACCCTGATCATCGCGCTCCTCGGCTTCACGCCATTGCTGACGGGCCAGCAAATGATGAAAGACCCACTGCTGGGCCTCAAGGTCGATGTCGTTTATCTCTCTTCCGACCTGCTCGAAGGCCGGGAAACCGGCAAGGAAGGCGAGAAAATGGCCGCTCAGTACATTGCCCAACGCTTCCAGGAGCTGGGGCTCGAACCCAAAGGCTCCGGCGGCAGCTGGTTCCAGTCCTTCGACTTTGATTACAAAGCCCACCCCCACGCTGAGGCGGCAGAACCCCGCACCGGCCGCAACGTGCTGGGCTACCTCGATAACGGAGCCGAACAAACGGTGATCATCGGCGCCCATTACGACCACCTGGGCCATGGCATCATGGGCTCTCTGGATACCGGCGAACCGGCCATCCACAATGGGGCCGATGACAATGCCAGCGGGGTTGCCGCCATGCTGCGCATCGCCGAGGAGCTGAAAAACGGACGCGCCAAAAACAACAACTACCTGTTCATGGCCTTTTCCGGTGAAGAGATGGGACTCTATGGCTCCAAGTACTTTGCCAACAATCCGACCATCAACCTGGGTAAGGTGAACTACATGCTCAACATGGACATGGTGGGCCGGCTCAATGAGGAAAAAGTCCTGGCCGTAAACGGAGCCGGCACTTCGCCGGCCTGGAAAGAAGTGATCGAAGGATTGTCCATCGGCGGTATTCAGGCCAAAACTTCGGATTCGGGCATCGGCCCTTCTGACCACACTTCGTTCTATCTGAAAGACATTCCCGTACTGCATTTCATGACCAGCCTGCACACCGATTACCACAAGCCCTCCGATGACGCCGAACTGGTGAACTACGAAGGCCTCCTGCTGGTTACGGATTACATTCTGGCACTGATCGACGAACTGGACGACAACGGCAAGCTCGCCTTTACCAAGACCAAGGATGAGGAGGAAGGGCGCAGAGCGGCTTCTTTCAAGGTTACGCTGGGTGTAATGCCAGACTATGTTTTCACCGGTGAAGGCATGCGTATAGACGGCGTAACCGATGGCCGCCCCGGCGCCAAGGCCGGCCTGGAAAGCGGGGACATTATCATCAAGATTGGTGATACCGAAGTGAAAGACATTTATGGCTATATGGAAGGGCTGGGCAATTTCAAAACCGGAGACAAGACTACGGTGGTCGTGAAACGTGGAGAAGAGATACTGGAGAAGGAAGTTGAGTTCTAACCTTGAGGGGCAGCTCCCTGGCCAGAGCTGCCCCTCAAGCACTTTCTCGCTCAATAGAGGCGGAAACGAATTGGAAGTCGAACTTTAGCCGGAACAGCTTTTCCTCCCTGTATCGCCGGCATCCATGCGGGCATGCTTTCAACGAGCCTGACAGCTGCCTCTTCACAGCCCATGCCGATAGCGTTTTCTGCAACTGCGTGGTTCACTTTTCCTGTTTTATCAAGTAGTAATTTTACTATTACCGTTCCTTCCAGTCTCTGTTGTTCCGCCTGAACGGGATACTCGAGATTGCTGTGAATATAATCGTCCAAAGCCTTTTGTCCACCTGTAAACCCGGGATTCCGAACCTGGAGATGAAGGGGAATAGTTTTTTTCTCTGAGGCCCTGAAATGTTCTCCTTCCGATGGTGATATGGAATAATCTGAGAAGGCCATGTCCTGAGCATAGATAAATCCCTGTATCAGTAAGAGCAACACAATGAAAAAACCTTTTTTCATAATAAGTGATATTTTGAAAATGAATATTAAATGTGATCATACAGGCTTCCGAAAGCCGTCCAATAATTTCACTTTCTATATTTGCCTGCATGAAAAAGGTTACCCGTCGGTAGGAGAATAAAATCTAAGAAATCTAAAACGCCTGTTTTTGTATGACCAATAAAGAGATCGCCGGACAATTCCAGCTGCTGGCCCGCTTAATGGAACTCCATGATGAAAACCCATTTAAGATCCGCTCTTACCAGAATGCCTACCGCACTCTGCGGTCGCTCGACAAGCCTCTGGAAGAGATGGATGAGGCGGAAATAGCTGAAATAAAAGGAGTGGGCAAGGCCATCAGCGGAAAGATCAGGGAACTGGTGGATCACGGCCAGATGCAAACCCTGGAAAAGTATAAGGCAAAGACCCCGGAAGGCATTCAGGAAATGCTCAACATCAAAGGGTTCGGGCCCAAAAAGATCATGGCTGTATGGAAAGGCCTCGGCGTAGAGTCGATCGGCGAACTGCTTTACGCAGTCAATGAAAACCGCCTGGTGGAATTGAAGGGTTTCGGGAAAAAGACACAGGAAGAGTTGAAGAACCAGCTGGAATACTACCAGCGGTCCAAACACAAATACCACTACGCTGCGCTGGAGAAGGAAGCCGAACAACTGGAAGAAGGTATCCGTCAGCTGTTGCCCGGCGCCCGGGCCAATCTGTGCGGCGCCATCCGCCGCCGCGCCAATGTGGCGGAGCGCATCGAAGTGCTGATCGGCTTCGACGGGCAACTCAGTTCAGTTTTTGAAAAAGGGCTACTGAAAGAGGCCGAAAATAAGGAAAACCATACCCTGGCCAAAACCCCTGGCGACACGCCGGTTTGCCTTTACCAGTGCCATCCCGACGAATTCGGATCCCGCCTGTTCGAGCTCAGCAGCCAGGGCGATTTTCTGGAAGCGTTTGTGAAAGTAAATGGCGGCCCGTTTGCCAGGGAGCTGGCTGAAGAAACGGCCGTTTTTGAACAGGCCGGGTTGCCTTTCATCGCCCCCGAATTGCGCGAACAGGGCTGGGCCGTAGAGCTGGCCAAAAACGGAAAGCTCCCCACCCTGATCGTCGAATCCGACATCAAAGGTGTGGTTCACGCCCACAGCACCTACAGCGACGGAGGAGCTACCCTGCGCGAAATGGCCATTTACACCAAAGAGCTGGGCTATGAATACCTGGGCATCACCGACCATTCCAAATCGGCCTTTTATGCCAGCGGGCTGCAGCCGGAACGCGTTTTTCAGCAGCTGGAGGAGATCGACGCCCTGAACAAAGAACTGGCGCCCTTCCGCATTTTCAAAGGTATTGAAAGCGATATCCTCAACGATGGTTCACTGGACTACGAAGAGGACGTTCTAAAAGCTTTTGATTTTATCATCGCCTCGGTCCACTCCAACCTGCGCATGGATGAAGCCAAGGCCACCCGACGACTCATTGCCGCCATTGAAAATCCCTACACCACCATACTCGGGCACCCTACCGGCCGCCTTCTGCTCTCCCGCGAAGGCTACCCCATCGACCACAAAGCGGTCATTGATGCCTGTGCCGCCAACGGCGTCGCCATCGAACTCAACGCCAACCCCTACCGACTGGACCTGGACTGGAGCTGGATTCCTTATGCCCTGGAAAAAGGCATACTGATTTCCGTTAATCCGGATGCACACAGCAAGGAAGGCATTCACGACATTCATTTCGGGGTGCTCTCGGCCCGCAAAGGGGGGCTGGCCAGGGAGATGTGCCTGAATGCAAAGGGAGTTGAGGAGTTCGGGAAGTGGATAGGGAGATAATTGCCACGAAGATCAAAGTCCTACAAAGCCTTAGTACCGTGTCCTTTGTGTTTTTGTGTCTTGGTGGCAGAAAAAGTAATCATAGGGACTGTTCTGAGTTTCTGAGTTTCTGGTTTCTGAGTTCCTCGTTGCCCTGGAAACCAGCGGGTTAGCATAACGCGGACACACTTATTTGAACTATTCCCCATCATGTACAGCAGGATGAGTTCTGATCTCAAAATATTGCGACTCTGCTTGCCGCGGAGTATCCATTGCCGCTTATTTCGATCCAATATACCCCCCTGCCCAGCCCAAGCCCATCAACGGAAAAAGACTCCGACCATTCCGTCAAACCTGCAACCGGCACCTCTTTTTTCATCACCACTTTCCCGGCATTATCCATAAGGCGCAGGAATAACTGGCCTAAAGGTTTTTGCATTTTCATCTCCACCCGGAAAACCTCACTCGCCGGGTTGGGGAATACATTTACCACAAAAGCCTCATTTTCAGCAGCATCTCTGACGGAAGTAGGTATTGCCTCGGTAATTTCAAGCAATTGATCCACTGGAACATCTGTTATTGTCGTATCCACTCCGCCCAAAAATTCCACCTTAACCTCATCAACCACTTCGGCATCGCCTAAACCGAAATGAGCATTGAGGCCATTCTGGCCACAGTAGCCCGACTGAGCGCTGATCTCCCGAAGCTGGGTTACCTCCTGGCCGCCAATGATAGCCGTAACCCAGACCCTGGCGCCAATGGCAGAGCGGTTCGACCGGGTGCCGGTAAGCTTCACTTTCAGCCAGCGGTTACAGTTGCCGGTGTTCAGGAAGAACTGGTTGGCTTCCAGCGGTGAATTGCCGGAATTCCTGCAGGTAGCAATGCCAAGGTCGAGGAAGCCGTCATTGTTCACATCGCCCCAGGCAGCGCCGTAACTGCAGGGAGTGGAGAGGTTTTCAATGCTTTCGAGGTCACGGGTGAAGTGTCCCTGCCCGTCATTCCGGTATAGAAAATTGACAATATTGCCGTTGCAGTAACCATTGCTCACGATGAGGTCGAGGTCGCCGTCATTGTCATAATCGCCGAAGTTGGAGCTGTAGGAGCAGCCACCGTCCGTTACCAGATCTCCGCTTGTCACTGCTGTAAACACCCCATCTTCATTTAAGAAAAGCTGATTGTTTTGCTCCGAGAAATAACCAGCATTAGCCACGAACAAGTCGAGGTCGCCATCGTTGTCCACATCACCCCAACTGCTGCTCATTGTACTGCGGTTACTTTGGCTGGGCGCTCCGGTTCCGGTGGCCCTGGAAAAATTGCCTGTGCCGTCATTTTCATAAAGGGCATCGGGCTGATTGGCCTCATTGGAAACGAACAGGTCAAGGTCGCCATCACCATCAAAGTCTGTCCAGTTAACCGACCGGGAAGCATCAGCATCGTTGACGTGAGGGCCATCCGCCACTTTGGTGAAAATCCGCCCGCCGTCATTCCGAAAAAGCAGGTTTTTTTTGTTCCCTTCGGAATTCGCCACGTAGAGGTCCAGGTCGCCGTCATTGTCCATATCGCCCCAGGAAGCCGTTTCAGAATAGGTGCCGCCGATGGAAGGGAGGGCCGAGTCGTCATAAGTGAAGGTACCGTCTCCGTTGCCAAAGTAAAGGAAATTCTTCTTCCCGTACCAGGTCACGGCAAAGGCATCGAGGTTGCCGTCGTTATCGGCATCGGCAAAGGTAGCCCCATCGAATGGTTCTGCATGGCTGACAATATCCCCGGAAAAAACCGGTGAAAACTGGCCGCCCGGCCCGCTGTTGAGGTAAAGCAGGTTTTCGGCGCCTCCCTGCGGCCCATTGGTAATAAAGATATCTTCCCAACCGTCGCCGTTTACGTCCACGAAATTGACGCTGCGGCTGTCGGAGGGTGTGGAAACGAGCGCCCCTGTCGTCAGTTTACCGAACAGTCGGGTGATCGGCTCAACGCCATAAGGAAGGGTGCTCGCCCACGGGCCTCCGTATGCCCCAATGTCGCCCTGCAAGCCGCAAAGCGAAGGAAAAACCGGCTCGAAACCATCGGCCGTCAAATCGTTGTCATTTTCATCCGCAGCATCCACGCAGGGAGAAGCGGGGCCAAGGTTGAAAAAAACAGTATCGGCAAACAGGGGGTCAATATTTAAATTTGTCTGCCCCGTGTAGCCTCCCTGGATATTTGAAAATTCAGCCGTGACTGTTCCGCCAAAGAATTTGGCAATAGGGCCGCCAGTGGACTGGGTATTGCCCCAAATGATGTTGTTGCGGGCCAGGAGTTTGATCGAAAATACAAAAATACCGCCCCCCTTACCCCCGTAACTTCCAGTCCCCAGGCATCTATTATTGACGATGGTGTTGTTGAATACCTCCACAACCGTCTGGTTATTGGTGCCCGTAAACCAGAGCCCTGCACCGCCAAAATCCTGGCCGCCTTCATTGTAGCTCACAACATTATTATAGATCTTGCCGGTACAGTAGTTGAGAACAATCCCACCTCCATAGCGCCCCGCATTGTGGTGTATCCAGTTGTTGCGGATGGCCGGGTTTCCATCGCCGCTGCGGATGCCTCCGCCGCCATTGGAAACCACCGCCGTAGTATTGGTGATCACGTTGTCCCGGATAATGTTAAACTGAATGGTCGGTGAAGTGCCTTCGGTGAGAATGCCGCCACCTTCGGTATAGGTGCCGGCGCCGTGGGGGTCAAGCCAGCGGGTGCCCTTTCCGCCCGTCAGGGTGAAGCCCTGCACCACCGTCGAGGGACTTTCTCCGTCAACGATGAGGATACAACTGGCCGTATCGGCATGTACAGGCTGGCTGCCGTTGATGATGGTATTGGAGATGTCATCTGCCGAACCTGTCTGGAAAAACCGGCTGGTCAGCACAATACTCTTGCCATTGAAGCGGAGGTTTTCGAAATATTCGCCGGGCTGCACAAGTACAGTGTCGCCGTCGCCGGAGGCATCAATTGCCTCCTGGATGGTTGGAAAACTGCCCGGCACATTGAGGGTTTGCGAATGAAGGGTTTGAAAAAGGGTAAAAATGAGAAGGGAGGTGAGTAAAAGGTTATTCATAATATAATGCTCTGGTAATGGTTGTATGAAGTAAAGCTACTCTCCCTCCAGTACATTTTTTTGTTTTTGGTACAAAGCCCTTTGTGGCAAGGCTATATAGCGGTTTGTTGCGCCCGAATCGGATTCGTCGGCTGATAACGGCTATTGGGCAGTAGCAAACGGTTGTTCAGGGTGAAGGTGCTGTCAGATGAAATATTTTTGCGAAGTTTGTTTTGAAACTGTTCTTCACAGAAAATGAAACACCGCATCCTCCTTCATTTCGGCTTTTGGCTGGTTTATGCCCTGTACGACGGTTACCTTTCCGTGCCGTTATCCGGGCAGAGTTTTGCCGGCCTGGCTATCTGGGAACGGCTTTCAATGGGTTACCGGGCAGAGCTGGTGTTGCTGCTAATCAAAATTCCGGCGGTTTACCTGGTATTGTATCGCTTCCTGCCGCCTATCTTTGAAAACAAAAAATTCTTCCGGCTTGCTGTGCAATTTCTTCTGACGGCAGCTGTGGCGACGATTGCGATCTTTATGGCCTGGCACAAAATCATTTACCCTCACATTCTCAATGTTGCCCCGCCTGAAGCTGCGGCCAATGCATGGATCGCCGCGTTTCGGCTGTTGTGGTCTTCCTTCGATATCCTGATGCTGCTGGGCGTTACGGCCGCTCTCAAACTCTTCCGCATGCGGCTGAGCGTTGCCGAACGGGAAAAGCAACTTGTGGAAGAAAAACTGCAATCAGAACTCCGGTTCCTGCGTGCGCAAACCAACCCGCACTTTCTATTCAATACGCTCAACAACCTCTACCATCTCGCCCGCAAGCACAGTGAGAATACCCCTGACGCTATTCTGAAACTCTCCGGCATGATGCGCTTCATGCTTTATGAATGCACGGCCCGCCACATCATTTTGCTTAAGGAAGTAAACGTGATCCGGGACTATCTCGACCTGGAACGGCTGCGGTATGGCTCCCGCCTGTCTGCCGGTTTCCGGGTGGATGTTGACGATGAGGGACAGCTTATCGCTCCATTGTTGCTGCTGCCATTGGTAGAGAATGCTTTTAAACACGGCGCCTCCGAAAGCAGAGGGAACACCTGGGTCAGGATTTTTTTACATTTGAAGAATGGCCGGCTGAGTTTCCAGGTAGAAAATGCCAAAGACCCCTCTGAAGGAATGGCAGCCGAAGGCATCGGCCTGACAAATGTAAAACGCCAGCTCGAATTGCTCTACCCTGGCTACCGACTGCAACTCGACGACCGGGGCGATCAGTTTTTCGCCCACCTTAGTATAGACCTTTCTATCTGAACAACTGAACAGATTTAATTAAAACAATCCGCAATGGCCAAACTCAAATGCCTCATCGTTGAAGACGAACCGCTCGCCGCCGAAGGCCTGGAAGAATTCATCCGCCAGACTCCTGTACTGGAGTTTGCCGGCGCCTGCAGCGATGGGCTGGCCGCTCTCGAATTTCTGAAAAACAACCCGGTGGATGTCCTTTTTCTCGACATTCACCTGCCCAAATTGAAAGGCCTCGATTTTTTGAAAACCCTCCAGTATCCGCCGCAGGTCATCCTTACCACCGCTTACCACCAATATGCCATAGAAGGCTACGAATTAAACGTAGTGGACTACCTGCTTAAACCTTTTGGTTTCCCTCGTTTTCTCGCTGCCGTGGACAAACTCCGGCTTCCGGAACCGGCGCTATCAGCCCCGGATACAAATCGGCCGCTCCGAACCTTTCATTTTTTTAATGAAAACAAGCGGCAGGTCAGGGTTTTCAACGATGAGATCCTGTATGTGGAAAGCCTGAAGGAATATGTAAAGATACACACCACTACCGGCGATACCATAGTAACCCGTTTTCAGTTGGGCGAATTTGAAAAACACCTGAAGGACAGCAATATACTTCGCATCCACCGCTCCTTCCTGGTAGCCAAAGATAAGATCCGGGCATTTTCGGCTACAGCGGTAGAGGTGGAAGGGAAGAAACTGCCTATCGGCGACAGTTTTCGGGCGGAGGTGGAGAAGGTGCTGAGGCTGTTGGCCAGGTGAATGAAGCACAGAAAGGGAAAAGAAACAGCCCATGACAGATATGCGCTCCCTCAACCTATTGAAATATTTGGCTGTATCTCAAAAATCCGGTAACTTTTGACGACAAATCGATCTGACGATGCCGTACTCCTGGAAACCTCTCCTTCTGCTGCTTCTCCCTTACCTCTCTTTCTGCCAGGCCCCTTTCGACTGCAATGGAAGGATATTCAGGGTACTGGAAGAACAGGGCGGTTCAACTTTTCAGGAAATACGGATCGATTATGACAACCAAAAAGCGGAATTTGAAGACCTGGCCTTTTTTTCAGGGTTGCAACTCAATGGTATGTGTTACCGCCCCGCTGATAATCTGATCTACGGGGTACAACTCGGGCCGGATATTATTGCTGAACCAGGGGAATCCCTGGTGCTGGCCCCTGATATTCAGTCATCAAGCCCACTGGCTTACCTTTTCTGGTCGGAAAATAGTGGACATACCCTGTCGTGCAATACCTGTGAAACGCCGGAAGTGTCCCCTCTGGAAGCTGGCCTTTACCGGCTTGAAATAAGTAACCTCAACGGATGTACCGCTGAGGATAACCTGTCCATTATCGTACTCCCCTTTCATTATTACGCACCAACAGCCTTCAGCCCCAATGGAGATCAGATCAATGACCTGTTTTTACTCTATGGCAGAAGGGACTTTGCGATCAGGCATTTCCGGGTTTTCGACCGCTGGGGCAACCTGGCCTGCCACAAGGAACAAATGCGCGCCAATGACCCTTCTACTGGCTGGAATGGCGCCTTCAATGGAAAACCGCTCAACTCCGGCGTATATGTCTGGACAGCCGAAGCCGTTCTGTCCAATGGCAACCCCATTAATATAAGCGGGGAAGTCCACCTCATCAGATGAGATTCACAAAAGAAAAGTTTACAAATACGAAACAACTTGATCAACTTAGAGGTTTTCAGATCTGCCAACAATTCTCTCTACCAAACTTTCACTCAAGCTAACAGCCTGAACCCCAAATAACATTGGGAAAAACAGGCGATTAATCCTGCCTTAACAATTCTTTAAAGATTTCTTAAAAGTAAACTTGAAAGCCAGCCGAAATTATTTTCCAATTTAGCAAATGAAAAAAGGCCAGGCCGGCAGGCCGGCTTGGCCAAGTGCATAAATAGTTAAATAAAAGCTAGACAAAATTATGAAACTTCTCCAACCTCTCAAAGGTATGGGTGGAATAGTATTGTTCCGCTCTGCCTCTTGCCTACTGCTTTTCAGCCTGTTCACCATACAGGCTTTGGCACAACAGGCCGTTTCCGGAAAAGTAACAGACGCAGCCGATGGGGAGCCTCTTATCGGTGTCAGCATCATGGTTAAAGGAACCGGTAAAGGCACCATTACCGGCCTCGATGGAGATTTCGAGCTGGCCCTTTCGGAAGGTGAGAATGTCCTGCTCTTCACTTTTGTGGGATACAAAGCAACCGAAGTGGAAGTCAATGGCCGATCGAAAATCGACATGGCCCTGGAAGAAGATGTGATCGGGCTGGAAGAAATAACCGTTACCGCTCTGGGTATCGAAAGGGAAAAGAAAGCCCTGGGTTATGCCGTCCAGGATGTTTCCGGCGAGGAACTCAGCGCCGCCAACGGAAGCAACTTTGTCAGTTCCCTGGCGGGGCGGGCAGCTGGAGTACAGGTAGTCTCAAGTGGTGTTGGCCCGGGCCAGTCGGCCAGTGTTGTCATCCGGGGAGCATCTTCTCTGAGCAGCAACAACCAGCCGCTTTTCGTGGTTGACGGTATCCCAGTCAATAACGATACGGATTCCCGCACCAATACCAGCGGAATTTCCAGCAATATGAACATCGACTACGGCAACAGCGGGGCGGAGATCAACCCCGACGATATCGAGTCCATTGCCGTACTGAAAGGCGCAAATGCCACTGCCCTTTACGGATCACGCGCCGCCAACGGCGCCATCATCATTACTACAAAGTCAGGAAAGAAACGCAAGGGCATAGGCGTCACCTTCAACTCCAAAACCACCTTTGAATCGGTACTGGCCTCCCCGGAATACCAGCGGGTTTACGGCCAGGGAAAAAACGAACAGTTTGCGTTCGTCGATGGCTACGGAAGCGGCACTTTTGATGGGGTAGATGAAAGCTGGGGCCCCCGGATGGACGGGCAGCTGATCCCCCAGTATGACTCTCCGACTTCCACGGGGCTGCGGGGAGGCGATGTTCACGGCCTGGATCTGATCCTGGGTTCTTCCGGAGTGGACCTCGACCGCCGGGGCACCATTCAGCCAACTCCTTTCGTCGATCACGGGGACCCGGTGGAGCAGTTCTTCGAGACCGGCCGCACGCTGATCAACAACCTGTCTTTCTACGGCGGCAATGACCAGGGCAATTTCCGCCTGTCCTTAACCAACCTTGATAACAAAGGCATGCTGCCCAATACCGACTTGCGGAGAAACACCGTTTCCTTCAGTGGTGAATACAAACTCTCCGACCGCCTGCGCGTCAATGCCAAAACCAATTACATCCGTTCGGACAGCGACAACCGTCACGTTAATGGCTACGGCACCGAATCCATCATGTACCTGTTCATCTGGCTGGGCCAGCAGGTCAATATGGGAACCCTGAGCGACTACTGGCAAAGGGGGCTGGAAGGCTTTCAGCAGTTCAACTACAACTACAACTATCACGACAACCCCTACTTCACCATGTTTGAGAATACCAATGGGTTGGCGAAAGACCGGCTGATCGGCAACGTATCAGCTACTTATGACATTACCAACAACCTTAGTTTAATGCTTCGTGCCGGCCGCGACCAGTTTACGGAATACCGGTTCATCAAACGCGCTTATTCCACTCAGCGTTTCCCGAACGGCCAGTACCGGGAAGACAAGATCAATTACAACGAAACCAATATCGACTTCCTGCTGAATTACGATAAGCAGGTCAACGATGACTTTTTCGTTTCCGCTTCCTTCGGTGGCAACCGGATGATCCGCAGGAACCATTTCAATGGCCTGGCTGCCAACAAGCTGATCATCCCAGGCGTATATTCCTTCACCAATGCGGACGGCCCACTTGTGCAGTACATCGATCGCCCTGAGCAACAGATCAACTCACTTTATGCCTTTGCCCAGGTTGGGTATAAAAATTACCTCTACCTCGACCTGACCGCGCGAAATGACTGGTCCTCTACCCTGCCGAAGGACAACAACTCCTACTTTTACCCTTCGGTGTCCCTGAGTGCGATCATCTCTGATATGCTCGGCGTTCCAACAACCAGCACGCTGTCTTTTGCCAAACTGCGCCTTGGATGGGCACAGGTGGGAAGCGACACCGACCCTTACCGCCTGGCCGACCCCTTCTTCTTCGGCAGCACGGCCTGGGGTTCCAACGGCACCATTTCTCCCTCCAACACGCTGCCCAACTTCGACCTCAAGCCGGAAATACAAACTTCCTACGAAGTTGGCACCGACCTCCGCTTTTTTGGTAACCGCTTTGGAATCGATGCTGCCTATTATTACAGCTCGTCTAAAAACCAGATCCTGGCAATTGACCTTCCACACACCTCCGGCAAAACCTCCCGGATCATCAATGCCGGCGAGATCGTCAACCAGGGCGTAGAACTTTTGTTGAGCGCAACTCCGGTAAAAACAAAGAGCTTCAGCTGGAACACTCTCTTCAACTTCAGCCTTAACCGCAACGAGATCAAAGCCCTGCCGGAAGGGGTTGATCAATATGTTTATGGTGGCAACGGCGTCACGCTAATCGCCGAAGAAGGGGGGTCTCTGGGTGACATGTACGGCACCGGCCTGAAAAAGGTGGAAGACCCCGCCAGCCCTTACTTTGGCCGCACCATCTTCAGCAGTGGCCTGCCGGTAGCTGATGAAAAGCTTGTACCTCTTGGAAACTACAACCCGGACTTTATTCTGGGGGTCACCAACGAACTGTCTTTCAAAAACTTCAGCCTTAGCTTTCTGTTCGACTGGCGCCAGGGCGGCGACCTGCTCTCCCGCACCCGCCTGATCGCCGCCACCTCCGGCAATGTCGTAGAGACGCTCTGGGGCCGCGATAAGGAGTTCGGCGGCGCCCACCCCGGCATCTCCGATTCCGGCATCACCTGGGTGGATGAATCGGATGGCGCAACCTACAACGACGGCATTATCGGAGACGGCGTGAAGGAGATCTTCGACGCCGACGGCAAAGTCACCGGTTACGAAGAGAATGACGTCATCGTGCATGCCAACGCCTACCACAATAAGCGCTACCGCCGCCAGAATGTTTCGGAAGGCATGTACGACGCTACCTTCGTAAAACTGCGGGAAGCCCGCCTTTCCTACTCCCTGCCCAACCGCCTGCTCAACAAAACCTTCATGACCAGCCTGAAGATATCCCTGATCGGCAGCAATCTGGCATTGTGGGCAAAAGACTACAACCACGGTGACCCCGAACTGCTTTCCTTTGGCGGCAGCCGGTATATCCCCGGAGTGGAAAATGCGACGGTGCCCACTGCCCGCAGCGTAGGTTTCTCGCTGAATATCGGCCTGTAAACCAATTACGGAATCTTAACTTTAAAATCAATCTGATGAAAAATAAATATATCCTCAAAGCACTCGCCGTGGCCTTATTGCTGTTTGCCGGCAGTGCCTGTGACAAGTTCGAAGTGGATAACCTCAACCCTGATGTGGCCACTTCAATAAAAAATAACCCGGAGCTGTTGCTGACCAATTTCCTCAGCAACTCAGTACGCAGAAGTGTTGAAAGCGCCTGGAGCGAAGGCAACCTCATGGCCCAGTATGGAGCCCGCATCGTGTTCACTGAATTCGACCTTTTTGAATGGGGCTCCCAGTCCGGCCTCTGGGAAACTTATTACCTTGCCATCCGTGACGCCAAAGAACTGGAAAAGATCGCCATCGCCACGGAGAACCCCAGTTATGAAGCCGTATCAGTAATCTGGCAATCCTGGCTGTTCCAGATCCTGACCGATGTATATGGAGACATCCCCTATTCCCAAGCTAGCCTGGCCAATGCCGACGACCCGGTCTTCACACCGGCCTATGACACTCAGGAAACCATCTACTTGGGGTTGCTGGAAGACCTGAAACGGGCTAATACGCTGCTCAGCCAATCCAACCTCCCATCCATCAAAGGAGACATCCTTTTTGACGGCGACATGGGAAAATGGCGTAAGTTCGCAAACTCTCTGCGACTGCGCGTGGCCATGCGCCTATCTAATGTTTCTCCGGCTGTAGCTGAAGCCAATATTGCCGAAATTGCCGGTAAACCTTCAGAGTTCCCGGTCATGGAATCCAATGCAGATAATGCCGCACTGGCCTTCCTTTCCACCAACCCGAACTCTCACCCCATCACCGAGGAGTCCGTTTACCGGGTAGGCTCCTTCAATGAATACCGCATCAGCGAAACGGTTGAGGGGTTGCTTCGGGAATTCGATGACCCACGCCTTTTCTTCTGGGCAGACCCAACGGCCAACTCGGTAATGGAAGGCGACCCCATGTGGTCTGGCATGCAGAACGGAATCGTGGACGGGCCGGCTTATGTTTATAAAGGCGGAGATGCATTCCTTTCCAAATTCAACATCGAATATTTCTTTTTCTCTCCCAATTCCAACCAGGGCCGGCTGATGATCTACAGCGAGGTGGCCCTCATCCTGGCCGAAGCAGCCATGCGAGGATGGATCGGCCTCGACGGCAAGGCGTTGTACGAAATGGGAGTCACTGCCAACTTCGAATACTGGAACGTCGAAATGCCTCAGGGCTACCTGCAGCGCCCGGGAGTGGCCTATAACGGCGAACTGGAGCCTATAGCCAACCAGAAGTATCTGGCCTTATTCTATACCGATTTCCAGGGCTTCATCGAATACAAGCGGACCGGATTTCCAAATGAGATTGCCCCCGGCCCCGACGCGTTCCTGCCCAATTACCCCAGCCGCTTCCTCTATCCTTCCAAGGAAGCAGCCCTGAATGGGGCAAACCTGCAGGAAGCGATCAGCCGGCAGGGGCCGGATGAGCTTTCCACGCCGGTTTGGTGGGAAGGCAATTGATCTTTCATACACTAGTGAGTTGATAGGCCCGGCAGCGGCGGGCAAAAGCCCGCTGCTGCCTCCTAATAGCCAGGTATGTTCCGAATCCTTTTAATCGTTACCCTTCTATCCTCACGGGCCTTGGCCCAGGAACCAACCTTGTTCTCGAAAGGTTTGGAAAACCGGCCTTATTTTGTCGATCAGTGCCATCTGGATAACCCGGACAAACGGGCCCTGATAGAGGCTTTTCAAACCCTTGAAAAACCATCCTTGCCCGCTTCCGGCATACCATTGGGCGAAGGGTGGCGCTTCAGTACAGGAACCCCCGCCGAAGGGTTATCCGTTTCCCTTTCCGAAGCCCCACCTCTGGATAGCCTGACTGACCTGCCCCACCGGCTCCTCGCGCCCAACCACCCGATCTGGTACAGCAAAGAAATCACCTTTGATGAGGAAGGAGTTATTTTTGTTAATGCAGATGACGGAGCCCAACTCTTCTATGCTCAGCACGCCATTACCGCTGAAGAGGGCTCCTTTTTTCGAGTCCTTCCATCCACCGCTCCTGTGCGGGTAACCATCCGGGTGTTGAATAATGCCATGAAAGGTGGCTTGCGGGATGTTCGGTTCATTTCGCAATACCAATACCTGAAATACCTCCATTCGACTGACGTTTACGGCAGGGCTGAGAACCTCCTGAAGCAGCTCATTGAACAAAAGTCCTTTTCCGGAGAGGTTTCAGCCGCCTTCCTCAACGCTATCCGGAACCCAACATTACAAAACATCAGCAAAGCCGAAGCCCTGTCCCCGGGAATTCTTGTCCTGCCTTTTTTGCAACGAACCCCCGATGGCAAGGCCGTAATCACAATGGAAACCGCCAGTGATTCTCCCCCTCCGGAATTGTGGTGGGGAAGAAGTATTCAGAATATGAGCAAGCAGGTGGAAACGAAATCTGAGGGAAACATCTGGCAGTTCACACTCCCGCAAAAGGCCGAGGAAGCAGACAGCCTGTATTATTTTTTGAGTTACAGAGGCCACAACGGCCAGGTTACTGCCATTTCCACCAAAGAAACGATACCCTTTGCTTTTACTGCCTGGGGAGACAGCCAGGGGGGCTGGAGGGTGTTCCGGAGGCATATCCTGAACATGCAAAAAGAGGCCCCTGCATTTACCATTGGCCTGGGTGACCTCACCTCCGACGGCGTGAATGAACAGCAATGGAGAGCCTTCTTCGCCTGCCTTCAGCCGCTGGCCGGGCGAGTCCCGGTAGTTCTCGTTCCAGGCAACCACGATTATGACGGCTACTACGACAAATTATACTCCCAAAACTACCACCGTTATGCCGCCACACCCAATTATTTCTGCTGGGCCTATGGCAATGCAATTTTCCTTACGCTCGACCCCAATACTAATTTCCCCCTCGGCATTGACCATAAACAGAAAAAATGGATGGAACAAACCATGGCTTCGGAGGCATGGCTAAAGGCCCGCTGGCGCTTTGTTCTTATCCATCAGCCGCCCTATTCCCAGGGCTGGCCGGGATATCACGGGGATGGGTTCATCCGGAATATTATTGATAGCCTGGCGGAAACTGCCCGTATTGACTTCGTGCTTTCCGGCCACAGCCATGATTACGAACGGTTGAGTAAAAACTATGGAGGACAGCAGGTTAATTTCCTGGTGCTGGGAGGCGCCGGCGGTGGGTTAGAACCAGAAGCATCCTCAGAATACCCCAGGATGGATAAGGTGGTAAAGGCCCACCATTACGGCGCCTTCGAAGTATTTGAGAACCGCGTGGTTTTCAAAGCTATCGGATTGAACGGGAATATTATCGATGAAGCCGTATTCTTTAAAAACGGAGAAGATTAAAAAGCAAAGAGAAAAAACCTCTTATGAAATACCTTCCTTTCTTTTTCGTCCTGATTGCTTGTGCATATACGACACTGGCTCAACCTCCGGTAGCAGAATGGACACTCCACCCGGATTACCGCCTGCCAGGCCAGGCCGCGAATTACCCGGGCCCGCGCCTGGAGCTGCCAAAGTCCGGTTACGGTACCGTAAGCACCCAGAGTTACCCTTTGCTCTTTAAAGGCGAAGAACCTACCCAGCGCATTGTCAATTTTTTTCCCAGGGATAAAATGCCCGAAGGGCCCTTCTCCGTTGAAATGTGGCTGGTTAACCATGTCAACCAACCCGTAGGCGTGCTGGCCACCATCAAAAGCAATGACATCAACGAACCTCCGGCCTGGCTGCTGGGCTATTACGGCAACCAGGCCGTATTCAGCATGCACCCTGAAGGGCAGGCTTTCAGCCGGCTCATGGAAGGAACCATCCAACGGGGATTCAAAAAATACTGGCTGCACCTGGTGGCCACTTACGACGGTTACACCGCCCGCCTGTATTTCAACGGTGAAGAACTGGCAGCAATGGATGCCGGGAAGCGGGAACCGTTGCCGGAAAAAGCGGAGATCGAACTTGCCGCCTACCTGAAAAACGAACCATACATGGAACTGGCCAACCTGATGAAAGGTTTTCGCCTCTACGATCGGGCCCTGTCCCGGGAAGAGGTTCTGGAAAACCTGAATGCCTATCAGAATATGGTGGAAACCGGAACGATCTTTCCCGGTATTTTCCACTTCACCGCCGGCCCATACCTCCACTACTCCACTCCCAGCAGCATCAATATCAGCTGGGAAACGAACCGCCGGGTGCGGAAAGCCATAGTACAATATGGGGAAAAGGCTCCTTTGTCTGAAAAAATGGCCATCGAAGTTCCGGAAGACCCGGAGGTTAATGAAAACAACTTCATTCAGATGGCCACCCTCGACGGCCTGAAACCCTCAACTCCCTATTTTTACAATCTTCTGTTAACCGATGAAGCCGGAGAAACCATAGAAAGCGGGATTCTGACTTTTGCCACCGCTCCTGAGGAGGATGTGCCCTTCACCTTTGCCGTTATCGGAGACACAGAGGCCAGGCCTCATATTAATTTTCAGGTTTCGAAACTGATCTGGGAGGAACGGCCAAACTTTCTGCTCAACCTGGGCGACCTGACCGACGGCGGCATGGAGCATCACAAATTCGAATGGCCCTATGAGTACTTTACGGGCATGACGGCTCTGGCCAGCCGCATTCCGGTGTTCCCCGTTGCCGGCAACGGAGAGGGCGACCTCTTCTGGTATAAACGTTACCATAAACTGCCGGGCGCCAAAGGGTACTACTCTTTCCGGTACGGCAATGCGGAATTCTTCATGCTGGACAGCAACCGCAAGGAAGAGTTCGCTCCGGGAGGAGAACAATACCTGTGGCTGGAAGAACAACTTCAACAGTCTGCCGCCCGGTGGAAGTTCGTCTGCCATCATCACGCCCCCTATTCTTCGGATGAGAATGATTATGGCGACAGCTGGAAAGGCCCCTCCGCTCTGGGAGACCCCGAGGTGCGGCAGATCGTTCCTCTGTATGAAAAATACGGTGTAGATATTGTTTTCTTCGGCCACCTGCATACCTACCAGCGCACGCTGCCAGTGCTGGAAAACAAGGTGGACAAACGAAATGGCGTCATCTATCTGCAGGGCGGCGGCGGCGGCGGCAACCTGGAAGATTTCACGCCCACCCGCTCCTGGTTCTCTGCCAAAACTTACCGCGGACATCACTATTTTACGGTCAGCGTGGAGGGAGGTGAGCTACACTTACGGATGTTTGACACGGAAGGCCGGATGCGGGACTTCCTTACCGTGAAAAAATAATATTCCTTGACCAACAGAAATACTCTGCCATGATTCCAAACCACTACGTCCAGCAAGGGGACGCCAACCATACGGCTACCCGAAGGTCCTACCTGAATGAACAGGATCCGGAAACCCGGCAATGGATCGAAGAAGATGCCCGGTATTTTCTTCATCAGGCTCTTTCCACCCCCGTGATGAATGTGCTCAGCAAGGCCGAAGGGGCTTATATCTATGATATGCAGGGGAAAAAATACCTGGACCTGCACGGAAACGGCGTTCACAATATAGGGTTCAGCAATCCGGTAGTAACCGAAGCAGTCAAACAACAGCTGGAAAACCAACTGGCTTTTACCCCCCGCCGCTACACCAACCGCCCGGCGGTACAATTTGCCAAAAAACTTACAGAAATGGCGCCTCCCGGCCTGAGCCGGGTGCTCTTCTGCCCCGGCGGCTCGGAAGCGGTGGAGATGGCTGTCCTTCTGGCCAAGCAGGTTACCGGGAAATGGAAGACCATCTCCTTCTGGGATAATTACCATGGGACGACTTACCAGGCAGCCACTATTGGCGGCACCGAACACTTTATGGTCGGCCAGGGGCCAATGGTGCCGGGCGCTTTTCACGTTGAATTCCCCAACTACTATCGCAATCCCTGGGGGCTGAAGGATAAAGAAGCCATTGACGAACAGTACCTGCGCCAGATCGAAGTGATCGTCGAACGCCACCCGGACATTGCCTGCATTATGGGCACCACGATCACGTCCACTCCAGTTGTTCCTACGGCCTACTACTGGCAACGGGTGAAAGACATCTGCGAGCGCCACGGTGCACTGCTCATCTTTGATGAGATCGTCTGCGGGCTGGGGCGCTCCGGAAAGCTCTTCGCCTGCGAGCATTACCTGACACCCGACGTGGTTGTGCTTGGCAAATCGCTGGGGGGTGGGTTGCTGCCCTTTGCCGGGATACTCACCCACGAAAAGTACAATACCCTGCAACATCGTTCTATCGGCCATTTTACGCACGAAAAAAGCCCCTTGTGCAGCGCTGCCGGGCTGGCGACGCTTGAGTACATCGAAAACCATGAAGTAGTGGCCAATGCCGCTCAGCTGGGAAATTACCTCAAAGAAAGGCTTTTAGAACTACAGGAGGAATTCCCCATCATCGGAAATGTTGAAGGGCAGGGCCTGCACCTGGCGCTCGACCTGATTACAGGCCCTGTTACCAAAGGGCGAGCCTTCGAAGAGGCGGAAAAGATCCTTTACGAATGCATGAAACGGGGGCTATCCTTTAAACTGATCGACGGCAACGTGATCACCTTGCGCCCGGCCCTTATCATTACCCGGGATGAGGTGGATTTTATTGCGGATACGTTGAGAGCGGCCTTTCAAACCCTGAATTAATTGAATAAGTCACAAAACGAAAAAGATCAGTAATGAAAAAACTCAGCTTCACCTTACTACTGTGTGTGGCGGCCATCCTGCCCTCCCTGGGCCAGCCTGCCGGCCTTCACACCCGTAATGTCTTCATCATCACCTTAGATGGCATGCGTTGGGAAGAGGTCTTCGAAGGAGCAACGGACAGCCTGATGACAGACCTGGAATACGTAAAAGATACCGCCGCCCTGCTCGGCCGGTTTGATGCGCCAACCCCGGAGGAACGCCGGGAGAAACTCCTGCCCTGGTTCTGGAGCACCCTCTCCAACAGCGGGCAGCTGTACGGCAACCGCCGCCTGGGCAACAAGGTGGACGTGACGAATTTTTTCTGGTTCTCCTATCCTGGTTACAACGAGATCCTGGTGGGATACAGCGACCCCCGCATCAATTCCAACGACAAGGTATGGAACCCCAATGTAACCGTACTGGAATGGATCAACCGGCGCCCGGAATTTAACGGGCGGGTAGCGGCTTTCGGCTCCTGGGATGTCTTCCCCTATATCATTAATGAAAAACGCAGCGGTATTCCGGTAAACGCCGGTTTCGAATTGGCCCAGGGAGATAACCTCAGCGAAAGAGAGCAGTTTCTGAACGCCCTGCAACCCACCATTCCCAGCCCGTGGGGCAGTGTACGCCTCGATGCGTTTACTCATCATTATGCGCTGGAATACATAAAAAAGAACCACCCAAGGTTGGTGTACATCTCTTATGGAGAAACGGACGATTTCGCCCACGACGGGCGCTACGACCACTACCTGAAGTCGGCCCATCAGGCCGACCAATGGATACATGAACTTTGGGATTATGTCCAGGCGGACCCCTTCTACGCCGGCAAAACCACCTTTATGATCACCACCGACCATGGGAGAGGAGCCTCTCCAAAACACGAATGGAAAAGCCACGGCAAAACCTATGAAGGCTCCAACGCCATCTGGATGGCTGCCATCGGCCCCGATACGCCTCCAATCGGGGAAATGAAAACGGACGGCCAGTGGTGGCAGAACCAGGCCGCCAAAACTGCCGCTGCTTTTCTGGGCCTGGATTACAGCAATGAAGAGGAAACCGGCGCCGTTATAAAAGAAATGTTCAAGTAAATTTCATGGCCAAAAAGTACGACCTGATCGTGGTCGGCGCCGGTATTCTGGGGATCTTTCACGCCTATCACGCCGCCGCCGGAAAACTGTCCGTCTTATTGCTGGAAAAAGATATTGGCCCCCAGGGCGCCACCGTTCGGAATTTCGGGCAGGTGGTGCCTTCTGGTATGCCACAGGGGCGCTGGCAGCAGTACGGCATTTACGCCACCCGTTTGTATAAAGGACTGCAGGAGCAGTTTGAACTGGGCATCCGGCAGGAAGGCAGCACCTATATCGCTTCTGACGAAGAAGAAGCGGCACTGCTGGAAGAACTGCACGAGATCAACCGGGCTAATGATTATCCTTCCATATTACTCACCGGCAGAGAGGCCTGCCGCCGGCTTCCGGGGTTGAAGGCCGGTTATGCCCGAAGCGCGCTGTTCTTTCCCGAAGAAGTAACCGCCGATTCGAGGATACTGGCGCCCCGGCTTCTGCAGTACCTGACAGAAACGATGGGCGTGGAGTATCACAACCGCCAAACGGTGATCGAATGCGACAGCAGCCGGAAAAGCGTAGTAGTGCGAACGGCCGGAGGCCGCCTTTTCCAGGCAAAACAGGTAGTTATCTGTAATGGCTCTGATTTTCAGACACTATTTCCCGACATCTTCTATCATTCGGATATCGAAGTCACTAAATTGCAGATGCTGGAAACCCGGCCCCAACCCAGCTATACCCTGCCGGGCAATGTACTTACCGGCCTGACCATACGCCGCTACGAGAGTTTTAAAGAATGCCCCTCCTATTCCACCATGAGCCACGATGCCGCCTACCCCCGCCTCCGTGAGCTTGGCATCCATCTGTTGTTCAAACAAACCGCAGAAGGCACCATTTACCTTGGAGACTCCCACGAATACCAGGATGCCGCCAATGCAGGCCTGCTTGGGTATGAGATCAATGATGAGATCAACCAGCTCATGCTTCGGGAAGCGGGCCGCATTTTCGACTTTCCTATATGGGCCGTTCGCCGGGCCTGGTTTGGCATATATGCACAACACAAATCCGAAAGCCTTTTCCAGTATTCGGTGGATGACAATATCCACATTGTAACTGCCATCGGAGGCAAGGGAATGACCGGGGGAGCAGGAGTAGCTAAGGATAACATCAGAACACTGTTCAATTGCTGAGCTGTTTTCGGAAATTCAAACCGAACGGCCTGCTCCTTCAGCTTTCACAGTGTTAAAAGCAGCGGCAGCGTTGAATTTCCGGCGGAAGTATCCAAGAGATGCCAGAAGGGTAAGCAGCCCGGTGGCAGCCAGAGCATACGCCGCCATAGAAAAGAAGCCCAACCAGCTCAGTCCGGTATGGCCGAAGTCCTTATAGAACAGAATAGCCACCGAACCCAGATATCCGAAGGCATCCGCCACATAGATCAGGTAGCCGGCATTGCTTTGATAGCGGTAAGCGGCGATCATCCGGTCAAAAAGGATGGAGTTAACAGGCACGTAGGCCATATAAAGCCCCAATCCGGCCAGGACCATCCAGATGGCCCCATCCAGGAAACCAGACTGGAAAAGCCAGGTAGCCCCTCCCACCAGCAGCGCGCCGGCCAGCAGCAGCCAGAGGTAGGCCATGAATGCCCGCCGGTTGTCGCGGATGAGCATGGTAGAACCCATCATCAATAAAACGAACACCGCAACCGGCGCCTCTGAAAGGGTGAAAATGGCCGGTGCATCCCCGTATCCAAGAGCCTGCCAGATCTCCGCCGCAAAATTGTCCCGAAAATCCCGGAACGCAGTGAGCATGGTGTAAAAAATAATCAGGAGGATGAGGCCAAAGGCAAAAGACCGGAAAAAGGCCAGGCGTTCCCGGCGCCCCATAGGCTCACGTTTGGTTCGCAGTTCAATATCGAGAGCCGAGGGAGGAGGTATCTGCTCCAGCAGGTAGATGAAGAACAGGAGTGGAAGAAAGAAAAGCGCGCCGGTGGCAAAAGGCATCCAGAACTCGGATATTCCCCAATCCTGCATCAACCACTTTCCAGTTGACTTCACCACCCCGGAAGAAAGGATGAAGCTGGCGCTCAGGCCCGCCCCCAGGATCTCGGTAAAGCGGCGCCCCTCCAGGTAGGAGAAAACTATTCCCCAGATCAGGCCCAGAGGCAGGCCATTGAAGAACAGAAAAATGATGTTCCAGCGCCATTGATCAGTAAGAGCAAAAAGCAACAGGGCAAGCTCCGCCATAAGGATTAACACGATGAACATCCCCGCCCGATACCTGTGCCGAAGCTCTGCGATCACCTTAATGCCGATAAACTTTGACAACGCATAACCCAACACCTGAGCAATGACTAATGCGCTTTTATACTCCAGCCCATCACCGAAAGCTGCCTGCCCATCAAAAACAGCCACCGAAAAAGGCTTTCGGAAGGCATACATACAAAAGTAAGCGCCAAAGGCGGCGATAATGGCATAAGCAGCAAAAAAGGTGCTGTTGGTTCGTTGAAGCCAGTTCCGCATCAATGTTTTAGTGTATCGGCAGTCAGAAAATAAACGACCAGCATTCTAACCTTTTCCGACGACCGGTTTACCGGAACGTGCGGCAGGCGGGCGTCGAAGAAAAGGCTGTCGCCGGCGCTGAGCGTATATACCTCATCTCCGATCTCATAATCCACCACTCCTTCCAGGATGTATTTGTATTCAAAACCGTCGGTAGTGACCTGGGCTCTTCGGGAGTTCGGTTCCAGTTCCAGAATCGAGGTTTGGATAACCAGCCCGCTGATGGCCTCGTTGAATATGGAATAATACAGAAAGCCCCTTGCATCCTCTCGGGTATAAGGGGTAAGGGCCTCTTTTCTCCGAATGTGGATACTTTCTGAATTGCTCTGCTCAATATCGCTGAAGAACTCCGCCACGTCAACCTCAAGGGCCTGGATGAGGCTCAGCAATACCGGCAGAGAAGGGATGGTCCGGACGTTTTCCACTCTGGAAACGAAACCTTTGGTCACTCCCGCTTTATCCGCCAACTCCTTTATGGTCATTTCCTTTTCCTGGCGCAGGCGGCGGATCTTCTTTCCAATATTTTCGATGGTATCCTTCGGCATCTTTTTGATGTATCTATCTGACCATCACTTTTTGCTTTTCCTGCAGAAAGGAAACAAGATCTTTCATGGAGGGCAGAAGGCCATCATTGGGATAAGCGGCCAGTTCTTCCCGGGTGTGGGTGCCATTAGTCACGCCCAGGACCAGGCCACACCCGGCAGCACGCCCTGCCTGCAGGTCGGAAGGGGTATCTCCCACTTTAAGGACCCTTTTGGGGTCGCTGGCCCCCAGCATTTCCATGGCCTTCAGGATCATATCCGGATGTGGGCGGCCTTTTCCGGTTTCATCCGGCGTCAGAGAGAGCTGAATGATGGAATCCGCAGTGCCGAGATAATGCTCATCCAGGCCCTTGTCCCAACCCAGGCGGGAAAGGATAATGTTGCAAACCTTCCGGTAAAAGCCGGTGGTCAATGCTATTTTAATACCCTGCCTGCGCAACCAGTCCAAAACCTCAAGAGCACCTTCTGTAGGACAGACGGGGTTATGGAGATAATGATCCTCCAGTATCCCGCGAAAGAGGCTATAAGTCTTTTCCACCTTTTCGGAATATGCTTCGTTGGCCTTTCCGATGGCCTCATCCCACAGCGTTTCCACAACGATCAGCTTGGGCAGGCCCTGCATATCATTGATTCGCCTGCGGCTTGCTTTCAGCCCGCTCCTCAGAGCGGCCTCATAAAAGCAATTTTCTACCTCTTTTTCATCTTTTACGGTAGTGCCCGCCATGTCAAACACGGCTAATTCAAGTTCCTGCATTAGCTTTTGATGTTTAGGTAGTGAGTAAATGCCGCTTTAAATATAAGGACTTACTTGTTTTCTATTTGTAAACAATTCAAAAAAACCTAATAATTAACGATTTAATAACAATGAATAAACTTTGGAGAAAAATCTCACAAACTCCGGCAACAAAGTTTACAAATAGAAAACAAAATCAGCCTTCCCGGAAACTGGCTACCACTGCTCCACCTTCTTTAACTGGAAAGTTCTCGACAAATTAAATCCGAACCGGACCTCTCCCTTGAGCCAGTTCCGGTTGGGGTCGCTGATATAGGAGCGTTCGTTCATGCCGATCGCATTGGTAAAATGAAGCTGGAACACGTGGCCTCCTGTTTCAATGTCGAACCCAAGGGAAAGGGGGTTCTCAGAAAGCAGGGCCGGAAATCGGTTGAAAGCAAAAGTATAGTCTCCTACTACAGCTACACGGCGGGTGAGCTTGAAGCGGGCGCCAACTTCCATTCCGTACAAGGCATTTGGGTCGAGGCTTCCGGTGGTGAAATTCCGGTACAGCAGATAGGGCGCCAGCTGCAGGGAAAATTTTTCGGAAAACTTCCGCCCGGCGATCAACTGGTGGTAATAGGCCAGCCGGCGGGACGGAGTGATATCCTCCCCGGGATAGGGGTCCCGCAGGCCGTTATAGGTCAATCCGCTGACCCAAACCAGGGAAAAAGGCATCTCCCGCTTACCTGTGCTCTGCTGAATGATCCTGTACTTGACAAAACCATCCAGTTCCTTCCAGCGGGTGCTGCGGCCAATGCCCACGGAGAGGTTATCCTTTACACCGTAATCAAACCCTATTCGCATACTGGCATTGTCCAGCCCAAAAAACTCGTAGGCCCCACCAGAAAGTTCTCCGAAACGGTGAAGGATCCGGAAGTCCAGTACCCCTTCCCGAAGCATCTCAATACTGTGAGAATTGATCACCCTGGGCGACTTAAATGCGTTGGTTACATATTCTGTGGTTTCTTCTTCTCCCAGGATATCAAGCAGGCTTTTATCGTTTTGAGAGAACGACAGAAAGGGAAGCAGAGAAAAGGCTATGGCTAAAATAAGGCTGTGGTTTTTCATATTCAGATATTTTGTTGAGGTTGAGGTTGAGGAGGCTTATGGGCCGGAGATGGCTCAACGAGGAAAAACGAAAGGGACGCCGGCCCAGGGGATATGTCTGCGTCACGCTAACCCGCTGGTTTCCAGAAACCCAGAAACCAGGAACTTTGAACAGTCACCAGCCCAATCGCACATCTTACCCTTTTGGGTTCCTGTCCAGCCCCCCTTACATCGTACAAAAATCCAGGTAGTAAGATAGACTCCAACACTTAATACTCAAACTTCAGGTTAATCTAATTATCCGGAGCGCCGTCCGAGACCCATTGTTCAATCTTGGAAATTTCGCAGGTGGGCATCTTACCTCCCCCGTCGGGCATGGGCAGATAACCACTCTCGTGGCGGATCGTCCCGAGGAGTTTCCCATTATCGACTAAGGGCCTTACCGCAGAATAAGCGTCGAGTTTGATATTGCCGGAGGGAAAGCTGCCGCTGTGGCAGGAATAGCACCATGCCTGAAGAATAGGGGCAACCGTGTTGCTGTAGGTAACATTGTCGGTATTGCATCCGGAATCTCCGGAATTGTTTTCTGCACCCTGCTCAATCCACAGTGCAATAGTCCGGATATCTTCATCGGATAAGCGGCTGGAGCCCTGAGGCATGTACCCAACCGGACGGACGAGGGCCTGATAAAGCCGGCTCCCTTTGTAGTCTCCCGGACTAACGATCCGCAGGATATCATTGTAACTGGTCAGCCGGAACTCCCCCCCCGTGGCGACGGTGCCATGGCATCCACTTTGGGTGCAATTGGAGATAATAACCGGAAAGACATCCTGCTGGAAGTAAACTACCGGGTCAGGAAGATGTTCCTTGGAGCATCCCTGCAGAATGAAAATACCCGCGGCCAGTACGAACACTACCGTAATGGCCACAGGCCTGGTCTTTAAGCGCTTCATGTAATTGTTTTTGAAATGAGGAATTACTGAAGGCATGACCTGAAGGATGGCTTACGTCACTGAAAAGCCGGTAAAAAATTCACTCAAAAAAACTATCATAAGAACTATCCCCTTTCTTGCCTTCCGTGCGTTTTTCCGGACGGGCAACCGGCGAGTCGAGGTCAAGCGAATCCTCCGACTGGGTGCGGCCGCTGTTCAGCAGCATGAGGGAGCTTTCCTGTTCCCATTTTTCGAGCATTTTCATGCCCTCTTCTTCGAATACGCCATTCTGCAGGTCGATGGACTGCATGAGGTTGGAGGACATTTCCATGAAGCGCTCCATCTCTCCAACTTTGTTGGCCACATCATCGGCCACAGCTTCCATGGCCGCATCGAACATGGCGCGTTTGTCCGGGTCTCCGGACATAACGCTCATTGCGGATTTCATGGCGCTGTGAGAAGTTCGGATGGCTTTGCGCTCCTGTTCCTTCAGGGCCACCTGGTCTTTGGTATCTTCGAGCAGGATCTCGGAATTCTGGTGCATTTTATTGAGTATGCGGTACATGACCTGCATTTTCTGAAGAAGCACCTGGTATTTTTCGTTGCTGTCTTTCAGGCGGGCGGCTTTGCGGGTGTTCAGCACCACCTGGCTGTCCATTCCTTTTTCCTTGGCGGCGCTGGCCATTTTCATGCTTTCGTCGATGGTGCGGTTGTTGTCCTCAACCAGCGTTTGCAGTTTGCGCATCTGCCCTTTAAGTACGCCGATCTGTTTGCGCATCTTCACCAGGTTGTCCTGCAGATCTTCCACATAACTTTTCAGGATGCCGATGGGGTCGATCTGTACGAACATGCCGGTTAGGCCGCGCATGATGCTTTTATAGCCGTACCAGACCAGGTTCCGCATCCGGGGATCCAGCACCATATAGACAATAGCAGCCAGGATAACCAACAGTATCGCCAGGTAAATGGTATTGGAGATCAGGCTGATGATCCAGGGCAGGTTGCTGATGATCAGGTACCCGCCGCCCAGGATCAGAGCGGCCAGGAAAATGGCTCCGGTTACGCCCTCCGGGCGTTTCCAGAATGATTTTTGCCTGAATTCAGGATTTTCAAATTGGGCCATATCGGATAAAATGGTAAGTCAGAAACTTTGGTTTACAATATCGTATTGATGTTCTCAATGTCCTTGTCGATCTCGTTCAGGATGCTGCGCAGGGCCGATTCGAAAGCTTCTTTAGTTGTTTCGATCTTTTCGCGGGCGGCCTGAATATGCTCATCCGCATGGTCGATCGTGTTTTGGGCCTGGGCGATCTTTTCCTCCAACTGTTGGATCTTGGCCTTGTATTCCTCCACCTGCTTTTTCATCTTTTCCACTTCAGTGCGCTTGGATTCGACCCGCTGTTGCATCTGCTTCTGAAGGGCCTGGTCAAACTGCTGTTTCTCGTTGAAAAGCACTTTTTTGTAGTGCTCCGCCGTTTTCAGCAGCTTTTCCTTGGTGAGCCCCATGGTGGAGGCTGTTACAAAGGCGGACTTGTAGGCCGTAGCCTCATCCATATCCATCGCCTGGAGTTTGCCCAGGGATTGCTTGAACTCAATATAGTCGAACCCCTGCAGATTGCTCTTTTCCAGTGCTTTGGTCAGTGAATTGATGCTTCTTTCATCCAGCCCTTTGCCAGCATTAAAAAGTGTCTTTACGTTTTGCTGCATTATCAGGTTATTTTGTCGTGCGGTCACAAATTAATGCAATTTGGAATAAAATCGAACCAATTTTTCGATAATCCGGGATGGAATGTCGATGGACCTGGTTGATTGAGTTGATTGGAGTGGTGGAGCGGATGCGGTTAAACCGGAATAAAAACCAATCATCCAATCACTTCAATACTACTAAACCCGTTCCCCCGTTTTTGAACCACCACCTGCACAGAAATCCGTTCTTTCAGCGCCTTTACGTGGGAGATGATCCCGATCGTCTTGCCGCCTGCCTGCAGGTTCTCGAGCGTGGAAACGGCCAGGTCCAGCGTATTTTCATCCAGCGTACCGAAACCTTCATCAATAAACAGAGACTGGATCTGGGCGTTGCGGCCGGCCAGGTCGCTCAACCCCAGGGCCAGGGCCAGGCTTACCAGGAAGCTTTCCCCGCCGGAAAGGGTATTCATGGACCGGCGATTGTCGGCCTGATAGGTATCGATGATCTCCAGTTCCAGGTCTTCATCACCACGTTTATGGATGATGTACCGGCCATTGAGGCGCTGCAGGTGTTCATTAGCCAGTTGAACGAGCTTTTGCAGGGTCAGGCCTTGTGCGAAGGTCCGGAATTTCTTGCCGTCGGCCATACCGATGATCTCGTTGAGGCGCGCCCACCGGCCGTACTCCCGGCGTTGGGCGTCGATCCGGGAGGACAGCCCTTCGGCCTTTTTTAATCGTTCTTTATGCTGTTGCAATTTCTCTGTAAGGGCGCCGATACGTTGCTGATACTGGCCGTAGGCTTCCTCTCTTTCTTTCAACCGTTCCTGAAGGGCAGGTTCCGGGTCCTCGGTGAGCGCTTTTTTGCGTTCATTTTCCAGGCTTTCCGCCGTATTTTTCAGCGCCTGCCGGGCTTCTATTTCCCGGTTGGAAAGTTGTTCTTTCAGGTGTTCCAACTGCTGGGCGCCTTCATCGTCCAGCAGGGCCTCGCGCAGGGCATCCAGTGTGGCGAAACCGGCCTTTTCCAGGGCTTTTTCCAATGGCTTCTCAATCGCCACAGCCTTCTTTTCCGCTTCATCAAGCGCCTTTTCTTTTTCTTTGAGAGATTGCTCGAGCTTGCTCAGTTCGAGGACAAATGCACGGTGTTGATGGGCTGTCGTTTCCACCTCCTTTTCAGCAGTTTCCCGCCCTTCGCGCAGTTCCAGGCGGGCAGTTTTCAGGTCTCTGTCGCCGAAAAGCTCCCGCCGTTGTTCAACCAACCCTTTCCAGGCTTTTTCGTCCGCCTCGATGCGTTCCCGGAGGTTTTTCAGCCGGTGGTTGTTTTCTTTAACCTGCTTTTTCAGCTGCTTTTCCTCCTGCCGGACCAGTTCAAGCCGCCGGTTTACCTGCTGAAGCCTTTCCGTTCTGCTTATCCATTCCTCTTTTTGGCGCCCCAGAGCATCAAAGGCCTTAGCTGCCGTTTCCACCTCAAAACTGTACCCATACCTGCGGAGTAAGGCATCAACGGCGGAAGAAGCGCTGCCGAACTTTTTCTTCTGTTCTTCATATTGCTGCTGCTGCAACTGAAGCCTGCTCTCCAGCACTTTATACGCTGTTTGTTCTTCCTGCAATTCTTTCTCTGCTTTTGAGGCCTTAGCTTCCTCCTCTTCCAGCCGGGCCAGTAAGTGGCCCAGCTGTTTGCGGGCCTCCCGGCGTTCACGAATGAGCTTTTCCGCTTCCTCGATCTTCTGATCAAGCAGGTTTCCCCGCACCACTGTATAGTTTTCAGCCCCCAGCTCCGGAGCCACCTTTGCGATCTTTTCTTCGAATTCCAGGATCTTCCCGAACTGCCGGGAAACCTGCCCACTGAGCTTTTTGACCTCATTCCCGGCCAGTTGTTCGATCTGATGTTCTATTTCCTTCTGGCGGCCCAGAAGAAGGCGGTGGGTTTTGTAAACCCCATCATAGCGCTCCTGAACGGCTTCCAACTCCGTTTTGGCCTCATCGACGAAAGGCCGGGACGGTTTCTCCCGAAAGGGGTGGTGAGTGGAAAAGCACAAAGGGCAGGGCTGTCCCTCTTCCAGTTTTGCCCGGTCTTTCTCGTAATTGGCGATCATTAACTGCTGTTCATAAATGCTGCGCTTGAACTCCAACTGCAGGGAAAGAGCATCCAGGGCATCAATGGAAGTCATCAGTTCCTTACTCAGGGCCAGATCCTGATTCTGAAGGTTTTCCAATTGGCCCTCAAAACCGGATAATTCACTGAGCAGGTTCTGGTATTCCTCATTGAGGCGGTGCAATTCCTGTAGGTTTTGTTTCTGTTCGCTGAGTTGCTCGATCTCTATAGACAGCAGGCCAGTGACTTCTCCTCGCTCCTGAACGAAATTGGGCGGCAGCAGTTTTTTGAATTGCTCCAGCAGGGAGTCCCTTTGTTTCTGAAGCTTTTTCAGTTTTTCGCCCTGTTGTTCCAGCCTTTTGCGGGAGGCCTGCTGTTCTCTTTCCAGCTGGCCAATTGCTTTTTCCGTCTGGCGCTGGCCTTGCAGCATATCGCGCAACTCTTCCCTTTGTTGCTGAATGACGGGAAGGCTTTCCACAAGAGCCGCCAGTTTTTCATTTTCAGACCGCCATTTTTCCAAAGCTTTTTCCTCCTCGGCAAGTTGGCCAACTTCCTCCTGTGTCTTTCCGAGCTGCCCGGCCAATTGCTCTGCCTCCTGCTGCAGGGCCTGCAGTTCCTCCTCCTTTTGGTTTAAAGGCTCCCTTTTTTCCCGGATCTCAACTTCAAGCGCCGCCACTTTTTCAAATAAGGGATAGAGTTCTTCCTCCTCTTTTTTAAACTGCCGTAGCCCCTCCCGGGCCTTTTGTTCATTTTCTTTGGCGGTAGTTTCGGCAGCTTTCTTTTCTTTAAGTTCCCGTTCGAGGGAAGTAATTGCAGCCTGGAGAGCCTCCCTTTGTTCCAGCGTGTCATCCAACCTTTCGAGCCTCCCCTGCAGGGGTTGCGCTCTGCGGTGTTCTTCCAGCCGCGCGAACTGCTCCCGGGCTTGCTCCTTTTCCTCCTCAATAGCCTCCAGGCTTTTGTTCAACGCTTCCCGGCGGGTAGTGAGCTCCTGTATTTTCCGAAGCCAGTCCAGTTGGTTGCGAACCGCATCCAGCATTTTTCTTTCTTCCCTGGCCCCCTTCGTCCTTTCTCTGAGTTCCTCCTCCAGAACAGCAGCTTCCTCCTGGCTCATCACTTCCAGCGTTTCCAGCTGTTTTTCCAGCTCATCCAGCTTCTGTTGCTCCAGCTTGTGCCGCTCAAAAGCAGCAATGGAGATCCGGGTATAGACTTCCGTGCCGGTGATGCGCTCCAGGAGGTCGCTCCTTTCCCGTTCACTGGCTTTCAGGAAAGCGGCAAAATCTCCCTGGGAAAGCATAACCGAACGACAGAAGCGGTCGTAGTCCAGCCCGGTTACCTCTTCCACCATGGTATCCGCCTCCCGGATCTTTTCGGCAATGATCTCGAAAGCCTTCTTCTGAGGATTCCAGCGCGAGAGCTCCCGCTCCGGGCCGATGATATTGCCGTCGTCTTTGCGATGAGCCCGCCAAATGCTCCATCTGGATCGAAAAATATCCCCCTGGACTTCGAACTCTACTTCCGCCAGGCTTTCCACTGCTCCGTAGGACATGACTTCCTTAACCTCTTTATTTCGGTGCACCCTTCCGTAAAGAGCCAGGGTAATGGCATCCAGAATGGTCGTCTTGCCGGCGCCGGTATCTCCGGTTATAGCGAACAGGCCCGACTGGCTCAGCGGCACATCGTCGAAGGCGATCGTCTCCTTCAGGCGCAGGGAATTGATATTGTGTATCGTTACTTTAAGGATCTTCATCAGCTTTCATTCTGGGCCTTTTCTTCCATCCACCCTCTCAATTCCAGAAAAGTTTCCACCAACTCATCCATTTCCTCCGGCGAGCTGCCGAAACTCCGGCACTTCATCTTAAATACCTCCAGTTCTTCCAGCTCTCCCAACTCAGGCGTTGCCGTTTGTTCATCGAGGGCCTGATATTGTTTGAGAACTCGGATCTTCAACAGTTCAAGTTCCATTTCACTGGTGAGTTCGTGCAGGCGTTGGTCCAGTTGGGGAATTATCCTGTCCGTTTCCACCAGGGCCTCAACCCAGGGCCTCAATCCGCTCCGCTCCTTTTCCCCGAAGCGCCGCAGGCTTGCCTCCACCTCCTCCAGGGTTCCCTGAATGGTTTTCAGGCGCCTGAATGTCGGAACTGGAATACTTTCTACCTGCTCCAGTTGCCTGCCATTAAATTCCAGTAAAAAAACGCTCTTCTCGTCTTTGGTCTCGCTGAAACTCAGAGGTATCAATGAGCCCGAATAGCGAATGTGGTGTTTACCACCTATTTTCTGTGGCCGGTGAATGTGCCCCAGGGCTACGTAATCGAACACCCCCGGAAAATCTTTTGCCGCAATGTTTTCTTTGTTACCGATGTAGATATTATCCTGCCGCTCTGAAGCCTCCGCCCCGGTGGCATAAAGGTGGCCGGTAGCGATCAGAGGGATTTTCGCCTTACCGTATTTTTCCTTAACCAGCTTGCCTGTTTCACGGTAATGCCGGCGCAGTCCTTCCTTTATTCGTTCTACCCGCCCCGCCCCGCTTTCTCCCGCAACGCTGAAGTGCAGGTCCCGATCGCGCAGGAAAGGTACCGCAGCGACTACTGCCATAAGCTTTCCATCTTTGTTCTTCCACTCGATGATCTCATCCGCCAGATCTTCAGAAGCCTCGCCGATAACATGCATATTGAGGGCCTGCAGCAATTCCCTGGGAGCATTGAGCATCGAGGGAGAATCGTGGTTTCCCCCGATGATGACAACGTGGCGGCAGGAAGTCCCCATAAGTTGGGTGAGAAAGCGGTAATACATCCGGCGGGCATAGTTGGGCGGATTGCCAATATCGAAGATGTCTCCGGCAACAATAATGCCCTCCACCTCCCGGCCGCGAATGGTGGCCAACAGCCAGTCGAGGGCCATCTGGTGCTCCTCTTCACGCCCGTTGTAGAGGAACTTTTGGCCGAGGTGCCAGTCTGATGTGTGCAGGATCTTCATTTGTTATTGGTTGTGAGTTCATTGAAAAGCCGGCTTCAGCATTGGGAGCATTCCTTCATTCCTTCATTCCTTCATTCCTTTCTTCATAAAGCAGATATTTCCCGCGAACCTCCCGAAATGCTTCCAGCCCTTCCTGCCAGCTCTCACGTATCTCTTCCTCGGTTTTGCCTTCAATGATCTGCCGGCGCAGTTGCGGCCCACCGGCCAGCTTATCGAAAAAGAGATTTTCCAGGAAAAAGTGTTCCTTATCTGGAAAGCTCCGGTAAAAATCGATCAGGTAACCCAGGTTGAGCCGCGCCTGGGTGCGGATCGAATCCGGGGGCACATCCGCCAGGCTGAAGCCATGGCAAAGCTGGCCTTCCAGTTTGGGGTGCCGCGCCCCCGGCATGGAAACCGGCGTAAAACTGTAATCCCCGATTTCTTCCGGGAAATCCGGATGCCCGTACACCTGGAACTGGTGGCTGGTGCCCCGCCCTTCGCTGGCCACCGTCCCCTCGAAAAAACAGATCGAAGGGTAGAGGTAGATCGACCGCATGTTGGGCAGGTTAGGGCTGGGAGCCACCGGCAGGGCATAGGGCGTGTCATGCGTATAACCGGAACAGGGGACAACGGTCAATTCACACTGCACCCCTCCGCTCAGCCACCCCTCCCCGTTGATCATCCGGGCGTATTCCCCAACGGTCATACCATGCACCACCGGTACCGGGTGCATTCCTACAAAAGACTGATTGCCCTCCTGAAGGATGGGGCCGTCAAAATAGTGGCCGTTCGGGTTGGGGCGGTCCAGCACGAGGAAGCGGACCCCCTGCTCCGCACAAGCCTCCATGACGTAATGCATACTGCTGATGTAAGTGTAAAAACGCGCCCCGACATCCTGAATGTCAAAAACCACTACATCGATCCCCTCCAGGTCCTTCGCCGTGGGCTTCTTCCGGCTTCCGTAAAGCGAAATAATGGGCAGGCCGGTCTGCAGGTCCTTACCATCGCGCACTTTCTCGCCGGCGTCGGCCGCGCCCCGGAAACCGTGTTCCGGAGCGAATATCTTTTTTGCCTTTACTCCCAGGCTGAGCAGCGTATCCACCAGATGGACGGGCCCAACCATCGAAGTTTGGTTGACCAGCAGGACGACTCCCTCGCTTTTCAAAAGTTCCGGGAGGTATTGATCCAGGCGGGCAGCCCCTACTACCAGGCTGTCGGTTGCCCCGGCTTCTTCCTTCGCCGAAGGTTCCTCAGCCATGGCTTCAGGTTCCGGTTCTTCAGCCGCCTCCGGTTCAGCGGGCGCCGTTTCCGGAGGCTCAGGAGTTACCACAACCTCTTCTACGGCGGGCTCTTCAACCGGCTCCATTTCCGGTTGCTCTGTCATTTTTTTTGACAAGCTGCTACAATTTAGTTGAAACAGCACCAAAATTGCAACGAAAATTTTTAACTTCACAACCATATTGTTTTTTAAAAATATCCCGGAGCCCGGCAAGTTTAGCCTGTCTTTACCCCTCCGAAAAGCCTGCCGGGCCGGACTTTAACCATGAAACAGAAACTTTACGCCATCGTTGACCTGGAAACCACCGGAGGCCGCGCCTCGCGCGACAAGGTCATCGAGATCGCCATTGTGCTGCACGATGGAACAAAGACGCTGGACACCTACAGCACCCTCATTAACCCGGAGTGTTACGTGCCCTACGGCATCACTCAGCTGACCGGCATCACGCAGGATATGGTGCAGGATGCCCCCAGGTTCTACGAGGTTGCCCGCAAGGTAGTGGAAATGACCGAAGGCGCCATTTTTGTGGCGCACAATGTACGTTTCGACTACAGCTTCCTGCGCGAGGAGTTTGCCCGCCTGGGTTACACTTATTCCCGCAAGAACCTCTGCACGGTGCGCCTGAGCCGCAAGGCTTTCCCCGGGCTTCCCTCCTACAGCCTCGGCAACCTGATCCGCAGCCTCGGGATTGAAGTAGAGAACCGCCACCGGGCCCTGGATGATGCCCTGGCCACCGCCGAGATCCTGCGCCGCATTCTGAACGGTGAAGATAATGAACAGCGCGTAAAAGAGATGGTCAACCTGGGCGTCAAAGAAGCTTTACTGCCCAAAAATTTTACGCTGGAGCGAATTCATGCCCTTCCGGAAGAGTGCGGCGTTTACTATTTCCACAACCAAAAGGGCGATGTCGTTTACGTGGGCAAGAGCATCAACATCAAAAAACGGGTGGCGGAGCATTTCGCCAACAAGACCGAAAAAGCCGGCAAACTCCAGCAGCACGTTCATGACATCTCCTTCGAACTGACGGGCAGCGAACTGGTGGCCCTGCTTCTGGAATCTCACGAGATCAAGCGCCTGCGCCCATCCATTAACCGCGCCCAGCGGGTGCGACGCTTTCCTTTTGTCATCCATACTTATGAGAATGAAGCTGGCTACCGCTGCTTCGAAATAGCCGTGGTGAACGCCAAAAACCGCAGTAAATACCACGTCATTTCCGAATTTCCGAAACTCAGCCACGCCAAAGGCCGCCTCAACAGAGCAAGGGATGAATACGAGCTCTGTGCTCACCTCTGTAACCTCCAAACCGGGATCGGGGCCTGCTTTCACTACCACATCAAACAGTGCCACGGCGCCTGTGTCGGCGCTGAACCACCGGAAAGCTACAACCAACGCGCGGAAGAAGCTCGAGGCCGCCTCACTACGGCCTTTGACAAAGATTTCTTCATCCTCGGCCAGGGGCGCAGCCCGGAAGAAATGTCGGTAGTGCTGGTGGAAGAAGGCAATTATCGCGGCTTCGGCTACGTCGAACGGGAAGAAATGAACGGGCAGCCCGAATTTCTGAGAGACGCCATCCGGCCGTTTCCGGGCAACCCCGAAACGACGCGGATCATCCAGCGATATCTCAGCAAGCAGAACGGGGTGAAGGTTGTGCCGGTGACAGGATGACGGGGTGGCAAGGTTTAACCGGCCAGCTTTGATAACTCAGGATATATGGATTCGCAAGAACCCGGGTCTTCGGCGGTTGTTCCAAAAGATAACCTTCCAGCCAACGAATACGCGCCAATCTTGTAAACTTTTGCGACAAAATTAAAAACCCCGGCACTCTCTTTCCCCTACCTTTGCCTATTAGTTATAATGCTGTAAACCACAAGCAATATGAAAAGAAATTTCTTCATCCTTTTGCTGCTGGCCACCGCCTGCAGCCCAGCAAAAAGAGCCGAAAAGGCATTCGGCAATAGTATTTTTCAACACTGGTCCCATGCTCACGAAGAAGATGGGGATGGATTCCGGACGTTCCGCCCTGATGGTTATGAACTGCCACCCTCCCGCGGGCGGGAGGGGTATGAGATCCGCCGTGACGGCAGCTTTATGCACTATCCCATTGGAGCAGCCGATGCACCGGATAAGGTGCCGGCAAAGTGGAAATTCCGGAAAAAAAACACACTGGTAGTGACACCGGACGACCCCGGCCGCCCTCCTTTTGAACTTCAGATCCTTGAGTCCGGAAAGAACTTGCTGAAAATAGCTAAATAAACACCCCTTCCTTTTTCAAAACCAAAATTTATCTATCATCATGAAAACAGCAAATACCTTTGCTTTAGTATTGGCCATGCTTCTGGCCAGCCTTTGCAACGCCCAGAGCCTCACTCAGTTTGAAGGGCGGCTCAAAAAACGCACTCACTATCACGAATTAAAGGAAAAACAACTCCATCCGCCTTCCGCCGCCGGCCATTACACGCCGGTTGTACGGCAACGGACCTGCGGGACAATGGAAGCCGATGCTGCTTTGCGGGAACGCTACCCGGAAATGGGCGCCCTGGAGGATTTCGAACGCAACCTGCAGCGAGCCATTCAGGCCTACGAGCAGGAGCACAATGTGCGCAGCCCGCAGGAAGTCATTACCATTCCGGTCATTGTTCACGTAGTGCACAACGGACAGACGGTTGGCTCCGGGCCCAACATCAGCCAGGCCCAGGTGCAATCCCAGATCGATGTGCTTAACGAAGACTACCGCCGGGCCGGCGCCGGATTCAACAACCACCCGGCCGGCGCCGATGTGGAAATTCAGTTTGCCCTTGCACTTGTTGATCCGGAAGGCAACCCGCTACCCGAGCCGGGTATCGACCGGATCAACGGAGGCCGGCCTTCCTGGGAGGATTCCGCCATCGAAACCATACTAAAACCCAACACCTACTGGGACCCCAACCGGTATTGCAACATCTGGACAGTACAATTCGGGGGGCAAACCGCCGAACTTTTGGGGTACGCTCAGTTCCCCAGCCTGTCCACCCTGCCCGGCCTGGATCAGAATATGGGCCCGGCCCGCACGGACGGCGTGGTGATCCGCTGGCAGTCCTTCGGCCGCACCGGCAACCTGACACCGCCCTATAACCGGGGCCGCACCGCCACCCATGAGATCGGCCACTGGCTGGGCCTGCGCCACATCTGGGGCGACGGCGACTGTTCTGTGGACGACTTCTGCAACGACACCCCTCCGGCCGGACAGCCTAACTACAGTTGCGTAGAGGTCAACAGCTGCCCCGGCGGCGCCCGTGATATGATCGAAAATTATATGGATTACACGGAGGATGCCTGTATGAGCATCTTCACCAATGATCAGAAGGCGCGCATCCGCACGGTGATGGACAACAGCCCCCGCCGGAAGGAACTGAAAAGCTCTACCGTGCACCTGGGAGGCGGCCCCAGCGGCGCTCCGGTGGCCTCTTTCGATGTAAGCCGGCGCGGCGCCTGTTCGGGGGAATCCATTACCTTTACCGGCCAGGCATCCAACAACCCTACATCCTGGCAATGGCAGTTCTTCGATGACGGGGGCAACCTGCTGGCTACCTTCGATGGCCAGCAGCAAACCATCACTTTTAACTCGCCGGGCATATACAGTGTGGTGCTTACTGTTTCCAACGGCTCCGGCAGTGATGAAGTTGAGGCCAACAACCTCATCACCATCGTCAGCTCTTCCCTCTTCGGAGCCTTTACCGAGGACCTCGAAAACCTCAACACCGCCCTGAACGAATGGGTGCTTTACAACCCCGATGCCGACCGCACCTTTCAGTTTGCCAACGTCAGTTCCTACGGAAACGGCAGCCACAGCATCGTCTTTGACAACTACAGTACCGATGACGACCCCTCCGGCACCGTTGACGCCCTCATCAGCCCGGCGCTGGACTTCAGCGGGATGGCCAACCCTTATCTTTACTTTGAGCACGCTTACGCGCCGTACGGCGGCCCGTATTCCGATACGCTGGTGCTGTTCTACTCGACCGACTGCGGCGCCACTTTCAATCCTCTGTGGTACAAAGGAGGGGCAGAGCTGGCAACCGCCGCTGCTACCCAGTCGCCCTTCCAGCCCAATGCCGGACAGTGGGACTGGAATCAGGTGTCCCTCGGTTTCCTGGCGGGGCAGCCCAGCGTGCACCTCGTGCTGGCCAACCTTTCCGGCTGGGGCAACAACCTGTACCTGGATGAGATCTCCTTCATCGATGGGCTGGATTACACCTCCGGCACACCGGAAGTTGATTTTGGAGTGGCCCGCACTCAGGTATGCGCCGGCAGCCTGGTTCAATTCCAGGATTATTCCAGCAACTTCCCCGACAGCTGGCTCTGGCAGTTCGAAGGAGGGTCGCCCTCCAGCAGCACCGCCCAGCACCCCTTCGTTCAGTGGAACAGCCCTGGTTTTTACGACGTCAGCCTGGCGAGCGGCAACGCCTTTGGAAACGATGGCATCAACGCACCCAATTTCATCGAAGTGGTCCCCCTGCCCAATATTAACGTTTCCATTACTCAGGGCAACCCCTGTGGCGGCCAGTCCTTCACCCTGACGGCCAGCGGAGCCAATAGTTACGAATGGTACGACCAGCGCAGCGGCACCCTCGTCTTCGAGGGGCCCTCTCTGTCGGTGACGCTCTACGAAGACTGGGAATTTACCGTACTTGGCCGCAACAGCCTGGGGTGCGAAAGCGAGGAGCAATTTGTTGTAAACATCAGCAGCCCACCTACGCCCACGATCACTCTGCAGGGCAACCAGTTGGTTTCCAGCGCCGCCAATGGCTACCAATGGTACCTCAACGGCGCCCCCATTGCCGGCGCCACCCAGCAGTCGATTACCCCGCAAAACCCCGGCAACTACATCGTAGAAGTGTTCGGGCCGGATGGCTGCGCAGCGCTATCGCAACCTTTCCAGTACAACCTGACGGGTACTTCTGCCCCGGAAGACATCAGCGCTACCATGAAGGCCTTTCCGAACCCTACCACTGGTGCGCTGCAACTGGAAATGAATAACCGTATTTCAGGAGAGCTAACGGTGGTAGTGCGCAATGCCCTCGGACAGGCCATTATGCAGCAGCAGGTGGACAAAAGAACGGAACAGCTGTCGTTACCCCTGAATCTTGCAGAACTTCCCGATGGGCTTTATGTGGTAACGGTGGAACATGAAGCATATCGAGGGGTAAAACGGGTCGTTAAGCAATAGGAGGGGTATTTTGAAGGGTGGTTTCTGGGTTTCTGAGGGTTCTGGGGTTTCTGGGTTTCTGGGGTTTCCGGGTTCTGGTTGCCCAGGTAACCACCAGGTTAGCGCAGCGCGGACCCACTTATTTGACCTATCTCGTAATTCGCTATTGGCAGATTGCCGGCTTTAGCCTATGAAACAGAAAAGCTCATCCGGAGGATACACCGGTGGGCTTTTCTGTTTCATAGCTATTTACCATTTCACAAACCGTTTAACGGCCTGCTTTTTTCCCGTTTCCCAAACCAGCAAATACAAACCGGCGGGCAGCCCCTCCACCGGCAGGCGATAGGAAAGGCTTTGTACTGGCAAGGGCGATAACCGCAGCCTACCGTTTTAATAACTCCGCCATCTCCTTTTGCACCTTCATCGCCGCCGCCCGTGCCTTTTCGGCAAAATCCTCTCCATCGCCCGCGAAGATGATGCCCCGGGAAGAATTGACCAGGAGGCCGCAATGATCGTTGAAGCCATGGCGGCTAACCGCCTGTAAATCACCGCCCTGCGCCCCGATACCGGGAACCAGGAGGAAGTGCTCCGGGGCGATGCGCCTCACCTCTTCAAACTGCTCCGGATGGGTGGCGCCGACGACGAACATGAGCTGATCGGCGCTGCCCCACTCCTGCGCCCGGCGCATGACCTTCTCGTAAAGCGGCTGCCCATTCTCCTGTTTGTCCATCTGGAAATCCCGGCTGCCCTGGTTGGAGGTCAGCGCCAGGAGGATCACCCACTTGCCGTCGAAGCCGAGGAAAGGAGTTACCGAATCTTCTCCCATGTAAGGGGCTACCGTAACCGCGTCGAAATCCAGCGTTTCGAAAAAGGCGCGGGCGTAGAGGCGGGAGGTGTTGCCGATATCGCCCCGCTTGGCATCGGCAATGGTGAAGTGTTCTTTGGGGATATGGGCCAACGTTTTCTGCAGAGAAGCCCAGCCTTTGGGCCCCTGCGCCTCATAGAAGGCCAGGTTGGGCTTGTAGGCCACACAAAGATCCTTCGTAGCGTGGATAATTTGCCGGTTGAATTCATAGACGGGATCATCGTATTTCAGGAGGTGGCGGGGAATTCGATCGAAGTCGGCGTCCAGCCCAACGCAGAGATAGGAGCCTTTGGAGCGGATCTGTTGGTGAAGTTCCTGGCGGGTCATTCTTTTTGGGGTGAAGATAAGGAATATGGGATAAGAGTGCTTGGGTGTAAATGTGTAAATGTGTAAAAGCGCCGGGAGCCCTGGTGTGAGTGTTCATAGTTTCTGGTTTCTGGGTTTCTGGGTTTCTGGTTGTCCCTTATATACACAAATGCACATATACACCTATACACTATCTAAACCCTCCCCTCCCCCCGTGCGTTACAATCCCATAATTTAGCGTCGGAAAAGAAGACGCGAAAACCGAACGAATGATCCAGACACTGAGCAAAGCCGAGGCTACCCGCAGGATGAATGAGCTGGGCAAAGCGCAGGAGCCTTTCCTTTTCATCATTGATTTTGAAATGGAACAGCCCATTGTCCTTAAATTGGATGAGATACCGGCCCAATCCCTGCTTTATGACTTCAACGGGAAGCGAAATTTCAAGGAAGCCCCTGTTTCTGAAAAGGAAGTTTTTTTTGAAAAGCACCCTGTTACAGAAGCTCAGTACCATGGAGCTTTTCAGCTCGTAATGGACCACATCAAAGCAGGAAATTCTTATCTGGTGAACCTTGCCTTCCCGACCCCCATCTCCACTAATATCGGCCTCCGGGAGGCTTTTTTTCGAAGCCGGGCCCGGTACCGACTTTGGTTAAAAGGCCAGTTTACCTGTTTCTCTCCGGAACCCTTTATTACGATCGACGAAAACGGCCGAATTGCCTCCTTCCCTATGAAGGGGACCATAGATGCCGCTCTGCCGGACGCCCAGCAGCTGCTGCTGGACAACGCCAAGGAAAAGGCCGAACACGCCACCATCGTTGACCTCATCCGAAATGACCTGAGCATGGTTGCCGGAAATGTCCGTGTGAAGAGATATCGCTACATCGAAGAAATCGGGACCCATCAGGGCGGCCTGCTGCAAAGCAGTTCCGAGATCACCGGCCAACTGGAAAGCGGCTATCAGAACCGGTTGGGAGACATCGTATTCCAATTGCTGCCGGCCGGTTCCATCAGCGGGGCGCCGAAGCGGAAAACCGTAGAGATCATCCAGGCGGCAGAGAGGCAACCCAGAGGCTATTATACCGGGATCTGCGGATACTTCGACGGCCGGGAACTGGACAGCGGGGTGATGATCCGGTTCATTGAACAGACTCCAGGTGGTTTGGTTTTCAAAAGCGGCGGAGGTATTACCGCCAACAGCAAAATGCAGGATGAATACCTGGAAATGGCTCGCAAAGCCTACCTTCCCTTCGCCTCTGCCCCGGAACTCGTCGCCCGATGAAAAAGTTACTCCTGGAAACAATTCGTTGTGAAAACGGCCGCCTGCAGAACCTGGAATGGCACCAGGAACGGGCCGAGCGAAGTTGCCGCGACGTATTTGGAGCAAAGTCTGAAATTAGCCTCAGCTCCATTTCTATTCCCCAGCCGGTACGGGAAGCAAAAGGCGTATTCAAGTGCAGAGTGATTTATGATACCCGGATACAAAAAACGGAATTCACCCCTTATTCCATTCGCCCCGTCCGATCTCTAATGGTGACAACCGCGGATGCAATAAAATACGGCCACAAGTTCGCCGACAGAGCGCATATACAGGCAATGTTCGAGAAGCGCGGTCCTGCCGATGATATCCTGATGGCCGTCAATGGCCTGGCTACCGATACGTCTTATGCCAATATTGCCCTTTTTGACGGAACTCAATGGCTGACCCCCGCCCGGCCCCTTCTCCCCGGCACCCGCCGGGCTGCCCTTCTGTCGAAGGGTATTCTAAGGCCTGCCGACATCCCCGTTCACAGCTTATCTGAATTCAGAGAGATCCGGCTGATCAACGCAATGATGGGACTGGAGGAAGGGCCGGTGGTCCTTCCTGAGGGCCTGATCTTTTCTTTTCACGGATAACATAAAATTAAAGCCTTTTCGGATATTAGTAAGATGGATTTTTTAATACCTTAACGCCCCTCGAAAAAAGGCAGAAAAGGAAATTCATCCCGGAGTTATGGAAGGGAACTTACCTGCCGGCAATCCAGTATTCAGGACAATGAAGCACCTGTAAATATCATTCACAGCCGATAAAACCACAACATGAAGTCGCAACTCGTTTCCCCTGGCCAGTTCGAACCCGTTGACCACTGGTACGCCAAAGCGCTGAACGCCACCATCCACCCCATGATCTCTTTCTTTCTGTTTTTATCTGAAGACCGCATCATAAAGAGATATTGCCACCTTCACCCTACTGTCAAACCGGAAATGCTGAGGTCACTCCTAACTTACAAGCCCAAATATTTCATCTGGGCGGGCGCCGACCTGATGCACGTTACTAATGAGGAAGGCAAACGGGAGATGGTCGTCATTGAAAACAACTCCTGCCCTTCGGGCCAGAAATCCATGCCCTTGCTGGATGACAACCAGGAACAGGGAGGCTACCGCCTTTTGATGGAAAGGACCGTTAAGCCCCTCATTAAAAGTAAGAAACGCACCCTTTCCGGAGGGCTTGCCGTCGTTTATGATAAAAACCCGATGGAGGCTCTGGGTTACGCCCGGGCAATGGCCGATGTATTTAATGAAGATGTACATTACGTAGCCTACTACCAGGGGGATGAAGACCCTCCGGTCCGGTTTGAAGACGGCATCATGTTCGTAAGAAGTGAGCAGGGAGAATGGCATCAGATAAGAGCGGCCTTCCGATACCTGACCCAACGCCCATGGACGCGGCTGCCCATTCACACCAAAACGCTCATCCTGAACCCCATCGTAGCTTGTCTTGCCGGTGGCCGCAACAAGATGCTGGCCTCCAAAGCCTATGACATTTTCAATGCCGAGCTGGAAGGCAGCGGCCTGGAGATCCTCACCCCGGAAACCATCTGGGATGTCAGCCTGGAAGAAGTCCCCATCTGGGTGCGTAAACTGGGCGGCCAGGCGGTGGTAAAGATCCCGTACAGCAATGCCGGACAAGGAGTTTTCACCATTGTGAACCAGGAAGAATTGGATGCGTTCATGCAGGCGGAGTTCCACTACAAACGGTTCATCGTGCAGAGCCTGATCGGGAACTACAACTGGAGCTCCACCAGTAGCCGGGGCAGGCTCTACCATATTGGCACGGTGCCCAGTTCCAAGGGCAATACCTACGTGGCGGACCTCCGCATGATGGTAAGTGCTACTCCTCAGGGTATCCGCCCGATCTCTATCTATGCCCGCCGCGCCGCCAAACCGCTGGCCGACCACATTGAAGCCGGAGCCAATTCCTGGGATATGCTGGGGACGAACCTCTCCATCAAGGAGGGGGATAACAACTGGGGTTCCGATACCACCCGGCTTATGCTTATGGACCGGCGGGATTTCAACAAGCTGGGGCTAGGGCTCGACGACCTGGTCGATGCCTATATACAAACCGTGTTGTCCATGATAGCCATCGATAAAATGGCCGCCACTTTGTTTAATACCAAAAACAAATTCAGAACCCGCCTCTTCCGGTCTCTGGACGACGACCGGGCACTGATCGACGAAATTATGCTGTAGAACCAATTTGAACAAAATTTAAACCACAAGCTGTAAACCATGCTGGAGAGATTTGAAATAAACCTGGAAGCTCTGGCCACCAGCCTGGGCATCGTAGCCGGCACCATTCTGGTGGCCTTCGTGTTCAACCGCCTGTTTCGCAGGTTCATCCGCCGGAACAGCCTGCTGATCCGTAACGACCCGACCAACTACGTCTTTCTGCGCCATGCTATAACCGCCATTATTTATATTCTGGGGTTCAGTTGGGCGGTTTATTCCCTTCCATCCCTGAGAGCGGTTGCCAACTCTCTGCTCGCCGGGGCCGGCATTTTGGCCGTTGCCGTCGGTTTTGCTTCCCAGCACGCTCTGAGCAACATCATCAGCGGAGTATTTATCGTCATTTTCAAGCCGTTCAGCGTCAATGACCGCCTTCGCTTTCAGGATGGGCTCCAGGGTGCAGTCGAAGACATCACCCTTCGCCACGTCGTCATCCGGGATTTCGAGAACCGGCGGATCCTGATCCCCAATTCGGTGATCAGCAACGAGGTCATAATCAATGCTGATTTTGGAGAAGACACCATCTGTAAATTCCTGGAAATCGACATCAGTTATGATTCCGACATCGACCGGGCCAAGGCCATCATGGTGGAAGAAGCCCTTGCTCATCCACTAAAGATCGACGGGCGGAGCCCCGAACAGATCGAAGCCGGCCGGCCGGAGATTGTCGTAAGGGTTATTGCCCTGGGAGAATATTACGTCCGGCTGAGGGCCTACATCTGGGCTCAAAATAACGCCGATGCCTTCGAATTGGGCTGCGACCTGCTGGAAAGCATTAAGAAGCGGTTTGACCGGGAAGGTATTGAAATCCCTTTCCCTTACCGGACGATCGTACATAAGGAGCCCAGGGAGGAACTACAGCAGCAAGAGCATTGAAGAATGATGAGATGGGCCATCCTTCAGAAAAAAAGAAAACCGCAACTATAGAATTGAAGGCTTTTCGCCGGCCATTGCCGTAAATCCGACGCCACAGTAACTTTTATATTATTTTTTTTGCAAATTTACAGGCATGGAGCAACCGCTGGCTGGAAATAAAAAAGCTGCACCTTAGCGGTGCAGCTCAAACTTTGGACTAGTATGAAAAAACTCTGCAATAAGTTTAACTGGAATTCCACCAAAATGTTGCTCTTTCCGCAGCACATTTTTTCTTAATACGGCCAACGGCCATTTTTCTATGCCGAACGGCACTTTTTTTTCGGTGAATGACACCCGGTTGATACAAACGAGAAACTAAATAAGGCCAAATTAATATGAATGACATTGAAATTGCCCGCTCTGTCCAGATGCGCGACATTCGGGAAATTGCAGCCCAACTTAAGATCGAGGAAAGCCAACTGCAACTCTACGGCAAGTACAAGGCCAAACTTCCTCTCTCTCTGATCGACCCGGAAGCCATTCAACGCAATAAGCTGATCCTGGTCTCCGCCATCTCGCCGACCCCGGCGGGAGAAGGTAAAACCACTACCTCCATCGGCCTGGTTCAGGGCCTGAACCGGATCGGCAAACAGGCAACCGCAGTGTTGAGGGAGCCTTCTCTTGGGCCGGTCTTCGGTATCAAAGGAGGAGCTACAGGCGGTGGCTATTCCCAGATCCTTCCCATGGAAGACATCAACCTGCACTTTACCGGCGATTTTGCCGCTATCGAAAAAGCGCACAACCTGCTGGCGGCGCTCATAGACAATAACCTGCAAAACAAAAAATTCAGCCTGGGGATCGACCCCCGCACCGTAACCTGGAAACGCGTGATGGACATGAATGACCGGGCGTTGCGGAAAATTGTCATCGGGCTTGGTGGCACTACCTCCGGCGTGCCCAGGGAAACGGGTTTTGACATCACGGCAGCCTCGGAGATCATGGCCATCCTTTGCCTGTGCGAGGGGCTGAGTGACCTGAAACACCGCCTTGGAAATATCTTTGTCGGTTTTACGTTTGACAAGCGCCCCATTTACGCCAGGGACCTCAAAGCCAACGGGGCTATGGCTGCTCTGCTGAAGGACGCCATACAACCCAACCTGGTCCAGACCCTGGAAGGAACCCCGGCGATCCTTCACGGCGGCCCCTTCGCCAATATTGCCCAGGGCACCAACTCGGTACTCGCCACTCGTATGGGCATGAGCCTTTCTGATTTTGTCGTCACCGAAGCCGGCTTCGGCTTTGACCTGGGGGCAGAAAAATTCTTCGATATCAAATGCCAGAGCTCCGGCCTCTCCCCCAGAGCCGTTGTCCTGGTCGCCACAGTGCGTGCGCTGAAATACCACGGAGGCACCGCACTGGCCGACCTCAAAGAACCCAACCCTAAAGCAGTGAAAAAAGGCATGGCCAACCTGGAAAAACACCTGGAGAACATCCAGCAATTCGGCCTGCCGGCCATCGTAGCCATGAACCGCTTCGAATCGGACTCTCCGGAAGAGCTCCATGCCATTGAACAGCGGTGTACTGCACTTGGCGTGCCGGTAGCCCTGTCGGATGTGTGGTCAAAAGGCGGCGCCGGAGCCGAAGAACTCGCCCGCATAGTAGCCGAAGTGGCGGAAAATTCCCGGGAGCCGTTCCGGCCACTTTATGACTGGGAATGGAGTGTCGAAGAAAAAATTAAAACCGTAGCGACAAAGATATACGGCGCCAGGGCGATAGACTACACCTCCAGGGCGCGGGCAGACCTGAGAAAGATCCAGCAGCTAGGCCTGGAAAAACTACCGGTTTGTATTGCCAAAACCCAGAAATCACTCTCGGACAATCCTAAATTACTTGGGCGGCCCAAAGATTTTGTCGTTACCGTAAGAGAGATAGAGATTGCTTCAGGGGCGGGTTTTCTGATCCCCATTACCGGCGATATCATGCGGATGCCCGGCCTGCCATCCCAACCTGCGGCAGAAAATATCGACATCGACGAGGATGGCAATATCTCCGGGTTATTTTAAAGATTTTAAAACCCAACATAACAAGCTCATTCGGGCAATAGTTCGTGAAAAAGTGCAAAAAATGAGCGATTTGTGAACTTTGTGTTCATTTCAGGCGTTTACAAATCAGGCAAGCGTTTTAAAACTCAATGTTTTTTATTGCCGGCCATCCACCTTATACCAATTAAACCACTATTTACAGCCCTTTATTAGAAAACTTCCGAAGAAGGCAGCAAGTTTTTCCCTTGTCAGGTAAATGCCGTTTGTCATTCTTCATTTTCGGGGCAGGAATAGTAGTAAGTAATTAACAAACCGAAAAATGGCCGGCCGCAGTTAAAATTGGCAATTTTTAAGATGGAAAGTTCCTTCAAGCCTTCAATGACATCCCACTTCTTTGTGATACACACATCCTTTGGCTGCAAATTTGCCCCGGGAAGAAGTTAGAGAGCTTCCTTCCAGGTGCGGTTTGCTGCCGGACAGCGAGGCACCTCGGTGAGGCCCCCACGCCACGCAGCTGAACAGCGAGTTGGGGATCCGGAAGGAAGCGAATCTCAAGATATTGAAACCAGAATTATTAAACTCTAGGAAACTATGTTCAGAAAAATCTTGAACTTATTTACAAGCAAGGATCCACGGGAAAGGAAAGGAAAAGTTAAATTTTTCAACCGAAAAAGAGGGTATGGGTTCATCGAACCGGAAAATCTGGAAAATGATGTCTTCGTACATGTTACCAACCTGGAAGACCAGATATCCAAAGGTGACCACGTTGCTTTTGAAGTAAAAGCCAGTTCTAAAGGGCTGGAAGCCAGAAACGTAAGGTTGGTTGACGCCTGATTTGTCATTGTAATGATCACTAATAAAACATTTTTCAAATTATGAGAATGCGTAAGAAATATGCGATGGGAAAAGACAAGTACTATTTCACGATCAAGTCGGTTCCCAATAACATCACTATTTTCCGCAAAACCAAGGAAGCAGCCGTTACTGCCTTCAAGAAGTACAAAAAAGCAGGTAAAGAGATTGAATGGCTGGGCAAATGGAACGGCAAAGAGTTTACGGAAAGTAATATTCCAGCAGCCGTAAATGCGTAATCAACAAAATACTGCCGGAGCCGGCTTTGGACAATTACCAGGAACTTTCGGCAAATTAACCATCTATATCATTCACTCTTTAAATATTTGAAAATGTCTGAAAAGGATTCAAAATTATACGAAAAGGCAATAGAGTGGGTCAAGCGCAAAGGCTATTCCAAAGTTAAAGCAAATGTTGAGGATTTTGAAAAACCATCCTCCTTTATGCAGCACGGAGATGATGATGATTCGGCACTTACCCCGGATATCACAGCGGTAATGCGTGGCAATAAATGTTATTTCGAGATCGCCATCAAATCCGATGACAAAAGGCAACTGGTTACAAAGTGGAAGTTGCTGGACCGAATGGCATCCATAAAAGAGGGTAAGTTCTACCTATTCACGCCCCACGGCCATCGTGCATTTGCCAACCGGCTGATAAAAAAACACGACATTAACGCCGTGTTGGTCAACCTGTAAGACACAACCGCCTCCCGGCCAAACCGGGAGGCTCCCCGGGTAGGGGCCATCCTCCAAGCATTAATCTGATCAACAAAATTTTGAAATCATTATGGTAAACAGAAGCATAAGAGTAAAAGTACTCAAGGAAACCTCCAAAACGGTAACTATCCGGTTTATGACCCTCAACCGCAAGATGCCGGTCCCACGCAAGGATTTTGAAAAGCGGGTGGAAAATGGCCTCTATGAGGTTGTTGGCGACTATGAACTGGAAGAAGACAAATAATTGCCAGTGCTCTGCCGGCTATTATTGCCTCATTAGTTTTAATACACCAACCAGCTTCCCATCATTGAAGGCCCTCAGGAAATAAATACCTGGCTCCAGGCCTTCAAGCCCGATGGGGCCGCTCTTCAGGGGCATTCTATTTTGAACATTCCTTCCATCAGAACTTAGGATATCAAACTCTGCATCAACCAGCAGCGCCGGAATTATCAACTGAAAATTCGAATCTGAAGGATTGGGAAATACCTTTAACTTCATTTTTTCCCTGTCGGGAACCTTATCAGCTGTAACGCTTCCGCGAAAAAGCCATTCATAAGCCGCCGGAAACTCCCGGGCCCAGTACCATTCACTATGTTGCCCGTCCGGGTGGCTAATGGCTACGACCTCTTCTTCGGAAAAACCGGCACTGAGCAAAGTATTGTACATGGCATTCATGTCGGTAACCTGCTCACCACCTTCTCCTTCCAGATCTCCGGCAATCATGTAAATCCGCATATCAGCCTCCTTGCCGGTGCTGGCGACGTGGGTATAAACCTCATCGGCAAACCAGAAGGAGGCGGAAAAAACACCAGCTTTACTGAATACATCCTGATGCTCGATCGCGGCATACAAAGAGATCAACCCTCCCAGAGAGGATCCCATAATTCCCGTAAATTCCCTGCCCGATTTTGTCCGGTAATGCTCATCAACATAGGGTTTAAGGGTTTCGACAATGAAGTTGACATAAGCGTCTCCTCCCCCTCCCCCATAGGTTGGATTTGCCCAGGGCGTATATTCATCCAGCCGGCTGACGCCTCCGTTATCAATAGCAACGACAATCACTCCCTCATCGCCATCCTCAAATAACCGGTTCAGGGCTTCGTCCACCTGCCATTCTCCGGAAAAGGAAGTAGCAGCGTCAAAGACATTCTGCCCGTCCTGCATGTAAAGAACAGGATAATTTTTTCCGGAATTTTCATAATCGGGCGGCAGGTAAAGCCAGATGCGGCGGGTACGGCCGAGCTGAGGCATATAAAAGTCCTGTGCAATCACCGACACGTTAGGCGCCGCAGTAGAATTAGTGACGCCTCCCTCCCAGGAAAGGATCTGAAGCTCAAGGGTATCCAGCCCTCCGGCATAGTCATAGGTGCGGTCGGGCAGGAACCCACCGCCGGCATTGCCCTCCACAGTATCCCAGCTTCCCCGGGTAAATTTGAATTTTAACGTTCCGGGAGATAAGGCCAGGCTGATCTCAAAAACCTCCCCAGCCAGGTTATCCAGAATATAGGCGCTGTTCCCGGGATCCCATCCGTTGAAATCACCGGCGATGTAAATATCGTCCGCCGGCGGGGTATTGGCGGGAATATCCGTCAACCGTATGGTAAGCTGCCCGAAGACAGCAGAAGCCCAAAGGGCAAAAATGGACAGTGATAAATAATTTTTAATCTTCATTCAGTTCAATTTTGGCCCAAATATAGCTGTTCGGCGGAAAAAATAAGATGCAGTGCCCAACCTTAAGAAAGCCCCCCTACGTCTTAACAAATGGGTATCAAAGCCCCGGATCGTTGTACAGGATGCAGAATTGGACAATCAGGAGCTCCGGCGGAAGCACGATTTTCTCTATATTGTCCTTAAAATGCAACCAAAATAGTACTGAACAGGCCAACGCCGGTTTCAGTCCGATACAAAACCTAAACTTCACATGAATACGATCAGAAGGGCAGTTTTGATCCTCGTCCTGGTTCTTCCACTGGGTTTAAAAGGCCAGTCGGATATAGATGTCATTCACCTGAAAAACGGCAGCAAATTCGAAGGTAAGATCCTGGAGTATCAGCAAGGAAGCGCCCTTCGCCTTCAACTCCGCTCCGGCGGAGAACTGGAATTCAGAGAAGAGGAAATCAGCCGTATCGAACAGGGGCTTGAGCCCGAAGAAGAAAACCGGAAAGAAATGTCTTCCGGGGAAAAAACATACGCCTTTAAAGAAAGAGGAGTTTTTAACGCCACTTATTTTTCAACATTAAGCGGCTCTTCAGAGGAAGGGTTCCTGCTTGGCCTTGGGCTGCACAATATTACAGGCTACCAGTTTCACCGCCTGTTCGGGCTGGGCCTGGGCCTGGGAGTTGACACCTATTCATTCGACAATGGAGAGACGCTCTACCCTGTGTTTGTCGAATCGAGGGGTTATTTGTCCCAAAACCGGGTTGCTCCCTATTACGCTGCGGCCGGAGGCTATGGCTTTGCGTTCAGGAACAATGACGAGTTGATCAATAAGGCACAGGGAGGGTTGTTCTTCCGGGCAGCTCTCGGATTGAGGCTGGGGGCCGATAAAGACACCAACGTTCTGATAGATGGGGGGTATCAGTATCAGGATGCGTTTTTTGAACGCCGGACGGCATTCCAGAATGAAATCGAGGAAAAGCGGTTGACGTTCCACCGCATCGTCATTCGCATAGGCTTAATTTTTTGATCCATGAGTCTGAGGCCAGAACAATATTCTGATCGGGACCTGGTGGAAGGCTGCCTTGGAAATGACCGCTTTTCGCAGGAAATGCTTTATCGCAAGTACTTTCCGGCAATGATGCGGATGATCCAGCGCTATACCCAGGACCGGGAGGTGGCCATGGATATCCTCAACACGGGTTTTCTCCGGGTTTTCAAAAAACTCGATACTTTTTCCTTTGCCGGTTCTCTGGAAGGGTGGATCCGGCGCCTGGTCTTCCACAGCTTGTCCGATTATTTTAAGAAACACTCCAAACAGATCTATTTTCTGGAGATCGAAGACCGGGACGCTCCCCTTAAAGAAGGGGCACTGAACAAACTCTATTTCGAAGATATTCTGAAACTGGTGGATATGCTGCCCGATGCAACCCGGGAAGTATTTTACCTATACGCCATTGAGGGCTTTACCCATGTGGAGATTGCCAAAAAGATCAATATAAGCGTCGGCACCTCAAAATGGCACTTATCCAACGCCCGAAAAAAATTAAAACAATTAATTCGCACATATTACAATCATGCAGGATAATTACCCGCAAGAATTTGACGAGCAGTTCATCAGCGAGGCGTGGTTGAAGATGCGCCAATTGCTGGACAAGGAAATGCCGGTGCAACCAAAACGCCGCGCTGCCTGGTGGTTATGGCTGCTGGCCGGGTTCCTTTTTGTGGCCGTGGCAGGCGGCGCCTTTTTCCTTTTGAACAAAGGCGCCGATTCGCCTCCCCCCTTCCACGACAGGCCTGTTGCCGGCCTGGAACAGCAATCCGCTGGCGGCTCGCCCGGAACCCCCAAAGAACCAGGCTCAATGAATAAGGTACAGGATCAAAAAGCAGAGGCTCAATTCCCAGGCAAAAACGCTGGTGCCCTGTCCACAGCAACCTTACGGGAACCAGGGGCTGAGGCACCAAAGGCTCTTTCTTCTGAAGGCAATAACCCGCAGGCAACCGCATTCTCTGAAAGCAAAGAGCGGAAGGATACGCCAAAAGGCTTTGATGCCGGCGATACGATTGAGAACAAAGGAATTGTAACAGGGCCGGTGGAAAAGGAAAACCAGCCCGTCACCTCAGGGAAGAGCCTTATTCCGGCCCTTCCTTTGGAAAGAAGCATCATAAGTAAAATACTGCCGTACTCCGAAACTTCAGGAGAAAGCCCGCTGGCTTCCATTCAAGCCAAAAAGCCCCGGATATTTCGGGCCGCGATCGAAGGAGAAGGGTATTATCTCGGCCATTCCGCGCCCGGCGGCATGGGCGCCGGCTTAGCCCTTGAATTTCATCCCGGTAATAGCCGCCTGTATCTGCGCAGCGGTGTTTTCTACCGATCCTATCAACCCGAAGCAACTACCGCTGAAAGGAGTTTTCAACACCAACTTGCAAACGACATCAATCAATTGTCTTCCAGCACGGAGGCCGCCGTTGCCCGGTATATACAACTTCCCCTCACCGGCGGTTTCCAGTGGACCCCCCGGTTTGCTCTGGAAGCCGGCGTACAGGCGGGCCAGTTGCTCTACAGCCGGACAATCAGCAAATGGAGCCTGGAAAACCAAGGCAGCTCTTCCGGGAGCCCCCAGCAAATAAAAAATACGATTTATAAATTCGGCCAGAATAAGGGAAATGGCCTGCTCAGGGCAACCTCATTTGATATCATCGCCGGACTGGCATATCGCCCCGGCACTCGCACCAGCCTTCGCCTCCATTATCAGTACGGGCTGGCCAATATGCTAAACAGCGAACAGGATGAAGCATATATCCGGGGGCTGAAGTTATCCTTGTCCTATTATATCATACCTTGATTGAATAAGTACATGGACTGAATTAATGAATGACTGAATGATTGAATACCAGCGCCTTAGATGGCACTTTGTGTCTCACTAATTGTGTCCAGGCACTTACTCCAAAACAACAGGGCAATTGGGGATCCGCAATTGCCCTGTTGTTTTTAATAGCAGACAATTATTAAGAATTGTCAGAGACAAGCTTTACCTGGAGGTCAAATTCATCATAGATCGTCTTGTCTCCCAGGTTGTCAAAGAAACTACCGGAACCGTAGCGGACGTTGAAATCGGAGCGGTCAACTTTAATGTCGGCCGTGGCCACTTTCTGGCCATTCTCCTCTGTTACCTTGGCATAGAACTTTATCTCTTTGGTGATCCCTTTGATGGTGAGGTCGCCAACGATCTTGTAGTCGCCGGGAGTGCCACGGGAAACGACCTGAGTGATAACGAAACCGGCAGTGGGGTGCTTCTCGACTCCGAAGAAGTCATCCGACTTCAGGTGCCCAACCAGTTTCTGATTCCACTCTCCTTCGAGGTCATTACAGGTGATGGATGCCATGTCGATCTCGAAGGAACCGCCAACCAGCTTGTCGCCGTCAAAATCCAATTTACCGGACTTCAGTTGAATGTTGCCGTTGTGAGAACCCGTCACCTTATAAGCGTTCCAGGTGATGGTGCTTTCCTCTATACTGACTTCCCGGGGTTCAACATTGGAATTAAAAGGGAAGGTAAAGCTCATGCCTACCAGGGCGAGTGCAGCAAGCAAAGTTGAGAAAACAGATACTTTCTTCATGGTTAAAATGGTTTTTATTGATGATGAACTGATTAACAAAAACTCTGGAATAGAGTTCATACAATTGATGTATCGACATTTATTATTTTAAAAAAAACAACGTCAATCTCTAATTTTATCCAGCAGGCAATTCAACTGGGCCGCCTCTTCCTGGCTGAGGTTGCCCATCCGCTCGTGAAGGCCCTCTTCCATGATGCGGGAGAGCGTTTCCAGCAACTGCAATCCTTTATCTGTGATCCTGATGTCAACCCGGCGGCGGTCTGACGGGCACACCCGCCTTTCCACATAGCCTTTCTGTTTCAGTTTTTCCACCAGTCGCGAAGCATTCGACATTTTATCGATCATACGCTCGGTGAGCAATTTGATGGTGGCAGGCTCCGGATGCATCCCACGCAATATGCGGAGAATGTTGAATTGTTGCCACGACACCCTGTGCGGTTTCAGCAACTGTGCTGAGTTCTGGCTTAACCAGGAAGCCGTGAAAAGCAAATTAATGTGCGCTTTATGATACACACTCGTGAATTTCCGCTGCTTTATTTCTTCTTCAATTTTCATTACAGGCACAAATATATGTATATACAATTAAAGTTGCAACATTGAAATAGATTTTACCAGGATTTTTATCCGGCTTAAAAATAAGCCCTTTGGGGAAAAACTACACTGCAGAGGTAAAATTACCAATATAATCAGGGTATTTCCTCAAATTCAATTAAATGATGTAGCTTTGGCCTTCGAAAATGACTGGTGTTCAAATAAACCTGAACTGCCGGCCTTTTTTAAGAGCTTGTCCAAATTTAACCCTCCCATTTCATCCCCGTTAAACAAGAATTAAGATGAAGATCCTGATTATCGGTGGTGGGAATATGGGCCTGACTTATGCCCAGAGTTTTCTGCGTTCCCACATTACCAGTAAGGAAGACATGATGATCCTTGAGAAATCAGCCGGAAAAGCAGAAGCGCTTTCCAAAAAAGACATCGGTACGGTTTACAGCCGGCCGGAAGACTGCCTCGAACAGGCTGACCTGGTCATTTTTGCAGTGAAACCCCAGGATTCCGGGACATTATTCAAGTCCCTCAAACCGATGATCGACGCTCAGCAGGTATTTCTTTCGATAATGGCAGGGGTCAGGATCTCGACAATCATAGAATCACTGGGCGTCAGTAAAGTTATCCGGGCCATGCCCAACCTGCCTGCCCAGATCGGAATGGGGATGACTGCCTTCACTTCTTCGGATGATGTGACCCGCATTGAGCTGGTCATGGTTCAGAACCTGCTCAATACCACGGGCAAGACTATATATGTAGAGAAAGAAGAAGCCATTGATGCTGCAACCGCCATCAGCGGCAGCGGGCCGGCTTACGTATGGTTTTTCATGAAATCCCTGATGGATGCCGCCCGGGAGATGGGGTTCAGCTATTCGGAATCCGAGCTGCTGGTCAGCCAGACTTTTCGGGGAGCCATTGAGCTGTTCAATAAAACGGATTTCACCTGCGAAGAATGGATAGATAAAGTCTGCTCCCGGGGAGGCACTACAGAGGCCGCCCTGGCCACTTACAACCAGAACCTGGTCCGGGATGACATCATCTCCGGGGCCAATGCGGCCCTGAAACGGGCAGTTGAGTTGGGAAGTGGGAAATAAATTCCGGGCCCTACCGCCATAATTCGGCCTGTAACACGTTATACAAAAAAACGTATATTACGGGAAAAGAGGCCTGATTCTACAGGAAGGCGCCACCCGTTCACCAAAAGGCCCACAGTAATGGACAATGCTCAACTCGTATCGGAAATCAAACAACTACTGGGCAATGCCGAAACGGAAAAGGCACTGGGCCGGCTTATCGGCCTTCTGCAAAGCAGCCCGAAATACAGGAACCTGAACAGCCTGGCGCTGCAGGCGCGCGCCCGGTTCAGAAAGGCTCAACAAGACGAGCTCCAGGGGCTTGCCTCCGGAGAAGCGGTTAAACTTACCTACAACCAGGTAACGCGGCAGGCCCTGCAGATCGTCGAATGGCTGGAAGAGGGAAAGCTCGACCCGGAAGTAAGCTCGGCCGAAAGCCGCCCCGGCCGTTGGCCGTGGGTGATAGGCGCCCTTGTGCTGCTTATTGCCATTGCAGGCGGAGGGTACTGGTGGTGGGCACAATCTCAGGCTCAGGAACCAGGAGAAGAGCTATCATCAGCCTGCCATATAGACCGGCAATTTGAAAAGGGTTCAGAATTCAACATCCTGCTCGTACCATTCCAGGTTGTAGCGGGAGAACCACAAAAGCCACACGCATTGATTGCCGCCCGCCTTGAATCCTTTATCAAGGAATACAACATCAACTGCGACTTTGGCACACTGCTTTGTAAAGATTCCGACAGTTTTCTATCCATTGATGACGCTACACGCCTGGCTAAAGAATTTGAGGCCCAGCTGATCATCTGGGGCACAGCAGAAAGTTCACCCCAGGGGTCAACCATCAATACCAACTACAAATTCCTCAAAAAGAAGGGCAAGGATGAAAGCAACCTCGAACTTTCCAAACTGGAATTGTCAGAAGGGTCGCAACTGGCAACGGTCAGTACGCTCTCCAGCATCGCCACCAGCGGGATCCTTACCCAGGCTATAGAGAAAAGCATCAGGCTCCTTTTCGGCCTCATCGCTCATGAGGCGGGAGATGCTTCAACGGCCATTGAGATGCTCGAAGGATATCAACCGTCTGACTCTACGGCTCACCTCGTAAAAGGCATGGTCCTCGCCGAAGATTATCTGGCCAACAAACAGGAAGACAAGGCCTGGGAATCCTATAATGAAGTGCTGGCCGTACACCCCGATTACGCACTGGCAAGGAACAACCGGGGGGTGCTCAACCTGAAAAAAGGCAATTACACGGAGGCGGCGGAAGACCTCACCGTGTTCCTAAAGAAAGATTCCAGCAATGTGAAGGCCCTTGAGGCCCGCAGCGAGGCTTATCTCAAAGCCGACCAGTTGAAACAAGCCCGTGAGGACCTGCTGAAAGTGAAAAAGATGAGGCCACCGGACCGCACCATCAACCAAAGGATCGAAGAGGTCGATAAGAAGATAGAGGAAGAGAAAAAGGCCAAAGCCTCGGCCGAAGCGGAGTTGCAGGCCAACCCCAACAACCTGGCTGCCTGGAACCAAAAGGCCATTTCCAGCCACCGTCTGGGCGACTTTGCCGAAGCGGTCAAGGCCGGCGAGGCCATCCTTCAGCGCGATCCCGACAATAAGGAGGCCTTTACCCAGATCATTAAGGCCTACCGAAGCGCCAATGACACCACACAGGTGAAAAAATGGATACAGAAAGCGGAGGATGCCGGTATCGCTCCCAGCCAGCTAGAAGGGGTTGCCCCCACCAACCTGAACCGAATACAACTTCCGTCCACCAGGTTCGACTTGTCCAAGAAAAATTGACAGGCTTGGGCGCAGCAACCATCCCGGAAAATTTGTAACTTTCAGGGCGACATTATTTCACGTTTTTGATGACACTGCCGGCAGGTAACCGTTTACCCGCGGCCCATTTTTCACTAAAGCCCTGCAGCTATGCCGGACCAGCAACTGTTGCCTTTTATTTTTCTTTTCATAGGCCTTCTTCTGGGCGCCGCACTCGGATGGCTGGCAAGCAGGCTTCGCCAGCAGAAAAACCTGATCTCCAAAGATGAGGCAGAGCAAGCCTATGTTCCCAAATTGCTCTACCGGCAAGTCCAGGAACAAGCCGACGCTTACCTCGGCGATATCCACGAAAAAGAAGAAGAGCTGCGAATACTGAGCGGGCGCCTCGCCGGGCAGGAACAGGTAATCCGAAACCTCGAAAGCCAGCTCGATACCCAAAAAGGAGAACTCGCCAAACTTCAGGAACAATCCAGGGCCGAATTCGAAAACCTCGCCAACCGCCTGCTGGAAGAAAAAAGCAGGAAATTCACCCTCCAGAACCAGGAGCAGTTGCAACAGATCCTCACTCCACTGCGTGAAAAGATCAAGGCCTTCGAAGAAGGAGTGGAAAAGCGCTTTCTCGAGGAGACCAAAGACCGGGTGAGCCTAAAAAAAGAGATCGAACACCTCCGGGAACTGAACCAACAGCTGAGTGCAGATGCCAACAACCTGGCCAGCGCCTTAAAAGGAGACAATAAAACCCAGGGAGACTGGGGAGAGATCCAACTGGAGCTGCTACTGGAAAAAGCTGGCCTGAAAAGGGGAATCCACTATGAGGCCCAGCCCAGCTTTTCAGAGAATGGCAAACAGAAACGCCCCGATTTTGTCATCAACCTCCCGGAAGGCAAACACCTGGTGCTGGACTCCAAGGTGTCCTTAACGGCATACAGCCGTTTTCGCCAGGCCGAAGAGGAGCAAAGCCGCAGGCTCCACCTCAAAGCCCACGTCGATAGTATCCGGCAACACGTAAAAAACCTGAGCAGCAAGAATTACCAACAGCTATATCAGATCCATTCCCCGGACTACCTCCTCCTTTTTATCCCCATTGAGCCGGCGTTCGCGCTGGCCGTTCAGCAGGACGAACGCCTTTTTCTGGATGCCCTCGACCACAACATCGTCATTGTCTCTACTTCTACCCTACTGGCCACCATGCGCACCGTTTCCTACATCTGGAAGCAGGAGAAACAGAAGCGGAGTGTACTGGAGATCGCCCGCCAAAGCGGAATGCTTTACGATAAATTCGTCAATTTTGTCGAAGACCTCAAAGGCATTGGCCAGCGGCTCGAACAGGCTCAGGGCGCTTACCACGATGCCATGAACAAACTAGTGGATTCCAAAAAGTACGGAGACACCCTGGTTGGCCGGGCGGAACGCATCCGCGAACTGGGAGCCAGGGCCTCTAAAAGCCTGCCGGAAGGGATGGTGGAAGCTGCTTTGGAGGAGGAATAATTGGATATGGAGGCCGTTCGGAGTTCGCTGTCCACCTCTTTTTATTGAAACAACTTATAACGCTCCTCAAAAGCCGAAAGCAACCACGCCCGGTCCGTCAAAAGGTGGGTAGTGCGTATTTTTTCTTCCAGTTTTTTCCACCTCCCCCGTTTGCCCCTCAATATTTGAAACAGGAGGTCACAAAAGTTCAGGAAGGTCTGTTTAAGCGCGGCGGAAATGAGTTTATTGCGCTTGAGAAAAATGGTGAAAGCCGCAAGCAAGGAAAGCAAGGGGTCGATTTCACCTTTTTCGTAATAGATCTTTGCCAGCATGACCCGGGCTCCCAGGTAGTAATTCAAATCGGAATAAGCAACCCGGTTGAGATGTTCCTGAGCTTTCTCAAAGCTCCGGGTGTAGTAATACAACTCCGCAAGGTTGTAGTGGAGGGCATTTTCCCGAAAAGCCTCCGGTAAAGCCGGTGCATACTGTTGAATGAAAGGCTCGATCCACTGGTAACGCTGAAGCCGCAGTGCAAGTTTAACCACATTGGTAAAGGCCCAGGGGGACAAATAGCCGCCGTCGATTAGTATCTCACTTTCGATCCCTTCCAGGTAGAGTTGAAGGGCCTTTTCGATGTAAACCTCCTGGCCCTGGCGGATCTTACGCGCACAGTAGTTGATGGCAAACAAATAAATGTCCTTCAGGCTCTCTTTCGGAATATCAGCAGAGTGGTGGGTTAACATTCCCTGGAGGCGGCCGAAATGCGTTTGATTTTCTTCATCCATCAAGGCCTGGAGAATAGTAAAGTAAAGCTCAATGATCGGCTCTTCGAAAAAATGTTGGCCCTGCAGGTGAGCCAGCCAGTGGCCTGAAATATTGAGCTCATAGTCGCCCTTGATAATGGTCTGCCGGTCAAGCATAGCACATGCAAACTGAAGCTTTCGCAAATGGTAGTAACAATCCAGGTGGTCAGCTGCCTGCTGAATGCTCGCATCGTATCGCCTCAGCCGCTGCCGCTCAAAGTGCCGTTCCTCTACTTCCGACAACTGCAGGCGGTGAAAAAAATACTGGCTCCTGCGCCCTTTTTCCTCCTGCATGTATTTTTCCATACGCCGCCGGCTCTGCCGGTAACTCTTGTTCAACTGGCGGTCCGACAGGCAATCCATCAGCAGCGTCTCATTCCGGATGATTTCTGCCCCCTGCCGCTCGGCCACCCAGAATTTCTCGACGAGCTTGTACAAGTTGCTCGACATATACCTGAACTGCTTGTCATCAAATTCCCGCCCCGGAAACACCGCCTTAAAGCAAGCCCTCTTTTCCATGCCTTTCGCTCTGAAATCCGGCTGGAATTTAAGCAGGTGCCGGAGAAAACGAGACAACTCTTCTTTTTGGTTGAAGTACGGAGAAGCCACAAACAAACTCAAGGCAGCCAGTTCTTTATCATCCATGGTTCGAAGAGCAGAGGCCAGTTTACTTTTTTTCATTTTCCCGCTTTATGGTTTGCATTGGCTTTTTTTACGAAAATAGCGGGGAGATTGTTGCCCCGGCAATCCGGCAAATTCATGCAACATATATAATTTTTTTTAACTTAAATATTATAAAAAATTAATTTCCAACTACTTAAAGCAATCATTTGCTTTCCCTGCAGAAAACACTGCCGCGATTTACCTGACAATTTAAAAAAAATGTAGTTGAAAAAATTCTCCTAATCTGCTAAGTTTGTACCGACATGAGAAGAAAAGAGATCGGATAATGAGAAAATATGTGGCCTTAATAGCATTCGCCCTGATTGGTTGCAGCGGATTAGACCCCGTTTCAGCCCAGCAGGCCTGGCCAGGAGATGTAAACAATAACGGCGTCGTTAATGCAGCTGACGTGTTGTACTGGGGCCTGGCCTTTGGCAGTATGGGCCCGGCCAGAAATAACCCTACCACTGATTGGCAGGGGCAGGATATCACCGATCCGTGGCCTGAGTCTTTCCCGAACGGGTTGAACTATGCATACGCTGATTGTGATGGAAACGGAACGATAGGAGAAAATGACCTGGAAGAAGGGATTGAAGAAAATTTTGGCCTTTCCCATGGGAGTGTCCTGAGTGATGGTTTCCTGAACGGCACAGTGGGTAATGCCCCGAGGATATTCCTCACCCCCAGCGCCACCCTGGTGGAACCGGGAGCCTCAGTCGATATCGGGCTCAGCCTTGGCAGCCAGGAATTTCCTGTATCTGGTTTTTACGGAATTGCCATTATGCTAAGTTATGACAACGAATTCCTTGGGAATGAGGACGCTTTTCATTTTGAAGCAGGTAACAACAGCTGGATCACCGCCCCAAATAAAGATTTCTTTCATCATGATGAGGGAAGCTCCTCCGGCAAAGCCCAACTTGCCATTACCCGCCTTGACCAGCAACCTCAGGGGCCCGGTTTCGGGGAGATTGGAAAGTTTTCAATTGTCATTGAAGACATCATCGTTGGGCTTGAAAAGGTGGATACATTCCGCCTGAGGATTGACAGCATTCTTCTGATTGACGAATCGCTCAATACCTACCCGGTTGTACCCGATACGGCAACCATCCTGATAACAAAGGATAGTGCCCTGGTGAGCACTTCCAACCCAAAGGCTATGGTTAACGTGCAGGTATTTCCCAATCCGGTTTCCGACAAGCTGTTTATAAAGTGTAATACCCGGATATCAGAACTGCTTCTCGTTGATGCCCTGGGAAAGACAGTTACCGTACAAAAAAACGATTCTCCAGGTTCAATAACCCAGATAGAGGTTTCCGGCCTTCCAGGGGGACTGTATTGGGCCATAGGGAGAACTGCCACAGGTTCATTCAGAGAGAAAATTATTATTCACTCTGAATAATATCCTGAAGAAATAAGATTCCCCATTGCTAACTATTTACCAAGCCGGCCGCCTCCAATGGAGGCGGCCTTTTTGTTAAGATTTGGTTATTCCCGAAAAAGGCCAAAACATCCTGCCGCTTCATTGCGTTACAGAGGACATTTTACAATTGAATAATTGCACCTAAAACGAAAAAAATGGCCTTAACCGATACCAGTTAATGAACCACGACACCAAGCAGTACTTAGAGTATGTTGGGATTTTATCTATTGCGCTGAAATCGCCACTTTTTTGTTGATACTTCGTTGCAGAACCGGGCTTCGTAGCCCGGCTACGACCCCGAACCTGCGCCTTGTCTCATCAAAAAAATGACTGATTTCATCATCAAAAACAAATTCCCAACATACTCTTAAAAATTTACGGTTATGAACCTTCTATTGATTGCAGGCTTAATATTCTTTTATTTGTTTCTTCTCGGCCTGGCCGGCGACCTGGATAAAAAATATCAGAAAAGCAGAAAAGAGTTTTAGGATGCCCTGATTGCTGTCTGTCTCAGGCATAACTTGCTGCCATTTTCCGGAAGTCCTTCATTATTTCCGCCCTGCCATTCAGAAGCTTTTTCTTTTCCTTTTCCGGAAGGCTCCGCAGTTTTTGGTTTTTCCGGTAAAGAGCCCAAAACTCCATGTAATAGAGTGCGAGATACCCCATCAGCAACAGGGATATCACCATGGGGATAATTATCCAAAATCCGGTAAAAAGAGCCATTAATAACCAGGCCAGCAGATAAATGAGATGCGTTCCCAGGTTGGCTGCCCACCTTACCGGAGCCTTAAACTCCAGCATTTTCACCTGGGTATCCGAAATATATTTCGCTAGCCAGACGGGAGGATAGTTCCAGAGAAAACCCAGGAGAAAAAGAGGAAACCCCAGTACCAGGGCAAAGAACCCCAAAATTCTGTTAACTGGCTTACCGGCCAGAGCCTGGTCATCAATGCCCAGGCTATGTAATTCCTCAAAATAATCCGAAACTTTTTGATTCAACTCCTTCTTTTCCTTCTCAGGCAAACGGTTTACTGTTTCTGCAACCCTCATTTCCAACTCGAGGGGCCTGCGGTGGTGGGCAATAACCGGCAGAACGGACTGAGGCTGCTCCGTGCGGTACATTTGAAGCAATTGTTCCACCAGCTTTTCGTCCTCCGGACGGTCGATGATAACCAGGCTTCGCTCCAGTTTTTCCCTCAGTATATCCGTCAGGGTGGCCATACCCTGGTTGGCATTTTCCTCAAACTCTTTCAGGAAGTGGCTGGCGCGAATAGGTTCTCCGAAGTCGATCATCACTTTTGAACGAGGCTGGTCAGCGTAGGTGAAATTTACGCCTACAGGGACTATAAAGACTTCTTCGAGATCGTTGGGATGGCGTTCAAGAGTGCCCATCGCGATACGGGCAGTTCCTTTCTGCAGAGGACCCAGGCGTTTTTCCTGTTTGGTCCGGCCTTCCGCAAGTATCATTATGGTTTTCCGCCGGGCCAAAGCAGAATAGCAGGCTTCAAAAGTAGAATAATTGTCTTTGAGCTTTCCATAACCACCATCTTTAAGGCGGAAAACGGGAAGAATATTAAGCCCTTTCAGCAACAGCGCATAAAAGTTCTTATTGAAGAGGTCTCCCCGGGCTAAAAAATACAATGGCCGGCCGAGAAAGCAAGCCAGAATGCAAGGTTCCAGAAAAGCCGTAGGATGGTTTGCAGCCAGTATGACTGCTTCATTTCGGGGTATCCTTTCAGTGTGAGACAGGTAGATCTTACGATAAAAGGCCTTTAACCCCAGCCTTGCTATCGGCCTGACAATAGGATAAAGCATTACGTTTAATTATGTGATGTTCAACGACACAAAATTAGCAAACTGAATCTGTAAATGGCCATAGTACCGGAATTTCCACATGAAAACCCGTTGGCTTCGCCAGAAATTTAAGAGGGCCAGCCTGTAACTTTTTTCGCCTTATACATTATGAAGACGGAACAAAAGAAAAAACACCTTCAGAAACCAACGCTTTTCCGGCGTTCTAAGCCACGGGCACTTTATGGAAAAAATCTTTATTTAATGCTTTCGAATTTGCAATTTAGCCGTACTCTTGCAAAAACCGTTCGAATGAGCGCGCCCAAAAGGACTGTTTCTGCGGCAGAAATGCAGGAAGAGTGGCTGGAAGTGCAAGCCGCTCAAGGTGACCCCGCCTTGTTCCGGCCGCTCTATGAGCGTTATTATGAAGATATTTTCCTCTTTGTCTTTCGCCGAACAACCGATGAAGCGCTGACCGCCGACCTCTGTTCCCAGGTTTTTCTGAAGGCTTTACAACGAATCAGAGATTACGAATATAAAGGCGTGCCCTTTTCTGCCTGGCTCTACCGCATTGCCAGCAATGAGGTGGCGCAGCACTACCGAAAGCATAAAAAGAACAGGGTGGTAAGTGTGGAGGAAACCAATATATCCGGCCTGTTCGAAGAAATGGAAGAACGCGATGATGAAGAACACCGGCAACTACTACTGGATACATTAGACAGCTTAAAGGAAGACGACCTGCAACTGATCGAACTTCGCTTTTTCGAAGAACGGCCCTACAAGGAAATTGCAGAAATACTCGGCATTACGGAAAATAATGCCAAAGTGAAAACCTTCCGGATACTGAACAGAATGAAAAAAAAGATGAGTTGATGGTTGAATAGTGCTGTTTCAGCACCTAAACCACAGAAGATATGGGCAATAACTACAACTTTAGATTTAACCCAAAGCTGCCTTCCCGTGAGGATATACAGCGCCACAAGGATTTTGGCGCCTTGCTGAGGCGGTACAAGAGCCAGAAGGATGGGCAGCGCACCCGAAGGCTCCGGAGGCTGAGGGTTATATCCATCAGCAGTGCAGCGGCGGCGGCCATAGCGGCTATTGCTATCGTCCTGGGAGGTGTATTTTCTGCTCCGAACAAACCTGCCCTGACCGCCGGAGAATACTTTGCCGGGCAAAAATTCATTCAACCTCCGTTGGCCGATGAGGTGCAGCCTCAGTTCGCCAGCTTCCGGGTTAATGCCAATCAGGGAGGTGTCTATGAATACCCCAGCGGCTCCCGCCTCGTCGTGCCTGCCGCTGCCTTCGCAGACGACCGCGGCAGGCTTATCGAAGGGGAGGTCGATATCCGGTACCGGGAAATGCACGACTATCTGGATTTTTTCCTGGCAGGTATTCCGCTTACCTATGACTCGGCCGGCATACAGTATCATCTGGAATCCGCCGGCATGATCGAGATCTACGCTGAAAAAGATGGGCAACCGGTTCAACTGGCTCCTGGGAAAAATATCGATGTAGAGCTGGTTTCCGAGATCATCGTACCCAGCCTTAACCTCAAAGCTCCTCCCCGCTACAATATTTACCAGTTGGATACTTTCTCCAGAGAGTGGCTGTATCAGGATGTTGATAACATCCAGTTTGTCGAAGATGAGATCCTGGAGGAGAATGACCCGCTGCTCCAATACAAGCGGGAATTGCTGGGAAAATACGACGCCATTGATTCGAGGGCTGCCGAAGAACTCCATGCCATTGAGTCGGCCATTCCCAAACCGGTCGAACCGCTTCGCCCCTACCGGGCGGACCCCGGAAGGCCCACCCTGGAACTCAATTTTCTGGATGGAAGCCTCAATATCGAAGATACCCGCAACGGAGAGGTTCAAAATGAGTTGGCCAAGCTGCAACAGATGTACAAAGGGGTGATCTGGCAGATCTCTCCCAGCAGCCCCGCCTTCGACGAACGGGCATTCAGCGTCAGCTGGGAATCCGTCCGCATCCGGCCGGTAAACAACCGGGACTACGAACTGACTCTGATCCACCCTCAGAACCAGGTGACGCTTATCGTTAGCCCCGTCCTTACCGGAAATGATTACGAAACGGCGCTTCAGCGTTACGAAGAAGAACTCGGGGGCTTCAAGGCCGCTATGGCGGAATGGGAAGCCAGGCTCAAAGAGCAGAAAGAGGCACTGAAAGTACAGGTAGAACAACAAAAGGCGGAAGCCCTGGCAGCCTACGACCGCCAGCTGGACAACCTGAAAGCCAGTGGCCAGCAATTCGGCGAAGCAAATAAGTATCTGGTCAAACGCAAAGTGGTGAACCGTTTCAAAGCTACGGGTTTTGGTTTCTGGAATTGTGACCGCCTGTTGCTGCCTCCCGAACAAAGCATACAGGCAGCATTCCGGGATCAATATGGCAATTTTTATCGCCATCATACCGCCTATCTGGCCGAACGAAGTAAAAACACCATTTACCGCTTTTACGCTACTGACAATACAGCCCTTAAATTTGACCAGGATACCGACAAACTGCTCTGGATCGTAACGGATGATGGCAAGATCGCCCTGCTGCCCCCTGAGGCGTTTGAAAAAGCCGGAGCAAAAAAAGGAACATACACTTTTCAACTCAAGCTGATCGATAAGGAAATCCGAAAGGAAGAAGATGTAAGAGCGCTTCTTCAGTTCTGACCGGCAGAACATCTTGTTCGCCGTCAGGACAAATCATTTTTGTACTTTTCACGCATAAGCTCCGGCCTGTGGCCGGAGCTTTTTTCTATTCCTCACCGTATATTCTCACTACCCGCTCCCCGGGCTTTGCGTACCCCCGGTACATGCCGGCCGAATTGAAGGGCATCGCCACATTACCCATCCTGTCTATTGCGATCAGCCCCCCGCTGCCTCCTGCTTCCTTCAGTTTCTCATGGATGACATAATTTGTAGCATCTTCAAGGTTAAGCCCCTTATATTCCATAAGGGCAGAGATGTCATAAGCAACGGCATAACGGATAAAATACTCCCCGTGGCCCGTACAGGACACTCCACAGGTAGCATTGCTGGCATAAGTGCCGGCGCCAATAACCGGCACATCGCCAAAGCGGTTGTATCGCTTATTGGTCATGCCTCCGGTGGAAGTCCCGGCTGCGATGTTCCCTTTTTTATCCAGAGCCACGCAGCCTACCGTCCCATATTTGTGAGCCGGATCTGCATATAAAAAACCGGTCTCCTTGCTCTCGGCGGCTTTGGCGCGCTGAAGGGACTCCCAGCGGTTTTCTGTAAAAAAGTATTGTGGCTCAACAATTTCCAGCCCCTGCTCCTGTGCAAATTGCTCGGCTCCTTTTCCAGTAAGCAACACATGTCTGGAATGCTCCATCACTGCTCTGGCCGCCAGAATGGGATTCTTCACAGTAGTCACCCCTCCTACTGCCCCTGCATTGCGTGTGGCGCCGTCCATGATAGAGGCATCCAATTCATTCTTGCCTTCATGGGTAAAGACCGCCCCTTTTCCGGCATTGAACAGAGGAGAGTTCTCCAGGAAAATAATAGCCTTTTGTACCGCATCTAAACTGCTGCCTCCTTTTTTGAGGACGCCTTCGCCGATATCCAGTGCATTATTGAGAGCTGTCGTGTATTCTTCCTCCTTTTCCGGAGTCATGTTCTCTTTCAGGATGGTGCCGGCCCCTCCGTGGATCACAATAGCGTACTTTGCCCTGCTGGTTGAAGGGGTTTCGATGGCCACGGTTTCCTCTGTTTTTTCAGTTTCCCCGGCCTGGCTGCAAGCCAGCAACAGGTTTAAGGCCAGAAAAAAAATTGCAGATCTGATCATAGTTCTTGAATTGGTACTGAAAAATTACAGCCCTGGTTATTATTATCGGATCAAAGTAGTGTGGCCGGTAAACTCTTCGCGGTAGCCGTCGATGAACTCTACGCCAAGGTGCCAGATATAGACTCCTCCCGATACGGGTTGGCCCCGGAAGGTCCCGTCCCAGCCATAATCCACATCATTGGGTTTAAATTCATTGGCAGTAAAAACCAGTTCACCCCAACGATCATAGACCCTAAAGTAGCGGATGCGTATTTCAATATCTTCTTTTGCGTGAACCAGCAATTTGTCATTACTGCCATCTCCATTAGGCGTAAAACCGGTAGGTACAAAAACCGGGCGAACCTTTTCCGGATAAACATTCACAATATCTTCTCCTTCACAGCCTTTTTCATCCGTAACCACCAGGCGAAGGCTTACCTGGGTTGTTACTGTAGCCAGAGGCTCCCTGCAGTCAAAACAACTCAGAAGGCTGGAATCTGCCGGCTCCCAGGAATAACCAAGCATTCCTGCCCCACCCGTAATTTCCGGCTGCAGCTGTACGGATTCACCGAAATTCACGGGCAGGGTTTCGCCTAGTTCTACAACAATCGGGCCCGGTTCTCCAATCCTTACCGGTTCAGAGCGGAAAGTGCACCCATTATAATCACGAGCCTGAACCGTATAAAGCCCCGGTTCCAACCCGATAAAAATATTGCTTCCGGAAAAGAATTCACCATCCAGGCTGTACCGGTAGAAAGGAGTGCCACCTGTAGTTTCTATCTCGATGCGGCCATCGTGTTTTCCAAAACAACTGACATCAAATGGAGCAACAGTAGCCTGCAAAGGAAGGCCCGGCTGGCCGACTTCCAATTCTTCTACGACCTCACATCCGGCAGCGTCTGTGATGGATAAAGCGTAACTGCCGGCAGCCAGGTTATCCAGTACAGAGCCCGTCGATCCATCAGGCCAATGATACACAAAAGGAGGTAGGCCGCCACTAGCCTGAACCTGTACTGAGCCATCGGACTCCCCATAACATTTCACCGCTTCAATTTCCAGAGACACGTCGATAGGGCTGGCTTCCAGCACCTGGTCAGTACGGGTGGCCCGGCAGCCATTTGCATCTGTCACAGTCACCGAGTAGGCGCCCACTCCCAGTCCCTCTAACTCTAGTCCTGTTTCGCCTGTGCTCCACAGGATGTTATAGGGCGCCATTCCTCCGGAAATGGAAAGAGAAAGTGTTCCATCCATATCTCCGGAACAGGATACGCGCCCGGCTACCGTCTCCAGTTGGATGGCAGCAGGTTCACCGACAGTGACGGAAGCCATGGCAGTACATCCCAGGCCATCCATTACAGTCAGGGAATAAACGCCGGCAACGAGGTTAACGGCCTGAGGCCCGGAAGGAGCCCCATGGCTCCAATCGAAAGAATAATTTCCGCTCCCCCCACTGACAACCGCCGTAACTGAACCGTCCGCACCACCATTACAGCTCACATCCTGCTTTTCCAGAGCCAGGCTGATAGCGGGAATGCCGTCAACCAATACGGTATCCAGGAGAACACACCCTTCGGCGTCAGCGACAGTAAGCATGTAAGTGCCCATTTCCAGGTTCTGAGCAGTGGCCTGAGATTGCCCGTCGCTCCAGGAATAACTATAAGGTGGGGTTCCTCCCTGTACACTGGCGAAGGCCGAACCATCCGGTTGGGGGTTGCAGGTAGCTGCCTGGGTGGAAAATGTATTTTCCAGGGCCTCCGGTTCTTCCAGCAGGATGGTGTCCATTTCAATACATCCATTCCCGTCTGTAACTGTTACAAAGTGAGCACCGGCAGCCAGGCCGGAAACGGAAGGGCCGCTTTGTCCGTTACTCCAGATATAGGTATAGGTTCCCGTTCCTCCCGTCGCAGTAGCGGTAGCCATGCCATCTCCTCCTCCATTGCAGGAAGGCCCGTCGCCTGCCACCTCAACACTAACAGGAACGGCCTCCCCAATTTCCGTCATTCCATTGGCCTGGCAGCCATTTGCATCACTTACCACCACTGAAACCTGGCCGGGAGGCAGGCCCGTTGCTGTCGGCGCATTTTGCCCGTTTTCCCAAAGGTAAGAATACCCGCCGGCGCCGCCGGAAGGCACAACCGTAGCCATACCATCAGAGATTCCGGTACAGGAAGCAGGAACTGAAGAAAATTCAAGGGCAATGGGCTGTGGGCTATCAACCTGAAGCTGAATTTCCAGAGAACAGCCATTCAGGTCGGTTACCGTCACCGTATAGTTTCCGGCAGCCAGTCCGGTTCGGGCCGACGGGCCGACACCTATATCATTCCAGTTATAAGAATAGCCCGGCTCCCCGCCACTAAGCAAAAGCCCGGCGCTGCCATCGGCAACACCAGGGCAACTGGCAGGCTGTACGTCGAGAAAATAATCAAGGGGCTCCGGTTCTCCAACCATGGCTTCTTCTTCCAGGATGCAACCATTTGCATCCGTAATTTCCAGAACATACTGCCCGGCAGCTATCCCGGACAGGCCCGGCCCAAGGCCGATAACACTCATAGAAGTATCCCGCCAGGAATACGAGTAACTACCGGTGCCGCCGGATACCATTGCCGATACTGAAGCCGTAGCACTATCAGCACAGGAAGCATCGGCCACAGCAAACTGGGCTTGAAGAGGCAGCGGTTCCTCAATCAGGAAGGAAGCGGCCTCCTCACATCCGTTGCCGTCAGAAACCGTCACTTCGTAACTTCCTGCCAGGAGCCCAACTGCCTGGCCCGGGCTGGTACCAACAATGACACCAGCCCCAAAATCATAACTATAACCCCCTACCCCACCGGAAGCGATAACAGCTGCTGTTCCGTTGGCTGCCCCGGCGCAACGCACCGAATCAGTCATCACTTCAAGGGTGAGTGGCTCTGGTTCTAACACTTCCAGTTCATAAGAATAACTGCAGGAATTGGCATCCGTCAGCTGCAACTGGTAAATACCTGCTGAAAGGCCGGTGGCAACTGAATCCGTTTGGCCGTCGCTCCAGTTGAAATCATACGGCCCTATGCCTCCGTTAATGCTCAGAGTAGCCTGTCCATCCGACAGGCCATTACAGCTCACCGCACTTATGGCCCGGATAACCTCAAGAGAGTCCGGCTGGCCCACAACTACCTGCAGCGAAGCAGGGCACCCGGCATCATCGACCACCTGCACCTGGTAGGTATCTGCCGGCAGCCCGGTAAAAATGCCTGTCAGGTTGGATTGCCCGTTGACGATAAACTGGTATGGAGCAACCCCGCCGCTTGCGGAAAGTGTGATACCCCCATCCGCGCTTCCAAAACAGGAAGCTTCAGTAACTGAAACGGCCTGGGCTGACGGGGGTACGCAGTCGGGGGTCATGCACTCTATGTCTGAAATAAGGCTTCCGCATTGGCCTATGGCCCGCACCTGAAAATGGACAGTAGTTGACAAGGGCAGGCCGCTCACCGTATGTTCATTGGTGCCATTGGCGGGCATCCATCCGGCATTGTCGATATTTACCTCGTACCCCATTGCCCCGGGAACACCCGGCCAGGCCACAGTAATACTGTTATCCGTCACCGCAGCACAGGAAAGCTGAGGAGCTTCAAGTTCAGACAAGACTTCAATGGCAATGGAATCGTATGTTGTGCAACCATAAGAATCTATGGCCTCCAGGGTGAAATTGGTAGTGGTATCCGGATTGGCAAGAACGCTGGAGCAGTCCTGACAACTGAGCCCATCTGCCGGTTGCCAGCTGTAACCGATCTCGTACAGTGGGGTAAAAGTAATAGACCACCGGTTCAGGACCGGGGTATCGGCAAAGAACTTATCAAATACAGCCAACTGCCAGGTGCCGTTGACCGGGCTGTCATCGCCGTAGAGATCCTCCCAAACTCCTTCCGGAGCAAATTCTCCGGTAAAGGGCTGGTCTGCAGCGCCAAGGCTGGTAATGGGCGTGGTTGCATCCGGCGTGAAGCAGGTGCCAATAAAATTATCTCCGGCATTGCCGATATCGGTTACCAGCTCCATAAACTGCCCGCCGGGAGAGATCAGGTAGATCCGCAGGTCATCTACCCAGGTGGTCTGTAAGTCTTCGATACAAACCGAGCGGATGACCCCCGGCCCCAGAGTGGGAGGCAGAACGCCAAACACCTCAATATCAGAATACAAGGTTACATTATGAGGACTGATGACAAGAGGATCCTGGTTGTAAAAGGTTGGCGGCGGCGGAAGAGGCACGTTGACCGTTCCGTCCAGCATTACCTGCTCGCCGCGGCAGATGGAAGTATCCGGTTGAAGTTCCGGCGGCAACAACACGTTTTCTTTAATAGGGACAATTATGGTATCCCGGTTACAGGGGTCCCGTTGAACGTCAATGACCAGGGTTTCCGTCCCTTCAGCCAGCCCGTCTTCAATGGCGACAATGGGAATGGAAAGCACGCTGTCGCCGGCAGGTATGAACAGATCAGGCGGAATATACTCATAATCCACTCCATTCTCGGCGGTACCCAGCAGGTGATAATCAATGGGGTAATCAGATTCGGTGGGTACGGGAAGGGAGAAGATCAGTTCGCCGGCGGTACAACCTTCCGCCACTGAGCCATCCAGGCTGACGGTAGCCGCTTCCACATCGAGTGAACCGGTGCCGAAGCTCTTTGCCTCCAGGAAAACCCCGGAATCGAAGAAGTCATCGGCCACATCACAGATCACCAGCTTTATGGTATAAGTACTACAGGGATAGACCAAAGCTTCCGCGGTAAAAACATCGGTGAAACCATCATATACCGGCCGGTTGGTGCTGCCATTGTTGTTATTGTAGTACTGGGAATAAGCCAGAGATCCATTTGGGGGCGTGCAGTTTACAAGCATTCCGTTATTACCCACTGTTCCGGAATTCACATTATTGATCGCCACCGGCAGGTTCGTTTCAGGGATAAGCGCAATGTTCTCTGCATTATTTGAAAAAGGGCCATTGATGCCCGGGCCGCTGATAAAGAAACCAAAAACATCATTAAATTCCGAACAGACGTATTCAGGATATTCCTCCGAAGCAAAAACATAGCGAAAGCGCAAAGTGTCGGAAATCGGAATAAAAGTAATGGTATAAGCTACCAAATCATTGATATCGTTGGTGCCGGAAAGAGCGGCCATATCCGGGTCATTTGCCAGGCCGGAAACCGGCTCACTGGCCTGAGCCCCCCCCGGAGAATCAACACCTACCTGCCCCGGAACGGTGACAGCGGCTCCGGAGGACATGACAATCCCCCGGTCCAGGCCGATCTCATCGTCACCATGCTGAAAAAAACCCACGGCGGAAGGAGACCCCTGGAATTGCACATCGAGCACTTCCACACCTTCACCGAGAAAAATATTTGTGATCAGGTTTTCAGGAGTAATGGGAGGAGCGTTGTTCACTTCCAGAGGCTGCCCCGGCAATAAAGCCGGCAAGGCCAGCAGGGCCATGAACAAAAAAAGTTTCCAATCTGTTTGTAGGCCTGTATTCATGAAGTTAGGATTGACTATTGAGCGATCTTTTGACGGCCTTTTATGGCCTGGCAGGGAAGCTTTTTGTAATTCTGTGCCTGATCAGCAAAGATAAACCTTCTTTTTATCCGTTGGCTGTTCGCAGATTAAAATTAGGAGCTTCGTCGAAAAAAGTATATTATAAACCGGCAAAACAACCACCTTTGTTCGTCGCCTTACATTCCCGGGTATATTCAACATGGAAAATGCCGGCGAAAACGGAAATACCAAAAATGATGTCCGTTTTTCCCCGGAAAGCCCTCTTTGATCTAATTTATTACCGCGTCCACCTTTTGAAAGGTAACTTTGCAGCACAAAAACTTAACACATAAAATGGGACAATTCTTTAAGTTCTTACTCGCTTCTTGTCTCGGTATTTTCATCGCATTTTTCTTATTTGTCGGTATCAGCGGCCTGGTGATCAGCAGGATTGCCAAACAGGCTGATAAGCCAAAAGAAATAAAACCGAATACCGTCCTGCATCTGACTTTTGACAACCCCATCCCCGAACAGACCAACAACCTGGAACTCGACCCTTTTGACCTCAGCAAGAGGAAAATACTGGGCCTCAAAGAAATACTCCAGACGTTGGAGCGGGCAAAAAAGGACGATAACATCAAAGGCGTTTTTCTGGAGGTGGATGGCCTGGCCAGTGGCGGCCTGGCAACCTCCGCTGTTGTCCGCCATGCCTTACTTGACTTCAGGGAAAGCGGCAAGTTCATCATTGCGTATTCCAAATACTACACGCAGGGAGCTTATTACCTGGCCAGCAGTGCTGACCAGATAATCGTCAACCCGCTGGGCATGGTCGATTTCCGGGGATTTGCCGCTCAGATCCCTTTCTTTAAAGACCTGCTGGATAAGATCGGAGTGAATATGCAGGTTTATTATGCCGGCAAATTCAAGGGCGCCAGTGAGCCCTACCGCCTCAACAAAATGAGTGAGGAAAACCGCATGCAGATCCGTGAATACCTGGATGATATCTATTCCAATTTCATTCAGGACATCAGCACTTCCCGCAACCTCAGTGAAGAACGCCTTCACCAACTGGCTAACGATTACACCGGCATGGACCCCGATGCTGCCGCCGAATCCGGCCTCATCGACAAAGTGGCCCACCGGGAAGACGCCCTGGATGAACTGCGCACCCGGCTGAGCCTGGATGAGGAGGAAAAGATCCCCATGGCAACCCTTGAAGAATACAACCGGTCTAACCCCGGAAGCAAAAACTACCGGATCAAGAACAAGATCGCCATCATCTATGCAGAGGGCACTATCGTTGATGGCAAAGGCGCTCCGGGAAGTATTGGTGATGAAAAATATTCGGAATATATCCGCCAGATCCGCCAGGACGACAACATCAAGGCTATTGTTTTGCGCGTCAACTCCCCGGGAGGCAGCGCCATGGCTTCTGAGAACATCTGGAAAGAGCTCAGCCTGGCCAAAGCCGAAGGCAAAAGCCTGGTAGTCAGCATGGGGAATTACGCCGCCTCCGGTGGTTATTACATTTCGGCCGGCGCAGATTCCATATTTGCCGAGCCCAATACGCTGACCGGTTCCATCGGTGTGGTGCTGGCAATTCCGGATGCCAGTGAATTACTGGACGATAAGGCCGGCATCCATTTCGATTCGGTTAAGACCGGCCCTTATGCCACCGGCATTACACCTTTTTACCCTTTATCAACCGGGGAGTCCCGCCTGTTGCAGAAACGGACCGACGACATGTATGAAACCTTCCTGGAGCGCGTAAGTGAAGGGCGCAGGATGAGCCGCGATTCGGTCCACGCCATAGCTCAGGGCAGGGTATGGACCGGCGAGCGGGCTGTCAATATCGGGCTTGTGGACCGCCTAGGCGGCCTGGGCCAGGCTATTGCCTCTGCCGCCGGAATGGCTGAGTTGGATGAATACCGCATTACCGAATATCCGAGGGTGAAAGACCCGATCCAACAGTTCATGGAACAGTGGTTCGGAGAAGAGAATGTAAGGGCCAACGCTGTTCTCCGTTCCGAACTGGGCGAATATTATCCTTATCTCCGTTTCGTACAGGAACTCAAAAACTCGAATGGCATGCAGGCGCGCCTGCCGGTGCTGATCCCCTTCCGTTAAAAAACAAGGGAGGGCACAACACCACAGGAAAGGCTGGGAATTCTTTTTATTTTGCACCCCATGAAAAGAAGCCCAGCCTTTTCTACTCTGGCGGCACTGTTCTTTCTTGCCGCAGGCACCATCCTGCGTTGCTGGTATTATCTGGATGCAAGGTCCCTATTTCTGGATGAGGCCAACCTGGCGCTTAATATTTCAGAGTTACCATATCATGGCTTTTTCGCCCCTCTCGGGTACGATCAATATGCCCCCCCTTTGTTTCTGGTTTGCAGCAAAGGAACAACCTGGCTGCTGGGCAATCATGAATGGGCACTGAGATTGTGGCCCCTCGTTGGGGGAATAGCCATGCTTTTGACGTTCTACCACCTCACCAGGAAACTTCAGTTGGCGCCGGCAATTTGCTGGTTTCCAATCGCAATGCTTGCTCTTTCGCCTTTCCTTCTTCGTTTCGGGACGGAGTTCAAGCAGTACAGTACGGACTCTGCCCTGGCACTGCTGTTAATTGCGCTGGCCCTTCAGCTTCCACCGGAAAAAACCACCTTTCGCCATTTCCTGCTATGGCCAATCGCCGGAGGGATAAGCCTGTGGTTTTCCATGCCGGCGGCTTTTGTGCTCGCGGGAGTGGGCGCTTATTATCTTTACGGTTTCATCCGGCTAAAAAACGGGAAAGCGGTTCTGGCGTTTTGTAGCGTAGGCATTGTCTGGCTTTTGTCTTTTGCGGTGTTCTATTTCTCCATACTAAAGGCAGGCACCCAACGCGAGGTGCTCCTGAATTACCATGCGGCTTATTTTTTCCCACTCCGGCTTTGGGAAGCGGAGGCCTGGAAGCAATTGGGAAACATACTCAATGGGCTACTCAGCCCCGTACTGGGTTTTACGGCCATTGGGCTGGCCACCGGCTCAGGGCTTCTGGCGTGGGGTGCATACCGGCTCGGCAAGAACAATACCGGAGCACTGCTCCTGGCCGCAGTACCAATAGTGGCTAGTTTTGCGGCTTCGGCATTCCAGCTTTTTTCCCTCATACCCAGGGTTTCTCTTTTTCTGATGCCTCTGTTTCTTCTGCTTGCCGCCTATGGCGCTTCGGAAGTGTGGCTTCGGAGCAATTTTTATCTTCGAGTGGGGCTATTTGCCCTGCTCGTCCTCGAAGCCGCTCCCTTTGCCAATTCCCTGGGCAAACTGGGCCATTCCACTGAAATAGAGGACATTAAAGAGGTATTGATTGCCATAAAAGAAACGGAATTGGATGGGCCGGCTTACATCGACACCGAAGCGGTTCCTGCCTATCGGTATTACAGCCGGTGGCACACTGGCAGGCAGAAGTACCAACTACCCGATCCGGTATATCTGCAATGGAATACCAACCTCGAAACATTACTCAGAGAGCCGCCGAACCAACCTCATGGATTCTGGCTGGTATTCTCTCACCTGGTATCAGACGGGCCCCGGATCAAGATGAGGCGGCTGAGGAATACGGCGGCAGCTGTGGCTGGTGAAAAGAAAAAGATAGAAAGGACAGGAGCAGCGGCGTACTGGTTCCAATAATGTATGGTTTGAGGTTAAATGCTGGTTTGCAGGCCAATCTTTGAGCTAAAACTCCAGAAATTCAAGGGCATGAATTCTCATTGCTTCCAGCGTCTCTTCATCAATAACATCACCCTCGCCGTCTTTCAGGTCGGAAATTCTGGAAATTGGAAGTTTATCCGGCATCACAACAGTGCCCAGAAAGTTCAGGACACCGGTCAGGTGTTCCATGCCTCTCAGGTTGCCGGCCCGGCCGGTGGCAATGCCCACCAGCGCGGCCTTCTTGCCTTTGAAATTTGAGGTGTATTTCCGCACGGTGCAGGCGTCGATGAAAAGCTTTACCGCACCGGGGAAACTGCCGTTGTATTCCGGAGTCACAAAGACGAATTTGGTCGCGGGTAAGATGTATTCATCCTGTAAGCGTTTCAGGCTGGGGGCCTGCCTGGTGTACATCTCCGGGAAAAACCAGTCATACGGGATGTGTTCCAAAGCAAGCAGTTTGACTTCCTCCTCGGTGCTTTCCTTCAGCATTTCGAAGTACAGCCTGGCGAACTTCAGGCATTCGCTGTTTTTGCGGTTGGTTCCGGAGATTACGGTGATCATTGGCGCTGAGCCCTTTAAATGCACAATATCAAAAATTCTGGCTACAACACACCTGAGATGGCAAAATTGTTCATTTGCCTTTTGTTTTCTCCTTCTATTTTCTTCTCAAAAGCTCAGGAAAAAGCGCTGAGATTCCCTATATTCAGGCGTCCGAAAAAAAGCCGCTTTCTTTATTCATTTGATCAAACCAAAACCACGAGAACATGAAGCTGACCTATTACGGCCATTCCACATTTGGCGCTGAAATGAAAGGAAAACACATCTTATTCGACCCCTTTATCACCCCAAATGAACTTGCCAAAGACATTGCGGCAGATCAATTAAGAGCTGATTATCTGCTCATCACTCACGGCCATGGCGACCACGTAGCCGATGCAGAGAGCATTGGCAAAAAGAACAACTCTAAAGTCGTCTCCAGCTTCGAGATCGTCAGTTGGTTTGAACAGAAGGGCTTGTCTGGCCACCCCATGAACCACGGCGGGAAGGTGAAATTCGACTTTGGCACGGTAAAATACGTCAATGCCGTTCATTCCAGCGTATTGCCTGACGGCACCTACGGGGGCAACCCCGGCGGCTTTGTCATCTGGAATGACGAGGTTTGTTTTTACCTCGCCGGCGATACCGCTCTGACCATGGATATGAAACTCATCCCCCTAACCTGCCCCAAACTCGATTTTGCCATTTTACCCATCGGCGACAATTTTACAATGGGTTATGAAGATGCCGTCATTGCCAGCGATTACATAGAATGCGATAAGGTCATCGGTTGCCACTTTGATACCTTCGGCTACATTAAAATTGACCATGCCGCGGCAAAAAAAGCTTTTGCGGATAAAGGAAAAGAGTTAATTTTGCTGCCGATAGGTGAAAGCCTCGATCTTTAGATCAAAACCACAGCAGGGTGAAGTTGAAGCCCGTATAACCAGGATAGTATAATTGCGGCAGGGCTTCCACTTCACCCTGTATTGTTTAAAATTCAATCTTCGCCATGGGAAAAGTTATAGCTATCGCCAACCAGAAAGGAGGAGTCGGGAAGACCACAACAGCCATTAACCTGGCTGCGAGCCTGGCAATTCTGGAGAAAAAGGTGCTGCTCATCGATGCAGACCCCCAGTCCAATGCCTCCTCCGGCGTTGGGGTAATGCCGGACGACGTGGAAACCAGCCTCTACGATTGTATGGTCGGCGATGTGGATACCATTGAGTGCATTTATGAGACGGACACCCCCAACCTGCATATTATCCCCTCGACCATCGACCTGGTCGGCGCCGAGATTGAACTGGTCAGCCGGATGAAGCGGGAGTTTTTGTTGCGGGACACCGTCGAACAGATACGCGGAGACTACGATTATATTTTTATTGACTGCCTGCCCTCACTGGGGCTGATCACGGTAAATGCTCTCACAGCAGCCGACTCCGTACTGGTGCCGGTGCAATGTGAATTCTTTGCCCTCGAAGGCCTCTCCCGCCTGCGGGAGACCATCGAACTGGTTCAGGCCAAGCTCAACCCCGGGCTCCTCATCGAAGGCATATTGTTGTCTATGTACGACAGCCGGCTGCGCCTGGCCAATATCGTAGTGGAGGAAGTCAGGGAATTGTTCAAAGATGAAGTGATGGACACCATCATCCACCGCAATTCCAAGGTGGGGGAAGCTCCCAACCTGCACATGCCTGTAGTGATGATGAATGCCAGCAGCCGGGGCAGCATCAACTTCCTGAACCTCGCCAAAGAGTTTCTGAAGAACAACAACGACAAAATTCGGCCGAAGAGCGGAGCGAGCATGAATTAAGATCCAAAACCAAGTGTGTCGATATGGCCAAGAGAATCAGCAAAAAAAATGTCAGTAAATCCGATCTGAGAGAGTCGCTGCGCAGTGTAAAGAAAAGCAGCCGGCTCGCTTATTTCAACATCAGTGAAGAGGAAATCGAGCAGAACCCGGAAAAAGTTGTCAAGGAATTGTCTCATACGGTGGCGATGATACCGGTTCGGGAGATCGCCCCCAACCCCGACCAGCCCCGCAAGGACTTCGACGAGGAAGCCCTCCGGGAACTGGCTGATTCCCTGAAAGTTTACGGCCTTATCCAGCCGGTAACCGTGCGCCGCCTGAGCTCAGATGCCTACCAGCTCATCTCCGGGGAACGCCGCTGGAAAGCTTCCCAACTGGCAGGGCTGGAGGAGATCCCCGCCTATGTCCGCCTGGCCAACGACCAGGAAATGATGGAAATGGCCCTGGTGGAAAACATCCAGCGGGAAGACCTCAACGCAATGGAAGTGGCCATCACCTACCAGCGCCTGATCGAAGAATTCAGCCTGCGCCACGAAGACCTGGCCCTGCGCGTCGGCAAAAAACGGGCTACGATCACCAACTTCCTCCGACTGCTCGAGCTGCCTCCCGTCGTTCAGGAATCGGTAAAAGAAGGCCAGATATCCATGGGCCACGCCCGCGCCCTGGCCGGCCTTGATGACTTCGCCATGCAGAAATACCTGCTGGACAAAGTAATAAAGGAAGAGATGTCCGTAAGGGCACTGGAGCGGCTTGTCAGTGAATACAAGCAGCCTAAAGCTAAAAAAAGCTCCGGCTCCGCCCAGAAACTTCCCGAGGAATACCGCAAGGTGGAACAAACCTTCCAGGAGTTCTTCGGCGCCAGGAACCAGGTAAAGCTCAAGCTCCGGGAAAAAGGCAAAGGGCAGGTGATCCTGTCTTTCAACTCCGTAGATGAACTGAACCAGCTACTGGACAGGCTGGAGGAATAGAAAGCTCAGTGTAAGTAAGTGTCCTAACCAGTTAATAAAAGGTGAATGGTGGCACTCCTTAGACAAAAAGACTGCCGAAAGCGTTAAATAAGCATGAAAAAATTACTCTTTCTGGTTTTGGTATCCTGGTGCTGCCTGGGGAAATTGACTGCTCAGGAGCTTATCGACACTTCCATTGTGGATACGAGCATCGTGGAAGCTCAGATGGATACCCTGTCCGGAAAGAAAAAGGGAAACTGGTTCAAGCGGGATTACCCCAATCCCAAAAAGGCAGCCCTGCTTTCACTGATCATCCCCGGAGCAGGCCAGTTATACAACAAACGCTGGTGGAAAGCGCCGCTGGTTTACGGCGCGCTCACCGGAATGGTGCTGGTCATCGATTACAACCAGAGCCTTTACCGCCGCCTCCGCGATGCCCTGGACCTCAAAAGGAAAGGGGAAGAACACGAGTTTTCCGGAAGCTCAATCGATAACCTCAGCACCCTGCGCAGCCTGCGGGACAGCTATGACAAAAACACACAGACCGCCTATGTCGGCTTGTTTTTGGTTTATACCCTGCAAGCCATGGAGGCTTTCGTCGATTGCCACCTCAAGAACTGGAATGTGGATGATGACCTCAGCCTGAAAGTCAGGCCGGATGTGGATTTCGTCGCCCCCCTTGGCCAGCCGGTGATCGGCCTGGGTATAACGGTTCCTTTGAATGGCCGGCCATTGCAGAAGCCAGGGCGGAATTTGGTTGGGAGATAAGCCGGAATCAGAGAAATAAACTTAAAGAGCATCCATCAACTTCAGCCGCAACCTGCCCATCCGATACAGCAGATTCCCCATCCAAAACCCCAGCAACGTCCATCCGATCACCGCCGGGTAGAACACCATACGCATGGTATTGTCCAGGTCCTGGGAGCCAAAGGCGGGGTTGCCGCCGGAACCGGGGTGAAGGCTGTCGGTCAGGCGGGGAATGACGTAAATGAGAGGAATGAGGGCCACAAAAGCAAAAATGTTATACACTGCCGAAATGCGCGCCTTCTTTTCCGGATCTTCGAAAACGGCACGCAAAATGAAATAGGCAAAATAGATCAGCAAGGCGATCGCTGTCATATTTTGTTTCACATCGCCGCTCCAGTAGGCTCCCCAGGTGTTGCGCGCCCAGATAGCGCCGGTTGTCAGGCCAAGAATGCCCAAAAGTATGCCTACCCGGGTATAGGCCTGGGCCTTGTTGTCCGCTTCCAGGCTTCCTCCCCGGAGGTAGCGTACGCTATTGACAACTGAAGCGATGAAGATAAAGATCATGGCAAACCAGAGCGGAACGTGGAAGTAAGTGTTGCGGATGGTTTCAGAGAGAATATTCCGGAAGGGGAAGGTCATCGCCCATTCCTCGTGCAGGTCCTGAACGGGGCTGTTGACCCAGGCCTTCCGCCCCATCTCAGGGTCGATGGAATCCTGGGTGACGAAAACGGCGCTGGGCAACACCGAAGTACCATCGGCTTCATTGTCGAGGATCAGGGTAAAATCCTGCACCCGGCGATCCACCGGCAGATACTCCGGAATGCGGAAAAGAGCCGTCAGCCGGCGGCCGCTTTGTACCTGGACGGAGCTGGCTTCCAGGGCCCTTTCATTGTCCAGCTTAAGCCAGGCCCGCACCGGCCCGCCTTTGTCATACCGGGAGTTATAACCCAGAACTTCCAGGGAAAACTCATCGCCGGTTCTGACGCTCGTAGGGGCCACGCGTTCGATACCCGGGCTCAGGGGCACCGTCAACCCGGCGATAAAGACATAGATCAGAATGATCACCGATAAAGCTTTCCACCAGTATTTTCTGAGCATGAGTTTAAAAAATTTTAAAGGCGCAAGGGCTTCAGGCTAGTGGCCAGGCGACTGAAGTTCGCCTGGCCACTAGCCCTTCCCACCAAATAATTAGGCAAGAGCAAAGTTACCCATTTTCCGGAACAAAAAGCGGGACAGAAGTCAGGCTGCTGTCATTTATGATTATGTCCACTTTTATTTGATAGAATTAAGTAATCAGTTTGATACCAAACATTTACAACCACCACAAACGACCCTTTTAATAATTTTTGTAGCAGTACGAATGCCACGTTGCAGCAAACAGCCAATTGCCGGTTTTTTTAATCCCGCCAAAGAAAAGGGAATAGGGCCAGGCCTACTCCCAGCAGCATCAGGTCAATGGCCAGGAGTATAAAGATATCGTTCTGAACCGCCGTATCCTGCATGAGCCGTAGGGCATTGGCCGAAAGTTTGATCAGCGTAAGCAGGATGGGAATGATCAGCGGGAAGCTGAGGATGGCCATCAGGGTAGCGTTGTTATCCGCCTTGGAAGAAATAGCGGCAATAAAGGTAAAAGTAATGGAAAAACCGGCGCTTCCCAGCAGCAGCGCCAGAAAAAACTGCCCGGTATCCCGCACCGGGCTGCCGGCTACAAAACTGAACCCCAACCAGGTCAGCAGGCTGAGCGCCAGGAGCAAAATGATGTTGTAAATGATCTTTGACAGGAGGATGGAAATAGGATTGGCCAGGCTGTAATAATACAACTGCCGCGCACTGTTCTCCTGCACAAAGCTCTTCACAACGGCGCTGACCGATGCAAAAAGAATTATGATCCAGAAAAGGGCATTCCACACATTGGGTTGTATCTTCTGAAATGCCGTATATACGATAAAAATGGTGGAAAAAACATACAGCAGTATGCCACTGATAGCATAACTGGTGCGCAGTTCCAGGCGGATCTCTTTTCGCAGCAGAAAGCCGATCTCTTTCAATATTTCCATAGGGGCGAAAATAGGGTTTTCCTGTTTAAATCCCATTATTTTAATAACTTGCCGCCATGCCACGCTCTCGTCAGTTAGCCGCCATCATGTTCACCGATATCAAGGGATATACTGCCCTCATGCAACAAAATGAGGAAAAAGCCCTTCAGGCCAGAAATAAGCACCGCCAGGTTTTCAATTCCACTACTGAAAAGTATAAGGGAAGAATACTCCAGTATTACGGGGACGGAACATTAAGCATATTTGACAGTGCGATTGATGCGGTAAAATGTGGCATAGAAATGCAACTGGGCTTCCTGGAAGAACCGGCTATTCCGGTCCGGATAGGCATTCATACCGGTGAAGTTTTTTTCAGTGACGAGGAGATTGTCGGGGATAGTGTCAATGTCGCCTCCCGGATCGAATCGCTGGCCGTCCCCGGGAGTGTTTTCGTCTCTGACAAGGTTTATGACGAGATCAAAAACCAGAAATCCATCCTTACCACCCGCCTCAATACCTTTAAACTGAAGAATGTTGAAAGGCCGGTTGAGGTCTTTGCCATATCCAATCCCGGGCTGGCCGTTCCACGGCCTGAAGACATTGAAGGGAAAACAGAACCCTATCCCGGTTCTGCGCCGGAAAGGAAAAATTCAAAACTGCCGGAAGAAGCCCCCCCTTTTTTAGCTACAAAGCTCTTCGCTCCCCCACCCCGCCCCAATATAGTTCAACGCTCTCGCCTGGCTGAGCGGCTGGACCAGGGGCTTCACGGCAAGCTGACCCTCATTTCCGCTCCGGCCGGTTTCGGGAAGACGACCCTGGCCAGCGAATGGGCTGCCGGATGCGGGCGGGCAGTAGCTTGGCTGTCACTGGATGAAGGAGACAGCAACCTCTTTCGTTTCCTGACTTACTTTACTGCTGCTTTACAGAGGGTTGAAGAGCAAATCGGCGAAGGAGTACTCAGGATGCTTCAGTCTCCTCAACCACCACCTTCCGAATCCATACTAACTGCTCTGATCAATGAGATCGCTTCTGTAAAAAAACCTTTTGTCCTGATTCTCGATGATTACCACCTCATCGATTCCAAGCCGGTTGATGAGGCCCTCGCCTTTCTCCTCGGCCACCTGCCTCCACAGATGCACCTGGCTATCACTACCCGGGAAGACCCCGGGTTTCCCCTGGCCCGCCTCCGCGTCCGGGGGCAATTGGCCGAATTGCGGGCTGCCGATCTGCGTTTCACCTCCGAAGAGGCAGCCGGGTTCCTCAACCAGGCCATGGGGCTAAACCTTTCCTCAAAGGACATTGCCGCGCTTGAAAAGCGTACTGAAGGCTGGATCGCCGGCCTCCAGATGGCGGCACTTTCCATGCAGGGGCGGGCAGATACCGATGGGTTTATCAAAGCTTTCACCGGCAGCCACCGTTTCATTCTCGATTACCTGGCGGAAGAAGTACTGCAACGCCAACCCGAACCCATCCGCCGTTTTTTAATTCAGACTGCTGTCCTCAGTCGGCTGTGCGGCCCACTTTGTGATGCCGTTACAGGGCAGGGAAACGGCAGGGAAATGCTGGAAGTTTTGGAAAAGGGCAACCTCTTTGTGGCCGCGCTGGATGATGACCGGAGGTGGTACCGGTACCATCATCTCTTTGCCGATGTACTACAGGCCAGATTGGCAGAGGAACTCCCCGGCCAGCCCCCCGTCCTGCATCTTCGGGCAAGCGAGTGGTACGAAGCCCATGATTCGATGCCCGATGCGATCCGGCATGCCCTTTCGGGCAATAATTTTGAGCGGGCGGCCGGCCTGATCGAACGGGCATGGCCGGAGATGGATAGTAGTTTCCAGTCCGCCATTTGGCTCAGCTGGGTAGAAAAGCTTCCGGAAGCATTGCTCCGCAACCGGCCAGTGCTCCTGGTTGGCTTTGCCTGGGCATTCATCAATGAAGGGGAGCTGGAAGCCGGCGAGGCCCGGATACAGGAAGCCGAAAAGTGGCTGGAGGCTCACGGAGAACCGGAGAACCCACCACAGGAGATGGTCATCGTGGATGAAGAACAATTTCGTTGCCTTCCCGGATCTATTGCCGTTGCCCACGCCTATTTGGCCCTGGCCCGGAATAATATCCCCGATACAGTCAAATTCGCCCGGCAGGCCATCGACCGTTCTCCGAAGGAGGACTATATCCGCCGTGGGCAGGCGTCAGCGCTACTGGGGCTTACCCACTGGGCTAGTGGCAGCCTGGAACCAGCTCAGAGTGCCCTGTCCGATACCATGTCGTATTTCCAGATGTCGGGCAACATCGAATTTGCGATCAGCGTCACCTACGGCATGGCGGATATCTGCATAACCCAGGGCCGCCTTTACGATGCCATACGCACTTATAAAAAGGCCCTGCAATTGGTAGAAAAACAAGAAGGCCCCGTGCCTCCGGGCACTGCCGACCTCTATCTTGGGTTAGGGGCCCTAAGCCGGGAACAAGGCGCCCTGGAAGCTGCTGCCCGCCAATTCTCAAAGAGTGAGGAGCTGGGTGCACCGGCAGCCCTGCCGGACTGGCCTTGCCGGCTTTGCCTGGCCAAGGCCGCTTTACAAGAATCCCTGGGAAACCTGAATAGCGCCATCGCCCTGCTGGAGGAAGCCGAAGGGCTCTATTTCAGGACGCCCGTCCCCAATATACGCCCTATTCCGGCCCTGAAAGCACGGGTATGGGCCAGGCAAGGGCGGTTAAGGGAAGCCCTGGGCTGGGCCCGGGAGCGCGGCCTTTCTGTTGATGGCGAACTCAGCTTTTTGAACGAATTTGAATATCTCACACTGGCCAGGGTGCTCATTACCCGGCACCGAAGCGGGCTGTCCGGTGCATCCATCGAGAAGGCTATAAAACTGCTGGGGCGCCTCCTGAAAGCCGCTGAAGAAGGAAACCGAACTGGCAGCGCCATCGAGATCCTCATCCAGCTGGCCCTGGCTTACGCGGCACTGGACGATACGCCCCGGGCGCTGGCAGCCCTCGAACGGGCACTGGCCATGGCCGAACCGGAAGGCTTTATCCGCATTTTTGCGGACGAAGGAGATCCTATGGCGCAGCTGTTGTCCAGAATCCCGCCCAATGGCCCTCTGGCTGGTTATATCAGGCGGTTAACTTCCGCAATTGAGGAGAAAGCGGCTGGAGGTGAGGAAGCGCTCCGCCCCAACCACTCCTCTTCTGCTTCCCCTCTTATCGAGCCACTGAGCCAGCGCGAGCTGGAAATCCTTCAGCTGATCGCCCGGGGCCTCTCCAACCGGGAGATCAGCGAACGGCTTTTCCTCGCCCTCAGCACCGTCAAGGGCCATAACCAGAATATCTTCGCCAAACTAAATGTCCAGCGGCGCACTGAAGCAGTAGCCCGCGCCCGCGAACTGGGCCTTCTGTGAAGTCCGAAACTATTCCGTATTGCCCATTTCCCTCATTTTGCCTATCTTTTCGCCGTATTCCTGACAAAGCAGAAAAGCCCGCAGAGGCCTTCACCCCAAAATTGTGCCTGAACGACAATGCAGCGATTTTTTTTCCTTCTGACCATTACATTCCAGTTGGCGGCCATTTCACCGGCCCTTGCCGAACCGAATTATCACCTCGTGGAAGCGATGCCGGGAGATGGCATCTATTCTCTGCTTCGCCGATACGGCCTCGATCAGCATTCCTGCAATTTTGATCAGTTCTACCGGCTGAACAGCCTGAAGAAAAACTCCCATCTTATCGTAGGGAAAATGTACCAGTTGCCGATTCTCATTTACACGTTTAACGGTAAGACCATACGGTCCAGTATCGGGATCAACGACTGGAATACAGCCCTGCGGATTCAGAAATACAATGAGCAGATGCTGGAGAGGAAGATGCGAACCGAATCCTTTAAAAAAGACCGCATCCTCTGGGTGCCCTTTCACGAGCTCAACTGCCCGGACCCCGACCTCAACATTCCTTCTCCTGTGGAAAATTCTCCCGAAGAGGAACGGCCGGCAACCTCCACAACCGCCGGCAACCGCATATTCCCCATCTTCGGCCCCAAGTATGCCTTTACTCCACTGGAGAGTAACAAACTCAAGGGAAAAGTATTCTACATCGTCAGTGGCCACGGAGGCCCCGACCCCGGAGCTATGGGCCGCCGCGGTGATTACACGCTCTGCGAGGACGAATACGCCTATGATGTAGCCCTGCGCCTGTGCCGGAACCTGATCGCCCATGGAGCCACCGCCTATATGATCACCCGGGATGATAATGACGGGATCAGGGAGGGTAAATTCCTCGATTGTGATTACGATGAAGTTCTTTGGGGCGGCATCAAGATGGTGCGACAGCAAAAGCCCCGCCTTTTTCAACGCTCCGACATCATCAATGAGCTGTACGAACGCAACCGTCTGGCCGGAGTAACCGAACAGACTGCCATTATTATCCATGTGGATTCCCGGAACAAAGGAGAACGGACCGACGTCTTTTTTTATCACCACTCCGACAGCCCCGCCGCCCGCAACATCGCCTACGACCTGCTGCGCTCTCTGAAACACAAGTACAAACAATATCAGAAATCAAGAGAGTACCGGGGCACCGTCACAGCCCGCGACCTACACATGCTTCGGGAAACCAAGGCCACTTCTGTTTATATTGAACTGGCCAATATCCGCAACACCTTTGACCAGCAGCGGATCATTATCGAGAATAACCGGCAATTACTGGCAGACTGGCTGCTGGAAGGGTTGATGAAATGAGTAGGAGAGCTGCGGCCAATCCCCTCGATAACCCGGCCGGTCATTTCTGTACCAACAACTCCGGCATCTCCGGAACGTAAGTGTCCAATGCATCATAAATGACCTGATGAATGCGTTCCCGGACTCTTTTCTCAAAAATTTTGTGATTGTTTGCATCCGGGTGTATCCGGTTGGAAAGGAAAATATAAACCAGGCCGGCGTCGGGGTCCGCCCAGGCACAGGTGCCGGTGAAACCGGTATGCCCAAAAGTAGCTTCACTCACCTGTTCGGGAAACCTGCCTTTTGCGATTGTCTTTTTATACGGTTTATCGAAGCCCAGCCCACGATGGTTTCCATGGGTCGCACTGGTGAAATAACTCACAGTCTCGGGGTTCAGGTAATTTTCACCTCCGTAAGTACCACCATCGAGGAGCATCTGGAAGATCACGGCCAGCCCCTCTGCAGTTGAGAATAATCCTGCATTCCCGGCCACCCCACCTAGCAGCGCAGCCGTTTCGTCGTGGACAAAGCCATGGATCAACTGGTGCCGCCACCGAAGGTCCAACTGGGTAGGGACGATCTCGCTGCTATCCCACTGCATTAGCGGGCGAAAGCAGGTGCGCCGGAGGCCCAGCCTGCTGTAAAAGTTTTCGTCAACAAAGGAATCAAGAGGTTCACCCGCCTTTTCCTCCACCAGTTTCTGCAACAAAATGAAGTTGACATCGCTGTACCGGTAACGGTAGCGGGGGCGCAGGCGATTGACATCCTTCATGATCTTTTCATAGTAGCGCCTGTCAAAGTAAAAATCCTTAGCTACCTGAATGGAAAAAGTATCGGAAGGGTGGTTGCAGAAATACCGGCTACAGTCTGTATTCTCCATATCCCGATACAGCAGGTAGGGCACAACCGGCATGTGGGATTGGAGCCCCGATTGATGGGTCATAAGCCTTTTCAGGGTAAGGTTGCGCAGGCGGGAGTTGCGGGGAAGGCTCATCTGCTGGCGCAACCTGCCATTGATGCTGATGGCCTTGTTTTCGTATAACTTCATCGCCGCCAGCGTGGTTGCCGCCACCTTCGTAATGGAAGCTATGTCAAAAAGGTCTGTCCTTTCCACAGGTTGTTCCTTGCTGTAAGTATGGAAGCCCAAGGCCTTGTCATACACAACCGTCCCGTCTTTCACGACAACGGCCTGGCACCCCGGAAAAACAGATTCATCAATCGCAGTCTGGACAATGGCGTCAATGCCCACTAACTTCTGGGGTGCGATGCCCACTTGTTCCGGAATGCCGTACCTAAGCCTTGTTTTTGCCAGCTTTTCACCTTTACCCTTACCAAAAAAGCGGTTAAGCGTATAGGGTAATTTACCACTGGTTGGTATTCCCCCAAAAAGGGCTTGCACAACAATTTCCTGGATGTCATCACCATCCTCAAAGGCCTGGACTACTACCAGGCTGGTATCCAGAAGGGAAAGGGTTTCCGGGCGCCTGAAATTCACTACAGTAAGCGGCAACCGGCGTGCCAGAGACAACAGGGCCGTAGCCTGCAGGCTGTCCAGGGTATAATCATGGAGGGCAAGCACCACCTGTTCTGTTCCGCGAAGCCGCGCCAATTGCTGGCCGAGCGGTTCCCAGGAGTTACCCTGCCAGCTTGCAGATGCCGCATATTTGTCGAAAGTTTCATCAAAAGCCCGCGTATCTCCTTTACCTAAGTGAAAGATTAAGAAGCCGCTCCGGCCAAGTTGCCGGAATGGAAGGCAGTTATCCGGATTGGAAGCAATCACTATGGATTCTTCTCTCAACCGGCGTTGCCAGTACGCCCAGCGGCTGTCTTTGAAATACTCAGCGAGCCTTTCCCCGGACAGGGAGAATTCGGGGTTATCCGTTTTTCTCCCGCCAACCATGGAAGCAGGAAGCGTCCTGGGGGCAGAAGCCGCATCCTGATGCCTGAACTCCGCCTCCTGGTTAGCGGCAGGAGTGCTTATCCATAACTTCGCAAGGAGAATACGCCTCAGCCTGGCGTGCAGAGCCTGTTCACTTAATTCGCCACTGTGGTATGCCGCCAAAAGGTAGTCCATAACAAAACCGGGCCCGTTGTGGGTTACGATCAGATCCACTCCGGAAGCCAGTATCTCATCCAACTGATTATCAGCAGTGAGATGGGCCAGCAGAAGGCCGTCAAATTGAAGCCTGCCCCGAAAGAAGTTCTCAATAGAAGCAGGAATGAGGCCTTGGGACTCAAATACGTACGGATGAACCCAGAAACCGGAAACCCCGGCCTCCGCAAGGTGTTGAAACCCCAGTAGCAAGCTGTCCTGAAGGTTATTCTTTGCCGGCTGCAAGAGCGAAGTAGCTGCAAAACCATCGGCAACGCTAAGCATGTGGCGCTCATTGAGCCATGCAATTGCCCGAACATGCTGTTCAAGGCCCTCACCGGAAAGAGAAAAACGCTGTTCAACAGGGTCCAGATAAGGCGCCGGGGCCGGGTTCAACCCCAATGCTTCGGCCTGTTGAAGGAATATTTGCCGGACTTGTTGTTTCATACTGTCCGAGGCCAGAGCCTGGAGTGCATCCATCGACGGCATAGCAACTGCGTCGGAAAACTGATTGTTAAAAAGGGCGCCACCAAAAGTAGTATAGAAAAGGGGGAAGGGAGCCGCCTGCTGCAAACTGTCCCTCAGTTTCAGAAAATGTTCAAGGGTAAGCCCACTGAGAGCTACTCCTCCTACCCTTCCTTTCCTGATCCACTGAAACAATTCTCCTTCCGGCCGGCCTGGCCTGGCCACAATGATCAACTGGCCCAGCTTCTGCTCCAGGCTCATGTTACTGATAATGGCTTCAACGTCCTTTACGTCCCCACGCAGAAAAGGGGCCAGGCCAGGCAAGGCGGGCAATGGTTCGTGCCGTTCCGGAAGGCAGGCAACAGCCAACAGGGCCAACAAGCAAAAAATGGTAATGCCTCGCATAGTCACTCCTTTTTGGGGACGTAGAATACAAGAAGCCCGCCAGGGCAAATTATCGTTTCAATGAGTTCGGGTGTACTTTCGTTCTGAGGTAGATATTCGGGTTAAGTGTGTGAGAACTAAGAAGAAAACCTGCCCGGGGCTTATTATTTTTTACTGTATCTCTTTTCGTTTTGTTCCATCTCATAGCAAAAATCTTATAGGGGATTACGGTTCAGCTCTCATTTCGGCCCTTTTCTTCCGGAAGAAATAAGAAGTATGTTCCGCCACATCATCATAAGTAAGCAGCCCTTCATTACGGTGCCGGAGGAAAAAACTCAGCATTGCGAAATCACCGGCACACGCTCCGGTATGCATCAATAGAACGCCCAGAAGTATCCATTGATAGTTAAGAGAAACATAAAAAACGGCACCCGCAGCAAAAAAATTGATTATGAAGAAAGGCGACAGGGCCACAAAGGCGAACCGAGGGAACCCAATCACAAAATGGTCGGCCATGGCGTAAAAAATGAACTTCCTGATGTCACTTCCGAATTGGACCCTGGGAGCACCAACCAACTTATAGGCTATTCCATGTATCCCCTCGTGAACGGGCACCAGCAGGCTGAGGGTAAGGACAAACCCCAGTACAGTGTTCATGACTACTCTTCCGGTTCCTATCAGGCCGTGGGTTACCTGCCACACTGCCATTAGGATCATTAATAAAAGCATGGCCAGGTTTAACAGCAGATAAAAGCGGGTCAGCCAGCCTCTGCGTCCAAACTCATCCTGCACAAATGGAAGAATATCACTGTGAGAGAGCGTTGTCCATTTTTCATAGCCGGGATGTTGTTTTAATTCTGCTGCCGTCATGCCACATTTTATTATTCCTCTTCCTCTGCAATTCGGTTTTCCTGCCTGATGATAAAGCTAGCCATTTTTTTGGCTTCCAGGCCGGGGTTTCGCCACCAGTCAGCTGACCAGGCCGCAACCCTCCGGTAGCCCATCGCTTCAAGGCTGTTAGCGCTCTCATATTCCCATTCGTAATCTGTAGCCGGGGCCTGGGCCAGGAATCCGTCCGGAGCTACATAAAGCGGGCATTGAGCAGGGCCGCCAGCCTGAATTTTCAAAGGAGCTATGCCCTGGCCGAACTGAACCCGCCCGGGGCCCAGATACGGCTGCAGGCGCCGCCCAACCTCTTCAAGAAAAAGTAAAGGTTGCCGATAAGGCGATCGAAAATGCATCCATTCAGGCAGGTTCTCAACAATCCCGGAGGCCGTATCCCGGTCTTGTTCGCCGACGGCTTTGATGTATTTAAAATAGCTGGCCAGCAAATACCCCTCTCTGGCCTCAGGGTTGGCGGCAAGCTCATCCAGCACCGACAGAGGAATAGAACTCACAACCTGGACCCTCTTTTCGGCAGTACTCATCAGTGAAAAAACTCCTTCGATCATATTCTGCTGATGAAGCCGATGGAGATGGCCGGTCATAGTTCCCTTTAAATCGACCGGGCCGAATGCCCCTGAAATGATGAGGGTGTCAAAACGCTGTCCGGACAATTCTCCGAGGTGAAGGACGGAAAGGCCATTGCGCTCCAGTTGCTGGATCATTTCCACTCCTGTTGAACGCCTTTGTTTAATGTGTAGCAGATAGGCGGTGATCATATCCCGCTGGCCTTTTGTCAGGCAGACAATGCCCACGGAGGGGAAGGTTCGCTGGGGTGTTTTCTCGATCTTGTTCAGGATGCTGATAATGAAAAGCGCCTCCTCTTCGTTAACTTCAGCCTGTTCATCATAACGGCCATCCAACTGTTCAAACTGAAGTATCGAGGGCCCTTCCGGCAGAAACAGTTCCCTTTCCCCTTCCTGTTCGTACTGAAGCAGGCTACCCGGAAAACGGTGATGGCATCCGTATAATGTGCTGGTAGCCACCCCCTGCTCCTCCAAATATTCATAGGCAGGCGGGCTGTAATAGTGCTCTTCCGGCAGGGCATTTCCCAGGAAAACAGATTTTCTGCCCAGCGCTTTAAGCATCCGGATTTCCTGAGGGTTGAGCAAAGAAGCGTCTTCGACGATTACATAATCAAACAGAAACCCCGTTCCGGCAAAGCATTCGCCAGCGGCCTGGGGAGTAGCCAACAGAGCCGGCATCAGGGTGGATACGGCCTCTACACTTTGGCGCACCTGCTTTTTTAAGACGACGGGGTTTTGCTCCTGTTGTTTGCCACTGAACAACTGATACCTCACCCGGCTCTGACGGCGAAGCCGACGCAGGGTTTCTCCTTTCCGGCCGTGCCAGGCCAACAAAGCATGTGAGGGCAGTAAAGGTTTAAACGCACTCGCAGCCTCCGCCAGTTCCCGAAGGTTTTCGGGTTCGGGAGGCAATACGGCTTTATACCCCTGGCTCAGGCAGTTGTCCAGGAACCAGCTCTCAAAAGCAGCTTCCCAGTTTCCGGGGCGCCCCTTGACCAGCGCTTTCACCAGGCGGCGGGCGCCTTCATCCAATTGCAGCCAATTATTCTGCCAGTCATAAAAAGTGTCAAAAGAATCGAGGGCCCGGCGAGTAATTTCCAACTGTTCGATCAACTCGTCCAGAAAACGCTGCCGTTTGGGTATGGTCAGCGACTTGTGGCTTACCGGGAGGTGATAAAGCCCGCTTTCATTGACCTGGTCCAGCAGGTGGGCCAGGCCTTCTTCGAGTTCGAGGGCCTGGCCTTTGAAGCCAAGCCGTGGATGGACCGTTTTGTGGTTCAACCGCAGGATCTCATCCTGCACCAGATCCCTCAGGCCGGCACGCCACCGTGCCAGTGCCTCTTCAAAACCTTTCAGGGCTGTTTTTACCTGCGGGATGCTTCGCCCCTCATCTGCTGGCGGAAATACATATTCAAAATAAGCGTTGCCGTTGAAATCAGACTGAAGTTTTTTGTAAGCGGCAGCCACTTCCTGCCGGGCTTCCACAACGGCCTTGGCATTTCCGGAAAAAACACTTTTCAGCTTCAGCCCTCCCAGGCCCGAAGATTCGAAAGCTTCTCCAAAACGGCCGTAGTACTCACCAATCCTGTCGGAAAGCAGGGCCAGCCTTCGGGCAAGATCCTGATAATACTGCTCATAGTGGGCCGATAAAAGCTCGGAATAGGTATTCACCCGGTTGATATACCACTGCCTCAATTTCAATGCCCTGGAAAGGAGGTTCTCCGATTTTTTTTCGATGAAAGTACGCGCTTCCTCTTTATCCATACGCAGAAAAATGCCTTGATGAAGCTGATTCAGAGGGTTGCGAAATACATCTGCCTCTCCCAGCAATTCACGGCAGGAAGCAATGGCCTGCTTCAGTTTCTGATACTCACTGAAAGAAAACTCATAATCCTGAGCATTGAGCTGAGTGGCGAGTAGTTCTTTTCCCTCTTTTCGAATACTTCGAAGATAAAGCCCAACGGCCTGTGTCCAGTTGTAATGTCCAAACGTAAATGCACGTGTGGAGAGGTAGCTGTTGTCCAGTTTGCGTTTCAGGCGTTCTGCCCGGGCACTTAGCAGGCGGTAATCGCCGGAAGGATAATTAACCTCCGGTTCCTTTGCATTGGCGGAGGCCCTCAGGATTTCCGCAAAAAGAGGAAGGTCCTGAACCGTATCCCTCAGCAGAAAGGACAACCGGCCAAGCCCCAGTTGCTCCAGGCGGTGCTGGATAGACCTCAGAGCGGGGAGCCGGGGAGAAACGGCCAGACAGCGATGGCCATTGGATAAGGCATTTGTCAACAGGTGAACGGAAAGGTGGGCCCTACCGGTTCCGGGAAGGCCGGTAACCAGAGTGCTTTTTTCCCTGAATATCTTTTCCATGGCGGCAGCCTGGAAGGGGTCGAGCGGCAACAGGCCAAGCGTGTGCGCCGGGGAAGGCCCGCTCTTTTCATTCTCCTCAGGTTCAGCCTCCGGAAAAATGAAAAGATGTTGATTCGGGCGATATAAACCCAGTACTCCGGACCAATAGATCTGAGGCTGTTCCAGAATGCGGCCCAATTCCTCCACCGCCGGAGCAGCTGAAACGGCAATACTCTGGCTCGGATTCTTCAGGCCTAACATTTCACCGGCCTGGTTGCACAACCGGGCCAGCAGTTTTGCATCCATCCTGCCGGTGGAAAGCGCCTCCTCAAAGAGCGTGGGGAGTTCCGTCTTCGCCATCCCGCCCCAATAGGCCATTAAAAACCGGTTGAAGTCCAGCTTCTGCTGTGGCTTCCAGGCGATAGCCCATCGGCCGATATGCCGGGGATGGGGCTCGAGGCTCAAATTCCAAATGAAAACCGGAGCTGCAATGGTTTCCCCCTTAGGCCCCTTTGCCATGAATAAGGGGAACCCGAGGCCAAATGGCTGGCTGCCCCTTGTGCGCTCAGAAACACGGGATTCAAAATAGAGGGACTGCAACTCCTGGGCAATGGGAAAAGGAGGTTCCAACGTTATTTCAAAACTTTTTCCATCCAGCAGGTTCCCGATCAGAGAATAGGCCGTATCACCTTCCAGCCGGGTGATGTCTATCCGAAGGGGATGCAGAGGAAGAGCATTCCTGAAAATGCTCCAATCTTCCTGTTCCCAAAGAGCAATTGTTGTTTCTTCAAAATGGCTACTCATTGAAGGCCGCAGTTAATGTGGTTTCCTAATCAGGATGTGGAAAACGCAGATGCAGTTATACCAGCCGGGGCCATATACCTCATTCCTGTTCTACACCTTGCTGCCCAAATATACCAAATAATACGATCCCTCTAAATTGTTTGGTTATTCTGGCCTTCCGGCTTTTCGGTGTTGCGGCAGGGCTCTTATGAAACCCATATCAGCCGCAGGCTCGCATCGGGTAACCGCAACATTTTCCCGGCTGCCTGTAAAGGCCCTGGCACGGTATGCCCTCTATTGACAACCTACCGAGGGAGGTTACATTAAACAAAAGGCAAATCGCACTCAGCCCGCCTGATGACCCATTTAATAAAATGGCCATTTTATTTGAATACTCACCCAATTGAGTGTATTTTACTAAATGATAATCAATTATTTAAACTTGTTTAACCTTTTACAGCAACTATCGCCTTAACGTTAAACAAAATACACTTTTAAGGATATTCCATGATCCCAAATATTGCCGTAATACTCACAGATGCCGAACGAAAGATCCTCTGGGTTAACGATGACTTCACACAAATAACCGGCTATACCCTCACTGAGGTCATCGGGAAAAAACCGAGCCTGCTGCAGGGCCCCGGGACGGAGCGGGAGGCCATCACCCGGATCCGCCGCAACCTGGAACACGAAGTTGCCTTCAGGGAAGAAATTACGAATTACCGGAAAGACGGGGAAGCGTACCTTTGCAAACTGGTGATCCATCCGGTCTTCAACCGAAATCAGCAACTGACCAATTTTATTGCCTTTGAGGTGGATGGTGACCTGGTCAATGAACTCGAAGACATTCCACTGCTCCAACTCCAGGAAAAGTATGGTTCAAGCAGCCTCAAAGGGGTCGAAGAAGTGAAGCTGTTTTTCAGAGCAAAAATGCTTATGGAAAAGGAAAAGCTATTCCTTGACCCCGACCTTTCACTTAAAGATGTGGCAGACCGCCTTCACACCAATACTAAGTATCTGTCACAGGTGGTCAACCACCACGCCGGCCATAACTTCCAGCACTTTCTCAATACTTACCGGGTAAAAGAGGTAAAAGCAAAGATCACCGCCGATGTATTCCGGAACCTTACCCTTTTCGGAATAGCACTTCAGTGTGGTTTTAAGAATAAATCCACTTTTTATAAAGTTTTTAAAGAGATTGCCGGGCTGACACCTAAAGAGTACATCAAAACGGCAAGTTAATGAATCAGATAATGTCTGAATTCGTGAATACGGACAGTATGGGAGTCGGAAAAATTGTAATTCCTGATTATTCGAAGGATCTTACTCCTGACAAACAAAAAACAGAGTATGAGCGGAATAAGAGGAATCCTGGGCTTCCACTTCTGGGTGGACAATGCCAATCGCCTTCCAATGGAAGCCCTACTGGGAGAAAAGAAGAATGTGCCTAAAGACCGGGCCGCCATTCTCCGGGAATTGGAGGAAGAGGCGCGCCAACTGCTGCAAACCGGGGGTATAAGGCTGGCAAAAAAGCCCATTGAACCATAATAGAGGTTGCGGCCAAGCCGGCCAGGGGATTTTTGCGCCAAAGGCTTCTACCCCAGCCGAAGGCGGAGGCGCCAGGGCTGGGGTAAATTCGAACAGCGTCTTTAACAGGGAGCTAAATAAACAAATTCTACATGATGTTGCATTACTCCGCATTTCCCCCGGCTGATGCTGCATGTTCAACAATTCCGCCACCTACTTTTTCACCATTATTATACTCATACTCTACGGTCACTTCTCCCTTTTCGTTATAAAAGCGGAGAATCCCATCCTGTTTTCCTTCCTTATAATTGACTTCCTTCATCAATTTTCCGGTTTGGATATCGTACTCCTTAAAGGTGCCATCCAATTCCCCGTTTTTATAGGAAGCTTCCGTTTCCGGGCGGCCAAAGCGATACTTTGCCCATGGGCCATCGAGCGCGTTATTTTTATATGTGGCCCGGAGGCTCATCTGCCCCCGCTCATTGAACTCCATATACGGCCCGTTGTACATTCCGGCAACATAAGAGATTATCTTCTCCGGAAACATTCCGTCCGGGTGATAAATTATCCAGGTGCCTTCTTTAACTCCATTCCTAAGCTGGCCTTCCTCCTGAAGTATGCCATCGCCGTTTGCCTTGGTTGCCCGCTGATACCCCGTACCGGGAATATCCTCGGTTACATACCCTGAGCTGTCAAACGTCTCGGCGCCTGCAGCCTCACCGGCACCGCCATTATTACATGCCGATAAACCGGCGATGCAAAGTGTCAAAATCAAATATCTCATCATCTTTCCGGGATTTTGTTAAGAAATCAATAATCTGCACTAATGGGATTTTTGAGGCCGGACAAAATTACTGGATTTACCAGGCAATCAAAAACGTAAATCTTCTAATTTCAGACAAATTATTTTAAATTTGGCCCAGAATTCAAACTGCTCTTTGTCAGCTGCAACAACAATGAGTGTTGTCCTATTGTAATAGCCAAAGTCAAACCCAACTATGGATATTAAAATCGAAAACCTTAGCAAAAGCTACGGATTCCAAAAAGCTGTTGACAACATCTCTTTCGAAGTAAAAACTGGTGAGATCCTGGGGTTTCTGGGCCCGAACGGGGCGGGAAAGACCACGACCATGAAAATGATCACCAGCTATATTGACATGGATAGCGGAGAGGTGCTGATCGGCGGCAAGTCCGTCCGAGACGGAGAAACCAAACGGCATATCGGGTACCTTCCCGAACACAACCCACTCTACACCGATATGCCGGTCATCGACTATCTGGAATTTTGCGCAGCGCTCCAGAGCGTACCCAAAACGCAAGTTTCGGAACGCATACGGGAAATGGTCCGGGTCTGTGGCCTGGACGTTGAAAAACACAAGCGCATCCGCGAACTCTCCAAGGGTTACCGGCAACGGGTGGGCCTGGCACAGGCGATGATCCACGACCCCGACATCCTCATCCTCGATGAACCCACCACCGGGCTCGACCCCAACCAGATCGTCGAGATCCGGGAGCTTATCCGCAAACTGGGAAAGGAAAAAACGGTGATCCTCAGTACGCACATTCTACCTGAAGTAGAAGCTACCTGCGACCGTATTCTCATCATCAACCAGGGAAAGATCGTTGCCGACGGCACCGCCGAAACCCTCCGCAAACAAGCTCAGGGGCATCAGGTGTTGCAGGTGCGTATTACAGGTGGGGAAACCGATGAGGTATTTGAAAAACTGAAGAACCTGCCGACGGTCTCTGCCGTTGACATCCTCAATGCCGACAAACGGCGCTTCGAACTACAAAGCCAACCCGAGCAGTTGTCCAACCAACCGGTTTTCGAACTGTGCGTACGCCAGCAATGGGTCCTCCATGAGATGATCCCCTTCGAAACCCGCCTGGAAGATATCTTCCGGGACCTGACTTTGAAATGATTGAATGATAGAAGGAATGTGGAATGAAGGAATGATGGAATGAATGATAATCAATCCTTCAATCATCCATTCCTTCGTTCCATAAAATTAGAAGGCTATGCATCCGATTTGGGTCATTACCAAAAAAGAGTTGAGTTCCTTTTTCGATTCACTGATCGCTTACGTTATCCTTATTGCTTTCCTGGGGCTGAGCGGCCTGTTTACCTGGGACCCGCTGGAACTCATCGGGCAGGGTGATATCTTTTTCCGCCGACAGGCTGACCTGCAGGTGTTTTTCAGCATCGCTTACTGGACCTTGTTCTTCTTTGTGCCCGCCCTGACCATGAGGCAGATCGCTGAAGAACGAAAAGCCGGGACGATCGAGCTTCTGCTCACCAAAGACGTTTCCAACCGCCAGCTCATTGTCGGGAAGTTCCTGGCCTGCTTCCTCATGGTTTGTATTGCCCTGGCTTTCACCATACCGTATTATATTACGGTGGCCCAGTTGGGCGATATTGACCACGGCGCCACCCTTTCCGGGTACCTCGGGTTGCTCCTGATGAGTGCAGCCTATATCAGCATCGGGCTTTTTGCCAGCAGTGTCACCAGCAACCAGATCGTGGCCTTTCTGCTGGCGATCCTGATCGGGGTCTTTTTCCATATCCTGTTCGAAGTAATGGCGTCCAATACGCAGGGGGCAATGGGCACCTTCTTCCGGAATCTCAGCCTCCAGTACCACTTTCAATCCATTCAGCGGGGGGTGATCGATTCCAAAGACCTGATCTATTTTGCTTCGATCATCGTATTGGGGCTGGGGCTTTCAGAACTCATCATTTCCAAACGAAGCTAATCGCACCATGAAAAATAAAACTGTCGTATCCATACTACTGATAACGGCCATCATCATCGTGGCCAACCTGATCTCCCAACAGTTGTTCTTCCGGCTCGACCTTACGGAAAACCATCAATACACTCTCAGCCAGGCCACCAAAGACATCTTGCGCAACCTGGAGGAGCCGGTCACCGTTACCGCCTATTTTTCGGAAAACATGCCTCCCAACATCGAAAAGGCGCGCCGGGACTTTCAGGAAATGCTCGTGGAATACGCCAACCTTTCGAAAGGCTATGTGGATTACCAATTCATCAACCCGGATGAGGACGAGGAAAAACAACAGGCCGCCCAGGAAGGAATACAGCCGGTGATGATCACCGTCCGGGAGAAAGACCAGGCACAGCAACAGCAAGCATTTCTCGGAGCAGTCATTCAGATGGGCAACCAGAAGGAGACGATCCCTTTCATTCAGCCCGGCGCGGCGATAGAATACGAGCTTTCGACCAGTATAAAAAAGCTGGCGGTAAAGGACAAGCCTTCCGTAGGGCTGGTGCAGGGCCATGGAGAACCTTCCCAGTCGGACCTGGGGCAGGTGGTGCAATCTCTCAGTATCCTGTACAGTGTCGAAAACGTGGACCTGGCCAGTGAGCCCAATATTCCGGACCGGTTCCGGGCCATTGCCATTGTAGCTCCCAGCGACACCATCCCGGCCGAACAGCTCTCCAAACTGGACGACTACCTCGGCCGGGGCGGGCAACTCTTTGTGGCCTTGAATACGGTGGAGGGCGACCTTCAGAATGCCCAGGGCAGAGCGATAAGCACCGGCCTGGAAACCTGGTTGCGGCAAAAGGGGGTTGAAGTCTCCGGAAGTTTTATTATCGATGCCCAGTGCGGCTCCGTTCAGGTCAGGCAACAACAGGGCTTTCTCACTTTCAATACTGCGGTTCAGTTTCCGTATCTCCCGGTTATCAGCAATTTTCCGGATCACCCCATTACTCAGGGGCTGGAACAGGTTGTACTCAGTTTTGCCAGCCCGGTGCGGTTTGTCGGCGATTCCACCGCCCGTTTCACACCCATAGCACAGACTTCGGTCAAATCGGGCATTGCCAACCCTCCGGTTTTCTTTGACATCAACAAGCAGTGGAGTGACGCTGATTTTCCCATGAGCAACCTCACCGTGGGAGGAGTGCTGGAGGGGAATCTCGTGGGAAATACCTTCTCCCGCATTGTAGTGTTCGGAGATGGCGACTTCCCCGTCTCCAGGCAAGGCCGGCAGGGAGGGGATAACATCAGCCTGATGGTCAACAGCATCGACTGGCTATCCGACGATACGGGGCTGATCCAACTGCGGACGAAAGGGGTCGCTTCCCGGCCTATCGAACAGGAATATCTCAGTGATGAGGCCAGCGGCAAACGTACCTTCCTGAAGTATCTGAACTTCGGCCTGCCTATTTTGCTGGTGCTGATCTATGGCTTTATCCGCGTGCAACAACAGCGGAACCGTCGCCTCCGGAGGATGCAGGAAAGGTATGTTTGAGTAAGATTGTTGGATTGTTGGAGGGCTATATTGCCGGATGGTTATATTGTTAAATGGTTGTATTGTTAGCCTGATGGCGCCGGCCGGCTTATTCCACGCCACCAATAAACAGAAATAAATGGCCGCAAAACCATAAAACCCCAAAACCAAAACACCACAAAACCTAAAAACTACCCAAACCGTTAAAAACAGCAGATATCATGAATAACAAGATCCTGCTCATTGTTCTTGTAGCCCTGCTCGCCATTTACGGGTTGTCCAGGCTATTTTCCGGAAACAAGAAAACGACCTTTAAGGCCGAGTTGATCCAGGTGGATACGGCAGCGGTAAGTTCCATTACGATTTCTCCCCGGGGCGAAGAACCGCCATTCACCCTCAAAAAAGAAGGCGGGCAGTGGATTGCCACCCGGGATGCTCTGAGCACCAAAGCTTCTCAGGGTGCTATTCAGTCGCTTCTGGGCAACCTGAGCCTGATCAAAACCAAACGCATTGCAGCCAAAAGTAAGGACAAGTGGGCCGAATACCAGGTAGTTGACAGCGCCGGCACACGCATACAGGTTTACGGCGGTGGAGGCGATCTGTTAGAAGATTTCATCATCGGTAAATTCGACTTCCAACAGGCTCCCCAGCCCCAGCAACCCATGCAATTTCAGCAGCAGCAGCAACCCATTATTACCTCTTTCATTCGCCTCAGTGGAGAGAACGAGACCTACGCAGTTGAAGGCATGCAGGTGCTCAGCATGGGGCAGGGCTTCGACAGCTATCGCAATAAGAACCTCCTCAAAATGAAAAAGGAAATGGAAGTCAACGCTTTTGAGTACCAACTTGGAGATTCCCTGCTCCGGTTCCAGAAAACCATGGACGGCTGGGCCACCGACGGGATAGTTTTGGACTCTATGAAAGTAGAAAATTACCTTAACGTGTTGCGGAACCTTTCCGGAACAACCTTCGCAGATGATTTTGACGAGCTGTCCGCCGGCCAGTATCCACAACAACAGCTGACGATCTCCGGCAACAATATAGAAGAGCCTTTCCGCATCACCGTTTACAGGGATACTACCCGGGAAAAACCATTTGTCATTTTTTCAAATTACAACCCGGAAACCTACTTCGCAAGTGACTCTTCGGGTATATACAGCAAGCTTTTCAAGCCTGTGGAATCCTTTCAGGCAGAATGATTCGATGGGCTCTTCCTGCCTATGCCTGCCCCAGGCCGGTGAGGATATCCCTGCCCAATGACCGGTTCAAATGGCCGTCGCGGATAATATCCACAAAAGCCACGCGGCAGTCTGCTTCAGGAGCAGAGGCAGGAGCTTTTGAATAGGGAACCGGCGGCAACCCTTCGAGCCCATACACCTGCGGATACACCAGCACTCCATGCCGGGCATCAAAATACCGGGTATATACGAACATCTGCCGCAGGTCCTCCATATTTGGGCTGGCCCGGCGCAGAACTTTCCACTTAGTGTCCAGGACATATCGGTTATCTTCGTATTCCAGGACGATATCGGGCCGGAGATAGCGGCGTTGCCAGAAAGGGCGGCTGGCCTGGCGGTACACCTGCAGGCCTTCCTTTCTCAGGCCGGCCAGTTGCCGGAAGACGTATTCTTCAAAAAGCAGGTTCATATCAAAAAGAATGGCAATCAGCGGATGACGCCCGGCGCGGATATCAGGGCGATAATGCCGGAGCAACATCAGGGCAGCTTCCACCGCCTGCCGGTACCGTTCTGTTTTACGGCCGAAAGGCAGTTGTTCCCACTCCAATAGCCGCAAATCGACAACAGGCAGCATCGGAAACTGCCGGGCCAGGCGCTGCAACTTCGTTTCCAGGGGCGGCGCAAGTGAAAAGTGGCGTAGAGCCTTCAGGGCGCTGCTGATGATCCGGTTGAAAAGGTGTTCGTACCCATAGCGTCCATGCTCCGTGTAAAATTGTTCTGCATGGGCCAGGTTTTCCTGGATCTGGCGGTGGAACAGCAACCGGCCTTTTAATGCCGGAAGATTGCCCTTATGGCGGGAGTATTCCCGCGTAAGCCCCTGCCGCAACAAGCCTTCTGTTTCTTCCAGAAAGATGGTTATGTAGAGGTCCAGAATGGAATTGGGCCGCAGGCTGAGTCCGGCAGTTGAAAGGTGTTCGACTTTGATGAGGCGACAGGCTTTGAGCATATCGAGCAAAACCTGTTGCCAAAGCTGGTAATCCTGCTGGCCCGGGTGGCTTGCTTTAGGCAGGATCTCGATGGTAAGTTCCCCGGCCTGAATCACACCGACATAACTGGAAAACCTGACCCCACGATGAAGGACGGAATAGTATTTCTCTTCTCTTAAGCCAGGCTGGTGGGTAAGAATATCAAAGTCAGCTTCCGTGAATATGCCGCCCTGCACCTCCTCTCCCACCCTGATCTGCTGGTGTTCGAATACCTGTATGTACCGTCCGTTTTTCATCATTGCCTGTTCAATACATAAGCTTCGATCATCCTGGCGATCTCCGGGTTGGCTGAGAAACTGATCAATTCGTAAATCCCGGTGCCGTCTTTTGATTTGATGTAAGGGTTGGCCTCATATTCGATCAAAAGCCGGACCATCTCAGGGTGGTTGTAAGTTGCGGCAAACATGAGCGGAGTATAGCCATCGATGGCGTCCGGGATATCAGGGCTGGCGCCGGCTTGCAGCAAGAGGCGGCCACAGTCGGCATGCCCGCCCATGGCAGCGCTGATCAGAGGAGTAAGCTGATAGTTTTCCCCCGCTTCATCGGGGCCGGCGCCGAACTCCAGCAGCAGTCGCAGAATGTTCGGATGCCCGAACCGGGCGGCCGCTGCCAAAGCCGTCTGGCCTACTCTGTTGAAGGCATCAGGATCAGCTCCGTGGTTCAGCAACAGGTTTACCATTTCATAATCTCCCCGGGCAGAGGCCCAGATAAGAGCAGGGGTTCCCAGTTCATCTTTCTGTCCGGGTGCGGCGCCATTTTGCAGCCAGTAACGGGCATCGCCCAGATCTTTACTGCGAACAGCCTCTATCAGGCCCTGGCTCGCTTTGCTGCCCAATGCCTGGCCGGCGCCCTGCTGAATGAAAAACTCCGCCAGCGGCAGGTTCCATTGTTTTATAGCAATGTCAATAGCCGTACCATGCCGGCTGGCCACTTCCCAACTGGCCCCCCATCCCAGCAAAAGACGGGTAAAACCAATGTGTCCATAATAAGCCGCCCAATTGAGAGCCGGGTCGCCAAACGTATCGCGCCGGTTCACATCCGCACCGTGCTCCAGCAGAAGGCGGGCCACAGCCGTATCATTGCTGGTGGCGGCCTCCATAAGGGCTGTACTGCCATAATAGCCTTCCCGCCGACACTGTGCATCTGCGCCTCTGTTCAGCAACAGAGCTGCAATATTTCTTCGTCCGCTACTGGCTGCAGCGATCAGCGGCGTAGCGCCCTCTGCATTTCGAGCCTCCAGCCGTGCCCCTGCCTGGAGACAGGAGTCGGCCAACTCCATATCGCCGAGCCGAATGCTCTCGAAGAGCCGATCGTCAAGCCATCCCTGCCGGTTGGCAGCTTCCTCCCGGCAAGCCATCAAACCACAGGCCAGTACAAGTACTGCGAAGACTTTTAAGTTAGCCATTAGAAGATAAATAGATACAATTTGATTCCATTATAACAATTCCAGCACCTTTTCCGGAGGCCTGCCGATAACAGCCTTCTTACCTTCTACAACAATAGGCCGCTCGATGAGCTTTGGGTTTTCCACCAGTACGTCCACCCACTCTTCTTCCGACAGGGATTTTCCTTTGAAATTTTCTTTGTAGATCTTTTCACCTTTCCTGACAAGGCCGGAAGCTTTAATACCCAGCATTTTCAGGATATTTTTCAGTTCCTCCCTGCCGGGAGGAGTTTCAAGGTATAAAACAATATCAGGGTTCACACCTTTTCCTTCAAGAATGGCCAGTGTTTCCCTGCTCTTTCGGCAACGGGGGTTATGATAGATCTTCATCACAATTTTTGTTTGCTCCGAAGGTAATAAACCCGCCGGAAAAAGTCATAAATCACTTGTCCAACCTGTTTTTCTCTCTAAATTCTTCAAATCTGAAAACCGATGATCTGGAAACAAGAGTTCAGTATGAAAGCCCTCAACCAAATGAGCCTTAAAAACATGACCAGCCATCTGGGGATAGAGTTTACCGGCTCCGGAGAAGATTTTCTCGAGGCCAGGATGCCGGTCGATGAAAGAACCATTCAACCCATGGGGCTGCTCCACGGTGGTGCTTCCTGCGTACTTGCAGAGACGTTAGGTAGTGTCGCTTCGGTACTCTGTATTAAAGATACGGACAAAGAAACCGCTGTCGGTATTGAGATCAACGCCAACCACCTGCGGCCGGCAACCCGGGGCTTTGTTACCGGCAGGGTTCAACCAGTGCGCGTCGGCCGCAGCCTGCACGTCTGGAACATCGAGATCAGAGATGAAGACGCCCGCCTGATATGTGTCAGCCGGATAACAATTGCGGTGGTGCCTAGAAGGCAAACCATCTAAAGGCCATAAAAGGTTATATATTTGTGTGCCCTTGAAAAAACCTGCCTCAGTCTCATTACATAATACAAGTCAATCACATTCAAATCGTTATGAAAAGAACTCTTCTTTTACTGTTTATTGCTGCACTCTGGCAATCCGGAAATGCACAACTCAATATGACGCTGCTTTCGCAGGTCAATTACAGCCAATCTCTGAACGATGTCTGGGGTTGGTACGATGAAAATTCCGGAATCGAATATGGCATTGTAGGGCTTCGCAACGGAGTATCCATCGTCAGCCTGGAGAACCCGGAAGACGCTCAGGAAGTCGCTTTCGTTCCCGGGCCAAGTTCAACCTGGAGAGATATTAAAACGTGGGGCCATTTTGCCTACGTCACCAATGAAACCAGCAACGGGCTGCTGGTCATCGACATGTCGGGCCTTCCCGATAACGTATCTTACATAGAATGGACGCCAAACTTACCCAACCTGGGCACCCTGTCGTCCTGCCACAACCTTTACATCGATGAATTCGGCTATTGCTACCTTGCGGGTTGTAACCTCAATGCAGGGGGCATGCTCATTCTCAATGTCGATACCCAAACCGGCGAGCCTCAGTTTGTGAGCGCCGGCCCTTCCGTTTATGCCCACGATGTCTATGCCAAAAGCAACATCATGTACTCCTCGGAGATCTATGCAGGGAACATGGCCATTTATGATGTGTCCAATAAAAATGACATCCAGCTACTCGCCACTCAGCAAACGCCGTTCAGCTTCACCCACAACATCTGGGTAAATGATGAGGAAACCGTGGCATTCACCACCGACGAACGCGGCGATGCTCCGGTTGCTGCGTATGACATTACCGACCTGAACAATATAGAAGAACTGGACGAGTACCGCCCCATCGGCACGATCAATCAGGGAGTGATCCCGCATAACGTCCATGTCTGGAATAATTACCTCCTGGTTTCCTACTATTCTGATGGCGGCCGGGTGGTCGATGCTTCCCGCCCCACCAACCTCATCGAGGTCGGCAATTTCGATACCTTCCTCGGTGGCAACGGGGGGTACAATGGCGCCTGGGGGCTTTATCCTTTCTTCCCTTCTCAAACGGTTTTGGTTACTGACCAAACTAACGGCCTTTTCGTCCTCCAGCCCAATTTTGTGCGCGCCTGCTGGCTGGAAGGAGTCGTTACCGATTCCCTCACCGGAGCACTGCTCAATGATGTGGAGGTCGTTATCGATTCCGAACAGCCCAACCTGGGCACGACCGATGCTTTCGGTAAGTTCGAGACCGGCCAGGCCATCAGCGGCACCTTCAACGTTACGTTCTCCAAACTTGGCTACCAAACCAAAACCATTGCAGTCGATCTGGAAAACGGCGTTCTGTTGGAGCTGGAAGTAGAACTCGCCCCGATCGGTTCCTTTGCCCTTACCGGACAGGCCGTCCGAAGCGCCGACGGCCAACCTGTCCCAGGAGCGAAAATACTGGCGGTAGGAGATATTTTCAATTACGAAGCAACTGCCGATGCATCCGGCAACTTCGCTTTTTCCGAGGTAGTCGAAGATACTTACACGATTTACGCCGGAGCCTGGGGTTATCAGTATGCACAGGTTGATGATGTCGTCTTGTCCGGAAATACCACTGTAACTATTGAACTTGCCGAAGGATATCAGGATGATTTCTTCTTCGATTACGGCTGGACAACCGATTACGAAGGCGCGACTGCCGGTTTCTGGGAACTGGGTGAACCCATTCCAACGACCAATCAGGGGGCATTCGTCAGCCCCGATGGGGATTATCCCAATGACCTGGGCACGCAATGTTATACAACGGGTATCGGCGGAGGCCAGCCTGGCAATTTTGACGTTGACGACGGGAAAGTGATCCTCACTTCGCCTCCCATGGACCTCACCGGCTACGAAAACCCCATACTCACCGGCGATTTCTGGTTCTTCAACGGCGGCCCTTTCGGCCAGCCGAATGACTATTTCTCCATCCGCGTTTCCAACGGCACCGATGAAGTCGAGTTATACAATATTACTTCCTCTCTAAGCTTCTGGAGGCCGCTTAATGAGACCATGCTCATCGACTATATATCTCTGACCGATAATGTACGGCTCATATTTGAGACAGCCGACGATGCCGCCAACGGCAATTGGGTGGAAGCTGCCGTTGACCACATTCTGGTTGAAGAAGGAGAACCCATCAACAGTTTAGATGATCTTTCTGCTCAAAGTAGGGTAAAAGTATTTCCAAACCCGTTTGGACAAACGGCGACCCTGGCGTATGAGATCAATGAACCGTTCGGCAGTGCTGTCCTTCGGGTATATAATTCCTTCGGGCAGCAGCTCCAGCAACGGGAAGTCGCCGGCCAGAAAGGGCAGGTACAGCTTGGCCAGGATCTGCCCAACGGCATTTACTGGGTGAAACTGGAAGCAGACGGACAGCCCGTGGAAACCGTGAAGATGGTAAAAGCGAATTAAGGGCTTTTTGCAAGTTGATCGTTGCCTGTTGTCTGACGACAAACAACAGGCAACGATCAACTACTTATACCAAAACGTCATCAGCCCGGCGGACAGGGAAAAAGAAACGTCAAAATTGCGGCCCGGAGCGGCATTGTTGGGGCTTACATTTCTGCCGGCCAGGTTGAGGATCAGCTCCAGGGCGGAGAATTCGGAAATAAAAAGGCCCAGGCCCATTCCCACCTGCCAGGTCCGGAAGCGGAAGGCTTCCAGGTTGAAACTGTTCAGCTCTTCACTTCGGCCCCATTTGAAGCCGGCAGTTGGGAAAGCCACCATGCTGTTACTCAAGGGAAGGTAATAGCGAAGAAAGGGTTCAATCTGCGAATTGAGGCCCGGTGCTCCCATTTGCTCCTCAGATGCTCTCTCCAACCCTATACCCATGCCCATGGCAAAGCGGTTGGCGGGGAAAACCCCACCCAGTACGGAAAAAGCAAAGGTATTAGGACTGTTAAAAACCAGCCCTCCCTTAAAGTTGCCCCCGATAAACCAACTGGAGGCCCGAAAAGGTTTTTCTCCCGGCCCCCACCAGGAAGGGCGGCTGGCTTCTCCATCCAGCAGGATGCGCAAGGCCGCGCGGCCTTGCAGGCTCCTGGTGAAAAACACTATTTCAGGATTTTGTGCATCTTCCTGCTCCTGATAGCGGAATAGAAAAAGGCCTTCAAAGTTTACCGACGGAGCCAGGGGAAAATTACCACCCAAACCTACCGAGGCGCCACTACCATTCGCCGTTTGGCTTTCGCTCCCGGATAGAGGAAGCCCCAATTCTATTCTGCTCCAGGCATATCCGGCCTGAATAAAAATTGGCCATTTCGTAGCATTCCAATAATAACGCAACTGTGGTTCTATCAAAAAGCGGAGGTCATAAGCCTGGAAGAAGTTGCCATCAAGAGCCAGGTATGAGGTGGACAACCTGGACCCTATTGCCAGGCGGGAAAGGGGAAAGAAATGAAATTTTCCCTCCACACCATATTCATACAGCCGTTGTTCATTACTCGTAAGGCGGGAGTAGGTGTAAAGCCCACGGGCATCGGCCAGCCAGTTGCCAGGGCGAAACTGCGCGGCAAGCGAACAGGGCAAAGTGCAAGAGAGGAACAATAACGCTCGCAGGAGGCAGGCGATCACCAGGTTATACCTTTCCGGATTCATTCCGAGCGCTTTTGGGCCGGCAACTCCTCTACGTTCAGGCTCCCGTATTTCTTCAGGTGGTGGCGCAAATAGCCGGACAGGACTTCCAGCCCCCAGTCAAATTTCTGATTGTTGTTCACGATCAGGTCTGCTTCATCCATGTAAGGCTTGATATACCGTTCAAAGGTAGGCAATACGTGGTGTTCATAACGGTAGAGCACATCATCCAGAGGGTAATTGCGCTCCACCTGGTCCCGTTTGATGCGGCGGATCACTTTGAGGTTTTCCTTGGCGTGCAGGAAAACTTTCACATCCAACAGGTTGCGGATCTTTTTAAAATGGAATACAAAAATCCCTTCTACGATAATGGCCGGGGCGGGCAGAAAGGTGAGCATGCGGGGTTTAACTGCGGAATTGTTGAAGGTATATTCCTGCCGCTGAACCGCTTCTCCGGCAATCAGACGGGCGAGGTCCCCGGCAAAAGCCTTTTTATCGATGGACTCCGGCAGGTCGAAATTGCGTACCCCGAGATCGTCCTTGTGCTGTTCCTCCCTGGGCCGGTAATAATCATCCTGAGAAATGATGCAGAGTTCCTTCCGGGAAAACCTTTCCCGAAGGTGGTTGATGAAAGTAGTTTTCCCGGAGCCACTACCTCCTGTTATCCCGATTATCAGTGGTTTCATAAATGCCGCAGTGCTGGTTTTCACAAAGGTAGTATTTTGAAAGCGGAAGTCGGAAAGGGGGAAAAGGTAAAACTTTATTACTTTTGGACGTTCGCTTACACGGGCGTGTGGATGGCTGTCTCCTTTCCACCCCCTCAAAAGAAATTGACCATGGAATTTCTCGTAGGGTTACTGCGCGGCATGCTGGGAGTTTTTGTACTGCTTGGCGTTTGTTATCTGTTGAGCGCCAACCGGAAGGCTATCCAATGGAAGGTTATCGGTGTTGGAGTGGCCATGCAGGTAGTGCTGGCAATTGCCATCTTAAAGGTTCCTTTGGTAAAATCGGCATTCGCTTTCATCGCCAGTTTTTTCGTTGTTGTCCTCGATTTTACTGAAGCCGGCGCCGATTTCGTACTGGGCAGTTGGCCGGAAGTTGTTCAGGTCAGCGATGGCATATCGGGAGGTATGGTAACAGTAGGCTACATCTTCGCATTTAAGGTTTTGCCGACCATTATCTTTTTCTCTGCTCTTTCTTCCGTCCTTTACTATCTGGGCATCCTGCAGATAATCATCAAAGGCTTTGCCTGGCTGATGACGCGCACCATGAAACTCACAGGGGCAGAAAGCCTGGCCGCCGCCGCCAACGTTTTCATCGGGCAAACAGAAGCTCCCCTCGTCATTAAGCCCTATCTGGAAGATATGTCCAAATCGGAAATCCTCTGCCTGATGACCGGCGGCATGGCTACGATTGCCGGCGGAGTTTTCGCCGCCTATGTCGGTTTTCTTGGAGGTTCTGACCCTGTGGCAAAACAGCTGTTCGCCACCCACCTGCTCACCGCATCCATCATATCGGCTCCGGCGGCCATCGTTGCGGCGAAGATGTTGTTCCCGGAGACCAGGGAGGTCGATATGGAACATCAAAAACTGGACATCCCGAAACAGGATGTAGGCAACAACTTACTGGATGCGATCTCCCGGGGAACTACCGACGGGTTGCGCCTGGCTGTCAATGTGGGGGCGATGTTGCTGGTATTCACCGCTTTTATCGCCATGCTCAACTACATTCTGATCAACGGAGTAGGCAGTTGGTCGGGGCTGAACGATTATGTGGTGCAACAGACAGACGGGCGCTTTGAGGGATTCAATATGGAATACCTCCTCGGTATCATTTTTGCTCCGGTTGCCTGGCTGTTAGGGGTACATTCGAACGACATCCTGCTGGTGGGGCAATTGCTGGGGCTGAAAACCACCCTCAACGAATTTTTTGCTTACGCTGCACTGGAAGGCTTAAAAGATCAGATGAGTTACAAGTCTCTGCTTATTTCAACCTATGCCCTCTGCGGCTTCGCCAATTTTGCCTCCATCGGCATACAGATCGGCGGCATCGGCGCTATAGCCCCCGGCCAGCGCAAAACCCTTACTGAGTTCGGTATCAAGGCTTTGATCGGAGGCACGGTGGCCTGTTTCCTCACGGCCGCCATTGCGGGGGTGTTGTTTTAAGTTTGTTGAGTTGATCGGTTGACGGGTTGATTAGTTACCATACACCACCAACCGATAAACTACCTACCGCCCCACTTCAGCCAACACGCGGCTGATCTGCTTGCGGTGCCGCTCAAAGTGCCCGTCAAAGAACCGAACCATGCCTTCCAGGCTCATCCGGCCGGCAAAGGGGTGGCGGTAAATGGACTTTCCGAACAACTCCGGCGGAAGGTTTTCCAGGTATGAACGCAGCTCCTTTCGGTTAGCCAGCCAGCGCCCCGAGACTTCCCTGAAATCAGACTGGGCCGGCAATACATCATCTCCCACCCCGGGAGGCGCCTTGAACTTGAACGGCAGGATAAAGTAGAAATTCAACAGGGAGGCCCGCCAGGCGCTCATAAGGCCGGCGGATTTCAATTCCGGGTCAAAGCTCAGTTTTTTCCGGACGTATTTTACGGAGCCCTCTTCCGCCAGGATCAGATGATGCATGACCTGTAGGGCCGACCAGCCACCGTCGGCAGGCTTGTTGTTGAGGATTTCATTGTCATAATTGGAAAGTTCGTCCAGAAGGCGCTGGAGGCGCTGATCCATCTTGTTCAACCGCCGGTCTAATGATGATGTCATAAACTCAGGTGTTTTGAAGCGTCTATTTTCAATGAAAGTAGCGAAATAACGCCATTTTCCGAGTTCTTTGCCCGCTTTTCGGACAGATGGTTTTTATTTGCAGAAAAAAATTATGCAAAACCCATGGAAAACGCTCTCCAGTGAAGTAGTATATGATAACTCCTGGATACAGGTCACCCATCACGAGGTCATCACCCCAACCGGGACGGATGGCATTTACGGCCTGGTGCATTTCAAAAACCTCGCTATTGGCATCGTTCCTTTGGATGAGGAAGAAAACACATGGCTGGTGGGGCAATACCGCTTTGCCCTCAAAAAGTACACCTGGGAAATACCGGAGGGCGGCAGCCCCATCGGCCTCGAAGGCCCACTGGAAAGCGCCAGAAGAGAATTGATGGAAGAAACCGGTATCCGGGCCCGGGAATGGACCAAGATACTTGACTTACACAATTCAAACTCCGTGACGGACGAAACCGGAATGGTTTTCCTCGCCCGGGGCCTCCGGTTCGGAGAAGCGGCTCCGGAGGAGACCGAAGACCTGCGGGTGAAAAAGGTCCCTTTCCGGGAAGCGCTGGAGATGGTCTTCCGCGGGGAGATCACGGACGCCCTGTCGCAACTGGGGCTGATGCGGGTGGGGTATTTGCTGAAGGGGAATGAGTTGTAGTTGTTGGAGTGTGGATTGTTGGATTGTTGGGCGAGAAAGTGTGCCTATTTGTGAGAAAAAACAGGAAATCAATTAAAACACTTGGATTATGCATCCCATTTATGGCCTACTCGGTGACCCCACCGCTTTTCTGGATCGCTTATTTGCTGCCCTGAAAGAAAAAAACATCGAGGTATCCATCTACGAGCTGGACCACCTCTGCTACCGGGTGGAGAGCCGGGAGCGGTACGAGGAGCTGAAAGGGGCGCTTTCCGGCCTGGGTGATCTGCTCTCCGAAAAGGAGATTGGCGGCCGGCCCATTGCGGCCTTCAGGCTGAAGGAGCCAATCATATACAAAAACCGCCGGATCTGGTGCCTGGAATTGCCCGCTCCCAAGGAAGGCAGCCCCTACCCTGAAGGTTATGAACACGCCGAGTTTGTGATCAAACAGTGTTTCCCTGATTTTATCGGCCAGCACCAGGGAACAGATTTTGACACCAAAGCGCTGAGCAAACACATCAACCCTGAAGTACGCCTGCAGTTTAAGGGGTTCAGCGTTAAGTTTCACCGCCAGAGTTTGGAGTATGTGATCCGGTATTTGGAGTAAAATTCAACCGGCCCGGAAAAACCTTTGAGGTTTCGGAAACCTCAAAGGTTTCCAATAGGTATTATGCCACCACTAAGAGCCTGTCGGAGCAGTGTTGGTAAGGCCTGGTGCTAGGTTTTTGTCAAACATCCTATTCTGTCTTCAGTTTTTCCCATTTTTCCTGGAGCCGTGGGAGGTTGATAGCCACAAAAGAAAAGAGGGAGGGCGGCGCAAATTACGGGCCACCTGAAGGTAGCCCGTCCGAAATAAAAAAAGGTGAAACGCTTTGCGCTTCACCTCTAAATTGGTAGCCCGTACGGGAATCGAACCCGTGTTTCAGGAATGAAAATCCTGCGTCCTAACCCCTAGACGAACGGGCCGATTGTTTGAATTCAGGAAACTTTTTCCCTAAAGCGGATGCAAATATAGGTTCTTTCTAAAAAAAGCAAAATATATTCGGCGAACTTTTTTCTACCTTTGTGGTCCGATTAAAAGAAATACAGGTTTCATAACCCTTATGGACATAAAATGGTTCATAAAATGAAAAATATAACCCCCATTGAGCAACGAATGCGCCGCGATTATTGTTATTTTTACACTAAGTGAGTATAACTGAGGGAGCGGAAGAAGACAATGGATATTTGCATGCGATCACAAATGTGCATCGTACCTGATAAACGAGACCAACGATCTATTTCCTGAGTTTTAGCCAGGAAAATTTTCAGAATACAAAATCACATAAAACCATGTCCAAAAAGATTGCTATCAATGGCTTCGGCCGCATCGGAAGGCTTACGTTCCGCAACCTGTTAAACAAAGAAGGAGTCGAGGTCGTAGCTGTCAATGACCTGACCGACAACCAAACCCTTGCGCACCTGTTAAAATTCGACTCCGTCCAGGGCAAATTCAATGGTACGGTCTCCTCTGATGATGACAACCTGTATGTCAATGGCAAAACCATCACTGCCATGGCAGAAAGGGACCCCAAGAAATTACCATGGAAAGAAATGGGTGTTGACCTGGTGCTGGAATGCACCGGCTTGTTCACCAATGCCGAGAAAGCCGGCTGGCACCTGGAAGCCGGCGCCAAAAAAGTGGTCATTTCCGCTCCTGCCAAAGGAGGAAACATTCCAACCATCGTGCTGGGTGTAAACGACGAAAAGATCAGGACAGACTCCAATATCTTTTCCAATGCCTCCTGCACCACCAACTGCCTGGCTCCAATGGTCAAAGTACTGGATGACCTCTGCACCATAGAGCGTGGTTTCATGACCACCATTCATGCTTATACCGGAGACCAGAACATTGTGGATGCCCCACACCGCGACCTGCGCCGTGCGCGCGCTGCCGCCATGTCTATTGTACCGACATCTACCGGCGCAGCCAAAGCCGTAGGGGAAGTTCTCCCTCACCTTAAAGGAAAGCTGAACGGCAATGCAATGCGCGTACCCGTTCCTGATGGCTCTGTGACGGACTTCACCGTAGTAGTGAAAAATCCGGTGGATGCTGCTGCAATCAATGCTGCTTTCAAAAAAGCTTCTGAAGGCGCCCTTAAGGGTATCCTCGAATACAACGAAGACCCCATAGTATCTACGGATATCATTGGCAACTCTCATTCTTGTATTTTCGACAGCGAACTGACCATGGTCATCGACAATGTAGTCAAGGTTGTAGGTTGGTACGACAACGAGGCCGGCTACTCTTCCCGCCTGGCTGACCTGGCGGTAAGGATCCTGAAGTAAGATTCTGCGGCCGAAAAATAGCATAAGCCTTGAATGGCGGCAGGCCCTGAATACTCCGGGCCCCGCCATTCAGTGCTACGCTCCTTCAGTCTTTCAGTCCTTCATTTATTCAATCCTTAGCCATGCAAATCGACTACCAAGGGAAAAAAGCACTTGTCCGGGTGGATTTCAACGTGCCGCTGGACAGCAATTTCAATATCACAGATGATACGCGCATCCGGGGGGCGCTTCCTACCCTACGGCACATACTCGACAAGGGTGGCGCCGCCATACTGATGTCTCACCTGGGGCGCCCCACGAGAAAACTGCTGCCGGATGGCAGCATTGACAAGGAAAAATTCACCCTCCACCACGTCGTCAACCATCTCTCCGAACTCCTGAGTGTGAAAGTGAAGTTTTGCGACGAGCTGGTTGGCGATAAGGCAAGGAAGATGGCAGAAGAACTGCAACCCGGAGAAGTCCTGGTCCTCGAAAATACCCGGTTTGAACCCGGCGAAACTAAAGGCGACGAAACGCTGGCAAAGCAGCTAGCTGAGCTTGGAGACGTTTACGTCAACGATGCTTTCGGCACCGCTCACCGCGCCCATGCTTCAACGACGACGGTTGCCCAGTTTTTCGGCAAAGGCGAAAAAGAGTTCGGTTTCCTTATGGACGCAGAGGTAAAAGCAGCCCAGAAAGTGCTGAACAACCCGCAACGGCCGCTCACTGCCATCATCGGCGGAGCCAAAGTTTCTGACAAAATCCTCCTCCTGGAACGGTTGATCGACTTTGTCAACAACCTCCTGATCGGGGGAGGCATGGCCTATACCTTTCTCAAAGCTCAGGGCGGGAACGTCGGCAACTCACTGGTTGAGGAAGACAAACAGGAACTGGCGCTCAGGCTGCTGGAAAAGGCAAAAAAACAAGGCGTACAGTTGTTGCTGCCCGAAGATTCCGTCATAGCCGACAAGTTCGACAATGCAGCCCGGAAGGATACCGCCAACAGCCTTGCCATTCCAGACGGATGGATGGGGCTGGACATCGGTGAAAAAGCCCGCAAGGCTTACGCCGAAGTGATCCGCAATTCCAAAACCATTTTGTGGAACGGCCCGATGGGTGTTTTTGAAATGGAAAACTTCGCCAACGGAACTAAATCCGTGGCCGAAGCCGTTGCTTCTGCAACCCAAAATGGTGCTTTCTCCCTGGTCGGAGGAGGCGACTCCGTTGCAGCGGTCAACCAGATGGGCCTGGCCGATGAGATCAGCCACGTTTCCACCGGTGGCGGCGCTATGCTGGAATTCCTGGAAGGGAAAGAACTGCCGGGGATAAAGGCGATTAAGGGTTAATTCCAAATCTGAACCTTTTCGGAAACCTCAAAGGTTTTTTATAAAAAAATGGCCCTGACGGTAACTGTCAGGGCCATTTTCGGAGGATACCATACATCCTTCCGTTTGGGAGTTATGAATGGCAGAGGTTAAGGTGGCTCGGAATTAAGAGGCGAAAATAAGGATTCCTGCCACGTTGGGCTGCCAAGTGTTGGTTTCATGTTCATGGAACTAAACTTTTTGGGACTATAATAAAAATATGTTCGCCCTAAAGATACACATATTTGGCAGCCTGAAAAATGTTCACGGGATTATTTTATGCTCCTGATGCAAAAAAACAGTAAATTCTTACTCATTCACCAGGAACATAAATAATTTGGATTGTATGTAATTCACAATTCAAATAACTGCATTTTTTTGTAATAAGAAGGCCCCAATCTACTTAACGGGGCCATTTTTTCTCTTAAAGGGCGCCCTGCTTTAGGGAACGGGAAAAAATTCTGTAGCCTTTTTAAAGGCTGCCAATTGTCCGTTATCTTCTTCTTTCCAGGCTACAGGTCGATCTGAAAACTGAGAACGGGGACGATGCCCGACTGAAAGCCAAAAACCCATCCCTCCAGGTCCGGATCATAATTGTAATCGAGGGCGTCATCATTGTTCCGGCTAATGAAATTCTGAACATCCAAAGCGATATACCAGGCATTTTTCTGGTTATCCCGCCGGTAGGCGGCCCGCAGATCCGGCCGGAAGTAATCCCCAACCTGTACCGAGAAGGGCCGGCTTTCATCCAGCAAAGGGTTCGCCGGGTCGAAAGGGTCACGCACCGGAGAAAGAATAGGGGTAATGCGCTGCCCTCCACTATATAAAATCCTCAATCCGGTTTGCAAAACAGCATGCTCCCCGGCCGGCCATTCTTTTCCGCCCATAAATGAGCCCAGTACCTGGCTGTTATAACGGGTATCATAGGTTTGCCCATTGAGCGGCTCATAAGTGGAGTTGAAAAGAGATGCCGCCGCGATAAAGAAGGTGCCGTTGGTAAAGAATTGTTCATAGGTAATGTCAAGCCCGATATTGGAGCCGGTACCTTTGCTGGCCAACTCCCGGGTAGCATAACCTTCGATCTGGTTGAGCAGGGAAAAAGTACTTTCCGGATCAATGCTTACCGGCACGTCAAACAATCGCTGGTAGTAGGCTTCCAGCCGAAGCCGCTGGCTTTTGCCCAGCAACTGGTCATAGCCCAACACAAAGTGGTGCGCCCTGATCAGTTTCAGCCCCATATTCGGCTGCCGGAACCCTCCGGCGCCATTGGGCACCAGAGTAAAATAGGATCCAATGGGCAGAATGCGGCTGTGAAGGCCATAAGCCAGGCTGAAAGAGGCCGCTTCCGAAGCCTGGTAACGGATTCCCAGGCGAGGCTCCAGGCTTGCTGCCCCGTTCAAATCGAAATACATGGCATGCAGGCCCAGGTTAATCGTCCAGCGGACATGGGGGCGCAGGCGAAGGCTGGCGTAGGGTTGCAAAAGGAAAGTGTGCCCTTTTTCATCGAGATAAGTCCGGTATTCCTCTCCTAACAAATAACGAAAGAAAAGGTCATAAGATAAACGGCTGGCAATGAACCCTCCTTTAAACGCAGCCTTAGAAGAAAGCTTTCGGTTGTAATAGGAGGACAGGACCAGGCGGTTGTTGATGTAGAGTTCATCGTTGACCTTAGTCGGTTGCAGTTCAGTTGTCAGCGTATCATTGCGAAAAAGCACTTTCTGGCCCATCACGGCCAGGCCGGTGCGAAGGTAGGATTTGTCATCGATCAGGTAGTTGTGGTTGACGCCCACCGCCCCCATATCGGTATCGAAATCACGAGTCTGGTAATCGGTATAGGTTTCCCAGTTCTCAACTCCTTTAACTGCCTCAAAAAATTCATCGCTCAGGCCACCGATCCCCCATACTGAAGTTATGTGCCTGCCGTTCTCACTATTGAATTGAAGCTTGAAGGAAAGGTCCTGAAAACGATTGCTCTCCCGCTCATCGACGAGGCGGATATCCATGGCATCCAGGATACCAAGGGTAGAATACCGGTAATTGGCCAGATAGGAGCTCCTCCCCTTTTTGATGGGCCCTTCGGTGGAGAAGTCCAGCCCCAGCATACCGGCGCGGAAAGTGTATTCTCTTTTCTCCATGTTCCCGTTTCGGAATTTGATATCAAAAACGCCGGAAAAAGCATTGCCGTATTCCGCCGGGAAAGCGCCGGTGGAAAAATCCGAATTGCTCAGCATGCTGACGCTGAAAATGGTGATACCCCCTCCGGAGGACCCTTTCCTGGCAAAATGGTTGGGGTTGGGGATATCGATGCCCTCGAGCCGCCACAGGAGGCCTATACCGGAATTGCCGCGAATGATGATGTCGCTGCGCGCATCCCGGTTGGCCTGCACTCCGGGAAAACCAACGGCCATGCGGCTGGGGTCATTGGCGCTGGCGGCATAACGCTGCGTCTCCTCCACCGAAAAAGACCGGGTGCTGACCATAGACAACTCGTTCAGTGGTTCATTGCCATGGGCCCTGGCCGTTATGACGACTTCTTCCGTCAGGACCGCCTGTTCTACGAGTTCCACCTCCAGAAAAAGCTCCTTGGCGGAATTCAGAATGGCATCTTCAACCAGGTATGGTTCATATCCAAGATACTGGAACGCGATGCGGTGCCGCCCAACCGGCACACCCGGCAGTTCAAATTTTCCATCCGTATCGGTGACCGCCCCGGGCCGCCCATCTGCCGTGGCTACTACTACCGTAGCGCCGATGAGGGGCTGCCGGGTGTCTTTATCAAGTATCCTTCCTTTGATGGTTTGTGTAGGGTTCTGGGCAAAGGCAGGAAATGCCATCGTTGTCAATAGCACCAACGACAAAAAAGTAGTTCGGGGTTTCATAGGTTATTCGTTTTGGTTAAGGAACATCAAAAAATAAATGGTTCAATTGCTGGATTGTTAAATGGTTGGCAGTCAACGCTCCACTGGAGCAATCCAGCCATTTCAACAATCAAACCATTTTGGCCATTTACTTAAGGTAAAGTACTGATTTGGGACAACATATTATCAATCTCTGAAGGAAAAAAGGCCACCCCTCTATCTGCCGGTTGTTAAAATTAAGAAGGAGGTTTATTGAAAAGAAAATAATACCTGAGTAAAAAATTACTCCGAATAAAACCATAAAGTTTTCGACTGTGCAAAAACTTGTTTTTATCAAAAACATGACATAAATTTGCTTTATCATCAAATAGCGACAAGATGAAAAAGCAAAGTGCCCACCGCCAGTATAACTTTCCTGACGCCGACCTCTATCTGCAGTGCATGGAACGCATTAAATACGCCCACAGAGACATTGAATTATTCACTCAGTACGGCTATGACATCGAACGGCTAAAGGGTTTCAAATCCCTGTGTGATAGGTTTCGCGCCCTGCCCGATGATGATGAGCTGCTGGGCGACCAGATGATCACTACCGATAAGAAGTACCAGGCAGCGGAAAACCTCAAAACCGCCATTCGCAGCCTGATGACCCGGGTTGCCATGAAATACAGCAACCGCAGCGGGCGCTACCGCAAATTCGGCACAGCCAAAATGGGAGACATGACCGATGCCCAGCTCATATTCTGTGGCCGCAGGGTGGTGCGTGTGGCCCGCCAGCAGATCGATTTCCTGGCGGATGTGGGTGTGAACGAGAACGTGATCAAACGGATTACAGACTCCACCCGCGATTTTGAAAAGGCCGTAAATATTCAACAGGACAAAGTGGCTGACCGCGATATTTCCGTGGAACGCCGGATCGAACAAGGCAACAAACTCTACGAAGAACTAACCACCCTCTGCAACATCGGCAAAGACATCTGGGTGGAACGCGACCCGGTGAAGTACGAGAATTACTGTATCTATGAAAGCAATAATGAGCAGAAGAAAGCCAGAAAGGCAAAACTGGCCAAGGAGAAAGAAGGATAATTCCCGGTAATTATTTGATCATCTGCTCCCCCGCTCCACCTCACGTTCCGGGTCGGCGATCCATTCGCTCCAGGAGCCGGGATAAAGCCGGGCATCGCCCAGGCCAGCGTGTTTGTAGGCGAGTATATTGCGGCAGGCGGAAACTCCCGAGCCACAATAAAAGATGGTATGTTCTGCATCAGTATCCCCCAAAACCTTCTTAAAGTGCTCCTGCAGCCCTGTTTTACTGAGAAAAGCCCCCTCCTGGCCAACGGTTTGATCATTGGGCATATTCAGTGCCCCCGGAATATGGCCGGCAACCGGGTCTATGGGTTCCGTTTCACCACGGTAACGTTCAGCAGCTCTGGAATCCACCAGTTTCATACCGGGCTGGCCCTGAATGCTCTGCACAAAACCGACATCAACCAGAAAGCCCGGACGGGGATGAGGGATGAAAGACCGGGGCTCTGCTTCCTGAACAACCGTTTCCACCGGCCTCCCTTCTGATATCCACCGGGGCCAGCCGCCGTCCAGCACGGCAACAGCATCGTGGCCGAGCCAGCGCAGCATCCACCACAGGCGGGAAGCGATCATGCCCCCGCTATCGTCATAAGCTACAACCTGAACATCATTGCCGATGCCCAGCCGTTCGAAGCGCATTGCGGCAACGTCGGGGTTGGGCAAAGGGTGGCGGCCTGTTTTTCCCGGCACAACAGGGCCTGAAAGCCCTTCATCGAGATGAACGTAACGGGCGCCGGGAATATGGCCGTTTCGGTACGCACGGCGGCCGGCTTCCGTATCAGCAAGGCTGAACCGGCAATCGATTACCGCCCAGTCCCGGCTTTCCAGGTGTTGAGCAAGGCCTTCAGTCGAAATCAAGGTAGTGTACATGGATCGGAATTTTTTCGTCTTTAGAGCCGTTTACCGGTAAATCTAAGCATTCCTTTTTGAAGGATAAACGCGAAAAAACCATTTTCCGTTAATGATTTTTTAATTGGGGAAAGAAATATAATTTACCGGAGGTGAAATTCGTATTTCAGATGCAATTGAACATAAAAAAGAACGCGATGAAAAACCAGATAATCACTTGGATGGCAATACTTTTTACTGTCCCACTTATTGGCCAGGACAGCATACGCTATACCGAGGGCTTTCAGTTCAACCGCGGAATTTATACCAGCCTCCAGGATTTTAAAAGCAATAATCCGGTAAAACCATCGGACATTATTACCGACATTGACAGCAGTTCTCCCAAGTTCTTTCAATACCTCCTGGCTCAGGAAAATTTTCGCTTTCCCCGCAATAATGAGATCGTCTATATGTCACCAAAAGAAATCTTCGGATATTCCGATGGCAGCCAGGTTTATTACGGCGCCCAGTACCGCTTTGAAGTCATCGGCAGGATATGCCTGCTCAGGGAAGTCGATGTGGTGGATTCCTATTCCTCCTTTATTAATCCGGGTGATAAGTATGAAGCGGCACGGGAGGAAGGCTCCGGAAAGCTCTATATCCTGGACTTCGATACCGGGGCATTCTTCCGTTGTAAACCCCGAAAGGTTGAAGAAATATTCCAGCGGGACAAGGCCCTGTATCGGGAGTATGAAAATGCCGGTGGCAAAAGAAAAGAGAAGGTGCTGGACTTCATAAAGGAGTACAATTTCCGGCGCCCGGTTTACTTTCCGAAGGGGAAGTAGTTTTCAGGGCTTTTCCGCCATCTTCGCTCCTTCCACAAAATCCAGGGAAACGGAATTGATGCAATAACGCAGGCCGGTAGGCTTGGGGCCGTCATCAAAAACGTGGCCCTGATGCCCGCCACAGCGGGCGCACAATACTTCGGTCCGGGTCATGCCGTACTGCCGGTCCTCTTTAAGCCAAACATGGTCCTTCCGGATCGGGGCCCAGAAGCTGGGCCAGCCGGTCCCCGACCTGAATTTTGTCTCAGAGGAAAAAAGCGGCAGGCCGCAACCGGCGCAGACATAAACGCCCGTTTTTTTGTTGTCCCAGTATTTACCGGTGAAGGCCCGTTCGGTGCCCGCCTGGCGGAGCACATTGAATTCCTGGCCATCCAGTTCTGCCTTCCATTCTTCCTCACTCTTTTGCACCGGGCCCAGGGTATCTCCTTCCAGGCTGAGAAAGATGCGGTTTTCGGAGGTTGGGCCAGGCTCGCTCCTGGTTTTCGATTCTTGCGCCTGGTTGCAGGCCCAAAGGCTGAAGAGGCAGATCAACAGGCAGGAAAAGTGTTTGAATTGCATAACTTGGATTTTTCTGGAATAACAGCCATGCGGCCCTTCCGGTGTAGCTGTAGCCGGAGTTTAACAAATCTCTAAAGGAAAATCCTGTTGAGATGTATGGAAACGGACAAAAAGAACAGATTGTCTGGTTGTTCGGGAGGCTTGCCTTTATTGTTACCCTTCATCCTCTTTCTGGTTATCCGGTTTTTTTCTGCCCCGGTTCCGCCGGATCCTGGGATGGTTCCACTCTTCCCGTTCTGCAAACTCCACGATCCTCCGCATGAAGGCCACCATGGAAAGGAATACGAGATAACCAATCGTCAGTACAATATAGATCCAGCGGTAAGAACCTGCCTCGTCAATCGACATTGCTGAGAAAAGATAAGCAGCAAAACCGGAGGCGAGAGCCAGGCCGAGGTAGCTGTAAATGGATTTCCCCCAGTATTTCATCATGTTTTCCGCCGCAAGAGAAAATACGCTGTTGAATATGGCGAATAGCAGGAGAAAAGAAGCCGCCGTCATCCACGGAAAACGGTCGGGAACATAGACCAAGCCGGTCAGTTTAACTAACTTTGCTACAATGATGAAAACAATGACCCCGCCAAAAGTGATCGAGGCCTGAAGGATAGGATTTAACCCTTTATCAAAGATGGAAGTGGATTCGGTTTTGTTCATACAAAAAATTTGATGACGGTACGGCACGAAAATGGAGAGCAGCATCCATGCCCGCCTGTATAATAATTCAATCGAGGAGAGCTGCTCCCCGGCCGGATAATCCCGGCGGCCCTGCGCTTCCTCTTTGTTCCCGGGCTGGTTGCTTCCTGCACCCTGCTCTTCTTACAACAAATGAGTAAATCGATGTTGAGTACAAAGTTCAGAATAATTATTGGGATTCTATTGTTTAGAATTATTCCAAATAACCTGGAAGCCCAATCTCTGGAGATCTGGGAGATACAAGGAGAGGGAGTTTCCAGCCCCTATGCCTTCGATATTGTCACGACAGAGGAGAATATCGTCACGGCAAAAGGCAATGGTTTTTTCTTCCTGCAGACGCCTCCGGAACGAAGCGACAACAATCCCCTTACGTCGGATGGCCTGCTTGTCAATACAGGTTACCCCGGCCAGATTGGGGATGTTGTTTCCATTACCGGGCGCGTACTCGAAACCGATGGAACGACCAGCATAAGTTCATCCAATATTGAAATCACCTTCATCTCAGGCGGGGCCCCGATGCCCCTGCCGGTTGGGCTCGGGGACAGCCTTCCCGCCGCCGTCCCTTCTCTTGTCCACAGCCTCGAACATTTGGAAAACATGGTGGTGGAGTTCTCTGCGACGGCTACCGGCCCCAGTTCCAACCTGGAACTCACGCCTCTCACTACATCTCCAATGCGGCCATTCCGTGAACCCGGGGTCAGGTATCCAGGCCTGCCTGGGCTACCCGTATGGGACGGCAACCCGGAGATTTTCTGGCTGGACCCCAACGGCCTGAATGCCCCCAATAACCGCTTCATCAGCGCGGGGGCGCAAATAGAGGCAACCGCCATCCTGCTGGAGGCCGACCAGGATTTCTGGCTGGCGCTGCCCCTCTCCTACTCGGTGAACGGCAGCGCTGTGCTGCGCACCGTCCGGGATCCGGGGCCAGGAGAATTTACGGTGGGTTCCCTCAACGTGTTGCGGCTTTTTGCCAATACAGCCAGTACCAACCTGCGCCTGCAGAAACTCGCACGCTATATTGGCCGGCAATTGCGCCTGCCCGATGTCCTTGCCCTGCAGGAGGTGGGCAGCCTGAGCGTTCTGCGGGACCTGGCCTATTACATCGAACTCGAAGCGCCGGGCACCCAGTACGAAGCATACCTGATACCCAGTGGAGGGGAGATCAACCTGGGTTTTCTGATACGGGCCGGCATTCAAAATGCTACGGTAAGCCAACTTGGCGCCAATGAAGTTTTTACACTGGGTGGACGGCTGCATGACCGGCCGCCTCTTCTGCTCGAAGCGCAGTTGCCCACCTCTCCCCCAACGACAATACGGGTATTGAACCTACACCTTCGCTCCCTTCTCGGGATCGAAGGGCCCGATGCCGATTTCGTTAAAGCGAAGCGCTATCAGCAATCCCTTTCCGTGGCCAACATGGCCCAGTCTCTTCAGCAGGAAGGCAACCTCATCATTGTCGGTGACTTCAATGCTTACCAGTTTTCAGACGGGTACGTCGATGTTACCAATCAGATCAGCGGAACCCCCTCCCTGGGCGCCCAATATCCGGTTGTTTCTATTGTCGATCCTCCACTGGCCAACCAGGCGGAACTGTTGCCCCAGCAGGAGCGTTATTCGTACGTTTTCGAAGGCAGCGCCCAGATCCTCGACCAATGCCTGACTTCCACCCTCATGGAAGGAATAGAAGTGAAAGGCATGCAGTACGGCCGTGGCAATGCCGATAACGCCCTGGCTTACGCCGATAATCCATTTCTGGCCGAGCGAGCTTCTGACCATGACGGCCTTGTGCTGTTCCTCCAGACGGAAAACGTTATGAACACGGCCGGTTCACTCCCGGGACAGGAAATTGAAATTCGATTCCCCCAGCCAATTACTGCCAATGCCAATATTTACCTCAAAAAACGGAATGGTGGCCCTCTCAAAAATGCGGAACTCTATTCTTTGCAGGGCCAAATGATCTGGCGGTATAGTTTGTTTGGACAGGACGCCAATCTTCACCTGCCCGCCAATCTCCGGGAAGGGCAGGTTTATCTCCTGAGGGTAACCGGAGAAAGGGCGGAAAGGGTGGTAAGGGTTATTGTAAATTAACTTAAGCGGTAAAGGGAATTTACCGCTTAAGTTTCAACACGAAATTTTTCCGCCAAAGCCAACCGATACCCTGGTTCTGCTGCCCTAAAAGGAGAACTGGGCGGCCAGGCTGGGCAGAACCGGCAACTGGTCAACGCGGCTGTTGGTCACACGGTCCACGTAGAAGACGTTGTCCCTGTTATAGACATTGGTCACACTCAGGGTGATTTCCAGCTTGCTGTCCTTGCTGAACTCGAAAGTACGCTTCAGCGAGGCATCGAGGCGGTGATAATAGGAAAGCCGCCCGCCGTTGAGGTCATTACTAAGGATGGTGCCCAGGCCGAAGTTCCCTGTCAGGATATCGGTGAAAACGAGGTCGGAATAGTTGTTTTGCTCGTAAAAACCCTGGGTCTGTGTAAACGGAAAACCGGAACCGAGATTCCAGCGCAGGCCGGCCTCCCAGTTTTTGTCTTTTCCGAAGTTGTAGGAAGCCAGGAAGTTGACATTGTGACGCCGGTCGAAGATGGTGGGATATTGCTGTACGCCGTCATCGCGGACTACCCGGCCCAGAGAATAAGTTGCCCAGAGGTAAAGATTGCTTTTTTCGTAGCGCAGGGAGAGGTCTATTCCATAGGCGTCTCCCGTCTCCGTAATAAAATTCGGATCCGTTTCATTGATCTTGTTCCGGTTGATATTGATCAATTGGGTAAACCGCTTCAGGTAGGGTTCCACATTGAGGAATAAATTATTGGTAAGATCGATCTCCATTCCGCCAACAGCGTGATAGGATTTCTGCAGGTTGTGTTTGGTGGGGGTACGCGTCCCGGGCTGGAAAAGCGTGGACTCCGGCCCTGCCAGGAAACCGATGAAAAAGTTGACCACATCCAGGTCGTTTACCGTGCTGATCAGGTTCTGGGAATAGAAGCCTCCGGCAAATTTCAAGCGCAGGAAATCGGTGACGTTGTACTTCAGGCCCAGCCGCGGCTCCACCGACATTTCCGACTGGGAAGCGTAGTAGTGCAGGCGCAGCCCCGGTTCCATGATCAGGTTGCCCAGTTTCTGCTTATATTTAAAATAGCCGGCAAGCTCGGTGGTAAAATCCTGCTGCTGGAACCGAACGCCAAGTGAATTGCGGAATTCGAAGTCCGTATTAAAGCCGGTAAACTCAAACCCGTAATTGATCTGGCTGTTGCTCCCGAAGTAAGAGAAGTTTAAGGCGGCACTGTAACTGTTCACAGCGCTCCTGCGGGGGCGCCCGTCGGCCTCCTCCAGTTTAATCTCATAATCGGAAATTGCGATCGTGCCATCCATGATCACATTGGAGTTGGGCGGGATAAGCGTAAAATTGGCGCCGGCGCCCGTAGTTTGCCAGTCCAGCTTAGCCAGGCCGATAAAGTTGAAACGGTCGGTAAAATTAAAGCCGAAGAGGTTGAGTTTACTGCCGTTACCACCCAGAAAAGACAACTTGCCATATACATCGGTGTAGGTATAGGGCAGGCCGATATCCGACTTTTTAATATCCTGAAAGCTCGTATCCCTGGCGGCGAAGGAAAAGAAATTCGTATCCACTGCATAGCTGTACAGGGCCTTGGAAGTTTGGTCCAGGTAAGAGTGCTTCCCGGTTAGCAGGAAAGAAATGCTTCCCGTTCCCGGCCCTTCAAGCTTCTTAATGGGGCCTTCTATCAGAGTTTTTGCCTGGAAGGGGCTGGCAGATACCAGGCCGCTGAGTTTTTTCTTATCCCCTTCTCTGGTTTTTATATCGACAATAGCGGAGATGCGCCCGCCCTGATCCGCATTGAAACCACCGGTGAGGACATCCACGCTGCGAATGGTTTCCGTCTCAAATACAGAGAAAAAGCCGATAGAGTGAAAAGGGTTGTAAATGGTCATGCCATCCAGCAGGATCTTGTTCTGCACAGGCGAACCGCCCCTGATATACAACTGGCCGCCCTGATCGCCTGAGACGATGATACCCGGGAGCACCGGCAGGTACTGGGCGATATCGGCTTCGCCCCCTGTGGATGGAAGGGAGCGGATCTGCTTGGGCGTGACGGTCACCTTGGACACCTGGACATCGGAGCGGGATTGCTCCTTCCGGCTGGAAACATTGACGGTTTCGAGGTTCACCGCGCTGGGTTTCATATACAGGCTCTTATAAACAATGGCCCCTTCTTTGAGCTTGATATCAGCAACGATGCTGTCGTATCCCAGGTAAGTAATTTTCAGGCTGTAATCTCCGGCCGGCAGGTTGCCGATGCTGAAGAAGCCGTCAAAATCGGTATTGGTGCCGTAGTTGGTGCCTTCCAGCAATACATTTCCGTATATGATAGGCTCGCCGGTATCCTCATCGTAAACATTTCCGCGGATGGTCCCTCCGCTTTGTGCCAGGGCGGTGTTCAGAATAAAGGCAAAGAGCAGCAGTAGTAATCCTTTTATCTTCATACGATCGCTGATTGTTTAACAGCCGGTTGGTTTTTCCAATGGTGCATTCTTAAAAAGCGACACAAAGATAACCAGCTTTCCCCCTTTGCCAAGGGATTCTTTTGTCATTTTATAAACAAAGGAGGGGCTATTTCAGCGCAATAGATATAATCCCAACATACTCTAAACTTCCAATATTCCGGTTCCTTCTCTGAGGATCACCGGTTCTGCTCCGGTGCAGTCCACCACGGTTGAGGGCACATTGCCGCCTATGCCGCCGTCGATGACCAGGTCCACCAGTTTTTTGTAGTCCTCGTAAATGTCGATGGGGTCCGTAAAATACTCGAGTATTTCATCATCGGATTTCAGAGAAGCAGTAAGGATAGGGTGGCCCAGTTCTCCGACGATGTCCATGCAGATGTTGTTGTCCGGGATGCGGATTCCGATGGTGCGTTTGCGGTTTTTGAACATCTTGGGCACCTGGTTATTGGAATTGAGGACGAAGGTAAAGGGCCCGGGCAGGTGCTTTTTCATCAGCCGGAAGATCTGGTTGTCGATCTGCTGAGAATACTCAGAAACCTGGCTGATATCTTTGCAGATCAATGAGAGGTGAGCCTTTCGGGGGTCAAGCCCCCGCAATTTGCAGATCCGGTCCACCGCCTTGTTGTCGTTGATGTCGCAGCCAAAGGCATAGACCGTATCGGTCGGATAGATGATAACGCCTCCATTTTCCAGTGTTTCCACTACCTGGCGGATCTTTCTCCCTTCCGGGTTTTCCGGATTGATCTTTAAGAGCATGTAAGTTGAGTTTTCTTGAAACTAAACCGGAAGCACCCGGCGCCATGGCCGAATGCTTCCGGTAAATGTAAGGAAAACTTCTCCTTCAATCAATTATCGTAATCATCGTCGTCAAAAAGGTCGTCGTCCAGCATATTGGCCAGCAGGTCGCGGAAGGAAAAGCTGGATTCCAGCACCTCTTTATTAATGACGTTGAATTCGGCCAGGCCGTGCAGGGCCAGTTCCATATAGGTATAGGCATCATCTCCTTTGGCGTCGATGTTACTCTCTACAAGTTTGCGAAGGCCGGCCACCTCATCGAGGGCCTTGTGGAAATCCTTCTCGCTGGAGTCATTAAGCAGGCCGATCTCATTGCCGCCGGAGAACCAGGCGCGGATCGTCCCGTAAGGGTCTTTCTGCACCCCTTTCTTGAGCTTGTCGGGGTTGGGAAAATGGCCGAGGAAGGCCTTTTTGACGGCCTTGCTCAGCAGCGAAATGGCCACCTGATAGGGGCCTTCCTGCTCCCCTTCATAGACCAGCTCCACCTTGCCGGTTACGGAGGGCACCACCCCCCAGAAGTCGATGATGCGGGCGCGGGCTTTCTTTTCCCGGTTGAGGAGCATCCGCCGTTCGGCGGTGCTGACCAGGTTTTCGTAACCAGAAATGGTCAGACGGGCCGATACGCCACTTTTTTCATCGATGTACTCGCTTTCGCGCGCTTCAAAGGCGATCTGCTCCAGCAGGATTTTCAGCAAGTCAGGTACTTCCACAGTAGAGCGTTGTTCTTCCGCCAGTTTGGCTTCCTGCATGGTGATCTGCCGGGCGATATCGATGGTCTTGGGATAGTGGGTCAGGATCTGGCTTTCGATGCGGTCCTTTAACGGCGTGATGATACTGCCCCGGTTGGTATAGTCTTCCGGGTTGGCCGTGAAGACAAACTGTATGTCGAGTGGCAGGCGCAGCTTAAAGCCGCGGATCTGGATGTCGCCTTCCTGAAGGATGTTAAAGAGTGATACCTGAATGCGGGGCTGAAGGTCAGGCAACTCATTGATCACGAAGATGCTGCGGTGGGCCCGGGGCACCAGCCCGAAGTGGATCACGCGCTCATCGGAATAGGGCAGCTTCAGGGTGGCCGCCTTGATGGGATCCACATCGCCGATCAGGTCGGCGACACTCACGTCCGGAGTGGCCAGCTTTTCCACGTAACGGGTGTCCCGGTGGATCCATTCTACAGGCGTGTCCTCTCCTTTCTCGGCGATAAGGTCGTGAGCGTAGCGGGAAATGGGGTTGAGCGGGTCATCGTTGAGCTCGCTTCCCGCCACGATGGGGGCATATTCGTCCATTAAAGCTACCAACATGCGGGCGATGCGGGTTTTGGCCTGCCCCCTGAGGCCCAGCAACAGGATGTTGTGGCGGGAAAGGATGGCCCTTTCGATATCCGGCAGCACGGTTTCGTCAAAACCAATAATGCCTTCGAAGATCTTCTCTTTGGCCTGCAGTTTTTTGATGAGGTTGCTGCGCAGTTCCTCTTTGATCGTCCGGGGTTTGTAACCGCTTTTCTTGAGTTCTCCTAAAGTCTGAATGTCCGTCATGTGCCTGTATCCGGTTTTGTTCAGTTTCAGTTTAAATCATTGAAACGCATGAGAGGGAAATTGGTTGATTGATTGGTTGGTTGTTCAGCCGAAATACGGTGGCTGTTGCGGTATTTCGGTTTTGTGGTGTTTTGGTATTGCGGCCGGGGCTACGGGGCGGGCCACAGAACCACCACACCGAAATACCATAATACCTGTAACCACAATCAACTATCCCTTCCCATCGGCTACACCCGGTTACTGCCACTCAATTTCCGTGTTGAATATTCCATAATCCAGCTCTTAAGGCGTACTTTTATGCTGTTTACACAAATCCAAAAAACTTAAGCAATGACGAAACACATTTTTCTTTTGCTGGCAGCCTGTTCCTTTCTGCTCACCAGTTGCATCGAGACTCTGGAAGAGATCTACCTCAACAAGGACGGCTCCGGCAAATACAGCGTGACTTTTGATATGAGTGAGTTCTTCAGCAACCCCATGATGAAAAGCATGATCGAGGAGGCAGCCAAGGAAGAGGGCGCGGAAGGCAGCTTTAACCTGGGAGAGACCGACACACTGATCTACTTCGGAGAGAGTGGCATGGCCGAAGGTGTAATGAAAGAGGCTGTGATGCGTATGACGATGAGCGACTCTCTGGGCAAATTTATGGTCAGCATGAACTTTCCCTTCGAAAATGTGGGCCAGATCAGCGAATTCTACCAGAAGCTCAGTGAAGAAAGCGCCGGGGCGGAAGCCGGCCCGATGGGCGGCATGGGCAGTATGCTGATGCCCGGCGGAAAATTTGCGTTCAAAAAGAAAAGGCTTTCCCGCATGGCGGCTGACAAGGAAGGCGCCGAAGGCCTCTTCGCCGGGGAAGACGGCGAGTTCATGAAAATGTTCTTTAGCGGAGGCACCCACACCACAGTCTATCACCTGCCCGGCAAGGTGAAAAAGACGACCATCGAAGGAGCGGAAGTCGAGGGCAATACGGTTACAGTGGAGCGCCCGTTGATGGACCTGATGGAGGGTAAAGTGGGGTTGGAAGGGGAGATTCGGTTTAAGAATAGGTGATGGGGAGATGGGGGGATTGGGAGATTGGGAGAGAGGGAGATTGGGAGAGAGGGAGATTGGGGGACGGGGAGACGGGGAGATTGGGAGACGGGGAAGGGAGTGTTCAAAGTTCCTGGTTTCTGGGTTTCTGGTTTCTGGAAACCAGCGGGTTAGCGTAACACGGACACACTGAGACTGTTCATAGTTCCTGGTTTCCGAGTTCCTCGTTGCCCTGGAAACCAGCGGATTAGCGTAACGCAGACACACTTATTTGAACTATCCCTGGACTATCCCTATCAAAGCAAACTTTTCCACCATGATCGACAAATTCAAGAAAGCAATTCAGGATGCTTCGGAAACCCTCCGTGAGCAGGCGGCTAACCTGGGGGAAGGCGCCAAGGAGAAGACCTACCAGCTGATCGAAGAATGGCTGCAGGTTTTTCCCAAACTGGAGATCTACGGCCTGGAAATGACCAGTTTTTCCCTGGCCGTTGCCCTTAGCCCGGCTCTTGAGGTGGAACTGAAGGGAGCACACGAGAAGTTTCCCAAGGAACGCCTGGATGAGATCATTCGCGAAAGCCGGAAGAATGCCGCCCTGGTTTCCGTCTTTACCACCATCCGCACCACTTACAACCTGCACCGCCGGACCTACGCCAACCTCAATGACCCGCTGATCGTCAAGATCCGCATCCGGCTGTCGCCGGAGATCAAGGTGTATATCGGGAAGCCGGTTATTGAGTAGGTGGGCCGGGGTATCGTCAGCTGACAACTTTCCGTTTAATGTCGTCAATTTAAGCGAGGGGGCCTGTCAGAAGGCGACTTTGAGTTCGCCTTTTGACTCCGGGAAGCTGCTAAAATCAGCAGGTGATCTCAAGTCTCCTGCTGATAACGCTGCTGTTACTTTCCTTAAGTTGACGACATTAAACTTTCCGTTGCCTGCTGACTTAATCCTGAACCAGTAGAAATAAATGAGCAGACAACAGAAAGTTGTCAGCTCATATAAACCCTCACCGCTTCACAAAGCGCTTCTATCGCCACTACCCGTCCCAGCCCCTCTAACTCCCCAAAGGGGAGAACCGGCCGGGTGGCAAAATTGGCCTAGGCCCTCACCGCTTCACAAACCCCTCCATCGCCACTACCTTCCCCTCCCGCAAATACTGCAAATAATATACCCCGGCCGGCAACTCGTCCACCTCCACCAGCAACGTCACTTCCGAACTTCGCCCGGCATGGCCGGCTACGTCCGGCGAAGCTGGAAGGCGGGTGGAAAAGCGCCGCCACTCCCGCCCCTGCGCATCCAGGATGCGGAAGTGATGCTCCCCGCCTGCCGGGCCGGAGAAATACACCTGCAGTTCTTCGCTCACCGGGTTGGGGTAGAGCAGCAGCGTAAAGTCATCGGACGACTTGGAGTCGTCTGATGACTTTACCCCGCTCACCAGCTCGCAGCCAGGCACCAGGCAGCCATATTCATCCACCTTGAGCAGCCAGCCCTGCTGCCGGGGGGCATTGATGGTATCGCGTACTTCGCCAACCATGATGAAGCCGCCGTCGGGCGCCTGGGCTAAGTCGTTGATGTAGTGGCTGGGGCCCTGACCAGTAATGTGTTGGTAATAACGCTTCCAAAGCAATTCTCCTTCAGAAGATATTTTGGCCAGCACCCCGCTGAAAAACCAGTTTTCCGGCGTCCGGGCGATCAGGTTGCCGGCAACGGCGTAGCCACTGCCATCCTCCATTTCTATACCAGAGGTGAGTTGGTTATTAAAAGAAACAGACGGCAGGGAATCTCTAACCAGTACGCCCCATTCTTCCTGCCGGCTGGAGTCCAGCTTGAAGGCGTAGTTGTGCCAGCGTAGTTGGCTGAATCGGTACCTGCCGGCACTTCAATACCCTGCCCGGTCATTACCAAAAGCCCGCCGTCACTGGTGGCGATGGCCCGCCCTTCCTTGCCCCGGAGTTCGCCGGAGGGAGAGAAATACTCCCAAAGCACCTCCCCCGCTTCATTGATCTTGAAAATGTGGTTGTGCGCTTCAATATTCTGATGAGCCACATTGGTGTTGTCCCGGATGGAAACAATAATGTAACCGCCGGGAGTGGTTATAACATTATGAGGAGCATCATTCCGGGAGGTGATGCCAAAGGTACGGCTCCATAACTTCTGCCCGGCTGTATCCAGTTTTAACAGTTCGATGTCGGTATCGCCGGTGCCGTCCGGGTTCTTTATCCAGTTCAGTAGCACATACCCGTCAACTGTTTTTTTAAAATCGTGGTTAATGGTACCTGTAACCGCTGGATAATCAGGGTGGGGGTATTCAGCGGAAAGTAAAGTATCTCCTTGCGTATTAAATACTAAAAGCAAAGCTTTTCGGGTACTATCCTTTGCATAGCCGGAAACAGCCAACTTACCAGGGCTTATTACCTCCAGGTTCCCTCGCCAGGTTTCATAAGTTTTTAAGGTATCTTTTAAGGTTTTGGCGATCAGCACCTGCCCGTCCAATGAAAATTTGACAAAGATGTTGCCGGTATTGAATGGAGGGATAGAATCAGCGATGATGCCAGTAACATAATAACAACTATCCGTGGCTACTATGTTAATACACTCTGAGCCATGCGGAAAGAAGACTATTATTGAAACCTGTAACTGAATCGTAGAATGCCATGGGGAAGCATTTTGGGTAGGTAAGGTATATTCATAAAAGGAAATGAAAGGTAAGCGTTTAGCACCAGGAAGAATAAAACCGATAGATTGCCTTTCACTAATCCGGTGAATTCTTGCACGTGAACAAAGGAAGTGGAAACATGGCAGTCCAATATTCAGTTGTATTTTATTAATGTTGAATGGCCAATTTCCGGCCGGCCCGCTTTTTCCGCCTATCCACAGCTGATACCAATAGATGCCTTCTGTTAATCCCAGGAAACATCCCTCCTATTATGCCCGGCATGGGAAGAAAGGGGGATCTCCGTTACCAACTGCCCCATGGTATTGAACAGGTGCAGCGACGCTTCTTCCCTGCTCAGTAGCGTATATTCAAACGTGACGCTTGCTTTGGCGGGGTTCGGATATACCCGAAGGTTGGCCGGAGCCATACGGTGCGTATAGGAACTTACCGCCCCCCGGGCCTGGCCAGTGGCCGGCAAGCCGTGGTTGGGTTCCATTTCAATGCCGTAGGCATAATCCAGCAGGCTTTTGGCCTGAAGGCCCGCCAGGCCCGGTTGCTGGGCGATGCCAGACAATGTATCCACAGACAGGCTATCCATTTGCAGTAAATCGGCCTGGCTTTCCAGCAACTGAAACAAGCTCTGCTTATTGCTGTGCTCTACTTGCTGCTCATGGGAAAGTTGAAAGGACACAGGAATTGGGATTTGGTAAAAAAATCGAAGAACGCCTCTCACCCGGAGGGAGCCGCCGGGTGTGTATAACAAATTGCACAGTCTGGCTCTGAAAGGCTTAGCAATCCCTGCGCTTTGCTGCGGGCTTACCAATCTATTGCCCTAGCAAAAAGTGCAACTTGTTATACACCCGCCGCCGGGCATCGACAGGTTAGAACGTGCAGAACTGGTAAGTTAGGGATTATATTTCTGCCGGGCAAATGGTTTAACATACCTACAATGTTCCGGTTTCAAATCCGCAAGGCCCGCCTGGAAACGCCCTTAATCCACTTTCATGAACAATAGCCCTGAATACTCCATTTAACTTGTAAAAAAATATGAAATACTTTTTCATTGCACTACTTACCCTGGCCGCCATCCAGGCCAACGCCCAGCCGGAAACCATCAAAACCTCCGAAGGCGACATCATCATCACTCCCGTACTATCCGGAAGGCGATTAAGAACCTTCCTGTGTTTATGAAACCTGGAAGCGTTTGGGGTGGGCACCTCTGATAAACGCTGCCGGGTTAGTCAAATCCAGTATCCAGCTGGAAACCCGGCAGGTTCTGAGCGTTAATCAAAAACCACAGTCTTATTCTTATACGGCAGGATCTTGTGCTGGATCTCCAGCCAGATGGCGCGGGCCAGGACGACCTTTTCCAGGTCTTTCCCGATGCGGATGAGGTCTTTGACGCTGTCTTTATGGGAAATGCGGCGGACATCCTGCTCGATGATGGGCCCTTCGTCCAGGTCGGCAGTGACGTAGTGGCTGGTGGCGCCGATCACCTTGACGCCGCGATTGTAGGCGGAATGGTAGGGCTTGGCTCCTTTGAAAGCCGGTAAAAAAGAATGGTGGATGTTGATGATCCGGTTGGGGAAGGCCGCCACGAAATCATCGGAAAGGATCTGCATGTAGCGGGCCAGGACGATGAAGTCCACATCCAGGGAATGAAGCAGTTCGATCTGTTTCTGTTCCTGTTCGGCCTTGTTTTCCGTGTTGATGGAAAAAACCTCAAAGGGGATCTCGAAGCGCTCGGCGATATAGCGGAGGTTTTCGTGGTTGCTGATGATCATCAGGATGTCGGCCGGCCATTCTCCGGAGATGCAGCGCTGAAGGATGTCGTACAGGCAATGTGACATTTTAGAAACGAAGATGGCCATCCGGGGCCGGCGGCTGGTAAAGTGCAGCTGCCACTCCATCCCGAACTTCTGCCCGACCAGCGTACCGAAATAATCGTCGATCTTTTCCTCCGGAATAGCAAAGCCTTCCAGTTCCCATTCCACCCGCATAAAAAAGCGCATGGCCTCGCGGTCCACATACTGGTCCAGGCTGATGATGTTGCCGTTATTCTTATGGAGAAAATCCGTCACCGCCGCCACCAGGCCGGTCTGGTCCGGGCAGTGCATAAGTAGTATGGCGGTATTGCCGTTCTGGGCGCTCATGAGTTCGGTGGTTTGTTGAAACGAGGTGCAAATATAGGGGAATAAATGGGGACTGTTCATAGTTACTGGTTTCTGAGTTTTTACCCGGCAGAGCGGTAGCGAGGGCGGGCCTCGTTGCTCTGGAAACCAGCGGGTTAGCATAATGCGGACACACGGGACTGTTCATAGTTTCTTGTTTCTGAGTTCCTGGTTCCCTGGAAACCAGCGGGTTAGCGTGGCCCGGACACACTTAATTGAATTATCCCGGCCCCTTGAACAATAAAACAATTTAACCATCCAGCCATAAAACCATTCAGCAATCCGACCATTCTGCCTGCCCCCCTACCCCATGAACATGGGGTTTCGCCTAAAAAAATTCCGCCTTACCTTTGTAACAGCTTGAGTTAGTAAGGACTTTGTAAAACTAAACCCTAGTTATAAATTCTACATCCTTCCTATTCACCTATCAACAAGAAGCGTGTTTACAATGAAGGGCTTTCCAAATTCTCTCTCTGGAAAGCCCTCCTTTTTAGGAAGGACTGAAACGAATTTTATTGACTTCTACTCCACTAAGAAGCAAAACCTCAGAAAAGCAGGGCAATGATGTTTGTCCTGCAATTTTTTTTTAGAGTTTGTTCAAATTTCGATGATTTTAAACAAACTCTTATTCAGATGCCGGAGTTAAGGGGGATTTGATGCTACCTAACTCAATTGCCCTATACTAAGGGACGCCCCCTTCTCCATTTTTTCGAGCTTCCCTACTGCGGAAACCGCCGCCACACATTCACCCTTATATTGTCAAAATAAACCGGATTCGGGCCGTTAATCCAGCAATAGACCTTCAGCTCTCTGTTCCGGCTGTTGGCGGGCACTTCCATCGTGCAATACAACCGCTGCCAGCCATTGTCCTTAATTTCAGCAACTTCGTTACAGCTCTGCCACATCAGGCCGGGTACTTCTGCGACGATATGGCCGGAAGCGGGATCTCCTTTCTCCACATAGCGCCACACTTCGAGCTCCAGTTGTTCCGTACCTTTCAGGTTGGGCACCTTAAACTCAAACCCGAAGGGGTTGTCCGGATAAATGGCCAGGCTGTAGCTGCCTTCGAAAGCCACCTTACGGGTGCGGCGCCGGGCCCCGGTGAACAATGCTCCTTTGCCTTTTAAAGCCGGCGCTGCATTGCGCTGCACCACCTCCTCCGCACTGCAAAAGAAAGACAGGCGGCGGGGTTGCAACAAGCCCAGCCAGGCCGCTCCGAATAGCAACAGGGCCAGCCAGAAGGCCATCGCAAGGGCGAACTCCCGGCTAACGCTGCGGTAATTGCGGCCGGAGGAACTCAACTTTTCCGTTGTTTTCGTGTCCAATGTCCTATATTTGCCCGCAAGTTATAAATTTCAGCATGGTATTCAGCAGCCTTCACTTTCTGCTTTCCTTTCTGCCTGTTTTCCTGCTCTTCTATTATCTGAGCCCGGTGAAGTGGAAAAATGCCACGGCTTTGCTGGGTAGCCTGTATTTTTACGCCTGGGGGGCTCCTTCCTTTGTCTTCATCATACTGACCTCGCTCCTCATAGACTACTATATGGTGCAACTGGCCGCCTTGTCGGAAGGCGGAAAGCGGCGGCGGCTGCTGGCGCTCACCATCGTCCTGGATGTAGGCATTCTCGTGGCCAGTAAATATCTCAATTTTGCGGTAGAGAACCTCAACCTGCTGGCATCCCTCTTCGGCAGCGAAGGCATCCGCATGGCGCGGATCGCCCTGCCCATCGGCATTTCGTTCATCACTTTTCAGAAGATCAGTTATGTTTTGGATTGCTACCACGGGCGTGCCCGGCCGCTGGAGAATTTTTTCGACTATGCCCTGTATATCCTCCTGTTCCCTCAGCTGATCGCCGGCCCCATTGTGCGTTTTAATGAAGTAGCCCTCCAATTGCCCGCCGAGAGCCGCCGGCTGTCCAGCGAAGTGCTGCTGGAAGGCCTGCTGCGCTTCCTCATCGGCCTCTCTAAGAAGGTATTGCTGGCCAATGTGCTGGGAGAAGTGGTGGATGCGGCTTTCGGAATGGATCCGGGCGAACTGGGCATGCTGAGCAGTTGGGTAGTGATCGTTGCCTATGCCTTCCAGATCTACTTCGACTTTTCGGGGTACTCGGATATGGCCATCGGCCTGGCGCTGATGATGGGCTTCCGTTTCCCGGAGAATTTCAACTTTCCCTATATCTCCCAGAGCATTACGGAGTTCTGGCGGCGGTGGCACATCACGCTCAGCCGCTGGATGCGCGATTATCTTTACATCCCTTTGGGAGGTAACCGGGTTTCCAGAACACGGCTATACCTCAACCTCAGCACGGTCTTTCTCCTCTCTGGCTTATGGCACGGAGCCGCCTGGAATTTTGTGATCTGGGGAGGCTATCACGGCCTGTTCCTCATCCTGGACCGGCTGGGGCTGCGCAACGGGCTGCAACGCATCGGCAAGGCACCGGCAATGATAGTTACCTTCTTCATCGTACTGATCGGCTGGGTATTCTTCCGCTCGCCCGGCCTGGGGCACAGCATGGCCTACCTGGGGCAGATGTTCAGCTTTCGCGGTAGCGAAATGGCGGTATTCACCAGCCACCGGTTCTGGTTGGTGCTGGCGCTGGGCGCAGTTTTCTCCTTCATGGGGGTTTCTTCTTTCCTGGAAGGCCATGCCAGCCGCTGGTATGAGAATACCTCCCGGCTTGGGCAACTGAGTTTCAAGCTGGCCTGCAGCCTGCTGATGGGCTGGCTCTGCATTGCAGAAGTCTATGCTTCCGGGTTCAACCCTTTCATCTACTTTAAATTCTAACCCGCCTGGCCATGAAACAAAGAGGCTTACGATACGCGTTTTTCTTGCTGGTGCTGGCCCTGCTTACCTTACCGGAGTACTACCTTCCTCTTCTACAGGAGGCTTTCCCCTCCCTTCAGGCGCCCGTGCTGGGCGGAAGTTTCGAACGGGTAGAATACCCGCGCTTCTGGCCCCAGAAATGGCTCACCGGAGATTATCAGGGGCAGTTTGAGAAAGCCCGCCGCAACCAGAGCCCCATTGCCCCTTCGGTGGTGCGCCACCGCAACCAGTTGCTGCGGGATGTTTTTGGGGACAGCGGTGCCCCCCGGGTGGTTTACGGTGAAAACGACTTTTTCTACTCCATAGAATACTGCCGGGCGCTCGCCGGCATGGATTACATCGGCCGGCAAACGATCCAGGCCAAAGTAGAACAACTGCAGCGCATTCAGGAACTGCTCGGGCCGGACGGGCCAAAAGTTCTTGTGCTTCTGCCTCCCGGCAAACCCCGGGTTCTGCCGGAGAACCTGCCCTCTTTCTTCCGCGAACGAGAGTCCGAGAGCACCAACTGGCAGGTGTTCTCCGAGCTCCTGTCCGGTTCCGGAGTCCCGTTTATGAATTTCGATTTTCTGATCGGAAAGAAAAGCGAATACCCCTACCCCATATATCCGCAGTTTGGCCTGCATTGGAACTACTACGGCGCCACCGTAGCCGCCGACAGCCTGCGCCGAAAGATCGGGCAACTGCTCGGAAAAGAGCTTCCTGTGATGAAATATAAGGAATCTGTGGAAATGAGAGACTCCCTGATGAGCACCGACAAGGAACTGCTGTATGGCGCCAATATCATGCGGGAGCCGCCGGCAAAGCCCATGCCCTATCCAAAGATCCAATACCGGGAGGACAGCCTGTCCTTTCGGCCCAGGGTGTTGATTGTGGGAGACAGCTACTACAAGATCTGGTACGATTACGGCATTCAAAATGGCCTGTTCCATCCGGGATCCTCTTTCTGGTACTATTACGGAACGATGTTTCCTCCCCGGAACGGCCAGCACGCCCAGTCCCTGCCTGTACTCGAGGAAACTCTGAGCAAAGACATCATCCTGCTGCCTCATGCCGAGATCAACCTCAACAACCTTGGCTTTGGCTACCTGGACAGGCTGGAGGCAGCGTTGAAGGAAAATCGCTAATGGATTGATTGGTGTTTCTTCCCGTTCCATTACCCCCAATTCTGCCATCCATATTAAAATCTTCCGCTTCATTCGCATAACTAACAAAATAGCCCTACCTTAACAGCAAATTCATTACAACTACAGGTTTTTGGGTGCAGCCGAATGGCTGCACCTGCTGTTTTGAGGCCTTTTTAAAGAAGCGATAAAAAATAAAAAAACAGGCCTTCTCCTTTTAGCTATCACGCTGTATTCCAGAATAAACCGCAGGATAAACTAAATTTTCTCTACCGATCGGGTGATGATAAAACGGTGGCGGCTGTCTCGTTTTTGCAGGGGGAAAAGGGTTATATTTGGATTTGTGGTTTTTGATTTGCTACCATAAAAAGTCTTGAATCAAAAAACAGAGGCAGAGAAAAGCGTTGGTGATACCAGAAGATCAAACTCTGTCGCTTCCAAGAAAATCATAAATCATAGTTCAAAAATTAAACGTCAAAAATTATAGATTTAATGGACTTATCCGCCGCCAAATCGGCTCTCAAAAAGTACTTCGGCTATGACACCTTCCGCCCCATGCAGGCGGAGATCATCGAGCGGATATACGAAGGGAAAGACGCCCTGGTATTGATGCCCACCGGCGGAGGAAAATCTATATGCTACCAGATACCGGCCATCACTCTTCCGGGCACTACCGTCGTCGTCTCCCCGCTCATTTCCCTGATGAAGGACCAGGTGGAGGCCCTGCGCGCCACCGGGGCCCGCGCCGCTTTCCTGAACAGCAGCCTAAGTGAGGTGGAACAGCGCCAGGTAGAAGACGACTTTTTCAACGGGGAGCTGGACCTACTCTATGTATCCCCGGAAAAGCTGGTTTCTCAGAACTTCATCCCCCTGCTGAAGCGGGCGGCCGTCAACCTCTTCGCCATCGATGAAGCCCATTGCATCTCCGCCTGGGGCCACGATTTCCGGCCGGAATACACGCAGATGCGCTTCCTTAAAGGAGAGTTCAAAGATGTACCGGTTATTGCCCTAACCGCCACTGCCGACAAACTCACCCGCAAAGACATCATCAGCCAGCTGAAGCTTCGGGAGCCGGAAACCTTCATCGCTTCATTCGACCGCCCCAACCTGAGCCTGGAGGTGCGCCCCGGCCAGAAGCGGCGGGAGCAGATCATCCGCTTCATTCAAAAGCGCCCCGGGGAGCCGGGCATCGTCTATTGCCTAAGCCGGCGCAGTACCGAAGAACTGGCAGAAAAACTACAGGACGCCGGCATCGATGCCGCCTACTACCACGCCGGCATGAACGCCGATGAGCGCACTAAAGTCCAGGAAGATTTCACCAACGACAACACCCTGGTGATCTGCGCCACGGTCGCCTTCGGCATGGGGATCGACAAGTCCAACATCCGCTGGGTCATCCACTACAACCTGCCGAAGAACATCGAAAGTTACTACCAGGAGATCGGCAGGGCCGGCCGCGACGGCGCCAAAGCGGATACTCTCCTGTTCTACAGCTATCAGGATGTGATGGTGTTGCAGGATATTCTGAAGAAGAACGAGAGCGACATGCTCGGCCTCAAGATCGCCAAGCTCGACCGAATGCGGCAATACGCCGAAGCAGTGGGCTGCCGGCGGCGCATCCTCCTCAGCTACTTCAGCGAAGATGTGGCCGAAGACTGCGGCAACTGCGACGTCTGCAAAAACCCGCCCAAAGCGTTCGACGGCACGGTCATTGCCCAGAAGGCCCTCTCCGCCATTTACCGCCTGCAGCAAAGCGTGGGCATGACCACCGTGATCGACGTATTGCGCGGCTCCGGCAAGCGGGAGATCATGGAACGCGGCTACCACAACATCAAAACCTACGGCGCCGGCAGCGACATACCCTTCCTGGAGTGGCAACACTACCTGCTGCAACTGCTCAACTACGGCTATATCGAGATCGCACACGACCAGCACGGGGAGGTAAAGCTCACCCCTGCCAGCCGGCGGGTATTGTTCGAGAATGAAAAAGTCCAGCTGGTCCGCTTCGCCACTATTAAGGAACGGCAGAAAGCCGAAAAGGCCCGGGCTAAAGAGTCCGCCAAACCGCAACGCGTGCGCGACGAGTTGTTCGAAAAGCTGCGGAAGCTACGCATTCAGCTGGCCCGGGAACGCGGCGTTCCACCCTACATCATCTTTAACGACGCCACCCTCGAAGAAATGGCAGCCACCCGCCCCATGACCGACGAGGAGATGAAGAATATCTCCGGGGTCGGGGAACGCAAACTGCACCTCTACGGCAGCTATTTCATCGACGCCATCATCGAGTTCGTCGGGCCGGCCAGCAGCCATGGCAAAGCCTCCACTTATCAGGTCACTTTTGACCTGTATCAGCGGGGGCTTAGCGTGGAGGAGATCGCCAGCAAACGGCAGATCAGCATTTCCACCATCTACTCCCACCTGGCCATCCTCTACGAGCAGGGCTATGAGGTGGCCCTGGAGGAAATGGTCAGCCCGGCGGAAGTAGATAAGGTGCTGAAGTCCCTGCGCTACCTGCAGGAACCCTACAAACTGAAAGACATCTACGACTATCTGGGCGAGCAGGTGCCTTACCATAGGATCCGCCTGGCTTTGGCGTATGGGAAACGGGAGGAGGAGAAAAGGTGAGAGAAAGAGGGGTAATGAGGTGGGCAGTGTTGGTACGAGATAGTTCAAACCAGTGTCCGCGTTAAAAAAACGCTTGCATGATTTTTATTTTTTAGAAATCATTTTATCTTTGCATCCGCCTTGGAACGGAAATGAAAGAATTGCTGTTTCAAGAAATACAAAAGCCGAAATGGCGGAATTGGTAGACGCGCACGTTTCAGGGGCGTGTGTCCTTACGGGCGTGGGGGTTCGACTCCCCCTTTCGGCACCCATCATTTTAACAAAAAAAGCTTGTGATCCGGATTGGACACAGGCTTTTTTGTTTTTAGCTCCTGGCCTTGCCCCCTTTTCTGAAAAGCTAATTGCCTCCCTTATCCAAAAATTTCTTCCCGAAACCTTGAATAAGCATATTTTTTATTTTTACTTTGCGTTTCAAAGTACTTTTATTTCACACTTAACCAAAACAATTATGGCTACACAGAACAAACGGCTGGCCTTCATTCTACTCTCAATCCCTCTTTTATTGCTCATACCATTCATAGCGATGCAGTTCACAAGTGAGGTGAATTGGTCGCCTTTCGATTTTCTGGTAATGGGCATCCTACTGCTCGGCACGGGCATGGCATTCGAACTGGTACTGCGGAAGGTTAAAAAAACGGAGCATCGGATTGCTCTCAGCCTGGCTGTTCTGGTTATTTTCTTTCTCATCTGGGCAGAGCTTGCGGTCGGCATTATCGGGACGCCTTTTGCGGGAAGCTAGGGATTGTAAATAGTTTCTGGTTGCTGAGTTTCTCGTTGCTCTTGAAACCAGCGGGTTAGCATAATGCGAACACACATATTTGAACTATCCCGGAAGCTAACTTATCTGTCTTTAAGCAGGTGGACACAATTAGGTTAACAATCAAGCCAAATAACAATTCAACAATTACCCAAAGAGCAAAGTCCATTACGTTCCACATTCAAAGAAGGCCATGTTAAACAAAATTGTCCAGGCACTTACTGGTATCCAGCCTTAGCCGGGGAACCCACCTGCCAACAGGCTCCCCTGGCTATGCGCTTGTAATTTTTACGCTCACAATCGTATATTTGTCAGGAACAGACCCAATAGTTTTTTCAATGACCCGATATGAGAAATACCTTGTTCGTCCTGCTTGCTTTCTCCTGTTTAGGGATCACCCAAAATGCATTCAGCCAAAAGCAGGGGCAGGCACGAATCGATTCTCTCCTGCTTGAATTACCCCATGCACCGGAGGATACCAACAAAGTGCTGTTGCTGGCCACCCTGAGCTACAACTACTACCCCATCAACCCGGATGAAGGCATTAAATACGGCAACGAAGGCCTGGCGCTCGCAAACAGGCTGCAGTGGAAATTCGGACAGGCACAGACAAACGGATACCTGGGTATCAATTATGCGGTAAAATCCGACTACCCCAAATCCATAGCACATTTTCAGGCGGCCCTTGCGGCACATGAAGAACTGGGCAATAAAAGTAACGTAGTACCACGCTGGTCAACCTCGGCAACATTTACCTGCTGACCTCCGACTATCCCCACGCGCTCGAATACTACCTGCGGGCGCTCAAGATCCAGGAAGAGGTCGGCTATTCAAAAGGGATTGCCTTAAGCTTGTCCAACATCTACTCATTTATAAAAACCAATCGGAGTATGCCAAAGTACCTGGAATTTTTTTTGCGGGCACTGGAGATCAATGAAGCGAGCGGAACAAAAACAGCATTGCCAACAACCTCTCTTCCATCGGCATAGTGTATGAGAACCAGCAGGATTACCCGAAAGCCCTGGAATATTTCAGCAGGGCGCTGAAGATCCAGGAGGAACTGAAGGTGACCGACGGTATAGCGAAAACACTCAGCTATATTGGCAGCGTATATTATCACCAGTCGGACTACGATAATGCGCTGAGCTACCTGTTCAGGTCAACGCAACTCGCCAGGGAGGTCAGCAACGAACTGGTGCGGGGTGACAACCAGGGGGTGATTGGGGAGGCCTACCTGTCCATGGCGAAAGATACCAGCGAAATGGGCCGCCAACACCTCTTCCGCAATAAAAAACATGCACTGGAAAAAGCCAGGCTCCATTTGGATAGCGCCATTGTCATCCAACGGAAAGTGGACAACCTGAAAGGCCTAGTACTTCTTTAAAAAATCTGAGTGAAGTATCGGCTTTGCTGGGAAATTATAAAGCCGCCTACGAAGAACACAACCGATATAAAATAGTAAGTGACTCCATTTTTAATATGGAAAAGGAAAAGAAGATCACCCAAACCGCCATGCAATACGAATTCGATAAAAAAGAAGCAGCTACAAGAGCAGAACAGGAAAAAAAAAGATGCGATAGCACAGGAAGCCCTGAAAAACAGAAACTGGTTCGCAACGGGTTTATTGGCGGATTTGTACTGGTGCTCCTGTTCTCAGGGCTGCTTTACCATCAGCGCAACAAGATAAAAAGTACGGCAAGAAGCTCAGCGATGAACTGCTGCTCAATATTCTCCCGGAAAAGGTGGCTGAAGAACTTAAAACCAAAGGCTCGGTACTGATGCACAGTTTATCGATAACGCAACCGTATTGTTTGCCGATATCAAGGGCTTCACCTTGATCGCTGAACAGCTCAACCCGAAAGAACTGGTGTACAAGATCAACGAGTGTTTCTCCGCATTCGACCATATTATGGAAAAACACAACGTTGAAAAAATAAAAACGATAGGCGATGCCTACATGGCGGCAGGCGGCCTGCCTACCCCCAACACCACACATGCAAGCAATGTAGTAAAGGCTGCGCTGGCCATGCAGCAATTTATGCACGATCAGAAAACACAAAGCGTGGAACAGGGAATTCCTTTCTTCGAGATACGCATAGGCATTCACAGCGGGCCCGTGGTTGCAGGAATAGTCGGCGTCAGGAAATTCGCCTATGATATCTGGGGGGATACGGTGAACCTGGCATCCCGCATGGAAAGCAGTGGCAAAGCCGGTAAGATCAATATTAGCCAGACTACTTATGGCCTGATAAAAGACCAATACCATTGCATCCATCGCGGCAAAGTAAGCACCAAGGGCAAAGGGGCCATAGATATGTATTTTGTAGAAAGCGTCATTTAGCGTTCACATCACCGCTTTACCACCCTGACAGCGGCCACCTCCCCCGCCCGGACGATCACGAAATAAACTCCGCCCGGCCCGGGAATATCCAGGCTGATCTGTTCGGCTTCATCGTATTCCATTTTCAGGACAGCCCGCCCCACCACATCTCTGACTTCTACCGATACATTGCGGTTGGTGGTATTAAAAGATAAATACAGTGTGCCCGTAGTCGGATTGGGGAAAACGGAAAGGCCCTCTGCCTCATCGGGCCCGGAGGCGCCGGTGGTGCAATCCGTGCTGAAGATAACTCCCGCATCCACATTACCGCTCCAGTTCGCCGCCGCCAGTAAAGCATCATCTACTTCGACACAAGAAAGGTTGGGGTTGTTGGCCGCGAGAAATTCTGAAATATTCGCATTGTTGCCATTCCGGACATTGAGGTAGGTGAGCTGGTTGTTGGAACAAACCAGCCGCTCCAGGGCCTGATTCATCTGCAGGCCGAGGCTGGTTAACTGATTGCGGGAGCACCAGAGGTCCGCCAGGGCGGTGTTGACGCTCACATCCAGAGCCTCCAGGTTGTTCAAATAGCACCACAGCTCGGTTAGAGCGGGATTGGCGCTCACATCCAGGTTCACCATGTCATTGTACTCGCAATGGAGGGCAGATAGTGCGGGGACGAACCTCAGGTCCAGGCTGGCCAGGTTGTTGGTGGAGCAGTCCAGATACACCAGGGCCGGGTTGGCGGCAGCGACCAGGCCGGTAAGGTTGTTATTCTGGCAATAAAGCCGTTCCAGCGCGTAGCAGGAGCTCACATTCAGAGTGGTAAGGAGGTTGTCATTACAGGTTAACTCCAGCAGGTCCGGGTGGTTGGAATCAACCACCAGCGAGGCCAGCAGGTTATCCTGGCACTCCACCCTTTGCAGGGCGGCGTTGGCGTTCAGGTTTAGAGCAGCCAGCTGGTTGTCATAACAATACAGCCGTTCCAGGAGAGGGTTGGCGCTCAGGTTCAGCTCCGTCAGCTGGTTGCGGTTGCAGCGCAGGTTGAGCAGAGCGGGGTTGGCAGATACATCGAGGGCCGACAGGTTGTTGGTGCGGCATTCCAGGTAGGCCAGAGCCGGGCACTGCGTAACGTTCAGGCTATTCAGCTGGTTGTCCGAGCAATACACCCTCTCCAGTACCGGGCTGGGGCCCAGGTCGAGGCGCGCCAACTGGTTGGTTTGGCAGCGGAGGTCTTCCAGAGCCGGGTTCATGGTTACATCCAGGCTCCTGATCAGGTTGTCGTTGCAGATCAGGCGCTTCAGGGCCGGGTTCATCCTCACGTTGAGGCTGTCGAGGCTGCCAAAGCCGGGGATGCCGTTGTAGGAGCAGTCCAGAGATTCCAGCAGGGGGTTGGCGCTTACCTCAAGCGCATCCAGCCGGTTGTAAAAACAATCCAGGTAAACCAGAAGAGGGTTGGCGCTCACATCCAGGCTGGTGAGCCGGTTGTAGGAGCAATCCAGATACACCAGCTCCGGGTTCGAACCGAGGCTGAGGGAGGTGAGTTGGTTATTCGAACAGATCAAAGTATCGAGGGCCGGAAAGCCTTCGATGCCCTCCAGGCTGGAAATATTCAGCCCGCTCACTTCGATCACTCCGTCGAAAACCTGCGCTTCGGCCACCTGTATTTCGCCGTCACCATTAATATTAATCGCGGGGTTATTCAGTAAAGCTGCCTTGAAAATGGGGTCCGGAATGGTTACCGTAGGGGCCGCGCAGAAGGCATTGAAAACGGCAAAAGGCCCCACCGTACCTGCCCAGTTAACCGCCGCCCAGACGGGGTCATCGACTTGTATGCAGCTGAGATCGGGGTTGCCCAGAGCCGTAAAATAAGTAAAACCGGTGTTGTTGCCGTTCTGAACATTCAGGTACAGCAGCCGGCTATCGGAACAATCCAGGTACCCCAATGCCGTATTGGCGCTCACATCCAGAATGTTGATATCGCTGCCGGAACAATTCAGATGCCCCAGAGCAAAATTCATGCTCAGATCCAGGTTCGGCAGCGGATTGTTCCGGCAGTTGAGAAATTCTATACCCGGATTGGAGCGAAGATCCAGTACTTCCAGGCTGTTGCCGGAGCAATCCAGATGGATCAGCGCCTGGTTTTCGCTAACGTCCAGCCTCACCAGCTGGTTATCCCCGCACCGCAGTATCCTCAGGTCCCGGTTCTGGCTGACATCCAGTTGGCTCAGGTTGTTGCCCGAGCAATCCAGAAACTCGATGAAAGGAAAGGCGCCGACCCCTTCCAGGCTGCCGATATTCAACCCCGCCACATTGATGATACCATCGTACGCCTGCGCCTCCGCCACCTGTATCTCTCCATCCTCATTGGTATTGATGGAAAAATTATCCACCAGGGCAGCCTTGAAATCAGCATCCGGTATGTTCACCACCGGAGCGGTGCAAAAGGCGTCGAAAGTAACAGTAGAATCGGCAAAAGGCGCCCAGTTGGCGCCGGCCCAGGCGGAGCTGTCCACCTGAATACAGGAAAGGCCCGGATTATCCCGAGCGTCAAAACTGGCGAAATTGAGGTTGTTCCCATTTTGCACATTTAGGTATTCCAGCTGGTTTCCTGCACATTCCAGGACATTCAGGGCCGGGTTGGCACTTACATCCAGGATGAGCAGCCGGTTATCGTGACAAACCAGTTCTTCTAATACCGTATTGACGCTCACATCCAGGTACCCCAGCTGGTTCTGGTCGCATTCCAGCTTCTCCAAAAGAGGGTTGTTGCTTAAATCCAGCCTGGATAACAGGTTGTCATAGCAGTACAACCGCGTCAGGGCGGGGTTGCCGGTAAGGTTCAGCTCCGTCAGCTTGTTGGCATTGCACCGCAGAAAAGTCAATGCCGGGTTGGCGCTTACGTTGATGCTCGTAAGTTTATTGGACCGGCACTGCACGTACAACATCGCCGGGTTGCCGCTCAGGTCCAGTGCTGTCAACTGGTTGCTGTGGCAAAGCAGCCAGTTGAGGCTGGGGTTGTTGCTGAGATCGAGAGCAGAAAGCTCGTTAGACCGGCAGTCCAGATACACCAGGGCGGGGTTGGAACTAAGGTCCAGGGCCGTCAGCTGGTTGTCGGAGCAATCCAGGGTATCCAGCCCGGGAAATGCTTCGATTCCGGTAAGGTCCGTTATCTCCATAGCAGAAACGACAATAGATCCGCTGTATGCCTGCGCCTCGGCCACCTGTATTTCATTATCCCCATTGGTATTGATGGCGGAGTTGTTCAACAAAGCAGCTTTGAAGTTGAGGTCGGGAATGTTGACGGTTTGTGCCCGGAGGCCATGGCTGAGGAATAGGATGGTGATAAGAGATAGGGTTAGGTTTTTCATAGGGTGTTTATTATGGGTTTTGGCTAAGTCGGAAGTCGGAACGCGGAAGTGGGAATGGCCAGAATAGGGGCTCCTGGGCCATTCGCCATTCGCTGTTTTTACCCGGCTGAGGTACGAGGACGGGCGCCGTTCGCAAGTTATTGAAAATCATAGGACGCTTTTTTGAAGACACGAAAATTCGCAGATCCAATTAATACTTCACCACTCTCGCCGTCCCAATCACCCCCTCTCCCACTCTTAACGTCACCCAATAGATCCCCGCCGGGCCGTCCAAAGTCAATTCCAGTTGATTTGTTTTTACGTATGTCCCTCCCGAAAGGATTCTTCCCAGCGCATCTTTTACTTCTACCGTTACTTCTCTGTAAGTGGCGCCCAGGGCCAGTGTCAGCGTACCTGTTGTCGGATTGGGGTAAAGTGACAACCCATGCCTGATACCGGCGGAAGCCGTATTGGCAATGTTCCGGCAGTCGATAGTGAAGGAAGCAATGGGATCAACGTTATCGCTCCAGTTGGCAGACGCCCAGGCAGGGTCATCCACCAGTATGCACGCCAGGTTGGGGTTATTGTAGGCTTCAAATTCGAAAATCCCCGGATTGTTACCATTCCGGATATTCAAAAACTCCAGGTGGTTGTCCGAACAATATAATGCGTAAAGGCTGAAGTTGGCGCTGGCATCCAGGCTATCCAGCCGGTTATTGCTGCTTTCAAGGAATAACAAGGCAGGGTTTCCCATGATGTCCAAAGCTTCCAGTTGGTTGCCGGAACAATCCAGGGTTGAAAGGCCGAGGTTGGCGCTGATGTCCAGCACTGAAAGCCGGTTGGCGCTGCAATTCAGAAAAGATAAAGCCACATTGGCATAGATATCCAGGCTGTCCAGTTGGTTACCGGAACAATCTATAGTAGAAAGCCTGATATTGGCGCCAGTCTCCAGGCTCGCCAGCTGGTTGTCGCTGCAATACAGTTGTTTCAGGTGAGTATTCGCCGTGAGGTCCAGGCTGGTGAGCTGGTTGCCGGAGCAGTACAGGCCTTCCAGCCCTAAATTGGCGCCAAGGCCCAGGCTTGTCAGCTGGTTGCCCCAGCAATAGAGCTGCTTCAGGCGGAAGTTCACACTTACATCCAGGCTTTCCAGTTGGTTGGCGGAACAATTCAGCTGTTCCAGGTCGAAATTGGAGAGGAGCTCAAGGCTTGTTAGCAGGTTATTCTCACAATACAGATCCCGGAGCAGGAAGCAACCGGTGAGGTTCAGGCCCACCAGGTTGTTATCACCACACTCCAGCCCGACTAGTTCCGGGTTTTCGCTGGTGTCCAGGCTGTCCAGCCTGTTCCGGGAACAGTCCAGGTATTTCAGGCCGGGGATAGTGCTCACATCCAGGTGAGCGATAAGGTTATCGGAGCAGTCCAGGGAATCGATGCCGATGAAGGCTTCTACTCCTGTTAGCTCTACTATACCCAGCCCTGAGACGTCAATCGCCCTGTTATAAACCAGGGCCTCCCCTACCTGTATCTCTTCATCCTGGTTGATATTGACAGAAAAGTCATTCACCAGGGCGGCCTTGAAGTTCGGGTCTGGGATATAGACGACCTGAGCATTACAATCGGAACTAAAAATGGTATAAGGATCTATACCATTGCCCCAGTTGAAATCCGACCACGCCGGGTCATCCACCTGTATACAGCCAAGGCCTGGATTTTGTCGAGCATCGAAGTTCCAGATGTAGATATTATTCTCGTTTTTCACATTGAGGTTTCGCAATTGATTGCTGCTGCAATCCAGGCTTTCCAAAGCCGGATTATCACTCAGGTCCAGGGTAGATAACTGGTTATTATAACAATCTAAAATTTCCAAGGCCGGATTAGAACCTACATCCAGGCTATTCAATTCATTCCCGGAGCAATGCAGGTATTTCAAAGCCGCTGCTGTACCGATGTTCAGGTTTTGGATCCGGTTTTCGGAGCAGTCCAGGGAAACTATGGAAATAAAGGCTTCCAAACCGGTAAGGCTATCAATATTCCTACCAGCCACCTCGATGGCCCCTTCATAACGCTCCGCTTCAAATACTTGTATTTCTCCATCTCCATTGATATTTACGGCGGGTGTACCTACTAATGCGGCTTTGAAGTTGGGGTCCGGGATGTGGACAACCCCTTCACAATCAGCGCTGAAAGAAGCAATGGGGCCTATTGGGACCCACTGCCAGGCCGTTTGGGCCCAGCCTGGGTCATCAACCTGAATACAGGCGAGGTTGGGGTTGAGGTTTATTTCAAAAGACAAATTGACGTTATTTCCATTCTGTATGTTCAAACTCGTCAATTGATTAATTCTACAATCTAACCCAACCAGTGCAGTATTGGCGCTAAGATCGAGATTTGTCAGTAGGTTACCGGCGCAGCTGAGATTCCTCAGGGCAGTATTGACGCTCACATCTAGTCTTGTCAGTTTATTATGGCGACAGTCTAATCTAGTTAAGATGGAACTGGCGGTTACATCCAGCTCCGTAAGATGATTCCCACCACATCCAAGTTCCACCAAAGCAGGGTTGTTGGTGACATCCAGGTTGGAAATATCATTTCCACTACAATCGAGTAACGACAGCTCAGGATTATTGCTAAGGTCCAGATGTTGGATGCGGTTATAGTCACAGCGCAATATTTTCAAGGCTAAATTAGGGCTGACATCCAGGCTGGAAAGCCGGTTGCTGCTGCAATCGAGGTATTCTAAAACCGAATTCGAACTGACGTCCAGGTTGGTAAGGGAGTTGAGTGCACAACGCAATTCCTCCAAATTGGGAATTGAACTGACGTCAAGAGCGGTAATTCCATTATAAGAGCAGTCTAAAAAGCGGATTGAAGTAAATGCTTCAATTCCAGTAAGATCAATAATATTTCTGTTCCTTACATCAATCGCCCCATCGTATAGTAGTGCTTCTGATACTTGTATTTCCAGGTCTCCGCTGATGTTGATAGTGGAGTCATTTACTAAAGCTGCCTTAAAGTTGACATCCGGAATGAATACGGCCTGGGCGCCGCCACAATCTGTGCTGAAATCAGCGCCATCATCCACCTGGCTCCAGTTGGCGGTGGCCCAAACCGAATCATCCACTAAAATGCAGGACAGGTTGGGGTTACCCATGACATTAAAATACATATTGGTATTATTCCCGTTCTGTATATTCAGGTTTTCAAGTTGGTTATTGGAGCAGTTCAACAATTCCAGCGCCGGGTTCAGGTGTAAAAACAGACTGACCAGCTGATTATTGGAACAATGCAATACCCTCAAAGAAGGGTTCCTATATACATCCAGGACTGCCAGGTGGTTATCCCGGCATATCAATACTTCCAACGCCGGATTCGAACGGAGGTCAAGACTGGCGAGCTGGTTATTGGAACAGTTTAAAATCCTCAGCGAGGGAATTGAACCCAGGTTAAAACCAGTAAGCTGGTTGTCAGAACAGAATATTTCCTCCAATTTAGGAGCGAAGCCGATTTTCAGGCTCGTCAGCTGGTTCGAGGCACAATGGAGCACTTTTAAAGCTGGATTGGAACCGACATCAAGTGTGGTAAGCTGATTGAAAGAACAGTCCAGAGAATCTATCTGTATAAATGCTTCTATTCCGGTGAGGTCAGCAATATTCAATCCATTTACTTCAATTGCCCCTGTATGCGATTGCGCCTCGGCCAATTGTATTTCTTCATCACCATTGGTGTTTATAAGGGGGTCGCCCAAAAGAGCCTCTTTAAAATTTGCGTCGGGAATATTGACAATCGGTGCATCACAGCTGTCGCTATAAGTCGACCAATCGCTTATGTGCCATCCATCAGGAATATTTGCCAGGTCGTCAACTTGAATACAATCCAGGCCCCCGTTTTCTCTTACTTGCATGAACAATAGCCCAGAATTGTTTCCATTCTGAAGATTCAAGAAGCTGAGGCAGCTACTTGTACAACTTAAATACTCTAATAACGGGCTGCCGCTTAAGTCCAGAGAGCCCAGGCAGTTATCGGAACACCATAACTTTTTCAAGTTTGGCGCATCAAGATAAAGGCTCGACATTTCATTGTAGGAACACCCGAGTTCCGTCAAGGCCGGGTTGGCAACAATGTACAGGCTCTCCATCCCATAGTTGTCACTACAGTTTAAATATTCCAGAGCCGGATTTGCACTGACATCCAGGTGGCTCAGGCTATTCCCAGAGCATTTTAAATACTTTAACGCCGGGGCGCCGCTAACATCCAGCCCTCTTAGTTCGTTGCCACCACAATCTAAATATTCCAGGACAGGATGAGCAGTTATACTTAGTTGACGGAACTCATTTCCTCTACATGACAACTTTTTCAATCCCGGGTTGGCACTGACATCAAGTGCACGCAGCCAGTTGACGTCACATAATAGAGTAACCAAAGCCGGGTTCCCGGTAAGGTCCATATTTCGGATATTGTTACTAGAAAAATCTAAATAGGTGAGCCCCGGATTGGCAGTGATATCCAGGCTTCGGAGATCGTTTCTGGAACAATCCAATGAATCGATCTGCACGAAGGCTTCAATGCCCGTGATATCAGTTATGTCTAAACCAGAGGCCAAAACCGCCCCCTCATACCCCTCCGCCTCCGCCACCTGTATCTCCCCATCTCCATTGGTGTTGATGGCGGGGTTATTCACCAGGGCGGCTTTGAAGTTGGCGTCCGGGATGTTGACCACCTGGGCGCAGAGGCCGGTAGAGAAAAGGAGGATGAGGATTAGAGAAAGGGCCAGGTTTTTCATAGGGTGTTTATTTGGATGATACGGAAGAGAGAATTGCGATCATTCAGGCGGCATCGTTTAACCTTTCCGGCCTGTAAAATCAGGCATCGCCCGGGGAGGAATGGGGCCATAAACATTGTTTTACGTGAAAGCGGCAGAAATGTTGCAACTAACCCATGGGAAAGTGCTGGGAATCAATCATTAGAGTAGCTTTCAGTAATATGAAAAAAAACCGCCTGAAATGCTGCCGGTGAAGTAAAAGTTCACCATTCACCGGGCTTTCCAAAAAAAACTCAAAAAAAACTCCCACCCTCTAAACCTTATTTATACTTTTTTGTATAAATTCCGGACTCGTAATTAAAATTAGTCTAAATAAGAGGATAAAAAGAAAAAACCACAGCTATATGAGCGACTCCATGCAGACGCTGGAAGAACACACCAGAAGCGACTATAAATACGGATTCACCAGCAACATCGACACCGATAAGCTGCCCAAGGGGCTGAGTGAGGACATCGTCCGCGCTATTTCCATGAAAAAGAATGAGCCGGAATGGCTCACCGAATGGCGCCTCAAGGCTTACCGCCACTGGACCACGATGAAAGAACCCACCTGGCCCAATGTCAATTACCCCCCGATCGACTACCAGGACATCATCTACTACGCGGCGCCCAAGCCGAAAAAGCAGCTGAACAGCCTGGATGAGGTCGATCCGGAACTGCTGGAGACCTTCAATAAGCTTGGCATCCCACTGGAGGAACAAAAGCTGCTGGCCGGCGTGGCCGTCGATGCCGTAATCGACAGTGTTTCGGTGAAAACGACCTATAAAGAAAAACTGGCCGAACTGGGCATTATCTTCTGCTCCTTCAGCGAAGCGGTAAAGAATCACCCGGACCTGGTGAAGAAATACCTCGGCTCGGTCGTGCCGCATACGGACAACTACTTCGCCGCCCTCAACTCGGCGGTTTTCAGCGACGGCTCCTTTGTCTTCATCCCCAAAGGCGTGCGCTGCCCGATGGAATTGTCCACCTACTTCCGCATCAACGAGCGGAACACCGGGCAGTTCGAACGCACCCTCATCGTTGCTGAGGAAGGCGCCCATGTAAGTTACCTGGAAGGCTGTACCGCCCCCATGCGGGACGAGAACCAGCTGCACGCCGCTGTGGTCGAATTGGTTACCATGGATGACGCCACTATCAAGTACTCAACCGTACAGAACTGGTACCCGGGCGATAAGGACGGCAAAGGCGGCATTTACAACTTCGTCACCAAGCGGGGCCTGTGCAAGGGCCGCAACTCCAAGATCACCTGGACACAGGTGGAGACCGGCTCGGCCATCACCTGGAAGTACCCTAGCTGCGTACTGATGGGCGACAATTCGGTCGGCGAGTTCTACTCTGTAGCTGTGACCAACAACTACCAGCAGGCGGACACCGGCACCAAGATGATCCACCTGGGTAAGAATACCAAGAGCACCATTATCTCCAAAGGCATTTCCGCCGGATTCTCCGACAACTCCTACCGGGGCCTGGTCAAGATCGGAAAAAAAAGGCCGAGAACGCTCACAACTTCTCCCAGTGCGATTCCCTGCTCATGGGCGATAAGTGCGGCGCCCACACCTTCCCCTACCTGGAAGTGGAGAACAACTCCGCCAAGGTGGAGCACGAAGCCACCACCTCCAAGATCGGCGAAGACCAGCTCTTCTACCTCATGCAGCGCGGCCTGAGCGAAGAAGACGCCGTCAACATGATCGTGAACGGCTACTGCAAGGAAGTCTTCAACGAGCTGCCGATGGAGTTCGCCGTCGAGGCGCAAAAGCTGCTGGCGATCAGCCTGGAGGGCAGCGTGGGATAGAAGGTGTGCATTTGTGTATAGGTGTATAGGTGCATTTGTCTCCAGCGAGGAGCACCTCACATATACACGAATACACATATACACGAATACACATTTACACGAATACACATTTACACGAATACACACATACACTTAAACACAATCAAACCAACAATAATGCTGACGATCAAAAACCTCAAAGTCTCCATAGAAGATAAGGAGATCCTCAAAGGCATCGACCTGGAGGTCAAGGCGGGTGAAGTGCACGCCATCATGGGCCCGAACGGCTCGGGCAAGAGTACGCTGGCCAGTGTGCTGGCGGGCCGGGAAGAATACGAAGTGACCGATGGCTCAGTAGAATATCAGGGCGAGGACCTGTTCGAAATGGAAGTGGATGAGCGGGCGCAGGCCGGCATCTTCCTGGCCTTCCAGTACCCGGTGGAGATCCCGGGGGTGAGTACTTCCAACTTCCTGAAAAGCACCGTCAATGCCGTGCGCAAGGCGCAGGGCAAGGAGGAACTCAACGCCGTACAGATGCTCAAACTGATCCGCGAAAAGATCAAGATGGTGGGCATGAATGAAAGCCTGCTGCAGCGCTCTCTGAACGAGGGCTTCTCCGGCGGGGAAAAGAAGCGCAGCGAGATGCTGCAGATGGCCCTGCTGGAACCGAAGCTGGCCATCCTGGACGAGACCGATTCCGGACTGGATATTGACGCTTTGCGTATTGTCGCTGACGCAGTCAACCAGTTGCGGAGCGAAGACCGTTCTTTTATCATCGTGACCCACTACCAGCGGCTGCTTGATTACATCGTTCCCGACCATGTGCACGTGCTGTACAACGGCCGGATCGTAAAATCCGGAGACAAGAACCTGGCCCTGGAACTCGAAGAGAAAGGATACGACTGGCTCAAGAAAGAAGCAGGTTCTGTGCCTGCGTAAAAAAAGAAAAACCGGACAACAAAATGCCAACAGTAGTTCAAGACAGATACGCCGAAGTCAAAGCGCGCTTCCAGCAATTGTTCGAAGCGCAACAAATACAGCTCAACGGGCACGCCAGCCACCCCTATCACCAGTTCCGCAAGGAAGCCATGAAGCGGCTGGAGGGCCTGAACTTTCCGACCCGCCGCGATGAGGAGTGGAAATATACCAGCGTCAACCGCGTACTGCAGCCGGAATATCAGCTGGAAACGCCCGTCGAAGTCAAAGCTGCTCAACTGCAGCCATTTCTGATCGATGGGCTGGACGCCATCCGCCTGGTTTTCGTCAACGGCGCCTTCCGGGAGGAGCTGTCCGATATCGGTAAGCTGCCCGAGGGGCTGACGGTCATGGAGCTGGACAATGCCCTGGCCGACGAACGCTTCGGGGAAATGGTGCAGCGGCAACTCGACAGCCTGATGGAAGGGCAGGAAGACCCCTTCATGGTGCTCAATGCCGCCTTTGCCCGTCACGGCCTGTTCATTCACGTGGCCAGAAATACGGTGGTTGAAAAGCCGGTTTACCTCATTCACCTGGCTGCGCCCGGTGAGGTCCCGACTTTCAGCAGCTATCTGAACATCGCTTTTGCCGAACAGAGCAGTGAGGCCTCCTTTATCGAAGGCCTTTTCGAACTGCCCGGCGCCGAAGGCGCCTATTTCAACAACCTGGTGAACCGGTTCCGGCTGAAGCCGAATTCCCATATACACCACTACCGCCTGCAGCAGGAAGGCCGCGAAGGTTTTCTCATCAGCAATGCGGATATCGAGCAGGATGGCGACAGTACCTACTCCTCCTATGCGGTTGACCTCGGCGGGCGGCTGGTGCGCAACAACCTGGCCACCACCCTGAACAACCAGGGTACCGGAACCAATTTTTACGGCACTTACTTCGCCAAAGGCGAACAGCATATCGATAACCACACCTTTATCGACCACGCCATGCCCCATTGCCAGAGCAACGAGCTCTACAAAGGCATTCTGACCGACAAGGCACACGGAGTGTTCAACGGCAAGGTGCTGGTGCGCAGAGATGCCCAGAAGACCAATGCCTTCCAGCAGAACAGCAGCCTGGTACTTTCCGACAAGGCTCAAATGGACAGCAAGCCCCAACTGGAGATCTTTGCTGACGACGTGCGTTGCAGCCACGGAGCCACTATCGGCCAGTTGGATGAAACGGCCGTGTTCTACCTGCGCTCCCGGGGCCTGTCCGACGAGCAGGCCCGGGCCATGCTGCAGCATGCCTTCCTGGAGGAAGTGATCGAATTCATGAAGCTGGAGCCGGTCAAGGATTTCGCCGAACAGCTGATCATGAAAAAATTCGAAGAGTAAACGAGAACCGGGCATTTTCGCCCTTTGCTCTCTTCAGGGATGGGGCAAAATAAGCTGGTTTGCTCTTTACTGGAACAGTTCAGAATAATTAATACACTATGGCAGTAATCGCTAAAAAAGGCTTCGATGTAGAAAAGCTGCGCAGTGATTTCCCGCTGCTGCAGACCATGATGAACGGTAAACCCATTGCCTTTCTGGATAGCGCCGCATCGAGCCAGAAGCCAACCCGGGTAATTGAAGCAATGGACACCTACTATCGGGAAAAGCACGCCAATGTGCACCGGGGAGTCTATCAGCTCAGCCAGGAAGCCACCACTGCCTACGAAAACGCCCGGGAACTGGCCAGGGCCTTCATCAATGCCCCCTCCGCCCACGAAGTGATCTTCGTACGGGGCTGCACTGAAGGCATCAACCTGGTGGCGGCTACCTTCGGCCGCCGCTTCCTCGATGCCGGCAGCGAAGTGCTGATCTCGGCCATGGAGCATCACAGCAACATCGTGCCCTGGCAAATGGCCTGTGAAGACAAGGGCGCAAAACTGAAGGTCATCCCCGTCAACGAAAAAGGGGAACTGGTGATGGAAGAATTCGAGCGGCTGCTGTCTGACAAGGTGAAGATCGTTGCCATCACCCATGTATCCAACACACTGGGCACCATCAACCCCATCGAAGAAATTGTTGAAAAAGCTCATGACAGGGGCATTCCCGTCCTGGTTGACGGCGCCCAGGCCATTCCCCACATGCAGGTGGATGTGCAGGCGCTGGGAGCTGATTTCTACGCTTTCTCCGGACACAAGATGTTCGGCCCGACCGGCATTGGCGTGCTCTACGGCAAAGAAGAATGGCTCAACGCATTGCCCCCCTATCAGGGTGGTGGCGAAATGATCGAAACGGTTACCTTCGAAAAGACCACCTACAATGAACTCCCGCATAAGTTCGAAGCAGGCACTCCGGACATTGCGGGCGCCATCGGGCTGGGCGCAGCCATTGAATACATACAGTCCATTGGCTATGACGCTATCCACGCTCATGAGGCTGAATTACTGGATTACGCTACTCAGGGCCTCCAACAGGTCGAAGGCATCCGATTTATCGGGACTGCCAGGGAGAAGGCCAGCGTTGTTTCCTTTCTGGCCGATGGCATCCACCCCTATGACCTGGGAACGATCCTGGATAAACTGGGCATTGCCGTACGCACCGGCCATCACTGCACCCAGCCGCTAATGGACCAGTTCTGCATCCCCGGCACCGTCCGGGCCTCTTTGGCCTTTTACAACAATAAAAACGATATCGACCGGCTGGTGGACGGTGTGAAGCGGGCAGTGGCCATGCTGAGATAACCGGTCAGAAAGACTTGACAAGTTTTTCGTGAGCAACCATTAGGTAAACTTGTCAAGTCTTCGACAACTAAAAAAACAACGAACAACGGACAATGTCCATCAACGAAATACAAGACGAGATCATTGACGAGTTTTCCCTGTTCAGCGACTGGATGGAGAAATACGAATACATCATTGACCTGGGAAAACAACTGCCTCTGATCGATGAAAAATACAAGGACGAAGAGCACCTCATTAAAGGGTGCCAGAGCCGGGTGTGGCTGCACGCCGGGCTGGATGGCGATAAGGTAGTCTTCACAGCCGACAGCGATGCGGTGATCACCAAGGGGATCATTGCCCTGCTTATCCGGGTGTTGTCCAACCAGCCGGCGGAAGAAGTGGCCAAGAGTGACCTTTACTTCATCGGACGGATCGGGCTGAAAGAGCACCTCTCCCCTACCCGGTCCAACGGCCTGGTCAGTATGGTCAAACAGATGAAGATGTACGGATTGGCCTTACACGCAAAGAATTAATCAATCATGTCCGAACCCAAATCAGAACTCGAACAACGGATCATCGAAGCCCTGAAGACCGTATATGACCCGGAGATCCCGGTAGATATATACGAGCTGGGGCTGGTCTATAAGATCGACATCCTGAAGGACGGGAAAGTGGAGATCACCATGACCCTCACCTCTCCTATGTGTCCGGTTGCGGAGTCGCTGCCCATGGAAGTCCAGCAAAAGGTGTGGGAGGTCGACGGCGTTTCTGAGGTGAGCCTGAATGTGGTTTACGATCCTCCCTGGAGCAAAGACATGATGAGTGAAGAAGCGCGTTTTGCCCTTGATATGTTTTAAGCCCGATTGGATAAAACCCATAATTAAAGATGAAAATATCAGCTCAGGACGAATACGGACTCAGAATATTGCTCAGGATCGCCCGTTCCGAGAGTGAAGAAGGGCTGAGCATTCCTCAGCTCAGTGAGGCGGAGGGCATGTCGGCTTCCTATGTGGCCAAACTGACGCGTACTCTCCGGATGGCGGGGTTAATCCAGAGCACACCGGGGCAAAAGGGCGGCTATGTCCTGGCCCGGGCGCCGGAAGAGATACAGCTCAGCAAAGTACTCCGTGCCCTGGGCGGCCCACTTTACGACGAGGATTTCTGCGACAGCCATTCCGGCGCTTTCCGCATTTGCACCAATTCTGTTGACTGCTCGGTGCGCTCACTCTGGAAGATCATCCAATACTCCGTTGACCACGTTCTGGGCCAGGTAACCCTGCGTGACCTGCTGGGTTCGGAACAGAATGCCAACCAGGCGCTTCAGCATGTCGTTCAATATCTCAATCAGGCGCGGGCTGCGGTTGGCAGTTAGCAGTTATACTCCCCTCGGAAAGTATAGCCCCAAAACGATTCCCCTATTCACTGATTTCCCCGGATCAAAGGAGAATGGCCCGATTCAGGAATCAAACTGTTCCTGGAACCACTGTTTCTTCGTGAGTTTTTTTAATATATCTGTTGTTTTGCTACCCTCCTTCAGGCCTTCGGCGGAATAATATTCTTGAAATGCCCATTCATCTCCGCCCGCTTGCGCAGGTTTTCCATTTCTTTCACGATCGGGATGAGCTTTTCCAGGTGCATCCGCATGAACTCCTGCCGGCTGCGCTCATCGGTCACACAAAGGAACTGGTATTCCTGCTCCAGCGAGAACCCGACGTGGTGGGCCAGCTCATAGGTATTGAAGTTGTTCGGGTCGGCAGGGATCTTTTTCCTGATGTTCATCAGGCTGAATAACTCTTCCACCAGTTCCAGTATCTGAGCACTGGCTACAGGGTCGCCGGCTGTATCGTGTGGCAGCAGATTGATATCTCCTGCCGCATAAAGCCTGTTGGGTGCAGTGCTGAAGTATTCCTTGATGGAAAACAACCCCACGCCCCTGGTTTTGATGTCCATTTCACCGTTTGGGTAGCGCTTTTCGACATTCAGCAGCTGAACTTCCGTACCTACCGTCATAACTTTACCGTCGATATACGCCGGAATGCCGAAGGGGATGCCTTTCTCTTCACATTCTTTTATGAGCTGCTTGTAACGCGGTTCAAAAATGTGGAGGTTGAGGTTTTCTCCCGGAAAGACGACCAATTGCAGGGGGAATAGTGGCAGCATTTTATCCATGGATGTGTCAGGATTTTTTATTATAATGATTCCGCGCTCATAACTTATACTTGTAAGGTAGGCCGGAAGCACTTACCTTGCATTCACATTCGTAACAAGAAGGATAGAACACGGGTTGCAAAAATCCTGTTCTATTTCAGGAAATTCAACTCCGATCGTTGCCTCTAAAATCCAAAAACTATGACAAACAGGAAGCTCCACCTTCTCCCGACGCTTGCCTTTTTCATCACCGCTCTTTTTGCTCTGCCTTCCTGCAATAAGGAACAACGCGCCCAAAAAATGCCGGAAAGCGTTAGCGCCTATGTTTACGGCTATACCTCCGGCATCATCTCCCGGTCGGCCCCTATCCGGGTCCGTTTTGCCACTCTTGCCGCCGATGAAAGCGCCATCGGGCAGGAAGCCGAAAGCCGGCTCATTTCCTTCTCTCCCGGCATCAGTGGGACAGCTACCTGGGAGGACAGGCAAACCCTCCGTTTCGACCCCGCCGAGCCTCTGGCTTCCGGGACGGCCTACGTTGCCACCGTAAACCTGCAGAAGATCGTCCCCGGCGTGCCGAACGACGCCGCCTCCTTCGAATTCGACTTCCGCACGCGCGACCAGTACTTCGACCTGTCCATCGAAGGCATCAGCGCTTCCAACCCCAATGACCTCAGCAAACAGGAGCTCAACGGGTATCTCTTCACTGCCGATATGGCGGAAGACGGGCCGGTGGAAGCCGTTGTCACTGCAAAGCAAAATGGCCGGGAGTTGCCCATCCGCTGGACCCACTCCGCCGAAGGAATGGAACATTACTTTTACGTGGGAGAAATAAAGCGCGGAGAAAAGGCCTCGACGGTCGAACTGAACTGGAACGGCAAACCATTGGGCGTCGATATCCGCGACAGCAAAGAAGTGGAGATCCCCGCCATCGACGACTTCAAGGTGACCAATGCCCGGGTCATTCAGGGAGAGGATCAATATATACAACTTCACTTCTCCGACCCGCTCCTCGAATCCCAGTCGCTGGAAGGGCTGGTCTCCATAGTGGGCTACGGCAGCAATTTCCGGTTCATCATAGACGGCAACAAACTCCGGGTGTATCCCACTTCCCGGCTGGTGGGCGAACACACCATTCAGGTGGCCGCCGGCATCCGCAATGTCAACGACAAGCGCATGAGCAACCCCAGCGAATGGGCCATCCTCATAGAAGATGTGAAGCCGCAGGTGCGCCTGGCCGGCTCCGGCGTCATCATGCCCAACTCCGACGGGCTGATCTTCCCCTTCGAAGCCGTAGGGCTCAACGCCATCGAAGTAGAGGTGTTTAAAATACACCACAACAACATCCTGCAATTCCTGCAGGTCAATGAACTGGACGGCAACAGCGAACTCTACCGGGTCGGGCGCATCATCATGCAAAAAAAGGTGCCCCTGCTCAACCTCAACCCCAACGCCAGCACCACCGACTGGACCCGCTACGCCCTCGACCTCGGCAACCTGATCAAACAGGACGGCCAGGCCATCTACCAGATCCGCATCGGTTTCCGGCCGGAATATTCCACCTACTTCTGCAGCAGCAAGGAAAACAACGAAGAAAGTGAAAACCTGGCGCTCACTGTTGCGAATGAGGCGGATGGAGAGGAAATACAAAGCATCATGGACAACTGGTACGGCTTCTCCGGTTACTACTCCGGCTATAACTGGTCGGACCGGGAAGACCCCTGCATGCCGGCTTACTACAATGCTGACCGCTTTGTGCAACGCAACGTCATTGCCTCTAACCTCGGCCTGATCGCCAAGGGCGGAACCGACAACTCCTACATGGTGGTGGTGTCCGACCTGCGCACTTCGGCTCCGCTCAGTAGCGTAAGCCTCCGGTTCTATGACTTTGAGCAGCAACTGCTCGCCGAGGCTTCCACCAACGGCCAGGGCATTGCCAATGTGAACCTCCCCCGCAAACCCTTCGTCGTCATCGCTGAACAGGGCGGCCAACGGGGCTACCTGCGCCTGGAAGACGGCAATTCGCTCTCTCTCAGCCGCTTCGATGTTTCCGGGGCCGTAGCTCAGAAAGGGCTGAAGGGCTTCCTCTACGGAGAACGCGGCGTCTGGCGCCCCGGCGATTCGGTCTATCTGGATTTCATTCTGGAAGACCGGGATGGAAAGCTGCCGCCCAACTACCCCGTCACCTTCGAACTGCGGGATCCCAGAGGGCAGTTGCAGGAACGCCGCTCGGTAGCCAGGCACGTCAACTACGTCTATCCGCTGCATTTCGCCACCCGCATGGACGACCCCACCGGCGCCTGGATGGCCACCGTCAAGGCCGGCGGCGCCACCTTTGAAAAGCCGATCCGCATCGAGACGGTCAAGCCCAACCGGATCAAGATAGATCTCGATTTCGGCGCTAAAGAACTGAGCGCAGCTAACGAGCCACTCAATATCACCCTTAATGCCTCCTGGCTGCATGGCGCTCCCGCCGCCAACCTAAAGGCAAAAGTAGAAGCCCAGTTGCGCTCGGGAAAAACGTCCTTCGATGGCTACGATAATTACATTTTCGACGACCCGGCGCGAAAGGTTACCTCTCAGCCCAACACCATCTTCGATGGCGCCCTGAACGGAGATGGAAAAGCTCAGATACAATTCCGCCTTGCCGGTAAACAGCCGCTGCCCGGCAAAATGACAGCCAACTTCAAGACCCGCGTCTTCGAACGCGGCGGCGACTTCAGTACCGACAGCCGCAGCATCCCTTACAACCCTTACGAAACCTACGCCGGCATCCGCATCCCGGAAAACAAATACCACGAGAAACGCCTGGAGGTCAACCAGCGGGGCAACATCAGTTTCGTCGCCCTCAGCAAAGACGGGAAACCCGCCGCCAACCACCGACTGAGCGTTGGCATGTATCGCGTGGAATGGCGCTGGTGGTGGGATCAGGGCTATGACGATATCTCCCGCTTCAACAGCAGTTCTCACTACGACGCCCTGGCCCAGCAGGAAGTGTCCACCAACAACAAGGGCGAAGCCGAATGGGGCGTCACTCCCGAAGAATGGGGCCGCTACCTGGTGCGCGTCTGCGACACTGAGTCCGGCCATTGTACGGGCGATTTCTTCTATGCCGGTTATCCCTGGTATGGGGAAGGGGACGACGCCCACCGCGAAGCCGCCGCCATGCTGACGTTCACCTCGGATAAGCCACGGTACAACGTAGGCGAAACCATCAAGCTCACCCTGCCCGAAGGCCAGGCCGGCAAAGTGCTGATCACCGTAGAGAATGGCACCAGGGTGCTGGAATCCTTCTGGGCAGATTCCAAAGAAGGAGAAAATACGTTCACCTTTGAAGCCAAACCGGAAATGGCGCCCACCGCGTACGCCCATGTGGACATGATACAGCCCCACGCCCAGGTGAAGAACGACCTGCCCATCCGAATGTATGGCGTCATTCCCATTGGTGTGGAAGATCCCGCCACTCGTCTGGCCCCAAAGATCAAAATGCCGGAAGAGCTCAAACCTGAGCAAACCTTCACCGTGGAAGTCTCGGAGGACAAAGGCCGGCCCATGGCCTACACCCTCGCCATCGTCGATGAGGGCCTGCTGGGGCTCACCCGTTTCGAAACGCCCAACCCCTGGGATGCCTTCTACGCCAAGGAAGCCCTGGGCGTCCGCACCTGGGACGTTTACGACCAGGTGCTGGGAGCCTACGGCGCCGAACTGGAGCGCCTGCTGAGCATCGGCGGCGACGGTGAGATCCGCCGCGGCGCCCAGGAGGACCGCGCCAACCGGTTCGAGCCGGTGGCCATGCACCTCGGGCCGTTCTTCCTGAAAAAAGGCAAAACCGCCAAACACGAGATCACCATGCCCAACTACGTGGGTGCGGTGCGGGCGATGGTCGTCGTGGCGGACAACGGCGCTTACGGCAGCACGGAAAAGACGGTTCCGGTGCGACAGCCTCTGATGGTGTTGGCCACCTTGCCGCGCGTCCTCGGCCCCGGTGAGCAACTGGACCTTCCGGTGAATGTATTCGCGATGGACAATAAGGTGAAGAACGCCACCATCAGCGTACAGGAAAGCAGCGGGCTGGTTAAGATCGGCGCCAGCTCCCGCAGCGTTCAGTTCTCCCGCCCGGGCGACCAGCTGGTGAGCTTCCCCATCGAGGTGGGTGAGAACGTGGGTGTCGCCCGTTTTACCATCACCGGCAACGGCAACGGACAGAGCGCCAAACAGGAGATCGAGATACAGGTGCGCAACCCCAACCCCTACATTACCGATGTCGATAGCAAGGTGCTCGACGGCGGACAGACCCACACCTTCTCCTTCACGCCCATCGGCATGAGGGGCACCAATGAGGCGCTGCTCGAAGTATCCAGCATCCCGCCCATCAACCTGGGCGAGCGGATGGAATACCTGCTGCGCTACCCCTACGGCTGCCTGGAACAGACCCTCTCCGGCGGCTTCCCGCAGCTCTACGTCAATAAACTGATGGAACTGGACAAGGCGCAACAGGACAGAATACCCCGAAACATTAACGCCACGATCGACCGGCTGAAACAATTCCAGGTCGGGCAGGGCGGTTTCGCCTACTGGCCGGGCGGCAACACACCGGATCAATGGGCGACCTCCTACGCCGGCCACTTCCTTCTGGAAGCAAAGGCTTTAGGATACAGCATTCCTCCCAGTATGCTGGAAAAATGGACACAGTTCCAGAAAAAAGTAGCCCGCATGTGGGACCCCAAAATGGAGGAATACGGCTTCTTCTCCCGCAACAACTACGAGCTCATGCAGGCCTACCGCCTCTACACGCTCGCCCTGGCCCAGGAGCCCGACCTGGCGGCCATGAACCGCCTGCGCGAATACAAAGGGCTCACCCTGCAGGCCAGCTGGACGCTTGCCGCCGCCTATGCCGCCGCCGGCAAGCCGGAAGCGGCAAAGGCCATCACCGCCAACCTGGGCACCGATGTGCCGGAGTACCGGGAGCTGTCTTATACCTACGGCTCCACCCTCCGCGACAAGGCCATGATCCTGGAAACGCTGCTGATGATGGGCGAACGGGAAAAAGCGGCGCCTTTGGTGAAGTACATCTCCGAGGAACTGAGCAGCCGCCGCTGGTGCAGCACCCAGTCTTTGTCCTTCTCGCTGATGGCCATCGGCAAATACGTTGGGAAGGGAGGCGCTCAAAACAAGCTGGCCTTCACCTATCAGCTGCAGAACGGCAAAACCGTCAACGCCGGCTCCAGCCAGCCGGTTATGCAGATACAGATCCCCCTGGAGGGGCAATCCTCACGGAAGGTTATGGTCAAAAATACCGGTGAAGGAACCCTCTTTACCAGGATCATCCGCACCGGGCAGCCGGTGGCGGGCGCGGAAACCGCCAGCGCCAACGACCTGAAGATCGAGGTGGCCTACAGAAATATGGAAGGCGGCCTCATCGACCCGTCTGCTCTGCCGCAGGGCTCGGACTTCATCGCCGAGGTGCGGGTCACCCACCCCGGCAGCCGCCCCATCCGCTACCAGGAGCTGGCGCTGAACCAGATCTTCCCCTCCGGATGGGAGATCATCAACACCCGGATGGACAACATCGAGGCCTTCGCCCAGCCGGACCGCCCCGACTATCAGGACATCCGCGACGACCGCGTCAATACCTTCTTCGACCTTGCGGAAGGCGATTCGGAAATCTACCGCGTGCAACTCAACGCCGCCTACCAGGGCCGGTTCTACCTCCCGGCAACCTCCTGCGAGGCGATGTATGACAACAGCATCAACGCCCGTGTGCCGGGCCGGTGGGTGGAAGTGACGGCGCCGCGGGAGATCTAATAGAATAGCACGCGGATGACGCGGATCAGGCGGGTTTTTGCGGATCGGCAGACTTAAAGACGAACAAACCTTTGAGGTTTTCTTTTGGATGCTTGTTGAAAACCTCAAAGGTTTAGAGATTCCCTTCCAGAAACGATTCCCCAAATAAAACCGTTAACTTTATGTACCGAATCAATTGATAAACCTGATTGATATGAGTATTCAAGCAATAAAAGAAGAAGTAAGCAAACTAAGCCGGGAAGAGCAAGCGGAGCTGATACACTTCATGGTAGAGCTCCTGGCGAAAGACGATTTCCAGTTATCGGAAGCCTGGAAAGAAGAGCTGGGCCGCAGGGAGCAGGCTTTGGACAAAGAAGAGTCCATTGGCAAGCCGGTCAGAGAGGTTATTTCAAAGTATAAGGCGCACTGATGCCAGGTTACCATGTCATTATCCAGCCCGAAGCAGAACAGGACCTGGATGAAGCTTACCAATACCTGGAAGGCCAAAGAACCGGACTGGGCTTCGAGTTGTTGGCGGATCTCACCGAAATCATCGAACTCCTGGAAGACAATCCTTTTTTATTCCCTACCATTTATGGCGAAAAAAGAAGAGCTGTGATCCAACGGTTCAGATACAACCTGATCTTCAAGATCGTTGAAGAGAAAGTGTTCATTCTGGCCATCATACATGGCAGCCGGGATACTCAAAGATGGGAAGGTAGGAAGTGAAAAATGAGGCTTTAGGGAGTATTTTTTTCTACCCTAGTTCTAAATTTTTTCCAAAAAATTCACAAATAATTAATAACCAAGGCTTTAAATCTACTCATTCCGATCCTGCCGGGTTTCCCATTGATTCCAGGTTGATTATCCCGGCAGTGTTTATCGGAGGCGAACAGGAGGGGCGATCCCTGTCCGTCCCAGTGCTCCTGATGCAAAACACCTTCGATAAACGCTACCGGGTTTAACAGAATGAGGCCATTAGGGAAACCCGGCAGGTTGAAGCACTAATAAAAAGGATCCTTATGTCAATACTCCACAAACTCTCTTCTTCCCTCGGCCGCAGAGATGAGGTTCCCAACCAGGAGCTGGCCCGGGAGGTCGCCGGGGCAGAAGACAAAAAAGCCATCAAAGAGCTGGTGGACAACCTCGCCAATAAGAGCAAAGCGATCCAGAATGACTGCATCAAGGTGCTCTACGAGGTTGGCGCTCTGAAGCCCGGACTGATCGCCGGTTACACTCCTCATTTTCTGCCTCTGCTCCAAAGCAAAAACAACCGCCTGCAATGGGGCGCCATGACCGCCCTGAATTACATTTCAAATCTAAAACCAGAGGAGATATACGCCCACCTTTCTCAGATCCTGGCCGCCGCGGACAAAGGCTCCGTTATCACCCGGGATAATGCGGTGGGCATCCTGATCAACCTGGCTGGCAATCCCGAATATGCTCAGGACGCCCTGCCCCTGCTGCTGGAACAGATACAAAGCAGCCCGCCCAACCAGGTTCCGATGTACGCGGAAAGGGCGCTGCCGGTAATTGATGCGCAGCAAAGAGAGGAGTTTGTTTCAACATTGCAAAGCCGGCTGGAGGATATGGAGAAGGAAAGTAAGCGCAAGAGGGTGGAAAAGGTGATCGATTTGTTAAGAGTATGAAAAGGAACTCTATTTTCATTTTTCTCGCAATTACTTTTGCTTTCTGTCTCGCGGGTAAAAAGCCGGCGCCAGAACAGTTAAAAGATGTTGTCCAATTTTGCTTTCAGGACTCAACGTCAATTGAATCAAGGATCTATTTAAGGGTTAATAAAAAGGAAGGGCTATTGCAAACAAGCATTGGAGAATTCTTCGAAACATCCTTCAGGTTTTTGGATTCAGTAAATTTCCAAAGCCAGAAACTGACTACGACAATATATTTAGTAAAAAATTGTAAACCTTTTGAAGTTAAGGACGTGTATGAAAACCAACATAAAATTTATAATGAGTATTACCTTGCTTTCAGCCTTAATTCCAAAATCAGCTGTAATGAATATCCATGTATTGAAACTTTAGTTATTTGGGTTAATGCCAAGCCCCATTTTTACAGAGGAAAAGAAGGGGAGAAACCATTTGAAAACGAATTGACAAGAAATAAAAGCCTCGAAGAATTTATTGAGGAGTTTTTCCAAATACGAAACTTAGCATATGAGAATTTGCATGGATAATATTGGGGCAGTTAACCACCTCAATCCCCCACCCTTCTCCCCGCCTTGCGGAAACTGCGGATAAACTCCCCGAAGTTGTCGAACTCCTTGCGAAAGCTGATGCCGGTGCCCACTTCCAGGCGGCTGCCGCCGCCGATGTCGGGCTCAAGGCGCTGATAGACGCGCAGTTTGAGGGTGCGGTCGCGGTTGAGGACGTATTCGATGACGAGGTCGTTGCCGACGAAGGTGCCGCTGGCCTCGGGGGTGGTGTAGGCGCTGTTGCCGATATCGACATTGCCGCCCACCTGAATGGTCAGGCGGTCGTTGAAGAACTCCTGGCGCAGGCGCACCTGAAACTCGTCGCCCCGCCGCAGTTCCTCCTGCTCGCCCAGGTTGGCCTGATACTGGTTGTAGGCGATGTCGAAGTCGATGCCGGACAGGGCGCTGCCGTCGGAGAAGAATTCGGAGAACAGCTCGGTGAGCAGCAGGGATAGCTGGTTGGAGACGAATTCACTAACGGTATTGTAAAAGATCTCGCTGCCCTGAATGGCCAGGTCGGACGGCAGGAACTGCCCGACGACGATCAGGCCGAACACCTGCCGGTTCAGCTCGTTGGGGTCTTGCCGGATCACGCGGAGCTTGCTGTCGGTAAGGGTCTGCAACTGGCCGGTGAGCTGGGGAAAGCTGATGTCGAAATTGATGACCGGCTGCAGAAGGTCGCCCCGCAGGTCCATGGTGAGGTTGACGTCGGTGGCCTTGCTGGCGTCACTGCGCACCTCCGGAGGCGCTTCGGTGAGGTATTCCTGGATGAAATTGGCCACCGAAGTGGAAAGGTCTTCGTATTCCGCTTCCAGGCGGATCTGGGCCTCGAAGGGGTCGCCCGACCAGGTAATGACACCTCCTTTTTTAATGCTAAACTCTTTGTTGACGACATTATAGAGGGTAAAGAGGTAATCCCCTTTTTCGATGACGTAATCGCCGAACATCTGGAAATTCCCGTTGCGGGGCACGAGGATGCGGATGTTGCCCCGGCCGTTGCCCTTGATGATATCGCCCGCCTGTTCGTCGAAGACGATCTCTCCCTGGGCTTCCTCGGTGATGTTCAGGTCCATCTCCAGGCTGACGCCGGTGAGCTCGCGTTGCAGCTGCTGTTCCTGTTCTGCCGTCTGCCGCTGGCGAAACTTGATGAAATTCAGCTCGGAGGCATCCTCTCCGTAGGTCACCGGGATCACCAGGCGGGTGCCCTCGCCGACGGTGGCGTTGACGTAGATATCCACCTTGTCGAATGGGCCGTTGAATTGCACCTCGCCCTGCCCGATCGCCCGGCCGTAGAAAAGCTCGTTGTCTCCTTTTTTGGTGTCGAGCGCCAGGAAGCGGCTCGTCTCCAGCCTGGCGTTGATCCCCAGGTGTTTGAGATGGTCATGGGTGATGCCCCCTTTCACCACTGCCGTATTGTTGAGCGCGTCCCGGACGATGGTGCCGCTGGCGTCGAACAAATAGTCATTGACGCTGACCAGAGATTCGCTGAAGGTGTAGCGGGTCTGAAGATAATCCACCGTAGTTGCCCCATCCCTGACGGTGATGAACCCGCTGGGCTTTGGGGCTTTGGGAAAGCCGTGCACGCGAAGGTTGGCGTTGAAACTGCCCACGGTATTCGACACACTGGAGCCGATCCAGTACTCGGCAATAGCCACCGGGTAGCCCACCACATCCAGGTTGAAATCAAAATAATTGGCCTGCTGCTCCTCGGGAAGGTTGTCCTCTTCTTTGACGGGTGCGGGGTTGTAGAACCCTTCCGCCAGCAACTGAGAGGTGTCTTTGGTGATGGACAGAAAAGCCTGGAAGGGGCTCTTCAGGTTGGCCGCCTCGGCATCCAGGCGCATGGCGCCCCAGTCGTCCCCGTTTACAAAAAGCGAATCGGCCAGGACGGTGGCCTTGATCCCGGAAAGCTGAAAGATATTTTCTATCTCGGCAATGGTGTTGAAGCGGCCGGCAAAATCCAGCGGGTCATAATCCCAGATGTCATCGATAAAGCTGAAGTCAAAATTATAGAGGCCCAGTTTCAGCCCTTTATTGCGCACGCCTTCCAGTTTGATCTGCCGTTCACCGTTCGTCAGGAGGAAGTTCTTTGTATCGATGTGGCCTTTGCGGAAAGTGATGTAGTTCCGGTCGTTGATCAGCCAGGGAGTCTCCATAAGGACGAGGTTCGACTGGCTGAATTCCACCCGGTAGTTAAGGCTGTCGGGCATAAACAGGCGGGCATTGAGGTTGAGCTTGTCCAGCAGGGTCATCCCTTCCGACTCATAGGCGAGGGCCACCTCGAAGGTGTCGCGCTCCAGAAAGCCCAATACTTTGATCGGAGAAAGATAGGTCTTCTGGTTCAGCACCGGCTCGGCAACCGCCAGGTCGATATTGCCGGAAGACTGCTCCAGCTTGAGCAGTACCCCGGCTTCGTTCAGTTCGATCTTATCGTACCGGAACTGCGGCAGATAGACATAAGCCCACATCGAATCCAGGGCGTTGTCGAAATACCCCTCCACGGTAGCCTCCTTTATCGGCCCGAGCTTGTCGTCAAACACGGCGAGCAGGCTTTTGGTGTCGTAAATATTGGCCTCAAAAGCAAAGCTTTGGGAGCGCACCTCCTTCTCCGGCGCCTTCAACCCCAGCCGTTGGAAGAACTCCGGAAAATTGCGGGCCAGGTATTGCATGAAGGCGGCAGGAACCTGTTCAATGTCAAAAACACCCTCCAGGCTGGCGTCGGCAATATCGGACTTGACCAGAAAACGCTTCTTGCCTCCGTCTATAAACTGGGAGCTGAAGTAAACGGAGTCTATGGCAATATCTCCCAGCTTGCCGTGTTTGAGCAGAAAATCCCGGATCTGCCCCGTGCCTTCCATATTAGAGAAACGGCTGTCTTTCAGGTTGAGAGCGATATCCCCGGACAACGCCATTTCCTGCCCTGCCAGGTTGAGCTTTTTGAGGTCCAGCTTGCTGATCAGGGCATTGAAGTTGAATTTGGGTATGGAATCGGTAAAATCCACTTTACCGAGGAAGGTAAGGTCAATGTTGTCATCCTGAATGGCGAAATCCCCGCTGAAGAGGTTCTTCTTGAGCTCACCGGTCAGGCTTGCATTCTGGTAGTTGTAGCCTTTATAGACAAAGCTCTTGACTTCGGCGGAGAGGTCCGCCCGGGCGGTCTCCACCGTCAGCCCGTAGCCATCGCTGACGGAAGAGGTAAAGTTTACCAGCCCGAAATCCGGGTTTTGAGCCCATTCTCCAAGGTCAAAATTGGTTAGGGTCAGTTTTCCGGAATAATTGGCCTTGGCGCGGCCTTCCTTGAGGTTCATACGCATGTCCATACGGGCGCGGCCGAGGGAACTGGCCAGTTCACCGTAGGCCACAAAATCCGAAAAATAGCCATCGAAGCGGCCCTGAAAGTTGAGCCTCCTCAGCCGGTCGAAGTTGGGAGGCGGTGTGAAATTGGGAATGAGCTGCCGGAGGGTGCTCATGCTGGTTTTCAGCCTGGACAGGTTCAGGTTGAGGGTTTCGCTCTGCCGGATCGTAAGGTCTCGGGAGCGAAACTCTCCCTGCATGACGAAACTGTTGTCCTCAAGGGCAATGGAAAGGCCTTCCCCATCGAGGTTATTGACCCTCCCCCTGACCAGCCCGTCGATGAACAGCAAACGGTCCTTATTCAACCGAAAGAAGGTATTCTGCCGGAGGCCGGGCGCAAAAGTCATGATATCGCGCAGGCGGACCTGGGCGTTGTCCAGATAGCCGTACATTCTCACCCGGTCCGGGAATTCCGTAAAGTCTTCGTAGGTATTGTATTTGAAGATAAGGGTATCCCCAATCTCGCTGTAAGGCGTTTTCAGGTTCAGCCCGTTGAGTTCCATGCCTTTGCACCACACCCGCCCCTGCTCCACGGCCAGGTTTTCCAGCACAAAGCCGCTCAGGTCGCGCAGGGACAATTGCCGGACCTGCCCTTCAAAATCGAGGCTGTCGGCACAGAAGGAGAAATAATCGATCCCGATATTGATGTCATACACATCGAGGTGCTTGAAATCCAGTTCGTCGATAGGGGTCGTTTTCACCGGCGCCCTGCGCCAGTTGTGCAAAGAAAATTTTCCCTCGCTCAGCCGGAACTGCCCGATGGTGGCGTAGAAGGGCCGCCCTTCATCGGCCTCTACACCCGTTGGCTCCTGCAGTGTGGCTGCAGCAGTATCGGAACCGGGAAGGGGCTTTTCCGGATAATCATCGATACGCACATAAGGCCCTTCAAGAGTAACCGATTTGGCGTGGATGTAATTTTCCGGAAGGTTCATTTCTTCGATCTCCAGCACTCCTTTCTGCAGAAAGGCCGACAACCTTTTACCCTTTACCTTATCGTCCTGAAGGAAGTGGACGTCCGTCAGGGCAAGCTTTTGAACATCCAGCTGAAAAGGCCGTTTTTCCTGGATCACAGCGGTAGTATCCGGAGGGAACAGGCGGCTGAGCAGGATCTGAATGTTATTCTGCGAGGCTCCTTCCGGGGTCCTGATGTTGATAATGGCGCTATCCAGAGCAACCTCTTCGATGACCAGCCCGCGCATGAGGTAGGTCACCGGGTTGAGGCTGATGTTGGCGTAGAGGCGTTTGCTGAAGATGGTAGTATCGCCGGAGTCCAGCCCTTCGACGTAAAACTCCTCCAGTACCAGGCGGTCGAGGAAGGCCAGGTTCAGGCGCTTAATAGACACGGTCGTTTCCAGCGTCCGGCTCAATGCGCCGGTCACTTTCTGGGCGATCCAGTTCTGCACCGGAGGGATCTGCAACAACAAAACGACAGAAAAGAAGAGGAACAGCACGGCCATCACCAGGCGCTTCGTCCAACGCCAGGCGGCCCGGGCAACAACCTTCCACATCGGCTGCTGCTTGTTTTCCTCCGGGAGATGGCCTTCCTTTTCTTCCATATCAATCTATAAACTGAAAATTCCTGCGAATATATCTAAAGTGGAGGGCATTTAACGAAGATTTAATGCCTATCTGCCCTGAGGTTCAGCACTTTCTCTTCTACGAACTGAAAAGCTCTTTGTTCCGACCAGTATGCCCGCCCCGGGCCGGAAGAGACAAAACCGACATGCCCGCCCCAGCGGGGTATCTCCAGATACAGGTCAGGGTGTTCTTCCGCCAGCCGGCAGGGATAACAGGAGGGGCTGAGAAAAGAATCATCCCGGGCGCTGACCAACAGTGCCGGCCGGCGGATACCCGGCAGGAATTGCAGGCTGCTGTTGCGCGTCCAGTAGTCATCCGCATCCCGAAAACCATGGATGGGGGCCGTAAACCGGTCATCGAACTGTCGGAAATCTTTTGGCATTTCCCTGGGCAGCTTCAATTCCTCCGGATAACGGAGCGCCTTTTCCCTGACTTTTTCGTTCAGGCTTTTGATAAAACGATACCGGTAGAGCCAGTTCTGCCATTTATCGATCTCTCTGTTGGCGCTCTCCACATCGCAGGGAACGGAAAAAGCGATGCCGGCGCGAACCGGAGACGGCGCTTCGGCGCCAGTTTCTCCCAGGTATTTCAGCACCACATTCCCACCCAGGCTGAACCCCGCCAGAACGATGGATTCGTAATCGTACTTGTCGAGAATAAACGAAATCGCCCATTTCAGGTCGGCAGTTTCACCAACGTGATAAGAACGCAGCTTCCGGTTGGGTTCGCCGCTGCACCCTCTGAAATTGAACCCAAGAGCATCCCAGCCCCTTTGGTTGAAATAGCGGGCCATGCCCCGGATGTATGGCCGGCCGGCGCTTCCTTCCAGGCCGTGCAGCAGAATGATCAACCGGCGGCTGCCTGCGGCGGACCAGTCGAAGTCCAGAAAATCTCCGTCCCGGGTCTCAACGCGTTCCCGCTCAAAACGGACCCCCTCAACTTTGCGGAACAGAGCCGGGTAAATGGTGTTGATGTGCCCATAGCGAAAGGGGCCGCGAGCGCGATAAGTCGATTTTTTGATCAGAGGCATAATCACTATTGTGCGTTGATGGAAAGAGAGCGGGCCTTCAGTTTTATATCTAACACATTGTCTCCCAGCTGGGTTTCATAAACCTTTAAAGCTCTGTCCACATCGGCTGTGCCGCGGAACACCGGGCCGAAAAACACGAGGTAACCACTGCCCGCCTCGCTGAAGCACCCCAGCCATAAAGCGCTCGTCTGTAAGCCATAGGAACTGAGTTCGGAAATGCGGGATGCCGCAGAAGAATAAGAAGGATAAACGCCTTCCTGCACCACAAACGCTTCGCCGTCGATCCTGAGCCGGGAACAATCATAGGTGATCATACCGGCAACATCGGGAAAGGCCATTATAAAACCTTTTTCCGCATCTTTGGAGTCGAGAAGAGAGGGAGGGCCGGGAGGTTTTTCAGCAGTGAGCCCCAGCTGCAGGTAAGGGCTTTCATCTTTTCGTATCGGGGGCGGCCAGACGAAGGGGGTGTCGATCTTATAGGAATAGGGGGAAATGGAGTCGGGCATGAAATTGTACCGGTTGTCCTGCCAGGCCTTGGCCATTTCAGCCAGATAATCTTCATAATCCAGGACCCGGACCGGGCGGTCCTGGGATTCCTGGTAAAAGACGCCGGCGATGGCCACCAGGGAGATCAGGCAAACCGCCATCTGATTGCTGAATTTGCGCTGGAACGCAATAACATGGCGGGGTTTGAACTGGCGAAGCCAGTCGGGGTATTTCTCCTGCTGTATCACCTTGTCGATCTCCACCTGTGAAAAGAGTGGGATGAGTTTTCTCCTGTGTTTGAACAAGTCCTGCCGGGAAGGAGTCACCTGCATGATCGGAGGGCGGTTTTCGCGGACGACGAGCAACCCGAAACCATTGTAAATACACTGGCCGCGCAATTCCAGGTAGTAGCGGTCATTGTGGTAATTGGGGAAAACATCCTCGGCAATGGCCACCCACTGCTCATCGGCATAGTACTGCTTGAACTGCTCGATGGCGTAGATGTAGCGGTATCGCCGAAAGGGCATCAGCATAAAGTAAAAAACAGGGGCCGTCAGGATGAAGGCCGCTATCAGCAGGGCCAGCCAGGCCACTAAGGGATATTCTTTTACGGGTAATATATGCTGCGCATACAATACTACACAGCTGACCGCCAAAAGAGCTGAAGTGAGCGCTGCACTGTCCCATTTCAACAGGCCCTGTTTCACCTTATAGCGCACCTCATGCCTGGACTCCCGGGATGTGGCCTCCACCGTTGCCCGGAAATCTTCCCCCTCCACCTGAGGAAAAGAAAGAAACCCATCGGCAATAATCCCCCCTGCTCCTCTCATATCCGAGCTGAGCACAGTTGCCCCTTCCCGCTGCCGCTGCCGGTAATGGCTCTTCAGGAAGCGCAGTGTGATCTGGGTGATATCGCGTTCGTCAAGTGAGGCCACTATTCCTTAATTTTATGCTCTTTCCAATTCCGCCCACAATTTAATGGTTTCTACGGCAGGCCGCACATCATGGACCCTGAGGATCTTCGCCCCCTGCTGCAAAGCTACCATATTCAGCGCGATAGTGCCACTCAAAGCTTTGGCGGGAGGAATCTTCAGAACTTTATTGATCATGGACTTCCGGGACAGGCCCGCCAGTACCGGATAATCCAGGATCTGAAAAACGTGCATTTCCTTCAGCAGCCTGTAGTTGTGTTCAACCGCCTTTCCGAAGCCGAATCCCGGGTCCAGAATGATATCCTTAACCCCGGCATCGCGCAGTTTTCCCGCTTCGGCAATAAAAAAATCGAGCACTTCACTCACCACATTTTCGTAAGCCGGCTGCTGCTGCATGTCTTTGGGAGTACCCTGCATGTGCATCAGCACGTATGGCGCCCCCAGCTTTCCCACCACTTCATACATGCGCTCATCGAACCGGGCGGCGGAAATATCGTTGACAATGGCTGCTCCGGCGGCAACGGCTTCCTCAGCCACCCTGCTCTGTACGGTGTCGATGGAAAGAATGGCCTCCGGAAAACGCTTTCGCAAGGCTTCTATAGCTGGAATCACCCGCTTCAATTCTTCCTCTACGGTTATCACCCCGGCCCCCGGCCGGGAAGACATCCCCCCCACGTCAATGATGTGGGCGCCTTCCTCCAGCATAGACTCCGCCTGATGCAGCATGTCCGGCTCATCCGTGTATTTGCCGCCGTCATAAAAAGAATCGGGCGTGACATTGAGTATGCCCATTACTACAGGCTGCTCCAGGCTGAGGAGCGCCCCCCGGCAATTGAGCGTCAGGCGGGGATTCAACATGGCTTCCGATTTTTTTATAAAAAACGCTATATTAACATAAGATTATTTGGCATTTTAGCAGTGATTAAAAAATAAGTTCACTACTTAGAGATCTTATTTTTTAAGGGTTACTTAGCATCAAAAAGGCAACATTTATGGCTAAATCCAGAAAACAACGGCGGCAGGAACTCCGCGACCAGCGCGATGCCCGAAAGTTCATGAGGGTTGTCATCATCTCCACCATTATTTTACTGTTCTTGCTATTCCTTTTGTACAGGAGTTCCTAAGAAGCTGTAAAACAGTTAATTTTTCCCGCTTTGGGTTTTCGGCAGTTATTGGTTGTTGCCGGCTCCAGGGGTTTCGCAAATAACCAATAACTGCCCTATTTCACCAACAGGACGTATTCGACAGCCCTCAGCCGTGTATCCCATCCTTGCAGGGTATCGGCAGGGAGGGATATGGGCTTAAGCACGTCCGCATCGGAAAGTTTCAGCATAAAAACGGCATCCGAAGCTTCCTCCCATGCCTCCTGGAGGCGCTCTTCTCCCTCCAGGATACGGGTTTGCCTGTAGGCCGCTTTACAGTAGGGCGCCAGTGGCGGGAATGCCTCTCCTCTCCGGTGGACGAGGTAGGCATGAACGGCCTCCTTCTCTTTGGTTTCCCGCCGGCTCAGTTCCACCAGCCGCTTTGGCCAGTCCAGCTGTTTTTGTAATAAGGGGTTGGCCTGCAACCAGAACATGCTCGTCAGCAGCAGCCCTCCCAGGATTGTCCCTCCGTACAAATAGCGGCGATTGGGCCCAAACAGGCCGATCACTCCGATAAAGCTCAGCATCCAGTAGAGCCCGCCGGTGGCCAGCATGGCCCGGAAACCCACGGCGCGAAATTGAAAAAAGCCGGCGACCATCAATGGAGTCAGCACGCAGAAGGCGATCACCAGATGCAGCAAGGCGCCTGCTTTGACGATGGGCCCGTACGGATAACTGGGAATAAAATAATTTTTCATCTGCCGGGCGGCCACCAGGGCGAGTATCCCCGGAAGCGCCAGCGAATGCCCCAGGAGGGCAAAGATCAGCCCGGCGGCGTTCAACAGGGCCATTTCTTCCCGTTGCCCCAGCCGCCTGGCCGTCTCCCAGATACCGGCCGCTACGAATCCCAGAAAGGGCAACACCCCGATCAGGTTCCACAGCAAAAAACGGCCGGTGCGAAAACCGATGAGGAAAGCCTCCTGGCTGAATGTCAGCAAACCGAAAAAATACAGAACAATGGCAAAGGCCAGCCCTACCGCCCATGGGTTGAGGCCCCATAAACGCCTGCCCTGAGGATGCAGGAAGTAAAGAAAAGCACTGCTCCCCAGCAGAAAGATCATGGATTGTAAGGGCTGTACCCAAACCGCCGGGAGAAGCAATCCGTAAAAAGTAAGCCGCCACACCCAGGTAGGTTGCTTCAGGTAACGGACCATGGCGGCGAAGGCCAGCCATTGGGGTATAATACCAGATATCGCCCGCCGCTATTTTTGCCAGGTTGGGAAAGAGAAGGAAGCTCCCAGCACCAGCAGCGTATCCCAAAGCATGTCCCGGGTAAAGAGCCTGAGGGATATTAAAAAGTAGGCCATCATTGCCAGTAGTGCAATTATTACCCCCGGCAACCTCATTGCAAAATGAGGGATCTCTCCCCCCATGACGATGCCCAGCACCATCTCCGGAGGAAACGCCCCCCCCTCATGGGCCAACCCCTGCCAGGCCAGCCAGGATTCGGCGCCGGGCCAGAGGATGGTGAGATCGTTCATCACCAAAAGGTTGGCAATTAGGATAAACCCGGATAAAAAGATGAAGAACCGGTATCGCTTGGTCATACTCCTGTTTCTTTCCAGAGCGCGAAGATACGGAACCACGGGCCCAAATCAAGGAGTTTTTGCAAATAGGCATACCGCAGCATTGCACAATTACCGTTATATTTTGAATATTGGCGCTTTGCAGGCCTGTGACAAACGAAACTTTAAATTGAACCATTCTGCCTTACTCGAACTCCATTACCTGCCCTGTGTGCAGTATTTTTCCAAGCTGGCCCATTATCCGGTTGTATATATCGAGCAGCAGGAAAACTACCAGAAGGGGAGCTACCGCAACCGCTGTCATATTGCCGGAGCCAACGGGATATTGCGGCTGTCCGTTCCCCTGCGGCAGGGCAAGAACGAACAACAAGCCATCCGCGAAGTAGAAATTGCCTACAAGGAGGCCTGGCAGGCCCGCCATTGGGCCAGTATCCGGTCGGCTTACGGCAGCGCCCCCTTTTTCGAATACTACGCCGGCCGGCTGCAACCCCATTTCGAACAACAAACCATCCATCTCTTCGACTACTCCCTGGCCCTTTTGCGGACCTTGATTGAATTGCTGCAACTGGACTGCGAACTGCGCCTGACGGAAGAGTATGTTCAAGAGCCGCCAGAGGGCTGCATTGACCTGCGCAATACCATTCATCCTAAAAAACACCGCCGAAAACCGGACGCTCACTTCCAACCTGCCCCCTACCCTCAGGTTTTTCTGGAAAAGCACGGCTTTTTACCCAATTTGAGTATTTTAGATTTACTATTTTGCACTGGCCCCCAGGCAGGCCTTATACTGGAACAAACCTTTATCTGAAACCAAAACCATTTGTGTGGCCAAGCTGATCAACCAAAACTTACAGGCACAACGCGCCCAGGCCGATGAGATCATCAAGGACCTGCACGAGCTGACCATCAGGATCGGCAACGAAGAGCTGGCCCGGACGTTGAGCGACCTCAGAAACCGGATACACGAGCCCTTCATGTTCGTCATCGTCGGCGAGGTGAAAGCGGGCAAGAGCAGTTTCATCAATGCCCTGCTCGATACCGGCAGGGAAATCGCCAGAGTCGCTCCCCAGCCCATGACGGATACCATACAGCAGATCCTATACGGAGAATCGGAAGAGTCCGTCACCATTAACCCTTTCCTCCGGAAGATCATGCTGCCGGTGGAAATACTCAAAGAAATTGCCATTGTCGATACTCCCGGCACCAACACCATTGTGGAGCACCACCAGGAGATCACCGAGAGCTTTATTCCCGCTTCCGACCTGATCGTGTTCGTCTTTGAGGCCAAGAACCCCTACCGGCAATCCGCCTGGCAGTTCTTCGATTTTATCCATGCCGACTGGCGCAAAAAAGTCATCTTCGTCCTTCAGCAAAAGGACCTGATGCCGCCCGAAGACCTGGAGATCAACATGAACGGAGTCCGGGAATACGCCGAAAAAAAAGGGATCGGCCAGCCCAGAGTTTATGCCGTTTCCGCCAAGGAAGAACTGGAAGGACATAAGGATAAAAGCGGCTTCGGCCCCATACGGGATTACATCAACCACAACATCACCGGCGGCAAAGCGCCCCTGCTCAAACTCCGGAACAACGTCGAGACCTCCCTGAACATCCACGAACGGATAGACGAGGGGCTGGAGCTGAGAAAAGCCCAGTACGCTGCCGATGTGGAATTCCGGAAGGACATTCACGATACGCTGGAAAAACAGGAAGTAAAAAGCCTCAAACAGGTGGACGTGCTGGTGGAAAACCTCCTGGCCGGCTACGACCGCATCACCCGGCAAAAAGAGGACGAGCTGAGTTCAGGGTTATCCTTTTTTTCCCTGCTCCGGCGCACTTTCGCCTCCATTTTCAGTAAAAAAGCAGGCGCCAAAGACTGGCTGGAAAACCTGGCGAAAGATATGGAAAGCGGACTGAATGAAGAGCTGAAGGCCAAACTGAACAGTGGGGTCATGGACCTTGCCGACAGCATCCAGCAAATGGCCAAGATCATAGACCTGAAGATCCGCAGCAGCAGGACCATTCTTAAGGACGACCACGAACTGTTCAGCGATATTGCCGAAAAACGCAACAACGTGCTAAAGGAATTGCAGGAACAGTTCTCCCGTTTTGTCAGCCGCACCGAGAACTTTACCGATGAGAGCCTGTTTCCCGACAAGAGCGTCATTTCTACCACCGCAGCAACGGGAAGTGGACTGGCGGTTGTCGGGCTGGTGCTCGCCGCCGTCGCCCAGGGTATGGTATTTGACATCACCGGCGGCATTCTGACGGCTATCGGGCTGCTCTTCGCCGGCATTTCATCCAGCGCCAAACGCAAAAAGATCCTGGCGGGCTTCAAAACCGAGGTCGGCAAAGGGCGCAACCGGCTGGAGGAAGAGGTCAGCACCAACCTCAAGGCCTACATCAGCAACCTCAAGGTGAAGATAGAGGGCAATTTCGAAAAGTTTGACCTGCTGCTGGAAAAGGAAGAAGAACAGATCGCCCGGCTGGAACAGATGCACGACAGCATCCGGAAAAGGCTGGAAGCGATTGCGGCCAGCCTGGGCAGAGAGGAGGAGGAGTGAATTCGTGGAGCCGTGGATTCGTAAACCGTAATATCGGAAAACAGCGGAGCCGCTGAACGCAGTGTTCATCCAAAAAATGAACCCATACAGCTAAAGAATTCGTATCCCGATAGTTGTATTCTTACTTTTGGAAGTCGATTAAAAAAGTAACCTGGCTGATGAAAAATAAGAACGTGGCGGGCATTCTGGCCCTTTTATTTGGATTGTTTGGTGTACACCGCTTTTACCTGGGGCAGCGATTCCTTGGTATTATTTACTTTGCCCTCTCTATGTTCGGCATTTTGATGGCAGTGGAAGAAGGCGCTCCGATTATAGTGGCCCCGGCCATTCTCGGCTTCATTGACTCTATCCTGCTCTTTGCCATGCCCCGGGAAGATTTTGACGATAAATACAACGCCAAACACCGCCGACACAGCCACCGCCGCGACTGGAACCGCTATAGCGAAGAACGTTACCGCTCTTCAGCCCCCAGCCCTTCTGCCTACAAAAGCAGTGGCATCAAGAATTTTCGGAATTACTACTTCGAAGAGGCCGCCGAGGATTTCGAGATGGCGCTCGACCTGGCGCCCAATGACCCCACTCTGCACTTCAACCTCGCCTGTACCTATTCCATGCTGGAAGATGCCAACCGGGCCTTTCACCACCTCGAACAGGCCGTAGAGCTGGGTTTTAATAAAATAGACAAGATCCACCAGCACGATGCCCTGGCCTTCGTGCGCTCCCTGCCTTCTTTCGATGCCTTTGTGGATAATGGGTACCACCGCCCTCCGGCCAGCCTCCCCGCCCCGCAATCCAACCTGCTGGACGAGCAGCCGGATACAACCGAAGCTGCCACTTCGGCCTCCAATGACCTCCTTGGCCAGATCGTAGAGCTGGGTAAGCTGCGCGACAAAGGAATACTGACTGAGGAAGAGTTTGCTCAGCAGAAGCGGAAGTTGTTGGAGGGGGAGTGAGGCGAGCTCCTTAAAACCGCGCCACCAACCCGATTAAAGCATTGATCCCAAAAGTCGGATACCGGTGCCAGCGCTCCCGCTTGTTGTTCGCCAGGTTGTTGACCTGTACAAAACCGCCGATGTTTTTCGTAAAGAATAAGTCCGCCCCCACGCTGATGTCAAACAGGCCGTTGAGGTTCTGGGCATTGCCGTCATCATCCTTGTAGGGCACGCCATTTTCCAGGAAAAAGTCGCCTTTCAATATCAGAGTAGTCCCGGCGCGCTCATCCAGTACGGTAGTGTAGCGGGCCCCGACATTCACGGTAAAGGAAGGCAGGTGCCAGGCTTTCTCCTCCCGGTCCAGGGAAAAGAAATTCTGGCTGACGGCGCCGGTCAGCTCGAAGCCGTGGAACAGGGGCGCAGTCACAGACCCCTTGATGAAGAATATGCTGGCCGTATCGTAAAGGACGTCAAAACGGGGAATGGTGTCATTCACGTCCGGCAACAGGAACAGAGCCAGGTTGTTGACCGTTTTGTAGCCGACCTGCCCGTCGTAGTCGATGCGTTGTATATTTCCTCTCACCCCGCCGTAAAAGTTGTAGTAATGGCTGTTTTTCACTTCAATGCGGGAGCTGATGAACGGGTTGTAGTCGCTCAGGGCCCGGAAGTTGTTCTTCTGGAGGGTGCCGGTAGCCCCGACGTAGGCCCCGAGCAGGCCTTTTAGGATGATCGCTGACAATTCCACATCCGGGAAAAAGAAAAATTCGTCGTCGTGGGAAGCGACATTGAGGCCGACTTTGGCCTTAAAGGATTCGGCGTGGTAGGTGTAGCTGGGGCGCAGGAAGAAGTTGTTCAGGCTCTGTTTAGCCGTATCTTTATACGAAGTAAAATCCGTTTCCAGCTCTACGGTGAGCGGGTGGGAAGCGTCAAACCACTTGGTGCCCCGGATGAGCAGGTCGAAGCCATTCTCCCGGGCAGCGTAATTGTCGTCCATGAAATACAGCTTCACCCCGGCGTGGTAGTTGAAATCCGCTTCGGTGCGGACGCCGTTGTATATGCTGGCTTTTGCGTCAAAAATAGAGAAGCGTTGCTTTACGGCATCCGGGTCAAAAGTAAATTCCTCGTCCAGGGCTTTGGCAACTTCATTGTAGCCGTAAAAATGCACCACATCGGAGGTGTAACCCAGGCCGGCATTGACGGCGAAGCCCAGGTCGTCCTGATAGGTTCCGTCGGCGCCTACCTTGGTATAGGAAAACCGCTGGTTCTCCACACTCTTATTGTTGTTGGCGGAATGGTGTAAAGCCGAAATGCCGAGATTGAAATTCTCTTTATTGGAAAAATTATAAAAGCCGTTTCCATACAGAGAGGCCGGAAACCCTCCTCCCAGTTTGAGGTAACCGTTGTAGCTCTCCGGCACATCGTCGCCCCGCATGGCCAGGGGGCGGATCTTAGGCGGCAGGTAGTCCACTTCCAGGGCCTTAGTGACGACCTGGTAGTCGAGGCGGCGGGTAGTGGTGTCCAGCGGCGGCAGTTCAGGATCCACCTGGAAACGGTCCGTCGCTTCCAGCCGGGCGTCGAAGCTCTTAATGATGTCAACCTGTTCGGAAGGCAGGTCGGGATTTTGAGCGGAAGCCAGGGTTGCCATTCCGGCAAAGAACAGAAGAAGGGCTATATTTTTTGAAATTTTCATCCTCGTCAGTTGATTTTTGAAATGATGCTTTTTCCGGTTTCGGTGGTTCATCCGGGTATTAATTTCCGTCATCCATTTCCAGGGTATTGGTGTCGCCTCCCGTCCGGAGGCGGCTGGACTCGTTGAGGCGCAGGTTGATGGCCTGAAGCTTGCGCTGAGCCTCACTGACCAGTTCCTGGTCTCCCTGATAATTTTCGAGCAAAGCTTCCAGAGCCGCCTTGGCGTTGTAGAGGTCTCCTTTCTCCTGAAGAATATCGGAAAGCAGGATAACGCTCTTCGCTACCCAGTAGGGATAGCCCGAGCTTTCTTTATTGGCATTGATACAGATCTGTTGTGCCGTTTCCAGGTCACGCCGCAGGTAGTAAATGTAGGCTTTCAGGTAGCGGGCCTCTGCAGTCTGTTCATTGTCGCTCAACCGAATGACCTCATTAAAGGCATTCAGGGCGTTGTTGTAATCCGCCTGGTCAAAAGCCATTTTGCCCAGATAAAACTGAGCGGTGGCTACCTGAAGCTGGGAGGCATTGGGGTTGCTGGCCACTTTCCGGGCCAGTGCCGGCACCGCCTGGGTGTTCCCCGAACGGTAAGCACTTCGCAATGCCCCCAACTGCGCCTCAAAGCGCATATCCGGATTGGTGGCCGCTTCTTCCAACCGGGTATAAAGGCTGTAGGCCTTGGCAAAATCCTGAGAATGGTTGTAGGCAATAATGGACGCCTTTTCCAGAGATTTCACGTAGTAAGGGCTGGGGCCTTTGTCTGCCACCGCCTCATAATCAGCCTGCGCCTGGGTGTATTGCTGCAAAACGCTGTACGACTCCGCCCGGTGATATAGAGCAGGCAGCGTATAAGTGCCCCGGGGAAACTTGCGAAGGTAATCCGTATATCCGGCAATGGCCCTTTCGTAATTGGCATTTTCGAATTGCGATTCCGCCGCCCGGAAGTTGATCGAATCCCTCACTTCCCCTCCAACGCTGCCTCTTACCGACTCGAGGAAGGCAAAATAGTTATCGGCCTGCCCCAGGTCGTCCACATAGATCTCCTCCAGGGCAGCCAGGGCCAGGTTGGAATCGTTCTCGTCCGGGTTATTGGCGAAGACCTGTTTGTAGTAGTTGATCGCCGCGTCGAGGTTCCCCTGGTTATAACTGATCAGCCCCAGGCGGATGAGGGCTTTGGGAATGAGTTCGGATTTGCCCCGGTACTGCCGGAGCAGATCCTTCAGTGGTTCCGCCGCCTTGCTGAGCTGGCCGATCTCCTGGTAGGTGGCGCCTAGCTGCAGCAGGGCGTCATCCGCATATTCAGAATCCGGGTGGTCCTTGGCCAGTTGCTCCAGCGCCAGCACTTTATTGGTAGTGCGCCCCAGGAGGCCCTCGATAATGGCTTTCTGATAAAGGGCATAGACATAGCCGCTGTATTGCTTATTGATGGCCTGGTCATAATACTGCACCGCCCTCGAATACTGATTGCGCTTGAAAAGGCAATCTCCTGCCCGCAGGACGGCATCGCCCAGCACCTGGTCCTTTACCTTCTGGTTGCGCATAAAAGGGCTGTTGCGCTCGATACCCTGCACTGCATCCTCAAAGAAGCCCAGCGCCGCCGCGTAATTGTTTTGTTTCAGGTAATTGTATCCCTGAATGTAATTTGCCGTGTATATGGAGGATTCATCCGGCAGGTTGTTCAGGGTTTTGGCCAGAGTAAGAAACTGGCTGATCAGCCGGTTGCTGGCCTCATAAGCTCCGTCCCTGTGTGCGATGTCTCCCAGCCAGTAGATGGCCAGGGCGCGGGTGCGGGTATCGATCGAGATATCCATCGATTGTTCGAAGTATTTCTTGGCGCCGGCCTTATCTCCGTTCTGCAGCAGCTGCAACCCCCTGAAATAAGTCACCTTCTGGTAAGTCTCCTGCAATTTCGGCGTTTTGTTGGGAATGGAGGCCAGTATTTCGATGGCCTGCTGATAATCCCGGTAATTGAGGAATATCTCGCTCATCAGTTCCTGGGACTGGATGTAATATTTGGAGGTGGGCCTCAGTTCCCGGAGAGCGATGATCGCCTCCCGCGGGTCATTCAGTTCGTAGGAAAGCTTGGCGTAGTTCCAGAGGGCCTCTTCCTGTATCCCCGAATCGTAGGCCATTCGCTTGGCGTTGCCGAAAGCCGCCCGGGCGTTGGCGCGCTGGTTGAGGCGCAGGTAGGAATCTCCCAGAATGTACATCGCATGCTGCCCGATCTCGGAATCGACAGTCGCCAGGTCCTTCAGATACTGTATGGCCTTGGCCGGCTCTCCCACCTGGTAGTAGGTATATCCGATCTGATAGAGTTCTTCTTCCCGAAGCTTTCCGGTGCTTTCAGCATAAGCCTGGAGATACGGCAGGGCCTGAGCATACTGCCCCTTTTCGAAATAGGCCTGGCCCAGGAGTTGTTTGATTTCCACCTGTTTGCGCACAGAGGGGTCGTCCGCCTTTACCCGGGCGTAAGCGATCAGCTCGTCGTACCGGCGCTCGGCGAAATAGATCTGCGCCTGATAATAAGGAATGTGGGGGCGGTAACGGGAAGAACGCTCCACGATCTTAAACTGGGTGAGGGCGGCATCGTAACTTCCCTCAAAGAAATAACAAAGCCCCAGGTAGTAATTGGCCGGGTAGTAATAGTCCGTTTCAAACCCTTTGATGTCTCTGAAGTTCGCCAGGGCTTCTTTGAAGCGCTTTTTGACGAACAGAGAATAGCCGAGCTTAAATTTCACAGCCGATTCCTGCTCCGGCGTCATGCCCCGGGTCGGGACATCCGAGAGGTAATCGATCGCCTTATCCCACTGTTTGGAGTTGTAGTAATAATCGGCCACCTCTACCAGGGCCTGGCTGGCCATGGGGTTGGGGGATTCGGAGCGTATGAAGTCCAGAATGAGCTTTTCGCCGTCCGGCTGTTGCAGGCGTACGGCGCAGCGCGCATAGTCGAGCTCCGCTTTGGATCGGAGCAGTTCCGCTTCCGGCTCATTAACCGGGAGCAGCAGCTGAACGGCCCGCTCGAATTCCAGTTGTGCTTTGCCGTAAACCCCTTCTTCGAAAAGGAGGGTTCCGTTTTTGTAGGCTTCGTTGGCTTCGGTAAAAACTGTGGTTTGTTGCGCTATCAGCGGTAGGAATAAAGTACATGCCACTAACAGCAGGGCAATTCTCTTTAGCATTGTGTCATTTTTTGTGATCCGGGCCGTCAGCCGGGCCCGGCTTTGGACTTACCATATCGAACGCCAGGAAAGCCCCGGAGCTTGTCTCAAAGAGAACGAAATTAAAAAAAAATTAACATTTCCGGTGGCCGGGCATCCATCGTGGCCGGCAGGATAGCTGCCGGAGTTAGCATGGCTCATCTTATCAAACCTCCTCAAAACTGAGCACTGTTTCCACGATGATATCACAGCACTCGCCCAGTTGTTCCTCTGTCATCACCAGAGGAGGGGCAAAGCGGATGATGTTGCCATGGGTGGGTTTTGCCAGAAGGCCGTTCTCCGCCAGTTTCACGCAGATATTCCAGGCCGTTTCGCTATCCGGCGTATCATTGATCGCGATGGCGTTGAGCAGCCCTTTGCCCCGCACCAGCGTAATAATCTCTGTTTTATCCACCAGTTCCTCCTGCATGCGGCGCCGGAAAACCTGGCCCAGCCGGCTGGCATTCTCCGCCAGCTTTTCATCTTTGACCACCTGCAGGGCTTCCATGGCCACGGCGCATCCCAGCGGGTTGCCGCCAAAGGTGGAGCCGTGCTGCCCGGGTTTAAGCGTCAGCATTACCTCATCATCGGACAAAACGGCCGAAACGGGGAACACGCCTCCGGAAAGGGCCTTGCCCAATATGAGGATATCCGGCCTGACCCCCTCGTGGTCACAGGCTACCAGTTTGCCGGTCCGGGCGATGCCGGTCTGCACTTCATCGGCAATAAACAGAGCGTTGTTCTGTTTACAGAGGGCATAAGCTTTTTCCAGGTAACCTTCATCGGGAACGACCACCCCTGCCTCGCCCTGGATGGGCTCCGTCATAAATCCGGCTACATGGGGGTCCTGAAGAGCCTCTTCCAAAGCTTCCAGGTCATTGTACGGGATGATTACATAACCAGGCATATAGGGCCCGAAATTGCGGGTGGTATTGGGGTCAACCGAGGAAGAGATCGCCGCCAGGGAACGGCCCCAGAAATTGCCGGAAACGAAAATGATCTTTGCCTGGTTGGTGGGAACGCCTTTGGCCTCGTAGGCCCATTTGCGGCACAGCTTGACGGCTGTCTCACAAGCTTCCACTCCGGTGTTCATCGGCAGCATCCGATCATAACCAAAATAGTCGGTAATGTATTTCTCGAATGGCCCCAGTACATCGTTGTAAAAGGCACGGGAGGTCAGGGTCAGCCGCTGAGCCTGGCCGGCCAGAGCCTGAATGATCCTCGGATGGCAGTGCCCCTGGTTGACGGCAGAGTATGCCGAGAGAAAATCGTAATACTTTTTCCCTTCAACATCCCATACATAAACACCTCTGCCTTTGGAGAGGACTACGGGCAGCGGATGATAATTGTGTGCCCCGTATTTATTTTCCAGTTGGATAAGTTCCTGAGAGGAGAGCATGGTTTCTTGTATCATGGCTGGAAGTTTTTTTTAATTCCTTAGTGTGATTTCGCTCGTTCCGGGCGGGTCAAACCTCAGCGGATTTCACAATGATAGCACCTTTTTCTCTCATTTCCGCAACCGCCTTATCAGAATCTCCTTCTTCAAGATTCACGCCCCGGCAGCCATCAATTACCACGTGGGTTTTAAAGCCCAGTTGCAGCGCATCCAGAACGGAGTACTTCACACAATAATCGAGCGCCAGGCCCTGAATGTACACCTCTTTCACCCCCTGCTCCTGCAGATAGCCTCCCAATCCGGTAGCTTTTTTGTGGCCATTGTCAAAAAAACCGCTGTAGCTGTCAATCTCCGGGTCGGTGCCTTTAACGAACACTTTCCGGAAGCGAGAGGTATCGAGCCCCGGGACGAACTCGGCGCCAAAACTGCCCTGCACGCAATGCATAGGCCACAGGATCTGTTCCTGCCCGTTGAGCTGGATTACATCACCCGGCCGGCGCCACGGGTGGTTGGCCGCGAAGCTCCCGTGATTGGCCGGATGCCAGTCCTGAGTGGCTACCACCAGGTTGAACTTTTTCATCATTTCATTGGCCACCGGAACCACCTGATCTCCTTCCGGGACCTCCAGGGCGCCTCCGGGGCAAAAATCATTCTGAATATCTACTACTACTAATGCTCGCATAAATTCTTTTTGAAACGAATGTTTAATAAGAGACCACCTGCAGGGTGTCCAGTTCTGCGGCCACCCTCAGCATGTTCTCCAGCCTGTTCAGAATTTCCGGATCAGGCCGGCCTCTTTCCCATTTAACAAGATAAGTGGGCATAAGGGTTACCAGGCTGGTGTCTCTTATTTCCTGAAGGGTGCGGGTATAGCTGATCGAAGAGAGTTCATCGGGAAAAGCCTCTCTGGCTACCCGCAAAGATTTGATTACGAGAAGAGAATCGGCTTTTCGCCGCTCCGCAGCAACGGCCAGGAGTTCCCGCTCTTTGGCCGCCTGCTCCGCCTGCACCCGTTCGGCCTGCATCATGCCCACCACTTCCTGCTTCTGGGCCTGCAGGAGGTTTCTCAATTCATCCATACTCAGCTCGGCCTGAACGGGGAACAACTTGGTGGGCTTGTGCAGGTGGTAATTTTCCGCCAGGATCTTTTCGTAAATGCTCAGAGAATCCTGGGGTATCCTTCGGCCCAGGAGCTGCAGGATCAGTTTATTGGTATCGGGGTCATATCGGGTGAGGTCGTATTTGATGCAGGCCTCCTCAAAATAATCGGAAACAAATTCGGCAGCCTCTTTTTTATCCTGCTGCTGCAGGTACAGGTTGTACAGTATCCAGGCGCTGGGAAAAATGATGACCAGGCTGAAAAAAGTGATGATTATCCTGTTGCGCCGGGCTTCCCGTTCATCCACATGTTCCGTATAGGGAAACCCCAGAAACCGGATGATCAAATAAGCCATCAGCGCAATGAAAAAGGAGTTGAGGAAAAACAGGTAGAAGGACCCCCCGATTATGCCGAGCGCCAGGGACAAAGACTGGCGAAACTCCTCCGGCGAAAGCCCGGAAGAGGTGGTGTATAACTCCAGCAGTTCCGCCAGGCCGAACCCGGTGACACAAAGCGGAGGCATGAGGGCGGTCGCAATGGCCACTCCCGGAATGGCATTCGACATGTCCTTCCTGGTAACGGAAATGATGCCGGCCAGGCCGCCGAAAACGGCTACCAGCCCGTCGAGGACCGTCGGCGAAGTGCGGCTCCGGATTTCCGAAGTCAATTCACCGAAAGGAGTAATATAAAAGTAAAGGGTACTGGTCACCAGAGCGATCAGAATGGCGATCCCGAAATGACGCAGCCCGATCAGCAGGGTGTCCTTGTCATTGATGGAAACCCCCAGGCCTATCCCCAGGATCGGGGACATCAGCGGGGAGACCAGCATGGCGCCGATGATCACCGCCGGCGAGTTGAGGTCCAGCCCGAGAGAAGCGATCATGATCGAACAACCCAGCAGCCAGGCATTAGCGCCCTGCATCCGCTTGTTGTTCTTGATGTAAATGATGGCGCCTTCCCGGTCCAGCCCTTCCCTGAGGTCCAGCAGTTCCCTGAACCATTTGCGCAGGGCTTGCGCCAGTTCGCGGAAAAGTTCGCGCACCGTCCTGGGCGGCGGCGGCGGTGGTGTATTTGTGGTGTTTATCCCACTCATGAACAAGGGGTTTACATAATCAGGCCAGGCGGCCGTCTTTCATTTCCAGCGTCCTGTCGCTCATTGCCGCCAGTTCTTTATTATGGGTTACGATGACAAAGGTTTGTTTAAAATCCCGGCGCAGGTCGAAAAGCAATTGGTGCAGTTCCTGGGAGGAAGCCGAATCCAGGTTCCCGGAGGGTTCATCGGCAAAAACGATAGCGGGCCGGTTCATCAGTGACCGGGCAACGGCCACCCGTTGCTGTTCTCCTCCCGAAAGCTGGGAGGGCTTGTGCGTCAGCCGGCCGGAAAGCCCCAGATAGTCCAGCAATTCCTCTGCCCTTTTCCGGGACTCAGTTTCCGGTTGCCTGCCGATCAGTGCTGGGATAAAAACATTTTCCAAAGCGGTAAATTCGGGCAGCAAATGATGGAACTGAAAAACGAAACCAATATTGCTGTTCCGGAAGGCGGCCAGCTTCCTGGCGCTCAATTTGGAGACATCCTCTCCATTGATCAGCAGGCTTCCTTTATCCGCCTGGTCGAGCGTACCCAGAATGTGCAGCAGCGTACTCTTTCCGGCGCCGGATTTTCCCACAATGGAAACCACCTCTCCCCGGCCGATCTCCAGGTCCACCCCTTTGAGTACAAGTAACTTCCCGTAAGACTTATGAATATTTTGTGCCAGAATCACCTTATTTTCTTTTAGGCCGAAAGTAAAACAAAAAAACAGGACAGGAAAGCCCCGCCCTGTCCTGTTTTTAAAGATGCAAATTTTCTACCAGAAATACCCGACGACGATCGCAGTAATGATCAGCAGGATAACCGCAAGGATACGGTAATTCTTGTACCAGGGAAGGCCCTTCAGCTCTTTGGTCTCTTCCCGGAATATCTTGCGCTCCCAGGTGTAATCCGCTACCTGGGTTGCAGTGGGAGCCGGGGTGCTCAGGCTTACGACGACATGCACCAAAAGGCAAAGCACCCAGAGGATGAAGGCCATCAGCAGGAAGTGAATGTCTGTGAGGGCACTGATCCAGCCGGCCGGTTCGGCTCCGTCGGCCAATCCATTGACATAAACCTTCAGAATAAGCATAAAAATGGCGAAAAAGAACCCGAACAACAGGCTGGCGATCGACCCGGTGGCGCTGGCGCGCTTCCAGAACAGGCCCAAAACGAAGGTGGCCACTGCCGGCGGAGCCGTATAACTGATGACGAGCTGCAGGTATTGCCAGAGGGAATCAGATATCTTTTCAATGAAGGGCACCCAGGCCGCCGCCAGCACCACCAGGATTACCGTGGCGATCTGCCCGGCGCGCACCAACTGCTGGCTGGTCATCGCAGGCCGGATATTCCGCACGAAGTCCATCGTAATGAGGGTGGAAGCCGAGTTGAAGGTAGCGGAGACGGAAGACATCATAGCCGCCAGCAACCCGGCTACCACCAGGCCCAGAATGCCGGAGGGCAGCAACTGCATCAGCAGCACCGGATAGGTCAGGTTGGCGCAATCCGACAGATGCTGGCAGGGGGTTCCGTCGCCGGTGATGTAATTAAGCCCGGAAATATCCAGGTCGGAAAAGATCAGAAGGGCCAGCGTACCGGGAACCACCATGATGAAGATGACCGGCAACTTCAGCAGGCCGGCAAAAAGGGCTCCCCAACGGCCGTGGTTCAGGTCGCGGGCGCCCAACACCCGCTGGACCATAAACTGATTGTTCGCCCAGAAATAAAACCCGAGCAGGGGCACTCCCGTCAACAAGCCGTACCAGGGCATGAATTCGTCATTGGAAGGGCGCACCAGGCTGAACGCCTCGCGGGCATTGGAGGGTGCGTAGTGGCCCAGGGCTTTTGCCTCTTCAATGGAGGCTACTCCACCCGACTGTATTTTTTCCGTCAGCGCCGCCATCATGGCGCTCCACCCTCCGCCAAATTCCTGGAAGGCGAAATAGGTAAGCAAAATGGAGCCGACCACCAGAAGTACCGCCTGTACGACTTCCGTCTGGATCACCGAGTTCAATCCGCCCGGGATCGTATAGGCGGCAGCGGCAATGGCCAGCAGAAGAATGATCTGCCAGGAAGGCAATGACGGGAACAAAAGTTTCAGCACGATGCTGCCCACGTACAACCCGGCCGCCGTGTCAACCAGAACATTGCCTACAATAGTGATAAAAGAGAAATAATACCGGGAACGCCGGTCGTACCTTCGCTCCAGGAACTCCGGCATGGTATAGACCCCCGACCTCAGATAAAACGGCAGGAAAAATATAGAGAAGAAAATGAGGACGACTACCGCAAACCACTCATAGTTGTAAACATGAATGTTGGTTTTGTAGGCGTCTCCGGCCAGGCCAATAAGGGTGGAACTGGAAATATTTGCGGAAAAAAGGGCGATTCCGACTATCGGCCAGGGCATCCCCCGCCCCGCCAGAAAGTATTCCTCCGAACTGTTTCGCTTGCCATGGTAAATACCGTATCCGATGATCAGAACTGCGTAGGCCAACATGATCCCCACGTCGAGGAAACTTAGTTGAAATTGCTCCATGATGGTGTAAAGTTGGTTTAGAAAGTTTCATACATTTTATTTCGGCGGGCCGCCTAAGCAGATAGAGAAAGCCAGCAACCCCGCCCGGCCTAAAAATAGGCCTTTACGGCAATACCCAGGGAATTAGATTTGGAATTTTAGTAAAAAAACGGAAGGAAAAGAGGCAAAAAAAGAGAGCGAAGTCATAAAATGCTTCGCTCTTGTAAGAAATCACCCGACTGTTATTATGAAGGACTTTTACATCCTCCAGAATATACTACCATTTATATCTTAAACCATTTAACCAAAAACTTTTATCGAAAGTAGATCGATTGCAATTTTATTCTGCTACAAAGCTACTAACAAAGATACGAAATTGAAAACAAATGTTAAAATAATCTTAAATTTTTTAACGTATGCGTTGTCAGAAGTTGCTTAAAATTTGCCAATGGCTTCAATATTAGATACAAAATAGCCCAAAGTATTGTTCTTTGTACGGGAAAGTTTTTCGAAGGGTTCGGGGAAAATGAAAAAAATATTTCAGAAGCCAAATCCAAGCAGATTCTCAGAGGTCGGCCCGTCTCACCATATAATAGGCCAGGAGGATGAAGATCAGGGAATAGGTAATAACGGTAACGGCCGCCTCTGCCGGGCTGAGGAACAGGCGGAACCCGTACCTGGAAAGGAACTGGTCCGCCATCTGGGTAAAGGGCAAAGGAACCAGGTCTTCCACTGCATTCATGGGGTAGAAATGCATGCTTCGGTTCTCAAAAAGTTGCAGGTGAACGCCCCAGCGCAGGATCATCTCCAGAAACATGATGTAGGCCAGGTACAGGAATAATGCTATCCCTGTGCGTTTCACCAGAAAGCCCAGCATCAGGCCAAAACTCATATAGCCAAAGCACATCAGAAAGTACCGGGGTATGTAATTGGCATTCTGCCAGACCTTATGCCAATAGACAGAGGCGGTGCTGAAATACCCGATCAGCAGGGCGCATAAAACGTAATAGGCCGTGGCCAGAAGGCTCATGGCCAGAATGAAATACACCTTGCCCATGAAATACTGCCGGCGGCTCAGGCCTGTAATGATGTTCTGCCGCATGGTGCGGTAACTGTACTCCGTAGTAACGATGATAATGGAAAGGAACCCGAAGAAGAAGAAACAAAGCCAGTTGCCCACATAACCCAGGTATTCCCAGACCGTTGGAAAGATGAAAAACACCTCATTGGTTACCAGAGGAGGAGGCAGTTCGTCGAGGCGCTTGCCGGTCAGCAAAATGGCCGGCAGCAATACAAAATAAAAGAGGGTGAAAATGCGGAAAGAAAGCAGTTTGTTGAGCTTTATCCATTCCAGTTTCAACAGGTATAACATGGGTTTTCGCTTTGGCAACAATGGTTAGTTAAGGTATAGAACCCGGCCAGGTCAGTTCGCCTTTGCTCCGCCGGTGATCTCCAGGAATTCCGATTCCAGGCTTTTCTTTACTACCCGCAGGTGGGAAAGGGCCAGGCCCTGCTCAAAGGCCATTTTATTGAGTTCGGCGGGAGCCATTTCTTCAGCGAGGTACAGGATCAGTTTGCCATCCTCCTCATCGATGCGCCGCACGGCCGGCAACTGTTCCATGGCAGCCTTCAGGGCCGGAAGGTCCCCGGCGGCAACTTCGACCAGCATATCATCACTGATGATGGCCCCGACGGTGCCGCTGGCCAAAAGTTTGCCGTCCTTGATGATCGCCACATGAGAGCAAACCTTTTCCACCTCGTCGAGGATGTGGCTGGCCATGATGATGGTCTTGCCCATTTCGGCGATCTCCTTCAGAGTTTGCCGCACTTCGGCGATCCCCTGTGGGTCCAGTCCGTTGGTGGGTTCGTCAAAGATCAGCACCTCGGGGTCTCCGATCATGGCGGCGGCAATGGCCAGCCGCTGTTTCATCCCCAGAGAAAAGGTCCTGAATTTGGAATGGCGCCGGTGGTGGAGGTTGACCAGTTCGAGCAAATAATCGATCCGGGGCTCTTTCACCCGCTTGATGTGGGCAATGAGCCGGAGGTTATCCACCGCATCCAGGTAAGGATAAAAGTTGGGCGTTTCCAGCAAAGCTCCAATATGGTGCCGGTGCCAGGCTCCGTACTTCCCTTCAAACCAGCTGAAGGCGCCGGCATTTTGGTGAATGATGCCCAGGATAATGCCCAGCGTCGTGGTTTTTCCGCTTCCGTTGGGCCCGAGAATGCCGAAAGACATTCCCTTTTCCACCTCCAGATCCAGATGGTCAACAGCGGTAATTTTGCCGTAATGCTTGGTTAGCCCCTGAATGGACAGAATACTCATATTGATAGCAGGTTTTTCGACAGAGCTCAAAGATTGGGAATATCACCGGCGCCCAAAAGCTTTATTGATCAACAGGGCAAAAACATGGATGAACATTGGGCAATACCGGCTGTTGTGCTCATAAACCGGTCCAAAATGGCACAAAAATACCGCAAACTGCGGCTTATTCTCGGCGACCAGCTCAACATCCGGCACTCCTGGTTTGAAGAACAAAATGAGGAAGTGCTGTACGTGCTCATGGAAACGCTTTCCGAAACGGGCTACGTCCGCCACCATATTCAGAAAATAGCCGGGTTCTTCCAGGCCATGAGGGCTTTCGCCAGAGAACTTCAGGAGCGAGGGCATCAGGCGCTCTATATCCGGCTCGATGAGGAGGCCAATCAACAAACCATTTCCAAGAACATGCTCCACCTGGTTGAAAAATACGGCATCCGGGAATTCGAATACCTGCTCCCCGATGAATACCGGCTGGATATGGAATTGAAGAAACTTTGCGAAAGCCTGCCGGCAAAAACCCGCGCCTGCGACACCGAGCACTTCCTAACCAGGCGCGAAGAGGTGGCGGAATTCTTCAAAGGGAAAAAGACGTATATCCTGGAAAGCTTTTACCGCCATATCCGCAAAGAATACGGTATCCTCATGGAGGCAGACGGAGAAACGCCGCTGACCGGCCGGTGGAATTACGACCAGGAAAACCGAAAAAAGCTCCCCGGGAAGCAGGAAATTCCTTCGCCACTTCATTTTCAGCACGATGTCAGTGATATTGTGGATATGATCCGGCGGATGGGGGTAGAAACAATCGGGTCCATACCGGCAAAGGATTTCCCCTGGCCCGCCAACCGGAAGGAATGCCTTCAGCTGCTGAACCATTTTGTCAAAAACCAACTCCACCTTTTCGGCACTTACCAGGATGCGATGACGGAACGGAGCTACCTCCTGTTCCACTCCCGGCTTTCCTTTGCCATGAACGTCAAGCTGCTGCACCCTCTGGAAGTCGTCGAAGCCTGCATAAAACACTGGAAAAAGAACCAGGACGCAATAGACATCTCTCAGATCGAGGGCTTCGTCCGCCAGGTCATCGGCTGGCGGGAGTACATGCGGGGCATCTACTGGGCCAAAATGCCGGCTTTTGCCGAGATGAATTTTTTCGGGCACCAGGCACAATTGCCGGAATGGTACTGGACGGGGAAAACAAAAATGAATTGCCTGAAGCACGCCATCGGCCAGTCATTGGAAAAAGCATACGCCCATCATATTCAGCGCCTGATGGTTACGGGAAACTTCGCTCTCCTCCTGGGGGTTTCCCCCGATGAGGTGGACCAGTGGTACCTCGGGATCTATATGGACGCCATCGAGTGGGTGGAAATTACCAACACCAGAGGCATGAGCCAGTTTGCCGACGGCGGCATAGTGGGCACCAAGCCGTACGTTTCCAGCGCCAACTACATCAACAAAATGAGCGACTACTGCTCCGGCTGCCGGTATGACAAAAAGGCCAAATACGGCCAGGGCGCCTGCCCCTTCAACAGCCTGTACTGGGATTTTTACGACCGCCACCGGGACAAACTGGCAGACAACCCCCGCATCGGAATGATGTACCGGGTTTGGGATAAAATGGATGGCGAAGAACGCGGGAAGATCCTGAAACAGGCCGAAAAATATAAAAACCAGGCCGGGGAGCTTTAAAAAGGGAGTCAACGGTTTTGCCTGCTTTGTGTTACTTTTATGGCCAGAAGGCAAATTCAGGAGCCCAATTTCACCATGGTAGAAGCATTTATTGAAAATCCGGTATTGTTGTTGTTCGTCGTTGCCGGCCTCGGTTACGGGGTTGGGAGTATCCGCATCAGGGGCAGTAAACTGGGAGTGGCGGCGGTACTCTTCGTCGGCCTTGCCATCGGGAGCCTCAGCCCCGAACTTCAGATACCCGAAACCATCATCTTTCTGGGGCTGGCCATCTTTGTCTATACCATCGGGCTGAGCTCCGGGCCCAGTTTTTTCGCCACATTCCGGCAAAGAGGGTCACGAGACATTATTTTTGTCATCCTCATGCTCACCTTATCCGCCAGTATCGCAGTGAGCCTCCATTTCCTTTTTCACTTCGAAGCAAGCACCACTTCCGGCCTTTTTGCGGGCAGCACCACCAACACGCCCGCCCTGGCCGGCCTGCTCGATGCCATCAGCAACGTCAAGGCCGCCTCGGGAAGCATAAAAGATATGAGCCAGCAGGCGGTGGTCGGGTATTCGCTCTCCTACCCTATGGGCGTCCTGGGGGTCATGCTGGCCATTGTGCTGATGCAGCGGGCATTGAAAATTGACTACCGCAAGGAAGAGTTGGAACTCAAACAGGAATATCCCGTCAAACAATCCATTACCAGCCGCACCCTGGAAGTGACGCAGCCCGGCGCCACGGGTATTTCTATCCGGGACCTGAAGAAGCAACACGAAATGGCGGCCGTCTTTGGCCGCCTGCAGCGGGGCGAAGACACCCGGCTGACCAATATGGACACCACTTTTGAGATTGGTGACCAGGTGGCCGTCGTCGGAGATGAAGAAGAGATCACCCGCATTGCCCGGATCATAGGCAGGGAACTCTCCTACAGATTGCCCTTCGACCGTACGGAGTACGACACCCGGCGCATTTTTGTATCCAATCCCAAGATCGCCGGAGAGCGGCTTTCCACCCTGAACATCAATGAAAAGTACGCCGCGATCATCACCCGCATCCGGCGCGGCGATATAGACATCCTGGCCAATTCCAATACCGTCCTGGAACTCGGCGACCGCGTCCGCTTCGTCGCCCGGCGCACCGATATCCCCAAGATCTCCCGGATCTTTGGTGATTCGTATGACGACCTCAGCCGGATCGACCTGCTATCTTTCGGGCTGGGGATGGGAATGGGCCTGCTGCTGGGCATGATCACCTTTCAGCTGCCGGGAGGCGTTTCCTTCAAACTGGGCTTTGCCGGCGGCCCGCTGATCGTTGCCCTCATCCTGGGCGCCCTGCGCCGCACCGGCCCCATCGCCTGGACGTTGCCCTACGGCGCCAACCTCACCCTGCGGCAGATCGGCCTCATCCTGCTGCTGGCCGGCGTGGGCGTCAACTCCGGCCATACTTTCATGGCGACCATCGCCCGGGGCGGAGGAGGCATCATTTTCCTTGCCGGCACCATTATCAGCTTTCTCACGGCGGTGGCCACCCTGTTCATTGGCTACAAGCTATTGAAGATCCCCTTCAGTTTCCTGATCGGAATGGTTGCCAACCAGCCGGCGATACTGGATTTTGCCCTGGAAAAATCACAGAACAAACTGCCCAATATCGGCTTTACCCTGATGCTTCCGGTAGCTCTGGTTACCAAGATCGTCTATGTACAGTTCCTGTTTGCTTTCCTCCGATAACGGTTCACCTACCTAAAGCTGCCGTTCAACGATCAGATTTGAAGACAATCCGCCAGAGGCATAGCTTTGAAACATGATTCACAAAAACCATAGATCATGAAAAAGTTAATCGTTATTTCCATGCTGGCCCTGGCGGCGCTTCTGCCGTCCTGCATTCCCTCCCTGCACCCTCTTTATTCGGAAGACAAACTCGTTTTCCGGGAAGAAATACTTGGGGAATGGAAAAACGGCAGGGAAACCTGGGCTTTTACCAGAGGGGACGGGCAATACTACCAACTCGTATTTTCCGATGAAGACGAGCAGGCGGAATTCAAAGTCCACCTCGTCAAGCTGGGAGATCATTATTTTTTCGATTTTTACAATATCAAAAACCGCTGCAGCGATGACGACGGGCTGGCCATTGCGCCCTTGCTGGCCACCCATTCCTTTGCCAAGGTTGTTCTTGATAAAGACGACATGAAACTCTACTTTTTTGACATCGAATGGCTGGAAAAGCTCTTTGAACAAAGGAAGATCCGGATAAAACACGAGGTGATGGAAGAAGACATCATTGTGCTGACCGCACCTACTGCCGACCTGCAGGAGTTCGTCCGCAAATACGCCGAAGAGGAAAAGGCTTTCATGTCTCCTGAACACCTGAGCCGGTAAATAAATGGTTATTAGACTTGACAAGTTTCCCCGAAGGCGCCCCACCGAAAACTTGTCAAGTCTTTCTAAGTTTCACAAGATCTATTTGACAAAGTAGTAAATGCCATTTCCTATGCAAACCAACGCAAGCCCCGGCGCCGCTCTTTTTCAGTCACGCCTGGCCCAGCACCTGGCCTTCTGGGGCTTGTCGTTTTTTATTCTTTCCCGGCATTTTGCCTATGAGCAGGAAGTTCGGCTATCGGACCTCATCTACACCTTTCTCTTTCACCTGAGCCTCTGGCCCACCGTTTACCTCAATCTTCTCATACTGATTCCCCGGTTGTTGCAGGCCCGCCGGTTCGGGCTATATGCCCTGGGAGTGTCGGCATTACTGGCAGCCGGCACCTACTTCAATATACTTACCTTCAATTATCTTGCCGACTGGCTCTTTCCGGGGTACTACTTCATTTCCTATTTTAAAGCGCCGGAAATTGCTCAGTACCATATTATATATCTGGCCGCCACCACCCTGCTCAAGTTGTCCAAAGGCTGGTTTCTGGCCCAGCAGCAACAAAGGCACATCAGCCGGCTGGAAAAAGAAAAGGCGGAGGCGGAGCTCAGGGCCCTGAAAGCACAGGTCGATCCCCATTTCCTGTTCAACACGCTTAACAACCTGTACAGCTTTGCCCTGGAAGGTTCGGCCAAAGTCCCCGAAGCCATCCTGAAGCTGGCCGGCTGCATGCGCTACATGCTATACGACTGCAACGGACAGTCGGTAGAGCTGGAAAAAGAACTGGAGTACATAAAGAATTACATCGAACTGCAACGGATGAGGCTGGGGAAAGATCAGGAAATCAAGCTCGAAATCGAAGGCCCTTCCGCCGGGGTTGCGGTGCCGCCTCTTCTGTTCATCCCATTTGTGGAAAATGCCTTCAAACACGGTCTGAAAGGCGACGGCCAGCCGGCTTATGCCCACATTCGGTTTCGCATCGGGGAGAGCAGCATTTTTTTCAACATCGAAAATGACACGGCGCCCCCCGATAAGCACTTGCCGCGCAAAGGGAAAGGCATTGGGCTGGAAAATGTAAAAAAGCGGCTGCAGATGTTGTATCCGGACAGGCACGACCTGATCATATACCACGATGAAAAAGCTTTTTCCGCAACGTTAAACATCAATTTATCAGACAGATGAGGATAAGCTGCTATATCATCGATGACGAGCCCCCCGCCATCAAAGTACTGGAGCATTACATCAGCCAATGCCCGCAACTCCACCTCATGGGCAGCGCCACCGATGCCATTCAGGGCATGCAGGCCATTCAGGAAAAAGGGCCGCAACTATTATTACTCGACATCAACATGCCCAAACTCTCTGGCATCAGCCTGCTGAAGGCGCTCTCTCACCCGCCCGCCGCCATTCTCACCACAGCTTACCCCGAATACGCCCTGGATGGCTTCGAACTGGAAGCCATCGACTACCTGCTGAAGCCCATCGCCTTCGAACGTTTTCTCAGGGCCGTCAACAAAGCCCGGAAATTCATCCTCGCTCAGGAAACCCCGGATGAAGCGCCATCTTTCCTGCTCCTTCAGGCGGACCGAAGGCTGCACCGGGTGCCGCTGAATGACATCCTGTACCTTCAGGCGTACGGCGATTACGTAAAGGTGCATACCACTGGGCAACTGTACGTCCCCAAAACCACTCTCAACCAACTGGAAGAAGAGCTGCCGGCAGACGCCTTCTTCCGCATTCACCGCTCCTTTCTGATCTCCCTTTCCCGGATAAAATATCTGGAGGGCAATTTCGTGGTGGTTGGGGAGGAGAAGATCCCGGTGGGGCGGTCGTATAGGGCCGAGCTGCTGAGGAGGTTGCAGGAAGGTGGGTAAACCGGGAGGAGGAGATGGAAGTGGTTGGTTTCTGGGGTTTTGGGGTTTCCGGGTTTTTTGGGTTGCTGGGTTGCTGAAGTTTCTGGGGTTTCTGGGGTTTCTGACTGGAAACCGGGATAGTTCAATTGAGTGTGCCCGCGTTACGCTAACCCGCTGGTTTCCAGACCAACGAGGAACTCAGAAACCAGAAACTATGAACAATCCATGGAAACCAGCGGGTTAACTTAACCTGGACACCTAAATGGACACTTTCCGCCCCACTGGAGTAATCCGGCCATTTCAACAATCAAACCATTTTGGCCATTTACTAAAAAGAAAAAGGCTGCCAGTCATTTACACTCATACACTTTTCCACATTTACACCAATAGGGCCAAACTGTCCAGTAGTGTGCCTAACCGGACTATCTGGGAGACCACGTCCGCCTGAGGGTAGGATTACGATCCCGTTCAAGCCTTACTAAGCTCATTACATTCGCTAAGTGCGGCTAAAAAACGGGACTGTCGCGTTGCTCCAGCTCCATTCCTTGAGGTGTTGTAGCAGGTTGAGGCCTTGCCGAAATATTTCCCGGCTGAACAGACGGACCCCCTTTTCCAGTGGAGCAGCAGAACGCAGTGATGCGTTGCAGAACTAAAGCGGGAAGAGCCATCCAGCCCTGCCCTGATGAATAGAAGGGTGCCCGCATTCACCGAATGCTAACTCCCTCCTTTGGAGAGCCTGTCCCGGCATAACGCCGGGAGGCGGGGGGAGGCTTGCATCCCGACAAAGTCCCAGCGGGCGCTTCGCCGGGATTCCCGCCTTCGCCAACGCTCCGGCGGGTAAAAAGGTAGGCCCTGTCACCGGCTGGCGCATTTTGAAAAATGACAAAACAAGGGAGAAGAAAAATATGGAGCATTGCCCTCTTTGACAAATAATGAAGAAAACTTATCTTGTTGTAAATCAATCGAAGATCAACAATGACCATACACCGTATAAGGTTGAAGGACCTGGATGCAGCGTTTATCGAACAGCTTCGGGCAGAATCAAAAGGCGACGATGTGGAGGTGGCCATTTGGCTACCCGGCAAACCGGACCCGGCTGCCTTGCCAGAGAACGCCTTCTGGGAAATAATTGAATTGCTGGACTGGGAGCAGGGCAAGGCAGATGAAGTTATCCGCCCGGCAGTTACTCATTTGAGCCAACTTTCGGCATCGGCCATTCAGGCTTTTCAGGATTGGCTTTCTGAAAAGCTCTATATGCTGGATGGAGAACAGTATGCTGCCCATTGCGGTGAAAATGCCTACCGGGGGCCGGGCCACCCTTTCTCAGCAGATGAATTTCTGTACGCCCGTTGTAATGTCGTGGCTCAGGGGAAGGGCTTCTTTGAAAAGGTGCTGAACAACCCGGAAGCCATGCCAAAAGACCTATCTTTTGAAGCTCTTCTCCGCATTGCTTCTCAAGCATACAAGATGAAAACCGGCGCCTCCTTCGATTATCAACCCGCATACATTATTGAGACATTTGCCAATTCCAGAGGCTGGCCCAACAGCAATTTTATTGAAAACCTGCTCTCTTGATGAAGAAAAAACACCGAAACTCCCTCGATAGTGAAGAACTCCAGCACCTTTATGCCATTCACGACAGGAAGAGAAAAGATATCTATAAGTACGGCATCAGCAGCGACCCTATCGGAGAAGATGGCTTGTCTGACAGAGTTCGTGACCAGATCAACTTGTTCAACTGATCGCCGGCTGGGCGAGGTTTTTCGCAGAGATCATTTTGCAAAATATTCCGGGCCGGAGAAAAGCACGTCAGATAGAGGACAAATACATTGAGCAATACCGCCAGAAGCATGGGCATAAACCGAGGGGTAACCGTAAGTAAAGGGGAAACCTATTTCTATTTTTACAACTGAAAACAGCCTATGCCACCAATCGACATCATGCGAGTAGATTTCGACGCCGATATCTCCCCGGCTGAGGTGCCGGCCTTCCGCGGCGCAGTGATAGAAAAGGTGGGCATCGAACAGGAGATCTTCCACAACCACAACAATGAGGCAGGAGGCAACGGCTACCATTACCGCTACCCGCTGATCCAGTATAAAGCGCTGGAGGGCCGCCCTGCTATCTTATTCATTGGGGATGCCGTCTCTGAAGCTCACCACCTTTTCCGGCAGCCGGACTGGGAGCTGTCCTTTACGCGCCGAAAGCTCCGGGGCCGGCTGGTGCGCTCCCAAACGAAGGAGTACGAGGTAGGGCTGACGCCGGCGCCCCGCCCCTACCTGCTGCGCCGCTGGTTAGCCCTCAACCAGGACAACCACCGCCGGTTTGAGGAAACCCGAGGCATGGCCGCCCGCGCCCGCCTGCTGGAGCGGGTGCTCGCCGGGCACATCCTGGGCTTTGCCTCCGGCGTGGGCATCCGCTTTGAGGAGCGCTTCGAACTGGCTATTACGGAGATCGAGCAACAACGCATCCGCAGTTTTGAAGGAGTGAAGAGCCTTACGTTCGATGTCCGCTTTGAGGCCAACCTGCTGCTGCCGCCCCATATCGGGCTGGGGAAAGGGGTAACGCAGGGGTTTGGGGTGCTGGGATGAGGCCGGCTTTGGAGAGATTTTAAAAAGAGAGGCCAACCCCGCACAACCGATGTTCCCCCCTTTCAGAATTTTCCACCCCATTTTTTCGTTTAAACTCTCTCAACTTTACTTTCTTTGCCCCCAACACAAAATATCAGGCTTATGAAAACTACCGGGCTCACCTTGTTGTCCATCATTTTTTTATTTCTCGCCGGCTGTAAAGCCGATAACCGGCAACCGGAACAGGCCCCGGTGCAAACGCCGGCCGAACCCATCGACTACCACAGCCACGCCCGCCCCGGGGAGGCGGTCACCAACCACCTGAGCCTCAACCTTAAGGTGGATTTCGACCAGCAGATACTCAGTGGTTATGCCCGTTTTGACATTGACCACCAGGAGGCAGAAGAGATCGTACTGGACGCCAGGAACCTGCAAATCGAAAGGGTAACCACCGGCATAGGCGAGGAAGAGGCCGAGGTGGAATACCGGCTCTCCGAACCCGATCCCATTCTGGGCTCCGGCCTGCACATTCCCCTGGAACCGGAAACTTCCATCGTCACTGTCTATTACTCCACCACCCCCGGCGGCGCCGATGCGGTGGACTGGCTGGAGCCTCAACAGACTGCCGGCAAAAAGCAGCCCTTCCTCTTCACTCAGGGGCAGGCCATCCTGACCCGCACCTGGATCCCCTGCCAGGACAGCCCGGGCATCCGGATCACTTATGACGCCACCATAGAAGTGCCCAGCGAACTGATGGCGGTCATGAGCGCGGCGAATCCACAGGAAAACAACGAAAGCGGGATCTATCATTTCGAGATGAAACAGCCCATACCCCCTTATCTCATTGCCCTGGCCGTCGGACAGCTGGAATTCAGGGCCATCGGGGAGCGGACAGGAGTTTATGCGGAGCCCAGCGTGGCCGATGCGGCCGCCTATGAGCTCGCCGATATGGAGAAAATGCTGGAGGCCGCCGAGAAGTTATACGGGCCGTACCTCTGGGACCGCTATGACGTGATCATCCTGCCTCCCAGCTTTCCGTTCGGGGGAATGGAAAACCCGAGGCTGACCTTTGCCACGCCGACCATCATTGCCGGCGACCGTTCGCTCACTTCCCTCATTGCTCATGAACTGGCGCATTCCTGGTCGGGCAACCTGGTGACCAACGCCACCTGGGACGACTTCTGGCTCAACGAAGGCTTCACCGTCTATTTCGAACGGCGCATCATGGAGGCCCTCTACGGGAAAAGCTACGCCAATATGCTGGCCAGGCTTGGCTATCAGGACCTGGAAGCCGATGTGGAGGACCTTGGCCCGGAAAGCCCCGATACTCACCTCAAACTCCACCTCAAGGGGCGCGACCCGGATGAAGGCATGACCGATATCGCCTATGAAAAAGGAGCTTTTTTCCTCGCGCTGCTCGAAGAGAAGGCAGGGCGAAAAAACTTCGACGAGTTCCTGAAAAAATATTTTGAGGAACACCGGTTTGAAACCATCACCACCGAAGAGTTCGTCCGGTACCTGAACGAAAACCTGGTCGAAAAGTACGGCCTGGATGTCAATACAGAGGAATGGATCTACGGCCCCGGCATCCCGGAGGATATCCCTCTACCCGGATCCGGGCGGTTCGCTCAGGTCAACGAGCAGTTGGAAGCCTTTAAAGCCGGCAGCAGCCCCGAAACGCTGGAAACCGAAAAATGGTCCACCCACGAATGGCTGCATTTCATCCGCCACCTGCCGGAGAACCTGGATATTTCTAAAATGAAGAAGATCGATAAGGCCTTCGGGTTCAGCCGGTCCGGCAATTCCGAGATCCTAGCCGCCTGGTTCGAACTGGCCATCCGAAACGGCTACAGTGCAGAGATCCGGCCGCAGATCGAATCTTTTCTCGTGAGGGTGGGAAGAAGGAAATTTCTAACTCCGCTCTATCGGGCCTATAAAGAAAGCGGCCAGTTGGAAACGGCGAGAGAGATCTATCAAAAGGCGCGGCCGAACTATCACGCGGTGAGCCGGAATACGATGGATAAGTTGCTGGAGATGGGGAGTTAACAGAAATTTTAAAAAAAATAAATCTTTCATATAAGATTTTTTCATTCGTTATCGTTACTAGAATGAACTGATTTAAACTTATTGGATGAAGGCGAAAACAACAGATTGGTTTTCCTGGCGAAGCGCTTTGCGAGTTTCGTACTTGGAAAGTACGGGACGAGGAAAAGCTGAAGTCCAGGGAATTCAAGATGTTCGCTTGCAGCCCATCGAATAAGTTTAAATCAGTTCAACATCCTCAGGTAAACACGCTATCCCCAAGACGATCTAATCTTATTTTCTACCCCTCTCCTACTATGAGAAACTTCACAGTATGAGGGCTGGCCTTTCCTTGTCAGGTATTGGCCCGCCTGCCAAATTTGTGATTCGATCTCAGGAAACAATACACTATTAACTAAATTATACCTGCGGCAACAGCCCTTTCCCCCCGGGTGCTGCTTTGCCGGCAGGATACACCGGACGGCGCCGGAATGCAATTCTCCCTCCCGGCCCGCTCCGTTGTATATTCCAAAACCGATTATTATGATATCTCAATGGTACCATCCATGGGCAGTGGTTGTTATTGCCCTGGCGGTTCTTTATCCGTCGGGTGTCTGGGGGCAGGATCCCTCTTTTTCTCAGTTCTATGCCAACCGAATCTACCTCAACCCGGCCTTTGCGGGCCTCGAACCGGGCATCGGAGTGTCCGGAGTAGCCCGAATGCAGTGGGCGCGGGCCGATAAGGGGTTCCGGACTTACGGTTTTTCGGCCGATGCCCAGCTTCCGGCCGCCCGCATTGGCCTGGGGCTGCACCTGTTGAAAGATACGGAAGGCATCGGCAACCTCACCATCAATCAGGCGGGGCTGGTTATGTCTTACACCATTCCAGGCAAAAAGGACAACGTCCACTTCGGAATGGAAGGCCGGCTGGTTCAGAAAACCCTGGACTGGAGCCGGTTGGTTTTTTCCGACCAACTGGACCCCGTTTATGGGGTGGTGAACGCCAGCAGCGTAACCCCCGCTCTGGACCGGGTGTTTCACGGAGATTTTGATTTCGGCGTGATGTGGAGGCACGAAGGCAGCCTTAAGGTTGGCGGCCGGAGCCTACGGGATGTCAGGAGCCACCTGGGCCTCAGTTTTCACCACCTGCCCTACCTCGTCAGCAAGTCGGCAAAAGGCAATGACTCTTTTCTCAACCTGGAGAGCCGGCTGGCCCCCAGGACTACCTTTCACGGCGGCCTCATCATTCCGCTCACGATCCTTCAGGGAACGGGGTTTGACATCGCTCTTTCTCCCAATTTCAAACTGGACATGCAGGGGTACCGGTTCCTTAGTTTTAAGGAGAACATGACGGTCGGCACGATTGGCATGTACGGCCTGGTCAGCAACTTCTATCTCGGCCTGCTCTACCAAAATCGGGTTTATCTTCCCAATGCCCTGCACACCGACGCCTTTATCCTTACCATTGGCGGTTATACCAACCCGCGGGGCAGGGGGAACAAGCAGCAGCCTTCCTTCTTTTTCGGGATAAGCGCCGACATCAATTCCACCGGTGTGGGCCCGGCGGCCGGCAGCGTCTTTGAATTCACCTTCCGCTACCGGTTTCTGCCGGATGCGTCAGCCAGTGGCCGTTTACGCGGCCCCAATATGAGGAAGAACCGTTTTCTGGATTGCAAACATTTTTTCTGACCAACATCCACTTATCGGCTCACCAAAAATGATTGCACCATGAAATACTTTATCACCCTGATTTTTACCTTAACCACCGGATACTGGCAAACCACCTTTGCCCAGTGTTCCTTTTCCGTATCCAATACCAGCCCCTGCGCCTCTGAAGAGGTCAATTTCAGCGTTGACAGCCCCACCCCGGGAGCGAACTACACCTGGGACCTGGATGAAGACGGGCAAAGCGACCTGAGCGGCTCTTCTTTCAGTTATTCTTTTCCCGAAATGAACACGGACTCTACCTATACGGCCACCTTATTTGAAGACGGGAATGCCTGCAGCACACAAGACATTACCGCCCTGGCCGTTCCCGACCCGAGCATAGGGGTGCCGCCCGGCATTGTGGCCCTCGTTGACAATGAGATCAAGGCCTGTAATGGTTCATCGAGTTTTGACCTTGAGATCTATAACGCCTCCTCCACTTTCGGCGACAATGCCTCTTATACCATTAACTGGGGAGACGGCACCCCCGCCGAAGATCACGACAACAGCACTTTTTCCAATACCAGCACCATTTCACACACTTACAACGGGCTGGGCTACTACACTATTTTTATCACCGCAACTCATCAAAACGGCTGCGTTTTCACCCGGAATTACACCTTTTACAACGGAGGCAACCCTTCCGTCGGCCTGGCCATACCGGGAAATACCGTGGGCCTGTGCGCGCCGGCCACCCTCGATTTCCCGATCACCAATACAGAAGGGAACCCGCCCGGCACGGAATACACCGTCTATATCAGCGGGGAGGAAGTTGCCCATTTCACGCAGGAAGAACTTCCCGACATTTTCACCTACACTTTCCTGGAAAGTTCCTGTGGAGTAACCACCAGCACCGGCAATTACAACAATGCTTTTGACATCAGGATCGTAGCGTCCAACCCCTGCAATTCTTCCACCGCCACGATTGAGCCCATTGAGGTCAGTGAACCTCCCGAGCCTTTTTTTGACGTCACCCAGCCCGCCTTCAGCTGTGCAGGTGCGATTTACGGCTTTGAGAACAATACCACGAATATCAGCGAGGTGGTCGCCGGCAACCCCTCGCAGTGCATTGACGTGCTCAACCCCACCTGGACCATCAGCGGGACATCGGGAGAGGACTGGAACGTGGTGAGTGGAAACCTTTTCGGTTCCAATACCATTGAAATTGAGTTTCTGAACCCCGGTGTTTACGTCATTGAAATGAAGTTGGTGAGCTTTGCCTGCGGCCCGGTGAGTTTCAGCCAGGAGATCACCATTCAGGAGCCTCCTGAAGCGGGTGCAGCCATCCAGATACCGGGCCCCGGAGGCAACGGCAACGGTGGCTGCACGCCCCTTACCATTCCCTTTAGCAACAATTCGGCAGGAGAAAACCTGTCCTTTGAATGGGCCATCAGCCCCGGAGAAGGATGGAGTTTCGTGGACAGCACCCATGCCAACTCCGCCAGCCCGGTGGTAGAGTTCACCGAAGGAGGTGTTTACGATATCCAGCTCCTCGTCGCCAATTCCTGTGCAGAAGTAAGCTGGGACACCACCCTGTTGATGCCAGGGCCGCCCAATATCGAACTGGCACCCATCCCTGATTTCTGCCAGTCTGCCACCCTGAGTTTCGACAGCAGCAGCGTACAGGTTCAACTCAATGGCCTTGCGGCCGGCAGCTACAACTGGAGTTTCCCCGGCGGCCAGCCGGAGGCCTCCGGCAACCCTTTCCCGGAAAACGTTCAATACGACAGCGCCGGCACCTATACCGTCATTCTGCAACTGAGCAATGCCTGTGGGGAGACGACGGCCCAGGACACCTTTACCGTACAGGAACCTGGCCCGCTGGCCATGCCTCCGGATATGGTGGTATGCAATTCCGATGCCCCTTTTATGCTGGAAGCCGATCCTCCCGGAGGCGCCTGGTCAGGTAGCGGTGTAAGCGAAAACGGCCGGTTCGACCCGGCGACAGCTTCGCCGGGAAGCCATATCCTCCAATATTCCTATGGCGTTGGCGCCTGTTCCATGGCAGGGAGCCTGACGGTAACGGTTTTACAGGCAACTTCTGTTGATGCCGGGCCCGGACAGGAGGTGTGCAGCAACGAGCCTGCCGTTCCGCTGAATGGCACACCGGCCGGCGGCTCCTGGGCTGCTTCCGGCAATGCCGTACTTTCCGGCAATTCATTTATTCCTTCCGAAAGTGGCGCCGGCACCTACACCCTCATCTATTCCATCACCGATGGTAACAATTGTGCCGTTGACGACTCCCTTTCCATCACCGTACTTCCCGCCCCGCAGATAAACGTAGCCGATACGGCTTATTGCAATACGCCCGGCGCCGTGCCTCTTCCTCTGGCCGCACCCTCCGGAGGCCAATGGAGTGGCGCGGGCGTTACCAACCCCACGGCAGGCTTGTTCGACCCGTTTGCAGCCGGAGGCGCCGGCTCCTATCAACTCACCTACAGCCTTCAGGGAAACAATGGATGCACCAGCAGTGAAACCGTTAACATCGGTGTGATTGACCCGTCGAACGCAGATGCCGGCCCTAACCAAAGCCTTTGCATCAGTGACAGCCCGCTGAACCTCGGCCCGCTGGCCAATCCTCCCGGAGGAAGCTGGTCGGGCCCGGCTCTCAACGGTTCCGTGTTCACGCCGTCCCTTGCCGGGGGAGGGTCATTTATGATCACCTACCAGGTGGGGGCGGGCAATTGCGCCGTGGAAGATTCCCTGTTGGTTGAAGTGCTGGACCCCGGGCCGGTCGAGGCCGGCCCGGCCCAGCAGCTTTGCCTCAATGATTCTCCGGTTGCTCTTTCGGATGCCATGCCCACAGGAGGGCAATGGGCCGGAACGGGCATCAGCGGCAACTTTTTCGACCCGGAAGTTGCCGGGGAAGGCGCCCACTCATTGATCTACACCTTCTCTGACGGCAACAGCGGCTGCAGCCGGTCAGATACACTGAATATTGAGGTTTTGCCCTTACCCACGGCGGCATTTGTTTTGCCCGGCAGCGGCTGCCGGGACGAGGAACTGGCCTTTACCAACCAATCGGAAGGTGCAGTGGCCTTCCATTGGGACTTTGGAGACGGCAGCAGTTCTCAGGAGGAGGCCCCCGGTAAATCGTATGCCAACACCGGCGCCTTTACCATCCGGCTCACCATCTCCAATCAGGCAGGCTGCCAGTCTTTTAGCGAACGAGAGCTGGAGGTCATCGCTCCGCCCGAAGCGCAGTTCGATCCGGGAATGGAAGCGGCCTGTGGCTCACAGGAAGTCCTTTTCACCAATCAAAGCCTGGGGGATGGCGTGAGTTTCCACTGGGATTTCGGGAACGGAGAAAGCTCCAACCTCCCTCAGCCCGATGCCCCTGTATTCTACCAGGGAGGAGTCAACGACACCACCTATACGGCCACCCTCACTGCGGAAAACCAATGCGGGATGGACATTTACCGGGATACCCTCTTCATTGAGGCATTTCCGGTAGCGTCCTTTGGATTTGCGGTGGATACCGGTTGTGCGCCTCTGCTGGTGGAATTCGCCAACGTTTCCATTGGCAGCCCGGAGAATTTCTACTGGGATCTGGGAAACGGCCAGGCCGTATCGGATTCTTTACCACCGCCTCAATTATATGCAGGGGATACCATCCCGGTTGATTATACCATTACCCTCGTAACGGAAAACAACTGCGGGGCAGATACCCTCGAGCAAGTATTAACTGTAGAACCCGAGGTGGTCAATGCCTTCTTAAATGCCAGCAACACCCGGGGGTGCGCCCCGTTTGAAGTGGCATTCGAAAATTATTCCACCCCGGGCGCCCACGTGAGCTGGGACTTTGGGGACGGCAACGGGGATGCCGCCTTCAACCCGGTGCATACCTTTCAGCATCCCGGGGTTTATGAGGTCGAACTGTTCGCCGCCAATGCCTGCGCCGAAGACAGCACTACCATTCAGGTGGAAGTCCTGCCCGCTCCTGAAGTGGATTTTGAGTACAGCCCGAACCTGTGTACGGATCAACCCGTGAATTTTACCAACCGCTCGGAAGGAATAGCCGGAAGTTTCTGGCAGTTCAGCACGGGGGACAGTTCTACGCTCACCAACCCTACGTTCAGCTTCCCATCTGCCGGTACTTACACCGTCACCCTGACGGGTATTTCACAGGCCAACGCCTGCCCGGCAACGGTACAACGGGAAATTCATATCCTTGAAGCCCCCACGGCAGCATTTCATCTTCCGGAGGCAGAAGGCTGCACGCCGTTGGCCGTCCAATTCAACAACCAATCCACCGGCGGTGATTATTTCGAATGGAATTTCGGGGACGGCAACTCATCGGTTCAGCCCAACCCGGTTCACACTTTTACAGAACCCGGTAGTTATGAAGTTCAACTATCCGTTTTCAATGCTGCCGGCTGCCGTTCGGACAGCATTTTCTCCGGAGTTTTCGCCTTTCCCGTACCGGAAGCGGCTTTTGAGATCGAAAAAGAGGAACCCTGCGGCCTGCCGGCGAACATCCATTTCAACAATACCTCTGCCGGCGCACAGGGATATACCTGGAATCTGGGGCTTCCGTCGCTCAGTCCGGTAGTAAACCCGGTACAGGAATACACAGCACCCGGAGATTACGAGATCACTCTGATCGCTTCCAATACCTACGGCTGCACAGACACCGTTCAACAACCGATGCGGTTATACGACGAGCCGATCGCGGATTTTGCCCTGGATTCCGCCCGGGGCTGCCAGCCGCTGCTTGTCAGCTTTGCCAATTATTCCCGTGGAAACACCTTTTTATGGGACTTTGGCGACGGTTTCACCTCCACCCGGAGCCAGGAACAGCATCTTTATACTGCTCCCGGCCTTTTCGATGTAACCCTGACGGTTGGATACGACAGCCTGTGCTACGATACTTTGCAGTTACCCGCTCTGGTTGAGGTTTTGGAGATGCCGGAGGCAAGTTTCGAATGGACAGAAGAGCGGATCAACGGGGGGGCCACCGGAACGATCAATTTCATCAACACCTCGTTTCAGGCCGGCCAGTATTTCTGGGATTTTGGGGACGGAGCATACAGCCAAGAAGAAAACCCGGTTCACCGGTACCATTCCAACGGCGCCTATGAGGTGCTGCTTACCGCCGTATCCGATGGCGGTTGCCGGGACGACACCCTGGTGGCTTTTCGCCCGGGCCTGATCAAAGGGCTTTATGTGCCCAATGCATTCGCCCCCGGGCAGGGCAACACCGATGCACGGCTCTTTCTGCCCAAAGGGATCGGGCTGAAAGAATACCAAATGCAGGTTTTTTCGCCCTATGGCCAGTTGCTATGGGAAAGCAGCCTTCTGCGCAACGGCCAGCCGGCAGAAGGGTGGGACGGCACTTTTAACGGCGCCCTCATGCCTCAGGACGTTTACGTCTGGAAAGCCCAGGCCATATTTGAAGATGAGACGCTCTGGAGAGGAAATGAAAAGGAAAAAAACAGATACCAGAAACTGGGGTCGGTGACGCTGATCCGTTAGAGGAGAGGGGAGATGGGAGGGGGTGACTGGGGGGGGGGGAGGGGGTGGGGGAGACTGGGTGGGGGGGAGACTGGGTGAGGGGGAGTGGGGGGAGGGGAGCGCTGATCCGTTAGAGGAGGGGGGGTGAGGGGGGAGACTGGGTGAGGGGGTGACGGGGTGACGGAGGAGACTGGGATGAGTGGATGAGTGGGGAGATGGGGTGACTGGGGGGGGATAGTTCAATTAAGTGTGTCTTTAGTTAAGAAATAGGTTATAGGAAAGCTTTACTTTCCTGAGGAGGGGCTTGGCGCCGCCTGGAGGCAGAAGTATGTGTTTAGCGCTATTTGGAAAAGTCGAAGCAGTTTAGTACACTGTATAAGTAACTGAAGAGCAACGATATACCCTCTAGAAAGCGTTGGAGGGCTTGGAGAAGTCCGAGCTAATCGACTTGATATTGAACCAAGCCGAACGCCTTGATAAGCTTGAACGCGAAGTCGAGAGGCTTCGGGGTGAACTTACCACCGCCCTTCGATCCAACAAGCGCCAGGCTGCCCCTTTTGGCAAAGTCAAAAAGGAACAGGCTAAGCCGAGGCGTAGTGGGCGCAAGAAGGGCCATAAAGGAACTTACCGCCGCCCTAGCGCGGAGCCGAATGAAGAGGCAGAATCTCCCTTAGACTGTTGCCCCCGGTGTGGAGGCGAAGTTCAAGAGGTTGAACCTGTGGATCAAATCATAGAAGAGATTCCTCCAGTTCAGCCCAGGATAGTGAGACTGTGTTTAGCTAACCCGCTGGTTTCCGGGGGTTTCCGTGGGAACCAGGAACTCAGAAACCAGGAACTACGAACGGTCCCCCAGAAACTACGAACAGCCCCTCCTTCCCGCCTCCATCGCCCTGAAAGCCGTAAAATTGAACACATCAGAGGCTATCAAACCAATATCCATTGATGCTCCATTTATGCAGGCAGGCCTTTCCGTGGGATTCGGGCCTGCTTTTTTTTGAGCTTGTTGGTAATTTGGCAACCAGGTTTCCTATCTTTCTCAAAGGTTTCTACCTTAGTACTTAGAGCTTAAACACCATGGATTTTACAGGAAAAACAGTACTCATTACAGGAGGGAGCCGCGGGATCGGCAAAGCGGCGGCCATTGCCTTTGCCCGGAGAGGGGCCAGGGTGGCCATCAATTTCCACAACGATAAAAAAGCAGCGCTGGAAACCATCGAGGCCATGGCGGGGGACGGCCATTTGCCCATAAAGGCGGATATCAGCCATTCGTCAGTGGTCAAACAAATGATCGACACGGTAATCCGGGAATTCGGCCGCCTGGATATCCTGGTCAATAATGCGGGCATATTCGAAGCGCACCCCATTTCAGAATGCAGTTATGAAGAATGGCAGCAGAGCTGGCAGCGGACGCTGGAAGTCAACCTCATCGGAGCCGCAAATGCCTGCTATTGTGCAGCCCGGTACATGATCCGGCAGGGTGGCGGGCGCATCGTCAACGTCTCTTCCCGGGGCGCCTTCCGGGGTGAACCCGGCCAACCGGCTTACGGTGCTTCCAAGGCGGGAATGAACGCCATGGGCCAGTCTCTGGCCCAGGCACTGGCGCCACACAACATTTTCGTGGGTACTGTCGCCCCCGGTTTTGTTGAAACCGATATGGCCATAGAACTGCTGGAAAGCGAAGCCGGGGAAGCTATCCGCCGACAAAGCCCTACCGGCCGTGTTGCCCGGCCGGAAGAAGTAGCCTATTGCATCCTGTTCCTCGCTTCGGAACAGGCCGCATTCACTACCGGCTGTATTCTGGATATCAACGGAGCGTCCTATCTGCGCACTTAAATTTCTCTCAAAATGCCGGCCAGTTCCTTCTCCATAACGGGCCGCATCCGGACATCGACCAACTTTTCGGAAGCCCGCCAGACCTGCCCGCTTCCATAGTACAGAATGCCTTTCCGTACCCCTATCAAATGGGCCGAAGCTGATAACCGTTCTGGAATATTAACCGCCGTACAGTTGTGTTTTCCGGGATACATCCTGGCCACCGCCCGGATATCCTTAAAAACGAGGTACCCCATCAGGCTGTCGAACCGGTTAACAGCGCCGACAGGCCGGGCGGTGACCATACATCGGCTGGCCTTGCGGGCAACAAAGTATTCGCAACCGGCCCAGTTAAATTCATCCAACTGGAAATCGTAGTATTTCCTCCCTTTTATTTTACTGATGCGAACGGCCTTTTCGGAAACCATTCGCCAGTCAAAATCATTGCCGGCGGAATAGGCCTGAAAAGTAGAAGTACTTCCCGTAAAAAGGCGCATGGGCGAAGCGTTCCGGAGCCCTCGGTGCACGGGGATACCAACCTCAACCGGCCGGGCCAGCCGAAGCGGCAGCCCTTTATGGCTGGCTCGGATCATCAGTTGGCCTCCGGATTCCATAAGGCGGTCTTCGGAAGTAGTAGGGCGGCCGGCCATTATCATCTCTCCCGGAGTAAAGGCCTCCTTGAGCTGGAGTTCAACCCTCCCTTTGGCCGGGTTGCCCGAGAGGCCAACCATTGCATAAGGAGGAATGCTGAGGAGGGTGCCCCGGGCCCCACGCAACTGAGACTGCTTTTCCGGGTCAATGGTAAAGGACTGAACGGGAGGGCCGTATAGGCTTAATATTTCTTTTAAATATTGCTGAGGGGCGCGACGGAGAAATTGAAATAAGGGTGCCTGTTGAGTCATCATGGACAACTAGTTTTCTCATTGTATTCATTAAACATAATAAGGGGGGCAGGCTTCGGATTGTAGTGTCCACGGCTGCAATGCGCAGAAATTGGCCATCCGGCTCAGAAATGAGCTCAAAAGGCCTAAAACCATAAAATGAGGGGATAGAGAAAGGGGGGATGTCGTTTTCTAAACGATAATCCTGCTATTTACTATTAGGCTTTACGAAAGAAGGACGTGAAGGTTTCTTAAAGTAGGGAATAATTTTAAAATTCCAGTAGTCAGGGATGAGCCACGGCAATCGTGCTGCCGGCCTCTAAAATTCCAAAGGGCTGCCCGTCAATACCATAAAGGCGGCAACGGAAACGGACTTTCAGTTTTTGAGTCGGCATCCCGTTTTCATTAGGCTCGAAAGGTTCAATAGAATCGACCTCGAAAAAATTTCCGGCTGTTGTGTCCTGATATCCCAGGGCTGAACTATAGGTTTGCCCGGTTCCATCCGAATAGTCAATCCAGGCCGTGCCATACCGATCAGGAGCGGGAGTAAAGAAGGTATCCACTCTGGGCTGGTAAGTAAAATCGGTGGAACAAAACCCGAAAGCCGCCGGATTATTAGACAGGAAAACCGATTTACAGGTTTGGGCCTGGCAACCTTCGGTATTGACAGCCGTCAGGCAAACCTCCCTGATTTCCTGAGGGAGGAGCTGAGTAATGGGATAACTGGCCAGCATGCTGGAATCATTTTGAAACCAGGACCAGAAGCTGTAATTATTCAGGGAACCTGAGAACACAGCCATAGGCGGCGATGCCCCCTGCGGCGGTTGGAGGGTGAAGTCCACTTCGCAGGGAACGGGCGGGGGGATGAATGCAACCATCCTCTCCCGGGAACTCGTACACCCGCTTGCATTTTGAGTTTCTAACCGGACCCTCCTGGGATTATTATCCTGATATTCATGTTCGGGGTCCCGGAAGTCAGAAGTGGCGCCATCTCCAAAATCCCAGTGATAAGAAACAGGGGCATCGGCCGTACTGGCTTCATGTTGGCCGATGAATGCGATCCGGTAACTGATCTCCATAGTATCCTCAACCGGTTGGCGCAAAGGATACATACCAACCGACAGGTCCGTATCCGGCTGAGCCGCCCCGGGCCCTGCTCCCCGGATAGAGATGGTAACGGATGGCAGGCAGCCGGACGAGCAATCCAATTCTCCAAAGGTGGCCCGGTAAACGGGAACCTCCGCAGTGTCCGTAAAAGAGGAAGCTCGCAGGACGTAGGACGAATCTCCCGCCGTGATGGCTAAAGGTGCTCCATTCAGGCTACCCTGCAGGGAAAACACAGGCGTGCCCTCACCGGGGGAAGGCAATTCCACCTTCTGGCACTGAGCTAAAAGTAGGATCATCATGGCCAGGCCGAGTATTCTAAAGACCATTTTCATAAACGGTATTTTATTCCCAGATCAATAATCAAAGGAGAAGCCTCTTCCAGCATTGGAAACTCTGTTTCCATTCCGGGGCCTCCATCCAGTATTCCTCCCGGAACGTATTGGGCCTCAACGCCTATCTTTAACCGGGGCAGAAGTTGATAATTATACCCGGCGCGGCCAGCCAGGAATTGTTTTTTGTACCCTTTTTTATCCAGCCATCCTTTTTCCTGAGTTGTGGCCGGCGCAAAGCTCAGAGCGAACTCCTCCTTTACAGCACTGCTGAGGCTTCCTTCTATTCCCAACAGGTAACTCCATCCCGCTCCCAGGGTCAAGCAATGGCGGCCCAATGGCCATTCGGCCTGTAATAAAAACTCCGCGTAGTGCAACCGGTTGGGCTGCAGGCTATACCTTTCTTCTTCCCGCCCAAACCGGTAGGCCACCTGCCGGCTTTCCTGTGAGGCGCCGAAGGAGCCTCCCCTCAGCCGGTATTGGCCACCAACCGTAAGCACCATGTTGTCCTTCAACCGATAGGAAGTACGAATGCCGGCCAGCGCTCCCAATATCCTTTTGCCATCAGATGGATTGGCCATCACCCCCAGAGCCAACTGCCAGCTCAACCTCCTTCCGGGGCGGATAAGTGCGCTATTGGCTGAAATGGCCAAACGTTCTACCATTGGCCGGCCATCTATCGGCCCCAGCAACCTCGACACTTCTTCAACCCCCGGCTCCGGGCCATTCCGGAAGGCCACCGGTGGACGCTTCTTCACTTTTGCTGAATCGATACCGGAAGGATCGGGTGAAACGATAGAATGTTTCTGCCCGGCAGAGGGCTTTTCTGTTTCTGAAATTTCTTTTTTCTCCTCCGGCCCGTCAGCGGACAGTGCTTTTTCCCGCCGGCCCTGTGTTTCCACCGGAGAAACAGGCGGGTTATCCGTTTCCTTTCCGAGGGCCTCTTCACTCTGGCCATTCCGCCGGCCTTCGGCACTGTTTGAGAGCCTCTCAGGAGCGGCTGGCTCCTGATCCTGCCCCGGAATGCTTTGACCGGCAATGGCTTCCGCCGGGTTCTCCTCTCCTGCGGGCCCGCCCAACCGGACGGTTTCTGTCTGCCGTGGATCTTTCTGGCGCCCCTCCCAATACCACCAGCCGCCGGCCCCAACACCGATCAACAAAAGTGTAATGCCGATCCACCACCACCAGGCTGCCCGCCGGCGCCTTTCCCGCCGGGTGATCATGCTTTCGGCTTCTTCCCAGTACGCATCGTGGTATTCATACTGGCGCTCTGTGAGCTTATCTTTAAAAAACTGGTCCATCGGATCCATACGCTTCCTGTTAAATGACCCTTGAAGAATTGGCTGCCCGTTGCATCATCTCCTGCAACTTCTTTCTGGCATACGACACATGCCATTTGGAAGTGCCTTCGCTTATGCCCAGCAGCGATGCGATCTCTTTGTGGGTGTAGCCATCTATTGCAAACAGATTGAAAGTTTTTTGGCTCATTGTTGGCAATGCCTGAATAAAAGCCTCCAGTTGTTCGGCGTCGAATTGTTTTTCCGCTTCATTGTAATCTACAGGGGTTTCGCTCCGGTAGCTCTCTGAGAAATCGGTATATTCGATCAGTTCCTTTACTTTTCGGTTCTTCCGGAAATCATCGATCAGGACATTGATCATGATCCGCCGGATCCAGGCTTCAAAAGGGGTTTGCGGGTTGTATTTGTTGAGATTATCCAGGATTTTCATAAAGCCCCGGTTCATCATGGGCGCTGCGTCCTGTTCACTTTTGCGGTACCGCATACAGACCCCCATCAATACCGGAAAACACAGCCGGTGGAGCTGAAATTGCGCTTTGCGCTCTCCGCGTTTGCAGTCTTCCAGTAATTTTGAGGTGATCTCCAAAGCAGCAGGCATTATTAAAAACGGGAATAAGTGGCGGATTCAGCCCATCCGCCACTTATCTTCATCAGAAAAACAAAATTAACTTACTCTTTGACAAATTTCTTTCCAACGGCGCCCTTTCCTGCACTGATGCCCAGGGTGTAAAGCCCGGAAGGCAATTGGCCGATATTCAGGCTGAATTGCTGCATGCCTTCCCGCACCTGAATCGGCTCCCGGTACAAGATACGGCCGGAAAAGTCGGTGATGAACAGCAGGGCTTCTCCCCTGCTTTGAGATTCCCAGCTAACGGTAAGCTGTTCATCAGCAGGTATCGGATAAAGGCTAAGGGTTGCACCCAGTTCAGCTGCCCTGACATTAAGTATTCCCGTTTCTGTAACTTCAAAAATAAGCCCGTGCACTTCCGGGTTATCCGGCCCAAGCGTTACCATATAGTAGGCCTGTTCATGGCCCGGGATCTCAAGAACAGCCTTGAAAGTCCCCCACGCCAGAGAAGGAAATTCAAATTCCCCGTTTTCATCGGTATAAGTATAGGCCACCGGCTGATCGAACTCATCCAGAAGGATCAGGGACACTCCCACAAGGGGTTCTCCGGCACGATTTTGCACCTGCCCGGGCGCAGCCGACAGGTTTGCTCCGTCGGTAACCAACCCGCCAATAAAGCCAGGGCCGCCGGGGTTGTCCCCTTCCACCAGAATGATATCGAAATAAGCATTTCCGCTGAAGGGCACTGAAACCGTTGTTGCCTCATCCCACCAAAGAGTGTTGCCATAATAAGTGGGCAGATTATCCTCATATCCGAAGGAGGAAGGAGAAAGCGCCGCTTTGATCAGGTAATCTCCGGCCGGAACATCGCCGAAGTCATAACCTCCCGCTCCGAATGGGGTGGAAGACAAGGGGACCGTGTCCACGGCCGTAAGGGTTCCTGCCGAAGGGTCATACTGAATGAGAAACACCTCTCCTTCAATGGGTTGCATAACCGAACTGTCGGCCAGGAAAACATAGCCCTGAATGTTGTAATTCTCCGCCGGAGCGATGGTGTAACAGGCTGAAGACTGACAGCCATTGGCATCGGTTATCGTAACGCAGTAATCTCCTCCGGCGGCATTGACGGGAACCAATGGAGTGTCCCCTCCGGTACTCCAGGAGTAAGCGAAAGGTGCAGCACCATCAGCCACGGCTTCCAGCATCGTCCCTCCCTGCACCGGAAGGATGTAAACATAACAGGAAGTGTCGATCGCCGTATTCCAGTAATAACAGGCTGAAGCCTGGCACCCTCCCGCATCGGTTACCGTCACGCAATACTGTCCGGCAGCTGCCGGAGTAATGGAAGCGGCTGTACTTCCGTCACTCCAGCTGAAGGTAAACGGTGCGTCGCCGTCCGGAATAGCTGTCAGGCCGGAGGAATCCACCTGGATCGCTACATCACAAGGCAGCACATTGGCGTCGGCACAGGCTTCGGCAATACAGCCTTCGCTATCCGTAACGGTCACGCAATATACGCCGGAAACCGGGATCACAATACTGCTGGTGGTTTCCCCGGTACTCCAGGCGTAGGTGTAAGGAGGTTCGCCAGAGGGAACGGCCTCAACCAGAAGCCCGGCGCCGGTGTTCCCTTCCAGAGAAATGTAAACGGAACAAAGGGTGTCGATGGGGTTACCAACATCATAACAGGAACTAACCGTGCACCCATTTGCATCTGTCACAGTCACGCAATAGGTGCCGGGCGCATTGGGAGCGATAATGGCGGTGGTTTCGCCGGAACTCCACTGATAGCTGAACGGCGCAGTGCCGGTAGGAACCGCCTCCAGTTCTCCGATGGCCGTAGGAGCGATAAAGACTTCACAAAAATTCTGAACATCGCAATAAGTAAAATCAATGGTGAGGGCGGTTGATGCGGGGCTCCAGTAAGCAACCTCGGTAACATAATAACCATTGCAATCTTCCATGGCGGCGAACAGCGCCCCCTGGGTAAGGTTATCGGGAACGGAGAAAGAATCGGAATACTGCCCCTGAGCATCGGTCGCCACTGTGTTAAAATAAATGACATTGGAAGGCAGGGAGTCGGTAAATATCTGTACGGTTACCCCTTCCACCGGATCTCCATTGGCATCGGTTACGGTTCCACTAATGCCGATATCGATGGTTTGGGCGCTTAGCCCCCAAATACAAGTAAAGAGTAATAAAGTTAAGTAATGTTTCATCGGATTCATCTTTGTTTTTGAAATTGGAGTGTATTGAGCGGTGGCGCCGCGTTTCGGCAAGGGGCCTCCTTCCCGGATCTGCAACACCTGCCCGGATCCTTAATCAACACTGTCACCATCATACACGCAAGGATCGGAAGAAGGGTTGGGTGGAATAAAAAAATTTTTCAACCTTGCCGTTGAAATGGTATCCTTCAACGGATAAACGAATTTTGGCTTATGCAACCACTGGCAGAAAGGATGCGCCCAAAACATCTTGACGAATACGTAGGGCAAAAACACCTGGTCGGGCCGGGGGCAGTACTCCGGCAGGCCATTCAATCCGGGAAAATTCCATCATTTATTCTCTGGGGGCCGCCCGGGGTTGGAAAGACTACACTGGCCAGGATCATTGCCAATGAGCTGAAACGGCCTTTTCATACCCTCTCGGCAGTCAGTTCAGGCGTAAAGGATGTACGAGACGTAATCCAGAAGGCGAAGAGCCAGCACTTTTTCAACAGCCCCAACCCCATTCTATTCATCGATGAGATCCACCGCTTCAGCAAATCCCAACAAGACTCTTTGCTGGGCGCCGTGGAGCAGGGAGTGGTGACTTTGATTGGCGCGACCACCGAAAACCCCTCTTTTGAAGTTATTCCCGCCCTGCTTTCCCGCTGCCAGGTTTATGTGCTTGAACCCCTGAAAAAGGAAGAATTGATCTTCCTGGTTGACCAGGCTCTGGAAAAAGATGAATACCTGAAAAAACAGGAGGTCAAAATTGAGGAATACGATGCGATGCTTCAGTATTCCGGTGGCGATGCCCGGAAGTTATACAACATCCTGGAATTGGTGGCCAACTACGGGGAAGAAGGGGAAGTGTTGGCCATCGACAACGAAACCGTTACGCAGCGGGTGCAGCAAAACATAGCCAGGTACGACAAAGCAGGCGAGCAACACTACGACATAGCCTCCGCCTTCATCAAGTCGATCCGCGGCAGCGACCCGAACGCGGCGGTTTACTGGCTTGCCCGGATGATCGAGGGAGGAGAAGACATCAAATTCATCGCCCGGCGAATGATCATTTCAGCTGCGGAAGATATTGGCCTGGCCAACCCCAACGCCCTGCTCATGGCCACCACTGCCTTCGACGCCGTACAGGCCGTGGGGTTTCCGGAAGGCCGGATCATTCTCTCCCAGGCGGCGGTTTATCTGGCTACTTCGCCCAAAAGCAACTCTGCTTACCAGGCCATCAATGAGGCCCAGTCGCTGGTTCGCAAAACCGGCAACCTGCCCGTTCCACTCCATCTGCGCAATGCTCCCACCCAATTGATGAAAGAGCTGGATTACGGCAAAGGGTATCTATATGCACACGACTTTCCCGGCAACTTCGTTGAGCAGGAATTCCTGCCGGAGGAAGTCAGTAAAACAAAGCTTTTCGACCCACAGAACAACCCTCCGGAGGAGAATATCAGGAAGCGGCTGCGGCATTGGTGGAAAGAGCGGTATGAGTATTGACGGGACTGGAGAGGTTATGATGCTGGCTTTTGGCAATTGGCGGTTAGCGATTGGCACTTTCGATTCTCACTATGGGCTTCACCTGAAGGAAGCCCGTCCGGAATAAAAAAGGCCCTGATGGTTTCATCAGGGCCGTACAATAATTATAATCCCATGAACATATCCAAAATGAATAATTAGCGTTTCCGGAAGCAACTGCACTAATTCACTATTCAACTCCAGCCGTTGCTTCAATCTTTGGGAAGGTTTGAAAATAGGGAGCCGCCCGCAATATCGGGCGACTCACTACTAACAAATTATAATCCCATGAACATATCCTAATTCTGTGAGGCAGCCACTTTAAGCTGCCGGAAAATTCTCTCTGCCACATTTCTTTCTCTCACAGTACAAATATTCAAACTTTTCCATAGGCGAACAAGAACAAAATCACCACATTGTGAAAATAAATTTTACAACAATATACACGCAAAATAAAATTAAAAGCATTATTTCAAATGTTTACGCATATAAAATAAGATAAATTATGGCAGGATTGTGAATGGATTTTAAAGAAAGGCAAAAAAAAAGCCGCACAATTTATGTGCGACTCACTAGCAATGATTATAATTCCACGAATATTAAAAAGCAATGAATGTCCAGTTTAAACGAATTATGCTGTAACAATATTACTGAATAATCAGTAATATAAGAAATTTTTTCAAGTTAATTTGCTTTATCGCCAGCCCGGTAACAGTTTACCGGATGACTTCAAATTTCTTGTTGATCACTCCTTCCCGGGTATAAACGTTCAGGATGTACATTCCGCTGTTCAGCCCGCTGACCGGGAGCTGCATCCGGCGGGCCAGAACCTTACCCGTATCGAAGACCTGCCGGCCGGTGAGGTCGTGCATCAGCACGCGCTCGAACTCCAGCCCGCCGTTCATGTGAACGTTAATGAAGCCAAGATCGGTTGGGTTCGGGTACAATTTGAGTTGATTGGGGTCGAGGCCTGTTTCTTGTTCCTGAGGAGGCACAATGTGGATAGTTGTGCCCTTTACATTGATTCCGTAAGTCATCCCTGCGCTGTTCATCACTGTTGCGCCATCCCCTCCGACTTCGAAGCTAAGAGTTTCTCCGCCGGGGCGGAAGCCATCAACATCATCCGTAATGACAAAGCCCAGTTTCCCGATCCGGCCGTATCCATCTGCTGCAATTCCATTTGTGCGGGTAAAGCCTGCCTCCATTACCCCGCTTGTATCATTCTTAGACATGTAGAGGATAGGAGAATTATAGGCCAGCCAGCTGCCCGTTTCAAAATCAATGGTAACGCTTCCCGGAACGATAATAGCGGGATTATACTGGAATGGAAAAGTAAAGCCATAAACATTTTTGGCGGGGTCAGAGGCATTCCCCATCAGCATCGGCAGTTCGACATAGTCACCGGGTTGAGCGAAAATACTGCCGCTCAGGACGATCTCCTGTTCGAAGAACGGCACATCCACAGACGTCAGTGAGTGAGTGCGCCCATAAAAATTGCTGATGGCAAAGGTATCGAGGGCAGTGATAATGCTGTCTCCGTCGGTATCGAGGTGTTTGAGGTCGATGGGAGCCGGCTGGAAAGGCGCCTGCCAGTCATCTCCATATTGGCCATACCACTGAGAGAGGTTCACCTCAGAACGAGGCACCCCGACCTCACCCATGCACAAACCGATCGGGAGCAGGTCTTTCATGTTAACTACTCCGTCGAAGTTAGTGTCTCCGGACCATACACAGTCATCAAAGCACATAGGGTCTGTGCCGGCGCCGATGTCCAGGATATCTATCTCGACCTTTACGGTTTTCTCATAGCTGCAACTTCCATTATCCACCACACAGTATCTCAACTCGAATTCATCCAGGCCACTGTTGACATTTGCTCCGGGAATATAGAGGATCAGGTTGTAGCCGGTGACCTGCCTCCCGTAAATGGTGGTATCCACCTGGCCGGGCAGAAAAGACACCGTTCCCAGGTTGGGCAGTGCTTCGATGGAGAAGGAGAACTGCTGAATGGGCACGCTGTAACCGACCACCAATGGAGTTACTTTCGGGGTACTCATTCGGAACAGGCTGGAAGAAGGTTCGAAATTGCTTACGAAAACGTAAGCCGTTGCGGTTTCGGTATTGCCCGGGTTACCCGGTTCGCAGATCGAGTAGGTAAACCAATCGACACCGGTGAAACCGTAAGGAGGAGTATATCGCACGACCCCCTTGGCATCCTGGCCGGAAACCCATTCTGCGGTTCCGTACTGAGCGCTTCCCACCAATTGAAAGCAACTCGAGTTAACGCCGTAGAAATCGTTGGACAGCACGTTGATCTCCTGGGTGCCGTCGTTCGGAGTCATATAGGCGCGGTCATCGAAGGCCAGTTGATTGTCCCTGAGGTCGAGAACCCTAATTTCCACCACTTTGCTCACTCCATTGTAGTCAAAGTTGATGTAATCCAGGCCGGTGTAGTTGTTATTCGGAGTATAGACCGGATAATCCCCGCTTTCATCATAGGAACCATTTGCCGGGCTGCCTACAAGAATATAATCATAGGGCACGTATATGGTCTGAGGGCGGTTCTTCCGGGTAAAAATGGTTACGGTATCGGGTTGTCCGGCGGAAGGGCCGATCACGAAAAAGCTGGCGGTGCCATTGTCACACGTGCCGGCGTCATCACAAACCACATAATTGAGGTAGGCTACGCCTTCGAAACCGGAAGCCGGGGTAAAGGTAATGGAGGAATCACCGGTTATTGCGGCAGTGCCATTATTGACCAGGGGAATATACTTCAGCAGCAACCCTCCATTGGTCGTTGAATCGTTCTCGGTAACGTTGAGCGTCACACTCTGCCCCACCGGGGTTGTGGTATAGTCCGGCCTGGCGTAAACCCGGGCTGTGTCAACTGTAATGAAAAAAGTGACTGTCCGGGGCACAAATATTGAGTTGCCGAACTTTTTGAAGTAGTTAAGCCTCATGGTGTCGATCCCGATGAAGCCATCATCCGGTGTATAATGGAAGATGTACTCGTAGGGTTGGCCTGCGGATTCCCAGTAGGCATCGCCATGAGCGGGCGGAATGGACAGGGAGGGCGAGCTGGGCTCAGACCTGAAAGCGTACTGATAGGCCTGCCCTTCGTATATCGTGGGGGTCTCTACCTGCCCCCGGAGCGCCAGCGGAACAGCCAGCGCCAGAAGCAACGTAAATAAAATTTGTTTGCGTAGAGATACATTCATGTTCGTGGATTTTAACTCATTGCTAATTCAGTGGGGCGTATCATTGCTATTTCACCCACTAAAATAAAACAATTATCGGTAATTACGATAAATTTTTTCCCCAGTTTCGCGAATGTGGATAATTTTCAAAGCACCGCAACCTCCGAAAGCAGCTGTACGTTGCTACAAAGGCGGGGGGCAGCTTCGCAACTGAAGGAAAAAATTGCCTAAATTTGGGTTCTCGGGGCCTTGTAAGGGGGGATTCATTGCTATGTTGAGGCCAAAATACTAAAAAATATTCAATATGTACAATAGTAAGTTGTACACAATCCTGGAACATTTCGACAAATACGAGCAGAACCGTTGCCGCAAGTACATTCAGTCACCCTATTTTAATCGCAGCGATGAACTGGTTCACCTCTTTGATTCGCTGGTTTCTGCGATTAACGGGGAAAATGGCGTACGCCTGGACAAAGAATACCTGTGGGAAAAACTCCAGCCCGGCAAAGATTATGATGATGTGCGTTTCCGAAAGTATTGCTCCGACCTCCTGAAACTTATTGAAGGCTACCTTGCCCAGCAGGCTTACGAAGAAAACCCACTGCACCAGGCTACCTATCTCATGGAAGCCATTGGAAAGAGAAAGATCAAAAAGCTGAACAGTACAGCCATCAGGACTTCGAGAAGGTTGTCCAGCCAGCAAAAATATAAACCTTCTTCTTATTACTTCTATCAGTACGAAGTCGAAAAACACCTTTACCAACTCACTGATTCCGACCTCAAACGGGCCAGAAGAAATAATGTGGAGGAAATCGCCAACAACCTGGACCGGTTCTATATCGCTGAAAAACTGCGTTATTACTGCCTCGTCCTTATGCAGCAGTTCTACATATCGGAAGAATACGAGATCCTCCTGATCGAGGAGATCATCAGCCAGATCAGAAAATATGGTTTCGACGATATACCTCCCATCGCAGTCTATTATCAGATCTATCTGACCCTGACCGAATCCTCTGATGAAAAACACTACTTCAAACTTATCGAAGTACTGCAGGAGCATGGCGCTCAGTTTCCCCCTGAGGATGCCTATAACATATATACTTATGCGTTAAATTACTGCATTGGGAAAGTGAATAAGGGGCAGCAGCATTTCCTCGAAGAATACTTCAGGCTTTATCAGGAGTTGCTGGACAATGAGATCATTTTCATCGATGGAGAACTCTCCCCATGGGACTTCAAAAACATCATCGTTATCGCACTCCGCCTGGGAAGGTTCAAATGGGTGGAACAGTTCATCGAGAACTACAAGGACAGGCTCAGAGAAAGTTACAGAGACAATGCAGTCACCTATAACCTCGCCCAGGTCTATTTCTACCAGAAAAAATACGACAAGGTAATACAGCTGTTACAGGAAGTCGAATACGATGACGTGGCTTACAACCTGGGGTCAAAAGCAATGCTGCTGGCAACCTATTATGAGACGGAGGAGATCGAGCCCCTGTACTCCCTCTTCGAAAGTTTCCGGGCCTATCTCAACCGGCATAAAGACATCCCCGTCAACCGCAGAAGAAACTACGGGAACCTCATAAAATTCACCAAAAAGCTCACCCGAACCATGCCTGGTGACGAAAAAGCCCTGAAAAAACTGAAGGATGAAATAAAAAACACCAAAAATGTTGCCAGTGTCAGCTGGCTCAGAGAAAAAATTGCTGAATTGGAAAACTGACTTTGCCCGGAGGTTAAAAATAATCCGGAGCAAAGCGGCTATGCCCTCTTCGCCCCGGATATCGTCCTAGTTCATTTGTGTTATTCGTTTCTGGTTGTTCGTTGGTGGCTGGGCGTTGTTGGCGCCATCCGCCAACAACGCCAACCCCTATCCTGTAACGTGCCTAGCAGGCATCCACCCCTTCGAGGACTTCCCGCTGAATGTGCAGGCTTTCCCTGGCAACTGCCTGGCCGGCAACAAGCCGTGCGATGGGTACCCGGAACGGAGAACAGCTCACATAGTTCAGGCCGATACGGTGGAAGAACTCAACGGAAGCGGGGTCGCCACCGTGTTCACCACAGACGCCTGTAGTGAGGTTGTCTTTGGTCTGGCGGCCTCTTTCAACCCCCATTTTAACCAGTTGGCCGACGCCGTCCTGGTCGATAGACTGGAACGGGTCATTGATGAGAATGCCTTTCTCCAGATAGACCGGCAGGAATTTACCCACGTCATCCCGGGAGAAACCGAAGGTCATCTGCGTGAGGTCATTGGTGCCGAAGGAGAAGAAGTCGGCGCACTTGGCCAGCTTATCGGCCACTACGGCAGCCCGGGGAACTTCGACCATGGTGCCGATCTGGTAGTTCACCTTGTCTCCTCTTTCTTCAAATACCTTCTGTGCCGTCTCGCGGATGAAATCCCGCTGGGTTTTCAGTTCGTTCCCTACGCTGGTCAGTGGTATCATGATCTCAGGCTTCACATCCAAGCCTTTAGCCTTCAGGTTGAGCGCCGCTTCGAGAATGGCGCGCACCTGCATACCCGTGATCTCCGGATAGGTGTTGCCCAGGCGGCATCCGCGGTGGCCGAGCATGGGGTTGACCTCCTCGAGTTCTTCAATGTGTTCTTTAATGCGTTCTACACTGATGCCCATATCATCCGACATCTCTTTGATGGCTTCTTCCGTATTCGGCAGGAACTCATGCAGGGGCGGGTCGAGCAGGCGAATGGTCACCGGAAGGCCTTCCATGGCGCGAAGGATGCCTTCGAAGTCTTCCCGCTGGAAGGGCAGCAGCTTGGCAAGCGCCTCTTTTCTGCCGGCCTCGTCCTCGGAGAGGATCATTTCCCGGACGGCGAGGATGCGGTCAGCCTGGAAGAACATGTGCTCGGTGCGGCACAGGCCAATGCCGGTGGCTCCGAATTTCCGGGCGATTTCCGCTTCTTCCGGTGTATCTGCATTGGTGCGGACTCCCAGGCGGGCGTACTTATCGGCCAGTTTCATCAGGCGGCCGAAGTTGCCGCTCAGCTCAACTTCCTGAGTTGGGACCTTGCCTTCAAACACCTGGCCGGTAGTGCCGTTAAGAGAGATCCAGTCGCCTTCCTTATAAGTGACACCATCAACCGTAAAAGTCCGTGCGACATAGTCAATATGCAGGGCGCCGGCGCCGGAAACACAGCACTTGCCCATACCACGGGCCACAACTGCTGCGTGGGAGGTCATTCCTCCGCGGCTGGTCAGAATACCGTTGGCAGTGTCCATCCCCTGAATGTCTTCCGGTGATGTTTCCCGGCGGACGAGGATCACGTCCTTTCCTTTAGCTGCCCATTCCACCGTTTCATCTGCAAAGAAAACCACCTGTCCGGTAGCGGCTCCGGGGGATGCGGGGAGCCCTTTAGTGATCTCCTTGGCATCGGCCAGCGCCTTTTTATCGAATATGGGGTGCAGCAATTCATTCAGTTTCTCTGGTTCGATGCGCAACAGGGCTTTCTTTTCGTCGATCACCCCTTCATCGAGCATTTCCACAGCGATCCGCACCATAGATTCGCCCGTGCGCTTGCCGTTACGGGTCTGTAAGATCCAGAGTTTGCCTTCTTCGATGGTAAACTCCAGGTCCTGCATATCGGTATAGTGGTCTTCGAGGCGGTGCTGCAGTTCGTCCAGTTCGTAATAGATGCCAGGCATAGCTTCTTCCAGGGAAGGATACTGCGCCTTGCGCACCTCTTCTGAAATACCGGCCAGTTTGGCCCAGCGCCGGGAGCCTTCCCTGGTTACCTGTTGGGGGGTGCGGATACCGGCAACCACATCTTCGCCCTGAGCGTTGATGAGATATTCGCCGGTAAAAATGTTCTCGCCGGTAGCCGGGTCACGGGTAAAGGCAACGCCGGTGGCCGATGTGTTGCCCATGTTGCCGAATACCATAGCCTGAACGTTGACCGCCGTCCCCCAGTTGGACGGAATGCCGTGGAGAGCGCGGTAGTGAATGGCGCGGTTGTTCATCCAGCTGTCAAATACAGCCGTAACGGCGCCCCAAAGTTGGTCCCATGGATCCTGAGGAAAAGCATAGCCGGTGCGCTTTTCGATCAGTTTGCTAAAGCGGCCGCACAGTTCCACGAGGTCTTCCTTGGTCAATTCGATATCGTTTTCAACGCCTCTTTCTTCCTTGAGCACGTCGATGGCGTCTTCGAAGGGGTCGGAGTCTTCTTTGTTCTCAGGCTTCATCCCCATCACCACATCGCCGTACATCTGAATGAAACGGCGGTAGGAATCCCACGCGGCCCGTTCGTTGTTGGTCTTTTTGCCGAAACCTTCAACCACCTCGTCATTCATGCCCAGGTTGAGTACGGTGTCCATCATGCCCGGCATAGAAACACGGGCGCCTGACCTCACTGAAAGCAGCAGCGGGTTCTTCGGGTCTCCAAAGCGCTTGCCGGTGATCTCTTCCACCGACTTAACCCCCTCCCGGACCTGCTCATCCAGAATGGCCAGTATTTCTTCCTTGCCGTTCTTATAATAATTTGTACAGGCTTCAGTGGTAATGGTAAAACCCGGAGGTACGGGCACGCCAATGAGGTTCATTTCTGCCAGGTTGGCGCCTTTGCCACCCAGCAATTCTTTCATCTTGGTGTTACCTTCTGCTTTTTTGTCTCCGAAGGTATAGACATATTTAGTGTACTTCATGGTAGGAAAGTTTTCGGCTTTATTTAGTGTGAATTAAACACTTTCAAATGTAGGGGTATGAGCGCAAGGCGGGAATGATTTTTCTCAACTGAGGGGGTAATATTCATCACTTTGAGGGTGGGTTCGGGGTTCGTTGATTCGTGGGTTCGGGATTCGTTTACGGATGACGATTATACGATTCCACGAATACCCACCCATCTTGCAAGCGTTCGACTGAGCTCACGCCGAAGTCCGGGTGAAAATTCACGAAACTACAACAACTCCACCTCCACCCATACCGGCTGATGGTCGGAGAAGCGAAACTGCTGATCCAGGCACTTAACCGTCCGGGCCCGGATATTGGGGCTGATCAGGAAGAAATCGATAATGGTGACAAATGACTCACCGGCAACGTAGGGAGTGCGTATCTTTCGGTTAGTCGGCATGGTGGGGTCATACACCCATTTCCAGTCGGGAGGAAGAAATTCCGGATCAATATTGATCTGGGTATAACCCTGAGTATTCCCGGGCATGAACATATCAAAGCGGAAATAAGGCGGGCACTGGTTCCAGTCGCCTCCCACCATGACGTAATGGCCTTTTTCGTATTCCTCCAGCAGAAGTTCCCGCAGGAAGGCCATCTGCTGGCGCTTCAGTCCGCCATCTGCATCATAGGCCGAATTGTGGACGTTCATCACCACCAGTTCCTTCCCGTTGGCCACCCGGTAGCGGTGGACGGCCACACATCGATCCAGCTGAAAGATGCGGGTTGGCCAGGAAAAAGACCCGGGCAACTGGAGCCGGAGCGACTCATAGGGCTGAAACCGGGAATAGGTAGCCAGGCCGCTCAGCACCTTGCCATAAGCCGCCCAGGGCTCCAGTAGGGGAATCGGCACCCGGCTCACTTTGTAGTTGGGTGCAAAAAATGCGGCAAAACCGGGCAGTTCTTCCCCGATTTCCCTGAATTGGTTGATGTAATAACTGCGCCGGGAATCGACGTCCACCTCCTGAAAAAGGAAAAAGTCCGATTGGGTGGTTTGCACGAAAAGCGTATCACCCGCGATGTTCTTTTCAACAAATTCGCGGGGAGCGCGGATCATCCTTCCCCCCGAATAGAACATGTTGCCGTGGTCATAGAAAAAATCCGACTCCTCCCCCAGCCCGCCGTAGCCCAGGTTCCAGGTGACGAAAGACAGAATGCTGTCGCGAACCGGGTTTTCTTCGGATATCTGCTCCGGCTCCAGGGCAGTCTCCGCCGGAGGCCGCCAGTCGTCATAGGTGCCGTATGCCAGCACAGCGGCGATATACAGGATAATAGTACCAAGAAGTAGGGCCAACATGCGAAAGGCCTGGCGGAAGCGTTTGGGTAGGGCCATCTGTACTGGATTGCTAATTGTTTGATTGTTGGGTTGCTTATTAAAAACCAAGCATGTCTTTCATTTCAAAATACCCCTGTTTCCCGACAATCCACCGGGCCGCTTCCAAAGCGCCCCGGGCAAACCCTTCCCGGGAATGGGCTTCATGCCGGATGGTTATGGTATCAACAGCGGAGTGGAACTGTACTTCATGAGTACCGGGCACCTGGCCTTCCCGCCTGGAAAGGATAGGGAGTTCCCCTGCACCGCCTCCTTCCTGGTTCACCCATTTTTTCAACTTCGGTATCCGTTTGAGGATATCTTCCGCGAGGCTGATGGCGGTGCCGCTGGGAGCATCCAGTTTCTGAATGTGATGAGCCTCTTCCATGCGCACCTCGTATTGGGGCTGCCCGGCCATTAGCCCTGCCAGATAGCGGTTGAGCGCAAAAAACAAGTTAACGCCTATGCTGAAGTTGGAGGCATACAGGAGGGCTCCTTTTTTTTCTTCACACAGCCTTTTTGCTTCCTCCAGGCGGCCGAGCCAGGCCGTTGTCCCACAGACTACCGGTACTCCCGCTTCCAAACACAACCGGATATTTTCAAAAGCACTCTTAGGGCGGCTGAACTCTATGGCTACGCCGGCAGAGGGGAGCCATCCTTTCACCACCTCCCGATCCGTTGCGGAATCTGCCCTGAGCACGATCTCATCACCTGCCTGTAAGGCCAGTTGTTCGATGGCCCTGCCCATCTTCCCATATCCCAGTAAAGCTATTTTCATCCTTATGAAATTGTGACTTTCATTGAAACCTGCGTCAAAAAGCCGAAAAACAGCAAAGCGATAAGTGGCGGCCCGGCGCCGTTCCACCGGCAATAAACACAAAAATCCCCCCACGCCCTGCAGGAAAATGCTGCGGGGCTTTCTTTTTCACGGAAACCTCATCTCTTATTCCTCCAGCAGTTTCTTCAGTTCATTGAGCTTCATCATGCAGTCGATCGGCGTCATGGAGTTGAGGTCCAGGTCGAGCAGGGCCTCTTTGATCTTTCCGGCAGTGGGGTCAACCGTTTCGAAGATGCTGAGTTGCAGGGATTCGGTAGAGATGTTCCTGGTCTGAGGTTTATCCGCCTTAATGTCTGCTGCAATGCCCTCCTCCCCGTTATCAATCGACTTCTGTTCCAGTTGGGTGAGGATGTGGGCTGCCCGCTCGACGATGCTGCGGGGCATTCCCGCCATCTTGGCCACGTGAATACCGAAGCTGTGCTCACTGCCGCCGGGCGCCAGTTTGCGCAGGAAGATCACCTTGTGCCCTACCTCCCGGGTGGCAATGTTGAAATTTTTGATCCGGGAAAACTTATTGGCCAGTTCGTTGAGTTCGTGGTAATGGGTGGCAAAAAGGGTCTTTGGCCGGGCATGCCCATTGCTGTGCAGGAATTCGGCTATAGACCAGGCTATGGATATACCGTCGTAAGTACTGGTGCCCCGGCCGATCTCATCCAGAAGGATGAGGCTGCGGTCGGAAACGTTGTTCATGATGCTGGCCGTCTCATTCATTTCGACCATGAAGGTGGATTCTCCGGAGGAAATATTATCAGAGGCGCCGACCCGGGTAAATACCTTATCGATCAGGCCCAGGCGCGCCCGCTCTGCCGGGACGAAGGAGCCCATCTGCGCCATGAGGCAAATGAGGGCCGTTTGCCGAAGCAAAGCGGACTTACCCGCCATATTCGGCCCGGTGATCATCAGTATCTGTTGCTCTTCGTTATCGAGGTAAACGTCATTGGGCACATATTCTTCATCCAGCCCCATCTGCTGTTCGATCACGGGATGCCGGCCCTGGCCGATATCAACCACCAGGGATTCGTCGATCACCGGCCGGCAGTAATTGTTTTTCTTTGCCACTTTGGCAAACGAAAGCAGGCAATCGATCCGGGCGATGAGGTTGGCATTGTGCTGTATCGGCTGGATGTAGTCCGCCAGGCTGAGGACCAGTTGTTCGAACAGCCGTTCCTCCAGTTCGAGGATCTTCTCCTGAGCACCGAGTATCCTGGCCTCCAGTTTCTTCAACTCATCGGTGATGTAGCGTTCCGCATTGGTGAGGGTCTGCTTGCGGGCCCACTCGGGAGGCACCTGGTTTTTGTATTTATTGGTGACTTCCAGGTAATATCCGAAAACGTTGTTGAATCCGATCTTCAGGCTGTTGATTCCCGTCCGCACGGCTTCCGTTTTCTGTATTTCTTCCAGCAGCCCTTCGCTGTTCTGGACGATATTGCGCAGCTCATCCAGTTCCTCATTGAATCCGTCGGCGATGACCCCTCCCTTGGCGAGGTTGACCGGAGGGTCTTCCACGACCTGCTTTGCGATCTCTTCTTTAAGCAATTTACAGGGGTTGAGCCCCTCTCCTATTTTCGCCAGGTGGGCATTGTCGCTGGTGAGCAGTAATTCCTTGATCGGGCTGATCAGCCCCAGGGCTTTTTTGAGCTGTACGACTTCCCGGGGGTTGATCTTGCCCAGAGGGACCTTGGAGATGAGGCGCTCCAGGTCTCCCATCTGCTGGATGTATTGTTCTATCTCGCCACTCAAGCCGGCGTTGTCGAGCAGGTATCCCACCATATCCAGGCGGCTTTCGATCGCCGGAATAGACTTCAGGGGCAATACCACCCACTTTTTCAGCAGGCGCGCTCCCATGGAGGATACGGTCTGGTCCAGTATTTTGATCAGGGGCACCCCGCTGTCGTGGTTGCTGTAAACCAGCTCCAGGTTGCGAACGGTAAAGCGGTCGAGCCAAACATACCGGTCGGGCTGGATCCGGCTGATGGCATTGATGTGCTTCAGGTTCTTGTTCTCTGTAGTTGCCAGGTAGTGAAGAGTTGCCCCGGCGGCCACCTGGCCGAGTTCCATCTCTTCTACCCCAAACCCTTTCAGGTTCTGGACCTCGAAATGTTCCAGCAGTTTTTCCCGGGTGTAATCCAAGGTGTAAACCCACTCGTCGAGCATAAAAGTATAATACTTTTCGCCGAACAGCCTGTCCACCTCCTTGCGGCGGTCCTTGGAAAAAATGAGCTCGGAGGGATTGAAACTCTGGATCAGTTTTTCGGCGTAGGCCATGCTTCCCTCACAGACGAGGAATTCGCCGGTGGAGATATCCAGGAAGGAGAGCCCCACCTGGCCTTTACGGCCGAAAAAGATGGATGCGAGATAATTGTTGGATTTATGGTCCAGGAGTTTATCATCTATGGCCACGCCGGGGGTAACCACTTCGGTCACCCCTCTTTTGACAATCTTTTTCTGAGGGCTGGGCTTTTCCAGCTGTTCGCAGATCGCCACCCGGTAGCCGGCCCGGACCAGGCGGGGCAGGTAGAGGTCCATGGAATGGTGGGGAAAGCCCGCCAGTTCGATATCGCTTCCGCCGTTATTGCGCCGGGTAAGGATAATGCCCAGCACCTGGGAAGCGGTAATGGCATCCTCACCAAATGTTTCGTAGAAGTCTCCCACCCGGAACAGCAGTATTGCATCCGGATATTTGGCCTTCACTTTAAAGTACTGCCCCATCAGGGGCGTCACCTTACCTTTCTTGCTCTTCGTACCCTTTGCCAATGTGGTTTTAAGTTTTGATGATCCGGGAAATTGAGGTTTTGCCATTTGGTTCTGGCCTCACGCAAACAAAGATAAATGTATTGATGGGAATTCAAAAAACGGGCGCCCGTATCCGTTGCCAAAAAGTTAAGCCGTAAAAAATCTGCTCTATTTTCCCCTTATTCTGATCAAGCTTTGGTAAAATTGTCATAGCAAAACAACAAAACGAAATGAATCTAACGACTTTAGACTGGTCCATCATTGGCGCTTACTTCATTTTTGCCCTTCTGATCGGCATTGCCGTTTCGCGGTCTGCCGGTAAAGACCTTCAGGAATTCTTCCTTTCCGGCCGCAACATGCCCTGGTGGTTGCTGGGCGTTTCCATGGTGGCCACCACCTTTTCTGCGGATACCCCCAATCTGGTGACCGGCTTCGTCCGGGAAGACGGCGTTGCCAAGAACTGGAGCTGGTGGGCATTTCTGCTGACGGGCATGCTCACGGTGTTTGTTTACGCCAAGTTGTGGCGGCGGGCGAACATCCTGACGGACATCGAGTTCTACGAATTGCGTTACAGCGGCTTTGCCGCTGCTTTCCTGCGCGGTTTCCGGGCATTATACCTGGGCCTCATTTTCAACGTCATGGTAATGGGGGCCGTTTCTCTGGCAGCCATCAAATTCGGAGAGATTATTCTGGGCATCCCCGGCTGGCAGACGCTGCTCATCGCCGGTTCGATCACTCTCGCCTACAGTGCCTTTGGCGGCCTGAAAGCCGTCATTGTAACGGATTTTGTACTCTTTGTCCTGGCCATGATCGGATCGGTCTGGGCCTGCATTTACCTGCTCGGCTTGCCGGAAGTCGGCGGGCTGGGGCAATTGCTGGCCCACCCGGAAGTCCAGCAGAAGCTGAGCCTGGTGCCCGATTTCACCGATTCTTCTCAATACATTCCCCTCCTGCTCATCCCTTTGGCGGTACAATGGTGGGCCTCTTACTACCCTGGCGCAGAGCCCGGAGGCGGGGGATATATTGCCCAGCGCATGTTCTCCGCCAGGGATGAGAAGCAGGCCATTGGGGCGACGCTGCTGTTCAACGTAGCTCATTATGCGCTGCGCCCCTGGCCCTGGATACTGATTGGGCTGGCGTCTATCGTCGTTTTTCCGACTCTGGCGGACCTTCATGCGGCCTTCCCTAATTTGTCGGAAAGCAAGCTGGGGCACGATGTGGCCTACCCGGCCATGCTCACCAAATTGCCTTCCGGCCTGCTGGGGCTGGTGGCCGCCTCGCTGATCGCCGCCTTCATGTCCACCATGTCCACCCAGATCAACCTGGGAGCCTCCTATCTGGTCAACGACTTCTACCAGCGGTTTCTCAAGCCTGACGCCACGCAGAAGGAGTTGGTGGCCGCCGGGCGTTTTTTCACCGTTTTGTCTATGGTGCTGGGCATTGGGCTGGGCCTGCTGCTCAAAGACGCCTCCCAGGCGTTCAACCTGCTGCTGCTGCTGGGCGCCGGCACCGGCCTGATCTACATTCTCAGGTGGTTCTGGTGGAGGATCAACGCCGTCACCGAGATCATCGCTATGGTGGCCTCGCTGATCATTGCCAGTTATTTTACCTTCCTGCACGATAAAACCGGCTTTCTGCCGATGGCCGACTGGGAAAAGATCATCCTCGGAGCGGCCCTGACCACCGCCATCTGGGTCATTTCCGTATTTTTCACCCCGCACACCAAGCAGGAGACGCTGGTGGCGTTCTACCGAAGGATCCGCCCGGCCGCTTTTGGCTGGAAGCCGGTGATCCAAAAAGCCCATGAGGAAGGCATCGAACTGGAAGCCGAACCCGGACAGCTGCCCCTGGAGATCGCCTGTATGATCATTGGATGCCTGACGGTCTATGGGACTCTTTTCGCCATGGGGTACTGGCTGTATGGCCAGGCCGGCCCGGCTACCATCTGGACCCTCATCGCCCTGGGCGGAGCTTATTTCCTTTTCCGGGTGTGGGGCAGGTTGAAAACCCTGAAAGATTGAGCCGGCATTAGGCGTATTTGTTTTGGATATTATGCCACAAGGTTTATTTTTGCCGGAACGGGAAGAACCAAGGCTTCCCCAACCTGTTAACATGAAAAAAAGGATTGCACTATGGCTATAATGATCACTGACGAATGCATCAACTGTGGAGCCTGTGAGCCCGAATGCCCCAACAACGCCATTTATGAAGGCGGCGTGGAATGGGCCATTTCTGACGGTACGGAAGTCTCCGGTACTTATGTGCTTGGAGATGGGTCGGAGACCGATGTCGATGCCCAGCACTCGCCGATCTCGGAAGACTTATACTATATCGTCCCGGATAAATGTACTGAGTGCGTAGGCTTTCATGAGGAGCCTCAGTGTGCTGCCGTTTGTCCGGTAGATTGTTGTGTTCCCGACCCCGAACGGGAAGAATCGGAAGAACAGCTGCTGCAACGCAAGGAACGGCTCCACGTTTGACCAGGCTGACTATTGTTCACAACTATAATGTAAAAGCTCACCGCGTCATTTACTCCGGTGAGCTTTTTTAATACCCAACATCATGTCCATTTTTGACCGATTTCAACTCAACGGTAAAGTGGCCGTTATTACCGGGGCCAGCAAGGGAATCGGGGAAGGGATTGCCCATGCCCTGGCCGAAGCAGGCGCAAGCGTCGTCGTTTCCAGCCGCAAACAAGAGGCGGTGGATGAAGTCGCCAACGCTTTATCCGAAAAGGGTTTTGACGCCCTGGCCGTAGCGGCCAATGCCGGAAATGCCGATGAACTACAAAAACTGGTGGAAGCCGCCCGTAAAGCCTACGGCGGCATAGACATCCTCGTCAATAACGCCGCAGCCAATCCTGTCTTCGGGCCAGTGGAGAACACCGAAGCCTGGGCTTATGACAAGATCATGGACGTCAACCTGAAAGGCCCGTTCGAACTGTCAAAACTCGCCCTGCCGGATATGCAGAAAAGGGGCGGAGGCTCCATTGTCAACATCAGCAGTATCGGCGGGCTTTCCCCGGAACAGCAACTGGGCCTGTACAGCGTCAGCAAAGCCGCTCTGATCTCTCTGACCAAGGTGCTGGCCAAGGAATGGGGGCGCTATGGCGTTCGGGCCAATGCCATCTGCCCGGGCCTGATCAAGACAAAATTCAGCGAAGCCCTGTGGTCCAATGAAAAGATCATGAAATACATGATCAGCCAGCTGCCCATTCCCCGGGTGGGGTCGGTGGAAGAGGTGGCCGGGCTGGCGCTCTTCCTGGCCTCCGAAGCCGGTTCGTATTGCACCGGAGCAGTGTTCACTGCCGATGGCGGGTTTACGGTATAATAGGGATTGAAGGATTGATTTGGGGGTACTCTCAGTCAATCCCTCAATCCTTCATTCCCTCATTCCTTTCCCCTTACCCACACTCCGAATACCCGCAGCTCTTACAGATCAGGCACCCTTCCTTATAAAGGAGCCCTTCCGGGTCTCCGCAACTGGGGCAGTTGCTGTCGGCGGCCTGCGTGCCGTCGGGGACGAACTGCTTGAGGGCTCGGCAGACACCGTTCTTCCAGGTGTTGATGTAATCTTCCGGTACGTTGAGCCCTTCCACCATATCGACCACGTAGGCGATGGGCATACCGTGGCGAAGGACGCCGGAGATGAGCTTGGCATAGTTCCAGTACTCCTTATTAAAGGAACGGGAAAGCCCCTCGATGGTAATGCGGTACCCCTCCCGGTCGAGAAACTGGAGGTCATAACGGTTGTGGCCGTCCTCGTCTTTGGCCTTGATGACCCAGCCGGAGGTAACGTAATCGGGGAACTTGAACATATCCTCGGCCCGGCCGGTGAATATCTCATAGGGGCGCCCGTCGTACAGGCCGATGACGGCGATCCAGTCTTCGGAATTATTCTTGAACCGCACCACGGCTGCCTCCAGCACCTCCGGCCGCTTGGGCGGCATGGTTTCCTGGAACTGGGCTTCCTTCCGGCCCTTTTTCCCGGAATCGGAGACCAGTACGCCGGAGCGGGAGCCATCCCGGTAGATCGTACAGCCTTTGCAGCCCGCTTCCCAGGCCGTCTGATAGATCTTCTTGACCATTTCCTCCGAGGTGTCTTCCGGTACGTTCACCGTAACGCTGATGGAATGGTCCACCCATTTCTGAATGGCGCCCTGCATTTTCACCTTCTGCACCCAGTCCACATCATTGGCGGTGGCCCGGTGGAAGGGAGAGGCTTCGATGAGCGGCTGCAACTCTTCGGAAGACATGCGGGTCACCTTCTCCACATCGTGGCCGGTAGCTTCCAGCCAGGTGATGAATTTATGGTGGAAGACGTTGTATTCCTCCCAGTGGTCGCCCACCTCATCGATAAAGGTCACCTTGGCGTCCTTATCGCTGGGGTTGACCTTGCGGCGGCGCTTGTAGCTGATCAGGAAGGCCGGCTCAATGCCGGAGGTGGTTTGCGTCATCAGGCTGGTGGTGCCGGTGGGAGCGATCGTCAGCAGGGCGATGTTCCGGCGGCCCTTGGCCAGCATTTCCTCGTACAGGGCGGGGTCGGCCTCCCGGAGGCGGTTGATGAAGGGGTTTTCCTTCTCGCGTTCCGGGTCATAAATGGGGAATGAACCCCGCTCTTCGGCCATAACAGCAGAAGAACGATAAGCGTTGATGGCCAGGGCCTGATGCACCTTTACTGAAAAGTCGATGGCTTCGTTGGTGCCGTAGCGCAGCCCGAGCGCCGCCAGCATATCCCCTTCGGCGGTAATGCCCACTCCCGTCCGGCGGCCGTTGACACAGGCCTTGTGGATCTTCTCCCACAGGCGGCGCTCGGTGGCCTTGATCTCGTCCGGTTCCGGGTCCTTTACTATTTTGTCCAGGATGCGTTCTACCTTTTCGACCTCCAGGTCGATGATGTCATCCATGATGCGCTGGGCCAGCTGCACGTGTTTGGCAAATTTTTCAAAATTGAACCGCGCCTTTGGAGTGAAGGGGGCCTCGACGTAACCGTACAGGTTGATGGCCAGCAGGCGGCAGCTGTCGTAGGGGCAGAGGGGGATCTCTCCGCAAGGATTGGTAGAAATAGTCTTATACCCCAAATCCGCATAACAATCCGGCACCGATTCCCGGATAATGGTGTCCCAGAACAGCACCCCCGGCTCGGCCGACTTCCAGGCGTTGTGAATGATCTTTGCCCACAACCTGGCGGCATCGGCCTCTTTCTTGAATTTGGGTTCTTTGGCATCAATAGGGAATTGCTGTATGTAAGTTTTACCGGCCATGGCCGCTTTCATGAACTCATCGTCGATGCGGACCGATACGTTGGCGCCGGTCACCTTGCCTTTCTCCAGTTTGGCGTCGATGAACCCCTCGGCATCCGGGTGCTTGATGGAGACCGTCAGCATCAGGGCGCCGCGGCGGCCGTCCTGGGCCACTTCGCGGGTGGAGTTCGAGTAGCGCTCCATAAAGGGAACTATGCCCGTAGAAGTGAGCGCGCTGTTCATCACCGGGGTTCCCTTCGGCCGGAGGTGAGACAGGTCCTGCCCTACTCCACCCCGGCGTTTCATCAGCTGAACCTGTTCCTCATCCGCTTTGGCGATCCCGCCGTAGGAGTCGGCCCCACTGCCGATCACGAAGCAATTGGACAGAGAAGAGACCTGAAAATCATTGCCAATGCCCGCCATGGGGCTTCCCTGGGGAACGATATATTGAAAGGCTTTGAGCACCTGATAAATCTCCTCTTCGCTCACCGGGTTGGGGTATTTTTTCTCGATCCGGGCAATTTCCCGGGCGATGCGGTGGTGCATATCGTCGGGCGTCAGCTCATATATATTACCGAACGAGTCTTTGAGCGCATATTTATTGACCCACACGTTAGCCGCCAGTTCATCGCCTCCGAAGTATTTTACGGAGGCTTTCAAAGCTTCCTCATGGCTATAGGTTTTGGTGGGGGTTTTGCTTTTTTTCTGCTTTACCGAAGGTGTTTCCATATTGATCACTTTATTTATTGTGGCTTATAATCATGTTACTATCAAAGACGCCGGTTGCCCGTCCTGAAAGGACAACATGGCTGAATATGCCCGGCGGAGGCATTGATCGGCTCATCAAAAAATAGGTGGAAGGCGCTACCTAATTGGGAGATCGTTTTCTTGTTCCAATGTTTGCCTGAACCGTTGTCTGTTTACAACGCTCTAAAGTAAGGGCCTCCGGCGATTTTTCCCGGGCCTGCCTCCGAATACTTTTCAACAGAATGTTGATAACTGGCCTTTCGCAGGAGAAAGGCCAGTTCCTTATAAAGTTACAAAAACCGGCGGATCAGGTTGATGACAATGGTCAGCAAAAGGCTCAGCAGGATCATCGTGGTGAGGGGAAAATAAAAGCGGAAGTTGTCGCGCTCGATCCGGATATCGCCGGGCAGGCGGCCGAGCCAGGAAAGTTTATCGCCCAGGAAGAAAACAACAAGCCCCGCCACAAGCAGGATCAGCCCGCCCATTATCAGCAGTTTGCCCAGAGAGGAGTTGAAGTCCATGATCTCTTTTTCTTTTGGAACTCCCTCCGACCCGGAATGGTTTATGAACTGGCGGTAGAAAAAAGTGCTTTAGGGGTGCAAAAAAATGATGTTTTTCTTATCTTTGCACTCGCTTGTAAAAGGGCGGGCGGATTCCCGCTTTGGCAAGCGGGATTTAGAGCGCATGTTTGATCCCGTCTTTTTGGGTGGTTAGCTCAGTTGGTTTAGAGCGCATGTTTGACAGACATGAGGTCGGCGGTTCGAATCCGCCACTACCCACAAGAATATAAAAAGACGGGAAGGTAGGCGGTTCGAGCACGCAGTACACGACTGCAAAGGAGTAATCCGCCATCGCCCACTGCGCCCGCCGAAGCCTCCTGCGAAGGCGGGCAGCGCCCGCCCAATCAGAAGGGCAGTAATGAAACAGTAAATCCGCCTGCGCCAAGGCTTCGGCGGATGAGATGATCCGCCTTCGCTAAAGCTTCGGCGGATGAAACGGGATGTAGCTCAGCCCGGCTCCGATTTTCTTAGCCCCTACTGAGGCCCCAATAGAAAATCGTGAGTCCTCGAAACGAAGCAAAATCATAGATTTTGGCCGTTTCGGGATTAGAGTGTTCAGCCCGATAACCAATTGACCAAAACAAGATAACCCGCCTTTGATAGTATTTTGGCGGTAAGCTCGGGATGTAGCTCAGCCCGGTTAGAGTGCACGTCTGGGGGGCGTGAGGCCGCCGGTTCGAATCCGGCCATCCCGACCAACTGAAAGCCACTGTATTTCGCAGTGGCTTTTTTATTGCCAGATTATGAGCAAAGTAAGTTATACTACATACGTTCTGTTTTCCAAGTCTTGCAATAAAACCTATATCGGACAAACTCAGGACCTGGATAAAAGGCTTGAAAAACACAACAAGGGCTATGTGCGGTCCATCAAAAATTGTGGCCCTTTGTAGGTTTTGTTACCCCCACTTTACGGATCACCGAAGGTAATCCGGCCATCCCGGCAATAACTGAAAAAAGACATGATACTTTGCAAAAAAACTTATTCGTAAGACTCAACTAGATCTACACCAATAACCGGAGCATATACAAAAAGGTCCTCATTCCCTTCCTCTCCAAATGAAATTTCTGCATAGGAACCGCTGCCTTTTGCAGAAATTCTCAACTCCAGAATAAAATTCATAACAACGGGGTTGTTCCTGAAAAGGGTCAAATCAAAATTCCATTCCCGAGGGCCTATGAGGGCTTCATTTTGGAAAATGTTACTCCCTCCTTCCCACAAAATATAATCTGAAACTGGCATGTGGAAATTTCTCCTTTGCGTGATTTCCAGCATGGCCCGTGCAGAAACACCTGCTCTTTTGCAATCCCAGCCTCTACTGCTGGCATATACTTTATAGTCTCCATAATAGTAGAAATCCACATTAAAATTGTAAAGGCCGGTAACCTCGGGAACATCCCACAGATATTCATAGATCAGATTAGCCCTATCTCCTAAGCCAACAGCAAGGCAGGTTTCGCCTACCCCGCCAATTCCCATTTCGATATTATGCTTATCCCAATACTTCATGAACCACCGTGAAGGATTTCCTTGCTCTCCCTTCTTTCCCTTTAAAAAATCAGGGTTTGACACAACGATGTCTGAACCTAAAAAATAAGGCTGAATGGATCCTGGCCGGTTAAAAATACGAGACCTGTAGGCCATCTGCCGGGCAACCTGATTTTTGTCCGGCATCATTTCTAAAATGTGTTCTCTGGAAAAGTCCTCTAATTCTTTTCTTATCCGTTTATCTTCCTTCCCTATTTCTTTCATCAGTTTTGGATCCAGATTGAGCTGCTCCAAAAGCGCCTGCTCCATCTTAATCCGCTTCTCCATTAATTTTGCCTTCTTTTCCCAGTACTTTTTCTCCCACTCTATTTCTCCTTCCAGCCGATGCAGAAGGCTCTTTCGGATACCCCTCCACTCCTTTTCGAGTGAAGTCATGCCATCCTCCTCATAATTTTGCTTTTTCATAATGATTTTATTTTAGGGTTAATAATTGATCAAAAGAAAACAGCTGGAAGAGTAATAATATACTCCTTCCCTGATAGGAGTGTTCACCAAGGTAGTCTTTCGGTCTTGGAAGGATAGAAATTAGTTTTTCAGAGGGGACTTTGCTTCTACTTAAATTGCGATTGACGCAGTATTCAAATGCGAAAATGCCTCCCACACTTCCCTTTAGAAACGCAAAAAAGTTGAATGAAATACGGTAAAAAGTCAATGACTTTCGTCAAGTCCGAAAACACTAACAATAACGTGAGGCCTGAGGTTAAGGCTGAGGTTGAGTCCGGAGAACGCCTGGGGAATGGAATTTTTTATCCGTTTTGCTTCGCTGGCCAATCCTGGCTCCTCAAACTCAACCTTAGCCTCAACCTAAATCTGGTTTTTTTTGCTGGAAAAACAGGATAACAAGACTTACAACCCAATTTGATTTTCAAAACCTGCCAATTAAGTTTTTGACAGGCTGCGCAACATTAGCCCCATCCAACTGCACAACCTCTTTATTTCCTATTCCCGGAAGGATGAGCCCTTTGTAGAGTGTATGGAGGAAATATTTCTGGAAAAAGACATCCGCCTTTTGGCGGGATGTCCACCAGATGACGGCGGGCCCGGTAGAAAAGCAGATCGACCGGGCCATCCGGCTGAATCAAATGGTGCTACTGGTCCTGTCAGAGCATTCCGTAAAAAGCGACTGGGTAGAATACGAGGTATCCAAAGCCCGGGAGTTGGAAAAAAATCTAAACCACCACGTCATCTGCCCCATCGCCCTGGTTGACAGCTGGAAGGACGCCCCCTGGCCCAATGTCATGATGAACCAGGTCAAAAAGTACAATATCCTAGATTTATCGAAGTGGGAGGATAACGGTACCTTCCAGGCGCAGTTGCAATACAATGAGAAACTATCCTACACCCTGAAGATTAAGCCAAAATCCCGCCTTCATATCATTCTGAAAAAAAGGTGACTTCCCTGTTTATCCTGGTCCTTTCCCCAAAAACGCTTTTTACAGCAGGCTTGCTGGTGTTTTTTACCGCTCGTAAATACGAAGCCGAAGCAATTGGCAAAGGTGGCATCAAAGCGAACAAAACAGGAAACCCGCCGGGAAAAGTGGCGAAGAAGCATCCCGAAAAATGGGCATCAAACCTCCAAGGATAGTGGATGCTGATCAATATAAAATGTAGTGAGATATAAATTCCTCTCCTTTAAAAACCAGAACTATGATAAACCTGAAATTATTCACCGCCTTTTTTCTGCTTACTTTCCTCTTGGGACAATCTGCCATAGCCCAGAAACAGAATAAGAATTCCTGGGTAGCCCCCAAATACGCCGACGACATCAAAAACCCCCTGAAGGATGATGCTGCAGCCACGATGATGGGTATGAAGACCTTCAAAAATATGTGCGCTATTTGTCATGGCGACACCGGCAAAGGGAACGGTGTTGCCGGGGTGACCCTCCATCCAAAACCCGCCGACTTTTTAGCTATAAACGTAAAGGATGAAACCGATGGGGCCATCTTCTGGAAGATGACTGAAGGAAATCCTCCCATGGCCTCCTACAAGACCTTGCTGACCGAAGAACAACGGTGGCAACTGGTCAACTATATCCGGAAACTGGAAAGAACTTATAAAGATAAAAAATAATGACATGAAAAGTGTGATTATTACCCTGGCGATCGGCATGGCAAGCCTGAACCTGGCAAACGCCCAAAACACTACTGTCCCGGCTGAAGCCCCCAATGACCCGAAAGAGGGCGCCACCAAGTTCTTACTGGCCGGCAAAGCGCAATTATCATGGACTAATACAAAGATGGAGGGAAGCCCCTCTTCGAATACTTTCTTTCCTGATGCCTTCATGCTGCTACCATTGGTAAAGCTGAACGACAAGTTTTTTCTGGACGCCCAGGTAGAAGTTGATGTTGACCCTTCCCCAGGTGGGTCAACAGCTATTGACCTGGTTGAAATGATCGCCTATTACCGGCTCCTGCCGGAAGTGTCTGTATTCTTTGGGAATTTTAGCCCCAAATACGGCTTGTACAGTGGCGTACTGGATGATTTCACCAACCGGTTTTGTACCGATCCCATTGGATTGGCAAGAGGGCCGAGTACACAAACCGGGATCGGCCTGCAGGGCGGTATTCAGGCAGGATATTCCAAATTAAACTACCAGATATACCTTTCCAGCGGCCCCCAGCTTACGGTGGATAATACGCCCCCCGGAAACGACAACCTTACCGGACAGTTGACCTATGATAACTACACAGATAACAATAACAACAAAGCGATTGGCGGTTCTATTGGGTTTCTGCCTTTTTCCAATTCTTCGCTTCAATTGGACCTGTCGGGGCAATATGCAGCCAAAACAGGCGATGCCGGCACTGATTTTGAAAATATTGGCAGCTTCTCCTGGGCGGCAGACCTGAACTATTACCATGTTTTCAATCCCATTACATTAAGGGTTCTGGCAGAGTATAATTATACCACAACGGATAATTTTGATTACGTTTTCACCGACTCAATAAGTACAAAGGCCCTCCCTGGCTTTAAAAATGAATTCAGTGGATGGTATGCCGGGGTTACGGTGCGCCCTACCGGGGCACAAAGCGGTTTCCTCAGCAATCTGGAATTAGCGGGCCGCATTGGAGCGTATGCGCCTCCAAAGTATAAAAATGCTTCACTTACCGATGCCCCGTGGGGTGAGAATGCCGAAACGCAAACTACGGCCTGCCTCACTTACTGGTTCACCTGGAAAACACCGCTGAACTTTGTGTATGACGTGCTTAAGCAAACGGACGGGCTCACCGTTAAAACCGTTCAGGCCCGGCTGATCTACTTCTTTTAAAACCCAATAATCAAAATATGTAGAAATGAAAAAAATAAACCGCATCACCGCCATTTCTGCCACAATTATAGGTTTTATTCTTATCGCCCCTGCCATAATTAGTGGTTGTAAAACGCCGGATGCCATAGCAAATAAATCGGGGGCACAATTATGGGCAGAGAACTGCAGCCGTTGTCACAATACTCCTGACCCTACCATTTACAGCGACAGCCAGTGGGATGCCGCTACCGAACACATGCGCCAGAAAGCCATCCTGACCGATCTCGAGATTACCAAGATCAGGATTTTTTTGAAGTCGGCGAATTAATTACCGGAAGAAGGTATTGAATTTTTTTAAAATGTGGACTCCGGAAGCGCTGGACCCTGCGAATTACGCGGACAAGTAGCCTGTTTGGATGCAGCCTGTAATTTCTGCATATTTGTAAGAAGCTTTTTTGTAACAATTCAGCTTCTCCCCAGATTAATTAATAGGATAGCAAAGCTGTGAAGGAATACCTCCGAACCTTTTTGGCTTGTCAGGTACTATCTAATGGAAAACCAACCTTCCATTTTCATTCACCCCAAAACCCAAAACCATGTCTCACGCAACCGGTTCTTTTATTTCCCTGGAAGGTTCTCCTATTAATATTGGCCCTGTTTACGGTGCACCCAATAATGTAAATTTCGGCCATACCCCACCACCTGCCGGGGCTGGCCCTACAAGGTTTGTCATTTTACATTTTGAAAATGCGGTCTTCCCGGGCGCCAGCCGCCTCGAAGTAAGCCTCGGCTATCCCACCGGGGAGATTGATGTCTTCGATGCCTCCAGCGGTTCAACATTCTGGACGCGCCCGGTCAATGTGAGCAGTTTACCAGGTAATAATATTCCCATCTCTTTTATTCCGGACGGGGCTGGCGGAGGTGTTCAGGTTACAGGGTATGGCCGCGGTGAACGCCATGAGGAGGATATACCCGGTGGCATTCACGACAGCTTTTCCAACTGCGACCCCTTTTTTGTTAGCGGCAGTTACACCGAACCGGATTACGACCCGTTTTGGCTCTGCCACCTGCCTCCGCATTGGGATAATGTTGCGGCACTGCCCAACGGAGATATCCGAAAATCAGTGGCCCGAAGCGTAGGTATGCTGGTAGCGGTGCACGGCAGCCATGTTTCCACCTGTTCGGCAACGCTGATCGGCAACGACCTCGTGATATCGGCGGCCCACTGCATTGACCATGAGGATGATATCGCTTCCATGTCTGTTATTTTCAATTACCAGACGGAAGCAGACGGCTCGGTGTCCGGAAGTTACCAGCCGGTATTTCACAAAGTCATCGAACTGATGAACCACGGCCCGTTGGGGAATTCCAGCACGACCGACTACATGGTAGTGAGGATAGCGACCCCTCCCGGAGGGCTTGGCATTTCTCCTGTCCCCATTCGCAACTCCCGCCCGGCGGTGGGCGAACAGGTATTCGGCATCCATCATCCCAACGGGGCGGTCAAAAAGGTGTCTCCATCTATTGCCGACGGCTTTGCGCAGGTGGCGTCTCATGCAGCCCCCGGAAATAACCTGACAAATACGAACCATATCCCCACCCAGTTTGATGTTTCTGGCGGAACGTCTGGTTCCGGGCTCTTCGACATGGCCGGGCGTTTTGTCGGCGTGCTTTCTGCTGGGCAGGGAGGCCCATTTGCCCCTGGCGCCTACCAAAATTCAACTTGCTTCATCGGCTATGCACCTTCTGATGCGATCCTTGACGATATTGCAGGAGATACGGTTCCTTCTGTTGCCCGTGATGTCATGCTGGTTTTCGACCGGTCGGGTAGCATGTCACAGGTGATGAGTACGGGCCTGTCCAAATTACAGGAAGCCAAAAATGCGGCGGCTTTGTTCATCCAGCTTGCCCGTACGGAGGGTGGGGACCAGATCGGGCTTGTAACTTTTAGTTCTACTGCCGGCTCAGCTTTCAACCTGGCGGATGTGAACCTCGGAAATAAGAACACCCTGATCGGGGCAGTTCCTCCCTATTCAGCCGGGATTGTGGGGGGGATCTCGGCCGGCGGTAGCACCAGCATCGGAGCGGGCCTTGCTTTGGCCAGGAACCAGATGAACCTCCATGGCGCTGCCGGTAACAGGCGGACCATTTTCCTGCTGACAGATGGCCTGCAAAATACGAACCCGATGGTTGAGGTGGTGGAAGGCTCTCTGATCAATACCGATATCTTCGCCGTGGGCTATGGTTCCGAAGCGGGGCTAAACGGGGCTCTGCTCACCGAATTGGCAGAGAACCACAACGGCCTTTACATGAGGGCGGGCAGCGGCTTGAGCCTGCTGAAATTCTTCGCCCTGACATTCGGCAATATCTTTGAAGCCGGCACGCTGAACGATCCCGAATACGTCCTCCCTGCGGATCAGAACCATGCCGAACCGATCACCTTTGGGGTATGTGAAGAAACCTCCATTACCATCATCCTGGGCTGGGAAAGCCCATCGACTCCCCTTAATTTCCGGATACAGACACCGGCCGGAACATTCCTGCCTTTACAAGGCCATGGTATAGCATCCTCAGCCGGCCAAACCTGGCGCTTTGTAAGGGCCTCTTTACCTTTCAATGGCGAGCAAAACGGGAATTGGAAGGTGTTCGTTGACCGCGTCCCGGCAGGAGGGGAATTTCCGCCGCCTCCCCAGGATGTATCTTATTTCGTAAATGTGCTGGCGAAGGATGGGCCTGTCATCGCTCTCCAAAACCGCCGCCGAAGGTATTATACAGGCGAGCCCTACAATCCGATAGTGGCCGTCGCCACGGCGAAAGGATTCAAAGCCCCTAATGCAAGTGTGCGGGTGACGGTGAAAAAACCCACCGAGGGCACGGGGAATATTTTATCCAGCGCCGGATTTGAAAACGACATCGAAGATATTGACGGTGATATAATACCGGCCCGCGCTGTTGCTTTGAAAAGGCTGGAATCCAGCCTGGAAGGCCAGCCGCTGATAACCTACGAGCAGGAAACTTTTGAACTTTTCGATGACGGAAGCCAGAATGACGGAGCTATGGAACCTGACGGCATCTTCGGCAGGATATTGCCTGATTTGTTCCGCAAGGAGGGGCATTATACGTTCCGGGCGGTCGCAGCTTACGGGATTGGCTGTCAGGGCACAAGGGAGATCACCTGGTCCGTACACGTTGAGCCGGGCATCGACAGTGCACAGACCGACATCCGGATAGAACCTCTGGAAACCTTGCCCGGCGGCAACCTGAAAGTCCGGATAATCCTGACTCCCAAAGACAAGTTCGGCAACAAAGTAGGCCCCGGAAGAGTGGAAATGATCAACCTGGCTGGGGTTGAGGGAACAGTGGTTATCAGCGGAGTAGTAAAGGACAGAGGCGACGGCACCTACGAGGCCATCGCTACCTACGACCCAGCTTCCGGCCAAAAACCCGGCGTGGCCATCAACCAGCCTGGCCGCGAGCCGGCCACGATCATTTTGCCAACTCCCTATGATCCGGGGAAAGGCCTGCCATCCTGGTTGCTTTGGTTGTTGCTCTTTATCATACTACTGCTTTTGATCCTTTTGATCATTACCTGACTCTATTCGGGAACTGGGATGGCTGTGGTTTGTAAGCTCAGAGGTTAGAGGCATAACTTCAAACGGAAAAGCCCTATCTTCTGGACGGCCTGGCTACAGCCTTGCCTCAGCCATCACCGGCCCATCCATCCCCCGTCCACGACCATAACGGTTCCGGTCATGTAATCGGAGGCTGAGGAAGACAGAAAAACGATAGGCCCTTTAAAATCATCCGGCTGCCCCCACCGGCCGGCCGGTATCCTGGCGAGGATGGAACTGCTCCGTTCCGGGTCATTCCTCAGAGCCTCGGTATTGTCGGTGGAGATGTAGCCGGGCGCGATGGCGTTCACCTGCACGCCCTTTGATGCCCATTCGTTGGAGAAGGCCATGGTGAGCTGGCCGATGGCGCCTTTAGAGGCGGCATACCCGGGCACGGTTATTCCGCCCTGGAAGGTAAGAAGGGAGGCGGTGAAGATGACCTTGCCGCTTCCCCGGGCGATCATGTCTCTTCCGATCTCCCGGGTGAGGATGAACTGGGCATTCTGGTTGACTTCAATGACCTTATCCCAGTATTCGTCCGAGTGTTCGGCGGCGGGCTTTCGCAGGATGGTGCCGGCATTGTTCACCAGGATATCGGGAGAGGAATGCTCCGATTTGACCGCAGCGATGAAATCATACAGGGATTTCCGGTTACTAAAGTCGCACCGGTAAGCTGTGAATTTTCTGCCCAGTGCCGTCACGGCTTTTTCAATATCCGAGCCATGCAGTTCCAGAGATGCCGAAACGCCGATGATATCGGCGCCGGCTTCGGCCAAAGCCTCGGCCATGGCAAAGCCGATGCCGCGCTTGCATCCGGTTACCAAAGCTGTTTTTCCGTCAAGTTTGAATTTTTCGAGAACCATTTTTTTGTAGCTTACACCAGTCAGAGACCGGCGAGTTATTCCGCATCGAGACACAGTCTCTCGCGAACGAAACGTAATTCAGAGTAAGTGGGTGGACACCATTAGTGAGACAGAAAGCGCCATCTAAGGCACTGGCATTCAGTCCCCTCCTTCGCTTTTGCTCAGCCGGGTAAAATTCGCTAATTTATTAATTCTATCCATTTACTTATGTCCGCCTAACTTATAACAATATGGCAATTTACCACCCTTCAGCACGCAGGGCACTCTGTTCCCCTGCTGAAACAGAACAGGCTAACCGTCCTCATCTCTTACAGGATCTCATTCAGCGGCACGCCATCCATATCGGTGAAGGCCTTGTTCTCTCCCGCCATCCCCCAGACGAACTTATAGCTGGCCGTACCGGCGCCGGCGTGGATGGACCAGGGAGGAGAAACGGCCGCTTCCTCATTTTTGATGGCCAGGTGGCGGGTTTCCTGCGGATGCCCCATGAAGTGCATGACCACCTGGTTTTCGGGTAAATCAAAATAAAAATAGACCTCCATCCGGCGGCCGTGGGTATGCGGCGGGAAGGTGTTCCAGATGCTTCCCTCCTTCAGTTCCGTATAGCCCATGACCAACTGGCAACTCTGGATGCCGGCTTCGTGGATGAACTGAAAGATCACCCTTTCGTTGCAGCTTTCCGGAGTGCCGAGGTCCACTCGGTTGGCCTCTTTTCTGGTAGCCTTTACTGTGGGGTATTCTTTGTGGGCGGGGCTGGAATTGAGGTAGAATTTTGCCGGGTTGCCCGGATCTGCGCTTTCGAATACGAGTTCCTTTTTACCTTTACCCACGTACAGGACATTGAGGTTTTCAAGGGTATAGGCTTCTCCATCTACCGTTACTTTTCCCGTTCCGCCGACGTTGATGACACCCAGTTCTCTTCTCTCCAGGAAGTAATCTGATTTCAGTTCGTCATAGGTGGGCAGGGCCAGCCGCTTTTGCTTCGGGCATATCCCTCCGTAGATGAACCGGTCGTAGTGAGTATAAACCAGTTTGATGGAATCCTCGATCATAAGGCTGTCGCTGTGGAATTCCTTTCTCAACCTCGATGTATCATAAGATTTGGCGTCTTCGGGGTGAATAGCGTACTTTATCTCCATAATTTTTTTATTTTTTCCCAAATATAACAGGTAAAGGGACAGTAACATCTCGCTTAATGTAACAATTCCTAGCCATTTTCTTAACAAAAGGCTTTCGGGCCACTATTCCAGGTAAAGCATTCCCTTGCCCATGGCCACGGCTTTCTCTTAACAGGACCGTAACAGTTTCTCTTGCTTCTTTTCAAAAGTAAGATTGTATCTTTACCGGGTGTATGTTCTACGTGAGACAAAAATAACAATGCAGATGAAGAAGATCAGCACCTTCCTCGCCTTCCTTTTGTTCGCTACTTTTGCGCTGGCGCAGGAAAAATATACCGCTGAAAACGAAGGATGGCTGGTTGATATCAACCAGGCCTACCAGATATCACAAAAAACAGGCAAGCCCATCATGGCCAACTTCACCGGCAGCGACTGGTGCGGCTGGTGCAAAAGGCTCACCGCCAATGTTTTCTCCAAGCCCGAATTCAAGAAATGGGCAGATGAAAATGTCGTCCTCCTGGAGCTCGACTTCCCCAGGAGAAAGCAGATCCCGGACGAGATCAGGCAGCAGAACTACTCTCTGCAACAGGCCTTCAAAGTCAGGGGCTACCCCACGATCTGGGTATTCAACCTGGAAAAAACCAACGACCAGTTCTCCATCGAAGCTCTGGGGCAGACCGGCTACAGCCCATCCGTCAAGGAATTCACTTCCGGCGTCGATCAGATGCTGAAGCGGGCGGCCAAAGGAGGATAATCTCCCTGCCTTCATCTCCCCTGCGCATCCACTGCCGCAATGCCCACCATATCCACGATCTGATGGACGTTGGCGCCCAACTGAAGGATATGGGCCGGCTTTTTCAACCCCAGCAATATCGGCCCGATGATGTCAATATTGGCGGTATGGGCCAGCAGGTTGTATGCAATGTTGGCTGCCGAAAGGTTGGGAAAGATCAGGGTATTCGCCCGGTAATCACCCAGTTTTGAGAAGGGGTAGAACTGCTTGCGCACTTCCGGATTAAGGGCCATGTTGGCCTGCATTTCTCCATCTACTATCCACTTGGGGCGCCTCTTGTGCAGGATGGCCGTTGCCTCTCGCATCAGCATGGCCGATTCGCCGTTTGGAACGGAGCCGAAGTTGGAATAAGTTACCAGGGCGATCCGGGGTTCTATGTCAAATGACTCTACTTTTTCGGCTACCAGTTCGGCAATGGCCGCAATATCTTCCGCATCCAGGTGGTGGTTGATCGACGTATCCGCCAGGAAAAGAGGGCCGAAACGGGTGATCAGAATGTGAGTGCTCGCCACCTTTCTCACTTCCTCTCTGGGCCCAATGACCTGAAGGGCAGGGCGCACCGTGTATGGATACTTCTTCGTCACTCCACCCACCATGGCGTCCGCCTCGCCGGCCTCCACCATCATGGCGGCATAATAACTCCGGCTGCGCATCAGGTCCCTGGCTTCCGGCAGAGAAATGCCTTTCCGTTTGCGTTTTTCATAAAGCAGGGCGCTGTATCGTTCGTGCATTTTTTCTTCCAGTTCATTCGCAGGGTTTTTAGGGTCTATGGACCGGACTCCTTCCAACCTCAGGCCGTATTCCTTTTTTATAGCTTCGATGGCCTCGCGTTTGCCCAGCAGAATGGGCTGAGCGATCCTTTCATCAACCACCACCTGAGCAGCCTTGAGTACCGATGGATGTTCGGCATCGACCAGGACTACCCGCTTGATGTCCTGTTTGGCCTTGGTCTCAATGATCCTGGAAATGGTGTTTTCATTGCCCAGCCTCCGGGACAGTTCCACCTCATAAGCCGCCCAGTCGGTTATCGGATATCTGGCAATGCCTGTTTCCATCGCTGCTCTGGCAACTGCCGGGGCAACGGCAGTGATCAACCGCGGATCGACCGGCTTGGGGATGATGTAGTCCTTTCCAAACTTCAGGTTGGCATTGCTATACGCCAGGTTGACAATATCGGGCACCGGCTTTTTGGCCAGTTCGGCCAGCGCATGAACGGCAGCCAGCTTCATCGCTTCGTTGATCTCCGTGGCCCGCACATCCAACGCCCCCCGGAATATAAAGGGAAACCCCAGGACGTTGTTCACCTGGTTCGGATAATCGGAGCGCCCGGTAGCCATGATGCTGTCCGGCCGGGCCGATTTGGCGTCCTCATAACTGATCTCCGGGATCGGGTTGGCCATGGCGAAAATGATGCAATTATCAGCCATTTCTTTCACCATTTCCTTTGACAGGACGTTTCCCTTCGACAATCCGATGAACACATCGGCTCCCCGGAGGATGTCCGCCAGAGAAGTATCAGCGGGAACGGAACCGTTCACGAATTCCGGTTTTTTACCATCCAGGTTAGCGCGGCTGGGGTGGATCAGCCCTTTGCTGTCGTACATGTAGATGTTTTCCTTCCTGGCCCCCAGGGAAACATAGATCCGGGTGCAGGAAATGGCGGAGGCCCCTGCGCCGTTCACCACGATCTTCACTTTGGAAATGTCTTTCCCGACCAGTTCCATGGCATTCAGTAAAGCCGCACCGCTGATGATGGCCGTACCGTGCTGGTCGTCGTGCATCACGGGGATATCCAGCTCCTTTTTGAGCCTCTCCTCGATCTCGAAGCAATCCGGCGCGGAAATGTCTTCCAGGTTGATCCCCCCGAAGCTGGGTTCCAGCACTTTCACCGTCCGGACGAACTCATCGACATTTTTGGTATTCAGTTCAAGGTCGAAGCAATCGATGTCCGCATAGATCTTGAAGAGCAGGCCCTTGCCTTCCATTACGGGCTTGCTGGCTTCCGGGCCGATGTCTCCCAGGCCAAGCACGGCGGTGCCGTTGCTGATGACGGCCACGAGGTTGCCTTTGGCCGTGTATTTGTAAACGTCACTGAGGTCTTTTTCTATGGCTAGGCAGGGCTCCGCCACTCCCGGAGAATAGGCCAGAGAGAGGTCCCTTTGGTTGGCCGTTTCTTTAGTAGGTATGACCTCGATCTTTCCGGGCCTTCCCTTGGAGTGATAATGCAGTGCTTCTTCTTTCAGGAGGTTCTTGTCCATGTGTATCTGGTGTTATTTAATCAGAGTGTGTTCAATCATTTTTTCCGCCGCAAGATAACTTTCGACAGGCTCTTTTTATAATGGTTTCCGGCAAAGCCTTTAGACAGCGTGTTCAAATTTCATACCTACGGCCACTCCAGCCGAAACCCCTTTCCCGTCACGACCGCCTCCGCCGCCACCGGAGCCTCGCCATCCGGCAGGAGTATTTTCGCCGGGCAGGCCTCCAGAATATCCTTCTGCAAGTCTATGCCGGGCATAAGGCATATCAGCCTTAAACCCTGTTCGGTGAGCTGAAAAGCCCCGACGTTGGTCACGTAAAATACCTTCTTCCTCAGCCGGAGCGCCTCTTCTGCGCTGAAGGTGATGTGGCCCACCGCTTCGACAAACTTGGGCTTGCCGGGTTTATCAAGCCGCAGCTGCCCGCTCCCGATGCTGAACTTCGCTCCCGACATCCAGGTGCCGATGAAGATCACGACTTTCGCGCCATAGACGATATCCGGAAAACCGCCCGGCCCGACGTAGTCGAGCATGCGGGGGCCGCGTTTGGAGGCATTCACATTGCCTTTTTCATCCACCTCCAGGAAGCCCAGCACACAAGCGCCCAGCCGCTCCAGGTACAGATGGAACATCTCCGTGGAAGAGATCAGCTTTTCCGGGTTGACGGCCGCTCCAAAAAAGACGCCGGGCACGGGCAGGCCGCCGTAGGCGCCCGCCTCGGTCGTAAAAGTGAGCTCACTGCCCAGCCCCTGCTCTATCACATTACGGGCTACTTCCTCCGGAAAGCCCACCCCGATGTTGATCATAGAGCCTCGGGGCACTTCCCGGGCAAAGATGGTTGCCGCCAGGCGGGCCATGGCGTTACCCACCGCATCCCTTACCGGTGTGATCTTCAGCAGAGTATTCATAAACTTGAGCCGGGCCGCCGCCTTTTTGGCATCGGCATTGCCGCCCGGAGTGAACATCGCCCAATGGCGCCGTTGGCGAACGCTCGCCGTCTGCTCGTTGTGGGGGTGGACGACGATATAGTCCACCTCTTCCGCCGACATGCTGATCTTTGCTTTCTCCTTGGGGATAATGGCGCTGACGGTGGCGATTACCATACCCTTGTTGGCACGGGCGGCGCGGGACAAATATTCATTTTCAGAAAGACAGGAGGCGTGATGGAAATAGATATTACCCTCTGCATCGGCATAAGGGGCACTGAACAAAGCCACTTCCACCCTTGGCAACGTAAAAACCAGCGCAGCACCATCCGCCCGGATAAACTGATCTTCGGCGCCGGGCGTCACCCGGGAGCCATTGCCCACGCGGGGATCGAGGAAAGTACCCAGGCCGACTTCCGAGCGCAGTTCGGTTTTGCCCTGTTCCTGGGCTTCGAAGAGAAGGGCCATGGCGCCCTGCGCCATGGTGTGGAGTTCGAGCAGCCCCTCGTCAGCCAGGCGCAGCTGTGCCTTGGTAGTCTCCAGGTGGCCGGCGATGTAACGCGACAGCAGGCCCGGCAGGCCCAGCTCTTCGACCGTTCCCGGCACCTTGCCGCGGCTGCCCTGAGCGCCTACGTTCATCCAGGTGAGGCCGCGGGGATGGCCCTCCTGCTGAAAAGCCTCCCGGATGGCCCAAAAGAAGACGGAGCAGCGCGCATTGCCCGCCATGCCACTGGAAGCCACACAGGCGCCGTCAGGGATCTTGCGTGCAGCTTCGCGGGCAGTGATGAATTTTTCCGAAATCTTTCCTTTGGGGCGATAGCTCAGGTCCTTCTTCGCCCAGGTGAACCGCCATCGGAGGATATGAAATATGAGCCCGATCTTTTCGATGAGTGTCATGTTTGTTTGGTTTTGGGCTTTTGGGAAGTGGGAAGTGAGCATTTTTCCGATTGCCGCTTTTTCTCACATCGAAATGCTTCCCTTGCGGAAATCCGTCGAGCCGATGACGGCATTGATCACATAGGGTATGCCTTTATCCATGCTTTCCATCGCATTCCTCAGAGCCTGTTCAAAAGCTTCCAGGTTTTCGACGCGTTCACCGGCGGCCCCAAAGGCCTCGGCCACTTTGTGGTAATCCGATTTTGGCAAATTAGTCGCCGTATCTGCCCCAAGCAGAGTGGCCTGGTCACGGGCGATCTGCTCCCAGGAGCCGTTATTGCCAATGATTCCACAGACTTTCATGCCGTACTTTCGGAAGGTATCCATTTCCATAAGGCTGTAGGCGGAGCTGCCGTCACCGTAGATGATCCAGATGTAGTCCTCTGGGTAGCGCAGAGCGGCGCCCATGGCAAAGCCGCCGCCCACGCCCAGGGTGCCGAACACGCCGGGGTCAAGCCAGGCCAGGGGGCGCCGGGGGCGCAGCGTATAGGAAGCCGTAGCGGCAAAATCACCGCCATCGGCGATCAGCACCGAATTATCCGGAAGGAGGCCTTCCATTTTGAGGAACAGGGCAACCGGATTGATGTCATCGATGAGTTCCCGCGCCGTTTGGCCGATCTCCTCTTCGCGGGCATCTTCCCGTTCCAGTAGCTGCTGCTTCCATTCGCTCCAGTCCGGAAAAGTATCTGCCTCACCCGAAAGTTCGATCAGGAAAGCGCCGGGGTCAGCCAGAACAGCCTTATGGGGCGAAATGTTCTTTGTCAATTCCTCCCTGCTACGGTTCACTGTTATTTTCCGCGCCTTTCGGTTGAGGTGGCTGCCGTAGTCCAACCGGAAATCGACAGGGACGCCGCAAAGCAAAATGCAGTCGGCTTCGCGCAGGGCCATCTTGCGCTTGTGGCGGTATTGTACTTCGCTGATATGCCCGGTAAGGCCCCGCGCCATGCCACTAAGGTAGGCCGGAATGCCCAGACGCTTTACCGCGGCGCAAAGGGTGCGGGCATTTTCAACCTCCATCATTGCACCGCTGCTGATGACCATAACCGGACGGCTTGCCTGTTTTATCTCGCGGGTGATAGCCTTGACCTCGGAAATGGAAAAGTTGGGAACAACCGGCTTTTCGGGTTCTGGAACCGAATACCCCGGCATTCCCTGAAAAAGGCCGTTGACGTGCCGGTTGATGTACCACCGGATGGCTTTTTCAATAAGAGAACCGCCTCCTGAATTCTTTTTGCCATACCACTCCCGCACTGTTTCTTCGTTGTACAACAGATCAACGGGTAGCTCGACGAATACCGGGCCGGGGACGCCGGAACGAGCGATGCGCAGGGCTTTGTTCAAAGCAGGAGCTATCTCCCGCTGCCGCTTCACCCGGCCGGCCCATTTGACATGGGGTTTGACGAGCGCCATCTGGTCGATGTCCTGCAGGGCGCCACGGTTGCGGAGCAGGGTGGCCGTGGCGCCGCCCAGCAGGAGGACAGGCGACTGGGCCATCTGCGCGTTCTTCAGGGCAGTGATAGAGTTGGTGACGCCGGGCCCTGCCGTCACCGCCGCTACGCCGGGAATGCCGGTGAGGCGCGCGATGGCGTCGGCAGCAAAGATGGCCGAAGCTTCATCCCGGACGTCGATGACCCGGATGCCGTCCTTTTCCGCTTCCACATAGATGGGGGCGATGTGGCCGCCGCAGAGGGTGAAGAGATGTTGAACGCCGTGATTTTTGAGGGTGTGGGAGATGAGCTGGCCGCCATTCATATCGTTGGTTTTTATGTTCCTTTAAAATAGTTTTTTTCCCTGAAACGGGGAATTTTTTCAAGCCTGAAACGGCGATTTTAAGTGCACCGGATAAATCCAGTGCCTCCGAAGCTACTGCGCCATAGTATGGGAAACATGGGTAATCTATTCTCACTCCGGTGCTGGAAATTTCCTATATTCCAGCCCGATGCATGTAAGGCCAAAGAACGGACTTTTTCTAATCCTGCTAGCCATCCCATTATGGTTGGCGGCCCAGCCCTTCAACTTCCGCAACTACTCCGTCCAGGAAGGGCTGGCGCAATCCCGCGTCAACGCTCTGCTGGAGGACAGCCGCGGGTACATCTGGATGGGGACGGAGGGGGGCGGACTGAGCCGTTTTGACGGGCGGCGCTTCCAGAACTTCACCACCCGGGAAGGCCTGCCCGGCAACTACGTCACCGCCCTCCACGAATCCGCTGACGGCCTGTTGTGGATCGGTACGAGCAATGGGCTTTGCCGGTACGATGGGCTTTCTTTTCAGCCTCTCCACCCCACCCTTTCCGCCAAGATAAATGCCATCGCCTCCCGCCATCCGGATTCCGTCTGGATCGGAGCATCCTCCGGCCTGTTTCTCTACACCGAAGACAGCATTCCACCGGTGCAGGCCGGTGACGCTCCTGTTTATTGCCTTTTATTAGAAAATCAGCGCCTCTGGCTGGGAACAGATAATGGGGTTTACTGGTATGGCGCCGGGAAGGCCTCTCGTCCGGAAATGCCAGGTGGGCTGGCGCAGGCCCAGGTTCGAAGTATCATACAGGACAGCACCGGGCAGATATGGATCGGCACTTACGGAAGGGGACTGTACCGCTACGACGGGCGGTTCCACCTGGTCTATCAGGGCATCAGCAATTTCATACTCTGCCTTTTTCAGGGCTCCCGGGGGCGCCTCTGGGCGGGCACTCTCGATGCCGGCCTGATGAACTGGGCGCCGGAAGGTTCCACTTTCGAACACTTGTCTGAAGAAGATGGCCTGTGCAGCAACCACATCCGGGCGATAATGGAAAGCCGTTGGGGTGATTTCTGGTTCGGCTCAGCCGACGGAGGGGCCTGCCAGTATTCCGGCCAGCAGTTTGTCCGGTTTACTGAAGAGGACGGCCTGCCAGACAACTACATTTACGCCATTGCCTCTGATACGGCGGGGCATATAGTAACCTCCTGCGGCGGGGAGGGCATAGCCCGTTACAATGATACCACATTCCAGCTTCTTCCCTGCCCGGAAGGCATCATCTCCCGGGCGCTCATCGTCGATGACAGCAATCGGGTATGGATGGGAACTGAAGGGCAGGGGCTTTTCATTCTCAGTGACTCTGTTGTAATAAACCTGGACAAACAACACGGCCTGAGCGGCAACTGGATACGAGCATTTGCCCGGGAACCCTCAGGAAACATCTGGGTGGGAACCGCCGATGGAGGGCTCTCCCGGGTGCGGATCGACTCTTTTCCGGACAGCCTCTACGTTCAAGCTTTTCAAAAAGCAGAAGGCCTGGGTGACATCCGCATTTTTGCCTTGCTTCGGGACAGTATCGGGCAACTTTGGTACGGCACGCCATCCGGGCTGGGACGGTGGGCGGAAAACGGCCACCCAATCTTTCTCACCACCAACGAAGGGCTGCCCCGTGGCAACATACGCTGCCTGGCGCAGGACAGTACGGGGCACATCTGGGTAGGGACGGCCGGCGGCGGTATTGCCCGGGTGCAATGCAGCGGAGGCTCCTGCCGTGCATACCCTGCAGAAGGGCTCACTTCCAACAACGTTTATCTGATCGCCTGCGGGCCCGATGGCCAGCTCTGGGTGGGCAGCCAGCTCGGCCTCGACCGCCTGACCCTCGATGCTGAAGGCAACGTCAAAGAGATCCGGCATTTTGGCAGGGCCGAGGGGTTTGCCGGTATAGAAACGGCTCAGAATGCTGTACTTAAAGATAAAAAAGGCAACCTCTGGTTCGGCACCGTTAATGGCCTGATGCAGTACAACCCTCAGTATAGCTTCTCCAACACCACTCCGCCGGTACTGCACTTTACGGCCATCCGCCTCTTTTACGAACCGCTGGAAAAAACCGCCTATGCAGGCCTGCTGGGCCCCTGGCACCAGTTGAAGGACTCGCTCGTACTCCCCTACAACCAGAACCACCTGGAATTCGAATTCCTCGGCATCAACCACCCCAACCCGGAGAAGGTGAGCTATCAGTGGCGGCTGCTGGGGCAGGAAACCGAATGGTCGCCGCCGTCTCCGAGGAATAACGTCACCTATTCCAACCTCGCTCCCGGCACCTATACCTTTCAGGCGCGGGCTTACAATGAGGATGGGGTACCTACTCCCATTCCGTTGGAGGCCAGCTTTACCATCGAGCCTCCCTTCTGGGAAACCTGGTGGTTCCGCACTACGTCCATCGGTTCCCTGGCCCTGCTGATCATTTTGTCAGTATGGTGGCAGATCAGCCGCATCCGCCGGCAGGCCCGCCTGGAAAAGGAGCGGCTGGAAATGGAAAAACACCTGCTGGAACTGGAACAGAAGGCCCTTCAGCTCCAGATGAACCCCCATTTCATTTTCAATGCCCTGAACGCCATCCAGAGCCTGATCGTGCAGCAGGACCAAGCCATCGCCCGCCGCTTACTGGCCCAGTTCGCCCGCCTGATGAGAGCTATCCTCTACAACTCCAGAAAAGAACTGGTCACACTGGAGGAAGAGCTGGCCGTCCTGCGCAACTATCTGGATCTGGAGAGTCATATCCGGGGCGGCCTTTTCGGCTACGATATCCACCTCGGCCCGGGGGTGGAAGAAGAAGACGTCATGATCCCTCCCATGCTGCTCCAGCCATTCCTGGAAAATGCCATCCGCCACGGCATCGCCCCTCTGGGCAAAAAAGGCCGTATTGAGCTGGCTTTTCAGCAAAAAGGCCCTATTTTGGAGATCACCATCCGGGACAACGGCATCGGCATTGAAGAGAGCCGCCGCCGCAAAAAGGACAGCAGCCACCAATCAACCGCCCTGCAGGCCATCCGTGAACGGCTGGAGGTGTTGAGCCGGGAAAATAACATCCGCAAGTCCCTGGAGATCAGCGAGTGGAAGACTGAGAATGGAGAAACCGGAGGAACGGAGGTGGTAGTGCGGGTGGCATTTATGAATTGAAATGTAGTGCTGCGGTAAGAAGTTTAATTTTCAGACAAGATCGAAGGACAACGAATCAACGGCCGTATTGTAAGCCAGGTGAAAAAAACGAATCACGAATTATCAACCCTCATGCTACGCGCGATCATCATAGACGACATGCCCCAGGCGGTGCAGCTCCTTCGCGCCGACCTTCAGGCGTACTGCCCGGAGGTAGAAGTCATCGGCGACGCGGAAGGCGTCGTCAGTGGGGTCCGCCTGATCAAGGAACGGAAGCCCAACCTCCTCTTTCTCGATATCCAGCTCAAGGACGGCACCGGCTTCGACCTGCTGGAGATCCTCCCAGACGGCCTGGATTTCCAGGTGATCTTCACCACCGTTTCCGATGCCCATGCCATTCGCGCCTTCCGCTATGCCGCCATCGACTACCTCCTCAAACCCCTCGACCCTGAAGAACTGAAGGAGGCAGTCCGGAAAGCGGCACAAATGGTTGGGCAGGAAGAAAAGGACAAGCTTGGCCTGTTGCTAGACGCCGTTAAGCTGCCTTCGGCGCCCCGGCGCATCGTGCTGCACACCCAGGAAAAGATACAGGTGGTGAATGTGGAAGATATCGTCCGCTGCGAGGCCAGCAGCAACTACACCATCTTTTTTTTCACTGATGGCAACAAACTGCTCGTCTCCAAAACCCTGAAGGAGTTCGAAAAGCTGTTGCAGGACCACCCCTTCCTGCGCGTCCACCAGTCGCACCTGGCCAACCTGCAGCACGTCAAGGCCTACCTCAAGGCCGAGGGGGGCTACCTGCAGATGCAGGACGGCGCACATGTACCGGTTTCCTTCCGCAAGCGGCAGGCGGTGCTGGAGGCGCTGGAGGGCTTGGGGTGAGGGTTGATTGTGTATAAGTAAAATGTTAAAAGTGCCAACATAGATCGGTTGTCAGGCACCTTTACACTTTTACACTTACACACCTTCACACCTTCCCCTAACACCCATCCCACTCCTCAAAGCTCGCCACTTTGCGCACTACCTTTCCCTCTTCCGGCGACTGGCCCAGGAAAAGGTGATAGACAGCGGAATACTCCGGCCTGGTTTCCATAAGCATAAAATCCGGCCAGCCGTCCTGGTTGAGGTCGCCCTCCCACAGGAGGTAGAGGGGTTCCCAAAGGGGTTGCTCTTCGGGTGCAGAGAAGATAACCTGATCACAGGAAGAGTGACTGGAAAAGGAATAACAGGAAGCTTTTATCTGGTAATCCTGAAACGAAGAATACCCATCGGAGCCGGAAGGAAAACTGCCATAAACACTAAGTTGGTACTGCTGTGTGGCGGTGTTGTCCGTCCAGTACACCGGGCGGGACATACCGGGGTAGAGCGCTTCCGTTTCCGGACAAAGATCCGGGTTGCTGTTGATCCGGCCTTCCGGAAGCGGGTAAATGGAGCCGATAAGCATAAAGGCGCCGTAGCGATAAGGTTCTGCCACCGTTACGAAATTGCCCAGCTCCGTATCCTGCTCAATCCCCACTTCCACCTTCCACAGGCTATCTCCTTCGTCCGTGCTGAAAATGCCGTACCAAAAGAGGTTGGGCAGGTGGGCGGGAGCCTCACTCCACGGCATCAGCATTTCGAAACCGGTGGAAAGGTAATGGGTGTTCATATACCCTTCGAAGCTGCCGTATTTCACTTCTACCCATTCTCCGGAGTGCCCTTCAGCCACTGCATCCAGCACACTGACGGCCTGCCCGAATTCGGCCACGGCCAGTATAGGAGCATCCCTGCGCGGCTGCTCCCGCAGATTGAGCGCGGTAGCCGCCACATACAGGGTATCAGAGAGAGCGGGTTGTGCAACGAGCGTTAGGTGAGTGGTAAAGAGAGCAGCCAGCCCTAGCGTCATTTTCCGAAGCGTTTTCATACGCCTTGCTTTTTGGGTTGATGAATTTAATTGTCAACCCAAAATTGCAAGGCTTATGCCTCAAATACTCAGAAAATTAGCATTCGTAAAAAGGCAGTTAGTTTTCGTACAGGATGGACAAGCGGGAACCCTAATGTTGCTCACTACGCCCTATCTCCCACTCTCCACGTTCCCTTACTTCCGCATCTGCTTATAGGCATTGATCAGCCCATTGGTGGAAGAGTCGTGGCCGGAAACCTTGCCATCTCCTTCCAGTTCCGGCAGGATCTTTTTTGCCAGCTGTTTTCCCAGCTCCACCCCCCATTGGTCGAAGCTGAAGATGTTCCAGATGATACCCTGTACGAAGATCTTGTGTTCATACATAGCGATCAGGCTGCCCAGCGTGCGCGGAGTCAGTTTCTGGACCAGGATGGAGTTGGTGGGCCGGTTGCCTTCGAAGACTTTGAAGGGCAGGAGAAATTCTATTTCTTCCGGAGTTTTACCCTCCTTTTCCAGTTCGGCGCGCACCTCTTCCGGAGTCTTACCCGTCATCAGGGCTTCCGTTTGGGCAAAGAAGTTGGATAGCAACTTAGGGTGGTGATCTCCGATGGGGTTATGGCTTATGGCGGGTGCGATGAAGTCGCAGGGTATCAGTTTGGTGCCCTGATGGATGAGCTGGTAGAACGCGTGTTGCCCGTTGGTGCCCGGCTCCCCCCAGATGATGGGGCCGGTCTGGTAGCTCACCTTTTTCCCGTCGCGGCCTACGTATTTTCCATTGCTTTCCATATTGCCCTGCTGAAAATAGGCAGGAAAGCGGTGCATGTACTGGTCATAGGGCAGGATGGCCTCCGATTCGGCGCCGAAGAAGTTATTGTACCAGATGCCGATCAGGGCCAGTAAGGCCGGGATGTTGCGGTTGAGGGGTGTCTCCCGGAAATGAATGTCCATCACATCAAACCCCTCAAGCAACTGCCGGAACCGGCCGAACCCGATGGTGCAGGCAATGGGCAGGCCGATGGCAGAGGTCAGCGAATAGCGGCCCCCGACCCAATCCCAGAACTCGAACATGTTTTTGGGGTCGATGCCGAATTTAGTTACGCCCTCTTCATTGGTGGAAGCAGCCACAAAGTGGCGGGCAATATGGCTTTCGTCTTTTGCCTGTTCCAGGAACCAATTGCGGGCGGTATGTGCATTGGTCATGGTTTCCTGGGTAGTGAAGGTTTTGGAAGCAATGATGAACAGGGTGGACTCGGGGTTTACCCTTTTCAGGGTTTCCGCAATATGGGTGCCATCGACATTGGAAACGAAATGGACGTTCATACCCGGCTTCCAGTAAGGCCGCAGCGCTTCGGTTACCATTACCGGCCCCAGGTCGGAGCCCCCAATTCCAATGTTGACGATATCGGTAATGCGCTGGCCGGAATAGCCCTTCCACTTGCCGGAAATAACCTTATCGGAAAAGGCCTCCATTTGCCTCAGCACGGCATTTACTTGCGGCATGACATCTTTGCCGTCCACCTTGATGGGCATCTGGGTGCGGTTTCGCAAGGCGACGTGCAGCACGGCGCGCCCTTCCGTCTCATTGATCTTTTCCCCCGAGAACATTTTTTTGATGCTTTCCGATAATTTGCATTCTTCGGCCAGCTCCAAAAGCAGGTTCAGGGTCTCCGCCGTGATCCTGTTTTTGGAATAATCGACCAGTATGTCCTCAAATTTCAGGGAGAAGTTTTCAAACCGTTCCGGATCATCAGAGAACAGTTGCTTCATGTGGCGCTCCTTCATCAGGTGGTAGTGAGCATCCAGCTTTTTCCATGCTTTCGTTTGGGTTGGGTTCTGTCGGTTGAGCATAGGTAGATCCTTTTTAAGTCCAAAGCCAATATCCCGCTTATTTATGGAAAACTGGTAACCCGATCTGCCTTTTTTCCAAACAGAGATTAGATTTCCGGCTGATCCGAAACAGGCCGGCCTCTCCCATATTGCACCTATGCCATAAATGAGGAGCCACCGGATTTTAGCCGGCCTCTTCTGAACATCCCCTTGTAAACACACCTTATAATACAGGTAAGAAACGAACAAAGTAAGCCAGAAAAGATCAATGGATTTTCTCACTCAATACAGCGAAGCTGCCAAGACTTCAGTAGGGTTCTTCTGGAAATCCGGCTGGGCATTCGTCCTCGGATATGCGGTCAGTGCAGCGATACAAACTTTCGTACCCAAGCGCAACCTCACCCGGTTTATGGGCAAGGCCAACGTCCAGAGCATATCGCTCTCCACCCTGTTCGGCGCCATTTCTTCCTCCTGTTCATTTGCCGCCCTGGCCACCGCGCGTTCCCTTTTCCTGAAGGGTGCTCATTTTGTGGCTGCCGTAGCCTTTATGTTTGCCTCAACCAATCTTGTTATCGAACTGGGCATCCTCATCTATATCTTTCTCGGCTGGGAATACGTCATCGCCGAAATTATCGGCGGGCTGGTGCTCATTGCCATCAGCTCCCTGCTCATTCGCTGGGCCTATCCCCGGAAATGGATCGAAGAGGCCCGAAAGAAAGTAGAAGCAGAAAGTGGAGGGACTGAGGACGATTTTGACTGGAGAAAGCGCATCCGCAGCAAAACCGGCTGGCTGAGAGTTGGCCACAAATTCGTCCACGAATGGAAAATGGCATGGGAAGACATCCTCATTGGTTTTACCATCGCCGGCTTTGTCGCCGTTTTTGTTCCGGACACCTTCTGGCAGGCTGTCTTCCTTCAAAACCTGGAAGGAGAAGCACCCGCATTTTTACTGCGGCTGGAGAATGCCTTTATTGCACCCTTCGTGGCGGCGCTGACTTTCATCGGCTCCATGGGCAACATTCCACTGGCCACCGTACTGGCAGGCAGCGGCGTCACTTTTGCCGGCATCATGGGTTTTATCTACTCTGATTTGATTGTGCCGCCCCTGGTGGATATGAACCGGAAATATTACGGTATTAAAGTGGCCCTTTACATAGTAGGGGTCATGCTGGTGAGTATCGTCTCCACCGCCCTGCTGCTCAATTATGGTTTTGAGGCCCTAGGCGTGATGCCCCGCCATAAGCAGGTGATGGGAGAAATGACACAATTCAGGATCGATTACACCTTCTGGTTCAACCTCTTTTTTGCAGCCGTAGCGGCAGTGCTGGTTTGGGCCTATTATCGATTCAAAAAACTGAAGGATATGCCCGGTACTTTTTCTCTGGGGAACATTACCTTAAAGCGGGCTATCGTTTACGCCTGCGTTATCATTGTAACTGTCGGCCTTGCGCTGTTTTTCGTGCAATAAACTTCAGGAAAGAGCAATACACCAACAGAGAATCCGGCCATTTTCAATCTTTGGCTTCCCAAAACGTGTTGTACAATAAGAACCATTCGAAAAAGCAATACTATGGCATACTACTTCAGCAAAAAAGTCAAAGGCGATGTGCCCGGCGTGACGGAAAGAGTCAGAAGCACGCTCAAAAATTACGGGTTCGGCGTCATCAGTGAGATCAACATCCAGAAAACCTTCAAAGAAAAATTGGGTGAAGACTTTCGCCCTTACCTCATCCTGGGCGCCTGCAATCCTCATTTCGCTTTCCAGGCCCTGCAGTCAGAAGACAAGATCGGCACCATGCTGCCCTGCAATATCATCATCCAGGAGCTGGACGAGAATACCGTGGAAGTAGCGGCAGTTGACCCCACCGCGTCCATGTCGGCAGTGGAGAATAAAGACCTGGGCAATATTGCCCACAACGTGCAGTCGCGGCTGAAGGAAATGGTCGAAGAGCTGTAAACAGCTCTCCGAACCATTACTTGTTACCGGGCGATCAGCCGGCCGCTACCAAGCAACCGGCTATCCTGCAGCACGCGGAAGAAGTACATCCCTCCGGGTAACTGCTCCCTGCGAATATTAAAACTACCAGAAAGAGAACGTTGATACAGTACCTGCCGGCCAAAGCCGTCGAATAGCTGTAAGTGCAATTCCGTGCCCTCCCAGCCTCTCAATTCCAGCGTCACCTGGCCATCAAAAGGGTTGGGATAGGCTTTTATCGAAATGGCTGCCGGCCCCGGCTCCAGCCCCAGGAGTTGTATCTCCGGAAAATTCCGGGCCACCAGATGAGTGGTGAGGTTGGTAATAACCGGCTCATTGAAATCGAAATAAATGGCAGCCCGGTTATAGATTACGGTGCTGTCCGGAAGGCCCGGGCGCTGGCTGATGCGAAACCGGACAAACCCCTGGGAAGCCGTTTCATTGGTAGTGCTGTCCGGTAACGCTATCGGGTAGAATGTAAAAACGAGCAACCCCGGCTCCTTTATCGTTGCGGAATAGGGATGGCTGCCGGCCCCCGGCCGAAAAGTGGCCAGGCCGAGGTGATCGGATATCCGGTCTTCGATGACTACCCGAAAGGCCGTATCGGTTCCGGTATTCTGAAAGCGGATCTCATATTCAATATCGGTATTGGGCTTGATGAGATGATTTTCGCCGAACCCCATGGGGTATCCTTGTTTGTCATTGGGGTCATAAGAGCCGATGTTAGCCCGGCAGTCAATAGAAACAAAAGGGTCGGCATCGTTCTCTTCAAACTGAGTGATGAACCCGGGTGGCGAATACCCGCCGCAATCTACTACGCTGGCGCTGGGCCTCGAATTGCCGGGGTGCCCGGGCGCCTGTTCGGCCTCCAGCCGGTAAGCCGCCCCGTCAGCCGGCAGCCATATCTGGGTTGCTTCCCCGGAATTCAACTGGAAAGGCGACTGCATCATGATGATATCGTCCTCGATGACAAAATAGTCCAGTGGTAGGGCCATATCGCCGCTTCCCACATTCCGGATCTCAAACCGGACCGAGTCCTCCCGGCAACTCCCTTCCACTTCGATGCTGGCGCCCGACCACAATGGAGAGGGAGGCAGGCAGAAGGAATCGGGATAAATGTGAGCAGTGGAACAATGTGTCTGCCCCAGCATGGTAGAATCGCAATCGAGATAAACCTGAACTTCGAAACTTCCGTGCTCTCCTACCCCAACCTCACCCAACGGAAAAGTAAACCTTTGGCCGTTCACCTGGCTCCAGGGCAGGCTGCTGCTCAACACTTCCAGAAAGGGGTCGAATTCAATCTCCACATAAGCATCCGTGGCTGCCTGAGTGCCCCAGTTGTGATACCGGACATGGTAGGTGTTCTCGAAACAACGCCTCAGCAGGGAAGTAGAAAGGCTAACCTCAAGCAAAGGGCAATCCACCTCCGCCTGAAGCGGGAGTACCAGTTGAAGGGTATCATAAGCATTGGTAAAAGTGACAGGCACTTCTCCCAGGCAGGATTCCCAGTATGGGTTCGGCAGTACCCGCACCGTATAGGCGCCGGTGTCCAGGGGTATCTCAAAATGCCCGCCCGGGCCGGAAAGGCCAAGTGCCGATTGCTGCCCCTCCGCTTCGATAACCCAGCCTTCCAGGCCCAGCGTATCGTTGCCCGGCAGGCAATCGCCCTGCTCATCCCAGCTGATCCGGCCCCGAAGCAGATTATTGCTGATATTCCCCAGGCTGTCTGTGTGGGCCAGGATCACATAACCGGTTGTGTCGCCGTTCTGGCTGGCGTCGAAGAGGGCGGCGCTGGAGGCGGAAAGGAGCACTCCGTTACCGGAAGGATACACCGAACTCCCGTAGAGGTTGCCCCAGGCCAGGGGCGGACCGGGCAGGGTAAGCCCATGGCTGAACTGATGGGTGCGTTTCAGCTGCCCGTCCGGCCCAATGATGTGCAATACGGCGATGGGCCTCCGGCGCAGCGGGTCATACCGGCCCCCAATGATCGCATAATCTCCGGTGGAAAGCTCCGTAAGGCGGCTGTTGGCTGTTCCGGAATTGAGATAGAAATTCCCCAGGTAAGTATTGGACCACAGCAGTTGCCCGTCCGGCCCAACCTTAGCCAGGCGCATTGAGTTCGGGAAAGAAGAAGTAGCGCTGATCAGGAAGTTGCCGTCGGAAGCGGCAATGGCTTCCAGCCCTTCGGTATTTTCTTCAAGGCCGAAGGTTTGTTCCCACAGCAACTGCCCGCCGGGGGTAACCTTGGCCACATAGAGGCTTGCCAATGGCTGCCCAAGGGGCCCGATGGACACATCATTGGCGCCGGTTATCAGGTACCCGTCGGGGAGTTGCAGGGCGCTGTTCAGCCTTCGGTAAGAAAGGCTGTCTAAAAGAAGGGGCGTTTCACTCACCAGGCCGGAACTTCCCAACTCCAGAATACGTGCGGCGCTGTAATCAGCCGGAAAGTCCAGATAAAGAAAGGTTTCATTGATGGTGGTGGTGGCCACCAACGGCAAAAGGAAAGAACCCAGGTTTTGCACTTCCCACCCCAGTAAATTGCCATCGGCATCGGCCTCCAAAACGGCCAGCCCGGAAAAACCTCCGTCCACCCCCAGGATCAGGAAGCCTCCGTCGGCCTTCTCGAGGAAATTGGTAAAGATCAGGCGGTAACCCGGAATTTCATATTGGCGGCGCCAGGCTAGCTGGCCGGAGCTGTCCGCTTTGATGAGCATCAGGCCACTGGGGCTCAGCAGGGGCCTTTTCCACCCTCCGCCAATGGCGTACCCTCCGTCCTGGGTGGGAATGGCCACCGTCGGGAACATGGGCACGGTACCCGTTTCCAAAGCCCTTTTCCAGCCTTGTCCGGAACAGAGGAGCGGAAAAAAAGAGAACAATATCAAAAACCAAAAACAATAGGCCGAGTACTTTCTCATCTGTTGTCCTTTTGTGTAAATCGCTACCCACCAGGTAAAAACCGCTTTAAAAATGACGGTATTTGCGGCCAAATACAAAAACAAAATCGTCTCTTTGTAAAATAGAAATTATAAATAAAGAGCGCGAAATGTCTTATTTTCAAGCTTAAATGGTAAATTTTGTAAAAACAAATTAAAAAATTATAAATTTTGAAAACCAGCCGTTTGTGGGCGATCTTCAGCAACCTGGACAAAAAGGAGGTGCGGGAATGCGAAAAATTCATCCGTTCCCCGTTTTTCAACCAGCGGGAGGACGTGGTGGCGCTGTATGGCCTGATGAAACAACACCGTTACTTATTCAATGATGCGCCATCCAGAGAGGCAGCTCACGGCCGCCTGTTCCCCGGCCAGCCGTATGAGGACCATCGTTTGCGCATGGCCATGAGCCTGCTCAACCGTTTGCTGGAGCAATACCTGGTGCAAAAGAAGATATTCGGGGATGAACTGTTTGTTCAGGCCCGCCTGGCGGAAATATTCCGCGAGCGCAATCTCGACAAGCGTTTTCAGCAACATATCCGCAACTGCCGGAAGCGGATGGCCGGGCATCCCTACCGCGACGCCGGTTATCACCACCATACTCACGCTTTGGAGAATGAGGCCTATCTGTTTGCCTCCGCCCGCAAGCGGACCGAACCGCACAACCTTCAGGCCCTTAACGACCACCTGGATGTGGCATACCTCGCCCGTAAGCTTCGGCAAAGCTGCCTGGCCCTGGCTCATCAGGCGGTCTATCACACAGAATACGACCAGGGGCTGCTGCCGCTGCTGTTGCGGGAGGCCTCCAAACCAGCCTACAAAGCCGTTCCGGCCATCGCCGTTTATTACCATTGCTACCTGGCATTGAGCCAGCCATCCGACGGCGAGCATTTTCAGCGCTTCCGGGAGCACCTTTTTCTTCACGGGCATTTGTTCCCGCCACCGGAAGCACGGGGCCTGTACCTGCTGGCCATCAATTACTGCGCCCGCCGGATCAATGAAGGACAGGCCGGCTTCAGCCGGGAAGCGCTGGGCTTCTACAAAAGAGGACTGGAAAAAGAATTGTTGTTCCAGAACGGACGGCTCTCCCGTTTTACCTACCGCAACATCGTCACCACTGCCATCATGCAGGAAGAATATGAATGGGCGGAACACTTCATTCACCATTACAAAAAACACCTGTCGCCTGAAGAGCAGGAGGCTGCCTACAGCCTGGCCCTGGCCCGCCTGGAATACGAACGCCGGAATTACGACGCCACCCTGGCCCTGCTGCAAAGATCAGATTTCAAAGACCTGCTGCTCAACCTGGGTGCAAAAACGGTACTGCTCAAAACGTTCTATCAACTGCAGGAGGCCGAAGCCCTTCATTCCCTGCTGGCGGCCATGCGCACCTTCATTCACCGCAAAAAGATCATTGGCTACCACCGGGAGAACTACCTCAACCTCATAAACAGCGTACATAAACTGCTCCGGCTCCCTCCCTACGGCCGGGAAGAACACGAAAAGCTGCGCAAAGAGATCGAACACCTGGAACCGGTCGCCGAAAAAAAGTGGCTGCTGGAACAGATAAAGGCCCTCGCAAGATAAAAAGTACGGATAATCATTACCTTTAGGGGCAACCAAAGCCTTCAAAATTTTGCTCAAAAAGCTCTGGAAAAACATCTGGGCCCGGCGGGCAGTAACCGCCCTTGCCGGCCTGCTCATCTGGATCACCCCAATTCCCTGGGGGCTGCAGCCGGAGGCCTGGCAGTTGTTCACCATCTTCATTACGGCTATCCTGGCGGTGCTCCTCGACGCGCTTTCTATCTTTACAGCCTCCCTGCTGGCTATGGTGATCGCCGTGCTGGCAGGTGTACTGGGTACCGAAAAAGCGTTCTCCGGTTTTTCCGAAGACTTTATGCTGCTCATCCTTTCGGCCTTCCTCGTCTCTAAAGGGGTGGTCAAGTCCGGGCTGGGCAACCGCATTGCATTCCTGCTGATCCGCCGCTTCGGCCATTCCACCCTCAACCTGGGCTACTGCATCGTCGCCACCGACGCCCTGCTGGGGCCGGCCATTCCCAGCAACACGGCCCGTTCCGGCGTCCTCTACCCTATTGTGTTGCCTCTTTGCCTGGACACCGGCTCCAGCCCGGAGGACGAAACCCGCCATCGCTCCGGCAGCTACCTGATGATGGTGAGCATCGCCAGCCTGACGGTTTCCTCCGCCTTGTGGCTGACCGCCATGGCCGCCAACCCCATTGCAGCAGGGTTGGGCGGACAATACGGAGTGGAAATGGACTTCGTCAACTGGTTGCTGGTTAGTTCCGTACCCTCTCTGCTGGCAATGGCAGCGCTACCCTATATTCTCTACCGGCTGTTTCCCCCTACCGCCAAAGCTACGCCGGAGGCGCCCCGTGCTGCCGCCAAAGCACTAAAAGAAATGGGCCGGCTGAGCAGCAAGGAGAAGGTAATGGGCGCCACCTTTGTCGGTATGGTTATATTATGGGGGCTGGCGGGCCTGCTGGGGATAAGCATGGCCATCATTGCCTTTATGGGGCTGGCGGTTATGCTGCTATTCAACATCTTCAGCATCAAAGACCTGCGCCGGGAAGGAGGCGACGCCCTGGAGACTTTTATCTGGTTCGCCATCATGTACGTGATGAGCAGCGCCCTGAACGAGCTGGGCTTCATGGCCACCCTCGGTAAGCAGATCGCCGGGTATATGCAGGGGCTGAGCTGGCTGCAGGCCTACGTACTGCTCATTCTGATCTACGTGCTGATCCACTACCTGTTCGTCAGCCAGACCGCCCAGTTGCTTGCCCTCTTCGGGGTCTTCCTGGAAGTGGGTGTCAATGCCCAGGTGCCGGTGGGGCTGATGGCCTACATGCTGGCGTTCGCCACCAATTTCTTTGCGGCCCTTTCGCCTCAGGCCTCCAGCGCCAACATCCTCTTCGCCGGCAGCGGCTACCTGACACCGCAGGAGATATACCGGAACGGGGCCATCATCACCATAGCGAATTTTGTGATCTATATGGTTTGTACGCCTTGGGTGTTGTGGATGGGTAATTAGGATTCAGGGATGCCACCAAAAATGATCAAATTAACAAATTTGCCCTACCTTTATCCACCGATCACTCCAAATGCCGGATTTTACCTCACCAAAACACTCCGATAATGACTCTCAAACTGGCCCGTCTCGCTTCATTCTTATTCCTGTTGCCCTTTTTCCTCACCGCTCAGGACATCACCGGCGAGTGGCAGGGCGTACTTGACATTCAGGGCGTCAAACTGCGGCTGGTGCTAAACGTAGAAGCGGAGGGCGATGCCTATACGGCCACCCTCAACAGCCCGGACCTGCAGGCCGCCGGCATTACGGTCCCTGTATTCTCCTTTGATGCACCGGATATGCATTTTGCGGTACCCAAAGAAAAGCTGGTTTACGATGGGAAGGTGAACCAGGACTTCACTGAGGTGAAGGGCACTTTCACCCAAAATAACATGAGCATCCCCCTAACCCTTGGCCGGGAGGAGATTGAAGCAGCAGACGAAGATATGGCCTGGATACAGGACAACTACGCCAAAAAAGAGCTGTACATCACCATGCGGGACGGCAAAAAACTTTTCACTTCAATTTACTATCCCAGAGATACTACCCGCTCTTACCCCATCCTGATGTGGCGCACGCCCTACAGTTGCAGCCCCTACGGAGAAGATAAATATACCTTGCGCCTGAAATTTTACAAACACCTCATGGATGACGGCTATATATTCGTCATGCAGGATGTACGCGGCAAGTATATGAGCGAAGGAGAGTACGTCAATGTGCGCCCCTTCATCCCCAACAAGCGCAGCCCCCAACAGGTGGACGATAACAGCGACACCTACGACAGCATCGACTGGCTGGTGGCCAACCTGCCCCACAACAACGGAAAGGTGGGCATCCTGGGCATTTCCTACCCCGGCTTCTACTCCACCATGGCATTGCCGGAAGCGCACCCGGCGCTAAAGGCAGCCTCTCCCCAGGCGCCGGTCACCGACTGGTTTATCGGTGATGACTTCCACCACAATGGCGCCTTTTTTGTCATGGATGCCTTTGCTTTCTTCTCCAGCTTCGGAAAGCCGCGGCCCGAAACTACCACCGAGGGCGCCCCCCGCTTCGACTGGCCGGTTGAAGACAACTACCAGTTCTTCCTCGATGCCGGCCCTCTAAAAAACCTGAATAAGCTCTACCTCCACGACTCCATCGCCTTCTGGAATGACCTCATGGCCCACCCCAACTACGACGAATGGTGGAAAGCACGGAATCCCAGGCCTCACCTCAAAAAGGTAACTCCGGCAGTTATGACCGTTGGCGGCTGGTTCGATGCCGAAGACGACTTCGGGCCACTGGCCGTTTACAGGGCCATCGAAAAGCAAAACCCACCTTCCACCGAAAACCGGCTCGTGATGGGACCCTGGTATCACGGCCAGTGGGCCTCCGGCGACGGAGAACACCTTGGCAATATTCACTATGGGTTTAACACCACTGAGCTGTATAAAGAAACGGAAGACAAGTTTTTTAAATACTACCTCCAGGGAGAGGGCGAAATGGACATCCCCGAGGCCACCATCTTCATCACCGGCGACAACGAATGGCGCAGCTTCGATACCTGGCCGCCAGAAAATACCGAATCCCAAAAGCTCTACTTCCAGCCGGCCGGAGGCCTTTCTTTCGAGGCTCCGAAGAACAAAAGCAGCTATGACGAATACGTCAGCGACCCCATGAATCCCGTGCCCTACACTGAAGACGTTCACCTGCGCCGCACCCGCGAATACATGACCGACGACCAGCGCTTCGCCGCCCGCCGCCCGGATGTGATGGTTTATGAAACGCCGGTGCTGGAGGAGGATATCACTTTCACAGGGCCGCTGGTAGCCAACCTTTGGGTAAGCACTACCGGCACCGATGCAGATTACGTAGTAAAGCTGATCGATGTCTTCCCGGATAAGGTTGAAGATTACCCTGAAAACGAAAAGAACGTCCCCATGGGAGGCTACCAGATGCTGGTGCGCGGCGAGGTAATGCGCGGCCGTTTTCGCAATAGTTTTGAAAAACCCGAACCGTTCGAACCCAACAAGCCGGCTCAGGTTCGCTTCACCACTCCGGATATCGCCCACACTTTCAAGGCCGGCCACCGCATTATGATCCAGGTGCAGAACTCCTGGTTCCCATTGGTGGACCGCAACCCTCAAAAGTTCGTGGATATCTACAATTGCAGCGAAGAGGATTTCCAGAAGGCCACCCACAGGATCTATCACGAGGCAGGACACGCCTCGTTTATGGAAGTGCCGGTATTGAAGTAAAATCTCTGAGGCGACACCTTCTTCCGGGCTATGCCGGGCAGAAGGTGTCGCCTCAGAGTGAAACGCTGCTACTTCAACAATTTAGTCCTTTCACCGCCACTTAGCCACATACCCGCAAAGCTCGTTCTTGAAGTCAGTCACCTTGAACAGATACGGGCCGAATATCTGCCGGCCGACGGTACAGTTGATATAAAGGTAAGTGTTGTTCTCCGGCACATACATCACCTGAGTGGTGCAGCCGATGCCATCGCCTTCGTGGCCGTACTGGCCCTGGCTTAACCCCGGAGCAAACTGGTAGTATTCCAGTCCCATTCCATAATCCGGCTGGGTGGACTCGCGGCCCTGTACCCAGTCGTACATCATATCCAGAGAGGCCGGGCTAACCACCTCCTCCCCCACCAGGGCTTCCATGAAACGGATGGCGTCCGCCGGAGTGCCGGCGATGCCGCCGTAGCCATCGCTGGCGTTAGCAAGGGCCAGGTTCCACTCGCTGACGTTTTCCAGTTGCTCATTGGCATAGCGGTCGAAATAATAGTTGGGGAAAGACAGCTGGCGAGCCTGAGCCTCGGGCAGGTTGTAATAGGTGTGGTTCAGATGCAGAGGAGCCAGGATCTTCGACCGCAGCAGGCTTTCGTAGGGATGCCGGCTTACCTGTTCCAGGATATTCTGGAGGAGCAGGTAATTGGTATTGGAGTAAGAAAAATCGCTGCCGGGTTCGAACATCAGCGGTTTACCATACACCATTGCCAGGCGCTCTTCGACAGTGGGCTGCTCCAGGGGGCGGTTGAGCTGCCAGAGCTGGTATTCCGGCAGTTCCGTCAGGTTGACGATGCCCGAGGTATGATTCAACAACATCCTGATGGTTATCCTGTCACTGCCTTCGATGCCAGCAGCTACTTCCTGCGGCAGGTAATTGTCGATGGGTAACTCCAGGTTGATGTTTTCGGACTCCCATTCCTTCATGATGAGCGCCGCAGTGTATATTTTGGTGAGGCTGAAGTACCAGTTCACCATTTCGGAGGACAGCGCGCGCTGATCCTCGATCCGGGCGTAGCCGCCGTTGGCAAAGTACCATCCGTCGGCGTTCTTCACCGCCACCTGTATGCCCGGGATACCCTTTGCGATGTAGCGGCCAACGATGGCGTTAATAGAATCCTTCATGGGGTGAGCCTGATTGACCGGTGGAGCCTCTGTTGAAGGCGTTCCCACCGGCAAGTCATAAACATCTTTGGTGCAGCCGGCGGCGAGCAGGAACACCAGGGCGAAAAAGAAAAAAAGATTGGTTTTCATTATAGCTTATTGAAGTGATGAAATTTTGAATCCCAGAAGTGCATTGGATACCGGAAGAGGGCTAAGATCAGGACTGTAACCGAACAGCACCTGGAGCTGATAGGCCAGATAAGGCTGCCATTCCAACCTGCCCACGTGAATGGATCGATACCCCAGGCTGAACTGCGCCGGCACCTGGAAGACGCCTTTCGCTGCTTTCCCGGGTACCCATTGCCCTTCATCCCAACGGATGGGCGCGGAAGGGTAGAAAGAGAACTGATACCCTACGCCCAGCTTAAAGCCCAGCTCCAGATGTTGCGCCAGGACCGGGGCCAGGCCAAACAGAAGCTGCGCCTGCAGGGCATCCCCCTGATATTGCCCGCGGCTGTAACCCAACCTCAGGGTAAGCCCCAGATTCTGTTTTTGGTTGAAAGGCTGATGAACACCGGCAAAGACAACCGGCTCAGGGCCGTTCCAGCGGGCATCCATTGCCGGGATGTAATAGGAGTGCAGGCCAACAGCAACGTCGTACTGCAAAGGAGGGTTTTCCTGTTGTGCAAAGAGCCAGCCCGGCGCTCCAAGGAACAGGGCCAGCAAAAGCTTTTTGAAAATTTTCATAACGTCGGGTTTGTTAAACTTTAATCACCGGCGGGTAATTCCTGCCGGATGAGGACAAAAGTGCGGGCAAACCCGAGAAGGCAGCGTCTGAATTGATCAATTCAGACTCATTTTTATTTGGCGGACATATTCGGAAGGAGTCATTCCCACTTTTTTCTTGAAGACGGCATTGAAGGTGGCCTTGGAGTTGAAGCCTGCTTCCATAGCCAGGCCGAGGATAGTGTAGTGCTGGTGGGCAGGGTCACTGCACAGCCGTTGGAATGTTTCTACCCGGTAATCATTCACAAAATCGTAGAAGTTTTTGCCGAGGCAGATGTTTAAGGCTTCAGAGATGTATTGCCGATTAGCCTGCAGGATATTCACAAGGTCCTGGACCGTGAGTTCGCTGTTGAGGTACAGCCGTTTATCTTCCATCAGTTGCACCAGTTTGTCGGCAAGAGCTCTACGTTGAGGATCGCCGGGAGCTACTTCCTCCTGGGCTGGTTCCCGTTGAATGGCGGGGCCGTCAGGAACAACCTCCTCCACCTCCCCGGCAAACAAAACGGGTTGTGCCAGTGCCCGGTAGGCCATCCAGTAGATGAGGGCCACCACTCCGAGAAAATGCCAGGGATAAAAAGAAGAAAGGACCGGCCAGTTGAACTTGCGGGCATAAAAAACGAGGATGGAGAGAACGACAATGGCGAAGGCGAGGCGCAGGAACTGTCCCAGCCATTCCAGCCGGACCCTGCTGAGGTTGGAATAGAATTCCCGGATTCGTTTCTGGTGGCTTCTGAAGACGAGCAGGCAAAGGCCGAAAAAGAACAGGTGAACGAAGTTAACCAGTTGGTTGGATATACCGAAATCGTCCTGCACTGAACGTGCGTAATCGTTTAGATAGGCGCGCTTGGCGGCAGCCGATTGCAACAGGTATGGTAGTTGCAGGACAAAAACGACAAGGGAAGGAATAAAATACAGCCCTTCCCTCCAGGAGGGCCTGGGCGGCAGTTGCGTCATCCTGCGTAGAAATATCAACACCAGCGGGCCATAAAGGGAAGGCAATACCCAGGTCAGGTGGCTGAAATGGGGAAAGCGCATCATAAAATCCCGGTTGTCGAACCCCACAAGCACAAGGTGGAAAGACAACAGCCAGAGCAACACCGCCAATACGCGGTTTGCCGGCAAGTTGGCCTTACGGGAAAACAGCAGCAACCCCAGGATCATCCCCTGAAGAGCGCCTGCCACCAGAATGAGTTTTAAAAAGGATACCTCCATACTTTTGATCACTCTTCTCTTTAAATGGAAACCCAATGCTGCTGTTTCCGAGGCTAAAATTAGCCCATAGGCCCACATTTTCAACAGAAAATTTCACCTCCGACGTGACTTTTTCGGCCTATCGGGTCATTCGTTGTATAAATCCAGCAAATGTCCACTTTCCAATCCCTGTTCCGCCGAAAGCCACTGGCGTCCCTGCAACTGCAGGAGTCTCAGACCGGCCTGCAGAAAGCTCTCAATGTTCGTGACCTGACGGCCTTCGGCATTGCGGCCATCATCGGCGCCGGCATCTTTTCGACCATCGGCAACGCGGCGGCCAATGGCGGGCCGGCCATAACACTCCTGTTTATCTTCACGGCGGTAGCCTGTGGCTTCTCCGCTCTTTGTTATGCCCAGTTCGCCTCCACCGTTCCGGTGTCGGGCAGCGCTTATACCTATGCCTATGTAGCATTCGGCGAGCTCATCGCCTGGATCATCGGGTGGGACCTCTTACTCGAATATGCCATCGGCAACATCGCCGTAGCCATCTCCTGGTCGGATTATTTTACGGGGTTCCTGCAGGGATTCGGGATCCATTTCCCGGCCTACCTTTCCATGGATTACCTCAGTGCTCACCGCGGTTTCCAGGAGGCTTCCGGGCTGATGGCTAACGGGGCCACCATGGAAACCCTGCCGTCCAACCTGCGGGAAAGTTACCTGGCCTGGAGCAACGCTCCCGGCGCCGGCGCCCTGAAACTGATTGCCGACATTCCCGCCCTTATAATCGTCTTCTTAATTACCCTTCTGGTGTATATCGGCATCCGGGAGACGCGGCGGGCCAGCAACCTGATGGTGGGCCTTAAGCTCTCAGTGGTCACTGCAGTGATCATCATCGGGGCCTTCTACATCCACCCGTCTAACTGGTCACCCTTCAGCCCTAATGGCTTCGGAGGAGTGATGAAAGGGGTCGCCGCCGTTTTCTTTGCCTACATCGGCTTTGACGCCATCAGCACCACCACTGAGGAATGCCAAGACCCCAAACGGGATATGCCGCGCGCCATCGTTTATTCGCTCATCATCTGCACCATTTTATACGTGATCATTGCTCTTACCCTGACCGGCATGGTATCCTACAAGGAACTGGGGGTCGGAGACCCGCTCGCCTTTGTTTTTCAGCGCATCGGCCTGCACTGGATCGGAGGGGTTATCGCGTTCACCGCACTGATCGCCATGGCGGGTGTGCTGCTGGTCTTTCAACTGGGGCAGCCCCGCATCTGGATGAGCATGAGCCGCGACGGCCTGCTTCCAGGGGCTTTCGCGCGCATCCACCCCCGGTTTCAGACGCCTTCTTTTGCGACGGTGGTAACGGGTTTTGTGGTGGCCGTCCCCGCCCTGTTCATGAACCTGACCGAAGTGACGGACCTGACCAGCATCGGGACGCTTTTTGCTTTTGTGGTGGTGTGCGGAGGGGTGCTGCTGATGGACAAAACCCAGCAGGTGCAGGGGGCTTACACCGTGCCTTATATCAACGGCCGGTACATCGTGCCCCTGTTGCTCGCGGGCATTCTGGTTTATACCTTATTGGAAGAAAATGCCGCATGGAGCGCTTTCCTGGAATGGGGCACCGGGCACAGCTTTTTCGAATGGGGCCGTTTCCAGCACAAGATCCCCTACCTCATCTTTGGCCTGACGGCCCTGTCGGTAGGCGTACTGTCTTTCCGCTTTCAGTTGTCGCTCATCCCGGTATTGGGGCTATTGTCCTGTTTATACCTGATGTCGGAACTTGGTTACACCAACTGGCTGCGGTTTGTGATCTGGCTGGTGATCGGGTTGGCCATCTACTTCAGCTACAGCCGGGCGAACAGCAAACTGGCTGCAGGGAAGTCGTGAGTTCGTGGGTTCGTTTTGCAGCCTTTGGTTTAGAGTATGTTTGGAGGCCAATCTTTGGGCTACGAAGGCCACTTTTTTGGTGATGCTGCGTTACTTTTTTTGTCCGTACCTTCCAGGTATGCACTTCAAAAAGTGCCTTGCCTAACCAAAAAATTGACACTTCTCGCCTTCAAACCAGGCCTCCAAACATACTCTTAAGCGTTCATTGTTCCTGGGTTTCTGGCCACCCTGGAAACCCGGCAACTCCCTCCGCTCCCCTTCGTCTGTCCAAATCACTGATCGGCCGTTAAAATTTAAAATCTTCCTCCAAAGCAATCATTTTCGGAACACTTTGTCGTTAAGAAAGTAATTGGAGCCGTTTTTTATGGCCTGCCCGGGAAACTCCTGACGAAAGCAAGCCATAATAAACGGCTAACAAACTAATAATCGCCCGATAATGAGCAGCATGAAACGTTTCCTCCTTTATTGTTCCGGAGCAGACCTGAAGATACTCGAGCAGTGCCCGACCGATGAGAACAAATACATCGGGATAGGCGGAACGGTCCTTTTCACCGGCATCCTTGCCCTTTTTTCCGCCGGGTATGCCATTTACACCGTTTTCGATTCCTATCTCTTCGCCATCCTTTTCGGACTGATCTGGGGGCTGATGATCTTCAACCTGGACCGGTATATCGTTTCCAGTATGAAAAGCCGGGGTTCCTTTTTCCGGGATCTGCTCGTTGCTTTCCCGCGCATGGTGCTGGCCGTATTGCTTGCCCTGGTGATCTCCAAACCGCTGGAGCTGAAGATCTTTGAAAAAGAGATCAATGCCGAGCTGATCACTATGGAGCAGGAAGTTTATAAAAAGCAGGAGAATACGATCAAAGAGCGGTATCAGGGGCAGATCGATACCTACCAGCAAGAGATCACAGGCTTCAACGCAGAGATTGACAAACTGGCCGCTGCCCGTGATACCCTGGCTTTGATGGCATTGCAGGAGGCAGACGGCACCGGCGGGTCCGGCAAGAAGAACCTGGGGCCTATTTACCGCGCCAAAAAAGCCAAGGCCGACGAAGCCCAGGCCGAACTCGACGCCACCAAGGCCCGCCTGGAGCCCCTGATCGCCGAAAAGCACACCGCAATACAAGAGCTGGACAGCCTGATGAAAGCCGATATTTTCAACCTGGAACGCACCCCTTACGGCGGCATGGCAGCCCGCATGGACGCCCTGCACCGCCTGGGGCAGCAGAGCGAAGCCATCTTTCTGGCCAACATTTTCATTATGCTGCTCTTTATCGCCATTGAAACCGCTCCAATCTTCGTCAAGCTCATCTCTTCCCGCAGCCCCTATGATTACCTGCTGCACCAGGCTGAGCACAAGTTTGAAATGGCCAACCTGGAAGAGGTCACCCTGCTGCGCAACAGCACCCAGAACAAGGTGCAGTTCGATACCGAGACCGGCATCCATCGCACCCGTAAAGAGATAGAAGTTGAGAAAGAACTGGCCGAAGAGTATTACGAACGACAGAAGGCCGCCCTTAAAGATAAGCCACTGGTGGACTGGAACTGGGGACTGCCTTTTTTCCGGGGGAAGGTGTAGGGGGAGTTCGTTGATTCGGAATTCGGAATTCGGGATTCGGGATTCGGGATTCGGGATTCGTTGATTCGGATTTCAGGATCCCGAATCCACGAAATACGGTTAAAATAAGTTAAAACCTTTTATCGAAGCGGCTATATCCTTACCTTGCAGCTGATAAAAAGTGATAACGTGTTTCGAAAGCTAGCCATATTAACTGCTTTACTGGTTGCCGGGGCGCTGTTCAGTTCCTTATTTGCGGAGCTGGCCACAGGCAAGCCTTTACCACTTCCGGCAGCTGAAGAATGCACGTTCTCTCTTTCCGACAGTGACACGGGGCTTTTATCAGATTTTGACGGAGGGTCTCCAGCATTTTCTTGCATTCCTCCTCAGCGTTTCTTGTCTGGCGGGCAGCCTGCCTCTTCGGGCCCAATGCTTCTTCCCGGCAGCCGCACCTCCACCATCAAAACGCCCCTTTTTCTCCTTTTCCACGTTTTTCTGTTCTACGACAGCCACTAGTATTTCCTCTTTCAGGCAGGCCTCTGCGCCATAGGCAATAGCCACAGGTATAGCCTTGCCTGTATCCTTTTTTTTATTCCGAATTTTTCCACCATCATTAAATATTGAAAACTCATGAAGAGATTGTTCGGACTAGTAGCCCTGGTGCTGATCGCCATATCCGGCGCCCGGGCTCAGGCAGAAGCAACAAGTGAAGCGCCCTCCATGGGTGGGCCTGTTATTTCTTTTGAAAATACAGAGATTGACTACGGCACCATACAACAAAATGCCGAGCCCTACCGGGAGTTCAACTTTACCAATACCGGTGACGCCCCCCTGATCATCAGCAATGCAAAAGGGAGTTGCGGCTGCACCGTACCGGAATGGCCCAAAGAACCTATTCAGCCGGGGGAAAGCAACGTCATTAAAGTGCGCTATGCCACCAACCGCATCGGCAAATTCAGTAAGACGGTAACTCTGACGACGAATGATGCAGAGGGTACACATGTGCTCCGCATTAAAGGTGAAGTGTTAAAACCCGCTGAAGAAAACGGAAGTGACAGCAATCGCTAAGAGTTTGTCCAAAATTCCATGATTGAGGGAAAGCGGGCAAAATTCATTCTGAACGAGGCGAAAACCGCAGGCGATGCCAAAGCATCGGCGTCCCGATGTCTATCGGGATTTAACGAAGTGCAGGATGAAAATTTGCCGCTTGCCGCCAATTGATGGAAATTTGGAAGAGCTCTAAGAGTACATTGAGGCCTGCCGGCTGCAGCCGAACGCAAAACAGCACCGGAATACTCAAAAGACTCTAACATCAACCTTGTTTCATTTACAATTTGGTGGTAGCGGAGCTCCTCCCGGAGCTCCGCACTACTACTGCACTGAAATTTTTTACTGATGAATATTTCCACCAAACTGATCATTCGGATAGCTTATTTCCTTCTCCTGGCAGGGACCGTCCTTGCCATATATTTAAACCAATAGAATTTACAGTCATGAAACCAAACATGGATAGGATCTCCTTCTTCTTCCTCATGGGAGTTATGGGGGTGGCTGCCCTGGCAGCTATCGTTTACGGACTTATTTCACTCATTGGTAAGTGATCTTTTTTTTATTGATGATGCTGATGGCCGGCTGTCTTCAGTTCACTGCCGGCAGCCGGCCCATTGATCGAAATTTGAACAAACTCTAAATTGATGGCCTCCCTGCATCTGGAAAATACGGGAGGATACTTGTTTCTGTTTTCAAAGCAAAAAGTTTAAGAATTTCCACTCATTTGTGCGGCCGGGCACCTTTTCTGGTTTTCTAATCAGGAAAAACCCTGTCATGAAAAAGATATTAAAGATTGTCGTTTACATTTTTGGTGCGATAGCCATTTTGGCAGGCGCCGTTGCCGCATACATTCAATTTGCCCCTGCTCCTGTTTACGGGGAGCAGCATATTCCTGAGATCACCTTTGAAAGTACGCCTGAAAAGGTAGCTGAAGGCGCCCGTATTGCCTCCATGCTTTGCAATGAGTGCCATACAGGAGACGACGGCCGCCTTTCTGGCAAGCTCCTGAATGACGTCCCGCCGGCCTTCGGCAAATTCTATTCCGCCAACATCACCCAGGATCCGGACAACGGCATCGGAAAATGGACGGATGCGGAATTGTATTACTTCCTGCGCACCGGGCTGCGCCAGGATGGGACTTTCGCTGCCGTAATGCCGCAATTTCCTCAGGTGTCGGATGAGGACTTATTCTCCATAATCGCTTTCCTTCGATCTGATGAACGAAAAGTACAGCCGTCGGAGAAACCCTCCCAGGCATCAGCCCCCGCTTTGCTTGGTAATATGCTGCTGAAATTCATACTCAAACCATCCCCGTACCCGGAAGCTCCTGTCCCGCAACCGGATACGCTCGACCAGATAGCATGGGGACGCTACCTGGCCAATGGCCTGTACTCCTGCTACGATTGCCATTCCGCCAGCTTTACGACCAACGACCGGCTGATACCCGAAAATTCAAAAGGGTTCTACGGCGGTGGCAACGAACTCCTGGATATTGACGGCAACCCCATCTACTCCGCCAACCTGACACCGGACAGGGAATCCGGGATCGGCAGGTATTCGGAGCGGGATTTCATCCAGGCCCTCAAGTACGGAATGCGCCCTGATGGCGCCCCGCTGCAATATCCGATGCGCCCCCATACGGCCTTGACGGATAATGAGGTGAAAGCTATCTTCGCCTACCTGCGTTCCATTCCACCGATCAGCCATACGGTGGCCCGGGCTTCTGCGGGGAAGTGAGGGGGCCGTCATTTCCTCAAAATATTCCTTTCTGACAATTCCGTACATCCGCTACCCAATGGCACAATCCTGAAATGCATTTGGCAAGCTTCCGGCAAATGTCTTAAATTGCCGTCCAAAAAAAGATATGTCCCGAGAATACGACCTCTCTGACCCTACCGACCTGGAAGTGCTGAAGTCCGATTTTGAATTCTATTCTGCCGATGAATGGCAGGAATTCATTGACTGGTCTTTATTACCCGAAAATAAAAAGAAGTTTTCCTACGATGAACGCGGATGCCTCATGACAGCGCGCAAAAAGGCCCTCTACAACAACTATCCCTCCGCCAAACAGATGGTATGGGCGCTGAAGATCGTAGATAAGATCGAAGAGATTAAGGGGGAGTCGTGATTCGGGGAGTCGTGGATTCGTGATTCAACAACACGAATCCACGATTCTACGGTTCTACGAATCCCCTGCTACATATCCATAGCAGCATATTCTCCGACATTTGTCGCCAGCAGGATGGCATCCAGGTCCTCTCCCGGCAATGCGACGATCTGCTCATTGATGGGATCCCACTCGATGCGCCGGCCGGTTTTCCAGGCCAGCCCTCCCATGTGGGCTGTCATGGCCTCTTCGAACCCCTGATCGATCCCACAACTGACCGGCGTCCCGTTCCGGATGGCGCCCAGCCACTCTTTCATGTGTAACAAAGCGGAATCGACCCGTTTGCCGTCGCGGTAAGTCCACAACAGGCCCTTGTCGGCAAAGTACTTGGCCGTAGCAGAAGTAATGGCATCCACCTCTTCAGCCTCCGGGTTGTAGGAATAAACCGGAACGTCCGGCTGGATGAGGTTAGCCTCAAGCATCGCTGCAAAACGGGTGGAGCCCGGGTCGGCATAAACGGTAAGGGTATTTCCCAGTTCCATCGTGCCGTCATGGCCCATCAGGATGGTGCCGCGGTTAAACTGGTTGCCCAGCGTAGCGCTGTACATGAAGGTCATGCCCTTTTCGATGCCTTTCGGGCGGCTCGAACCTGTGGAAAAGTCCGGATATTCCATCATGACCTGAAAAACATCGGGTACCTCCCGGCCGTCATTGTGGGTATAAATACCGCCGGAAGCCGAGACGTATTTCGGCATGCCCATCTCCAGTACACAGTTGATGCGGTCATAATCGTGGGTCATCAGGTCGCCGGAAAGGCCCGAGCCATAGGCCCACCATTTGCGCCAGCGAAAGAAATGTTCCTTATTGAAAGGTATCCGTGGAGCGTTGCCCAGAAACTGGGCCCAGTCGATGGTCTGCGGGCTGGCCTTTTCGTGAATATCATACTGCCAGGCGCCGTTGTCATCGTTCCGGTTGGTATTGGTCTGCACCAGGGAAACATGCCCCAGCACTTTCTTTTTAATGATATCTTTAGCCGTAATGAAACTCTGGGTCTGCCGGTGTTGGTGCCCCACCTGCAAAACGGCTTTCGAATTGCGGGCAGCCTCCCGCAGCGCATAGGTCTCCCTGATGTTGTGGGTCATCGGTTTTTCCACATAAACGTGCTTGCCAGCCTGCAGGGCGGCTATTGCGATAGGCGCATGCCAGTGGTCGGGGGTAGCGATGACCACCGCATCAATATCGGGGCTGTCGAGCATTTCCTCATAGTGGCGGTAGCGCTTACAATCGGGGAAACTGGCCGCCGCTTCCTCCGCATAGACGTCGAATACATCACAAACACCTGTGAGTTTGACATTGAGGTTTTCCTGCTCCCGGAATGCTTTTACCGCTTCTTCATTCTCCTCTTCTTTCATGCGCTCTAACCAGGAGGGCGTGGCAAACCCCAGAACCCTTACCAGGTGCTGCCCTCTTCCTCCAAAGCCGATGATGCCTACCCGAACGGGTTCGCCGGACATATCCGCCGAAGTTTCCGGCCGCATGGCCTCAATGTTTAACGCTTCCAGAATATTGCGTTTTGCCAGCCTTCTTTTGCGGCTCTCAGCATACGCTCCGATCAAAATACCTCCGGCGAACGGGAGGCCAATTAACCCTTTCAGGGCCTTCCTTCTGCCGCTATCCTGAGATTGTTTTTCCTTGCTCATTGTTTACTTTTTTTTGGTTAACCGGCGGCATGTTGTCCCACCTTTTCAGATCCGGAGTCCTGTTTTTTAAAATAGTACATCAGCCCCACCAGGTGGCTGGTCGGGAAAAAGGCCACCACCCCAAGTGCCGCCAACTCGATAAGGTTTTTGTTGACGATGAAATAATTGCCTTCCGATGGCCCGGCATTGTCCAGCCAGGGTAAAGGCGGGTGGGAAAGGTAAAACATGGCCAGCAAAGCAATGCCGGCAAAAGCGGCAACTTTCTCAAAAGCCCCCAGCACCAGAGCCAGGCCGACACCGATGAGAAGAATGATGGTGACAACATCGGCCATATCAGCAAGGCCGCTGCCGCCCAGCCAGGTAAAGAATGAGGAAAACGGGCCCTCCGCGGTTAGCAAATATGCCTTGGAAGTCCAACCCGGGTTGAATATCTTGATCAACCCCTCGTACAGAAAGTGCCAGCCAATGAGTATCCTGAGCGAAGCCAGGAAGAATAGCTGATTTTTTGAATATTGCATAATTTATTGCTGTGGTTGGTTTACGAATCCTGATTTTACAGCACAACGCTGTCGTTCTCATCCGGTGAAGAAAGAGGGGACAGGATATGAACAGGGTAGGCCAGATGATCATTACTGTCTGGTTTACAGACAATAAATCAAAAGGCAGTATCTGAATTTTTTTGTTATAGTAAGTTGCGATTTGTCAGTGAGGATGGAGGAAAAGAGGGATATTGCGCTGATTTTTGTCACTCAGCCCGAAATTATCACTACCCGGGCTTAATTAAGAGCGACAGCATCCCGCCACATGCTTTTCCAGGGATCCCCTTTCTGGCCCAGCCGGCGGAAGATATTCTGCACAGTATAAGTCTGAGCTCCACCTGAAAGGCCCGATAGTTCACCCCAATCCAGCGGGGTGGCCACCGGTGCGCCTTCGATGGCCCGAACAGAGTAAGGAGCAATACTATGTTGTCCGTAGCTGTTGCGGAGATAATCCAGAAAAAGCCGCCCCCCGCGCTTTTCCTTTCGGGTTTCAGTAGTAAAATCTTCAGGATGTGCTTCGGCCAGGCCTTCGCATACGGAGTGAGCGTAATCCCTCACCTCATCAAAACCGGATTGGGGGCGCAACGGAACGGCTACGTGAAGGCCCTGCGAACCAGTAGTCATCACGAAAGCCGGCAGGCCACGCTCCTCTTCCAGAAGTTTTCGCAATGCCCTCGCCGCTTTCACCACCAGGCCGAACCGCCCTTTAGGCGGATCCAGGTCAAAGATCAGCTTGTCGGGCCGGCGGAGGCTGGCCCGTCGCCCCGGCCAGACGTGGATGGCGATGCAGGCCTGGTTGGCCAGATAGGCCAGGGTAGCGGTGTTATCGGCCACCACCATTTCTATCGGGCCTTCTTCCTTACGCTCCACCTCCACCCTGCTGATCCATTCCGGGAAATAATCCGGTATTTCCTTTTGAAAGAAATCCTTACCGCTTATTCCATCCGGAAAACGATGCATGGCAACCGGCCGTCCCTCGAGGTGAGGCAGCATGTATTCCGATATTTTGACGTAATAATCGATCAGGCCCTCTTTGGTGATCCCGGCTTTGGGGAAGAGGACTTTACTCAGGTTGGAAGTTTCGAAGGCATATTTTCCAAACTTCATACATTTTGAGCTTTTTTGTTCTATAACTGAAACGCCCTGCCGGCAGCGGTGTTCTTTCCGTCCGGGAATTAGAGCCCGGGGTTGTAAGCCTTGATAAAACAGCATTTGGAGAACATTTACCCCTCTGCCGCTCTTTTATTATTAGACCCAAAACCTATACCGATGTTCACCTTACTTTTTGTGGTACTGGTAGGAATAGGAGGATATCTGCTCTACCAGAACCTCGGACGAAAGAACAAATCACGCATAGCTGCCGGCGTCGCCATTATTACCGCTACGGTATTGTTTTTTCTTTTCCTTGACTTCTGGGGAGAAAAATTGTGGTTCGACGCTCTGGGTTACAATGAGCGGTTCTGGACCCTGTTCCTGGCGCAGGCCATTTTCGTGATGGCAGGTGCGACACTGTCCTTCGGGATCATTTCCGGGTTGCTCTTCGGTTTGCCCAAATCCAAAAAGTTACTGCGCAGGGGAGCCCAGGCGCTTTCAATGGCCATGGGAGGCATCTGGGGCTTCACCAACTGGAATGTCTTCCTGCAGTTCTGGCACAAGGCTCATACTACCCTTGCCGATCCCATTTTGGGCAAAGAAACAGGCTTCTATTTTTTCACCCTGCCATTCCTGGATGAGATCTACAGCGTATTGCTCACCCTTTCCATTTTAGGGCTGGCCGTTTCTTATCTGGCCCGCTACACCCTTGTCCGACAGGGAAACGATCTATCCATTGAACTGACAGACTATATTGATGAATACAACAGCAACCGCCTGCTCTTTCTGAACGGGGGCCTGCTGCTGCTCGTTCTGGCCGGGGGCAAATACCTGGCCCGCTTCCACCTGATGTATTCCGAGCTGGGCGCCGTTTCCGGGCCAGGTTGGACCGATGTCCACATCATTCTGCCCACCCTGACGGTTGTCACCATCTTCACGGCGCTGATGAGCCTGCTTTTATTCATCCCCGCCGGCAGAAAGTTTTTGGAAAGCCTGCTGTTCTGGACGAGGGCCAGCCGGGAAAGGCGGGCTGAATATACCCTTGGCGCCGCCGCCGTCCTGGTTGCCGCCGTATGGTTCATCGGATTGAACCTCATACCCGGCACCTTTCAAAGCTTCCGGGTGGAGCCCAACGAGATCTCTTATGAGGAACCCTATATCAGCCACAATATTGAATTTACCCGCCACGGCTTCAACCTGCATAAAGTAGAAGACAAAGAATTTCCGGTAAAAGAAACCTTCACCCGCGAAATGGCGGCCAACAACCAGACGATCTTCCACAATATTCGCCTCTGGGACTGGCGCGCGCTGGATGCAGTCCTCAAACAGTTTCAGGAGATCCGCCTGTACTACGAGTTCAATAATGTGGATATCGACCGCTACACCTTCGACGGCAAATACCGGGAGGTGATGATATCTGCCAGGGAAATGGTGCCGGACAACCTGCCGCCGGAAAGCCAGACTTTTGTCAACAAAGTTTTTAAATATACGCACGGTTATGGGCTGGCATTAACAACTGTCACCGAATTTACGCCTGAGGGCCTGCCCAACCTGCTGGTTAAGAATATTCCGCCGGAAAGCAAATATGAAGAACTGGCGATTAAAAAGCCGCAGATATACTACGGAGAGCTGACCAACAGCTACGTGATCACGAATAGCATCGAGCCGGAATTTGACTACCCAAGCGGGGAAGAGAACCAATACATCAGTTATTCCGGCGCCGGAGGCGTACAGCTGAGCAACTTCTGGAGAAAGCTGATCTATGCTTACAAGATGGGCGACGTCAAACTGCTGCTCTCCTCCTACCCTACTTCCGAAAGCCGGCTGATGTTCGACCGGCAGATCAAGGAACGCATCAAGAAACTGGCGCCCTTCCTGGAACTGGACAGCGACCCGTACATCGTCAACGCCAAAGGGGAACTTTACTGGATGATCGACGCTTATACCACTTCTGAGTATTTCCCCTATTCGGAACCCTTTTCCACCCGGGAAGAAATAGAGTACAAGGAAGGAGAACAGCAACGCAGCCTTCGCGTCCAGCACAATCGCGTGTTCGAGGGAATCAATTACATCCGCAACTCCGTAAAGGTTACGGTCAATGCTTTTGACGGCAGTGTCAATTTCTACATCTTCGACGAGAATGACCCTCTTATCAAAGTGTGGGATGAGATCTTCCCCGGCATGATGAAAAAGCGGGAAGAGATGCCTCCCGCCCTGCTCTCCCACATCCGCTATCCGACGGACTACCTTATGATCCAGGGCCTGGCCTATGCCAAGTACCACATGGGCGACCCGGAGGTATTCTACAACCAGGAGGACCTCTGGATACGGGCTACAGAGAAATATTACGGAGAAGTACAACCGGTGGAACCCTACTACATCATGTGGCAGCAGCCGGATGCCGACGAGGCCGAGTTTTCCCTCATTCTGCCCTTCACCCCCAAGAACCGGCAGGTGTCTATCGGCTGGATCGCCGGGCTGTGTGACCCTGATAATTACGGGAGGTTCCTGGCCTACAGTTTTCCCAAGGAAAAACGCATCCTCGGCCCGCAGCAAGTGGAGACCAAGATCGACCAGAACAGCTTCCTTTCCGGGCAGCTTTCTCTCTGGGACCAGCGCGGCTCACGGGTCATCCGCGGTAATGTGCTGGCCATCCCCATTGAGAATACCATCCTCTACGTGGAGCCGATATATCTGCAGGCGGAGACCGCCGCTTACCCCGAGCTGCGCCTGGTCTGCGTCATGCACGACGACAAGCTCAGCTATGCCCAGACGTTTAACGAGGCACTGGAAGGGCTCTTTGAGGAAGCCCCTCCCGAAAAACACACCGAAAGGCAAACCTCCGCCGGCGTACAAACGACGGAAGCACTTATCCAGCAGGCGCAACAGGCTTTCGACGACTACCTCAATGCCACGGGGCAGAAGCGTTTCGGGGAGGCCTCGCAGGCTCTGGAGCGGCTGCAGCAGGCGCTGGAGCAGCTTTCGGAACAGAAACAGGGAGGCCGGCCACAATGACAATTATCATTGGCCCGTTCTTTCAATAACCTCATTTTTGCCGTCATGGAAATTTTCAAGGAATTCACTTTCGACGCGGCGCACTACCTGCCCAACGTGCCGGAAACCCACAAATGCCGCCGCCTGCACGGCCACACCTACCGCCTGCGCCTCTGGATGAAAGGCGGGCTGGACCCCCACCTGGGCTGGGTGATGGACTTTGGCGATATAAAAGCCGCATGGAGATCCATCGAACCACTGCTCGACCACCGCACCCTCAACGAGGTGGAAGGCCTGGAAAACCCCACTGCCGAGCACATCGCCGTTTGGATATGGGGCCGGCTGAAGCCGCAGCTGCCGCTGCTCCATAAAGTCGAGCTTTGGGAATCGCCGACAGCAGGTGTGGTGTATGAGGGACGCGGGTTATAGCTTTAGTCAGGCTCAGGTTTCAACACGCAGTCAGTCGTTTTTACGCCTTCTGTAATTCTCCTGAGAAAGGAAAAAGAAGCCTTAGAACGAAAAACGCCCGGCTGCTTATGCAACCAGGCGTATCCGGTCTTGTGGTCCCACCAGGATTCGAACCTGGATCTTAGGCTCCGGAAACCTACATTCTATCCCTTGAACTATGGGACCATGCCAAAATCCGAAGCCGGAAATTGGAACCGGAAGGCTTAGGACTCCTCCGGTTTTCCTTTGGCGTCCGCAAAGTTAGTAAAGCTACCGCATTAGCGCAAATACAGGGCGGCTTTTGTTCACATTTGTGTTCTTTTAACTCCGCAGGGCCATTTTTGGTTCCTGACCGCTATTTGGGTAGTGTGGTGTTCCGGTGTTTTGGTATTGCGGTTGGCCCCATGCGGGGCCTAAAGGGAGTGTTCATAGTTCCTGGGGGACTGTTCATAGTTCCTTGTTTCTGAGTTCCTGGCTTACTGGAAACCAGCGGGTTAGCGCGAAGCAGACACGCTTAATTGAACTATCCCGTTTCTGGTTTCTGTGTTCCTGACCTCCCTGAGAACCAGTGGGTTAGCCTAACGCGGACACACTTAATTGAACTATCCCGGCCTAAACTTCTAAACCCCAAACAGCCCCAGAAAACCTAAACTTCTAAACTCTTAATGCCCCCCTACAGGCTCTAAACTCCTAAACCCCAACAGCCCCCATCCAGCCCCTCTGGAATACTAAAGTTTCGTTAATCTCCCGGTTGTTGGGATAGAGCCGGCCCCTCCGATTGTTATACAGATAAAAAGGGCCGGAAGAAGCCAAGGCAGGCGGGAATACCTGCCGGGCTCGCGGTTTTTTCATTTTGACCAAATAAAAATATTACCATGAAACGATATATTTTTTCTGTTCTGGCATTTACTCTGGGATTGGTGCTGATGTCCTGCTCCACCTCCCATCCCGCCGGGCAGACAGCTGATAAAGGCTACCATTCGGGAGCAGATACCATTGTCGTTCAGGATGCCTATACGCTGGCGGATTACCTGGAAAGGGTGCCTGGAGTTCACTTCAATGGAAACAATATCAGTATTCGGGGAGGCGGCCCTCCGCTTTACATTGTCGATGGTGTCTGGCTGGGGCGCAGCTATTATGATGCAGCAAGCGCTGTAAGTATCCATGACATAGCCTCCGTTGAAGTGCTTAAGGACCCTGCGGAACTGGCCATGTATGGCAGAGAGGGCGGCAACGGAGTGATCATCATCCACACCATAGGCTCTAACCCCAAGTCAGGTAAATATCAGTAAATCAGAAACGAGAAACTCAGAAACCAGGAACAGTAACCCCAGGCCGGCCCCTTACCCCTGCCGCATCGCTTCCACGGGGTCCATCCGTGAGGCCTGCATAGCGGGAATAGCGCCGGAAACAATGCCGACCATTACGGAGACGACGACCCCAAGCACCATGTTGCCGAAAGAAAGGTACATCTCGAAGTCGATGACGTTGGACAGCACCTTGATAATGGAGGATACCAGTACGAGCCCCAAAATGCCGCCGATCACGCAGAGGATGATGGATTCTATCAGGAATTCGAGGAGGATGACGTAGCGCTTGGCTCCGAGGGCTTTCTTGATGCCGATTATATTAGTCCGTTCCTTTACTGAAACGAACATGATGTTGGCCACACTGACGATCCCCACCAGCATGGCGAACAAACCAATGATGATGCCAATGAGGTTAAGCACCCCGAAAAAGCTGTCGAAAACACTGGAGATCATAGAAAGCTCATTGAGTGCGAAATTGTCATCTTCCATCGGTTTGAGGCGGCGCTTGGCGCGGAGGATGCCCCGAACCTCGTCCTTTAGTTGCTGAAGGCTGATGCCCTCAGCGGCCTTAACGTTTACCGAGGTATCGAATATTTGTTTGGCTTTCAGGTTGGCGAGGTTGCGGGCATTGGGATAAGAGACCATGATCACATCGTCAAAATCCATTGGGTTGAGCAGGTCATCGCCGGCTTTTTCGATCACCCCGATGACTTCATACTTGCGGCCCATCATTTTGACCGTGCGGCCGACCGGCTCAATGTTACCGAACAATTCGTCGGCCACATTATAGCCTATTATCATCTTATTACTCCCGTAGTGGTATTCATTAGGTGAGAAATAACGCCCCTTGTAATAATTGAGTTTAAACATTTCGTCAAACTCGTAAGAGGAACCGATCAGCACCGCTCCTTCCACACTGTTGGAGCCGAACTTCACCGTTTTAAAACCAATCACTACATGATAGGAAGCAAGGCCGGCAGTCCGGGCCTTTTCTTTGAGCACCTCATAATCCTGGTAGTCCGGGTTGGGCCGCTTGATGAGCTTCCACCAGTCGCCACTGGCATCTCTCCACGGCCATTTTTTGACATAAATGATATCGCTACCCAGTTTTTCCAGGCTGCCACGCACATTGTCTTCCAGGGAATCCACTGCTGAAAGCACGCCGATGATACAGAATATGCCGATGGAGATCCCTAAAAGAGATAAAAAACTGCGCATCCGGTTGGAACGCAACTGCAGAAAGGCCTGGGCAATACTCTCGGAAAAAACCCTGAAAATGATCATAAGAAAATGCATTTTTTCGGCAAGGACGAATGTAGGCAACAACCTTCGGCTCACCTAATTCATTCGATGAATTACCCCCGGGAATAGACATTCAGAAAAATCGCCCCCGTCAGCTACACCCTCCCAATTAAAACAACAAAGCACTACCCCGGATAAGTAAGCAGGGAAAAAAATATAACCCTGCAGCCATGTAACCATTTATCCACAGCCCCTGCCCTGCCAATTATCCAACCGCTTCCAGTGCATAAGAGGAGAAAAAGCTGCGAAAACGCATTTGCAACACCCCCCACACAGCTTCCTTGACGATGCCTTTCGACATTTTCGACGAACCTTCGATCCGGTCGGTAAAGGTAATGGGCACTTCCACGATCCTGAACCCCAGCTTATAAGCCGCAAATTTCATCTCGATCTGAAAGGCATAGCCCACAAAGCGGATCTTATCCAGGTCAATGGAAGAGAGCACCCGGCGATGGTAACAGATGAAACCCGCCGTGGGGTCATTCACGGGCATCCAGGTGATCATTTTAACATACAGAGAAGCCCCGAAAGAAAGAAAGATGCGGTCGAACGGCCAGTTTTCCAACCTGCCGCCCTTCACATAACGGGATCCAATGGCCACATCGGCTCCCCCCTCTTCACAGGCAGCATAAAGCCGCACCAGGTCTTTGGGATTGTGGGAAAAATCGGCGTCCATCTCAAAAAGATAATCATACCCACGGTCAAGGCCCCACTTGAAGCCGGTAATGTAAGCGGTGCCCAGTCCGAGCTTGCCCTTGCGCTCAATCAGAAAAAGCCGGCCGGCATGATCCTCTTGCTTTTGGCGAACCAGCTCAGCGGTTCCATCAGGGGAACCATCATCCACAATGAGTATGTGAAAGGCCTTTTCCAGGGAAAATATTGTGTCAATCATCCTAACAATATTCTCCTTCTCGTTATAAGTTGGGATAATGACTAAACTGTCTGCCAATTTTTCTTTTTTTTGGGCCTCAAAGATAGGCTAATTTTTCGGGTTTGGGGCAGTCACTGCCTTTTGTTATCCAAACGACGGCTTCTGTATTCAAATTGCTTTTTCTTTGTAACCGCTTTTACCCCCGACGCCCTCAAAACACCTGAATAATGAATAATGTTTTCATCTCCATTCCCGGCCTGTATCTATGTTTGCTGCTGGCTTCCATTCCCGTTTTCCTCCATGCCCAGGGCCCCATCAGCGGGTTTGTGCCGGGGCGGGGCATTACGGATATTGCCCTGGGATATTCCACTGAAACCTTCAACACCTATCTCTTCGGAAATGAGGAACGGGACAGCAGGCTGACTACCCAATCGGTGAACCTCTTCATCGAACACGGCTTTACCGATACCCTTTCCCTGATCTTTACCGTACCCTACCTCTGGATTGACGAGGTGAACAGAGGCCTGCAGGATGGAGGAGTTTTCATCAAATACCGCAATGAGTACAAAAAACATGCTTCCGGTTACCTCAACCTGATCACTTCTGTTGGGCTCAGCTTTCCGCTTTCAGGTTACCCCAAAGACACGGAAACGCCTATCGGGCTGCGCGCCTTTAATTTCCAGGGGCGCTTCCAGGGGCAGTACGTTGCCAACTCCGGCTGGTTCTTCCAGCTTCAGTCGGGCGTTGACTTCCAGTTCCTCGAAGAGCTCAAACCGGCCATTCCCATTCTTTTTCGCACCGGATTCGGAGCCCGCCTTTACTTCGCCGAAGCCTGGATCGAGTCTTATAATACCCTCAACAGCGGCGCCGACACTCAGGTGTCCGGAGGTTCCGGCGCCAAATGGCTCCGCATCGGAGGAACAGTCTATTTCCCCCTGGTTGACGGGGTCGGAATCGTGCTCGGAGGAGCCCGCATCCTTTCCGGCAGGAACATCGGCCTGTCCACCCGCTGGAACGCAGGGGCGGTTTACCGGTGGAGGAGGTGAACGAGTGTAAAGGTGTAAAGGTGTAAAGGTGCTTATGTGTAAAGGTGTATGGGAGAGCAGAGGCCGGTGTATTTTCCGGGTTTCTGGTTCCGGGTTTCTGGTTCCGGGTTTCTGGTTCCGGGTTTCTGGTTTCTGGTTTCTGGTTTCTGGTTCCTGGTTCCTGGTTTCCTGAGTTTTTGGGTTTTGGGTTCCCTGGAAACCAGCGGATACTTCTAAACTCCTAAACCCCCAAAAGCTCCCAATCAACCCTAAACCCAAAAAGGGCACACGAGGAACCCGCTCCAGCCAGAACTTTTCCACCCCAAAAAGCCTTTTACAATATGTAATTTTCATTGACCAGCAATACTGAACCTTGTTTTCCCGAATCCGTTACCCGGAAAAAGTGAGCCCTGAAGAGTTAGACGCCTACCTTGCCGCCGGTTGGCGGTGCATGGGGCAGGCCGTCTATACCTCCCACTTTATGTTTTTCGGGCCCGAGCAGGAAAAACGGGTCTATTCCACCATTCCGGCGCGGTTGCCATTGGATGGCCACCGGTTTTCCAGGAGCCAGCGGAAGTTGTGGCGGCGCAATGCGGCCGTTTTCCGCATCGAAGTGGGCAGCCGGGCCTCTTTCGACGAAGACAAACAGCGGGTAAATAGTCTATATGCAAAAGAATTTCCCCGGCGCGCCATCGGAGACCCGGAAGATATCCTGAGCAATGGCAAAGGCCGCCTTGCCCTGGACACCCGGGAGGTTACCATTTACGATGGCGAACAACTGGCCGCCTTCAGTTTCTTCGACATGGGCCATCGGAGTATGTACAGCAAACAGGGCATTTACGACCCCTCTTACCGAAAATACAGCCTTGGCTTCTTCACAATGCTGGCGGAGATCAGTTACGCACAGGAACAAGGGCTCAGCTTCTATTATCCGGGATACGTCGTGCCGGGCAATGCAGAATTTGATTACAAACACCGCATTGGCCCCCTCGAGTATTTCGAACTGAAAAGCAGCAGTTGGAAGCCTTTCTCTGAATTGCAGGAAAATGACATTCCCATTCACTACCTTCGCCGCCAGCTCAGAGGCCTGCAGGAGGCCCTTAAAGCCCGCGGCGTCAGGAGCCAGCTGTTTGATTACCGTTTTTTTGACATTCGCTTTTACGACAGCCGCCCCTACCCTTTTCTGGAACATCCCTGCTTTTTACTGCCCGATTCCAAACACAAGGAGTCCCTCTGCCCGGTCACGGTATTCGACCCCGTAAAGATGAAATTCCAGGTGTATAACTGCCGGTTTTTCGGCCTGGGCATTGACCATCTCAGCACCTACCGGCAGGCCATACGCTCCACCGGCCCGGCCTTCAAAATCCCGGCAGCCGTTTTTGACATCCTGAACGAATCCTGTACGCTGGAAGAAGCATTGGCCACCCTGATGCAAATTGCACCGGTGTGAAGGTTGTTTTTAAAATTATTATTAGCTTACAGCCCCAATATTTCAAGCGGTGAACATGTTTGCAGAGAAGCACTACCCGGAAGTGATGACACCCGAAGAACTCGATGCCTATCTGGCCAAAGGCTGGTATCGAATGGGGCAGACCATCTTTACTACTCACTTCCTTTGCTTTGGGCGCACCTTTTACTCAGCTGTCTGGATTCGCCTTCCTCTGAAGAGCTACCAGTTTCGGAAAAGCCTTCGAAAATTACTCCGGCGAAACCAGCAGCAGTTCCGCTACCGGATAAGGCCTGCCTCTCTCACTCCTGAAAAAGAGCAGCTCTACCGGCGCTACAAGGCTTCCTTCCCGGGCATTCTGGCGCCCTCTCTGAAAGATTCCCTGCTGGACGGTGAGGATTTCAACATTTACAACACATACGAAGTGGCCGTCTATGACGGAAGCCGGTTGGTTGCCCTCAGCTTTTTTGACCTCGGCAAGAACAGCGCGGCCAGCATCCTGGGCATTTATGACCCCGCTTACAGCAAATACAGCCTGGGGTTCTTCACCATGCTGATGGAGATCGACTTCAGCATGCAGCGTGGCCTGGATTTCTTCTATCCGGGCTATGTGGTCCCGGGCTACCCCCGTTTCGATTACAAACTGCGCATCGGCAGGCTGGAAGACATCGAATATTACGACCTCGGCCACCGCGGATGGCAACCCTACACCCGGCTCTCTTCATCGGATGTCCCCCTCACAAAAATGGAAGCCAGGCTGGAGGCCCTGCAGCAATTCCTCCTCAACAACAACCTCTGGAGCCAGAAACTGTACTACCCGCTTTTCGAAGCCAACCTGTTCGGGTTCTGGCACGCCCCTTACCTCGACTATCCGGTATTTCTGCTCTGCTCGCCCCGCCTGCAGGCCAATAACTACCTCATGACAGTATATGACCCCCGGGAAGACAATTACCAGCTCATCCGGTGCTCGCTTTTTGATGACCTGCAGTTTTACTTCAATGAGGCCTATACGGATTCCTTCGACCGCCGCAAACACTTCCTGGAACTGGTCGTCATCGAAGATTTGCTGGCCAGCAGCCCCAGCCCGGCAGATATCCTGCAGTCTTTTTGATTCGCATGAGTCATGCGAATCAGGGGCTAACTAAAACGAAGGATATTAGCTTTTGGGCAATTTAGCCCTAATTCGCATGAGTCATATTATCAAATAAAACCTGCCTTACCTGAGCCGAACGGGAGTAATGTATGAAACTTAGAATGTTTGGATGCCTGGTAAACCAATCAGCAATTCAACCAACCATCCAGTTTACCCGCCTTTGGGGGCAGAAGCTGCCGCTACGGCGGGCGAAGGCCTGGCTGAGCTACAGCCAACACGGGCAATTAACTCCTGGAACCCGCCGGAACTTCTGCCCGCAGCAGATCCCCAAGAGCGAGCTGTCCTTCCCTAACGCTAAAAAACTGGATGATCTCAGTTGCTCCCGACTTCAGGTACAGGTAATAATCGCCCTCCGGCATCCCTTCCGTGATGTAATTTTTGGAAAAGCCGTTGCGCGTTTCCTGGTGCTCCCGGTGCCAGTTGAGGCCTGAAAGGCTGGTAATTCGGGCTTGCACGGGGTTCGACTTCAGGTTCGACAGCTGAACATTGAGGAACTCGCCCCGGCTGGAAGCGCTGATGTTGGCAACTACCTTTTCTTTGTACCCCAGCGGCTGGCTGACATTGCGGCTCATGCCGTTTGCAGATGTTCCGTCGTCCTGTTGTTCAAAAAAATGGATGCTACCGGCAGAAAAGACAAACGCTTTCACTGCCTTTACCTTTTTACCGGAAACTCCCAGCAGGTAGGCTCCTTCCTCCATCCCCTCCAGATCCAGCTTCAGGGAATGCCCGTTCTCACCACTGATGAAATCGGAATACCAAAGGCGTCCGTCGATCGTTTTCAGGAACACCTCGGTGCGTGTTTTTTCCAGGTTGGCCAACTGGACGACGACCGCCGCCTCTCCATCCACCACATTCACCCGGAAGACAGGGCCTGCGGAAAAAGCTGTATTGAATAACAACAAGCTCAGAATGACATTACACAAAATGGTCTTCATGGTTTTGAGTTTTGGTTAACAATCGGTGATTTATTACAACTGCTGTAAAAGTGCCCGATATTCGCCAGGCCATCCTGTAACCATCTGTCAATTCCCCCCTACTGAGCTGTCTTTTTACCGGAATATCATTGCAAATCCGGTAATAGTATTGTGTTTACGTGGTTTCTCAGAGAATTCCGGTATTGTGGTTTTTCGGTATTATTGGTTTTCCGGTGCTTTGACTTTGTGGCTGGCATTTTGCAACCACAAGGGGATAATACCTGATTGATCTAAGTTGCGATCAACCATTTCCGGCCTTTGTTTGCCCCACCTCTGAAGGGAGCAAAGGCCAAAAATGCTTGATCACCCTTCAGAGCCTGTTCCGAATTCATTTCGGAAGCCGGGGCAAAATCAAGGATTTTGGGCCGACTGGTTAGTACATCTCAACTTGAATTAATTGATTACCCTTTTGCCCCGTTCTCCCGGAATTCCGATGGCGTTTTACCGAACTCCTTGCGAAACACTTTGGAGAAGTAGTCCGGGTCGCTGAAGCCGGTATCGTATGCCACCGCCGCCACCGTCAGGGCCGGGTCTTTCAATAATTTACGGGCGTGTTGCAGGCGCAGGTAGCGGATGAAATAGGTAGCCGACTGCCCGGTAAGGGCAGACAGCTTTCGGTGCAACTGAGAATGGCTCATGCCGGCTTCCCGGCAAAGTTGCCCGACCGAAAAATTGTTGTCGTGCAGGTGGCTTTCAATGATAGCCCGGACCTTCTCGAGGAAGGGGTCAGCGGGGATCTCGGCCTCCTCCTCCCGGCCGCCCCCTTCCTCTCCGGTGAGGCGGGCCCGGTAATGTGCCTGCAGCCGGCGGCGCAATTCCAGAAGTTTCTGTATCCGAATATGCATTTCCTCTTCCTCAAATGGTTTGGCCAGGTAGGCATCCGCCCCACATTTCAGCCCATCTATTTTCGAGCGCCGGTCAGCTTTTGCCGTCAGCAATATGATGGGAATATGGCTCGTCCGCTCATCCTCTTTCAATCGGCTGCACAGATCGTAGCCATCCATTTCCGGCATCATGATATCGCTGATGACCAGGTCTGGCATATTGGTAATGGCCATCTCCAGGCCCTCTCTGCCATTGGGGGCTATGAGTAACCGATAAGCCTCCCCAAGGCAGGAAGACAGATAACGAATGACATCGGCATTGTCTTCCACCAACAGTATTGACGGCACACCCTTTGCCCCATTTTCCACAATGGCGCCTCCAATGGGTTGAGGGGTTGAGAAGTAAGGCGCCCGGCCAGGTAAGGCCTCCCCGGGAAAAGCCTTGAGGGTAACCGGCAAAAAAGCAGTAAAAGCAGTTCCCTGCTGAAGCCGGCTTTCCGCCACCAGTTCACCTCCCATCAGCCGGGTGAGTTCGCGGGCTACCGAAAGGCCGATGCCCGTTCCTTCCGCCCGGCGGGTACTGGTATTGTCAGCCTGGTAAAAACGGTCGAAAATGGCACCCAGCTTCTCTTCCGGAATGCCGATGCCGGTATCTCTGACCTGAAGCCTGAGCGCCGGCGCACCCTGGTAGGTATCGGTTTGGGCCAATACGTAAACGTGGCCGCCTTCCGGTGTGAATTTTATGGCATTGGACAACAGGTTGGACAAAACCTGCTGTAATTTTTCCGGATCGAAATCCATCTCAAGAGCACCGGCTGCCGGAATGAGGTGTATGGCGATATCCTTGCTGCCGGCAAATGCTTCAAAAGACTCGGTGAGGTAACGAATAAAGGGGATCACATCGGCCCGGATGTTGTTGACGGGCAGATTTCCCGATTCCAGGCGGGCCAGTTCCAGCATCTGGTTGACCAACTGGAGGAGCCGGCCGGTATTGCGTTGGATCATAGCCACTCCATCATCCAGCCATTCCCCGGGGTTGTCTTTAATGCGGGTAGCCATACCGGTGATGATCGAGAGGGGCGTACGGAACTCATGAGTAATATTGGTGTATAGCTTGGTTTTGAGAACATCCATTTCCTTCAGCCGTTCGGCTTCCCGCTGCTCCAGGCGCCGGTGGAGCTGGAATCGGTACAGGCTATAGGCCAGGAGCAGAAAGGCCAAAGTGTAAGCGGTATAGGCCCACCAGCTTTTCCACCAGGGAGGGGATATGGTGAGTGGCAGGCTTAAAGGCGATTCGCTCCATACGCCATCGTTGTTACTTGCCAAAACTTCCAGGACATAGCTGCCCGGCGCCAGGTTATTGTAGTTGGCGTAACGTTTGGCTGCCCCGGTTTCCACCCAATCTTTATCGTGCCCTTTCAGCCGGTAGCGGTAACGGTTCTTCTCGGGAACAGCCAGGCTGAGAGCAGCAAATTCGAAAGTCAGGTTGTTTTGCCACCACGCCAGGTGCAACTCATCCGTAAAGCCAATACTCTGGCTAAGGATGCCATGTTCACCGCCCGGCTGTACTTCCTTGTTATCGATCCTGAGCCCTGTCAGGACGACTTCCGGCAAGTAAGGATTGTAAGCGAGGCTGTCCGGATGAAAAGTGACCGTACCGCTGTCACCGTAGAAATACATATCGCCATTCGGGCTCTGATACTTGAAATCCCCTTGCTCCATAAATACCCCCCGGAAACCGTCGTGGCTGGAAAAAACGGTAAAGTGTTCCTCTTTGGCATTGAAGCACGCGATACCCCCATCGGTGCTGAGCCAGTACTGCCCGCGGTTGTCCTGCAAAATACCGAACACCCGGTTGTTGGGCAAGCCTGAATTTTCGGTAGTCCAGGTGGTGAAGATGGGCGCCCCTCCGTTCCACTTCAGGCGGCTCAGCCCACGCCCGGTGCCAATCCATAAATTGCCCTGCGTATCTTCAAATAGGCTGTTAACCTGGTTGTTGGCCAGGCTGTTGAGGTTCTGGAGGTCAAACTGAAAATTTTTCCAGGCCAACGTTTGCGGGTCCACCAAATACAAGCCGCCGCCGTAGGTGCCCACCCAGATGTTTCCCCTGCTGTCTTCCAGAAGGTCACCGATCTGGTTGTGGCCCTTGCTGTCCGGAAGGCTGTAATCACGGCAGAAATAACGAAATATCCCTTCCTCAGGTTGGTAAACCGCCACTCCCTGTTGAAAACTGCCGGCCCAAACCCAGCCCCGTGAATCCGTCATTATTATGGAAGGGAAGAACGCACCGTCAGGGAAGTCCACTTCCCGGGCCACCTCTCCCCCGGGGCCAATGCACCACAGCTTCCCACCAGACAGTGCCCAGACGGAATTCTCCGGGCCAGGCGCCAGAGAATAGGCGCAGTTGAAGGGCCCGCCGTCCGGTTCATAAAAGCGCCTGCGTTCACCGGTGCGGCCATCAATATGCAACAGGCCATTGCCGTCGCTGGCTACCCAGAAAGCGCCATCTGCGGTATGTAAAATGGGATTCGCCCGCCCGAAGGAGGCGCCTTCATACTCGATGCCGAAAGGCCTGAACTTTCGTGAATAAGGGCTTTCCACCGTAAAACCGCCCTGGTCCCTGGCCGTCCAGGTATTACCCTCCCGGTCGGTATATGGAAAAACTCTGGCCTGCAAGGCTTCTTCGGTTGCCCGGCCCAGCCGGCGCAGGGTGTGTGCTGCGATGTTGAACAAAAACTCTTCGCCAGAGCTGTAGCGTATGAGAATATTGTCTTTATCGCGCCGCCTCATGGCGATCACCCACTCCGACTTTCCTCCGTCTGTCAGCGATACCGGCACTGCCTCACCAGAGATAATATCCAGGGTAAACATCCCCATCTCAGTGCCCAGCCACAATTGTTCTCCATCCGGCACAATGCCCCAAACGTCCAGAAGGCAGATGTTTTCTCTGGGAAAGGATTGATATTTCCGGAACCGGCCGGTTTTTTTATGAAGGCGCCCCAACCCCTTCTGCAGCGTCCCCACCCAGATATCTCCCTCCTCGCCCTGTGCCAGGCGGATGATGATGTTGCCCGGCAGGCTGCTGGTGTCTCCGGGCTCGTGAAAATAGTTGGTGAACACTTCAGTACGGGGGTCAAACCGGCTGAGGCCGTCATTGGTGCCCACCCAGAGGACGCCGTCCTGCCGGTCTTCAATTATACAGGATACAAAATCGTGCGCCAGGCTGGTGGAGTCGTAAGGGTCGTGCTGATACACAGTGTAGGTGTAACCGTCGTATTTGACCAGCCCGTTGAGGGAGGCAAACCACATATAGCCCCGGCTGTCCTGCAGGATATCCAGGATGGAATAGGGCAGGCCTCCTTCTCCAAAAGAAGTGGCGGGAATGACAGTTTTCTGGCTGATGGCGGGTAAGGAGAGGGCCAGGCATAACAAGGCCACAAGGATGGTGTGGGTCTTCATAATATATCGAATCGGGTGATGATTATACAGGTATGATGAGTTTGGCGCTCAACAACCCTTATGGGTATAACGTATTTTTCCTGTGCCCGCAAGCCCTCCGGCCAAACCTTAACGGTTTTTTAAGAGCATATTTCGATTTCTAAGCCCTTAGGGATTGGAAAGCGCCTTTTACATCCACACTTTGGCTTAGCAATCTCTAATGAGCTTACTAATCCGGCATTTTGGCAAAAAAAATGCTAAACCGAGAATAGCTGTTGACATACTAGCGTAATGACATATATCATTGTTAAACATATTATTATTCATTAAATTAAGGGCTTTCCCTACTACTGTTCATAAAGGAACCAAACGCATATAGCTGGTACAAAGACGCCAAGCCACGAATACCCTCAAAGGCTTAGTGTTGTCTTAGTGTTTTGATGTCTTAGTGGCAAAACACGTAGTATAGTATATTTCCTTTGAGCCCCCATTAAATCACATCTTATGAAAACCTTTCACATCTACTCCAGGTACGCACTCATCCTGTTTGATTCTCTGTTCTCCAATTCACCCCACTCTTCGCACTCGACTACTACTGGGTGGGCGGCTCTACGCTCTGGAGCGACCACAACCACCACTGGGCGACTACCTCCGGCGGCAATGTGTTTCATGACCAGGTGCCAACCTCGATGGATAATGTGTATTTTTTGACGTAATTCCCTTTCTCCAGGCGGCTCAGTGACGATCGACTCGACTATTATCTATTGCAGAAATTTGATTTTGGATGGAGTTGAGAACGCTTCTCTTTCGGGTTCCATTGATAAGCAATTATGGATTTATGGGTCATTAACCCTAAATCCAGAGATGCGTGGGAGCAATGCGGGAGTAGTGCATTTTAGGGCGTTTCCAAGAAAGTCAGACTATTTTTTCAGCAGGACAGTCCATTATTGATGCCTGTGGTTTTGATGGTTTTGACGGCGAATGGACCTTCCTTGATGCCTTCACTGTCAAGGCTCTGTGTCTTTTAGCATGAGTTGGCAGCGAGGTGGACCTTCCTTGATGCCTTCACTGTCAGTGGCTCCGTTTTTTATGATGATGGTATCATCCGCACCAATGGGAATGAGGTCAGGATTGAAGAAGACTTCTCTTCAGGTGGAGAGGCACTGTACTTGTATAACTCTGTCGTCCACGCGCGCCATTTTTACGCGTATCCTGATTTGTTGGACGCAGGGACATCTCATGTGTTTGCCTAAGTGACCTCTATTCTCCTGGCTATACTTTCTACGATGTTACTGGTGGGGGTGTTACAAATTGTAAATTACCGGTAAACTGATTGGTTATAGAGCTACAAGTAATTTCAGCAGTACAGTGAATGAAGCAGAATTTCTACAAGACGGAAGAATCAACTTGAACTCAGCCAACCTTCCTCCTTCAATAAGGTCACCTTTTGGGAGAATGGAATCATTAGCTCTTCCTCAACACAGCCCTCTTTCTTTAACACTGTTACATTTTTCGCTGGTGGTTCCATTTCAGGTAACAATGATTTTATATGACTGCATAACCTGGCGCCAGGGTCCTTGTATGGATTCTATCAAACCACTACAATTTTACCAGGAGGTAGCCATCAATGCCAGTGGGGCTGATTGTGGCAACTATATTACATTAACCTCTGGCGATATAAATTCCCTGCTTATCTGAACACTTCAGGGGAAAACCTCACCTTACAATACAGTTGTAACAGCTATGGGGCTCCGTTAGCGGAGGCGGAATGATTACAGCCAATAGCGTTGACCTGGGCGGAAATTCAGGCTGGGATTTTTTCGCCTTCAGCTTCCAGAGACCTTTATTGGGTCAGGGGGAGGTGGCAACTGGAGCGATATTGCCCATTGGTCATTGAGTAGTGGTGGGGTATGGCGGCGAATGCCTACCATCCCCTTTCGATAACGTTTTTTTCGACGCCAATTCCTTTTCTACTTTTGACTCTGTAAGGATCAATAATGACATCGCTTATTGCCAGGATATGAGTTGGCAAGGTGTTCAGAATACCCCCAGTTTTTTACCACGGCTGATCCTACTTAAGTAATCCAACTTTATCATCTATGGGTCCTTGGTTTTATCTCCGGAGATGTGTTTCAATCGGAAGTGTTATTTCTATAGTACCCAACCATTTACCAAACGATATCTTTAGCAGGACAGTCCATTACTGTGTCTTTTAGCGGGGCAGCGGCGAATAGGTATTTTCCTTGATGCCTTCACGGTCAATGTGTCTTTTGACGGAGTTGGCGGCAGAATGGACATTCCTTGATGCCTTCAATGTCAACGGCTCCGTTGACCATAATGATGGTATCATCCGCACCAATGGGAATGAGGTCAGGGTTGAAGAAATCTTCTCTTCAGGGGGAGAGGCCTGTACTTGTACAACTCTGTCGTCCGCATGGTCATTTTACGCGTATCCTGATTTATTGGACGCAGGGACATCCCATGTGTTTGCTGGTGACCTATATTCACCCGGCTATACTTTCTACAAATGTTACTGGTGGGGGTGTTACAAATTGTAATATTACCGGTAAACTGACTGGTTATAGGTATACAAGTAATTTCAGCAGTACAGTAAATGAAGCAGAGTTTCTACAAGACGGAAGAATCAACTTGAACTCAGCCCAACCTTCCTCCTTCAACGAGGTCACTTTCTGGGGTGATGGAAACATTGGCTCTTCCTCAACACAGCCATCGTTTTTTAAGACCGTTACTTTTTTCGGTAATGGATCAATCTCAGGGGATAATGAATTTGAGCAAATCACCTTCTCTCCATACTGCACCTACGAACTGTCCTCCTTCTCCACCCAAACCATCACCCCCCCTCGGCAACTTCATCGCCGAAGGCTACGGCGGCTTCCCCGATCGAATTACGGTCCTCCAACCTGGGGATGGAGGCTACGCTGCACAAAGACGGCGACCCCATCTGCCTCGATTTTCTGTATATGACCGACATCGCCGCCACCGGCACTACTTTGAATACGGCGCCAACTCAGACGATGTTTTTGGCAACTCCGGCTGGCTCTTTGAAGCCTGCCCGGGTTGTTTCAATGCGCCGCCCTCGCCTGCCCCCACGCTTGACCCGGCTTCGGTGATCGCGGTGCAGGCTGGGCAACAGGCCGCCCTTATTTTGCAAAACCTGCCTCCGGGACAGGAAGTATTGTGGTTTGATGCAGATCAAAAGATGGAACGGTATGCCAGTACGGACAACTTTTTCGAGCCGATGATAATTGAGGGCACGACTTTCTACGGCGCTTACCGAGACTTAACCACAGGGTGCGTAAGCGAATTGTTGCCGGTAATGGTGTGCGTAGTGGATACTCCAACCTCCGGGGTGGGAGACCTGGACGGAGATGGGATCCCGGATGCCTGCGACCCGGATGTCTGCATCAATACCGCAGTGGAGAGCCTGAAGGGCTACGTCGAGGGGCTGGGCCTGTCGTCCGGTATGAAAAGGGCCATCAACACCAGGCTGGACAAGGCGGTTTACCGGTTCTGTAACGATTACCCCATCAGTTATGTCATCAGTACCCTGAACAGTGTCATTGATTACGTGGACTATCAGGAGGGCAACGGCGACATCCCCTCGAACGACGCCGATTACCTCATCGGCCAGGTGAACCTGCTGATCGATGCCCTGAACAACGGAGTGGTAGTTTGCTGTACAGGCGCCAACCCACGGCCCGTCAACCCGGGCGAGGGAGCCACAACGGAGGCCCAACAGCTGGCAGTAAGCCCCAACCCTTTCCGGGATCAGGTGTCTGTCCGCTTGAACCTGACCAAAGCCGGCCCGGCAACGCTGGAGGTGTTCAACCTCAACGGCAGGCGGGTGGCTACCCTGCACTCCGGCTACCTCGACGCCGGCTACCAGGACTTCAGCTGGAACAGCACGGATGACGGCGGGCAGCAACTGAGTTCCGGCCTCTACCTCATCCGCCTGCAGACGGAAGAGGGAGTACAGGCCAAGAAGGTGAGCCTGATGCGTTAGCATAGCCGCCTGGGTTTGATTATTACATGAGTCATGCGAATCAGGGGCTGAACGGTAAAATTCTGTAAAAAGCCGGATTTTCCCCCTTTTTTGCCCCGATCCTAAAGGATGAAAGGGCGAAAATCCTTGATCTTCCTTTAGGATCGAGGCAAAATCAAGGATTTTCGGCCGATTTTTCAAAGTACTGCAGGGACGAAATACTGGTGGATGAAGCCACAAGGTAGCATCGTCCGTGCCGTAGGCCTCCGCCCCTCGAAGTGGGCTTCTGCCTACGAAGAAGGGTACGGAACAGGCCCATAAAGCCCTCTGCACAACACTTCTCCCCTCAAATCGGTTATCCTGAGTAAAGAAGTGTAATACCCATGCGAAAGATCCTGATATTCACCCTCATGGCCACCCTCATTGCCTGCAACGCCTACCGGGAGCTGCCCGGCGCCAGGGTGGACAGCAGCTGGAAAGTCAAGCGCCTGCCCGCCTCCGAGCAGCAGGAAGGAGGTGACCCCACGGCCGGCCTCAACTACCTGATCTATGGCGACTACATCGGCTCGGGCGTGCCCTATGATTTCTTCAAAAAGAAAATGAGCAACCAGCCGGATACGGTGCTGCGCCGGGAAGGAGACAATGCCAATGTCGGATACAGCGCCACGGTCTTTGCCGCCCCCAATGGGGTGAAGGTAGTCAACGGCAATTGCTTCACCTGCCACGCCGGTAAGCTCAATGGCGAAGTCATCCTGGGGCTGGGCAATAGCTTTTCCGATTATCGAAAAAGCTTAACGCCCATGGCAAAAATGATGCGCCTGGGCGTCGGGCTCAAATACAAAAAAGAGGATGAGGAATGGATAGCCTTTGAAGATTTCTCCAACTACTTCCGCGAAATGGCGCCTTACATCCAAACCAACCAGCCCGGCGCCAACCCGGCCTTCCGCCTGGCGGAGGCCTGCATGAACCACCGCAACCCGGCCGACCTCACCTACCGGGAAGCCCCCAATTACGAATTGATGGACTATACCATCGCCACCGATGTGCCACCTCTGTGGAATGTCAAAAAAAAGAACGCCCTGTACTACAACGGCATCGGCCGGGGCGATTTCACCAAACTCCTCTTCCAGGCCTCCGTGCTGGGTATTCCGGACAGCACTGCCGCCCGACAGGCCATCAACCATTTTAAAGATGTGGTGGCCTGGCTCAAAGAGCTGGAGCCCCCCTTCTACCCCGGCCCGGTGGATGAGCAACTGGCCGCGAGGGGCGAAACGGTATTCAACGAGCACTGCAGCGGTTGCCACGGCGCCTACGGCAATGAAGAAAGCTACCCCAATAAGCTCATCTCTCTCGCCGTGGTGAAAACAGACCCCCTGTACGCCAACTATGCCTTTAACTCCGGCATCGTCAAGTGGTACAACAGCAGTTGGTTCGCCAACACCGAACCCCGCGCCTATTTCGAACCCAACCTGGGCTACGTCGCCCCGCCTCTCGACGGTATCTGGGCCAGCGCCCCCTACCTGCACAATGGCTCGGTGCCCACCATTGAGGCCCTGCTCGACAGCTCCCAACGCCCCACCTACTGGAGCCGCAGCGGCCGCAGTGACGACTACAACTACCAGAAACTGGGCTGGAACTACCGCACGCCCGAAAAACCGGAAGGCGAATGGACTTTCGACACCACTGTACCGGGGTACAGCAATAAAGGCCATTATTTTGGCGATAAATTATCGGATGAGGAACGGAAAGCAGTGATCGAATACCTGAAAACGTTGTAAGGTAAATTATACTTAAATTTGGCATTTCCCCTCATATCGAAGAATAACTCCCCTCCTTCGGAGGGGCTGGGGGAGGCTTAAAAAACAACCATGCAAAAATCAATTACACTTCTCATTTTGCTCATAGGCATATCCGCCACTGCCCTGGCGCAAAACAACGACACCAAAGCCATTCAGCAACGGCTCGATGAGTACTTCCGGGCCACGGAGGCCAAAGACTGGAACAAGGTGGTGGATATGGTCTATCCGAAGTTGTTCAATTTGACGACGAAAGAAGACATGGTGCAGCTCTTTGCCGATATGGAAGGCAACGGCATGGAGTTTCAGATGAAGAATTTCAAAGTTAACAGCATCTCCGAGCCCGTTAATTTTGAAGGCGAACGCTTTGCGCTGGTCAATTACAGTGCCGGCATGAATATCCGCTTTACTTCCCAATCTTATCAGGATTCCAGTATGGTCAATATGCTTCAGGACAGTTTCGAAGCGGCTTACGGCAGAGACAATGTGAAATATAACAAGGAGGACAACAGCTTCGACATACAGGCCGACAAGACCATGTTCGCCATTGCTCCGACCGGCTCGGACGCCTGGGCCTTCATGGAAAACAACCCCGGGCAGGAAGGCGCCCTGGGCGAGCTGATCCCCGAAGCCGTAAAGGAGCAGCTCGGGAAAGAAGAGAAATAGGTACTGGCCAAAGCTGTTATTCAGCGTAACGAACTTCACCTGCCGCATATCGTTATTTAAATAGGCATTCGAATGTCGGCCGCCCTGCATTTCTCTGGTTCGATGCAGGGCGGCTTAATATACATGCAAAATCTTCCTCAGTTGATAAGATGGCAAAGCATACTACGAAAAACCGGCAGGATATTCGCCATTATCCTCGGTACCATCCTTTTGCTTTTGCTCATCTTTTGGGTTGCCATCCAACAGCCGGCCGTGCAGAAAAGGATAGCCGATAAGGCTACAGAATACCTCTCCCGCCGCCTCCAAACTCCTTTCTCCATTCAAAATATCGAATTGAAATTCTTCAACCGGGTTCTGCTGGAGGGGGTCTATCTAGAAGATCTCAAGGGGGACACTCTGCTCTACGCCGGCCGGCTGGAAACCCGGCTCAGCCTTTTTGCCCCCTTCAGCCAGGAACTCGTGGCCAGCAGCATCCACCTGGACAATACGGTAGCCAACCTTAACCGCGGCCAGGACAGCGTTTACAACTTTCAGTTCATTATCGACGCTTTTACCAGCCCCCAGCCGGACACCAGCCAGGCTTCTTCTCCCTGGAAGTTTGATCTAAAACAGATTAGTATTTCTGAAACCAGGTTCAGCCTGGAAGACTCGGCCAGCCACAGCAGCCTGTATGTTAAAGTAGGTGATTTTTCCGGCGCTCTTCGGGAGTTGAACCTTCCGGAACAGCGTGTTGACATCGGAAAAATACAGCTGAAGAACAGCTTTTGCAATTTCGCCACTCATTCCCGGACGGAGCAGCCCTCGCCGGTGGCCACTGACACCACTTCCGGCCCGGAGTTCCCTTTCCCGGGATGGACATTGGCCGCAGAACAATTTGAAGTAGAAAATATAGGCTTCGCCTATGACGATTTCAGCCGCCCTCCCGGCCCTTCCGGGCAGTTCGACCCTTCTCACATAAATATAGATAGCATACAAATTGGGATGGATGCCTTTAGCTGGGCGGACACCGCTCTGTCCGCAAACGTCCGGCAGCTGGCCTTCCGGGAGATGAACGGATTCGGCCTCCGCCGGCTGGGCGGGGCCTTCCACATGAGCCCCGAAGACATCACGCTTTCCGGAATAAGCCTGGAAACATCCGGCAGCCAACTGGCCCCCTCCTTTGCCCGGCTGAGCTTTCCCGAATTCGGCAGCCTGGCCAACTTTGTCGATGAAGTATTTATGGAGGTGGAAATTGCTCCCTCCTATTTCGCTCCGCAAGATATCCAATACTGGAGCGGGCCGTTGCCCTATCTCAAGGCCGGTTACTCGGGTAAAGCCCGGCTGAGCGGCAAGCTGCAGGGCAAGGTGAGCGACTTATCCACTTCGCAGCTTTATGCCGCCCTCGACCGCGCCCTGTACTGCCGGATCAGCGGCAGCGTACGGGGGCTACCGGAGGTGGGAGCCCTGGCCTTTGGCATCAATGTCCTGGAATTGCAGGCCTCCTATTCCGGCCTGAACCAGACAACAGAAGGCCTGGGGCTCCCGCCGGGGCTGGCCAATATGGGAGCCATCCGGCTGAAAGGTTACGTGGGCGGGCATATCGACAGCCTTTTCACCCGTGGTTTGAGAATTCAAACCGATGGTTACACCTCTTTCAGCGGAAAGGCCACAGCCATAGGCCTCCCGGATGTGGAAAAGGCCCGGTTTCAGGTCGAAATAAAAGAACTGCACACCCAGCCTTCCGAATTGGCGGGCTTTGTGGAAGGCGGCCTCCCCCGGCCTCTTATCGCGTTGGGAAAAATCCAGTACAATGGCCAGTTCGAAGGGACGATCCGCAAATTTTCCCTGGCCGGGCGGCTGCAATCCGAACAGGGGGAGCTCGAAGAGAGTGTCCGCCTTCATTTCAACCCCGCCTACAGCAATGCCAGCTATGAAGGAAGCGCCACCCTTTCGGGCCTCGGGCTTGGGGCGATACTGGGAGACACCAGTACTTTCGGGGTAGCCTCAATGAAGCTGGAAGCCAACGGCAGCGGCCTTTCCCTGGACAGCCTCTCCGCCAGAGTGGATGCCACTGTTCAGTCCATTACCCTGCACAATTATGAATACCAGGATATCCAGTTGGCCGGCAACTTTGAACAACGCCGGTTCGAAGGCAAAGTCAACGTCGATGACCCTCACCTCTGCTTTCAGTTCGATGGCCTGGCGGATTTTAACGACAGCATTCCGGAAATGAACTTTACCGCCGTTCTGGACACAGCAGAACTAGGCTATCTCAACTTCTACCCTACCGCTCTGCGCCTGAGCACCAGGGCCGAAGCCCGCTTCAGTGGCAACAGCCTGGACAACCTTTCCGGTTTTGCCGCTCTGCGCCGGCTGGCCATAGCCGATGAAAAACTAAAATATTATACGGACAGCATCATACTCAATGCCTATGAGAAGGCGCCCGGCAGCCGGGTGGTAAACCTGGAATCCGACATTGCCAAAGCGGAGCTCGAAGGCAGATACCGCATCGAAGAGCTCTACGGCCTGCTCCTTGAATTCGTCGATGGGTTTTTCCCCATTAAGCGCTTCATACAGCAGGATGCCGCGGCCGACAGCCTGCTGGTGCCGCCTCAGTATGACAGCCAGGACTTTCAGTTTTCCGCCAGCCTATCCCGGCCGGTTCGCCTGGCGCGCATCTTCCTGCCGGAATTACAGAGCCTGGACACCGTCAGCTTCCTGGGAAGGTTTAACAGTGAAGAACGGTTGCTGGAGTTCAAAGGCAGAGCACCGTTGCTGCGCTACAATGGCCTGCAATTCGACAGTATCCTGCTGTCGTTTCAAGGCGACCCGGAAGAGCTTGAGGGTAACCTTTCTTTTGATGGCCTCCTCAGCGACGGGCAGTCCGTCCTCGCCTACAGTGAGGCCACAACGCGCATGTTCCGGGACAGCCTCCTTTTCACAGTCAATATTCAGGACGATACCGCCGGCCAGAAACTGGCCCTTCAGGGGCTGATGGCGGCTTCCGGCAGCCGTTACCACCTCCAGCTACTCAATCCTTTAGTACTCAATGGAAACGACTGGTCCATTCCGGAAAACAATGATATCGCCTTCTCCCCTTCTTATCTCAGGGTGGATGGCCTCAAGTTTGCCCGCAACCGGCAGGTTTTCCGGGTACAAAGCCGGGAGGAAGCAGACAGTACCTCCTTTGCTCCCATCGATATTTCCTTCAACCAGTTCCGGCTGGTAGAACTTTCGCGCCTGGCCGGGCTGGAGGAGGAATTCCTCAGCGGTGCTCTGGAAGGGCGGGTAGCCATCAGCCGGCCGGACACCACTTTCGTTTACGAGGCCAACCTGAATATCAGCCAGCTGATGATCGACAGCCAGGAAGTTGGAGAACTCAAACTGTATGCCGCGCCCAGCCCCGGCCGGGAAGAATTGGAACTCAGCGCTCAATTGTCAGGCCGGCAAAATGCTTTTTCCCTGGCCGGCCGCTACGGCCTGGCCAACCAACAGTTGGGGTTTAACCTCAGGATCGGCCGCCTGCAAATGGCCCTGGCCGACCTTTTCGCCGGAGAATGGATCAGCAACAGCCAGGGAACCCTGAGCGCCCGGTTGGAAATTGGTGGCACCGTCAATAAACCGGAGATAGTAGGCTCCGTCAGCCTTGACAGCGTTTCCGCTTTTGTCAAATACCTCCAATCGCGCTATATCGTACCCAGCCACACCATTCAGCTGCGGGAAAACTCCATTGATATCGGGCGCATGGAATTACTGGACCCGGACAACCGAAGGGCAGTGCTGCAAGGAAGGGTTACGCACAAATACCTCGAAGATATCCGGCTGGACCTTAACTTCTCCGCTCCCGCTTTTCAGGTCCTCAATACGGGCCCGGAGGACAATGACCTGTTCTATGGCAAAATAATGGTCAGTATAGACGCAGGCATCAGGGGCCCGCTGGAATCTCCCTCAATTAATGTTTATACTCAAACACTTCCGGGCACCCGGCTGACTGCGCTCCCCCTCAGCGAGGAAGAGGCCATTACCCAGGAAGGCTTCATCATTTACAGCAAACCTTCCGAATTTCAGGGAGATACCAGCCAGGCGGATGTCTATCAGACCTCTGTATTCGGCTATGACCTCAGCCTACAGCTGGAACTCACCCCCGATGCCGAGCTGACTGCCATCATTGACCCGGCCACAGGTGACCAGCTCACTGCCCGTGGCCGGGCCAACCTGCTGGTGGAAATGGACAAAAGCGGCCGGCTGAGCACCACCGGAGACATATCCATTACCGATGGTGCCTATTTTTTCAATTATGAAGGCCTGGTGAAACGAACCTTCCAGATCAGGGAGGGCAGCCGGATGTTCCTGCCCGGAGACCCGCTGGAGGCCCGCTTCGACGTCAGTGCCCAATATTCGGTACGAACTTCCACCTACGAGCTGATCAGCCAGCAGGCCGGCCTCAGCCCCCAGGAAGCCAAAGCCGCCAGGCGCCGCACTGAGGTCCAGATCATCATGAACCTGAAAGGTACGCTCTCCAAACCGGAGATCACTTTTGACATCCAGCTCCCCGACCCTCAGGGCAGTGCGGTTGCCGCCACCGTAGAGAACAAACTGGCCCAACTGCGCCAAAGCAGTAATGAACTCAACAAGCAGGTCTTCGGGCTTCTCATTTTTAACTCCTTCATTGCCGAAAAAAGCAGCAGCGCCACCCTGGCCGAAACCGGGGAAAGCATCGCTCTGTCAAGTGTGAGCAGCCTGGTCACCAATCAGCTTAACCGCCTGGCCAACCAGTACGTAAAGGGGGTTGACCTGGAAATACGGCTGGATTCCTACAGAGCCGCCAGTGAAAGTGGAGGCGCAAATACGGTTACGGATATAGGCCTGGGGCTTTCCAAACAGCTGTTCAACGACCGGTTGTCGGTCAAAGTAGGAGGAACCGTCGGGCTGGGTGAAGAATCCGGAGTAGAGGAATTTACTACCCTGGCCAGCGAATTCATGCTGGAATACAAACTAACCGAGGACGGCAGATACAGAGTCCGGGTCTTCAGGCGGCCTGATTATGACATCATCAAAACCAGCAATACCGTGCGAACCGGCGTCAGTATTTTATATAAGAAATCTTTCGGAGGCATTCAAACGATACCCGATACGACAAAAACCCGGGAAAGATGAGGCAGCCTATCCTCTACATTGGCTTTCTTCTCCTTGCCCTGGCAGGCACAGCCTGTAACCCCACCCGCCGGTTGCAGGAAGGGGAACTGTTCTACCAGGGAGCCAAAACCGAATTCATAGGCTCACCCCCGGCGCAGCAAAAAAAGCTCGAGGCCCAACTGCTGGAAATGGCCAGCCCCCAGCCCAACGAACAGTTGCTGGGCCTTTACCCCCGGCTCGGTGTCTATAATGCCTTCGCCAACAAGCAGAAAGGAATAGGCAAATGGCTGCGCGAAAAGCTGGGAAGGCCGCCAGTAACCTACAACTCCAGCCTGGTGGAACGCAGCCACCTGAGGATGGAAAAATTTCTGAAAGACAACGGCTATCTGCAGGCCACGATCCGGTATGACACCCTGGTTAAACATAGGAAGGCCACCGTAAACTACCGAATACGCACCGGAAAGCAATATACCATAGGAGCGGTGGAATGGCCCCGGGATACTACTCCTCTGAACGAATTGCTGGAAAAGGAAAAACCCGGCAGCCTGCTAAAGGCCGGGGAACCCCTTCAGCTCAGCCTGCTCAAAGGAGAGAGGGGCCGCCTTGCCCAGTCCGGTATCGAGCAGGGTTTTTTCCGGCTGAGCGCCGACAATTTCTATTACTACGTGGATACCTCCTTCGCAACGGCCCAGGCAGGCCTGTACCTTCGGGTGGCGCTGCCGGAAGATGGGCTCCCCTTCCGCCGTCATTATATCGGCAAAACGGCCATCCACCCCACCTATCTGCTGAATGAAAAGGAGCAGGAGCTTGCGATGGACACTTTGAAGCTGGAGGGTTTCCAGTTCATACAATCTCAGGATTTTGTTCGCCTCTCCGTCCTGAAACGCGCCGTATTGCAGCGCGAAGGAGAGTTGTATGTCCATTCCCTGCAACAAAAATCCGTCAACCGCCTGCTGGGCCTGGGGCCTTTCAAGTTCGTCAACCTCAAGTATCAGCTTCGGGAATCGGGGGACAGCCTTTTCCTCGACCGGCAATTTTTCCTGACGCCGGGGCTCACTCAGGATTTCTCTGCCGAAGTGGAAGCCAGTTCGCTGGAAAGCAATTCGCTGGGTTCGGCGCTCAACATCAATTACACCCACCGCAATTTTCTGGGTGGGGCGGAAAGCTTTTCACTGGACTTTTCCTCGGGCATTCTGACCCAACTGGGTAAAGACGTTCGGTTCATCCATTCCTACGACTTTTCCCTGGAGGCGGGCCTGAGTTTTCCCAGCCTGCTGATTCCTTTTGGCCTGATCCGGCCCGAACGCGCCTGGCAAGCCCGCTCCTCGGTAAGCCTGGGAGGAGAATTCGAACGACGGGCAACCCAATACACGCTACAGTCCTTCCGGAACCGGTTTGCTTACCAATGGCAACCCGGGCGCCTGCATCAGCACAGCCTTTCGCCCCTGCAGCTCACCTGGGTCAAAACCCGCAACACCTCCCCCGAATTTGAGGCCCGGCTGGCATCCAACCCCCGCCTGAGAACCAGTTTCGGCAACTATTTCATCGCCAGTGCTGCCTATCAGTATAGTTACAGCGAACAAAAACCGCAGCAACGCGAAGATTACCTGTCGCTGCAGGCGCAGGCAGAAGCGGCAGGCAACCTTTCCTATGCCATATCAGAAATATTCAGCAGTGGGCAGGATAGGCCCTACAAGCTTTTTGGCATCCCTTACGCCCAGTTTCTAAGCCTGGAGGCTGATACCCGCTACCATCATTACCTGAATCAGGGCAGTTGGATCGTCCGCGCCAACCTCGGAGTGGCGATCCCCTATGGCAACTCCGAGGCCGTTCCCTATATCCGGCAGTTTTTTGTGGGCGGCGCCAACAGCATCAGGGCTTTCCGGCTCAGAGAACTTGGGCCGGGCAGTAATACGGACGGGTTTTCCACTGAACAGGGAGTGAGCGACCAGACGGGTGATATCAAGATCGAGTTGAATGCTGAATACCGCCTTCCCTTATTCAGTTATCTCCACGGAGCTGTTTTTGCCGATGCCGGAAACATCTGGCTCATCGGGCGGGCTGCCACAGGGCAGGAAAAAGCAGGTGGCTTGTTTGAATGGAATAATTTCTATAACGAACTGGCCGTTGGGGCCGGCCTGGGCCTGCGGCTGGACGTTACCTACTTCGTCCTTCGGCTGGATGTGGCCTTTCCGCTTCGGCGGCCTTTCCCCGATGAAGGGTTCCGCTGGGTGATCGATGAGATCAGCCCTTTGTCCCGGAGATGGCGCCAGGAGAACCTGGTAATGAACCTTGCATTGGGATACCCGTTTTAGATACAGGCATTTCAGCTGTGGTATGCTCACTTGGGGAAAATGCCATTATTTCAAAGGGAGGGAGAACATTCCCGTCAAAAAGTTGTATTGAAAACAAAGATGAGGATATTTCGGCATAATGCCGCCGGACGGGGCAGGAGCAGGAGCCAGTAAAGCAAAAGCCTGAGCATGAATGAATAAACTGTTGGAAATTCCTTTGCCATAGCTTCACTGTGGGCTATATTTGCTTATCTTTGCGCTCCAATATCCGAAAAAGCATCAAAAGAATGAGGACCAAACTGTCACAATTTGACTTTGAACTACCCAAAAAGTTGATCGCACAATACCCCAAGGAACACCGCCACGAATCCCGGCTGATGGTGGTCCACAGGGAAAGCGGCAAGATAGAACACCGCATTTTCAAGGATATTCTGGAGTACTTTGACGAAGGCGATGTAATGATCTTCAACAATACGAAGGTATTTCCGGCCCGCCTTTACGGCAAAAAGGAAAAGACCGGCGCTAAGATCGAGGTATTTTTACTCAGAGAACTGAACAACGAATCCCGCCTTTGGGACGTCCTCGTCGATCCCGCCCGCAAGATCCGGGTCGGCAATAAATTATATTTCAGCGATGATGACAACAACGAAGTCCTGGTAGCTGAAGTTGTGGATAACACCACCTCCCGCGGCCGCACGATCCGCTTTCTCTATGACGGCACCGATGAGGAATTTCAGAAAGAACTCAACTACCTGGGCAATACCCCTCTGCCAAAATACATCGCCCGGCCGGCCGAGGAATTGGACCGGGAGCGCTATCAGACCGTTTATGCCAAGGAACTCGGAGCAGTGGCTGCTCCTACCGCCGGGCTTCACTTCAGCCGGGAATTGCTCAAACGCCTCGAGATCAAAGGAATCGATTTTGCCGAACTGACCCTGCATGTCGGCCTGGGAACTTTCCGCAGTATCGATGTGGAAGACCTGTCCAAACACAAGATGGACGCCGAGTTTTTCCAGATCACCCAAAAGGCCGTCGATGTGGTCAATAAGGCCAAAGACGGGAAACACCGGATTTGTGCCGTCGGGACAACTTCCATGAGGTCTATAGAATCTGCCGTATCTGCGGAGGGGCTACTCAAACCGGCACAGGGCTGGACGAACCTGTTCATTTATCCGCCCTATGACTTCCATATTGCCGACTCCATGATCACGAACTTCCACCTGCCTAAGTCCAGCCTGCTGATCATGGTGTGTGCTTTCGGCGGTTATGACCTGATAATGGAAGCCTATCAGCAGGCAGTAAAAGAAGGATACCGATTTTTCAGCTATGGCGATGCCATGCTGATCATCTGATGCTTCAACCCTTTCATCAATAACCCAGGAAGGAAAGCGTATCTTTTGAAAAACGGGTACGCTTTTCTCATTAAAGCCGGTAATGTATGCGCCGCCTTTTCCTCTACCTGCTACTATCAACAGCCTCTCTAACCGCATGGGCTCAGGAAAATCAGGAGTTGATGGTCCCTTTTTACTCTGAAACGCTGAGGGTCACCTACAACTCCAGCCTGCTGGTTCCGGAAAAGCCCGCGGTCAATGACCGCGCTCTGGCCCAGCACTTTCAGGCCCTCTCAAAGACAAACTTCTCCCCCCTTCTCCGCAGCCTTAGCCAGGCCAAAAAGGTGTTCCAACTCAACGACTGGTTTTATTTCCAACTGATGCGAAAGACGCTCAGCCAGCTGTATGAGGGCAGGAGCGATATTGAAAAAGAGCTAACCTGCTGGTTCCTGCTCTCCCAGGCCGGTTACGATACCCGGCTTGCCTATCTTGGAGAAGAGGTTTTCGTCTATGTTTATACGGAAGATGCCGTATTTGAAGCTCCGGTGATCGAAGACCAGGGAAGGCAATTTGTTAACCTTACCGAGATCCGGACAGGAGGAGGCCGGCAGCGCGCCCTGTATTTACTCAACTTCCAGCCCAACCCACAGGGCAACGCATTCTCCTTTAAACTCACCAACCTGCCTTCATTGCGCCCCCGGGAAACCTCCGTCAAAATTCGCTTTCGCTTTCAGGGCCAGTGGCATGAACTGAATGTCAAAGCGGATGGGGCCATCCGGGAATATATGGCGGACTATCCCCTGATCGATGAATCCCAGTACCTTGACGTCCCCTTCTCTCCTACCCTTTCCTCTACGCTGCTGCCCCAGTTGCGCCAACTTACAAAAGGCAGGGCCGAATGGGAAATTGCTGAACTTCTGGCCGCACTGACCCGCTCCTCTTTTGCGTACAAAGAAGACAAGGAGTACTTCGGCTACAGCAAACCCATGGTCGCTGAGGAAGTGTTCCTCTACCCCTATTCTGACTGTGAAGACCGCTCCGCTCTGTATGTGCGCCTTGTCCAGGAACTCCTCGGCCTGCCGATGATCATTCTGGCCTACCCCGACCACCTGACCGTGGGAGTGGCCCTGCCTCAAACAAAGGGTGGGTTTGTTCGTTATAAAAGCAAAGCCTACTACATCTGTGACCCCACCGGCCCGGCCAACTCTGCGGTGGTCGGCGAAGTCCCGGAGGGTTACGAAGATACGCCATTCGATATCATAAAAGAATACAAATAACTGATAAACAGCCCCTTAAATAAAAAATAGCCGATATCGTAACATTTGGCCTGCCAAATCCCGGATTAAAGTGAATTGAAAAAAAATTTAAGATATAATGTTTGGATAATAGCACAGGTTTTTTTTCATTTGCCGAAAATTAATTCCGCAATTATTTTGCTGTGAAGTAGAACTTTTTTACTAACTGTGCAATTAACAAAATATTAACCTACTTTGACGGAGAGCAACAACTAAAGAAATGCTTTATGAAATTTTGGTTTTTCATAAAGCATTATTATTCTTTCCCGATAAGAAGGCCTGTGAAAGTAACATTTTCCTCAGGGGCTCGTTTCAGCCTTGCAATTGTAAACGCGAACAATTAATCTGCTACTAATATGTATTGGACATTAGAACTTGCCTATCATCTTGAAGACGCTCCCTGGCCTGCAACCCGGGACGAGCTGATCGACTACGCAATCCGCTCGGGAGCACCTCTGGAAGTAATTGAAAACCTTAACCAGATGGAAGATGAAGGCGAACTGTACGAAAGTATCGAGGACATCTGGCCCGATTATCCCCGCAAAGACGATTTCCTCTTCAACGAGGATGAATACTGACCAATACAGCCAGTGCTCTGAAGCCTGGCTGTAGGGGAGCTGCCGGCCACGATCGGGCCTTCTTGTTTGGGGTAACCTGATGCCCTAAACTCCGGCCTGAAGGCCTAAAGGGCCTGTACTGAAAGAGTTCCGAAGTTTAATCGCTTCGGAACTCTTTTTTTGCCACCACGCCAAAAAGACAGAAAAAAATGTAAATTTATCCTGTCACAATCGGCAAAAAAAAGGGGCCACATGAAACACCTGATCGAGATCTCCAGGATCGTCACCAAAAAGAAAGTGCGGAAAATTGAAATTTTTGATGACCATGCACTCCGACACAAGAACAGCAAGTTCAATGAATTTTACGAAGCGCTGCGAGCCAAAAAATTCAAATCAGACCGCGATGCGGCCCACCATCTCTACGGCTGCGACCCCACAGACCCCAAATACCGCCAACTTAAATCGAGGTTCCGCAAACGCCTGCTCAACACACTGTTCTTTCTCGATGTCAACGTTCCATCGACCTCAAATTATGACCGGGCCTACTATTCCTGCAATAAAGACTGGACTCTCGTAAAAACGCTGGCCTGGTACAATGCCCCACACACCGCTGCCCAACTGGCCCGCCAGGTGCTTAACAACTCCCTGAAGTATAACTTTGCCGACCTCATCGTCAACTGTTCCCGCATCCTGCGGGAATACTCCGCTGATATGGCTGACGAACGTTCTTTTGAGCTGTATGATAACTACATCAAGGAATATTTGCCGGCTCTGGAAGCAGAGGTCACTTCCGAAGAATTGTACCAGAAAGTGGCTATGAATTATTATCAGCCTCTCCCTAAAAGCAAGAATCTGGTGGAAGAGGCCCAGGCCTACGGAGAAACACTGGTCAAACTGTCGGAACAATTCGACTCACCGGTGATCCATTACAATATGTACCTCGTCTGGGTTTACCGCTACGAAATGCAACAGGATTTTGACGCCATGCTGGAAGTGTGCGATCGGGGAGAAAAATACATCGCCGAAAACCCTATCTTCAGCCAGGAAGAAAAGCTTCTGAAATTCCACACGAAAAAGATGTCCGCCTATCTTCATTTGCGCAACTACCGCGACGGGCGCATCAATGCCGAAAAATGCCTGAACCAACTCTCCGAAGGAGAGGAAGCCTGGTTTACTTTCATGGAATACTACTTCCTGCTGGCCATGCATACGGAGAACTACATCAACGCCATTGCTATTTTCAACCGGGCAACGGATAACCCCAAATTCAAAAAGCTGGACGGCATAATCCAGGAAAAGTGGAACATTTTCGAAGGCTATGTCAATTACATCATAGAAAGTGAAGGAAAGTCTAATAAAGTTTTGCAGATGCAGCCCCAAAAAGGCTTTCGCGCTTCAAAAGTGCTCAACAGCCCCGTCCTGTACCCAAAAGGCCAGCGCATATTCTCCGTGCTGCTCATCCTGCTTCAGATCCTCTTCCTGCTGGAGCGCAATACAATAAGCGGATTGCAGGAACGCATTGCCCGCCTGAAGAAATATGCCAACCGCCAGTTCCGAAAGGATGAATACTTCCGGCCGGTACAGTTCATCCGGTTGCTTCAACAGCTCAGCAAAGCCGAATTTCAGGTAGAGGAACTATCCAATACGGAAAAGTACCTCACTGCCCTGCAAAGCCACCCCTTCTTCTACCGGGGAATAGCCTCAGAACTGGAAGTCATCCCTTATGAGAAGCTCTGGGAACGGATACTGTCTTATCTGAAGTGAATACAGGGCCGTAAGGAGTTGAAGCGGGCTGAAATTGGCAAAACCAATTCATCCCCCTATCTTTGAGCGCTGAAAAAACAAGAATTTGAATAAGATCATCATTGCCATAGACGGGTACTCCTCCTGCGGTAAAAGTACCCTTGCCAAAGGGATGGCCGCCAGGCTGGGGTATATGTACATCGACTCAGGGGCCATGTATCGGGCCGTCACCCTGTTTTTTCTCCGCCACCAGATAAGCCTGCAGGATGAAGAACAGGTTCGCAAGGCCTTAAATGAAATCAATATCAGCTTTAATGCCCAAAACCACACGATCCTCAACGGGGAAGATGTGGAAAGCGAAATCCGCAGAATGAGCGTTTCCAACTACGTCAGCCAGGTTTCGGCCATTCCCATTGTTCGGAGGGCTATGGTGCGCCAGCAACAGGCAATGGGCCGGGGAAAAGGTATTGTCATGGACGGGAGGGATATCGGTACGGTGGTATTCCCTGAAGCCGAACTGAAAATATTCCTGACCGCCGATCCGGAAATACGGGTGCAGCGGCGATTTGACGAGCTGAAAAACAAAGGCATAAAAAGCAGCCTGGAGGAAGTCCGCCAAAATCTTCGCCACCGGGACCACATCGACTCCACGCGGGAAGACAGCCCCCTGCTCCAGGCCCCCGACGCCGTTGTCATTGATAATTCGAACATGGCCCGGGAGGAGCAACTGGAATATGCCCTCGAGCTGGCCCGGTCAGCCGGAGCAACTACAGAGTGAAATCCAGCGCTATGAAGAAGCTACTCCCCTGCCTGGCCATACTCCTCCTGTTGTTAGCCTGCCGGAGGACGGGTAGTTCACCTGATCTGGATGAAGAATTCCGCTCCGGGCAACGCCTGCTTTTTTCCCAGCGCCGCCCCCTGGACTCATTGCTTACGATCACTCCGCCCCTGATAAGCCAATGGGACAGCTTCTGCCAGGCCTACAGCCGCCGGCTGGATAGCCCCGGCTCCCTCCCGCCGGAGAGCCGCCGCAATGTGGAAAAAGGGCTGGAGGAAGCCAGGGCCCGTATCCTGTCCTGCCGCCAGGACCCTTCCACCTACAACCTGGGAGGCGCCCTCAAGCAAGTGCTTGCCGAGGAACGGGTGCCGCTGCCCCTTCGCCTGAACGCCATTCAAAACCAGATGAAGCAGGCAACGGCATTTTACCAGGCCGCAAAGGCCAACCTTACGGCCCCTTTACCTGAAAAGTGCCGGCTGGCGGCAGAAAAACATCGCCTGTCCATCGAATTCCTCAATAACGAACTGATGGACTCCCTGCGCTCTTCCACCGTAAGCAGGCCTGAGATGCTGAGCTTTCAAGAGGCTGCCGAAGAAGCCAGAATAGCTCTTAAAGATTACCTGGCTTTCTGTGAAAGCCTTTACTTTGAGCACCAGGATTCCCTAATCTTTCGCAACTACTGAGTTCATTCCACCGCTGCCGGAAGGTTATGAACCCATTATCGGTGAAAGGGGCATTAAACTTTCCGGGGGCAACACCGGGCCCCGGAAGGTGTAAACGGAAGAAACCGTCGAAGAAAATCAGAGGGATCGAATCGAAAGAAAGGCCGGCGGGCACCGGCCGGAACATCCGATAACAAAGACGAACGGCCCCGGCAGAACGCCGGAGCCGAAGAACAATTTTATCTTTTTTCATCCGGGTTTACAGGTCCCGGATCGAGTTTCTGTCAATCAAAATGTCTTTGAGTTCTTTGAGAAAAGCATATTGGTGAGGCATGACTTTCTTGAAAGCCTCTTTCAGCACGAAGAAAGTTCCGCTATCCATTTCGCCCAGGGCATCTTTCACCTGGCGGGCATCTTCATACAACATTCCTTTCAAAGAGGGGATCTCATGCCAGTCTCCTTCTACGGCCCAGGCTTCTTCGGTATCCCCGCTTTCCTGCTTTACAGGATCCAGTTCGATCAGGCGGTCTTCATTGCGCAGGGATTCGGAGCGCTGCCCGTTGAATTCTCCCTGCGGGATCTCCCAATTCTCTCCTTCTTCAGCTGAATTAACCAGAAAGACTTCCAGCCCTTTCTCCCGGAAACGATAGATGATAAGGTTCGCTTTCTTTAAAAGATCCATGACAAAGAATTTGTAGCCCGCGGCTTTTCACAAATTGATTCACAGGTGCATAACAGCAATTTCGGAAAAAGGTTTTAGCGCTGTCTGACAGGCCAAAGATAATCAACTCGTTGAGCTTTACCAACAGGCCTACCGATTTATGGACTGTTCGATAACCTCCAGCACGGCCAGAGAAAGAAATACGTCTTTTTCTTCCTGGGTCATATCTTCCCGGACGAACTCGAAAGCGCGCTGGCCTACCTTGGTGCTTTCTTCCTTGTTCAGCCTGGCCACATTGGCCACCTCCCGGTTATTGACCAATACGGGCAGGAACTCTCCTGCGTCGCGGTTGATCTGGGCCAGCATCCGGTTGCCCTTTTTATTATACAGGCCCCCATCCTCTCTGAGCGTCCCGACTTTTTCCCGGTCAATGAGCACATCAATGCCCTTTTTGGTAGCGCGATAGACGAACTCCTGCCCTCCGGTTCGCACATAAAGCAGGGCATTCTTCCCCGGGCCCATATATTCTTTATAACTGTAGGCCATGACCGGTTCGTGGTAAATGGAAGTAAAAATACCTTTGGCCGACTTTCCAAAACCTTTCCGCATAATGTGTTTCTCCTGGTTGAAAGAAAAGAGTTCGACCTCTTCGCGGGTCAGTGGAACGAGGTCTCCGGCCCACTTGTCCATATCCTCCTTCATTTTGTCCAGGTCCTGCTGCAGCTTTCGGCTACCGGGAGCAAAGCTGGCGAAGACGCGCACCAGCAGGATAATGCCGGCTACTGCCATCAACAGGGTGAATAATGCAAATAATGCCATGTTCCTTGGTTCTTCTGTTTTTAATGGTCGTAAATTCCCGTTCTGTAATTAAATCTTATGGCGTATTTTTCAGGGGTTTCAAACTGCAGGCGGCGTGCTTTCAGTGCAGCCTGCCCCTCCGGGCCGAGCACCCGAAATTCCCCCTGCAAAACCTCATCGAGTTCCGCAGTGGCCTTTTCCCTTGATTCCCAATAAGTAACATTTGCCCCAAGCATATCGTTCAGCAGCAGTAGCCGGAATCGGCCGATCCAGCCAGCCAGCAGATCCTCGTATTGCTGCAATTGATCTAATTTCTTCAGAAAGCGGAAATGAAGGCCCCTGCCCAACAGGCTGTGCACCTCCTTTTCGCCGGCCTGAAACTTCCATGCCGGGTAGAAGTATTCAATGCTATCCTCAGGATAGGCCATCAGGCAAAGTTCGATGAGGGCATCGTCTTCAATACCCTGCGTAGCCTTCGCCCGGGCCAGATACGGGCGGTAATCCATAAACAGATAATACCCAAGGCCGTCATCCCTCAAATAAGGAACAAAGCCGGGAATGGCATCCTTTAACCAGAACAGGCCCTCCGGCCGCTCGCTTTCAAAAGCCCGCAGGGCAAGGGCCTGCACCAGGGAATCCCGCAGTTCAGCGCCCATTTCCATAGCCTGAACCACCATTCCGGCAGTATGGGCCTGTTCAAAGGCTTCTTCGTAAAGCTCGATCCTTTCCGCCAGCGGAGCCCCAAAGAGTGAACGCAGGCGAACAGGCATGGGCAGCCCCTTTTCATCCTCCAGGTTGTCAACGAATGCCAGGGCATATATCCAACCCTCTGTTCCGTCCTCCAGCCGCGCCAGTAACCAGGGTTCTTCAAAAAACTTGCCTTCCAGTTCCAAGCGGGAGCTTAAAGTGCTTTGTTCATTCAGGCTCAGAGCCCGGCCACCGGGTTCCAGCCGACGGATGGCAGGGCTTTCCATTCCCGGCTCTTCACGAATACTAAAACCGGGCTGTTTAACCTCCATCCATCCATCCGGCAGCGATTTTTCCTGCCCGGCGGGGCGCTCTTTCCCGGATGGCTTCCCGCGGCAGGCCCAATGCCCCCCGGCCAGCATCAATAAAAATGCCAATCCCATCATCTGCTTCGCCTTCATCATAGACTTTGTAAATGAAACAGCCTCTATTCAGGATATTTTCTTCCAACAACGTTAAATTAACAAAAAATCCACCTCCCCGAAACGGAGAGGTGGAAGCTTTTCTTTATTGCGGAGCTTATGGCTCCTTTTTTTTGCCTTAACCCAGGTATGATTTCAGGGCGTTGCGGTTGTAGGACTTGCGCAGGCGGCGAATGGCCCGCTCTTTGATCTGCCGGACGCGTTCGCGGGTAAGGCCATACAACTCGCCGATCTCTTCAAGTGTCAGGGATTTCTGGCCATTCAGGCCATAATAGGATGACAATACCTCTACTTCGCGGGGCGAGAGGATGGACAACCCCTGCTGGACTTCTTCTTTCAGTGATTGCTCCATGAGGCTGCCGTCGGGGCTCATGCCTTCGTCACTGGAAATCACATCCAGCATTGTGGAGTCTCCGTCTTCACCACTAAGCGGAGCATCGACCGATACATGGCGGCCGTTGCCTTTCAGCATATTGGCTACTTCCTTGGGGGTCATATCCAGCAATTCCGCCAGTTCTTCGTGGGTCGGTTCCCGTTCAAATTCCTGGACGAAAGATAGAAAGGCTTCATTGACCTTGTTATAGGATCCCACCTTATTGAGCGGAAGCCGGACGATACGGGAGTACTCAACAATGGCCTGAAGGATCGACTGCCGGATCCACCAAACGGCGTAGGAAATGAATTTGAAGCCTTTGGTCTCATCAAAGCGGCGCGCGGCCTTCATCAGCCCCACGTTGCCTTCGTTGATGAGGTCACTCAGAGACAGGCCCTGGTTCTGATACTGCTTGGCAACGGAGACGACGAAGCGCAGGTTGGACTTCGTAAGCTTATCCAGCGCCTCCTGGTCGCCTTCGCGGATACGTTTGGCAAGAGAGGCCTCTTCCTCAGGAGTCAACATAGGGATCTTCCCTATATCATTGAGGTACTTATCCAGAGCAAGGCTTTCTCTGGCCGTAATTTTATTGGTAATCTTTAATTGACGCATATTCAGGGTAGTTTAGGGACCAACCGTGCACTGTTAAGATACGCTTTAAAATTGAAAAAGTTGCCCACTAAAAATAATACTTGACTTTTTCACTGAAAAGGATTATAGGAACAATTTCATTTTAAATACAACTATCCTTTGATAAAAGTTCCTGCTTCTGAACATCCGGCAGGATGTTTCTGCCGGGTTTAAGACAAAAAAAACCTGGCCGGCAAAAAAACCAACCAGGTGAGAATTGTCATTCTGTGTATTATGTATTATGTGTCCTGTAAGAAAGGGACTCTGCGGATACTTTGTCAGCAGCTCTGCTTCAATCCCGGTGCCGGTCATCGCGGCGCCCGCCCCTTCTGTCCCGGCCCCGGTCTCTGTCACCTCCATCGCCGTCGTCTCCCTGGCCGTTGCGCTGAGGCTTGGGAAGCAGGGATTTGCGGGAGAGGCGCAGTTTGCCGGTCTTTTTATCTACGCCGATCAGTTGTACGCGCACTTCGTCACCTTCTTTAAAGAAATCTTCCACTTTTTCGATCCGGGAATGGGAGATCTCGGAGACGTGGAGCAGCCCGCTCTTACCCATGAAGTCAACGAAAACCCCATAGGGCATTACGGATTTGACCTTGGCGTCGTAAATGTCTCCGACGGAAGGCGTGAAGGTAATGCGGCGGATGCGCTCCAGGGCGGCGTCGATGGAAGCCCGGTCACTGGCAGCGATATTGACGACGCCGGTATCGCCCACCTCTTCAATATTGATGATGGTGCCGGTTTCGCTCTGGATTTCCTGGATGACCTTACCACCCGGGCCGATCACGGCGCCGATGAAGCTCTTGTCAATGATCAGCTCAACGATACGCGGGGCGTGCGGTTTGAGGTCCGGACGAGGTTCGGCGATGGCCTTTTTCATCTCTTGGAGGATGTGTATCCTGCCGTCGCGGGCCTGTTCCAGCGCCTGCTCCAGCAATTCGTAGGGCAGGCCATCGATCTTGATATCCATCTGGCAGCCGGTGATACCTTTTTCGGTGCCGGTCAGTTTAAAGTCCATATCTCCCAGTGCATCCTCATCGCCGAGGATATCGGACAGGATGGCGGTATTTTTCCCATCGGAGATCAGGCCCATGGCAATCCCCGATACCGGAGCGGATATCTGTATCCCGGCGTCCATCAGGGCCAGGGCGCCGGCGCAGACGGTTGCCATAGAAGAAGAGCCGTTGGATTCCAGAATGTCAGAAACGATCCGAATGGTATAAGGCGTCTCTTTCGGCAGCACCTGTCTCAGAGAACGTCCTGCAAGGTTGGCATGGCCGACTTCGCGCCGGCCCGGGCCTCTTTGCGGCTTGATCTCTCCCACGGACAAAGCCGGGAAATTATAGTGGAGGATAAAATCTTCGAAGTACTGGCCCAGGGCATTGTCGATCATCATCTCATCCTGCTTGGTCCCCAGGGTAAGGGAGGTCAGCGACTGGGTTTCCCCACGGTTGAAGATGGCAGAACCATGAGCGGAGGGCAGGTAATCAACTTCCGACCAGATGGGGCGGATCTCATCGTACTTCCGTCCGTCGAGGCGCACCTTTTCCTCAAGCACCATTTTCCGGATCACCTCTTTTTTAACATCACCGAAGTATTCCTGCGCCATAGCGCCTTTCTCCTCCATATATTCCTCTCCCTTCTGCTCGGTGAGGGTTTCGATCAGGCTATCCTTGATCTCTGAGAAGCGGTCCTTGCGGGATTTCTTATCGAGCGCCGCTTTAGCGACTTCATAGATCTTGTCTTTGGCGAAAGCCTCGACCTCTTTTTTCAGTGCTTCATCTTCCTCAGCAGGCTCCAGTTCGCGTTTCTTAAGCGCTTTTTCTCCTACTTTCCCCGCCAGTTCCAACTGAGCTTTGCACTGTACCTTGATGGCCTCGTGCCCCACCTGGATGGCTTTAACCAGTTCTTTTTCGGAGCACTCCTTAGCTTCTCCTTCCACCATGATCACGTTGTCCATGGTTGCGGCAACGATGATGTCGAGTTCTGCGTTCTCCAGGGCGGATTTATTGGGATTGACCACATACTCGTCATCGATCAGCGCGACGCGCACCTCGGAAATGGGCCCACCGAAAGGAATATCGGAAACGGCCAGGGCGGCGGAAGTGGCCAGGGCGGCAAAAGCATCCGGCGGCACATCTTCGTCACCGGAGATGAGGTTGATAATGACCTGGGTTTCATTCATATAGCCATCGGGGAATAGCGGGCGGATGGCCCGGTCCACCAAACGGCAGATCAAAACTTCGTAATCGGAGAGCTTGGCTTCCCTTCTGAAAAAATTGCCAGGAATACGGCCGGCAGCCGCGAATTTTTCCTGATAGTCAACGGAAAGTGGGAAAAATGATTGGCCTTCCTTGGCTTCCTTTGCAGAGACTACGGAGGCAAAGAGCATGGTTTTGCCCATGCGGACGACGACGGCTCCATCGGCCTGAGTGGCCAGTTTGCCCGTCTCAATGGTCACTGTTCTGCCATCGGGTAAATCGAAGGACGTGGTAATTGGAATCTGTTGTCCCATTTCTAAGAATAGTTAATTTAGCGTTGTGATTAATACCTGTCAAGACACTACCGGCAAAAGCCCCTTTGGTTGCTTTTTGTTTACCTGAAATATATTTCGGGGAGCCTGGCCAGTGTGAGGGAGGAGCATCTGGTTTGCGCGGATAATGTGCTTGCCTAAGTGAATTTCAGATCTGCTTGTTTCTCTTCGATCTTTGTTCGGACTACTCCTGTCCTTTTATTCTTTTTCTTTTCTTTGTTTAACCTTTATTCCGGATGCGAAGATAGTCAAAAATTGTAACATTGCCAGAAGCCCCGGCAAAAAACAGGCGGGAATCAGGCAAAAAGGAATCCAGGCAGAATAAACCGGTGTTTGAAAGGCGGGATTGACAGGATATTCAGGATCTTAAAGGCTGGATTCCGGCATTTTTAACGGCAAGAGCCGCCCTGAATACCCGGGACGGCTCTTGTCATTTCTCGGATCTTATTTACGAATACCGAGTTTTTCAATCAGTTGGCGGTACATTTCCAGGTCGATCTTCTGCAGATACCCCAGCAGGCGCTTTCGCTTACCCACCATTGACAACAGTGCCCTCCGGCAGGAGTGGTCCTTGGGGTTTTCCTTCAGGTGTTCTGACATCTTCTGGATGCGATAGGTAAACAAGGCGACCTGCGCTTCCGTAGAACCTGTGTTCTTCTCAGAACCACCGTATTCCTTGAATATTTCCGCTTTTTTCTCTTTCGTTAAGTATTCTGACATGATTAAAACCGTTGGTGATTACGAAAATCAGTTACAGCGGGCGCAAAGGTACGATTATTTGTCAAACCGGCAAACTTTGAGGCTAGTCCTTTTCGTTTTAACCTTCACTTTACCCTTGTTCCGCCTTAAACTTCTTCATGGCCTCCGTCAAACGGGGCACCACTTCGAAGAGGTCGCCGACCACTCCATAGTCCGCAGCTTTGAAGAAAGGCGCTTCCGGGTCCTTGTTGATCACTACGATGGTCTTGGAGTTGTTCACCCCGGCGAGGTGTTGTATGGCGCCGCTGATGCCGATAGCCAGATAGAGGTTGGGGCGAATGGCAATTCCCGTCTGTCCGACGTGCTCGTGGTGAGGGCGCCAGCCGGTATCCGCCACCGGGCGGGAGCAGGCCGTTGTGGCCCCCATAACCTCTGCCAGTTCTTCGATAATGCCCCAGTTCTCCGGCCCTTTCATGCCGCGGCCGGCAGAGACGACCAACTCGGCTTCCGGAAGTGGAGTTGTCCCTTCTACCCGTTCCAGGCTTTTAACAGTGACACGCGCCGCCGGCACCTCTACACTCAGCTCCTCAACCGGCGCAGGGCCTCCTGAGGATTCTACGGGTATGGAGTTGCCCATCAGAGAAAGCACCTTGATGTCGGATTTGATCTCGTACTCGGCAAATGCCTTGCCGGAAAAAACGCCTTTTGTCACCTTAAATGCCCCCCCCTCCAGAGTGGGTACGGTGTTGGCCCCTGATACGGAACCTGCATTCATCCGAACAGCTACGCGGCCGGCAGTAGATTTTCCAAGGGCAGAGTGGCTGAAAACGATCACGGTAGCCCCCGTTTTTTCAGCCACCTGGCTGATCACCGCCGCATATACCTGGCTGTCAAAATTGTCCAGGCCGGCATCCGGAACGTGATATACTTTGGAAGCGCCGTATTTGCCGAGTTCTTCCAGCCCGGAGGCCGGCCCCAGCACCAGAGCGGCACAGTCCGTTCCCAGTACCTGAGCAGTTTTATTTCCGTATGTCACTGCTTCCAGCGACGCTTTTTTGAATTTTCCTTTTTGGGTTTCTGCTAAAACTAATACCATTGTATGATGAGCTTTTTTGGTCGGTTAATGATGGTTAGAGGTTGGATTGCCGGTGCTCTGCAGAGCCCTTTCGAAAGCAATAAAAAATCCAACAATATAACAACCCAACAATCCAACAATTCATCCTGCTTTCTATATCACCTTCGCCTCCTCGTGCAGCAAGCGGACCAGTTCGTCCATATTTTCCGGATCGACCAGTTTGACATCTCCCTTTTCCGGAGGCAGCTGGAAGCGTACAGAAACAGCAAGGTCTTCGGCGGCTGCCGGCTCCACCACTTTCAGCGGCTTTCGTTTGGCCATCATGATGCCCCGCATGTTGGGGATGCGCTGCTCAGCCAACCCTTTGGCGGCACTGATCACAAAAGGTGTATCCACCTCCAGCCGGGCATCTCCCCCGTCGATGTCCGCTACGATCATGGCCTTGTTGCCGTCCATTTCCAGCTTAGTGGCATGGGATACGAAAGGCAGCTCCAGCAATTCTGCAACCATCGCGCCCACCTCGGCTCCGTTATAATCAATGCTTTCCTTTCCCAGAAAAACAATGTCGAAATCTTCTCCTCTGGCATATTCGGCGATCTGCCTGGCGACATAGAGGGCGCTTTGAGGTTCCGCATCAACGCGTATGGCTTCGTCAGCTCCAATAGCCAATCCTTTGCGAATAATGGTATCGTTGGCTGCCGGCCCGACATTTATAATGGTAACAGTGCCCCCATTGGCTTCTTTTAGTTCAAGGGCGCGCACCAGGGCATACCATTCGTCATAGGGGTTCATGATGTACTGAACGCCGGAGGAATCAAATGCAGTGTTGTCATTGGTGAAGGCGATCCTGGCGGTGGTCTCTGGTGTTTTGCTTACACAAACCAGTAATTTCATTGGCGGTTGATTTTTTCTGTTCAGGGCTTGCCGGCGGTTGCCATTGCTGCTTTGCCGACATCGCCATATAATATTTGGCAGGTATTTTTAAGCATCGCAAAGATACTCAAAAAACCTACAAATGGAAACGCATTCAGCGAAAATTCGCTGAATTTTGACATGCAGATCAGGAAAGGGTTAAGAGGGGCCATTGGTTGATTGTTCTGGACTTTGGACGGTCCTAGGGTAAAGTCGGAAATCGGAAGGCGGAAGGCGGAAAAACAGGCGTTGAGCACCTATTTGGACCCAAATTCCGACTTCCGATTTCCCACTTCCGACTTCAAATGGGGCACGTCCAAAGTCCAGGATTGTTGGAGGGTAAGATTGTTGGCTTGAGGGGAGCTGAGGAGATGGTTAGCCTGTCTTTGCGCCTCAGCCCGGTAAAAAACCAGGAACTATGAATAGTCCCGAACCGAATCCCGAATACCCAGGCACTTTGCCGGATTTCATCGTAACTTTATCCTCAAAAAGACGAGCCATGTCAACCAAGCGCCTCGAACAACTGAAAGCTTTGCTGGAGGAAAGCCCGCACGACTCCTTCCTGTCTTTTGCCATCGCCAAAGAATACGAAAAAACGGGCGACCGGGAAAAGGCCCTCCGCTACTATCTGTACCTGGAGGAACACGACCCCGAATACGTCGGCGCCTATTACCACCTGGGTAAGTTATACGAACAAATGGGCGAAGAAGCCCTGGCCCTGGAAACCTACGACAAAGGCATAGCAGCCGCCCGGCGCGCCGGCGACCAGCACGCTCTGGGAGAACTGGCTGCCGCCAAGCTGGCGCTGGAGTGAAGGGTTAGAGGGCTATATTGTTATGCGAATCCGGAAAGTGTCCGGTAGTGTGATAACCAGCAGCCACCTGACAATCATCACAGGAATGGAACCGTAAAGGGGCGGCTTCGAAGCAAAACTTACGAACGCTCCTTTGCCCTGAAAACTTAAACAAAAAAACTACAACCGGCGAATGAGGCGCAGGGCGAGGGCCAGGCAGAGGGCCATCAAGACGCCGCTCCCGATATTGGGCAACTGATATTCGATGCCGTACAGCCAGCCTCCCAGGAAGGGGCCGATGACTCTGCCCAGAGAGCCAAAAGACTGTGAATACCCCAGAACGGCGCCCTGTTCTTTGGGGTCAGCGACGCGGGAAAGCAAAGAGGAAATGGTCGGAGTGAGTGCTCCGTTACCGAGGGAGATGAGCACGAGGGCCAGCAACTCCAGGGGGATAAACAGGCTAACCGGCACGAAGGGGAGGGAAACCAGGCCAAAGAACATGAAAATGCACCCCATAACCAGTAGCCTTTTGTCCCCGAAAGTTCGGGAAGCCCAGCCTACCAGGCCTCCCTGTACGATGGCGGCCACCACTCCCAGAAAGGCGAACGTATAACCCACCTGTGCTTCATTTAATCCATAGTGTTCCTCCCAGAGCAATGTCACCGATACGGTCATCAGGGAAAAAGCAGTAATGAATACCAGGTTGATGATCAGCAGGCTGGTGATGTCCCCTCTGTTCAGAGCTTCTCTGAAACCCGCAACCGGGTTTTTGAACAACGGCCCTTCGGCATTTTTCTCCCGGAGGCTCTCCTCAAGGATGTACCAGGCCAGGAAGAGGTTTATCGTCGAAAGGGCTGCTGCGGTAAAGCCCACAGAGGCTATACCGTAATGGGTTTTGAGGTACCCACCCACCGGCGGGCCGAAAATGAAACCCAACCCGAAAGCGGCCCCAATGATGCCGAATGACTTCGCCCTGCGGTCCGGTGGTGTGATGTCGCTGATGTAGGCCTGAGCTGTGGAAATATTCGCCGATCCGGCTCCGGCAATGAGGCGGGCGGCAAAAAGCATGGCCAGGGAGTGCGCCTGCGAGAACACCAAATACCCCAGCCCGGTAATGGCGATGCTGGACAACAGGATAGGTTTGCGGCCAAAACGGTCACTGAGGTTGCCCCAGAGAGGAGCGATCAGAAACTGCATCAGGGAATAACTGGCGGCCACCAGGCCGATTACGGTTCCCGATGCTCCCAATTCATTTGCATATATCGGGAGAATGGGAATAATTAACCCAAACCCCAAAAGGTCAATGAAAATGGTAACGAATAATACCAGTAAAGGCCGCCTGTTCATCCTGAGCGTTTTGAGGCGGGAAGTTAATAAAATGTTTCTCAGGATTCCAAGCCTTCCACAAACTCCGTTGGCGTCATGCCGAATTCCTGGCGGAACACGCGGCTGAAGGAATTGGGCAGGTCATACCCCACCTGGTAAGCCACCTCAGATATGGTAACCTTCTGCTGAGCCAGCAGGTCCTTGGCTCTTTTCATGCGGAAGGACTTCAGCAATTCGCTGGGCGTTTTACCGGTGAGCTGCCGGACCTTTCGGATAAAATGCATGTGGCTGAGATGAACCATCTCGCACATTTTATTGACGTTGAAATCGGAATCATCAATGTGTTTTTCCATTAACTGAATAAGGCGCTGCAGTAGTTCCTCATCAGGCGAAGTCAGTTTCACCTCTTTGGGATTCAGCATAAAATCCCTGGTGATTTTCTTCCGAAGGCCCCTCCGTTGCTCCAGGAGGTTTTCTATGCGCACTTCCAAAAGTTCAGGGTTAAAAGGCTTGGTGATGTAATCATCGGCCCCGGTGAGGTATCCCGCCAGCTTGTGGTCATCCATGATCTTCGCAGTCAGGAGAATAACGGGAATGTGGCTCGTACTGAAATTCTTTTTTATGTGTTTGCAAAAATCGAGGCCATCCATTTCCGGCATCATGACATCGCTAAGAATGAGGTCGATATTTTGTTTCCTGGCGATTTCCAGGCCCTCCCGTCCATTTTCCGCCTTCAGCAGTTGGTAGTCTTTGGCCAGAATGCTGCAAAGAAAGGAGGCCATATCCTTATTATCTTCCACAATGAGAAGAGTCGGCTTCTTTTGCTTTTTGCCGCCATTTCCATGTCGATAGGCCCTGGGCGCCATTCCGATGGCCCCGGAAACGGAACGCTTTCCTACCCCTGCAAACGATGCTGCCAGAGACTGTAGCTCCAACCGTGCATTTCTGAGGTTGGGGCCTCTGACCACAGGTTGGGCAGCCAAGCTGCCTTTGGGCTTCAGGAATGGTAAAAAAACAAAAAAGGAACTGCCTTTTCCCTTCTGGCTCTTCACCTCAATCCGTCCTCCATGGGCTTCCACCAGGCTTTTGATATAAGCCAGGCCAATGCCGGAACTGAACTCTTTCTGATTGTCCGTGCCAGAGCGGTAAAAAGGGTTAAAGATCTGGTCGAGGTCTTTTTTAACGATCCCTTCCCCGGTGTCTTCAACAGCAATTCTCAAATAGTGGCTGTGCTCCTCGGGCAGGGAAGCTTCAGCAGCGGCCACCTTGCTCAGGTTAATTTCAATTCGTCCTCCATCAGGTGTATGCTTGAACGAATTGGACAGCAAATTGGCAATGACCTTTTCCAGTTTATCCGGGTCCAGAACCACCGGAGAACAGCAGGCGCCGTGAGAAAAGGAAAGCCCGATTGACCGTTCAGCCGCCAGGTTCTCAAATAATTCCAGGACACTGGCAAAGAAATTAGGAAGGTCAAGAGGCTGGAGGTTCAATTCCAGAGAGCTGTTTTCAATACGCCGGAGTTCCAGCAATTGATTGATCAGTTTCAAAAGGCGGGCGGCATTTCGGTGAATAACTTCATATAAATGTTGCCGTTCTTCTTCAGAAATGAGAATACTATTTTCCTGCAACTGCCCTACCGGGCCGAGGATCAGAGTCAGAGGCGTGCGCAATTCATGGGAGATATTGGTAAAGAAGCCCAGTTTAGCTTTTGACAACTCTTCCACCTGAACCACCATATCTTCAAGCTTATCCTTTTGTTGCTGGATCTGCCGGTTGCGTTCTTCCAGGTTCTTATTGCTGGCTTCCAGTTCAAGAGCCTGTTTGAGGATCTGTTCTTTCTGGTAGAGGATCTCCTCATTCTGGGATTTGATCTGGCGGCTTTTTTTCTTCAGCTTTTCATTGGCCTGGCTGAGGGACACATTCAGCTTTTCAAGTTTTTGCTTTTTGGAAATGACCCGGTATTCATAGATCCCCAGAATGGCCAGAAAGGCCAGCATCAAAAAAATAAACCAGGCCTGTTTCCAGACGGGCGGCTGAACCGAAAAAATGGCCACGGCAGGCGTGGGGTCAATATTCAGGTCGAGGTCTCTGGCCCTGACTTCCAGGCGGTACTCTCCGTTTCGCAAGCCGATAAAGGTATGTTGTTGCTCCCTGATGAAAGGAGACCATTCGCCGTCATTCAGCCGATAGGAATAAGAAAGGTACTGTGAGGCCGACTGGGCAAAAAAATCACGGCCTTTCCATTGTACAAAGGTATTGCCGGCGGGCGATACCTTGGGTTCGAAAAAGGCGATTTCCGTCTGAGGGGGATTCTTGTCAGGTAAATAGCGATAGGTAATAAAGTTTTGATACCCTCCCTCCTGGTTTTTGCTATGCCTGAAAGCCCTGCGCTTCCACCTTCGGCTGGAGTGGTTTAACCATATCGCTCCCTCTTTATCGTGGAAGATCATCCCCCCTTCGAAGTCCATATTCAGCTCCGGCGGAAAGACATTGGCCACCCAGCTACTGCCGTCAAAACGACAGATATCATTTTCGGTAGCTACGATCAGACAGCTGTCGGAAGCTGAATCAATACTGATAATGGTATTACCCGGCAAACCATTGGAAGTATCGTAATTTTTCCACTCTTCCCCATCATAAATGAAGATACCGTAATATCGGGAGCCAACGGCCAGCCAGTTGTCGGTAGTGTGTATTACATTCACATACTGCTGCAGGCGCTTATCGGCCGGGCGGGCCCAGCGGGCGCCGTCGTAATACAACAGGCTTCCTCCTCCCAACCAGATCCTCCCATCTTTTGACTGGCCAATACCATAGGCATTAGATTGCGTCAGGCCGTTTTCGCCGTAGGCGTGGGAGATCCATTTGAGTTTTTCACCCCGGGGGTTGGGCAATTGCAACACGCCACCCAATTGCCCTTTTTCGGCCTCGTGGTCCACGCTCCCACCGAACCAAAGCGTTCCATCTTTAGCTTCGAACACAGCCCGGTAGTCTATTCCCCACGATAATTTCGGATGCAGGTGCTTTTCCCATTTCCCGTTTTTCAGTACAGCCGTAGCCGCAACTCCCCGATGCGAACCGGCAGCCCAAACCTGTCCCCGGGAAGTAGCTATTATCCTTATGGGAGCATCGATCAGGCCATCCGCTTCGGTATAGGCCAGCCAATCCTTACCTTTTCTGCGCACCGCTTTTCCCGTGACGTCAATAAACCACTGCTCGCCGGAGGAAGATTCACACTGAAAATTGAGCCCGGAATAGGTGATCCAGCGGTCGGAGGAAAAGTCTAAAAGGAAAACCTTGGACTTATACCCCGCCACCCAAAGTTTGTTGTCCCTGCTTTTTTGCAGGATGATACGATTGGCTGGAATAGCGTACTGAGGAGCAGTATATATCTCCCATTGGCCGTTCCTGAATGCGTGCAGTTTGCCCAAAGAACCGATCCAGATGGCCCCATCCGAGGATTGAACGATATCGGTCGTAAATTCATCCCCTCCAAAAATATCACCCAGCCGGATATATTCCGCCTGGTTGCCATCGAATATGGTTATCCCTATTTTGTAGGTGCCGTTGATCACCCATACTTTCTTATCCATTGCCTGTATCAGCTTCTGGCCCTCTCCCAGGTGGAAGCCGTTACCGGAAACGATCAGTTCGTAATTGGTGACAAAAGGAGCGCCTCCTTCCGAAAGGTTGAATTTTAGCAACCGGCCTGATTCACCGGGCATGGTGATGGCGAACCATATCTTCCCGCTATCGTCCTCCAGCACATCGGATATTTCGAGAAAATCTCCCCCCTCGACCACCTTTTCCGGAAGCCTTACCCAGTTCACACCCTCAAAATACTGCTTCAGGTTGCCGACCTTGGCGGGAGAAGTATAAAAAACGGGGGCCTTCCCCTTCGAAAGGTGAATTACGCCCTGGTTAGATGAAAACATCAGGCTGCCATCCGATAGCTCCACAATCTCGGTAAATTCCACCGCCAGGTTTTCCGGAACGGAGAATACACAAGCCCACAAACTGCCGTTATACCGGTATATTCCGGCGGCAGTAGTAGCATAGATCCGTCCATCGCCGGCGGCAAAAACCTGTTCTACCGGAGTGGAAGCCAGCCCATTTTCTTCATTGTGTACTTTCCAGGAATAGCCGTTGTATTCGTAAACCCCATCGTTAAAGCTCATCCATATCCGCTGGCCCCTGCCTTCCACTATATCCCGGACCCCTTTCCCCTCTAGTTCGGGAAAATGTTTCCAGCGCCAGGATTCCGACAGGGGATTCACGATCTCCGGGGTATAGGGTTCTGTAGCCCAACCCAGATCGGGGAGAATACACAAGAGAAGGAGAAGAAGCAGGTTTATCTGGTTATTTCTGTAAATCCTCATACTGACCATTGCTTGGCCTCGTTGGCTATATAAAAAGTGCACATTTTTATGTCAAGTTAAAAAATATTTTTTTCCTATTCCAAAAGATAGCTATTACAAATAAAGCCGTTGAGAATAATAATGTTAAAAACAGCATGTCATTTGTTAATTCCTGCGCTCTTGGTTTTTCTCCCGGAATTTACCTTTAACCTAGTCCTTAAAGGCCCCGGGGCACAAGATCTATTAAAAAACGGGCTACGAGTATGAGTGAAACCACCGTCTCTTGCCAATAATCTCACAAAACGCCCATGCGAAATCTAACCTATTTCATCATACTAATCATTCTGGCTGGTTGTAAAACCAACCCGCCGGAACAGGTGGCCGGCGCTTCCTGGGCGCAGATGGAACAGATCCTTGCTTCCATAGAGCCACCTGTTTTTCCCGATAAAGTTTTTGACATTTCCGATTTCGGTGCACCGGAAGGTGGCCAGGAAGACTGCCTGCCCGCCATAATGGCCGCTGTCGAAAAATGTCACGCTGAGGGCGGAGGGACGGTGGAAATACCCGCCGGCCAATATTTGGCAAATGGCCCCATCCACTTAAAGAGCAATGTCAACCTGCACCTTTCAGAAGGGGCTACGGTCAGGTTCAGCACCAACCCGGAAGACTACCTGCCGGTGGCCTTCACCCGGTGGGAAGGAGTGGAATGCATGAATTATTCTCCGTTGATCTATGCCCTTGGCCAGGAGAACATCGCCATTACCGGTAAAGGAACCCTGGACGGACAGGCCGATTCCACGAACTGGTGGCGCTGGGTGGATAACGAAAGGTACGGCTGGGAAGAAGGCATGCCCAGCCAGAAAGACAGCCTTAGCCGCCCTCGTTTGTTTGACTGGAACACCCGGGAGGTGCCGCCCGAAGAAAGGATACTGGGGGAAGGAGCATATCTGCGCCCCAATTTCATTCAGCCGTACCGGTGCAGGAACGTCCTGATCGATAGCGTAACCATTCTGAACTCCCCAATGTGGGTCATCCACCCGGTGCTCAGTGAAAATGTCACGATCCAGAATGTAAAAGTGGTCAGCCACGGGCCCAACAGCGATGGATGTGACCCGGAAAGCTGCCGGAACGTTCTCATCAAAAACTGCTATTTCGACACCGGCGATGATTGCATCGCTCTGAAATCCGGCAGAAACCAGGACGGCCGCCGTATAGGACGGCCGATCGAGAACGTAGTCGTCCAGGGCTGCCGGATGAAGGACGGCCACGGAGGGGTTGTCATCGGCAGCGAAGTGTCGGGAGGGGCAAGGAACATCTTCGCCGAAGACTGCCAGATGGATAGCCCAAACCTGGACCGGGCCATCCGGGTGAAGACCAATAAGGTCAGAGGAGGAACCATTGAGAACCTCTACTTCAGAAATATCATGGTTGGGGAAGTCGGTGAAGCAGTCGTAAGAGTAAATATGCGGTATCCGATCTATTCAGATACCAACCAGACATTCATTCCCGTCGTACAGCACATATTCATTGACAATGTTCAATCCTCAAAAAGTGAATATGGCGTTCTTATCGACGGTTACAGCCGGGAGCACCCCGTCAATGGAGTGGAATTGGCCAACTGCCGTTTTGATGGAGCGGAAAAGGGCAATTCTATTGAGTTTGCCGAAAATCTGGTGTTCGAGGAATTTTACCTCAATGGAGAATTGATAAAAACCCCGGATACCGGAGAATAACCGACAAAATTTCAGGCTACAAATCAGAAAATGCATACCATGAAATTTATCTCAATCCTCGCCTTATCTGTGCTGGCCGCTTTCACCAGGCCCGCCGCCGAACCTGAGATCACCGTTTTTATGATCGGCGATTCAACGATGGCGGACAAGCCCGACACTCCCGATGTCAACCCGGAACGAGGCTGGGGGCAGTTGCTGCCAATTTTCTTCAACGAGAAAGTGGCGGTGAGAAACTATGCCGTGAACGGGCGCAGCACCAAGAGTTTCATTGATGAAGGCCGGTGGGGCAAGGTACTGGAGGAGTTGCATTCCGGAGACTACGTGTTCATTCAATTTGGGCACAACGACATGAAGGAAGCCGACCCTTCCCGCTACACGAACCCCTATAGCGGGTATCGCCGCAACCTGGAAAAATTTGTTGCAGAGACAAGGGAGCGGGGAGCATTCCCGGTACTTCTCTCTTCCATCGTCCGCCGGAATTTCAATGAACAGGGCACCCTTGTCGATACCCACGGGGCCTACCCCTTCGTCACCCGGATGGTGGCCACGGAAGAGAATGTTCCATTCATCGACCTTCAGCTTAAGACTGAAGACTATGTTAATGCATTGGGCCCCGAACCGTCCAAAAAAATTTATCTTTGGGTGGAACCGGGGCAGTACGAGCGCTTTCCCGAAGGCAAGGAAGACAATACTCACCTCACCCTGAAAGGCGCCACTGAATTTGCCCGCCTGGCAGTGGAAGGGATCGTAGAACTGGGCCTGCCGCTGGCCAATTACCTGAAAGAAAATTAAATTGCCGCCTATGCAAGCCATCAAACAAGACATCAAACCCTTCCTCGATGAGAACTTCCTGCTCGAAAACCGCATAGCGGAGATCCTTTACCATGAATACGCAAAGGAGCAACCCATAATTGACTACCACAACCATCTGCCCCCTGACGAAATAGCCTCCGATAAAGCCTTCTCCAACCTGACTGCCATCTGGCTCTACGGTGACCACTACAAATGGAGGGCCATGCGCACCCTGGGCGTCCCGGAAAAATACATAACCGGCGATGCCGGCGATTTCGAAAAGTTTCAGAAATGGGCGGAAACAGTGCCATTTACCATCCGCAACCCCCTGTTCCACTGGACCCACCTGGAGTTGCAGCGCTATTTCGATATCGATAAATTGCTGACTCCCGAGACTGCCACCGATATTTACGGGCAGTGTTCTGATATGCTCAACACACCGGAATTCAGTACTCGTAATCTGCTTCGGAAAATGAACGTAGCAGTTGCCTGCACCACCGACGACCCCATTGACAACCTGGAATATCATCGTCAGGTAAAAGCTGAGGGGCTGGATATCCGCATGTTTCCGGCTTTCCGCCCGGACAAGGCCATTCTGATCGAAAAAGAAGGTTTTCATGGTTATCTGCAAAAGCTGGGACAGGCCGCAGGAGTAGAGATCAAAGATTATGACTCCCTGCTTCAGGCTTTGCAGAACAGGATCGACTTTTTTGACGAAAACGGCTGCCGCCTCTCAGACCATGGGCTGGAGCAGGCCTATGCCGCACCTTTCACGCTCAAACAAGTTGATGCCGCCCTTCAAAAAAGGTTATCCGGCGAAGCATTGTCTGCCGAAGATGCTCAGGCTTTCAAATCCGCTGTCTTGTATGAACTGGGCAAAATGTACGCTGAAAAGGGCTGGGTGCAGCAATTCCACCTGGGGGCATTGCGCAACAACAGCAGCCGGATGATGAAACAACTGGGTCCGGATACCGGGTTTGACAGCATTGGCGATTTCAGCCAGGCCGGCGCGTTGGCCCGGCTCCTCAACCGGCTGGATGCAGAAGACAAACTGGCCAAGACCATCCTCTACAACCTCAATCCCGGAGATAATGAGGTGATGGCCACCATGATCGGCAATTTCAACGACGGCTCCGTCCGCGGCAAAATGCAGTTCGGTTCCGCCTGGTGGTTCCTGGACCAGAAAGACGGCATGGAAAAGCAGCTCAATGCCCTGTCCAATATGGGCCTGCTCAGCTGCTTCATCGGGATGCTCACCGACAGCCGGAGCTTCCTGTCCTTTCCCCGCCATGAATATTTCCGCCGGCTGCTCTGCAACCTGATCGGCAGGGATGTGCACAACGGAGAGTTGCCCAATGATGTGGAATGGCTGGGAGGTATCGTCCGTGACATTTGCTACCGGAACGCCAAGGCCTATTTCGGATTTTAAGAAGCAGAGCGCCCTATTTTATTGCAAACAAAAAACAAGAAATACCGACCATGAAGAAGATCGTTACTTTCGGTGAGATCATGCTGCGCCTGACGCCCCCCGGCTTTCAGCGCTTCTCACAGGCCAACCACTTTGACGTCGTTTACGGCGGAGGGGAAAGCAACGTGGCCGTTTCCCTCGCCAATTACGGCCTGCCTGTGGAATTTGTCACCCGGCTTCCCGATAATGACATCGGGGAATGCGCCCTGATGGAAATGCGCAAACGCAACGTCGGCACCCAATACATCCTCCGTGGCGGCGAACGGCTGGGCATTTATTTCCTGGAAATGGGAGCTGTTGCCCGGGGCAGTAAGGTCGTTTACGACCGTGCTCATAGCGGAATGGCGAGCATTCAGGCAGGCATGGCCGATTGGGATGAAGTCTTCAAAGACGCTCAGTGGTTCCACTGGACGGGCATTACGCCAGCCATTTCTCAGGGCGCCGCCGATGCCACCCTGGAAGCCATTCAGGCAGCTAACAAGCTGGGCATCACCGTTTCCACCGACCTGAACTACCGGAAGAACCTCTGGAAATACGGTAAAAAGTCTTCAGAGGTCATGCCCGAACTCGTCGCCGGCTGCGACATCATACTCGGAAACGAGGAGGACGCTGAAAAGCATTTCGACATACACCCCGAAGGGGTAGATGTCACTAAAGGAGATACCGTGGAGGCAGAGGCCTACATCTCCGTGGGGCGCCAGCTGATGAAGCAATTCCCTAAATGCAAAAAGGCCATCATCACTTTGCGGGGCAGCATCAGTGCTTCCCACAACAGTTGGACGGGAGTGCTGTACAATGGCGAGCGCCTCTTCACCGCGCCGACCTACCAGATCACCCACATCGTTGACCGGGTTGGCGGAGGTGACAGCTTTATGGGCGGGCTGATCTATGGCCTGGTCAACTACCCGGATGACGACCAGAAAGCACTGAACTTTGCCGTAGCGGCATCCTGCCTGAAGCACACCATTTACGGCGACGCCAACCTTGCCACACTGGCCGAGGTGGAGAATCTGATGAAGGGAGACTCCAGCGGAAGGGTGAGCCGATAGATAGGTGATTTTGATTTTTGATTGTAACGTTGGACAAAGGTAATTGCAGCTAATTGCGCAATCCGTTATAATTAGAAAAAATCAACAGTTTCATACATTACTTTTTCCGTTTGGCTGCACCCAGTGTGTGGCCAAGCTTTTTAATTGATTGGAAATGGCAAGATTCACACGATTGCAAGTCGCCCAAACCATGAAGGCCACGGGAATGGTCCCTCTTTTTTACCACCCGGATATTGAGCTTGGCAAAAAGGCCATTGCGGCCTGTTACCGGGGAGGGGCTCGTTTGCTGGAATTCACCAACCGTGGAGATTTTGCCCATGAGGTTTTCGGAGAACTGAATAAATTCTGCGCCAGAGAATTGCCGGAAATGATCATGGGCGTCGGTTCCGTTACCGATGCCGGGACGGCCTCCCTTTATATGCAGCTGGGCGCCAATTTTGTCGTAACGCCGGTCCTGCGGGAGGATATCGCAGTGGTGTGTAACCGCCGCAAAGTACTCTGGTCTCCGGGTTGTGGCTCTCTTTCCGATATTGCCCGGGCCGAAGAGCTGGGGTGTGAGATCGTAAAGTTGTTCCCGGGAGGAACCTACGGCCCCGGCTTCGTCAAAGACATCAAAGGGCCCCAGCCCTGGACGAGCATCATGCCCACCGGCGGAGTCTCCCCCACCCTGGAAAGCCTCAAAGGCTGGTTCGATGCCGGAGTCACCTGTGTGGGCATGGGCTCCAAACTGATCTCCGGGGACATCCTGAAATCCGGTGATTTCGAAACCCTGGAAAAAAGGACCAGAGAGGCCCTGGATATTATCCGCGGGCTGAAAGGAGATATTTGATCCGGGGATTCGTTGATTCGGGGTTCGGGAATTGATCATCCGCCTTCGTTCACTTTCTGCCGGTTAAAAATCATTTTATGATGGCAAAATTGGTTACGTTGAATGCTGCCAATCAACCCATTTTATACAGTTGATACCAAGACAGCCGCCGGGAGAAAACGGGCAACTCAATCTACCAGAAACAACCAGACTTCACACGATATGCATAAAAAATCTTCCATCCTTCTCACTTTTGCAGTCTTTTGCCTGCTTGCCTTGGCCGGCTGCGGCAAAACAACCAAAACCAGGACCCTTAAACTGGCCCACGGGCTGGACAATACTCATCCCGTGCACAAGGGAATGGAATATATGGCGGAACGGTTGGCTGAAAGATCCGGCGGCCGCCTGACGATCGAGATCTACCCCAGCCAGCAATTGGGCACCGAGCGGCAGTGCCTCGAACTGCTGCAGATCGGCAGCCTCGCCATGACGAAGGTTTCGGCAGCGGTAATGGAAAACTTCGCCCCCAATATACAGGTGCTCAGCCTTCCCTATATCTTCAGGGACAGAGAACACAGCTTCAGGGTTCTGGATGGGGAAGTGGGCAAAAAGCTGCTAAAACAAAGCGAAAAGTACTGGCTCCGGGGGCTGACTTATTTCGACGCCGGCTATCGCTCTTTTTACACCAAAGACCGGCCGATCAGAAAACCCGAAGACCTCGAAGGCCTGAAGATCAGGGTACAGGAGAGTGTAACGGCCATCAACCTGGTGCGCGCCCTCGGCGGCGCCCCGACCCCGATCTCGTGGGGAGAGCTCTACACTGCCCTTCAGCAGGGCGTTGTTGACGGAGCGGAGAACAACCCCCCGAGCTTTTACCTGTCTCACCATTACGAAGTCTGTAAATATTACTCTCTGAACGAACACACTGCCGTACCGGATATTCTGATCATCGGGACGATTGCGTGGAACAGCTTATCGGCCCAGGAACAGCAGTGGCTGCAGGAAGCCGCTCAGGAAGCCACCGTTTATCAGCGCAAACTGTGGGCAGAGGCAGAACAACACGCCCTGGAAGAAGTGCAAAAAGCAGGCGTGGAAGTCATTCACCCGGACAAGAAGCCCTTTGCCGAAAAAACAAGGGGGATTCTGGATAGCTACAAGAACCGGCCGGAAATGCACCAACTTATTCAGGAAATTCAAGCTGTAGAATAATGCGACAACGAATTGACAAGATCCTTGGAGGATTCCTCGCCTTCCTTATGGCCCTTATGACCCTGGATGTGCTCTGGGGAGTTTTTACCCGGTACGCCATGGGCAGCCAGGCCAGCTGGTCGGAAGAACTCGCCCGCTTTCTGCTCATCTGGATAGGCATCCTGGGAGCAGCTTATGCTGCCGGAAAGAACATGCACCTGGCTATCGACCTGCTAAGGCCCCGGCTGAATAACAGCGGGCAAAAACGGCTGTATCTGTTGATCAGTTCGCTGATCATCATTTTTGCCTTTGTAGTGATGGTCGTTGGCGGCATCCGCCTCATCTACATTACCCAGGTACTGGGCCAGTTGTCGCCAGCTTTACGCATTCCCATGGCCGTGGTTTACAGCGTTGTACCATTGAGTGGCTTGCTGGTCATCTATTACAAGGCCGACAATATGTCCAGATACGATCAAGAACAAATGCAACAATAATCAAGCAATGGAAATACTGATACTCGTCCTTTCTTTTCTCATTCTGCTTTCCATCGGTGTGCCGGTAGCCTGGAGCATCGGCATCAGCAGCCTGCTGACCATGCTGGTGGGCATTCCGGCCATTCCATCCTTCACCACGGTCACTCAACGAATGGCCACCGGGCTGGACAGCTTCGCACTGCTGGCCATTCCCTTTTTCATTCTGGCCGGCCAGATCATGAACCGGGGAGGGATCGCCAGGCGCCTGGTCAAATTTGCCAAGACGCTGGTAGGCTCTCTGCCCGGAGGCCTCGCTCATGTCAACATCATTGCTGCTATGCTGTTCGGCGCCATTGCCGGGTCGGCGGCGGCAGCGGCCTCGGCAATCGGAAGCTTCATGACCGATGAAATGGAAAAGGAAGGCTATAGCAAACAGTTCGCCGCTGCGGTAAACATTACCTCCTCAACGACCGGACTGACCATTCCTCCCAGCAACATACTCATTGTCTATTCCCTGGCCAGTGGCGGCGTATCCATTGCCGCGCTCTTCCTGGCGGGCTATGTGCCGGGCATACTGACGGGCCTGTTCCTGATGATCGTCGCCGCAGTATGGGCAAAGAGGAAAGGCTTTTCAAGAGGGGTTCGCAGCAAGCCCAGTGAAGTATTTCGCAGTTTCCTGGATGCACTGCCCAGCCTCTTATTGCTCATAGTCGTCATCGGCGGGATCGTAGCCGGCATTTTCACGGCAACCGAAGCCTCCGCCGTTGCCGTGCTCTATTGCCTGATCCTGACATTTATCTATAAGGAAGTTTCCATGAAAGACCTGCCGGATATTTTCCTCGCTTCCGTCGGCACAACGGCCATCGTCATGCTGCTTATCGGCACCTCAATGAGCATGTCCTGGATAATGGCTTATGAGAATATACCACAGAACATCACCGATATTCTGCTTTCTGTCAGTGACAGCAAAGTAGTCATTTTGCTGATCATCAACCTGATCCTTTTGTTCGTCGGCATATTTATGGATATGACGCCCGCCGTCCTGATCTTTACCCCGATTTTTCTGCCGGTGGTTACAAAATTGGGCATGGACCCTACTCACTTTGGGATCATCATGGTTCTGAACCTGTGCATCGGGCTGTGCACCCCGCCGGTCGGCTCAGTATTGTTTATCGGAGTTGGGGTAGCCGGAACAACTATCGAGAAGGTAGTTCGGCCACTATTGCCCCTTTTCATTGCGATGGTCGTCGCACTGATCCTCGTCACTTATATTCCGGAATTGAGCCTGTGGCTACCCGGGGCGTTCGGTTTTTAATGAAAACGGAAATAACCAATTCGGCCACTTTCAACAGAGCTAATAAAAGATGAAAAACAAACTATTAAAAGTACACCCAGACGATAATGTCATAGTCGCTCTTCGCGATTTCAAAGCCGGCGAAAGGGTAAATTGGAACGGAACCACCATCGAGTTGCTGGAAGACATTCCGGTGAAGCACAAATTCAGTGAAGGCGACCTCCGCACGGGAGATGAAATCCTCATGTACGGCGTGCTGGTAGGCAAAGCCACCAAAGACATTTTCAAAGGCAGCCGCATCAGCCGGGAGAATGTTACCCACTCGGCCAGTAGCTTCAAGGTCGGTGAACGACAGGCCGGCTGGCAGGCGCCGGATATCTCCAAATTCCAGGGCCGTACTTTCAATGGCTACCACAGAGCAGATGGCAAGGTGGGAACGATGAACTACTGGCTGGTCATCCCGCTGGTCTTTTGTGAAAACCGCAATATTCAGGTCATTCAGGACGCCATGCTGGAACAGTTGGGCTATGCTTCCAGCCGCCAGTTTGCCGTGGAGACCGGAAAGCTGATCCAGCTCTACCAAAGCGGAGCCGGCACGGAGGCCATTCTCAATGCCGATATCATCCGGGATGCCGATGACATCCAGCGGAACCGCTTATTCCCCAATGTCGATGGCATCAAGTTCCTACAGCACGACGGTGGTTGCGGTGGGATCCGGCAGGACGCGGAGACGCTTTGCCGCCTTCTGGCCGGTTACATCACCCACGCCAATGTCGCCGGCGCCACCATTCTGAGCCTGGGATGCCAGAATGCCCAGTACCAGTTGCTGGAAGAGGCCATTAAAGAAATGGACCCGAATTTCCGCAAGCCGCTGTACGTTCTTGAACAGCAAAAGAGCAAATCAGAACGGGATTTCATTGCCGAGGCCGTAAAGAAGACTTTTGCCGGGTTGATAGAGGCCAACCAGGCCGAACGGCGGCCCGCTCCGCTCAGCAAGCTGGCTCTGGGCCTCGAATGCGGAGGGTCGGATGGCTTCTCCGGTATTTCCGCCAACCCCGCCCTGGGATATACCTCCGACCTGCTGGTGGCGCTGGGCGGCACTGCTATCCTCTCGGAATTTCCGGAGCTGAATGGCGTGGAGCAGGAGCTGATCAACCGCTGTGTGAACGATGAAATAGCCGGAAAATTTGCCGGGATCATGGAATCTTATGCCCAAAAGGCAGTAGATGTGGGCTCCGGCTTCGACATGAACCCCTCTCCCGGTAACATCAAGGACGGGCTGATCACCGACGCCATGAAATCAGCTGGGGCAGCCAAGAAGGGAGGCACTTCGCCGGTAACCGATGTGCTGGACTATACCGAGCAGGCCACAAAGCCCGGGCTGAACCTGCTTTGCACCCCGGGCAACGATGTGGAAAGCACCACCGGCCTGGCCGGTTCAGGGGCCAACCTCATCGTCTTTACCACCGGCCTGGGCACGCCTACCGGCAACCCCATCGCGCCAACGGTCAAAATGGCCAGCAATACGGCACTGGCGCAAAGAATGCCCGACCTGATCGACATTGATGCCGGTACGGTCATTTCCGGTGAAGACACCATTGAATCCAAAGGAGAGGAACTCCTCGAGTACCTCATCCGGGTGGCCAGCGGAAAAGCGGTGCCGAATGCCGTAAGGCTGGGACAAGATGATTTCATCCCCTGGAAACGGGGAATTTCGCTCTAAGCAATACCAACAACCTGAAAAGATGAATACCGTTTTACCACCACTCAATAAACAGGTAGCTGACAAGGCGAACCTGCCCGTACGCGTCCTTCAATACGGAGAGGGCAATTTTCTGCGCGCTTTCGTGGACTGGATCATCCACCGGATGAATGCAAAGATCGATTTCCATGCCGGCGTTGCTGTGGTTCAGCCCATCAGCCGGGGCCTGATCTCTTTGCTCAACGAACAGGATGGGCTTTACACCCTCTATCTGAAAGGCATCAGAGATGGACAGGTGGTCAATGAGCACGAGCTGATCGATTGCATTCAAAAGGGCATTGACCCCTATAAGGGTTATGAGGCCTATCTTGCTGAGGCCCAAAACCCGGAACTGCGCTTCATCATTTCCAATACCACTGAAGCAGGTATCGCCTTTGACAATACTGACAAGCTGGAAAGCCATCCGCCGGACAGCTTCCCCGGCAAACTGGCGGCATTCCTTTACCACCGTTACCGGCATTTTGACGGCGCAACGGACAAAGGATGCATTATCATTCCCTGCGAACTGATCGACCGCAACGGAGACAAACTCAAGGAGATCCTCTTTCAGTATGCATCTTTGTGGGGTATTGAGGAAGGATTTGAAAAATGGCTGGAGGATAGCTGTACATTCTGCAATACACTTGTTGACCGCATCGTGCCGGGATATCCCAAAGACCGGATCGGAGAGATCTGGCGGGAACTGGGGTACAAAGACCAACTGGTATGTGAAGGAGAACAGTTTCATCTGTGGGTGATCGAAGCCCCCGAAAGCGTACACCGGGAATTTCCGGCGGAAAAGGCCGGCCTGAACGTCCTGTTTACCGACAATATGGAGCCGTACCGTACGCGCAAGGTGCGCATCCTGAATGGAGCACACACCTCTATGGTTCCGGTCAGTTATCTGTATGGCATCGAGACGGTCCGGGAAACGGTGGAACATCCCGTGCTGGGGCCCTTCGTCCGGGAAATCGTCAGCGAGGAGATCATTCCCACTCTTGACCTGCCCCTTGCCGAACTGGAGCAATTCGCAAACGATGTCCTGGACCGCTTCCGCAATCCTTTTGTCAGGCACTATCTGATCTCCATCGCCCTGAATTCCGTCTCCAAATTCAAGACCCGGGTTCTTCCTTCATTGCTGGAGTACGTCAACCGGAAAGGCGCCCTGCCCAAACGGATCGTTTTCTCCCTGGCTGCCCTGATCCGGTTTTACAAAGGAGAGGCAAACGGCAAGGCCATCCCTCTGCAGGACGACGACTGGGTAATTGACTTTCTGAACAGCCACTGGCAACAATGCGACGGATCGGAGGACAGCCTGGAAAAACTGGTGGAGGCTGTGCTGGGATGGGAAAGGGTATGGAAGACGAACCTCCTGGAAGTGCCGGGGCTCAAAGCGCTGACGCTGCGGTATCTGTATTCCATTGAACAGAACGGAATGGAAAAGGCTCTGCATAACATCTAGTGCAGCGTCTAATCTATTTGGCAATTATCAGGCTTGACAAGCACACTACCGGATAGTTTGGGCCTGCAATTCAACCCAACATAGCATGTTTCTGAAATACCTCCCCCTTTTATTCCTGCTGGCCGCTCCGGTGATTTCCGGGGCACAAGGGCGGGACTTTCCAAGAGACACTACTTACTCCATAAGAATAGCTTACGAGAAGATCCGGAAAACCCATCCAGATGTGTCTCCTATCCAACCGGGCCTTCCCGAAGGGGTTGCGGCCAAGATGGATGTGGTTTACGCCAACCTCAACGGCCGCGAACTGCACATGGACATTTTCCATCCCGCTCAGGAGAAGGAAGAAGGTTATCCCGGGGCCATCCTGATCCATGGCGGCGGATGGAGTTCCGGCACCAAGGCCCACCAGGTGCCGATGGCCCAGCAACTGGCAAAGAGAGGATATGTAACAGCCGCCGTAGAATACCGGCTCAGCCCCGAGGCTCCTTATCCGGCTGCCGTTTATGACCTGAAGGCTGCTCTGAGGTGGTTGAGGGCGCACGCCGCTGATTACCAACTGGACCCTTCAAAGATCGCTGCCCTGGGTTGCTCGGCCGGCGCTCAGTTGGCTTCATTACTGGGAACCACCAATGGCATGGAAAAATTTGAAGGGGAAAACGGTTTCCCGGAATACTCCAGCGCCGTCCAGGCGGTTCTGAACATAGACGGGATCGTTTCTTTCGTACATCCGGAAGCCGCTGCGGAAGGCGACGCCGCCAGCCGCTGGCTGGGCGGAAGCAGGACGGAACGGTACGAAAGGTGGCGGGAAGCCTCGCCCCTGGAATACGTGGATGAAAAAACCCCTCCTTTCCTTTTCGTCAACAGTTCTTTCCCCCGTTTTCACGCCGGGCGCGACGGCCTGATCACAAAGCTGGATGAATTCGGAACGTACAGCGAAGTGCATACCTTGCCCGGTTCTCCCCACTCTTTCTGGCTGGTGCACCCCTGGTTTGAGCCTACCCTGAAATACGCGGCGAAGTTTCTTGACAACGTTTTCAGAAACAGGCACTACGATTTTATGGTCTCGCAGGATGGAACGGGAGATTTCAGCAGTGTACAGGAGGCCATCAACGCAGTGCCTCACCTTCGCAAAAACCGCACCCGGATCTTCATCCGCAATGGTTTTTACAAAGAAAAGCTGATCCTTCCCTCTACCAAAACCAATGTCACTTTTATTGGTGAGGAGGTAGAAAAAACCATTTTGGTTTACGATGATTACGCCAGCCGGGAAAACCGGTTCGGAGAAAATATCGGCACTTCCGGCTCTTCCTCTTTTTTCATTTACGGAGATGGATTTGAGGCCAGCAATATCACCTTTGAAAATTCAGCCGGCCCGGTGGGGCAGGCTGTTGCCGTGCGGGTGGATGGGGACAGAGTGAAGTTTGAGAATTGCCGCTTTCTGGGAAACCAGGATACCTTGTACCCGCATGGGAAAGACAGCCGGCAGTATTACAAAAACTGTTATATTGAGGGGACGGTCGATTTCATCTTTGGCTGGTCAACCGCTGTATTCGACAGCTGCCGGATCTTCTGCAAAAGAGATGGCTATATTACAGCCGCCTCTACTGAAGCTGACAAAAAATTCGGGTTCGTCTTCAGGCATTGTATCATTTTTGGAAGTGCTCCTGAGCAATCGGTTTACCTCGGCAGGCCATGGAGGCCTTATGCCCGAACCGTTTTCCTCGATTGTGATTTGAGTAACATCATCCGGCCCGAAGGGTGGCACAATTGGGGAGCCCCGGAAAAGGAAAAAACAGCTTTCTATGCCGAATACAACAATTCCGGCCCGGGTTATCAGCCGTCAAAAAGGGCTCCCTGGGCAAATATCCTCTCCGAGGCAGAAGCAAGCCAATATACCCTGGAAACCATATTTGAAGATTGGGATCCATCTATATCATCACCATAAAAGCAACAACTATGCAAGACTCAAGTTCTCGCAGACAATTTCTCACCTCCCTGGGTATGCTGGCAGCCGGCAGTCTATTTCCCGCCTCGGCCCTGAACTTCAACCTGGGGGGTAAAAAACTGAGGGTAGCCCTGGTCGGGACCGGAATACGCGGGACCGGTTTCTGGGGAAAAAGGCTGAAGGAAGGATATTCGGATATCCTGGAATTTGTCGGGCTGAGTGACATCAACCCCGGACGGCTCCAGTTCGGCAAGGAGTATATAGGCGTTGACTGCCCAACTTTCGTGAATTTTGATGAAATGCTGGAAACGGTGCGCCCCGGCCTGCTGATCGTGACCACCAAAGACTCCACCCACCACGAATTCATCATAAAAGGGCTGGATTCCGGCTGCGATGTACTGACGGAAAAACCATTGACTACAGATGAGAGAAAATGCCAGGCTATCCTCGATGCCGAAAGGCGTTCGGGAAAAAACCTGATCGTCGGTTTCAACTACCGCTGGAGCCCTTACACCACCAAGATCAAGGAGCTTTTGGCCAATAATTCGATCGGGAAAGTTACCTCCGTAGATTTTCACTGGTACCTCAACACTTATCACGGCGCTTCTTACTTTCGCCGCTGGCATGGCCTGCGGCAGTCGGGCGGCACTCTTTGGGTACACAAGGCTACTCACCATTTTGACCTGCTCAACTGGTGGCTGGACTCCGACCCGGAAGAGGTATTTGCCTTCGGAGACCTCGAACACTACGGCAGCAACGGCCCGTTCCGGGGCGACAAATGCCGCACCTGCCCCCATACCAAAGAGTGCAAGTTCTACTGGGATATCACAAAGGACGAACACCTGATGAACCTGTATGTCAAAAACGAACAGTACGATGGCTACATCCGGGACAACTGCCTGTTCCGGCCCGAGATCAACATTTACGACAAGATGTCGGCGCAGATAAAATACGCCAACAACGTGTTCGTCAATTATTCCCTTACCACCTATTCCCCCTTTGAAGGCTGGCGAATCGCTTTCAATGGAACCGATGGCCGTATCGAAGCCTGGCTGGACATCCCCTGGATGGAAAAAACGAACGTTGACCAGGCAGAACTTCACGCCCGCGAAATGGAGCAATCTGAAGGAGAAACACAGGATACGCGGCCCATCATCCTCCACAACACCTGGAAGGATTACAAAACCGTACAAGTACCTTTTGAACGAAGGGGGCACGGAGGGGGTGACGAGCGCCTCCAGGACAAGATATTCCGCAACCCGGAAGACCCCGACCCGCTCAAGCACACTGCAGGCATCCGCGATGGGGCCATGTCTATCCTGATCGGGATTGCCGCCCGAAAGAGCATCGAGTCAGGCGAACCGGTCCGCATTGCTGAACTGACTGACCTGCAGCCAAGAGCCAAGCGGATTTAGACATTTTCTATATCTTTAACCCGAATTATTCTTCAGGCCCCTTTGGGGCCATAAATTATTCGCTGGAGGCCAACCTTTATGACCAAACCGGAGTAAATGCAAGGCATCATCTGTAAGGAACCTGGCAGAATGGCCTTTCAAGCCCTCCCGATGCCGGTTCCCCGTCCGGGAGAGGCCCTTTTGAAAGTACGTAGAGTGGGCATCTGCGGCACCGACCTGCATGCCTTTGCCGGCAATCAGCCCTATTTTTCCTACCCCCGGGTCCTGGGCCATGAACTTGCCGCCGAGGCCATCTCCATTGAAGGTGAATTTCCCGGCCTGCAGGCCGGAGATGCTGTGGCGGTTATTCCTTACCGGCATTGTGGCCAGTGTAGCGCCTGCCGGCGAGGGTTCACCAACTGTTGCGAAAATCTCAGGGTTTTTGGAGTTCATGAAGATGGAGGTATGCGCCAGTATTTCACTTATCCCGCCAGCCTGCTACTTAAGGAAGAGGGGCTTTCATTCGACGAACTGGCGCTCCTTGAGCCTTTGGCAATTGGCGCACATGCGGTGCGCAGAGCAGGAGTAAAGGCCGAAGACATTGTCCTTGCCATTGGAGCCGGCCCTATCGGCATTGCTGTCATGAAAACAGCCCAAAGTACAGGGGCGACGGTGCTGGCTATGGACATCAATTCCTTCCGGCTGAACTTTTGCAGGAATTCCATGGATATTCCGCATACCATAATGGCCGGCTATCAGGCAAAAGAACAGATCCTGGACATCACCGGCGGCAACCTTCCCACCGTCGTTTTCGATGCCACCGGGAATAAAAATGCCCTGGAAAACGGCGTATCCTTCCTGGCTCACGGGGGCAGATACGTGCTCGTTGGCCTGTCGAAAGGCAGCCTCACGTTTAACCACCCAGCCATTCACGCTAAGGAAACCACCCTGTTCTGTAGCCGCAACGCCACGCCAGCAGATTTCTCCCGGGCAGCAGGCCTGCTGCGCAGCGGCGCATTCCCATCCGGGGCGTACATTACTTTAGAAGCACCTTATGAAGAAATAGTAACACAAATGAGCGAATGGAGAAGGCCCGAAGCCGGCCTGATCAAAGTCATGACAAACTGGTAAAACCATTTTTATATGGACCTGCAATTAAAAGACAAGGTATTCATTGTTTCGGGAGGCTCGAAAGGGATCGGAGAAGGCATCACCCGTGAGCTGGCTGCTGAAGGCGCCATCCCGGTGATCGCCACCCGTTCGCAGGGAGCCTCGGAAAAGCTGGTTGAGGAGCTGAAGGCCAAGGGGCTGAAGGCTCATTACCTCCTGGGCGAATTGGCGGAAGAGGCCTTTTGCAGGAAGGTGGTGGAAGAAGCGGCCGAACGGCACGGCCGAATAGACGGGATCGTCAACAATGCCGGCGCCAACGACGGCATCGGCCTGGAAAACGGCAACCCGGCGAAGTTTATGGCTTCCATTCACAAAAACCTTCAGCACTACTACAGCCTGGTTCATTTTGCCTTGCCTTACCTGAAAAAAAGCAAGGGGGCTGTTTTAAACATAAGCTCAAAAGTAGCCCTTACCGGCCAGGGAAGCACTTCCGCCTACGCAGCTGCCAAGGGGGCTCAACTCGCCCTCACCCGGGAATGGGCCGCAGAACTTCTGCCTTATGAAATTCGGGTCAATGCCATTTTGCCGGCAGAAGTGATGACGCCCCTCTATCGAAAATGGCTGGACACCGCATTTGAACGGCCGGAGGAAAAGGAGGCCGATATATGCGCTAAAATACCGCTGGGCAAACGAATGACGACAAAGGAAGAAATAGCCGCCCTCGCCGCCTTCCTGTTATCTGGCCGCTCGGCCCATACTACCGGCCAGTGGCTGATCCCCGATGGAGGCTATATCCACCTGGATAGGGCACTGACGTAGGAGGCATCTTTGATGTTTGATGTGGGATGTGGGATGTTTGATTTTTGATTTTTGATGAAGGATGTGGGATGTAAAGGGGCCTGATGGGAATAAATCAAAAATCGCAAACCGCAAATCACAAATCACAAATCATAAATCATCACGGTTTTCAACCATAAAAGAATGAAAAAGACACCCATCCTTCCCTTCATCCTCATCACCAGCCTTTTCCTGATGTGGGGCCTGGCCAACAATATGACCGATACGCTTTTGGCTGCTTTTAAGAAGATCAAAAGCATGACCGATGCGCAGACGTCTCTGATCCAGGTGGCATTTTACGGGGCCTATTTTTGCCTGGCGCTGCCTGCCGCCATTCTGATCAAAAAATACACCTACAAGTCCGGGGTGCTGGTGGGGTTGGGGCTGTTCATTACCGGGGCGCTGCTGTTCTATCCGGCGAGCAAAACGATGGCCTATGGCCATTTTCTGGCTGCTCTGTACATTCTGGCCGGAGGGTTGTCTATTCTGGAGACTACCGCCAACCCTTATATCATCGCTATGGGGCCGGAGGCTACCGCCACCCGGCGGCTCAACCTGGCGCAGTCCTTCAACCCCATTGGTTCCATCACCGGCGTTATTCTCAGCAAGGTGTTTATTCTCTCTCAGCTGAACGTGGCCAGTGCCGAGGAACGCGCCGCTATGAGCCCGGCAGAGCTGAAGGCCATACAGTCCGAAGAATTGGGTGCGGTTATGGGCCCTTATGTGGGGGTGGCCCTTTTGCTTATGGCCCTGTGGATAACCATTGCCTTAATAAAAATGCCCCGGGCCTCCGACGAAGATAGCCGGATTGATTATTCCGGGTCCTTTAAGCGGCTTTTTGCCCGGAAACACTATATATGGGGAGTCATCGCCCAATTCTTTTACGTTGGCGCCCAGATCGGCGTCTGGTCTTTTACAATAAGGTATGTAATGCAGGAACTGAATCTCGACGAAGCCGGCGCCGCCACTTATTACCTGGCGGCATTGGTTGTCTTTACCCTTTCTCGTTTCGTCTTCACCTGGCTGATGCGCTTTATCGAGGCGCGCAGGCTGCTGGGAGGGGCATCGCTGGCGGCAATCCTGCTCACTCTGGCCGTTATCTTCGGAGGAGGGTACCCTGCTGTTATAGCTTTGGTCGGCATTTCCGCCTGTATGTCGCTCATGTTCCCCACCATTTTTGGCCTTGCATCCGTAGGGTTGGGCGAAGACACCAAGATCGGCGGCTCCGGCCTGATCATGGCCATCCTTGGAGGAGCGGTTCTCACTGCTATACAGGGCCTTGTTTCCGATACCACGGGAAGTATCCACTTTGCATTTTTTGTTCCCCTTCTCTGCTTCGTAGCCGTGGCCTATTACGGTTTTGCCCGGGCCAGGGGGGCCATAACGGAGCCTGGCCAGTAATTGCCATTCCAAAAAAGGAAAATTATTTTTTTTGGGATCCCTCGTAAAATTCCTGCGCAGCTTTTGTGAATTTTTGAATATCGCTAAATTCCTTATTATCAGTATCGTAGATGTAAGTTTGTTAGGATAATTCGCTTTACACTTGGTTCAACGAAATTTCTTTTCTATGAATTTCCGAAACTTACAAAAAACATTTGGATTGCTATCCTTCCTTGTTTTGTTCGGAGCTGCAACAGCTTTTGGACAAAACAAACTCACAGGGAGTGTAGTCTCCACCGATGATGAGCCCCTTATCGGGGTCAATGTTCAGGTAAAAAACAGTAATTACGGAACGATCACGGATGTGGACGGCAACTACGAATTAGAGGCCTCCGGAAGTGATACTCTGGTGTTTTCTTACGTGGGGTACACGCCTCAGGAAGTGCCGGTCAACAACCGAACGGTAATTGACGTGGTGTTGGGCGCCGACGCCCAGTTGCTGGAAGAGGTCGTAGTTGTAGGGTACGGCACCGTAAAGAAAAAGGACCTTACCGGCTCAGTGGCTACGCTTTCGGGCGCCAAGCTGGACAAGATCCCGGTCGCCAGTGCAGCGGAAGCGCTTACCGGCCGCCTGCCGGGTGTAAATGTTCTGACCACCGATGGCTCTCCGGACGCGGAGATCGTCATCAGAGTCCGGGGAGGAGGTTCCATCACCCAGGACAACTCTCCGCTGTTCGTAGTCGATGGATTTATTGTGAGCAGTATCCGGGACATCCCCCCCTCGGACATCGAGAGCATCAGTGTGCTGAAAGATGCCTCCGCCACCGCCATTTACGGCGCCCAGGCTTCGAACGGCGTAGTGGTTGTAACCACAAAAAGGCCCCAGGCCGGAAAGATCACCGTTTCTTATAATGGCTTTGGCCAGTTCAAGCAGTTGCCTCAGGACAGAAGGTATGACGTTTTGTCGCCCTACGAATTCGCCCTGGCCAACTACGAGTACGCCGCTGTGCGGTCGGAAGCCGACCTGAGGAATTTCGAGAAATTCTTCGGCAAGTATGACGACCTCGAATTATACAAGGAAAAGCGGCCCACCGACTGGCAGCAGGAATTGTTCGGCGACCCTCAGTGGTCGCAATATCACAATATCGGCCTCAGCGGAGGTACGGAAATGACCAAACTGAGCCTGAGCCTGACCAACAACACGGATGAAGGGCTGCTCCTGGGTTCCGGCTACCGGCGAAATGTCGCTAACTTCAAGCTGAATCAGAATATCGGAAGCAAACTGACCTTTGAAGCTATTGCCAGGATCACCAATACGGTAGTAGATGGGGCCGGCACCTCCGGCAATGCCCAGATCAACATCAAAGACGCCGTGCAGACGCGGCCGGTGAACGGCATCGCCGATGAACTGGTTATCGACCTGAATGCCATTGACCCCAACGACGATTACGCCACTTTCATCAAAAGCCTGGTGAGCCCGACCGAACTGGTGAAGCAGGACTGGCGGAAAAGAACCACTAATGACTATGTCTTACAGGCCGCTTTGAACTGGGCGGTACTGGACAACCTCGACCTGAAAACCACCTTCACCAACTCCGACCGGTTCGACAAAGACCTGAGGTTCTACGGGCCGCTGACCAGCGAATCCTTCAACAATGGCGGCAGCCTGCCTCTCGGGCAAAAGACCGACCGGGAACTCTTCTCCTACCGCTGGCTGAATACAGTGTCTTATCGCTTCAAGAATCTGGGCGTTCATGAACTGGACCTGCTGGCGGGCCATGAGATCTATTCCAGTGGCGGCACTTCCGATTTCGTGCGGGCAGAAGACTTTCGCCTGTCCATCACCCCGGAGGAATTGTTTGCCAACATGACTTTTGGGCGCACGGACCGCCACGAGACTTCGGAGCAGACCAATTCCAACCGCCTTTCCTTCTTCGGCCGGGCCAATTACCAGCTGAAGGACCGTTACATGTTCACATTTACCGTCCGCTCGGACGCATCCAGCAAATTTGCCAAAGACAACCGCGTCGGCATCTTCCCCGCCTTCGCAGTGGGCTGGAGGCTATCTGAAGAGGCATTCCTCGCCAATTCCAGGTTTATTACCGACCTGAAACTGAGGGCCAGCTACGGCGAAACCGGTAATGACCGGATCGACCCCACCGCCACGCAGTTCCTGTTCGAAGGATCGACCAACCGCGGCCCCGGCTTCGGCAATTTTGACAATGTTTACTACACCCCCAGCAGCAGCACCCTTTACAATCCCGACATCAAATGGGAGACGACCATCAACCGCAACATCGGCCTCGATTTCACCCTCTTGCAGGGAAAAATATCAGGTGCTTTTGACGTGTATAAAAATACGACCCAAGACCTCCTGCTGCAATCTGCCATACCTTCTAATACCGGCTTCACTACTCAGTGGAACAACATCGGCACTACGTCCAACCAGGGTATCGAACTCGGCCTGACGGCATTCCTGATCGACAAGCCCGGCTTCTCCCTGGCCGCTAACCTCAACTTCGGCATAAATGAAGCTAAGGTTGAAAAACTGGACGGAACGACCGAACGCTTCTTCCAGTCCAACTGGGCCAGCACCGACCTGAAAGACCGGGATGACTTCTTCGTCCAGGTAGGTGGGAAACTCGGTGACATCTACGGCTACGTGACCGACGGGTACTATTCCACCAGTGATTTTGCCGCCTATGACGAGGTTTCAGAAACATACATCCTCAATGAAGGTGTACCCGATGCCAGCGCTACGGTCGGCAACACCAACATCCGCCCGGGTTTCCTGAAGCTCAAGGACCTGAACAACGACGGCATCATCAACAGCGAAGACAGAATGGTGATCGGCAACACCCTGCCCAAACACCAGGGAGGTTTCGGCTTCGATGCCCGCTGGAAAGGGTTCGACGCTTCCATCTTCTTCAACTGGTCTTACGGCAACGATGTATATAACACCGGAAAGATCCAGTACAACCAGTTCCGCCGGATCACTTTCGGTAATATGCTGACAACCATGAGCTCTGACAACCGCTTCACCTACATCGACATTGACGGTTCCTACACCGGTACGCCCGGAGAAGTAATCACAGACCTGGGCCAGCTGGCCCAACTGAATGCCGGCAAAGAGATGTGGTCACACAACAGCTTCGGGGTCGCTCAGGCCACCATCCATTCCTGGGCTGTGGAAGATGGTTCCTTCCTCCGGCTCAACAACCTGAATATCGGTTACTCGCTTCCGGCGCGCCTGATCTCCAGATACGGACTATCCCAGTTCAGGATCTATGCAACCGGGTACAACCTCAAGCTGTGGACGAATTACTCCGGCTACGACCCGGAAGTAAGCACCAGCCGGAGCTCTTCCTATCAGGCCCTGACCCCGGGCGTGGATTACTCCTCCTTCCCGAGGAGCCGCGCTTACACGTTCGGAGTGAATGTGACTTTCTAATTTGAAACCATCCTAAAAGAGTAGTTATGAAACTCAGAACCTTGATCATAACCGCTGTGGCCTTATCGCTTACTGCCTGCAGCGATTTTCTGGAGCCCGACTCCATTTCCACCTTCGACACCAACTATGTATTTTCCAATGTCGATGATGCCAGAAAGGGCGTAAATGCCATCTATGTCTCATTCGACGTGGATGGATTCCGTTCGCGTTTGTCGAACAATATGACCGGCAACACCGACATCGAACGGCAGAGCGGCTGGACCAGCTCCGGCGACCGCTATCAGATCTGGGACCTGAACGCCCTGGAGAGCAACGGCGACCTGCGCCAGATGTGGAATGCCGCCTATACTGCCATCCGGGACGCCAACATCGCCATCGATGGCATCCTGTCCAGCGGGACACTTGAGTCAGGCGATGCCCAAACGGTAAAGACCATGTATCAGCTGTTGGGCGAAGCCTATACCCTCCGCGCCTACTGGTACAGCATGCTGGTGTACTACTTTGGCGACGTTCCCAACGTCCGGGAGGCTCCAAAAGCTGGAAACGATTTCTTTCTGCCGAAAGAAAACCGCAACGTCATCCTCTCTCAGGTCATTCAGGACATGATCGACATCGAGGAGAACATGCTGTGGGCGGATGAACTGCCCTACGGCATTGAGCAGGTCAACCGGGAATACACCCTGGGCATGATCGCCCGCATCGCACTTCAGCGGGGCGGCTACTATCTGACCCCCGAGCTGAACATGGTAAGGGATGGAGACTACCTGGAATACTACCAGATCGCCAAAGACTACACGCAGAAACTGATGACGCTTAAAGACCGGCCGCTGCCTGCTAATTACCGGCAGATCTTTATGAACCAGTGCAAGTTCGTCAGCCCGGTTAACGAAGAGATCCTCTTTGAAGTCCCGTTTGCCATTGGCAATGGCGATGTGGGCTGGAACATCGGAATCGATGTGGAAGGCGGCGCCACTGCTTCTCACAACTACGGGTCGGGCAACAACTATATGGGCATTCCCGTCTCCTATTACTATTCGTTCGATACCCTCGACATCCGCCGCGATGTTACCTGCGCGTTTTACAAAGTAAATACCGACTTTGTTCAGGAATTCTGCGACGGTGGAGTTAGCAATATTTCCCAGGGCAAATGGAGCCGCCACTTCCTGGACAACCCTCCGGGCGCTTCTTCCGCCAAGGGAACAGGCATCAACTGGCCGATGATGCGTTACGCCGATGTGCTGCTGATGTTTGCCGAGGCGGAAAATGAGCTGAACGGCCCCACCGGCCCGGCCCAGGATGCCCTGAGAAGAGTACGCCAGCGGGCTTTTTCGCCGGAGTACTGGGCAGAAAAAGCGGATAATTATGTTGCTTCCGTATCCACCGACAAGCAGTCCTTCTTTGATGCCATCGTCAATGAGCGGGCCTGGGAATTCGGCGGCGAGATGATCCGCAAATACGAGCTCATCCGCTGGAACATTTATTCCGAAAAAATGGCTGAAACGGTAGAGACGCTGAAAGCTATGGCGGACGCGGCATTTAACGGCTCCGGTGAATATTCCGAGCTTCCCGATTACCTGTACTGGAAACTGGATGAAAGCGGGCAGTTTACCGTTCTCAACCGCAACCGCAAAGTTGCCGCTCCTCCGGATGATACCTGGAACCGCCAACCCTGGCTGCTGGACCTCCACGATGATGTCTATACCTACAGGCAGTGGATTACCAGAGACTGGGCCAATTACATCGACGGGCCCAAATCCGGCGTGGTGCGGTATATTTTCCCGATTCCGGCGGAAGCCATCACCAACAGCCAGGGCACGCTGAGCAACGACGGCTATATGTTCTAATCGGGACGGGCCACATTAATGCCTGCCGGCCAAAGCCGGGCGAAGGCGGGTGGCCCGTACATCCATTAATCTGAAATTCTGAAACCATGAAGATCTCAAATCTCAAAATATACGGGCTGGCGTTGGCCCTGGTCGCAGGCATCATCCTGATGTCTGGCTGTGAAGATGAACAGACCTATGCAAAAACACGCCTCTTCCGCCCCGTGCTCAACGAAGAGTTGATGGCGGAGCTCAATACCATTATCGTGAATATGGGAAACATCAGGGAGGCGGTTTCCTATACTCTTGAAGTAAGCAGAGATACCTTTGCGACTATTGATTATACCATTGAGGTGGATACCCATTACGTTGTGCTCAATGAAGAACTGCTGGGTGAACCCTTATTGTGGAACACCCTTTATCAGGTGCAGGCCACGGCTCACGCCTCGAGCGCGGAATTTGACAGTAAGCCCTCTGACCTGGGCAATGTGCGTACGGAGCGTTTCCCTTCCATCCTGAACATTCCCGGCGTAAACGACGTCATCGACGTGGCGGCCAGAGTATCCTGGCAGACGCTTGGCGCTCCTGTAACCAAGATCAGGACTTTTGCCCCGGCGGACCTCAAGCTGCAAACGCCCCTCGCCGAATATGACGTCAGCGAGGAAGATCAGGCGGCGGGAGAATCCATCGTAACCGGCCTTGAGCCGGAAACGGAGTATCAGATCGCTATTTACAGCGGAGCCGGCGGAGAAACCCTCCGCGGCTGGGAAACCTACCTCACCCTGGAAAGAGGCGTGGACCCGAACGACCCGAATGTGATCGACCTGACGGACAATGAGGACCCCGACGCCGTTGGCGCCGCAGTAATGGCTGCTGCCGATGGCAATATTATTCTCCTGAAAAAGGGAGTTCTCTATAACTTCCCTTCCGAGAACCTCACCAAGTCCATTACCATCCGGGGCGCTTATGGTTTTGGCGAACAAAAGGCCATCCTGTTTACGACGGGTAACTGGAACATCGAGAACGGCGCCACCATCGGCCACATCCGGTTCATCGACCTCGAACTGAGAGGTGAAGATATTGGCGGAGACTACGTCTTCAACCCCAATAATGATATGACGACTACTGTGGATGAACTGACGTTCGACAACTGCATCATCAATCAATTCCGGGGCATCATCCGGGTGAGAACTTCGGTTTACATCAAAAATTACACCATCAATGACTGTATCGTGCACCACATCGGCGGCTATGGCATATTCACTGCCGACACCGATGGAGACGGCGGGGCGGCCATTGACAATATCACGCTAACGAACAGTACTTTCGCCAAGATCAACACCTTCATGACTTCCCGGCAAAACAGCCAGTCGCTGGTCATTGACGCCTGTACGGTAAGTGAAGCCCCAACCACCGGCGGCCGGTTATTTCGCTGGCGGGGGGACGACGGTTTGAATGATGTGATCAACGGCATCAGCATCACCAATACGGTCTGGGGCCACGGATGGGATGAGGGCGAAACAGGGGCATACGATATTCGCGGTAAGGCGGAAGGGTTGGACAATACGTCCTTCAACATCGTGAATACCTACGCTACTTCCGATTTTTCCTTCACACCAGATTATGAGATCCCTGGTTTTCCCTCACTGAATTACAGCGGCACTGCCGCCGACTTATGGGTGGACCCCTACGAAGGACTGGATTTCAATTTCAAGGATTCCGGCTTTGCCGGCAAGTACGATACCGGAGACCCTCGCTGGAGGGCGAAATTGTAAATCGGTGGCGTGCGGTTTAACGACCAGGTTGCGGCCTTTCCCTTATTGAACTGGCCACCGCATCCGCTGCTATTCACCATCAATCATGCCGCCGCTCTGCGCTCTGGCTCTGAGCGGCGGCCTCTGCCTTCCATTCTCTCTTACTTCTTTCAATACTTATTACCACATGAGTAACTCCAAGCAACTCCTTTCTTTGTCGGGCTTTATTCTGGCCTTTCTTTTCTCTCACTGTTCCGACCCATCCGGAACGCCAGAGCCAATGGATAATAATGACAAGCCGGTACAGGTTCAGGAGGCGCCCCTGGCCTTTCCCGGAGCAGAAGGTTTTGGGAAAGATGCCACAGGCGGGCGGGGAGGTAAAGTACTCTACGTCACCAACCTGAACGATTCCGGCCCGGGCAGCTTCCGGGCTGCCGTCGAGTCCGCGGGGCCCCGGTATGTGCTTTTCAAAGTATCGGGAAACATAGAACTGAAATCCAGGCTGGACATTCGCTTCGACGACATTACCATAGCCGGGCAGACGGCGCCGGGGGATGGAATATGCATTAAGGATTATCCGGTCGTCATCAACGCCGATAATGTGATCATCCGGTTCATGCGCTTCCGCCTGGGGGATGAAGCAATGCAGGAAGCGGATGCGCTGGAGGGAAGATTCCATAAAAACATTATCATCGACCATTGCTCGTTGAGCTGGTCGGTTGACGAGTGCCTTTCTCTGTACGCCAATGAGAACACGACGGTACAATGGAGCATCATTGCCGAGAGCCTGAATAACTCGGTGCACAGCAAAGGGCCCCATGGTTATGGCGGCATCTGGGGTGGCAAAAATGCCTCATTCCACCACAACCTCCTGGCCCACCATCAAAGCAGAAACCCCCGCCTGGGTGAAGCTGCCGGCGATGCCTTCGCACTTACCGACCTCACAGACTTGCGCAACAATGTCATTTACAACTGGGGAAACAACAGCTGCTACGGGGGCGAAGCGATGAACGTCAACATTGTCAATTGCTACTATAAACCAGGCCCGGCGACGCCATCCTCCAAAAACGAACGCATCATCTCCATCGACAAGAACAAGGACGTCGGAACCGCCGTTTATGACATCTGGGGAAAATTCTTCATTGACGGGAACTTCGTAGAAGGCAGCAGCCGCGCCACAAATGACAACTGGGCTTACGGCGTTTACAATCAATTCCACTCGAGTTACGGAACGGTCTCCGCTGCCGACAAGTCCGCCATGAGAAGAGATCAGGAACACCCCACCAATGGGAACGTCACTACTCATTCCGCTCAGGTGGCCTACGAAAAAGTACTGGACTACAGCGGCGCTTCCCTACAAAGAGACCCAATGGACAGCCGAGTCATTGAAACGGTCCGCAACGGGACTTTCACCGCTCCCGGCTCGGACGGCAGCACCAACGGGATCATCGACTCCCAGGATGATGTCGGAGGCTGGCCGGAGCTGGCCTCTTCGGAGCCGCCGCTGGATTCCTCCGGGGACGGCATGCCCGACGAATGGAAAACGGCCCATAAACTGGACCCCGGTAAAAGCCAGGCCAACGGCAACGACTTAAGCTCTGCATACGACAATGTGGAAGTCTATATCAACAGCCTGGTGAAGCATATTGTGGACGGCCAGAAGTGAGCTGATTATACCAGTACCGCTCGGTGGATGGTTTCTCGCCTTTACGGGAAGGCTTCCTCAGTTAATTCTGAATAGGCCCTCTGGAGTATTAACCCAAAAGGAGCCAATTGTGGTTATCGGTTACTGGTTGTTTCCGGCGCCCGGCCCTTCAACATGATACAACGATAAGACTATGGCCAAACCTTTCAGAAGCTTCATCACATTCTCGTTTTTTCTATTCCTCTCTTTACCCGTTTCCCGGGCCCGGTACGCCACGGAAATGACGGTGGCCCAGGACGGCAGCGGGGATTTCACCAGCATCCAGGCTGCCATCGATGCCACCAAAGCTTTTCCCGACAAGCCGATCACCATTTTCATCAAAAACGGGGTTTACCGGGAAAAGGTGAAAGTCCATGCCTGGAACACCAACCTGACGATAAAAGGGGAGAGTAAAGAGCGGGCCATTATCACTTTTGATGATTACTTCGACAAGATCAACCGGGGGCGCAACAGCACCTTTCATACTTATACCTTGCTGGTCCAGGCCAATGATTTTCGGGCGGAGAACCTCACCATCGAGAATACCGCCGGCCCGGTGGGCCAGGCCGTTGCCCTGGCAGTAGAGGCTGATCGCTGTGTTTTCCTCAATTGCGATATTAAAGGGCATCAGGATACGCTGTATTGCGCAGGCGAAGGCGCCCGGCAATACTTCCGGGATTGTTACATCGAAGGCACGGCCGATTTTATTTTCGGGGCGGCAACCGCCTTTTTTGAGCATTGCCGGATCCATTCCAGGTCCGATTCCTACATCACCGCCGCCTCTACCCCACAGGGAGAAAAATATGGCTTTGTCTTTCAAAACTGCACTCTCACTGCTGATGAAGGTTTAAAAAAGGTCTATCTGGGCCGCCCCTGGCGGGATTATGCCAGGACGGTGTTCCTCAATTGCGAGATGGGCAGCCAGATCCTCCCGGAAGGCTGGGCTAACTGGGGCGGCACAGAAAGGGAAAAAACAGCCTATTATGCAGAGTATAACTCACACGGCCCCGGAGCAGCACCTCAACAGAGGGCAGGTTGGTCACATCAGCTCAGTAAGAAGATGGCCAGGCAATATTCGCTGGAAAAGGTGATGGAAGGGTGGATACCTTCCGTAAAAGCACCTGGACAAAACCCGGCAAGCAATGAAAAACATAGTGCCACGATCCATCCAGAGTATCACTGGAACGAGTCGCTGCTCAAACAAAAGCCAGAATGGTATGCTACAGAAGAGGCTCGTCAAATTGCAGACAATGTTCTTCAATATCAAACGGATGCCGGTGCGTGGCCAAAGAACACCAACCTGGCCAAAGAACCTGAATCTGCAGCGGATCTTAACGAAATCAGAACCGGCAGAGAAGCCAATACAATCGATAACGGAGCGACCACCACCCCCATGCGTTACCTTGCCTTAATGGTTCAGGCTACCGGAGATCCGAAATACAAGAAATCTTTTTTGCGTGGGCTCGACTATCTCTTAACTGCCCAATACGCGAACGGCGGCTGGCCCCAGTTTTACCCGCTTCGCGATCGCGGTTATTACTCGGAGATCACCTACAACGACAACGCCATGATGAACGTCATGTTCCTGCTCCGTGAAGTCGCCGGGGGTAAAGCGCCTTATGATTTCGTGGGTGCAAAGCGCCAGGTAAAGGCTGCCGAGGCAGTGGAAAAGGGCATCGATTGTATCCTGAAAACGCAGATAAAAGTGGACGGCAAGCTCACCGCCTGGTGTGCTCAATACGATGAAAAAACGCTTCAGCCAGCGTGGGCGCGCAATTTCGAACCGCCCTCCCTCTCCGGGGATGAAAGCGTGCCCATCGTTCGTTTCCTGATGGAGATTGAAAACCCCACGCCTGAAATAATTGCTGCCATTGAAGGGGCGGTGGCGTGGTTCAGGGACGTTCAGATATCCGGGCTGCGTTACTACCGGAAGATCGCGGCAGACGGGCAGCAGGATGGATGGGTTGAACCCGACCCCAATGCTGAACCGATTTGGGCGCGATTTTACGAAATAGGCACCAACCGGCCGATTTTTGTCGGCCGCGACAAAGTAGTCCATTATTCATTTGAAGAAATCGAGCGCGAGCGCCGGGGCGGATACAGTTACTACGGGGATTGGCCTGCAAAATTGCTGGCTAAATACTATCCTGAATGGCGCACAAAGAACAATACGGGACAAATTTTCGGGTGGAACCAAAATGAAACCTACCGGTACGAATACCTTTATAAGGATCTGCCCTTTGAAATGCCAAGGGTACAACGGCCGGTTTTTCCGGAAAACAAGGTGTCCATTGCAGAGTTTGGCGGGAAGGGCGACGGCATTACCAAAAATACGGAAGCCTTCGAAAAGGCATTTAAAACATTAGCCCAAAAAGGAGGGGGCACGTTGATGGTACCGAATGGCGTCTGGTTTACCGGGCCGATCGTACTCCGAAGCAACATCAATCTTTTTATCGACAAAGGAGCGTTGATACTCTTCAGCCCTGATAAAGACGATTATCCATTGGTGGAAACATCCTTTGAAGGGTTGAAAACCCGGCGCTGCCAATCGCCCATTTCCGGCAAGGATCTGGAAAACGTCGCCATTACCGGTTATGGCGCCATCGATGGAGCCGGAGAAGCCTGGCGGCCACTGAAAAAAGCCAAAGTCACCGAAAAGCATTGGAAAGAGGTGGTCACCGGAGGGGGTATTTTAAAAAGAGAAGATTACTGGGTGCCATCGGGAAAATACCTTAAAGGGGAGGAAATCAGCGATATGAATGTACCGGGCGCCCTGGCTACTGAAGAGGACTGGGAAGCGATCAAAGATTTTCTCCGGCCGGTGATGGTGAGTTTAGTCAACTGCCGGAACGTGCTGCTGGAAGGCGTAACCTTTCAGAATTCGCCGGCCTGGAACATCCACCCGTTGATGTGTGAAAATGTGATCATTGATGGAATATCGGTGAGGAATCCGTCTTATTCTCAGAATGGCGACGGGCTGGACCTGGAATCCTGCAAAAATGCCATCGTCGTGAACAGCAGTTTCGATGTGGGAGACGACGGCATTTGCCTCAAATCGGGTAAGGATGAAGACGGCCGCCGCCGGGGGATGCCCACCGAGAATGTGATCATCGACAACTGTAAGGTATTCAAAGGGCACGGCGGGTTTGTAGTGGGAAGCGAGATGTCGGGTGGCGTGAGGAATATTTCGGTGAATAACTGCCAGTTCCTGGGGACGGATGTGGGCCTCCGCTTCAAAAGCCGCCGGGGCCGGGGTGGGGTCGTAGCGAACATCTACGTTTCCAACATCAGCATGTTCGACATCGTCACCTATTCCATGATCTTCAACCTTTTTTATGGCAATAAATCCGCATCGGAAGCTCTGGAAACCGGAAGTTATGGCGCCTCCGGGGAGGAAGCCCTACCGCCTGTAACGGAAGAGACTCCTGCCTTTCGCAACATCTATTTTAAAAACGTGGCCTCGCGCAATTCCGGCAGGGCAATACTCTTCAATGGCTTGCCGGAAATGAACATCGAGAACATCAACCTGGAAGATGTTGTGATCACCGCCGGCGCAGGTGCCGAATTTTCAGAGACCAAAGACATCATGTTGAAAAATGTATCCCTTTTTCCTGAGAACGGCCCTGCCCTGGTTTTAAAGAACGCAAAAAACTTTAAGGTGGATGGGTTTCGTTTTCCCGGCAACCTGGAAAAAGCTGTTATGGTCAACGGAAAACGGACGGACAAAATTCATTTGCCGGGCATTGGAAAAGAGAAGGTTCAACTGGGGGCGGGAGTTGCTGAACCCAGCGTATTATTCCGGTGAATGCCGGCCGTTGAATGATGAAAGGTGCTTTCAAAAATTACTGAGGGTTTTTAACCCTTTTCTTCGCCTTGAAAGAAAAATCCTGGACGACTCATGTTGTTATTCAACCCAACACAAAAAATTGTAAAGAAATGAATAAACGATTCCCTCTTTTCCTTCTGCTTTGCCTAAGCATTTTTTCGCTTTGGGGCCAGCCCCTGGCCTTTCCCGAAGCCGACGGCTACGGCCGGTTCACGGTTGGAGGCAGAGGCGGCAAAGTTTTTGTCGTCACCTCCCTGGAAGACCAGAATGACGATCCGGCGCCGGGCACTCTGCGCTATGCCATTGAACAGAAAGGCGCCCGGACGGTCGTTTTCGCGGTTTCGGGCGTCATCCAGCTCCAGGAGGATCTTCGCATAAAAGGAGACAGCATCACCATTGCAGGCCAAACCTCCCCCGGAGGTATCTGCCTGCGCGGCGCAACCACGCGCATCGACGCCGACCAGGTGATCATCCGCTATCTCCGCTTCCGGCTCGGCGCCATTGAACCGGATGATGACGCCGCCACCGGAGCCCGCCATAAGGATATCATACTCGACCACTGTTCCTTCAGCTGGGGAATTGACGAGACCGCCTCTTTTTACATCAACCGGAATTTTACCATGCAGTACTGCATCATCTCCGAAAGCCTGGCGAATGCCGGCCACATCAAAGGCCCGCATGGTTACGGAGGTATCTGGGGAGGCTCAGGGGCTTCTTTCCACCATAACCTCATCGCGCACCACACCAGCCGCAACCCCAGGATTCAGGGCTACCGGTACCGCTACAAGCCCCCATACCCACAGGCAGAGGAACTTACCGACATTCGCAATAACCTGATCTACAACTGGGGGTTCCACAGCATGTACGGAGGGGAAAACGGACAATTCAACATCGTCAATAATTACTTTAAACCGGGGCCCGCCACCACTGCTGAGCGCTTCTTCCAGTTCTCAGGCGGCGATTCGGACCTGGATTACGGCAAGGCCTACGTAGCGGGTAATTACTACGAGGGCAAACCCGAATGGCTGAAAGACAACAGCAAAGGGCTCGATATCAAACCCTGGGTTAAAGGGGCGGAGGCTCCTGATGTACGGGCCTGCCTCACGGCCCAACCGTTCCCGCCTTCTATTTTGCCCTGGTTTACCAATGAAACCGATTACCGGCACACCGAAACGGCCGAGCAGGCCTATCAACGGCTGGCCGTGCAGGAAGAAGTGGGCGCCAACCGCAACGCCCATGGTTTCTTTCCGGATCCTGTGGACCGCCGCCTCCTGGAAGAAACCAGAGCAGGAACTGTCCTGCACGGAAACGGCATCATCGACAGCGAGAAGGAAGTACTGCCCAGTTGGGATGCCTACGATGAGCAATTCCGGCAATTCTCCCCACTCCCCGATGAAGATTTGAATGGCCTTCCCGACGCCTGGGAGAAAGCTAATGGCGTGAGTGACGCCAATGCTTATGGCCTCAGCAGTACATATACCAATATTGAGGTTTACTGTAATGAGCTTGGGGCAGTTAAAAAAAAAGCCCAGGTGAAATAGTCCGGTTTATTCCCCGGGATTCTCTCCAGCGTATCGATGTATTCGTCGGAGGGAAATTTTTCACCTCCTACCTTTACCGGAAGGCCCCCCTGAAAAAACCAGTTTTGTTCCCTCTCCTCGCCGCCAACGGCACAGAAGTTACCCGGGGTTTTCCGATCGCCACCCGGCCCGGCGAACGGGTGGACCATCCCCACCACTACGGCCTTTGGTTTAACCACGGAGATGTCAACAACATCGATTTCTGGAACAACTCGGATGCCATCCCGGAAAAGAGGAGGCTGCATTATGGCACAATTTTACACAAAGGTGTCACCCTAATGGAGGCCGGCGAACAAGGGCGCCTGGCCGTTGAAAAGGATTGGGTAATGCCGGACGGGCAGGTGATCCTGAAGGAAAACACCGAGTACACCTTTTCCGGAGGCGAACACTCCAGGCAGATAGATCATTACACTGCTTTGACTGCAGCACAGGGAAAAGTGCGTTTTGAAGATTCCAAAGAAGGCATGTTCGCCCTGCGGGTAGCCCGCCAACTGGAGCTGCCCTCCGACGAACCGGTGATCCTGGCCAATGAATCCCTGGAACCGGCTTCCGAAAAAGTGATCAGCCGGGAAGGCGTAACCGGCAATTACCTCAATAGCGAAGGAATACAAGGCTACGAGGTATGGGGCCGGCGCGCCCGTTGGGTAAAGCTATCCGGCGAGATGCAAGGCGACAGCATCGCCATCGTGATCATGTCTGCCCCGGAGAACCCCAATTACCCACCCCACTGGATGGCCAGGGGTTACGGCCTGTTCGGGGTCAATCCGTTCGGGAGTAAGGTTTACACGGAAGGAGCAGAAGAACTGAATTTCGAACTGCAGCCCGGAGAATCGGTAGCCTTCCGCCACCGGGTCCTGATCTTTGATGGGCATGATCCTTCTGCGGAAGAGGTGGAAGCGGCGTATAAGGCTTTTACGAATGGCAAAAATACAGAGTAATGCTGCAACCGGGCGTTTCCGCTATAAAGCCCTGTCGTTGAAAATTCTCCTACCTCAATGCTAAGGAGGATGTCAGACAAGATGGAAGGCATTTCGGAAGTGCCTTTCCATCTGACACCAAATTTTCAACAAGGAGGTTGGGCGGAGGCCTCACGGCGCCACCACGCCCCTGTTCTTCAGCCAGTCAGCCAGCCTGTCCTTCCAGGTGGAAAGCACGGGGTCATCCGGGGCAAAGCCGACTCCATGCCTGCCTTTTTCATAAATGTGCAACTCGGCAGGAATACCCGCTTCCCGAAGCGCCAGGTAGAACCGGACGCTGTTCTCGGCAGGTACGGCAGTATCCGCATCCGTGTGGAACAAAAAGGCGGGAGGCGTCAGAGGCTTCACCTGAGTTTCGTTAGAAAGAAAATCCACATCCTCCGTTCGGGGTGTCGCGCCCAGCAGGTTGCGGCGGGACCCGGCATGCACGTATTTGGTATTCAGGGAAATGACCGGATAGGCCAGCACCATAAAATTGGGCAGGCAGCTCACACGCTCTACCGGATCCTCAGCTTCCGGCCGGCCGTCGTCGAAATGGGTGCCCAGCGTGGAGGCCAGGTGGCCGCCGGCCGAAAAGCCCATCACCCCGATCCTGTCCGGGTCGATGCCCCATTTTTGAGCGCCGGAACGAATGATCCGAAGGCCCCGCCTGGCGTCATTGAGCATGGCCGGGTGCTGGTACTCCGTTCCTTCCGGGTTGCCCAGCCGGTATTTGAGGACGAAAGCGTGAACACCTAGAGAATTGTACCATTGGGCGATCTTTGTGCCTTCCTTTTCCATTGCCAGGTGGCCATACCCTCCTCCGGGGCAGATCATGACGGCTGCGCCGGTAGCTTTATCCACATCAGCAAGGTAAATGAATAAAGAGGGTTTATCTTTGGGTTCCTGCCCAATGGCGCCGGGAGCCCCCTGTGGGTACAGAAGGAGTTCTTCCTGTGCCGGGAGGAGCACAGGTGAAAGCAAAACGAGCAAGGCCAGGGTATGCAATAATCTGTTCATGATCCGATCCATGATAAGCGTTTTTTGTTTTGTCCCATTATTTTTTCCCAAAAGCCCGTTTCCACCAGGCACTGCCCACGCCACGTTGTCCATTGCCATTAAGTTAACGTGAGGTTTGACCTAACTATCCTGTTTTCCAGCAAGATAAGCCAGATTTAGGTTGAGGCTAAGGTTGAGATTGAGGGGCCAAGACTGGCCAACGAAGCAAAATGGATAAAATATTCCTTTCCCCGGGCGCTCTTCAGCCCCAGCCTTGCCTCAACCTCAAACCTCACGTTAAGTTAAGAAAAACAGCCGCCTTAACTAAATGGGGTTGTCACGTTGTCCGGCGCATGGTGCTTCCGGGGTTGTTGCGCAAACCAACAGACTTAAGGATTAAAAAATGGCCAATGTTCGTATCAAGGGATAAAAATAACAATTACCTGTATATTGAAGCCAGGTTGCCAGTGGGAAATCATTTTCTCAAAAAATCGTTATTTTTAATAAAAATTACAGGCATGAAACCACCTTTTCCCGGAATGGATCCCTGGCTGGAGGGCCATGTATGGCCGGATGTACATCATGGGCTTGCCTTTGTTTTTAAAGAGCAACTGGTATCTAAAGTCGTTCCAAAATATTTTGTCCGAGTGGAGACTTATACTGTAGAGGATACTTCTCCGGAAGAAGAAGTGGGTATCATGTATCCCGACGTGGAAATATTGAAAAAACAACCAGAACCGGCCCAAATGCCGGTTAGCCAGGGAACAGAAGGTATAGACGTACTCACTCCCGTCACCATGATCATCCCCCGGCCCGTCATCGAAGTAAACATTCCGGTTGTTGAGATCAGGGATCGGGAAAACCAGCAACTGATTACGGCTATTGAGATCCTTTCACCGGTGAACAAACGGGGGAAAGGGCTGGATAAATACCGTGAAAAACGGCAACTGTTGCACGAAGACGGTGTTCACCTGCTGGAAGTTGACCTTTTGCGCCGGGGCCAGCGCCCCCTGAATTACCCGACCCTGCCCCGGGCAGCTCATTATTTTGTTATGCTGTCCAGAGGAGACCGCTACAAAACAGAGGTTTGGGCCATGACCATTCGGGATAAGCTGCCCGTGGTGCCGATCCCTTTAAAGTCGCCTGACCCGGATGTTCGGCTCGACATTGGCGCCGCATTTAATGAGGTTTATGAACGCAGCCGATACGAGCTTTCCGTCAAATATAACAACGAACCGGCGCCGCCTGCTTTTTCAACAGAGGATATGCAGTGGCTGCAGGGGATTTTAAAAGAGAAGAAGCTCCTGTCCTGAAATCAGGTAGGGACAACCTTCCAGTGTTTTCAAAACCTGGAAGTGTTTTTCCGGGAGCAGTGAAAGAAAAACCGTGCCTCCCACAGTGCTTTTTTCTCACCTCACTCGGCCCCACCCCAAATTCCTCTTTGAACACCCTGGTAAAATCATCAGGGCTGTCAGGTGAAAGAATAAACCGATTACGCCATTAATTTGCCCTATAGCAGTATAGTATAGAATGCTACACTTATTGGTGCAAAACCTAGCACTCTGGGTGCAAAAAAGGGCTTTTCGAAATTCGCAATGGGAATGTTCTGGGTTTCTGGGCTCCCTCGCAACGAAGAACTCAGAAACCCAGAAACTATGAACACTCCCGGAGTGGCGCAAAGTGGACTATCCCACTAAACTCTTTCAAGAACACACCAAGTCCCCACCAGCCAACTAAACCCCTATTAGGCCTCCAAAAGGGCTAAACCCCATGAAGTTTCCAAAAAGCTAAACCCCCAAAAGCTTCCAATTACCTAAACTTCTCCCCTCCTACTCCATCCGATACACCTCCGAGCCCGCCAGCAAAAACGCCCCAGTACTATAGTCTTCAAAGTCCGGCACCTTGTCGTAGCTCAGCGGCTGCCCGTCTTTGGGTTCTTTACCAGTGCTTTGCAGGTAGCCAAGGAAGCCGTTGGGATGTAAGGCGTCGTTGACCATGGCGTTCCAGGCTTTTATGATGATCGGGCGGTATTTTTTCTCCTTCAGAATACCATTATTAACGCCCCAGGCCAATCCATAGACGAACATGGCCGTCCCGCTGGTTTCCTTTCCGCCAAAATGGGTAGGGTCGTGCAGGCTGACGTTCCAGAAGCCGTCCTCCCGTTGTACTTTGGCCAGGGCTTTGGACATGCGTTTCAGGTCTTTGATGTATTCCTTCCGGTGGGGAGCATTCTCCGGGATGATATCCAGGACTCTGGCCAGTGCCACCAGCACCCAGCCATTGCCCCGCGACCAATAGCAGTCTTCTCCGTTCGGTTCTTTGTAAGGCGGGTCAAAATCGGCATCGCGCCACCACAGGCCGTCCTTTTTGTTGAACAGGCCATTTTCCCCTTGTTCCTCTTTGGTGAATTTGTACATTTCGTACATCCGTTCGAAGTAGGATTCATCATTATAGATTACCCCCAGTTTGGCGAAAATAGGCATCCCCATCTGTATGGCGTCGATCCAGGTCCAGTCGTCAATCCTGGAGGTGCCCATCATGTTGTCGATGGAGGCCTTAATGGCCTTGATACGCTCCGGCTGCGGGTCAATGAGATAAAGGTCGATGTACGTCTGGCCGGCGCACTGGTTGTCCGCGTTCCGGGTATTGGTATTGCCATCTCTGAGATCCCAGTTGTGGAATTCTGCCCAGCGTACGGCATAGTCATAGAATTCCGGTTGCGGATCGATCTCGTACAGGGCCATGAGCCCTTCGTAGTAAACGGCCCGGGTCCAGATATTGCTGGGCCGCTCTTTGTTGGTGATGATGGTTTTTCCCACATCCGGCCATTTTTTCATAAAGTAGGCATTGGCCAGGCACATCTTTTCCAAAACATCCTTTTTCGCCGGCAATGTCTGCGCTTTTACCGGCAGGGCAAAAACAATAATAAGAATAACCATCCAACCTGAAAACTGAACAATCCTTTTCATAAGCATCCTGTCTTTTTAAATTTTTATTTTTGGAATACCGTCCTAACCTATTGTATATCAGTTAATAATTTTCTATATTAAGCAGCTATTCTCTTCACCTAATTGAACATTTATGAAAAAGAAGTACACTCTGCTGGCCATTGCCGCGCTCGCACTGAGCCTTTTCGCCTGTGAAAAAGAACAGGTATCCATCGACAAACCTTCCACCCCCGTAAACCTGACTCCCGAACAAAAACTGGATCAGCTGAACATGCCCGCAATCCTCTTCCAGTATTCCTATGTAAACCTGGAAACCGGCGAAGAGAGCGGATGGATCATCGACCGCTCCGGGTATGTCAAAATCTACCATTCTACCCTTAGCTCCGGCGCCACGCCTTCTTCCGAAAATGAGAAATGGAATGAAGCCGAACTGGCAAGCCTGTACGCCAAGGCCACGGAAACGGTGTCAAACATTGGAACCGAAGAGCTCCTTTCCCGGGCTCATCAGGGGCTGGCGCTGAGCAAAAAGTTCCTGAGTGGCGCCGAGGTCAATGAGAATGCCAACTACATCGTTGGGTTTTATGCCTTTACATCGTCCACTTCTTCCACCAGCCAAAGCAACCATAACCAGTGCAGCGGCGCAGCCAGTTACAACAACGATACCCCGGGCGAGGCAAGCATCAACCGGATGATCATCGGCCTTTCCGGCCACCTCAACCGCCATGAAACCTCCACCTACGCCACCAATCTTCATCAGTGGCTGGTTGCGTTGAATGAGGGTTTGTAGTTTATTCGAAATTCGTTAATTCGTGCATTCGGGATTCGTTTTTCGTGCACTACGGATCCCGAATACACGGGTTATGGCATCCGCTCCAGCCCTTCCCATTTTACCTTCCACTTTCCATTATCGGGGAAACCCGGGTTCTTCCCTTCCGGTGCGCCGTCCCATCCGGCGGCCATCATGGCCACGGCGGTAAGCAGGCCTCCATTGCCCGGCAGATAGAGCCTCAGGCGCTGGTCCTGGTAGTTGTGCCCGTCAGCCAGGTAGGTGTTTTTCTGTACCGGTAACAGCAATGCATCAATGGCCTGCTCCCGGTGCCCCAGGCGGGCGGCGCACATGGCCAGCATGGGATAATCCCAGCCCCAGGTGCTCTGCCAGTCCCATTTGCGCATGACCTCCCTGAACGTCCTCCCCATAATTGCGGTGTCCAGCATTGGGCCGCCCGGCAACATACCGTAGGCTCCCGTCACAATGGGATGGTCACGGCGATTGTCATCATCCGTATAAGCCTCCAGGGCGTCAGCCGCCGGGAGATACAACCCTTCCGATTCCGGCAACGGCGCCAGCTTATCGGTCACCTCCCGCCAGTTTTCGTTTATCGGTAAACCCAGCCGCTGCCGCCATTCCTGAGCTATTCCAAGCCCATAATGCCAGTAGGCCAGTTCAAAAGGGGGGTCATCCGTCTTTTCGGCAGGAAAGATCTCCTGAGCGGGAATCAGCGGGTGGCAAAGGTGGTACCGCCCGTCTGTGGAATCGTACCGGGCAAAGGAGGCCATAAAATCAGCTGACTCGAAAACGATGTCTTTAAACCGTTCCAGCGTCTCCACATTCGGGTATTTCCGGTAGAACAACTCCGCAAAATAGATCGGATGGGGCTGTTGCCATATCAGAAACTCACCAACACCGGACGGGCTGGAACGCCCCGCCGGCCCGGCCATTTTTGGCCAGCGCACCCCATCGAAACCCTGCCGGATGGCCGTTCGCCGGGCTTCCTCTATTACCTGGCCGTACCAATCCATGCTTTTTTCCAGAAGGCCGATGCGGTTCCATAGAGCAAAATGTACCCCATGCCACCAGTGCATTTCCAGATGGAATTTGCCGTACCAGCTGTTGAAAGTGAGGCCCGTTTCCTGGGGGGGATATTGCCCGGCACATTGTATCTTCGTCAGGTACTGAGACAGAACTACTCTTCTTTCAAGCTCGGCTGCCCTGGGGTCCGTACATTCGGAAAAGTCAATGGCGCCGCCGCTGTTCCAAAAGTCCGCCCACTGCTTCCGGCTGTTTTGGCGGGTAGCCTCAAAATCCGGGATAATGCCTTCCTGAACCTCGGGCACAAACCAGGCAGAGCACTCAAAAGAATCCTCCCCTTTTTCCGGCGACAATTCGAATTCATGGGGCTGTAACTGAGAAAAGGTTCCTTTTCCTCTCCATCGGATGCCAACGGCATAAGCCGTCGAATCCAATGTGCGCTGCACCCAGGCCTGGCCGTCTTTCTTTCTGATGACATCGCTTTGATGCCGCTCCGGGTGCTCCCAGTCATACCCCGGACAAACGTGGCATTCCTTTCCGTACGGGAACCGGAATTTCACCTTCAACCTCCCCTGAGCAAGCAAGGGGGACTCCACCTGAAAAGCAATCATATCCTTTTCCTGATGGCCGTAGAGTGCTATCCGAACCGGAACACCTTCCAAATTATAGGTACTGGTAACCGCTCCCGTCCACAGATCCAGTTCCTGGTGTATTTTTTTAAGGTTATCCAAAGTCGCAGGTTCCCCGTTTTCCTTTAATAACTCCAGACCGATCAACCCCAGGTGCAGGCGGTGCGGGTTGGCCCTCAGCCAGTGGGTTGCCGCCCCTTTTCTGCCTTCGCTGTGCTGAACGGCAACCGGGATGGATTTGTCGTTACAGGTTTCAAATTCCTCCAGCACATCCTCCGTAACATAATGGCCTTCATTGGGATAACTGTGCCAGCCCCACTGCGACTGGGTGCCCAGAGAGATGCCGTTTTCATAATCTTCCGGAAAACTCTGCAACCCCGTGGCATCGACGGTAAAGGCAAACTCACCGTTGCCGACGGAAAGAGCGCCCAGAGTATCCACTGCATTGAGGATTACGTTATTCCGGGAAACCAGGGCCCGGCGGTTGATCGCTGAATTACCGGGCTCCTGCTCCCCGGTACAGGCGAAAAGACAGCATAAAAAAATAATAACGAGGAGGTGTTTTATCATTTCGATTCTTTTTATTTCCTGACTGGAACTTAAGCGGCAATTTCCCATTGCCGCTTAAGTTGAGCCGGCCCATCTTTTCACAGTTTACAACTACCAATACCCCTAACGGGCCAAGGTGATAGCCATCAATCCGATCACAACCTCATTGGCCAGGGCCTTCACTTTTAAACTTTTCAATGCGTTGCCGGGGTCCAGCGGCAGATCGAGAACAGTAGCCGCTCCGCCGTCAACAACCCGATCAGAGAACCCTTTGATAGAAACGTAATCGTCAAAATCACGGGTAACCGATCCCGTTTTTAAATGAACCCGCGGAGGAACGGGAGCATCGCTGTCAAAAGCGAAGCCATCAAAGTAGTAATCCTGCTCGATGGGCCACCAGGTTTCCGGGTTGCGCAGCGGCAATTCGGTTTTGGCGCCGTCTTCGTATTCTACTTCCACGATGCCGTTATCAAAACGGCTTTGCATCGGATTGGTGGAGCCTGCCATCAGCAAATAGGCGTGGCTGGCTTTCCCGGAAAGTGGAATGGTTATCTCTTCGGGGAAATTATCCCAAAGGGAGGTAAATACAATATTATTCTCCAGCCCCGGGCCAGGAGTGGCAAAAGGAATTCCCTCAGGCGTCTCAAAAACGCCATCCTCACCGGCCAGCGCTCTCAGCCCGGAATCGTCAATATCGACATTCACAAGCGGATAACACCAGTTCCCAATGCCCTGCAAGGGGATCTGAACGGTTGGCGAAGATGCCCTGGGTGATTCATACCGGTGTTGAAAGATCTTCGTGACATTATCATTCAAAAACCGGGACAGATCCACCGTTTCCCATTTGATGGCTCCAGGACTTCGGATATTCCAGTTAACCACTTTTCCCACCTGAACATTTCCCTCTCCCCATTCAAGGCGTATAGGGTTGGCGCCACTTAGAAATCCGGAAGAATTCAGCGTGATGGTATCAGAGGCCTGGCCCGGGCCAATGGCGATACCTTTTCGTAGAATATCCCCCCGAGGCTCCTCCCGGACATCAACATTTATGGAAAAAGCAGTATTATTCTGTATCTGAAAAGCCAGTCCGTTTTTCCTTTCTGTCTGAGGCCGGAGAATCGAAACCGGATCTCTTATCTCCATGTCCAGCGGCGCCCACCAGGTAAAACTGCCCTGTTTAAGTTTCACAAAAACGGCCCGATGCCCTTTATTCCCGGATGCCCGTGCCTCCAATTTCTTTTTCTCCTGATTTTTTATCTCCAGCGCCTGCTGCGGGTCATAGATTTCAAGCAAACCGGCCTGCGTCAATTGGAGAGCAACATTCCCATTGACAGGAACAATTTCAGGGGCCACTGGCTCTTCAAGTAAGCTGCTCTCCCACTCTATTTCCACTTCGTACCGGTTTGCCGGTTCAGCAGTTATCTCCACCATTGGGTAACCTATTGCCGGTTCTACTCCTTTCCAACCAACAGGTAATCCGTTCACATGCACAGACAGGATGCCATCTGCCATCGCCTTAACTCTCAAATACAACCTGAGCGGCTGTGGCAGGGAATCACTGATAACATACCGATCTGTTTTTTCCTGCCGCTCAAACCTGAAAGAAAGGCCGGGGATCTCCAGAGACGCCTCGCCCCACTCATCCGGCAGGCCGGGCTGTATAGCCAGAACGCCGGCCAACACGTCCGGTTTTATACCGAAAAGCCCTTCCACCAGGGTGCGGGCCGCCATGCCCACCGGGTCCGCAAAATCTCGGTACAATTCTCCCCGGAATGCATCGTAAAAGGACAGCTGCTGAAAAGAGCCGGGGCTTGCCCCCAGGTACATGCTTTCAGTGATGGCGCTTTTCCAAAGCTCAAAAGCTTTATCCTTCCTGCCCGCCTGCCAGTATGCCAGGGCCGTGTGTAATACCTCCGCCAGCGCCACATTATTCACCGACCAGGTGTAAGGCATCCAGTTGGTGGTGGAAAGGGTGTAAAGGCCTTCCGGGGCGCCGTACGCCCGGATCGGAATATGCGGGATATGGGTATCGACATAGCGCAGGGCCTGATAGGCCTGAAAGGGATCGGGCAACTCCGAGTCAATGGCGTGATAAACCGTCCATAAGCCGGCGGAAGGATGTTGGAGCTGGTTTCCCAGGATGTCTTTAAATTCGGCGAACCAGCCCCGGGAAGGCATCCACAATTTTTCGTTGACAGCCCGGCGTATCTTTTCTGCTTCCCGCCGGTAAGGATCGGGGGCTTTCCCGATCAGGGGGGCCAGCCTTGCGGCCTTTTTGTTGGCATAATAATTATAGGCTGAAGAATGGGTAACTCCTCCCCCACTGTACTCCAGAGCATCACTTGCCCAGATCGAACAATAAGCATCGTATATGCCGTCATCATCGGCGTCAAAACACCGTTTTTCCCAGGCGAGGTGGCGTTCCAGCACCGGCCACATTTCCCGAAGGAAAGCCGTATCTCCAGTCCATTGGAAATGGCGAAGAAGTTGGTCAATAAACACCAGGTTCATGTCATAGTGATGAGCGCGAAAGTCTCCGCCGGGGTTTCGGCAGATGTAGCCGCTGGAAAACAAAGCGGTACCCAATTCCTCCTTCTGCCGGGCGAAGTGCAGAGCGGTATCGGGTGTAACCGGGCCGGTCTCCGGGCTGGCCAATTGCGACAAAGCGTAAGCCTTGAAATGGGCCCGTGCTCTGTCGTGCCACCCCAGCGGGTCCGCGACATAGGCGCCTCGCCAGCCGTTCAGGCGCATCCGCCAGGCAACTGCACCATGAAGATAAGAAGGGTATTCCCAGATGGCATCGGCCGCCATGGCCAGAGCTCCTCCAAATGGGTTGATAAAAGGATCGGGAGTTTTCAGCTTCACTCTTCCGGCCAGCTCTTTTCTGACAGCTTCGGCTTTTTCAAATAGTACCGGCAGTTCCTCGTATTTAACCGCAGGCCTGCCTTCCGGATTGTGAATGGAAAAATAAACAGGTTCACCTGCCCGGATGGCCAGCTTTCCTGCCAGGGCCGGAGCATTGGAATTGCCGGAAGAATAAAACCGGGCCGGGGTTGCCTGCTGCCCGGCATCCGCCAGTGTGAGCGCCGAACCAGGAGGCACAGCGCCCACCAGCTGTTTCTGGTTGCCAAATGCTTTTCCCAACGGCTTATCGAAAGGGATTTGCCGGATCTCATACCGCTCCTCCTCCGTCAGAGCCCTGCCGGAACCATAGTGCAGAACGAAACCGTTTTCCTTCAGTTCATAGACGTTATCACCACAATACTCTGGCTTGAGGTAAAAGCTCGATTCCGGATCAGCCCCAATGTCGCCATCCCGGTGAAAACGCTTTCCGGTGGCGCCGCCGAAGGCCCAGAAAAGAGTAGCTCCTTCTTTTACTTCTTTGAAAGCCACCTGAACCAGGATGCCTTCAGCATCCGCCATGGCCATTACCTTCAATTTCAGGTGGCCCGGCCCCAGAAGGGCATCCTCAATTTCATAGACCATGCTTCCCGGGCGGTATCGGGCGGTGATCTTTTCTGCATCGATCAGCCATTTGCTGGTATCGGCAGTGCCCAGGCCGAACTTCAGGCTTCCACCCATGCCCGGCATGTAGAGTGCAAATTGGGGAAGGTCGCCCGCCTCTACCCGAAAGCCGGTATTGGTTCCATATATTGCGCGGTTGAAACGGCGCGTGCCGTTGATGATCACGAAGCCGCTCCCATCCGGCAGATAGCGAATGGAGCGCTCGATCCCGTGCCACGGTTTCCCCTTCTCCTTTTCAGCCGACAACCCGTTGCCCGGCTGTCCAAAGGCAGAAACAGAAAGAATTCCCAGGATCACAAAGAAAAAGGAAACCTGAAATACATAAGAATATACCATCTCGCCTGCTTAAAATATCTCCAGGTTGAGAAAATGAATTTCACAGGAATGATATAAAGATAGGAAGGCAATGTGGTAAAACCATTCTGCTCTATTCTGCAAGGAGCCGGGCGTTCGTCTTATGTTTGGGTAGTCACTCCCGTTTCCTTCAGCCGGGCGGCTGCCTCCCGGGAATCTGCCAGAAAGCGTCAACCACCCCGGATGGAAGGCACTTTCGAAGTGCCTTTTATCTGGCGGCAAATTTCTTCATCGAAATTCGGATAAAAGTTTATTGAACCGAAACGTCAACCTTTGTCAAAGTCACCGGCCCGAGCAGGCCCGAGGGGCGGGGCTCCCACCCTGAAGCATCGAACAGGCCATTCTCACCCCGGTTCTCTCTTCTGCGGGCGGGGAAATTGACATTGTAGAATTTCTTCCACAACACTCCTCTTTTATCCATATCGGCAATGCGGTTGGCCATCAGGTTGGTTACTTCGACTTCCAGCAGGTTGTCCTCCCGGAATAATTCCGGGCTTAGGTAAACTTCATATTCCGGGCCTATGAGGGTCCCTATTTCGTTGCCATTGAGCCTGACGCGGGCGCTTTCGGCCACCTCTCCCAGGTTCAGCAGCCAGCCGCTTCCCTCTCCTTCCGGATGTGGAAATTTCAGGCTGTAACGGGCCGTGCCGGAAAACCATTTATACGGCTCCCCTCCAAAATTTGTCCAGGATTCCAGATTATCGGGCTCTGCTTCTCCGGGCAGTTCCGGCCCTCCCTCAATAAACGTAACCTTCCAGGCTCCGTTTAGGGCAGCCGGATCGCCGGCCTTTTCGATATAATTCCAGGAAGGCCCGGTGGCGGGGGTATGGTAGGTTTTCAGAATACAGGAGCCCCCTCGAGGCAACTGAAGGCGCACCTCGACCTGTCCAGCAGCATTTTTCCGGGTTTGGGCGAAGCCCGTTTTGCCCGTCATGGGTTCAAAAATGGCAACGGCTTCACTTTGCCCCTGCAGGGGCAGCCAGTCATCAATACCGGCCTCCGGCCAGTTGGCAAGGAAATAGTATTTCCCATTTTCATAACTTCGACGGGTGTATTCCAGCCCGTTGTCAACAAGGGATTCCCTTTCAATGCCAGCCTGTTCAAGCAGAGAAGAAAGATCATCAGCTACCAGAAATTTGCCATTGCCGATGCGAGCCACGCCGGCCCCATCAACTTCCAGCCCGCTAATCAGCTCATCGAAGGCAGCCTGTCTTTTTTCCAGCTCCCCTAATCCGGGCACGCTCGCCGGCAGCTGTTTATGTACGATGATAGTTGCTCCGTTGCGGGCCAGTTCCATGAGCTTTTCCATCGTTTCCAACGGGATGAAACGGCATTCGGGGATGATGATCGAATGATAAGCCACCTCTCCGGCGGCCAGTTTTCCCGCCTCCACTTTAAGCCCCTGGATCTGGCGGCCTGAAATGAAGTCAAACCCGTAGCCGGTGTCCTGCAGGTAATTCGCCACTCCCTCAACGGCCGTCCCTTCCATTCCTCTTCCTCCGCCGTCAAAATGTTCCAGCATCTCTCTTCCCGGGCTGGCAAAACGGTCATAGATCGGGAAATATACCAGAACGTCATTGTCCGGCATACCAGCTTGTAGAAAAGACTGGGTACGGGCAATGTATTGGTTTAAGGCGGGGAAATCGCGCCAGAGCGTATTGCGCGGGTTGGCATGGATGGCGGCATAGAACAGCCTTCCCGGCCATTCTTCTCCCGGCGGGGAATAGCAGGTGCCGTGATAAAGAACGTGATTGACCCCACCTGCAAGATAGCGGTCCAGGTTCTCTTTCACATCGGAGAGGTTGGAAAGAAAGTGCTCGTTCAGCCAGGTGGCCGATTCGGAAGAGGCCAGCCGGCGGCCGGCGACATGAGCCGCCGAAGTGGCGAATTTGATCCTGATGATATCCGTCCCTTCCGTTTCCGGAATATCGGAGGCGGCGTAGAGATCCAGTATATTGGCCGGCGAGCCATGCGCCTGGTTTCGGATGATAGCGCCTTTGCTCCTGGCCCATTCACCCCACTCTTTGGTGAAGGTATCCAAAATAAGATCGGAAATGGTTTCCCGGTAATCGGAAAGTACCCTTTGGTTCTCCTCTCCGGAGGCTTCTCCGAACAGGGCCGGCAGGTGCTCCCTCAGATCGTACCCCCGCCTATTCCGGAATTCCTCGAATAAAGCGGGCGTCCAGTCGGCCTGCCCCCGGGCATCATCCACTTCATAACTGTCGTTGAAGAAGGCTCTGAGCCCTCCTGTTTCCCGTCCGGAGAATGCCTTGTCGAAGCGGGCCAGGTAATCCCGGATCGAAGCGGCCGAGAAGTGATCGATCACATTGCCTTCTCCGCCCGGAGCCGCCCGTTCCACCATCTTGCCGTGCCAGCCCTCAAAGATGGCGTAGAGAGTCCATTGCCCTTCCGGCGCCGTCCAGTCGAGCTGGCCTTCGTCATTGACCTGCCGGGTAAGATCGAGTACTTCCCCACCGGCAGAAAAGGCCATCAGCGCCATAAGGGGCAGAGGCTTTTCAAAACGAACCTGATCCAAAGCAAGTGCCTGAAGGTTCTCGTTGGCTGAAACAGGCTCCACCAGATCTTCAATTTCAAGCCGGGGTTGGCCCGGCAGTAACTCCGGATTACTCTGAGAGCCGATAACTTTTTCCCCTTTTTCCGCCAGAATGCCACCGTACAACTGATAGACCTGATTGGTTACCGCTCTGACGAATGGCTCCTGAATGAACCGGACGGGTTCGGTAAGGCGCTCCCCGCCTTTCAGTTCATATTTTTTGTGGGCCATATATTTACAGGCATCTTCAGCACTCACCCAGGGGCCGCCGAAAGGCCAGCCGGTGCCGGTGGCCATATCGATGCCCAGGCCCAGCCGTTCGGCCTCCTTCAAGGTATGTTCAAACAGATCCATCCACTCCGGCGACAGGTAATCGACAAATTGATCCTCCAGCCCGATCACCCCGTAGATCGGGGTAAGTTCCAGCCCGCCCAGGCCTGCTTTCTGATAGGCCTCCAGCTCGGCCGTAATTCCTTCTCTGGTAACGCTGCTGCCCTGCCACCACCACCTAGACCAGGGCCGGGCCTCATAAGTGGCTTTCGGCCACATCAGAGCATCCTCAGCCGGCGGACGGGCACATCCGGCCTCCAGGAAAATCGTGGAAGATGCTATTATGCAAAGGCAAAAAAAAGTAAAGCTGATTGGCTTAATCATGTGGCCTCTTTTGTTAATAAAGTTGGAAATGCGTTTTGGCAACTGCTTTATATCCGGGTATTAATTACTGGTGATGAATCCCGAATTACGATTACCGAGTTACGATTATCGAGTTACGAGTCACGAGTCACGAATACCGAAACTACCAAACATTTGTTTTCAATCACTCACCCGGAACTTCCGGATCATCACGGCCCCACTTTCGTTGAGGTTGGAACTGAGAATAATGATCTGCTCTTTGACGCCATCGTCAACAGAAATGGCCACGGTATTCGGGGAGATATCTCCAAGGCTTTCGGCGTGAAGGACGAGGAAGTTGTCCTCCTGGTTCAGTTTGACGGGAATACCATACTTGCGTTTGTCAACCCTTAGTTCGTGCAGGATACGTTCTCCATTGAGAAAAATGGTGGCGACATCGCCATCAACCGTTCCATTATCCCAAACCTTTATCTTGATGCTCGAACTCTGCACTTCCAGAATGCGCTCCAGCTTGATCTTTCGCTTGCTTTCCGCTTCGTAAGGGCGTTGCAGCATCGACTGTTTCTGAACGATCGTTTTGGTGAGAATGGGTTTTTCGAGATAAACCTGCCCATCGGCACAAGGGCCGGTTTCCAGGTCATAACCTTCAATAAAACCGTTCCATTCTCCTTCCAGAACGAGGCGGGACTTTTCTCTCCTGAAACTCAGGGTTCCCGACTTAATGCACCACCGCCAGTTGGAGTCCGTTTTGCTCGCCACTTCCAGTTCTTTAAAAGAAAGGAGCTGAAAGATCGAGTCGTATTGCCATTCCAGGTTATGGAATGCACTCCCACCGTTGTCCTCGGAAACAATGTACGATTGTCCGCCGCTGTTTCTGGAGAGGTCTATTTCATAATAAAACCCATAATCCCGGTCTGATTGGGAAAGTGTCCCTGTCCACTTCCCGGTTATGGTAGGAGGGATGATTTCTTCTACCGCCGTTCCCTCCGGTGGCAACCTATGCCTTTCCAGCACCATTTCACCTGGTGTGCAGCCGTCGGCTTTCCACCTTCCCTTCAGGCGGTCGTGAAGAGGGAACTGTTCAAGAGACAAAGTAGCGTATTTCAGGCACCATTTGGGTTTGGGCGGGTCGAGCTGGTTGAGTTCCTGGATGACCAGCTGCTGGCCATCGAGATATGCCGTAAGCTGAAAACTGGCGGAGGAGGCGCCGTCTTCCGTCTGTGAATAAGACGTACCTGGATAAGCCTGCCCCCCTGGCTCAAGATCAATCTGGTAAAGGAAAGTATCGGTTTTCCCGTCCTGAGTGATATAGCCTTCCCAATGGCCGGCGAGGTCCTGAGCTGGCAGGGTAAAGTAAGGGGTTAAAAACAGAATGATAGAAAATAATCTCATAATAAGCGGTCGGTATTGCCCAAATTTACGGAATCTGCAGCATATACCACCAAACTGATAAGGATCATTGGCGCAGCTGATAAAAATCATCCCGCCCACCTGTAATCCACATTATTTTGTAAATAGAAAAAAAGAGCAAAAAGCCAATAACTAACCTAGCTGGTGTGGCCATTGATAATCATTGTTCCGAAGTTATTCTTTAAAAACAAAAGTGTTTTTTAAGTTTGCTTCATCCGCACCGAAAATAATAAACTATGAAGATACAAGTGAATGCACCCTTCCAAGTCACCGATCAAATGCAAGGAGCGATCGATGAAAAAATTGGAAAGCTAAAAACCTATTTTGACCGAATTGTAGAAGCCGAAGTTTATTTGAAAATTGGAGAAAAGCGGCACCGCCACCGCGAACAGATCGTCGAGATCCGCCTGAACGTACCAGGAACTACCCTTTTTGCGGAAGACAGGAGCGACGCTGTGGAAAAGGCGCTGGCAGGAGCGGCTGAAAAAGCCAGGAGGCAACTGGTAAAATACAAAAAACAGTTCTCCGGCAATCATCAAAAGGAAAGCTGACTTAACAAGCCTGGCAAACAAAACGATCAACCATCATCAGACTGTGCCCTGCCCCCGGTAGGGCACAGTTGTTTCTTCCAGCTCTTTATCTGCCTTTAAAATCCGGCTTGCGCTTTTCGATAAATGCGGTAGCGCCTTCCCGGAAATCTTCGGTGCCGGCGGCATCCCCGAAGGCCCGAACTTCCGTGGCAAATCCGTCTTTGTCATACTGAAAATAGGCATTGACGGTTTCGATGATCCTGGCAATGGCCACCGGCCCTTTGGATGCGATCTTCCGGATCAGCTCAGCAGCTTTCTCGGCCTCCTCCCCCGGAGGAACCACATAATTGACCAACCCGAGCCGATAGGCTTCTTCCGCTCCGATCATATCGGCCGTCATCAGCAACTCCACCGCTTTAGACTTGCCTATATACTGGATCAGGCGCTGTGTGCCTCCATATCCGGGAATAAGGCCTAGGTTAACTTCCGGCTGCCCGAAACGCGCATTTTCCGTCGCAACCCTGAGGTGACAGGCCATGGCCAGTTCACATCCTCCTCCCAAAGCAAAACCATTGATAGCGGCCACTACCGGCTTGGGGAACCGCTCGATGGAAAAAAAGATGTCGTGGCCGCGCTGGGCCATTGCCTGCCCCTGGGCAGCATCGAGAGCCAGGAACTCTTTGATGTCGGCGCCGGCAACAAATGCCTTTTCGCCAGCTCCGGTAAGAATGATGCCCCTGAGGCCGGAACGCCTGGGAGCATCTTCCCCGAAAAAATGTCGGAGTTCCAGCATAGTCCTGCTGTTCAGAGCATTCAGGGATCCTTCCCGGTTTATGGTTACTGTAATAATGCCTTCATTATCCCGGATCAGGAGATTCTCGTAATTCATATTTTCGGTTTTATTTAATGTCGGTTGGCGAAAATACGAAATTTCGGGATTCGCAACTTACGGGCCACGAATCTACGATTATACGAATCCCGAATCCCGAATCTACGAAACCTCCTCCCGGTTCATCACCTGTTCCTGATGGTTGATGGATTCCTGGTGAATTGCCTTCAGGAAAACATTGATGAACTCTTCACTAAGCCCTTTGGCCTGGCCCTTGGCCACCCCTTTTTCCAGGATCTCGTTCCAACGCGAAGTTTGAAGGATGGCAATGTTGTTGCGTTTTTTGTATTCCCCTATGCGTTCGGCCAGTTTCATTCGGGAGCTCAGCAAGTTAAACAGTTCCTCATCGATCTCGTCGATCTCATGCCGCAGGTGTTCCAGGTTTTCCAGGAACTCCATATCGTCGGTCGTTGGTTGGCGGAAGATGAGGTGCTGCATCAATTCCTGATACTGAGCCGGAGTGACCTGCTGTTCAGCATCGCTCCAGGCCTTCTCCGGATTGGGGTGTATTTCAGTCATCAGACCATTGAAGTTGAGGTCCAAAGCTTTCTGGGCCACGGCCTGCAGAATATCCCGACGGCCGCAGATATGGCTGTTATCACAGATAATGGGCAAGTCCGGGAACTGCCGTTTTAGCTCGATCGGGATCTGCCACCGGGGAACATTGCGGTATTTCGTGTCACCATGGTAGGAAAAGCCACGGTGGATAACTCCGATACGGGTAATGCCTGCCTTGTAAATGCGTTCGATGGCGCCGATCCAGAGTTTGAGGTCTGGATTGATCGGATTCTTGATCAGAACGGGGATATCAACCCCTTTTAAGGCATCGGCCACTTCCTGGACAGAGAAGGGATTAACCGTCGTCCGGGCTCCCAGCCACACTACGTCAATCCCGTACTTCAGGGCTTCGAACACGTGTTGGGTATTGGCCACCTCGGTGGTGACCTTCATCCCGGTTTCATCTTTTACGCGTTTCAGCCAGGCCAGGCCTTCCGTACCAACCCCTTCAAAGGAATTGGGGCGGGTGCGCGGCTTCCAGATGCCGGCGCGGAAGAGGTCCACCTTCTGGCCGGCCAGCTGACGAGCCGTATCCAGAACCTGTTCTTCTGTCTCTGCACTGCAGGGGCCAGCGATGAGGAGCGGCTCCTGGGCCGGTTTGCCTTCGATAATTGGGCGAAAAGTCATTTCCATGGTGATTTAAATTTTATTTTTTCAATATTCTTCTGATCTGATTAGCGTCTTGTATGAGCCGATAAAAAGTTTCAAAGTCATTCTTGATGAGCAGGCTCCGAAACCGGGCCAGCTGATTGATGTGCTCGTCCAGTACATCGAGTACATTATCCCGGTTCTGCCGGAAAATGGGCACCCACATATCAGGTGAGCTTTTGGCAAGTCGTACCGTAGAATCAAAACCTCCGCTGGCCAGCTCAAAAATGCGGCTTTCATCTTTTTCCTTAGCCAGTACCGTCAGCGCCAAAGCAAAGGAACTGATATGGGAAATATGAGATACATAGGCGGAATGTACGTCATGTGACTGGCTGTCCAGTTCCACAATTCGCATGGGAATGGAACGGTAAAGGCGCCCGGCCATTTCCACAGCATCCGGGTCACTGTCTTCCGGATCCACCAGGACAGTACACTTGTGGTCGAAAAGGTTGGGTATAGCCGCCTCGGGGCCGGAATGCTCGGTACCCGCCATGGGGTGCGTGGCAACATAGCGCCCCCGGTTGGGGTGTTCCTTTACCTCCTTCAGCAAGCGTTCCTTGGTGGACCCCACATCGATCACCGCCTGATGCGGGCCCGCCCTGTCCAGAACCCGGGGCAATAACTGCACCATGACGTCCACCGGCGTTGCCAGCACAATGATATCTGCTTCGGCGATACCTTCCTCCAGGCCCATTTCCTCATCGATCAGCCGCCTTCGCACGGCCTTATCAAGGTTATCCTGGCTGGCGTCCACGCCGATGATGCGCTGAGCGAAGCCGTTCTCCTTCAAAGTAATGGCGAGTGAGCCTCCGATAAGGCCGATGCCGATGATGGTGATGGTCATTTTTGGTTTTGTGGTTTTGCGGTTTTATGGTTTTGCTGCTTCAATCCTCCGGATCGCTTCCTCATAAAGTGCACCATCGCTGCACAAAGAGATCCTTATAAACCGTTCCCCCTGGGAGCCGAATATCCCTCCGGGAGTTAGAAAAACATTACTACTGTACAGCACTTCATCTGAAAGTTCATATCCATTGGCGTATTGCTCCGGGATCTTGGCCCAGACGAACATACCTACCTGGTTTTCATCGTAAACACATCCCAGCAGATCCAGCAACTGAAAGACTGCCTCCCGGCGTTCGTTGTAAACGGCATTGAGCGATTCATACCATGCCAGGGGGCTCTGCAGGGCTTTTACCGCCGCCATTTGTACCGGCTTGAACATTCCGGAATCCATATTGCTTTTGAACCGCAGTACTACCTTGAGGTAATCTGCTCTGCCGGCAAGCATACCGATCCTCCACCCGGCCATATTGTGCGCTTTGCTGAGGGAGTTCAGCTCGAGGGCAACCTCGCGGGCGCCGGGAATACTGAGAATGCTGCGCTGCTCCCGGTTCAGGATGAAGGCATAGGGGTTGTCATTTACCACAAGAATGCGGTGCCGGTGAGCAAAGGCAACCAGTTCTTCCAAAAGGCCCTGGCGGGCCGGAGTGCCCGTAGGCATGTTCGGATAATTTACCCACATGACCTTAACCCGGCTGAGGCCCTGTCTGCCCAAAGCATCCAGGTCAGGCTCCCAGCCAAGGTGCTCCTCCAGCCGGTATTCCCTGATGGTGGCGCCGGCCAGGTTGGAAACGGCACGGTAAGCCGGGTATCCGGGGTTGGGCACCAGCACTTCATCCCCTTTTTCCAGGAAGGACATGGCAATGTGCATCAGGCCCTCTTTAGACCCCATCAGGGGGAGCACTTCCCCTTCCGGATCGAGGATAGTGTCAAACCATTGGGCATACCACCCGGCAAAGGCCTGTCGCAATTCCGGGATACCGGTATAACTTTGGTATCCATGGACGTCATTATTATCCAGCCATCCGGCCAGTTCGTCCACCACTTCCTGAGCAGGAGGCAGGTCAGGGCTACCGATACCCAGGTTAAGGACCGGCTTGCCCTCAGCCCTCATCCGGGCGATCTCACGAAGTTTGGTGGAGAAATAATACTCCTTCACCTCTCCCAGGCGGCTGGCGGGCGTTATGATCATGTCTTGCGTGGTTTTGGCTGGCTTGGTCATGGATCTGTTGTTTGTTGATTGTCGGTTGTTGCCTGTTGCAAATATCAACCGGCAACCATAAAAGACAACTAATAATCGTAATGTTCCCCTTTACTATAAACCCCCAGTACGCGCAGGTTATGTGTCAGGGGCAGTATGGCCTCGATAGCCTGTTGGTGCCCCACTTTACCCTCAGTCACAAAATCAAGGAAAAAGAGATATTCCCAGGGGCGGCCGATAATGGGAGCCGACTGTATCTTTGTCAGGTTGACGTTGTAAGCCGCCAGTACGGCCAACACCTTATAAAGACTCCCCACAGTATGGTCCACCGCAAAGGAAAGGGATACTTTTTCCGGTTCCTGCGCCTGTCGGGGTTCGTCGCCCTGCAATACCAGAAAGCGGGTATGGTTTTTCTTGTTGGTCTCGATGCTTTCCGCCAGGATCTCCATTTCGTACAACTCGGCGGCCAGTGTACTGGCAATGGCGCCTATTCCCTTTAAATTGTTCTCCCTGATGTTGCGGGCGCTCCAGGCCGTATCCACAGTTTCCACAAGGTGGATCTGAGGAAAGCGGGAGAAGAAGGCACGGCACTGCTCAATGGCAATAGGATGAGAATGGACTTCCCGGAGTTCTTCAATGCGCTGCCCGGGCAGGGCCATGAGGTTCTGCTTGATGCGCAGATAAACCTCACCGGTAATGGAGAGGCTGGATTCATTCAGCAGCTTGTAGTTGTGCATGAGGCTGCCGGCAAGGGTATTTTCAATGGCCATCAGGCCCACATCGGCCTTTTCCCGGCGTTCCACCATCTCCACTAAATCCTCAAAAGTGTGCGCCGGCACGATCTCCAGGGGGGCTTCCCTGAAGCAATGGCGGGCTGCGATCTCGTGAAACGCTCCGGAATACCCCTGAATGCTCACCCGCACCGGGGAAGCCGGCTGAGAGGCATTGGTGCTGCTGTCGGTTGCTGTAGTGATCATAATTTGCTGTTGTTTGTAACAAAAAAACCCCGCGCTGCGGGGCTTTTCTGGTTTTTCCTTATCCTGGAATACAATGAAAAAGCCCCTTTATGGTAAACCATAAAAGAAGTAAAAAAAGAAATAGTCCTTTTGGTAATATTGGCCAGGGTTCCGCATCTTCAAAACCTGTTTTATTAATGTCAAATAAAAAAGCCCCGCTTGCGGGGCTTCTAAATTTTATCTTCCAGTCATCCGGACAAAACTCTTCAGCCCCTTATGGTTGACCATAAAAGAAAAAGCTGAAAAAATAAAAATTGCCCTTCTGAACTTTCATTTCGTTTTTATTTGATAGTTGCAAACGTAAAGATTTATTCCTTACGGTGCAAGCCTGAATGATTAATTTTTTATTATTTGTCAGAAATCAATTGCCGGATCATGGAAATTCGGCTAGGTTTTTGAAAAATTTGCAGGCCGAACGACATTAGATTGACAAAATAAAAACGAACATTTGTTAGTGCCTGGGAGCCAGCCAGCCAAAAAGGGCAGCTACAAGCTTCGCCTTTGCCAGCCATTTCCATAGTTCACAGTACTGCTGCCCTGGCCGTTCAACCCTATTTCCAGCCATTGTTTCAGGCCCTGAAAATACAGGCCCACTGCCGTTGAATCCGCAGACAGGCTGAGCTTGAGGGTACTGCTAAGGCTGTTTTCACCTGAGCCGGCCTCAGGAGCTACCCAACCGCTATTACAACCCATAAAAGCCTGGGGCTCCTGCTGTGTTTTTTTGGCTTCAATATGCAGGGAAACATCAAGGCTGTTCAGCCCAAGGGTGTAGGAAAGCCCCCAAACCGACAAGACGGCTATTCCAAAGATCAAATTCAGTTTCATGACGGGTGATTTCAGGTTCTTTTGGTGATTTCTGTTATTAGGATTACCGGAAGAGCCCAATCCCCCCCATTATAGCCGGAATTTTAATTTTTTTTAACATTCCAACCCAGGTACAGAGCAGGCTGTCTCAAAAGCAAGGATTTAACAAGGCATGCAAAATAATATTTCGCTACCCGTCCCAGCCCCTCTAACTCCCCGAAGGGGAGAACCGGACGGGCAGCTTAAACCGAATATCATTGGGAGACAAAATTTTTATTTAATCTTTTGAGACAGCCTCCTATTAAAAGTTACTGAACCATCAACTTAGTCACCGCTACTTTATCCTCCGCCTGCAGGCGTATGAAATATATGCCTTTTGGCAAGTTGCTCACGTCAAATCGAAGTTCATTTTGCATTTCTCCCCGGGCATCGGCCCCGCCGGCAACGTTCTGCCCCATCATGTTATAAAGGCCAAGTGTATAGGGAGCGTTACGCTTTAAAGTAAAACGGGTTATCACCTCGCTTGTCGCCGGGTTGGGCAGAACCTCCAGCTGAAAGAAACCGGGTTCGACGGCCTCTTCCGTTTTCACCAGGCCAATCTGTTCCGGAGTAAGGGGTACGTGGTTGATAAAATTCGTCTCCGCGATGTCCATATCCCCCCGCACGGACATTCCCGGGCGAAAATCACCCTGGTAAGTCAGGTCGATGGTTCCACTGACATCTGAAGCCATTGCCGGGAAAACGGCCTCCACATAATCCACCAGGTCCGGTTCAACAACGACATCCTCGTTGATGATGTCATAAGGGTCCGTCCAGGTTTCTCCGTTATCGGCAGAGGCCATGATGTAAACATGGCGATAATGTTGATTGTCATCCGTATTGAGGTATTGTTCTCCCTCCATGACACTGGCGTAGGCCAGGTAAATATTACCCTGAGCGTCAACCCCGGCACTGGGTTGAGAAGAAAGGGAAGCCTCGTAGGAGGCAATCTCATCTACACTGTTTATGTCAAGGGTGTCATTCCCGTTGAGGTCGATCACATCCGTGATCACCCGGCTGCTGTCCGGGCCGAAAGTTTCGTTCCAGTAGTGCAGGCCGCTGGTTCCCGGGAAAAAACTGGTATTACCGTCCGTCAGGTCATCGTCCATGATGTACATTCTGCCCCAGAACACATGAGCCATCCCCTGATGGTCCAGGACGACAGCGCCGCATTCGTCTGAAGTGAGAATAGCCAGGGAGTCCGGCTGATCCGGGTCATAAGGCGGCAGGTCTTCAAAAGAATAACCGGAATCTTGCACATACAGCTCCAGGGGAAAATCGTGCATGATCGTCTTTGTCCAGTTTTCGCCGCCATCAGTGGATTTCATCAGTATCTGGTCACTCCAGTTGTTGAAGAATCCGATCGCCACGTTGTCTCCGCGGGCATCTACAGCATAGGAATCGCCGGAATTAGCGACCAGCGCGGTATTGTCCAGCCCCGGCAGGATGACATCTACTTTGTCCCAGGTGGCGCCCCCATCCGAAGAGCGATAGTACAATGGATGGCCATCGACCCCTTCGTATTCCGCCCCCCCATTGGCAATAGGCTGGGTAATGCATAGTACATGAACCACCTCCCCGCTTACGGTTGCCCGGGGCCATAGTAACCCGGGGCCGCCATCTTCCGGATAGATTGCAGAAGGGATGTCAAATTCTTCCCAGGTGGAACTGCCCGCCTCCCGCCGAACCACATGGAGGTGGTTGGCTGAAGAGTGGGAAATAATGACCTCTGTACCACTCTCCGTTACGACGTGGCTGGGCCAGCCGATGCGGGTGGAAGCTTCCAGGCGCTGGGTAGGCTGATCTCCCCAGGCGCCATCCGTCGTTCGGTTGTAACCGGTTCCCCGGTCGGAATAGCCGCCGGCATTATCAAAACCCATAGTCCAGATTGCCATAAGGCTGCCGTCCGGCCCACGGGAAGTCCGGTCGTCAACCGAATTGTTGGACTGCAGGTCATAAATGGTGGTTCCGACCGGGTATTCCGTACCACTGCGAAAACTCACCGGCATCTGAACGTTCAGCGGATGAACCGCTACCGGGTCATCCGGAAGTACGGGCAGGGCATCTAAACATTCCGAGGCGATAACCGGAGTGTTGAGGGCGGCCTTCCGGGCCAGTCGTTTCTGAGCCATTACCGAACCAGACAGGATAAAGGCCAGGCTCATCAACATGATTTTCAGTCGAGTTAATTTCATTACAAAAATTTTTGGTTAACAATAGTATTGAAGCTACATCCATAGCTGCAGCCCAGGTGGAAACCCAACTATGGATGTAGCTTTAGGCTTAATGCCTCTACAGCCTGAGTGACATACGGAAGCACCCGGTATGTCAACCGGACAGGAAGGGTTACAGATTGAAAGCACACTACTGCCTGTTTGTGTAAAAGTGCATGAGTGTAAATGATTGGTAGCCTTTCTCTTTAACACCTCTGAACGCATACACATTTACACAATCCAAAAAGTGCCCGGTAGTGTGGCTCTAAATGAGAGTCGGAAAAAGAAAAAATTTGGAGAGTTCTTTTCTTACTGTGCAGATTACAGAAAGGGAAATTATACAAGCTGGGCTAAAGGTACAAATGAATAAGGAAAATTGACGCGGCCCCGACGGAGGTTCGGCATTCATAGCTTGTTTGGAGGCCGGTTGTCATTTGTGATGTGCGATCTTTGATTTTTGCTTTGTCCACCTGAAATAAAAGCCGGGGAACATCGCCCGTCAAAAACCGCACATCACAAACCTTACATCATAAATCATACTCCTTCTACCTCACCATCAGCTTTGTCGCTGCCACCTTGTCCTCTGCCTGCAGGCGGACGAGGTACATCCCGGCCTGTAAACCACTGAGGTCAATTCGCTGCACACCTGGGCCGAAGGCATCATTCCGGCTGATGTCCGCCAACTTTTGCCCCATCAGGTTGTGGAGGCTGAGGGTGTAGCGGGCGTTGCGCTCCAGGCTGAAGCTCACCCAGGCCTCGTTGTGGGCCGGGTTGGGTTGTACTTCCAGTTGGAAGTAGGCAGGCGGCACCGTTTCTTCAGCCCCTGAAATACAGAAGCCAGGTATGGAAACAAAATTGATGAAATTGGACTCATAGGGATCGCTGTCTCCCCGTGCTGCCAGGCCGGGGCGGAAGTCCTGCTGATAGATCAGGTCTATCGTCTCTCCAACATCCCTGGCTACTGCCGGGAAGACGGCTTCCGTGAAGTTTATGAGGTCGGGCTCAAGCGAAATATCGGGATTAATTATGTCATAGGGCTGGGCCCAGGTTTCACCGCCATCCAATGAAGAGGTGACATACACATGGCGATAATGCTGATTGTCCTCAATGTTTATGAATTCATCCCCTTCCATTACAGAACTATAGGCCAGGTAAATATTGCCACAGGCGTCAATACCCGCACTGGGCTGGCTGGTCAGCGACAAATAATAGAGGGCAATGTTATCAGTTGATGCGATATCAATGGTATCGTTCCCATTGAGGTCTTCCACATCCACGATGGTGCGGATGCTGTCGGGCCCAAAGGATTCGTTCCAGTAAGCAAGGCCGCTGGTAGCCGGGAAATAGAAGGAAGAACCGTCTCCGGCGATATCATCCTGTAAATACATCCGTCCAAAGAAGACATGAGCCATGCCGTTGTGGTCAAGCAGCAGGGCGCCGGAATCATCCGAACCGAAAACCGCCAGTGAATCCGGCTGTGCCGGGTCATAAGGAGGCAGGTCTTCTAGCGTATATCCCCGGTCGATCACGTACCGGTCAAGCGGGAAGTCGTAAGCGGTAAGGGTTTCCCAGTTTTCACCGTTATCGTAGGATTTATAGACATTGATGTCTCCCCATCCGTTGAACACGGCAATGGCTACGGTATCTCCCCGGGCGTCGATGGCATAGGCATCGGCAGTCTGAAAGGCCATAAATGTACTGTCGAGGCCGGGTATGATGGCATCTGTCACATCCCAGGTGGCGCCTGCATCCGGAGACCGGTAATACAGGATGTGGCCATCTACTCCTTCATATTCTAATCCTCCATTCCCTGTGGGCAGAGTGATAGCGATCATGTGGATCGTTTCTCCGTCCGGGCCGCCAACAGCAATGCGGGGCCAAACGGTGCCGGGCCCCGCACTGGTAGGCACATCCGCCTCTATCCATGCCTCATCGGGGCCATTGCGCCGCAGGCTGTAGGGGTGATACGCAGCAAAATCATGGCATACGACCAGTTCCTTGCCACTTGCTGTCACTACATGGGTGGGCCACCCCGTGCGAAGCGATGCTTCCAGGCGTTCAGTCGGCATATCTCCCCAACTGCTCCCGTCAAATTGGTTGTATCCTGTCCCCCGGTCCGGAAAAGAGGGCGCCTGCTGGAGGCCCTGTGTCCAGGTAGCCATTATCCGGCCCTCAGGCGTACGGGAGATCCGGCGGGCCATGCTGGAGTTGGTTTGCAGGTCATAGGAGGTCATGCCAATTGGAACTTCAACCGCCGACCTGAAGGAAACGGGAGGAAAATCGTTCAGGGGCATATTGACGGCAGGCTCCTGCTCCACCTGAGCACCCAGTTCGGCAACCACTGGCTTTGGCTGCGCCTTGTTCAATGCCGGGTGACGCGCCAGTTGCGACTGGGCATAAGAAAATGGCTGAAAAAGCAAAGCAGCCAGCCACAGGGATAATGTAAGTTGAAATAGCCTCATAGAACAGAGTATTTAGGTTATAAAATGATTGTGTTTGGACGAATTGGGAACAAGGGCGGGGATAAGCCTTTGGCCACTAATGGTTGTGCGAGTTTACTGAATACTAATCCAGGAAGCGAAGAAACAGGAAATTACCGCGGATTAAGATAGGGAGGCTTATTGAAAAGACCAAATAGAAAATGGCGCCCCCCGGTTTGCGTGGGAGCGCCATTTTCATGATTTGGGATTCGTGATTCGTGAGTTCGGTATCCAAATAGCCAATCACCGCATCACGAATCCCGAATTCACGATTACACGAATTCCGAAACTACTGTACCATCAGTTTGGCCACAGCAACTTTATTTTCAGACTGCAGGCGCAGCAGGTACATACCTGGCTTCAGGTTGCTCACATTGACACGCACCTGGTTCGTAACGAAACCCTTGGCCGTTTCGATGTCAGCAACTTTCTGGCCCATGATGTTGAGCAGGCTCAGGTTGTATTGAGCGTTGTTATCCAGTTCGAAGCTCACCAGTGCTTCATCGTTGGCCGGGTTAGGCTGAACTTCAAGCTGGAAGTACTCCGGCAGTACTGTTTCCTCCGTCTTCACAACACCCAGTTGCTCAGGAGTCAGGGAAACGTGGTTGATGAAGTTCGTTTCAATCGGGTCACTATCACCGCGAACAGACAGGCCCGGACGGAAGTCCTGCTGATAGACCAGGTCTATCGTGGCTCCGACGTTCGAAGTTACAGAGGGGAATACCGCCTCGTAGAAATCGACCAGGTCCGGTTCGAAAACGACATCCGGGTTGATGATATCGTAGGGATCGACCCAGGTCTCGCCGCCATCCGTAGAGGCAGTGACGAATACGTGGCGATAGTGCTGGTTATCTTCTATGTTGAGGTACTGGTCGGTCTCCATCACGTTGGTATAGGCCAGGTAAATGTTGCCGGTGGCATCGACACCTGCATTGGGCTGGCCGGTGAGGGAAGCGTAGTACAGAGCGATGTTGTCCGTGGAAGCGATATCCAGGGTGTCATTGCCGTTTACATCCAGAACATCGACGATGGTGCGGCTGCTGTCCGGGCCGTAAGTTTCATTCCAGTATTGAAGCCCGCCGGTGCCGGGGTAGTAGCTGGAGTTACCATCGGTCAGGTCATCATCCTGGACCCACATGCGGCCCCAGAAGGCGTGAACCATGCCATCGTTGTCGATGATCACGGCGCCTGCTTCGTCGTTGCTCAGAATGGCGAGTGAGTCGGGCTGTCCGGCTGCCTCGTCAAAAGGAGGAAGGTCTTCGTAGGTGTAACCGGCATCAATTACGTACCGATCAAGTGGGAAGTCATTAAGGACGGTTTTCGTCCAGGTCTCTCCATTGTCCTCAGACTTCATGAGGATGACGTCGCTCCACCCTTCAGTGAAGAGAACGGCAACCGTGTTGCCACGGGAATCAATAGCGTAGCCATCGGCCGTACCGGAATTGATGGAGGTGCTGTCCAGGCCGGGGAGGATAATATCCACCTTGTCCCAGGTAACGCCGCCGTCGGTAGAGCGGTAGTAGAGCGGATGCCCGTCAACGCCCGCATATTCGGAACCGCCGTTGGCAATGGGGTAAGAGATGGCGATCACATGCACATTCTCGCCACTTGCCGTGGCGCGGGGCCAGAGAATACCGGGGCCGCCGTTGCCGGGCAGGATATCGGACGGAATGTCGTACTCCGACCAGGTATCGCTACCTGCTTCTCTGCGAGCTACATGTACTGCCGGTGCTCCGGCGTGGGAGATCAGCATCTCCGTGCCACTTGCGGTGACGACGTGGCTGGGCCATCCGATCCGCACCGATTCGACGCGGGCAGTGGGTTGGTCACCCCAGGCTCCGTCAGTAGTCTTGTTGTATCCGGAGCCGCGGTCCCCATAGTCCTGAGTCAGGCTCATAGTCCAGGCGCCGTAGATCTCGCCGTTCGGGCCACGGGAAATGCGGTCATCAACGGAGTTGTTAGACTGGAGATCGTAGGTGGTGGACCCGATCGGATATTCCGTGCCACTGCGGAAAGAAACAGGGATCTGAACATTTACCGGATTGACGGAAGTCGGATCAACAGGGGCATCCGGGAACGGATCAACGCATTTCTCGGCGGGGTACGCCTTCATCAGGTTACTGCTCCTGATAAGCTTTGACTGCGCAAAGACAGTACTAGTGGCCATAGCAAATACGGCCACCATTGTTAGGAGTCGAGTCAATTTCATAAACTAATCTATTTGGTTAAAAAAATGATGATCAAAACCAGTGACTATGGGCGGTGAAGATACAAATTTGCAAAGGTGGGCTTTTTGGGGGATGTTTGCCTTTTGTTGGCTGGATTACAAAATTCAATATTTGTTTTGGCCACCAAAGAAAAAGATTTTTTGGGAGAAAAAAAAGTTTATGAGAAAAGGCAAATCAGATTTTGAAATCCGTACGACATTCGTCTTTCTATTTATGCGGATAAGCTTCTGAACGGCTCATACAGGAAGCCTATATCATATTCCTGAAATACATGCTGAACAGCACGATCGCCACGAAGAAAGCCATGAGAATTTTCGCTTCCCGGGTGAAAAGCCACCGGGGGTCAACCGCAAAGTCTATAATTACTTTCTTTGGTTTTCCCGGCAGAAGCAGGCTTAAGCCATATCCCAGGGCTAAAGTTACAATGGCGCCTGTGAAATTCCACCAGAACCAGAAGATGTTCTCCACTGCCAGCCACAGGATTATATTGGTGAGAACACCAACAGCCAGGCCTATGTTCGCTCCCAGAGCATGTGTTTTTCTGGTCATGACCGCCAACAGGAAGGTAGCCAGAATAGGGCCGAAGAAAACCGAGCCTACCTTATTGATGGCTTCGATCACCGTATCGGCAATATCGCCGGCAAATACGGCCAGGAAGATACATACCAGCCCCCAGAACAGAGCGGTAAACCGGCTGTAAACCATATACCTGCCTGCGGGGATGTCCCGGCCCCGGCTGATGAAATCCTCCATCGTAACAGCCGATAACGAATTGATCGCAGAACTCAGAGAGGACATGGCCGCCGACAATATGGCTACGATCAGCAGCCCGATCATGCCGTGCGGAAGATAGTCGCGAATAAAGACAGGGATCATCATGTCGGGCTTATCGGCCGGAACCTCCGCCTGGAATTCAGGGGTGATCATAACCATGGTGCCAATGACCAACCCCATAAAACAGTAAGCAAAAGTAAGTGGAAAGCGGATCACCCCGTTGAAAAGCAGCGTCTGGCGGACAGTGGCCAGGTCGCGGGCAGAAAGCATGCGCTGTGCCTGCGACTGGTCGGTGCCGTAATAGGAAACATAGAGGAAAAACCCGCCGATCACCATCGGCCAGAAACCAAATTCCTCCCCTTTATGGATACCCAGGGAGGAAAAATCGACCGCCTGGAGGCGGCTGCGGTCCAGGTTGGCCAGGAAATTGTCCCACCCTCCTACTTCCACCAACCCGAAAACGAGGCAGGCAATGATGCCGATAAACAGGATGATCATCTGGATCATATCGCCGTAAACAACGGCCTTCATTCCGCCCTGAAGCGAATAGATCAGCGTAATAACGCCGATAAGGGCCAGCGTGCTGAAAAAGGAGATATTCAGAACACTTTCCAGAATGATGGAAACTGCATAGATCATAACTCCGGTTGCAAAAGCCCGGCTCACCAGAAAAACAAAACTGAGCAGAAGCCGGGTGGAAGCACTGAAGCGCCGCTCCAGGTATTCGTAAATACTGACTACACCGGAATTGTAAAGAGGGGGAAACAGGACCGCCATCAGGAAGATCATGGCCAGGGGAACGGCCAGCTCATAGCTCAGCCACTCCAACCCTCCTCCCTCCCGGATGCCGACAAAAGCCGGAGCGGAAATGAAGCTGATGGCAGACAACTGAGTGGCCATGACCGAAAGCCCCAGAGGCAGCCAGCCGAAACTCTTGCCGCCCAGAAAATAATCTTTCCCGTCTTTCTGGTCTTTAAAAATATATCCCAGGCCCAAAAAGCCTACGGCATAAACGATCACGATGATGTAGTCGAGGGTGTTCATATAGACAGGTTGTTGGTTTTTCTTTCCACCTTCAAAGTTACCAAATTAAATTCATTTTTCGTGATTTTATCCGAATTATATATGGCTACACTTGAAGGTACTTGGCCTCCCCATGCCTATCCGGCTTTGTTGCCGCCTTTTAAGAAATAATAAAATCCGTAAAGAACAAAGGGGGAAAATAAAGCGTATCAATTTAGGCAGTGTTAGATTGCGTCAAAACTCCTTTCACGGGAAACATAATACCAGATCATCTAAATGTTCTTGATAAATGAGAATCGAGGAAGCCATACAGCAAACCAAACCATTCCGGAATGCCTGGCACCGGGCCACGGTGAATATACTTTACACCAATAACTGGGTTCAGGAAAAGATCAAAGGAGAACTCAAGCCTTATGGCATCACCATGCAGCAATACAATGTGCTGAGGGTGCTCAGGGGAGCAGGGAAACCCATAAGCACTTCCGTGATCCGGGACCGCCTGCTGGACAAAATGGCGGATACTTCCCGAATGGTGGAACGCCTGTACCAGAAAGGGCTGGTCCTGCGGAATTCCTGCCGGCACGACAAACGTCTCGTTGATGTCAGTATCAGCTCCGAGGGAGAAAAACTACTGGACAGCCTGAAAAGGATCAACCCTGGAATGGATGAGATCCTCCGCAACCTGACTGAAGAGGAGGCGGAGGTCCTCAGTGAATTACTTGACAAGGCCAGAGGCGGCCAATAAAGGGGCATTTCGGCCTTCGGTTTACTTCAAAACCCTTTCCAGCTCCGAAAACTGAACCTGAAAGGCCTTCGGCTCCGGGTCCATCACCTCCGGATACAACACCTTGTAAAACTCCAGATAGCCCGGGCCGATGACAAAAGTTTCCAAATCTTCGGGGGTAACCTCCACCTCCACCTTAAAACGAGCCCTGATCCTCTCCGATAACCTTTTGGCAAGCAATTCCCGATAGTCTTTCCCCTCCTTAAAAAGGCTGCCCAAAGTAATTATTTCCCGGGCTTCGGGGCTGAAATTGACATTATAGAAACGGTATTGCAAAGTTGAAGTGCCAGGCACGGCCCATTCGTACATCTGCCGGACACTTGTAACCAGGCTCGTATTCTGCACCAATTGAAATTCCGAACGCATCACCCGGCCCTCCGTATGGAAATCCTGGATGAAAGTTGTAAATTCATTAATTGCTTTTTCCAGATTGGCCCGCACGGCATCATTAAATACTTCCTCACCCCGAATAGCTGGATACCTGATATCCAGGGTATAATGCAGTACGGTATCCTCCCGGCTGAAACCGATAGTGGTTATCTCAGGCCCCGGGCCTGCCTCCGCCGCGAGCAGCGGGCCGCTGCTCTCCGATTCGGTTTTTTCGTCGGAACGACAGGCGGAAACTGACAAAACCATAAGACAAACAAATAGAAAATTGATTCTCATATTCAGTCTTTTTTGCCAAAAATAAAGGTATTCCCCCCTATTGCTTTATTACTTTCCGCACTATTGTTTTCCCATTTCTCTCCACCCCAAACACATAAGTTCCGGAAGGCATTTCCGAAATACTGATCCATTTTTCCCATTGCCGGCTCACGTACTGCGTTTCTTCCAGCAAAAATTTCCCATCGGTTGTGGCCAGCCAGATACGCAATTCTCCGGGCTCCCTGACAGACAACCGGAGATCAAAACCTTCGCGGAAGGGGTTGGGCGCCAGGGCCAGTTTTTCCAGGCCCACCTCAGCTGCGGTGGCATTGACCACCAGCATAACTGTTTCAGAAGTGCGGGTGCAGCCATTGGCATCGGTGGCCTGAACAGCATAATCTCCATTTTCGAGTGCTATATAGGAATCACTCACTGCTCCCTCGATAGGTTCGCCGTTCAGGAACCATTGGTAGGCGGCAAGGCCGGCGGGAGCGGAAAGCTGAGCGCCATCGGCCGAGATCAGTTCTTCCGGAAAATCAGGCCCTACGACCTCAAAACCGGCCGAGGGTGCAGAATTGCACCCCTCCGGGCTGTCCGCCCAAAAGGCAACCGTATAGAGGCCGCCCTCTGTCGCCTGGTAGGTTTGGCTGCCGCCCAGCGCTACCAGGATGCCGTTCCGATACCAGGCATAATCGTGCCCCCCCGGAGCCGCAGTGGCCTCCAGCAGAGCCGGCTGATCAGGGCCGCAGGCCAATCCATCCCCGCTGACGGCCGGCGCATCCGGGGAATCACAGGGTGCGGTAAGGCGAAAGATATCGCCGTCGCTGATAGCCGCTACATACAGCTCGCCTCCCTTGTCCTCCCCAAAAGTCACGAACTGGTTGTTGGCCAGGTTGGCCAGCTCTGCTTCCTGCCACCCCCCCTGCCCGTCGGGCGACAATGACCAGAAACGGCCCGAACAATAATCGGTAAACAGGTAATAACCGTACATATCCGGATATTCGGAGCCCCGGTAAACATATCCTCCGGTAATGGAACAACCAATGCTGCTCGTATTCCGGTAGGTATGGACGGGAAAAGTATATTCGCCTGGGGACGAACATCCGTTGGGGTTGAATGATTCCTGCCCCTCATAGCAGCGCCAGCCATAATTCTGGCCTCCGGCGCTTCCCGGCAATTGATGGTTGACCTCTTCCCAGGTATCCTGCCCGACATCGCCGATCCACATCTCACCGGTCAGGCGGTCGAAGCTGAACCGCCAGGGGTTCCGCAGGCCGATGGCCCAGATCTCATCAAGAGTGAAGTCATCATCGGCGAAGGGGTTGTCTTCCGGTATGCTGTACGGGTTGCCATTATCGACATCGATGCGCAGCATTTTGCCCAACAGGTTCTGTCGGTTCTGCGCCCGGTTGCCCGGGTCATTGGCCGAACCGCCGTCGCCCAGGCCGAAATAGAGGTAACCGTCGGGGCCGAAATTGAGGTCGCCGGCATTGTGGTTGCTGAAAGGCTGATCGACTTCCAGAAGGATTCGTTCGCTGTTTGGGTCCGCGCGGTTCGGATTATCAGGTAGAACACTGAACCGCGAGATGCGGGTGTCTCCGCTGTTGTTGGTGTAGTTGACATAAAAATAACCGTTGCCGGCATAATCCGGGTGGAAAGCCAGGCCCAGCAAGCCCCGTTCACTAGCCTGCGAATTTACCCGGCTGTCAATATCCAGAAAGGGTTGAGCAAGGATCACTCCTCCACCGTCTATGATGCGGATGCGGCCGGCTTTTTCGACGATAAAAAGGCGCTCGTCACCGGCATGAGCAATATCAACCGGCAAATCAAAACCAGAGGCATACAATTCAAGGCTGAGGGCAGGCTGAGAAAAAATTGTCCGCCCGAAGAATAGAAAGGCCAATAAAAAAAGGGATCTCATCGTTTTTTGAGCGGCAATATACCCAAAAGGAAAATGAAATCCCATCGGCTTTTTGTCAGCAGGATGCCAGCAATCCAAAAGCCTTTTCAGCCCATCCTTGGTGAAGCCGATGCGAGTAGCTAACTTTAAGCCGACTTTATAAAGCAAAACTATGATAGCCAAAAAGATCTTTTTTTGTTTTCTGGCGCTGTGCTTCAGCCTGAGTGCAATGGCCCAGCTTCCGCGCACCAACATCTACCTCTTTGACCTCACCCAGGGAGATGACGGCGGGCTCGCCTTCACCAGGCCCCGCTTCCTGACGGAATTCAACCGCAACGGATACAACGGTGACCCTTCCTTCTTCAGCAATACCGAATTGTACATTTCGGTAAAAAGGCCGGGAGAAACGCAAACCGACCTTTTCCGGCTAGACCTGGAAAGGAACGCCAAACAACGGGTTACGGAGACTCCTGAAAGCGAATTCGCTCCTGAGCGGATGCCGGAATACTATACTTTTTCCGCCATCCGGGTTGAGCAGCAAGGGAGGGACAGTGTTTACCGCCTCTGGGAATTCCCCATTAACCAACTGGTTGACGGAAAGCCGATCTTCAAATACCTGAATGGCATCAAAGCCTATTTCTGGCTCAACAGCCAGGAAATAGTAGTGTATAAAGAAGAAGACCCCAGCACGCTTTCCATTGTCAACACCTCCAACGACAAGATCTCGACCATTGCCACCAACGTCGGCCACGTCTTTACCCGTTTGCCCAACGGCAACCTGGCTTACGTTCAGAAAAGCCGCTACGACGACTGGAAGATCATGGAAAAAAACCTCTACCGCCGGAATGAACCCGCCCGCACCCTTATCGAAACCCTGCCCGGCGCCGAGCATTTTTCCGTCCTGCCCGACGGCACCATGCTCATGGGGAAAGGCAGCAAGCTTTATAAGTACAACAAGTTCATAGACGATACCTGGACAGAAGCCGTCGATCTGCGTTTTTATGAGATCCGCAACATTTACGACCTGGTGGTAAGCCCCGATTTCAAACTCGCCATTGTGGCGGATTAGAATCAGGCAATTCGGTTTCCGGCTAACACCGGCTTGCAGGTGCAGGTATAACCGGAAACCGAATTGCCCTCTTGTGGCAGTGAGCCCGGGGGCCAGAACAAAACTCTGATGTTTTATGGTACGACAATTGGCTCTCGTGCTCTGTTTTCTTGCCCCGGCTGCCCTGTTACCCGCCCAGAACAGCCAAAATTACGCCAGGGAAATCAGGTTGCACCGCAGGCATTACAAGAAGGAATTTCTTAAAGAAGAGCGCTCTCCCCTGGATAAAAAAGGTGTTAAAAAGCTGCGCTTTTTCCCTCCTGACGAAAGTTACCGGGTTATATGCACCTTTGAGCGGACGCCTGAGGCCAGGCCTTTCGATATGGCCACCTACAGCGGCATAACCAAGCCTTATGTGCAGTACGGCACCGCAACCTTCACACTTAATGGCCGTCAGCTTCAACTGGGCGTTTATCAGAGCCTCCGCCTGCGGGAAATTCCCATGTACCGGGATTACCTGTTCATCCCTTTTAAAGACCTCTCCAACGGAGAGGCCACCTACGGAGGAGGCCGGTATATGGATATCCGTATGGATGACATCAAAAACGGAGAGCTCATGCTCGACTTTAACAAAGCGTATAATCCATACTGTGCCTATAGTGATGGCTACAACTGCCCGGTCCCGCCGGTGGAAAACCACCTGGAAACAGAGGTCAATGCCGGGGAGAAGAGCTTTGGGGGGCATTAAGAAAAGCGAGCGGGGAAAAGTGTGTCAGTGTATCAGTTATCCCTAAAAACCCGGTGCCCCCACAAATGCACGAATTACCTCACTGAAAAAAGATGGCCTGCACCACCTCTTCCCTCCTGCTGCGGCTGATGGGTATCCTGTATTCTCCGATCTCAAGCATATTCCCATTCAGAGATTGCACTTTATTCCGGGCGACGATGTAGGATTTGTGGACCCGCAGGAAATTATCGGGAGGCAGTAATTCTTCCAGGTTTTTCAGGCTTTCCAGGGTGACGTGGCGGGCGTCCCGGCAGACGAAACGGACATACTCTTTAAGCCCTTCGATAAAGAGGATATCATCAAAGTGGACTTTGACTACTTTGCCATCCACCTTAATAGAGAAAAAATCGCGGCTCTGTTTAGGGAGCACCAGTTCAGGCTTTTCCAAAAAGCGGCCTCTGTGGGCCAGTTGTTCTTTGGCCTTATTGACTCCCTGCAGGAAACGCTCAAAGGAGAAAGGTTTGAGCAGGTAATCCACAGCGTTCAGGCCGAAGGCTTCGACCGCATAATCCGAATAGGCGGTGGTGAAGATGGCCAGCGGAGGATTTTTAAGGGTGCGCAGGAGGCTGTTTCCACTCAGCGTCGGCATCTGAATATCCAGGAACATCAGGTCAACCCGTTGCTGGTTCAGAATCTCCAGGGCTTTGATGGGCGATTTGGCCTTGCCCACTACTTCCAGCTCCGGCACTTTGTTGATGAAGGTTTCCAGGAGGTTTAACGCAAGATACTCATCATCCACCAACAATGTTTTTATCGCATTCATAAGGCAGGAGTTTTCACAGGTTCGGATATTTCAAGAGGCAATTCCAGGCAGACCCGGAACAATTGCTTTTCTTCCTTTATCTCCAGCCGGTAATTGTTCCCGTATTTCAGGCCAAGCCGTCGGCGAATATTGCTCAACCCCACCCCTCCCACCCTGTCCTTCTGCAGTTGCCCCTCATCGCGGCTATTTACAGCCTGAAAAGTAAGCATCCCGCTATCCACAGACAGGTTAATCCGCACAAAAGCTTCCTCATTGGTATCGAAATCACAATGCTTAAAACAATTCTCGGCCAGTGGAATGAAGATCATTGGTTCTACTCTGATCCCCTGCAGTTCTCCCTCGTCTTCGAAGCTTATGTTTAGCGGCGTTTCGCTCCGCATCCGGAACAAATCTATGTATTCGCGGATCTGCCGGGCTTCTCGCTCTAATTCCACTTGTTCCTCACGCCCGTCATAAACCACGTATCGAAGGAGGTTTGACAGGCGGAGGACCATTTCCGGGGCCTTATCAGATTTGGCCACTGCCAGAGCATAGATGTTGTTCAGCGTGTTGAACAGGAAATGAGGGTTAATCTGCGCACGCAGGAACTGCAGCTGGGCTTCCTGCTGATCCCGGATGGTAGCCATGTGCCGTTGTTCATTTTCATAGCGGTTCTCCAGTATCTGATAAAACGTGCTGACCACCAGCACCGAGAGGTTGGTCACAATAGCTCCGAGGCGCCAGCTCACCTCTTCACTGGTAAGGAGCAGTTCCTGCTGGATCTCCGGAAACATCAGGTTGGCCCGCACCCGCAAAAAGGCCATGCTGCCCAGCAGCAAAAGATTGGCTACTACAAAGGGCAGGTAGTTGCGGTGCTCCAGGTAACGGTTCACCAGATAAAGGTTCAAATAAAAGATAAACATCATCGGCAAAACATTGGCAAGCCCCCGAAGCAGGCTCAGTTCCACCGACAAAAAGCGCCCGAAGATGATGGCGTAAACCATCACAAAGCTGGCCCAGATACCTACGTGTATCCACAGTTTCAGGCTTCGGTTGTCGTTCAATTTCCGGAAAACCATAGACGCAAAACTACGATATATGCCGAATTCCCGCCAATTCCTTCAACCAATGGCCTGAATTGGCCAATGAATGGTTGGTTAGTTCCCAACTCGATCAACCCTAACAACTCATTGAAACCTCACTCCCATTGGTTGAAAAAATTTCGCCCCTTCTCTCCTACCCTGCACTTTTGCCTCCGTCAACCAGAATTATTAACCACAAAATTCAAAACACTGAAACCATGAGAACTGACACATTCCAGATGGCCTCCTTCTTTCGCCTTTTCACCTTCATCCTTGTCATGATGGCCCTGGGCCTGTCTGCCTGCAACAAGGACGCCGGCGACAACATCCAACCCGATTCCCAGATAACGGAAGAGGAGGCGGCAGCAGTAGTTGAAGGAGCAGTAACAGCACGCACCCAGGGCCTTGGAGCAGAACTGGAAGACGCCCTTTACCTGGCAGATGAATATGCCGAAAAAAGCGGCGAAGGCGGCCCCTGCGGAGAGCCTTTCGACTCCACCCTCACCTATTCGATCGATACTGCCGGACTGGCGGCCGACTACACCGTTAACTGGTCCTGGGTAGTCAGCTGCAACAACCTGAACATTCCCGTCGCCATCAACTATGAAAGGTCAACCTCCGGAAATTACGAAACCGCACGCATGATTTCCAGCGACGATGCCAACAGTACCTGGGCCATTTCCAACCTCATCCAGGGGGAGAACTACGTTTTGGATGGCGCCTACTCCCGCCAGGGCAGCCAGCAATCCAAAGTGCGCAATCAATACAGTTTCTCCTCCACTCTTTTGATAGAAGCAGATAACCTCAATATCGATAAGGGCACCCGGCGCATACAGAGCGGTATTGCCGGGTTCACCCTGACCGTAACCGGCCCGGGAAACAATACCCAGTCTTTTGAGGGGGATATTGTCTTCAACGGAGACGGAAGCGCCACCATCATCATCAACGGCAATTCTTACACCGTGGGCCTCTATTGATCTTTATTCGAACCGGGCTATGGGCCATCCATTGCCCCGGCAAGGTGCGATGAACGGGGCTTTGCTGCCCGTTCATCGCCTCCATAATCCATTTTGAATATTCCGATAAAACCATCACAACTATGTATTTTCTTATAGAAAAATTCGGTTTAGCCACGGGTTGGCTATTTGCTTCTCTGGCCATTTTCCTTCGCTATGCTTTTTTTGCCGGCCTGGCCTTCACCTTTTTTTATTTGCTGAAGAGAAATGCCTTTTCCATGGCCAGGATACAGGAGAAATTTCCAAAGGCCAGCCATATTATCAGTGAGATCCGGCATTCCGGCATTACAGCGCTCATTTTTGCCTTGATGGGAGTGGGATTGCACCTCCTCCGGGAAGCTGGTTATACCTCCATATATACCGATATCCACAAATATGGATGGGGGTATCTGCTCTTCTCTTTTGTTCTGCTGCTGTTCCTGCACGATACCTACTTTTACTGGGCCCACCGGCTGATGCACCACCGAAAATTGTTCCGCTTCTTCCACCGGGTTCATCATCTTTCCCACAATCCGACGCCCTGGGCTTCGCTTTCCTTCCATCCGCTGGAGGCAGTGGCCGAGGTAGCTGTCGTGCCCATCATGGCCCTTATAGCCCCCTTTCACCCCCTGGTTTTGATCGCCTTCGCCACCTGGTCACTCGCCTGGAACATAATAGGCCATCTCGGTTATGAGCTTTTCCCGAAAGGCTTCGTACACCACCCTCTTTTCCGCTGGTTCAACACTTCCACCCACCACAATATGCACCACCAGCGCTCGGGTTGCAACTATGGCCTGTACTTCAACTTCTGGGACACCTGGATGGACACCAACCACCCCGAGTACCGGCAGACATTTGATCGGATTAAGGGCAGGAAGGAGGGGGTGATTTTTGATTAGGGATTTTTGATTTTTGACGTGTGATTTTTCAAATTAACGGTATTCGGATGAAACTTTTCATTCAAATCATTCCACTACTATTCCTGAATATTACAGCAATTCAGGGGCAATCTACTTCTGAATACGGAACCCCGGAAGAACGGGCGGCACGTATAACGGACAGGATGAAGGAGGGCCTCTCACTCGAAAACAGCCAGAAAAAAGAAATTTACACACTGAACCTGAAATATGCCCAACGCATCCAGGAAGAAGTTATCGATACGGGTATGAACAAGCTGTCAGCCTATTTTCGGATACGAAAGATCAATGCCGAAAAGGAAAAAGAACTGCTCCCAATGTTAGATGACACCCAAAAAGAACAATATGAACAGATGAAATCGGAGGCCGTAAAGGAGTTACTGGCTCGTTTTTTCTGATTTTCCATGCTCGTGATGTTAAGGTTAATTTAAAATCAGCTTTAGGTGGCCTGCCTCATTGTTTTCCTTTCGGAAAGCGGATAATTTAAGCGCTGATAAAGGAGGTTTCTCCATTATTTCACGAAACCAGAAGCCATGAAAAAACTGATCATCCTGGCCATTATTTTCGGCCTTCCGCTTTTCGCGCTCAACGTTTCCGCCCAGGTGGAAACCGGAAAGGAAAAAACCGAACAAAAGGCCATGCAAAAACAGGAAAAGCAAATGGCCAAACAACAGAAACAGTTGCAAAAGCAGGAAAAAGAATTGCAAAAGCAGAAGAAAAAACTGGCTCAGCAGGAAAAGCAGTTAAAAAAGCAGGAGAAGCAACTTGAGAAAGCTCAGAAGCAACAGGAAAAAGCCCTGAAGCAACGGGAAAAAGCTCAGAAACAACAAGAGAAAGCCATGAAACAACAGGAAAAGAGCAACAAAGAAATGGAAAAACAACAAGGAAAGCAGCAAAAGATGAGCCGGGGAAAGAAAGGAGGAAATTAGCATAAAAACATTACCTATTCCTCTCTACCCAACTGTCTTACACTCCGCCAAATGATATCAAAGTCTTTGGTGATGTGGTAATCCTTGGCGTACAGGAAATTCAGCCGATGGATGGTGGGTTCATCCAGTTTCTCAATGGAAAGGGCATCCAGAGGTGAAAGCACTCCCGGACGGATAGCCGGCAGGTTGATATCGTCCTGGCCGGTAGGGGCATATCCCACCCAGGACCGCCTCCCGGCCAGAACCTTAAGAATGTTCCGCAAGAAGCCAGAAGGACGCCTGCTTACAAATGCGAGAACAGGATACAGGATCAGCAGGATGCTGCTCAAAAGCAGGTCAGAAAGGCGTTTGTTCCGGCGATTCTGAGGCTGGGCGATCCCATAATGGATATCGATGGTATAAAGTTCACCCGCTGAATTTTTTGAGCTGCTGCCAATAATGCTGAGGCTTTCCTGGGGGACGATCTTGTAGTCCACCGATGGGCCCAGGCGGGCCATCCAGTTCATGATGTCCTGGGCCCTGACATCCTTTGAGCAGAAGATCACTTCTTCGATCTTATAGATCTGGACGACTTCATCGAGTTGGGGAAGTGCGCTGAGGTACTGCCTTTTATCCGCCTCGGGCCAGGGGGCTACCGTGCCGATAAAATTCTTTTGCACCTGAGCAAGATGCAATAAACGCTGCACGCGTTCACTTTCTTCCTGTGAGCCTACGATCACCAGTTTTTTCATCTTGTTCCGGCTCAGGCTGAAGTTGCCATACTGCAAAAAGTGAAGCAGGAACCGCATCGCAACAGTAGATAAGATAGCCCAAAGTGCCCCCAGTACGATCAGGGCCCGGGAAGAGCGATACTCAAGATTCAGGAACCCATATACTGCTGCCAGCAATACAGTTCCCGCCAGCAGGCCTCTGACCAGGCGCCAAAGACTGAACTGCCGGTCATATCCCCCACTGAAATAGATGGAAACCAGCCAGATGGAAATGTAAAGCGGAGCGTTGAAGTACAGAAAAGACTCATCGTAATAATCGGGATCCCGAAAGTGATAGGCCGCCCAGAAGTTCTTCAGAAAAACCAGCCCGGCAAAGATGATGCCGGCATCGAGCGCCGGCAGATAGACTTTCCTGAGAAACCCCGAAACTACAGTCAGGAACGCCCGAAAGTAAATCCCTGCCTGGAGCATCAGCACGAAAAGGCGCGCCTTTTCTCCCTGAAAATGCTTCCTGGCAAAAATGATCATGGCGGTATAAAACGCCTTCACGTAATTCAGGCTGCCTTTTTTGGTGCTTTCGCCTTTATAATGGATAATAGAGGTCTTCGGAAAGTAATAATTTCTATAGCCGGCCTGAATGATGCGGTACGACAGGTCAATATCCTCGCCGTACATAAAAAAAGCTTCGTCCAGCAGGCCTGCTTCCTCCAGTACCGAACGCCGCAGAAGCATGAATGCCCCGGACAATACCTCCACTTCATGCACTTCGTGCTCGTCCAGGTATCCCAGGTGGTAATGGTTGAAAAACCGGGACCTGGGAAAGGCCCGGGAGAGGCCCACCGTTTTACAGAAAGCTACCCAGGGAGAAGGGAATCCGCGCTTGGATTCAGGCAGAAATTTTCCGGTGCCGTCAATCATGCGCACTCCCAGCCCTCCAGCCTCCGGATGGGTATCCATGAAGTCAATGCACTGTTCAAAAGTATCTTCCTCGACCACCGTATCCGGGTTGAGCAGCAATACATATTCCCCCGAACATTGACGGATGGCCTGGTTATTAGCGATAGAAAAGCCAGGATTATGATGATTGGCAATGAGATTTACTTCAGGGAATTTCTCCCGCACCATTGGCACAGAATCATCGACCGAATTGTTGTCCACTACCCAAACCTCCACCTCCTGATTCCGCGACGCCCGGCGTACTGACAGCAGAGCCTGCTCCAGAAAGTATTTGACATTGTAATTGACGATGATAACGGAAAGCTTCATATATGGCAAGACAACCTCTGTATCCCGGAAAGTTTGTTTCGAAGGTAATAGAATAATTGGGATAGTTCAAAAAAGTGCGTCCTGGTTATGCTAACCGGCTGTTTTCCAGAAACCCAAAAACCCCAGAAACCCCAGAAACCAGAAACCCAGCCCCCCCCAATATCTGATCCCTGTTCCTCGTCCTCATCTCCCACTCTCCCCATCACTCCCCCGCACCCTTATACGGCACTCTGGCCACAATCGACCGCCCAAGGGTCAGTTCATCGGCGTATTCCAGGTCACCTCCAAAGGAAATGCCCCGGGCGATAGTGCTCAGCTTTACATCCAGGCCCCTTAACTTCTTTGACAGGTAAAAGATGGTCGTTTCGCCTTCGATGGTTGGGCTGATGGCCATAATAACCTCCCGAATGTCTCCGGACGTGGCTCTTTCCACCAGAGAGTCGATATTCAGTTCAGCCGGGCCGATGCCTTCAATCGGAGAGATCACTCCGCCCAGGATATGATAAAGGCCGCGGTACTGCCCCGTGCCTTCGATGGCCATTACATCCCGGATGCCCTCCACTACACATACCAGGCTCTGGTCGCGGCGGCTGTCCGCACAAATGGTGCACAGCTTTTCATCGGAAATGTTGTGGCAACGTTCACATTCCTTAATGTTCTGCCTCATTTTGAGTATGGCTTCAGCGAACTGGACGGTTACTTCCGGTTGTTGCTTTACCAAATGCAGAACCAGCCGGAGCGCAGTTTTTTTCCCGATACCGGGAAGAGCGGCAAAGGCATGGACTGCTTCTTCAATAAGTTTGGATGAAAAATTCATGAAGGCAAAAATACGAATATTGCAGAGGAAAACCACCTGCGTTTTTTCAGCTGTCCCCGGCCATTCCTGTAAACCTTAAACGCAAAAAGCTGTTAAACAGGGAAAACCCGTAGGTAAATAAGGCAATCCCTGCATTTAGGAAGCCTCAGAGGTTGGGGAAACGGCTAATATTCATTTTCTTTGTAGTCCTGGCCGAATAAACCGCCTGATAAACCTTTAAGCCACCTTTTGGTGCGCCTTCCAATATCAGGTGCGCCAAACCTAAAAACACTCAAAATTAAAAACTATGGCAGAAGTCATACGCATGCCCCGAATGAGCGATACCATGGAAGAGGGCAATATCGTCAGCTGGCTGAAATCTGAGGGAGATGAAGTCGAATCAGGAGAAACACTGGCTGAAGTGGAGACCGATAAGGCAACAATGGAACTGGACAGCTATTTTGACGGTGTTCTCCTTCATATTGCGGTTAAGGAAGGCCCAGTACCCATTGACGGCATCATCGCCGTTATCGGGGAAAAAGGCGAGGACTGGAAAAAGGCCGTTGAGAAAGCAGAAGCCGGCAGTAACGGTAAAGGCAGCGATGAAGCTGCTTCTACAGACCAGGGCCCAGCCGAAGAATCCGAAAAAGAGGCAGAAGCCCCACAAACGGCAGCCCCTGCCCAGCAGGCAGGAGACGACAAGCGCATTAAGGCCTCTCCCCTTGCCCGCAGCATGGCCCGGGAAGCCGGTATTAACCTGGAGGCGGTATCCGGCTCGGGTGATGGCGGCCGCATCGTCAAGCGCGACATCGAAGAAGCTATAGAACAAAAAGAAACGACTCCGCAACCGGCAGCGGCGCCGGCAGCCCCTGCTGCCCAACCGGCAAAACAGGAAACTCCGGCAAAAGAAGAACCGCAGGTCGTCCCCTTCGCTTTTTCCGCCGGAGAGGCCAACTACGAGGACCGCCCCATCAGCCAGATGCGCAAGACGATCGCCCGCCGCCTCAGCGAAAGCAAGTTCACCGCCCCGCACTTCTACCTGAAGCGGGAGATCAATATGGACAAGGCGGTACAACTGCGCGAACGCCTTAAAGAGGTAGCCCCCACCAAGATATCCTTCAACGACCTGGTGATCAAAGCCGTCGCCGCAGCTCTGCGCCTGCACCCGGCAGTCAACTCCTCCTGGCTGGGGGATAAGATCCGCTTCAATAAGGATGTCAATATCGGAGTGGCCGTCGCCGTGGAAGAAGGGCTGCTCGTACCGGTAATCCGTTACGCTGATATGAAAACCCTCTCCCAGATCAACGTAGAAGTGAAAGAACTGGCGGGCCTGGCCAAAAAGCGCAAGCTTCAGCCCGATCAGATGGAAGGCAACACCTTCACCGTTTCCAACCTGGGCATGTTCGGTATCGAGGAGTTCACGGGCATCATCAATCCACCGGACTCCTGCATCCTCGCCGTTGGATCAATCATCCAGAAACCCATCGTCAAAAACGGGGAGATAGCTATTGGCAATATGATGAAGGTCTCTCTTTCCTGCGACCACCGGGTCGTCGATGGAGCCACCGGAGCCCAGTTCCTCCAAACGGTAACTGAGATACTGGAAGACCCCATCCGCCTGCTGGTGTAAAAGGCTGAGATGGGAAATACACTGGTCCTGTTTGATCAGTGTATTTCCCTATCTGGTAAGGAAGAATTCCCGGAAGTGTTCCAATTCTTCCTTTTCCTGTTCAACAAACCTGTTGTAAAGGCGGTCGCCTACCTGATGGCGTAAAGCGGAAATGCCCACATCGATCAACCGGAGCCCCTTCTCAGTGAGGAATATATTATCAAACGAAAACCCCGGCATATCCGAAGGGCGGCGCAGGCCACGGTGGACGAATCCTGCATTATGCAGTTGATCCAACTCATCCTCAAAAACGTCAAGCCATAATTCCCTGCGTTCATATTCATAAGCCCGAAAATCCAAAGGATAAAGCCGCTCCATTACCAGCATATCGCTGTCCAGGTTTTCATCAAAATCCAAACGGATAAAGCGGACAACCAAGCCGTTTACTTCGTTGGCAAACTTCATTTTTTCGGCTTCCGAGCCAATATCGGAGCGGGTATCCTCGCTGAATAACTTAGCTACCTCAGTTTCAGACAAGGCGATTACAGTGTTGTTTGCTCCGCGCGATAAAGTCCTCGGATACCGCTTTGTCATAAACAGTTTTATTGCAATTTAATATTATTATTCCACTTTTCAACCTTCTCCTGAACGGGTTGTTATATGAAAAATCCAATCTATTTACATGAAAAAAACGCTGGTTCTCGGAGCATCCACCAACCCCATCCGATATTCTAACGCTGCAGTCCGGCGCCTTACGCAGGGAGGTTTCGAAGTCATTCCCATCGGATTGCAGGAAGGGGACATATCGGGGGTGCACATCCAAAAAGGACAGCCGGCACTGGAGGATATTCATACCATCACTTTGTATCTCAACCCCCAGCGACAGAAAGAATACTACGATTACATCCTCAGCCTGAGCCCCCGCCGCATTATCTTCAACCCCGGAACGGAAAATCCGGAACTTATGCAGTTGGCCAGAGAAAAGGGCATTGAAGTGGAAATAGCCTGTACGCTGGTGATGCTGGCCGTGGGGCAGTATTGAGGATGAGCCGGAGAACCGCGAATTCGCGGGGTCTTCCATCTCCGCTTTCCAGAAATAACAAATGGATTGTTCAATTAACTGTGCCCGCCTTACGCTAACCCGCTGGTCTTCAAAGCAACCAGAAACTCAGTAACCAGAAACCCAGTAACTATCAACCCTCCCATAAAAAATGGGCAATGGAAATGAACCACTGCCCAATCTGAAGGAAAATATTTTCCGATGGCTTATTATTTCCTTCCCTTATGCTTTAGCTTCCTTGTACTCTCCCTGCCCAACCTCCGGCATCTTGCATTCTTCATCCGGTTTTCTGCCACAGACAGAACATTCCCCGATCTGATTTTTCAGCATGGGGTTATTGGTGGCGCAGGTGCCCCGAAACTCCTGTCCGGTAAAAATATGGCGGATGTTAATCAGGGCGAATGAAACGCCAAACGCTACAAAGATGATCGCTAAGACATACAGGAATTCCATAAAACTGGATTGTGATTTTTATCAAAAGTTCGGTTATTCAACAACAGCCCGGCATTATTAGTTTACTTTGCATAAGCTATTTGACGCCGTAAATGACAGGCGCAAATTTAGAATAAATACCCGAACTTCATCACCAAATCAAGGAACAATGCAGCATAAAACCGACGCTTTCGCCCGCCTGCTCACCATAATGGACGAATTGCGGGAGCAATGCCCCTGGGACCGGAAGCAAACCTTCCAAAGCCTGCGAAACCTGACCATTGAGGAAACCTACGAACTGGCAGACGCCATACTGGAGGAAAACCTTGATGAAATAAAGGAGGAAATCGGCGACCTGATGCTGCACATGGTATTCTACGCTAAAATAGCTGATGAAAAAGGTGCTTTTGATATCGCCGATGCCCTGAATGCCATCTGCGACAAACTGATCAAACGGCACCCTCATATTTACGGAGAAGTAACCGTCAACGATGAAGAAGATGTAAAAAAGAACTGGGAACAGCTCAAACTCCGGGAGGGAAAAAAATCCGTCCTTTCCGGGGTTCCGCGTTCTCTTCCGGCAATGGTAAAAGCCTACCGCATGCAGGAAAAGACCAAACAGGTGGGCTTTGAATGGGAAAACAGCGAGCAGGTTTGGGAAAAAGTAGAAGAAGAACTGGCCGAATTCAGGGAAGCGATGGGCCAGAACCTGCCGCCGGAGAAAAAAGAGGAAGAATTTGGGGATATCCTGTTTTCGCTGATCAATTATGCACGGTTCCAGGGGATCGACCCCGAAACAGCACTGGAACGGGTCAACCAGAAATTCAAAAAGCGATTCGAATACATCGAAGCCAATGCCGGCAAAAGCCTGGAAGAGATGAGCCTGAAAGAAATGGACGCGCTCTGGGAAGAGGCAAAAGGGCTTTAAATTTCCTTTTCAAGCAAAGCTAAAAACACCGGCTGTTAACATGGCCAAATATTTGGTGTGCCGGCCGCGCCATTAACCGGCAATTTCTTACCTTTGCGCCTCTGGAATCTATATTTTGAGCTAAACTACCGTTTAGGCCTAATTGTTGAGATTACAGTAATTATTTAATCACTGGCCTTCTTTATGAGAAAGATAGAACTGGACATAGTTGCGTTGTCACATAGTGTTACTCAATCCCACAATTATGCCGTGGTATTGGGTGAACAGGGTGGCTCCCGCCGGCTGCCGATCGTCATTGGCAGCTTTGAAGCTCAAGCCATCGCCGTAGCTATGGAACGCATGACCCCAAACCGCCCACTGACGCACGACCTGTTCAAAAACACCCTGGAAACCTTTAATATTGACCTCAAAGAAGTCATCATCAACAACCTCCTGGATGGTATTTTTTACGCACGGCTTATTTGCATCAAGGACGGAGAGGTCATTGAGATCGACTCCCGAACCTCCGATGCGTTGGCCATGGCCGTCCGCTTCAACTGTCCCATCTATACTTACGAATTTATCCTCGATGCTGCCGGAGTGGTGCTGGAAGAAACCGAAGAAGAGGCGGCTCCGGCCGAACAGCCCTCACAACCCAGAGGGAAAACAGCCGCCCTCTCCTCCTACTCTATCGATGCCCTGAACAAAATGCTGGAAGAAGTGCTCGCCGAGGAAAACTACGAGCGCGCCGCAGAGATCAGGGATGAAATACGGAGGAGGGAGCAGACGTCTTAGTCAATTCGCTATTCAAGTTCCTCCAGCACTTTGATCACCCGGCCCATCATATCCTCTGTGAAATCCAGGTGGGTCACAAATCGAACGGTCTGCGGGCCAAAGGGCGAAGCTTTGATGCCTTTTTCCGCCAGCTTCTCCAGGAAGGAATCAGCTGTATAAGGGGGTTTTACATCGAATATCAGGATATTGGTCTTCACCGGCCGGACGTCACTGACATAAGGCATTTCCATTAGAACGGCGCCGATCTTTTTTGCCCGGCCGTTGTCTTCTTTCAACCGTTCCACCTGATGATCCAGTGCATAAATACCGGCGGCTGCCAGATACCCTGCCTGCCGCATGCCGCCTCCCATCACTTTGCGGAACCTCCGGGCCTCTTTGATGAAAGCCTTATCTCCTGTAAGAACGGAACCAACCGGAGCCCCCAACCCCTTAGAAAGGCAGACAGAGATACTATCAAACTGCTCCCCCACAGCCTGGGGCGTCTCTCCGGTTTCCACCAGGGCATTAAAAATGCGGGCGCCATCCAGATGAAGTTTCAGCCCGTAATGCCAACACAATTTACTGATCGGCCGTACTTCATCGAGAGTATAGTAACTCCCTCCCCCCTTATTGCAGGTGTTCTCCAGCACGGCCAGCCGGCTCTTGGGCAGCCAGTCGAATTCCGGCTTGATCGCAGCCTCGATCTGATCGGCCGTGATCTTACCGTATTTGCCCTTCAGCAAATTGATCGCCACACCCGAATTGAAAGCGTAACCGCCGGCTTCGTACTGATAAACGTGGGAGTACTCGTCGCAAATGATTTCGTCCAGCGGCTGAGTATGTACCTTTATCGCTATCTGGTTGGTCATCGTTCCGGATGGGCAAAATACAGCGGCTTCCTTATTGAAAAGGGCTGCCACTTTAGCCTCCAGGGCATTCACTGTTGGGTCTTCTCCAAAGACATCGTCTCCCACTTCCGCTTCCATCATGGCCTGTAGCATCCCCGGCGTAGGCCTGGTAACCGTGTCACTGACTAAATTGATCATTGCCGTTTTATTTGCAAAATAACAACCCGATCGCTCAAAAACAAAGCGCCCCTTTCCGGATTATCCGAAAAGAGGCGCTGATTTACTGTATCTTTTCCGGAGAGCCCGGGGCGGGCCCACCAGTTCAATTCTAATTCTAGTCTTCTTCCACTTCCTCGAACTGGGCGCGCCGGGCTTCATATTCCTCATGCGCCTGCATGGAAGTGACAAACAGGTCCTGGTATTCGCGCAATCCCGTACCTGCCGGGATGCGTTTTCCAACGATAACATTCTCCTTCAGGCCGTTGAGGAAGTCCTTCTTGGCGCCGATGGCCGCCGTACTGAGCACCTTGGTGGTCTCCTGGAAGGAAGCAGCTGAAATCCAGCTTTCCGTACCCAGAGAAGATTTGGTGATCCCCTGCAGCAGCGGGCTGGAGGTAGCAGCGACAGCATCGCGGTATTCCACCAGTTTCTTGTCATTGCGGCGCAGGAAAGAGTTTTCTTCCCTCAACTGGCGCAGGGTGACGAGCTGGCCCGGGCGCAGACGGTTGGATTCGCCGGCCTCGGTTACCACTTTCTTGTCGAATATCCAGTCGTTCTGCTCCAGGAATTCGTATTTCTCTACCGCTTCGCCTTCGAGGAAGCTCGTATCACCCGGATCTTCGATCTGGACACGGCGCATCATCTGGCGTACGATCACCTCGATGTGCTTGTTGTTGATCGTGATACCCTGAGAACGATATACTTCCTGTACGCCGTTCACCAGATAAGACTGTACGGCGAAAGGCCCCTTGATGTTGAGAATGTCCCGGGGAGCGATAGCACCGTCAGAAAGCGGGGTGCCGGCGCGAACGAAGTCGCCTTCCTGTACCAGGATGTGCTTCGACAAACCGATCAGGTATTTGCGCTTCTGCCCGTCTTTTGCCTCGACCATTACTTCGCGGTTACCACGCTTGATCTTGCCAAAAGAGACTACGCCGTCGATCTCGGAGACTACAGCCGGGTTAGACGGGTTGCGAGCCTCGAAGAGCTCTGTTACCCGTGGCAGGCCGCCGGTAATATCCGCGATCTTACCAAGTTTCCGCGGGATCTTAGCGATCTTCTGGCCAGCCCGGAGAGACTCGCCGTCATCGATCGAAAGGTAGGATCCCACAGGCAGGTTGTAACTGCGGAGTTCTTCCCCATCGGCATCAATGATCTTAATCGTCGGGATTTTGCGCTTGTTCTTGGTCTCAATGATGACTTTCTCAGCGTAACCGGTCTGGTCATCACGCTCAACGCGGTAGGTCACACCTTCTTCAATAGAGTCGTATTTGACGATGCCACCGAATTCGGAAATGATGACTGCGTTGAAGGGGTCCCATTCGCAAATGAGGTCACCACGCTGCACTTCCTGCCCTTCACTGACGTGCAAGGTTGCGCCATAAGGAATGTGGTGAGAGACAAACTGTTTGCCCGTCTTGCTATCTACGATCCGGACTTCCCCCGTACGAGACAGGACTACGTCCGCTTCATTGCCACCATCGTCCGTAAATTCGGTAGTTCGAACGCTGTCGAACTCGATCTTACCGACGAATTTGGAAACGATTTCCGATTCGGACTTGGAGATCGAAGCAATACCCCCGACGTGGAAGGTACGCAGGGTCAGCTGGGTTCCGGGTTCCCCGATGGACTGGGCGGCAATAATACCTACGGCATCGCCTTTCTCCGTCCGGCGGCCGGTCGCCAGGTTCTTTCCATAGCACTTGGCGCAAACGCCGCGCTTGGTCTCACAGGTGAGTACCGAACGGATAGTAACCGTTTCAACTCCTTCGTTTTCAATGTATTCCGCTGTCCTGGAATCGATATAATCTCCAGCCTTGAGGATGACCTCATCCGTTACCGGATGATAGATATCGTGCAGCGTATAGCGGCCTTCAATCCGGGAGGCCAGGTTTTCGATCACTTTTTCATTATCTTTCAACGCTTCGGTCTCTATACCCCGGAGTGTTTCACAATCCTCTTCATGGATTACCACATCCTGAGCAACGTCAACGAGGCGGCGGGTAAGATAACCGGCATCGGCAGTTTTAAGAGCCGTATCCGCAAGGCCCTTGCGGGCGCCGTGGGTTGAAATAAAGTATTCAAGAACCGACAAACCATCTACGAAATTGGAGAGGATGGGGTTTTCGATAACCGCACCTCCGGTATCGCCTGACTTCCTCGGCTTGGCCATCAGGCCCCGAAGCCCGCACAACTGTTTGATCTGCTGCTTGGATCCCCGGGCTCCGGAGTCCAGCATCATATATACTGAGTTGAAGCCTTGTTTGTGCGTCGCCAGCTCTTTCATCAGCACATCCGTGATGCGGTTGTCGGCGTATGTCCACTTATCGATGATCTGGTTATACCGTTCGTTGTTGGTGATAAGGCCCATGTTGTAGTTATCCCAGACCTCATCCACTTCATCCTGGGCCATTTCCAGGGTGCGCTGCTTGACGGTGGGCGTGATAAGGTCGCCCAGGTTGAAAGACAGCCCGCCCTTGAAGGACCACAGGAAGCCCATCTCCTTGATATTGTCCAGAAAATCAGCCGTAACTGCGAAGTCAGTACGCTCGATCACGTCGCTGATCACCTTTTTAAGGTTCTTTTTGGTCAGCAGAACGTTTATAAAAGGTACTCCTTCCGGTACAACTTCATTGAAGAGCACCCGTCCGGTAGTGGTATCGATCAGCTTGTGGGCAAGTTTTCCTTCCTCATCTTCTACTCTTACGCGTGCCTTAATGACCGCGTGGAGGTCAAGCTTGCCTTCGTTGTAGGCAATGATCACTTCCTCCGGCGAATAGAAACGAAGGCCTTCTCCTTTTACCTTGATTTCACCCTCCGAGCGGCGCTCCTTGGTGATGTAATACAGCCCGAGCACCATATCCTGAGACGGCAGCGTGATCGGAGATCCATTCTGCGGGTTGAGCATGTTGTGTGAAGACAACATCAGCACCTGGGCTTCCAGGATAGCAGCATGGCTCAAAGGAACGTGCACTGCCATCTGGTCTCCGTCGAAGTCAGCGTTGAAAGCACCGCAGACCAGAGGGTGGAGCTGAATGGCCTTGCCCTCGATCAGTTTGGGCTGAAATGCCTGTATAGACAGCCGGTGCAGCGTCGGCGCCCGGTTGAGCATTACGGGATGCCCTTTCAGAATATTTTCGAGGATCTCCCAGATGACAGGGTCTTTACGATCCACCAGTTTCTTGGCAGATTTTACAGTCTTGACGATTCCGCGCTCGATCAGCTTGCGAATGACGAACGGCTTGAACAACTCTGCCGCCATAGCCTTAGGCAAGCCGCACTCGTGCAACTTCAGGGTTGGCCCCACTACGATGACCGAACGGCCGGAGTAGTCCACCCTCTTTCCAAGCAGGTTCTGACGGAAGCGCCCCTGCTTGCCTTTGAGGATATCGCTGAGGGATTTCAGTGCCCGCCCTCCTTCTGCCTTGACGGCATTGGACTTCCGGGAGTTGTCGAACAAAGAATCCACTGCTTCCTGCAGCATCCGCTTTTCATTCCGCAGGATCACCTCCGGAGCCTTGATCTCCAGCAGGCGCTTCAGGCGGTTGTTGCGAATGATCACCCGCCGGTACAGGTCGTTGAGGTCCGAGCTTGCGAATCGGCCGCCATCCAGGGGCACCAATGGCCGCAACTCGGGAGGCACTACCGGAAGGTATTGAATAATAGCCCATTCCGGCCGGTTCTCTATGCGTGAAAGGCCATCGCGGAATGCTTCCACCACGCGCAGGCGCTTCAGGGCTTCTGACTTACGCTGCTGCGAAGTCTCGTTGGCAGCCTGATGGCGGAGAGCGAAGGACAACTGATCCAGGTCAAGCCGGATCAGCAGTTCGCGAATGGCCTCTGCTCCCATCTTGGCGATGAACTTGTTCGGGTCATCATCCTCCAGCATCTGGTTATCGGCCGGAAGCGTATCCAGTATCTCCAGATATTCTTCTTCGGTCAGCAGGTCGATCTGCCCGACACCTTCCGCCTCCTTAACGCCAGGCTGGATAACAACGTAGCGCTCGTAGTAAACAATGGATTCCAGCTTCTTGGAAGACAGGCCCAGCAGGTAACCGATCTTATTCGGAAGTGATTTAAAGAACCAGATATGCACCACTGGCACAACCAGCTTAATGTGGCCCATCCGTTCGCGGCGAACCTTTTTCTCCGTAACCTCTACTCCACAGCGGTCACAAACGATCCCTTTATAGCGGATGCGCTTGTACTTACCGCAGTAACACTCGTAGTCCTTCACCGGCCCGAAGATGCGTTCGCAGAACAGGCCATCTCTTTCCGGCTTATAAGAACGGTAGTTGATCGTCTCCGGCTTGAGCACTTCACCATAAGAGCGCTCCAGGATCTCATCCGGAGACGACAGGCTGATGGTGATGCTGTCGAAGTCTTGAGATTGAATATGGTCCTTCTTCTTAAATGGCATAAAATAGTATTGTTGGAATGGGGTGGATCCAATCGCCACCCCAGTGAAACAATCAATTAATCGAACTTAACATCCAGTGCAAGGCCCCTCAGTTCATGGACCAGGACATTAAAGGACTCCGGAATGCCGGGATCCGGCAGCGGGTCGCCTTTAACGATGGCCTCATAGGCTTTCGCCCTGCCGTTGATATCGTCTGACTTGATGGTCAGCAGTTCCTGAAGGATATTGGAGGCGCCGAATGCTTCCAGCGCCCAGACTTCCATCTCCCCGAAGCGTTGTCCGCCAAACTGGGCTTTACCGCCAAGTGGCTGCTGGGTGATGAGAGAATACGGGCCGATGGAACGAGCGTGCATTTTGTCGTCCACCATGTGAGACAGCTTCAGCATGTAGATCACACCTACCGTTGCCTGCTGGTGGAAGCGGTCGCCGGTTTCTCCATCGGAGAGGTACGTTTGCCCGAGGCTGGGCAGCTCCGCTTTCTTAATGTACTCATCGATCTCCTCCTTGCTGGCCCCATCGAAGATGGGAGTACTGTATTTCATACCCAGCTTCTCGCCGGCCCAGCCAAGCACCGTCTCAAATATCTGTCCCAGGTTCATACGGGAAGGCACGCCCAGCGGGTTCAACACGATATCGACCGGAGTACCGTCTTCCAGGAAAGGCATATCCTCGATACGAACGATCCGGGACACGATACCTTTGTTGCCGTGACGGCCGGCCAGTTTATCCCCTACACGCAGCTTGCGCTTTTTTGCCATATAGACCTTAGCCAGCTTGAGCACGCCGGCAGGCAGTTCATCACCAATACTGATGTTGAATTTTTCCCGCTTATAGCGGCCCACTTCTTCATTGACCTTGATGCTGTAGTTGTGCAGCAGTTTGGCAATGAGTTCGTTGCCCTTCGCATCGTCTGTCCAGTTGCTGTAATCAACGCTGGTGTAGTCCACTTCGCGCAAAGCGGCCTGGGTAAATTTAGTCCCCTTGGGAATAAGGGGTTCATTGTAAATGCTCTTCACACCCTGAGAGACCTTATTCTTCACGATAACCAATAGTTTATCGATGAGGATGGTCTTCAGTTCATTCAGAGCAATCTTATGCTGGTCTTCCAGCTTGGTCAGCAGTTCCTTCTCCTGAGCTTTCTGGACCTTGTCCTTCTTGGCGCGGGCAAAAAGCTGCTTATCGATCACGATACCGGAAGTTGAGGGAGGTGCTTTCAGAGAAGCATCCTTCACATCACCTGCTTTGTCACCAAAGATGGCGCGAAGAAGTTTTTCTTCCGGTGTGGGGTCCGATTCGCCTTTCGGCGTGATCTTTCCAATGAGGATGTCGCTTTCCCTGACCCAGGCGCCAACGCGAATGATACCATTTTCGTCAAGGTCCTTCGTTGCTTCTTCACTGACGTTTGGAATGTCATTGGTCAGTTCTTCCTCGCCGAGTTTAGTATCCCTGACATCCAGTTCGAAGTGCTCGATGTGTACAGAGGTAAAAATGTCTTCCTGAACTACGCGCTCCGACAACACAATAGCATCCTCAAAGTTGTAACCCTTCCAGGGCATGAAGGCCACCTTCAGGTTCTGGCCGAGGGCCAGTTCTCCTTTATCGGTAGCGTAGCCATCACAGAGGATCTGGCCTTTGACGACCCGTTGGCCCCGGCGCACGATAGGCTTGAGGTTGATGCAGGTTCCCTGGTTGGTCCGGCGGAACTTGATCAGCTTATAGACTTTGCGGTTATCTTCAAAAGACACCAGTTGTTCCTCTTCGGTACGGTCATAGCGGATGATGATCTCATTGGCATCTACATATTCGACTACACCGTCTCCCTCTGCATTGATGAGCATGCGGGAGTCTCTTGCCACTTTTCCTTCAAGGCCGGTGCCCACGATTGGAGAACGCGGGCGCAGCAGAGGAACGGCCTGCCGCTGCATGTTGGACCCCATGAGGGCGCGGTTAGCATCATCGTTTTCCAGGAAGGGGATCATAGAGGCCGATACTCCGACGATCTGGTTCGGCGCAACGTCCATATATTCGATCTCTTCCGGCGCCAATACCGGGAAATCACCGTGTTCACGGCACTTAATGCGGTCAGACTCGAAAGCTCCCACTTCCGTGATCGGGGCGTTAGCCTGGGCGATCTTCATGAAGTCCTCCCCTTCCGCCGACAGATAGACCGGCTCGGTTTTCACCTCAACCGATCCGTCGGATACACGCCGGTAAGGCGTCTCCAGGAAACCCATCTTGTTCACCTTGGCGTGAACACAAAGGGTAGAGATCAGGCCGATGTTCGGGCCTTCCGGTGTTTCGATCGTACACAGGCGCCCGTAGTGGGAATAGTGAACGTCACGCACCTCAAAGCCGGCGCGTTCACGGGAAAGTCCTCCCGGGCCGAGGGCAGAGATACGGCGTTTGTGTGTGATCTCCGACAGCGGGTTGGTCTGGTCGAGGAACTGAGACAACTGGCTGGTTCCGAAGAAGGAGTTGATCACCGAGGAAAGCGTACGGGCGTTGATCAGGTCAATCGGCGTAAACACTTCGTTATCCCGGACGTTCATACGTTCCCGGATGGTACGGGCCATACGGGCCAGGCCGACGCCAAACTGAGCGTAGAGTTGTTCTCCCACCGTACGGACCCGGCGGTTACTCAGGTGGTCAATATCGTCGATCTCCGCTTTCTGGTTGATCAGGCTAACCAGGTAACGGACGATGGCGATAATGTCTTCCTTGGTGAGCACCAGCACATCCCGGTCGATCTCCAGTTCCAGCTTGCGGTTGATCTTGTAGCGCCCGACTTCTCCCAGGTTATAGCGCTTATCGGAGAAGAAGAGCTTGTCGATAATACCGCGGGCGGTCTCCTCATCCGGAGGGTCGGTGCCCCGAAGCTGCCTGTAGATATATTGCACGGCCTCCATTTCAGAACTGGAGGGGTCCTTCTGCAGGGTATTATAGATGATGGAGTAATCCTGGTCAATATCATCCTTCTGGAGGATCACCATTTCGGTGTCTGCTTCCAGGATCAGCTCGATGTTGTCCTCGTCAAGGACGATATCGCGTTCCAGAATGATCTCGTTGCGTTCAATGGTTACGACTTCTCCGGTATCCTCATCCACGAAATCTTCCGTCCAGCTGCGCAACACGCGGGCAGCCAGTTTTCTGCCAATGGCGTTTTCCAGCGCATCTCTGGTTGCCGGCACCTCATCGGCCAGGCCGAAAATATCGAGAATGGCCTTATCGGTATCGAAGCCGATGGCACGTAACAGAGTTGTTACGGGGAATTTTTTCTTACGGTCAATATAGGCATACATGACCGTGTTGATGTCGGTGGCAAATTCCATCCAGGCCCCTTTGAAAGGGATCACTCTAGCCGAGTAAATCTTGGTTCCATTGGGGTGAAAGCTTTGCCCGAAGAATACGCCCGGGGAGCGGTGTAATTGAGAAACGATAACCCGCTCTGCACCATTGATCACGAAAGTACCCTTCGGGGTCATATACGGGATATTCCCCAGAAATACATCCTGTACGATCGTCTGGAAATCAACGTGTTCCTCATCGTTACAGGAAAGCCGGAGTTTGGCTTTCAGAGGCACGCTGTAGGTCAACCCACGCTGCATACACTCGTCGATGGTGTAGCGAGGGGGGTCTATGAAGTAATCCAGAAATTCTAATACAAAGATGTTTCTAGCATCTGTGATCGGAAAATTTTCCTGAAACACCTTATAAAGGCCTTCGTTCATGCGATTCTCAGGAGTCGTTTCCAACTGGAAAAACTCCTGGAAGGACTTTAGCTGGATTTCAAGAAGATCAGGGTATGGTGAGGGGAGTTTAATTTTGCCGAAGTTCATTCGCATTTCTTCGGCGGTTTGTACCTTACCGTTTGACGTCATTGGCAAAAAATGTTTATTGTTTCGGCAATGATTAGCTTTCTAACGATCGCCTATGCTGTAATAATACCCAAAAAATCCAAAAAAGTTCAATATAGCTAAACTTTATTATACGACGATAGGCTTAGCCAGTTGTAACACAACTCGCTAAGCCTTCAGCGCTGAGAACAACCGGCGGTGGCCGAAAGTTTCAACGGTAGTATAAGAAGTGGTTACTTGATTTCTACTTCAGCACCAGCTTCTTCGAGGGCCGCCTTGATCTTTTCGGCCTCATCCTTAGGCACACCTTCCTTAACCGGGCCAGGGGCGCCATCTACCAGGTCTTTGGCTTCTTTCAAGCCCAGGCCAAGCAGGTTTTTCACCTCTTTTACCACTTTGAGTTTGCCTGCACCGGCGGATTTGAGGATCACATCAAATTCCGTCTTTTCCTCTGCGGCGCCGGCGCCGTCGCCACCGCCAGCCATAGGGCCGGCAACAGCTACTGCAGCAGCAGCCGGTTCGATGCCATATTCATCCTTCAGTATGCCAGCCAGTTCGTTCACTTCTTTAACCGTGAGGTTGACCAGCTGTTCTGCAAAAGCTTTAAGATCTGCCATTGTAAAAAGTTTTGAAAAGTTGTACGTTGATAAAATATATTGTGCGTACAGCTTGGAAGCCGTATTTGGGGGCAATTCGCTTTTCGCATTTCGCTATTCACAAAATCTGCGAACAGCCAATACCGAATTGCGAACAGCCAGTAACTACTACTCACCGCGCTCTTCCAGCGCCTTGAGTAACCCGGTGAGGGTTTGCCCGCCGGACTGCAGCGCACTGATCACGTTCTTGGCCGGGGATTGCAGCAGGGCAATGACCTCGGCGACAAGGTCTTCCTTGGACTTGAGGTTGGCCAGTTCTTCCAGCTTCTCGTCACCAAGGAATACATCCGTATCAATATATGCAGCCTTGAGGGTGGGCTTTTCGTTGTCTTTGCGAAACTCTTTGATCAGCTTCGCCGGAGCGTTGGCCTTATCCGAAATCAGGATGGCGGTCGGCCCCTTCAGTGCTTCGTAAAGGCCTGAGAAATTCCGTTCTTCCGGAGCGCTTTCCAGTGCCTTTTGGATCAGGGTATTCTTGACGACTTTCATCTCTATACCCTTCTCGAAACACAATCTTCTGAATTTATTGACTTGCTCTACCGTCAGCGTTGAAGAATCTGCCAGATAGAAAAATTCTATGCCGGAGAGTTTATCCTTCAGTGCCTCAATAGTAGCGGTTTTTTCTGCTCTTGTCATTGCTTTTCAGGTTTTGAAAAGTTACTTAACCAATGCTTTAGCGTCAACGCGGATACCCGGGCTCATCGTGCTGGCTACGGTCACCGATCTCATATAAGACCCTTTTGCGGAAGACGGCCTCATGCGTACGAGGGTCGTGATCAGTTCGTTGGCGTTGTCCACCAGTTTCTCCGGGGTGAAAGATATCCGCCCTATTGAGGAATGAATGATACCGTACTTATCGACGCGGAAGGAAATCTTACCGCCTTTGACATCGCTCACGGCTGCAGCCACGTCCTGAGTTACCGTTCCGGTCTTGGGGTTCGGCATCAACCCACGCGGGCCGAGGACTCTACCCAGACGGCCAACCTGAGCCATTACCTGAGGCATTGCAACGACGACATCAACGTCCGTCCAGCCGCCCTGCACTTTCTGAATGTACTCATCCAATCCGGCGTAATCAGCGCCGGCGGCCAGAGCTTCTTCTTCCTTGTCAGGCGTACAGAAAACCAGTACGCGTTTGGTCTTACCAGTACCATGAGGCAGGGTTGTGGTTCCCCGGATGGCCTGGTCGGCTTTTCGGGGGTCAACCCCCAGCCTGATATGAAGGTCAACAGAAGCATCGAACTTCGTCGTATTCACATCTTTGATGAGCTTCATAGCTTCTTCGAGTGAATAGAGGTTCTCCCTGTTTACTTTCTTATCGGCAGCCGCTCTTTTTTTACTCTTTTTTGCCATTGTTATACTGTTTTGAGGTTACTAACGTCTCGTTCCGTTCAGAACGAAACTCCCTTCAGTGTTCTTTAATTATCGCTGGCAGCTTCCCCTTGCCAGGGAGGTGTGCCTTTGATGGTCACGCCCATGCTGCGAGCGGTACCTGCTACCATTTTCATGGCCGATTCCACAGTAAAGCAGTTGAGGTCCACCATTTTATTTTCAGCGATGGCTTTCACCTGGTCCCAGGTGACAGAGCCTACCTTGTTGCGGTTAGATTCCGGAGAGCCTTTCTTGATCTTCGCAGCTTCCAGCAGTTGGACGGCAGCCGGCGGCGTTTTGATGATAAAGGTAAAAGACTTATCCTTGAACACCGTGATCACTACCGGCAGTAACTGGCCCTGCTTATCCTGCGTCTCGGCATTGAAACGCTTGCAGAACTCCATAATATTCACCCCTTTGGCGCCGAGAGCCGGGCCTACCGGGGGAGCCGGGTTGGCTGCACCACCTCTAACCTGAAGTTTAATAAAAGCATCTACTTCCTTAGCCATTGTTTTCGCTTTATTCAAGTTGAAATGCCACCAGCTCCAGGGAAGCGCTTTCCGGTAAACCGGAACAAAAGCTGACAAGCAAAAATTCGATACTGAACTTAATTTATATTGGGAAACTAGGATGTCTTCTCAACCTGCATGAAGGTCAGTTCTACCTCAGTACCACGGCCAAATATCTTCACGATAACCTTCAGTTTCTTTTTCTCCTCGTTCACTTCCTGAATGTCCCCCACGAATTCCTTGAAGGGGCCATCGATGATTTTAACCGTTTCTCCCACGATGAAGGGCTCGATCATTGCCTCCCCTGCTTCCTGCGACTCATCGACTTTACCCAACATACGGTTGGCTTCGGCAGGGCGCATAGGGATGGGGTTGTTGCGGCCCAAAAAATGAATGACATTGGGAATGTTGGAAATTGCCTGGATGACTTCACCACTAAGCATGGAGGGGATCGCCTCTATCAGAATATAGCCAGGCAGGATATTTCTCTCTGAAATCACTTTTTTACCACTCCTGATCTTATAGACTTTTTCAGTCGGTACCAGGACCTGGGTAATAAAATCACCCCAACCGGAACGCTCGATCTCCATCTCAATTCGTTCCTTGATCTTCCTTTCTTTCCCACTGATTACACGAAGAGAATACCACTTCTTGTCACTCACCGGAGCATCTGAAGTAGTTTCGGTTTCTTCTTCCTGTATTTGCTTTTCTTTTTCCTCAGACATCACAATCCTTTAACCCAGTTAAAATATTACAGGCTGTAGATCATATCGAGAACGGACTTGGAGAATACGTCCATCAGGAAAATGACCAATGCCAGAATGAGAGAAGCCACCAATACCAGGACGGTGCTGCTTTGCAGGTTAGCCCAGGTCGGCCAGGTCACTTTGTGCACCAGCTCATTGTAGCTTTCAATAATATAAAGTTTCAATCGTTCCATCGCAGATTCTTGTTAGCACGGGCAGGAGGACTTGAACCCCCAGCCTACGGTTTTGGAGACCGTCGCTCTACCAGTTGAGCTATGCCCGTGTGTATATGCTGAAAAGATTAGGCACGAAACATGCCTAACCTTTCCAGCTCTGTAATATTGTCAAGTTCGTATTAGTCCAGGATCTCAGTAACCTGCCCGGCGCCAACCGTACGGCCACCCTCACGGATAGCGAAACGGAGGCCCTTCTCCATGGCGATGGTGTTGATCAGCTTCACTTCCAGTGAAACGTTGTCACCAGGCATCACCATTTCAACGCCGGAAGGCAGGGTCACGTCGCCGGTTACGTCTGTGGTACGGAAGTAGAACTGCGGGCGGTAACCGTTGAAGAACGGTGTGTGGCGGCCGCCTTCTTCCTTGGACAAGACGTAAACTTCGCACTTGAAGTGCTTGTGCGGAGTAACAGAGCCCGGCTTGCAGATAACCTGGCCGCGCTTGATCTCATCCTTATCGATACCACGCAGCAAAAGGCCGGCATTATCGCCTGCTTCGCCACGGTCGAGGATCTTACGGAACATTTCCACACCAGTAACCGTAGAGGTGAGCGGCTTTTCGCCTTCCTTCATCATACCGATGATCTCCACAGGTTCGCCGGTCTTGATAACACCGCGCTCGATACGTCCGGTAGCCACTGTTCCACGGCCAGTGATAGAGAATACGTCTTCGATCGGCATCAGGAACGGCTGGTCAACGAGGCGCTCGGGCTCGGGGATGTCATTGTCAACAGCTTCCATCAGGTCGCGGATCGACTGAACAGCAGTGGCATCGCCTTCCAAAGCCTTGAGAGCAGAACCTTTGATGATGGAAGCGTTATCTCCGTCGAACTCGTACTGGTCGAGCAGTTCGCGAACCTCCATTTCCACCAGTTCCAGCATCTCTTCATCGTCAACCAGGTCCACCTTGTTCATATAAACGACGATCTTAGGTACACCAACCTGGCGAGCCAGCAGGATGTGCTCACGCGTTTGGGGCATCGGGCCATCGGTAGCAGCAACTACCAGGATAGCACCGTCCATTTGAGCAGCACCCGTAACCATGTTCTTTACGTAGTCAGCGTGGCCAGGGCAGTCCACGTGCGCGTAGTGGCGCTTCTGAGTTTGATATTCTACGTGAGCTGTATTGATAGTAATACCCCGTTCCTTTTCTTCCGGAGCAGCATCAATAGAGTCGTAGTCTTTTTTCTCTGCAAGTCCATCTCCGGAAAGGACATAAGTTATTGCGGCAGTAAGAGTAGTCTTACCGTGATCCACGTGGCCGATTGTACCCACGTTGAGGTGTGGTTTGGTCCTTTCGAATGTTTCCTTAGCCATCGGTAATCAAATTTTTTTGATATGAAATTCTTGTGGTTAAACAAAGTGCTGAACAAAGTTTGAGCCAATGTGGGGATTTGAACCCCAGACCCCTTCCTTACCATGGAAGTGCTCTACCCCTGAGCTACATTGGCCTGCCCGTTTAAGGGGTCGAGAGCCCGCAAATTACGGCGCCACTTTTCAAATTCGAGCGGGCGACGAGACTCGAACCCGCGACCCTCAGCTTGGAAGGCTGATGCTCTACCAACTGAGCTACGCCCGCTTTTATCCGCCGAAGCCTAGGCGAAGGCGGATTGTATCCAGCCATACGCTTCAGTCCCAAACGAATGAATGAGCCCGCCTTCGCTAAAGCTTCGGCGGACAATGTGGGGGTGATAGGATTCGAACCTATTCAGTCAGAGACACCAGATTTACAGTCTGGCCCGGCTCTCCCACTCCGGCGCACCCCCGGAGAAGAATCTTTTCAAAAACACTTCACACATTATGCGAAGCGCAAGCATTTTGCTTTTGATCCAATAGAGAGATTCGAACCCCTCCAGCTAAATTTTACCGCCTGAATTGACAAAAGCCAAAATTTAGCGGGACTGATTATCCCACTTTTTGAGCCAGCAGAGGGATTCGAACCCCCGACCCGCTGATTACAAATCAGCTGCTCTGGCCAACTGAGCTATGCTGGCCTAATATAACTCAGTAGTATATCAACGATTTCTTCCGCGCTCGCCTGGCTTACAAATCAGCCTCAAAAAGCTGGCCTGCTCTGGCTCCCGCTTTTGAAACAAAAGCGGGAAGCTATGCTGGCTTATAATCAATGTACTGGCCAGAAATCCGCGGATAAAATTCAAACATTGAAAGGCTTTCACAAAGGAAAAAGTTCCGGAAAACTCATTTTCCACCGCCCTTGGGCGAAAAGCGCGAAGCCAGCAATTACGCATATTTCAAGCGCAGCCCGAGATCATTTTCTCAAAGCGATTGCAAAGATAGCACATTTTAACAAAAGAAAAAATAGTGCTATTCTTTTTTCGCCTTTTTTTTAACGCAGTGCAAAAATAGAAAGAATTCGCTACTCTACTACCCCCAAACAAAAAAAAACAAGCTCCCGGCCCTGTATTGGCCCGGGAGCTATTTCTCTATAAATTACTACCCACCCTGAAGTGCGCCGATACTAAGCTTTGCGCATGCGTTCCTTATACCTGATCAGCTGCCGTTTCAAAGCGGAGGTTGCGTTATCGACTGAAGCTTCAAAAGTCTTACTGGCTTCCTTAGCAATAAGCTGGTCGCCCGGCACACTGATCCGCACCTCGGCAATCTTATCCCTGACCTGTCCTGAGTTTTCCAATTTCAGGGTCACTCTGGCCTCTATAATCCGGTCAAAAAACTGATCCATCTTGTTGAGCCTCTTTTCAATATACTGGATAAGCTTTTGGTCTGCTTTGAACTGTACAGATTCGGTATGTACTCTCATAATCTTTCCTTTTTGATGAATGAACAATTAGGATATTGCAGGGTGAAGGCCGGCGGCTAGACATCATCCAGGCCGGCCTTGGGGTGGGCATTTTTATAAACTTGCTTTAGTCGTTCAATAGAGTTATGGGTATAAATCTGAGTAGAAGCGAGGCTGGAATGGCCCAGCAGTTCCTTAATCGCATTGAGGCCGGCTCCGTTTTCAGACAAATGAGTAGCAAAGGAATGTCGAAGTGCATGAGGCCCCCGTTGTGCATTACTGGTTACCAGAGAGAGATATCGGTGGACTATATTATACATCAATTTTGGATATAAGGGCTGCCCCTTATCCGTAAGGAAAAGCCTGTTGGAACCAGCATTCGGGAAGGCCTCGTTTCTCTCGTTGAGGTAGGCTTTCAAATTATCGGCCAACGCCGGGCTGATGGGAACCAGCCGCTCTTTATTTCCTTTTCCCAGTATCCGGATTTGTGAACTGTGAAAATCAATATCCGTCAGGTCCAGGTTCATGGCCTCCGAGCGCCGCATCCCGGTACTGTAAAGCAATTCCAGGATCATCCGGCCTCTTGCCCCGCTGTAGCCGTTCTCAAATTCCACCTGCTGGAAGAGTTGGGCCAGTTCTGATCTTTTAAGGCTGCCGGGAAGGCGTTTTCCCACTTTAGGGGCGGAGACCTTGGCGGTAGGGTCCACCTTCAGGTGGTTTCTTCTGATAAGGAAGCGAAAGTAAGCTTTCAGGGTAGAAAGTTTGCGGTTGGCCGTCCGGGCGGCCCGGCCCTGGGCAATGAGGTGCACAATCCACGAACGAATATGAAAATGCCCCACATCCTCTACGGAAGTGAGGCCCTGTTCTTCTTCTATAAATTGCAGAAATTGCTCCAGGTCTTTCCGGTAAGCAGCAAGGGTGTTCGGCGAGAATCTTTTCTCGTATTGCAGATATTGCAGGAAGGACTTTTCTCTCATTCCCTGATCAAAATTGTAATGGAGAAACTTAGTAGTGATTAGAAAATAAATTCGACATTTTGGACCCGTGAGTTGGGGAAGGCCCCAGCTTCTGAAAGGTTCCGGGAATGCTCCAACTCATCGGCGTCAAATTTATTTTTTAAATGTTCCTTACCCTTACAAGTTATGCAGAAAAGGAGAAATTGTCAACCGGCCCTACTCTATTTCTACCTGCTTTTGTTGCCGGTAAATGGCTTTGAGCTTTTCATTCCTGCGACGCACAGAAGGTTTGGTGTACTGCTGGCGGTTGCGCAGTTCCCGCATGATGCCGGCGCGGTTGTACTTGATCTTGTACTTTTTAAGCGCCCTTTCAATGGATTCGTTGTCACGGACATCTACAATGATCATGGTTCAACGTGTTTTTTATTTTTCAGCCCGCAAAGATAAATAACTTTTCTATTTTACGCATGGATTTTTTAGACTCTGAAGGGTGTATTCTGCCTCGAAAGTGATCATTGGCGGCGGCACTCACCACTCAGGGCGCAGCCAGCCATAATCTTATGCCGAAGGAAAAAAAGGACAGGAATTTTATCAGGAAACCCATTTATAAGGGAGGGGCGAAAGCCATGAGAGCTTTTATCCGGGATAACCTGCGTTATCCGGAAGCGGCGCTGAAGGAAAAGGTGGAAGGTACCGTCGTGCTGAAATATTCCATCGACTACAAAGGGAATGTTGTGGATACCAGGGTTATCTCCGGCCTGGGGCATGGATGCGATGAAGAAGCCGAACGCCTGGCCCGCCTGCTGAAGTTTGAGGTTCCGAAAACCCGGGGCGTAAAGGTTCTATTTTATAAGGATATTAAGATCCATTTCCGGATACCAAAGGGGGATCAGCAGCCCAAAGCGGCCGCTCCAGCCATACAATATTCCTATACGGAGAAGAAAAAAGAAGTTCGAAAAGAAAAACCCGGGCCGAAAGGAAGTGGAGGTTATTCCTACACGGTTGACTTCTGATGTTTGACCTGCATGTGATAGTCGGCAGGCGACTAGAGCTCGCCTGCCGACTTTATTTTCACGATTACGGGCCTCCTGAAGGAATCCCGTCCAAAGAGAAAGGCGGCCGTTTCAGGTTTGAAACAGCCGCCTTTCTCTTTTTTATTCAATGAGGGACATATTAGTTCATATCCCAGAAGACCTTGACAAACTTGGTATTGCCGCCAATAGCGCCAGAAGCGGCTTCCACGTTATCCCCGTTCAGAGAGTATTCCGAAGTGGGATAGGTGTAGCGGGTCGGGGGCAGAGTGCCTGCCTGAGCTGCAATGTTCAGCTCAGGAGCATCATAGACCCTCCAGGTCGTCCATGCCTCGAAGCCGCGGTTGTACATTGCCAGCCACTTTTGCAGAGCGATCTTCTCTTTCCAGTCGCCCTGAGCGGTTGAATAAGCCACATCCGGGTTGGCGAGGTAAGTATTGGCTTCAGCCGTAGTTCCGCCCCATTCCAGGATGGAACTCGTGATGCCCTGGTTGTAGTATTCTTCAGCTGATTTGCCAACTGAGTATCCTCTTTCGGCAGCGTCGGCCAACAGGAACGACAACTCCGTATAGTCCAGAATGGAATGAGAGAAGGTTGGCATTTTCTGAAGTTCACCCGGGTGAGAGAAGGAGTTGTAGTTGTTGTTGTCTCCATAAATACCACCCAGGAACTGAATAGCTGTTTCGCCGGTATTGGTATCGATCACTACCTCATACTGATCCTCGAAGAAGTAAGGAAGGCGTGGGTCTTCCAGAGCATTCATCTTATCGACGATGGTATTAGCGGCAACGAAGTCGGAGCGTCCACTTTGCACAAGATCGACCCACAGGGGGTTGGTGTGCGGAGTAGAACTGGTGTAATGCAGCCGGAAATCATCGTCACTGGATTCAAATACCCCACTGCTGAGAGCAGCCTCCACCATTTGCTTGGCGGTAGCGTTATTCATATCCGCCATCCGGATACCCATACGCACTTTCAGAGTGTTGGCCATCTTCTTCCACTTGGCAACGTCACCACCGTAAACGAGGTCGGAACTTCCCACCACACTGGCGCCGCTGAGTTTGCCGATTGCGGCATCGAGCCGGGCGGCCAGGTCGGCATAGATCGCTGCGTCGTCATCGTAGGCAGGAGTAACGTCATCTGTAAATGCAGCGGTATAGGGAATATCTCCAAAGATATCCACCAGTAAATGCCAGGCAAAGATCTCCATAACTTCCGCCATTGCGATCTGATTGCGCTGATGCTCCTCCAGGAAGGCCGGGCTCAACTCTTTTTCAGCCCACAGCGTCTTTGCCTCTTTGAGGTCCCGGATAACGGTGGCATACAAGGTATTCCATGCCCGTTCATCAACCCGTCTTTCCGACAATTCATAGTTGGATTCATCTGCGTAAGTAGTTTGGGCCCACTGTTGTGCCCACAGCCGAAAGTTGTTGATATTCACATTGGTGCTCGCCATAAAGTCGAACAGCTCAGACGTGGCATTGGCAAAAAGCACATCAGCTTCTACTTCCCGGGGATTCTTGTTGTCCACATTCAGGTCCGTAAGGTTCTGACTGCAGGAGAACATCCCAAACAGTAGAATGCTTAAGACATATATTTTTTTCATTGATCTTTTTTTTTGTTTCAAAAAACTGAAATTCAAAACAGCGGGGCATCTCATCCTTGCGAAATGCCCGGCGCCATTTAGAAACGAAGCCTTACATTGAATCCGTACTCCTTAACGGCAGGATAGGCGCCAGACTGGTTACCCAGTACGTTACCGGCGCTAAGCCCCGCTTCCGGGTCGGTGTAAGGAGAATTCTTAGAGATGATCCACAGGTTTCTTCCGATCAGAGAAACATCAATGCCCTGGAACGGGGTGCTTTCAATGAGGGAAGAAGGCAGGCGGTAAGTCAGCGCCAGTTCTCTCAGCTTCACGAAAGAGCCGTCCCATATGTGGTAAGCATTCGGAGCATATACGTATCCAATGGAGGTATATACGTCAGAAGCATAGAAGGCTTCGGTATTCGGAGTTCCATCCGAAATGGGGTTGCCGTCAGCATCCGTTCCCGTTTGAACCACTGCGCCATCGATGAAGATACCGCCGCCGTTTTCGGGCTTTTCGCGTACTGGCACACCATTGCGGTTGAGGCCGGCAGTGATGTCATAGATGCCGGTTGCGTAACCGTACCAGGTGTCGAGAGAGAAGAAGTCTCCGCCTTTCTTGATATCGATCAGGAAGCTCAGGCTGAGGTCCTTATAAGTAAAGCGGTTGGAAACACCACCCCTCCAGTCGGGGTTGATGTCGCCGATAACTTCAGGGGTGGCCGTTTTACGATACCGAACGCCACCATTCCAGTGCGGATATACGATGGGGTTGCCGTTATCGTCAAAGACGTAGTTGGTCCCCCAGATGACGCCGTAGGGCTGCCCGACGGTCGCGTTGGTGGAGATCCCGCCCTGAGCGGTTGACAGCTGAAGGTTAGTCTGGTCACCGAACAGTTCGATTACTTCGTTCTTATTCTTTGCCCAGTTGATGTTCATGTCCCAGCTGAAGTCCTTCAGGCGAAGGAGCCCGAGGTTCAGGGACACCTCAACGCCTTTGTTCTGGATCTGGCCGGCATTGATCCATTGATAGAGAACGCCGGTCGCACCGGTTACGTCCACGTCGATGATCTGGTCGAAAGTATTGGATTCATAGACCGACAGGTCAAGGCCCAGGCGGTTGCGCAGGAAGCGAAGTTCAAGGCCGATCTCCGTACTTTCGGTGCTTTCCGGCTTGAGGTCCGGGTTGTTCTTGGTATTGGATACAGAAGCCAGGGGCACGCCACTGAAAGGAGTATTCAGGGCGTAGGTGTCAAAGATCCGCTGAGGCGGAGCATCGGCGCCCACTTCGGCATAGTTCAGGCGAAGCTTACCAAAGTCAAGAACTCTGGAATTGATCAGCTCGGAAAATACGAAGCTCAGTGATGCTGAGGGATAGAAGTAGGCGTTATTGTTCTCCGGCAAAGTGGAGGAAACGTCATACCGGCCGGTCAGGTCAAGGTACAACAAACGGTTGTAACCCAGAGACAAACGGCCATAGTATCCGTTGACGCCAAGTTCCCAGCTCGCTTCAGTCGGAGCTTCGATAGCACTGACGCTGTTGGCCAGGGAATAAACACCGGGAACCACCAGGCCGCCATTCGTCGTAGCCCGGATGGATTCAACGCCAGACCTTCTGATGTTGGTGCCCAACATTGCGCCCAGGTTGAACGTACTGGAGAGGTCCTTGTTGACGTTGGCGAACAAGTCAAAGTTGTTTTCGTAGAAGGAACGGTTGTAGCGCTGATACTCGGAAACATCGATAGAACCCACAGCAATGCGCTCTTCCTGTACTTCATCGTAACGGTCTGTTGACATCCTGCCCGTGAAGGTCAACCAGTCGGTTGCTTCGTAATCCAGCTGGACGTTACCGAAGATCCGGTTCCGCTCATCGTTATTGTAATTCTCGTAACGGTTGAAATAGTAGTTGTCGAAGTAGTGAGGCACAGCTTCCCGTCCCGGATCCAGAGCGCCGTAGGGGTTCCAGGAAATATTCTTCCGGGTGTCAAAATAGGCCTGCTTCTGCTCTTCCATATCGGTGGTCACCTGGTACCACTGCCGGAAAGACTGGTTGGGGTTCCGGTTATCATAACCGGTGCCATAACGGCCAAGGCCCTGAGTGTTCACATAATTGACAGAGGTGGATACCTTCAGGTTATCCGCCATGTCAAAACCTCCGCTGAAAGCAACCGTATTCCGGTCGATCTCGCTGTTGGGAAGGATACCGCCCTGGTCAAAGTACGTATAACTCAGGCGATAGTGGCTGTTTTCGCCGCCTCCGTCAATAGCTACGTTGGTGTTGAAGGTCGTGGCGGTCTCGTAGAAAGTGGTGGCATCATTGGCCGACCCGACGAAGGGGAACAACTGTCCGTACGGATACTTTTCCCAATCGCGGTAGAGCGAACGCCAGTCTGCAACCATCAGGTTGGGGTCGAACTTCTCACCGAAAGAAGCATCTTCGTAGGTAGGCGTGATCAGGACTTCATTGCCGTCACCTTTGAAATCGTAGAAGTCAAGGCCTCCCTGGGCATACCATCCCTGAATGGCGGAATAGCCCGGGCCGTATTCCTTCTGATATTTCACAAAGGTTTCCTTGTCGATGGTCCCGAGTGTATAGCCGGAGTTGACCGTCACACCGAGGCCTTTTCTTTTCGAGCCTTTTTTGGTAGTGATGAGGATCACACCGTTGGCGGCGCGTGCACCGTAGAGTGCCGTTGCGGCAGCTCCTTTCAGTACGTTGATAGAAGCGATGTCTTCAGGGTTGACGTCCATTGCGGCGTTGCCGTAGTCGAATCCACCGCGGCCCGTCCGCTGGTTAGTGGTGTTCGTGATGTCATTGCTGATGGGGGTGCCATCAACAACGAAAAGGGCCTGGTTGTTACCCTTCAGCGACTTATAGCCACGAATGACCACGTTGGCCGAACCGCCAAGCTGATTGCTCCGCTTGACATCGAGGCCGGCAACTTTTCCGGAAAGGGACTGAATGAAGTTGACATCTTTCACTCTTGATACCTCTTCCCCTTCCACTTCCTGGGTAGCGTAACCGAGGGATTTCTTTTCCCTTTCAACACCAAGAGCCGTAACAACAGCCTCGGTAAGGGTTACGCCTTCTTCGAGAGTAACGTTGATCTCGGTCTGGTTTCCAACCTCAATTTCCATTGTGTTGAAACCGGTATAGCTCACCACCAGGGTGGAAGCGCCATCCGGAACCTTGATCGAGTAATTACCGTCGATGTCAGTGACGGTACCGGTTGAAGTGCCTTTAACGAGAATACTGGCGCCCAGGAGGGGTTCGCCAGATTGGTCAGTGACCTTGCCCGAAACGGTCTGCTGGGCAAGGATAGAGCCAATGGCAAAGAGCATTAGCCCCAGGACTAGTGAGAGTTTTTTCATACTAATCTGTTTTATTTAGAAAATTCTAAACCTGAGTCAAAGGTAGAACATTAAAGAAAAATGTCCTACTCGTTAGTTAACTTTATGTTAACGGTTGAAAAGTAAAAAATGCTGCCAGGGGAAAAAGCATCTGCCTCTCCTTTTATAATTAACTGGCTAACAAATCACTACACAAACCTCACAAATTAAAGCCAGCTCGTGGTTTTAACCGCGTTGCATTCCTGCCGACAGCCGGCCGGGGCAGTGTTATTCTTCTGTTTTCCCGATACTTCCTCATCTGTACGAATCACCTGAGCTGCCGCAGGTACATCTGAATGGTGTTCTGCAGCCCAAAATAGAGGGCATCCGAGATCAGGGCATGCCCGATAGAAACTTCCAGCAGGCTCTCCACATTTTCCTTATAGTACCGAAGGTTGTCCAGGTTGAGGTCATGGCCTGCATTGACCCCGATGCCTATCTCGCGGGCGAGGCGGGCACAGCGGGCGTGAGGCTCTACTGCCTTTGCGGGGCTGTTGCTGAAAAGCAAAGCATAATTACCGGTATAGAATTCCACCCTGTCGGCTCCGACATCCCTGGCTCCTTCTACGTGTCGTTCTCCAGCATCGATGAAAATAGAAACTCTGATACCAGCTTCCTGCAGGCTGGCCACAACATCGGTAAGGAAGGACTTATGCGCAATGGTGTCCCACCCCTGGCTGGAAGTCAGCGCACCGGGAGGGTCCGGCACCAGGGTGCACTGCGCCGGAGGGTTGGCCGTTACGAGGCCTAAAAACCTGTCCGTAGGATTGCCTTCGATATTGAGTTCTGTAGTTACCACTTCCCGGAGCACGGGAATGTCGTCATAGCGAATGTGGCGTTCATCGGGGCGCGGGTGCACCGTTATGCCTTCAGCCCCGAATGCTTCACAATCTTTGGCTACCTGGGCCAGGTTGGGCAGGTTGCCTTCTCTCGAATTGCGGATCAGGGCGACCTTATTGATATTTACACTTAGTTTTGTCATGTACTCACATATATAATGGTATAAACAAAATTTGCACACACACTAAGCAACGAGTTTTTTATCTTACCGGCAAATTTTAAGGCTTATTACCGTAAGGGAATAAACTGATGGCCAATAAATCCAGATGTACTCGCTGAAACCAGGGCCGGATAACAGGATAAACTACCAGCCGGAACTTTCGCCGGCGCTAACCTTACTGCTACTTGTCATTCTGATGTTGCTGGGCAGCGGCATTGGAAACGGGCTGGCCTACCTGCTGGGTAGGGCCATGGGCTTATCCCTCTCTGAAGTGATACAGGGGTTTGGACGGGAAAGCCCGCTGAGGGAACGCAATTTTGTGCGCACCGCCAACCTGTTGTCCCATCTTTTTACTTTTACCGTCCCCGCCCTTTTGCTGGCAGGCGCACAGTACCGCCGCCGGTGGGCACAGTTCCTGAAGCTCGACAGGGTTCCATCGTTTAACGTGATGAACGCCGGAATTTTTTTTCTGCTGGGCGTCTTTGTTTTTTCCCAGTTCGCCTACTGGCTGAACCGGCAGCTTCCTCTGCCCGGCTGGGCTTCGGATATGGAATCCTCCGCCGGCCGGCTCATTCAGGGGCTGCTGGTAATGGAGACCCCCTGGGAATTGGGGTTCACGGTACTGATCGTCGCAGTGCTGCCGGCTGTTGGCGAAGAACTGGTATTCCGCGGCATCCTGCAGCAGGAACTGGAAAAGGCAGCCCGAAACCCGATCGTTGCCATCTGGGCCGGGGCCTTTATTTTCAGTGCGTTCCACCTTCAGTTTGCCGGCCTGTTGCCCCGCCTGTTGCTGGGGGCAGCCCTGGGTTATCTCTTCTACTGGGCCCGCAGTCTCTGGGCGCCGGTAGCCGCCCACTTTGTAGTCAACGGCTTGCAGGTTGCCGGCCAGTATTACTGGCAGCAAAGCCTGCCGGAAAACAGCATTCAGGAGGTCAACTGGCCGGCCGTTACCATTTCGGCCTTCCTGGTTGCCGGTTTGAGTTATTATCTTTACCGGCATCATCAAAACAATAACGGGCCGCCGGAATGATGACGGACGGCCTTTCAACCCAAACCAAAATATGAAGGGATTAATACAGAGGGGGATCACTGCATTTTTTTTCGGGGCCGTAATGATTGGCGGGATCTACGGCGGTGCTTATACCTTCGTCTCCCTGTTTGCACTGGTCACCGGTTTGTGTTTATGGGAATTCTACGAGATCGTCCTGTCTAAAAATTATCGCACCGACCTCATCCGGCGGTTTCTGGGCCTGGCCTTAGGCCTGGTGCCTTTCGTACTGGCAGCCATTTTGCAACTCGACCTTGTCAACCATAAAAGCCTTTTTATTGCCATCTCTTCCCTGCTGGTGTTCCCCATCCTTTTCACCGCTTTCATTTACGAACTCTACACCAGGTCCGAAACGCCGTTCGCCAATGTAGCATTCATCATGCTCGGGCTGGCCTATATTGGAGTACCTTTCGCTCTGCTGGAGTTTATCGCTTTCGAAAACGGTTTTTATTATCCCAATACTGTTTTCGGGTTACTCGTCCTGACCTGGTTCAATGACACGGGCGCCTACATGGTCGGCTCCCGCTTCGGAAAAAGGCCACTGTTTCCCCGGATCTCCCCCAAAAAAACCTGGGAAGGGGCCGCCGGAGGAGCCGCCGCCGCTTTTATCGGCGCCTATCTGATCTTTACCATTTTCCGGGAGCTGAACCTTATTGACTGGTTGGTACTGGCCGCTATCGTCACCGTTTTCGGGAACCTGGGCGACCTGGTGGAATCCATGCTCAAGCGAAGTGTCCACATCAAAGATTCCGGCAACCTTCTTCCGGGCCATGGTGGCCTGCTCGACCGCTTTGACGCCTTTATCTTTTTGTTGCCTTTTGCTACTGCCTATCTGCTTTGGGCAAGACTGGGCGGAGCCTGAGAACTTGTTTGGAGGCCACACTTTGGGCTAAAAAGTACCGGCCCGCCGTGAACTAAAATCCAACTCAGTTTTTTTTATTTAGGGTTAGTGCATGAATATTTGCCGCACTCCAAAGCCGGATATATGCATGGCTGCCGATAAAATAGCAGGCAAAAATTAACACTTTATCAGCCGGCATGGCTAAATTTGCAGGGGTTTATTAAATTCTTAAGAGCTGATGAAAATACATAAGGAAGGACGCCTTATCATCACTGCCGTAGGCATTGTACTCATATTACTGAACCTATTTTTCAGTTATCTGGCCCCCAAAGCTTTTCCTTTGGCCACGCTTGCTTCCGTATTTCTTTACGCCTGGGTGATCCACTTTTTCCGCCATCCTCACCGGGAGATCCACATGGCGGACAACAACCTGGTTTATGCTCCGGCAGATGGTAAAGTGGTGGTGATTGAAGAAACCGATGAAACCGAATATTTCAAAGACCGCCGCCTTCAGGTTTCCATCTTTATGTCTCCAATGAACGTACATGTAAACCGCAACCCGGTCAGCGGAACGGTCAATTACCTTAAATACCATCCCGGGCGCTACCTCGTGGCATGGCACCCCAAGTCCTCCACTGAAAATGAACGTACAACAGTGGTAATTGATAATGGAGAAGCGGAGATCCTTCTGCGGCAGATCGCCGGAGCCATGGCCAAGCGGATTAAGACATATCTGCAGGTGGGCCAGCAGGTAGAACAGGGTGGAGAAATGGGGTTCATCAAGTTTGGCTCCCGGGTTGATGTTTTCCTGCCGCTCGATGCTCAACTCGAAGTCCGGATCGGCGACAAGGTCAAGGGCAATAAAACGGTCATCGCCCGGTTAGGAGAATAAGCTCCTAGGAGCCTTTCGGAGAAGTGTTGGTAAGGCGAGAACGAGTAAATATTATTCTGAAGGAGGCGCGATGAAGGAGCATAGTGGCGCTACGCGACTGCGGAGCAACGAAGTGCAGAACAATATTCTTCGTTCGCAGACCATCAAGTGCTTCTCCGACCGGCTCCTAGCGTTCCTTCCAGGCTACCATTCCCTCCTTGTTGATATACAACCACCTGCCCTTTTTAACCACCAGGGCAAGCCCCTCCCGGAAGGGAAGAGAAGCTTCATATTTTGGCGGCACCCGCCACTCCCCGCTTTGATCGATGAACCCCCAGTATCCATTCGTTCTCACCGGCGCCAATCCGCCGGAAAATACCCCTGCATCCTCAAAACGGGGAGGGATTGCCATTTCTCCTGACTGGTTAATGTACCCAAACCGGTGATGCAACTGCACTGGCGCCAGCCCGTCTCCAAAATCACCGGCAAAAGAAAAAGCAGGCTCCACTGCGAGTTCTCCGGCCCGGTTGATGAACCCGAAACGGCCGTCCTGGGCAATAAGCGCCAGCCCTTCAAAAAATTCACCATTGGCATATCCTTCCTGAAATTCGAACTGTGGCTCCGCCAGTAATTCACCGGGCCGGTTGATCAACCCCCACAACTCCCCCTGGCGGACAAAAGCGACCTCTCCCTGGAAGCTCCGGCAGCCATCGAATTGCGGAGGAATAGCCAGCCCGCCTTCTTCATCAATGTAGCCCCACTTCCCGGCAAGGCGGGCCGGGGCCAGCCCGCCACTGAATTCCCGTGCACCTTCAAATTCCGGGCGAACCCCCCACTCTCCATCCGGGCGAATAAAACCGTAATACCCCTGGTGGCGCACCGGCGCCAGGCCGCCGGTAAAATCACCGGCGTCCTCGTATCTGGCCATTATTGCAAGGTTTCCCCGCGAATCGATGAATCCCCAGCGATTGACCAGTTGTACTCTGGCCAGGCCTTCCTCAAAAAAACCAATAAAATTAAAAATGTGTTTGAGCAGCAGGCGGCCCAGGCTATCCATGTGGACCAGCTTATCGTTAAAGCGCACCCGGGAAAAACCATTGTAGAAATCTTCGGCTTCCAGATACTGCGGTTCAATAACGACGCGGCCTTGAGTATCGATAAACCCAAACTTGTCGTTTTCCCGTATTTTGAAGAGTGGTGCGTGCATGGGAAGCCGTCCCTGTTTTTATTCTTTCAAAGATGTGTGAATTTCCGGAAAAAGCCCCTTCCTTCTGGCAAAAAATACCCCAAAGAACCTAACTTTGTATCCCCGAATAAAAAGGAGAATGGAATTATCCTTCAATCTGATTCGAGGGATACCGGTTGCCCGGGCGAGTTCGCCCGGCGTATGCCCGCTCCGGCTCACTGAATGAAAATTAATGACTCAATCATGGCATTGCGCGAAGAATTTCCACCGGCCGGCTCCGATTACATGGGGGGTGAAAGTGACGGTTATGAATACCGGACTGTCTTTGCCGGGTCTAACCTGGAAACGACCTATGAAATGGTTCGACAGTTTCTAAAGGAAGAGGGATATGGTGAAGTGCCCATACCCGCCAGTGCCGAAGAGTTAAAGCTTTTTCGCCTGCCCACCCGAAACAAGCAGATCCTTTTGTTTGAAGACAACGGCTATGTTCATAACCCGGTCAGGATACTCTTCCCGCTGGACCGCAGGAAACGGGCTTCCCTGATTCTCTGCCTCTACAATGAAAAAGACCCGCAACACCTGCTCAAATTCCACCGCGTCCTGGAACGTACAGGCCGGCAGGAAAGAGGGGGTTGAGCCTGCCGACAGGCCATACAACCGGCTTTTTCTCCCCTACCCCATTTTTGCCAGCTTGCTGATGTCCAGTTCATCAATGGCCTTTCTGAAGTCCTTCTCCTCTATATTACGGCCTTTCAGGGTGACGATAAACCGGTCCCCAACCAACACGTTCAATTCTCCATCCCGGGTTTGGGCGTTGTATTTTTCAAAAGCCTTATGCCCCCCGATCGTGGTAGTGCGTTCGTAGCCGTTTTCATCTTCCCGGTCAATTTCCACGGTCGCCCAGGCCGCCATTCCCATCAATGCAGCCCCGACGCCGGCAAAATCGACAATAGCAGCTTCCAGCCTCCCGTCTCCTTCCTTGTATTCCGCTTTGGCAGTGGACATTGTGAAGCCCATAGCGCCTGCTTTCTCCCCACTGTGGGAGGTACGCTCCATTCCGGCAAGGGTTTCCGGTAACAATTTCTTCAACTCCCGAAAATCGACAACCTCCTTCTTTTCTCCATCTCCCTGCAATGCTTTCTGGACCTCATCCATCGCTTCCTGGAGGTTCTTGGGTTCACTGTCAGAACCACCTTCGTCATCAGCCGTGGTTTGTTCGGAAGCAGATTCCTTTTTGTTTTCACCATTGGAAGAGCCCCCACATCCCAGGTAGAGAAAAACACTAAGGCCAATGGTGGCAATAATCAGTTTTTTGAGTGTCATTATGATATGGTTTTGGTTAGCTTATTGTCTCATCATTTTTTTCGCGCTCGTGAATGCTCCCTTGCGGCCGCATTTACTCGCTTACTTTTTCGTCGTTTCTTTCGCGCTCGTGAATGCTCCCTTGCGGTCGCATTTGAGGGAAGAAGAGGACTTCCTGAATAGAGTGCTGATTCGTAAGGAGCATAGCCAGGCGGTCGATCCCGATGCCGAGGCCGGAAGTAGGCGGCATTCCGTACTCCAGAGAACGCAGGAAGTCTTCGTCCAGGGCCATAGCTTCTTCATCCCCTCTCGCGGCCAGGCGAAGTTGTTCTTCGAAGCGTTCCCGCTGGTCAATGGGGTCATTGAGCTCGGAGTAGGCATTGGCGATCTCTTTGCCGTTGACGAACAATTCAAAACGCTCGACGAGGCCGTCCTTCGAGCGGTGCTTTTTAGCCAGCGGCGTCATCTCAATGGGATAATCGATGATATAGGTAGGCTGGATGAGGTTGTCCTCCACTTTTTCCCCGAATATCTCATCAATGAGTTTTCCTTTACCCATGCTGCTGTCCACCTCTATATGCAACTTCCTGCATACGTCGCGCAGGGCGGCCTCATCCATATCGGAAATATCGATGCCGGTATATTCCTCAATGGCTTCATACATACTCAGGCGCCGGTAAGGCCCGGCGTAATCGATCACCTTCCCTTCATACTCCACCTTGGTATGGCCCGTCACCTCCAGAGCGATGTATTCCAGGCATTGCTCCACCATCTCCATCATCCAGTTGTAGTCTTTGTAGGCCACGTAGATCTCCATAGAGGTGAATTCCGGGTTGTGGGTCCGGTCCATGCCTTCATTGCGGAACATCTTGCCGATCTCATATACGCCTTCAAAGCCCCCGACGATCAGGCGCTTGAGGTACAGTTCATTGGCGATGCGGAGGTACAACGGCATATCCAAAGTGTTGTGGTGAGTGCGGAAAGGGCGGGCAGCCGCCCCCCCATGGATAGGCTGCAGAATGGGCGTTTCCACCTCCAGCCAGCCCCGGCCGTCGAAGAACCGGCGCATGGCGCTGATCAGCCTGGACCGCTTTACGAAGATATCCCGGACGCTGGGGTTAACCGTCAGGTCCACATACCGCTGCCGGTAGCGCTGTTCGGGGTCGGTAAAAGCATCATAAACGTTGCCTTCCTTATCTCGCTTAACGATGGGCAGAGGCCGAAGCGACTTTCCAAGAAACATCAACTCCCGGACATGAATAGAAACCTCGCCCGTTCCGGTGGCAAAAATCTCCCCGCGAATACCGATGAAGTCGCCAATGTCCAACAATTTCACCAACTTCTTATATCGCTCTTGTTCTTCCTCGGTATCGCCGATATCTTTCTTTCCGATGTACAGCTGAATGGTACCGTAGGAATCCTGCAGCTTGGCAAAGGGCCCTCGTTGGCCCATGAAGCGCCCGGCAATCTGAACTGGCCCTTTTTTGTCTTTTGAATACTCCCCCAAAGCCAGTTCCCTGGCTTCTGCAAAGAAGTCGTCTAAAGGCCGGGGGTTCAGGCCCGCCTCACTGGCAAGTTCTACCGTTTCAGCAATGGGCAGGTCTTTGGTGAATGTGTCATCAGCCAACAAGGGGGCAGACTTTCCCCGGGTTTTGAAAAGAGCGTGCATCAATTTGATTGCCTGCTCAGGCCCGATCCCACGGATCTGTTCCAGTAGCTTTGCTAAGGTTGCCTGGTATTGTTCCGTAGTGATTTCATCAGACTTGAAATCCACCTTAAATTCTTCGGCGGGAAAAGGATTGAAGCCTAAATCCCGGATCTTTTGTAGGTTTTCCCTTCGGACGATTTCCTGTTCGCTGAGTTGCATGCGTATTCTGAAGTTTTGCTTTTTCTTTCTAAGGAATGTAAAAGAGATGCAAAAATAGTTTTTTTGAACTAGTCCTTAAAACCCTGCAGTTGAATTTAAACCTTCTGCTCCTGTAAGAAGTTCTCTAGTTCAGCCACAACTAAAGGAGCAAATGTTGAAAATTGCGTATTCACCCATATACAAATACGAATTGCCCGAGAAGCACCGCTTCCCGATGGTGAAATACGAGCTGCTTCCCGAGCAGCTTCTTTACGAGGGGACGGTAAAGGAAGAAAACTTTTTCCACCCGGAAGCGCTGGCGGAAGAAACGATCCTTCTGACCCATGAAAAAAGCTACTGGGAAAAACTTAAGAACCAGCAACTGAGCCGAAAGGAAGCCCGGGCGATCGGGTTCCCCATGTCTGAAAAGCTGGTTCAGCGCGGGCGGCACATCGCCAACGGCACGGTTCAGTGTGCGCTCTACTCCCGGAAATACGGCGTTTCACTTAACGTTGCCGGAGGCACTCACCATTCCTTTACCTATAAGGGGGAAGGTTTTTGCCTGCTCAACGATATTGCCATTGCCGCCAATTACCTGCTTCACCACAAAATAGCAGAGAAAATTCTCATTATAGACCTGGACGTACATCAGGGCAACGGCACCGCCCAGATCTTCAGCCAGGAGCCGAGGGTATTTACCTTCAGCATGCACGGCGCCAAAAACTACCCGGTGCGCAAAGTACCATCTGACCTGGACATTGGACTGCCCGACAAAACTGAAGATGAGGCTTACCTGAAGACCCTTCGCGAGGCTCTGCCGAGGCTGATCGACAGGGTCCAGCCTCAGCAGGTTTTTTATCTGTCAGGTGTCGATGTGATCCATTCCGATAAGCTGGGCAGGTTGAGCCTGAGCATACAAGGCTGCCGGGAACGGGACCGGTTTGTGCTGGAAACCTGCAAAAAGAATGGCCTGCCTGTCGCCATAAGTATGGGCGGCGGCTATTCGGAGCGGCTGGCCCACATCATCGAGGCTCACGCCAACACCTACCGCCTGGCGCAGGAAATTTATTTTTAGAAAGTAAAAAGTGCCTGAAAAAGAGAAAGGAGCTTTTCGCAGAAGGGCAAAAAAAAAGTCGCACACTTGATGTGTACGACCCTTTCAATTATAATCCCATGAACATATCCAAAATTAATCGTTTTGTCTTGCAAAAATATTTGTCATTTTTTTGAATATGACAAACATTTGGACTAACTTCGCCTCAGCTAAGAAAAGAAAAAAAAGAGAATACTACTTTACCTGGCTAATAACAAATTGTAATCTTATGGAAATTCTCAACTGAGACGACTTAATCCCATGAACATGACCTAATTCGAGGCGAACGCTTTAGTTCGCCTTTTTTATTCTTTAATGGGATTGGGTGTTCTCGTAGTGTGTAATGCGTCCCGAAACAGGATTTCGGGACAGCATACCACCAACAAATTATAATCCCATGAACATATTCGATCTGACTTATTTCAATCAACTTTTTCTCTTACTTCCTCCGTTGCTTATCAATCACAATACAAATATGCAACCATACCCTAGGTAAATCAAAGACAAAATAGAAGCATTGTGAAAAAAAACAGCTCTTTTTTTAGGCCTGAAAAAATGAAATAAAAGCCTTTAAGCAGGAAAAATGAAGAGCAATTGTGAATTTTTTATTATTTTTTTTCTGCTCATTTCTCCTTTTTTTAAAGAAAATTTCTTTGCCTTTTCCCTACACGGACAATTTTTACGGCATTTCTCTTTTCTCCGTGCCTGTTCAATACAGATCTTTATCGTGACACAAGCAGTTAAAAAGGCCTTCGGCAGGTTAACCTGCCGAAGGCGCTTCCTTTTTAACTTGGAAATAAATACACTCAGGAGTCTTTTTCTTCTTCTGCTTCAACTTCCTCTGCATCTGCCTCGGGTTGCTCTTCCGTTTCTTCAAGGGCACTACCCTCGTCCTCTTCTTCAGCGGGCTGAGCCGGCAATTCCTCTTCAAGTTGTTCCTGCAATTCTTCGATAACATCCTCCACCCGGCCGGCAACTACTTCTGCAACTGCCCGGACCGTATCTACCACATCTTCAAGTGACTCTCCCAGTGTATTGGCCAGAGCTTCGCCGAGCGATTCCTTCGGTTCCGATTCCGGCTCTTCCACCTGAGCTGTGTCTTCCTTTCCTTCGCCGACGATCGCCTCAGCTGCTTTCTCCAGGCCTTCGGAATGCTCTTCCCGGGCTGCGGCTTCCGCTTTGATCTTTTCCTGTATCTTGGCCTCCGCTTCCTTCTTGGCTTGCTCGATTCGTTCCTTTTCGAGCCTTTTTTCCTCTTTGGCCTCAAGAGCACTGACCCTGCGCTCCAATTCGGTTTTTGTCTGCATCATTTCCCCCAGTTTTTCCTCTTTAGAGCGAATGCGTTCCTCGATCATTTTGATTTTGGCCTGCCGGATCTGGGCTTCCAGTTGGCCATCGGTCCTGGCGATTTTTCTGTTCTGGAATTCCAGGTCATCCCGGTCGCGTTTGATAGAGCGTTCCATTTTCTCGATGGCTGCCAGCAGCCCTTTGTAGCGGCGCCGGATACGCTCCAGAGGAGACCGGTCGTCGCCGGAGGAGCCAAAGCGCTTTTCCTTTACGGTTTTGAAGGCGGCATCGAGGCGTTCCCATATTTTAGCCCGGTGTTCACGGGTAAACCTGGAGTCCCGAAATTTGCGCTGGATCTTCTTTAGTTCCTCAAAAACGGGCTGCAGGCGTTTTCCGTCACTGATGCGGCTTTCCACCTCCTCAAGGATCTCAATGAATTTTTCATAATTGTCCTTGGAGCGCTCTTTAAATTCCTCATCCATCTTTGACCTCAACTCTTTGAGCTGGCCAAAGAGCTCATTGGTCTTATCCCGCAGAAAGTCTGCGTGGTCGCGGAACAGGTTGCGTTCCCGAACCTGCCCCTGGACCTTATCCCAGAACCCTTTGAGTTCCTCCCAGAGCTTATCGTCAAACTTGCTGAGCCGGCCGATGCGCTCTTTGAGGTCTTCGAGCTCGGATTGATAGGCCTGGCTCAATTTCGAGGAAAGAACGATAAACTGCCATTCGGTCTGTGCCCGGGAGATCAGGTCGGCGCGCTCCACTTTGACCTCTTCGGGCAGCATACTTTCGGAGATGTTGAGGTTTCGTTCAGTTTCAGTATAGCCTTCCGGAAAATCAAAGGGTTTGTCATCTCTCCAATCATTCATCATTTTTTGGCTGAACTCCTCGGTAGCTATACTTTCAGGAAAGGTAAATACTTTCACTTTATTGTCATCTGCTAAAAGCTCCAGTGCAACCAAAATACGTTCGTCCTGGGCATTCGCCCCCCAAAGTACAAGCTTGGTCTTCATAACGGTAATTAACTGGTTTTCATTTACAATAGGTATGGAGAGGAGCAAAATACGTCTGATAGTGCAACACTCCTGCCAGGTAAATTTCCTGTAAAAATAAGGTGCCTGGCCCCCCCTCCTTACCTTTCAAGGCCCACAGGGTATGCCAGTTTCAAAATTACAGCTCTTCAAAAATAGCAAAAATGCCGCCGAAAAGGACATTTTTCGCCGCAATTTCTGGCCAGCCGGTCCCGGGCGCCGATGGCTTCTTCATTATGCTGTGAGCTGCCCGGCCTCGATCAGCCGCTGTTCGAGCAGGTATTCGGCGATCTGGATGGCATTGGTGGCCGCCCCTTTGCGCAGATTATCCGCAACGACCCACAGGTTCAGCCCATTTGCTACCGATTCATCCCGGCGGATACGGCCGACAAAGACCTCATCGCGGTCTTTTGCAAAAAGCGGCATGGGGTACCTGTTATTGGCAATATCATCCAGAACAACCACGCCCGGCATAGATTCAAGAAGGCTCCGGGCCTCATCGAGCTCGTAGGGCCGTTCGAACTCGACATTCACCGCCTCGGAATGCCCGCCGTGAACGGGTACCCGCACTGCGGTGGCCGTCACGCCAATACTATCGTCCTTCAATATCTTTCGCGTTTCATTCACCAGTTTCATTTCCTCCTTGGTATAGGCATTGTCCAGGAATACATCACAATGCGGAAGGCAATTTTCAAAAATGGGATAATGATATGCCATTTCCTCTTCTTTGGGCTCGTATCCTTTGCGCTCGAGCTGGTATTGCTTTACCGCTTTCATACCCGTACCGGTAAAGGATTGATACGTGGAAACGACCAGGCGGCGGATCTTGTACGCCTTATGGAGGGGAGCCAGGGCCATGACCATTTGAATGGTCGAACAATTCGGGTTGGCAATGATGAGGTCGGCCTTTGTAAGTACCTCCGCATTTACTTCAGGCACTACCAGTTTTTTCCCGGGATCCATCCTCCATGCCGAAGAATTGTCAATGACCACCGTTCCTACTTCAGCAAATCGAGGCGCCCATTCCAGTGAAGTCCCCCCGCCGGCGGAGAAGATCGCTACATCCGGCCGCGCGGCAATTGCCTCTTCCATACCGATCACCCGATGAGATCCCCCCCTGAAAAGAACTTCTTTTCCAACTGAACGGGCAGAGGCCACCGGCAAAAATTCGGTAACCGGAAAGTTGCGCTCTTCCAAAACCCGGCACATTACATTTCCCACCAGGCCGGTTACTCCTACTACAGCAATTTTCATTGTTCCAGTTTTTTAAATTATCCAAATGGGCCAGGGCTGTTATTCCAAGGGGGCAAAGATAAGAGCAATCTGCTTTTTTTGCCACTTTTTACCCCATACCGGAGGGAAAAATCCCAATTGCGGCCTTACCTCGTAGGTTCAGCAGCCCAATCGGGAAAATAATGATCCGGACAGGGCTTCTTTTTTTTATATCCGGCTTATTTTTGAGCTTATGGAAAAAAGAACCTTTATTGCTCTGCTGCTTTCTCTATTATCTCTTCCCCTTTTCGCCCAGCTCCAGGATGATTTTTCCGACGGAGATTTCACTGCCGATCCCGAATGGCTGGGAGAAGGAGATAAATTCACGGTATCCAACGGCGAATTACAACTGATGGACCCGGCCCCCTCCTCTGACAACACTTCGCACCTGTATCTTCCGGCCCCCACCTCTACCGCTGAGGCCACTATCTGGGAAGCTTATATCCGAATGGAGTTCGCTCCCTCCGCCAGCAATTTTGCACGCATTTACCTGAGCGCTTCCAATTCCGGCCTGACTGGCAGCCAGGAGGGTTATTATCTCAAAATTGGCGGCATTTCAGGTAGTGAAGATGCCGTAGAACTCTACCGGCAGGACGGCAACAGCTCCACCCTGCTGATCAGCGGCACTCCGGGAGCCGTGGGAAATGATCCTGTTACCGCCCGGCTGAGGGTAGAAAGAAGCATCGATGGACAATGGCAGTTAATGGCCGATTACACGGGAGGGACGGACTTTCAGCCGGAAGGTTCCGCGGCCGATGACACTTATCCCGTGGGCAGCTTTTTCGGGGTGTATTGCCGGTACACCAGCACCCGTAACGATGCCTTTTTCTTCGATGACATCTCTATCGATCCAATATTCCAGGACACCCGGCCCCCGCAGTTGTTGTCCGTGGAAGCGGCCAGCGCCACCGAGGCCTTCGCCCGGTTTGATGAACCACTGGATGGAACTTCGGCCTCCGATCCCGCCAATTACCTGCTGGACAACGGCATCGGACAACCTGCCGAAGCCCTCTTCAATGACAACGCACCTACTGAAGTACGCCTTCTCCTCAACTCACCTCTTCAAAGCACCCGATCCTACACCCTGTCCACATCCAACATAGCCGACGTAAACGGTAATATTGCTCCGCCCCAAAGCCTTTCCTTCATTTATTACGACATACGCCCGGCAGCCTACGGCGACATCATTTTTTCCGAGCTCTTTCCCGACCCCAACCCACCGGCCGGCCTGCCGGAAGGCGAATTTGTGGAACTTTACAACCGCAGTGATAAAGTGATCCAGCTGTCAGGCCTTGCCCTGAGTTCAGGAAGTTCCCCGGTTGGCCTTCCCGATTTCCTGTTGTTGCCCGGCAGCTATGTGGCCATCTGTGACGACAGCTTTGAGGATGCTTTTTCTGCCCTCGGGCCCACCGTGGCCGTTGGGAGCTTCCCCGCCCTCACGAATGGAGGAGATCTCGTGCGCCTTACCGATACCAATGGAGAACTTATTTTCGAGGCCGCCTATACCGATACCTGGTACGCAGACGAAAACAAAGCAGATGGCGGATACAGCCTTGAGATCATACAACTTGACGGCCCATACGATTGCTCCGGAAACTGGGGGGCTTCGGTGGCGCCGGCAGGAGGGACTCCCGGCCTCCCCAACAGCCTGCTGGGTACTTCAACGGATGCCGTCCCTCCCTTTCTCCTGCAGGCCATTGCGGAAAGTGAATTTGAACTGCGCGTTTCCTTCAATGAAATTATGGATATCCCCAGCATGGGCAACCCCGCCAACTATTCGCTGGCTCCCAACATACCGGTAGCTGATGCCCTGGCCCAGCCCTCCCGGACGGAAGCCCTGCTTCTGCTGAATGCTCCGCTCCAACCCGGAACGGCCTATCAACTGAATGTATCCGAAGCCGTAACCGATTGCATGGGCAACGGCCTGCCGCCCGGCGCCTCCATCACCACCGGGCTGGCGCAACCGATGGAACCTCTGGACATCATCCTCAACGAAATCCTGTTCAACCCGGAAAGCGGAGGAAGCGATTTTATCGAAGTATATAACCGCAGCGAAAAGGTGGTGAACCTGAACGGACTGGCCATTGCCAACACCCGGAAAGAGTCCGGAGATACGCTGGGAAGGGCCGGTCGAGACTTTCTGCTCTTCCCCGGGGAATATGCCGTCCTCACCGAATCTCCGGAAGACATCCTCGCCCGGTATTCCGTCCTGGCCCCACAGGCGCTGGTGGAAGCGGATCTTCCTACGCTGGACGACAAAAGTGGCAATGCCACCCTGCGATACGACAACCGGGTGATCGATGCTTTCGATTACTCGGAAACCCTCCATTATCCCTTACTCGACAGCAAAGAAGGCGTATCCCTGGAACGCATTTCGCCGGAAGCGGCTACACAGGACAACAACAACTGGCATTCCGCCGCTTCCACCGCCGGCTTTGCCACGCCAACTTTCCAGAACTCTCAGTTTTATGACAGGCCCGGCGCCATCGGAAATATGTTTGAGCTACTGACGCCGACATTCTCTCCCGACGGTGACGGGTTTGAAGATGTCCTCCTTATCGAATATGATGCCGGCGGCCCCGGCTACACCCTCAACCTGCACATCTATGACAGCGCCGGGCGGCTGATCAGACGCCTGGCGAATAATGAAATTCTTGCTTCAAAGGGCAGCCTGAAATGGGACGGGGTGAACGAGGAAGGCAGCCGGGCGCGAATCGGAATTTACGTACTCTGGTTCGAAATATTTACTCCGGAAGGAAACGTTGAAAGGGACAAAATGGTAGCCGTGCTTGCCGGGCGGCTGGATTAGAATTAGTTTAGCTCAGAACAACTTTTTATAATGAAGAACCGAGTCAGGAGTTTCCGCTACGCCTTTAAGGGCATTGCCGGCCTTTTTTATAGCGAACCCAATGCCCGCATTCATCTGATAATGACTATATTAGTGCTCATACTGGGTTTTTTATTTACCCTTTCGCCGGTAGAATGGGCGCTCATAGCCCTGGCCATCGGCCTTGTTTTTGCTGCGGAGGCTTTTAATACAGCCCTGGAACACCTGGTGGACCTGGTTTCTCCCGAATACAACGAGCTGGCGGGAAGGGCCAAAGACACGGCCGCTGCGGCAGTCCTGTTTTCCGCAATGGGCGCCGCCGCACTTGGGCTGATCTTATTCGCCCCCAGGATTTGGAACCTCTTTGCAGGATAAGAGGCTTCGAAAAATATGGAATAACGGTAAACTATCACTTACACTATGAAGAAATATCCTCTTCTGGCCCTTCTCCTTTGGGCTTTTTGTACCCTTCAGGCACAGGAACAACTTGGCATCCGGCTATCCAATTACGGGGGCATCAACAGCACTATCCTCAACCCGGCCTATCACGCCACCACCCCTTTTACATGGGATGTAAACCTGGTAGAAGGAGCGGAACACGTATCCAACGATTACACTTATTTGCGGAATACCCGCCTGGCCGACCTGTTGAAAGGCCCCAATAACCTGGAGTTTGAGTTCGGCCCGGACCTCCCTCCGGGCGCTCCGGAGAAAACCGGCGCCATCGCCGTTGATTTTTTCAAGGGCCGCAACAAAAGGCAGATGTTAGCCCTGGGAAACATCATGGGGCCTTCGTTTTACGTCCAGGTAAACGAAAACCACCGGATAGGGCTGATCACCCGGGGGCGTATGATGGCCTCCGCCCGAGGTATTGTGGACCCTTTCAACTATTATGATTATGACAGCCGCCCTTTCTATACCCCCTTCGCAGTGGACCCTTTCCGCGGGGCTGTTGCCGGATGGACTGAGGTTGGACTTAACTACTCTTATCAAACAGAAGTAGCCGGCGGCGCCCTCGCGTTCGGCATTACACTGAAAGCCCTGCAGGCTTTTGAAGGCAGCTATCTGCGCAATTCATCCACTTTTGAACTGCAGAAGGTGCCCAATGACTCCCTGGGAGGGTCTCCTTTTGACTTCAGTTATGCTTACACAACCAGCAACCTGACAGATGGGGATTACAGCCCATCGCTCAACGGCGGCGGTATGGGAGCAGATGTGGGCCTCGTTTACACCACCTACGGCCAGAGCGATGCCCTTTACGACTGGAAATTCGGGTTCTCCCTGATTGACATCGGAAAACTCAACTTCAGGAGAAACGCGAAAGAACACCGGGCACAAACTACTGAACCAATCATAATCAGCACCACCGAATACGAATCTTTCACAGGGCCGGCAGACCTGGAAGACTACGTTCAGTTCTTCAGCGAACAGGCCCTTGGGGATTCTTCGACATCCTTTAGCCGGGAATCTTTCGGCATCTGGTTGCCCAGTGCGCTGAGCATACAGGTGGATAAATCGTTGAACAGCTTCTTTTACATCGGCGCCGCCTTTACCCAGGGGTTCCCTCTCGGGCCGGCAGCACTGCAGCGCGGCAGCCACCTTGCGGTGGCGCCCCGACTGGAGCATCGGTGGTTCGACGCCTCTCTCCCGGTTTCGGTATATGACTGGGAAGAAGTGCGGGTGGGGCTGGCCGTTCGCCTGGCCTTCTTTACCATAGGCACCAGTGACCTGGGCAGTATCGTACGGCGCTCCGATTTCAATACCACCGACCTCTATTTTGCCATCAAGGCCAGCCCCTTTCAGCTTTTTGGAAAAAGGGAAAAAGGCTTTAGCCGGAAAGATGGCAAATACCGCAGCGGGAAAAAGGGAAAAGTGCAGTGCTACAGTTTCTAGTGGTTAAATTTGTAAAAAGGGCTTATGCCTGCCAGTATGGTATTAAACTATTCCTGCCTTCCCTTTCACCTGTTGTCGCTCAACGAATGTTATGATTTGATGGCGCTTCGGCAGGAGGTGTTCGCCGTTGAACAAAACTGCCCCTATCTGGATGCCGACGGCAAGGACCTGCATGCCCACCACCTGCTGGGCTACGGAGCTACCGGGAAGCTCCTGGCGTACTCCCGCCTGTTGCCCAGAGGGGTCTCCTATAAAGATTATCCTTCTTTCGGAAGAGTGGTAACCTCACCGGCCATTCGCGGAACTGGCCAGGGAAGAATACTGATGGAAAAGACGCTGGAATGGATGGAACGCCTCTACGGGCGCCAAACCATAAAGATCTCCGCTCAGTGCTACCTCATCCCGTTCTATGAATCCCTCGGGTTTCAAATCGTTGGGAAAGAATACCTGGAAGACGGCATTCCGCACATCGGAATGATGAAGGGGTTATAAAACGGAAGCTCATCCGCATATAAAAGATGAGGCCCTGAAAACAATCAGGGCCCCATCCGGCCTGTACAAACCGGCTTATTAAATGAAGGGCATTGTTATCCCAGCAAGGCTTTATGGGTAGCATCCAGGATGGTGCGCACTTCGGGCGCCTCTGGGGCCTGGGCATATACCCTCAGCACCGGTTCTGTGCCGGACGGGCGGATCATCACCCAGCGCCCGCCGCCGAAATAGAACTTGAAGCCGTCAATGTCTTCGACGCACTCAATCTTATACTGGCCAAATGCGGTATAAGAGCCTTCCTTACACCTTTTAATGATGGCCTGTTTTTTCTCTTCAGCCAGGTGGAGGTCATCGCGGTCGTATGCAAAGGAACCGACCAGATCATAGACTTCCCGAATGAGTTCCTGCAACGACTTACCCGTCTTTGCCATAAATTCAATGATCGTCAGGCCGATCCAGATGCCGTCCCGTTCGGGAATATGGCCTTTCACAGCCAGCCCGCCGGACTCCTCTCCGCCGACGATCACATCCTCATTGGCCATGATCTCGGCAATGTATTTGAAGCCGATCTTGGTCACTTCGTAATCCAGCCCGTAATGTTCGGCCAGTTCCTTCATCTTTTCCGTTACCGAGAAGGTAATGACTACCTTACCCTTTTCCTTCCTGTAACCCGCCATGTAGAGCAAAAGGAGCAGCAGGATGTGGTGAGAATCGACGAAGTTTCCTTCCGCATCATACATGCCGATGCGGTCGGCATCGCCGTCGTTGGCCAGGCCAATATCTATATTTCCGCTGTCTTTGATCAGTTGGGAGAACTCCTGGAGGTTTCTGTGGATAGGCTCCGGCGCCTGGCCCATAAAGGAGGGGTTGTATTCACAGTGCAGGAGTGCAGCATCCGGAAAAAGGCGGCGCATGGCATTCTGGCCGGCGCCGTACATGGCGTCGTAGCCGATCCGGATACCCGACCGCCGGATGGCCTCCAGGTCAAAACTTTTGGTAACGTGATCCATATAGGCCTGCTCCAGATCGACGTATTCCAACAGGCCCTTTTCTTCCATTTCTTCCAGGCTGGCCAGCTCCACAGTGGGCTTATCGGGCACTTCATCCTCCACCTCAGCCACCTGGGCCGGGATCATCGGGCCCCCCAGCTTTGATTTCAGTTTATATCCACTATAGGAAGGGGGGTTATGGCTGGCGGTGATCACCACGCCCAGGCCCGAGTTGGTCTTCACCACACCCAGAGATACCATAGGAGTGGAGACAAAACCCCTGGCGAGTTTTACTTTAATGCCGTAAGCGCCGAATACGCGGGCAGTAGTTTCGGCGAAGAGCTGCCCCCCGAAGCGGGTATCGTGGCCAATGACGGCCTGGCCTTCGCCCTGTTTTTTCATCCAGCGGGCGGTGCCTTCTGCAACCCGCCTGACGTTCTCAACGGTGTAATCTTCTGCAATGATAGCCCTCCAGCCATCGGTTCCAAATTTAATTTTACTCATGTGGTTCTATTATTTTCAGGCTCTTAGTCTCTGGGCGGCCCTAAAATTAGTAATTTGCCGACACTTCAAAGAACCGGCATTTTCTGCATTCAAACATTGTCCTGCAAAGGAAGAATGTCATTGTTTTATCGGGGAATTTGGCGTAAATTCAATCTATATTAATTTCTATATTACAGTGAAAGATACCTACCGGCACAAAGGCATGAGGAAGCAACTCGTAGAGGAACTGCGCAGGAAAGGCATCAGTGATGAACGCCTGCTCGCTGCCATCGGAGCCCTTCCCCGGCACTTTTTTCTGGATAAGGCTTTCGAAGAATGGGCTTACAAGGATAAACCATTTCCGATAGGCAATGAGCAAACCATCTCTCAGCCCTATACCGTAGCCTATCAAACCAGCCTGCTCAATATCAAAAAACGGGATAAAGTCCTGGAAGTAGGGACAGGCTCCGGCTACCAGGCTGCCTTGCTGGCAATGCTTGGCGCCCGGGTTTATACAATAGAACGCCAGGAAATGCTCTACGAAAGAGCTAAAGCCCTACTCTCAAAGCTAAGGTTGGGCAACATCCGGTGTTACCTGCGGGATGGTAATAAAGGGCTCCCAGAATTTGCCCCTTTTGACAAGATCATCGTAACGGCAGGGGCCGAAGACGTGCCCCAGGCACTTTTGGAACAACTCGCCATCGGAGGCATCATGGTCATACCCGTTGGGGAGTTCGTCCAGAAAATGCACCGCATCACCCGCATTTCAGAAGAGGAATACGACGACCAGGTGCTGGCCAACTTCCGCTTCGTCCCCTTGCTGAAAGGGCTCAATAAGATGGGGTGATTGGCGCTTGCTTGGAGGTAGCGTTTTATGATAATTCAAGCGCTAAATTTACATCAGCCCGGCCACCTATTTCATTATTTCAACTGGCCTCCCCTTTATACCATCCGGATTCTTATACGCCGCGGCAGCAGAAAAGGTTGCGATAAGAATTAATCAATCCTCCGGCCGGTGGCGGTGCGGGAATCTACGGAAACTCTATTGACCTTTTTGAGGTCCACCAGCAGGCTGGCATAGGCGCTGCGGTTATCGACCCGCCATTTTTTTCCTTCATAAGTCACCATTCCGGAGCGGCGCTTCCATTCGGAGGCCAGCAGGACGAACCGTCCATCCACTTTGGGGTTAGGGCCAAAGATGAGAAAACGTTCCCTGCCGCCGGCCTCGAAACTGATCGCAAAGCGGTCTTTTTCCGGCAGGAACAGCAATACGCCGGGGGTGCCTTTCCGGACCACAACTTCCTCTACCTGCCGCCCATCGACCATCTTGATCTCCCCGGATACGATCTCGGATTTCGAGCCGGTCAGTTCCCGCCGCATGACAATATCTTCGGACAGGTAAAACTGAATGCGCTTCAGCTCGGGTTCCGTCCAGCGGTTCTGATGGTACAGTTGTTCGGTGAAAGGGCTGAGGGTAGGCCCGCAGGCACTGAAAGCCAGCAGGAATAAGCCGGCCAGAAAAGATAGTTTCACAGCTTTCATTGCAGATTGTTTTTGGTTACAAACTTGAGCATTTCCGCTTAAAAGTAAACACTTTTCCAAAGGCCTGAGGCCGAGCTTAAGAGAGTTTAACCTGGATTAACGGATTTTAACAGGCTTTAACCTCTCCGCTGCCGGAAAAAGCGGCTGAGCAGGGAACTGCACTCCTCTTGCAGCACCCCATATTCCACCTGAGTCCGCGGATGCAACACCGCCTTTCCGTACTGCATGAACCCCTGTTTATCATCCGGAGCGCCATATACCAGGCGGCCCAGCTGAGCCCACCGCAAAGCGCCGGCACACATCACACAGGGTTCGAGGGTGACATAAAGGGTGCAATCCTGCAGATATTTGCTTCCCAGATAATTGGAAGCGGCCGTAAGGACCAGTATCTCGGCATGCGCCGTGACGTCATTCAGCTGCTCCGTCTGGTTGTGTGCCCGGGCAATGACCTGGTTCTGACAGGCCACGACTGCCCCCACCGGCACTTCTCCCTGTTCAAAAGCAGCTTCCGCTTCCCGGAGCGCCTGCCTCATGAAGTGTTCATCGGTTAGTACAGTGAGCATAGTTAATTGGTTAATTGGTTATTGTCGGCCGGAACTGGCCACAAACAACAGTCAACCGACAACCCGCATCTTCCTTCATCACAAAGAAAACCAGAATTTCCCGGCCAGCCAAAGGATGGAAAATCCAAAGCTGCCTTTTCTTTTTGTGGCCAATTTCCATACCTTTGCGCATGGAAACACAGAAAATACCTCAGAATAAGTTTTTAGGAGAAGGCCTAACCTTCGATGACGTCCTGTTGGTGCCTGCATACTCGGAAGTGCTGCCCAGGGAGGTCAACACGTCCACTTACCTCACCCGGGAGCTGAAGCTCAATGCTCCGGTCGTGTCCGCAGCCATGGATACTGTTACGGAAAACAAGCTGGCCATTGCGATCGCACGCCAGGGCGGGATCGGTATCATTCATAAGAACATGACGATCGAGGAGCAGGCAGAACAGGTTCGCAGCGTCAAGCGTTCTGAAAGCGGCATGATCGTGGACCCGGTCACCCTTACCGAAGACGCCATCGTCGGCGATGCGCTTACCCTTATGCGGCGCTTCAAGATCGGCGGAATTCCCATTGTTGACGCCAACAATAAACTCACAGGCATCCTGACCAACCGGGACCTGCGTTTCGAGACCCACCTCAACCGTCCGGTACGGGAACTGATGACCAGCCTCAATCTGGTAACCGCGCCGGTGGGCACCACTCTTGAACAGGCCCGGGAGATCCTGCAGGCCCACAAGATCGAAAAGCTTCCGGTGGTGGATGAAACCCGGAAGCTCGTCGGCCTGATCACTTACAAGGACATTATGAAAGTCCAGGATTACCCCAATTCCTGCAAGGATTCCCTGGGGCGCCTCGTGGTCGGAGCGGCAGTTGGCGTTACCAACGATATGCTGCAACGGGTGGAAGCCCTGGTGCGGGTTGACGTCGATGTCGTTATTGTCGATACGGCTCACGGCCATTCGAGGGGCGTATTACAGGCGGTAAAAGAGGTAAAAGGGCACTTCCCCGATCTGCAGGTGATCGGTGGGAACGTAGCGACCGGAGAAGGCGCCCTGGCCCTGGCCGATGCCGGCGCCGACGGCATCAAAGTGGGCGTTGGCCCGGGCTCGATCTGCACCACCCGCGTTGTGGCCGGCGTAGGGATGCCGCAGCTTTCCGCCATTTACAACGCAGCAAAAGCCGTCAAAGACCGGAATATCCCTATCATCGGGGACGGAGGGATCCGTTACACCGGAGATATCGTCAAAGCCCTTGCCGCCGGAGCCAACACCATAATGGCGGGCAGCCTCTTTGCCGGAGTGGAGGAAGCCCCGGGAGAAACCATCATTTATGAGGGCCGTAAATTTAAGGTTTACCGGGGAATGGGTTCTCTGGGAGCCATGCAACAGGGTTCGAAAGACCGCTATTTTCAGGATGTTGAAGATGACATCAAAAAGCTGGTCCCGGAAGGCATCGAAGGGCGGGTCCCCTATAAAGGGACGGTAGCCGAAGTGATGGTGCAATACCTGGGCGGATTGCGCGCCGGCATGGGCTATTGCGGAGCAGGCGATATCAGCACCCTTCAGAAAGCCCGATTTGTCAAAATCACCGGGCCCGGTATCCTCGAAAGCCACCCGCACAATATCACGATCACCAAGGAATCTCCGAATTACAGCCGGCGGTAGGTAACCCTAACGTGGGTAATCCCGGATACCGGCGGATATCCGGGATTACTCCTGTTAATAACCTCGCTAACGATTCAGGATAAAGCGCCTGGCAACCTCATCCTCACCAATGATCAGGCGCAATGCATAAACGCCGTCAGGCTGTGTACTCAGGTCAAGCATGCGGTCCACCGAAGCCGTTTGGCCTTCGCGCAGGTTCAGCAATCTCCGTCCCGAAAGGCTAAACACCTCAACCCGGACATCTCTGGGGCTATCCAGGGAAAGCCGCAGGTTGAAAATGCCCTGCCCGGGGTTGGGCCCCAGATAAAAAGCATTCAGTCCGTCAACCTGCTCTGCGCCAACCATAATGTCAACCGTTCCTTCAGCCGTACATCCTATGGCATCAGTAATGGTGAAAGTATGCTCGCCAGGTGATAAACCCACAGGCATACTCGTCATCTGGCCGTCATCCCACTCGTAAGTATAGGGAAGAGTGCCTCCGCTTACGGTGATAGAAGCGGAGCCGTCCCCATTGTTTACAACCTCGTCAATACTCAGGCTGTCGCCGAACTGCAGGATCAGAGAATCCGCGGTGATATCGCAAATGGAGGCTGCTGCATTGCCCGGGCTGCTGTTATCCGAATAAACGGCGCCGCGGACTATCCAGGTGCCACTCAGAGGAGGCAGGCCGTTAGAACTGAGGACACCGTTCAGGCCGGCATCAAAAGTGGCGACATTAGTAGCATTGGTAAGCGTCAGCCCTCCGGCAGCCCCGCCGGCGCCTCCCTGCGAGTCGTCGAAGACCCAGGCAAACCCGCCTCCTGTAGGGATGGTGTCCGTTCCATCGGTGGCCAGGTTGAAAGTAGCCTCCGTGCCACATACGGCAACCGGTCCGTTGGTCAGCAAAATACCGGCAACACACCCGGTAACCGGCTCATCGCAGACGGCGCCGGAGCCGGATTCACAGGAAAGCGCCGGATATCCATTGGGGGTGGCCAGATTGTTGCCGCCTCCGCAATGATCTGCCTCATTAATGACAATGAGATAAGCACCATTCTCACTGGCCGTCCAGGTAATGGTGCAGCCATCGCCATCGCCCGGGCCGAAAGCATCGACTGCCCCGCTGGGGGCGATGATGGTAAATTCCGGTACCCAGGAGCCGGCGCCCGGGCCATTGCACATACTGAATGAATACGTACCACCGGCCTTGAAACCGTCAACGGAATAAGCCTCCGCAGCCAGAACCTCAAAATCGCTGATCTCATTGAAGGGGCAACCCGATCCGTCATCGCAGGGTGCACCTCCGAAGGCAGTGTTGAAATCCGACCACCCGCCATCCGGTGAGGGATTTACCCAATCGGTGCACTGTGCACCGGCTGGAAAAGATGCTCCCGTCAGCCCCAGGCCAAAGGCTACCAGGGAAATGTAAAACCTCGTGTTCATAATTTTTTGATTCAGTGGGTGAGTAAGGAAATACAATAAACACATGTGGGTGATGTAAAACCCGGGGGCATAATAGGGTTAATTTCAATATCGGAGTTCCAATTGAAGGAAATCTGATGTATAGTGAATGACAATCCATTCAAACCTACATACCTGGCCGGGGTTTCTTATATTGGCCGGCAAATACGATATAATGCCTCCTCAAAATACAAGGTTGGAACGTAGTTTTTTCGTCCGGGAGGATGTAATCCGGGTAAGCCGCGAGTTGCTTGGCAAATATCTGGTAACTAATCTGGGCGAAGGCCTTACCGCAGGCCGCATCGTGGAAGTAGAAGCTTACCGCGCCCCGGAAGACAAGGCCAGCCATGCCTACGGAAACCGCCTCACCGAACGCACCAGAGTTATGTTTTCCCGGGGAGGGCACGCCTACATCTATCTTTGTTACGGCATCCACCACTTGTTCAATGTGGTGACCGGCGGAGAGGGAATGGCCCATGCCGTCCTGATCCGGGCATTGGAACCTGCCGAAAACCTCAACCTGATGCTTCGCCGCCGCCGCATGGACAAAGTAGCGGCCAGGCTCACCGCCGGGCCTGGCGTGCTGTCGCAGGCTATGGGCATCACCCGGGAGCTCACCGGAACGGATATGCTCCACCCGGAAAGCCCGATCTGGATCGAAAGCCGGGAAAAACCCATTGCCGCAACGGACATTCTGTGCAGCCCACGGATCGGGGTAGATTATGCAGAGGAATGCGCCGCCTGGGAATGGAGGTTTTTTCTTAAGGGGAATCCCTGGGTGAGTAAGTGAAGGGGTGAGAGGGTGACAGGGTGAGAGGGTGACAGGGTGAGGCAATGTGAAAACGGGTATGATCGTTAAAAAGTCAGTTATCAGAAAAAACATGAAGAAAGCACACCACTATTTGCCGTTCTTGCTGGTAATCCTCCAGCCTTTCCTTCTTGCCGCACAGCAGGACGATTTTCCCAGTGAGGATTTCATTTACATGTCTTACATACGCTCTGTGAAGTTCCACATTGAGGGGTTGTACCTTTCCTACCCCGTTATCGAACTTGGAGGAGCCGCCCGGGTTACGCTTTCTTTTGATGACCTGGACGGAGACACTAAAGATTACTTCTATAAAGTAGTCCATTGCGACCGGGACTGGAAGCCGTCTCAACTGACTGAGCTTGAATACGTTGAAGGATATACAGAGGAACGGATCCAGAATTTCGAATTCTCCTTCAAGACCCTCTGGCCCTACACCCACTACGAACTTACGCTGCCCAACCAGGATACCCGCTTTACAAAATCGGGCAACTACATGCTATTCGTATATGACGACACCTACGACCGCCAGTTGGTTCTGGCGCGGCGCTTTGTGGTGGTTGACCCCAAGGTAACGATCGACCCCCGGGTTTTGCGGGCCAGCCAGGTTTCTAAATTTCGCACCCATCAGGAGATCGACTTTGTCGTCAACCACGAAAAATTCAAGATCCAGAACCCGATGGCGGAAGTTCGGGCCACGGTAATGCAAAACGGCCGGTGGGACAATGCCCTGACGGATATCTCCCCCAAGTTCATCCGCAGCAACGCCCTGCTGTTCGACTATCAGGACGTAATCGTGTTTCCGGGTGGAAAAGAATTCCGCTTTGCCGACCTGCGAAGCTTCCGGCTGGTTTCGTTCAACATATATTCCGTCGAACGGACGGACGACGGCTTTGTCGTCCAGCTGAAATACGACGAGCCCCGTGCCGGCGAGGCTTACACCTCCTTTAATGACCTGGACGGGAACTTCATCATTGAGACTACGGACCAGCCCAACAACACCTTGTCGGCAGAATACGCCGATGTGGTCTTTTACCTTAAACGGGACCAGCCTTACTACGGGAAAGAAGTCTATCTTTTCGGCGGCCTGACCGATTGGGACATCCTGCCCGAATACCGCATGGAATATGATGAAGGGTTGGGAGCCTACGTCGGGCAGGCTCTGCTCAAACAGGGATATTACGATTATGCCTACGCCACTTTACCCGTTGCCACCAATGACAAAAAGGGGCCAAAACCCCAGCCCAGCCTCACCGAGATAGAAGGCAGCTGGCACGAGACGGAGAACCAGTACACCATTCTGATCTACTACCGCCCTTTCGGCAGCCGCTATGACCAGGTGATCGGATCAGTGTCCTTCTCCTCCAATCTTTAGCAAAGCTGCGACGGTAAGAAGTTAGCCATTCATCCGATAGAATTCTCCTTTGATATAAAATATTCAGGGAAAACCCTACCTTTTGCTAGTATTGCAGATGTCACAAAAAAATATCGGTTATGTTAAACAGAATTACCCTACTGTTGACCGGCCTGCTGTTGATGGCAGCACAGGCCGTTTTTGCACAAAACACCTGGCCCCTTGAAAAGTGCATCCAATATGCACAGCAGAACAACCTCAGCACGAAACAGGCACAATACAATATTCAGGATGCGCAGCTGATGGAAAAGCTCAACCAGTTCAGCCGCCTGCCCAACCTCAGCGCCCGGACCAGCGCCGGTTATCAGTTTGGCCGCACCATTGACCCGACGACCAACTCCTTCAACAACCAGCGCATCGGGTTTAACAGCTTCTCCATTGATGCAGGCATGACGGCCTTTGGCGGAGGACAGATCAACAACTCCATCAAGCAGAGCAAAAAGGACCTGGAGGCCGCCCGCCTGGAGGCCCAGGCCACTTCCAATGACATCTCCCTCAACATTGCCAGTGCCTACCTGAGCATCCTGCTGGCCGAAGAACAACTGCAAAACGCCCGGAAACGGCTGGAACTGTCTCAGGAACAACTCGGGCAAACCGACAAGCTCATACAGGCCGGCTCTCTTCCTCCCAATGACCGGCTTGACTTTCTGGCCCAGATCGCCCTGGATGAACAGTCTATCGTCGATGCGCAGAACCAGGTGGCCATCGGTTACCTCAACCTCAAGCAATTGATGGAAATTGACCCCAATGAAGACATCCGCATCGTACGCCCCGAGTCTATCGAAGTTCCCTCCGATGCAGACCCGCGCCTCTACCGGCTCGAGGAAGTATATACCACTGCCCTGAAGACCCAGCCACAGATCCGGGCGGCGGACCTCCGGCTGGAAAGCGCCCAACTGGGTGAAGACATCGCCCGCGCCGGCATGCTGCCGACGCTGAACCTCTTTGCCAGCCTGAACACCAACTATTCCAGTGCCGCGCAGACGCCGATCATCGGGCCCACTTCGAATATGGAAACGGTTTATATCAATGACATGCCCGTCGATATCGAGTTCAGAGGGGAAGGCCCGGTGGACTATGAGCAGGTCTCCTACTCCGACCAGATCAATGAGAACTTCGGGCAAACGGTGGGCGCCAGCCTGAGCATTCCCATTTACAGCAACCACCGCAACCGCATACAGATGGAACGCGCCCGGCTGAACGCCCTGAACACCGAAGTGATCAACCGGCAACAGCGCCAGCAACTGAAATCCGATGTCCAAAGGGCCATCGCCGATGCCCGCGCCGCCCGGGAAAGCTATGCTGCCGCCGGAAAATCCGTCGATGCCGCACAGGCCGCTTTCGACAACGCCGAGAAGCGCTTCCAACTGGGCGCCATCAACACGCTGGAATATACCACGGCCCGTAATAACCTCGACCGCGCACAGGTAGATCTCATACAAGCTAAGTATCAGTACATTTTCAACCTGAAAACCGTTGATTTCTATCTGGGCAGGCCGATCAATTTAGATTAACGGAAAACCGTGAAGCAGTTGAGGGCAGGCGCTGCCAAAGCCTCCGCCATTCACGGTTTAAAACCAACTCGGAACAGGTTTGGTATTGTTCGGCAATATTCAAACCCGTTCTCAGAAAAGCTCTCAAAAAATATGGCAAAACTGAATCGCAACAACACCCTCATCATTGTTCTGATCGTCGTTATCGTAGCCCTGGTGGGTTTTCTGATCTGGCGCAACAAGAACAAACCCAAAGGGGAGAAGGTCGCCGTTGAGCAGGTGGAAAAACGCACCATCACTGAGAAGGTGGCGGCCAGCGGAAAAGTATTTCCCCAGACAGAGGTCAAGATCAGCTCGGATGTATCCGGAGAGATCGTCGAGCTCCTCGTTGAAGAAGGGGACTCCGTCGTCTCCGGCCAGCTGCTGGCCAGGATAGACCCCGATGCCTACCAGTCGCAGGTGGAACGGGGCGTCGCCGGGGTCAACAGCGCCAAGGCCCAACAGGCCAATGCCCGCTCCCAGATCGAGCAGTTCAAGGCCCAGAAGCAACAGATCGAGGCCCAGCTGATCAATGCCCGGGAGATTCACGAGCGCAACGTCAAACTCAACAAGGAAGGCGTGATCTCCGAGGCCGACTTCCAGCAATCGCTCTCCAACCTGCGGGCCCTGGAAGCCAACCTGGCGGCCGCCGAAGCCAATATCAAGGCCGCCGAGGAAAGCGCCCGCGCCGCCAAATTCCAGGTGGAAAGCTCAGAGGCCACCCTCAAGGAACTGCGCACCAGCCTGCGCCGCACCGATATCTTCGCCCCTATGAGCGGCATCATCTCCCAGCTCAACGTGGAAGAGGGAGAGCGCGTCGTCGGAACCATCCAGATGGCCGGCACGGAAATGATGCGCATCGCCAACCTCAACGCCATGGAGGTTCGGGTGGAAGTAAGTGAAAATGACATTCCCCGCGTCACTTTCGGCGACGAGGTGGAGATCGAGGTGGATGCCTACCTCGGGCGCATTTTCCTGGGGCGGGTCACCCAGATCGCCCACTCGTCCACCACAACCGGCACCACGGCCAGCCTGACCAGCGACCAGGTCACCAACTTTGAAGTCCGGATCAACATAGACCCGGCATCCTATGAAGACCTGGTGACCCCTCAAAAGCCCTACCCGTTCCGGCCCGGCATGTCCGCTTCTGTTGACATCAAAACGGAAAAAGTTACCGACGCCCTGTCCGTACCCATTCAGGCCGTAACCACCCGGGAGAAGAAAGACGACAAGAATAAGGCGAAAGCCCGCCAGGTTGCCGAAAAAGAAGGAGAGGAAGGCATGGAGAAAGACCTGCTGGAGGTGGTGTTCGTAGTAAGAGGAGACACCGTCAGTATGGCTGAGGTCAAGACCGGAATACAGGACGATTCCTACATCAGAATAACTTCCGGACTGGAAGAAGGCGAAAAAGTAGTCGTCGCACCCTACGCCGCCATCGCCCGGAAACTGGAACAGGGAAGCGAAGTCCACGTCGTGAAGGAAGAAGAATTGTATAAGAATGATTAATAGAATTTGCGACGTTTGATGTGCGATGTGCGATTTTTGATGTGCCTGACAATGGCTGCAAAAGAGTAGCCACCATGAGGGCAGTCAAATCAAAAATCGTAAATCAAAAATCGTAAATCCTGCATACCGTTATCATCAGAAAAATTGTAACGACCCATCGAAGATAAAGCACTCATCCTCTTCATCCGCAACCCGGAAAAGGGCAAGGTCAAGACCCGCCTGGCACAGGGTGTGGGTGAAGAAAAAGCCTTACGCATCTACAAGAGCCTGCTGGAGCACACGCGCCGGCAGGCTCTTGGCGTTGAAGCCCTCCGCCTGCTCTTCTACGCCGATTTCATCAACCGCGATGATGGTTGGAATGAACAGGATTTCGAAAAGTACTTACAGCAGGGCGACGGCCTGGGCGCCCGCATGCTTCACTCCTTTGAAGTGGCCCTTCGGCAGGCCCGCTCCGCTTTGATCGTCGGCAGCGACATTGCCCAGCTTTCCACTGCGATCATCGAAGATGCCTTCCATCAGCTGCAAACCCACGACTTTGTGATCGGCCCGGCCAAAGATGGGGGGTACTACCTGCTGGGCATGAAGGCCCACACTCCTACCCTTTTCGAGGGCATCGAGTGGAGTACGCCCACCGTATTTGCCGAAACGGTGGCCATCATTGAAGGTATGGGCAAAAGCTACTCCCTGGCGCCGGAGCTGTCGGATATTGACCGTGCGGAGGATTGGGAGCGGTATGGGTGGGGGGTGTAACGAAAACATTGTATGAAATTAATTTCCAGAAAAGAGGCCTTTCTCTTTCCAAAGCCAAACACCCCATCAAGCCTTCGACCCCTTTTTCTCCAGAAATATTTTCCCGCGCTCGCGCTTAAAATAAAACGGCATGGGCGTCACTTCCTGCCAGTAGCCCTCCAGGCTGGGGTCCCAGATGCTGCGTTTGTAGATGAACTGGTACTTGCGCGAAAACTTCCCGGGCGGAACGCCCTCCTCAATGGCGGCCTCTTCCGCTTCCGTCCATTCCCGGCCCACTTCCTCCAGGTAAACGGAATTGTCCTGGTACAATTTCCCCCGGAGGTCCATCTGCACAATGCTATCCACACTGACGAAGATATAGGAACGGCCCTCGATGTCTTTCCCTTTGACTTCGAGGTAAAGCTGGAACCGATATCCTTCTTTGGAGTGAAGGCCTCCTTCGGTAATGACCCCTTCCCACAATCCGGACAGGCCTTTTTGAGCGTTCAGGGGCAGGAAAAGAACAGCAGCGAGCGCAATAGCGAGGGTGATCTTCATTTCGGGAATACTTTTCGCCCAAGATAAGTAAAAAGTGGTTAACGGTGTTTACCGTTATGTGAATGGGCGTATTTGATGTGCGATGTTTGATTTTTGATGTGCGATATTATTTCCATGAGCCCTCCAACAGTATTGCAGACAAGGCAGCAATATAACGATCACTCCGCCATCTGCTCCACATAAGCCCTCAGGTCTTCCAGTTGCTGATCGCTCATTTTCTCCAGGGTATAATTGGGCATATAGGCGCCCTTCCCGGGAATGGGCGAGGTGCCGTACCGGGCCACCTGATAGACTGAATAACGGGTGTAGCGGGGAAAGTGTTTCTTCAGGTATTTAAAGGTGGATTTGGCATTGTCGAGCCGGAAAAAGGAATAGCGCTCATTTTCGTGGCAGTGGAGGCAGCTTAGTTCGTAAACCAGTTTGCCGTTGGCCGGGTCGCCTTCGATGTTCTCGTATCCTTCTTTTCTGTCTTTGGGAGGCAGCACGAAGCTGGCCGGGGCTCCCTGCAGATAATGGGATTTGATCAGCTGAATAGCGCCTTCTTTACCTTTTTCGCCGGCCAGGGCAGTATTGATGCGCTTGTATTCCCGTTCACTCAGCCCAAGGTCATCCATTTTGAGCTCTATCGTCCACAAATAGGCCAGAACGGACTCCAGTTCCCAGGGTTCCAGCGCCCGCCCCTGGGAACACTCCACCGCACACAGCTGAATGGCCTCGCGGAGGCTGTTGCGCGCGGGAGACACCAGGCTGCCGTACTTTTTCTCATAATCGCCGTTGTAAAAGCGGGTGCGGTTGACGGCGCCGTAAAGGGCCGTGCCCTGGAGAAAGGGCAGCCCCATTTTGCTGGCGTACAACAGCCTCGCCTGTGGATCAGCCACAGATAGATCCGGGTCATCGCGCCGGACGTTGTGGCAGCTGGTGCACACAAAGTGTTTGCTCTGTTTGGATACCCGGCCACCTCCCGGCTTGTCGGCAAAGCCGGTGAGCACCAGTTCTCTTCCCCGCTCAGCGGACACCCCTTCTATACTCGTATCCACCTTGTGTTTCAACGGTTCATCACCGAGCATTTCCAGCACTTCCGCCACCGGCTTGTCCGCATCCGCCAGGTAAGACGCCGGCTGAAGGCTCAGGAAGAAGGCGGCCGAAAAAATCATTACCGCCGGAAGTATGGCTGTCCTTTTCATATTAGTAGTCCATTTAACTAACCGTGATGGTCAACAGGCGAGCTTTAGCCGCCAGCTGACATCACTCAATTTATTAGAGCACAAAGACTCGAAGAAACCGAGAATACATGAAGAAACAGGAAAATCCTTTGTGTCTCCTTAGTGCCTTTGTGGCAATAAAATCCGGTTTCTTATAAATTAAACACCCTGGAGATCGTAAACCCAAGGCGGAACTCGCCATCCAGCCAGTTGCTGGTGGTGTAGGGAATGTAATCCGTTTCCATGATGCCTGTGGCGTTGGTGAAATTCACCTGGAACAGGTGGCCGCCGGTGTCGATCTCCAGCCCTATGCCCACTGCCGGGTAAAAACCATTATCGGCCGTGCGGCGCTCGGAAAAGGGAACGGTAACGTCAGCGATGAGGCCAAATACCTTGCTCAGCTGTACTCTGGCGGCCGCACCCAGGCTGAAGACTCCATTCTCATCTTCAAAGGGCACGAGGTTGCGGTGTGTATAGCCCGGCGACAGTTGAAAGGAAAAACCATCCGAAAACTTCCGGGCGATGAGCAACTGCCCGGTAAAGGCCATGCGGTGAGAAAAATTGGGAAAACTGCGGAGGACATCCGGGTTTCCTTCGATGCGCTTGGAGGTGGAAACTGAGGCAACACCCAGAACGGTAAGGGTTAATGGCGACCCTTTGCCCTTCGCCTGCCGCAGCAAGCGCCATTTGAACACGCCGTTGACCAGTTGCCGCAACCCGGCCTGCCCCTGGGGCATGGCGCCGGCTCCTTTGGCACGGTATATACCGGCGGTAAAATTATTGGAGAATCCATATTCAGCTCCGATCATGACATCAGTCGCGTTTTCCAATCCGTAAAAGGTAGGCCAGCCGCCATTGTCTCCCAGCATATCCCCGAAGCGGTGCCCGATGCGAATATCCAGGCGCCGTTTGGCCAGCGTTTCTACGCTATGCGTATTCACTACCCTGGAATCTTTGAAGGTTTGGAATACATATTCCTGGGCATTTAAGGTGTGACATAGAGACAGGGCAAAAAAATACAGTAAAAGCTTTTTCATATTCGATGATTTTACCAGGACAGGAATACCCTATTTTTCCGGATAACTGTTTTCCAGCCAGCACTGGATCAGTTCAAGCTCGAATTGTGACAGATCTTTAGGGCGCCCCTCCGGCGAAAAGTCGGGCGGCATCCCAAGGTTGGGGTCATCGCGCAGGCCGATAACCTTTTCTTTGAAACGGCCCGATTCCACCACGTTGATCACTCCCCCGTAACTGGTGTAAACGCCGGGAGCAGAGCCGTCGAGGTGGCAACCGCTGTATGCACAGGAATTCTCGATGATCGACTTTATGGAACCTTCATAAGTCGGAATGGAATCCATACAGGATTCGGGCAGAACGGGTTCCGGCAATGCGTCGCTTACACAGGACGAGAACAGCGAGGCCATCATTATGCCGGCACAGAAGGCCGGGGGCAGCATCCATCTTTTCATCACTTCGTTTTGGTCAGCCAATAACGTCCATAACCTACGCAACGGTTAACCTCATTGTTACCCTGAGAGGAGACTTTTTCCCTACCGCGGGCGAAAAACAGCCGGGTTTTCTAGGCCCTGCCGGAAAGCATTTTCCCTATTTAAAATCAGACTAATTTAAGTTGCTGGTAAAATCATTGAACCAAGATGGAGGGCCAACTGTATTAGAGTATGTCCGGGCAAGGTTTTCGGAAACAGCAATCAGATAAGAAAAGTGGGATTTCCTGAAATTTTGTCCGTCAAGGTCATTAATTTTGTAAAAAACAAAGATTGATATGTATCCAGTTGAACTTACGATTCCGATGGCGCAGGATCTCACCAACCACGGATTTGAGAGCCTGACAACGCCGGAACAGGTTGACGAAGCCCTCGATAACACGGAAGGTACGGTAATGGTAGTGGTCAATTCCGTTTGCGGATGTGCCGCCGCCAATGCCCGGCCAGGCGCCAAGCTCGCCATTCAACACGACAAAAAACCGGGCCGCCTGGTTACCGTATTTGCCGGTGTTGACCATCAGGCCACCAGCAGGGCGAGAGAATATATGATGCCCTACCCTCCTTCTTCTCCTTCCATCGCTTTGTTCAAAGATGGAAAACTGGTGCACTTTCTGGAGCGCCACCACATCGAAGGGCGGTCGGCTGAGATCATCGCCGCCAACCTGAAAATGGCATTCGACCGGTATTGTTAATGTAATTTTTTTGTCCGTTTTTTGTTGAAGCCCATCCTTCGGGGAAATCAACAAAAAACGGACAATTTATGGCGCCAGCCGTTCTATTTTCCACCTCTTGTCTTCCTGAAGCGTATATTGAATGCGGTCGTGCAGCCGGTTTGTCCGGCCCTGCCAGAATTCCATGAGGCCGGGGCGCACCCGGAAGCCGCCCCAATCAGGGGGCAATGGCAGATGTTCCGCCTCCGCGTATTCCTTTTCCAATGCCGCTGCCTGCTGTTCCAGTTCTTCACGCCCGCTAATCACCTGGCTCTGGGGGGAAGCCCAGGCGCCGATCTGGCTTCCTTTAGGCCTGGACTGAAAATAAGCTTCCGATTCCTCCCTGCTCACTTTTTCCACCCTTCCCTCAATCCGGACCTGCCGCTGCAGCTCATGCCACAAAAACACGAGGGCCGCCCTGGGGTTACGGGCCAGGTTTTCACCCTTGCGGCTATGGTAATTCGTATAAAACACGAAGCCCTGCTCATCAACCCCCTTCAGCAGCACCGTACGGGCAGAAGGCATTCCATCCGGGGTGGAGGTGGCCAGTATCATCGCATTTGGCTCAGGCACCTGAGAAGCCAGCGCCTCCCCAAACCAGGCATTGAACTGTAAAAAAGGATCCTTTCTTATATCGCTCTCATCAAGCGTATGGGCCCGGTAATCTTTTCTCAGGTTCTCGATGTCTTCCAGCATTTTTTTTCTTTCTTAAACAGAGGAAATTCACTGGTGGTTTTAAAAAAAAAGCCCTGTCATGCAAGCATAACAGGACCATAACGATAAACAAACACTATGAACAACACTAAGGCCTTTGAAGTCGAAGTGCGCCTGATTTAAATCTTCGGCCGTAATGCCCGGCCGGCTTCAGGGCCACTCCAACCTGATATTTTCACGCTGACAGCGTTTTTTGCAATATTACCTTTCACAAAGCAAATAAATGCCTCGAAACTTTTCCTGTCAAAAGAAACAAAATTGTGACATAGCAAAACAAATAAAAGCTGTCTCAAAATCCGGTTTATACGGCCGAAACGGAGGCTTCCTTCTCGTCTCCTCCCCGGAAAAGTTTCAGAATGCCCTGCTTCATGCGGAATGCCAGCCAGAACATCACCGGCACGACGACCAGAGTGAGGAAAGTGGCGAAAATGAGGCCATAGATCACAGTCCACGCCATCGGCCCCCAAACAGCAGTATTGTCTCCACCGATAAAGATCTGCGGATCGAGGTCGGTGATCAGGGTGAAGAAGTTAAAGTTGAAACCAACCGCCAGCGGCACCAGGCCCAGTACGGTCGTAATTGCGGTGAGCAACACCGGCCGCAGGCGGGTAGCCCCTGCCCGGACGATGGCCTCCTTCATTTCACTGCCCGACAGTTCCTGGTTGTTTCCATAACCTAATTCCTCCTTTCGTCGTTTGATCAGCAGGTTGGTGTAATCGATCAATACGATGGCGTTATTGACCACCACTCCGGCCAGAGAAATAATTCCCACCCCGGTAAAGATGACAGAGATATCGCGGCCGGTAAAAGCATACCCCAGGAATACCCCGATGGTGCTGAAGAGTACTGACAGGATAATGATAAAGGGAGAAGTCACGGAATTGAACTGGGCCACGATGATGATGAAAATGGAGAACAGGGCGATGAGGAAGGCCATGTTGAGGAAGCCCATATCTTCCGCCTGCTGTTGCTGCTCTCCGGTGAATTCGTAGGTAAAACCATTGGGAAGGGGGTATTGCGCCATCCAGTCTTTCATTTCCTCAATGATCTCATTGGCATTGTACCCCTCCAGCACATTGGAGTAAATGGTAATGACCCGGTCGAGGTCCTTCCGCTTGATGGAACTGTAAGTCGAAGAGAACTTCACATCCGCCACTGCCGAGATGGGCACCTGAGAGATCTTCCCCGTTGCCGGGCTGCGGAAAGTGATCTTCTGGTTCAACAGGTTATCGATATTGTTGCGGTAAGACTCATCGAGGCGGACGAAGATCGGATACTCGTCTTCTCCTTGCTTATATTTGGAGACTTCTTTACCGAAAACCGAGGTCCGGATCGCATTGGCGATCTCAAAGGTGGAGACCTCGTAGCGGCGGGCGGCCTCCCGGTCAACGTTGACGATCAGCTCCGGTTTACCGATCTTGACGTCTGCCTGCAGTTCTTCAATGCCCGGAATATTTTTGCCGTTGAAATACTTGATCAGGTCCTCGGAGATCATGGCCAGCCGGTCAATATCCTCTCCCTGCACTTCCAGGTTGATCGGCTTTCCGGCGGAAGGGCCGTCCGCATTTTTATCCACAGTGATCTTCACGCCCGGAATACCACGCACTGCTTCCCGGATCTGCTCCATGATGTCGAAAGTAGAAACACCACCCCGCTCATTGGCCGGCACGAAGGAAACGGTCAGGCGCGCCTTATGAGGGGAAGCACCGGGTTCTGGCGGGGTATTCGGGTCAGAAGTGTTTTCACCGATCTGGGTCAGGACAGCTTCTACGATCCCGGAATAAGGTTCGACGACCTTTTGTACCCGCTTTTCCAATTCGCGGGTGACCCTGTTGGTCGCCTCGATGTCCTTACCCAGGGGAAGTTCTACAAAGACGTTGATATACAGAGGGTCCGCCGAGGGGAAAAAGATCACCTTGGGGGCATTGAAGGCCAATAGGCCTATTGCTGCGAAAAGCAGCACGAAAGTACCACCGAAAACCATGCCCGGAACAGCCAGAGCCCCCCGGACAAAGTGGTCGTAGGCCTTCTCCAGGACCGGCAGGAGGCGGTTCTGAAAATAAAAAGCGGAGGGCCGGAGGACAAACCAGTTGAGCAATACGATACCGGCGCCAATGCCCAGGAAATTGCGCCCCGCCAACAGGCCGGTGAAGTGGCAGATCACTGCCAGCCCGATCATCACCGATGCGGCGATCAGAACGTTCTTCCGGCGGCGGCGGCGCACCTCAGGCCGGTTCGCCCGTTCATCAACGGCCATAAACCGGGAGGTAAACACCGTGTTAATGACCAGGGCAACGATCAACGAGGAGGTAAGTACGATGATCAGAGTTATTGGCATGTACTTCATGAACTCTCCCATGATCCCCGGCCAGAAGGCCAGCGGCAGAAAGGCCGCCAGCGTGGTGGCCGTAGAGGCAATAATGGGCATGGCGATCTCCCCCGCCCCGTATTTGGCAGCATCCCAGCCATTGTATCCCTCCTGCATATACCGGTATATGTTCTCCACCAGAACGATGGCGTTGTCCACCAAAAGGCCGAGGGCCAGGATCAGGGAGAACAGCACCACGATATTCATGGTCACACCGGTCAGTGAAAGGAACAGGATCCCCATCAGCATAGACAGTGGAATGGCCATCCCCACGAACAGGGCATTGCGCAGGCCCAGGAAAAAGAGCAGGACCAGAACCACGAGAATAACGCCGGAAATGATGCTGTTCTCCAGGTTTCTCACCTCGTTGCGGGTATTGACCGACTGGTCGTTGAAAAGGCTGATCTTGAGGTCTTGCGGCAATACCACCCGGGCATCATCGACGATCACCTTGATCTTATCCGCAGCTTCCAGCAGGTTTTCTCCCTGTCGTTTGATGACATCCAGCGAGATGACCGGCAATCCGTCCGAGCGGGCAATGCTGGTGGGGTCTTTGAAACCGTAGGCCACCGTCGCGATGTCCTTCAGGTAGATCGGCATCTGGTTTTCACTTTTGACGATCATATTCTCCAGTTCCCGGACGTTCTCAAACTCCCCTTTGACCCGGATAGCCCGGCGGAATTCATTGTTCACCAATTCCCCGCCGGACATGGTGATGTTCTCCATAGCGATGGCATTCTCGATATCGCCGAAACTGACCTGGCGAGCCTCCATTTTGAGGAGGTCAACATCGACCTTCACCTCCCGCTCGAGGGCTCCGCGGATCTCCACACTGGATATCTCGTCCAGTTGTTCGATCTCATCCTCAAGGTACTCCGCATAATTGCGCAACTCGTCATTGGAATAGTCACCGGAAATGTTGATGGTCACAATAGGGATCTCCGAAAGGTTAATGTCCAGTACCTGAGGTTCCTGGTCCAGGTCGGAGGGGAGTTCGCTCTTGGCCTTATCGACCGCGTCTTTCACCTTGCGCACCGCCTCATCGAGGTCCATATCGGCATCGAATTCAGCCGTGATGACCGAAAAATCCTGAATGGAAGTCGAACGAATATCCTTAACGCCGGTGATGGATTGCAATTCTTTCTCAATGGGCCGGGTCACCAGGTTCTCAATATCGGCGGCAGAGTTGCCGAAATAAGGGGTATTGATATAAACCGTAGGCCAGGCCACCTCCGGGAATTGTTCTTTGGGCATGTTCTGGTAGGCCTCTATGCCGAATATGAAGATCATCAGCGTAAGAATGAACACGCTGGTCCCGTTATCGACGGCAAGGGAAGAAAGGCCGAATTCTCTTAGCCCTTTTTTTCTTTTCTTATCTTCAGCCATGGTAATGGTTGATTGGTTGCCCGTCTTCGTAATAACTCAGCCGGGTAAAAATGGTTAATTGATAGAAGAGGCGTCTCTGAAAGAGCCGGTTGAAATTTGCAGGGTAAGGTTCGGAAGCAATTCGGAAGGATCAATCTCCCTGGATCAATAACCAGCCAGCTCCCGATGGAATGCCGGCCTACCCGTTCTGCCCGATCTGAGCATCTTCATTCTGCACCCGGATCAATTCATTTTCCGCCAGGCCGCGGGCCCCTTGCATGATCAGCTCTTCTCCTCCCCGCAGGCCTTCCCGGATGACGATATTGCCGTTGTAGCTTTCCCCCGTCTTCACATAAACCTTTTTGGCGAAGGGCCCATCTTTTCCTTCGGCTTTGATATAGACGTAGTCTTTGCCACTCACTTCCTGCTGCACCATTTCCAGCGGTATGGAAACGACATCCTTCTGTTCGTCATCTTTGATGTACATGACGGCCAGAAGGTTGGGCTTCAGCAGGCCGTTCTCGCTTTGAATGTCTGCTTCCACCTCAAAAGTCCGGTTAGCCGGGTCGATAGAGGTGCCGATGAGAGACACGCGGGCGTCCTGCTCCAGGTTCAGTGCCGGGAATTCAACCCTCACCCGCTCGCCTCGCCTGACTGCCCGGAGGTAGGTCTCAGGAACAGCCGCCGTGACTTTGAGTTTTCGGGGATTGAGGATCTGCACGATGGGCGCGCCGGGCATGGCCAGTTCGCCTGCCTGCAACGCGACGCGCTCCACCACTCCGGCTGCCGGAGCGTGGACTTCCGACTTGGTGAGTTGATACTTCAGCGTTTCCAGGCTCTTTTCCAGCCGCTCCTTGCTGTTTTTGGCCTCCAGGTACTGTATTTCAGAGCCTATGTTCTTCTCCCAGAGGCGTTTCTGGCGCTCATATACGGTATTGGCAAGCTCCAGTGATTTGTGAACTTCATCGATCTGTTTCTGGAGCTGCTCCAGGTCCAGCTCGGCGATGAGTTGCCCGGCGCGAACCTGATCGCCTTCATCCACTGTGAGGCGCAGGATACGGCCGGCCGTTTCACTGGTGACATCGACGTAATCGTCGGCCTTTACCGACCCCTGTATTTCCACATAATGCTGGAAATCCGTCCGTCCTACGGGAGCGGTGGTCACCAGGCGGCGGGCTTTTTCGCTGGACTTGGGGTCCATTTCGGCGATTTCCTTCTCCAACTGGGTGATCTGGGAATTGAGCTCTTTCAGCTGCGCCTGCTTGTCTTTAAGCAGGGCGCGCTTTTCTTCCAGGCTTGCCGGCCCTTCGGAGACAGGGCCCTGGCCGCAGGCTCCCAGGAAGAAGACAAGTGCTAATAAAGGAATGAGGTATTTCATGGTCATTATTTTTTAGCGGATGATCGTTCTAAGAATTTTTTTTCGGGCTTTGATTACATTCCAAGAGCCATATCCAGGCGGGCCTTGGCCAGCAGCAGGTCGTAAAGGGCCTGCATGTAGTTGCTTTGCGAGGAATAGAGGCTCTGTTCTGCCTGGGTAACCTCAAGGCTGGAGCCCACTCCTTCCCGGTATTTGACCTGGGTGGTTTCATAGATCCTTTCGGCCAGTTCCAGGTTTTCTTTCTGGCTTTGCAGGCGGCTGTCAGCGCTCAAATAATTGGCGCGGGCGTTCTTCACCTCAAGGGTAATGGCGCGGGCCAGGTCTTCTTTCTGGTTTTTGGCCAGTTCCAGGTCCAGTTGTGCCCGTTGGATCTTGGCCTTTTTGTCCAGTCCGTCAAATATGGGCACATTCAGGCTCAGGCCGACGAAGGCCGAAGGAGCCCAGAAGCCGTTCTTGAGGTCATCACCCTGATATTGCTGCTGATAAGTGCCGAAGGCGCGCAGGGAAGGCAGATAGCCCGCCCGGTTGAGTTTGATGTTCAGCTCATTCATGGTAATGGCCTGGCCCAAAAGGTTGTACTCCGGGCGACGGCTCAGATCTACTCCGGCAGCCAGAGATTCCGGGCTGGCGTCCGTCAGCATCTGGCCCAGGTCATCGGCAATTACCAGAGGTTCATCCAGCGGATAACCCATGTTGTATTTCAGGTTTTCCATTGCCACCTGCTTTTGCCGCACCAGGTTTTCGCGTTCCACCCGAAGGTTGGCAAGCGACAGTTTCTGGCGGTCGATGTCGAGCTGTTCGGCGAAGCCGGCCTTATACAACTCCGTTGTCTCAAAGAGCAGGCCTTCGAGGTTGGAAATGTTTTTGTCCAGCAATTCGATGTTTTCCTGGATGAGCAGGACCGGCAGATATGCTTCGGTCACGGCATTTTCCACTTCGCGCTTTTTAGTGGCAAATTCAACCTGGGTATATTGGCGGAATTTGCGGGCGGCCTGAAGGGCGACGAAATAGGAGCCGTCGAAGACCATGGCGTCCAGGTTGAGGCCGGCAGTCAAATTGTTCTTGAGAAAGAAGGCAATGCCGTCACTGCTGCCCCCATTATTCCCCTGGAAGGCCTGGTCCAGTGCCATCTGAGTCTTTTCGGAAAGTTGGTCGTAAAGGTCAACGGCCAGTGCCTGTCCGAAGATGTTGAAAATGTCGAACCCCTCTGGAAGCGGCTGCTTGGGCACCTTCAGGTAATGGGTATATTGCACGCTTCCACTGAGCTGGGGAATGCCCGCAGCCCGGCGCTCGATGATCTGCTGTTCGGCATCGGCGATGGTGATCTGCGCATTCTTGATCTTGATGCTTTCCGTGAGCGCGTACTGGATGGCATCTTCCAGCGACATCTGCCGGGCCTGTTGCTGGGCCACAACCGGCAAGGCAAACAGAATCAGAACAATCGGGCTTAATATCTTTCGCATTGGATTCGGATTTTCTATTTAACTTGATTTTTTACAGCTGCTTTATACTTTTCCATCAGGCGCTGCCCCTCAGCGGAGGCAATGCCGTGAATGTGGTAGTCGATATATTCCCAGTACAGCGTCTTGATGTCGTATTCCCGGACCGGGAACATTTCCTCATCCGCCGCCAGTGATGTTTTTGCCACACACAGCTTGGCAATGATATCCGGGTTCAGCCCGGACCGGTAAACTCCCTGCCGGATCCCTCGTTCCAGGTTCTCCCTGATGATGGTATAAACATGGCGCTGATGCAGCGTATCCATTTGTTTCCAGATATTCCGATAGTACTTCTGGAGGTCATATACCGTCGTGGGAGACAATTCCCGGAGTTTCTCCAGTACGTACCGGGCTATTTTCAATATTTCATCGACCGCGTCGGCCGAACTGCTGCGGATGCGTTCAATGGCCCTTTTCTCCTCTTCGACGTGCTGGCGAAAGATCTGCTCGATCAGGTCCGACTTGTTGTCCACATACTGATAAAGCGTCTTTTTCGACATTCCCAGCTCCCGGGCTATATCATCCATAGTGACACTCTTTATGCCGTACCGCATAAAGAGCTCATACGATTTATTTAAAATGTGCTGTTTCAATTCCATTCCTGCTGTATGGTTTGGGCTGGCCGGACTGTAGGTTGGTTAGGGATGTCCGCCTGTAACTTGAGTTCCTGCTGGTTGATAAAATGCAGCCAACCGTGCTGTTTTATGTAGCCCTAAGCGCGATCCGGCACAAATGTACAGGCAAAAAACAAAGGAAACAATAACAGGTTTAAAAGTTTCCGAAGTTTTTTGCCGGCGCCCCGAAATTTATCGGCCAACCGGCGGAAATTCAGGATTTGTGAGGCTTCCAAATTGATGGGTGGAACAAAAGAAAGGATAAACTGACAAGGTTTCCCGACGAAAACGCCTGCATAATCACAAAATTATATTTTGCACAATACGCAGAGCCCGAAAATAGTTTTACGTTTTCCATCATTTAACACAGAGAAACCCACTAATGAGCATGAAGTAAAAAATACTGTTGCAGATAGCACGCTACTGGACAGTTTGGGCCTGTTTGTGTAAATGTGTAAAAGTGCATAAGTGTAAATGATTGGTAACCTTTTTCTTTTACACCCTTACACGCATACACATTTACACAATCCAAAAAGTGTCCAGTAATGTGTGCAGGTAGAGAAAAAGGGGGTTGCCCCCCACTTCAGTTCCGGATTTATTCACCGCCGCCCCCCCTCAGGAATTCCTTCCAGTCGGCCGGCGTATCCAGGTCAATCTTCCCCCGGGGAAAGGGCACGGAAAGGATACCGGCCCGAAATTTTTTGATCACCGGTTGCGCACCCTTCTGCCCGTCCAACCGGAGCAGATCGGGAAACAACTCCTTCCGGAAGATGGCCGGCACGCCGAGAGCAGGGCCGTACTCAGAAGCTACGCCAGGCTTCTCTGGTTCCAGTCCCAGCCGGCGGTGCAGCTCCAGTAAGTGAGCAGCAGAAAGGTAGGGCTGGTCCACCAGGATAAAACAGGCCGCTTCGAGTCCTGGTTCCGCATGCAGCAGCGTTTCCAGTCCGGTGGCCACCGAACTGCCCATGCCGGTAGCCCAGGCGCTGTTGCGAACGATCAGGGCATCAGCACCCTCCAGTTCGGCCTCCATCAGCTCTGCATTTGCCCCCAGCACGACCGCTACCGGCCGAAAGGGAGTTTCAAACGCTATGCGAACGGCCCGCCTGAGCAGGCTTTCACCGCGGTAACGCAACAACTGCTTGGGCTGCCCCATTCGGGTGGAAGCCCCGGCGGCAAGGAGGACAATGCCGGTTTTATTGGTTTTGGGCATAGGTAAATATCTCAGCGCGCCTAATACAATTTCTTTATCCGCATCGTCGGCCCGGGGCAAAGCGCCTTGTGGCACCCCATGCAGCTGTTGACCATATTCTCGTACAGGGAAGCGGCCTGGGCGGCATCGGCCTGTTGGAGTGCCTTTATGGTTTGCAGGTAGGACAAGGCGTGCACTTTGTAGGTATCGGAGGCCGCCTTGTCCGGCTCCGTGGCCTCGGCGGTGAGGATCTTTTCGTAATCCAGGGATGGCCGGGGCGTTTTCCCTTCTTTGATCTGCTGTTTCATCGCCTGAGCGTCATCAAACATGGCGCGCATGAGCAGTGCCAGTTCGCTGTCGCCGTTGGGGTTGAGCGGCGGTGTGTCACTTTGAGCTTCCGAAGCAGTGCAGGAAAGGAGGTAGCCGCTAAATAGCAGGGAAAGGAATACCGCCAGTTGCCGCACGGGAAGGGGGAAATGAGTTTTGGACATGTGCTTTTTGGGCAAAGATAAGGCAAGATAATAAGAAGCAGTTTTTTTTAGGGCGTTGTTCGGAATTCGGTGTTCGCCATCTGACAGAGCGGCGGCTGTTTTTCTTAACTTAATGGCAATGAGCAATGCAGTGGTAGAGTTCTTCATGCAGGGTTTCGGTACAAATCAGGCCGTGATAGTCGTCAGGCGAGCTGTAGTCGCCAGCCGACATCACTCCCCTTAAATTGACGACATTGAACCCCATTCCCGCCTTTGTTGGCCTGGCAGTTCTCCCGGTTCGTGTTTTTTGTTTTTAAAAAAAATGTGTGACTATTCAGCGCGGCCGGCCCCTCGCCGTTGAAGAAAGTACCGTTAAAAATAGTGTTCATGACAGGGTTGGCAGATGAACCGCCGCCAGTGTTTTCGCCATTGCCATAGTTGTAATAAGGAAAGCCCGAATAACTATTCTTTTCTGTTCCGGCCCGTCATTTCCACCACCTTGTCCACCGGCAGCGCCTCCACGGTATGCCCGCTCCCCGTCATCGTTTCCGCCATAAAGAGGGAGTTCAGGATCGCTTCTTCGGTAGCTTCGATGGTAGCCAGGAAAAGAGGCGTCATGGCACTATTGTCCAGCACCCGTTGCTCCAGGAGAGGGCTTTCGGGGCTGTAGGGTATGCGAAGGCCTTCGGCGGTGGAAAAGGCGATGACGTAATCTCCACTGCCGTTGGAAGCGATGCCGCCGGTGCGCGCCAGGCCCAGCATCGCGCGTTTAGCCATGCGCCTGAGGTTGCGGGCGCCCGCCGGGGCGTCGGTGGCCACGACGATCATGCAGGAGCCGTCGCCGGAGCCGTTGGAGGCTTTTTTCTTCCGGAGCTCCTCCCCTACCGGCAGGCCATCCACCTGCAGCACGCCGCCGAAGTTGGTTTGCGCCAGCACGCCGACGGTGTAGCCGCCGTCCGCTTCCGGCAGCCGGCGGGAGGCCGTACCGATACCACCTTTGAAGCCAAAACAGATGGTGCCCGTGCCCGCGCCGACGTTGCCTTCCGCCACCGGCCCCGAGGCAGCCGAGGCGATGGCCTGCAACACGTGTTCCTTTCTGACGTGCCGCCCCCGGATATCGTTCAGCCGGCCGTCATTGGTCTCCCCAACCACGGGATTTACGGATCGCACATCAGCGTTTTCCTCCTGAGCCAGGGTATAATCGATCAGGGCATCGGCAGCGGTGGGCACGCTGAGGGTATTGGTGAGCACGATTGGCGTCTCGATATTGCCTAACTCCTCCACCTGGCTGTAGCCCATGAGCTTGCCGAAGCCGTTGCCGATGTAAATGGCGGCGGGTACTTTCTGCTGAAAAACATTGCCCTCGTGAGGCAGGATGGCAGTGACGCCGGTGCGGATGTTATCTCCTTCAATAAGGGTTTGATGCCCAACTTTTACGCCGGCCACGTCGGTGATGGCGTTCAGGGGGCCGGGAGAAAGGATGCCGGGCTCGAGGCCGTAATCGCGAATGCGTTTTTGCTGTGCCATGAGGGAAGTGGTGAGGAGTGTCAGCGTAAAAATGAAGATTGTCTTGGGTAGCATAAAGGATGTCTTTGGATCAGGTTACAGGGCAAAAATATATTGAAATTCAAGCCTTCGCCCGCCGGGTTTGTTAAAACCCTTAACGAAGCTCCGTTTCAAGTGTTTAGCTTTTGTTAAGCCAGGCAATAAAGCTGCCTTACCAAACAATAAGTGCATAATTTAGCACTCAAAATATCGTTTCCCAAAATAGATTGGTGAAATCATAACGATACCAACCCCTCGGCGCCTTTAACGCCGGGAGGCTATCCTTACAAAAAACTTCGAAAATGATCAGAAAGCTAGGACTATTGTTGATCTGCGCCATGGCGCTGAACGGGCTGCAGGCCCAGAAATGGCTGGAAAAAGTGAATAAGGCCAAAGACGAGCTGCTGGGCGGCGCCGGGCTGACCCAGGAGGAAGCCGGCAAAGGCCTGAAAGAAGCGCTGGACATCGGCGTTGCCGAGGCCGTTGATTTCCTCTCTGCTGAAGACGGCTATTACAAAAGCGCATACAAGATCCTTCTGCCGGAAGAGGCCCAGGCGGTGGCAGGCAAGCTGCGCGCCGTACCGGGTTTCTCCAACGTAGAAGAGGAGATCATCCTCAAGGTCAACCGGGCTGCCGAAGACGCCGCCAAAAAGGCCAAGCCTATCTTCGTCAGCGCCATCAAACAGATGACCTTCCAGGACGCGATGAATATCCTGATGGGCAACAGGGACTCCGCCACCCGCTATCTGGAAAAAACGACCTACGACCAGCTTTACGCGGAGTTCAAGCCGGTCATCATCGAGTCCCTCGACAAGTTCAACGCCCGTACCTACTGGCGGGACGCCGTAACGGCCTACAACAAAATCCCTTTAACCGCCGACGCCAACCCGGAACTGGATGACTACGTCGCCAAACAGGCGCTGGTTGGCGTGTTCAGCCTTATCGAAGTGAAGGAGGCGGACATCCGGGAAAATGTGGGCGCACGGACGTCGGAATTGCTGCGCAAAGTGTTTGCAAAACAGGATAAGTAGTGATTCGGGGTTCGTGATTCGGGGTTTGGGGTTTGGGAATACCGAATATCCAATAAATCGTATCTTGCCGCCAAAAATGCCGGAAAAAGCATTTCAGGATTACTATGCCGATGATGTGAGCCACTGCTATGGCTGCGGCCGGCTCAATGAGCACGGGCATCATTTGAAAAGCTACTGGGACGGCGAGGAGACCGTAGCCCGTTTTACCCCCAAACCTTACCACACTGCCATTCCCGGCTACGTTTACGGCGGGTTGATCGCCTCCCTTATTGATTGCCATGGCACCGGTACGGCTGCCGCTGCCGCTACCCGCGCCCGGGGAACGGCAATGGAGGAAGGGCTGCTGCGCTTCGTCACCGCCTCCCTGAAGGTGGACTACCTCCGCCCTACCCCTTTGGGCCCGGAACTGGAGCTCCGGGGCAAGGTTGCCGAGCTCAAAGAACGGAAAGTGGTAGTCCATATTACGCTTTATGCAGAAGGGCAGGCCTGTGCCAGAGGAGAGGTTATAGCTGTATTGATGCCGGAAGGGATGGTGGGGTGATTTTTTTGATTTTTGATTTGTGATTTTTGATGGGCGATTTGTGATTTTCGGCAGGCTGATAGATTTAGTCATTCACATTCCTGCAGGGATGATGACGAAAGCCGGTAATCGATGAAAATATGCGGAATCTGATCCCAATATGGTTACTATTTCTGGGCCTACCGGTTGCCTTGCCCGGGCAGTTCTCTCCCCCTTCCACTCACTTCCTGGAACCGGCGGACACCCTGAACCCCGGCCGCTTCCGCGCCTGCGTTACCGCTGGAGCCGCTATTTACGCCAGTGCCTCTGTGGGCCTTTACCACCTGTGGTACAAAAATTATGACCTCACCGGGTTTCACACCTTCAACGACCTCGGGGAATGGGAAGATATGGACAAGCTGGGCCACACCGTTACGGCCTACAACCAAAGCGTGCTTTCATACTATGGCGCCCGCTGGACCGGCCTGGAACACAAAAAATCTATCGCTCTCGCCGCCGGGGTAGGCATGTTGCTTCAGGGAACCGTCGAAGTAATGGACGGGTTTTCCGAAAAATGGGGTTTTTCCTGGGCAGACGTCGCCTTCAACACATTGGGAGTTACGCTATTCGCCGGACAGGAACTGGCCTGGCGGGATCAGCGGCTGCTGCTGAAAATATCCAACTCCCGGCCCGGCTATCCGGATGTTACGGTCCCGGCCGAAGGCGGCGGCCCGCCGATGAACCTCCGGCAGCGCGCCGAAGAGCTCTATGGCAGCTCCTATGCCGAAGCCTTCCTGAAGGATTACAACGGCCAGACGCTCTGGGCATCTCTGAACCCCGCTTCCTTTTACGGGCAGAACAAACCCGGGTGGCTGCCCGCCTGGCTCAACATTGCCGTGGGCTACGGCGCGGAAAACATGTTCGGCGGCTACGACAATTACTGGAGTGATGAAGATGGCAACTCCTACGCGCTCGACCCCCAGGCCTTTCCCCGCTACCGGCAGTTCTATCTTTCTCTGGACATAGACCTGCGGCGCATCCCAACCCACAAACGGGGGCTGCGCTTTCTGTTCGGCGCCCTCAACTGGATCAAAATACCGGCGCCGGCCCTGGAAGTAAATACGGCCGGAGGAGTAAAATTTCATCCAATGTATTGGTGAGGGAAATCCAGGGAAAGATCTCCGCAATCTGGTTTTCCGGAAATTGTTCGAAGGTTTGGTTCTGATCCATAGAACTCCGCGTTTTAAGAACTGATTGTAATTTGGCTTGAAATTCTTACTTTTAAGACACCCTGCCATCTGACACCATCATTTTAAACCGGCAGCGCTACAGAAAAACCTGCGCCTGCAGGCGGATAACCCTGACATCATTGGGGGCGCCGGTAACCGGGTCGCCGCCGCCCTCCCGGGCATCGTTGAAAACGGAATGGTATTCCATCGTAAGCTTGGCGTTGTGGCCGCTGATGAAGTAGTTCAGGCCAAAATCTACTGCCTGGATATCTTCGTTCAGCCCTTCGTAGCTGGCGGATTGCAGGGCCGCGTAGGGCATGAAGCGGGAGCCGGGCAGTTTGTAGCCCACCTGTCCGTAGAAGGCCATACCGGTGCCTGCCCAGCGGCTGACGAAGTCTTTTCCGTAGTCGAACTTCATCACTGCGGCATAGGCGTTGAGGCAATCGCCTTCGGAAAGCGGCAAGTCCAGGTAGGCGTCAACAGCATAGTGAAAGACATTTTCATGAGCGCCGTTGCTGTTGTTGTACATGCCGTCGGGATGAGCGAAAAAACCCGTTCCAACCGCCAGCACTCTTTTACTTCCCAGGTAGGTGCCTGTCGCATTGGGGATGAAGATGGATTCTTCATCCCAGAAGTTGTAACGAAAATAGCCCTCCAGGATAGTATTGCCCGTGGGGTTGCCACTCCTGTCCGGATGTTCAAAGCCGCTGTAGGACAGGCCGGTGTCCTTGTCTCCGTAATTTCCCTGCAGGCCGTTCCTGCCCGGGTTGTTCACAGCGAGCCGGTAATCGAACTTTTTGAACTTGCCTTTGGCATAGATGCCCAGGTGCCGGTTGAACTGGTCAGTCACCCCCGAGGAATGCCAGTGGACAAAAGGCCGGGGCTGGTCGAAGGTCATAAACGTAGTGGTGCCGTGGCTGGCGAAGCGGGTCAGGCCCCTCCAGTAATGCAGCCCCGCCCCGAGGTACAGGGCCTCGTTATTGGTAATTTTATACTCCGCCCATGCCTCGTGCAGGAAGAACTGGGGTGAATCTCCGTCATTGCCAAAAGCAGTGATATTACCGGGGGTCAGGTTGTTCAGCCCGAAGTGGGTAAGGATCAGGAAGCGCGGGGAAACCTGCGCATAAGCCATCACCCGCGAACGGCGGATGCTGTTGGTAAGCTGCAGGGAAGCGCCCTCATCCGCCAGGTTATTGGTCTGCACCCAGTGCTGGTGCCAGAGCAGAAAACGAACATATTTACTGCCGTCTTCCGATAATTTCAGCACAAGTGGCTTGTAGGAATCGTCCTCCTGCTTTTTCTCCGGGCCGTTCTGGCTCACCTGCGCTTCCCGGGGTTTCTGGCTTTCCTGGGCAACGGCAGCCAGCTTCAATCCAATAAAAAAGGCAGATAAGGCAAGTAGCCGGTACAAGTGTTTCATCTGTGTCGTTTTTGAAATGAGTAACAGTCTTTTTAAGAAACAAGGAGGACACTTCCTCCATTGTCAAACAGAGAAGCGGGAACCTCTGTCCCCGCTTCCTTTATTGGGAAACACAATTCTGAAAGCATCTTCTCTGTTTAACCTCAGACAGATGCCTGAAAGGGCCTTTCTCAGGAAAGGGCTTTAGGGGGCGAAGCAATTATCGAGTTTGTTTTCATTGCGCCTCCTGAGGTGGCGCTTCGGTTTGCCCCTGCCATGCCTTCTTCTCCATCTGATTGTACAGGAAAGTGGCCAGGAGGAGCAAAAAGATCAGGCCAACGGAAAGATACTCTTCCTGGACCCCGAAGAGCGGGCGGGAAGAAAAATCCTGAAGGCCAAGGGCCATGAAGCCTTTGTTGTACTTGGGGGTCTGGTCCTGCCGGATGGAAGGGAAGGTGGCCAAAAGGTCGCCCTTGATCTGTTCGTTGATCTCTTCCATCTTTGCTCTGGTAGTGGAATCTCCCAGGGTGTAGTTGATCTCATTCAGTTCCAGTTCCAACTCTGTGAAATGCGTCGATTTACCACCGAAAGAGGCCGTTACGCCATCGAGGGTAAAGGTGGCGAAAGAGCCTCCGTTTAAGGATACGTAAACCCGCTGGCGCAACTGTTCGATCAGGATGGTCGGGAAGAGGCTGAAACCATCTATTCCGAGTTCATTCAGGCGGTACGGCAAGCTCCTTGCGGTGGGTACCCGGTGTATTTTGCGGAAAAGAGGGTGACCGTCGATCGGAGTATTCGGCGTGCCGTAGTATTTGATCGGATACTTGTACTCGGCCCGGTTGAGCTGATTGCTATCGATGTCGTTGACCTTGACCTGGAGCAGTTGCCGGCCGTTCTTGCGGTCAGTGCTGTCGGTGAGCACGTAACGGGTACGGTGCCGAACGCCGAACTGCCGTTTCAGCAGCTGCATTTCCTCATTGTCGTAGTACTGGTCGATGAAGAAGTCCTCGGCAAACTTGGTATGGAAGCCGCTGTCAAATTTTTTGAGGAAAAGGTTGCTGTTGTTATACCTGTCCTGAAGATACTGCCAGACGGAATCCACAATCTCATTCGGCACTGTGAGTTTAATCTCGTTCTCGATCCGCATGGCGTCGTAGCCGCCGGCGTCGAATTCCGATGATTGTCCGAAAAGTGAAAAGCAAAAAAAGAGCAGGGCTCCTAATGTAAGAAGTCGCTGTTTCATGGTGTGAAAATTGTTGTTAAAAAAACTTAATTGGTGTTTGCGGGGGGGGTATGTTTCATGATCAGGAAGCTGCAACAAAGAGCTTCCCGGCCTAGACTTGGCAAGTTTTTAAAACTTACCAAGCCTCACTATTTTTAACTGCACTACGTATGCTTTGCATCTCGCAGATAAAAAAGGGGGGCGGGGGTAAGGGGATAGGGAGTGGGGGCGAAAGGATTGTTGACGGAATTTGGGATATAAATCGGTTATGTCGTATTCCTATTCACCATCAGACAGTTCAGGTATGCTGGTGTTCAGTATCTTTCCAGGGCGTCCAGATGTTCGTTGAAGGCCTTCCGCCCGGGGGCGTCACTTCGTAAGAAGTATTCGGCTTACAGTACCGACAAATTGCTTATGCACCTTTATGTAACCCTCCTTTTCCAGCGCCCGGAGATGGCTGGTAAGGTTGCCGTCCGTGGAAGTACCAGCATCTCTTTGAGGCGGTTAAAATCGGCCTCGTCATTGACCAGCAAGATGGACATGATACCAAGACGCAACCGGTTATCAAAAATTTTATTGAGTTTGGTAATAAGTCCTTTCATCTTCTGATAGGTTAGAGGTTAGAGCTTGGATATCAGGCGCGTTTTCCGGCTTAGAGCTTATCCTCTCCCGCTTCGTATTTATAGTACATCCAAACGCCATAGATGATATGCAAAAACCGAACCCAATAACCCAGGCTTCCAGCCCAAAACCCATGCGAAAAGTGGTAGAATGCCCAACACGATCTCGCAAAACCAGGTAATGAACATCGTGTAAGGTAAATTTACCGGCGTTGATCAAAGCCAGGCCGTAAAAGACCAGCGTTGTCGGCGCTACCAGCCCGATCATACCGTGTTTTAATAATGCCAGGCAAAAAAGGCCGCCCGCCACCAGGGGGATACCCAGGCTGGCCAGCAAACGCCGCGTCAATGCATCCCATACTTTCTGCCCCTTCCGCCGGGCCTTCCGGGTCGTGAAAAAGATACCGAAACTCAACGCCAGAACAATGACGCCTACTGCGTCCAGAATGAAAAATGTGAGATAGTCCATCCCCCACTTGTTTACCTCCGGCGCCATTACGAAATAAGGGCGTTCCTGCTCAAAAGGGCTTGCACCTAAGTAGGCATAAACCAACGCCGCCCCCAGCAATGCCGCAATGCCAGCCACAACCCCCGACAAACCGCTCAGCGAGATGAACCGTGATGAACGTTCCATCAGTGAGCGGATCTCACTCAATGTTTCCAAATGATGTTGATTAGGGTCTAAGTTCTTCATATAAAGCACTTTGCGGTACAAAGTTGGTTGACAAAAAAAATATGCAAATCCCCGGCTGTGGCTCCTTTGCCTGGAGGCCCGGACGAAATTGCAGTTTTTTAGGCGATGGTTGTTAAGAAAAAGATTTGACTGAATTTACGGGGAGAAGAGAGATATGTTACACCAATGGCTCAAAAATTTACATTTTCTTCATTTTTTCCAATATCCGGTTCGTCAGCTCTATCTCATCCTGAAAAATGGTGTGCGGGCCATTGGGATAAATGCGTTCTGTTACCTGAGCGCCCATTTCCCGGAAAATTTTAATGGTATCCTTCACCCGGTGAAGCGGAACATGGGGATCCTTGTCGCTACAACCGATCAGGATAGGTGTCCCCTCAAAGTTACCTTGGTAATTAGATGGATCGATATGCTGCCCTACCACCCCTCCGCTATAGATAAAGGCGCCGCCATAAATCCCGGCATTGCGCGCCAGAAACTCACAGGTAAGGCAGGCTCCCTGTGAGAAGCCCAGAAAATAGATGCTCTCCGGGCTGACCCCTGCCTTAAGGACCTCCTGTACAGCCAGGCCCAGGACTTCCAGCCCGGTGGACAACCCCGGCTCGTTCTGCTCTGCCGGCGCCATGAAACTGAAAGGGTACCAGGTATTTTCGCTGGCCTGAGGGGCAAGCAGGGCAAAACCCTCCACCTGCAGGTAGCCCGCTACATCGAGGATGCCTTCCGCCGTGGCGCCCCGGCCGTGCACCATGATCATTGCCTTTTCAGCTGTCTCCAGATCAGCCCCGGCTGTCACAATGTTTTTACGATGGCGATGCATATTTTTCCGGGTTTAAAGTAATTGGCTCCAGTAATTTCTCAATGTAATCCCGGCGGTGTTCCTCCCATGGAGGAAGCTTCAATGCCTCTCCGAGGTGCTTCCTGTCTTCATCGTAGAGAAACCCCGGGGGTGTCGTGGCCACTTCAAAGAGCACGCCTCCCGGCTCCCGGAAATAGATAGAATGAAAATACTGCCGGTCGAGCACAGGGGTGGCCCGAACCCCGGCGGAGAGGAGCTCTTCTCTTATGGCGAGCTGGCTTTCATCCGATGGAGTGTCGAAGGCGATGTGGTGAACCGTACCGCTTCCTCCCATGCCAAAGGCTTTCCCCCCATCCCAGACAATATCGATGATCCGCCCCGGCTTTCCCTTCTCATCCACAGAATACCGGCGGCGGGATCCGCTCTCCCCAACCAGCTGATGGCCCAGCTGGCCGGCCAGAAGCGATTCGGTGCGTTCGTAAGCACTTTCCCAAAGTTCTATACTGTAGAACCCGCGGATTGAATGCTCCGCCGGGATCTGCCCGTACGTAAATGGCTGCCGTTCATCCGCATCGTTGGCCACCAGTTCCAGGCCCAGCCCGTCCATATCCTCGAAATAAATGACGGCTTCATCGAAGCGGGCTTCCGGCTCCCTGAACTTTACGCCAAAGTGGGCGAGGCGCCTGAGCCAGTAATCTATTGAATTTTTCGGGATGGAAAAGGTAGTCACGCCCGCCTGTCCCAGGCCGGCCTTGCCGGGCCGGATGTTCGGAAAGGGGAAAAAGGTCATAATGCTGCCGGGCAGCCCCGTTTCATCCCCATAATAGAGGTGATAAACATCCGGCGCGTCGAAGTTGACTGTTTTCTTGACCAGCCTAAGGCCGAGAATACCGGCGTAGAAATCGACGTTCTGCTGAGGGCTGCCCGCCATGGCGGTAACGTGGTGGAGCCCATTGATGAGTTGTTTGCTCATGGCCTTTGAATCTTTAGCTTTTGGATGAGTTCTTCCGAAAGATCGCTGTTGTAGATGCTGTCTGCTTCCAGAAGCATGCCTTTTTCGCCGGCACTGGTGGATATGACGTAGAGGATAGACCGGGTTTCGGGGCTGCTGTCTGCCCCTTCAAAGTGCAGGACTTCCTCCACTTCAAAGGTTTCCGGGCGGAAGCCTTTATCCAGCTCCTGGCAGTGAATGCAGTCGTTGAGCAGGTTGAAATCGTAGGTATATCCTTCTTTTTTGAGGGCATTGATGGCTTCAACCAGGTTTTCAAAGTTTCTCATGAGCCGGAATTAAGGTAAATGTATGTAAAGACGGGGGTATGGCAGGAAACCTGCCATACACGTGGTTACCCTTTTATTGCTTTACCAGTTGCACGTTCAAAGCCAGGCGCACTTCATCGCTGACAACCACTCCGCCGGCTTCCGTTACCGCATTCCACTTCAGGCCGAAATCCTTGCGGCTGACCTTGCCGTTAATCTCGAAACCGGCTTTGGTTTGCCCGTAAGGATCCACTGCGGTGCCGAATAATTCCACATCCAGTTCCACTTCCTGAGTATGGTCCCGAATGGTAAGGTCACCAACCAGCCGGTAGTTTCCATTGGATTTTCTGGTGAAAGCCTTCGACTGAAAAACCAGCTTCGGATACTTTTCAGCGTTGAAAAAATCATCTGATTTCAGATGTTCGTCCCGCTGTTCATTATTGGTATCTATGCTTTCAACATTGGCGGAAAACCAAATGTTCGCCCCCTCAAAATCGTCGCTTTCCGACTCAACTTTACCTTCAAACTCGTTGAACGCTCCGGTCACGGTGGATACCATCATGTGCTTCACCTTAAACAGAATCTCAGAGTGGGCTGTGTCTATGCCCCAGATGGTTTTTACTTCAGTTGTCGTATTCATTTTTAATTACGGATTTTGATTAATTACAAAGTTTGATCAAAGAATTAACCAAATGACATGCCAAAAAAACAAATCACTGAATATCAATTACTTAAATCAAATAGTCGAAAATAATTTTTCTGAATAATCAGAAATTTCCTTTATTTTGGAAAAATTTCGGCAATTGGCCAACGCAAACAACAACCATGTCCGGTAAAACAACCTTCAGTGAGGTGGGCCTGTGGTTCATCGAAGAGCTCCCTTACGACGTTCTCTGGATCAGCCAGGAGGGGCACATCGTTTACGCCAACGAGAGCTTCTGCAACAGCCTTGGTTATGACAAGGCCGAGATGGAAAAACTGTCGATGTACGACGTCAACCCCACCCTGTCCCCGGAAAAGTGGAGCCGGCACTGGGCCATCGTTCAGGAGAAAGGAGTGGACCATTTCAAAACCACCCACCGAAAAAAACAGGGAGAGGCCTATAAGGTGGAAGTCTTTTCTCTTTTTTTCTCAAATAATGGAAAAAAACTGATCTGTGCGATTGTCCGGGACATCACCGAGACCAGTTTCTACAAAAGCATCCTGGAAGAGACCGAAAAGGCAGTCAAGGTGGGGGGCTGGAAATGGAACCTGGCCGACCAAACCATCATTGCCTCCGAACAAGCGCTCTGCATTTTCGGGCTGGAAGAAGCGGAAAGCCTGCTTCCTTCCAGGATCATAACTCACTTCACCGACCCGGCCAGAGCTAAACAGGCCATGCGGCAGGCCGTACAAAACGGCGCTCCATACGACCTGAACCTGCAGATCAGGGATACGGGCCAGAACCTTAAATGGGTGAGGTGTATTGCCAAACCCTTGGTGCGTAATGGAAGAACGGAAAAAATCCTGGGCACCTACCAGGACATCACCCGGCAAACTGAACAGGCGCTCTCCCTGCAGTTATCCGATGAGATCATCAACCGGGCCAAAGACCTGATCTACCTCATCGATGAGAGCGGGCATTTCGTCCGCTTCAATGAGTCGGTGCTGAGAGAACTGGGCTACTCGCGGGAAGAATTCAGCCGGATGTCCATTTTTGACCTGGACGTCAACATGACCGAAACCCTCTGGCGCCAGCACTGGCAGGAGATCCTTGAGAAGAAATCTTTCACCTTCGAACGCACCTCGGTGCGAAAGGACAAGACGCAAATGCCCATCGAGGTGACGGCCAACCACCTCAGGTTCAACAACCAGGACCTGAACTGCGCGATCGTCAGAGACATTACCGAAAGAAAAAAGAAGGAACTGGCGCTGGTGGAGGCCCTCAATGAGATCAAACAACTGAAACAACAGGTTGAAGCCGAGAACGAGTACCTGCAGGAAGAGATCAACCGGGATTATCACTTTGACAACATCATCTGCCAGAGCCGGGAATATGCCAAAGTGCTGCAGCAGGTTGCCCGGGTAGCCCCCACGGATACCACCGTCCTGATTACCGGAGAATCCGGTACCGGCAAGGAACTTCTGGCCCGCGCCATTCACGAGTCCAGCCGCCGAAAGGAACGGCCCCTGATCAAGGTCAACTGCGCCGCTCTGCCCAAGGACATCATCGAAAGCGAACTGTTCGGCCACAAGAAGGGCGCTTTTACCGGAGCTGTTGCCGATAAGGCCGGAAAATTTGAACTGGCCGGCCAGGGCACCCTGTTTCTGGACGAGATAGGCGAGCTGCCCCTGGAGTTGCAGCCCAAACTGTTGCGGGTGCTCCAGGAGGGCGAATTCGACCGCCTGGGGGACCCCTTCACCCGCCGGGCGGACGTACGCATTATCGCCGCCACCAACCGCAACCTGGAAGCCATGATCCAGGAAGGAACCTTCCGGGAAGACCTTTACTATCGCCTGAACGTTTTCCCCATCCACAGCATCCCTCTGCGCCAACGCAGGGAAGACATCCCGCTTCTGGCACATCATTTTCTTGAAAAGTACGCCCCAAAGGCCGGAAAGCCTTTCAAGCGGATCTCCAAAAAAGCACTTGATATCTTGGGAAAATACTCCTTTCCCGGAAACATCCGGGAGCTGGAAAATCTCATCGAACGGGCCGTCATCCTGGAAACCGGGCCCACCCTTTATCCCGGCAGCTGGATGCCTGCCGACGGGCCCGCAGAGTCGCCCGCAGACAAAATGCTGACTCTGGAAGAAATGCAACGAACCCATATCCTGAAGGCCCTGTTCCAAACCGGCTGGAGAGTAAGCGGGAAAAAAGGCGCCGCCAGGCTCCTGGACGTTAAGGATAAAACCCTTTTTGCGAAGATGAAAAAGCTGGGGATCCGGAAAGAAGATTTTTTAATCCCTAAGTAGCCCGCCAGATTAAATGGTTCAATTGCGGGATTGTTAGATGGTTGGCTGTCACCCCCTCTGGAACAGTATAACCATTTCAACAATCTAACAATTATTAGCCATCCACTTACTACAGTGATGAGCGTTTCGGTTTTTGAGCAACAGCATCGTTTTGTTGGCAACTCTCCAGGTATTGCTCAAAAAAGGCCGGGATGGCATGGCCCACCGTGTAATTGGGAGCATTGGTCAGCAGAACGATCCCAACCCGGCCCTGCCGGCTAAAGGCGATTTCCGCGCGGTAACCATTCACGTAGCCGCTGTGCTGGATCACTTCCATCCCTTCTCTCGTTTTCAGTATCCGCCAGCCCATCCCGTAGTGGGCGGACTGCAGGCCGTGCCAGTTGCGCAGCACCCGGTCATTGCGGGGAATCTCCACAAAGGGGCGAAATACCTGGTTGAGAAGTGAATCGGAAACAATTTCCGGGCGGTTCCCCATGAGGGCCTGCAGCCATTTGGCCATATCGCTGATGCTTGCATTGACGCCGGCGGCCGGCACCACTTCATAAAAATCAGGTTCCACCTCTGTCGCAGTATATCCTGCGGAGATCCGCTTGTGCGGAAGGGCCACGTTGGAGGCCAGCCGCATAGTGTCATAATCCGCAGAAGCATCCTTCATGCCCAGAGGGCCGAAAATATGGTTTTCCAGCAATTGGGCAAAAGACTGGCCACTGACATCCTCCATTACATCACCGGCCAGGCTGAAAGCGACATTCTGATAGTTGTGATAAACGCCCACCGGATGCGTAACCTCTACGCCAGGCAGCATGCTCAGGATCTTATCATACTTCACCCCCATATTCAGCAGGTTGGAAAAAGTATGGCGGGGAAGGCCAGTCGTATGGCTCAGCACGTGCTGCAGCTGAAGATTGCGGGTATTTTCCTCAGACTTCAGGCGAAAGCCCGGCACGTGCTCCCGCACCGGTTCCTCCCAGCTCAGGGCCCCTTTTTCCACCATCATACCTGCGAGCATCCCGGTAAACCCTTTGGACAGGGAAGCAACGCGAAAGATGGTATGCAGATCGACCGGCTTACCGGAACCTGCCGAACGGGCTCCATAAGGCCGGATCAGGGCAATTGTATTGTCTTTAATGATGGCAACGGCGGCTCCGGGCACGCCCTCTTCCTCCAACTGCTGCCAGAGGAAGGATTCGTAATCTTCGATGAATTGGCTGAAGGCGGGGTCCAGAAGAGCGGCCTTGCGGTTGATCTCATACTTAAGCCTGGCAGCTTCCAGCCGGGAAGGGCGGGCCACCTCCCTGATGAAGAAACCAAAAAACAGCACCACAAACAGAGCCAGGGGGTACTTTTTCCTCATATTTACCAGTTTGGGATATCCACAAGTTTAAAGCCTTTAGCTAAAAAAACAAAAACATTCACCTGCGGAATGATTAAAAAAAACAACCCCACTGCCATTCCCGGGCAGCATTATTCTTTATCAATGACTTCCAGGCGATATTTCTCACAAACTATTTTCTACCCCCCGTCGTTAAACAGGAAGCAGTTATTTTTTCCCGGAGAATTAGTAACTTGTACTAACGTCGTTCGACTAAAACTATTGTTTATGCCCAAGATTTACCAATACATTTTAATCATCCTCTTTGTGGCGGGAGGTATCGTTCAGGCATTGGCAACTCACAACCGCGCCGGAGAAATTACGGTAGAACAGGTGGGCGACTGCGTTCAGAGCCTTACCGTCCGCGCAACCATAACGACTTACACCAAGGCCAGCAGCCGGCCCGCCGACCGGGATACACTTACCATCTGCTGGGGAGACGGCACCTGCGAGCGGGTGCCCCGCTTTAACGGGCCCGGCAACCCTCCCCAGGGAGAGATCCTGGAGAACGACACCAAGAAAAACTTTTATATAGCTGAACACACCTACCCTTCCCGGGGAACTTACGTCATTTCCATGACCGACCCCAACCGCAACGGCGGCATTCTGAACGTGAACTTTCCCAATTCCGACCAGGTAAAATTCCATATCCAAACGACTTACACTTTTCCCAACCCTCAGTTTCAGGGATGCAACAATACACCGGTGCTCCTACAACCCCCGATCGACATCGGCTGTGTCGGTAAGGTGTTCACCCACAACCCCAATGCCTATGACCCGGATGGCGACAGCCTTTCCTATCATTTCATCGTCCCCCTGCAGGATGTCGGCCTTCAGGTGCCCAACTACATCTGGCCGCAGCTGGTGGGCCCCAACCCGGCCAACAGCAGCCTCACCATAGACTCCATTAGTGGAGATATCGTCTGGGATGCTCCTCAGCGCCCCGGGGAATACAACCTGGCCATGATCATTGTGGAATACCGGGCCGGAATAGCCATTGATACCATCGTCCGTGATATGCAGATACTGATCGAGGAGTGTGAAAACCTGCCTCCGGTAGTGGAAACGCCCTTTGATGAGGTCTGTGTCGTAGCCGGAGACGTCCTCGAATTTGAGGTGATTGGCACCGCCCCGCTGGAGGAAACGACCCAGCTGGTCCGCCTCACTGCACTGGGCGGCCCGTTCGCAGTTTCCGTCAGCCCGGCAACGTTCACTCCCGACAACAATAGCTTCGAAGAAGACCCGGTGCGAAAAACTTTCCGCTGGCAAACCGCCTGCGAACACATTTCCGACCAGTATTATTCGGTTGTTTTCAAAGCTACTGACAATTACTTCGGCGACACCTCCGGGCTGGCTACGCTGAAGACGGTCCGCATCAAGGTGGTGGGGCCCCCACCGGAAGACGTCCGGGCAGAATCTTCCTCCGGAGTGGTAAGCGTCACCTGGGAGAAACCTTATTTCTGCGAGGATGCCGCCGACAATTACTTCCGGGGCTTCACCATCTGGCGAAGGCAGGGAAGCAATAATTTCCCGCCGGACACCTGCCGGCCCGGCCTGGATGGAAGGGGGTACACCAAACTCAACAACGTGCCGATCAAAGATGAATCCGGAGGGCGCTATATTTACACTGACACGGATGTGGAACGCGGGCGCACTTACTGCTACCGCATCCTGGCCCAGTTTGCCAAAACCACGCCGGGAGGGCAATACACCTATAACGTGGTCGAAAGCCTTCCCTCTGATGAGGTATGCATACAGCTCGACCGCGATATCCCCCTCATCACTACGGTCAGCGTCCTGAAAACAGACGCTGCCGACGGAGAGATGCAGGTCTGCTGGACCAAGCCGGCGGCAACCGACCTGGACACCATCCTGAATCCC
>JACJYA010000030.1 GCA_020636315.1 Lewinellaceae bacterium
TCCAGGCAGCCTCGATACATAACTTAAATGTGTCCGGCCACTTAATTTTTCTCACCTTAACATTTTCCCCCGCAACCCCCGGCGGCAGGAAGCAGTCTTTACACCAAAGCTATTGTAAGAACACTTCCGACATGAATTCCCTTGTCTTTCCGGGCGGGGAATTTTTTTTTTAGTTGTTTATGCATTTCCTCCATCTGCATCATCCTGTTGTAAAAAAAGATGATGAAAACCTTAAGCACCGGCCGGTGGCCACTCGAAACTTCGCCGAAAACAATCGCCCACCTTTTCTTTTTGATGATGCTGCTCCCACTTTTTGCTTTCGCAGATCAGAGCCTGGAAGACACCCCATCAAAAGTCAAAGAAGTCACTGTCTTCCGGCAGGGAGCCGAAGTGCACCGGGAAGGAAGGGTGAGCATCCCGGCAGGGCGCAGTGTCCTGAAGGTCAGCGGCCTTTCGCCCAGCCTCAACCCCCAGAGCATTCAGTTTAAAGCCACCGGAGATTTTACCATCCTCTCCGTCCGCCACCAGGTTAATTACCTGACGGACAACAAGCCCAACCAAGAGATTGAGGAATTAACCGGACGCAAGGAAAAATTTACGCTCGATATGAAAAAAGAGCAGGCCCTGCTGCAGGTGTTTCAGGAGGAGGAAAACCTGTTGCTGGCCAACCAGCACATCGGCGGCCAGCAAAATGGGGTTCCCATCGACGCGCTGAAGGCCACTGCCGAATACTTCCGGTCCCGGCTGCGGGAGATCAAGATGGAACGGCTTGATATCAATGAACGGATACAGGTGCTCCAGGACACCATAAACCGCCTGCAGCAACAGCTGCAGCAGCTCAGCGCCAGCCGGCAGTCCCGCTCAGTAAGCGAAGTACTGGTATCCGTAGATGCCCCCCATGCCGTCCGGTCCGATTTCACCATCAGCTATCTGGTCGGGCAGGCCGGCTGGTCGCCATTGTACGACCTCAGGGTAGCAGCAGTTGGCAAGCCCGTCGAGCTGGACTACAAAGCCCAGGTCTTTCAGCAAAGTGGCGAGGACTGGGAGCGCGTCGCACTCACTCTGTCCACCGGAAAACCCATGAGTAACGCCCAGCGGCCGGTAATGAATACCTGGTGGCTGCAGGAATACACTGCTGTAGTGGCGCGCCAGAAACAACAAATGCCCATGATGGGCATCGAAGCCGATGCAGAATTGGATGAAGTAAAGGTCACTGCCATGGAGCTACCTGCCCACCGGCCCCAGGTGCAGACAAACGACCAGGCCACTTCTTTCGAATTTCAGATCCAAACCCCTTATGACATCCCTTCCGACGGGCAGCAGTACGTCGTCTCCATCGGCGAAGAAAGCCTTCCGGCTTCCTACGAGTACTACGCTGCTCCCAAGCTCAACCCACACGCCTTCCTCACCGCCAATGTGACCGACTGGGAACAGTATCGCCTGCTCAGCGGCCCTGCCAACCTTTTCTTCGAAGGCACCTACCTGGGCAAGAGCTACCTGAACCCCGATGTGGCTGCCGATACGCTTTCCTTCTCTCTCGGCGTCGATGAAGGCATCGCCATCACCCGAAAGAAGGACAAACAGTACAAGGACAAACAGTTTATCGGCAGCAAACAAACCAAAACAGTAGGCTGGGAGATCGAACTGCGCAACAACAAACGCCAGGATATAACTATTGTCATTGAAGACCAGTACCCTGTATCAACTTCAGACCAGATCGAGGTTGAACTGGAAACGCACAAGGGCGCCAAAGTGGATAAGGACAGCGGTTTGCTCAGGTGGGAGCTGGACTTAAGGGCAGGCACCACTGCGGCTATTGGCTTCCGCTATGCTGTAAAGTATCCGAAACGGATGAACCTGGTGCTGGAGTGAGGTGGTGAGATTTAGGTTAAAGTCAAGGATTCTGGGAAGGCCGGCGGCCCGATGGGGCAGGATGAAAGTGTTTTCTTTGGAAACTATCCGGCGATTTTAAAGAAACAGGCAATGAAACTGATAACACATTTGACAATGCTCCTCCTCTTTTCGATTTCTGCTACCGGGCAAAAAGGAGCAGTGAAATGGACATGCGAATATAAACAGCTGGGGTGGTGTGGTACGAGGCCGCCATCCTTTCAGGCCACTTTTTATGAGGACAGTACTTTCGAATACCGAACACAGGGGTGGGGCGCCGGCCGGGGAACCTATGAAATAGTGGATTCAATAATTATCTGCACTTACAATGGGGAAGCTCCTGGGCCTGAGCTGGAAAAGGGGTGGGTGGAAATCCGATATTCTGCCGAAGGCAAAAAAGGGCGAGAAGTCATAGTTCTTGACAGAGATGGCCGGGAACCATTTTTCGGAGCTGAAGTAAGCTTCTTATCGGCAGATGGCACACTCATTGAAACCTCGATGACGGATTTCGACGGGCGGAGCGTCTTGCCCAAGGCACCATTCTACAAAGTGAGCGTAGCCTATATTGGTTATCAAAAAGGAGAAGCGTTCGTATCTCCCGGCTTTTCCGGCGATTTAATCTTTTGCCTGGCAAAAGGCCGGGAAGAGCTGGTTATCGCCAAAGAGGTGAGGCATACATTCAGGGTCAGAAAGATTGCGGGACAGGAGGTAATTTTGGAGCCGGTTGAATTGGGACGGCAGGTTTTTTTTCGGTGAGAAACTTTCGTCGCTCTCAACAAATCCCGATTCCACGAATCCCGAATTTACAAATCCCTGCTCTCCCTAATACAACGCCATATCGAACCGCCAGCGGTAGTTCTTCGTCAGCTCGTCCTGCGGCCCCCAGAGGCGGAACAGGGCGATGGCGGCGCGGCGCGGCAGCTCTTTGGCGTATGTCTTATCTGCAGTAGCAGCCTCGATAATGTTCCTGATGGCGGTTTCGTTGTCTTTATTTTTCAGGGCCTGCTGGGCGCCGGCGACCAACTTGCCGGCGGGGGAGCCATCTGCCTCAACCGACATGAGCTCGGCGAGGGTGCGCAGGTCCTCCGCCCGGTCGGCCAGTTTGTCTCCCAGGTGAATGGTTTGCACCAGGGCAGCGGCGCGTTCGGGGTTATCATAGACCAGTTCGCGGGCGAGGGCGACGCGGGCCTCCGCCACATCGGGGTTCTGGGCTACGAAAGCTTCCAGTTCAGACAGTCCCCCATCGCTGTTGAGGCGGCTGAGGATGTGGGTGAGGCTTTCTTTGCGGCCGTCGGGAAGGTGTTCTTCCAGCCACCGCTCTATAGCCGTACGGGGGATAGCGCCCATAAATTCAGCCACTACTTCCCCCTGGTAAAACATCTTTACATTGGGGATGCTGCGTATGTTGTATCTTTCTGCTACTTCGTAGTCCTCCTCGGTATTGAGTTTTACCAGCTCCCATTTATCTGCCTGCTCGGCAGCCAGTTTTTCGATGACCGGCCCGAGAACGCGACAGGGCCCGCACCAGGGCGCCCAGAAGTCAACGACTACAGGCTTTTCAAAGCTTTTCTCAATAACGGCAGTTTTAAAATCCATTTTGTCAGGCTTTCGTTTTTTATTTAATCTGTTACCCGCCACATAAATCCGGCGGACGTGGGGAAGCCCCATAGGGGTATTGCCTTTTTTAATACATCATCTGTTTGGGGAAAGTTTATACCAGCGTGCTTTCCCCGGAAAAACCAAAAAAATTAATCAGGATATGAGAAAGGCATTCTTATTATTGTTATCCGCCCTGGCAGCCACAGCCCTCACGGCCCAGCACGAAACCCTTTTTGACGATTTCACTTCTTTCGGCGCCTTCGGCGGCCCGATAGTAGAGATCAGCTCGATCAACGGTGAAGTCGGCGCCGATGTGGGCGGCGGCGGCGCCCTCGTTCTCGACGACTTTTTCATCGGCGGCTACGGCATGGGCACCGACTACCCCGACCTCACCCTTCAGCAGGATGTGGACGGCGAACTGCAGGATGTCAATTACAACATTCGGTTCAAGCACGGAGGCCTGTGGTTCGGTTACACTCCAAAACAATATAAGATGGGGCACCTCTACACCAGCCTCAAAGTCGGCTGGGGCAAAGTTCAGCTGCTGAACGACCAGTTCGATACCCCGCGTGACCAGATCTTCGTCCTCACTCCTGAAGTCGGCGCCGAAGTCAACCTGACCAACTGGTTCAAGCTCGGCTTTACCGCCGGCTACCGGTGGGTGAACGGCGTCAGCCGGATCGACACGCTAGGCGACAGCGACTTCAGCAGCCCCACGGGCGCCATAACCTTCCGCTTCGGCGGGTTCGGGGACGGCTGGCAGTGGGATTGAGGGGTTGATTTTCATTTAGCTGCCTGGATTTGCGGCAGTGAAAATTGTCTTACTCTCAATGCTAATCGCCGGATGCATGCCACACAATAATTTTGTACTTTGGGAAGTTACTTTTTCCTCTTCCCCAGTCATAGCTGAATGCCTGTAGCGTTTTTGGCGGGAGCAGGCATTTTTCAAAAAAAAACAGCTTCGATTGCATGTACAAAAAGGCATTTTTATTCATTGTGGCGGCTATTGTCATCTTTTTTCTGGCCAGCCTGTTGTCTCAGCAGCGGTCGCTGGCGCGGCCTTTTTCGGGCATTAACCCTACGCTGGCCAAACCTCTCCGGGCCCTTGCCGACAAAGAGTTGCAGAGTGCCCTCAGCCAGCAGGTGGCCAAAAATGCCAGGTGGCAGGCCCTGATCAACCAAAAGAAAATGGCCGTAGGGTTGGTGGATATGCGGGACCCCTCCAGGATCAAATTCGCCCACATCAATGGCAACAGGATGATGTACGCCGCCAGCCTGCCCAAGATCGCCATCCTGCTGGCCGCCATGGACGCCATGGAAAAGGGCGAGCTGGAAGAAACCGAGGAAGTGCTGCACGACCTGAGGATCATGATCAGCAAATCGGACAACTACGCTTCTACCCGGATGATCGACCGCCTGGGGTACAAAAAAATTGAAAGCGTGCTTACAGACCCCAGGTATAAACTCTATGACCGGAATTACGGAGGGGGCCTGTGGGTGGGAAAACGCTACGCCAAACAGGGCGCCCGCAACCCCGACCCGATGCTGGGGCTGAGCCATGCGGCCACCGCCGCTCAGGTATGCCGGTTTTACTACCTCATGGCCATGAAGGAACTGGTGAGCCCTCAGCGCTCCGAGCAGATGATGAAGATCATGGAAGGCCCCGAGCTGCACCATAAATTCGTCAATACCCTGGACCGGATCGCCCCCGAAGCCCGCCTGTTCCGCAAATCGGGATCGTGGCGCACCTATCACTCCGATTCTGTAATGGTATGGGGCCCCGAGCGCCGCTATATCCTCGTGGCCCTGATCGAAGACCCGGAAGGAGAATCCATCTGCCGCCAGCTCGTTTTCTCCGTGGAGGAAGCATTGAAGAAGGTTACCCCGTTCAGATAATGGTTTTCCATCGGGACTTGCGGAAATATTTCCTGAATTGGCGCACTTTTCGATTTTATATTAATTTGGGCAGCAAATAATCTGGAAATGGCTGCCGTCCACAAGGCATTTCGTTTTTTTCTGAACCGGGCATTCGATATTCGAGAAGGAGAAGCCCTTCGCGTCCTGTTGATGCAGGCCAATATATTCCTCCTTATTTCGACCCTGCTCATTGTCAAGCCAACGGTTAATGCCCTTTTCCTGGCCGAGTTGGGAGTGGAGCAACTGCCCCGCGCCTTTGTAATGGTCGCTGTATTTGCCGCTCTGGTTTCCACCCTCTACTCACGCCTGCTCCTGCGCTCCTCAATGGGCCGAATGATGAGCGGCACTCTGGCCACATCGATCGTCATTCTCATTGCGCTTGGCATCCTGCTTCGCCTGAACGTTATCGAAGGCGGAGTGCTCTATTTCTTTTATCTGTGGGTATCCATATTCGGGGTACTTACCGCTTCCCAGTTCTGGATACTGGCCAACCTGGTATTCAACGCCAGGGAGGCCAAGAGGCTATTCGGTTTTATCGGCGCCGGGGCGATTGCCGGCGGCATTTTCGGTGGTTACCTCACCAGCCTGCTGGCGCCCTGGATAGGTAGTGAGAACCTGCCTTTCGTAGCCGCGCTCCTGCTTGGTATCTGCCTGCCGATAACTCGTCACGTTTGGCGCAACTTCATCGAAAGGCAGCACTCGGTTTTCCGGAACCAGAAGCGAATAAAGGGGTTCCATGACCACCCCCTGGGGCTGATCCTGAACTCCCGGCACCTGTCCTACCTGGCGGGCATCGTCGGCATAAGCGTCCTCGTTGCCAAACTGGTAGAGTACCAGTTCAGCGCAGTGGCTGCCGCCGCCATTCCCGACCCGGATGAACTGGCTGCTTTCTTTGGTTTCTGGTTTTCCAACTTCAACGTACTTTCCCTCGCCATTCAGCTTTTCCTCACCCGGCGGGTCGTTGGCGCCTTTGGCGTTGGGTACAGTTTATTTATTCTGCCACTGGGGATATTTCTGGGGGCTGCAGCGCTGTTCTTCTTTCCCGAATTATGGGCGGCGGTATTTATCAAACTTGCCGACGGCAGCCTGAAACAGTCCATCAACAAAGCGGCGATAGAATTGCTGGGATTGCCCATTCCAATTGATATCAAAAACAAGACCAAAACCTTCATCGATGTTTTTGTCGATAGTGTGGCAACGGGCATCAGCGGCCTGATGCTGATCTTCCTGGTGTCCGGTATGGACCTCTCGGCCCGCTCCATCAGCATTCTGATCATTCTCCTCCTTTTGATATGGGGTTACTTTGCCCTTAAAGTCCGCAAGGAATACCTTCAGTCTTTCAAGCTCAGGATACTGCCTCCGGCCCCGGAAAAAAAAGCACTCGACATCAGTAAGGTGTCAGTGGTGAACGGCCTGAAAAAAGTGCTGGAAAATGGAGGCGAACGGCAGATCATCTATATCCTGAAGCAACTCCGGGAAATGAACGACGAACGCTTTTTCGAACCCATCCGCCGGTTGTTGCTGCATCCTTCCGCCGATATCCGTAAGGAAGCCATCCGCAACCTTTACCTGTACAAGCAGTTCCCGATTGTGGAAGAAGTGATGCCGCTGATCCAGGACCCCGAACAAACCGTAAAAATAGCCGCCTTCGATTACCTGGTCGAACATTCTCCGGAAAACAGGGTGGAATTGATGCAGCGCTTTCTGGATGATGAAGACAACCGGGCCAGCTGCGCCGCTCTGGTCAGCCTGGCCGTCGAAACGAAAAACAACCCCGAGCTGAGGCAACACTTTGAACTCAAAGAGAGAATCACCGAAAAACTGGCGAACCTGGCGAAGATCAGAGAAGAAGAGCGGCCGTTTACCAAGATCCAGTTGTTGAAAGCCATCGGCCAGGCCAACATCGCCGAACTATACCCTCACATTACTTCCTTTTTTTCCGACCCGGCCCCCGAAGTGGCCCGGCAGGCCATTCTATCCGCAGGGCAAACCCTGAGGCCGGGCTTTATCGGCCAGCTCATTGCCTTCCTTTCCCATGAATCGCATAAAGAAGCCGCCCAGGCTGCCCTGGCAAATTATGGCGCCGGCATCATTGAACACCTCAATCGGTTTGTCGCTTCGGCCGGGCCCGGGGAAATAACAAACATCCGGAACCTTCCTCCCATTGTCGAAGGCATCGACTCTCCTTCTTCAGTCGAATTCCTCTTCAACCTGCTCGACTACGAAGACCTCGTCGTGCGCCTGGAAGCATTGCGTTCTCTGAATACCCTCAAAAGGCGGTTTCCTCACCTGAAATTCAAAAAGGAGGACCTCCTGGAGCAGATCCTTGAAGAAGCGAGGTTGTATCAAAACACACTCTCCGTCCTCTACCTGCAGTTGCGCAATGCAGAGGCAGAACCGGAACAGAGCGAAATCCATAAAGCCAGAAGAAGCCTAATCGCCCTGCTGGAACGCCGCCTTGACGGAACCCTGGAACGCATGTTCCGCTTGTTGGGGTTGAAGTATCCGCCGGAAGACATCATCCCCGTTTACCGGGGTGTGCAAAGCAAACAACCCAACCTGCGCATCAGCGCCATCGAGTTCCTGGACAACCTCCTGGATATGGACCTCAAAAAGATCCTGATCCCCATAGTGGAAACCGCTCTGCTGGAAACGGTCTCTGAAGAAGCAGTGCGCAGCCTGAACCTCAAAGTGCCCACGGAATTCCAGTGCTTTGAACTATTGCTGAACGGCAAAGACCTGAGGGTAAAACTCGCAGTCCTCTTCCTCATCGGGCAATCGGGTAACCGGCAATACCTCCGCCTGCTGGAAAAATGCCGGCAAAACCCCAACGAAAGAGTGCGGGCCGCGGCGGAAAGAGCGTTGGTGATGTTTGATGTTTGATGTGGGATGTTCTCTCTGTAAAAAGGCCTCTTCTAATATTTTCAGATAACACTTCGGCGCTGTTCGGAATTCGGTGTTCGCCATTCGCCAGGCCGCTGAAAATAAAGGGTGTTTTCTTTTAAAGACACACATTTCTAAACAGTCTCAACACTTCCATCCAGCAACAAATCCCAAATCCCAAATCATCAGTTTCTCACAATTTTATCGATCCGGGAGGCAAGGGCATTGTGGTCGATGTTAGAATTCTTTTTAAGGACATTCGACATGAGAGCAACCATGTAGGCCGGGCCGTCCGGGTGTTCAATAATGGCCACTGAGTTCATAAAGTTATCCACATTGCCCTTGTATTTTCCGCACTCATAGCCCTCCTCCGGTTTGCATTTATAGAGGCTGCCGGACTTAAAATACACGGCCGCATCCGTCAGGGCGGGCGAGGCGGCGTACCGGATGCGGCGGTCAGTCATATACATAAGCCGCTTGACTTCAAGGCTGGAGGCTTCGTCTATCAGTTTGCCCCGTTCCACGGCGATCAGATATTTCATCAGGCCGGCCGGCGACCCGGTGCTTCCGCCTTTCGGGGGGATGATGTTCGACGCGCCGCGGGTAAACATCTTTCCAAGCCGCCACTCCTCCTCACTGATGCCGAGGTCCCGCAGAGGGTCATTGACCACGGAAATGGCCAGTTCGGAGAGTTCACTTTTAGGCGTTTTCCGGAAATACTCCTCCGCCTCCGCTTCCGTCAGCTCCGGATATTTTTCGCCGAATACCCGCATCAGGATCACCTCGCGCCAGACCACCGCCGCGGCCCCGTTGTTGCTCACCGACAGCATGTGGTCCGCCCATTCATAGAGAGAGAACACATCATTTTCCTGCACCTGCCGTTTAAAGAACTTTTTGGTTTCGGGGTCGAAAAAAGGAACAGTATGTTCGTCGTAAACGGCCCATGGCCCTCCCCGGACCAAACGCGTTTTCAGCAACTCCCGGCGCAATTCAAAGGAATCGGGGTAGAGGTTTTCCAATTCGCAGAAAAGCCCCGCCGCCACCGCCAGTTTACCGACACTCCCGGGCTGGAACCCCCGGTTGGGCTGGCGCTGAGCATAGCGAACCGGTTTGCCCTCGGTTATGTCCAGCAAGGTGACGGAATAGCTTTCGTGAAGGTTGGGAAACAAGCCGTTGAGCGCCTTCTGCAGGCCGGGGTCGGGGGCAGGCAGGGAATCCAGTCCTTCTCCCCGCTCGCCGAGCAGGTTGAGCTTTATGTCATCAATGGATTTCTGAGCCCCAGGAATAGGCTTTGTATCTTTGATCTCTCCCTCCAGGATGAGTTGCAGGCGGACCAGGCGCCGGATCCCGGAAAAATCATATCCGTCGATCGGATAAGAAGTTGAGGGCAGAGGCAAAAAAAGCAGTACAGCCAGAAGCAGCAGAGCAAATGCAGGTATTTTCATAATACAGAGCTTGACTATTCTTTCAAAGAAGTGGATAAGGCGATTATTTTTTCCTCGGGGATATCCGGAGTGATGGAATCCAGATAGGCCGAAGAGGCAGCCCTTTTGTTCTCGACAAAGGGGCGCACCTGGAACAACCATATCTTATTGTCTTTAAACCCCAGCTCGACATCAAAAGGGCCTTCGGTTTCGATCCCCGGTGCGGTGGGGAGTATCCTGCGCACCTCGGCTGCCAGATCCCGAAGGGCTTCGAGGTTTGAGCTATTGAGAATGGGCTGTTCAAAGGTTGCGGCCTGCCGCCGGGTGCCTCCCGTTTCCGGAAGGCGGTTGTAGAAAGGCTCCCGAGCCGGCGCCAGCAGTTCGTTCGCCCCATCGTGGTGCAACAGGTAAGATTCGGCAGCCTGCCCGTCAACGGCTCCGCCGGCGCCCCGGCTGAAAGCGATGGTTACATCGTCCAACTCCCCGGTGGTGATCCCTTTGGTGATCATCACGCCGGAATATTCGACATCCACGCTGGGGATGACCAGTATGGAGGGGAATACATTCTCGGGGTTGAGGAGATACCGCTGCCGCCATTTGTAACTGCGTTCGGTATAGGGAGAAGCCCACACATCCTTGATCCCCTGAAGGATCTTTTCGGCATCCACTACATTGAAGAGAGTGAGGTTCAGTCCGGCGCCGGTAAACTCCTTCAGGTCCTCCATATTGGTATCGCTTCTCAGAAAAACCGGGACGGCGCCCAGCTTCTCACCGAATGTATCCAGAAAAGCCTGCCGCAGTCCGGCCTCAAAATCAGGCCTCAACGGCATATTTTTTATGGCCTGGCGCAAGGTTTCCAGCTCCTGAAGGAGAAATTGTTCCACCGTTTCCTCCGAAGCGCCCGATTCCCGTTGCTGGGCTGCCTTTTGAAAAACGCCGTTCAGGAATTCCCAGTAAGAAACCTCCCTGCCCGGCATGAGCTGATCGAGGTGGTTGCGAAAAATGCCGAAGGGGATGACCAGCCCTTCCACCACCTGATCCGGGAACATCAGCTTCAGCTGGCCCAGGTTGGCGGCCTTGGGGCCACACAGCTTACCCGAGTCCGAAGCTTTAACCTCCCGAAGATTCAGGATGGAAGCGCGGCCCAGCTCGATCTTGTCGGCCGGCACGCTGATGCGGTTCTCGCTCCGGGTGCGGACGGTAAACAGCTGCTTTTCTTCTTCCGTCATCCGGCTTTCCGGTTTCATGACCACCGTCCCTTTGGGAGAAACCGCGTAAAACACTTTTTGCCCGTTGAAACTGCGCAGGCTTTCCAGGTTCTGCAGGGAAACCACTGCATTCGGGATGCCCAGGTTGCGCGCCAGCAGTTGTACGTGTGAAACCAGGTTCCCTTCCGAAACGGTAGCAATACCGGCCACGGGCTTGAGGCCGGAAGGAGGGCGGTTAATGACGTAAATTTTGTCTTTGTCAACCGGAGTATCCTCCTGCAGTTCATCAACCACTACGAGTTCGCCAAAAGCATACCCGGGGTTGAGCCCCCTGATGTGGCTTTGGTTGCTGATGTTCATTACCTCATTGGACAAGGCGGACTGCCGGGCGATAAAATCACCCAATTGCCCTACACTTTGACCCAGCGGCAGCAACACCGAGCCCCGGATGCGGTCGTCGAGGAAGCCATAGGCCACAGGCTCGAACCCTCCGTACAGGTTGATCACATCTCCATAGACGGCCCGGCCCATACCGGTGCCCCACTCCACCACCCTGCGGGCTAATTCCAGATACTGGTTGAGGGCTTTCAGGGAAGCTTCCCTCCTGGGCGGCGCCAGGACGGGCCCTGAGATCTTTTGCCATTCCCATTCTTCCAGAAAACCGGCGGCGGCGGCAGCGCGGCTGAGGGAGCTTATTTTCTGCAGTAATTCCTCCGCCTTTTGTGGTTGCCAGGCGGTGGATTCCTTAAACAGAATATCTTCCAAAGCAAGGCTGATATCGATAAGGGCAAGGCAGGCCCGGCCGTTGTTCATGTTGCTCGTCTGTTCGCGGATGTCCCACATCATCGCCGACAAGGAAGCGGCGCGTTCAGCGGGTGAAGCCAGGCCCGGGTATTGCTGGATGAAGGCATTCAGCCTGGTTCTGATGGCGGCGTCTTTGGGCAGTTGCTGGACATAGCGGTTCAGGTTTTTGAGGTTCACAGGCGCATAGGCTGCCTCCATTTCCCGGATCAGGTTATCCATCTTTTTGAGCAGTTCGGGGCCGAGCTTGCCTTGGTGCTGGTTGCGGAAAGCCTTCACTTTGGGAACATCGGCGGCTTCCGGCTGGCCGTGTATCTTTACCCGCAGGTCCAGGAAGGGAGCGTAGGCATCGGATATTTCCTTAGAAAGAGCCCGGATGAGCTGCGCCCGGTTGTTGTCTCCTTCATGAGGGATGTCTCTTGCGGCCTGGCGGGCCAGAAAATACTGTTTGTCCAAAACCTCCTCCTGCACCAGAAGCCACCGGAAGAATTCATTGCCCCAGTTCTCCTCATCTTCCACCTGGAAAGCTCCCCGGTAATACTGGGCTCTGCGCAGGATCCATCCATTATCGGATGCCTGCAGGTACTTCCCCAACTGGTATTGCTTGAGCCGGGAGTTATAATTCTCCGCATCCCAGAAATCCTCTTTGGGGGTTGTAGAAAGGATCTGCCCCAGAAACAGATGGTATTCCTTTCCAAGAGCGGCCACCTCGTCTTTATATCTGGCCCGCTGCACCCCTCCCGGCTGCGGGCAACGCTCTTTCGGGGGCACTACCGAGCCGTCTTTGCAAAACCAGCGAATGTCTTTATAAGGGCCCCTCGGGTCGGCCTTGTAGGCGGCTACCTTTTGCCGGAGCTGTTCGTTGTCGAGCTTCTGGGGGATCAGAATGGCCGGCAGGGCAGCCAGGAAACTGAACAGAAATATTTGCCGGAGCGGTTTCATTTTCTTTGAGCTTTTACGGACTATAGACTTTGCTGAAATGCCAGCGTCACGTTAATGGTTAATCAGGTTCAAAAATTAACACTTTTTTGGCAATTATGGGGGTTCGTGGATTCGGAATTCGGGATTCGGGATTCGTGGATTCGTGGATTATCCAATCCAACTGGATACATCAACCTGATCAACTCATTAAACCAAACCCCCGAATTTCCGAATCACGAATACAACCCCTCTTCCCGGAAGGCCTGCTTGGCCGCCTCCGTCACGTCGCTTTGGAAGAGTTTTTCGTACTGCCGGGCCAGCACATAGGCTTTGACCTGGATCACGGTGGCCAGTTCTTCCCGGAAGTAGTCAAGGGCCAGCACGGTAACACTCTTGTCGAGATTGAGGTAGGGAGAACTGATAGCCGCTTCGTAAGCGATCCGCTTGGCCCTTTGCACATCCACGGTAATGGGAAGCCAAAGTTCGGTGACGACCATACAATAATTTTTACCGGAGGTGGAATTCGAGATGGAATTGCCGAGGATAAAGGAATTGGGGACGGCAACCTTCGAGTCATCCAGGGTATTGATGGTGGTGGCGCGCAGGCCGATGTCGGCCACTTCTCCGTAATATCCGTCAACGGTAATGCGGTCGCCGACGCTGAAGGGGCGTTCAATGGTCAGCCACAGCCCCCCCAGCAGGTCTTTAATGCCATCCTTACCGGCGTAGGCCAACATAATCAGGAGGCCGAACACGAGGATTTCCCAGTGTTCTCCCATAAGGAGCTGGAGCAGATAAACAATGGCCAGCACCCAGGCCAGCAAACGCAGAACCGGATAGGCCCTCAGCCACTGAACCTGGTATTGGGTACTGCGGGCAGCCGCCTTAAAGACCAGCCACTTCAATACCCGCGTAAGGAGATAAGTAACCAGGAAAACAACGGGAATCGCGATCAGGATTTCAATCAGGATGCCGCTATCTTCCTTTATGGTATCCAGAAAATCATCTTCCAGGTTACCGGGAATGAGTTTTTTCAGGCCCTCGATAAATTTTTCCCAGGTGGGCGAGGGCTGTTCCTCGCCGGCCTCCTGCGCAAAAAGCGAAAGGGGGCCGAAGAGCAAAGCGGCCAGCCCGGCCGACAGGCGCCACAGATATTTTTTTCGCCTCATGATATCTTGCGGTTGAGCTTATTTTTCAGTAATTCTTTGAGTTCGTGCAAAAACCAGAAATTGACCTGGTATTCCTGGACTCCGGACCGGGGGCTGCGCGGATAAAGCCAGCCCCGGCTCAGCAGCCGGTCGAGCAGCAGGCGGCCGTTGTAGGAAGAATGGTGAAAGACTGCCTCCACCTCTTCGAAGGAAAGGGAAGTATGCAGGAAAACCGCCTCCAGCACCAGCAGCTCCTCGAGGGGTACTTCCTGGGGTTTTACAATAGCCGGCGCCTTTAGATGAACAATCCCTTCCTTCACCCCGCGGGCAGCGGCCAGCCAGTAAATGATGGCCCGGGAAATGTTGCCGCCGGCGAATTCCAGCAGCTGCCCGAAAAAGTTTTCCCGGAGAGAGGCCTGGCGGGATTCGGGATCCATTTTTGACAACCTCTGCTTGTAGCGCCGCGAGAGCTTCTCGGGTTTAAGGAACATCATCCGGAAACCTTCATTGCGTTTCATGATCGCGGCTTTGATCTTGTCGGCGGAGAGGCAGGAAACTTTCTTTGATGAAAAATTGTCGGCGAGCTTTATAGCGTGGTTCAGAAAATAGAAGCTGTAATCATTGATGGTAACGACCCAGAATACCTTTTTCCGGGTGGCATTGACGAAGAGGAGGAAATCCTGAAGGAGATCGTACCCTCCTATGCGCCGCAGGAACAGGCGCTCGACGTTTTCGAAGACCACTACCCGCGGGGCGCCCGGCTCCACATGCGCCAGGGCGTCGAGGCTTTCCGCCTTTTCTGCCCCCATCGCCTGGGTTAAAACCGGCAACAGCTCTTCCCGGCAGGTGATGCGGCCTTTGTCTTCCAGGAAAACGACAGGCTCGGGAAGGAGGGGCATCGCAGCCTGCAACAGGGAGGTCATCCCAACTCCGGATTCTCCCTCCAGCAGCAACGGAATACCGTGGTTTTTCCACTGTTCCAGTGCGTTTTCGATCACTTTTAATTCTCCGCCTTTTCCATTTTCCACCTCATCCCCTGCCCTGCCAAGAACCTCCGAAGGTTCGCGGGCGGGGTTGAGGCTGAACCTGTCGGTATAGGGGCCGGGAAGCTCGTCCAGGTTGGGAGTGGGTGGAAAAAGGTCCTCATCTTTGGGCTCAGGAAAGATCTTTTCCTGTATCCATTCCAGGGCGTTTTTCATACCTTGTTGTTTTCCGGAACTAAGGTTCAGGTGTTTTAAAGGTAGGTAAATTAATTTTTAAAATCCATCCGTTATGAAAAACCTGAAGGCGCGCCGGCTGGCCCAGTTGCAGATCGAGTCAGACACTGCTTTCCTGTACCGCCGCTTTGCCGAAATGGAAGAAGATGAAACCGTATCCCGGGTCTTCCGGGAGCTGTCCGGTATTGAAAAGGGACATGCCGAACACCTGCTCCGCACCCTGCAGGAAGAGGATGCCGGAATTCGCCTGCCCGGGCCCTCCCGGCGCGCCCGCCTGCAGGCCGTGATCGCCGGGATAATGGGCTACAGCTACGTGCTGCCCAACCTGCTGGATACCGAGCGAAGCATGGCCAACGCGGTACTGCGGTCCAAACAACAGTCCGGCCAGGCCGTGGCCGGCAGCGAGCTCAACCACGTCCGCATCCTCGGCAACCTCTCAGGCAGCGTCAGCGGCGGGCAGCTCGCCAAAATGGAAGGGCGGCACAAAGCGGTGGGCGGCAACGCCCTGCGCGCCGCCGTGCTGGGCGCCAACGACGGGCTGGTCTCCAACATGAGCCTGGTGATGGGCGTGGCGGGCGCCGCCGCCGGAAGCCGCGAGATACTGGTCGCCGGCTTCGCCGGGCTGCTGGCCGGTTCCATCTCCATGGCGCTGGGTGAGTGGCTTTCGGTGCAGAGTTCCAGGGAACTCTACCAGAAACAGATCGACATCGAGATCGAAGAAATAGAGACTGACCCGGAAGCCGAAAAGAAGGAACTGGCCCTCATCTACCAGGCCAAGGGCGTGGATGAAGCAACTGCCCACCGGCTGGCCAGCCAGGTTTTCGAAAACAAGGAAAGCGCTTACACCACCCTGGTGCGTGAGGAACTGGGGATCGACCCCGAAGAGCTGGGGGGCTCAGCCTGGGAAGCAGCCATCGCCTCTTTTGCCTTGTTTGCCGTCGGGGCCATCATTCCGGTCATCCCCTACCTCTTCCTGAACGGCAGTACGGCAATTTTCGCCAGCCTGGCCATCAGTACGGTGGGGTTGTTCGCCATCGGCGCCGCCATCACGCTGTTCACCGGGCGGGGAGTGGCTTATTCCGGCTTCCGGCAGGTGCTCTTCGGCCTGGCCGCCGCCGCGGTTACCTTTGGGATCGGGCACCTCATCGGAGTGGGGCTGGAGGGGTAGATGGTTGGAGGGTTGGCCCGTCTTCGGCAAGGCTCAGCCGGGTGAAATTGCTGGATTGTTGGAGGGTTGGGAACTCCTGGGGTTGAAGGGCTTGAGGCAACCCGGATTGTTCAGGAGCTGAGGGTTTGGTAGGGCTTGGGTGTGCTGGGATTGTTCAAATAAGTGTATCCGCGTTACGCTAACCTGCTGGTTTCCAGAAACCCAGAAACCAGAAACCAGGCACTTTGAACAGTCCCGGTGTGTTAGTTGTGCGCTCCAATTAAAAAAAAAGCTGTAATTTGGGGCATACGTGAGCAGAACACATCACTCCACAGGTTCAAACGACAAACAGAACGCCCGGTTATGGAAAACTGGCAGGAAACACTACTGTACATACTGGGAGGCTACGTATTGCTGTGCTTCCTGTTCTACTTTTTGCAGCACTATTTCTTTTTCCGCCCGGAGATCCTCCCCAAATCCTTCGAGTACCGCTATCCATTTCCTTTTGATGAGGTGCATTTCGATATGGAAGACGGGGGGTATATCAACGGCCTGCACTTCCGGGTGCCCAATGCCAAAGGCGTGGTCTTCTACCTCAAGGGCAACTCCCGCAGCATCAAGGGCTGGGGTAAGTTCGCCAAAGACTTCGTCAGCAAGGGTTACGACTTTTTCATGATCGACTACCGCGGCTTCGGCAAAAGTTCCGGCCGGCGGACGGAGGCTACCCTCTACAACGATGCCCAGGCCGTTTATAAATGGCTGAGCACCCAGTACCCGGAAAAACAGATCATCGTTTACGGGCGGTCGCTGGGCAGCGGCATCGCCGCCCGCATCGCCTCCTGGAATAAGCCCCGTATGCTCATTCTGGACTCGCCCTATTTCAGCTTTATCCACCAGGTGCGGCAATATGGCTTCTGGCTGCCCCTGAAATGGATCCTCCGCTATAAGATCCGAACCGACTACTTCATCAAAAAGGTGGAATGCCCGGCGTTTATCCTCCACGGCACCAAAGACCGCCTCATTTCCTTCCGCCAGGGCCAGATGCTGGCCGAACTGGCGCCCCACGGCAAACTCATGCCCATCGAGGGCGGCGGCCACAACAACCTCCCGGAATTTCCGGAATACCACGATCACCTCTGGGATATCCTGCACGACGAAGCCCTCTACCGGCGGATAAGGGGCGGGCTGCAGGAGGTGGCGTAGGGGGGGTGCTGGTTAGCTAGTCGAAGACCTGAAAATGGTTAAATTGTTGGCGAATTCACTCCCCTGGAATGGTTATTCTGCTATTGGCCCAGGGCCACTCGGTTAGGGGGTGTTCATGGTTCCTGTGTTCCTGGCCTCCCTGGAAATCAGTGACTTCCGGCTATTGCCCATCATTAGCATGCCACCCTCTTCTAAAAAAGCCCTTTGGTTTTCAAGGATTTGTAAACGGTACCCGCCCACGCAGCCGGGTGAAAATAGCGAAAAGCGCCCCATGAGAGCCAGCCGGCCCCCAGGCCTTCTAAACTCCTCAACTCAGCCAGAAAACCAGGAGCCCTAAACTTCTAAACCTCAAAAATGACCGCATCCAGCCAAACATCCATTCTTCTCAACAGTTCCTTATATTTACTCAAAAAGCTACTTATGAACTACCGACAACTGGGAAAAACCGGATTCAGCATTTCCGAGATCAGCCTGGGCACCTGGCAGGTGGGTGGCAAGTGGGGTGACGAATTCAGCCACGGGAATGCAGACAGGATCATCAACACAGCCATTGACAACGGCGTCAATTTCATAGACACCGCAGATGTATATGGAGGCGGAGAAAGTGAGAAAGCCGTGGGGCGCGTGGTGAGGGCCCGCTCCGAGCGCGTCTATGTGGCCACCAAATGCGGGCGGCAGCTCAACCCGCACACCAATGAGGCCTACCGGCCGGAAGTGCTGCGCGCCTTTGTGGAGAGCAGCCTCCGCAACACGGGCCTGGAGTCCCTCGACCTCATACAGCTGCATTGCCCGCCCACAGAAGTCTATTACCGCCCGGAAATATTCGGGCTCTTCGAGCGGCTGAAAGAGGAGGGAAAGATCCTCAACCTGGGCGTCAGCGTGGAGAAGGTGGAAGAAGGGCTGAAAGCCATCGAGTACCCCAACGTCACCACGGTCCAGATCATTTTCAATATGTTCCGGCGTCGGCCTTCGGAGCTCTTTTTCCCGCAGGCCAAAGAGAAGAACGTAGGCATCATTGTGCGGGTGCCGCTGGCCAGCGGCCTGCTGACGGGCAAGTTCAGCCAAGACAGCACCTTCGGCGCCGGCGACCACCGCCAGTTCAACCGCGGGGGCGAAGCCTTTGATAAAGGCGAGACCTTCTCGGGCGTGGATTACGAAACCGGGCTGCAGGCCGTAGCCGAGCTGCAGGAGCTCTTCCCCGGCCGCGAGAACCTGGCCCCCATCGCCCTGCGCTGGATCCTGATGTTCGACGAAGTGAGCTGCGTCATCCCCGGGGCCAGCAAGGAGGCGCAGGTGGTGTCCAATTACTCGGCCGAGAACCTGCCGCCGCTGACGGTGGAGCAGATGCAGGGAGTGAGGGAGGTGTATGAAAAATACTTCAGGGAGCCGGTGCATCATTTGTGGTAGGAGGAGGTGTATAGGTGGAAATGTGGAAACGTGTATGGGTGTAAGTACCTGGACAGAAATACTTAGACACACATAGAAATATTGAAATACATTGTCAGCCCAAGCCAGGCAGCAGGTTCCAAAGCAATTCCCTGTATTTCCCTATATTTCTCTATTTCAGTCCAGGTACATAAGAGTTTGTTCAAATTTCGATGATGAGGCGAAAACGAGAAAATTTTGTTCTGAGCAAGGCAAAAAACGTAGGCATACCTGGAAGGTATGGCGTCCCGCTTTTTAAGAAAAAGCGGGATTAACGCAGTTCAGGATAAAATTTGCCGTTTGGAGCCCATTGATTGAATTTTGAACAAACTCTAAATGTTCCGGAGGGGGACAAGGAGCCACCTTTATACCTTTATGTACCCGGGCTGAAATGCATGGAAATAGTTTGACTTCGAAATATTTCTATCGCATTTTGGCTAAGAGCTTGTTTGGAGGTGGTGCTTTTGAAGCGAAAATGTCAGATTTAGGGTTCCCAGGAAGCGATTTTTGAGCTTCATAGCGGCGCTATGGGGCGAAAAAATGGTAAACTGAGGTTCCAAAAGCTGGCATTTGCAGCCAAAATGACTACCTCCAAACATCTCTAAGGGCCAGTCATGAAGCGCCAACTGCGGGCTCTTCCCTCAGCTCTATTTTCAATGCCGTTATTCTTGCCAGCAGTGTTTCTTTCAATCGCTCTCCTTCTTCGAATTCACTGAACACGATCTTATGGTGCGCCCACTTCTCGTACAATATTAGGCGCCCCGGCCTTAGAACTACATACTTCAGGCTCTTTAAATTCACGCCGGCGGTTCCGGGTACTTGCCTTTTTATGATATCATTTCCCAGGTACAAATACGGCTTGGAGTATTCGGATACATAAGCAAATTCGATCAACAACTGCATTCCCCGCATTATTGCAACCATGAGTATAACCAGGCTTAAGGTATGTTCACGAAGCAACACAAAAAAAGATAAAGGAATTACAACCTGTGCAATTTCTGAAAGGCTAAGTTTTTTGCTTTTCAAATAGAAAATATGCTCATCCTGAATAATCTCCTGATCAGGCCTCGATTGAAATGGCCCCGACATCAGCCCGGTCAATATCGAAACGAAGAGCAGTGCGGCTTTGAGAGGCGTACTATGGGGAAAGAAGTACAAGGAGCCGGCTGAAATGGCGATGAACAGGATCAATACCCAACCGGCATTTTCTTTTATTTTTTTCATTCCTGGGTTTTAGGGTTTTAGACTTTACAAATACAACCTCACCAGCCTAAACTTTATTGTATCCTTCCGGCCTCTCCGCCGCCGCCTTCCATCTAAAAAACAAGCATAACAACCAAAAAAAGGCGATCTTATGGGAATAAACCCTTCAAAAACCAACCATCATGGGATACATGGGATCTGGCCTGCAGCGCTGGATATACACCCAGCGGCCTCGCAAGTTTTTCAGCAAGGAGCGGACGAATCCGGGCAGCAGTTTTGACATCGGAGCGGACAGCGGCACTAAAGTCGCCGGGCGTGCCGGCGATAAGAAGGCCGCCCGGGAGCGCGTCGATCGTTATTTTGAACAAAGCCGGCTGGCGCGGGAAACAGGCATTCTGGTGCTGGCGGCCATCGTCTTCCTGCTGGGCTGGCTCGCCTACACCATTTACACCTCTCCCAACCCGGAAATCAGCCAGGATGAGCACCTGCATACCCGCCACCTGGAGAAAATCCGGCAGCAGAACGCCGAAGAACGGCAAAACGCCTACCTGCTGCTCCTGCAATCCGGAGACGAACACTTCCGGAACCGGCAGTTTGAATGGGCGATCGGGGAATACACCAAAGCGGCCGGCATCTTTCCCGAAGCCGCCGAGCCGATGGCCCGCATCGCCAACTCCTACAAATACCTGTGCGAATATTATGGGCAGGATTGCGAAAAAGTGGAGCTGTATCAGAAGTGGCTGGAGGAATAACAAGCCGTTGTTCGGCAAATATTTCCTCATCCGTATATTAAATATCTGTGAAAATTGTATCTTAGATGCTAACCGGGCCCACTCCCCTTGCATGCCATTGCTCAGTGCCCCCCACCGGGCGCTGGCTGCGAACACCTGTGGGCCCGGGGTTTTATACCCGAGCCTCCCCCAGCCCCTCCAAAGGAGGGGAGTTTAGCCTAATGCGGACGGCTCACAGCGTTCCCCTTTCGGCCAAAAAAACCTTCCGGGAACTTTTGCAGAAATGATTTTCGTTGTATCTTTGCACTCGCATCGCGAAAAATCGGTGCATGTATCGCAAAAGTGGATAGACCCATGGTGTAATGGCAGCACTCCGGATTTTGGTTCCGTCAGTCTAGGTTCGAGTCCTAGTGGGTCTACATGAAACCAACTTAAGCCCTTGTAAGTCAGGAACTTGCAAGGGCTTTTTTAGTTTCGTTTACAGATCGTTGACAGAA
>JACJYA010000031.1 GCA_020636315.1 Lewinellaceae bacterium
ATCGGCGCCATCATTGATGGTAACGAGCACGGAGTAGGGGCGGCCTATTTTTTCCATCTGGAGGGCACCTCGTGGGTGCAAAAGCAGAAGGTTGCTCCCACAGACAGGAATGGTATAATGGATATTGAGGCTGGCTGGTTTGGTTACAGTGTATCCATCAGTGGAGGCCGGGCGATTGTTGGCGCCTGGAACCCATTCAACAACACAGTAGGAGCAGCTTATTTATACCAATTGGAAGCAGGCATTTGGGTAGAAAAAAAGAGGGTCACATCGGCTGACTGGAATTTTCTGTCTCCTGCTAGCAGCGAATTTGGGACCAGTGTCTCCATCAGCGGAGATAAGGCCATCATTGGCGCCCGTAAGGATCCTGTATCCAATATATCTGCCGCCGGAGCAGCCTACCTTATACATTGGGATGGAAACGAATGGATACCACAGCCTGGCAAGATCACAGCTGACGAACCGGCAGCGGATGAATACTTCGGCACTGCTGTCTCTATCAGCGGGGATTGGGTAATAGTGGGTGCCGAAGGAAATGACGACGCTGGTGCGGATGCCGGCTCTGCCTATATTTTTCACTGGAATGGAAGCAACTGGGTGCCGTACGGGCAGCTCTTTTCCGACGTGCCCGCAGGCAATGAAGAATTCGGATATAGTGTCTCCATCAGTGAAAGCCGGGCTATCGTTGGCACTTTCAATGGCGAAGCAGCCTATTTGTTCCGTTGGAATGGAATCAACTGGGTTCCGGATACCCAACAGCCCAAGCTAACCGCCGGCGATGGATTATACGGAGATCAATTTGGTACCAGCGTCTCCATCAGTGGTGATATGGCAATTGTTGGCGCCAATCAGTATAGTAACAATAGCACCGGAAAAGCATATCCATTCTTGTGGGATGGAAATGAATGGCTTTCTCTTTCCACAGTTGTGATCAATGATCCTGCACCACAAAGCCAGGATGCTGCCGGCGCCAGTGTATCCACTGATGGTGAAAGATTGATTATCGGAGCTCCTTTCGATGACAATATAAACGGCGCCAACGCCGGCGCCGCCTACATCTCGGCAACCGTGCCCTGCGGCGGCGCCATGCGCCCCGCCCCGGATCCCATTCTCCCACCCGCTGCCGAAATGGCTAAGGCTGAAACCGGCTTCACCCTCTACCCCAACCCGGCCCTCGAGGAAGTCTTCCTGGAGTTCAAAACGCCCTTAGCAAGCGATGCGGAAGTGTGGGTGTACGACCTGGCGGGCCGCCCGGTACTGAGGCGTAAACTTGAAGAAGGGGCAGATTGGGTAGGCATCCCCGTCGAGCAGTTGGTATCCGGCCTGTACCTGGTGGAGGTGAAGAGTGAGGAGCAGGTGTTTGAGGTGAAGCGGTTTGTGAAGGGAGGAGATTGATTTGCGGCAGAAAATGCGCTGTTTTGCCCCAGGCCCTATCGCCTAGTGCCAAAGCCGCTTCCGCCGGTGGCCGTAGCCTTTGGCGGCGGCGTAAAGGGGGCAGCGCATTTTCTAAAGATTGATTGCAATTGATTTAAAACTCAGACGCCCTACCATTAAGCGCTAATTTCCCATTAGCGCTCAATTTCGGGACTGTTCATAGTTTCTGGTTTCTGAGTTCCTCGTTGCCCTGGAAACCAGCGGGTTAGCTTAACGCGGACACACTTATACGAGTCATGCATCAGGGGCTGAATTTCTCTGCCAATACCGTACTGGAGGTTACGGGCGGAGCTTCCAACAAAGCTTGAGCCGTTAGGTACATAATATCGGTAGGGAGCCCCCCGTTAGGCCTTTCCGTGCCATAGGTACGGCACATTTTATTTCCAGGCTGGGAATGTGCCGTACCTAACGCCTCCGCTGAGCAGCTTCAGCGCTCGCGGACGGCACGGGTAATGCTTACATGGTTTTCATCTGCCGATGTTTTGTCTCTGCAGGACATTAAACGACAGCCTCATTTAGTCCCTGATTCGCAAGAGTCATTGCTTTAACTAAAGCGCTAATGGGGAAATGAGCGCCTAAGTTTTGGCCAGCCCCGTCATCAGCATCCGGATGATGTTCTCCTCCACCTCCTCGGCCGTCAGCTTTTTGCCGGGCTGGAACCAGTCGTACAGCCAGCGCATGGAGGAGAAAATGGTGTGCAGGGCGATGATGGGTTCCATGTTCTGAAACTGGCCGGCCTGCATGCCGGCCTTGAGAATGGCCAGGAAGCGGCTTTCGTAGTCCTTGCGCAGGGCAGTGAATTCACTCAGGAGAGGTTCGGTCAGGTGGCGCCACTCGTCGTTGAAGGCCATCACGGAGGCGGCATCTCCCGTAGCGGTGCGGATGTGAAGCCGCAGCAGGGCTTCCACCTTTTCGGTGGCGTTGCCCGGCAGGGCCTCCACTTCCTTCATCCCGTCGAGGAAGCGGTGGGCGTTCTCAAAGCAGATGTCTTTCAGTATCTCTTCTTTTGAGCTGATGTGATTGTACAGGCTGGACGCCTTGAGGTGGACCGCATCGGCCAGGTCGCGCATGGAAGTGGCGGAATAACCCTTGTCGCGAAACAAGCGCACGGCGGCTTCCTGGATGATCTGTTTTTTGGTTTTCTTTTTCGCTTTGGTAGCCATTTGGAGATGTGTGTAGGTGTATATGTGCATTCGTGCATTCGAGGGTGTGTATAAGTGTATAGGTGCATTTGTGCATTCGCCTGCATAACACTTATACACGAATGCACAAATGCACGAATACACGTTTAACTATCAAAATCCACCACCACCTTATCCGTTTTCGGGTGCGACTGGCAGGTGAGGATGTAACCGGCCTCTACTTCGTCGGGCTCGAGGGCGTAATTGACATCCATTTCCACTTCCCCTTCCATCAGTTTGGCGCGGCAGGTGCAGCATACGCCCCCTTTGCAGGCAAAGGGCAGGTTGGCGCCGGCTTTATGGGCGGCCTCCAGGATGGTATCCTGGGTGGAAGTGAGAGGGAATTCGAAGGAGTTGCCGTCAAGGGTAATTTGCACGGTAGCCGCTACGGACTCTCCCTTACGCTGTTCCTTATTCTTCTGCGCCTTGCCGTTCAGTCCGGCGATAAACAATTCGAAATGGATCTTTTTCTTATCCACGCCCATGCCGGTTAGCGTGTCGCGAATATCATGGATCATTGCTTCCGGGCCGCAGAGGAAAAACTCATCCACTTCCTGTGGGTCGATGAGCTTGTCGCAAAAAGTGCTGCACTTTCCGGCATCGATGCGGCCGGAGAAAAGCTCGCTGCCCTGCAGTTCCCGGCTGAGTATATGGTGGACGCTCAGCCGGCCCATGTATTCGTTCTTGAGGCCTTCGATCTCTTCGCGAAAGATGATGGTATCCACCTTTTGGTTACCGTAAAAAAGGGTGAATTCGCTTTTGGGTTCCCGCTGGAGCACCGCCTTCATGATAGAAAGGATGGGGGTAATACCACTGCCGGCGGCGAAGGCCACGTAATGCTTTTCGTTGGCGGGGTCCAGTTCTGTAAAGAACCGGCCCATGGGAGTCATCACTTCGAGGGTGTCGCCGGCCTTCAGTTTTTCGTTGGCGAAGGTGGAAAAGCGGCCTCCCTCCAGCTTTTTGATGGCTACGCGCAACACCCCGTCATAGGGGCTGGCGCAGATAGAATAGGAGCGGCGCACTTCCTCGCCATCGAGCTCTGCCTTCAGCGTCAGGTGCTGGCCCTGGGTAAAGCGGTACTCCGGTTTGAGCGCTTCGGGCACTTCGAAGGCAACGGACACGCACTCGCCCGCCTCGCGCCGCACTTCTTTTATTTTCAGGGGATGGAATTTGGGCATGGTCGAAAGTTTTTTAGAAACGCACCAGATGAATCCGGCGCTCAAACGAATGAACGTTCGTTTGCAAATATAAAAAAATGAGGGCGGGGAAAGTTTTAAGAAGCGGAAAAAGAGGAGATAAACGCAAAAAAGTGTACCCCGTTCCATTCGGGATACACTTTTTCCACAAGAATAACCGATGTGCTGTTCAGGCCCTTATAGGGCGGCGACGTGGCGTGTCAGTTTGCTCTTGAGGTTGGAAGCCTTATTCTTGTGCCAGGTCCCGCGGTTAGCCAGGCGGTCAACCATACTGACAACCTTCGGCAGGAACTGTTCAGCTTCGGTTTTTTCGGTCATCTCGCGCAATTTCTTAATGGCCGTACGGGTGGTCTTCTTATAGAACCGGTTGTGAATGCGGCGCTTGGCTTCCTGGCGCATGCGTTTTTTAGCTGACTTATGGTTTGCCATTTATACTGATTTTTAGTTCTTAGTCAAATTTTGCGGCATTGAGCCGATTTGACGAAGAAAGGCTTTTTTCCTTTTTTTGACTTGATTTTCCAAACGAGGTGCAAATTTAGGGATTCTTTTTTTAAAAGGAAAGAACTATACAGAAATTGTTTCTCAGCTTGCCAGATGATAAAAGCCTGCCCCGGGATAGGAAGTGTTCTTCAGAGAAATAGTATCTTTCGGCCTAAACGAAAAACGAACCCTTAACTATGAGGAAGATTTTTCCACTGCTGATCCTGTTTTTCATCCTCGCCACGGGCGCTGAGGCCCAGATCTGGCTTGAACTTGGTGTCAAAGGTACAATGGGCATGACCGGTTTTTACAATAAGAACATCGCCAATGATTCCAACCATGACAGCCAGTTCGGGCTGGGCTTGTCCGTGGGGGGAGTTGCTGCGTTCAACTTTGCTGAAAACCACGGGCTGAATATTGAAGTATTGTCGGCCACTCACCACCAGTCCATGAGTTTCCGGGGGGATGACGGCCTCAATAACGCCGTAAATGTGGAGTGGAAAGGCGTGGACACCTATTTTATGTATCGCTGGTACCGCAATAACGGCGCCTTTCTGGAAATAGGCCCCAAGCTCACTTATGTGAACGAAGTACAGCAATCTTTTGGCACAGACTGGTCTAAAGTAAATGACAAGTACGCCAGCCGATATACCTCGGCCGCTTTTGGCGTCGGTGGTTTTGTCTCCACTTCCAATGTGCTGACCATCAAGACGGGCATCCGCGCCGAATACGCCCTGACGGACATGGTCTCCGAACAGGGAAAGATGGAAGGCTATCCCTCTCCCTACACGGCTTTCGACAACTATGCGGAAACCCGCCCGTTTCGCGCAGGGTTTTACCTCGAGGTCACTTTCGGCGTCGGTGGCCTGGCCAAATCCATGTGCGGCGCTCGTGGAATGATCTGGGGCACCGGCTATAACTGAGAACTTGATGGGTAATAGCTAGATTGCTGTATTGTCATTTTGCCAGCTCAATTGAGGCCGAGCATTTACTGCAGCATTCTGGCCGCGGCATTTTCCTTGAGTTCGAATAACACATCACCCAGCATGGGCAATGCTCCGTACAACAGCAAAGCTACCCCCAAGAATGCCAGAACGTAAACGGTGATGAGCAGATAATTCAGGTTAGACTCCTGGCTTGTGTTTGCAGTGCTTTTCATGATCCAGTCTTGTGTTTGTTTATTTAATACGGCGGGATGATTTCTGCAAAGCAGGCAGTATGGGCTTTTTGAACGCCGGCCTAACTTTCCTACAATTTATTAAATTCTCCGGATATTTTCCTTCATTTCTTTTCCAAATTTCATCTCCACGGCAAAAAACATAAGGGCTCAGAATAATTTCAAATATTTCATTTCAAAATTGCACGCCCAAAACAACAAGAAAAACCAGAAAAAAATACACTTCAACCCTTTACCCAACGACAATGTTCGTATCGCAAAGCAAGAAATTAATAATACCGTGAACATTTTGAATTAAATTTGATTAATTTGTAGGAAAGAAAAAACAAAACAAAAAAACATGAGTCAACCACCTCTCAAACCGCTGGAAATCGAGGACCTGCTCAATCAATACCGGTCAGACCTCCGCAAGCTGGAATACCAGATTCACAAAACGCAAACTGTCATACAGGAACTGGAAGCCCAGGCCGCCGAAGCGGAAGAGGCGCTCTCCAGGGAGGAGGCCAAGGCCCTGCCCAGTGCGAAAAAAGCCAAAGCGCCCGCCAAAACCAGAAAAGGCAAAAGAGGGCCCGGCCGGCCGCCTAAAGCCCAGGCCGCAGCAAGCCCCAAACCGGATACCCAGGAAGAAACTACGGAAGAAACCAAAACCCCGGAAACCAAAGCGAGAGGAAGGAAAGGCTCCGCCGGGAAAAAAGCTACTGGGAAAAAAAGAGGCCCGGGCCGGCCACCCAAGAGTAAAAGTGCAGAAAGCAGCCCAAAAACAACAAAAAAAGAGCGTTCAGAAAAGAAAGGGGCCGGTTACCGGCTTTCAGAATGGGATCAGTTCGTAATCAACAGCCTAAAGGAGAAACAGCAGGCAATGATCACTCAGGATTTTCTGGACATCGCCAAGGCAGCCCCGGATATTAAGTCCGGTGAAGCTCAGATCAAAGTGAAACTCAACCGAAGCCTGCACAAGCTCGCCAATAAAAAAGAGGCACTGGTTAAAGTGGAACATCCCGGGCGAGGCTATGCCTATGCAATGAAGGAGTGGTTAAACAACAAAGGTGAATTGCCGAAAAAATTCGCCCGCTAAACAGCATTAAGCTAAGAGTTTGTTCAAATTTCGATGATGAGCCGAGAGCGAGAAAATTTTATTCCAGCCAAGGCAAATTTTGCAGCCGGATGCGGGCAATCCGGCGAAAAATTTAACAGTTTACCCCGTACACGAGGTGTCGGGGCCGGATGGAACAAAATTTGCCGTTCGCAGGCCATTGATTGAACTTTGAACACACTCTAAAGAATAAAGCCCCCGCAGCTTCTGCTCCGGGGGCTTCCTCTTAAAAAGTAGCCTTTGTATTACTTGATTCACTGGCAAATTAAGATTTACTTCCAGTAAATGCAAATCCTTCTCTTTTTCTTACCGCATAATGAAGGTGCCTGAACCACCCTGCCGGGCCGGAAGATCAGGATTTATAATATCTGCGGATCTTCCTTCTCACATACACCAGCCGCATCCCTCCGATCAGCAGGATAACGGGAGAGAGGCAGAGCAGAAACCAGCCAAGAGGCCGCAATTCCCATAATGCCTGCATCTGAAGGATGGCAAAGCCTGCACTCAGAAAAACGACTGCTGTCCGGAAATAGGCCAGGAAGGTTCGTTCATTGGCCAGGTGAGTGCGTTCAATAGCGAGAAAATCTCGGGTGATGAGGCCTGAATTTTCTTCTCCCATGATTTTTGTCGGCAAAGTTGGTGAACCTGTACCGCTTTGTCAAAAAATTTCAGTACAAATAGTTGCAGAGGCTGAAATTTTATCCGCCCGGAATCGGCCCGGGCGCAGGGTAAAAGAACGCTTTATGCATTTGGATTTCGTAAAAAAAATCATAAAAGTCCTGGGGGGCCTTGCATTTTGTATTCATACCCTATACTTTTGGCCTACTATGCTGAAAGCGATAGCACATATCAATCCTTCAACCATCCACAACGGGCCATACGGTTCCGGTTGTGTTGCTATCCTCCGACGCGCCCGCCGCCGCCCTTAGGGGCGCATCATTTACATATTACTCATCGAGGTGGGTTTTCTCCAATCCACCGGCTTTCCCGAAGAATAAGGCCATGTTTGCGATCCTATTTTTTAACCCTGCTGCCGTTTCCAAGGCAGTATCAATGAGCATTTAAACCGCAATGGAATTCACCATCGAAATTGCCGGCCCTCAACACGAAGGTTACGCCGAAGCCATCTGTCAGCTGATCGCCGAGTCGGCAAAAGCCCGGGGGACCGGTATTGCCGAACGCCAGCCTGCCTATATCTGCACAAAGATGAACAACGGCAACGCCGTGATCGCTTTGCAAGGCGAAACGCTTGCCGGCTTTTGTTATATCGAGATCTGGAGCCACGGCCGTTATGTGGCAAATTCCGGGCTCATCGTTGCTCCGGAGTTTCGCCAACAGGGGCTGGCCAAGGCTATCAAACAGAAGGCCTTCGAGCTTTCCCGGCAGAAGTTTCCCGAAGCGCGCCTGTTCGGAATTACCACGAGCCTGGCCGTCATGCGCATCAATTCGGAACTGGGTTACAAACCCGTCACTTTCTCCGAACTGACCCAGGATGATGCTTTCTGGGAAGGCTGCCGCAGCTGCCCAAACTTCGACATCCTGGAACGCAACCACCGGCGCATGTGCCTTTGTACGGCCATGCTGGCCCCCTCCGGCAGGGAAGACATGCAGTATGACCTGTCGCATCTGGTGGTGAATAAGATCTGGTAGGTGGCGGTATTCGCTTTTCGCAATCCGGGATTCGCGCAGAGCAGCGAACAACCCAACACCGAATACCGAACTACCGCATAAAAAATAAAAACCATGAGCCATAAAAAAGTCGTGCTCGCCTACAGCGGCGGGTTGGATACTTCCTTTTGCATCAAATACCTCACCCTGGAAAAAGGGATGGAAGTACATGCCCTGACCGTGAATACGGGAGGGTTCAGTGACGGGGAGCTCGAAGAGCTGGAAGCAAAGGCGCTCAAACTTGGAGCCACTGCCTTTAAGGCCATCGACGCCGTGCCCGATTACTATGACAAGTGCATTCGCTACCTCATCTACGGCAATGTACTGCGCAATAATACCTATCCGCTTTCCGTGAGTGCGGAGCGCGTATTTCAGGCACTGGAAGTAGCCCGCTACGCCCGGCTGATCGGGGCGGAAGCGGTGGCTCACGGCAGCACCGGCGCCGGAAATGACCAGGTGCGCTTCGACCTGGCCTTCCAGGTGTTGGGGAAGAGCCTGGAGATCATCACTCCCATCCGGGACCTGAAGCTGTCCAGGGCAGAGGAAATAACATATCTGCAGAAAAACGGGGTTGACTGGCCCTGGGAGAAAGGCAAATACTCCATCAACCAGGGCATTTGGGGCACCAGCGTCGGGGGGGCCGAAACGCTCACTTCTCATCAGCCGTTGCCGGAGGAGGCCTACCCCACCCCGCTCGAAAGAACGGAACCGGTAAAGGTTAGCCTTCAATTTGAAAAAGGCGAGCTAACCGGAGTAAACGGCAAGGCGTTCGAACACCCTGCGCAGGCCATACAGGCCCTTCAGGAACTGGCGGCCCCTTACGCTATAGGGCGCGACATTCACGTCGGCGACACCATCATCGGCATCAAGGGGCGGGTAGGTTTCGAAGCGGCCGCCCCGATCCTCATCATCAAAGCGCACCACCTCCTGGAAAAACACGTGCTTACCAAATGGCAGCAATACTGGAAAGAGCAGCTGGCCAACTGGTACGGTATGCTGCTGCACGAAGGACAGTATCTCGACCCCGTTATGCGCAACATCGAAACCTTTCTGGAAGACACCCAGGAGAACGTAAGCGGCACTGTTTTCGCTGAGCTCCACCCCTACCGTTTTGAACTGCTCGGCATAGAATCGGATTACGACCTGATGAACAGCGGCTTCGGCCAGTATGGGGAAATGAATAAAGGCTGGACCGGGGAAGACGTCAGGGGCTTTACCAAAGTGTTGTCCAACCAGTTGAAGATCCACCATTTTGTCAACCAGCAACAGGAACACCATGATTAGAGTGGGCATCATTGGCGGAGCCGGCTATACGGCAGGAGAACTGCTTCGCATTCTGCTTTTTCATCCCGAAGCGGAAGTCGTTTTTGTGCAAAGCACCAGCCAGGCCGGCAAACTGGCCACCGACATCCATACCGATCTGCTCGGAGATACTTTTCTGCCGTTGATAGCCGAGCCCGATTTCGAGGCTGTTGACCTGATCTTCCTCTGCCGGGGCCACGGCAAGTCCAAGGCTTTCCTCGCCGCTCACGAATTGCCAGAAGCCCTGAGTATCATTGACCTGAGTGCCGATTACCGCCTGGACAGCGAAACCCATGAGTTCGTTTACGGCCTCCCGGAACTCAATAAGGAGGCCATCCGGCTGGCGCAGTATGTGGCCAACCCGGGATGCTTCGCCACCGCCATCCAGTTGGCCCTGCTGCCACTGGCCAAGCTGGGGCTCCTGGAAGACCATGTCCACGTTCACGCCGTCACCGGCTCCACCGGCGCCGGCCAGCAACCGACGGACACCACCCACTTCAGCTGGCGCAACAACAACATATCCATCTACAAGGCCTTTCAGCACCAGCACCTGGCCGAGATCCGTCAGAGTATTCTGCAACTGCAGAACAGCTTCGACAAGGATATTAACTTTCTGCCCATGCGGGGAAACTTCACCCGGGGTATCTTCGCCAGCGCCTACATGTACAGCGAACTCAACGAGGAAAAGCTGAAGGAAGTGTACGAAACCTACTACCAGGACGAGCCCTTCGTCGTCATCAGCGAAAAAAACCCGGATCTCAAACAGGTGGTGAATACCAATAAGGCCATTCTCCACCTGGAAAAACAAGGAGGCAAGATCCTGATCATCAGCATGATCGACAACCTGCTCAAAGGCGCCTCCGGCCAGGCCGTCCAGAATATGAACCTCATGTTCGGGCTGGAAGAGACATCGGGGCTATGGGTGAAGAGCGTGGGGTTCTAGGAGTGTATGTGTGTATAAGTGCATTTGTGCATTCGTTCGCATACACAAATGTACTCATACACGAATGCACATATACACACATACACGAACACACACATACACAACAAAAATGGACTTATTCAAGGTATATCCTCTTTTCGACATCAGGCCCGTACGCGGCCAGGGCAGCTACGTTTACGATGAGCACGGGCAGGCTTATCTCGACCTTTATGGCGGGCACGCCGTGATCTCCATCGGCCATGGGCACCCTCACTTTGTGGAGCGGGTTAGGGCCCAGCTGGAGGCGCTTCCGTTCTATTCCAATTCGGTGCAGAACGAGCTGCAGGAGGCCCTGGCGGCCAAACTCGGGCAGGTATCCGGCTGCGAAGACTATACCCTTTTTTTGTGCAACTCCGGAGCGGAGGCGAATGAGAACGCACTCAAACTCGCTTCCTTTCAGAACGGAAAAAGCAAAGTGATCGCTTTCCGAAAGGGTTTTCACGGGCGGACCTCCGCAGCGGTACGCATCACCGACAACCCAAAGATCGTAGCCCCCATCAATGAAGGTTTCGAGGTAGTGTGGCATGACCTTAACGATTCGGCCGGCGTACTGGAAAGCCTGGCGCAGGGCGATGTTTGCGCAGTAGTAGTAGAAGGCATTCAGGGCATCGGGGGCATTTATATCCCCGATGCGGCGTTCCTGCGGGCCGTTGCTGCCGGCTGCCTGGAGCAGGGCACGGTGCTCATCCTCGACGAGGTGCAGTCGGGTTACGGCCGCAGCGGGGCCTTCTTTGCCTTCCAGCACGCGGGTGTAACACCGGGCCTGATCACCGTGGCCAAGGGCATGGGCAACGGCTTCCCCATCGGCGGGGTGCTGATCCACTCCGGGTTTGAAGCAGAATACGGCATGCTGGGCTCCACTTTCGGAGGCAGCCACCTGGCCTGCGCCGCCGGCCTAGCGGTACTGGAAGTCATCGAGCAGGAGCAACTGATGGCCAATGCCGCCGAAACCGGGCAATATCTGATGCAGGAACTCAGGCAGTTCAGCCCGGTAGCTGAAGTGAGAGGGCTGGGGCTGATGATCGGCGCCAGTTTTGAATTTCCGGTTGGCGCCCTGCGACGGCAATTACTATTCGAAGAAAAGGTGTTCACCGGCTCCGCTTCCTGCCCAAATACCCTTAGATTACTGCCACCATTGAACCTTAGCCGAAAAGAAGCCGGCATTTTCCTGGAAAAACTGCACTCGGCATTGAAAAAACTGCCGAAAACGAAAGTAGCATGAAGCAATTCACTTCCGCCCGCGATGTTCTCAACCCAGAAGCGCTGGTAAAAGAAGCGATGGAACTGAAAAAGCGGCCCCGGGGCAGCCTCCGGCACATCGGCCAGAACCACACCATCGTCCTGCTGTTCTTCAACCCCAGCCTGCGCACCCGCCTGAGCACGCAGAAGGCCGCCATAGAGCTGGGCATGTCGGCCATGGTATTCAACGCCGGCCAGGGATGGCAACTGGAATTCGAAGAAGGCGCTGTTATGAACCTGGATAAGGCCGAGCACATCAAGGAAGCGGCGGCAGTTGTCAGCCAGTATGCCGATGTCATTGGCATCCGGACCTTTCCCAGCCTTGAGGACCGCGAGCGGGACTACTCCGACTTCGTCCTCAAGCAGTTTCAGCAATACGCCTGCGTACCGGTGGTCAGCCTGGAATCAGCTATTCGCCACCCGCTTCAATCGCTGGCCGACTGGATCACCATCGAGGAGCACCGCCCGGCCCACCGCCCCAGGGTAGTGCTCAGCTGGGCGCCCCACCCCAGAGCCCTTCCCCAGGCTGTGGCCAATTCCTTCCTGGAATGGATGAAGCTGGCGGATGTGGAGCTGGTGCTCACCCACCCCGAGGGCTATGAGCTGGCTGAGGAATTCAGCCGGGATGTCACCTATATCCCGGAACAGGAGGCCGCTTTCGAAGGAGCGGACTTCGTTTACGCCAAAAACTGGTCGTCCTATCGGGATTACGGCCAGATCCTCAGCCAGGATGCCGGCTGGATGATCACTCCGGAAAAAATGGCATTGACAAACAACGGCAAATTCATGCACTGCCTGCCGGTGCGCCGAAACGTGGTGGTGGCCGACGCCGTACTCGACGGCCCCAACTCCCTGGTGATCGAGCAGGCGAATAACCGGACGTATGCGGCGATGGCGGTATTGAAGAGGATAGTAGGGGATATGGAATGAATTAAGAAACCCGTTCAAATTATTATTTGAAAGGAAACAGCAAAGATGTCAATATATCTAATAATTGGGCTGGTTATTGTCCTTTTACTTGTGTCCCAATTTGTGGTAAGCATAAGGCTGCTGGAGCAAAACAAAAAGGGCCTTCTGGAGATGTACGGCATACTGGGCCGGGCCGACGCCATCATTGCCGGGGCTTCATTCCGGGCCTCACTGCCTTATTATTGCACTCCGAATATACTGACGGCTGCCGAACCGCCCACTATTCATATAGAGGAGGCCATTCATCCGTTAATCGACAACTGCGTGCCCAATAATATAACCATACCAAATGGTAAAGGTATTCTGATAACCGGCTCCAACATGTCGGGCAAAACCTCCTTTCTCCGAACAGTAGGCATCAATATTTTATTCGCCCAGTCGCTATCATTGTGCCTGGCCCGGGAGTTCACGATACCACCTCTTCGGCTATTCTCGTATATGCGGATCAAAGACGATGTCCAGGGAGGAAAAAGTTACTTCATCCGGGAAGTGGAGCGCCTCTATGAATTCCTGTCAGAAGCACAAAATAATAGGCATAATTTCTTCCTTTTGGATGAAATATTTAAAGGAACGAACACTATAGAAAGAGTGGCCGCCGCCACAGCAGTTCTTTCCCATCTGAGCAGCCAGGACAGCTACGTCATGGCGGCAACACATGATGTAGAACTGATCCGGCTGCTCGAAGATTCCTTTGATGCTTACTATTTCAGCGAAGAGATATCAGAGGGCGAGGCCATTCATTTCAGCCACAAGATCAAAAAAGGAGGATTGAAACAGGGCAATGCGATCAAGCTGCTGGAGTATTTTCAATTCCCGCGGCCGATTATTGACCAAGCTTTAGACCTGAAGGGCAAAATGCTGTCCGATGACAAGCTGGCGAATAAAGAAAATATTCCATAAAATAACTTTAAAAGGCCTGAAAGAAATTAAACTAACTATTTCACCACGTAGAAACAAACCTGTAGGACGCAACAGCCACGGCCTATGTGCCCTACTGTGAAAACCCTATGTGGCCTTATGTGATTAAAGATGAAAGAGTCCCTACACCTGTTCAAGATCGGCGGCGCCGTGCTGGAAGATCCCGGCGAGTTGGAAGAAACCCTGGCCTTCTTCAGCAACCTGCCCGGCAGAAAGCTGCTCGTCCACGGCGGCGGGCGGCGCGCCACCCAGTTGTGCCATCAGATGGACATCACGCCCAAAATCCACGAAGGGCGGCGGATAACGGATGCCGACACGCTGGAAGTGGTGGTCATGGTTTACGCCGGGCTGGAGAACAAAAAAGTGGTGAGCATACTGCAGGCCCTGGGCTGTAACGCCATTGGCCTGAGCGGGGCCGACGGCAACACCATCCTGGCGGATAAGCGGCCTGTCCGGGACATCGACTACGGCTTTGTGGGCGATATCAAAACGGTAAATACCCAGACGCTGGCTTCCCTGTTGGAGGCCGGCCTGACACCTGCCTTCTGCGCCATCACCCACGACGGCAACGGGCAACTGCTCAACACCAATGCCGACACCATCGCCGCCGAGCTGGCCATCGCCCTGGCCGGGCAATACCAGGTGAACCTGTACTACTGTTTCGAAAAGCCGGGCGTAATGGAGGATGTCAACGACCCGGATTCCGTGATCCGGTACCTGGACCCCGAGCTGTATGTCGCCTACCGGGAACAGGGCGTCATCGCCGAGGGTATGCTGCCCAAGCTCGACAATGCCTTCCGGGCGCTGAAAGCAGGAGTGGCCTCGGTGGAGATCGGCGACCGAAAAGCGCTGGCGTTGGGGAAGGCCACGCAACTGGTTTGGACGACGGAGTTCCCGGAGTAAGAGATAGAACGCAGATTTTCTAACCTGCCGGGTAGGCTGTTCAAAATGAACAGTTTATTTAAAAAAAACTTCCCCCTGTTTTTGAACGTTTCAACCTGCGGGATTTCGCGTAAGTTTCTGCGTTGCTGAACCCCGCAGCTTTTATCGGAGGTGCGGAATGATGGGGACTCCGATGCTGTTGAGAAAATCCATCTTCGACAAACGCTGCCGGGTTCAGCATAGCGCAGCCCCCGCTAAACCCGGCAGGGAGGTTAGCGTTCCATTGTTTAGCATTTTAAACGAGAGCGAAGAAGATGACAGAAATCACAAAACAGGCTATCGCACTGCTCCGCCAACTCATCGCCACCCCCTCCTTCTCCCGGGAAGAAGAAGGAACGGCGGTGCTGATCGAAGGTTTTTTTAAAGAACACAACATCCCCACCCACCGTAAGGGCAACAACATCTGGGCATTCTCCAGATACCAGGATGAGAAAAAGCCTTACCTACTGCTGAATTCTCACCACGATACGGTGAAACCGGCCAAGGGATGGCAGCGGGACCCCTTCACCCCCACTCTGGAAAGCGACACCCTTTACGGCCTGGGCAGCAACGATGCCGGCGGCCCGCTGGTTTCCCTGATCGCCACCTTTCTGTATTATTATAAGACAGAAGGCCTCCCCTTCAACCTGGTATTGGCCGCCACCGCCGAGGAAGAAATCTCCGGCGCCAATGGCATTGCCTCCATACTGGAAGAGCTTCCGGAAATTGCGGTGGGCATCATCGGCGAGCCCACGCAGATGCGGATGGCCATTGCCGAGCGCGGCCTGATGGTCATCGATGCGGTGGCCAGGGGCAAGGCCGGCCACGCCGCCCGCGATGAAGGGGTAAACGCCATCTACCTGGCCATGCAGGACATCGGGTGGATCAAGGGCCATGTTTTCGAAAAAGTGTCCCCTGCCCTGGGGCCGGTGAAGGCCACGGTAACGCAGATAGAGGCCGGCTCCCAGCACAACGTCGTTCCCGACGCCTGCCGATACGTCATCGACGTGCGCACCCAGGAGTGTTACACCAACCGCGAAGTGTTCGAAATATTGCAGGAAAACACTGTGGCTGATCTGACAGCCCGTTCCTTCCGGCTCAGCCCCAGCGGCATCCCTCTGGATCATCCGCTGGTAAAGGCAGGAGTATCGCTGGGCATGGAAACCTACGGCTCCCCCACCCTGTCCGACCAGGCGCTCTGCTCCTTCCCCACCGTTAAGATCGGGCCCGGGGACTCGGCCCGCTCCCACACGGCGGACGAGTTCATCCGGCTCAGTGAGATCCAAGCAGGAATAAAAAAGTATATTGAGCTTTTGGAGAGGTTTCGGGATTCGTTGACTCGTTAATTCGTGGATTCGTTCCCCTTCCGGCCTATCCGGGCATGATTCACGCCTTCACTCCTTTTTACCCGTCTGAAGCTTTAGCGAAGGCGGGCATTCATTCACCCATTAATTTTCTCATGAAACTCTGGCAAAAAAGCTACACCGTTGACCAGCAGATCGAAGCCTTCACCGTCGGGCAGGACCGGGAGCTGGACCGCTATTTGGCGCCCTATGACATCCTGGGGTCGCTGGCCCATATCCGGATGCTGGAAAAGATAGGGCTCCTGAACGCCGAAGAGCAGGGAAAGCTCTCTTCCAAACTTAAGGAATTGTATCAGAAAGCCAATAGTGGGAACCTGGAGATCGAACAGGGGGTCGAGGACATACACTCCCAGATAGAATTGCTGCTGACCCGTGAGCTGGGCGATGCCGGCAAGAAGATCCACGCCGGCCGTTCGCGCAACGACCAGGTCCTGGTGGGCCTGCGCCTGTACTTTCGGGCGGAGCTGCAGGAGATCGCAGCGCTCACCGAACGCTTATTTATCACCCTCATTCAATTGGCCGGGAAGCACCGCCACGTTTTGCTTCCGGGGTACACCCACTTTCAGGCAGCCATGCCTTCCAGTTTCGGCCTGTGGTTCAGCGCCTTTGCCGAGTCGCTGGTGGATGACCTCAGGTTGCTGCAGAGTGTCTATCACAACATCAACCAGAACCCGCTGGGCTCGGCGGCCGGCTATGGCACCTCCTTCCCGCTGGACCGCACGATGACCACCCGCCTGCTGGGCTTCAGGGATCTGAATTACAACGTCGTCCACGCCCAGATGGGCCGCGGCAAGTCGGAGCTTTTTCTGAGCTACGCCCTGGCCGCCCTGGCTCACACGCTCGGCAAACTGGCCGCCGACGTGGTGCTCTACGTCAGCCAGAACTTCTCCTTTCTGTCCTTCCCCGACGAACTGACAACCGGTTCCAGCATCATGCCGCACAAAAAAAACCCCGACGTGTTCGAGCTGATCCGCGCCCGCTGTAACCTCCTGCAATCCCTACCCGTACAGGTGAGCCAGCTCACCACCAGCCTGCCCTCCGGCTACCACCGGGATTTTCAGCTGCTGAAGGAGAGCATTTTTCCCGCCATTCAACACCTCAAGGACTGCCTGGGTATTCTTACCTATGCTCTGCCTCAGGCCAAGGTCAACTCATCCATTTTAGAGGACGAGCGCTACCAGTACCTCTTCAGCGTGGAGGTGGTCAACGAACTGGTTCTTAAGGGGATTCCTTTCCGGGAAGCCTACCAAAAGGTGGGCAAACAGATCGAGGAGGGGCAGTTTGAACCGCCACAGGAACTGCGCCACTCGCACGAGGGCAGCCTGGGCAATTTGTGTTTGGAGGAAATCGAGCGGAAGATGGAGGAGGTATTGAAGGGGTTTCCGTTTGAGGAAGTAGAAAAGGCGGTGGAAGAGTTGCTGGAGGGATAAGGACAGAGAGCAGTGTATTTTATCCGGTTGCAGGGACTGTTTGAAAGGTTCTGGGGTTTCTGGGTTTCTGGTTTCTGGGTTTCTGGGGTTTCTGGTTTCTGGAACCAGCGGGTTTGCGTGACGCAGACACAGTTAACTCAACTATCCCCGGTTGAACAGGCGAATTGCCCCCGCGTCGGCACGTTCGGTGAACGAAGCCCGCTGAGTAGCTTCTTTCGGTGGTTATCACATTGCGATTGTGCCGAAGCTTGCCTGAGCGCAGGAGTGTGGCAAAGGCCTCGGCGCCCGCAGAAAAAGTGAACAAGCATTTCCTGCCTTTGCCCCCGGTGCGCCGCCGCCACAGCAGCGTTGGCGCGAACGAAGGCTGGAAATGCTTGGCTGCGACTTAGAGCTTGAATTAATTCACAATAAAATCTCCCTGCATATTCACGTAGTGGGCCGGGAAGGAGCACATAAATTTATAACTCCCTTTGGCCGGTGCATCGAACTCGATGGAGGTGGATTCACCGCCGCCGACCATTTTGGTATGCACGATAAAGCCCTCTCCGCTTTCCGGGATGTAGTCGTTGTCCTTGAACCTGGCTGCTTCGGCAGCAAACGATGCGGGTTCTACACCGGGCTGAAGCAACACAAAATTGTGGCCCATCGCTTCTTTCGGCATTTTGCCGACATGGGTAAGGGTCAACTTGATCTTCTGGCCCTCCTTGACCTCGATCCTGTTGAGATTGTACTTCATCATATCATCGCCGGTGAGATGGATGGTAACGGTGGAACCATCCGCCGATACTTCTATCGGTTCCGGTTCTTCGGCGATCATGGATTTCGGAGGCTCCTTCGCCTCTGTGGAGGAACTGCCGGAGGTGTCGCTGCCGCCGCCACAGGAAGGCAACAGTATGCCGAAAGAAAAAAACAGGGCTATTGCGCCCGCGATTGAAATGGCATGATTCTTCATGATGTTTACGGTTTTTGTAGATGCGCCAAGTTAGGGGATTATTCTCTTTTCACCTAAAGCGATGAAGCTGTTGCCTAAAAAATTGACCAGCTTTTCAAAATTACAGAGGGAAATGAATTTGTTTATCTTCATACCATGAAAAGGAAAAAACCAATCATTCTCTGTTGTGCTTTGTGCCTGATGTTTCTCTCCTGTACTCCCGGCCGTAAAGGCCAGCAGGCAAAAGTAATTTCGACATGGTATAAGGGCAACACCCACTGCCACACCGTGCTGTGCGGCCATGCCGACTCTGCCCCGGAAGCTGTAGCCCGCTGGTACCACAGCCGCGGTTACAACTTTCTGATACTGAGCGAGCACAACCAGTTCATTGATCCGGACAAAGTGGCCCTCCCGGCGGGTAAGCGGCCCGATTTCATCCTCATCCCCG
>JACJYA010000032.1 GCA_020636315.1 Lewinellaceae bacterium
GCCTGGATGAGTGAACGGCTGCCTCCTTGTATCCGGTGGTAAGGTTCTTCCGCGGCGGGAAGGTCAAAACGTTGGGGTGGGGCAAAAGACATGGATTCCAGCAGGGCGGTGCCTTGTTGATACTGGTCGAAATAGCCTACGCCCAGCTCCAGCAGCAGGGCTATCAGATGCTGGTGTTTGTCGCCGAACCAGGTGGCGCCCATTTCCAGGGGAGTGCCCCGGCCTTCGCCCTCCAGCGTCCAGATGCGGCCGCCGTAGCGCCCTCTGGCTTCCAGGACGAGCGCCTGAATGCCCATCTTTTTCAACTCGTAGGCGGTTACCAGGCCGCTCAACCCGGCGCCGATTATGATGGCCGGCTGCATCATCAGGGAATGCTCTTGATGATCAGCCGCAACAACAATACCCAGGGAAAGCCGTGCAGTACAAAATCGAACCAGTCGATCGCTCCCATTCCCACTGCGCCGCCGCGTATCCATTTGATCTTGCCCCAGATGTGGGGCTCCGGAAAATAGGGCGCCAGCCCCAGTGTGAGGCAGAGGGCCAGGATGAGCTTCCAGTTGTCGAGATACTTTGCCATGTTTTTCGTTTCGGATTGCTGCAAATATCAGATAGTTTGGGAAAAAAACGGCAAGTGGGGTTAAGTTTTCCCAAATTATGCCCACTCAGCCAATTTTCCCCTTCCGCCTCCAGCTCTTCACCAGCTTTTCTCCCTCAACTGCATGGAATACGATAGAAGAGGCCAGCAGGCAGCCGCCGAGTTCCCGCCAGGAAAGGGGCTGCACGGAAAAGACCTCGTTCAGGGCGGGAATGTAAAGGATGGCCATTTGCAGAAAGAAGGTCAGCAGCACCGCTCCAATGAGGGGAAGGTTGGTGAAAATGCCCTGCCGGAAAAGGAAGAAATATTCGCTGCGGATGGCCAGCACGTGCCCCATCTGGCTGAAACAAAGGATGGTGAAAACGTAGGTCTGCCATTTGGGGTCCTCCCGGGCAAGGGCCCAGGCCTGAGTACCCAGGCAGACAGCTCCCATCAGCAGGCCCACCCAAAGGATGTGAATGGCCAGGCCGTGGGCAAAAATGCTCTCTTCGGGCTCGCGGGGTGGCCGCTTCATCAGCCCTTTCTCGGGCGGCTCTCCGGCGAGGGCCAGGCCGGGAAGGCCGTCGGTCACCAGGTTGATCCACAGGATGTGGATGGGAAGCAGGGGAATGGGCAGGCCCGCCAGAGGGGCCAGGAAGATGGTCCATATCTCCCCGCTGTTGCTGGTCATGGTGTATTTGATGAACTTGCGGATGTTGTCGAAGATGCGGCGCCCTTCTTTTACAGCTTTGACGATGGTGGCGAAATTATCGTCCAGCAACACCATGTGAGCGGCCTCCTTGGAAACGTCCGTCCCGGTGATGCCCATAGCGATCCCGATGTTGGCGCGCTTCAGGGCGGGAGCATCATTGACCCCGTCGCCGGTCACCGCCACAAACTGGCCCTTGCGCTGCAGCGCCTTGACGATCTTCAGCTTCTGCTCGGGGGAGACCCGGGCGTAAACCTTGATCCGGTGAATGCTCTCCTCGAAAGTGTGCCCGGCCATCTGCCGCAGCTTGGCGCCCGTGACCAGCCGGTCGGTTGGGCCCTGCAGGATGCCGATCTGCCGGGCAATGGCCTCCGCCGTATCCGGGTGGTCGCCGGTGATCATCACGGGCACGATGCCGGCGGCTTTGCAATCGGCGATGGCTTGTGCCGCCTCGGGGCGCGGAGGGTCCATCATCCCGGCGATGCCGGCAACTTCCAGGCCCCGTTCCAGAGTGGTAAAACTGATCTTTCCGGGCAATTTATCGAGGAGGCGGCACCCATAGGCCAGGGTGCGCAGGCCCTGTTGCCCCATGCGTTCGGCCTCGGCGGTGAGGGCCTGCTCATCCGGGTCGTCGCAGGCGGCGAGTATGGATTCCAGCGCTCCTTTGGTGACCACCAGGAAACGGCCGTCGTATTCGTGCACGGTGGTCATCATTTTGCGGCTTGAGTCGAAGGGCAGTTCCGCCACCCTGGGGTACTGTTCCCGCTTGAAACCGGGCGGCGCAGGATGCGCTTCGGCATAGGCGGCCAGGGCTACCTCCGTCGATTCACCGGTGAGTTCGCCTTCATGATTTCTTTGCACATCGTGGTTGAGGGACATGCACAACAAAAGGGCATCTTCCGGCCGCAGGGCCAGCCCGGAAGGGGAGGAGCGGGGCGTCCAGGCCTCGGTGACCGTCATCCGGTTTTCCGTGAGCGTTCCGGTTTTGTCCGTGCAGATGAAGGTGACGGAGCCCAGGGTCTCCACTGCCGGCAGCTTGCGGATGAGGGCGTTCTTGCGCACCATGCGCCGGGCGCCCAGAGCAAGGGCAATGGTCACTACCGCCGGCAGCGCTTCGGGGATGGCGGCAACAGCCACCGAGATGGCCGTCAGCAGCATATAAAGGGAATCTTCGCCCTGCAAAAGCCCCGCCCCGTAGATGATCGCACAAATGCCCAGCACCGCCAGGGAGAGCTTTTTCCCAAATTCTCCCAACCGTTTCTGAAGCGGGGTCTGCGGTTCTTCCTCCTGCAGCATGCGGGCAATGCGGCCGATCTCCGTATCCATACCGGTGGCTACCACCAGGCCGCTGCCCCGCCCGTAAGTAGCCGTGGTGCCCTTGTAGGCCATGTTGGTGCGGTCCCCCAGTGACAGTTCTTCTTCCTCCAGTTCTCCTGCCTGTTTTTCCACGGCCAGGGATTCTCCCGTCAGGGAAGCTTCCTCGACCCTCAGGGAATGGGCCTCCAGCAGGCGAAGGTCCGCCGGGATCATATTGCCGGCTTCCAGCAGCACTATGTCGCCCGGAACCAGCAGTGCAGCATCTATCTGCATCGGGGAGCCGCCGCGCAATACGGTTGCAGAAGGGGGCGACATCTTTTTCAGGGCCTCCAGGGCTTTTTCGGCCCGGTACTCCTGGACGAATCCGACCACGGCGTTCAGCACAACAATGATAATGATAACGATGGTGTCCTTCAGGTCGCCCACCAGCCCCGATATGATGGCTGCCGCGATCAGGATCAGGATCATAACGTCCTGAAACTGGGATGCCAACATCAGCCAGGCCGGTTTCTTCTTTTTTTCCGCCAGCCGGTTAGGGCCGTATTTGGCCTGCCGTTCTTCTGATTCCGGGGCCGTGAGCCCGCCGGGCCGGCTGCCGGCCATCTCGAGCGCTTCTTGTCCGCTGATGAGGTGCCAGTTCATGAAAGGCGTGGGGTTTTGAATGTTCAATATACGATGCAACCCGTAAGCCTGTAATGATAATTATCAGCTCCGCATGGATGAAAAGTGGTAAAAAACAATACAAAAAGCTATCTTAAACGCTCGTTCCTGAAGGTAATGAACGTAATAATAATCAGTGGTGATACCCGGTCGCCCTTACTGGCGCTACAGTGCCGCAGTAAGTCAGGCAAGATAGAAGGCACTTCCGAAGTGCTTACCATCTAACTACCGGTATTCATCCCTTCAATCATTGAACCATGCCAGACATCCGTGAATCCAGCTTCTGGGCCAACCTCGCCAAAAAGGTGGGAAAGATCATTCTGAAAAATATGGGCGTCCGGACCCGGCCGCCTACCCACAACCAGCACGTGGTGCCCCACCCGGAAGGATGGGCGGTGAAAGGCGAGGGCAATGAACGCTATACGGCGGTCTTTGATTACCAGGAGGACGCCATAGGCCGCGCCCGGGACATCGCCCGCAACTACGGCGCCGATGTGATCATCCACCGCAAAGACGGGTCGATCCGCGACCGGATAAGTTATGATTAAAAATTCATTAGAGTCCAGTTATGCAGTATAAGAAAATAACCTCCGGCAATACCATCATTGAATTTCACAACAACTGGCTGGGCGAAGAAACGGTGATCGTCAATGGCCAGGTGGTTTCCAAAAAGTCTTCCATTTGGGGAACCAACCACTATTTTGCGATCCCGGAAAATGGCGCCGATGTCAAATATATTCTGACTTCCAAATTGACTGACGGCATGCAGGTGGCCCTGGACCTGATCAGGAATGGAGAGCTGGTCCAGGAAAATGTCCCTGTGCCATTCGGGTCCAAGCCTAAAAAGCCGGTGAATAAGGCAAAAAAACGGGGCCTGGCGGAGTTGAAGGAGTATGCCCTTGAAGAGGCCCTGGCCGAATTTGAGCAGGCCCTGGAACAGGACCCCAAAGATCCGGAGATCTATTTTCACATGGCCTGCGCGCATTCCGTGCTGGAAAATACCAGCGATGGGTTCTCCTGTTTGAAAAAAGCGGTGGAGAACGGCCTGGCGGACACCGAGATGATCCTCAACCACGATATGCTCGCCTTTATCAGGATAAACGCTGCATTCGAGGATTTCCTGAACAGCGGGTTTACGGAGTACGATGAGGGCATGGTTGCCGGGAAAAAGGAATTAGGCCCGTAATACAGACAAATACCGGAACAACGAAAATCTATGAGCCACATCTTCATTTCCTACTCCAGCAAGGACCGGCCAAAGGCCAAAGCGCTTGCTGATGTTTTTGAGCAAAAGGGCTGGAAAGTCTGGTGGGACAAAAAGATCAAACCGGGCAAGGCCTTCGACCGCGCCATTTCCAAGGCGCTGGACGATGCCGGCTGCATCGTGGTGCTCTGGTCGGGCAACTCCGTAGAATCTCCCTGGGTGCTGGAGGAGGCCTACGAAGGGCTGGAGCGAAAGATCCTGATGCCGGTGCTGATCGGCAAGACGCGCCTCCCCTTTGGGTACCGCCGGCTGCAATACCTCGACCTCACCCGCTGGAAAGGCGCCGCCGGGTCAAAGGCGGTGCAGCAACTTTTCGATTCGGTGGAGGCCATGATCCCCCTGAGCTCCAAACCGGCGCCGGGCAAAAAGGCGCCCCGTAAGCCGAAAGCGCCTTCCGCCAGCATCAAAAAGCGACGGACCTTTTCCGGCGCCCTGGACGGTAAGGCCATCGTCTTCACCGGCGCCCTCTCCGAGAGCCGCAATGCCCACGCCGAAAAGGTGAGAGTTGTGGGCGCCAACTTTGTGGATGCCGTTTCCGGAAATACCGACTATCTGGTGGTGGGCAAAGATCCCGGCGCCACCAAACTGAAGGCCGCCGAGGAGAAAGGCGTCAAAAAGATCACCGAAAAAACCTGGCTCAAAATGCTGAACGAGGCTTACCGGCGGACGCTGCAAAACAAAAAGATCGTCTTCACCGGCAAGCTGGATGCCCCCCGCGCCGAGCTGGAAAAAACCGCCCGCAAGCTGGGCGCCCTCCCCACGGGCAGCATCTCCGGCAAGACGGACTTCCTGGTCGTGGGCGCCAACCCGGGGAAGGTGAAACTGGATGCGGCAAAGGAATATTCCGTCAAGATCATCCGGGAAAAGCTCTGGAAGGAGATTGTGGATACGCTTTAAACAAATATTAGTGGACAGGTCCAACGAAAATTCCGTAAGCCTCAACAAATACATCAGCAGCACCGGCATCTGTTCCCGCCGGGAAGCCGACCAGATGATCGAGGAAGGGCGCGTCGCGATCAACGGCCAGCCCGCCCGGCGCGGCAACCGGGTCTTCGAAGGCGACGAGGTGTCTGTTGACGGCAAACCCCTGCGGGCCAAACCGGAGGCGTTGTACATCGCTTTCAACAAACCGGTGGGTATCGTCTGCACCACCGACTCCAAAGAGAAGAAGAACATCATCCGTTATATCGGCCATCCGCAACGCCTGTTTCCCATCGGCCGCCTTGATAAACCCTCCCAGGGGCTGATCTTTCTGACCAATGATGGTGATATCGTCAACAAGATCCTCCGCGCGGGCAACCAACACGAAAAGGAGTACATCGTCACGGTTAAACAACCCATTACCCCTGATTTTATCAAAAAAATGGGCAACGGCGTGCCCATACTGGGCACCGTCACCAAAAAGTGTAAGGTGGAACAGCTCAATGCCCACACTTTTAAGATCATCCTGATCCAGGGCATGAACCGGCAGATCCGCCGCATGTGCCAATATCTGGGTTACGACGTCACCCGGCTGAAGCGCACCCGCATCATGAACGTCCGGCTCGGCAACCTTAAAGTGGGGGAGTGGAGGGAACTGACGCCTGAAGAGGTAAAAAAGATCCGGAAAATGGTGGCCGATTCCTCCAAGACCGAAGAGGCTTCACAGGATAAGCCGAAAAACACCACAGAATGAGCTTTTTCAAGGATAAAACAGCCATCATCACCGGCGCCACCAGCGGTATCGGCCAGGGTATTGCCGCTGCCCTCATCCGTGAAGGCGCCAGGGTAGTCCTCAGCGGCCGCGATGAGGAGCGCGGGCGCAACCTGGAACAGCAACTGGGCCCGAACGCTCACTTTGTCGCCGGAGACATTACCCGGCCGGAGGCCAATGAGGCTCTCGTGCAGGCAGCCATGGGCCGCTTCGGCCGCCTGGACATGCTGGCCCTTTCGGCCGGCCGGCTGGGGATCGGCAAGCTGCATACCCTCTCCGTCGAGGACTGGCAGGAGACCGTGTCCACCAACCTCAATGCTGTGTTCTACCTGTTGAAATACGCCATTCCCGAAATGCAGAAAGGGGGCGGCGGCAGCATCGTCATCATCGGCTCGGTGGCGGCCTTTCACGCCTTTCCCAACCACCCCGCTTATTCGGCATCAAAAGGCGCCCTGCCGGCCCTGGTGCGGCAGCTGGCCCGGGATTACAGCCCGGAGGTCCGCATCAACCTGGTGTCTCCGGCGCAGGTCATCACCCCGCTGCTCCACAATTCCGTCAAAGCCTTCGACAACCCCGATGAGATCCTGGAAGAAACGGCCCAAAAGCTGCCGATGAAGCGCCTGGGGCTGCCCGAAGATATTGCGCATACCGTTTTGCACCTGCTGGGCGATCAGGCTTCCTGGGTCACGGGCAGCAATTTTGTTGTGGATGGCGGGTTTCTGGCCACCTAAGGCGACGCTTTCACGCCTGGGGCCCAAACAGGCAAAAGGCGTCGCCTTCTCCTTGAGCCCTTCCCCCGCAAAAGGTGACGCCTGCCCTAAGCCTGAAATTCGGGATGACGCATGCCTCTCTGTCCAACCTTAGGCCAATGCCCACGCTTGATCATTTATCTGGTACGAATACACATCCCCCCGGCATTTTTCGGCAGAAAACCTTTTTTTTGGAATATCGTCATAAAAATGTTTTCCAATGAGGTTGCTGCTTTTCTCCTTCTTGCTTTTTCTCCTTACCGGTTGCCGGAATAAGGTGGAAGAAGCGGCCGCCGGGGCCGATATATCCGAAGAGGAACACTCTGGCAATTACATCAGTTTCCCGATAGATTCCTTCCGCCACTATCCCCTGAATACCGAGCCCCACTCCTTCATAAGGATGCTTCGAAGCGAAAAGAACCGCCTGTGGCACTTCAACCGCCGGAACGTGCTGGAATGGGTAAACCTGGACGCTCCGGATACGGCCCGGTTCATTGAACTGCCGGAGGAAGCGATGCCCCTGCAGGCGAAGTTGATGAAGCAGCTCAAGGGAGAGGTTTACCGCGAATGGGATGTCGTGGCGGAAGAGGGGCCAGGCGCCGGCCTGTGGATCTGCAATAAAAGCAACGGGCTGTACCGGTACCTCTCCCGGGACGGCACTTTTCTGCCTTCTTCTGCCCGTTCCTGTGGAAAAATGTATGTCCTGGATCATTATGTGGTGGTGGCGGAAAATCAGCTCGGGCTGATCCTGATGAATAAAGCAATGCATATCCTCGACACCATTACCGATTTCCCCACCCACGAGATATTCGACGTAAGAGAAACGGAACGGTTCGGGCTGGTTATCAACAGCCATCAGTATGACCCTGCGAGCGGAACGCTGAAAAAGATCAACCGGATCGGTGAAGTGGATTTGCCGGATGGGTTCAACGACTTTCTGGAGCAGGACAGTTTTATCGTCTATTCCCCGGGAAGATTGCGCAACGGCATCAACCTCATTGTGGACGGCAGGCGAAACCACGAGTGTCCTTTTCGTGTCAGCGCACCCGGGCGTTTTATCGAAGGGCACACCTTTCGAGCCTGTTTTGCCGATAAGCTGGTATGGTGGGACCTGGAGAGCTTATCGGGGGAGTCGATCCGCCTGGCCCTGCCTATGCCCTTTTCGTGGCATTGGCAAAATGACAGCTCCCGGTTCTGGGTCGCCTCGGCCTCCGGGCTGTTCTCTTTCGATAAAAATACCGGCCGGGTGCACCAGTACCCCATTTCCGTAAGCACCCGCCTGCACCAGTTCTTTGCCGATGAAGATCACCTCTATTTCCTGTTTGACGGCCGTTTTTCCATATACAGTAAGGATTATCTCCACGCGCACAGGGCTGAATTTGACATGCCCTGGTACGCCCGCCAAAAAGAGCGGTATGAGGCCGTGATAGACTCGCTGGGCCTGCGGCAAACTCCATCCTTCTATGCCTATATGAAAAAGGCACGGTGGCTGGAACAGCACTTCAGCGCGTTTCTGGCCATTCATCCATCCCGGCTGCACGAATACCTGGCGCCCAACATCTGGGAATATGAGCTGTTTCGCAACACCTTTTTTGAGGCGCTGTTGTCACAGGAGGTGGATTCGGCTCTGCTGGAGAAGAATTACTTTCCCTTTCTTAGGGCCCTGGCCGGTGAGGGTAAGTTCGGGGAAGTGCTGCAGCTGGATTCCATATATCAATCCACCCATAAAGCACTTCTGGAAGATTACGGCCCGGCCTACAGCTACGGCATTGAAGAGCTCCGCTCTCTGCAGCGGGAGCGCGACAGCCTGCGCGCCGTTTCCGAAACCAGGGAAGCTTTTCAATTTCGGGAGGCTTTACTGTTCCGCAAGGCCTGCCGCACCGGCTGGCTCGGCGAAAATGTTTGCGACCAGTCTCTTTCCCTGCGCCGGCTGGAGGAATTCCTCAGAAAGTATCCGGACAGCCCCTTTAGCGCCGCTGCCGCCTTCTATATCACAGATATCAACGCCAGGGACCCGGAAAACGGAATGATCGAAGCTCCCGGCGGGTATGAGGCCTTTCTGCAGGCTTACCCGGGCTCCAACCAAAAGGCGGCTGCCATGATGGCCCTGCTCGAATACTACAGCGACAATGGCTGGAGAGAAGAAGGGCTGAAAATGGCCGAACGGATCAAAGCGGAGTTTCCGGAAGTGGCCGGGAGTGCAGTGTATGAACGGTACCTGGAGGCTTTGAATATACTCTAAACTCGACTTTAGCATTTTGGAAGAGCCCAATGGCATCCTGGTAGTTGGACGGCGCACGGTATGCAGAGCTCTTCGAGCGGTTGGCCTACAGTTGGAAAAACGTTTCCATCAGTACTACCGGGTACTAAGCCTGTCCAGGTGGAGCCCATATAAAGGCGCCCAGATCCTGTTGAAGTTATTCTGGATCACTTTGATCACTTTGTGGGCGCCACGGAACAGCTTCCCAGCGCTATTACCAGCAAAAGGCCAGATTCAAACCTAAAAGGCCTGCGCAATAGCATGAGTCATCCCAAATTTCAAAATGATATCCTCTGGGACATTATTTCAGGCCTTCAGCCTGAGTTATCTGTTTCTTTCAGGCTTGGGGCGGTGCCCCAAGCTGCAATTTGTCAGGCTTTCAGCCTGAAAGGCTGTTACATTGATGCCCCGGGCCTCGCCCGGGGAAAATAATTCCAGCCCAAATGTCAGGCTGAAGGCCTGAAATAAAATTCGGGATGACTCATGTTACTGGCAGATGGGGCAATGGCGGACTGTGGATGGCTGGCCACCATTCCCACCTCTTATTTTTTCAGTATCCTCCCGGCCTGTTGGCCATTTTCGTCCTGTATCCGTATGATATAAAAACCAGACGGCAGATCTTGAAGCATAACTTCAACGCTTTCCTGCCGATGTCCTACTACCTTGTTCAACACCGTTCTGCCCCGGCTATCCAGCACCGATACCGAACTGATCAAAAAGCCTCCCGGATTGTGAACCGTCACTGAACTTACTACCGGGTTGGGAAACACCTGGTATCGTGCTTCCGGATTCACCCGGGCGGGTTCCGTACTCGTCATAATTTCCTCAAAATCTCCCTGCCAGCGATAAACTCCAACCTCATGATCACGGAGGATGGGGCCACCGCCAAAGCCTACGTCTCTGGACAGGAACTGCAAGGTGTGCATGGTGGGCGGAGCTTCCACAATGAACCATTCCTGCCCGAAATTAGGGGTGTAAACCATTTTGGGTGAAGGAAACATAGTGCTGTGCGCTACGTAAGCCCCGGGGCTGCCGGGGATATGCTCGATGGAAACCGCCAGAGGTGTTTCCGGAATATCGACTTCCGCCCAGGTAGCGCCGCCGTCTTCCGTAACGTAGGCGCGGCTGCGCAGCATGTTGAAAAAATTATCACTGGTGAGCATACCATGCTGAGCGTCTTCGAAGGCCAGGGAATAACTGGAAGAAGGAAAGGACTCGGTGGCCGTCCAGGTAACGCCGCGGTCGGTAGAGCGAAGGACCTGAATGTCCGCAGGGATCCAGATGGTGTCTCCGACGGCGTCGTACATGTTGTTGCCGGAGGGAGAATAGCCGGCCAGCCAGCTGCCTGGCTCCGGCAGGTTGGGGCTGTCCACCATTTCCCAGGTGGCGCCGCCGTCGGCAGTGCGGTAGATCACCAAATAGGAGTCGGACCAGTTATTGCCCCAGCACAGGCCTGTGTTCTGATCAAAAAAATGTATCCCTATGCCTTCTTCTATGATATTGTCCATGAAATCCAGTTTCAGCTCCCAGCTCTGGCCACCGTCTGTGGTATGATAGACAGCGGCCTGGCCGTCGAAAAAAGCACCCATACCCTGGGTTCCCATTACCCAGGCCTCGCGGCCATTTCTGGCAAAGATGCTGGCTCTGTAAAAGGACCTTTCAGGATCGATCGTGGCCGTTACCCATTCATTCCCGCCGTCGGTGGTCCGCATTATTTCCAATGGCGCCTGCGGAGCAGTCAAAGCCACAGTAGGAAGTGCCCAGATCGTATCCTCGCTCACTGCAGCAATGGAAAAAATGCCCAGCTGGGTAGTATCTGCTTCTCCGCGCCCCACACTTTGCCAATTGCTGTATGCAGGCATTTCTGCCGGGTCATCTTTATTCCACACATAGAAATCATCAAAAAAAGGGTCATAGAGCGTATAGTCAGAATAGTTTCTCCCGCCTCCTACATAAGCTTTACCATTATGGACACCGGAATAGGCCAATATCCTTCCCTGCTGAGAACCGGGCATATTGGAGATGTGCGCCCATGCGTCAACTGCCGGGTCGTATTCCCAGACTTTGGTCCGGTAATTTTCATCATACAAAGAGCGGGCGCCCTCCCCTACATATCCCCTGCCCTCCAGGGAAAAGGAAAAACAACCAAGGCCCCAGCCCTCCGGAAAGCGAGCAACTTCGGCCCAGCTGTCGGTCACCGGGTCATACCGGTAAGTGTCGCTGAATAAGAGGCCGCTTTCTCGCTCCCGGCTGCCTCCCCCCACGTAAGCTTTCCCATCGATCACAAAAGAAAAAGCCCTCCAGCGGCCTTCTCCGGGAAAATCGCTCCGCTCTGTCCAGCTTCCCGTAGCAGGGTCGTATTCCAGAAGGTAGGTGTGATAAACCGTATTATCCGGCTGGTCTGAACCTATACCCCCCAGCGTGACGTACCCCTTGTCATTTATGGTAAAAGCAACGGGGAAGGATTGAACACCGCCTGGAAATGGGGGCAGTTCTTCCCAGGTATCCGTGGCAGGATGGTATTTCCAGAAAAAATCGACATAGTCCGAACCGTCGTGCCCGGTAACGATGTAAGCGGTGTCTCCAATGACAAAACTGGCGGCATTCCGGAAAGGGGTGCCCGGGAAATTCCCATGTTCCTGCCAGGTGTCGGTAGCAAAATCATAAGACCAGACATCCTTTTCATTGATCGAGATATCGGAATATCCCCGGTGGCTGCGGCCCAGGCCGACGTAAAGTTTATCGCCAAAAGTGAAGTGAAAAGCCCGTTCTCTGGGGCCGGGCGGAAGGGGCGTGAGGGGGTCCCATTTCCCCTGGGCGTGGGCCATGGTAATAGTAGATAGAACAAGGACAAGAGTGAAAAATTGTTTCATTTTTGGAAGTTTTAGGTTAAACAGGGTGGTTGTCAATGGATCCTTTGAACATGGTGAGTAATTTGGAATGTTCTCTGTGGCGGGATTTGCACGATTCTTTCAAATGTTGGCAGGATTCTTCCAAATTGGGAAAAGGAGGTTGGGGTTGAGGTTGAGGCTGAGGCCTTCTCAACCTGAACCTAAGCCTAAACTTTATTTCCTCTGATCTCTGAAGGCCGTAGGCGAACAACCCATCACTTTCCTGAACTCCCGGCTGAAGTAGGAACTGGAGGTGAAGCCTACATCCAGGGCAATGCTGGTAATGGTTCGTTCGGGCTCATCTGCTAACATACGGGCGGCCCGGTGCATACGGATATGCCTGATGTACTCGTTTACCGTTTTGCCGGTGGCGGCCTTCACTTTGCGCAGGCAGGTCGAATAGGCCATATATAATTCCCGGCTCAGCATTTCCGCTGAAAAGGAAGGGTCGCTGAGGTGATCTTCGACTGTTGATACCAATTGACGGAAAAATGTCTGGTCTCTGATGTTGAGTGGTTCATCAGGGGATGGGGAGGAAGCGCTCCGGCTGATGAAGCCGCCGGAGGTGTAAAACTGCCGCAGGCGCTCCCTGTTTTCTAACAGCTTTTTAAGGAGTAACTGCAATTCTCTTTCTTCAAAGGGTTTGGCAAGATAGGCATCAGCGCCATATTCCAGGCCTTCCATGCGGGAGTCGAAGTCGGCCTTGGCGGTGAGCAGGATGATGGGGATATGGCTGGTGTTGACATCCGCTTTCAATTGTTGGCAGACTTCGTAACCATCCATTTCCGGCATCATCACATCGCTGAGGATGAGATGGGGCATTCTCTGTTGCGCTATTTCGAGGCCGGTTTTACCGTTTGGAGCCGTCAGTATATAATAATCGCGGTTGAGGATGGTAGTGAGGTAATGGGTAACGTCAGGATTATCCTCAATGATGAGTAAGGTTTCTTTCGGTGTTTTCGATGTTGCGGATGTGGAAAGCAGCGATGCCTCGGTGGTAATCGGAACCGTTGATTCCATTGATGGCGTTACCATATCATCTGCAGGCCCGGCAAATGGGCCAATCGAGTGAATAGCTGAAACCTCCGCATCGTTTGTGGCCGGCAATAAGACTATAAATTTCGCTCCTTTTCCCGATTCACTTTTTACATCAATCTGTCCGCCCAGCAATTTCACCAGTTCCCTGGTTAACGCCAGTCCGATACCTGTCCCTTCGCCGGAACGAGTAGAGGAATCGTCCACCTGATAGAATCGGTTAAAGACATTGGGGAGTTCATCTTTTGGGATGCCAACACCGGAGTCCGAGACAACAATAGAGAGATAGGTTCCAGCCTTCAGTTGGGTGTTGTTGGTTGGCCGTGGTTGGATGGCCAAACCAGCGCCCGGCAACACGCAACGGCCTATTTCCACTCTAACCCACCCTCCCTGAGGTGTAAACTTGACGGCATTCGACAAAAGGTTGCCTACTATCTGCCGCAGTTTTTCAGCATCGAAATCCATGATAAGGCCGTCCACAGATGAATCGAATTGCAGGGAAATATTTTTTTCTTCTGCCAGGGAATGGAAGGACTCAAGCAGGTATTTAATAAAAGTGATGACATCGGCTTTCACGTTGTTTACCGGTAAATTACCACTTTCCAGGCGGGCGAGGCTGAGCATCTGGTTGACCAGGCTAAGCAGCTGCCGGGCGTTGCGCTGAACCCGTTTCAGGTCGTTTCTGGCCGTAAAATCCACCCTGCTCTCCAGGTGGCCGAGGATGCCGGTGATAATGGTGAGCGGAGTGCGGAACTCATGGGTGATGTTGGTATAAAGCCGGGTTTTAGTGGCGTCGAGCTCCTTTAGCTGCCTGGCTTCTGCCCTGGCCAGTTGCCGCCGCAACTCGTAGCGGCGTATGAACAAAAGTAAACTGGCAAAGGCCAGTAGGTATAGAAAATAGGCCAGCCAGGTACGGTACCAGGGGGGGAGGATGGTTAGGCCTACACTCAACTCATCTTCTTCATTTGTCCAAAAACCATCGGCATTCGCGGCCCGGACTTTAAAAGTGTACTTGCCGGGAGAAAGGTTGGTATAGGTAGCCTGGCGAACATCATGGCCGGTTTCCACCCAGTTTTTTTCAAACCCCTCCAGTTTATAGCGGTATCGGCAACGTTCGGAATGGGGAGAATGAAGCGTGGTGAATTGGAAGGCGATCACATTATCTATAAAGGGAATGGTGATTTCTTTAACCAATTCGAAAGCCTGGCCGAGGGGCTGCTGCTTATCGAATACCTTGAAATTGGTAAGATATACTTTCGGGCGTACTGTATCTACTTTAAACTCAATTTCATTTGGGTAAAAGGAATAGATGCCATTCCTGCCGCCGAAGGTAATTCTCCCATCCTTTCCCAAAGCAGCACTCGAGTAGTTGAAATTTTCGATTCCATTGCGGGCATCATAGCACTGAAAACCAACCCCATCGTATTTGCAAATTTTATAGGATCCTGCAATCCAGATATTTCCTTCCAGGTCCGGCGTTATGCTTTGGATGTTTTTGCCCGGCAAGCCATCTTTCTCCGTTAAATGGGTATAGGTATTATTCGTAGCATCAATAATGATCAGTCCATTGTTTGTACCCACCCAGACCTTATTTCCAGGTACTGACCGGACATGGCGGGTACTGCTGAAGGCAAATGAACTGGGATGGCCGGGCCGGCCGGGTTCCGCGACAAATTTTTCCTTTTTTATATCGAAATAGCCCATTAGGTTGCTCCCCTTTGACCTCAACCTGCACCATATATTGCCATCATCCGACTGGTCAATTGCATCTATTTCATCTCCGTCTAGCCAGGGCAGGCTCAGTTTTGGGGCAAACCATTTTCGACTGAAAGTGGAACGGTTTACCCGGCACAATCCGAATCGGGAAGAAAACCAGAGGTGCCGGCTGTCTTTTTTATCGGCTATGATATCGAGGGGGTCTGCCGTCCGCAAAGAATCGCCAAGGCTAATGTGGCTATAACGCTTCTGTCCTTTTTCAAACTTATACAAACCGTTGGTTAGGGTGATCACCCAAACATTCCCATCTTCATCCACGCAAAAATGCTTGATCTCTTCAATACTGGTATTGGGGGCCGGTTGGAGCAGGACCTCAAATTCCCCTCCCAATTGTGAGCTGTAGCCCAGCCCCAGGTTTATCAGCCGAAACCAATACCCGCCCAAATGGTCCCGTAAAACCCGATGAGTATAATTGTTGCGCCGGTGAGGGCCCGGGTCGATCTGATAGAACGGTAGTTTTTGCTGGCCAAAATTAATCTTATTGATCCCGGCCATGGCCCCTATCCACAAATTGTTAAAGTGGTCGAACATCAGCTCCCTGAAATTATTACCCATTAAGCTATAGGGATTGTCGGGGTCGTGTACATATCGTTCGGCCTTCCCGTTTTTCAGTTTGAACAGGCCTGTGTTCAGCGAACCAAGCCAGATCTCATCTTCTTTTCCAATAATAACCTTCTGAATAACATTGCCAACGCCGCTGGGCAATCCCTTCTGTGAGAAGGCCTTTTTCACCGGATCAAATTGCCAGAGCCCATCCGTAGTAGCTATCCAGATGAGGCCCTCCTCATCTGTTGCCGCATCCAGGATCTGATGCTCAACTGCGGATCCGGCCCATTTGTCCGGTAAATACGGTTCGGCGCAATAATCGTCGCCAATCACCCAAAGGCGTTCTCTGCTAGCCGCTATTATTTCTCCGTTTTTACCTTCCAGGATAGTAGTAAAACCTACGTTCACCTGTATCCTTATGTTCAGGCTGATGCCCTCAACAACCCGAATGTCATCCGGGCCTTCCATCACCATCAAATGCTCTTCATCTCCTATCCATAGCCGGCCCGCCCTGTCTTCTAAAAGTGATAAAATGCCAAAGCCCCGCCCGTTTCTTTGGGCTTTTTTTACCAGTTTCCGCTCGATTTGATCTGTTTCTCTGTCATACAGGAACAGCCCGTTTGAAGCGCCGATCCAGATCCTGTTTTTCGAGTCCTCAAGCAAAGCGTAAACAGCTCCGGCCGAGGCGACGGCAGAATCATGTAATACTGGCCTGTAGGGTTGGATAGTGTATCCGTCGTACCTGTATAGCCCGCCGGCTCCTATCCAGATGAACCCGTAGCTGTCTTCCAGAAAGGTATTGGCTCCCATCCTGGACATTTCATCGAAAATGAACTGGCGGGAAAGGGTAAGATGCTGGCCATATCCTCCGATCCATAACAGAAGTAAACAGGGGGCCAGCAGTTGCCAATTTGAAAAGGCAGCCCTCCCTGACACAAATCGTTGGGGGTGTTTGCGGTTTCCCACTAAGTAATATTTTTGTCCTAATTTACCAAAATTAAAAAATTGGCCTTCAAAGTTCTGGTTTTCACACAGATGCATCTTTGTGCAGCCTGATCAAAAATCCGGGCCTGTAATGTAGCAGCATATTAAATAGCAGCCCTGGCAGGCCATTCATGAATGCTCCTTACCTGTAAAAACAAGGGTAGTTTCCGTCCGGCGGAAAATTTTCACTATTCCGCTGAACTATTCCCTATATAAGCATTGTTATTGGATGTAGCCTGTCGGCAGCGAAGAAAGCTCTGGAAAAAATCCAATAAAACCTTTTGCCGGAAAGAATAAAGCCTTATCTTTGCATCCGCATTGAAAAAACAGGCTCCGTAGCTTAATTGGATAGAGCATCCCGATCTTGAATCGGGAAGGTTCCAGGTTCGAATCCAGCCGGAGTGGTGAAAAAAAGGAACCGCTATTGAAAAAATGGCTCCGTAGCTTAATTGGATAGAGCACCTGACTACGGATCAGGAGGTTGCAGGTTCGAATCCTGCCGGAGTCACCAGGAAGACAGCAGGATGAGAAGTTTATCCCGGCGATACAGGCGTTAGCGAGCGAAGCGAGCGTTACGGATGTACAGTCGGGAAATCCTGCCGGAGTCACAACTAAAAAGTAAAAGAGATGTCTAAGGTTTGCCAATTGACTGGAAAGCGCCCTATAACGGGAAATACGGTCTCCCACTCCAACCGGAAGATCAAGCGCCGTTTTCTGCCCAACCTGCAGAAGAAGCGTTTCTACGTGCCGGAAAAAGATACCTGGGTTACCCTGAAAGTATCCGCAGCGGCCATGCGGTCTATCGACAAGATGGGCGTTTATGAGTACGTTCAGAAGATGGAACGCAAGGGCATCAATACGGGCGTTAAATTTTAAGATTCTTAAACCCTAAGGAAGATGGCTAAGAAGAGCAAAGGAAACCGCATACAGATCATTCTGGAATGCACCGAACATAAGAACTCAGGCATGCCGGGTACTTCCCGTTACGTTACCCAGAAGAACCGCAAAAACACGCCGGACCGCCTCGAGCTGAAGAAATATAACCCCATTCTCAAGAAAGTCACTGTTCACCGCGAGATTAAATAAGCGCGTTATAGAGTTGCGACAGATTGGTGTTATTGTTATTTTTGAGGAAATTGTCTCTATAACTTTTTAAAAGCTTCGTAAAATGGCTAAAGTTTCTAAAAACGCAAGGGTCGCCCAACGTAGCGCCAACGCCGGTTCCGGCCGCGACCACGTGAAAGTAGTGAAAAGCATCAAGGATCCGAAGACCGGCAAATACACCTACAAAGAGGTGATGATCCACAAAGACAAGGTGAAGGAATTCTTCGCCAGCAAATAGTCAATTACCACTACAGTATAATGGAAGGGGCTTTTCTTTCACGGAAGAAAAGCCCCTTCTCATTTTTCCGCACAAAAATTCCACCAAAATCCGGACATGAGCTTTTTCAACAAATTCTTCAGCAAGGAAAAAAAGGAAGACCTCGATAAGGGGCTGGAAAAAACCAAGGAAAGCTTCTTTGGAAAACTCACCAAGGCCGTCGCCGGAAAAACCACCGTCGATGATGAAGTGCTCGACGAACTGGAGAACATCCTGATCACTTCCGATGTGGGCCTGGATACTACGGTAAAGATCATCGAACGCATCGAGGAACGCGTCGCCCGCGATAAATACCTGGGCACTTCCG
>JACJYA010000033.1 GCA_020636315.1 Lewinellaceae bacterium
GACGACAGCTCATTTTTATGCGAAGATGAGCGAGCAGGAGTTTCTGGAGTGGGTAAAGGAGGTTCGCAAAAAGCAAGGCAAGCTAAGCCCTTATGAAGAGCCGATAAAGGCCCGCCTGGCGGCCCACCCGGACCTGTCTTCCTACCAGATACACGATTGGTTATTGGAGCACTACCCGGGCCTAAAGGTGAGCCGGCGAGCCGTAACCGGCTTTGTGAAATACCTTCGCGAAGTTTACCACATCCCTAAACCGACAAAACAGAAGAAAAGGCGGGAGTACATGGCAGTGGAGGACTTGCCCTATGGCAAGCAGGCCCAGCTGGATTTTGGTGTCTACGAGATGGCCGCCAGCCAGGGGGAAGTTCAGAAGGTGTACTTCATGATCATAGTATTGTCGCGCTGCCGCTACAAGCATGTGTATTTTCTTAGCCGCCCCTTTACCACTGCGGACGTGATTGAGGCTCATGAGAAGGCCTTTGCCTACTTTGGGGGCCTTCCCCAAGAGATTGTCTACGACCAGGACAAGTTGATGGTGGTAAGCGAAAATTGGGGAGACATCCTGTTAACAGAAAAGTTTAGGGCCTACCTCAAGGTTCGCAAAATTGAAATTTTCTTGTGCCACAAGAGCGACCCGGAGACGAAGGGCAAATCGGAAAGCGTGGTCAAATATGTGAAGTCCAACTTTTTGAACCAACGCCCTTTCATCAATGACGAGATCCTCAATGCCGAGTGCCTGGCCTGGCTGAAGAGGACGGCTAACGGGCAGGTAAACGGGACGACCAAGCGTATCCCGGCAGAGGAGTTCCTGATAGAGAAAACACACCTTGGGCCACTCCGCCCAATTGCTCTGGAATGGCTCGCCTATAACCCCTACCATGTGCGCAAAGACAACCTCATCACCTGGAAAGGCAACCGTTATTCTGTCCCGGAGGGCACTTACAAAGGACAGCAAACCAGGGTGTGGGTTAAGGTAGAAGAGGGATACCTGGGTATTTATAATGAGCAAAAAGAACAAATAGCCCGGCATGAGGTCAATGTGGGCAAAGGCCAAACGGTTATCAACTCCAACCACAAGCGGGACAGGAGCCAGAAGATAAATGAGCTGATGGAGCAAGTTGCCAGCTTGTTCCCGGACAAGCAGGCTGCTCAGAATTATTTTGCCCAGCTGCGTAAAGCCAGGCCTCGCTACATCCGCGACCAGTTGCTCAACATCAGAAGTTCCATCCGCAAATCGAATGAAGCCTATCTGGGGCAAGCCCTCGGGTTTTGCCAGGCCAACAACATTTTTAATGCCGGCGATTTTACAGCTGTCCTGGATAGCTTCAGCCTGGTGAGCCAGGCGCCGAAACCCCTGCTGGAAGAACTGTTGGCCAAGCCGGTGAACCGAAAGCACTTGTCAGCTACGCCTCAAACAAGCGATATCAACGACTACGAATCTATTGTTAACTCAAAATGATATCCTGATGAAAAAATTGCAACACCTCAAACAGCACATGAGCCTGTTACGGTGGAATGCCACCAACATGCAGATTGAACAGCTGCTCCAGGAAGCCCAGGAACACAAGCCCTCTTACCTGGAGTGGCTACTGCGCATTACTCAATCCGAGGTTGACTACCGTTACGAGAAAGCCATGGACCGGAGGCTGAAAAAAGCAACCCTGCCACTGCAGCACCGGCTCGAGCAATTTGACTTTAGCCATCAAAATGGCGTATCGCCCCCGCAGCTTCAGCAGCTCCGGGAGTTGCTTTGGCTGGAGCAGCAGTACAACCTCATCCTCATGGGCCCCAGTGGAGTGGGCAAAACCTTCATCGCCGCCGGCCTGGCATACGACGCCATCAAGGCAGGCTACGATGCGCTGTTCAGGACGATGCAAGAGGTGCTCGACACGCTCAAGCTCAAGGACGTTACCCGGAGTGCTAAGGCGGAGTACCACCGTTACCTCAAAGCCCAGCTCGTAGTCATCGACGACATGATGATGTTCCCGGTGGAGAAAAATGACGCCAACCGCCTGTTCCACCTGGTCAACCACCTGCACGAGAGAAGCTCGATTATCATTACGACGAATAAAAGCCCGAAGCAATGGGCTGAAGTGCTCAACGATGAAGTGCTGGCTACCGCCATGCTGGACCGGCTCCTGTACCGGTGCGAGATCATCCAGCTGAAAGGTAAGAGCTACCGGCTGGCTAACCGCAAGACGATTTTTGAAAATACGGCGCAGGGCGCCGGATGATTTTTAGGTGAAAAATTTTTATGTTTATGTGCCAAAAGTGTCCAGTTCATACTTCCCAAAACTGTCCAGTTTATCTTGCCTAAAACTGTTCAGTTCATACTTCTGCTTACAATGGCCCACCAGGCGCTGGGCAAATTTGGCGTACAGCTATGCCTTAGCTCCGTGCGCGATATTACCAACCGCCTGGCGAACCATTGTTTTGAATCGGGCGAAGAAAATGTAATCGCCAGGCCAGGCGAGACACTGGAGGGTGAGCGGGTAGTGATCTCCATAGATGGAGGCCGGACGCGCACCCGAAGCTATGATGACAACTATAACGATTCGGGAATGCCACTTACCAAACAGCCTCGTGTGAGCCAAAACTATTCGTCATCGATGTGCTGGATGAAAATGGGCAGCCTCAGCGCCACGAATTACCCCTTAATGGGTGCCGTTTTGCCGAAGCTGATGTGCGGCAGTGGCATTATTGAATCGGCTATCCGCAGCCTCATCAACCTGCGCATTCAAAAATGCTTCGACATTCTGGGGCAAACAGGTGGTGGAGAAGCTATATTTTCTGCGGGCGGCACTCCTGGTTAAACGATGGGATGTTGCCATGGAAAACCTTACAAAATGAAATTGATCCAGGGGGACAAATCACAACTGCGCCCGTTTTAATATGTGATTTAAACTGTGTCTGCTCAAAACTTCATGCTCCCCACAAATAAAGGTGATCGGAGAAGTTAAAAATCCGGAAAAAAGTTTTTGCTGAAAATCATCCATCAAATAAAGGCATTAATTTTGCGCGAATTGACACTTTTTGCTTCCAAACCTGGCCTCCAAACAAGCTCTTAGGGATCTTTCACCTGCCATAGTGGAATCTTCCTTCTCCAGGCAATATACGATGATTCTGATACCTATGGTTCGGTTTTGAGCCAATTTCAGGGTTTTAATACCCCAGCCGCACCCACCCCCAGCCGATGTGCCAGATCAGGTAATACACCAGCCGGAAGGTGTACATCGACACGAAATCATACCGCTTGAAGAGCCACAACTGGATCAGGTTGATCAGAAATATGTGGAGGCTCACGTATAGAACTGAGGAGAAATGATGACATAACGCCTGAACCATAGCAACTTAACCAAAAAATGGCTATATTATAGGAGAAAACTCAACTTAAGCAGTAGAACTACCTTCTTTTCCCTAATCACCAATTCAATCCTATGAGAAAGCAATTTGAAGCCTACCTTGCCGCCGTTAATGAGCATGATACTGACAAAGCATTGAGTTACCTTTCCAGTAGTTTTCAGCTGAAATTTGCCGATTACGATTATGTCATCGATAAGAAAAGGTTTGTCCATGTCCTGGGATGGGATAAGGGCGTCAATGGAAAGATCACCTGTTCGGATCTCGAAGAGGAGAAATATTCCATCAAAGGGTTATTTTCAGAACGGAATGACTTTTTTCAACTTATTGGCATCGACGCGTTGACGGCAACCATGGTGTTTTGGTTCGACCAGCGGGGTTTGATCATCAGGCAGGTCTATATGCCCCTGGCGGGCCAGCCTTCCCTGAAGGAGAAATTAAAACCGGCCGTGGAATGGGCGAGAGCTAACCGGCCGGAAGAGTTGGAAGCCATTTATCCTCAGGAGCAGATGCAGTACAACCAGGAAATGGCGGAGCGGTGGGTAGCCCTGCTCAAAGAATGGAAAGCGGCAGTGCCCGCCTAGTGGCTGCTAACTCCATTTGGGACTGTTTAAAGTTCCTGGTTTCTGGTTCTCCGGAAACCAGCGGGTCAGCGTAACGCGGACACGTGTATTTGAACTATCCCCTCCATTTTTTCAACCCCAGCAACTTCTCGCCGAGTTCCGTCAGTTCCGCCCGCCCGTATTTGACCTGTTCCAGCCGGCGCGGGTCGCCCGGGAATGCATAGCCTTCCGGCGCGATCCGGTCTTTCCAGGAGCTTATCCTCCACTGCCGTAGCGGCTCGTTGTCCTCTTCAGCCGGCATCATAGAGATGTACTGAGCGATGCGCACCTTGTCTTCCGAGTGGTTGGGGCGGATGCCGTGGGGAAGGAGGCTGTTGAAGATCAGCAGGTCGCCCACTTCCAGTGCCACTTTGACGATCTTGTCTTCCAGCCCGGTGATATCCGGCTGGAAGTAGTCGCGATCCTCGGGTTGCGTTTGTTTCCAGGTGTCGTAATTGCGGAACAGCCAGGGGATGCACTGGAAGCCGCCCATGCGCTCGTCCGTCTGATCGGAGAGGGCCAGCACGCCCTGAACGTTCTGCGGCTTGGTTTCCGGGTCGTAATCCCAGTGGATGAAGCCCTTGTATTCGAAGCCGGGGCGGATAGGGAAGTTGAGGTTGGCCCGGTCGATGGTTACCCAAAGGGCGTCCGTCCCCCAGATATCGGTGAAGGCCTCATATACCCGAGGGTGCTGCCGGTTGTTCCAGAGGTGCTGGTGGTTATAAACTTCGACCATGCCCGTGCCGATCAGCTCTTTCATTTCCATCTCCGCACGAGGCGCGGTGTACCAGGTGTTCTGGCCATCGGGGGATTTTTCCTCGAATTCCCAGAGGAAGGCGGCGGTGGCCAGGGCCTGCTCCCGGGGCACGGCGTTTTTGACGATGACGTAGCCGTTGTGCTGCCAGAAAGCCCAGTCTTCCTCGCTCAGCACCCGTAGGGGGCGGCCGTTGGAGCGGTCGTTGAGTTTGATCCTGCTGCTCTTGGCGGTGGAAGGGTTGCCCGGGATATCCTTGTGGGTATTGTCGGGGGCCATGCTTTTTCTGGTGTCTCTCATCTTTCCGGGTTTTTAGTGAAATTATAAAATTTCCAGGATAATCTTAAAGTCAGGTTAAACCCTTGAGATAAGAGAGCCCTGAACCGGCGACACAAGAGATAAAAAACTAAATTGACGGCATTACAAACGCGCTAAAACCTGGAAAGAATGAAGAAAATCCTTTTACTCCTTCTGGCGGCATCGCTGCTCCCTCAATGCACTACTTACCACCGCGTCCGGTCTAATAACCTGGTTACCAAAGCTACCCTGGCGGAAAAACATTTCTACCAAGAGATCCCGTTTACCCTGGCCCACGGCCTGCCGGTGGTTCCGGTTTACATCGGGCAGGACAGCACACCTTATTCTTTCTGCTTTGATACCGGCGGATATACTGTCCTTTCTGAAGAATTGAAAGAAAGAGCGGCCGGCGTTCACCAGAAAAGTTATATTGACGTCAAAGACGCCAATAACCAAACGGCGAGGATACACACCTATATGCTGGACGAACTCTCCGTCGGCCCCGTCCCTTTCGAGAATGTGGGGTTTGCCCGCATCGGCTTTACCGAAGCGGAGTATTTTTCCTGCCCCGGAATTGCCGGCACGGTCGGCCCCGGCGTCATGAAGGAATGCATCTGGTATTTTGATTACGACAATCAGAAAATCGTTGCCACCGATCAGTTGGAAAAGATCCCCAACATCGGATCGGCCACCCGAATACCCATAAAAACCAACAACATCAACAAGCCTTTGATGGAATTCACCGTCGAGGGGCAAAAAGGGGTATTTACTTTCGATACCGGCGACAACGGGTTTATCGGCTTCCGCAAGCCTTTCATTGAAAGCCTGGGGCGGAATTTTCCTTCGGCTACCCGTTACGGGCAGGGAATCCGGGCGGGGCACAGCCAGGTTCGGGAAGACGTCACCTTGCACCGGCTGGATTCCATTCGCCTGGGAGGGAGTATCTTGCTGGAAAATGTCATTGGGACGTCCCGAAACAGCAGTGCACATAGCCTGGGTGCAGGAATTTTCGATTTTTTCAATGTGGTGTTCAACCTTGGCAAGGACGAGGTTTACTTCATCCGGAGGAAAAAGCCTGCCCCCGGCAGCACTCTGTATTCTTTCGGTTTCGGCATTGATTTTAAGGATCAAAAATTAGTGGTCGGCCATCTTTACAACAACAGCCCGGCGAGCCGGGCCGGCATTCAGGTGGGGGATGAGCTGGCGAAGATCGACGGAAGGAGGTATGAATTTTCCGATTATTGCGATTTCCTGAACAATTTTAACCCAGTGCCGGAAGAGAGGATCGAGCTGGAACTGGTGCGCGATGGCCAAGGTTTTGCGGTGGAATTGAAAAAGGAAAGGATCTTGTGATAACAGCCTCATGGATGTGATCAGTAATAACAAGGCCCGGCCAGGGAAGGGGCGGGGATACCAGTAACAAAATTTTTCCGCATAAACTGGCGCTGTAAGGAATAGGCCGGTTTTCACCTTTACAGTTCAGTCGGACTTTTTACCTTTAAGCCGAATCAATTTACCGGAAAGATGTCTAAGTTGTTAAAGCGCCGTTCTTCCATCGTTTTCCTCGTTTTTGCGTTGGGCCTGCTGGGCTACATCGTTACCTTCCTGCAGAATTGTTCCTTCGGAACTGAAAGCGCCGGGAAAGAAATAAAAGAGGAGTACATCGGCAACGTACAGTGCAAAAACTGCCATGAGGAAGCATATAAGGACTGGCTGGGTTCTCACCACGGCCTGGCCATGCAGGAAGCTACGGAAGAAACCGTGCTGGGCAATTTCAACAACGCCTCTTTTACCAGCAATGGATTGACCTCCCGCTTTTTTAAAAAAGACGGAAAGTTCTTTGTCAATACCGAAGGGCCCGACGGCAGATTGCAGGATTTTGAAGTAAAATACACCTTCGGCGTCTTTCCTTTGCAACAATATTTGGTGCCTTTTCCCGGTGGCCGCCTGCAGTGCCTGCTTACCGCCTGGGACAGCAAGGCGGACAAATGGTTCGACCTTATGCCGGATGAACGCCTCCCCACTGATGACTGGCTGCACTGGACTAAAGGAAGCATGACCTGGAACGCCATGTGCGCCGATTGTCATTCCACTTACCTGGAAAAGAACTATGACGAGCAAACCGACTCCTACAATACGCAGTGGGCGATCATTGATGTGAGTTGCGAAGCCTGCCACGGGCCGGGCAGGCAGCACATGGCCTATGCAAATTCTTCTGCCTATAAACGGGGAGAGAAGGTGGAAGGCGCTTATCTGCATCTTACTGCCGGGATATCAAGTAAAGAACAGGTGGAAGAATGCGCCCGCTGCCATTCCCGTAGAGGCCAGATTTCGGAAGTTTTTGACCACACCGGCGTGTTGATGGACCATTACATACCCAGCACGCTTAGGCCCGGCCTGTACTATCCCGACGGGCAGATCCTCGATGAAGTCTATGTCTATGGCTCTTTTCTGCAGAGCAAGATGTACCGCAACAACGTCAGGTGCAGCGATTGCCACAACCCGCATAGCCTGAAACTGAAAGCGGTGGGAAATGAGCTTTGCGGCAAGTGCCACGAAAAAGAAAAGTACGATCTGCCGGAGCATCATTTCCACGTTCAGGGAACTGACGGGGCTTCCTGCATCAACTGCCACATGCCCGGGAAATACTATATGGGCAACGATTTCCGGCGCGACCACAGCCTCCGGGTGCCGCGGCCTGACCTCAGCGTACAGTTCGGAGTCCCCAATGCCTGCAATGGCTGCCACAGCGATAAGTCTCCGGAATGGGCGGCTGAAGCTGTTCGCAGGTGGTACGGACCTGAACGCGCCCCTCACTTCTCGCCCACGCTGGCTGCTGCTCAAACCGGAGACATGTCGGCCCTGCCCGGGTTGATGAAAATGGTGGGAGATACCAGCCAGCCCGAGATCGCACAGGCGACGGCATTGGGGATACTGGGGAACGTGCCGTCCCCGGAAACCAACCGGAAAGTGATAAGCGCTTTGCAGAACGACAATGCATTGATCCGTTATTCGGCCATAAATGCTATGGAGCATTTTTCGGTTGAAGACAGGCTCCGTCATCTCACCCCTCTGCTCCGGGATTCCGTCCGGGCGGTTCGAACCCAGGTGGCCTATCAGCTGGCTGACATAGATGAAGGATTGTTCCAGGGGGAGGAAAGGGAAGCACTTCATCAGGCTAAAAAAGAATTCGAGGAGATACTGAGGGTGCAGGCGGATTTCCCGTTCGGACAATTGATGCGCGGGCAGTATTTTCATAAAATGGGCAACCAGGAACAGGCAGAGCAGGCATACAAGGAAGCCCTTCGGCAGGACCCTTACATGCCTCAGCCTTATGCCAACCTGGCCAACCTTTATTATGCTCAGGGGAAGAACCAACAGGCGAAGGAACAGTTTGAAATGGCCGTCCGGATGGATTCCAATTTCATCGATGCTCATTATTCCCTGGGCCTGCTGCTGGCCGAAATGCAGGATCTGCCTGGAGCGGAAGCCCACCTGGGCAGAGCTGCCCGCCTGAGTGGCAACCCCCGTTATTATTACAATTGGGGGCTCTCTCTGCAAAACCTGAACCGCCCGGGAGAAGCGGAGAAAGCCTTCCGGATGGGGCTTGAGATCGAGCCCGGTTCCGAGGCGCTGCTCTACGCACTGGCGGTGCTTTACATTCAGCAAAAAGAAAAAAAGAAGGCTATGCCCATTGTCAGCCAGTTATTGCAAATTAACCCTCAAAGCACTGATTATCACAATTTAATGAGTGCCGCCAGGTGATAAATTGGGAGGTTGATATGCCAAAACTTCTTCCTCTGGCACTTTCATCAAGCCTTTACGCCAGGCTTCCATATACGCCAGGAACCTAAAAATTAGTTCCTAACGCAAAACTTATTACCGCTGTTTCCTCTCTTGATGCCCCTACCAGCAAACTGAGTGTGTAAGAGCGGGAAAGCGGAATGAGGTAAAAACCGCCTCCATAGGAGGTTTGCCAGTCTTCCTCAGTCTGGCCTTCCTGGATGATCTTGCCCATGTCGAAAAAGCCGATCAGGCCGATCTTGAGGGGGACGACCACTGTTTCCAGGTTGCCTACAGGGATGCGCAGCTCGGAGTTGAAATAAACGCGGCTGTCGCCGGCGAAACGGTTGCGCTGAAAGCCCCGCAGGCCCTGGTTCTGGCCCAATTGGGGAAGTTTGTAGAACGGAACGTCACCGTAGGAGTTGCCGTAGCCGGCCTTCAGTCCCAGCGTCAGTGGGAAGAGCCGGGGGCTGAGGAAATATTCGATGAACAAGTCAGTTGTGCCATAATTCCGGCTTTGGCCCATAAAGCCTAATTCCTGGGCGGCGTAGAGGCGGTAACCCCGGGTGGGGAACACTTTGTGGTCGCGCAGGTCGATCTCCAGGGCCGCTGTGGTGTAGGCGATATCGAGATCTCTGGTTCCGAAGATAGATGCCGAATCGGCGAGAATGGTATTCTCTTCCACCGGGACATCATTCTGGCTGAACCCCAGGCCGAGGCGGAATTGGCTCCGCTTCCAGAATTTGCGTTGCAGGGCTACGCTGCCCTCCAGCCGGTTGAGGCGGACGAGGTAGTAGTCGTTCTTAAAAAGCTCATCGTTATAACTGATGCCATTGCCAATACCGAAGAAGTAGTTGTAGTTGTCGGGCTGTGCCCAGGCTGCGTGCAGGAGCAGGTCCCACTTTTGCAGGAGATGATGGATCTCGGAATCGTAACTCAGGGTGAAGTTGCCCAATGTTCCCAGCTGAAAACCGAATTTGTGCCTGGTGCTGTAATCGCGCTTGTGGAAGTTGCGGCGGGTGAAGTCCACGCCGCCGTTCAGCATCAGTCCGTTGAAGGTGTTGAAGGAAAAAAGCACCATCGGGAAATAAGTGTTGTAGGCAAAAGCGGTGCGGTCGTAGTGGTACAGCTCTTCATTCCAGCTCTTTATTATCCGCGCTTCTGTGCCGGGGTTGAGAACAGCGTCATTATTCTTTTCATATATCAGCGTCCGTTTGCCGCCTCTTTTTATGTCCGACCGGTCAATGATCTCATCTTCCCCGGCGCCGCCCACCAGCCGCAGCTTGATGGCTTTATCGGCCCGCCCATCCACGAGGAAGTGGTCGCCTCCGTGCAGGCCATACAGGCGGATCTCCCGGGTTTCGTCGGGCAGGAAGAGGCGGCGGTAGATCAGGCTGGAATCCTTCATCTGGCGGATCTCGACCAGGCTGCTGCCATCGGGCTGCCGCAGTACGTGGAAATATTCTTTTTTATTGGTTCCGGGCACATCCACGTATCTGGCAAGGAGTCTGTAGAACCGGTCGGCATAGCCCTCCAGGTCCTGCCTGCGCTGGGCCAGCTTGGCAGTTATCGTTTTTCCCGACAGCTCGTAGGTTTCTTTTGGCATCTGCTTCACTGCCGATTCGATCACTTCGGGGGTCAGGGCTTCCTGCACTTCCCGGGCGGCCTGCCGCCAGTCGTCCCTCGTGAGCCGGATGCCCAGGAAGCGGTCCATGTGCCGGGCCTGAAAGGTCAGGGACCGCACGCTCTTGATCCTGTAGTCAAAATGCTCGAGGTTGGGTACCGCCCATTGTCGTTCGGCCAGCCAGGGCAGGAAACCGTCGAGATTGGAGAAGGCGTGGTCGCGGTCGCGGGGGATGGGGCGGACGAGGATGCCGTCCTCTTTTTCGAACCCCGCCCATTTCCAGTTGTCCTCGTGTTTGCTCCAGTCGCCGATCAGGATGTCGAACATGCGGGCGCGGGCAAACTCCCTGGAGTCGAGGCGGACGTCGGGATGGTCGTACATCTCGTGGAAGAGGTCGTAGCTCTTGTAGATCTCATCGGCATTGCCGAAAGGCAGGGGGCCTTTGCCGCCGTTGGTGGGGCGTTCTTCCACCATGCCCAGCATATTGGCGAAAGTGCTTCGGAACTGCTCAAGCTTCGGGTCATCCGGCATGACGTACAAGTGGGGCGAAGCGTGGAGGATGCCCAACTTATCGAGCATAGGGGCCACGGCCAGCGCCCCGTATGGTTGCTGGGAACTCGTCTGGTCGCGGGTGATGGCTGCGGCAATGGTTCGGCGAAGAGATAAACTCAGGGCTGAGACGGGGTCTTTGTCAACGGACCGAAAGACATATTGCCGGCCGTCACCGGTTTGCATCTTCAGCGAAATGGTCTGCCGGCCGCCCCCTCTTGCCAGGACTTCCAGCCCACCGTAGGCAGTATCCAGCCTCAGCACCGGCGCCATTATCGGTGCTGCCCAGCTCGTTCGGTAGTGAGGCCCGAAGAAAAAGCGGTGAAGGGCCCCTGCGGTATAATGGGCGCCGGCGGCTATGCGTACGCTGTCCGCCTGTTCAGGTGCCCCGGCGGCGGGTTCTTCACCGGAGGCAGGCAGGCAGGGTACTTTCACCTGGTTGACGGGTATATCGGAATCTTCAGGCTGGCAGGGAGACTGGTAAAGCGTACCCTGTTCCTCAGCTATAAAACCGTTTCCGGTGTAATGCAGGAAGGAGTATTCCACTTCACCATCGGTTCCATAATGGAGCCGTATGAGGCCGGGCTCTGCTTTTGCCAGCCGGGCCAGTCGGTTGTGTGCGACATAGGAGGCCTTCAGGGGCGCCCCGCTGTTGATCAGGCTGTTACCATAGTAGGAGAGGATCTGCTGGTTGGCCTCGTGGGCGGAAAGGAAAGAGATGTTTTCGTACTCCCCGGCAAGCCCCAGGAGGTAACCCGCCAGTTTTTCGAACCGTTCATTGGCCAGGTCACGGGGGCCGCCGACGTGCTCATGCCAGGCGGCATAGATGCCCCCCAATACCGGCGGTAGCAGATGAGTGCCCGCTGGAAAAAAACCTCCGTACCTACCCAGGGAGAAAGGTGGGAAATGGCCGGTGAGCAATACATTGCGATCCTGGTTTTCCTTGATGGCGTCTTCGATCTCTTCGTGAATGGCGGCCTCGACGATCTCGTCACATACGGCGTCTGAGGGAATGGGGCGGCGATAGGGGTGGTTCCACCACTGGGTGTTCAGGGCGAGCAAAAGAATATGGTCGCCGATCTCCACCATATCTGGCCCGGGGCAGCCGTCGTCGATCAGCCATTCTACATTTCCGGGTGCGTTCTCCAGCACGAATTCTTCCATATTTCGCACACAGTCCCATCCATCTTCTCCGGAGTCGGCCCAGTCCCGGTCGCCGGGAAGGAGGCCCATCTGCACGCCGTCGAGGCCTCTGGCGAGTTCCAGCAGTGCCTCGATGGGGGCTTCCGGCGGTTTCTTCCCGCTGCAATCCGGAACGATATCACCGGCGATCAGGAGGTAAATGGGCTTTGGAGCCTGTTCCAGTTCCTGCCGCAGCTGGCTCCAGTAGGGGCTGGCCGGAGGAATATCGGCCGTATTGCCTAGCAACCAGATGTGCTGGGCAGGTTGTGCGTAGGTAGCGGTAAGGGCAAGGAAAAAGCAAGTGAAGTGAAGGAAGCGTCGCATAGACTGGGCTTTAGCTGAATTGCCGGGTGTTTTCATGCCTGGCGGGTTACTGGTATTCGGGCCGGGGCCGCGTTAACGGCTGCAAATTTACCCGACAGGCAGTCCGGCAGCATAGTGAAAAAAATGAAAATGGCGAGTAATTTACACATTACACCGAAAAAACGGTACCTGGGAAAAGGAAAAAAGGCAGAGCAGGCGAGATGGGACAGGGGTGAGATGGCAATAGTCATTATTTTTGTAATGATTACTTTTATAATGATGATAAAAATAACGATTACTTTTGTAACGGCCTGGCCTTTGAACTTCCCCTTAGCTATTATCGCATGAAGCTGGATGAACAAGCCTGTTAACCTGTTTCTTTCCTGTACGGTGGCAAAAAAGAATTTGTAACTTTATTCGGATAATATTTCCATGACCGAAAACCGAAAGAGTATGAAAAAAAGCACGCTTTTCAACTTGCTGGCCTTTATGGGCCTGGCCCTGCTCCTGTCCTGTGGTGGCGGCGGCCAACAACAGGCCGAAGAAGAACAACTGCAGGCCGAGATCCAGCAACTGGATTCTATCTCCACCGAACTGGATACGGTCATTGAGAACATTGAACAGAATACCGAAGAACTCAAGGATGCTCTTGATGCGCTCGACACTGGTGAAGAACAATAATTATATCATTACCTAAAAACATGCTCAATATGCAATTTAAAACCATTCTGCCGACGGCCCTGATATTCAGCCTGGCATTATTGTTTTCCGATGGCCTCTACGCCCAGCAGGGGAAAGGCAAGGGCAAGGAAAAGCAGGAACAGGCTATGGAAAAGAAGGAAAAAGCCGAACAGGCCCGCAAAGGCCACGGAAAACCGGATAAGGAAATGAAGGAAAAGGAGGGTAAGGAAAAGGAAAAGGAAATGAAGGAAAAAGCCGGCAAAGGTGAAGACAATATGGAGGAGGACAGTGGTGAAGAAGCCGAAGCCGAAATGGAAGGTAAAGAAGAAATGGAAAAGGCGAAAGGCAAGGCCAAGGAGAATAAAGGCAAAGGCTATGGTAAGAACAAAGGAGATCTGGAAGGGCGCGAGTTCGGCCAGGCGCGTGCCGCCGAAGCCCGTCAGCAGCACGAGGAGAAAAAACAACGGGCTTCCAGGGCGATAGAGGAGGGCGAGGCAGAACTGGCCCGCGGTAAGGAGAAGGTGAGGTTGGCTAAGGAAAAGCTCGAAAAGGATAAAAAGGAAAAGAAGATGGACGATGAGGAAGTAAAGCAACGTGAGGAGGCCATCAAGCGAGCAGAGAAAGAGATCAGCGAACTGGAGGAAAGCCTGAAACGGGGTAAGGAGAAGGCCGGGGGGGGGCAATAGCTCCAGCAACAGGGACTGTTCGCTATTCGCTGTTCGCCATTTTTACCCGGCCGCATGGACGGGCGCAAGTTTCTGAAAATCAAGGGATAGTTTTTAGGAGACAGGGATAGTTCAATTAAGCGTGTCCGCGTCAGGCTAACTCACTGGTTTCCAGTAGGCCAGCAACCAGCAACCAGCAACCAGAAACCCAGGAACCAGCCCGTCTTCG
>JACJYA010000034.1 GCA_020636315.1 Lewinellaceae bacterium
GATTTCCCACTTCCGACTTCAAATGGGGCACGTCCAAAGTCCAGAAAGGTGGAAAGGTGGAAAGGTGGAAAGTACGGGGATGGGGTGCGATTCGGGACTTTTAATGAACAGTCTCGACCGGACAGACGGGCCACCCTTACACTTTTACACATTTACACTTTTCCACTCATACACATTTACCCCTCCTCCCCCCCCATCCGCTCCAGCACAAAAACCAGAGCAAGGCCGAGAGCCATGGCCAGCAGCGCCCCTGGCAGATGAGCCTGGCCAACCTCCAACGCATACTGGCCCGGAGTGAGGTTTACTTCTTTGATGACCTTTTCGACGGCCATTCCGTTTTGAATATCTATCAGCTGGCCTGATTCGGTAAGGCCCAGCACCGCTTTCCGCCAGGGCCAGATCTTATTCAGAGACCCCAGCATGAAGCCGGTGAGGGTGGCCAGGGTCGGGTTGTGATAGTTTTTGAATGTCCAGGACAAAACGCGGGAAAAGGTACCCAGGCCAATAACGCATCCAAGGCCGAAAACGCCCAGCATCAGCAGGTTTCCCGATTCCGGAGATTTCAGCGTTTCTTTTACGGTAGGGATAATAATGGTGTACATCCCCATCAGCAGCAGCATGAAACTACCGGATATGCCGGGAAGGATCAGGGCCGAAATGGCAATCAGGCCGGCGATGAAAACAGCGCCCAGAGCCGTGCTTCCTTCTGCAGGGGTGGCAATAGTGATCAGATAGGCCAGCAGGGTGCCGGCTACCAGGGCGATGACTTCCGCAATGGCCCAGCGCTCGACCTGCCGGCCAATATAAACTGCCGAAGCAATGATGAGGCCGAAGAAGAACGCCCACAAATGGATAGGGTAATTTTCCAGTAAATGGGTGATGAAGAAAACACCAAAGACCACTCCCGTTGCCATTCCGGTAAGCAAGGACACCAGAAAAGTACCGTTGGCCTTTCTCCAGGCAGCGCCCGGCCCCTCCCGGCGAAGGCTCACCCATACCTCCGGCCCCAGGATATTCTTTATCGTTTCGAGCAGGGTCTCATAAATTCCTGTAATAAAAGCAATAGTACCACCGGAAACTCCCGGAATGACTTCTGCGATGCCCATTGCCATCCCTTTAAGGGCCAGGGCCATTTTTCCACTCCATTTTTTCATGGGCGCAAAGCTAACAAAATGTGAAAGTTAAAGGGGGTAACGAACGTTTGAAAATTCTGCCATTGTTTTGATGTGGAAAAGTGTAAAAGTGCTTATGTGTAAAGGTGTAAGAGAAAAAAAGGCATTGTGGCCCCCGGCACTGGGACTGTTCATAGTTTCTGGTTCCTGAGTTTCTAGTTGCACTGGAAACCAACGGGTTATCGTTCTGCGGACACACTTATTTGAACTATCCCCCGGCACTTTTACACTTTTCCACCTTTACACTTTTCCACATATACACCTTTACACTTTTACACCTTTTCACTCCTTCACACACCGGCAGGAAAAGTGCTTATCCTTACTCTCCGTCAACCTGGAAAGCTTCCCTTCTTCAGCATTGAAGATATAAACGAGCACCTCCCCGGTGCTTCTGTCCCGAAGGTCAGTCCAGTAATATCCTGCGGTTCCGATTTCTGAGAAAGCGCTTCCGTTGTATTGCCCTCCCAGAGAAGCCTTAAAGCCGGAACTACCACCCGTAATCAGTTTTTTATAAGCACCTTCCCCTGCTCCGTTGGCATTGTTCTTGGTATAGGAATACGCCTTCCCAAAAGCACTGGCCATATTCCACCATTCCCGGTCGGTGGGGAGGCGCCACCCGCTTGGACAAGCTTTTTGGGCTTCTTCCCAGGTGTACAACCTTCCGGTTTCCCCACAGATGGAATCGTTGCGGTTGTAGCAAAGGCCCAGGCCGGATAAATTCAGGTTTTGGGCCATCCACAAATTACCATCCAGGGTAACCGTCCGGTAATAACTGGAGTCGCGGGTATCCACTACAAACCGCGTAAGCGCTTCATTGGCCTCTTTTGTAAATTTGCCGTCGGGATACTCCTTGAGGTATTTTTTATACAACCTGCCCCGGTCGGCTGCTTTGATCTGCTCCCACAGGCCTTGTTCCGCCTGTTCCTTGATCGCAATATTCTTCCTGGCCTCTTCGGTGAATTTGCCATTGGGATAGGCCCCCAGATAAGCCTGATAGGCAGGCACCGTATTCTTGCTCAGCGCCTGCTCATAATCCTGCCGTTCTTTCTGGCCCGCGGTAGAGAGGGCTCCCAGGCGGTTCCCCCCCCGGTCGATGTTAAAAGTTTGCCCTTTTTGCTGTACCCTGGCAATCCCTTTATCGTCAAACTGAGAAGCCTTATCGTAATCAATGGGAATGACGGGGCTTCCCAGTTTGTTGATCCAGCCGTATTTGCTGTCCTTTTTCACCAACGCCATCTCCTTGACAAAAGGATGGACTTCCTCGAACTGAGGCAGTATGATCGACTTGGTCATGGAGTTGTAAAACCCCCAGTATTTTCCTTTCTGAATGGCCCAGTAATCTCCGTACTCTTCCGATTTGAGCACCCGGTCATAGCTGAGTTTATCCGCTTTTTTGGTACCGTTGAGCACCCAGGAAAATATAGCGGCAAGAATGGCAATGGCCAACAGGACACCTCCGATCAGATAACCTCTGGGAATGCGTATGGTGTCGCCAGTATCCGGAGCAGGAGCGACTCCGGCAACGACGGGAATTTCCCCACTGCGAAGCGCCTCGATGTTATGGTTAGCGGCTTCTATGTACCGGCCTTCAGGAAATTTTTTCAGATAACTCTGATAACCATAGACCTCGTTCACCCGTTGGGCCTCTGCCCACTCCTGTTCTTCTTTAATGGTTTTTATTCGGGAGTTGGCCTCGATGTCGTGCAACCCCTTGGGAAATTGTTCGAGGTAAGCCTGATACGCCACAACGGAATCTTTTTCTCTGGCGATAGCCCAGGCTGCTTCATCGTTGAGTTCCAGTAATTTTTCCTTTGCCTCACGCACGAATTTGCCCTCCGGATAAAGCGCCACGTAGTTCTCAAAACCACTTATGGAATTCTCAGCTTCTGCCGCAGCCCAGTCGCGGGCATCATCGTACTTCAGGCGAAATACGAATTGTCCTCCCTCATGTCCGGCATCGAAAAGCGGATTGCCTTCCGGCAACTGCCGGTAGTGGGAACGGGTCTGCATAATGACCTCATTGATCAACCTTCCCACATTCAGCTCCGAAGAACTGGCCTGCTTCAGTTCCTGCAGGATGCTCTGGGCAAAGGGGCTGTTCTCTCCCGGCTTGCCGTCGAACACTTCCTCATCGTGGCGGCCGGAACAGAGGGCCCAGCGGGATTGGCGGCTATCCAGATCGTCCATGGCCTCATTGGTGCTGCGCATCTTGCCCTCCACGAACAGGGAACCGGAAAAGCAGGAGTCCGAGATCAGGAAGGTATGGAAGGCAGGAATGTCTTCAATATATCCTTTGACCTGGGCATTGGGGATATAATCGGCAGGAGACCCCGGCCCGGCATCCACCGGTATCCAGAAGCCTTTGCCGGTCTTCTCGTTGAGGTGTCCGTGGCCGGAATAATAAATAACCAGGTCATTCTCTTTGTCCAGGCCGTTGACCATTGCTTCCAATGCATTGATGATCCCCTCCCTCGTAGCTTCTTCATCGAAAAGAAGCCGGATATTATCGGGGTCAAACTGATATTGCTCCTTAAGAAGGCCGGCGATGTCTCTGACGTCTTTAACCGCATTGGCCAGCCTGGGAAAATGTTTGTATTGGTCGATGCCAATCCCCAGGAAATGAGCTTTCCTGACTTTTCGGATGTGAGAGGCCACTTCATTGAGGCTGATACCTCTCTTTTTGCCGCTTTCTTCTGCCATGATATTGGGTTTGGGCGAACTTTTCCTCTCAAATCTAATGAAAAAAGGGATCGAAAAAAAACCCGCCCGTTCATTTACCTAAACGCAGGAAGGTTACCCCGGGTTACAAAGTGAGGCCTGAATCGAGGAAAACCAGGGTGTTCAGACTGACTGCTCATTCATTTTCATGGGGCCGGCCTTTCGCCTCTCCTCCCTGTGCCTGCTGCCCGAGGCCTTCCCACTCCCGGCGCTCCACCACAGTGGGCTCATACCGCTCAAAAGCGGGTAAAACCGGCTGGCCGGCATCCACCCAGGCAGTGTACCAACTGCTGCCAATGGCGTGAACGGATGCCCTCATGCGCGCTTCCACCATTCCGGAAAGCCGCCGGTGATAAGCAGCGGCGTACTCCGTACATTGAATGCGGATGGTTCGGCCAAGGCGTTCTTCATAACAGAATTGCTTGTCTTCGGGATAGGTTTCACTGAGCTCCCGCTCAATGATTAAAACGCTATCCAGTAGCCGGTGGCTGTCCAGGACGGCCTTCCAGAAAAAGGCCGCGGGGTCACTGATGTACTCTGCCCTGCCGACGAAAAAATCGTATTGCTCATCGGCAAACAGCTCGGGAATGCGGCTCTCCCAGAACGCATGGATACCCACCTGGCCGGTGAGCTGGCCGTTATAATTCTCAGTGGTATGTAAAGGAACGTGGGCATCGCCGATGTAATGGCCCATCTCGGCCGCCAGCCGCAGGATGCGCCCCTGGTCTTTCTGCCGGAAGGCTTCCGTCAGCCGGTATTGCATCTGAAGCAGGTGATAAGGGACTATGCCATACTCCGAAAAATGATCGACGGCGTAGGCGGAGCGGCAGTCCAGGCTTCCGGGTTCCAGGCCGAACAGAGCGCCGAGCGCATCGCAATCTACGGCCCAGTTGTCTTCGTAGTATTGTGGTTTAATGTGTTGTTCGAAGAATTCCCGGTAGGCTGAAGCATAAGGCGCAGACAACTTATTCCCCTGGTAGTCCAGCGTAATGAACACCTGCTTGTTGACAGTATCCCGCCGGAGCCGGAGGGTATCCCCACTTGAGGGCAACACGCCCACTTCAGTGAATTTCATCAGCGCCTCCGTCCACTCACGGGGCACCTCAGGGAATGGATACACCCCCCAGTGGTCAATATCAATGTAATGCCGGACGGCCTCATGCCGGGTGGCATACCGGCGTTTATCGGGGTCAACGGCATGCTCCGTTATGAATTCGATGTTCTTTTTAAAAAAACCGATCATTTCCGGGGGCAGGGTAAAGGCCGCCATCCTGTTGATCCGCCGGTGGCCAAAGAACCCCCAGCGCTCCGGAATAGTCACGCTCAGCAGCAACAGAACAGCCAGAATGGAACAGGAGAACAGAACCGCTTTTTTCATTTTCCTCACGACATCAGTTCAACAAATCGTTTTTCTCAAAAAAGGAGCCGTATCCCCAGAACAATTTTTCCAGCACAAGGTGCTGGGCAAGCAGGAAATCCTTCCCGTTGAGGTCGGCGAAATAGCGCTCGATCTCACTGCTGTAAATGACGTAATCTCCGGATTTGGCATCCTGGGCAATGACATTTTCCGGAATAATAGGATGAAGCTTAACCTGGGTGGTATCTCCCTGCTTATTGATCAGGGTGATAATGCTGAACGGCACCAGTTGTGAGATGGAGTCCCTGCCGTCGTAATTATTGCGAAAAGCCTCTGCCCCCACGCTTTCAAAATTGACCAGGAAGGCCTCTGCGCTCCCCTTCCGGAAGGGGCGGCGGATCCTGGGGGTTATATCGTAAAACGGGCGCACCTCATAACCATCGGGCGTATCTTCCAGGATAAACGACTGGTTGCGCTGTTTGGGGTACTCGATGGAGACCGATTGAATGTTATCCACCTCCTCGGAGAAAAGAGTTTTGTCCCGCCATTCATCACCGTAACGGCGGAAACGAACACTCAGGTTACCCTCCCAGGCCGGAAGGTGGGCCACATAAGGCTGCTCGGCGCCTTCCATGATCATATAAGTTCCCCGCTCATCCGAAGTGGAACCGCCCACGTAATAGGCTTTGAGGAGCCCTCCGTCTTTATCGTACAATTCCACCTTCATGCCCTCAGTAGCCAGGGACTCCACCATCGACTCTACAGCTGCCTGCGGGGGCTTGTACTTGATCTGCACCCGGGCGATGGCATCGAGCAGCGGTTTCATCACCGAAGGCCGGGCCTTGTATTGGCCATTGTAAAGCCAGTATCCGTCCCGGCGTTCCAGAGTCGTACGCTCTCCTCGCCGGTCGGCAATAAATATCTTATATACCTGGTTGATGTCCTCAACTGCAAAGGCCCGGTCGGCGCCGGCCAGTGTGGTTTTCTCATCTTCTCCCTGGCTGAAGTACCAGAATACCCCCCCACCCAGGAGCAGAAAGGCTATCAAAAGTATTAGTGTCCGGTTCATCTTTTGTCTTTTCTTTTAGTTTTCAAACTTCATTTAAACCCCTCAACATCAACAATATAACAATCTATCCAGCAATCCAGCAATCCACCTCCCCCTAACGCGCAAACCGCCTCCTTCTCACCCAGTTGTAAAACACCCCGAAAGCCAGCAGGAAGGCCAGCGGCAGGCCGATGTTGAACAACTGCCAGAAGGCGGTTTCCTCCTTGGCCTTTACGGTATCCAAAAGGCGAAGGCGAACATCCTTACCCCGGGCCTCTATCACCCCCTTATTATCCAGCAGGTATTCAACGGCATTCATCAGCAGGTCTTTGTTGGCAAACAGGTAGCGGTCGAACTCATTGTAGCCCAGGGGGCTGAACGACTGGTTTTTGAGGTTGACCTTATTCTTGGCCACATCCCCGTCCGATACAACGATCATCCTCGTTGGCTCACTTTGAGCCCTGAATTCCATGCCCAGTTGCCGGAGGCCATCGAGCATGCTTTCAGAGACCCGGTTTTCATACATGGAAGGGAATACGCCATCCAGGGCCATAGCCAGCGCCCTCGGTTCCTGGTTAAATTTACTCGGGTCCAGATCGTAGCGGAGAAAATCAAAATTCATTTCCACAGGGATCAACTGTACCCGGGTATTGGGTGAAGAACGAAGCAATACGGTTTTCTCCACATCCGTCCTGGTTTTTATATCGGTATCGATCGAACTGGCGTACAGCAGGTTGACGGCGCCCAGGCTCTTAACCACCGGATGGCTGGACTGCGGAGTGACGACCAGGTGATAGGGGTAACGAAAATAATCGAACTGCGGAGCATTGCCCACCAGCCCGGTTGCCAGCGGAATGGTGGAACACTGCATATCCAGGACCAGGTCGGGCTGTATCCTTATACCGTACTTGAACAAAAGGTCATCCAGGTTGAGGGCGTACTCGTTGGGGTAATAGCTCTTCCGGCCGCGCAGGCTGTCCAGGTTGACGGCCACCTTATCCAGCAGCCAGAGTACTTTCCCTCCGTTCATCACGTATTGGTCTATCTTGAACTTGTTCCTTTCCGAGAAAGGCCGGGTGGGTTTGGCAATAATGAGCACCGAGGCCTCCTGCCCGATACTGACCACGCTGTCGAGATAAACCCGTCCCGTCTCATAGAACTCGCGAAGCGACTTTTCCAGGCTGGCCGTCTCCATAGGGCTCAACTCTCCCTGACCCTCCGTAAAGAGGATATTCGGCTTGCGGGACAGCTGCAGCTTTTGAATGGCATTAGCCAGTTTGTATTCCAGAAGGCCGACAGAATTGTTCAGGGTAACTTCGGGAGGCACACCCGGGACCTCATTTTCCAGCAGGTTGATCGTAAACTCCCGGTTCTTATAATAAATAATGGCGTAGGGGTAGATCAGTTTCTCAGAAGTCCCCTCAACTCCCTTTACCCGAAGGTTGACCGGGTTGATCCCGTCTTTTGACAACTGCTCTCTGCGCTTATTGATCTGTTCTGTGGTTCCGGCTCCCGGATCTTCAAATTCGTATTCCACATACCCGGAAGCGGAGCGGAAGTCATCGAGAACGTCGCGGGTTGCCGCCTGCAGCCGTTTGAAGCCCGCCGGGAAATCCCCCTCCAGCAACACCTTGATGAAAACCACATCATCCAGGCCTTCAAGCAGATTGCGGGTAGCATCGGTCAGGGTATAGCGCTTTTCCTCGGTCAGGTCCAGGCTTCCATAAAGTGCCCTGCCGTTGATGCGCGCATTGGCCAGGATATTGAGAAACAACAATACTCCTGCAAACAGCCCGAGCTGAAGCAGCGATTGTAATTTCCTGTTTTTCATATTGCTCATTGTTTTCTGTTCTGGATATTAGGGTGTAAGGGTGTAAAAGAGAGGCGTCCCGGAAGCTCCGGCGCCTTTCCACCTTTCCACCTCCTCCCTACCACTTCCTCCGCTCCAGAGAAACCACCGTCATCATAATGAATAAGGCGATGAGAGAAAGGAAGTAAACGATGTCGCGGGTATCGATCAGTCCGCGGCTGATGGAGGCGTAATGGTAATCAATACCGAACATCTGGACGACATCATCCACCTTGCCGACAAACACCGGCAGCCGGCTCAGGAAATCAAATCCCCAGTGAATGAAAAAACACAGGAAAGCCGCTACGATGAAGGCCACGATCTGATTGGCCGACAAAGAAGAGGCAAACAGGCCGATGGCCGCAAAGGCAGCGGCCAGAAAGAACAGGCCGATATAGGAGCCCAGAATGGCGCCCGAATCGAGATTGCCCTGAGGCGAGCCCAACTGATATACGGTATAGTAGTACAGCCAGGCCGGCAACAGGGCAAAAGCAATCAGCAGCAGGCTGGCAAAGTACTTGCCCAGAATGATCTGCAGGTCCGTAACCGGCCGGGTCACCAGCAGTTCGATGGTGCCGGCCTGCTGCTCCTCAGCGAGTAAACGCATGGTGATAGCAGGGATCAGGAAAACAAAGATCATCGGAGCGACCTCAAAAAGCTGATCGAGGCTGGCGTAGTTACCATTCAACAGGCTGGTATCCGGAAATACGAACATCACCAACCCCATGATCACCAGGAAAACCCCGATAACGATGTACCCGATCAGGGAACTGAAAAATGCGTTAACTTCCTTAAGGAACAGGCTCAGCATATTTTTCGTCGCAGTTTAAGTATCTGTAAAGATCGGCGATTCAATTCTTTACCGGCACATAAGCCGGGTTTCGGTCATCGTAGATCAGCAGGCATTTATACAACTTTTCCTCCGCCTCCTTATCCGACAATTCATCCACGGTGCGCCAGAGCTGCGGGTCATCCGTTATCCAGTCGAGGAAAGCCTCTTTGCCGAAAACCTCCCTGCGGCCGTCCTGGAAATGAAGCATTCTTTTGCGAACTACCGTTTCTTCCCGGGAGATGGCTCCTTTTCGGAAAGGCCGGCCGGTCAACGGGTTGTACGCCGCCATTTCGATTGTCCTGGATTCTTCCGCCTCATAAGTATAATAGCAGATGCGGCCCCGAACACGAAGGCCCGCGAAAACCATAACCTGCTTGCTGGTTGCCGTGTCCGGCAGCAGGATGTAGGGCGTCCCCTTTAAGCAGATCCCCCAAATTGAATCCGAAGGCAAAAAGGAGCCATCCTTTTTTCGGATATATTCCGCCTGCGCCATAAAAGCCTGCCGGCTGGTCACCAGTTGGGCATCCACTTCGTCCCAGCTCAGAGAAGGCCGGTTGGCCTGAAAGTCTTCAAAGGCCAGATAAACGCCATCGGTAAACTGAAAGTCCCGGGTAACCTGAACGCTGTCGGGCTGGGCTGCCCCGACGGCAGCGGCCATTAAAAGAACGGCAGGTATGTACAGGCGGAGCGTCATAAGTTATCGCGTCAGTTTTTGGAACACTTCATCGATCTCATATACTTCTTTATGCAATTCCAGCAGTTTGAGGTTATTCTCCACCGCAAAATCGAAAACGGCGCCGCGCAGGTCTGTTTCCGGCCCGGCAATGAGCTGAAACCGGTTACCGCCCAGTTCGCGCAGCTCTTTCAGGAACGGAACGGACTGAAGCGCCTTGCGGGGAGGCGCTTTCTGGAACTCCACGGTAACCACCGACTCGGCCGAAATGCGGTGCTGAAGCCCCTCGATGGAATCATCGGCCACGATCTTTCCCCGGTTGATGATCAGCGCCCGGTCGCATATCGCCTTGACCTCCTGCATGATGTGAGTGGAAAAGATGACGGTCTTCTCCTGCCCCAGTTGCCTGATCAGCCGGCGTATATCGGCCAGTTGGTTGGGGTCCAGGCCGGAGGTAGGTTCATCCAGGATGAGAACATCCGGGCCGTGCAACATGGCCTGAGCCAGCCCCACCCGCTGCCGGTAACCTTTGGACAGGGCGCCGATGAGCTTGTGCTGCTCCCGGCCAAGGCCGGTCAGCTCTATCATCTCTTCCACCCGTTTTCTGATATTGCTGAGCTTGTGCAGGCGGGCAATAAACCTCAGGTATTCCCGTACATACATATCCTTATAGAGCGGGTTGTGTTCCGGCAGGTACCCAATCCTGCGGCGGGCTTCCATAGGTTGCTCCGCGACGTCAAACCCACATACCGTCGCCGTACCTTCATCCGGAGGAATAAATGACGTGATCATCTTCATCGTAGTGGTCTTACCCGCACCGTTGGGGCCGAGAAAGCCCAGCACCTCTCCGGGTTTTGCCTGGAAGGAGATATCATCAACCGCTTTTTGGGTTCCGAAAATTTTGGTCAGGTTCTGTACGGCTACCGACATGTTTGTTCCTGCTTTATGAGGCCCCGCAAAACTACTAAATTTATAAGAACTGGCAGACGGCCAGGCAGAAGCCCCCCGGGGAGGCCGTTCATTTATTGCCGGAATGGGGTATTTTACTAACGCCGGAGGTTCACTCACTGCATGAAAAACAGTTCTTAAAGTTTTGTTAAGTTATTTTGCTTTCCCTCCCAGGTTTATAAAACTACAACAGGGTTACGCCGCCTTAACCCGGCGACTCCAACAGGCGCCGGAAGACAACATAACCCTGTAGATTCCCGTCAGAACTTCACACTGCAAACGATAACAAGTTCTCAGGCGGAAACAGCCTATGCTTTATACTTTGACCATATCGCCGACGAAATCATTGACGGAGATCACCTTGCCCCTGGCATTGGTGATGTCAAAGTAATTTCCCCAGCCCTCTTCCTGCACCGCTTTTTCCAGCATGTGAACATGGCCCCGATTGGGCAGTTTCCACACGGCCAGATAGCGATATTCCGAATCCAGCGGCGCGGCTTCATCACATACGGCAAATCCCACCAATTCGGCTTTAAGGCCTTTCATCCGGTTTACGCCCGGAGCAAGTATGGAAAGAAATTCTTCCCGCTGTTCACAAGGCAGGTTATTCCATTCGGGCTTTGGCTTCCACAATTCAACGTAGAGGTACATAACGTTCTTGTTTCATTAAACAAACAAAGATGGCGGGGCGCCGCCTCTTTCTGGATCTTTCGCCCATTAAGTTAAGTATTGGAAAATAGCAGATTAATGACTGATAGCAATAAAGCCGGTGACTTTTAGCACCACTTCCCCGCTCTGCTTGCCATTTAATGCTTAATTTTAGCCGGAACGGACCAATGACCTATGCGAAAAAGCTTAGCCGTTGTGGGATGCTTTCTGCTGGCACTGGCTATGAGTGCCCAGGTTACCTTTATTATTGAATCCCTTCCGCCCAATACCCCGGATTCGGATTCCCTATTCCTCAGCGGTGCTTTCAACAACTGGGAACCGGGAAACCCGGATTATTCGTTCCGGAAGGATGGATCCGGCCGTTTCTTTCTCACCCTGAACCTTCCCCACCGGCAGCATTTCGAGTACAAGGCCACCCGAGGCGCATGGGAAAAAGTTGAAACCAATGCCTTCGGCCAGTTTGTTCCCAACCGCCATTACGATGGACAAAGTGATACGGTATGGCTCAAAATACTGAGCTGGGATGACCTGCCTGTCAACTCCCGGTATGGTTGGGCCACCATCACGGTGGAAAAGGTGCCGGACAATACCCCTCCGGACGCTTCTCTCTATGCCGTAGGCAGTTTCAATGACTGGCATCCCGGCGACCCCGACTATCTGCTGGAAGAACAGGAAGATGGAACCTATAAGGTGCGTATTCCGCTCATGGAGGATACCACTTTCTACAAATTCACCCGCGGCAGTTGGGAGACCATCGAAGGAAGGCGTAACGGCCAAGCACGGGTCAACCGCCAGTTTATCCTCGGAGAACAGGCTCCTTCCGGGGTAATAGCCACCGTAGAATCCTGGGAAGACCTGGCCGGCAACCCCATCAACTTTTATACCTTCTTATTACTGCTGGCTGCCTTCCAGGGATTGCTGCTGATCCTGGCCATCAATACCCTGCAGAACAACAACCGGGCGGCCAATCGCGTGTTGTCGGCCTTACTGCTCCTGCTTTCCCTTGCCCTGGCGGGAAGGGTATCAACTTATGATCGGGATATTTTCAACCGGATACCCCGCCTGTTGGTGCTGCCCGATTTCATTTATTTCACCTATGCCCCTGTCTTTTTACTCTATATCAACCGCCTGTTGAGGTCTCCCGGCCGGGACAAGCTGGGGATCAGCTGGTGGCATTTCATTCCGTTCCTGCTCCAGGTTGCCCTTTATCTTCCTCTTTTCCTGATGCCCAGAGAGGAGTTCATCGCCAAAGTAGTCAACCAGGAGTTCAAAAGTTTTTTTGCCTGGTCAGGTGGTTTTGCCCTCGTTTTCAATTGCATATACTGGTTCCTTTGCCGGCGGACCATAAAACAATACGAACGGGAATCCGAAGACACTCACGCTTTCGAGCCCAACCTTGAATTCCTGCGGGTGGTCATGTGGCTCAAGTTCGCCTGCCTGGCCATCTGGGCCGCCACCTACCTGATCGGGGCGGCCGGCCTCCTTCTGGAGCAGGATATGAGCTTCATTACAGAAAAAACCACTGACACCCTGTGGGTGGCGTTCTCCCTGACCGCCTTTTTCCTCGGCTACTACACCATGCGGCAACCTGAGATATTCAAGCTCCCGCCCCCAGATACCCCCCCGTCTGAAGAAGGGCAGGAAGAAAAAGAAAAAGCAGATTCCATGGGCAGTGAGGAAATGCAGGAGATCAAAGAACGGCTCGAAGCCTCAATGCAAAAAAAACAGCCCTATCGCAACCCCGGCCTCAGCCTCAATGCCCTGGCAAATATGGCGGACACCACGCCACACTCCCTGTCCAGAGTCATTAATGAAGGATATGGAATGAACTTCAATGACTTCATCAATTCCTACCGCATCGAGGAATTTAAGCGCCTCGCCCAACAGGAAGAATATCAGAACCATACCCTGCTCGCCATCGCCTTTATCGTCGGTTTCAACTCCAAATCGGCTTTCAACCGCTCTTTCAAGAAACTGGAAAACTGCACCCCACGGGAATACCTCAAAGAAGTGGCGGAGTGAACTCCCTTATAAAGCCTGGGAGGGTTTTTGGTTTCTGGTTTCTGGGTTTCCGGGTTTTCTGTCCTTTCTGCCTAATCCCCGGAATCTTTGTCAAAAGGCCCCTTCTTTCCTGATAGTTTCAAAAAAATCC
>JACJYA010000035.1 GCA_020636315.1 Lewinellaceae bacterium
TTGAGACAGCCTGGACTTTACTATCTTCAACCCACCTATTCAGATAAATGATCCATGCACCTTTCCAAAGAAATATGCGGACAATTGAGCGACCGGGAGCTCGTGGAGAAGTCGCTGGAACAGGTCGATTACTTCTCCTGCCTGTACGAGCGGTATGAGGCTCAGCTTCTGCGCTACGTGAAGCGGATGGGTGTAGTAACGGAAGAAGAAGCGGAGGATGTACTGCAGGAAGCTTTTCTGAAAGCCTGGAAAAACCTCAATGCTTTTGACCCTGCCCTGAAGCTTTCCAGCTGGCTGTACCGCATCGTCCACAATCAGGCGATCTCCTGCCTGCGCAAAAAAAAGTCCTTTGGAAAAGATCAGAGAGATGAATTTGATGACAGGCGCTACGCAAATTTACAGGATGAAGCGCCGGCTGCGGATCCGGAAGTACTGGAGAGAACAGATCAGAACATCCATAAAATGCTGGGTGAATTGCCTTTGAAGTATAAGGAAGTACTGGTCTTGAAATTTTTGGAAAACATGAGCTATGAAGAGATCTCGGACGTACTGAAGATCCCGGAGGGGACGGTGGCCACCCGCATCAACCGGGCCAAGAAGGCCTTCCGGCAGCTTGCTGAACAACATCCTGAAAATTTAGAAGTATGAAACCTTCAGAAAAACTCCTGCAGAAGATCATAGAAGAGCAGTCCGAACCGGCTCCGCGCTGGCATTTTGCGGTGAAGAACAAACTGCTGTGGTTGGCCTTCGGCCTGGCCGTTGTACTGGGGGCGCTGGCCTTTTCAGTTATCCTCTTCGCCATACAGCAAACGGATTTTAACATTACCAGCCACCTTTCCCACTCCGGGCTGGAACTCTTCCTGGGGCTGTTGCCTTTTTTCTGGATCATCATGCTTGTGGCTTTTCTGCTCATTGCCATGTACAGCGTACAGTATTCGCGAAGGGGCTATAAGTTCACCCTGGCCAAACTGGTAGGATACAGCGCCGCTCTGAGCATCCTGCTGGGGACGCTCTTCTTCATCGGGGGAGGCGCCCAGCGGCTGGAGCAGGCCTTTGCCCTCAACGTCAGCATTTACGAAAGCATACAGGAGAAGAAAGTACGGATCTGGTCTATGCCCGAAGAAGGCTACCTCGCCGGCGAGATCGTGGAAACCGGCCTGGGAACCTTCCGGCTTAAAGATTTTCAGGGTAAGGAATGGACGGTCAGCTATCAGGACGCTTTTATTCCTCCGGTAGTCCTGCTGGAAAGGGGGGAGAAAGTGAAACTTGTAGGTGAAATAGCCGGGAAAGATGAATTTGCCGCATCGGAGGTCAGGCCCTGGGGCGGGGTGGGGAGCAGGATGCGGCGGGGAGGTGGAAACAATGGAAAAAAGAAAGGGTGAGTTGGTTTTATTTCTGAAATTCAGTATTTTTACTGAAATTTAGAAATAAATGAATTTTCTTGAATTCCAAAATACATTTGCTCATCTACCGGTTATTCCCATTATTGAGATAGAAAAGGCTTTTCCTGGCTTTGACCCTAATGCACTGACGCGGTGGCAGAAAAAGGGATACCTGGAAAAGATCCGAAGAGGATTCTATCGGTTAACCAACCGCCCGATAAAGGGGGATGCAGACTTGTTTTTTATCGCCAATCGCATTTATGCTCCCTCCTACATTTCTCTTCAATCTGCCTTAAGGTGGTATGGGTTTATTCCGGAGGGCGTTTTCACAATTACTTCTGTTTCTACAAGAAAGACCCAGGATTTTAAGACACCGGCCGGCAACTTTTTCTACCGGAGTATTAAAAACGATCTGTTTTTTGGATATCGGCTGGAAAAATTCCCAGATTTCCGGATTAAAATTGCCGAACCGTCAAAAGCTTTACTAGACCTGCTCTATCTTAATCCGCATTTTGACTCAGTAGAAGCATTTTTTGAATTGCGCCTTAATTTCTGGGAGGTGCAGGAAAAACTTGACTTTAACCGCTTCGAAAAATATCTCGCTCAGTTTGCTTCCCATTCGTTGGAAACGAGAGCAACAAAGTTGATACAATTTCTCAAAGAATATGATGTCACTGCCTGAGATCCGGTCTTACTATCCCGAACACCTTCATGACCGGGGAGAGTTTTTACTGCGAGAGTATTTGCAATACAAGATACTGGAGTTATTGTTTCAAAGCAGCTATGCTCTGAAATTTGTTTTTCTGGGAGGAACCTGCCTGCGTATTGTCCACAATAATCCGAGGTTTTCAGAAGACCTGGACTTTGATAATTTCCAGCTTTCGGAAGAAGATTTTGAAGAAGTGTCGCAAGTCATCCTGAAGGGGTTGAAAAGCCAGGGTTTCCAGGTAGAAATACGCAATGTTTTTCGCGGCGCCTACCATTGTTACATTCGCTTCCCAGGCATACTCTTTGATACCGGGTTAAGCGGCCACAGAGAAGCCAGGATACTGATCAACCTCGATACGGAACCTCAGGGCTTTTCCTTTGAACCGGGATCTTTCTTTCTTAACCGGTTCGATGTATTTACCAGTATTCGCACCACACCGCCGGATGTCTTGCTGAGTCAAAAGATCGTGGCTATCACGCACAGGCGCCGCCCAAAGGGAAGAGATTTTTTTGATGCGGTTTTTCTACTTGGGAAGGCCAAGCCAAATTACGAGTTCCTGAAGTTAAAACTCAATTTATCTGATCCTGCCCAGCTAAAAGAACATTTGCTCACAGTATGTGAAAAACTTAACTTTCAGGAATTGGCAATTGATGTTCAACCTTTCCTTTTCAACGAAAAAGATGCCAACCGGGTACTGTTATTCCCCGAATTCATAAAAGCAGCTTCCTTATAAGAATCAAAAAAATGAAACACCTCACCATCCAAAACACCGCCATCCCCGCCCTCGGCCTGGGCACCTATCAGGCCCGGGGGCAAACGGCTGTCAACATCGTCCGGCAGGCGCTGGAGCTGGGCTACCGCCATATCGACACGGCCCAGTTCTACGCCAATGAAGAAGAGGTCGGCCGCGGCATCCGCGAGGCGGCTGTCGGCCGTGAGGAGGTATTCCTGGTCACCAAAGTATGGCCATCCAACCTGGACAAAAAGCGGTTTATGCCTTCCGTAGAAGAGAGCCTCCGCAAGCTGCAGTCCAGCTATGTGGATCTCCTGCTCATCCACTGGCCCCACACTTCCCTCCCGCTGGAGAGCTACCTCGGCGAGCTGGCCAAAGCGCAGGAACAGGGCAAGGCCCGCTTCATCGGGGTGAGCAACTTCAACATCAGCCAGCTGAAGCGGGCGCTCGGCATGGGCCTGCCCATCATCACCAACCAGGTGGAGTTCCACCCGCTGCTCGACCAGTCCAGGCTGTACCATTGGATGCTGGACCATGATATCGCCCTGACCGCTTACTCCCCGCTTGCCCAGGGCCGGGCCGCCGACAACCCAGTTCTGCGCGCCATCGGTGAGCAATACGGCAAGAGCGCAGCCCAGGCTACTTTGCGCTGGATGCTGCAGCTGGGCCAGGTGATGGCGATCCCCAAAACGGCCAATCCGGAACGCCTGAGAGAAAACCTTGATGTGTTCGACTTTGAGCTGTCTGAAGAGGATATGGCCCGCATCGATGAGCTGGGCCACCGGGGCGGGCGGCAGGTGAGCGCGTTTCACGGGGCGGATTGGGATTAGGGTCACGGCAAATAATCCCAAAATTGTTCCAGCCCGCAAACCCTAATATTTTCTTCCAGTGGGTAATCGCCTCCTGATGGGACAATAATGAAAGTAGGTGGGGAACCAATATCGGCAATTGCAAGGTGGTTACCTTTGCGAAGAGAAGGGGTACTTGAAAATTTAACTTCAACTGCTAATACTGGCTGGCTCCCCTTTATAAGTATTAGGTCGAGTTCTGCACCACTCCTTGTGCGATAAAAATAAGGTAGTGTTCTGGATGGCAGGTTGGCGATAATCTGCTGAAGGACATATCCCTCCCAGGAGGCGCCAACTATTTGATGGCCATACAACTGGTTGATTTCAGAAATACCGGTTAAGTAGTGCAGGACTCCCGTATCCCGAAAGAAAACTTTTGGGGTTTTAACCAGGCGTTTTTTGACATTAGTGTGCCAGGGCTGAAGGTAGCGAATGAAATAGGCATTTTCCAGATAGGACATATAGCGTTTAACAGTAGGCATAGCCACTCCAAGGGAGTTCGCCAGGGTACTAAAGTTTATTAGATTACCGTGAGCGCTGCCAAGCATTTGCAGGAGGGTTTGCAGAGTCTGGGACGGGGCGGTTAGGCCGAATTGCGGCAGGTCCCTTTCGACAAAAGTAATTACAAAATCTTCGAGCCATTGAAATGCGGTTTCATTATTCTGAGCAAATAAAGCAGGAGGGAAACCACCGCGTAACCAATGTTTTTTAATATCATCATCCGGAAGTTCCCGAAAATGAAAAGGGGTAAGTTCCAAGTAAGAGATCCGGCCGGCAAGTGTCTCTGAACTTTGCCTGAGAAGTTCGGGAGAAGCAGATCCAAGGATAAGAAACCGCCCTGGTTCCCGGCGAAGATCGACGAGAGACCGTAACAAAGGGAAAAGATCTGGTTTCCGCTGTACCTCATCGATGATTATCAATTTCTGTTCATTTTCTTTCAGGAACAGCTCAGCATTCCTAAGCCGGGCAAGATCTGAAGGCAATTCAAGGTCGAGATATGCTGTTTCCTTCTCGATTTCCGGCAGTAAAGATTTTACCAGGGTTGTTTTGCCGGCTTGTCGCGGCCCGGTTATTCCAACCACCGGAAAGGCTTGGAGCCGCTGAAGGAGTGTTGTGGCTATATAGCGCGGGTAGATCACTTTTATGCCAAATTTAAATTTTTTCTTTAAATTTGGCATAAAAAATCCATGAAAATAAAAACCATCATCACCGGCGCCACCGGCATGGTCGGGGAGGGCGTCCTGCACCAGTGCCTCCGCCACCCCGATGTAGAAGCTGTGCTCGTCATCAACCGCCGGCCTTGCGGCGTCCAGCATGAAAAGCTGACAGAAATTATCCATAAGGACTTCCACGACTTGTCATCCATTGAAGGCGAGCTTTCCGGCTATAACGCCTGCTACTTCTGCCTGGGCGTCTCCTCCGTTGGCATGAAGGAAGAGGAATACCGCCACCTCACCTATGATCTGACGATGCACGTGGCCGAGACCCTGGCCCGGCTGAACCCGGAAATGACGTTCTGCTATGTCTCCGGCGCCGGCACCGACAGCAGCGAGCAGGGGCGCAGCATGTGGGCGCGGGTGAAGGGCAAAACGGAGAACGACTTGCAGAAACTGTCGTTCAAGGCCGCCTATATGTTCCGCCCCGGCTTTATCCATCCTATGCCCGGAATGAAGAATACCCTGACGGGCTATAAGGTGCTGGGCTTCCTGTATCCGGTATTTAATGCGTTGCTCCCGAAGTTTGTTGTCAGGCTGGAAGAGATCGGCCGGGCGATGATCAATGTGACGGAGCAGGGGTATCCCGAGCCGGTCCTGGAATGCGTGGATATCCGGAAGGCTGCCGCCCTGGCGCCCAGATCATCCTGATCGGCAGGCTAAACGGTTATGTCAACGATCAACCTATGGGGGAGCATGCCCACCACCAGCAGGCCGCCCAGATGGATGCTTTTGCGTTGAACATCAAACAGGATACCCCGGTGGTGGCCTCCGGGGAGGAAGGGCTGCGGATATGCAATACATCGAAGCCATCTATGAGGCGGCGCGGACAGGCAAGCGGGTGACGCCGGGGAAGTGAGGCGCCATTGTGCGGTGGGCTGCCGGACCTGTTGTCTTCTTCTAATGGCGGCCGCTGCCAGAATAAAATGCATTTCCAATGGACAGCAGGCGGGCATGGAATATGGGGCATTTCCCATGGTTGAAAGTCCAAAAAAACGGCCTGGGTGGTGGTTTTTGGGCGCTGTTTCGGGGGACGAGTTATTTTGGACTTTTTTGGCGGGGTAAATGGTTCTTTTGAGCGGAGCGGTCGTGGTACATTTTAAGGGCGGTTTGGCTGGACGGCAAACTATTGAAAAAAAGGAACAACTAAATTTTGCGTTCCTTGACATTTCTGGGAAAAAGAGCGCTTTTCCTTCTTTCCTTTCCAACAGAGTGTACTCTTTTTCGATAAGCAAGTTTCCCTGCGAGAGAATCTGCCGTAATGTTCTCACCTAGCCTTTCGGTAAACTCAGGAGTTGTTGTTAAGAAATTATTATGGACAGAGGCCCCTGTCACGTTTGTTGGGCCGATTTTATATGCAGTCTTCTTCTTACTGATAGAATATCCATGCCTTGTTATGATCTTAACTATTGGGCCGGATAGCTGTTTGAAAGGCTTTTTACTGCTAATTGTTATATCATCGACAAACCGTGTGAAAGTTAAGTTGTATTCTTCACAAAATGCAGATAGTTCAGCATCAACTACACAAAAAGTTAAGTTTGCTAATGCGGTGCTCGTAGGAGTTCCTTGGGGTAATCTGCCTTTATAAGTCGTAAGTTTGGTAATGATCCCTGCTACCGTGGGAGAAAACCCATTGGATACGAGCATTTCATAAACTTGAAAGTGCCTGATCGAGGGAAAAAACTTCTCAATATCAGTCAGGAAAAAGTATTTATTTCCTTTATGGATTAAAGCATTTGAAACATTATCCCGGCCTCTTACACCACCTTGAACTAAGATAGGCAACTCAAGTTGATTGAGGATTCTGTCTTTTATGCAAGATTGGATGGTTTTGAGGTTTCCCTTGCTGGGGTAAAGAACTCTGTAAAGAGGGTCGCCTTCAGCATCTCTCTTTATGTTGCCTTTTTTATCTTTCTTTACCTTCTTCATCTGGTAGTAATAGAAGTCCAAGTTTGAAAGTAGATTCTCTAACTGGACTTTATCCAGCCTAAGTAGCCTTAACAGGTGTTTTTGGCTTTCTATCATATCAGTTTAGTAAAGATGACATTATCAGGTCTTTAGCTTCAGGAAATATATTGTTGAATATTTCCCTTTTGCTTTCAGGCAAATCGTTGGCCTCCAGGGCAAAAAAGAAAATAATAGGTAAAGGAATTCTTAAAACGTTAGCTATCTTTTTCAAAAGAGAAAGGTTGGGCTCCTTTTTATCGCGTTCAATCTGAGATAGATAAGTTTGAGTAATACCCAATTCCTTAGCAAGTACCCCTTGCTTATATCCTTTTTCTTTCCTTACTGAAGAAATTATTTGGCCTAACTTCATAGTCTGTGGTTTGAAAAATTTTGAGAGGGCTCTCTGAAAGTGGATTGGCCAAAAATCAAGGCTACATGTCTGATAGAAAAAATCTGAGAAGAAAAGATACCGCCTCTGCGATGACTTTGTTTCTTAACTCATAATTCCCCTTAACTTTTAGGTTATCTAGCTCCTTCAAACGCTTTTTGCATTCTCTGAGAGCAATGAGGTCACTTTCAGATAGTAAATTACGGTTCTTTGAGATAATAGAGTCGATTTTCTTAATCAACTCTGTCGAGGAAACTACCTTCATTTTAATGAAATTTTGAAGGTGAACCGGCAATATTACCGGGTGCCCGGTCGGTAAGATTGCAGTTCGTCGTAACTTACTTTAAAAGCCCTCTAAAATTCGTTGTTAACACAGTGCTGGCTGGGCTGGTGCCCATCCGGGGCCGGTTGGTCCCACAGCAGTGGCGGTTGTGTCAGTAAACATGATTATCGCTAATCATTGCATAACTTAATATGCTTCAATTTTTCTGCAATCTTATAAACACCTTACCTAATGAAGGTACTTGATGATCCGAGCAATCCCCTTGTCAAAGAACTGATGATGCAAATGTATGTTTTTTAACTGTCAGTTACAAATTTTAAAGTAATTTTTTTAACTAACAGTTAAAAAAATCTGGTTTTTGATCGTCTAATTTCGATCCTCCGACTATTTGGGCTGGAGTATGATTATGAGGTATATTTTTTTGGAGAAGTTAAAGGTTCAAGAAAACAGCGACGGCCGATTGACTTTTTCCTGCCCATTACGGAGGGAGACCCGGGGGATTGGAAAGAGCGGCTATTTCTTATCCAGGCAACAGAATCGAAAATACTGAGCCTTTTCCAGGGCTTGAAAACTTACGTTGCCAGAATCGAAGAGGATTACAAGTTCTGAGTGTAACCCTGGCCCCATTGTTCTACCCTTCATTTCATCAAATTATCCCTTAAGGTTTCAGTATTTCAAGAGTGTTTCTATATTTAGAACTCTATCTGGTGATTTTGCCTTGATGAAAGCAATGTACCCCATGTATTATTAAATGTTCGGCCTATGCCCAAGAAACCCTCGATCTTCATCAACTACCGCCGGGAGCGCACCCGCGACAAAGCCATCATTCTGCGGATCATCCTTGAAGCCCATTTTGGAGAAGGCAGCGTTTTCCTGGATAAAGAGTCCATCACCGTAGGCAGAAAATGGAGGGAAGAACTCCAAAATGGGCTTAATGAGGCGGAGGTGTTGCTCTGCCTTATCCATCACAAGTGGCACGCCGAAACCGACGAAAAGGGGGATAACCGCCTTAAGCTGGACCCGGATGATTGGGTTCGGCAGGAAATAGCCGGCGCCATGGGGCGTATTCCCATCATCCCAATCCGAATTGATGGGGCGGAAATGCCAAAAGAAGCGTATTTGCCGGAACCGCTTAAAGGGTTTTGCGACAACCAGGGTATTGAATTGGACTTCAAAAACCTTTCGGATGAGGCGATGCAGAAGCTGTTGAAAAGCTTGCGGAAGCACATCAGCCGGTGGCAGGATGGAAATCAAACCCCGACACTTCCGGAATACGGCAATTCCTACTATTCTAAAGCGATCAGCCAGATATTTCCTTTACCTCCGGCAAAATCGAAGGGAAAAGGCTCCCCAAATGCCTGTCCTTATATCGGCCTCAAACCTTTCAGCAGAGAAGATGCCCACCTTTTCTTCGGCCGTAGCCGGGAGATCTACAACACCTGCTATAAGATCATCCACCAGGATACCCCCCGTTTGTTGCTGCTCGACGGTTATTCTGGAACTGGAAAATCTTCTCTCCTGCAGGCGGGCATCATCCCACGCATCGAGAAGCAGGGGCTGGCAGTAGCCTACGGCCGGCGGGAACAGGACAAATATCATGGGCTGAGCGGCGTGCTTCAGATGCTGGAGGCTGAACTGAGCGGGAAACCGGAGGAGAAGGGCTTGTTGATCCTCGACCAGGTGGAAGAGGCTATTACGAGCCCTATCGATATCCGCCCGCGGGAGCTTCAGGAACTGGCCGAAAACCTGGCCGTACTGCTGCAATCCCGTCCTTC
>JACJYA010000036.1 GCA_020636315.1 Lewinellaceae bacterium
TGTTATACGCATTGCAGCCGGCTACTTTTTTCTTTAAGGTAGTGAATTTTACGGATCACCGCCGCTCCGGTTCCGCCCCCTAACCCCTAAACTACTCTATGCACACAACTTTTCCTCACTCAGTTTGTTTGGGCGGGCCTTGGTTTGGCAATCCGGCGAATTGCTGAGCCAGCCTCCACCCCTCGAAGAGTTGTTGGAACTTTATTAGCCCCCGGAGCATGGTAATAGGGCCGGGGGGAGATTCTGACGGGTAGCCCTTCCAGCCTCCTAACCTTCCCATGGCCCAACTAGCCCAAGCTAGGCTGCTTTCGGGGTGAGGGTTCTGCTGCAAGGAAGTTTTCCCATTGAGCTTCGTCAAAATCAAGGCCTTCATAAATATTAATTCTTCTTCACTGAAAATAATCGTTGCCGGCTGTTGGCTTTCATTGTCCCGATCTGCAATCAGCTGCATGATCTGAAGGGCAGTTTGCAAGGCCATGACGCATAACTTCTTTAGCGCAATTCCACTTTCTAACTGGCTGCGCTGTATTTGCAGGCCTTCTGTTTTAAGAATCCTGAAAAGCTGTTCGATATTCCAACGCCAAGCATACCACTGTACGATTTGCAAAGCCTGTTCGACATTATCTACCGGGTGGGTAGTCAATAAACGCCAATGAATAGGTTCTTCACCTTCTGGCACGCTGCAAGCCAATTCTCGAACTTCTATAGCATGAAGCTCCACATGATCAGGTAATTGCTTGTTACCCTTCTGCGGCCGTTGAAGCTTCACCTTTAAAAAGCGTACTTCTAATTTAGCCGTCCGGTTGCGGCGCTTCTTGTTAGCCTTAATTTCTAAAGTAATACAAGCAGCAGCCGGCTCAGCACTTATCGCTTCAAACAGTTTATCCGAACGCCCATACAACTTGCGGTCCGCTTTTGAACGGATTAACAGGTGAGTCTTTTGGTCAGGCAGCAAGGCAAATTCTTCATAGATGTCTGCTTCCCGGTCGGCTATAATAGTAACCTGCTTGGCTTTGGCTAACTGCTCCTTGGCAGCTATTGCTCTTTCTGGCCAACGATAAGATTCTTTTTCCTCAATGGGTAAGCTGACGTAGTTGCGTTCATACTTATCTTCCTTTCCAAACTTGCGGTTCCATATATATATGTCTGCCAATGCCAATGGAAACCCTGTGCTAGCATTCAAAACCAAACTGGGGTGGAGCATAAAGCCGCACATTGTCTCCCTGGTCAGTGGGCCGAGGTGAGGGTCCGACAAACGGTACTTGCCCGAATTATGTGTCAGCTCTATTTCCGACGTATCTTGAATGCATAGTACGTCTTGGCCCTGGACCGCATCCACGCTTGGGGTTATCCCTATTTGTATCAAGTTTTCCAAGCTTACCTTTGGGTTATTAAAAAATCGGCAAGCGCCTACATATTCTGCTCGGGTTTCACAAAATTGGTTTAGAACGGCACTCTGTGACTCGAACATGGCACAGGAGATCAGAGCCCCCTTTTTACCAAGCGAGCCTCCGGTAGCGGGTTGGTCATAATGATATTCTTTTGAAGCGGAAGTTAACATTTTATCTTTGTAAAAGTTGTGTGCATAGAGTAGTAACCCCTAAAGGGGGAATTGGCCGGGGCGGCGGCACTCCGTCAGGAACGAATCCCGAATCAACGAATCCCGAATCACCCCACCGGCACCCCAACCCCCCACTTCACCTGGGTCATCACGAAGGAGCTCTGTACGTTGCCGATGTTATCGAGCGCCGCCAGCTTGTTGACGATGAAATCCTGATACGCTTTCATATCGGTGGAGACCACTTTTAACAGGTAGTCGAACATACCGGCGATGTGGTAGCATTCTACTACTTCATTCAGATGGAGGACCTCATCCTCGAATTGCCGGAGGAAGGCCTGGGCGTGTTCCTTGAGCTGCACATTGCAATAAGCCACCAGTTGGAACCCCATCTTTTCTTTATCCAGCAGGGCGGCGTAACCACGAATGTAGCCGTTTTCTTCCAGCCGGCGGATCCTCTCGTAAACGGGAGTGGTGGTCATTCCAAGCCGGGCGGCGATCTCCTTGTTCGTGTATTTGGCATTCTCCTGGAGCAGGGTCAGAATACGCAGGTCGGTGGCATCGAGGGGCTTCATGGGCGAAAAATTTTCTGCAGTGAGGTTACAAATGAAAGGTATTTGATTACATTTTCTTATTAAAGTGTAAAATTAAGTTTTATTTTCTTTGAATGATATTCATCATGGGAAAATAATCTACCGGGAGCTACCTTTGTAAGGTAATAACTGCACTTTCCCTAACCAAATAAAGTGATAAAATGCCCTACCAGAAATTTCAACCGGAGAGCCTGATGATGTCTTACGGCCACAAATCAGGCATGGCCAGGGGCGCCGTGAAAGCCCCGCTTTATCAAACTTCTACCTTCGCCTTCGAAACGGCAGAAGAGGGCAAGGATTACTTCGAATTGGCCTACGGCCTGCGCAAGCCGGTAAACGGAGAAGCCCCCGGCATGATCTACAGCCGCCTGGACAACCCCAACCTGGAGATCCTGGAGAAGCGGCTCAGCCTGTGGGACGAGGCCGAGGCCTGCGCCGTTTTTGCCAGTGGCATGGCAGCGATCTCCACCACAGTTTTCGAATTCCTGAAGCCGGGTGACGTATTGCTGTACAGCAGCCCGCTGTACGGGGGCACCGTTCATTTTATTACCGAGGTGCTTACGCGCTATGGCATAGAGGTAGTTCCTTTCTATTACGATCAGCAACCGGAAGCGATCCTTCGGCAGCTCAAGGCCAGCAATCAGGCCCACCGGCTGGCCATGGTCTATATCGAAACCCCGGCCAATCCAACCAATACGCTGATCGACATACAGTCCATGAGCAAAATGGCATCAGCGCTTTCTACTGAAGGCCGGCAGGTGCTTACCGTGGTTGACAATACCTACATGGGGCCTCTCTGGCAACATCCGCTCCAATTGGGCGCCGACCTGGTGCTCTACTCCGCCACCAAATACATCGGCGGCCATAGCGATGTGATCGCCGGCGCCGTTCTGGGAAATGAGCCCCTCATCAGCCGGATCAAAGTTCTGCGCACTTTCTTCGGAAGTATGGCCAGCCCCTTTGACGCCTGGCTGCTCACCCGCAGCCTGGAAACCCTGAAGCTCCGCATGGAGAAGCAAACCCGCAACGCCCAGCGCGTCGCCCGCTTCCTTCAGCACCATCCTATGGTAGAGAACGTCCACTATCTGGGCCTGCTTACCGAGGCAGATGGCGAACAGTACCGGATCTATGAACGGCAGTGCAGCGCTCCCGGCGCTATGTTGGCCTTTGAAGTTAAGGGAGGGGAAAAAGAAGCTTTTGCCTTTCTCAATAATCTGAAGCTGGTAAAACTGGCCGTCAGCCTAGGTAGTACTGAATCGCTGGCGCAACATCCGGCAACCATGACCCATGCCGGCATTCCCGCAGAGATTCTGGCTGAAATGGGTATCTCCGAAAACCTGGTCCGCCTGTCGGTAGGGATAGAAAATGTGCGGGACCTGATCTCGGATATTGAGTTTGCGCTGGAAAAGGCGGCGGAGGTGCAGGAGGCGGAGATGGTGGGTTGACGAGTGGTGTTGGCTAGAGTGAAACCTTTGAGGTTTCGAAAACCTCAAAGGTTTTTTAGCTCAACCAAAAATCGGTTTGTATCTTCCGGCGTGATCACAAACGACAAATTGATATGACCCGCGACGAAGCGTACACCCTGCTTACCGAAATGACCGAAACGGAATCTCTTCTGCGCCATGCCCGCACGGTAGAACTCGTAATGCGGGCCCTGGCGCGCCACTTTGAGGAAGACGAAGAAAAATTTGCCGTCACCGGCCTGTTGCACGATGCCGATTATGAGAAGTATCCGGATCAGCACCCCGGCGTTATCGTTGCCCGCCTGAGGGAAAGGGGCGAAGAAGAAATAGCGCACGCCATTGCCGGCCATTACACCAAATGGAATGTGCCCCGCAATTCCCTGCTGGATAAATGTATTGTTGCTGCCGATGAGCTGACGGGATTTATATACGCCGCCGCCCTCATCCGGCCCACCCGCATTGAAGGGATGAACGCCAAATCCGTGCTCAAGAAACTGAAGACGAAATCTTTTGCCGCCAGTGTTGACCGGGAGGAGGTGCGCAAGGGAGCGGAACTTCTGGGCTGGGAGCTGAGGGAACTGATTGACTTCATCATCCCGGTGCTGGAGGCGCATAAAGAGGAGCTGGAGTTGGGGGCGCCATAGATAGAAAGGCGTAGTACTGTTTTTTATGAAATTGTCGATAATCGGGCGCCATCGGGTTGGCCAAGCCGCTTTTTTCCTTTCAAAAACCAAATTAAGTGAAGATTAAGTGACGTTTAATCCGGATTTAGCCGCCTTTAATTGTGGATTTAGCCAACCTTAAGCGGAGAGGCTTTCCTTTGCATCAGGTTCTTGGCCAAGTCAGTTCAAACAAAAGAGAAAATTACACATTAACCCCTGGCGCCGGTTTCGGCATTCTTTCCAAGAACCCTGACGAAAAAGGCGCCTGTATAAAACCAATCACTTATGTTGACTGTAGAAAATGTCATCCCCAAGGCTTTGTTTGCCATCAGCGGAAACGTACACCTTCACGAAAGCGCATCCAGCAAAGACCTTCCCGCTGCTCCTCCCATCAACATCGTACAACGCGACCAGAACGTTTACGTCCACTTCGTGTGGCAGCAGAATGGCTGGCTGGGCAAGATGCTGTCTTCCAGCTGCCGCTGGGAAGCCCGCGTATATCTCGAGCAGATGGGCGCCGGTGAAGTGAACAACCCCGCACCTGTAAGCATTTCCTACAAGCGCGCCGCTTCCGCCGGCTACAGCGGTGTAATAACCCTGCCGGCATACTCCCTGCCTGAGGGCGCCTATAAGGTTGTCGCCACCCTGATGCTGCACGGCCCGCAGGGCCCGACCCCGATCTCGGCATTCGAAGAAGTCGGCCTGCTTCAGGTGTATGAAGACTAATGCATAGTCTTTCCTGACAGCATACAACAAGCAAAGGGGTTGCCGGGCGGTAGCCCCTTTCTTGTTCGCCACCAACCCATTACATTACTCCAAAAACCATAAGTTATGATCCAGGAAAACATCCTGCAATCCATCGCGGAATCAGCCGGTGCTCCTGAGGCCGGATTTTTCATCCATCATTATTCCCCCCAAGATAAATATTACGTATTTTTTATTGATGATAAGGCTGAGGTGTGGATGGTAAGCAAGCCTTATGCCACCGAACACCATTGTGAAAATGCCCGGCAACGGTTCCGGGAGGGGCAGTTTCTCGCCGATGTCAGAGAAGAAGAGCAAGGGTTCTTTGCCGAGTTCAAAACTGAGGGAGGCAAAGCCGCCGGCTGGAGCCCGGTATATGCCGAAGAGGCCAGGGCGGAGGAATCCGTCCGCCAGGTGGAATCCGGGGGAGTGAAGGCCGAAGTTCCTCATTCCCCGGGAAATGAAACCGGCGCGGGCGAAACTTCACCACCGAGGCACAGTTTTCGGCTCGATTTTTACCAGGCAGGCCCGAAGGACCCTGTTCGCGGGCGGATCGAATATTCCCTGACCCAGGAAAGCACGGCCTTTCAGGGTATGGACATGGCGGCCATCCGGGCTTTTGTCAGCCAGTTTCTGGGAAAGGGAGCTGTCGCCGAAACTCATGCTATGCCGGACAGTGGCAGTGGTAAACTCCAAATATATCAGGGCGGCGAGCCGGTAGAGAAGTCGCTCTTCGTCACAGGACAACCGCTGGAAGTGGTTCCGGAGATGAACCTTCCTGATGGAGTGGCCTTTAAGGTTTACATTTACGCCAGGCCGCTGAGTGGCCAGCGGGAATCGCTTATCGGGACACGCCAGGCGGCAACAGGGGGAGGGCCGCTGCGAACCCCGGTATTCATCGGTTCACTGGAAACGGGCTTGTATCGCTTTACAGCCATCGTCCACCTGGAGGACGGTGCTCCGGATGGGCAGCCAGCCACGAGGTCCTTTTCCAGCGGCTTAATCCAGCTCTTCTCAGAAACGGAAGCAGCGGTTTCGTGAACCATTCGCTACCCTGCTTTTATTTTCACAAAAAAAACATTAACTTAAACAGGATATGAAAAAAACATCAAAATGGCATTGGCGCCCTGGCTGATGCCTGATTTGAAAAACACCCAAAAACCATGATGATGGACAAACCACTCTTTCCTATTGTTTTCCGGGGATTGGTTTTCAGTTACGGCT
>JACJYA010000037.1 GCA_020636315.1 Lewinellaceae bacterium
CGCCTTCTCGGTGGCTCATGGCAGGGAGTTTTGGTACTCCTTCAAGTTAATTCATTCTCGCTTTCTGGTAAATGACTTTTGGCACAGCCTGACGGTATTGTGCAAACAATGCGGCACCGCTTAGCCCGGATTATTCACGGCAGGGGTCTAATATCAAATTTTGACTCCTAGCCGTACCGATTTTTATTGGAACCGGCTGCTGGGCTGCTAATTGAATAGAATTAATATTACTTCGTCCCGGATTTCTGTTCCATTTTGCTGAAGAATGGCCCAAAATGGCCAGCCGAGGGCACAGCTCTTCTGCCAGAGCCAAGCCCCTGAGGCGAAAAACAACCTGCCTTATTGACACCTGGCTGGCGAGCCGCTAACCCTGCATCATTACTTCCCGAAACAAGTTCTGCTGAGAAAAGGCCCTCGAAAAACGAATGTGTATCCGGCGAACCGTTTCGTGAACTTGGGCAGCTACCTTTAGAAGGTAGAGCCGGATGGACTGTATTGACCATGCCCAGGCTTTGGAATGCGCCGTCTTGCGGATCAGTTCTCGCAGGCTGCGCAACAATTCATAAGCCAGGCAAGACAGCATCAACCGGAAGAAGTTGGCGCTGAAGCAGTGGCAGCTGAGCCGATCTGAGAAACACATGTTCTTCACCTCCTTGATCCGGTTTTCGGCGGCTTCTCCCCGATGCACATAAAAATCTTTGTAAAGCTCTTCGGCATCATCATCAACAAAGCTGCTGGCGATAAATCGCACATTCATACCCTTTCCCGTCGATTCAATTTTGGCATAAACCTCCTGAGGTATTTCCCAGGAATCAGCCTGATAAGAGAAGGGGCCTACAAACTCCTGATGCCGGATACCCTTTTGTCCATAGCGCTTATCAATGCGCTCATAATAGGGCTGGATAGCTGCCCGCAGCCGGGGGTTAGTTGTAAGGCCGACACAAAAATCAAGCTCTTGCTCCTCAGCCACTTCATAAAAATCGGGGCAGGAAAAACCGCCATCGGCTCGGACGATGATTTGAATATTACCAAAGCGCTGGCGGATCTTCTTGGCTATGACTCGTAAAAACCTGTCATTCCACTTATTGGAATGCACATTTCCAGGGCGCAATACCGGCAAGATAATTTGTCCCGTTTCTCCATCTATATAGAACAGCTGGTTCAACATCCATTGCCAGTAATAGCCATGGAACAGGCTGCCTTGCTGATCTCCATGCGTAGGATCGTCGGTGCAGTCTACATCAATGAGCACATACTCTTTATCAGCGGGCAAACTGGACACATATCTGTCAACCCACCACTCGGCCAGCCTGTACACGGCGCCCATATTCACACTGTTTTCCAGGCGGCTCAGCGTTGGTTGCGAACAAAGGCCGTTATCCAATAGGGCTTTCAACAAGGGGTCTTCCTTGAGGTAATCTACATCATTACAATCTTCATAACCGCAAGCCAATAACAGTACTCGTTGCATCACTAATTCTTCAATACTGTAGGTAATCAACTCTGGGTCACGGCGGTCCGGAATCCGCTTGCTGAACTCCTTGATCAATTTCGATTTTCGCGCCAGCTTGTACAGCAGGCTGAAGCCTCCATCCGAGCTGGTTTCCTGGCCCGAAAAATCGAAGGTGTATTGTTTTTTATCCTGGTAAAAAGCCGTATCTTTATTACTCATAATTGGGTACGGAGTTTTTATATTTTTTTAAGTCTAATCAACTCTAATATAAGAACTTGTACCCTTTTTTTATGCCCTGCCGTGAATAATCCGGGTTAAGCTGGCGCCCTGCAGGTAGAGGTTGGTTGCCGCGCTGCGGCGGGCAGTATGCGTCGTCACCAGCTGGCTCTTCGGCAACGTCCGCTCCCCTTCCGTGACGACCTCATTGATGCCCGCCAGGGCGCAGATCTTCTTCAGTTCCCGGTTCGCCTGCTGGTTGGTGGAGAAGTCCATCCGGTAGTTGTACTTCTCCAGGATGTCGAGCGCCTTTTGGGAGGTGGGGAGGATGGCTTCCTGGCCGGTCTTGACGCTCTTATATTGGAGGAAGGACTGCCCATCCCGGATGAAAATGTTTTCCCGTTTCAGTTGGGTGACGTCGGAAAAGCGCTGGACGAAGTAGTAGGCCAGGAGAAAGCGGTCGAGTTCCGCCTCCACGGAGGGCTGGCTTGACAGGTCGAGCGACTCCAGCCGTTCCATTTCCTCTTTGGTGAGGTAGATCTTGTTGCTCTTGGTCGATTTATAGGCGCGGAAGCCGCGGAACGATTCATTGTGGTGAAGCTTTTGCTCTTTGGCGATCGCCATGACCCTTTTCAGGTGCTTCATGTGTTTGCCAATGCCTGGAAGGCGGCAATTGGCATGTTCGCGGAGGAAGCGGGAGAAGTCGCGCTCGAATTCGGGGGTGATGTCTTT
>JACJYA010000038.1 GCA_020636315.1 Lewinellaceae bacterium
TAATTTGTTATACACACGTTCCATCCTTCCTATTTCATTTTCTCCGGAAATTTCTTATTTTGAAAGCCTGAAGAATTGCGCTCTTTCCCCGAACAATTGTCCACAAAAACATTCCTTCGTTCCGGCAGGAAAATATATCATCAAACCATAAAATTGCACAGCTATGATTACCAGAATTACGCCCTTTCTAAGCCTATTCTTATTTTGCTTTTCCCTTTCCCTGCACGCCACCCATAACCGAAGCGGAGAAATAGAATACCGGCAGGTTGGCCCCAAGGAACTGGAGGCTTCCGTGATCACTTATACGAGAGCGAGTTCGCTGCCCGCCGACCGGGATACCGTCACCATCTGCTGGGGAGACGGCATTTGTGAGCGAATCGCCCGTGTCAACGGCCCCGACCTGAACGGCAACGGCGTGCCGGACGGAGAGATAATTGCGCCCAACGTCAAGATGAACATTTATACCTATACCCACCAGTACGAAGAGGGAGGAGCCTACGTTCTCACCATGACGGACCCCAACCGCAACGGAGGGATACTGAACATCAACTTCCCCAATTCCGACCAGGTAAAGTTCCACATAGAATCCTCGGTTATCCTTTCGGAAAACGATCCGATGAACAACCACTCGCCGGTGTTACAGGAGCCCCCGGTGGGCATCGGCATCGTAGGGGAGCCTTTTATCCATGTGCCTAATGCTTTCGATATAGATGATGACAGCGTAGCGTATGCGCTCGCCGTGCCCCTGCAGGAGCGGGGGGTGGAAGTACCGAATTACGTATGGCCAGATATGGTTGGGGCCGGCCCGGACAATCAGTTATCCATCGACCCGGAGACTGGCGTCCTGGTCTGGGATGCCCCGCAACGGGCCGGAGAGTACAACATCGCCATGGAAATACGATCTTACCGGAACGGAGAGTTGGTGGATGTCGTATTCAGAGACATGCAGATCCTCATTGATGATGCAGAGCACCTGCTGCCCACAATAACCCTAACGGAAACAGAGGAAGGCATTATCGATGTGGCGGTGGGCGATACCGTCCGGGTGGATGTCACGGCAAGTAGCCCACTGGGGCAGATGGTGGAGCTGACGGCCTCCTGCGGCTTGTTGGAGGATAGCTTTTTTGCGTCCCCGGCCTCCTTTACCGCCACCAATATCAATGACGATGCGGAGGGCGCCTTTACCTGGATCGTTCGCGATGAACACATCCGGAGGCAGCCCTATCTTGTGGCTTTCCGGGCCAGAGATGAGTTTGAGGAGACAGGAGCCGTCAATTTTGAAATTCTTCGGTTTCGGGTTTCGGGCGTCGTACCGGTAAAAGAGCCGCCGCTTCACAGGGAAAGGGTGGAAACCTATCCAAATCCTGCTTCGGGTGCGGTGCAGGTAAGCCTTCACAACATACCCTTGCCAGTTGTTTACCAACTGTATCATGCCAACGGCCAACTGGCCGCAGCGGGGGTTTTCCGGAAAGAGCAGGAAACACTTGACTTGTCTGGCCTTCCGCAGGGAATGTACATTTTAAGGGTGGGCCATGCAACGGAAGAGGCAGGGGTGAAGATCATTCGCCGTTAGGGAGGAGTGTTTTCCCTGAGCCCTTATATTTTTATCCTCCAAGGCTTCCTGCAGGTTTTTGTTATCGATAATAAGTAAATGGCCAAAATGGTTTGATTGTTGAAATGGCTGGATTGCTCCAGTGGGGTGTTGACTTCCAACCATTTAACAATCCAGCAATTGAACCATTTAATTTGGCGGGCCACTTATAAGCAAATACCGGAAGCCTCCTACAATGATGCCCTGCTCGTTTACGCCAGGTATGTGGCCAAGGATACAAGGGTTGTAGGTTCTGGACTTTGGAC
>JACJYA010000039.1 GCA_020636315.1 Lewinellaceae bacterium
GATTGCCCTGGACTGTTCATAGTTTCTGGTTTCTGGGTTTCTGGAAACCAGCGGGTTAGCGTAAGGCAGACACACTTATTTGAACAATCCCAAAAACACCGCCCGTCCTTACTGCCGGGTAAAAATTCCGAACAGCGCCTTGTAATACTACTTTGAACAGTCGCACGCCTTTTCGTATTTTTGCACAAAAATTGACCACTCTTGCCCGCTACCTTCAGGAACAGCTCCAATTTACGGCTGAAGAAACCACCGCCCTGCTCACCCACTGGCGGAAGCCCCGCAGCCTTCGCCGGGGTGACTTCCTGACCCGAATGGGACAGGTGGAACAGCACCTTTACTTCATCCTTGAAGGCACGCTGATCATTTTTTACGAAATCGAAGAGAATGAGCAGGTGGTTGGATTTGGCTATGCAGACACCATGATCTGTTCTTTCCCTTCTTTCATACGAAATCTGCCTTCCGATTACTACATTCAGGCACTGGGGCCAACCGAATTGCTGGGCATCGCCCGCACTGATTTCTATCGCATCCTGGAGCAATATCCCCGCCTGGAAACCAACTGGCGGCGGATGGTGGAGGAAGCCCTCCTCGGCCGCATCGAGCGCGAGATCGACCTGCTCACCGTGTCTCCCCGGGAACGCATTCAGCGCCTGCTCAACCGCAGCCCGCATATTTTCCAGCTCATCCCCAACAAGTACATCGCTTCCTACCTGCGCATGACTCCGGAGACGCTGAGCAGGAATATGAAGTGAACTACCACAGTCAAAGACGGTGGCTTCCAGGCAGATACGGGCAAAGCCCGGAGGCTCCGCTCATATTGGCTGCCAGAAATCCGGCCCAGATCTCTTATGTTCCTTACAGCATTGACATGGCCACAATTCACACAGCGGAATTCAGCCCGCCTTGGCCGGTTCTCCGTTCATTCACAGAACCATGTTTCCGAAAACAAAGCAAATCTTGATCTGGATCAAGGATCTACTGCGGGAAGCCCTCTACCTTTGTCAAAAATTCAGAACGATTATGGAAACGCAAAACCTGATCCCCCGGCTGCAGGAAGATGTGCAGCGGATCATCGAAACGGTGGAAACCGAGTTGCTGCCTCTGGGAGAGCATGAACTGAACCGGAAGCCCGCCCCGGAAAAATGGAGCGTCCTGGAGTGCTTCGAACACCTCAACCGCTACAACCGCTTTTACAACCCGGAACTGGAACGGGCAATAGAACACAAAGGCAAGGCTGCTGCTTTCCGCCCCGGCTGGCTGGGCAACTATTTCGTACAATCCGTTATCCCGGAGAATGAAAAGCCCATTAAGACAATGGGGTACCTCAACCCTACCGGCAGCCGGCTGAGTGTAAGCGTCTTGGAGGAGTTCCTGGGGCACCAGCGGCACCTGCTGGAGTTGTTAACCAAAGCCAAAGGCGCCAACCTGAACCGGAGAGCCGTACGAGTGGAGGTATTCCGTTTGCTGCGAATAAAAACGGGGGATGCGTTCCGCTTCATCGTTACTCATCAGCAGCGGCACCTGCAACAGGCGCTGAGGGCCGTTAGGGTTATAGTTTA
>JACJYA010000004.1 GCA_020636315.1 Lewinellaceae bacterium
GCCTTTAAAAATACCAGCTTATCCGCAGATTAGCAATGGATGGTTTTGGGAAAAAAGGTCGAACAGATTACCCAATGACGGAAATATATCGCGCCGGGCAGAGGGCTCCGGTAAGGCCGGCAGGAAAAATGAGGGTCAGGAGTTGAAGACTTCTTTCAGGTTGATCTCCAACTCCGGAAAAACAGCCGCCTTTGCATTCTGGTCTTCGGTTAATGGCTGCAGGCCGATATACCGGCCTTCATCGTTCAGCACATAGACCAGGACGGTCTTGTCCGAAGGGTTTACCAGCCAGTATTCGCGAACTCCCGATTCTTCATATACTTCGAACTTATCCCGCATTTCCTTCTTTGAGTTGCCCGGCGAAAGGATCTCAATGATCAGGCCGGGAGCTCCAAGGCAGCCTCTTTCGTCTATTTTCTCAGGATCACAGATCACACACAGATCGGGCTGGACAACGGTGTGGGCCTCCTCATCACTGTTTTCTTTTGTCCTGGGCAGGCGGACATCGAAAGGGGCGGAAAACGCCTGGCATTCTTTTCTATCAAAATACTGAAAAACAGCAAGGCTCAACTGCCGGGAAATTTTTTGGTGTTCCGTCCCGGGAGCAGGGCTCATTTTAAAAATCTTACCTCTAATGAGCTCTACCCGTTCCTGAAACCGCCACTGGAGATAATCGGCGTAGGAGTACCGCTTGTTGACATCCAGTTTGGACAAGGTAGTCGGAGGCATTTTTGGCTTTTTCTCAAAAATACGAGAAATAGTGGTAAGGGTCAATTGACAGAAGAGGCATTTGCGGGCGGAAAGGGTTAGGATTGCTGGATTGTTGGAGGGGTGGAGGGGTAAACAATCTCAAGAGAACCTGAAACTCAGCCCGCTGGTTTCCAGAAACCCAGAAACCAGGAAACCAGGAACACTCCCGCTTTAGCAAAAAAGCCCGGGCTCCTCTCGATGAGGGCACCCGGGCTTCTCATTAAAACTAAAGACAGCTTATTCGATGATGATCATCTTCTTTGTTGCGGTGTAATCCGACGTCTCTACAGTGTAGTACAATACACCAGCGGCGGGCAGCTCACCGGAATGCAGCACCAGGCTGTTGTAGCCCTTCACGCCATCCAGGCGCACCAGTTTAAGGACTTTTCCGGTAACATCACTGACGGTTACCGTCACCTTATCGCCGGCAGGCAGGTTGAAGCCGACCACCGTTTCGCCCCGGAAGGGGTTGGGGGTGTTCTGATACAGCTCGAACCTCTCCGCCGAAGTTACTTCAGAGCCGGAGAAGGTTAAGGCCACATCCAGGAAGTCTCCGTTGTTGCGGTAGGCTTCCGCTTTGGTGATGCGGGAATTAACACTTAACAGCTCGCTAAGCCGGCCATCGGTTTTGGCTCTGAATACGAGGCTGAACATGAGAGATTTCGCGTTACGCGTTTCGCCACTCGCCATTTGGTTCCAGCTCGTCGTTATCAGGCCTTCGGCGGCATAAACCATGCCGAAGTTCTCTTCCTTCACTTCTCCTTCAATGATATCCAGGAAGTCCAGGGCGTCGTTGTCGAACGCCAGGGTGGCCTGGTATCCTTCGATGGAGGCAATGTCGGCTGCAGTAAAGGCAACGGTGTATTCTGCGCCTGCTTTAACTTCAGCGTCCTCCAGGTCAAAGGCAAAGGTTCCGGCAAAGCTGCGGCCTTCGGTTCCGGCAAGGCCATTCGCCTGGGCGTCCAGGTTGACGTCGCCGATCTTGATGGCCACGAAGTCTGCATCACTGATCCCCGTTCCCGGCAGGTTGTTGATGTTGACAATTTCCGGGAAGGTTTCAAACCACGGGTTATTCGGGCGCGGGAAAACGTAGGAACGCTTCACAAAGCGCCAGCTGGTATTGTTGCTGAACTGGGTGTCGATCGACAGGATCAGCTTGCGCAACTGGATCAGGTCGAGCGTAGTGATTGACCGGCTGTTGTTCACGTCGGCAGCGATCATTTTGTAGGGGCTGTTCAGCGGCTGTACCCCCAGGATGTGCTTGCTCATCAACACCAGGTCGAAGGTGGAAACGCCGTTGAGGTAGCCTGAGTTATGGCTCGGCGTGATGGTATAATCATACCCCTCTGACAGGTTGTCGAAACGATAAGCACCGTTGCTGCCCGTCACTACCGATGCCGAAGCCTGGCCCGAGAGGCTGACCCGTACTCCTTCCACAGCCTCGTCCTCCTCGGTGGCAATCGCACCGGCAGCGCCAACGACCAGAGAATCTGCTCCACACCAGTTGTTGAAATCCCGAACCAGGATGAACGTCTCACACTTGTCGCTGTTTCCGGCGCCATCATAAGCCCATATCTCCACCGGCAGTGTGCCGCTGTTCAGGGTGTCTGCACAGGTTAACAACAGGGAACCGGCATTGGTGTTCTGCGGGCTGCCCACCCGGTTTATCGAGTAGTGTACCGGGCCGGTGCAGTCCGTTATCGCAGAGGCGATAAAGTCGCTGGCCCAGACCGTCATCTGGCCGGCGTCGGGTTCATCGTCACCATCCAGGTCAACCGGCATCAGGTCGGTAGCCAGGCCATTGATGCAGACCGGGGCCGGAGCCTTGCAGTCGATCACGTTGAAGGCCAACAGCTTCTCATTGGTATTGCCACAACCGTCCCTCACCTGTACTTTGAAAATGTGGTTCCCGATCGGGAAGCGGCCATTGAGCTGGTAGTTCGGGAAAGTGCCGGTAAGGCGGAAGTCATCGAACCGGCCATCCGTCAGGTTCAGCAGGTTGGCGTCGATGGTTCCATTGCCGTCTTCATCGAAGAACACGCCGATCTCCAGGTCATTGGGCGTACAGCTCTCCTCGATGCGGAACGGAAGGCCCACCAGGCCGGTGCAGGCCACGTTGTCGTAGGAACAGAAGTCCTGCGGGGTGGCAATGATCTCCGGAGAGATATTGTCGTGCACCTTGATGACCTGGGTGTATTGATAAAAACCTCCGTCGTAGTCGGCCTTGCGCCAGAAATCGTCAATGAAAAGACAGCGGTTTTCGAAGGATCGCGGAATGTTGTTGTTCGCTGTTTCGTCGTTGTCCTTGTCGATGTAAGAATAGCCGCCCGGGCGGTGCAGCAGCCATACGCCGCCGTTGGATGGAAGCCAGGCGTCACTGTCTCCGGCGCCGTTTGCCGAAAGCATGTAGCCCAGGTTACCGTCGCAGTCTTCGTCACGGCCGATAACCATCGGGGCGGATTCGCCGTCGTACTGGCACCAGTTGAGCACTTTCCATTTGCGGAAGATCTTGTAGCACTCATTGCCGGAGGTTGCCGTAAACAATTCGTCGGTTTTGCTGACGGCCAGCAGGTCGCAGCCGATCTCGTTGTAGGTTACGCTGTCCGGCTCTACGCTGCCACACTGCAGGTTGGCTTCATCGGCCGGGAAGTGGATCTCGAAGTTGTGCACTTCATTGATCGTCACTATCTGGCGGCAAACATTGGTGCTTTGGTTGCCGTGAATATCCGTAACGCGGAAATTGCGCGTGATGGTGCCATACCCACATTCCAGGTCAGGAGATGAGAAGCTGGTGATCTCAGCAACACCGCAGTTGTCCTCGCCCATAGCTTCGCCGAACAGTTCGTTCATCTGATCGAGGTCTGCCGGGTCGAAGTTATATGGCAGGCCGTCACAGTCAACCGAAACCGGGTGGGGGGCAAAGCAGTAAGGCCGGGCCTTTTCCTCCGGGGTTATTTCCATCCAGCAGGTGTTGATGTTGCCGGCTTTGTCAATGACGCGCATCTCGATCGTGATGGTTATGCCGACGTCACAGCAGAAGAAATCGACGTAGGGGCCCCAGTTGGAGTACCCGTTCTGGTTGCCGCAATCGTAGAGGATGGAGTTGAAATAGTTCCGACGCACTTCAATGCGGTCAATTTCGCAGTTGTCAGTTGCGCTCTCGTTGATGGCTTCGGCGTAAACGCGCGCCCTTACATTGGGTAAAGCCCCCTGGTAGCTGTTGTTGCCCCCGCCGATGGATATGATCAGCTCATCATCACAGATGGCCGTCGGCTCTATCTGGTCTCTGACTGAGAACGGGCAGTAGGTAACCACCTTGTTGCCGCAGTCGTCCTCGACGGTATAACGGAAGTAGTGGTTGCCCTGGGGAATGCCGCTGACCAGCCGTGTAGGTGCGTTCCAGAGAATGGTGCGCAACACTACCGTATCGATCCGGGTGCCGATCAGGATGCCATACTGGTTGGTTACCGGTACTTCCACCTCGGTCACGATCTCGCTCTTGACCTGATAGCCGGAACAGTTGTCCGCCACCGTTGGAAGCGGCACGGCAAAAGCGCCGGTACAGCTCCAGGGGCTGGTAGAGAACACCAGTGGGTCGGGCGTGCCGTCCCAGTCGTAGTCCTGGCCGGGGCAGCTTACTTCCGGAGCGGTAAAGTCCCCGACTTTTATCAGCTGGTCGAAATGCAGGAAGCCGGTGCCGGCATTCAGCGGGTCACACCAGTTGATGATATCCCAGGTACGAACAAATTTGTAAGCACCGGTACACACGTCGATTACCGGCCCGTCGGAAAACCCGGCGCCAATGCTGCAGTAGCTGTCCTCCAGGTTGAATATGCCGCTGACCGTTACAACGAAAGGATAACCGGTGGTTTCCGGCGCGGGGTGGCCGTTAGCCAGCACAGGAAAGTCCTGGTCACACTCGATGGGAACCGTGAACGGCGGCATCTGAAGGTCTGCCAGCCCAGGGCGGTTCAGCGTGATCTGCTGAGTGCAGGTTGAAGTGTTGCCCTTGTCGTCAACAGCCGTAAAGGTGCGGTTGATGACAATGGGAGCGCAATCGCCGGCGGAAGCATAGGTGTCAACAAAAGATATGGCGACATTATCATCGCAGTTATCCGTTGCCGAGGGCCGGCCGGTAATGCTCAGGCTTGCCGGGTTGTTGAAGATCAGGTCAAAGTCTTCGCAAAACAGCGGCAGGGCAATCTGAAGCTGGCTGGTTGGAAAGCCGTTAAAAGTAGTGTCGTATTGCCAGGACCAGTCCACCGGGTCCTGGTAGGCATCGAAATCCCACTCGCCGAGCCAGCCGTCGCCGTCACTGAAGACTACCCAGTTGTAAGCTCCGGTATCGTTGGCGCCGTAGGTGGAGGTAAAGATAAAATAGGTCTCGTACCGGCGCAGGGGCAGCGTAATGCGCACCACCGGGTCGAAAAAGCCTCCGACCGGGCCCTGGTTACCGCCAAAACCTCCCAGCCCGTTCAGGACCAGGAAGTTGTCATCCACCTGAGCGATGATGTTCTCACAGGGGTTATTCGGGTTGAAGCTGCCCTGGTAGATCGCCACAAAACCATCACTGGCGAAGTCGTGATCCAGGTAGAAGGTGAAGTAGTCATCTTCACTGACCTGGAATGGAATAAGCTCATAGTAATGGTTGCCGGCCTGGGTGCCCGACCCATCGATAAAACAGGAGTAGTTGTTCAGCACGATCTGAGGATCACCGGCCGAAAGGTTCCCACTGAGGGTGTGCACCGTCTGGGAAATTGTTCCCGTATTGGTATTATCCGGACAGCCGAGCACCGGCCTGGTCTTATCCTCTCCGGTGACGAAGCCCCAGCAGGGAAGGAATCCGGGTACCGGAGCCACGCCCGGGCGAAGGCTTATCTCGTAGATGAACTGGCCGTGGCCATCCAGAATGGGGCCGTTGGCCGGGTTGTCGTCATTGACGATCGTCAATTGAAAATCATCTTCCGTCAGGCAGCCGAATTCACCGTCCAGGACCATATCCGGAGTGATCAGGCGCTGGCAGTTGGCGTCCAGGGTTACGTTCAGGTCATCATTGCAGGCCAGGTTGGTGGCCGCAGCCGGTGGCCGGATGACTACTATAAAGAAATCTTCCTGGCGGATATTCCCGGCGGCATCCTGAGCCGTGATCAGGATCTGATAGACTCCCGGGTTAAAAACACCGACAAAAGTATCGCCGCCCGGCGAATCCAGGACAATACCCCCCACGTTAGCCGGGTTGACCGTGACAGTAAACCGGGAGCCCGGCACCAGGGTTGGCCCGAAAGTATGGTCCCCGTCGCAGTTATCCGTTACGGTCACTTCGAAAAATATTGTGGCCGGATTTGGGTCACAGGGGTCCAGCGTCACATTGATATCCTGGGAAGGATAGATGATCAGCGGCGCCCAGGTGTCCGGCTGGCTGACAACCTGCAGCGTGGCGTCCACCTGGCGGAAGTTGCCCGCTATGTCCGTATAGTTGGCCGTGATCACTGCTCCGTCATCATCCTCCGTCAGGATGCGCTCAAACTCGAAATAGCCCTGTGCCAGGTCATAACCGGCCAGGGGCGTCAGCGTCGTCGTCCCGTTGGCATTGGTATAAGTGAAGTGCAGGCGGTTCAGGCTGATCGACGGGTCGCAGTCGTCGGTCACCGTGATGGCAAACCGGCCCGTCATCTGGTTCGTACACGCCGGCAGCAGGTACGTCAGGTTGCCCGGCATCGTGATGTCCGGCAACTGGTCCGCTTCCTGCACCACCGTGAACAGCGTCTGTACCGTCACTCCGCCGTAGGATACGTCGATCGGGTAGATCCCCGGGGTGAGGTTGCCCACCGCTTCGAAGAACGCAAAACCGTCTTCCTCCTGGATGTAAACTACCGTCAGCGGCGCGCCGCTCACCGTGATCTGCCCCGTCAGGTTATCGTTCGGCGATATGCCGCAGTCATATACATTTCCAGTGAAGAACACCGAAGCGCTCGACTGGCAGGCCGGGATCGAGAACTGCCCGTTGCCCGATACATCCACGATCGGCGCCGGGTCCGGAGCCTGGTTCACCGTGATGGTGAACGAATAGTAGGCTACGTTGCCGTCATCGTCCGTTGAGGTGTAGCTGACCGTGTAGGGGCTGCCGGCCGGCGACAGCAGGGAGCCGCTGCCAGGGCCGCCGGTGTGCGCCAGGATCGGCGCCAGGTCACAATCGTCAACCGTCGATACCGTCCAGTTCACCGGAACGCCGTCCGGGTCACAGCTCGGAACCTCGATCACCATGTTGCCCGGGCCGTAGATCTGTGGCTCCCGGACATCGTCAACGATGATCGTATAAGTTTGGGTAACGGAACCGCTCGGCCCGTCCTTGCGAATGGTCAGCGTGTTGGTGCCTACCGCCGCGATAACGTCCAGCACATAAGTTCCGCCTCCGCCCATGAGCATCAGTGTAGCATCCGGGGTCACTGAGGTAGAGGTTGTGCTCGTCGAGATGTAAGCATCCGCCGTGGCCGCAAACGGGTTGGCAGGGTCAAATACAAATACCGTCCACTGGAACTGGTACGCACATTGCCCTTCGGGCAGCACCTTGGTAATGACCGGCGCCGGTACCTGCCCGGCCGCATCGGCAACCATAAGCTGCGGCTGCGCATACGCCTGATGGGCCCCGGCAAAGCCGAACACCATAAGGAGCGACAGTGCTTTTAGCCAGTTGAAGGTAGAAACGAAAGTAAAATTCGTTCTTTCCATAAGATTACAATTTGTTTTAAAGATTGATTTTATTGAAAAAATAGGCCATGTCATGATCATAGGACCCCTACCCTCCCCCGAAGGCCAAAGCCTTCATCAGAAGCTACAGGTACAGGGCATTACTGCTACTTAGACAGCAGCCCGGGCATAGAACACTTAGTGTCGTTTGGGAAAGATCCGCAATGCGATAAAAGGAAAGCAGTTGCAGGGGCGATGAGCCCCCCGGTTTTGAGGAATGGATGTCTTTTTGTTCATGGGATCAATGTTAAGCGTCAAATACTCTTCGTCGTCGTCAGCCCGCATTTCACTTTTCGGGCTACTTGACGAGTACAAATATATATCAACATTATTTATACTTCCTACCTCCGGATGGGCATTTGAGCACTTCTAATAGATTTCTAATCTTTAGTATATCAGAGAGCTATCGTAATCTACTGCCCCCCGACAAACTATTCTCTATATTTCAGGCAATGGCGTGAGAAGTCAGGCGGCATTTTACCTTCAGGATCTGGCGCACTTCTTCCAGTTCAACATCGTAGGGTTTGTAAACATCATCATTGTCAGAGATAAGGCGGAGGCGGGCCACTTCATTGCCTTCTCTGACCTGCTGAATGCGTTTGGCCACCACGGTGTCGGTAACGATGACATAGACGTGGTTGTCCCTCAGTGGCGTGCCGCGCTCCACCGGTTCGCAGACGACGACGTCTCCATTGGTGATGGTGGGCAACATGCTGTCTCCGTTTATTTCGAAGGCCAGGAGTTCTCCGTCGAGGCCGGGAATGGAGAAGCGCTGCAGGTTGTCGAGAAATTCGCGGTCCTGGTGTTCGAGGGCGTAGCCGGCCATGGCCCTTTCGGGAACGAGCATGATGTTCTCCCGGCCACCGCGTTGCCTTTCGTGAATGGACCGGGCAGGGATCTCCCCTTCCACTCCGTAACCATCCAGGAACATTTCATCTTCAATACCGAAGACGAAATTGGCATTGATACCATAAGTTTCAAACAAGCTGGTGAGCTGATCCACTGTGATGTTGCGCTGGCCTTTGAGGATACTGTTGATCACATGGTTGTAAGTCCCCAGTTTTTTGGCGATATCCGACTTGCCTTTAATAAAATTGTTCTTTTCCAGCTCGTGGAATATCTTCCTAAAACGCTCGTTTACAATATTATCTGAAAAGTTTCCCATTTTTAAATAAAAATGTTTTAAAAAAATTGTTTTTAAACAACTTTTTGTTTTATATTTGTAGTCAAAGGATGCAATTCACAACAAGGAAATGCAATTTTGCATCTAAAGATACAAAAAGTTTCCCAAAATAGAAAGTTTATGCGTACCGAACGGCCAGATAATGTCCAGATCCATCAGAGGAAGAAACAGAACAGCCAGCTTTACCAGCAGTCCCGGCGCGTCAGGCGCGGAGGTGGCGGCCCGCTGCCCGATATTACCCTGAGGGATATCCTTCGCCACTTGTGGCTGGGGGCCAACAAATTGTTGGTAGCCCTTCGGTATCAGTTTCACCGCCTTACCGCCGGAGCGTTCAGCAACCTTCGCCTGCCCTGGTACAAGATCGCTTTCGCCGTATTCATCCTGCTAATTGTCACAAAAAAAGACATTCAGTTTTCAATTAATATGAAGGCTCCCTTGTCAGGTTTTTCCAACACGGATGCGGCCGGCAGTCAGATGAGCCTGGCCCAGCCCATTGCTCTGAGGCAAACGGAAAACGGAGGAGAAGCCCTGCAACTCGATGAACAGAAGGCTCTGGCTTACATCCGGCGCTTCAGCAAAGTAGCTGCCGCTGAAATGGACAAGTTCGGCATCCCTGCCAGCGTGAAGATGGCCCAGGGCCTGCTCGAAAGCCGGGCCGGCGAAAACCCGGAAGCCCGGCAGGCCAATAATCACTTCGGGGAGCCGCTGGCCGGCCGGCATTTCAACAGCGCCTGGGAAAACTGGCGGGCCCACAGCCTCCTGCTCCGGAATGAATACCCCGGGCTCTTCAGGAACGGCGCCGGTTACAAACAATGGGCCGAAGCCCTGCAGCGGTCCGGCTATACCAACGACAGCCAGTACGCCCGCAAGCTGATCGAACTCATTGAAAATTTCCAGCTGTACAACCTCGACCAGTTTTAATCACTACTTAGTATTTTTTTTACTCTCCTATAAGTGGTTTTCTCATGATTATTCAGGAGGCCGTCTTGTCAACTTAGCAAGACGGCCTTGCTTTTCCTTACTATTGCAGGAACTAAAAGATGCACGAATATTGAGTTATCGTCAAAAACATTGCTCTATTTAAGGACGTTGGAATGATTGACCGCTATTTCCACCTTTTGCCAAACCCTTTGCCATGAGCCAACCACCAAATTTTCATTTCAGTTATTCTCCGGGAGTACAAAGCCTGATCCCATTACTTTACGCCGCCTGGTCAGACCGGATACTCACCCCGGCAGAGATCAGTTTCCTGAAGCAAAAAGCGGCCCGGGCAGAATTCCTCACCGAAGCGGATAAAGAACAGCTCATGCTCTGGGCCGACCCCACCCGGCCCCCCTCTCCCCAGTTGTTCAAGTACTGGGAGATTGAACTGCGCAGGGCAGCAGCCCGCTTCCCGGAAGGTTCTCAACCTTCTCTGGCCGGGCTGGGCATCGCCATGGCAGAACAGGCTGCCCGGCAAAATCAAAACTCCGAAACAAAAGATTGGGCACCCCTCCATTTTAAGGCCCAACTGGAAGAGCTGGAAGAAGGGCTGAACAGCATTAATATTGAAACCTATCGCTGGCTCTTCCCCGATACCGATACCCGCCGGCAATCCCGGGAAGAAACTGCCAGGGCCGGTTTCCGGGTATCTCTGATGACGGATTACCTGGACGGAGCGGAGGCCGAACTGAAAAATCGCATGCGTACACTGATGAAGGACCCAGCCTTTCAGCACCCGGCTCAATGGAATAAAGAAGCCTACCGCCGACAGGTGCTGCACTGGGTGGGCCTGTTGGCCGAACAGGGGCTGGGGGCGCTGTCTTTCCCCTTCCGGTACGGCGGCCAGGATGACATGGGCGCCTATGCTACCGTCTTTGAAATGCTGGGATACCATGATCTCAGCCTGACAATCAAGTTCGGCGTACAGTTCGGCCTTTTTGGCGGGAGCATCCATCAGTTGGGCACTGAACGGCACCATGCCCGCTATCTTAAGGACATTGGCAAGGGTGAACTCCTGGGGTGCTTCGCCATGACCGAAACCGGCCATGGCTCCAATGTACGGGGGCTGGAGACGACCGCCGTATATCTGCCCGAAACCGAAGAATTCGTCATTCACACGCCCAGCCGGGAGGCTGGGAAAGAATATATTGGCAACGCCCTCCATGGCAGGATGGCCACTGTTTTTGCTCAACTGGTCGTCAGGGGAGAGAACCACGGCGTACATGCCGTCCTGGTGCCCATGCGCGATGAGGAGGGAAAACTTCTTCCTGGAATTGAAGTTGAAGACTGTGGCTACAAGATGGGGCTGAACGGCATTGACAACGGCCGCATCTGGTTTGATGAAGTGCGGGTGCCGAGGGAAAACCTGCTGAACCGATTCGGGGACGTGAGCCCCGATGGAGTTTACAACAGCCCGATCGAAAACCCTTCCCGCCGTTTTTTCACCATGCTGGGCACTCTCGTTGGCGGGCGGGTGTGCGTTCCGCGGGCCGGGTTGAGCGCCGCCAAAACCGGGTTGCGGATCGCTGTTGGATATGCTCTGAGGCGAAGGCAGTTTGCCCCCTCCTTCCACGAACCTGAGGTGCTTTTGCTGGATTATCCCAGCCACCAGCGCCGGCTGATGCCTCTGTTGGCCAAAGCTTACGCCCTGCACTTTGCCCTTCGCTACCTCACCGAACGGTACACCAACCGCAGCCCGGAAGACATCAGGGAAATTGAGACCATAGCCGCAGCCCTCAAAGCACACAGCACCTGGTTTACTACTGCCTGCCTCCAGGAGTGCCGGGAAGCCTGCGGCGGCAAAGGTTATCTTTCCGAAAACCGCTTCGATAGCCTCAAGGCAGACACTGATGTATTCACTACATTCGAAGGAGACAACACCGTGCTGATGCAACTGGTGGCCAAAGGGGTACTCTCCGAATTCCGGAAGGAGTTTCACGAAGAGGGCAATATGGCCGTTCTGCGCTATCTTTCCGGCAGGGCCGCCACTGCCATTTCCGAACTCAACCCCATCGTTATCCGCAATACCAGCCGGAGCCACCTGCTGGATGAAAACTTCCACCTGAGCGCATTCCGGTTCAGGGAACGCCGCCTGCTTCAGTCGCTGGCGCAGCGCATTCGCGGGTGGGTCAAAGAAGGGGCCAGCGCCAATGAAGCTGCTATGAAATGCCAGACTCACATGATCGCACTGGCCAAAGCTTTCGCCGAACGCCTCGTCCTCGAACAATTCCAGAAAGCGGCCGGCAGGGCTGAAGCAGAACCCATCCGGCAGGCCCTTCAACGCCTCTGCCGCCTCTATGCGCTGCACACCATCGAACAACACAAAGGCTGGTACCTGGAAAATGATTACCTGGCCGGTGCAAAAAGCAAGGCCATTCGCCGGCTCGTCGATGAATATTGTGCTGTGATAAGGCAAGAGGCCGAAGCGCTGGTGGAAGCCTTTGCCATTCCTCCGGAAAGCCTCCGTGCGGAAGTGGCCGGCAGTGGAACTGGCCAAACAGCAATCCTGGAATAAGGCCGGGACGCAACAGTTTGGTTGCCCAATTGTCTTTTTTCTGGATTTTTCTAATGATATGAACCCTGCTTTTCAACTTTTTCTATCATTTAGCGCGTTATTTAGTTTTTAGTTTTAAACGGGAGAACCTTAAACACCAGAATCATGAGGAATATCTTTGTGAATGCTCTTGTCGCATTGATCAGCAGCTCCTTCTCATTTTTCCTTTTTCAGCAGTACTTCCAGCCGGCGGCGCCTATTACAGTGGAGAGCCCACCAGCCCGCCTCGTCGACCACGAAGAGGCTCCCGTTAATACCAACCCCCGAACCTGGGCCCAGCACCCTCCGGCAGACTTTGTGGCCACCTCCAAACTGGTGACGGCCGCCGTGGTTAACATCAATACCCTTAGTGCCAGTGGATACAGGATCTCCTCCGGCTCCGGGGTCATCATCTCTTCCGACGGATACATTATCACCAACCATCACGTCGTCGAAGACGGATCATCATTTGAAGTTACTTTATACAACAAACGCAAGCTGGAAGCTCATCTGATAGGCTCCGATGCCACTACCGACCTGGCCCTTCTCAAAGTTGAGGCCAATAACTTTCGCTCTCTGGCCTACGGCGATTCGGATAAGGTGGAAGTGGGCCAGTGGGTCATGGCGGTAGGCAACCCCTTCAACCTCTCCTCCACCGTTACCGCCGGTATCGTCAGCGCCAAGGCCCGAAATATTAATATTCTGAGAGGGTCTTACGCCATAGAGTCCTTCATACAGACCGATGCTGTGGTCAACCCGGGCAACAGTGGAGGCGCCCTGGTCAATGAGCAGGGTGAACTGATCGGCATCAACACCGCCATCATCAGCGAATCCGGGGGTTATGAAGGTTACTCTTTTGCTATCCCCGCCAACCTGGTCCGCAAGGTCATTCGCGATATCCGGGAATTCGGAGAGGTGCAACGAGCTGTTCTGGGGGTAGGCATTTCGGAAGTAACCGACGAAATTGCCGCCGACAACGCCCTGCCGGTTGTTGCCGGCGTATATATCACCAACGTCAGCCGGGAAAGCAGCGCTGCCGAAGCCGGGCTGCGCTCCGGAGATGTGATCATCAGCATTAACGGCATCAAGACCAATTCCGTCCCGGAACTGCAGGAACAAGTAGCCCTCTTCCGCCCCGGCGACCGCATCAGCCTGGAGTTCTACCGGGAAGGACAAAAGTACCGGCGGGATAACGTTACGCTCAAAAGCCTGGACCGGCCGGCGGCTTCCTTCCGGCAATGATCAGCACTCCCGGCCAGCCGGGAACACAGGCCCGGCTGTTACGGCACCATTGCTTTGAACAACAGGCTGTCTTCCTCGCCCAGCAGAGCATAATCCTCTCCGGCAGGAATAAAGAAAGCCTCTCCTTTGGAATAAGAACGGCTGTGTCCATTCGGGCGTACTTTACCTCTGATAACGAGTAATATCTCCGGCCCGGCCGAAGGTGCCGGGTGATAATCCTGCCCTTTGGCCAGCCCGATGCGGTTCAACTGAAAATCCGGCGCCGGCGTGCGGTAGGCCCACTCGCCTTCGGAAACCAGTTCTCCCTTGAGTATTTCCGGGACGACGGGTTCAAAAACCAGGTGTTTCAACAATTCCGGAACATCGACGTGTTTTACCGTCAGGCCGCCCCGGAATACATTGTCGGAATTAGCCATCAGCTCGACATTGACCCCTTCCAGATACGCGTGGGGGATGCCGGCGCCCTGATAGATCCCTTCTCCCGGCATCACCTTTACCAGGTTGAAGAAAAAGATGGAAAAAACGCCCCGGTCGTAGTGCCCGTTTTCCAACCTGTGGTGATCGAAGGCCTGTGCCGCCCAGTATTCCGGTTGATGTTTACCCAGCCGGCCCGCCTCTGCCAATGGCCGCAGTCGCTGTTCCATAGGGCTGAGCAGGCGGTCAACTTCCGCCTGAGGCATTTCCATAACGGCCTTGTACAACTGGAAAATACTGCCGCCGGCGAAATGGGGTTGCAGGCTGCTGAATTCAGGCACCTCCCGCAGGCAGCGCTCCAATGCCTCCTCGCTTTTAAACCCGTGCAACAACCAGAACTCCGTCAAAGCAGCCATGACTTCGGGTTTGTGGTTGTCGTCTTTGAAGTTGCGGTGAGGGGCATCGAGAGGAATGCCCTGTTCATTCTCCCGCCGGAACCCTACCTCTGCCTGGCTTTTGGTGGGATGAGACTGAATTGAAAGCATCTGGTGAACATCCAGTACTTTGAACAGATATGGCAACCGGACGCCAAAATGCGCTCTGACGGCAGCCCCCAGCCATTCGGGATGGTTCTCCAGCAATTGAGGCAGGGGCTGTGGCTGGCCATTGGGCTGTACTATGGCTGGCCCGCGGTGATGAGCGCCCATCCAGAGTTCGGCAAAGGGGAGGTGTTCGCTGTTTTTGATGCCCAGCAATTCGGGGAGATAGTCGAACCCACCCCAGGCATAGTGCTGTATGGCGCCTTGCAGAGGAAAAACTTTTGCGTTCATTCGATGATTTTGTGTGTGGAATTTCAGGTTTTTTACGGGCAATTCAAAGTTTTGGTTCGCCGGGAGGCCAGGAGTTGTTCAACCGGGCCAAAATGAATTGCTTTCTTTAATCGTGGAAATTTACCGTAACCTATATCACTGACGGCGCCCTCCCCCTTCCCTTATCTTTGCATCAGTTATTTTGTTTGTTTGTCAGTCAATAAAAAAACATGTTTGGAATTATGCAGAAGTTATTCGGAGGCAGCACCGCAGCTGTCGATATCAAGTCCCTTATCTCCAATGGAGCGAAATTGATCGATGTAAGAACCCCGCAGGAATTTGCCGAAGGGTACGCCGAAGGCGCCATCAACATACCGCTGCAGGCATTACAGCACCATTTGCCCGAACTGAAGCGGCTGAATGTGCCCATCGTAGCCTACTGCCGCTCGGGCAACCGCAGTGGCATCGCGGCCCAGATCCTCAAAGCCAATGGAGTGGAGGCCTATAATGCCGGAAGTTTGGGGCAGGTGAATCGCCAGTTGAAAGGATAGGTTGGTAAACATGAGCCCTATCATTCTTCCATAGGAAGCACGAGCCAGCTATGGCCATCTTTAGCAATGAGGGCATCCGCTTCTTCGGGGCCCTGCATTCCGGCATCGTAGTTGGGAAAATCGTTGGGAGAATGAGCTTTCCAGAAATTGATAATCGGCATAAGGGCAGCCCAGGCGGCTTCCACCTGGTCGGCCCGCATGAACAAAGTGGCGTCGCCGAGCATGATGTCCAAAAGTAAGGCTTCATAAGCCTCCGGCGGGGGCTCGCTGTAGGATTGGCTGTAATTGAAAAGCATATCCACCGGCCCGAGCAGCATTTTGAGGCCCGGCAACTTTGCCTGAAACCGGAGCCGGATGCCCTTCTGAGGTTGAATGTTGAGCACCAGGCGGTTGGGCTGCCAGTTCTCGGTAGCCTCGGCAGGAAACGACTGATGTGGCACCGGGCGGAATTGTATGGTTATTACCGAAATCTTTTCGTGCATGCGCTTGCCTGTCCGCACATAAAAAGGAACGTCCTGCCAGCGCCAGTTGTCAATGAGGAATCTGACGGCGGCAAAGGTCTCCGTGTTTGAATTTTCATCCACACCGGGCTCCTGGCGATAGCCTTTCACTTTCTCTCCTTTCATCCAACCCTCTCCGTATTGCCCCCTTACGGCATACTTCTGCACTTCATTGCGCCCGAATTTACGCAGTGCCCGCAGGACATCCACCTTCTTGCTGCGCACTTCGTTGGCGTCAAACGATACCGGCGGTTCCATGGCAATGAGACACAGCAACTGCATGATGTGATTTTGGATCATGTCCCGCAAAGCACCCGCATCATCGTAATAACTACCGCGGTTTTCCACCCCCAGGCTCTCGGAGACGGTGATCTGAATGTGGTCGATGTAATTGCGGTTCCAGACGGGTTCGAACAGGGCATTGGCAAAGCGAAAGGCCAGGATATTTTGTATCGTTTCCTTTCCCAGATAGTGGTCGATGCGGTAGATCTGGCATTCATCGAATATCTCACCCAGCTTCTCATTGAGGTGGCGGGCGCTCTCCAGGCTATGGCCAAATGGCTTTTCCACCACAATGCGGCTACGCTTCTTGTCTTCCGCCAGGCCGGCGGCTCCTATTCTGCCAGCTATTTCCTCGATCAACGCTGGAGGGGTCGCCAGGTAGAAGACTCGGCTTACCGGGCTTCCCCAGCTTTCTTCCAGTTTTTCGATTTTCTTTTTCAAGCCTTTATAGGTGGCGGGGCTGGTAAAATCCTGCTTTTCAAACTGCAGGCATTTTTCAAATTTTTTCCATTTTTCTGATTTGGCTTTTCCACGCCGGGAAAACCGGTTGACTCCTTCGTGCAGGTGTTTCCGAAATTCTTCATTGCTGAGATCCTTGAGGTCCAGCCCGATAATGGCGAAATGGCCGGGAGCCCATCCATCCAGAAAAAGGTTGTATATCGCCGGCATGAGCTTACGCCAGGTAAGGTCTCCGCCTGCTCCGAAGATTGTAAGGATTGTCGGGCCTGCTTTTTCTGCTGATACCATACTCCATCGGATTTAGATCCAGAACCCGTCCGCAAACTCCGATCAGGCCATCCTTAGGGCCTTTCCCGGGCGCCTTCGGAAATTTTCGGACAGGCCTAAAATGAAACGGCGCCGTCAGGCGGTAGCAGCGATTTTTCTGCTCTCCACAACAACGGATTGCCGGAAAACCGGTTTCCCCATCACCATCTCCGCGATGGCTGCTGCGATTTCCCACCGGAAAAGTTCTCCTCCCAGGCTTTCTTTATCGGGTACGCGGATGCGGATCACCGGATGGCCGGCCTCTTCCAGAGCCTTTAGTTTCCGGTTGGCCTCTTCGTTGTCATCCTCAGGGTGAAGGATATGGATAAATATGCGGCTGTCGTCGTAGCTCTCCGGGCTGTTCAATGGCCCGGCCTCCACCGGAAAGATAACTTCCCCCTCATTGATGGCGCTCTCGGCCAGCAATTGCTTAACCCACGGGCCAAAGGCCTTAAGGGAGGAGGACAGAACGAGAGACACCTTGTCGCGGCCGTGGCGGGCAAAAGTTCCCAGGGCAGCGCCCAGTTGCAGGCCGGGATTGGCCCTCGCCGGAACATAAGGATCACAGCTGGCCAGCATTCGGGCAGCGCCGGGCAACAGTTTTTGAGTGTCCGTGCCCAGCAGTTGGGCCAGCCGGCCCAGGGCATTGTAGGCCTCTTCGGATGAGCCGCCCTCTGATGTCCAGAGCATAGGGTCTCTGGCGAAAAGGCGCCGGGCAGCCTGCTTTTCATCCAGCGAATCGCATGCATCGGAGACCATCCTTTCCAGATTTCCGGCGCTGATCTCCTGCTTTGAATAATGACCTTGCAGGATCTTTGCTCTTTCCTGCGCCAGGGTGGCCATCAGATCGTCATAGGGGTCGATAAATTTCTGTATCCCTTCGTTTTCCAACTGAAGGGCAATGAAGTTGATATCAATGTCCAGGCGGGCCAGGTTATCGAACACTTCCCTGGCATGGGGAAGGCCCTTCTCGACTGTATTTTCCCGGAGAACGCCATGATCGGCAAAGGCAGCTATGGTCCCGTCCGGCAGTGTATTGACGGTATCCGGGCCGATCAGAGCCTCTACATAGCGCACATCCGAATACAACGGGTCTTTGGTGCTGGTGCTGGCCCAGAGCGGGCGCTGCACTTTAGCTCCTTTCTGAGCGAGCTGCTTCCATTCATCTGTGCTGAAAATTTCTTTGAACCGCTGATAGGCGAGGCGGGCGCTGGCGATACCGGTTTCACCCAACAGGCTTTCCGGCTGTGGCTGGTTCTCCCGGGCATTCCCCGGCCTGATCCTGTGGCCCAGCAACTGATCGGTGAGGACATCGATGCGGCTGAGAAAGAAACTGGCCACCGACCTGACCTGACTGATATCCTTTCCTTCCTCAGCCCTCCGCTGCAAGGCATTGATATAAGCACGGGCGACGGCCGCGTATCGCTCGACGGAAAAGAGCAGGGTAATGTTAATGTTCACGCCTTCATACAACATCCTCTCGATCGCCAGCAACCCCTCCGGAGTGCCGGGGATCTTGATAAAGCAGTTGGGGCGACCGACCGCCTGGAAAAGCCGCCGCACCTCTTCTATCGTACCTTCGGCGTCCCGGGCAAGATAAGGAGAAACCTCCAGGCTAACGAAGCCATCGACGCCGTCCGAGCCGTCAAAGGCCGGCCGAAGGATATCGCAGGCATCCTGAACATCTTTGACAGTCAGGGCCTCGTAGATCTCATGTGGCGCCTTGCCTTCCTTCACCAGGCTTTCGACCTGGCTTTGGTAGTCCTCGCTTTTCGAGATCGCCTTGTTGAAGATGCTCGGGTTGGAGGTGATACCCCTCAGCCCTTGTTCGGTTACTCTCTTTTTCAATTCCCCGCTGGTGATCTTCCGGCGGGTTAAATTGTCCAGCCAGTAACTTTGGCCGTAGTCCAGTAATTTTATCAGCGTATTCATGATTTCAGGATTTTTATGATATTTCCAGGGCCCTTTTTCTGGCCTTGTTCACAATATTTTCAACAGTAAACCCATAATGGCGGAAGTTTTCCTGATAGGGAGCGCTGGCTCCGAACCGGGTAATGCCGATGACGCTACCGTCGTCGCCTACCCACTCTCGCCAACCTTCCGGAGAACCGGCTTCTATGGCCAGGCGCGCCGGTACTTCCGGTGGCAACACTTCATTCCTGTAGGCTTGCGGTTGCCTGCGGAACAACTCCCAGCTAGGCATGCTCACCACCCGGGCGTCAATATCCTTTTCCAGCAGCTTCCGCTGGGCTTCCAATGCGAGCTGTACCTCCGATCCGGTTGCTATCAAGATGAGGCCCGGAGAAGAGCCTCTTTCGGGTGAGATGACATAGGCCCCGCGATAAAGGCCTTCGGCCCCCGCCACTTTTCGGCGGTCGAAGACAGGCAGTTTCTGCCGGGTCAGCACCAGCATCGTGGGGCCTTCTTTTCGGCGGATAGCCGCACGCCAGGCGTAGGCAGCCTCATTGGCGTCGGCCGGCCGTATAAGGCACATATTGGGCATGGCTCTCAAGGATGCAAGGTGCTCCACCGGTTGGTGGGTAGGGCCATCCTCACCCAGGCCGATGGAGTCGTGGGTCATCACATAAATGACCGGCAGTTTCATCAGGCAGGCCAGCCGGATGGCCGGGCGGGCATAGTCGGAAAAGATAAAAAAAGTAGCGGCAAAGGGCCGTACTCCCCCGTGCAGGCTCATTCCGGAGCTGGCCCCGCACATGTTGTGTTCGCGTACTCCCCAGGCCAGGTTGCGGTTGTGGTACTGCCCTTTTTCAAAATAACCCGACGAATTGATAAGCGTCTTGGTGGATGGCTCCAGGTCAGCACTGCCTCCCACAAGCCAGGGTAAGCGGGGCGCAACTGCGTTGATCACATCAGAAGAAACGGCCCGCGTAGCCTTGGGCCCATCAGAAGGTTCATAATGGGGAACGTCCGCATCCCATCCATCGGGGAGTTCCTGCTCTTGATATTGATGAAATTTTTCCAGAAGCTCCGGGTATTTTCTCCCGTAGCCGTCCATCATTTGCCGCCAGGCTTGTTCCCATTCCTTTCCACGGCTAACCGCCCGGCGCATGTGCTGCCGCACTTCAGCGGGCACGAGAAAAGTTTCCTCTTCCGGCCAGCCGTAGAACGCTTTTGTCCTTTTGACTTCCTCTTCACCCAGGGGAGAACCATGAACTTCCGGGGTATCCTGCTTATTCGGAGCCCCATAACCGATGTGGGTCCTCAGGAGGATCATGGAGGGTTTGCCGGTAGCCTGCCGGGCCTGTCGGAAAGCATCGGAAATAGCTTCAAGGCTGTTGCCCTTGTCTCCCAGGTTCTGCACATGCCAGCCATAGGCCTCAAAACGCCGGGCCACATCGTCGGAGTAAGTGAGAGAAGTGTTGCCTTCAATAGAAATGTGGTTGTCGTCGTACAGGCAGATCAGTTTTCCCAGCCCCAGGTGGCCGGCAAGAGAAGCAGCTTCGTGAGAAGCACCCTCCATCAGGTCGCCATCGCTACAAAAAACATAGGTATAGTGGTTGACAACGGGATAACCCTCTTTATTGAATAAGGCAGCCAGATGGGCCTCTGCCATGGCCATGCCCACACCATTCATAAGGCCCTGCCCCAGGGGGCCGGTCGTGGTTTCAATACCCGGTGTCAGGCCGTATTCCGGGTGCCCCGCCGTATTGCTGCCCCATTGCCGGAAATTTCGTATATCATCCAGGGAGATGTCATAACCCGTCAGGTGCAATACCGCATATTGCAACATGGAAGCATGTCCGTTGGAAAGGACAAAACGGTCGCGGTTAAACCATTCAGGGTTTTCGGGGCTGTAACGCAGGTGCTCCATCCATAGCACGTAGGCCGCCGGGGCCAGTGCCATCGGCGCTCCCGGGTGCCCGGAGCCCGCCTTTTGAACGGCGTCAATGGCCAGACAACGAATGGTATTGATACACTTCTCTTCGATAGTCATCACTGATCCATATTTCACTTGAAATAATTAGTTGATAATCAACATAGTTTGAACTGTTCCCCGAGTGCGGATGTTTAGTCAGGCGCCGATTAAATGAGTGCTTCCAGCCAGTTCTTCCCACTTTTCCACTCCCAGGCAGCCACCGAGTAAACGGCGATATATTCCAGAGCCACCACTCCCAGGTATTCATGGTACTCCGGAGTGCTGTAGTTGATGTAGGTAAGGCTGATGAGCGCCGTCCACAGGACGGGGAAGCGGTAGCGGGTGAAAGGGGCCAGCACCAGGGGCAGGCTGGCGTACCAGGGATGTACGGTGGGCGTAAAGGCCAGATAGAGGCAGATGGCGAAAAGCATCATCTCCGGCAGGCTCCGCCAGTCGCGCCGGCGTTCAATAAGGGCAGCCAGGCCGATGCCCAGAAATGTACAGGCAGCCAGAGCCGGCCCGAAATATTTGATAAGATTGTAGCCCGATAGCTGGTAGCCTACCCAGCGCAACAGGTAGTAAACGCTCCCGTTGAACTCGAAACGCTGGAAATACAGCCTCAGGCTGCTGCCCATCCCGGAAAAGAAAGCTCCGCCCAACAATGGGGAAAACAGCAGGAGCAACACCAGTCCCATTACAGCAAAAAAGCTAATACTGCGCCGCCAGCCCAGCCGCCGGATCAGAAAAAAGCAGAACAACAGCGGCAACAGCTTGGCCGCCACCGAAAAGGCCAGCGCCCCGGCAGATAAGAGATACCTGCCGTTGATCATCCACCAGAGGCTCAGCAACAGAAAGAAGGCCATCGCCCCTTCAAAGTGAAGGTTCCCCATCACTTCAATCAGGATCATGGGGTTGAGGGCATAGAGCAGAGCGCCCTTTTCCGGAAAGCCCAGGCGGCTCAGCAGCTTCAGCAAAAGGATCAGGCTCCCTGCCTCCAGGGAAAGCAGAAAGAGTTTCATCACAACGGAAGCCCCCACCAGGCTGTCCGGGAAAAGCCAGGTAGCTGCGGCAAAAGTAGCCTGCGCCACCGGGGGGTAGATGGTAAAATACTTCTGAGAGTTCAATTCCGAAAAAAGCTCCGGGCTAAGCCCTGGAATTTCGTGGCCTTCCTGCATGTAATAGGCTGGCAACCGGCCAAAAGGATTGATGCCGTGGTTGATCAGCCGCCCGTCCCAGATGAAGCGGTAAATGTCGTCGGATAATTGCGGAAAAGCCCCCACCAGCAGTATCCGGGCAAGCACGGCCACTCCTAAAAAAAAGAAAAGGCCGCGGTGGCTGTCCACCTCACGGTAAATAGCCAGATAAAGGAGAAAGGCGCCGCCATGCAGGCCGGCGATCCACCCGAAATCGCTCTGAGTCGGCCCAAAGCCCAGGCAGGCAATGAAAAACAGAAAGAGCAACCCCAGGCCCCAGAAGCGGAGAGGAATGGAAGACAGTTCTATTTTAGGCCAGATTGACAAGTCTGCGTGTATATGCGAGATGACGGGGAGACGAGGGAGGCAAGGAGATTGGGAGAAAGGGCAAAGGCTCCCAATCCCCCCCTCTCCCTGTCTCCTTATCACCCCCTCTCCCTGTCTCCCTATCACCCCCTCTCCCTGTCTCCCTATCACCCCCTCTCCCACTCACCCCCTCTCATTCTACCTCAGGCTCAGGTGGCGAACCGTATAGATAAAAATGGCTCCGTACCCCAGTGCCAGCATCAGGTGGAAGACGATAAAAGTCGTATTCTGTATGAGAATCCCTCCTATGACGGCGGCCAGGAAATACAGCGCCAGCAATCCTTCAAAGATCGTAGTCCAGGACAACTTCTTATTCAGGTATTTGCGCTTTTTGAAGTTGTCTTTGATGGACTGTATGTTGAACTTCGGCGTACGCACGAAAGGCGATTTTTTGCCCAGGTAACCCTGAACGACCGCCACGGTGTTGTGCAGAGAAAGCCCCATGGACAGCGCCAGGAACAGAGGGAAAAGGGCCAGAAACCGCACCAGGGCCTTTCCAAAGGGCTGGTTATGGGTTGGCGCCTGCACGTTGGCCGCATAATAAACAGCGATGATAGACAACAAACCGACCAGGAAGTAGGCAAAGAAGTTCTTACTGAAGCCCATCCCGATCAGGTCGCCCAGGACGAAAAGCAGCGGAACACTGAACACTCCGGTTAGGAAAACGAAGACAAAGACCGTACTGGCCAAAAGGTGGGAGGTGGCGTGGATCTTCTGCCGCAGGTTGAGGCTCGGAGAGCGCCAGACCGTCGGCAGCATCTTCTTAGCCGTTTCTGCCCCGCCTTTCATCCAGCGGAACTGTTGGGACTTGAAGGCATTCATCTCCGCGGGAAGCTCCGCCGGGGAGCCTACTTCTTCCAGGTATTTGATCTTCCAGCCCTTGAGCTGAGCCCGGATGCTGAGGTCGAAATCCTCCGTCAGGGTATCGGCTTCCCAACCGCCGGCATCTTCAATGGTTTCGCGGCGCCAGACGCCGGCCGTGCCATTGAACTGGAGCATGAAATTGCCGGACATGCGGCCGACCTGCTCGATGGTGAAGTGCACGTTCAGCTGCAGCGCCTGCAACTTGGTGATCAGGGAGTAATCCTGGTTGATGTGCTCCCAGCGGGTCTGTACGACACCGACGTTGTCATCCGCGAAGAAAGGGATCGTCCTTTTCAGGAAGTCGGGGCGGGGCAGGAAGTCGGCGTCAAAGATGGCGATGAATTCACCGTTGGCGTATTTCATGCCGTCTCGCAGGGCGCCGGCTTTGAAGCCCTGCCGCTTTTCCCGGCGGATCTGTTCGATCTGCAGGCCCTTTGCCTTATACTCCTGAACTTTCCGCCGGACGATATCGACGGTCTCGTCGGTGGAATCGTCCAGAACATGGATCTCAAAGCATTCTCGGGGATAGTCGAAGCGGGCAATATTATCGATAAGGCGCTCGACAACATACATCTCATTGTAGATGGGGAGTTGTACGGTCACAAAAGGAAAGGCAGGTTTTTCTTCCTCTTCCTCAAGCAGGCCTACTTCGGCATTCTGCCGGCGTGCATTCGCGTGCTTATGGTTAGGAGCAGCGGCTACAGCAACCTCCCGGGCAAAGGCACGGCGCCGGATGTCAGGTTCAGCGGAAGGTTGTTCCACGTCACGCTGATGTTTTTTGTAGTGATACAATAAGCTAAACTGCATTAAACAGTACACGGTGATGTACAAAAGGGCCACAGTATAAATGGCCAGAACCGCATAAGCAATCACAGATGTCATTGCAAAGGATTTTGTTAAAATTAGCTGGAAGAATTAAACAGCTTCTTAATACAACTTAAAGATTGTCCATAGGATTTTGTAGCCGGCCAATATCGTCCCACGGGCCGTGCCGGAAACTTTAGACCGGCCGACCCGCCTTCGGTAACGGACCGGAACTTCAATACACTTATATTTTTTTTTTGCTGCTTTGACCTGCATTTCAACCGTCCACCCGAAATCTTTATCTTCCATGTTCAGGCCCAGGAATTTGTCGAACCTGATGGCGCGAAAAGGCCCCAGGTCCGTAAACTGGTATCCGTAAATAAGCTTTATGAGGTTAGTGGCCAGCCAATTGCCAAAGATTTGCTGGGGCATCATTGCCCCTTTTTCCAGTTGGCCGAGGGCGCGGGAACCGATGCACAGGTCATACCCGCCTTCTACGATCGGGCGGACCAGCGCCGGCAGTTCATCGGGGTGATCAGAATAGTCGCCGTCAATAAAAACGATGATATCCGGCCATTCGTTTTCTTCTTTGCACAATAAATATTCAATGCCTTTCAGACAGGCGCTCCCGTAGCCTTTCCGGGGCTGGTCAACAACAGTGGCCCCCAAACTCCGGGCAATGCCGGCGGTCTTGTCCGTACTGGCATTATTGCAGACGATCACTTCCCGCACCACCTCCGAAGGTATATCTGCCAGGACCAAGCCTATTGATTGCTCTTCATTAAAGGCAGGAATGATAACGTCAATTACCGGTTTTTTCAAATCTACATCCCAGTTTTGCTCCACAAAGTTAGCAGAATTATGAACAACTTTACTGTCCAGGCCTAAACATTTAAACCTTGACTGAATTAAACAACAGCCCAATAACGAATAACCATTAACCCGCGACTTTGATTAATTATTTTATTTTTAGGCCGCAAAATGCAACGGGCTTTTTACCGTTGCAGTATAAAAACAGGACATGAGAACGATCTACATCTATTTCATAGGAGCTGCCCTGCTGGGCCTGGCGCTGGCTTCCTGCAACAAGACAGAAGACTTCATCACGGACGGCAACTTCACGCTGGAATTCTCGCTGGATACCCTCCGCTTCGATACCGTTTTCACGGAGCTGGGCTCCGCCACCCGTTCTTTTAAAGCCTATAACCGCAACGACCGCCCGGTGCGCATCGGCAAGGTAAGCCTGGCGGGCACCGCCGGCGCCAAGTTCCGGATGAACGTAGATGGCACCCCCGGCGACGTGGTGGAAGGAGTGGAGATCCGGGAAAATGACAGCATTTACGTTTTTGTGGAAGTGACCATTGACCCCGACCAGCCGCTCTCCGTCAGCCCTTTTGTCATTGAAGACAAGGTACTGTTCGAAACCGGGGACAAACGCCAGGAAGTCCGCCTGGAGGCCTGGGGGCAAAACGCCAACTACTACCCCAACCGCTTCAACCGGGGAGTGCCCGATACCATAAGCTGTAATAATGACAAGATCGTCTGGGATGACCCCAAGCCCTACGTCATTTACGGTGAGATCTTTATCGAGAAGTGCGCCCTGGAAGTAGCCGCCGGCACCCGGATACATGTGCACGGCGGCGTTGCAAAGAATGAATTATTCGGCATTTTTAATGACGGCATCATCTGGACGATGCCCAGTGGAAGCATCCGCATGCGCGGCACCAAAGAGGCGCCCATCGTTATCGAAGGAGACCGCCTGGAAGAGCCATTTCAGGATGAATACGGCCAATGGCAGGGCATCATCCTGGGCAGGGGAAGCCGAGGGAATATCATGGAATGGACAACTGTCAAAAATGCCATCTTCTCGGTCTATGTGGACTCCCTGGCAGAGTTCACTGCCCGCAATTCACAGTTCTATAATACCAACAGCAGCGGCATCATCGGCTTTCACAGCACCATCAGCCTGGAAAACTGCCTGGTTTACAACAACCTCAGCACCTCGGTGCAGTTGATCCTGGGCGGCGACTATTCCTTCGACTATTGTACAGTGGCCAGCTACGGGGTGGACGCCTCCGCAATCGGCATGAGCAACTTTTACTGCTACGATGACTTCCTCAACTGCCAGGTTCTGGAGGCGGCTTCCCTGCGCGCCCGTTTCCGCAACTGTATCTTCTTCGGCTCCCGCCGCGATGAGGTAAGCCTGAGTGACATTTACGGCGGCCAGCAGCCCAATGCTTTCGATGTGGAATTCCAGAACTGCATCGTCCGCGTGGATGAACTGCTGACACAACAGGACGGGCTGTATGCCGATTTTCTGGAAAATCAGTGCGCCACCTGCATCAACGCCACCCGCGACGACGCCCTCTTCGCCGGTCCCAATGAAGATGATTATCACCTTGATACTTTATCTATCGCCGAAGGGATGGCCCTCCCCCTTACCGGCATCGGGATAGACCTGGAAGGCAATATGAGAGATGCCACCGCACCGGATATCGGGTGTTATGAGCGTCAATAGGGGGCATATCTGTTGGGCTTAAGTGTAAAGGTGTAAAGGTGTAAAAGAGCGGCCCGGCGTTAAACAAAAATTGTTTACGTACTTACTGTCCACTTTCACACTCCCCCCCCCACATTCCGTATATTTGCCAGCTGAGAGTCAAAAAACAATCCTATGAAGCAGAGATACGCCTATTTCATGATCGCTTTGATCATTGCAGGCAGCCTGTTGTATGGTTGCCGGGAACCCCGGGAGCAGGAAGCCCCCACTCCTTTGTTTGCCGAATTCTACGTCCGCTATCTTCAGGCCGAACGGGAACTGAAGGCTCACGCCTCCTTTTTCGAGGGCGACTCCATCCAGGCGGCTACCCCCAAGGCATTTGCCGAAGGAGCGGCCTTCCAGGGCAATAGCATGGAACCCCGAACCCTGCCGGGAGGAACCCTCCGCTATACTTTCGAACAGCCCGGAACCTATGCCGATACTTTCCGGTTCAGTTTCCGGGACGACCTGGGCCGCGGCCGGCAGGTACTGGTAGCCATGGCCCCGATCGACAGCTTCGCCGTGACGGGAGGCCAGGCCAGCAAAAGCTCCGGAATGGCCCTTTATGCCAGAGGAGGAAAGCTCGAAAGAGGAGAAAGTATGATACTGCTCTTTAACGACGAAAAAAACCAGGCGGCCACGATCATGCTCACCGGGCCCAGCGCCGGGGAGAACTACAGGATACCGGCAGCCAAGGTAGAAAAGCTCAGCTCCGGAAAAAACACTCTCTATCTGGTGAAGAAAAAAAGGGCCACCCAAAAAGAAGACGGCCTTTCTGCACTAACCGACATAGAATTCTACACCAACACCATTGAAGTGGAAGTGACAGATTAAACCAACAAACAACCAGCTACATTATTAAAGATAAGGGTACTGTTGTATCTTTGCAGCCAATTTAAAAAAGGCATGCAGCTCTGATCCTGAAGGAATAGGAACATTTGCCAAACATACTATACTTCCCAATGCCATAGCTGCTGTCAGAAAATGAGAAAATCGAATGCCTAAAGATCAGTCCATCCAATCTATCCTTATCATTGGCAGCGGGCCCATCATCATTGGACAAGCCTGCGAGTTCGACTACTCTGGTTCCCAGGCCTCCCGCTCGCTTAGAGAAGAAGGCATCAGAGTCACCCTTATCAACGACAACCCGGCAACCATCATGACCGACCCCGTCACGGCGGACAAGGTCTATCTGCTCCCCCTGACTGTAGAGAGCATCGTTCAAATTCTGGAGGAACAGCAGATCGATGCGGTACTGCCGACTATGGGTGGGCAGACGGCGCTCAACCTGGCCATCGAGGCGGGCAAGCAAGGCGTCTGGGAGAAATACAACATCCGCCTCATCGGAGTTGACCTCGACGCTATCGAGCTGACAGAAAACCGCGAAGCTTTTCGCCAGCACATGGTCGATATCGGCCTTAGTGTGGCGCCTTCCCGCATCGCCAACTCCTTTCTCGAAGGCAAAGAGGCCGCCCAGGAGATCGGCTTCCCACTGGTCATCCGCCCGTCTTATACCCTGGGTGGCACCGGCGGCGGCTTCGTCCATCGGGATGAAGAATTCGATGCAGCCCTGCGCAGGGGGCTCAATATGTCTCCCACTCACGAAGTACTGGTGGAAAAAGCAGTCCTGGGCTGGAAGGAGTTCGAACTGGAACTGCTGCGCGATAGCCAGGACAATGTGGTGATCATCTGTACGGTTGAGAACCTCGACCCCATGGGCATCCACACCGGCGACAGCATCACTGTGGCGCCGGCCATGACCCTCTCCGATACTGCTTATCAACAGATGCGCGACGAGGCCATTCAGGCCATGCGTTCCCTCGGCAATTTTGCCGGCGGCTGCAATATCCAGTTCGCTATCGACCCGGAAACGGAAAAACTCATTGTCATCGAGATCAACCCCCGGGTGTCGCGCTCCTCTGCCCTGGCCAGTAAGGCTACCGGGTACCCTATCGCTAAAATTGCCGCCAAACTGGCCATCGGCTACACCCTTGATGAGCTCAAAAACCAGATCACCAAAACCACTTCAGCTTATTTCGAGCCCACGCTTGACTATGTGATCGTCAAGATGCCCCGCTGGAATTTCGAGAAATTTCAGGGCGCCGACCACTACCTGGGGCTGCAAATGAAATCGGTGGGCGAAGTAATGGCCATTGGCCGAAGCTTTCTGGAAGCCCTGCAAAAAGCCTGCCAGTCGCTGGAAAACAACCGCATGGGCCTGGGGGCCGACTTCAAGGAGTGGATCAAAACGGCCGATATTCTGGAGCGCCTCGAAAAACCCAGTGAAGACCGCATCTTCCGAGTCAAGGACGCCCTGAGGCTCGGCGTTCCGGAAAAGACCATTCATAAGCTCACCCGCATCGACCCCTGGTTCATCCGCCAGATCAAACAACTGGTGAAAATGGAGCAGCGGCTGATGCGCTACAACGTTCCGGAAGATATCGAAGAAGGATTCTTCCGGGAACTCAAGGAAGCCGGCTACTCGGATGCCCAGATCGCCTGGCTGATGCGTGTCGATGAAGCCGATGTGGCCCGGCACCGCAAAAAACTGGGCATCCGGCGAACGTATAAAATGGTCGATACCTGTGCTGCCGAATTCGAAGCCCAGACCCCTTATTTCTATTCCGCCTTCGACAGGGAGAACGAAAGCATACCCTCGGAAAAAAAGAAGATCGTCGTACTGGGCTCCGGCCCCAACCGCATCGGGCAGGGCATAGAGTTCGATTACTGCTGCGTGCATGGCCTGATCGCCATCAAGGAAGCCGGATACGAGTCCATCATGATCAACTGCAACCCCGAGACCGTTTCCACCGATTTCGATATGGCGGATAAGCTCTACTTCGAACCGGTCTTCTGGGAACACCTCGAGGAGGTCCTGGAACTGGAAAAACCCGAGGGCGTCATCGTCCAGTTGGGAGGCCAGACCGCCCTGAAGATGGCGGAAAAGCTGCACGAACGAGGGATAAAGATCATCGGCACCGACTTCCCCGACATGGACCTGGCCGAAGACCGGGGCGCTTTTTCCGGACTGTTAAAAGAACTGGAGATCCCCTATCCCGATTATGGCGTCGCCCGGGATGCCGACGAGGCCCTGGCCGTTGCCCGGCGGACCGGCTACCCCGTGCTCGTGCGCCCCTCTTACGTACTGGGCGGGCAACGCATGCGCATTGTCATCAATGATGAAGAACTGGAACGCCACGTACTCAGCATATTCAAGCACCTGCCTGGCAACCGCGTACTGATCGACCACTTCCTCGAACGGGCCAAAGAGGCGGAGATCGATGCCATCTGCGACGGTGACGATGTGCACATCATGGGCATTATGGAGCACATCGAACCGGCGGGCATCCACTCCGGAGACAGCTCCGCTGTACTGCCTACTTACAGCCTGTCGGTAGAAGCCGTGAATACCATGGTGGAATACACCGAAAAACTGGCCAAAGCGCTCAGGATCAAAGGGCTGATCAATATTCAGTTCGCGATCAAGGACAATAAGGTCTATGTCATCGAGGCCAATCCGCGCGCCTCCCGTACGACGCCTTTTATCGCCAAGGCCTATCAGGTGCCCTACCTCAATATCGCCACCAAAGTGATGATCGGCTCTCATAAGCTCAAGGATTTTGACATCAAACCCCGGCCGGGAGGTTTCGCTATTAAAGTGCCCGTTTTCTCCTTCGATAAGTTCCCGAATGTGGACAAAAACCTCGGGCCGGAAATGAAGTCCACCGGTGAAGCCATACGTTATATCAGAGACCTGTCCGATCCGTTCTTCCGTGAACTGGACCGCCAGCGCTATATGTATCTTACAAGATAACTTGTATTATGAGTGACAAGCGCAAAGACAACAAGGCAATCCTCTCCACTTTACAAAAGGAGTTGGAGGACATCCTGCTTAAGGCCGCCGATGCGGGCCAGGAATTGGATGCCACCCGCCGGCGCATCGTGGATGCTCAGGTCCGGGCCAGCCACGAAATGCTGGAACACATCGAGGCCATCAATCTACTCCGGGGGGAAATCCGGGAAATGCTCAATAACCTGGAAGGCTTTGAACCGGAGGACATGGAAGCCGTGCAGTATATGGGGGAGCAACTGGCCACTGCACCTTTGTTCCATCCTCAGTTTGAGGAATTGCTGGCCCGCAGGGCCAACGCCGCCGGCAATGGCCGCAGCTTCGACGAGCAACTGCGCGAACAGGTCATCGAGCGGCTGGATGAATTCACCTTCTTCCCCGGACAAAAGGAGAACGATGCCCGCAAGATGGTGCTCAGTAACCTTACCCAGGCCGACAAGCTGGCCAGAGCCGGTGAATTGCCCACTCTTGCCCGGCTGCTGATCAGCGAACAACCGGCAGGCCACCTCGGCGAAGAGGCTGCCATCAGCCTGTTCCGAAAACTTCAGGAAGGCCTGAAAGAATACCTGAAAAGAATACAGCACGAAAACAAAAGCCTCCGGAATTCTTCCTTCGGCAGGCACGCCTTCAGCACCGGGCCGGATGAAGGGATCGAAGATTTCCTGAGCCTTCGGGAGCTTCTCGAAAAAACGAGGGAAGCTTTCGCCGATTCCATCCGCCTCAAGGGCCCCTCCCCTCTTCTGGAAAACCTCATCGAAGAGTTCGAACTGAATGAGGAGGAAGAGGAAGATTATGAGGACGAGCTGCTCAGCGCTTTCCTGGACGATATGCTGGATGAATCTGAAGGCCTCATGTTCAGCGATGACTTCGGGCCAGACTTTTTCTTCCAGGATGAAGACGAAGAGGAATGGGTGGAAGTGGAAAACCCCCGGTTCCCGATAGGCAGCTCGGTAAGAGTAACAGCCGATGAAGTTTTGAGTGAAAGCTTTCCCGATATCAATATCCTTGGATGGGAGGGGCGCGTCGAAGAGGTGCTGACCAATGGAGAGATCGTGGCCTACGCCGTGGCCCTGGACAGCCATACCCTTGAGAAACTGCCGAGGAGGTTTATTAAATTTACCTGTGAAGAGGAGTACGGCACTTTCTCCCGCTTCGAATTTGAGGAAAGCGACCTGGAAACCGCCGAGCCCCGGGATACCCTGGAGGAAGCCATCGTTACCCAGCGCCAGTTGTTCCACCGCTATTTCTGGGGAAATATCAAGGAGGATGAACAGGCCGCCCGCATCTACGAGATCATGCTCCGGGCTCCCGCCGAGGACGATATCAGCAACTGGGCCACTTATTTCAGTAATGATGTAGCATACCCGTTTGCCGCCGTGGTCGAAGGCCTCGTCCTGCAACACATCGAACCCGGCACGGAAGTGGAAGTCCTGGGAATGGAAGGCATCGATGAGGAAAACGATTTTGGCCTTGTCGCTTCCATCAAAAAGGGGCGCGCCATCCTGTCCTATCCTCTCATGGAACTGATGCCCGTTAATGACAAAGACTCCAAAGCACAGCCCCTGCTGGACTACCGGTACTGGGCGGATCTGATGCTGTGAATTTTAGAGTGTGTACAAGGGTAAATGAACGCAACCCTTCCCCGGCCAGGGCTTTTACACTTTCGCACCTTTACACCTTAACCACCACTTTACCCATCGTTTTGCCGGATTGAAAAAGCAAAATGGCCGCTTTCATTTTCTCCAGTGGGAAGGTATGCCCTACGCAGGGCCTTCCGAGTTCCATTTGGTCGAGTTCTCCCAGTAGCTGGTGCATGAGTTCTACCCGGTGGTAAAGCCAGATCAGGTTAAAGCCGAGTACTCCCTTGTTGGCTTCGGGCATCTTCTGGGGGTCGAGGCGGGGGCGCGTGAGGTAGCACCAGATCAGCTTCAGGTAATTGGGCCGGTTGCCCACTGAACCGTAACGGGCGGAACCATAAACGATCATGCGGCCCTGCTGCCCCAGCACTTCATAACCGTCTTTCAGTATCTTTCCGCCGATGCATTCCATTATGAGGTTGAGCTCCCGGCCGCCAAGAGCGCTCTCCAGATCAGCCTTGAAATTGGAGCTTCGAACAATGCCCTTGTCATAACCTTCATTTTTGAGATAATCCAGCTTCCCGGCGCTGCCAACTGTCCCGATCGTAAATGCATCGAACTTTTTGGCAATTCGGTTGGCCCAGGTGCCAACTCCTCCGGCTGCACTGTGAATGAGCACCGCCTGGCCCTGTTGAATATTGCCCAGCTCTTTGAGGCCGTAATACGCTGTGAGCACCTGCACCAGATAAGCAGCACCTTCCTCAAAACTCCACGCTTCGGGAATGGGCAGCAGATAACGGGCATCTATATTCAGGTGGGTGGCGTAGGCGCCAAACCGGGTGACTCCCATAACCCTTTCGCCCTCCTTCACCCGGGTAACCCCCTCTCCCACCCTGGCCACCACTCCCGCGTATTCCAGCCCGGGTACGAACTCTCCTTCCGGAGTAGCGCCGTATAGCCCCCAGATCGCAAAGATGTCGGCAAAGTTCAGCCCTATGGCCTCTACTGCTATGGTAGCTTCTCCGGGGCCGGGAGCCGGCAATTCTTCTTCGGTAAGTTGCATGTAAGCAAGACTGCCGGAATGAAGGCGGTAGGCCTGGCGTTGCATAGGCATTGGGTTTTTTTGACCTGTATTCTGGTAAAATAGGGATCTTGCAGCATGAAAGAAAACAGATAACCCCGTTTTCGGGCCCGTTAATGGCCGTTTTCCATACAAACCAGAGAAATTAACGGCAGGCCCAGGTCACGTACTTTCCTCAGCAGGCCATGCAGAGCCGCCTGGTCGGCTACCGGCCCTGCCAGGACCGTGTCGCCATTATCTTGCAGCTCGATGGCCATGCCCTCAAACCAGCTTGCCCAACGGGGGGCCAAATGTCCTCTCAGCCTGATCTGATAATTCATTTCCCTTGATGGCGCTCCTTCCTGGTTCATTTCCTTTTTCATTGCTCTGTACTTGTTTATACCGGCAAATTTACCGGCAGAGCGGTATTGATGTAAACCTACTAAAGTACTGTTTTGAAGTACTGAGGTATGGATCAGGTAAAAAGGGCAAGGGGAGGGGTAAGGCTCAGATCTGCCCGATAATCGCCAGGGCCTGCCGATTCTGCGGGTTGATTTTCAACACCCGCTCGACCAGTTTCCGGGCTCCCTCCCTGTCTTTTTGAAGGAGGCGCACTGCCGCCTTGTTGAGCAGCGCCTGCTCGTAATCCGGATCCAGCGCAATGGCCTGGTCATAAAAACTTTCCGCTTTCCCTGCCTGCCCCTGCAGGACATAGGCATAGCCCAGGTTGGAAAGGGCCACCGGCCGTTTGGGGTTTTCCCGCAGCACCCACTCCAGCGTTTCAACCGCCTGAGGGATTTGCTGCATGCGAATGTAAGCAGCACCCAGTTTTTCCCGGAAATCGAGATTGTAAGGCATCAGCTGGGTGGCGCGTTGATAAAAAGCCAGGGCGCGTTCGAAACCTCCTGTTTTGTAATAAGCTTCTCCGCAGTGATAGGCAGCCCAGCCATCTTCCAGGCCGCCGGGCTGAAAGCCGGTGGCCAATTCGACAATTGCTTTATAGTCTTCCCGGGCAAAGTAGTAATGCAACCGCGTAGCCCGCTGTTGTACAGGGGGCAAGGTTGAACGGCCGAGATAGTACCCGGCGGAATCGAGCATAACATCCGACTGCACGTACTTGTCATACATCGCGATGTATGCTTTTGCCATCTCCAGAGGCGTCGCCTCCTTCCTGGTCAGGATCTGCAACCCCAGAAAACCGGGAGCTTCCGCCGGGCCATCCACGTGTTCCTTCCCCTTAATGTTACTGCGGCTGATGCAGTGGTCCGTAATGTTGACGTGGGGGATATCCACACTGCCGGAACGGGGCATGTGACAACCCGAACAATCATCCCCCTCAGCCATGCGCTCCGCCGTAGGTGCGGCGCAAACTTCTTCCCGCGGCCCGGCGTGACAACTAAGGCAGGCGTTGTTGTAATGCTCTTTACCGGTGGCTTCTACGCTCAGGTGCGGATTGTGGCAGGTAATGCAGGTCATTTCCGAATTCAGATAGCAGGGGCTGAGGCGCAGCCGGTCGGCCTGGGAGGCCATGATGAACCTTTCGTGAGAATTGGTGTAGCGGGGCAGAAAGACGTTGAACACCTCCTGCAGGCGCATGCCGGGTTTGAAATCAAAGAAACCCTTTCCCTCATTCAGCACCGCAATGCCCTGCAGGTGGCAGCGCTGGCACAGGTCCATCTGAAGATCCCGGGGAAGATTGCGGGGGTTGACGATGGAATAATCGATATACCTGGAAGTATCCACGATGTGGCCCGCCATTTTCTCGCGCACATGTATTTCTCCCGGGCCGTGGCACCGCTCGCATTCGATGCCCGTCGGCATGTTTCGGTATTTGTTGAGGGAGCCTTCCACGAAGTCCGGGAAGTGGTTGTGGCAGGTAATGCATTCGGGAGTCAGGAAACGCCCGAAGCGGATATTGTCGCCCCGAAAACCCGGCGCCATATCCCAGCGGCCTTCCTGAGTATAAAAAGTGACGGGGGCCTGGTAAATGTATCCGTTGAAATCGACGATATGAGAATTGGTGTGCTGCCCGGAGCCAACGATGTAATCGATGCGCTCCAGGCGCCGGTGAACGGTATCCCCGCCTTCCAGGCGAAATTCCAGCACATACATGGCGCTGTCCCGGAAAAAGGGCTTGTAGTACAGGTTGGAGGCCGTGTCGTACACCAGGGCATGGGCGCCGTAGGTGGCATCGGTCTTCTCCGGCGTCGCCCTGTCGAAGGAGCGCCCCATGCCGGTATGGATAAAGGTAGCGTGAATGTTAGCGTGGCAGGCCTTGCAGGTGTTCATCCCCACGTATTTCACTTCATCCGCAAGGTTTAGGTACTCGCCTTCCGAAGCTTTGGGGAGCTCCCGGCTGCAGAAGAGCAGCAGGAGGGCGGAAAAAAGAAGTGCCGTATATATGAGGTATCTCATGGATGCATTTCAGTGATTGGGTATCCGGCAAAATTAGGCTGGGTGCAGGGAGATGCCAAGTACAACTGCTACTAATTTGGAAAGTGGCGAACAAATACAGGCAACCTTGCATAAAGCCTGGTTGTTTCGTAATTTGAGTATTTAATCATTGCCAGTCATGAAAACCTCACTTGCGGAAAAGATACTGGAAAGGCCAGACGCCAGGCTCATCGTTGATGAAGTCAACCAGACATTGGAAGCGGAGCGGCGCCTGCGCGAACAATTCTATGAAACTGTCCGCGAAGACCAGAAGGCGGAATTTATTAATGGTGAAATAATCGTGCATTCGCCCGTGAAAAAAAGGCATGATACGGTAAGCGGCAACCTTTTCATCCTTCTGAGGACGTTTGTCGTAAAGAACCAGTTGGGCCATGTCGGCCATGAAAAGCTTATGGTCAGCCTGACGCGCAACGACTACGAACCGGATATTTGCTTTTTCAATAAAGAAAAAGCGGCGGTTTTCGAAGAAGACCAAACCATCTTTCCCACTCCCGACCTCATTGTAGAAGTGCTTTCTCCAGGCACCCGGGAACGAGATTACGGCATCAAACTGGAAGATTACGAGGCCCACGGAACCCGGGAGTACTGGATCATTGACCCTAAAGCGCGTACCCTGGAACAAAGGATACTGGATGGAGATAAATATGTGTTAAAAGCTGCCATCTCTATTGATGATACCCTAAAAAGCGTAGCTATTGAAGGTTTTTCTATCCCACTCCGGGCCATTTTCGAAGAAGAGGCGAATCTTCAGGCATTGTCCGGTATTTTACGGGATTAGGCTACACTCACTCATTCCTTCATTCCTTCATTCCTCCCCCCCTCCTCCATCACCTCCTCGATCGTCGGAGCCTTCCACTTCGTATAGCCCACCGGCACGCTCTGTGCTTTCTTCACTGCCCGGCCGGCCCGTTGCTTGTCATAGACCATGGCAAAGGTCATGATCAGGCTGGTGCCGATGATGATGAACAGCAGGATGCCCTTTTCAAATCCGGGGACAATTGCCTGCTGGGGGATATTGTAAAAAAGGAGGATGGTGATCAGGCCCCGGGGCGCGACAAAGAGCTGGGGGATGATGTCTCTGCCCAGGAAAAGGCGAAGGATGACAAAGCGAATGGCGTAAATAGACAGGATGATCAGCCCGCTGATGGCGGCAACCTCCAGGTGAAGGAGGGAAGCCAGGGAGATCGTCAGCCCGAAGATGACAAAGAAGAAAGTGCGCACCACAAAGGCGGTTTCCATGGTGATGATGTGCAACCCATCGTAGATGTTCTTGGCCTTTTCGAGGTCCAGCCACCGCCCCAGCCGCCCGCGGAAGAAAAGGGGCATATTGGCAATCACCAGCCCGAAGGCCAGGATAATAATGAGGGAGGACATATGCATTTTTTTGCCCAGAGCGTACAACAGCAGGAGCACGGCGATGAGCAGGAAGAGCTTGACGTGGCTCCGGATGTTCTGAAAGATGAACAGAATGAGGTAACTCGCCACCAGCGAAATGGCAATGGTCAGGCCCAGGTTACCGAAAAATCCCGCCAGGCCGTTGCCTCCGGCGTGGTCGGCAATTTCCCAACGCCCTGCCAGAAAGTAGAAAAGCATAATGCCCAGGATATCTGAAAACGTGCTCTCGTAAATATGGAATTCCTTTTTCACATTACTCAGCCCGGAAACCGACGGAATAATGATGGCGCTGGAAAGGATCGAAAGAGGAGTAGCGTACAACCAGGCCGTGGCCATATCCATTTCCTTGATAAATTGATGAAGGATCAGGGCCGCCATCCATGTGGACGCCAGCAGGCTGATCAGGGCAATGGCCAGCGCCTTGCCGATCGGCAGGATCTTCTCAGGCTTCAGCTCCAGCTCCAGCGCCGCTTCCAGCACGATCATGATCAGCCCGACTATGCCCAACACTTCCAGAATAGGCAGGAAGTCAATACTGCCCAGCCCCAGTGCATTCAGGCCCAGCTTCAGCAGGATGCCCAGAGCGATCAGCATGAGTACGGAGGGGACATTGGTCTTTCGCGCCAATTCACTGAAGATGAACGACAGAATAATGATAGCGGAAGCTTCAATGATCAGGTTGTAGGAAGCCAGTATCTCCATGTTCAATTGGTTTACTTAATAATTTTACAGGAAAAGCCCAGTTCCTCCAGCAGTTGCATCAATTCCCACAGGTGGCCGTCCTGTTTGAGTACTACCCGAAATTCGAGCCGGTTGCCCGAACTGCTTTCAGTGATCCATTCCGGTTTGTGGTTCCAGTCCAGGTATGGAGCAGTGGCCAGGATGTCCATGAGGTTGAGGGCGAAACCGTCTGTAGTATCTTCCCCTTCCTTCTCGACGGAAAGGTGATAGACCCCGCTTACATCCTCACCGGAAAGCAAAGTATATCCGTCCGTCAGCAATTGGAAATAGCTGAGATAATGCCTCCCGTTATCGGCCTGCAGATAAAGGCCCAGGTTACCCAGCCGGGAAACCACTCCCTGCACCCCACTGGTGCGCAATTTCTTTCCGGGGCTGATGGCATGCCCGAGGCGAACCAGCCGGCCGCTTACATAACTACGGATATGAGCATACCCTCCCAGCACAAGCACGCCCAGGAGCAGAGAGTGGAGGGACGGGTTGATGAATACAAAAAAGGCGCTCCAGGCCAGGATGGCCAGCGGCTCGTAAAGCAGCAGAGCCGAGCGCAGCAGGCGGCGGAGGAGGGCCAGCAGGCGGCTGCTTACAGAAGCGCCCGCCAGCAGGCGATATACCAGGCGCAGCAAAAAATAACACGCCAGCAGGCCCAGGCCCAGAACCAGCAGGCCCAGCCAGGAAACCCGGTAGATGGTCAATGCTTCCATGGTCCGTATTTGATGTAATCCTTACTCTCCAGCAATGCTCCCACTGCATTGGCGGCAGCCTCATTAACCTCCAGCCAGCCGTTGGGATGGCGGGAGAGCAGCCCCACGCTTAGGAGGCGCCGCAGAATATTGACGTATTTTTCCGAAAAAGGCGGCCCCATCAGCTTGCGCAATTGATACTCATTCGTCCGCTTTTGCATTATTATGCCGCAAAGCAGGACTGCTGTGTCCGGGTTCAGAAAATCCGGAAGAGCATACTCCGGCAGCGTATGGATGAAAGCGCTGTCCTCGTCGTTTTTGTGAATGGAAAGAGCCCAGTGGAGCAGCGCCTCTCCAATGTTGCCTTCGGCAGCACGGTGCACCCGGGCCGCCAGGCGGTTAAACTGCTGAGGGCTGGCCTCCTGGAACTGCTCGTTCAGCAAGGCCTTATGCGTTGCGCCGTGACGGATCAGGATGGCTTCCCGCACCGCATCGGCCGACATGAAATCCATATTGAGTTCCGCCTGAAAAAGGCTGCCAACATTGTGCAGCTGCTGAAGGTGGGCCGCCAGCCCGTTACTCAGGGATACCAGAAAGAAAATGTTGCTGGAATAGGCATCGATATACCGGCGCAATACCCGGACGTTCTGGTTGAGAGGTATGGAGGGGCTCCACCACAACTCCAGGTCGTCCAGCCAAACCAGGGGGCGCTGACTGAGGGTGTTTTTGCGAATGAACTCCAGTGCCTCTTCCAGGTTGTGGCCCGCTTCCAGCTTTCTGCCCTGTATCCGAACAGGCGCCTCCGGCCTCAGGCGGATCGTATTTTCCGGAAAGAACCGGTTGGCCACCATTTCTCCGAAAAAGGTTTTGCCGGAAAAACGCCGGCCGGTAATGGCCACAGCTCCCCTAAACCCTTTCTCCCAATTTCCTATGATGTTTTGGATGTGCTGCATCTCGTCTTCCCTCCCTACCCAGAAAGATTCACCAACATAACCTTTGGCCTGGAAAATCGCGGCGTAATGGCTGTTATCTGCACTTACGGTGCGGCTTTGTATATAACGCACCACTTTCTCCGAGGTGCTCAGGGTTTCTTCCTGCTCGGCAGCCTTACGTAGTTTCCGGAATGCCTTCAACTGATTGGAGAACCAGCTTTGCAGCCGGTCCAGCCACCGGTATCGCCGGATCCGGAACTGGCTGATGGCCGATTGCATCGGCACCGGTAGAAAGCCCCTGGAAGAATCAAAAACAGCTCCCAGTTTAAAATCGCTTTCCAGCCGCAGTTCGATGGTATGGGCCAGGGCCGACAGCTGTTCTTCGGAGGCCAGAAGGTTTTTTCGAAAGGAATCAACCGGCTGGAGCAGCTCGGCCATTTCCGGTTTGCCTTCGGCTTCTTTCCTTTCGGAAGAGATCAGGATCAGCCGGTTGCGGATATTGGAGAGGGCGACTTTCAGGCCGTTAACGGTATTTTCCGTCAATTCCCAGGCTTCATAGGCAAGGGGTAATATTTCTGACTCCAGCCACTGCAGGCACCGCTTTTTCAGGTTCAGGGGCATCATTTCCAACATTCCTCCCCGGGTATCCAGGGCCAGCTCCAGTTTTTCAGGCAGGGCGCCAAGCAGCTCTTCCAGGTTTGCCGAGAAGGACTGCAGGCGGGGAGCGGCCTGGATTTTTTCCGAGAGTGCCTCCAGTCGGCTGGACACTTTTCCCGGCTTCGGAAATGCTTCGGTTTTGTCATCTTCGGCAAAAATGGCCGTTGTCTGATCCACCTTCTGATGGACTTCCAGGATATCTCCTTCACAGGCGGCTGCCAATTGCTCCACCTCCCGGCGGATGCGCTGAAACACCGATATCGCATCCGCCATGGCCCGGTATTGCTTCAGAAGGTGGGCCACCTGGCCGGTGATGGAAGAAAACTGCTCTCTGTAAACGGGCCAGGGGTTTTTCTGCTGCCGCCAGGCCTTCACTCTGGCCTTCCGGCTGAGCTGCCAGCGCCCTTCTCCCTCCCTGCCTTTCCGTTCCAGAAAACCCGCCATACTCCGTGCCGCCGATTGCAACACCGCCCTGGATTCCTCTCTGAGCCGCTTCACCTCAGGTTCACCGGCCATGCCATCGGCCTGCAGCAGGTAGCTTTTCTGCAATTCAAAGAAAACGTCGCGCCAAAGCAACAGAAAGGCTTTTGCATCCGCCGCCCACTCGTAATTGGCCAGATACTGATAAAACCGCTCCTCCTCAGAAAAAGAGCCATCGCCCGACAGCTGCGCATAAGCACTCTCGCCAACTTGCCCGAAACGCTCGCAAAGAGAAGCCACCGCTGTAGCTATTTGCTCCAGCTGCTCCGGAAAAGAAAGGGAACTCCAGGAACGCTCCATTGCCTGGACAATGACAGCATCCAGGCTCATAAGTTGGTCCGGAACCGGTAGTTCTGTGAGGCCTTGTTTCTCTTTCATATTTGCAAGTAGGTGTGCAACCGGCAGGCGCCCGAAAGCAACCCTGGCGAATTACCACTAAGGTAATAAAATATCCTGTAGCCCGGTGGAGTTCAATATTGCGACAGAATATTCCCGGGCTGTTAAAAGCCTGGCCGATAAAGGATTCGCGGGTGGCTTCGTATATGACGGATTGATCGTTTTCTGTGCAGAAAAATCAGGGGCTGAAAAAATTGTCACTGCAAACACTCCGGATTTTACTAGGCTGGCGGAAGCATGCGGCCTGCCCATAGAGATCATCGGGCTTTAAACTTTAACCTCCCCGCTTCTGCCCGGTATCCTCCAGCATGAAACCAATGCTTCGAATCCCTTCCACCGGATCCATACGCATGTACTGTTTCACGGTAACGGCATATTCCCCCGCCTGGTTGAAATATGCTCCTTCCTGGATAGGGATCTTCAGCACGCAGGATTCGCTGTTGCAATTTCCCAGCCAGACGCCGGCCTTATCCGCCAGTTCCAGAGAAAGCAGTTCCCCGATCCGTTTACCGGAAGGGAAACGGGTGTAAACCTGGGTGTAAAGATTCTGATAGCCGTAACCGGTGGTGTGTTCTATTTCGAGGTACAGGTTGTAAATGGTGAGCGTATCTTTAACCGCAAAGGTAAATTCCAGGGTATCGCTCTGAGCCCACTTTTCATCCTGAAATTCGTATTGTTTCTCATAATCGTACCCCGGCCCGCAGGAAGACAGGAGAAGGATAAAGCCCGGGACAAGAAAAGCAAGGTTTTTCATAGAATTGCGGGACAAACGCCCGTTTGGTTCAGGTTGGAGCTTACCGGCGCGACTGGCATTTAGCAGCTTTAGGCAGGCGCCAATAGCTAACCGCCAAAAGCAAACTATTATTTAAAATAGTCTTTCATTTTCTCGAAGAAAGTCTTTTCCGATTTGCCGGGCTGCGGATGGAAATTGGGCATGCCTTTCAGCTTCTCCAGCAGGGCACGTTCCTCGTCGTTGACCTTCTTCGGGGTCCAGACGTTAACGTGGATGAGCTGGTCGCCGGCGCCGTAAGCCTGTACAGAAGGCAGGCCTTTGCCCTTCAGGCGAAATATTTTTCCCGACTGGGTGCCTGCCGGCACCTTGATCTTCACCCGCCCGTCGATGGTAGGTACTTCCACCGAGGTGCCAAGAGCGGCATCGGCAAAATTGAGGTACAGCTCGTGGATGAGGTTCATGCCGTCTCGCTGGAGGAATTCGTGAGGTTTTTCCTCGATGTTGATCAGCAGGTCGCCGGGAGGGCCGCCTTTGGCGCCGGCATTGCCCTTGCTCCGCAGGGAAAGCTGCATGCCTTCCTCCACGCCGGCGGGAATCTCGATGTCCAGCGTTTCCTCACCGTACATGCGGCCGTCGCCCTTACATTTGGGGCAATTGGCTGTTACCTGCTGGCCGGAGCCGTTGCAGGTGGGGCAGGTGACCGTGGTCTGCATCTGGCCCAGGAAGGTATTTTTAATCTGCCGGACATAGCCGGCGCCCCGGCAGGTGGAGCAAGTCTGCACGGAGCTGCTATCCTTGGCGCCGCTGCCGTTGCATTGGTCACAGGTGACGTGTTTCTTGACTTTGATCTTTTTGGTTACACCGGTAGCGATCTCTTCCAGGGTCAGGGTTACTTTGATGCGCAGGTTGCTGCCTCTCTGGCCCCGGGAGCGGGTACGGGTACGGCCCCCGAAGAAGCTGTCAAAGGGGCTGCCGCTGTCTCCAAAGATATCGCCGAACTGCTGGAAGATGTCTTCCATGGTCATGCCGCCACCACCGAAGCCGCCGCCGCCATGGCCACTGACGCCAGCATGGCCGTAGCGGTCATACCGGGCTCTTTTATCCGCGTCGCTAAGCACTTCGTATGCCTCCGCCGCTTCTTTGAATTTTTCCTCTGCAGCCTTATCGCCAGGATTCTTATCAGGGTGGTATTTGATGGCCAGTTTGCGGTACGCCTTTTTGATGATCGTAACATCCGCATCCTTACCAACACCCAGTATTTCGTAATAATCTCTTTTCGCCATGGTCAAATATTAATACAAATTGGCAATCGGCCATCCTTCCCCTTAACCGGAAAAAGTTGCTCTTTGCTTGTCATTTATCGTTTCCCCCCGGATAAGCCCGGGGATACCGGCAACAAACAATGAACAACAGATAATTCATGCCGCTCTACCTTATTTGCCAACCACCACTTTCGCGTGGCGGATGATCTTTCCGTTCAGTTGATACCCTTTCTCGACGGTATCGATGATCCGCCCTTTTAATTTTTCTGACGGGGCAGGAATTTCCGTAATGGCCTCATGCAACTCGGGGTCAAACGGTTCTCCGTCCGTCTCCATGGGTTCGAGGCCCAGCCGGTTGAGGGTTGAATACAATTTGTGATAAACCAGGCCGACACCTTCGCTGAAGGGCTCTTTGCTGCCTTCCTGCTCCGCATTTTTTTTGGCCCTGTCAAAATCGTCAAGAATGGGAAGAAGCTCTGACATCGTGTCCTGCGCCGCATTCTTCATCATCTCCATCTTCTCCCGGATGGTCCGCTTCTTGTAATTGTCGAACTCGGCAAACAGGCGAAGGTATTTGTCTTTCAACTCCGCATTGTCTTCTTTAAGCCTGTGCAGCTCCTCTTCCGGCGAAGAGGCTTCACCCTTTTTTTCCTGTATTTCTTCCTGCTCGAGGGCTACCTGATCTATATCCTGTTCTTCTGTTGTTTTTTGGTTTTTCTTTTTCTCGTCACTCATTTTTTCTCCGTTTTTCTGGTTATTTGACAAAGAAACAACCGTTCATTGGTACCTACAATTATTTTGCCAGCTCTTTTATAACGCCAAATTGTCAGGAGAGAAGCGTAAGGGTGTCAGGAGGAAGAGAGAGCAGCAAGTAGTGTATTAGTGTATCAGTTTAGGGGCTGTTCAAAGTTCCTGGTTTCTGGGTTTCTGGAAACCAACGGATTAGCGTAAGTTTACTACTCTCCGATACACTACTCCCTGATACACTACTGTCTATTCCCTGTCGCACTTTCCACTCAAAATTTCATCCAGTTCCTCGACTGATGGGTTGACGGCGATGATCTGGCCCTTCGGGTTCAGCAGGTACTTGGTGGGCACCTTTTTCACCCCGAATTTTTTGGCCAGTTCCGAATCGAAAAAGCGGAGGCTGGTGGCTTTATCCAGGATCTGGTAGGGCCAGAAAAGCCCGTCGCGTTCTATGGCGCTGCGCCAGCGGCCTTCGTTTTCTTCTATTCCGATGCTGACCATTTCAAAGCCCTCCGCCTCCCGGAAAGCGGCACGGTGATACTTTCGGTAAAGTTGCACCAGCCTGGGGTTGTCCCGGCGGCACGGGCCGCACCAGCTTCCCCAGAAATCGATCAGCACATATTGCCCCTGAAGGCCGGACAGCCGCAGTTGTTGCCCCCCAATGGCCATGGCGGTAAAATCGGGCGCCGGCTCTCCATTGACGAATCGGGGTTGCTGGTAGAAATACCGCCCGATGAAAAGGCCGGCCACTACCACCAGCAGTATGTTCAGCAGGGCGTTAAAAGTAATTTTCATTTTATCAGAGCGTTTAAATACAAAACATACATTTTGATCAATCAGCGATAGAAAAAACTTTTGTGGCCAACCGGCATAAGAACTCAACCTTCCTCCCATTCACTTAACACTTTTACCCCTGATAAATATCAACGGCAATTGTTATATTGCCAACATCCAAAAAAACTATTATGCGGATAATCGACCCGAAAACGATATCGACCAAAGACCTGCACCAGTATCTGGTGAGTATTGTGGCCCCGAGGCCAATAGCCTTTGCCAGCACAATTGATGAAGAAGGCCGGCCCAACCTGGCGCCCTACAGTTTTTTCAACTGTTTCGGCGCCAACCCTCCGACCTTAGTCTTCTCCTCAAACCGCCGGGTATCCAACAATACGACCAAGGACACGCTACATAACGTAGAAAAAACCAGGGAGGTTGTCATCAATGCGGTGAACTTCAGCATCATCCGGCAAATGGCCGTGGCCAGTATGGACTATCCGAAGGAAATAAGTGAATTTGAAAAAGCAGGCCTGACCCCCATTCCTTCCGACCTCGTGCGCCCGTTCCGGATCAAGGAATCGCCGGCGCACATGGAATGCCGGGTCAGGGAGATCCTGCCTATGGGAGAAGGCGGAGGCGCCGGCCACCTGATCATCTGCGATGTGCTGCGCATCCACATCAATGAGGAAGTACTCGACGAGGATGGCAGGGTCAACCCTCATAAAATGGACCTCATGGGGCGCATGGGCCGGGCTTTTTACGTACGCGCCAGCGGGGAGGCCATCCACAAGATCTTCCAACCTTTTAGCCCGGTCGGCATCGGATTCGACGCACTGCCCGACAGCATCCGGAACAGCAGCATCCTCACCGGCAACAACCTCGGCATGCTGGCCGGCCTGCCTGCTGCACCCTCGGAAGCGGAAGTGCTCGCGGTAAAAGAGGACGAACAGGTCAGCTCGGCCTTAAAGTCGAAGGCCCCCGTACAGGAACTTCACCGGCTGGCGCAAAAAGAACTGGCCAAGGAAAACCGGGAGCTGGCGGCCAGGATCGCATGGCTGGGTGAGTATTTGTAACCTTTCCAAAACATGACACCCCCTTTTTTCCTTTTATCGAATAAAAAAGCCTCCTTACACCCAAAAAATCTTTCCCAGGACTTCTGAAATAAAACCTATGAGAACTTTTGCTTTTTTTACTTCCATTTTTTTCTGCTGCCTTTTTACCATTGGCGCCGCCTCCGCCCAGGAATTGATCAGGGGAAGGGTCATCGATTCCGACACCCGGGAGCCCATCCCGTTCGCCAACATAGGCGTCACCAAACTGAGCATAGGTACGGTGAGTGATGAGAAAGGAAATTATCAGCTCCGCACCCATTCTCCCGCGGACCTGGTGACCTTTTCCTCAATTGGATACCAGACGGAATACATAACGGCTGAAAAACTGGCTTCAGGCGGGGATGTTTCCCTGCAGCCCAGGCCGTACCAGGCTCCCACTGTCGAGCTGAGCGCCAAAAGCCTCACCAAGGAAGTAATTCTGGGAGCAAAGCTAGAAGAACAGGGCCATAGCGTCAGTTTCGGGAGCAGTGAACTGGGAACCGAGATCGGCGCACTGATCCGGATATCCAAAGAGACATTCATCAAAAGCGCCCATTTTCAGGCCAACCACGCCGCCGGAGACAATATGCTGTTCAGAGTAAACCTCTACAAATGTGAGGATGGGCAACTGGGAGAAAACCTGCTGCCTGAAAATGTGATCATCTCCGGGCAGCAAAAAAGAGAGGTTATCGACGTTGACCTTTCCGAATTCAACCTGATAACCGCCAGTGACGTGCTGCTTTCCCTGGAATGGATAAAAGATGACGAGGGCGCCGGCAACGTAGGCCTGACCTTCCGAAGCAAAAAGTCGCGCCGGGATGAAAACACCTATTCCAAACACACCAGCCAGGCCCCGTTTATCATGCTGAGCAGCCTCGCACCCCAGGCGCCGAAGCTGCAGCTCGGCTTTTTCCTGGTGGGCAAGCAGGCGCCCTGAAGAAGGTCATTCAAATTCCACGCCTTCGTAAACTTCAGCAAGGGGAAGCTCAACACCCAGTGAGCGGAGGGGCAGCACCCCTTCCGTCCCGAAAGCGTTGGCTTCCCGCCACAGCGTATCCTCCTCCCGGTAGAAAGCAACCCCTTCAACGGCATCCTGCCGGAGATAGACATACTCCCGGAAAGAGGGAATGGTGCGGTACTGCATGAACTTGTCATGCTTGTCGTAATTTTCGGTTGCCGGAGAAAGGACTTCGACGATAAGGAGCGGGTTGGTGATAATGTCTCTGCGCCCGGGGTAAAGCTCCGGCTTTTCACAAACGACGACGGCATCCGGATAGACGAAATGCCGCAGGCCTTCGACCCATATCTTCATGTCGCTGTTGTAAACCTTATGTTTCTGCTCCAGCTGCTTCACCAGAGCAAGCAAAATGGCGCCAACTTTAAGCGCGATCTCATTGTGCAGGGGTGTTCCTCCGGGCATAGGCCTTATTTTTCCGTTGAAATACTCCAGCTTCTCCTTCGCCCCGGATTCGAGGGCAAGGTATTCTTCGACAGAGTACTCCCGTTTTTCGATGTCAATCGTCATCGTGAAAAATTTTGGTTCGGAGGTTTTTTACTTCCTGCGCAGATGTATAAAGATACAAAAAAACAGAATTAGTTCCACCCAGCTCTGATATGTATGGCCTGATGTCTATTTTTACATGGCCAGCCCTTCTCGGCTGTCCTTGAAACCACCACGCAAAACCAAAATTTCCGCCCTGGCCATGAATGAAAAAACCGGGCTCGCCATCGACCTGGGCGGCACCAAAATTGCCGCCGCCTTATTCGACGCCAACGGCATCGCCTCTCCGGTAGAGATCCGCTACCTGGAGCAGAGAAGCGGCTCGCAGGTTGGCGAACTGATACTTGAGCTGGCCGCTCATTTTCTGGGGCTGGCAGCTGAAAGGAGGTTGGTGCTCGAAAGGGTGGGCGTCGCAGTGCCCGGCATTTATTATTCCAAAACGGGAAAAGCCTGGGCGCCCAATATCCCCGGATGGGAAGACTACCCTTTGTACAGCGAGCTGACGGAAGTACTGGAGCCAAAGGGCATCGCCCTGTCCATCGACAGCGACCGGGCCTGCTATATTCTGGGAGAGGCCTGGAAAGGCGCCGCCCGGGGTTGCCAAAACGCGATCTTCCTGGCGGTCGGCACGGGGATCGGCGCAGGCATCCTGGTGGACGGCCGAATACTGCGGGGCGCCAACGACATTGCCGGAGCGATCGGATGGCTGGCAGTCACCCACCCCTACCTGCCGGGCTATGAAACCTACGGATGTTTTGAATACCACGCTTCCGGACTGGGCATAGCGAGAATGGCCAGGGAGATCCTCGCCCGGGAAGGGGCGCGCCTGAAGGGAGCAGAACAGGCGCCTCTTGAGAAACTAACGGCAAAGGATGTGTTTGTCGCCTATGAAAAGAAAGACCCCAACGCTGCCAAGGTGATCCAAAGGTCGATCGAGTTCTGGGGCAAAGCAAGCGCCAACCTGGTAAGCCTCTTCAACCCGGAAAAGATCATTTTCGGCGGGGGCGTCTTTGGCCCGGCCACTGCTTTTATCGATGACATTTACCTGGAAGCCAAAAAATGGGCGCAACCCATCAGTATAGGCCTCGTTTCCTTCGAAGCCTCGCAATTCGGCAGTGAAGCAGGCCTCTACGGCGCCGGATACCTGGCGTTGAGGGGCAGCACATAAAAATCATCATTTCTATGGAGCAAGATTACGATTTTCGAAAGGTATTCGCCGCCGCCTGCCTGGGTATGTTGTTGTTCGGCATCGTCATGATCAGCCTGGGTTCGATGATGCCTTCCATAATTGAGAAGTATGGGCTGGATACCCTTCAGGCCGGTTCGCTGGCCTCCATTCTTCCGGCGGGCATCCTGCTTGGGTCTCTGGCCTTTGGCCCGGTGGTTGACCGTTACAGCTACCGAAACCTGATGGTAATCTGCACATTGCTCATTGTTGCGGGCCTGGAAAGCATTGCTTTGGCAGAGGGCCTGCCGGCGCTTCAGGCCGGCTTCTTCCTGATCGGGTGCGGGGGTGGAGCGCTCAATGGGGGCACCAATGCGCTGGTAGCAGACATCAGTGAGGACAGGGCCGGCAAGCGAAGCGCCAACCTGAGCCTTCTCGGCGTTTTCTTCGGGATTGGCGCCCTGGGGATGCCCTCCCTGATGGCAATGCTTTCTGCTATCTGGCCCTTTGAACGCATTCTTGCCTTTACCGGCGTTGCGGTTATCATTCCCCTTGCCTATTTCCTGCTCGTCCGTTACCCTGCTCCCAGGCACGGCCAGGCTATTCCCCTGAGCGCCAGTTTTGCCATGGCCCGCAACGCACCGCTCATCATGCTCGGCCTGTTCCTTTTTTTCCAAAGTGCTCTCGAAGGGGTCATCAACAACTGGACGGCCACTTTCCTGCAGAATGAAAAGAGTGTTGGGGCAAAAGAAGCCCTGGTTGCTCTGAGCATTTTTGTAGCGAGCCTGACGGTGGCCCGGGCATTACTCGCGGTGGTGTTGCGAAAAATACCGCCTTTCCACGTCCTGCTGGCTTCCATCGGCCTCCTGTTCGCAGGAACGGGTATGCTGCTGGCAGGAGTAGCCTCCCCCATTCTTTACTTTGGAGGGTTGACCCTCCTTGGCACGGGCGCCGCCGCCGGTTTCCCGGTGATACTGGGTTATGTAAGCGAGCTCTATACCAGCCTCCGGGGCACGGCGTTCAGCCTGGTGTTCTTCATTGCGCTGATGGGCAACATTGTCGTAAACTATTTAATGGGCGTCATTGCCCACCGTTATGGAATGGGTGCTTATCCCTGGATACTGCTGCTGTGCGCTATTTGTCTTTTGGTGATCGCCGCGGCCGCCGTATCCCGGGTAGCCGGAGGAAGTGTAAAAACAATGGATTCATAAATATTAACCAACCTTAAAACACAACACATGCTTGCAAAAAAATGGCTGGAGAACGCCCGGGCGGTAATGGACAGGATCGAAAAAACCCAATTGGATAACATCAAACGCGCTGCAACGATAATGGCCGATTCCATCGAAGCCGGAAGGTGGGTGCATACCTTCGGCTGCGGCCACTCTACCCTGCCGATCGAGGAAATGTACCCCCGGATAGGCGGCTTCGTGGGGTTCCACCCGATCATCGAACTGCCGCTCTCGTTCTTCACCCATATCGTAGGAGATATGGGCGTCCATCAGTTCATCTTCCTGGAACGAGTGGAAGGCTACGGCGAACAGATCATGAAAGGATACAATTTTGACCCCCGGGACACCATGTGGCTGTTTTCCCACACCGGGATCAATAACGTTAACATCGATGTGGCGCTCAAAGCCAGGGAGATCGGTATGAAGGTGGTCGTTTTCGGGTCTGCCGCCGAATCAGTTGACAAAAAGTCGAGGCACTCCTGCGGCAAAACGCTGTTCGAACTCGCCGACGTTGTGGTGGATTCCTGCGTGCCGCTGACCGATGCCAGCGTGGAGCTGAAGAATCATCAGGACAGAGTTGGCCCGCTTTCCACCCACGCCTTTGTCACCGCCGTCTGGATGACGATCACTACCGTTGCTGAGATCCTCGCCGACAGAGGCGTACACCTGCACATTCATCCTTCTCACAATGTTCCGGGGGATACGACGGCCCACGAACGGCTGGACAAAGCCCTGGCGGAGTATAAAAGAAGGGTAGCCGGGGTTTAGCGCCTCGTTCAGAATGAAATTTGCTCGCTTTCCCTCAATCGTGGAATTTTGGAAAAGCTCTTAAAGGTGCAACCGGACGCCTTTTTTTGTCAGCCATTGAGTAATCCAAAGAATGGCCAGGGTAAAAACCAGTGCCCGCAGCATTCCGGGCACTCCGGAACTCAATACCGCCGGGAAGAAAGAAAAGCCGGCAATGGCGTAGAACAGGGGTGGAAGGATATAGGCCAGCAGGGGGTTCTCCCCGGCGGGTTTGAGAAAGTTTGCCCAGCTCTTTATGCCCTTCAGGTCGGCCAGCCAGTAGATGGCCGGAAAGATCAGGCAGCAGGAAGCAGCGGAGAACAACGCCCAGCCCGGCGTCGCTGCGATCTTCGAAATGCCTCCGAACGGCCGGGTAAGGAACCCCGCCACGCCAAGCAAGATCCCAAACAAGAGGATGTTTCGGATCTTGGCTACCGGCTGATGCCATACCCCATCTTTAGCCAGGATCAGGGAACAAATAATACCGGAAAGTACGATCAGGGTATGAACTAAATGCCCGGATTGCCCCCGCAACCACTGCCCCCAGGCCGGAAGGCCGGAAAGGCCGCCCCTGAGGACAAGGATGAGGGCCAGCAGGGCCGCAAATACGCCCAAAAGAGCCGGCAGTTTTTTTTGGGAAGCCATATAAAAGACCATAGAGAGCAGATAGGCCCAGCCGATCAGGCCCAGTATCCCCCACCAACTGGGCGTCATGCCGGTGAGCTGGCCATCGGTTCCTTTGCGGTACAGGAAGAAAAGAACAACCAGCAAAATGGCCCCGGCAATTCTGAAACCGGCAAACAGGCGTTTTTTCCGCACATCCCCGGTTGAAGGATAGCGGTTCCAGATCAGGATGGCGGCGATGTACAGCGAGGCTGCCCACCAGCCATGGGGGATCAGGTTGGCTTCCCGGTTCATTTCCGCGGAGTTTACCATATACACGCCCAGGATGACCAGGCCCAGCGTACGGACCAACACATGTTGCCAGAACCCGGCCTGCCCCTGCCCTTTTGCCTCCCGGTTCTCCACCGCAAAAGGAATAGCCATGCCGACGATGAACAGGAAAGCCGGGAAAACCACATCGACGAAGGTCATGCCATCGACACCGGCGGGAACGTGTTTCATCCACTTCGGAATATCCGAAACGCCGGCAAGCTCGTTGACGAACAGCATCATAAAGATGGTCAGCCCCCGGAAGATATCTACGGACAGTATGCGTTGTGTGCTCATTGGCAGAATCTTAATACCCTTTGCTCCAAAGGGCCATGATGAGAATAGCATCGGCGGTGCCGTCCATGGTAGGCTCATTGGTCGAATAATCGCCGATGTCATCGTGGTAAACTACGAAATCGTTCTGAAATGCCGCAAATTCATCGGGTTCGTTCAGCGTCAGGCCTTTCAGGAAGTCGTGGATCGTCCGGAAGATCGGGCCGTCCACCAGCCCTCCGGCGGGCGTTTCTTTCAACAGGGCCCGGGCCGGGATATGCACATCCTCCGGCGTTTCGCCGTATGCCGGTATGCCGGTAAACATGCTGGCGCCCCAGGGGTTGCGGCCAAACAGCCAGTCGCGGTGCAGCACCATAGCATCGTGGTAGCGGGTGTCGCCGGTCATCTTCTCGTATAGCATTACCTGGGTGATAAAATTGACGAGCAGGTTATTGGAACACCACAAAAAGGGCACTCCGGCCTTGTAGGCATTGGTTTCGGCCCGGGCCACCACCTTTTCGATATTGGCGCGGTACCAGCCGGCAAGGCGGGCCTTCATCCCCTCGGGAGCAACCGGGTACAAGGAAAAATGGCCGACATTCATAAACGGGTATTTCTGATAATGGGCCATAGAATCGCGGGCCATCCAGCCTTCATCCCGGATCATGTCAGCATAACGGAGAGCATCCTGAAGGTATTCCTCCTTTCGGGTGAGTTTATACAGTTCGGCGGCGCCCCATTCCATATCATCGGCCCAGGTGTCCTCGTTGTACCGGTAAGGCGCCCCGTAGGAATTGCCTTGCTGGTACCCTTCCTGCTCGCGGCCCATACGGTAAAGCTCCTCAGCCGCTTTGCGGCACTTCCGGGCAAAGGGCTCGTCGATGAAAATCCAGGCGCGGGCGCCCATGGCCAGGGCGGCAGCCGAACGGCCGGCAAGGTTGGCAACCCCTGTCGCTTCACTCTTCCACTCACCCAGCCCCTGTGGTTTGCCTGTGGCGAAATAGGCCGCCCGGTAGGAATTGGTCCCCCATCCGTAGTCCGCATTATCCCGGTAGGGAAATTTAAACCCCCGGTGGTCGCGGTCGTCGGCAACCTGATGGAACAGCCAGCCTGGTTTCGGGTGCAGTTTCAGTATCCATTCCAGGCCCCAGCGGGCTTCGTCCAGCACGTCCGGGATGCCGTTGGGGAACGGATGGCCATATCCGTCCACCTGGTCGATGAAGCGCCCGGGAGCCAGCTCGTAGGCCAGCAGCATCCGGGCGGTAGCGTTGGATCCGGTGATCAGGTATTTGAGCTGATCGCCGGCATCGTGCCAGCCGCCGCTGAAATCGTAGTAAGTAGAATCCGGCACGGGAGCGTAAAATACCCGCCCGTCCCACTGATGACAAACTTCGCCGAAGTAGGGGTTATATCCGCAACGTTGTTGCCGCATGAATGCCAGCAGGTCTTCCTGATAATTGTCGTAAACGTTTGAGCCGATGACAAAACTGGTGGATTTTACTCCTTCCACCTCTACAAAATAAGCTCCCTCCTCTTTCCAGTTTGTAAAATTGAACCAGTATTGGTGCGGGAACCTGCCCCACTTTGCCCCTGTAGCCGGTTCGGGGATGCCACTCATCACGGCCTCGCCCAACGATACGTCCATAAGCATAATTTCTCCTGTAACCGGTTCTTCAGACATAATGAGGGCCACTTTGGCGTCTTCGGGAAAATAGCCGATCAGGTTGGTGCGGATATGAACATCCTGAGCCGGCGCCGGGTTGAGGCAGGCCAGCAGGAAGAGGAAGAAGAGGTATCGCATAATGCTAAGTTTAGGGTTTAGTTGCTTAATGGGGGCTGTTTGGAGTTTAAGAGTTTAGGGCTTTTGGCAGCCTGGCTGGGTTTAGGAGTTTAGGGGACTGTTCATAGTTTCTGAGTTCCTCGTTGCTCTGGAAACCAGCGGGTTAGCTTAACGCGGGCACACTTAATTGAACTATCCCGTATGACCGCCCCTGATACACAAATACACTGCTCCCTGCTCTCTGCCTCCTTCTCACCCCTGCGGCAGGCTGAAGTCGATCTCGGTATTATCCCCGATGTTGAGGCTTTGTCGCAGGCCGGTAATGACGGTATCGTTGCCCACCACCGAGCGTTGCAGGTTGATGTCCTTAATATGTGCGTAATTGCCGAGGATAGAATCCCGGATGATGGCCCTTTTGATGCGGGCGTTGTCGCCGATGGTCACATGAGGGCCGATAATGGAATCCTGAATATTACAATTTTTCCCGATACTTACCGGATGGATGATGATGGAGTTGTCGTAGGGCGGAAGGTCGGCGCTGGCGTAGCCGTCGCGGTCCAGAAATGCCGCGTTGGTATCGAGAAGCACCTCCTTTTTACCACAATTGAACCAGTTGTCAACAGTCACGGTGGTGAATTTCACGCCTTTTTCGATCATATACATAAAAGCGTCGGTAAGGGGAAACTCGCCGTTGGAGCGGATGTTATGGCTGATGTTGAAATCGAGTGCTTCTATCAGCCGGGGCACGTCTTTGATCTTGTAGAGCCCCACCATAGCCAGGTCGGATTTGGGGATGCGGGGCTTTTCAACCACTCGTTTGACAAACTTGCTGCGCTGGCCGTATTCCACCACTCCGAATTCACGAGGATCGGCAACTTTCTTCACACACAGGCAGGAATGGGGGCTGTTCATCACCTTATTGAAATCCACATCGACGATGATATCACCGAAAAAAATGAAAAGCTCATCGGTGTGTTTGAGGTATTCCCGGGCCGTCCAGATGGCATGGCCGGACCCCAGCCGCACTTCCTGGGCGACGTACTCCCGGCTGATATCCGGGTATTCCGCATCGACGTAATTTTTGATCTTTTCTCCAAGATACCCGATGACAAAAATGAACTCCCGTATTCCAAGGTCGATAAGCTGGTCGAGTATAAAGGAAATAATGGGCTTTCCCGCAACGGGAATGAGTGGCTTAGGCTGTGTGTAGGTCAGAGGGCGGAGTCGGGTACCGGCGCCGGCGACTGGGATGATGGCTTTCATAATTCAGTGGAATTAAATACTGTGTCAAATAAATTTAATAACATATCTTCGACGGCTTTTGCCTCTTGGCGTCGTTGCGAACTCCTCACGCCTGCGTGCCGTAGCACTACGGCGTGCGGAGGCACGTAGCTCCGGACTTCGGCGTGAGCTCAGTCGAACGCTATGCTCGTCATTCGCGCCTAGCCCAGAACCAAAATCCACTCGAACCTATGTCACAAAACTTAATTGACACAGTATTAAATGTCTTCAAAAAATGTGTTGCCGGTTTCGCCAGTGCGGTAAGCAGGTGCGATGAATGCGCAGCCAGGGATCAATGCGGATCGGGAAGGCCATCAGCAGCAACGCATTTTCTGATCCTAACATGGGCTTAAGTTATGCCGTTTCCCGGAAAAAACAATTTATTTCCGCTGTTCATTTTTTCAGGGCATACATAATACTAACGTAAGGTTTGACCTGACTATCCTTTTTTCCAGCAAGATAAGCCAGATTCAGGGTGAGGCTAAGGTTGAGATTGAGGGCCCGGAATTGGCCAACGATGCAAAATGGATAAAATATTCCTTTCCCCGGGCGTTCTCCGGCCTCAGCCCTAACCTTGGCCTCAAACCTCACGTTAATGCCTTTGTGGCATCATTTCCCAAAAAGAATGGTTCAGAGAAAGTTAAAAAGCCCCGCCGATAAAAGCGAGGCTTCGAGATCCCCAAAAAAACCTGTTTATGCTTTTATCGCACCGGTATCTTCTTTCGTAAAGAGCACATACAGAATGGGCACAAGCAGCAGCACAAAAGTCGTGGAGGTCAGCAGTCCCCCGATGATGGTCCACCCCATCGGCGCCCACAGTGAACCGCCCATGAGCGTGAGGGGCAGCAGGCCCAGGATGGTAGTGAGGGTAGTCATCACAATGGGGATAAAACGGACTTCACCGGCCTGCTGAGCGGCCTCCAGTACGCCGGCGCCTTCCCGGCGCATCACATTGGCGAAGTCAACCAGCACGATAGAGTTGTTGATGGCTATACCGATCAGGCTGGTCAGGCCTACGAAGGCGGTAAAGGAAAAGTTGATGCCGGTGGCCAGCAACGCCAGGATTGAGCCGATGATGGCCAGGGGCAAAGCGGTGAAGATGATGAGCGGCTGGCTGAAAGACTTGAACTGTATGATCAGCACACCCAGGATGAGCAGCAGGGCCATCATCGAGGCGATGCCCATACCACCAAAGGACTCGTTGCGGCTCTCCAGGTCGCCTTTGTAAACATAGGAATATCCATCTTCCCAATCCATTTGCTGCAACTGCCGGTCAATGTCGGCAACCACCTCGTCCAGGGTAAACCCTTTCTGCAGGTCGGCCAGCACGGTCGCCGTGCGTTCGCTGTCCAGGTGAGTGATCCGGCTGGGCGCTTCAGCGAATTCAACATCCGTCAGGTGTTTTAAAGGTATAAAACGGCCGCTTACAGACTGCACGCTGATCCGGCTGAAGTCGTCCAGCCTGAATTGCTCATCGTAATCGAAGCGCATGGCGATATTGTAGTCTTCAGCATCCTTGTCGCGAAATTTGCCGATGACGGTGCCGTTGACGAAGCTGCGTATCGTCTTATCCACCACGTGGGTGGGCACCCCCAGCATCATGGCCTTGTCGCGGTTGACGCGAAAATAGATATCGGTGCTGTTGTTCCGGATGGGGTTATCGACATTGACCGTCCCATCCACCGAGCGGACGATGTTCTCCACCTCCCGGGCGTAAGCCTGCAGTTTGTCCAGATCCGTTCCGTTGATCTTTATGGCAACCGGAGCCTCCGACGGGGGCCCCTGCACGAACTCGCGAACATCGATCCGGGCGTTAGGGTATGCTGCAAAGGCCTCCCGCAGTTGGCCCAGCAACTCGTAAAAACGATCGATATCGTACTCTTTGAGCACCACATATACCTCTCCGAAGGTGTTGGAGTAGTTCTCCGAAGCCACATTATAATAAATGCGGGGGTTGCCATGGCCGATATTGGCCGCATAGTACCGGATATCCGGGATGGTATCAATAACGCTCTCCACATACTGCACCGCCTCGTCTGTTGCATCCAGGTTGCTGCCGTTCGGCAACTGCACGGTAATGCGGAACTGCGGTTTTTCCGCTTTGGGAAAAAAGGCGACCCCCACCAGCGGGAAAAGCGCCAGGGCGCCCACCAGGCTTAGCACCGCCATCGAAATGGTCAGCGGTTTGTGGCGCAGCGCCCACTCCAGCGCCCTGCGGTAAGGGCCTTCCACAAAGCGTTTCAGCATCCGGAAAAGTGGAGTGGTTTTCCGGGTAGTTCCATTGTTCCCTTCCTTGAGAATGCGGCTGGCCAGGTAAGGCGTCAGGGTGACGGCCACGATAAACGAAGCGGCCAGCGTGGCGATCACGGTAGTTGGCAGGGCTTTTATAAACGCGCCGGTAGTGTCCGGCATCATTACAATGGGGATAAAGGCCAGAATAGTGGTCAGGGTGGCGCTGGCAATGGGAGCGATCAGTTGCTGAGTCCCCTCGATGGCCGCTTGTTCCCGCGAATAACCCTGAGTGAGGTATCGTTCGATGTTCTCCAGGATGGCGATGGAGTTGTCCACCAGCAAACCCAGGGCCACCACCAGGCCCGCGATCGACATCTGCTGCAGCGCAAAGCCGAACTGGTCAACTACCCACAGCCCGATCAGGATGGAAAAGGGGATGGCCAGCATTACCAGGCTGGCCGAACGGAGCCCCAGCACCAGGAAAATGATGACGCCCACCAGCAATATCCCCTGCACCAGGTTGCCCAGAAAACCGGCCACCCGCTCGGTCACTCCTTCCGACTGGTCGAAAATGTACGCCAGGCGGATATCCCCGGCCAGGTTGGCCCGGCTCAGTTTTTCCTTGATCGGGTCAGTAACGGAATAGATGTTGTAACCGTCCTTCTGCTGCACATTGATGAAAACCGTGCGCTCTCCGTTATAGCGCGCCAGCCAGCGTTCGTCTTCAAAATCAAAGAATACGCTGGCAATGTTTTTCAGGTAAATGATCCTGCCCTGATAGGCGCCTACTACCGTATTGCGGATCTGATCCAGGCTGGTGTACTGTCCTGAGGTTTTGACATTGAAAAGCTTATGGGAAACCTTAACTGCCCCTCCCGGGATATTGGCGTTGTTGCTCTGTATCGCACGTTCTACGTCATCGGGGGAAATGCCCATTTCACTCATCAGCACCGGGTTCAGAGCGATGCGCACCTCCTGTTCGGGGTAGGCCTCCACATCCACTTTGCGCACCCCTCCGACTTTTTCGATCTCCCGCTTGAGGCGCTCTGCCTCCGATTGCAGCAGCCCGTAATCCGCCGTATCCGAGACCAGGCCGATCTGCATAATGGTAACCGTATTGGTTGACATCTTTTTCACGTCGAGCTGGTAGAGCCCTTCGGGCATTTCGTTACGGGATTGATTGACCTGCCGCTGTACTTCGTCAAACTTCTCATCGGGATCGACGCCGAAATTGAACTCGATCTCCATTATGGCAACGCCATCCCGAATGGTAGTTTGTACCTCCTTGAGGTCGTCCAGCTCATTAACTGATTCTTCCAGTATATCCACAACCTGGCTTTCGACATCTTCCGGGTTGGCGCCCGGATAAACGGCGATCACAAGCACGTTGGGAATGTCCAGCGCGGGGTCTTCCCGGCGGGGCATACTGAAAAAGGAGGCAATCCCCATGACGAGCAGAAAGGCAAAGGCCGTCAGGGTAAACTGATAATTCTTTATGGATAATTGAGGGATATTCATGATGGGTTCTTTTGTTGTGTGTGTGTGTGTGTGCATTCGTGCATTCGTGCATTGGTGTATAGGTGCATTGGTGCATTCGTGCATTGGTGTATAGGTGCATTGGTGTATAGGTGCATTGGTGTATAGGTGCATTGGTGTATTGGTGCCTTCGGGGATTCGGTTGCGCCGACATATACACAAATGCACCTATACACCTATACACCTATACACCTATACACCTCCTACCTACCTCTGGCTGATCATGATCGGTTGTTCGTTTTCCAGATAGCCGACACCGCTGATGACGACTTTGTCGGTGCTGTCCAGGCCGCGCTGGATGAGCAGGTGTTCTCCTTCCATTTTGAAGATGCTCACCTGGGTTTTCACGGCTTTGTTGCCTTCCACCACAAAAACTTCCCCCCGGCCGGCATCGGCGCCGATGAGGGCGTCAACCGGGATCTCCAGGAGGCTGGAAGTGCTGCTGGTGAAAATGGAAACCGAGCCGATAAAGCCGGAGAGCAGGGTTTTGCCTTCCGGGATGACTTCCACCTCTACTTCGTAGGTATTGGTGTAGGGATCGGCCATGCTGGCCACTTCCCTCACCTCTCCCTTGAAAACATGGCCCGGATAGGCATCGAACTGTACTTCCGCCTCATCTCCGACACTGACGTGGATGATGTCCTTATCGGTGAGGCTCACTTTGATGACTTTCGACTTGTCCTTTGAGCCGAAGAGCAGCACCGGCGTTCCGGGGCCTGTCAGTTCGTTGGCCTCGGCCAGTTTTTTGAGGATGGTGCCGTTGGAAGGCGCCGTTATTTTGGAGTAACGCAGGTTGAAGGAGGCCACCTCGACCTGTTCGCCCTGCATGGCCAGGCCTTTTTGGGCGGCCTTGAGCTGGTTGCGGGCATTGTCGAGCTGCACTTCAGCATTCTGCAACTGCTCGAGGGTAGCGACGCTGTCCTGGTACAGGCCCCGGGCGTTCTCGTAATCTCTTTCGGCCAGCCGCAGGGCGAGTTTAGCGTTTTCTACATTGATCTCCGCCTGTTGTTCGCCCAGGCGGGCCTGCTGGGTTTGGGCGCTGATCTCATCGAGGGCCAGTTCGGCGAGCACCTGGCCCTGGCGAACCGACTGCCCCTCATCGACATAGATGCGCTTGATGATGCCCCCGGTTTTGAAGCTCAGCCGGGCTTCCTCCCTGAGCGCAAGTTTTCCCGTTGCGAAAACGGTTTCCCGGTATTGTACAGGTTTGACATCAGCAGTCTCTACAGTCCGGGCTGATGCCTGGGCAGAAGATCCGGTTTTTTGGCTTTCATTGTCTTCACTGCCACAGGCTGCCAGGGTAAGAGTAAGAAAAGCAAGCAGGGCAATGGGCTTGATATGGATGGTCATGATAGCTTATGCTTTTGACGTGAGGGAATGTTATTCGAATTCATAGGTTGCCGTTGCCCGTTCAAACTCCGCGGCTTTCGCCTGATAATCATAGCGGGCTATGGAACTGTTCTGCTCGGCAGTGGTCAGCTGGGTGCGGGCATTGGTGAACTCCACCAGGTTGGCCTGCCCCTGTACATACCTCTTGTTCATCAGGCGAAAGGCCTGGCGGGCGGCGTCTACTTCCGCTGCTGCCTTCAGGATGCGTTGGTGAGCAGCCTCCAGGTCGTAGAAGGCATTGACCACCTGTAGCCCTACCTGCTGTTGTAACTCGGCCTTCCGGCTTTCCGTTTCCATCTTTTCTATCCTGGCCTGTTGCACTTTAGCGCCGGTGGTTCGGTCGAAAAGGGTCCAGCTCATCACCACCGACCCCATAAAGAAATCGGCGTCATCATTGATTTCATAACGGGTACCCTGAATGCCGTAATCGGCCTGCAGGTTGACTTGAGGCAGGTAGTTTCCTTTGTTGAGTTGCACCTGCCGGTCCTGGGCCGCCAGGAAGTAATTGAGTTGCTGGAATTCCTCCCGCTGCCGGAGGGCCAGGCTGCGGGCCTCTTCCAGGCTGATGGCCGGCCGGGAGAAAGCCTCAGCGGGCATCAGCGTGACCTCTTCGTCGTAGTTGCGGTTGAGCAGAAAATTGAAGTACGCTTTGGCCGCTTTTTCGTTCTTTACAGCCTCGGCCAGTTGCTGTTCCACCCCTTCCACCTCGGCCTGAGCGCTGTAAACGACATCCAGAGTTACCTTGTGGTTCCGGTGGAGGCTTTCACTGGTGCGCAGGTTCTCCTGCACAAGGGCAAGGGCGTTTTCCAGAATACTTACCCCCTCTTGTGCCTGAGCGTAGTTGAAATAGGCCACCTTCACTTCTTTGACCAACTCCCGCCGGTAAACATCAACGGAAACTTTCTCCGCTTCGGACAGGTTGTGCCGGATGCGCTGGTTCTGCAGGATGGCCTGGTTGAAAACGGGCATCTGCAGGCGCAGGACGGTCTCCTGCTCCGTTTCGCGAAGGAAATTGACCTCCTCGTTGCGGATCATCGGATATTCCGGCACCGTAGGGTAATCCGGATAAGTCGCCTGTGCCAGGCTGTTGATCTGGTTCAGGTTCTGATAAACCGGGTTCATCAGGTCGCCGATGGGAATGGAAAAGGACCGCCCGCCCCTGGCCACAGAATAACGGGCCTGAATGGACAAGCGGGGAAAGAACATGGCCTTGGCCTCGTCCAGCGCCGCAAGGCTCTTCTCGTAGGAAAGCCCCTGCCGCTGCAGGGCGATGTTGCTCTCCAGGGCGGTGTGGATGTATCCTTTCAGTGGCGATTCCTGGGCCCCTGCCAGCACAGAGAAAAAACACAGGGACAGGATTGCCGGGATGGATCTGATCATTGTAATTGGGTTTTTGATCGGTTATTCGGTGTTGTGGTGTTTTGGTGTTGTGGTGTTTTGGTTGGAACCGCAATACCATGGCGCCGAAAAACCGTAATACCTGAGTAATTACTACAAATGTCGGGGAGAAAAAGGTGGGAGTCCACCCCCTTTGAATGAATTGTTGTTTCGGTGGGTTGAGTTGTGAAAAGGGGAGCTTGAATTGGGATGGGGGGGTGGTTCTGGCTGCAAAGTCACTTGACGTGGACCCCGTGAGGCGGGGACTGTTCATAGTTTCTGGTTTCTGAGTTTCTGGTTGCCTGGAAACCAACGGGTTAGCATAAAGCGGACACACTTATTTGAACAGTCTCGTGAGGCGATAACTTGGCGTTTAATGTCGTCAATTTTAGGGTAGTGATGCCGGCTGGTGACTAAAGCTCGCCTGTTGACTATCACGGGCCTCACTTTGCCCCGAAGCAGTCAAAGATGATGACATTGGGCCACGAACCGTTATGAGCAGCTCTTGGTTCAAACAATGACAAAGCCCTATTCTTTGCGCTTTCGGGTGTTTCCTGGAGGGAGGCTTTTCACGCCCCAGAAGCCAGCTCAAAGCCCCGCAGAAAATCATGGTTGCCCCGCAAAGCGATCCGCACCGAGCCGGCCCGGCCCTGAAGATGGTGTTGGAGCGCCGCTTCGATCTCTGTCAGCAGCGCCGGGCGCGCCCGTTCCGTTTCCATCCAAAGGACGACGTTGACCTGCCCGGGGTCCTGCATCAGTGCATAGGCGCGCGCCCAGAAGCGCCAGTCATTTTCCGTAACGGGCAGGCGGCGGAAGGCGGGCAGCAGGCGCCGGAACAGCCACTTGCGGTTGTAGTACTGCCAGATGGCGTCAATGGCCAGCAGGGTGTCTTCGACTTTGTATGCGATATTCTCTGCAAATTCCGAAGGGTGGTCAAGAACCGCCTCCAGTGGGTTTTCCTCCTGCCATTGCCGGCGCCGACGAAAATTCTTTATCTCGAAAAGAAACAACCCTTCCCCGAGAATACCCAGAAAGTCCACGCCCTTCAGGCCGCTTCCGCTCAGCCCCTGATAAAAGCGGTGCGCATCGTACTTTTTGATAACCCACTCTTCCCCGAAACGGAAGTGCAGGCCGCTTTCGATGAATTCCATAACGGGGTTTTCGTTGTGTAAAAGTGTAAATTTGCTTGGGTGTAAAGGATATATAGCCTGAATGGGTGACGTGGCTTGGGACTGTTCTGAGTTCCTGGGTTCTGAGTTCCTGGGTTCCTTTTTGCCCACCACAACACCGAAACACCTCAAAACCAAAAAAAACCTCTCGCTCAATATTTCCCCGAACTCTTATTATTTTAAAGCCCAGAACATCACCCGAAATGCTAAAGCTATGAAATGTTTCCTTCCCGCCCTCGTTTTTTTGTCCGTCTTTATATCTCTCGGAGCACAGCAAGGGCTGCCATCAACGGAAGTAAAGCCGGTGAAGGGAGACGCGCCATCGGAAATTCTCTGCCATATCCCTATGCCTCCTCCTCCGCCCGTGCGCACCATGGCCGAATGGGAAGAAGTGCAGGCAATAGTGATCGCCTGGCGCTTTCCGTATTCCAACGTGCTGAAAGAAGTAGTCCGATACAGCCAGGAAGAGTGTAAGGTCTTCATCATTACCAAAGAACGGGAACTGGTGGACACCTTTCTGCACATAGAGAACATCCCCACTGACAATGTGGAATTCCTCGATATTGACTTCAACTCCATCTGGATCCGGGACTATGGGCCCTGGACCGTCTATCACAACGATGTCGATAGCCTGATGATCGTGGACTGGATCTACGATGACCCCCTCCGGCCGGCCGACGACAGGACGCCCCCTCAGCTTGCTGACTACCTGGGCCTGCCCGTTTTTGAGGCCATCGAGCCACCATACGACTGGGTGCACGCCGGGGGCAACAACCTGCAGGACGGCATGGGGTCCCTCTTCTCTTCCGAGCTGGTCCTCGAAACCAACCCCGGCAAAACGTGGGAAGAAATAGAGGCCATCGCTCAGGCCTTCCTGGGGATAACGCCCGGCCGCTATTTCACTATGCCCGTTCTGCCCTTCGACTCCATCCACCACCTGGATATGCACATGCGGTTCATGGACGAAGAAACCATCCTTGTGGGGCAGTACCCGGAAGGGGCGGCCGACGGGCCGCAGATTGAAGAGAATGTGGCCTTTCTGCAGCAGCAGGCAACCGCCTTCGGCAACCCCTACCACATCGTACGCATCCCCATGCCGCCGGACGTGCTGGGCCGCTACCCGGACGAAGGAGGCTTCTACCGCACCTACACCAATGGGATCTTTGTGAATAAGACGTACCTGATGCCGGTTTACGAAGAACAGTATGACACCACCGCTCTGCGGATTTACCGTGAATTGCTGCCCGGATATAACATCGTGGGCATCGATTGTGACGAGACGGTCGATAACTTCGGCGCCATCCACTGCTTCACCAAGCTCATTGGCGTTCCCGATCCGCTTCGCATCGCCCACGCCAGGCTGCGCGATACGGAAAATACAACCTCTCCCTACCCGGTATCAGCCATCATCCAGCACCGCAGTGGTATCGACAATGCCACCTTGTATTTTCGCACTGCGCCGGACGACCCCTACGCCTCCATTCCCATGGCATTGGAGGATGAACAGAGTGGCCTTTGGACGGCGGATATCCCCCCGCAGCCGCCCCATACCGAGGTGCAGTATTACATCCGCGCCAGTGCCCTCTCCGGCAAAGAGCAGGTGCGGCCCATGGTGGCGCCGGAGGGGTATTTCAGTTTCCGGGTACTGCCGCCCTCCGGGCTGGAGGAAGCTGCAGTGCCCGGCGAACCTCTGGAGCTGGAGGTTTTCCCCAACCCGGCGGGCAACCTGGCAACCCTGCGGTTCATCTCCCGGCAGGCGCAGCCGGTTTACATTGAACTGGCGAACCTGCGGGGGCAGGTGGTTTGGAGTGTTAGAGAGCAATTAACAGTTGGAATGAGAGAGGTAAAGCTGCCGGTGGGCCAGTTGCCCAATGGTGTATATCGTTTGTCAGTAATGCATGAGCGGGGCCGGATCAGCCGGGCGGTGGTGGTAGGAAAATGAGGGGGTTGAGCAGCAAAAAAACGTGTAGTCAGCGGAAAAAAACACTAAATTGGATATTTATTAAGAAGCCTTTGATCATGATTTCAAATATCATTACCATTTCTCCGGAAGTCCAAAGTGGAACTCCTGTTTTTGCAGGCACCAGGGTTCCTATTAAAATACTTTTTGACTATTTGAAAGGAGGAGACACCATCGACGAATTCTTGAATGATTTCCCCTCTGTTAAGAAAGAACAGGTGGAGCAGCTATTGAAACTAGCAGAAAATATTGTAACCCTCAATCTGGCTTCAAATGAAAAGAGTGCTGCTTGACGAAAACCTTCCACGCCCTCTCAAGAATCTCTTTTCTCCAGATTTTGAAGTAGTTACCGTCCCTGACCTGAAATGGTAATCCCTTAAAAACGGACAACTCCTCCAGGCCATGGAAAAGGAAGGTTTTGATATCCTAATAACAGGCGGCCAAAATCTACGCTATCAACAAAACCTGGATAAGTTTCCAATTCAGTTTGTCATTCTGCTGATGTTCAATAATAGATTTACAACATTATTATCTAAAATTTTTATCGTTACTTTTATAATCGTTACAAAAATAATAATTATAAAAGTAATGATGCCACTCAGGCGCCAGGGCCGCTGGGCCCAAACCCGCCCAACGCCATCCCGACAATCCTCCACAATTACTCCTATTTTACAACGATAAATCCCGGCTATCCCCCTATATTTAGGCTTCCGTTTATTACACCAGAACGAAACGCCGGATCATGACAAAATGGCTATTCTCCCTGCTGATCAGCATTTGCTCCCTGTCTGCCTTTGCCCAGCAGCCCCCTCTGCCCCACTACCCCACCCAGGCTGAGGCAGAAGAAATGCAGGCCTTCATCGACTCCCTGCAGGCGCTCACCCCCATGGTTACGCCCGAGCCGCCGCCGGCGCCGGTGCGCACCATGGCCGAATGGGAGGAGATACAGGCCATCGCCATCAGCTGGACCCAGCAGTATGCGAATATCCTCATCGAGATCGTCCGCCACAGCGCTCCTGAATGTACGGTCATCATCATCGCCTCCAACGCCGGCTCCGTTTCCAGCCAGTTGCAGAACGCCGGCGTTCCGCTGGACAATGTAGAGATCATCAACGCTCCCTACAATTCCGTCTGGATCCGGGACTATGGCCCCTGGTCGGTCTATCACAACGACGTTGACAGCCTGATGATCGTCGATTGGATCTACAACCGCCCCTGGCGCCCGCAGGACGACCTCATTCCGACGGTGCTGGCCGAGCATTTCAACCTGCCTATCTATGAGGCCACCATTGCCCCTTACGACTGGATACACACCGGCGGCAACAACCTGCGCGACGGCATGGGAACCAACTTCTCTTCCGAGCTCGTCCTGGAAGAGAACCCCGGAAAAACCGAAGCAGAGATTGACGCCATCGCCCAGGCTTACCTGGGCGCCAGCCGCTATGTCAAGTTTCCCAACCTGCCTTATGACCTCATCCACCACATCGACATGCACATGCGCTTTATCGATGAGGAGACCGTCATCATTGGAGCGTATCCGGAAGGAGTGGCCGACGGGCCGCAGATCGAGGAAAATATCGAATACCTCGTCAACGAGGTGCCTACGGCCTTCGGCAACACATTCAACGTCATCCGCATGCCCATGCCCCCCGACGCAACCGGCCGCTACCCGGACAACAACGGAGACTACCGGACCTACACCAATTCCATTTTCGTCAATAAGACCATCCTTGTGCCCGTTTACGAAGAGCGGTACGACACCACCGCCTTGCGCATATACCGGGAGGCCTTGCCCGGCTACAATGTGGTGGGCATCGACTGCAATGCCATCATCCCGGCATACGGAGCAATACACTGCATCACCAAGCTGATCGGGGTAAACGATCCGCTGTTGATCGCCCACGCCCGGCTGAGAAATACCGATGACACGGAAAACGACTACCTCGCCCGGGCCACCATCAAACACCGCAGCGGCATTGCCGATGCCACGCTTTACTACCGCATCCTTCCTGAAATGGATTACACGGCCGTGCCCATGGTGCTGGAAGACGCACAGGCGAGCCTCTGGTCAGCAGCCATACCCGCTCAGGAAACAGACGCCGAGGTGCAGTACTACATTCACGCCACCGCCAACTCCGGCAAAGAACAGGTGCGGCCGCTGGTGGCTCCGGAAGGCTATTTCCGCTTCCGGGTAAATGCCCTCACGCCGGCCTTTACCACCACCATTTCCGAGATCTGCCCGGGCGGACAGGTGCAGTTTCTCGACCAGTCGGCCGGAAATATCAGCAGCTGGGAATGGTCCTTTCCCGGCGGGCAGCCGGCCAGCTCCACGGAGCAGGACCCGGTGGTCACCTACCCGCAGGAGGGCAGCTACAGCGCCACCCTTATCATCGGCAACGGCCAGGCATTCGACACGCTGCACCTGGAAGAGGCCGTCTCCGTCTCGGCAGGCGCCGAACCGTATTTTGAATCCTTCAGCGCGCCCCTGAGCGACAACACCTGGACGATCGAAAACCCCGATGCCGATGCCGCCGCCTGGGCCCTCAGCATCAGCAATTTGTGTTACGGCCGGGCCTTTGTGATGGACAATTACGAAACGGACACGCGCAATACCCACGATTATTTCCGCGCCCGGTTCAACCTCAGCGGGCTGAGCAGCCCCAGGTTGCATTTCAGCGTTGCCTATGCGCCCTATGATGAAGAGAATTTCGACGGCCTGCGGGTACGCGCAATCACCTGCGACGGGGAAGAAACCCTGCTCTATGAAGCCTTCAATACGGAGCTGGCCACGGCTCCGGCCACCACTGGGGCCTTCCTGCCCTCCGACTGCAGCCTCTGGCGCCAGGTGGAACTCTCTCTGGAGGCCTTTGCCGGCCAGGCCGTCGTTATAGAATTCGAAAACATCGGAGGCTACGGCAACCTTCTTTACATCGACAATATTGATATCAGCGCTCCCGAACTGGCCAACCTGGCGCCATCCGTTGCCATCACCTCCCCGGAAGATGGGGCCGTCTATACCGGCGGCCTGCCCGATCTGGACATACAAGTGGCCGCTGATGACACTGACGGAATGGTGGAGAAGGTCGATTTCTTCGTAAACGCCGACTCGGTGGGCACGGCATTTTTCCCGCCCTTTATCTTGAATTATCCGCTTCCCGATTACGGCCCCTATTTGCTGCAGGCCCGGGCAACGGATAACGACGGAGCCGAGGCCCTCTCTTCTGCGGTACAGATCATGGCGGAGCCGACGAGCAGCAGCACTTTCCTGCCGGGCAATTCCGGCATCCGCTTTGTGCTCTTCCCCAATCCGGCATCCGGCATCCTGAACGTCAGGTTCAGCAGCCGGCAGAAAGCCAGGGTGAAGGTGCAACTGGCCAATTCGCTCGGACAAAGCATTTATTCGGGGCAGATCAGGCTGCTGGCCGGCGCCACCGACTGGAAGATGGCCATTGGCTACCTGCCCGCCGGAGTGTACCAGCTAACCATTTCTCAAAATGAGAACAGCGCCAGCCAAAAAGTGGTGGTGGTGGATTGACCGGCCCCTTCACTTTAACATTCGCTCTGCGAATCAGGGGCTAAACGAAGACTATTATTGAAGTCCCGTAGGGACGAAATATCGGTAGATCATGCCACGGGGAAGCATTGCCCGTACCGTCCGCGAGCGCTGAAGCTGCTCAGCGGAGGCGCTAGGTACGGCACATTCCCCGAAGGAAACAAAAATATCCCGTACCTATGGCACGGAAGGGCCTTCTAAATGCCTTTCTTCCGATATTATGTACCTGACGGCACAAATCCTGCTGGGAGCCGAGCCACACGTGAACCTCCCATTGCTTTTGGGCAATTTAGCCCCTGATTCGCATGAGCCATGCGAATGTTAGAGAAAATGGTATCCAATAGCAAGAGGTTGGGAGTTGCCAACCGCTAATTGCCAATTGCTAACAGCCAATCACCAAACGCCCCCCTTCCCCCTCACACCCCAACTTTTTCTAATATTTTCCGCCCTTCACATAACAAAAGCAAGTGTCGGGAGCGTTACCTTTTCAAAAGCCATCGTCTATGAATGGCTTTAGTCATTAGTTAAAGGACCAACCAAAAATTCTTACTAACATGAAAGCAAAGCAAGGTTTAATCATTCTAGCCGCCATTTTAGGCATTCTCCTGATCGTCGCCGGCATCTGGGGCTTCAGCCAGAACAGCAAACGCAAGTCCCTTGAGGCCCAGAACACAGAACTCACCGGCACCGTTGAGGACCTGGAGGAGCTTCGCACCGACCTGTTGATGGAGGTGGATAGCCTGCAGGAAGAATATTCTCTTCTGGCGGAGCAAAATGAAGAATTACAAGGCTCCCTGGCAAAGGCACAGGAAACCATTGCCAGTAAAGAAGTGGCCCTGCGCAACGCCAAGGCCAAGAGCGCTTCCGAGATCAACAACCTGAGGGCTGAGATCCAGCAACTCATGGACCTCAAAGCCGAGCTGGAGTCCAGCATTACCGCCGTACAGGCGGAGAACGACTCCCTGCGCATGGCAATGGGTATCCTGGAAGCAGACCTGGGCGCCGCCCGCGATGAGAATCAAACCCTGGCCAACCTCAACAAGTCCATTCAGGAAGAAGTTGACCGCCTCACTCTGGCCAATTTCAAGGCAACGGCCTTCCAGGTTGACCTCGAGCAGAAAAACGAAAAGGTCACGACCAAGGCCCGCCGCGTGCGGACCATCCGGACCAGCTTCGATCTGACCAATGTACCCTCCGAATACCAGGGCCTGCGCACTCTGTACCTGGTCATTACGGATGATAAAGGAAACCCGGTCCCGGCCACCAACCCCATCACGGCTAAAACGGTGGTCAACAACCAGCAAATGGACATCATCGCCGTCAAGGCCAAAGATGTGGATATTACCGAAAACCAGCGCTTGTCCATGGTCTATGACCTGGAAGACAAACTCAACGCCGGCTACTACCGGGTAGCCATCTATACCGATATCGGCCTGCTGGGTGCTTCCAGCCTTCGTTTGCGGTAACGAAAATGCTGGGGCTGCCTCATAAGTAATGGCACACTGATCCTTCAGGATTCATTAGGATTATTTTTGATTCAAAACCGTCTCTTATTGAGATTTTAATAAATCCTAAAAACCTTAACAGATCAGTGTGCCATCCACTTTTGGACTTTTGAGACGGCCTCAACAGCCATTAGCCAACCGCCAATAATACACACAAACACCTATGAAGAAACACTTACACCTTTTATTGCTTCTTCCCCTCATTCCTCTCCTGCTATCCTCCTGCGTAGCGAAGAAAAAACACCTCGAGATCATTGCTGCCTATGATCACCAGATAGACAGCCTGGGGAACCTGCTCGACACCGCCGGCAACCGGATCTATCGCCTGGACCTGGACGTCGCGGAACGCAAAGGAGAAAATGCGGCCCTGCTGGCCAGCCAGGACAAGTTCATGAACCGCATTATTGAGCTGGACGATGAGATCGAGCGCCTGCAACAGAAAGCAGCCTCCCACGCCGAATCTCTCGATAGCCGCCTGCAGCAAAAAGATGCCATAATTGCCGCCAAGCAGGAAAAGATCGACGCCCTGATCGCTACGCTCAACCAGCGCAACACCGCCATGCGGGATCTGGAACAGGCCCTCCGCGACACGCTGAAGCAAGTGGATTCCACCGCCTATACAATAGAGATCACAGACGGGCAGCTGTCGGTTGCCCTGCAACTGGATTTCCTTTTCTATCCCGGAAGTACCGACAAAACACACTCTGCCGGCAGAGATGCTATTGAGGACATCAGCCGGGTGCTGGCCAATTATCCCACCCTCGATGTCCTCGTCATCGGCCATACCGACAACAGCCCGTTGCGCAGAACCAGCATTGCGGACAAATGGGAGTTCAGCGCGCTGCAGGCCGCCACCATTGTGCAACTGATGACCAAGAAGTTCGACCTGGCCACCAGCCGGGTGATGGTCGGCGCCAAAGGTGAGTTCGAACCCCGCGCTTCCAACGCCACTCCCGAAGGCCGGGCCAGGAACGAACGCATCGAGATCCGCGTCTTTCCCAGCCGTGAGAGCCTCATTCGAGACCTGAGAAGGAGACTGGAGTGAAGGAAGGCCTACTGCTGGGTTTCTGGGTTTCTGGTTTCTGGTTTTTTTTACCCGGCTGAGGTACGAATACGGGCTGGGTTTCTGGGGCCGGTTGCCTGACAATGATCCGATATAGCTTTCAGAGAGTGCTGCCCCCCGCTCACTTTTACACCTTTACACCTTTCCACCTTTACACTATCCTTCCTCCCCACCTCCTCTGGATTTTCCCAAAATGGTTGGGCTAAAAAACTATTTTTTCATTATATTAGCGACGCAAGTAAGTTGAGATTCAATCCCCTATTGGTGCTCCCGCAATCATAATCCCCAAAACGGCTTTCAAAAAAAATCCAAACCTCCCCAATCCTCATTCATCTTTGCGAGTGAGAACTTTCAATAACCATAGATTTTCAGAACATTTTAAACTAAAGACAGAAAAATGAAGAACACTTACCAACGTACACAACTTTGGCTGCGCCGATGTTGTGCGCCTTCATTTAAGCAACTATTCGTACTTGCTCTGGCGCTGTTCAGCACCACCCTGCTGATGGGCCAGGCCGCCAATGATGATTGCGCCAATGCCATTCCATTAACTGTTGGCGACTGCCCGGCCAATGAAGTAGCCGGCGATACCGGCAACGCCACGGATGACGGCTTTTTCTCCTGTGATGCGACCGGCCAGAATGCCGGCCTGTGGTACAGCTTCGTCGCTCCGGCTTCCGGAGAAGTCCTTCTTTCCGTTACAGACGGCGGGCCCGGCAACCCGGAAGCCGCCGTTTTTGATGGCTGCGGCGGAACGGAAGTATGGTGCAACGGTGCTCCCGATTTCTCCCTGGTTTCAGGCCTCACCGCCGGCTCTACCTATTTCGTGGTAGTATGGGGTGATGTAACTGCCGGCCAGGGGCCGTTCACCATCTGTGTGGATGAGTTTGTCCCTCCGACCAATGACTTCTGCGCCGATGCCATCTCAGTGCCGGTTGGCGCCGATGGGGACTGCCCGGGCAATGCCGTGACCTATTATAACCTGGGCGCTACCGATGACGGCCCTCAGTCCTGTGATGGTACGACGAACAATATGGGCGTCTGGTTCAGCTTTGTAGCGCCAGCCTCCGGAGCGGTCAACCTCCAGGTTATCGACCTGGGCCCCGGCGACCCCGAAGCTGCGATCTACGATGGCTGCGGTGGAACATCAATATGGTGCGATGGCACACCGGACGATGAAGTTGTAAATGGCCTGACCGCCGGTAGTACTTATTATCTCCTTGTCTGGGGAGACATAGGGTCTTTCCAGGGCCCGTTCGGCCTCTGCATTCAGGAGTTCGTACCGATCACCAACGATATTTGTGCTACGGCGACCCCCATCCCGGTAGGCGCCAACGGCTCCTGCCCGGGCGCCGCTGCCACCTATACCAACCTGGGAGCCAGTGATGACGGCCCGACGTCCTCCTGTGACGGTACCACCGGGAATTATGGCGTCTGGTTCAGCTTTGTAGCCCCGGCTTCCGGAGGCATTAGTATCGATATCATCGACCTGGGCCCCGGCGACCAGGAAGCCGCCATTTATGACGGCTGCGGTGGCAACGAAGTTTGGTGTGAGAGCTTTCCCAGCGGCCCGGAAATTGTTGGCGGCCTTATTCCCGGCGCAACCTATTACCTGATCGTCTGGAGTGACGGCACAACGCTGACCGGCAGTTTCGATATGTGCATCGAAGAGTTCATGCCTCCTCCCGGGGACAACTGCGGCAACGCTCAGGACCTGGCTACGCTGACCAGCCCTTACAGCAGTACAACCAGCGGTTACAGTGATGATGAAGATGTGAGCTGCCTCAATGCCTCTGTTGACCACATTTTCTACATTGACGTACCCTCAGCCGCAACGTTGACCATAAGTACTCCTACGGATACCTATGACAGCCGCCACCGTGTAGCCTATGGCGGCGCCTGTCCGGGTGATAATGAGATCGACTGTATCGATGACCCTGACAACCAGGTTACCACCTGGATCAACACCACCGGTATGATGCAGCGCGTTTATTGGGTGCAGGAGGCTTTTTCCACCACTACCTCCGGCGATTTTACCCTGGAATGGGATCTCGTACTTCCTCCTCCCGTACCCAACGATGACTGTGCTGACGCCGAGCCCATCGCCTGCGGCGAGACGGTCAGCGGCACCACCCTGGGCGCCAATATCGACGCCATCGGCGACTGCGGTACTGAGATCACCGGCCCGGGTGTATGGTACACTTTTACAGCCGGGACAATCCCCCGCTTTTACAGCCTGAGCACCTGCAACCAGGCCGGTTATGACACCAAGATCTCCGTATTTACGGGTGATGTCTGCGGTGAACTGACCTGCCTGGCCGGCGCCGATGATACGGACGGCTGTTCAGGCGGCTCCACAGAACTGATCTTCACGCCTTCTCTGGGCCGGGTGCACTATGTACTCGTCCACGGCTTTGGCCAGGAGCAGGGAGCATTTGACCTCACACTGGATTGTGATGTCGAAGCCATCCCTACCGGGTGCACCGACCCAACTGCCACGAACTACGACCCGGATGCCCTCGTCGATGACGGATCCTGTGTTTATGCCCCCGCTCCCACCGGCAACGACGACTGCGCCGGAGCCATTGCCGTGAGCTGCGGCCAGACGGTCAGCGGATCGACCACAGGCGCCACCTTTGATGGAGTGGGCACCTGCGGCACCTCCAATACGGCACCAGGCGTTTGGTACACCGTAGTCGGAAACGGAGACCTCATAACGGCCAGCACCTGCAACCAGGCCAGTTTCGACACCAAGATATCCATCTTCACCGGTTCCTGTGGCAGCCTGAGCTGCCTGCAGGGCGACGATGACGACACCGGCTGCGGGCTCACCACTACCGAAAGCTGGCTGTCCACGCCGGGCGTCACTTACTATATCCTGATCCACGGTTTCGGCACCGCTGCCGGTGACTTTGACCTGACGGTCACCTGCGCGCCTCCTCCTGCCGGCGACGATTGCGCCACTGCAACGCCCATTACCGTAGCGCCTCCGGGCGGATGCCCCGCCAACGCCGTCTTCGGTTCCACTATCGGCGCCTCTGACGACGGCCCGCAATCTCCCTGTGATGGCACCACCAACAACATTGGGGTATGGTACAGCTTCACCGCTCCCGCCAGCGGCATTGTCAACCTGAATATTGTGGAGATCACCGGCAACCATGAAGCGGCCATTTACACCGGCTGCGGCGGCGCCAGCGTCTTCTGTGATATCACGCCCAACTCCGAACTCATTACCGGCCTGACTCCGGGAGCCACTTACTACCTGATCGTATGGTCGGATGCCGGCCTGGAAGGCGACCACAGCGTATGTATCGAAGAGATAATCGCGCCGGATAATGACAATTGCGCCGACGCCATCGAGCTAAGCTGCAATACAACTGTTACCGGCTCCACCACTTTTGCCTCTCCGGATGCTGCGCCAACCTGCGACGGGCAGACGGTTACCGCTCCGGGTGTATGGTACACCTTCGTCGCCACCACGCGTTCGGTCAACGTGAACACCTGTGGTTCCAATTTTGATACCAAGATCTCGGTTTACTCCGGAGGTTGCGGAGGAGAACTGGTTTGCGTAGCGGGCAATGACGACTACTGCGGCACCCAGTCTTCCGTTTCCTTTGTGCCCGACCTCGGCCAGCGCTACTATGTACTGGTCCACGGATTTGGCAGCGCCACCGGCTCCTTCCATCTGGAGTATGACTGTGAGAACCCGATCCCGCGGCCGCAGGGCACTACGCCGGTGGTTACCGACGACGGCATCAGCCTGTTCCCCAACCCGGCGCAGGATGAGCTCAACGTGAAGCTGAATGCCTTCCTGGGCGACAAGGCGACCCTGTCCGTCCACAACAGCCTCGGCCAGTTGATGATGGAACGCCGCATCGATCAGGTGGAACTGCCGGTTGAGCGCCTCAACACGAGCCAGCTGCAATCCGGCCTGTACTTCCTGACTGTCGATGTGGAAGGCAAAGGAAGGTTTACTAAGAAGTTTATGATCGGATCCAGCCGGCCATAAGCTTTGTTGAAAGTTTTTGGCTGAGAACGGCCCCATGGCCTGCAGCCAAAAACTTTCAACCTTGATGCCAAATAGCACAGCAAGCGTATAGCCGCGCCCCCCCTGTGCCGGCAACTAAACATGAGTCATGCGAATCAGGGGCCAAACGAAGCATATTTTTGAAGTCCTGTAAGGACGAAATATCGGTAGATCATGCCACGGGAAAGCATTGCCCGTGCCGTAGGCCTCCGCCCGTCGAAGTGGGCTTCTGCCTACGAAGAAGGGTACGGAACATGCCCATGAGGGAATTATTGATATGCCGTACCTACGGCACGAAAAGGCCCAATTGGGATCTCCCTACCGACATTTTGTGCCTAATGGCACAAGCCTTAATGGGTGCTCCACCAGGGGCCTCCAATGTCATATTGGCGAATGGATTTAGCTCCTGATTCGCATGAGTCATATTTTTGTTTTTCATCGGGCCCGGGAAGGCCTCTCCGGGCATCATTTAGCCGAATGGCCACGCCCTGCCATGATAAAAAACGGGCCGTTTTATTTTCCGGGAGAGTTCTAGCAACTTAACTCACTTTTCCCTATCTTTCGGAAGAGCTTGGATTGCAGGCCTAAAATTTTTCCATTTATATTTTAATAATAATTATTTTTCTTATTTTCGCAGATATGAAGCGTTTCGTTTCATCCCCCCTGCTAACGAACCCTCCGACTTTCCGATTTTCACCCGAACGGCGACTATGGTTGCCGAACCTGTTCCAGGTTCTCTTTCCCAAAGGAGAAAGAAGCTTCAGCAAGTGCATCTATTCACAAAATATTTTTAACAAAAATCAGAAAAATGAAAAAAGCTTACCTACTAACAAACCTGGGGCGATGTTGGGCCCTGGTGTTAACCCTTGGACTTATCAGCTCCTTCCAACTGAATGCAACTACCTGCAATGACGCTGTTGTAATTAGTTCCCTTCCGTTCACCGGGCCGACAGTTTGCGCCGGAACTAATGATATCACATCATCCAACGCCTCCGTATGCAGCCCGATCTCGACAGGCTCCTACTACGGAGGGCTGGAAGCACTATTTGTCTTTACGCCGGCCTCCGATATGGTGGCCAACGTTGCCTATTCCGGGCAAACCTGGTCAGCGATCGCCGTATTCAACGGCTGCCCCACCAATGGCGGCGCCTGCGTATCGGGCGTTTCCAGCTCGGCCAGTTCCAAAGATGTCAACGCAGTGCTTTCCGCCGGGAACACCTACTACATCATGGTTGATACCTGGCCGTCTCCGGCCAGCCCCTGCCCGGGTACGCTCACCGTTACCGAATACACCCCACCCGACTGTTCCGGCGCTACGGCCATCGGTTCTCTGCCCTATTCCGGGGCGCTTACCTGTAGTGGGGCTAATGACATTACTGCTTCCAATACCTCCTGTACGTCTGTCTCCACCCTGTATTTCGGAGGCCAGGAAGCTCTGCTCAGCTTCACTCCGGCCACGGATATGACGGTAAGCATCGTTTATTCCGGCCAGTCCTATACGCAGATCTCCCTCTATGAAGGATGCCCAACCACCGCCGGAGGCTGTGTTGCCGGGGTTTCCAGTTCTGCCTCTTCCAAGAGCCTTATGGCGCCGGTTACCGGTGGCACAGAGTATTTCATCCTGGTCGATACCTGGCCTTCTCCGCCCAGCCCCTGCCCGGGAGACATCACAGTCATGGAGTTCATGCCGCCGGATGGCGACAACTGCTCCAACGCTCAGGACCTGGCTACACTGACCAGCCCCTACAGCGGAACGACTACCGGGTACAGCAATGATTATGGCACCAGTTCCTTTGCCTGCCCCAGCGATGCTGTTGACCGGGTGTTCTACATCGACGTTCCCCCGGCCGCAACCCTGACCATCGGGCAGTCCTCCAACCTGTACGATTCCCGCCACCGCCTGGCCTATGGCGGCGCCTGCCCGGGCGATAATGAAATTGCCTGTGTTGACGACCCGGATACGCAGACTGAGGTGTGGATCAACACCACCGGCGCCATGCAGCGCGTGTACTGGCTGCAGGATGGCTACACGACCACCAGCGCAGGCGACTTTACCCTTGCCTGGGACCTGGTAGTCCCGCCGCCCGTACCCAACGATTTCTGTGATTCCGCCGAGCCCATTGCCTGCGGCGAGACCGTCAGCGGAACCACCATCGGCGCTTCTACCGATGCTGTTGGAGCCTGCGGCACTTCCATCTCCGGCCCGGGCGTATGGTACACCTTCACGGCCAATACCGACTCCCGCTTCTACAGCCTGAGCACCTGCAACCAGGCCGATTTCGATACCAAGATATCCGTTTATACCGGCTCCTGCGAAGGCCTGGTTTGCCTCGGTGGCGCCGATGACTCTCAGGACTGCAGTGGCGGCACAACCGAGCTGATCTTCACTCCGTCCTACGGCAGAGTCCACTACGTACTGGTCCAGGGCACCTCGATCGGGGACTTCAACCTGACGCTGGACTGCAACGCAGATCCGTTCCCCGAAGATCCGGGCCCCACCCCAACCAACAATGACGACTGCGCCGGAGCCATCGCGGTTTCCTGTGGCGACGTTGTATCGGGCACTACCGTCGGCTTTAACGACAGCAACCCCAGCGCCTGTGGCGGTGGCGGCGACGGCGCCAGTGCCGGCGTGTGGTACACCATCACCGGTAATGGCGACGTGATCACGGCTTCTCTCTGCGGTTCTGGTTTCGACACCCAGATCGCCGTTTACTCCGGTTCCTGTGGCTCATTGTCCTGTGTAACGGGTAACGACGACTTCTGCGGCCTGCAGTCTCAGGCATCCTGGCCTTCTGTTGACGGGGAGACTTACTACATCTACATCGATGGATTTAGCACCAACTCCGGTAACTTCACTCTTTCGATCAGCTGTATCACTCCTTCCGGCAACGACCTTTGCAGCGGCGCTATTCCTGTAAGCTGCGGCCAGACGGTCAGCGGCTCGACGATCGGCGCTACTTTCGACGGCGTTGGAACCTGCGGAACCAGCAACACGGCTCCTGGCGTATGGTACACCTTCCAGGGTGACGGCTCTGACGTAACGGTCAGCACCTGCAACCAGGCCTCTTTTGATACCAAGATCTCTATATTCACCGGTTCCTGCGGCAGCCTGAGCTGCCTGCAAGGGGATGATGACGACTCCGGCTGCGGGCTCACCACTACAGAGACCTTCGCTACGACCCCGGGCGTCACTTACTACATCCTGATTCACGGCTTCGGCAGTGCAGTGGGCAGCTTCAACCTGTCTGTCACCTGCGTTGCTCCGCCGCCCCCGCCGGCAAACGACGACTGCGCCGACGCCATCGAACTTTCCTGTAACACGACGGTCAGCGGCTCCACCGAGCAGGCGTCAGCAGATGGTGCTCCTACCTGTGACGGCGTTTCCAATACCTCGGCAGGTGTATGGTACACCTTCGTCGGCAGCTCTCGTATCGTCAACCTGAACACCTGTGGTTCGGGCTTTGACACGAAGCTCTCCGTTTACACCGGCGCCTGTGGCGACTTTACCTGTGTTGCCAGCAACGACGACTACTGCGGCCTGCAGTCTTCCGTCAGCTTCGTACCGGTACAGGGTGTACAGTACTACGTGCTCGTTCACGGCTTCGGCAGCGCCACCGGCAACTACTCTCTGGAGTACGACTGCCAGTCGCCGCTACCGCGCCCGCAGGGAGGCACGCAGATTTCCACCGATGCAGCCATCACCCTGTTCCCCAACCCGGCACAGGATGAGATCAACGTCAAGCTCGAAGGCTTTACGGGTGACAAGGCGAACATCCTCATCCACAACAGCCTCGGCCAGTTGATGATGGAACGCCGCATCGACCAGGTTGAAATGCCGGTTGAGCAATTCAATGTAAGCCAGCTGCAGTCCGGCATGTACTTCCTCACCGTTAAGGTGGAAGGTAAGGGCAACTTTACCGAGAAGTTCATGGTGGGCAGCGTCCGGCCATAAGTTTTTGTTGAAAGTTTTTGGTTGTTGCCCTCGTGGGGCAGATAACCAAAAACTTTCACCCCATAAAGAGGAGCCGTCCCGGAACTTTCGGGGCGGCTCCTCTTTTTTGTTAAGAAAAACCTAAACCCTTCTGCCACTGATTTTTATCATTGATTATGTACCCCCATTATCTTATAAATTGCATAGAAAAAACACCCCAAAACAATATAGCAATACAGCAATATAACAATCCAACTATCTAACACCCTCACCACACCCACACACTCAGAGACACCCATTGCATCAGAACATTCTCCCCTTCACCTGAATGAAGGGAACATCAATAATTTCAATCCGGAAGCTATGAAAAGCGCGATGTCCTTTCTGAAGCAAACCATCCTCCTTCTGTTACTGAGCGGTAGTGTTGTGCTCACGGCACAAACCGGAGAGCCTTTGCTGGCGCAGCTGGCGGAGGAAGAAAAAGACGCGGTCAATGCCCTCGTGATGTACCCTGAAGATACGCGGCTGGCCATTTTGGAAAGCAGCAAATATCCTGAGGCCCTGATCAAAATGCAGCGCATTCAGGAGCAGACAAGTGAATCTTTCAAGGAACTGCTGAGCGACTACGCCCAGAGCACCCAGGAGATGATCTGGGACCTGACCCGTTACCCGGGCCTGGTAGAACGGCTGGCAAGGGAGGGTAACGGCTCCCGGAGCAATATCCAGGCCATCCTGAAAGATTATCCGGAGACTGTTCACGATAACGCCCTGAGTGCAGGCATACAATATCTTCCCCTTCTCGAAGAGATCGAACGACTCCAGGTGTCCGCCGATAAAGCTTTCAACTCCCTTTTGAAGGATTATCCCCCTGAAGTGCAGAATGCTCTGAACACCCTGCTCGGGCTGCCCGAGGTACTGTCCATCCTGACGGATAACATTGAGTTGACCCTGCTCGTAGGCGATGTCTATCGCCGGGACCCCCAACTGGTCCTCCAGAAAGCAGACAGCCTCAGCCTGGAGGTGGCCCGCCAGAATGCCCAGGAACTGGAAGGCTGGAAGGAAGAGCTGGATGACAACCCGGAAGTAGTGGAAGAATTGAAGGCCTCAGCTGAAGAATTTGCCTCAGAGTATGGGTATGACGATGAATTCTATGACTATCCGGACGATGATGTTTACTATGATGACCATTCCGAGGCTTATGTCGTGGAACATTATTATTACTACAACTACCCATACTGGTTCGGCTACCCTTACTGGTACACTTATCCGCGCTGGCGGCCCTACCCCTACTGGTATGACTGGGGCTTCTATTTCCGCCCCGGCGGAACTATCGTCATCCTTCACCTGCCGTCCTATTACTTTACCAACTGGTATTTCTATACTCCTTACCACCACTACCGTTATCCGCACCTGTCGGCTCACTTCGTCCGGCACTACCGCTACTATCCGAGGTCAGGGGGCAGTATTACGACCAGCGTATCGGTGTGGCGCAACCGCAACCGGGAGGTCATCACCCCCGGCTGGATGGATGACGATAACCGGCTGCCGGAGCGCTTCCGCGAATACGGCCGTTTTGAAACGGCGCGCGAGGACTACAACCGGGAACACCCCACCAAGGCCATGTCGCAACGGGAATACCTGGAAAAAAATGCCACCCGCTACGCCGACTTGTCCAGAAGGGTGAAAGAGGAACGGGAGATCTATGAAGAGCCGGCCTATCAACCCAGGGACAAAGCTCCGGTCCGCGAACCGGACTTGCGCGAACCCAATATCCCTAAGCAGGAACCCCGGACAGAGCCCAGGGAGCCCGTCCGGCAACCGCGCACTCAGCCCCAAACCAAAGAGCCTACCCAACCGCCCCGCACCCGGGTAGAGCCCAAAGAACGCACACAACCGGCGCCGCCCCCCAGGCAGGAACCGCAAAAGCAAGAAAGGGTAACCACTCCGGAAAAGCGGCCGGCTCCCAAAACCGAGAGCCCTCAAACCAGGGAAATACCCAATGTGGACAGGGGAAGGGATTATCACAAAAACCAGTGGGAAAAGCCCAAAACAACCACCCAGCCGCGAACTTCGCCGCCGGCTCCCACTCCGCAGAAACGAGAAGTGGCCAAGCCTAAGACAACGCCACAGAAACGGGAAGTGACAAAGCCCAAAACAGCGCCGAAGAAGAAAGAAGGTGGGAATTGATGAAATGCGAAGTGGGAAGCCTTCCGACTTCCCACTTCCGATTTCCCACTTCCAACTTCCCACTTCCAACTTCCGACTTCCAACTTCCGACTTCCTCAATCCTCCTCTTTTTCCAGCCTTTCGATCAGCCGGCCGGAAATGCGCAGAAAGTCCATTTCGGTAATAATGCCGATGAGCTCATCCCCCTGCACTACCGGCAGGCAGCCGATCTTGTTATCTCTCATCGTGTTCATGGCCTGCACAATTGTGGCTTTCGGGCCGATGGTAATGGGCTTTTTGACCATGATATCCTTAGCGCAGGTAGCCTTTTTGGTGTTCAGTTTATTGCGCTGGGCATAATGCCGCAGTAACAGGCGGGAGGTGATCAGGCCGACCAGCCGGCCTTTAGCGTCCTCGACAGGCAGGTAGCGGACCTTGCGCCAGTTCAGCAATTCCGCCACCAGCTCGATGAGGTCATCCTGCTGAACGGTAAACAGGTCGGTCTCCATAAACTCATCGACCAGGAGCCGGGCCGGGCGGTAATCCGTCAGGTCACTGGCTTCGGGAAGCTTCCATTTGTGCACGGGCTGGTTTTTTTCCTGATTATCAACGATAGCGGCAGTCAGTACGCTGAGGGCTTCGTCGCGGGTCACTTCCTTGGTCAGCTTTGTAAAGGCCCGGAGTTGCCAGCGGGCGCCGTTCATGTGCTTCTGTGCCCGTTCTTCGATGATGCCCAGGTAGTAGTCGATGTCTTTAGGAGATACTTTCTGGTTCTCCAGCCCTTCACGGGCGATGGGCAACAGCTCCTGCAGGATGAGGTCACAGGACGCTACCTTTTTATCTTTAAACCAGTTGAAGGTGGAGTCGATACCAAATTTGGCCGCTTTGGAGAAGTTATCGCGCACATCTTCCCAGGACAACTGTTTGCGGATGTCCTTACAATGTTTTCTCATGCCCACCATTGCGCCCAGCCAGAATGCGGCGTTGGCCACCTCATCGGCAACCGTCGGGCCGGAAGGCAGCACCCGGTTCTCGATACGAAGATGCGGCTTACCCGATTCGCTGATGCCGTAACAGGGCCGGTTCCAGCGGTAAACCGTGGAATTGTGCACCTGGAGGGCGCGCAGTTTGGGCACCAGGCCCTCTTCCACCATCCGGATGGAATCTTCGTCAACATCGGCGCTGAGGAGAACGCGGAACCGGGCGATGTCTTCTTTATAGATCTCCATGATGGACTTATCGAGCCAGCCGGTACCAAAGCTCACCCTGGGGCTGCGCTCCCTCATGTGGTCGTGGGTGGTGCGAATGTCCAGTGCCTGCTGGAAGAGCGCTATGCGGCTTTCGTGCCAGAGGCGCTTCCCGAAAACGATTGGCGAATTGGCGGCGATGGCCATCACCGGGGCCGCCAGAGCCTGGGCGATATTGTACATGCAGACGAAATCGGCAGGCGATACCTGGAGGTGGACCTGGAAGCTGGTGTTACAGGCTTCCAGGAGGGGAGAATCATGCTTGACGAGCAGTTCATCGATACCAGAAAGGCGCAACTCGTAAGCCGTGCCGATGAGCTGGCTGTTGATGGCTTCCATGAGGGCGTAGTAGCGCTTTTTAGGCGTCAGGTTGTCCATTTCCAGGTCATACTTGCGCAGCGTGGGTAAGATACCGGTGAGAATGAGTTTGGCATTGAGGGCTCCCAGCTTTTCCCGGATCTTATCCAGTTTCTTATTGTTCTCCTCTTCCAGTTCTCTCAGGCAACTCCCTTCGAACAAGCGCGGAGTGAGGTTCGTCTCCAGGTTGAATTTGGCCAGCTCGGTCTCCACCCAGCTATACTCCTTCATTTCATTCAGTGCTTCCATTGCGATGGGCGCAGGCTTGAAAGTTTTGGCGTTGACCAGGCACATCTCCTGTTCGGCCCCGATCCGGGCAATATCGTGCTCAAACCAATCGTTTTCGAGCATATATTCCAATGCCTGTACATCTCGCAGCAACTTCTTCACGAATTGCTGCATGGCAGTTTCATCCTTTACAAGGGATACTTTTTGTTCGCCCATTTTGTGTGTATTAAGTGATCTTTACCCTCTGGCTGGCGGTTTCAGATAAATATAGGCGATAATTTAAAAAATCCGGCCCGTTTTCAGGAAAGAATTAACACCTGTGGCCAGCCAAATAAAAATACTTATGAAAAAATTATACATTGCCCTGCTGGCCATCCTGCTGGCCGCTGCCTGTACCAAAGATAACCGGAAGCCCCTCTTTGAGATGTTTTATCCCAATTTCGAGATGTTTATTCCCGCCGGGCAAAGCTACACCCTGCCCTTCACGCTTGCCAAAAGGGGCATCAATACCAATATCGATTTTTACCTGCAGGAAAATGGTGTGGATACGGCCGTTATCACGGAAATTGCCCCTATCTCGGCCCGCATCACTTCAGTAGAAGGGTTCAATTACGACTTTCTGCACAGCATATCTATCCGCCTGTGCCCGGATACCGACACTCCCTGCCGGGAAGCCGATGAAGTCTTTTACATCGACCGGCTTCAGATCGACCGCCCCGGAAGCCGCATCGACCTGTTGCCCGGGCTGCGCAATGTACGGAGGGACCTCATCCGGCAGAAGTACCGGCTTGAGGTTTTGTTCTTCCTGGCTTTTCCTCCCAGCCTGAACTACGATACCCGCCTGGATATGACTTTCCGGGCTTTGCAATAGGGTTAAATGCAAAAACCTTTGAGGTTTTTGGAAACCTCAAAGGTTTTTAGGCTTTATTCCATCAGACAAAGCGCTGCATGTGGTAGGCCACCAGCGTATGCAAGGTAGCCAGGGCCAGCCCACGCGCCTGTTCAACTTTATACCCTTTGTTCATAAAATAATCTTCGAGGCGAACCTGCACCTGGAAGTAGGCCACTTTGAAGGCCGTTGTCAGCTGCCCGTGCAGCGGGTCCTGCATGGCCCAGTTGTCCAGGCCGCGCAGAAGGTTGCTGTTCCAGGCTTCCACCGCTTTGGATTCCGAGCTGTTCAGGGCGGAAGGAGCGGAGTAGAGGCGGGAGCGTTCGGTGGCGGCCTGAGACAGGCGCTGCTGGTTAAAAGGCTGATCCGGATTCAGGTCGGCGGCGATAGCGACGAGCAATTTCACATCCGGCCAGCTTTCAAACTGGCCGCAGTTCTGCACTTTGAGGTTGCCGTTGGGCACCCGGGCACAGGCCTGATAGGCCATGGCGGCTTCCTGAGGGTGGCGTTCGGCCAGCCAGCAGGGGGCAGAGAGGTTGGTTCCGGAGCCACAGTGCATATAATTGAGGTGCAACACCAACTGGTTGAGGTCCTGATAAGCATAGGTGGCATTGGGGTCGAAGGGCAGGTTGGCCACCATACGCCCTGAGAAGGCAGCGCGGATAGCCGTATTCATCAGTTGGTTGACCTGGTTGCTGGGGCCGTAGCTGGCAAAGAGCATATACGCCCGGTAGGCCATGGCCATGGGGTCGTTGGAACGCTCAAGTGCCGTGAGGGCCGCCGGGTTGTCGCCCAGGCCATTGATCGCCTGCTGGAGCTCGCTTCCCGCATCCTGGTTGCCGGGCAGGGGCATGGCCTCGGCAAGGGCCTCATATTTGCGCAACGTCCTGTCTTTCTGTAAGGCCTCGGCATAAGCACTGGCCGTGCCGTTCCCGTAATAACCATCGATCGAAGAGGAGTAAGTGTTTTCGGCCTTCAGCGCCGTTTGCAGGTTCATTACAGAAGTACGCTTCACATCCGCTCTGATATTCGGCACACTAACGGGCGCCGCCCGTGTGGTGGCCGCTCCCGGATAATAATTATAGTCCACCGGCGTGGATGCTCCGTAACTGTAGTCCACTCCGCCGGCATCCGGGGTCCGGGCCATCAGCACATTGTAATCCTGAACCTGGGGCTCGGTGGGCGCCGAAACACCACGGGCGGTGGTTTGCTCGAAAGCGATGGGGATCAGGTCTCTTTTCACCCCGGTCTCAAAATCAGAGAGTTGGTGCAGGTAAACGCTGTTTTCCGTTTTGGCAAAGGCATCCTTATAGCCCATTTTGCGGATCCGTTTGAGGTCATTTTTAGCTGCATCCAGGCTGTTGTAGGGCCCCGTGAGGATCTTGATGAGGTTGCCGCTCATAATGGCGTACAGGTCTCCAACTTTCATGAACTCTTCCCATTCAATATCCTTATCCACCCGCCTGGTAGCAAACTGGACAACATTTACGGTTTGCCCGGAAGACGGCAGCCTTTCCTGCACAAAGGCGTTGGCGTAGCCTTTGGCGCGGACATCGGCTGCGGCTTTTTCCGCAGCTTCCCGGCTGGAATACCCTCCAACATAGACCTCCCGGAGGTTGTTGCCCAGGTCCTGGGCATAGACAAAACCGACGGGCCTGAGAGCCGTGAAATCTTCCGGTTTAGCATCGATAAAGGTACCCACCTGAACAGTGAAGTACATTTGTTGTTCCTGAGCTACGGCGGCCGTAGCGAGAAGCGCCAGAAGCGCCAAGAGTGGCAATGATCTCTTCATGATTGATATCTTGTTTTGCAGTTCAGGAAAAAGGGCCGGCCTGCAAGCAGTTTGGTTATACCGGCGCTTCCTGTTTTGGTTTCTGGTTTACCCGGGCCCGGAAATACCGGCCCGGCTTTGAGAACCTAACGTTTTTAAGCAGCCACAAATTTTATTTGCCCGGCGCAGGCGCTGCTTTTCTGCACCAAATTTCATCAAAATTCTGCTTTTTTTCACTTTTTTGTTTAAAAACGAAGCAAACAAGGGCATAGTTGCCTCATTTTCCGGAGTTTTTTGAAATGAACTAAGATCCTTTCCGGGGGTTGTATTAAATATCCGAGGCAAGGCCTAACAAACGCTCCGGCTGCCAGGCTGCCCAAAAAATTGTTACCCCTGCCAGGATTATTCTGGCAATTATTAGTTCAAACCTGAACCTCATGAGTGAAAAAAAAGACATTACAAAAGAATATACTAACGGGGAGGTAACCATTGTGTGGAAGCCAGGCCTTTGTATGCATTCCACCCTATGTTTCAATGGCCTGCCCGAAGTATTTAACCCCAGAGGCCGTCCATGGGTCAATGCCGAAGGGGCCGGTACTTCATCTATTGTCGAACAGGTAAAAAAGTGCCCTTCCGGAGCATTGTCCTTTTATTACAACGAAAAAAGCCCGGCCCCCGAAGAACAACAACCTGTTGAGGAGTTGCGATTGGTGGAAGCCCTGCCCAATGGCCCGCTGATGGTCCATGGTTCATCCACCATCAAAAAACCGGACGGAAGTATTATCCGGAGAGAAAAGAATACCGCTTTCTGCCGCTGCGGCGCTTCGGGAAATAAGCCCTTCTGCGACGGTTCTCACCGCAAAGTGGGGTTCGAAGGGTAGGAAGTTTCTGGACTTTGGACGTGCCCCATTTGAAGTCGGAAGTCGGAAGTGGGAAACCGGAAGTCGGAATTTGGGTCCAAATAGGTGCTCAACGCCTGTTTTTCCGCCTTTCGATTTCCGACTTTACCCTAGGACCGTCCAAAGTCCAGGAAGTTTGAAATTTGCCCGATCGTCAGAGGGTTGAAAGGCGGCCGGATAATGGCCAGTGATTTTAACCAGCGCCTCACCCTCAATGCCTGGCTTCAAAAACGCCCTCCACAATCCATCAATCTAACTGTTTAACCATGAAAAACCGAACCGTAGCCAATATCACCCAGTCCGAGCACCTCAGTATGGGCAATACGGAGGTCAAACAGCCCCTGCCCACCATGCGGGTGGAACAGGTGGACCCCTTCCTGCTCCTGCACCACTTCGGGCCGACAACCGTTGAACCCGGCGGCGACCCACTCGATGTAGGGCCTCACCCTCACCGGGGTTTCGAACCGGTGACCTTCCTGTACAGCGGCGGCATCCGCCACAAAGACAGCCGCGGCAACGAAGGCATCCTCCGGGGTGGAGACGTGCAATGGATGACCGCCGGGCGTGGCATCATCCACAGCGAACGGGCTTCCCGCGAGTTCCTGGAGAAAGGAGGAACGATGGAAGGCATACAGCTTTGGGTCAACCTGCCTCAGAAAGACAAGATGGCCCAGCCCAATTACCAGGATATTAAATCGGCCGGTATCCCGGAGTTAACGGAAAGTGAAGGAAAGGCCAGGCTTCGCCTGGTGGCCGGGCAATACAAAGGACATAAGGGCCCCGCCCGCACTTTCACCTCCATACTGGCGCTTCAGGCTGAGTTTGGCAGTGGCGGATATGTTGAGATCGAACTGCCGGAGCATTTCAACGCCCTGCTCTATATCCTGAACGGAGAACTGCAACTAAACGAAAATTTTTCCTACCAGGGCGAAACCATGATCCACTTCAAAAATGACGGAGAGGGATTCTCCCTGCGCGCCCGGGCCGACAGCCGGGCCCTTATCCTCGCCGGGGCCCCCATCGGCGAACCGGTTGCTCAATGGGGCCCGTACGTGATGAACTCCCAAACCGAGATCATGGAAGCCATGCGGGATTATCAGATGGGAAAAATGGGGGTGTATATTGATTAAGTGCGAAGTGCGAAGTGGGAAGCCAAGTGCAGCGATGCCTCTCCTTCGGCTTTCCCACTTCCCACTTCCCACTTCCCACTTCGTTAAACTTCCCTTAACAGCCCCGGCACAACATATTTGCTGTTAAAAACATTGTATAGAGGTAGAACACGTAAAACGAAACACTTATGAAGAAGGCATTCATGGTAGAATTCGAATTGCCGGAAACCTTCACGGAAGAATTTCTGGCGTTGATCCCCAGACAGCGATATGTGATCAATACCATGCTGGCGGAAGGGGCCATCAAGTCCTACTCTCTGGCGATCGACCGGTCAAAACTGTGGGCGGTGATGATAGCGGAATCCGAATTCGACGTCCTGGAAAACATCGCTCAGATGCCATTGAGCAATCACATGACTCCCCAGGTCTCCGAATTGATGTTCCACCATGCGGCCGACTCGGTCATGCAGTTCTCCCTCAATTAGGCGGTACTCATTGCCGACAGGTTCCATTAGGTTTTACCGGAAAAGATCACCTTTTCACTTTAATACTGACTAAAGACTCATCTGTATAGCCGCTTCCTTCCCGGGAGCGGCTTATTTATTCCTCCGGAACAAAAAACATAATTTTTTTCCCGCCTGTTAAACCATCCGGCGCCAAGAGCGTTAATGGTTGCATACGCAACTTATTTAATGAGCCACATACAATTCAATCCTCTTGACTCTCTGGTGTTCCTCACCAACCGGGTCGGGCGCCTGCTGGCCAACCGGATCCGGCTTCTTTCCGGCATGGAAAATCTCGGGATGATGCCTCACCACATGGGCATTCTCGTAGAGTTGTGGGCTCAGGACGGCTTGCGACAGCAGGATCTCGCCGTTTCCACTATCAAAGACAAAGCTACCATTGCCAGAACATTAGATCATCTGGAAGAAGAAAATATCGTGGTTCGCGTCCCCGACCCCGCCGATAAACGCAATAAGCGCATTTACCTGACCCATAAAGGAAAAAAGCTACACCAACAGATATGGCCCCACGCCGAATCGGTGTTGAAAGAAGTGCTGGAAGATATTGAACAAAAGGACCTGGAAACCTGTAAGAAGGTCCTGGAGCAAATTTATCACAAGCTGAACCAATAGTTGAAACCGCAACCATTAGCATAACCGGAAACCGTCCCTGAAAAAGGGCCGGATTACTAAACACTGAAAGCTTTAAGCCATGAATTTGAGCATACGCCGGATAAGTATCTTTGCCGGGTTGGCCATTCTCCTGGGGTCTTTTGCCGCCGCCAGGTTCCTGAGCCAGCAAAAAGCCCCACCGGCCCGGAAGGCCGCCACTGCCCAGGCCCGCCAGGTGGATACCATGCACGTGCACAATTCCACCATTCCCACCACTCTGGAAATACAGGGAGAACTCGCCGCCTTTAACAAGATCGACCTCTTTGCCGAAGTGTCAGGAACCCTGGAAGCAACCTCCCGCCCGTTCAAGGTCGGCAGTTACTTTCCCCAGGGCTCAGTGCTCATCCGCATCGACGACGAAGAGGCAAGGCTTTCGCTCCTTTCTCAGAAAAGCAACCTGCTCAACGCCATTACTCAGCTCATGCCTGACCTGAAGATCGACTACCCGGAGAGCTTCCGGCACTGGCAGGAATACCTCAGGCAGTTCAGCCTGGAAGAACCTATCCGGGCTTTTCCCGAACCCGTCAATGAACAGGAAAAATACTTCATAGCCTCCCGCAACCTCTACAGCCAGTATTACTCTATCAAAAGTGCGGAAGAGCGGCTCAGTAAATATACCCTGAATGCCCCCTTCAGCGGAGTGATCACTCAGGCCAGCATCAACCCCGGCGCAGTGGTGCGCGCCGGCCAGAAACTGGGGGAACTGATGAACACCAGCAATTTCGAACTGGAAGCCACCGTTGCATTGAAAGACCTGAAATACATTAAAGCGGGAAGCTCCGTTGAACTTTTTTCCGAAGACATTCCCGGAAACTGGACAGGCCATATCAAACGGATCAGCGACCAGGTCGATGCCGGAACCCAGACCGTGAAAGTCTTTGTCGGCCTGAACGGCCAGGGCCTGCGCGAAAACATGTACATGCGCGGAGAAGTGAAGGCCAGCAATATCGAAAATGCCCTCCGGGTGCCCCGAAACCTGCTGGTCGATCAGAAAGGCCTCTACGCCGTACAAGACTCCTTCCTGCAACTCCGGAAAGTACAAGTGGTAAAGATCACGGAGGAACACGCCATCGTCCGAGGCCTGGAAAACGGTACGCCCATCCTCAGCGAAATGATCCCGGGAGCTTTTGACGGCATGAAGGTAAAGGCCATCAACCAGGAAAAAGAAGTTTCCGCCCCTGAAGAAGAAGCCGCAGCAATCGGCAGTTTGGAATAAAAATGTGTAAAGGTGTATAAGTGTAAAAGAACCTTTACGCCTTTACACTTACCCACCTTTACACCTAAACACCATTACACCTTTACACCATTACACCTTTACACCTTTCTTTACACTTTCACTCCCTCCAACTAAAGTCCAATGAGAAAATTCATCAACTACTTCATAAAATACCCCGTGGCGGCCAACCTGATCATGTTCGGCATCCTGATCATGGGGGTAGTGGGGCTCCTCAACATGAAGTCCACTTTTTTCCCGGAGGTGGAGAGCCGCATCATTCAGATACAGATCGTCTATCCGGGCGCCTCTCCGGAGGAGATCGAAGAGGGCATCGTCAAAAAGATCGAAGAGAACCTCAAGGGCGTCACCGGTGTAGAACGCTACACTTCCGTATCCCGGGAAAACAGCGGGACGGTGACGGTGGAAGTCTTTAAAGGATACGACACGGACATCATTCTTCAGGACGTGAAGAACGCCGTTGACCAGATCAGTTCTTTTCCGGTGGGCATGGAGCCTCCGGTCGTGTTCAAACAGGAGAACCTGGGTTTTGCCATCAGCTTCGCCATCAGCGGCGATGTCAACCTGAAAACCCTGAAGCGCTATGCCCGCCAGGTGGAGGATGCCCTGCTGGCCATGGATGGCATTTCCAAGATCAACCTCAGCGGTTTCCCTGAAGAGGAGATCGAGATCGCCTTCCGGGAGCGCGACCTCCGGGCCTACGGCCTGACCTTCGAACAGGCTACCCGGGCAGTGAGAAATGCCAATATCGAACTGACCGGCGGCACCATCAAGGGCAAGGATGAGGAGTTGCTCGTACGGGCCCGAAACAAGGAATACTACGCTGAAGGGTTGAGGGATATCGTCGTCAAAACCAATGCTGACGGCAGTATCGTCCGCCTGTATCAGGTAGCCAACCTGGCGGATAAATGGGCCGACAACCCCAACCGCAGCTTCCTCAACGATGAGCCTTCCGTAGTCGTGACCGTACAGAATACGCTGGAGGAAGATATGATCTCCGTCGTTGACCAGGTGTCGGCCTACCTCGACAAATTCAACCAGGAGAATGACGTGGTGCAGGCCACGGTCATCCGCGACGGGTCGGTGATACTCCGGCAACGCATTGCTCTGCTGACGGAAAACGGTATTCTGGGTTTCGTCATCGTGGTGTTGCTCCTGGCCATGTTCCTGCACTGGAGGCTGGCCTTCTGGGTGGCCATTGCCATTCCCATTTCCTTTGCCGGCATGTTTATTATGGCCAGCGCCCTGGGCATCACCATCAACGTCATCTCCCTCTTCGGGATGATCCTGGTGATCGGTATATTGGTGGACGACGGCATCGTGATCGGAGAGAACATCTATCAACAGTACGAAGAGGGGGTGCCGCGGCTCAAGGCAGCCCTGGATGGCACGCTGGAGGTGCTGCCTGCCGTTTTTGCCGCCATTATCACCACCGTTATCGCTTTTTCCTCTTTTCTGTTCATCGACGGCCGCCTGGGCGACTTTTTCAGTGAGATGGCCGTCGTGGTGATATTCTCTCTCACTTTTTCCCTGATCGAAGGGGCGGTCATCCTGCCTACCCACATTGCCCATAGCAAGGCCCTGAGCCCCGACCGGCGGCCCAACCGGGTGCAGCAAGGACTGGAGAAGGTAATGAACTGGATGCGCAACAACCTCTATGCTCCCGTTTTGAAGTTCGCCATGTACAACAAGTTTCTCACCATCGCCATTATGGTGGGCATTCTGGCCATGACGATAGGTTCCATTGCAGGCGGGATCATACAAACTACTTTTTTCCCGGTCATTGAACGAGACGACATACAGATCTCCCTTCAGATGCCGGCCGGAACCCGGGAGCACATCACCATGGATTGGCTAGACCACATCGAGCAGGCCGCCTGGCAGGCCAATGAGGAACTCAGCAGGCATTTCTTCGAAGGAGAAAAGCAGCCCATCCAGCGCATTGAGAAAAAACTCGGCCCTTCCACCTACGAAGGCTCCCTGAGCGTTAACCTCCTGGATGGAGAGAGCCGGGACAGCCTCAAACTAAGGGATGTGGTCAACGCCATCCGCAACGCGGCCGGGCCGATACCCGCAGCGGAAGTGGTCACTTATGGCGCCCAGTCCAATTTCGGCAAACCCATTTCCATCTCTCTGGTGGGAGAAGACTACCAGCAGCTTCGATCCGCCACGGAAAGGGTAAAATCCGAAATGCAGTCGCTGACGGAGCTCGCCGATGTAGTGGATAACAACCAGGAAGGGCTCCGGGAGGTCAACATCCAGCTGAAGGAAAAAGGAAGATACCTGGGGCTAACCATTCAGGACATCATCGGGCAGGTGCGCAGCGGCTTCTTCGGCAGCGAGGTGCAACGCCTGCAGCGGGGCCGGGATGAAGTGCGCGTATGGGTGCGTTATGATGTGGAGGACCGCTCCGACATCACTCAGCTTCAGGATATGCGGGTGCGCTTTCAGGATGGCAGGGAGTTCCCCCTTTCGGAGATCGCCAGCCTGGATGTCAAACGGGGCATCATCAATATCAACCATATTGACGGCAAACGGGAGATCAAGGTCGAAGCCGACGTATCCCGGGATGACGTTTCCGTCAGCGACCTGACCAACACCCTCAAAGAGGAGATCATTCCCGGGATACTGTCTGATTACTCTGGAGTTTCCGCCTTATTCGAGGGGCAAAACCGGGAACAGGAAAAATCGGCTAAATCCATCCAGATCGTCGGAACCATCGTTCTGGCGCTGATGTTCTTCGTCATTGCCCTGACTTTCCGGTCGGTGGGCCAGACCCTCACGGTCTTTCTGCTCATTCCCTTCGGCATCATCGGGGTAGGCTGGGGGCACTGGTTAATGGGGTTGCCCATCAGCCTGTTCTCTTTCCTGGGGATCATCGCGCTGATCGGCATTCTGGTGAATGACGCCCTGGTGCTCGTCACCACCTACAACAAACTCATAGAGGATGGCCGGCCGCAAATGGACGCCATATACGAAGCCGGGGTTTCCCGCTTCCGGCCCATAGTGCTCACTTCGGTGACTACTTTCGCAGGCCTGGCCCCTTTGCTGCTCGAAAAGAGCCTGCAGGCCCAGTTCCTCATTCCCATGGCCATTGCCGTTTCGTTCGGCCTGCTGGCTACTACGGTCGTCATCCTGGTGGTGCTGCCTGTTTTTCTGATCATCGCCAACCGCTTCAAGGTCTATGCTTCCTACGCCTGGAACGGCGTCAAGCCCAGCTACGAAGCAGTAGAGGCTGCCCTGAGGCGGGAAACGGGTTACGAGTTTCTCTGGTATGTCCTGTTCGTGGTGATAGCTATTGCCGCCGGAGCAATGCTCTATAGCCAGGGAGGGATTTTTTAGGGTGCATTCGTGCTTTGGTGTATAAGTGCATTTGCATTTCCCACACCGGGTTGCTTCATTACGAACCTATACACCTATACACCTATACACCTATACACAAATGCACACATACACACCCAATGCAACGAATAGCCATAGACATGGACGAGGTAATTGCGGACGTCATGCCTAAATTCCTCGATCTTTACGAACAACGTTTCCGAAAGCACCTGAGGCGGGAAGACTACTGGGGAAAGAAGATCTATCAGATACCAGGGGCAGAATACATCCGGGAAGCCATCTATGACAAGGGGTTCTTCAAAGGGCTGCCGGTGATGCCCGGGAGCCGGGAAGGAATAAAAGAGCTGATGGAAAACTACGAAGTCTTCATCGTTACCGCGGCCATGGAATTCCGCAATTCCTTTGAAGACAAATACGACTGGCTGCGCGAACACTTCCCCTTTATCCACTGGAAAAACATTGTTTTCTGTGGCGATAAAAGTATCGTCCAGGCAGATTATATGATCGATGACCACGCTTTCAACCTGGAAAAGTTTGAAGGCAAACCCCTGCTCTACACTTCTTCTCACAACGTGCATGAGACGCGCTTCCGGCGGGTCAATAACTGGGAGGAGGTGATGGCGTATTTTCGGGCGGAAATCGGGGATTCGGGATTTGGGATTCGTTAATTCGGGATTCGGGATTCGGGGATTCGTTGACTCGGGATTCAGGGATTCGGAGCTGTATTCACGAATAAGTAGGCGGACACAATTAGTGAGACAGAAAGTGCCATTTAAGGTGCTGGCATTCAGTCATTCGCTAATTCATTAATTCAGTCCATGGACTTACACGAATACACGCCCGTCTGGCCAACTGGGGGAAAATAAACGAATACACGCCCCCTCCATCCGGTTTCCCCTAAACTCCTTACCTTCGGCACAAATTGTTCGGAGTATGCAATGGAACCGGGAAAAGCTCAGGGGCTTATTTCAGATGAAGGCCAGGTTTGCGATGACCGGAGCGGTGGCAACGACAGCAGATTATGTGATCTACCTTGTTCTGGTCGGCCGTTTTTTTTCGCCGGTAGTGTCTAATGTCATCTCTTACTCGTGTGGGATGGTCATCAATTTTTTGCTGCAAAAGCGTTTTGTTTTCTCTTTGCAGGGGCCGGCTTACCGGGCATTCATCCTCTCCCTGATGGTTTCCATGGGAGGCCTGGCGCTCAGCACCGGGATCATTTACGGGCTGACAAGAATGGAATTTTTCTCAAATTACCAGTTCATCACCAAGTTGTGCGCAACCGGAGTGGTGTTCTTTTATAACTTTTACCTGAAACGATACGTCTTTGAACGCAAGTTTATTTAAATATCACCGACAATTGACTATGAAGGCATCCTATTCTCTACTCCTGCTCCTTTTTCTGGGCAACCTGAGCTACGGCCAACAGGAGCTCAGCCTCTCTCAGGCCATTGAAACCGGCCTGCAGAACAACTACCAGATCCGCATTTCGGAAGCCCGGGCGGATATAGCCAACAACAACAACGACTGGGCCGTCGCCGGGCGGTTTCCCACTATAAACCTCACGCTCAACTCCAACAACAGTTACCGGGACCTCAGCAACCCCGGCTCTGTGCTGCGGACGAGCAATACCATCAACACCGGCCTCACTCCCGGCGTCGAAGCCAGCTGGACCATTTTCAACGGCTACCGGGTGCGCTACTCCAAGGAACAACTGGAAACCCAGGAGCAAATCAGCGGCGGCAACATCAAAATAGCGGTGGAAAACAGCATACAGAACGTCATCCAGGCCTATTACAACGCCCTGGTGCAGCAGGAACAGCTCGATGTAGTGCAGGAAGTCCTGGAACTGTCGCGCGACCGCGTAGAATATCAGGAACTGCGCAAGGAGTTCGGCCAGGCCAGCACCTTCGACATCCTGCAGACCCAGGATGCTTACCTGAACGACTCCACCACCTACGTGCTGCAGGCCAATACCTTCCGGACGGCCATCCGCAACCTCAACCTGGCCATGGGCGTTGATGGCCTGAACACCACCTACCGGCTGACTGACACCCTGACCTACGATGTGGCGGATTATCAGCTGGAAGACCTGCAGCAACAGATGCTGGCCAGCAACAACCAGTTGCAGAACCAGTTCATCAACCGCGAACTGGCTGCGCTGAATACCCGGATACAGGAGGCCAGCCTCTACCCCACTGTTCAGGTGCGCTCCGGAGTCACTTACGATGTGTCCCTGTCGGCCGGCGAACAGCAGTTCAGTTTCGAAACGGAGCCCCGGGAACTGCCCCAGGTAGCCGCCAAAACGCTGAACGGCTTCATCAACTTCTCTGCTTCTTATCCCATTTTTGACGCCGGTGTCCGCCGCAAGCGCATTGAAAACGCCCAAACGGAAGAACTGATCGCCCAGCACAACATCAGCGACCTCCAGCGCACCCTCAATACCCAGCTGGCCAACACCCTGGCCACCTTCAATACCCAGAAACGCCTGGTGGAGGTGACTACGGCACTGGTCGATAACGCGCGCCGCAACCTGGAGATCGCCGAAGAGCGCTTCCGGGGCGGACTGATCAACTCCTTCGACTACCGGACCATTCAGGTGAGCTACATCAATGCCTCCCAGCAGCGGCTGACCGCCCTGTTCAACCTGAAAAATACGGAGACGGAGCTGGTCAGGCTGATCGGCGGGTTGGTGAGGTAGTGAAGTTCAAATTGTAAATTTTTTCCACGAGCTACAAGAAAGTGAACTGATCAAGCTCGATAAGCACTACAAATAAATATCATTATTTCCTTATCTTGAGAAGATAAGGTTAATGAGATGGCAAAAGATATTTTTCACGGTCATGTCAGGGAAGCTCTTGAAAAGGATAGCTGGTTAATTACTGATGACCCTTATGTATTGCGGGCCGAAGAAATAGACTACGAAGTCGATCTTGGAGCAGAAAGGCTAATTGCCGCAACTAAGGCTAACGAATTAATCGCTGTCGAAGTCAAGAGTTTTCTAAGGCAATCCAAGGTTTATGAAATGCACAATGCTCTCGGCCAGTTCAATACCTATGCCTTTGCCTTGAAGTCCCAGGAGCCCTCACGTACTTTGTATCTGGCTATACCGGAAAATATTTATCTGGAGTTTTTTCAAACTAACTTTATCAAGTCACTTGTTAAATATTATGCAATGCACTTAGTTATATTTGACCCTGACAAAAAAGTGATCGTGGAATGGATAAAATAAAAAAATATCAGGAAGCCATTTTGGAATATCTTCATGCTTACGCCAAAGAAATGTATGCCAGTGACCCATCTGGTATTGACACGCAGATCATAGCCGACCGAGAAGAACATCACTATGAGTTGGTCAGGATTGGATGGAGCGGCAAGAAATATGTTCATTACTGTCCATTACATTTCGATATTAAAGACGGTAAGGTCTGGATACAGATCAATAATACAGAAGAAATGGTTGGGGATGAATTGGTCAAAAGAGGAGTCCCAAAAGAGGATATAGTATTAGGTTTTCATCCCGAGGAAATGAGGAGATATACCGGATTCGCCACGGCGTAACTTCATTCTACATAAACACTTCTTTTGCCCTATCAGCAATTCCTTTTTCCATGAACCTCTCGCTCCGCATCGCCCGCCGATACCTCTTTGCCAAGAAATCTACCAATGCCATCAACATCATCACCGGCATTGCGGTCTTTGGTATTGCGGTGGGGTCGGCGGCGCTGGTGCTGGTCCTTTCCGTATTCAATGGCTTTGAAGACCTCATCACCGGCATGTACAGCAATTTCAACCCCGACATCAAGGTCACGCCCGCCCGGGGTAAAACCTTCGAGGCCGATACCGTGATGCTGGAGAAACTGATGGCACTTCCTGGGGTGGGACAGGTATCCCGCACGCTGGAGGAAGTCGCCTTTTTCGAATACAAGGGCCATCAGGACTTTGGCACCCTCAAAGGGGTGGATGAGAACTTCGACAAGGTAGTCGGCATAGACACCACCGTAAGAGAGGGCGAGTACAGTTTTGAGGACAACGGCCGGCAACTGGCCATCCTCGGCCTGGGCATGCGCAACAAACTGGCTACCAACGTCGGCGACCGCTTTGCCGAATTGGCGGTTTACATGCCCAAGCGGGAACAGAGCAGCGGCCTGTTCGGCCAGCAATTGCAGCCTTTCCGGCGGCGCTTCATCTATCCGGGAGGCACCTTCGTCATTCAGCAGGAATTCGATAACCAATACGTGCTCTCCTCTCTGAAGTTCGCCCGGGAGCTGATCGGTACCCAGGACGAAGTGAGCGCCCTGGAGATCAGGATGGCGCCCGGCGCCCGGCCCGCCGACGTGATCGCCGCCGTCCGCAACGTGATGGGCAAAGGCTTCGAGGTGAAAGGGCGGTACGAACAGGAAGCTTCATTCCTCCGGCTCATGCAGGTGGAAAAATGGCTGAGCTATGCCATCGCCAGCCTGATGATGCTCCTGGTGGCCTTCAATATCGTCGGCGCCCTTTGGATGGTGGTGCTGGAAAAGCAAAAAGACATTTCCATACTCAAATCCATGGGCGCCCTCAACACCACCGTCCGCAATATCTTCCTCAACGAAGGCCTGCTGCTCAGCCTGCTGGGCATCGGCATCGGTTTCACTCTGGCCATCGTGCTTTACATCCTGCAGAAGACCGTGGGCATCGTCTCCGTACCCGGCAACTTTGTCGTGGATGCTTATCCCATCAGTATGCGCTTCATTGATTTCATCGTAGTGGCCCTTACCGTAACGGCAATAGGCGTATTGGCTTCCCTGCCCCCTGCCCTGCGGGCGATGAAGGTTTCGGCGCTTATCCGGGAGGAATAGGCAGCTTCAAAGACGGCACAGCCTGCCGGGTATCTGCCTGGCCTGGGAATGAACAACCCCGCAGCGTTTATCAGGGATGTGGCAGGGTGGGTACTACGCGGGTGTCGGTGAGATTCACCTTTGACAAACGCTGCCGGGTTCAGCAACGCAGGAACTTACATGAAACCCGGCAGGTTGAACCCCTAAAAACAAATTCCGGCTACCTACTGATGTTATTGATGTCTGCTACCCGCCTATAAACGAATCAGACGTTCTCTTGTCTCGAAAAAGCATTACCTTCGATGCCCATTAAAACGAATCGAGTTAGTATGAAAAAGCAGCTCCTGCCCCTTCTTTTCATCATTTTTACAACAACCCTGTTCGCCCAGCCCGGCCTTCGGTATTCCCGGGCAAAGATCAGCCTCGCCAGCACGACGCTTTCGCAGATAGCGTCCCTGGGGCTGGAAACCGACCACGGCCAACTGGCCAAAGGGCGCTTCCTGATCAACGATTTCTCGGAACGGGAGCTGTCCCTGCTCGATCAACACGGGATAAGCTACGAAGTACTCATTGCCGACGTCCAGGCCTGGTACCGGGAACAACGGCAGGAGGAGGAGCAACCGGTTACCTTTCGCGGCAACGGCTGTGACGATGACGGCGGCCCGCTGTACGATTATCCTACGCCCGCCAATTACGAATATGGCTCTATGGGCGGTTATTACACCTATGAAGAAATGCTGGCGACGCTGGACAGGATGGTGGAAATGTACCCGGATCTGATCAGCCCCCGGCAGCCCATCGGCGATATTCTGACCCACGAGGGCCGGCCCCTTTACTGGCTGCGCGTATCAGACCACCCCAATGAAGACGAAGAGGAACCGGAAGTGCTCTACACGGCCCTGCACCACGCCCGCGAGCCGAACAGCCTTTCCCAGATGATCTTCTACCTCTGGCGCCTGCTGGAGAACTACGAGACGGACCCGGAAGTACAGTACCTCGTCAACAATACGGAGATGTACTTCATCCCCTGCATCAACCCGGACGGTTACATCTATAATGAAACCACAAACCCCTCCGGCGGCGGCCTCTGGCGGAAGAACCGCTGGGCCGATGAGGACGGGGCCGTCTATGGAGTTGACCTCAACCGGAATTACGGCTATGAATGGGGCGCCGATGATATCGGCTCGTCCTCCATCCCGGAAGGGGCAACCTTCCGGGGCCCCGCTCCCTTCTCCGAACCGGAAACCCAGGCAGTCAAATACTTCTGTGAGAACCATGAGTTCCGGATCACCCTCAACTACCACACCCACGGCAACCTGCTCATCCACCCCTGGGGCTATAACGACCAGCCAACCGAAGAGGATGAACTTTTTAAAGGCTTCGGCCGGCTGATGACGCGGGAGAACAATTTCACGCTGGGCACTGGTACAGAAACGGTCGGCTACGTCACTAATGGAGGCAGCGACGACTGGATGTACGGAGAGGTGGAAACCAAGCCCGCCATTTACTCCTATACCCCCGAGGTAGGGCCCAGCTTCTGGCCTCCGCAGAGCAGGATCGACGAACTCAACAAATCCTGCCTGCTGCAGAACCTGACGGCCGCCCACCTGCTACTCAATTACCTGGAAGTAGAGGACAACAGCGAGAAGATCCTCACCACCGCCGAAGGGAGCATCGGGCTTACCCTGAAGCGGTTCGGCCTGATGGATGGGCCAGCCACCGTATGGGTTACCCCAGGTAGCCCGAATGTGGCCGTGAACGCCGCGCCTCAGGAGTTCAACCTGGCCTTGCTGGAAGAAGACAGCTATTCCTTCGAATACACCATGGAGGAAGGAACAGATGGAGAAGAGGAGGTGCTTTTTGTCGTCCATATCGATAATGGCCTCTTCACCCGCACCGACACCCTGCGCAAGGCCTACCTGCGGGGCAGCCTGGAAACCATCTTCTTCGACAACCTCTCTACTGCCGATAACTGGACTTCCAACTTCCTCTGGGGGCTTACGGAAGAAAGCTTCGTCTCCGCTCCCAGCAGCTTTACGGACAGCCCGGAAGGCAATTATCCGGACGGCTACGAGGCTGCTATTACGCTTCAAAACCCCATTTCTCTTCTAGACGGCCAGAAGGCATTACTCCGCTTCTGGGCCCGCTGGCAGATCGAAGCCGGCTGGGATTACGCCCAGGTACAGATCTCCGCCGATGGCTCGGATTTCGTTCCCCTCTGCGGCAAATACACCAAACCCGGCAGCGGCAATTTCCAGCCCGCCGGGGAGCCCCTCTACGACGGCGCCCAGAGCGGCTGGGTGATGGAAGAGATCGACATCTCCGAATACCTCGGCAGCGAGGAAGTCTATATCCGCTTTCTCATCCGCTCCGATGGCTTCGTCAACCAGGACGGCTTCTACTTCGACGACCCCGAAGTGCTCATCCTCACTGAAGACCTCACCGGTGTTGCTGAAGGCCCCAATGAAGCACTGCCCTGCCTCCGGCTCTTCCCCATGCCCTTCCGGGAGGAACTCCGGGTGGATTTTTCTCTGTCTGAGCGCAAGGGGCGCGTACAGGCCCGCCTGCTCACTCCCTACGGCCAGCTGATGGCCGAACGGGAGCTGAGCAATGTATCGGCCACCCAGCGCCACCGATTCACCTTTGATGGGGAACTGCTGCCCAATGGCGTCTATCTGCTGCAGATCGTGGCGGATGGGGAGGTTGTCGGGGTTAGGAAGGTGGTGAAGGCAGGGTAGGAGCGCCTGTCGGGGTGCAATTTTCTATTGCACTCCGACTTGCAGGTGAAAAGCCTTCGAAGCCCCGGCCGCCGATTGACTGCTCAACAAAAAAGAGCCCTCCGCAATTGTATGCACAGAAACTTTTCTCCGGGGAAAACATGTATTTTTCCACTTATATTCCTGCAAGGAAGACGTTTTATCTGCAAAAGCCACGCCTTAAAGGCCAGTTTGCGGGGCCGGGCGTTTCGGGGGGAGGTGTGATAACAAATTGCACTTTTTGCCAGGCTCGTGGATTGGCAATCCTTCGCTTTACTTGGGCTTACCAATCCACATTTCAAACAAAACTGTGCAATTTGTTATACACACAGGTGAAGTTGTGAGGGGAAAACTTTCTCAGAAAAATGTAACTTTAAGGAACTATGCCAAAAATACCCAAAGCGCCGCTTCAGGAAGCCGTTTTTGAACTACGGTGGGATCTCGACGTTGCTCCAGATACACAGCAAGAGATGGATATGGGGTTTGAACTGGCACAGGGTAAACTTCAGGCATTGCCGCAGAAGAATTTCCGGTGAAAAGGCGCCAGTACCCAAGTGAATTCCCTCATCTTTGTTCAATTATAAAATCGTCGTAACTATTCAGCATCAATGGCAATGCGCATTTTATGCCTTTGTTTGCCCCAAACCCTAAAGGGCTACGGCTTAATTACACATTTAGTATAAAGATTTTTTATAATGTGACAGCATCAAAATTTTGAAAGGGTATTTTAAGGTAATCACCTTTTTCCCAAAAAATTTGAGATATAGCAGGTTAAACTGATTTCTAATATGTAATTAAAATAAATATTCGAAATAAATTTATTTACATTGAATTATGAATTAGTTATTCATGTTTAATGGCAAATAGTGTACGCTGTATGTGCCTAAGCCGCTCTGCTCCTAAAGGGCAGGGGCAAAACAGAGCATTTTCTGCCGCTGCCGCCGATGATGCTGAATAGTTACAAAAAATTTAAAAATTGACCTGAAGAACCATTTCACCCATGAAGGCACACTCCGGCATTTTAATATCAATCAATCATTTGAACTGGAAGGGGGAGGAGAACTGAATATCACGGTCAGCAGTGACCGCAGTAAGCAAAGCGAGGATCCCGTTTTGATCTGGCAAATCGGAGTCGTCGAGGTAGGGCATTTCCATCGTGAGGAAATATTGGCCAAGCTACAAAGTGCACATCGTCATACACATAAATTGTTTTTAGAAATGACAAAAGGAGCCTTTTATGACAGTTTCCTTTGAACAATATACGAGGAAGAATACATCTCCCCATACCTCTATTTACCTGGAGGGCCAGATGGTGGATAATTTCTGGAGAAGGGCAGCTGTCTTTGACAGTGGAATTGTTGTCCATGAAACTGATGTCACTCCAAGATTGTCCCCCGATGCCTTAAAAGCAATCAGTAAAGTAAAAACCTTCCTCCACCTCACTTCCAACTGGGATAGCTATAATGCAGCCCCTCCCTCGCCAAATGCTGTAGAGCAAGCTATCAGTTTCATTAAGCAGCTCGACCGCTTTGGTATTCCCGTTTATTTTACCGCTCCCGGCCCCAATGGAGAGATCGTGGTCGAGCTCAAAAACGAAGAAAAGTCCGCCGAAATCTATTTCTACCCGGATGAACCTGCTGATTATGTTTTATTTATTGGTGAAGAATGTGAAGAGGAACATAAACTTGAAGGAAGCCTCAAAACAATAATCCAATTCATCAAAACCTAAACTGAAATCATGAAAACACCAAAACCCACGACCTGGAAAAAGGCCATTTTTCTCCCCATCTTTTTCACCATTCTGATTGCCTCTCCCGCCTCCGCCCAATCCTTCTACGGCGGCATCAACATCGGCCTGTACTTCAGCGAGCATATTTTCGCCGAATTTCACACCGAGTTCGGTAAGCGCTGGAAGGACAAGTACGGCCTGGGCATCGCCTATACCGGCTCCCTGGACATGGGAAGCAGTGTGAGCTATGGCATCATGGGCGCCGGCCTGCAGGGCCGCCTGGAGCGGAACCGCTGGCTGTTCTCTCTGGATGCAGGGAACGTGCTGGGTGTCAGCCATTCCACCGACTGGTACTGCAACCAGGAATATCAGCCGGCATTCGACCCCTACTTCCGGCCGGCGGCAGCTTTCCGCATCGGCATCCTGACGCTGGGCGCCAGCAGCTTCTTTACGACGCCACTTCGTTTTACGGAATACGACGAAAGGTGGAATATGGAAGACCCCAATATCTGCTACGGCAGGGAAGAAAAAAAGTCTTTCCAGCGGTTTACGCTTACGCTGGGGTTGAGTTTCCCGCGAAAAGCGCGGTAGCCAGCTATTGAATAACCTGATTTCGGGGGCTGGCATTCTAACGCTGGACAAAAGTCGGAAGTCGGAAATGGGAAGTCGGAATGGCGGCCAGCATTCTACAACTGCTTGTCTATCAATAATGTCCAACCTTAGACGGATAGCCATTTCGGGATTCGCGACTTTGAAAACCAAGCCGTTAGCCAGGTTGCTCGTTGTATGTTGCCGGAACCTCAACCTAAACCTCAACCTTAACCTCAACCTAAAACACCTTCTCATACAACTCCCGCTTCACCGCTGCCCCCGTCCGGCTTTCCAGGATCTCGAACACATTGCCTTTGATGGTATGGGCGATATCGCCGGTAGGCAGGTCGTTGCAATCCAGCCCGAAGGGGTCCTCGATCTCTTCGCCGAGCAGCTCCACGCCGAGCAGGGCAAAAAAGATGAACATGGAAATGGGAATAGCCGACAGATGGAACATATTCACCAGGGCAAAAGGCAGCAGCAGGCCGTAAGCGGTGATGAAAATCTTGAGATAAACGGCGTAGGAAAAGGGGATGGGCGTCTTCTTGATCCGCTCGCAGGCGCCCAGGATATCGAGCAGGCTCTGATGCTGGGCCTTGATGTTGATGTAGTCGCCCTCGTTGATCTCGCCGTTGCGGTGGGCGGCGGCCAGGCGTTCGAAGAGCTGCAGGGCGATGTGGTTCGGAATATGCCCTTTTGTTTCGTACTCGGCCCGCTCCTCTTCAGTCAGGTAGATGAGCTTGTCCAGCCTGGTTCCCTCCCGCAGGTGCTCCACCAGGGCCAGGCAGAAATTGGAAATGTGCTTGCCAAAGAAGCGCCGCACCTCCTTATCTTCCGGCGGGAACATGCACTGCACGTAGATGGCGAAGTTGCGGGTGTTGTTCACCAGGGCGCCCCACTGCTTGCGGGCCTCCCACCAGCGGTCGTAGGCCGAGTTGGTGCGGAACACCAGAAAGATACTGAGAATGACGCCGAGGAGGGAAAAAATGGAGGTATTCATCTGAATGAATTTTCCCCATCCGAAATACTCTATAGTACCGCATACGACGGCGGAATAAACGCCGATCAGCCCTACCGAGCGCATGATGCGGACCATGGTCCAGCTGGTAGCAAGGTGCCGAACATCGCCAAACCAGTTGTCATTTGTCTTGTAATAGATCATTTTGGGTGTGTATGTGTGTATGTGTGTATAGGGGGATTCGGGAGGAATATTTATCCAAAAAATGAAAAAAGTTTCTTGATGCTTATGGAATTTCAGGATTTCTGCGACTAATACTATAGAAACCTAATACTTCTGTAAAGATGGAAAAATTAACTCAATTTGAAGGCCTTCATTGCTGGCAATCCGCCAGAGAACTAGCCCGGAAAGTATTTATTTACAGCAAATTAGGGGAATTTATTCGAAGAGCTGGATTTTCTGCCAGCTGAAAAAATCCAGGAACTTCAAAAACTTGCCGATAAAGCCATTTACCAAACCTTAGGATTGATTCGATATTTGTACCGAAAAGGGAAATAAGCTTGGTCAAAGGCGGTGTAGGCGTACGTCGCCCCCCACATACACCTATACACCTATGCACTTATGCCCCTCTAATAAAAATAAAACCCATTCGGCGCCACTCCCGCCAGCGCCGAGTCCAGCAGATTTCCGTTCGGATCGTAGCGATAGATCATCTGCCGGCTCTTGTAGTCGCCCGCATCGCCGAGCCAGATGTTTCCCGTGGCAGGTTCTATGCCCAGGCCGTATAGGCCGCGGCCGTCAGCGGAGATCAGAGACTCGGAAGGCAGCTCGTTGGCGTTGACAGGCATGGCGTACAGATCGATCTTGGTATAATATAACCGCTGCCCTGCCTCATCGATGGCCAGGCGGGGGGCAAAGCCAATGTTGTTGTCTGCAAAGGGGAAGCTCTGCAGAACAGTCCTGTTTTGCAGATCCACCTGGTACAAACCACCGGGAGTAGCGGTATCAGGATCGCCGGAGCAGAGCACCCATATTTTCCCATCTCCATCCTCAACCATGGCCGAAGGGCTCAGCCCTACCTCAATACTGTCCGCCAGGACGTGATTTTCGGTATCGATCACGAACAGCTGCCGGCTGGGCGGCTGCCCGAAAGAGCTGGGGCAGGAAACCAGGACTTCCGTCCCCACCTTTATCATCTGCTCGGCCCAGTTCTGCGGCAATGGGATAGACAGGGTTACAGCCTGGTTGGAGAGGCTCAGGACGTGGACTACTCCTCCAAAGAGGTCAGACACGTAGGCTGTCTCTTCATCAACAGGCAGAAAATAGCGGGGAGAACCCGGTACTGCGATAGCGCCCAGTGATTCAAAAGTGCGCACATCCACGACCTCGATGCGCTGGGAGTTGTTGAGCACCAGATAGGCTTTATCTCCCAGCAGGGTAATGCTCTGCAGGACATCCCCCAGAGGGCGCCCGTTCACCTCAGCAAAAAGTCCCTGCCGGATCGATTTGTCCTCAAAGTGAAAATAACTCACCGACGCATTGCCGTCGTTGAAGCCGCCTTCATTGGCAACAAGCACTCCCCCGCCGGCTTCCACCAGCGGATTATCCGGAGTGGGGTTTTCATCGCCTTTTTGGCAATTGCTCAGTCCAATAATGGCAATCAGCACCAGAAGAAAGGAGATCCGCATATCTTTCATTTATTTTTTTGAAAAGTGGATATTCAATCCTATTTGGTAATGCCTCCCCGGCAACGGCCGGTTGGCAACGAGTTCGTAATCTTTATTCCAGAGGTTTTCCAACCTGGCGTACAGGCGCCCGGAAAAGGCTTTCCACCGCCACTCGCGCGACAAGTGCAAAGCCCCCACCGCAAACCCCGGCAGCCAATCGGAATTATCGGAGAGGGTGTAGGTGCGCCCCGCCCACTCCTGCCGATAGGCGATGTACCAGCTCCCGCTGCGCCAGGACAGGCTGCCGCTGCCCTGATGCAGCGGGACATAAATGAGCTGTTTGCCAACAGAGGGGTCCCCAGGATCTTTGGAGCGCTCATTGGTGGACCGCGTGAAGCTGTAACCGGCTTCCAGGCCGACGGCACCGCTCCCCAGTTCCCGTTCCAGCCTCAGGCGGGCTGCTCCGCCGCGGCTCCAAACCCGCCGGACATTCTCCGGCCGGAACAGGCCGCCTTCCGGCAGCCAGATGATCCAGTCCTGAACATTATAATTGAAGGCGGAAAGGCGAAAAAGAGCCTCCCAGCGGTTCCAGTCCTTATCTGCTTCGATAAACAAGGATTGATTCCAGCCTTGTTCCGGCCGAAGGCCGGGGTTGCCGGCATTAGGCCAGTACAGGTCATTAAAGGTTGGCAGCCGGTAATTGCGGGAAGCAGCAAAGCCTGCCTGCAACCCTGTTCTATTCCGCCAATGCAGGCTCAGCGAAGGCGTAAAGGGAACAGCACGGCCATTGGCCCATTCCTGCCGGCCGCTGGCTACTGCCTGCCATCTCCCGCCGGTGCTTTCCCAGCGCAAAGCGGCAAAGGCCGCCCACCTGTCCTGCCGGGGAAAGCCGGAATAGACATCAGAGGAAGCATCCAGATAATTGAACTGTACCCCTGCCTTGGCATCCAGGCCGGGAAGCAGGCTATGGGTGCCCTCGGCTTCCGCCAGCAGCGACCGCGTCCGGCTGTCAGAAAAGGTATTCGTCAGGGAATCGGAATACAGAAGGCGGTTTTGGGAAGCCGCCACGCGGGTGATCCAACTGCTGCGCGCTCCCGCCCACTGCCAGTCGAGAATACCTCGCAGGAATTCATCCTCCTGGTGAGCCCGGCCGGACGGCTGCACCCGGCTGGGAGGGATTCCCCGATCGGCCCGGTGCGCCCAGAGGTGAATGCCCAGACGGTGGTTCCCGGGTAGTTCTACAGAATTTTCCTGCATCAGGCCCATTTGCCGGGCATGGGCATTGGGCAGGCGTTTTTCCGTTCCGGATAGATCCTTGTAGAGATAATCGTTGTCCGCAGACCGGAAGAAAAGCCGGGTGGAACTGGTGAAACCGTTCTTCCCATACCCCAGTTTCAGGCCTTGCCCCCGGCTACCGAAGCTGCCGGCCCCGGCCTGATAATCCACTTCGAACCCTTTCTGCTCCTCCAGCCGGCTTCCCAGGTGGATAACGCCGCCAAGCGCGCCGCTACCCCATAGCGAACTTCCCCCTCCCAAAGCCAGGCGGACATCGTCAAAAAAGAAAAGGGGAAGGATGCTCAGGTCAGCCAGGCCCAGCATGGGGTCCCGGATGGGCACGCCGTTCCACAACACGGCCGTATGCCCGGCGGAAGTACCCCGAACCGCCGCTGTGGAAATATTGCCGGCCCCGTAATCCCGCACGTAAACACCGGCCTGGGAACGGAGTGCCTCCGACAAGTTCTCCGTCTTCAGGAAAGAAAGCTTCAGGCTGTCTGTAATGGATTGTTCCTGGCCCGGTTGCCAGCCCCGCAGGCGCGAAGCGGTGACGGCTACCTCCGGGAGGTTGATGGTGTCGGGTTGGCCCATAAGGGCCTCTGGCCGTAACAACAGCACAACGAAAAAAAGAAAATAAAGGGGAGAATGACACCCGGAAACAGCCATGTAGATGGTTTAGCTGGCACGGGCGGAAAGACAGATGGAAAAGGCCGGTCATAAATTGGGCCTTGCAGGAAGCTGTTATTAGCCAAAAACGGATGCTCCGGCTTTGGGGTAAACGGCCGGGGTAAAGCTAACCCAACCTGACAATCCATCTTGCCTTTAGCCCGAAGACAATAATGAAACATCCGCTCTGGCAGGTCTTCTGACTCACTCCACCGGGTTGCCGCCTTCCCGAACAAATTCAGTGGCCAATGGCAAACCGGCCGGAACGCCAGGCCGATAACCGGAAAGCGTCCCCCGGAGCTCACAGCTGCGGGTACAGTCCCTGAATCAGCAGGTAATGCTTACACAGGAGTTCCCTAAAACCAGAGCAGGAACGAAGGTACAAAAAGTAATGGTTAAACCTCACAAATGTGTAAATCCTGACAAAAGTACCCCTCCTTAAGTGACAATACTCACCTTAAAAGTCTTATTGCTACCCTAAATTGCCCGGGGTCAATAATTCGTAAAAACACAGATCATGGAAAAAAAGATACTGCTACCCCTCCTTTTTCTGGGGTTATCCTTCCTCTCCTTTTCGCAAACTGAAGAATTCGGCTGTAAAGACCTATCGCAGATCGCGGCACAGGAACAGCATGCTCAAGAGGCGCTGCTGAACTTCCGCTCTTCTCCGTTTACCGATAACTATGACATCAGCTACCAGCGGATGGAGTGGGAAGTTGATCCCAGCGTATTCTACATCAAGGGAAAGATAACCACCTACTTCTCCCCAACAAAAGATGGCTTCGACCAATTGAATTTTGACTTTTCCAACGGCTTACAAGTAAATTCAGTTGAATATCACGGCAACCCGCTGACCGATGTCCTGCTGGTTGACAACCGAATGGTGATCTCCTTCCCCCAGGCCCTTCCTTTGGGGCAGCTGGATTCCGTAACGGTTGATTACGAAGGCGCACCTCCCGATTCGGGTTTCGGTTCTTTTATCAAATCTTCCCACAGTGGGCAACCCATCATCTGGACCCTCTCCGAGCCCTATGGCGCCCGGGACTGGTGGCCCTGCAAGCAGGACCTGAATGACAAAATAGATCGGGTTGATATATACGTACGGACACCGGCCCAGTATCGCGTGGCCAGCAATGGAGTCCTGGTGAAAGAATACGAAGATGGCGCGGACAAGGTGTATCACTGGCAGCACAACCACCCCATCGCGGCTTACCTGGTGGCCATTGCTGTGACCAACTACGCGCATTACTCCGACTTCGTCCCGGTTGATGGAGGAGAGCCGATCGAGGTGCTCAATTACGTCTTTCCGGAAAACCTCACCAGCTGGCAGAACGCCACCGGGGCCTCCGTCGAGGCCATGCAGCTCTACAACCAGCTTTTCGGCCTTTATCCCTATGCCGATGAAAAATACGGACACGCACAGTTTGGCTGGGGCGGCGGTATGGAACACCAGACCATGAGCTTCATGGGCGGCTACTCCTACAGTTTACAGGCCCACGAGCTGGCCCACCAGTGGTTCGGCGACAAGGTGACCTGCGGCAGTTGGGCCGACATCTGGCTCAACGAAGGTTTCGCCACCTACCTGGATGGGTTGAACTACGAACACGGCCTGGGCCCCAACCCCGGCCCCAATACCTGGAAGTCCTGGCTGCAGGACCAGATCTCCTCGGTCACCAACCAGATGGGCGGGTCGGTATGGGTCGATGACACCACTTCGGTCAACCGGATCTTTAATTATCGACTCTCCTACGCTAAAGGAGCAATGCTGCTGCACATGCTGCGGTGGAAACTAGGTGACGAAGACTTCTTCCAGGCCCTCCGCAACTACCTGAGCGACCCGGCCCTCGCTTATGGTTATGCCTACACCGAAGACCTGAAGCGCCACCTGGAACAACAGAGCGGCCAGGACCTGGCCGAGTTTTTCAACGACTGGTTCTACGGCCAGGGCTACCCTTCCTACCGCTTCAACTGGTGGCAGGAAGGCAACACAGTCTATGCCACTATCGGCCAGGTTACTTCCCACTCATCGGTTGACTTCTTCGAGATGCCGGTGCCCGTCCGCTTCCGGAGTGCCGGCGGCGAGGAGAAGACCATCGTTTTCGACCATACCGAACAGGGCCAGTTATTCCAGTTCGAAATCCCGTTCGAAATCGAACTGGTGCAGTTTGACCCTGATTACTGGCTGGTGTCCCGTGGCAACTTCGTAACTAATAACCAAATCACCGGCGTTTCCAACCCATTGCTGGAACAGGTAAAACTGTTTCCCAACCCGGTGCGCTCTCAGCTGAACATACAGCTTCCCGAAGCACTATTGCCGGCCCGGGGCCTGATCTTCAGTGAGAACGGCCAACTGGTGCAGCAGCTTACCCTGCACCATGCCAGCCAACAGGCGGATGTCAGCCAGCTGGCCGGCGGACAATACTACCTGAGGCTGCAAACGACAGGCGGACAAATGACGACGGCTTTCTTTAAAGAGTGAAACGCAATTTAAAAGCCGCCCTTCCTTCTGCCAGCTGCCGGTGGCCAACTCGTATTCCCGGGTTGGCCACCGGCCTTTTATCCGTGGCAGATTGCTCTTCGCAACCTTTCTCTTCTAAGTAGCCCGCCAAATTAAATGGTTCAATTGCTGGATTGTTAAATGGTTGGCAGTCAACGCCCCATTGGAGCAATCCAGCCATTTCAACAATCAAACCATTTTGCCCATTTACTTACACTTTTACACCCATACACATTTACCCAATCCAAAAGTGCCCAGTTGGGTAACCCTCCCCGTGGAAAAAAAGAATACATTGCGTACCTTAGATGGCCTAAAGAAAGAACAAAATGAAAGGCCAGTTACACACCTTCCTGCTTTGGGCAGCTTTTTCCTCCCTTCAGGCCCAGTCTTTAGAAATGGTACATATTCCTGGCTCTGAGGCCAGTTTTCAGCTGGCCCATATTCCCGAAGGCACACTGGTGTGGGAAGAAAAGGACGGCGCCACGGCCGAACTGCGGCTCGATGCCTTCTGGATTGGCGTACAGGAAGTCACCCACGATGAATTTGTTCTTTTCCAGCACCGGGAGAACGACAGCGACGCCAGCAACCGGACGGACGGTAATTTCTCTGCCGATGCCGTCAGCCGCCCTACTCCACCCTATCTGGATTATACCTACGGAATGGGCACTGCCGGCGGTTTTCCGGCGGTGAGCATGACCCAGCAGGCAGCCCTGCGCTACTGCCGGTGGCTTTATCAGAAAACCGGCCAGTTCTACCGCCTGCCCACAGAAGCGGAGTGGACGTATGCCTGCCTTGCCGGCCAGAATTGGCAGCCGGAGGAAGGCCAGCTGGAAAAATACGCCTGGTTTTACGACAACAGCTTTGAAAAATACCACAAAGCCGGAGAAAAAGCATCCAACCCCTGGGGCCTGTACGATATGCTCGGCAACGTTGCCGAATGGACACTGGACTTTTACGAAAAAAATTACCTGGAATCCATCGGCGAGAACAACCAAAACCCCTGGGTAAAGCCCACCCGCCGCCATTCCCGCACCGTTAAAGGAGGATCTTACGACAGCGATCCCGGGGAGTGCAACTGCCGCGAACGCCAGAAGTCGCAGGCGCGATGGCAGGCCCGCGACCCACAGATCCCCAAAAGCATCTGGTGGAACACCGATTCGCCCTTTGTGGGCTTCCGCATTGTCCGGCCGGAGCAACAGCCCCCTCCTGAAGAAGTGGAAAAATTTTTTGAAACCGCCATAAAAGACTAATACCTATGAAAGAACTCAACCGCCGAGAATTCGTCAAAACCGCCGGCGCTGCCGCCGGCGGCCTGATCCTTGCTCCCTCCATGCTGGCCGCCAGGGCCCACATACAGGGCGATGATGCCATCCGGATAGGGCTGGTCGGCTGTGGCGGGCGCGGCACCGGAGCAGCCGTTCAGGCCCTGCTTTCCGGGCAGAACGTCCGCCTGGTAGCCATGGCAGATGCTTTCCGCGACCGCCTGGACGACAGCCTGAAACAAATAGAGGCTGAGTTGGAAAACAATGAGCTGCCAGCAAGCCGCCTCGACGTCGCCGAAGAGCATAAATTCTCCGGCTTCGAAGGCTACCAGAAAGTGATCCCGCTCTGCGATGTGGTTATCCTGGCCACTCCTCCGGGTTTCCGGCCTATACACTTCGAGGCTGCCGTCCGGGCCGGTAAACACATCTTTATGGAAAAGCCGGTGGCGGTTGACGCGCCGGGAGTTCGGCGGGTATTGAAAGCGGCTGAGGAGGCCAAAAAGAAACAGCTCAATGTGGTGGTGGGCCTGCAGCGCCATTATGAAAAAAAATACCTGCGCTGGATGGAAATGCTGCACGAAGGCGTCATCGGCGATATCGTCACCGCCCACGTTTACTGGAACAGCGGCGGCGTATGGGTGCGCCCGCGCCAGGAAGGCCAGACGGAGATGGAATACCAGATGCGCAACTGGTACTATTTTAACTGGCTCTGCGGCGACCACATCAACGAGCAGCACATCCACAACCTGGATGTGGGCAACTGGGCCAAGCAGGCTTATCCCGTCAAAGCTCATGGCATGGGCGGCCGCCTGGTGCGCACCGGCAAGGAATACGGGGAGATCTTCGACCACCACACCGTAGAATACGAGTTCGCCGACGGAAGCCGCATGTTCAGCCAGTGCCGCCACATGAAGGATACTTACTATCAGGTTACGGAGTCTTTCCAGGGCACCAACGGCTCGGCGCCTGAACCGGGAGTTATCCAAACGCCCAGCGGTTACGTACTACTGGACCACGATGGCCGCAAAGACCCCAACCCCTATCAGGTAGAGCACGACCTGCTATTCGACGCCATCGCCAAAGGAGAATACCGCTACGCCGACGCCGAGAATGCGGCCAAAAGCACCATGACCGCCATCATGGGCCGAATGGCCACCTATTCGGGCCAACTCATCGAATGGGATGCGGCTCTCAACTCCGAACTCAGCCTGATGCCCGAACGCTATGCCTGGGATGCCGAACCTCCGGTACTGCCGGATGAGAACGGCTTGTATCCGGTGGCGGTGCCGGGGGAGACGAAGGTGTTGTGAAGAGAATAGTGTATCTGTGTATCAGTGTATCAGTGTAAGTACCTGGACACGATTAGTGAGACACAAAGTGCCATTTAAGGCGCTGGTATTCAATCATTCAGTCATTCATTAATTCAGTCCATATACTTATCGGTGTATCAGAGAGCGGTGCAGGAGTGAGGTGGCGCCCCCGTTTTTTTTGCAGGCATGAGAATTTTAACAACCGCAATTTTCCTTTGCTTCTGGTTTCTGCCGAATGCGCAGGAGAGCCTGAAGCGGTGGGAATTCCGACACCCTCAGATGGGCACTCTGTTTCGCATCGTGCTTTATGAGGAAGACAGCCTGAAGGCTCAGGCTGCCGCTGTTGCCGCTTTCGCCCGCATCGACAGCCTGAACGCCATGCTGAGCGACTACCGGGCAGACAGCGAGCTCAGCCGGCTCTCCGCCCGGGCAGGGGATGGACAATGGGTTGCTGTGAGCGGCGAGCTGTGGTTCCTGCTCCAAAGGTCGCGGCAAATAGCCGTGCTCTCCGATGGCGCCTTCGACCCTACCATCGGCCCGCTCAGCAAGCTGTGGAGAAAAGCCTTCAGGCAGGGCGAATTCCCGGATACCACAGCGCTAAAGGCCGCACGGGAGAAGGTGGGCATCGAACTGTTGCAATTTCATAATTCTCAACAGAAGGCCCGCCTGCTCCTTCCCGGCATGCGCCTCGACCTGGGCGGTATCGCCAAGGGATACGCCGTGGATGAAGCCATGAGGGTGCTTCGCCGAAATGGGCTGTCCATAGCCCTGGTGGACGGCGGCGGCGACCTGCGGGCCGGCGATCCGCCGCCGGATAAAGCCGGCTGGAAAGTGGCTGTCGGAAACGACACCATGCTGACAATTGCCCGGCAGGCAGTAGCAACCTCGGGAGACACCTATCGTTTCCTGGAGTGGAACGGGCGCCGGTACAGCCACATTATCGACCCGCGCACCGGCCTCGGCGCCACCCACAGCCTGCAGGTAACCGTAATGGGGCCCGACTGCACTACGGCCGATGCTCTGGCCTCCGCCCTCAGTGTGGAGCCCGGCCTGGAACAAAGGATTAAACAGATCATCCCCAAAGCCAGTATCATCATTAAGGAAAAATAACCTTTCGATTATGAACAGAAGAACCTTCGTCAAATCAAGCTTAGCGGCATCGGCCGCACTCGCCGGGCCGGCTGCATTGAGCGCCTCCATCCCATCATCCGAAGCGGAGGAGCCTTTTAAAATGAAATTTGCCACTCACCTGGGCATGTTCAAAGAGCATACCGGCGGCGACCCCGTGCTGCACCTTGAATTCATTCACGACAAAGGGTTCCGCGCCTTCGAAGACAATGGAATGAAGGACAGGGAGGAAGGCGTACAGCGGAAAATGGGCAAGCTCATGGAGCAACTGGGCATTGAAATGGGTGTTTTTGTCGCCCATAAGATCTACTGGAACGAACCCAACCTGGCCAACGGAGATAAAAACCTGCGGGAAGAATTCCTGTATCATATCAATGAATCCGTAGAAGTAGCCAAACGGGTCAACGCCCGGTGGATGACCGTCGTGCCCGGCCACCTGGACCTCCGGCAGGAGATCGGCTATCAGACGGCCCACGTTGTCGAATCCCTAAAGCAGGCCAGCGCCATCCTGGAACCCCACGGGCTGACGATGGTCCTGGAGCCGCTGAACTTTTACAACCACCCGGGGCTGTTCCTCACCAAAGCCGCCCAGGCCTACCAGATCTGCCAAGCCGTTGACAGCCCTGCCTGCAAGATCCTCTTCGACATTTACCACCAGCAGATACAGGAGGGCAACCTCATTCCCAACATCGAAAAAGCCTGGGACGAGATCGCCTACTTCCAGATCGGCGACAACCCGGGCAGAAATGAGCCGACCACCGGAGAGATCAATTATAAAAATGTCTTCCGGTTCATTCATGAGAAGGGGTACGACGGCATATTGGGGATGGAACACGGTAATTCGAAGCCGGGGAAAGAAGGGGAAATGGCAGTGGTCGAAGCGTACCGGAAGGTGGATGTGGAGTGAGAAAAAGCTGGTATTGATAAAAATCACCCCTCCCGGTTGACCATCGTTAGGCAAAATCAGGGCATGATCGGATACATTGTTACCTGCATTATCAGGCCTTCATTATGCCCCGACAACTGTTTTTTATCCCCGCCCTGACGGCTTGCCTAATCGTGGCCTGCCTGTTCCCCGGCGCCCATTACGCTCAGGAAAAGCGGTACGTGAACGGCCTGTATTTCGAGCGGTTTTCCCAGAGCGAGGGGCTGCCTTCGCAGGGACTGGACTGTATGGCCAGCAGCCGGCCCGGTTACCTGTGGCTGGGGAGCAGCTTTGGAATTGTCCGATACGATGGCTATTCCTTCCGGCCTTACCTGTATTCCGGATCATCCCTGCCTTTCAACTACGGTGTCATCAGCCTGCTGTCGGAAGATGAAAATGGCAACCTCTGGTTTACCATAAATGGCAGGGAAGAGATCTTCCTTTTTAACCCTGCGACGGAAACTTATCGGCATTTTACCATCCGGCAGGATAAAGGCCAGCCTTTCCCCGGCAGGCCTACGGCGCTCGTTGCTGCCGCCGGGAACGAACTTTGGATCGGAGACGCCCAAACGGGCCTTTATCATGCCAGGCTGTTAAACAAAGGGGGGCAGAATAAGCCAGAGCTGAAGGTGCGCCACTTCCCCTCTACCGCCGGCACAGAAGGCGGGCCCCTTTCCAATACCATTCAGGCATTGCTGCTCCACCCCGGCGGAGATCTGTGGATAGCCACAGATAAAGGGATCTCCAGAGTAAAGGCCGGGCAACATCCCTCAGACAGCCTGAGGTTCATCCATTTCCAACCCGGGGAAGAAGAGCCTGCCAACCTCGAATCGGCTGCTGCCCTGGCGCTCAGCCCTTCCGGAGGCATCTGGGCCGCCGGGAGAAAAACCGGGCCGCCGGGAAGCATTGTCAACGCCATTTCCTATTTCGACTATTCCCCCGGGAAATTCCTGCCATTGCCCGTTCCCCTTTCCGGCAAAGCGCCGGTTTCCAGCATGCTGGAATCCTCAGACGGGCGCCTGTACATCGGCACACGGGGCGAAGGCCTGTACATCCTTCCCCATGCCCGGAACGCGCTGAAAGGGGAACCGGCTACAGCCCGCAACTACAAGTTCGAGCCGCCGGCTGCCTGGGAAGACGCCACTATAACAGATATCCTGCAGGACCCTTTTGAAAACATCTGGATCGCTACCGCGCTGACCGGCCTGTACAAACTCAACCCCTATTTTAACCAGTTTTCCCATTATCGCATTCCGCCATCGCCCGGAGATGATGATGTGTATATCACCCTGGCTACCGAGGGCCCCGAAGGAGATATATGGCTGGGAAGCAATTCTACCGGCGTTTACCGTTATAACCGCCGAAAGAATTCCTTCACCCAGTACTTGCCCGAAGAAGGCAACCCCTTCAGCCTGGCTTCCCGCACCGCCCTCTATTTATTTATTGACAGAGACAGCAATTTATGGATAGGAACTTCCGGCGGGCCAAACCGCTTTGACCCCGAAACCGGACGCTTCATCCGGTATCCGGAGCCCAAAGGCTATATCATTCATATATACGAGGACGAAGAGGGGTATTTCTGGGTGGGAACCATCGGCGGCGGCCTTACCATCCTGGATACAAGCCGGGCGGTGGTAGCCCGGTACCGGCGGCGGAATGGCCATCCCGGCAGCCTGAACAGCAATGAAGTCTGGCAAACCTACGAAGACAGCCGGGGTGAGATCTATCTTATGACAAGCAACGGCCTGCACCGGGTAATCCGCAACGGCCCGCTACGCCGCGACAGCCTGCTGTTCGAACGGATCGACGGCCCCTCTCCTCTGGCCGCCTGGATGCACGAAAGCCCAAAAGGCCACTACTGGCTGAGCTACCTCGGCTATATTTTCTGCCATTGGGACCCCGATGACTACACCTGTCGGGAATACCCCCTTCCGTCGGATATGGCCAATGTCATCCTGGAGGACGGCCGGGGGCGCCTGTGGCTTTCGGCCGGAGAGGGCATTTATCGTTTCGACCCCGAAACACAAACGATGGACAGCTACGACGGCAGCTATGGCATTCCCTTCGCCGGCCTGGGCCGGTTTGGCCGGCGGAATGGCAGCGGGGAGATCACACTGAGCGCCGGGCCAATAGGGTTCACGATCTTTCATCCGGACAGCATACGGGCCAATCCCACTGCACCGATCGTAAAGATCATCAGCATCTTTACCACAGGCCGTTCCGGGAAGGACAGCCTGGCCGCTCCACCTTCACAATCGTTAGAAGAAATGAGGGTGCCCTACCGTCGGAACAGCCTCACCATTGAGTACCAGGGGCTGCATTTCAGCTACCCCGAAAAGATCCGTTATACCTACCGGATGCAGGGGCTGGAAGAAGGGTGGGTCGAGGCCGGACAGAGCCGGGTGGCCCGGTATTCCAAACTACCGCCGGGCCGCTATATTTTTCAGGTGAAGGCAGCCAGCCCCGATGGCATCTGGAGTAAAATCCTGTCCAGTGCAACCATCCGCATCGCTCCGCCCTGGTGGCGTACCTGGTGGGCCTACGGCGCCTACGGAACCCTTTTTCTGGCGGCCCTTTATTTCGCCAATCATTACCAGCAACGCCAATGGGAACTCCAGGCACAGCTACAGTTGGAAAAACAAAGGGCAGCCCAGCTACAGGAGGTGGATGAGCTGAAAAACCACTTCATCACCAATATCACGCATGAATTCCGCACGCCGCTTACCATAATACTGGGAATGGCCGGCCAGATCGGAGCCCAACCTCAGGCCTTACTGAAGGAAGGCGTGAAAATGATCACCCGAAATGCCAGGACACTACTCCGCCTTGTCAACCAGATGCTGGACCTGGCCCGCGTGGAAGCCGGCAAGCTGGAACTTAATATGCGGCAGGCCGACATCATCCCTTTCCTGCACTACCTGCTGGAATCCTTTCATTCCCTCGCCGGGTACAAGAACATCACCCTCCACTTCCAAAGCAGCCAGCCTTCACTCACAATGGACTACGACCCGGAGCGCCTTTCTCACATTTTGAGCAACCTGCTTTCCAACGCTATCAAATTTACGCCGGAAGGCGGGAAGGTACAGATTCAGGTTAAATCCCGCAATGTTGCTCCCGGCTATTCACAAGAAGAAACGGCGCCCGCAAACAGTTTCCTCCTCATCACCGTTCGCGATAACGGGATCGGCATTCCGGAAGAAAAACTACCTTACCTCTTCAACCGCTTTTACCAGGCCCATCCTGGCCCGGGAACTACCTCCTCTCCTCAGGGAGGAACCGGCATCGGGCTGGCCCTGGCCCGGGAACTCGCCCAGTTGATGGGAGGCGGAATAACGGTGGAGAGTGAACCAGGGAAAGGGTCCGCCTTTACTGTTGAATTGCCCATAACGCGGGAAGCAGCAGTGGAGGCAGGTAGCATTATAGAAAGCTCTATTACCGAGCCTGCAGAAGAAATAAAGAGCGGGCTCTCATTGGAAGCGGAAACAGGAAAAACGGCCGAAACGATACCCACTAAAGGCCAAAGCCCTCTGCTGCTCATCGTAGAAGACAACCCGGATGTCACCCGTTATCTGCAAACCTTGCTAAAAGGCCAGTACAGGATCATGACGGCCATCGACGGGGAAGATGGTACTACCCGGGCCATTGAGCACATTCCGGACATCATCATCAGCGACATCATGATGCCAAAGCGGGATGGAATGGAACTATGCTCCCTTCTGAAAGAAGACCGGCGCACCAGCCACATCCCCATCATCCTGCTGACGGCCAGGGCCGACTTACGGTCCCGCCTCCAGGGCCTGGACAGAGGCGCCGATGCCTATCTGGCAAAACCTTTCAACCCCCGGGAACTGGAAATTCAGATGCGCAAAGCGCTACGGCTCCGACAAACCCTCCGGGAGAAATACGCTCACCTGACGTTTCCTGCCTCTGGCCACGGAACAGAATCCGACGCCGAAGAAGAATTCCTCAGGCAGGTGCTTCAAACCATTCGCCAAAACCTGAGCGCCCCTGCTTTTGGCGTCCCCGAACTGTGCCAGGCCCTGGGCATCAGCCGCACCCAATGCTACCGGAAACTCGACGCCCTCACTGGCCGCTCCGCCGGGGAACTCATCCGGTATTATCGCATTGAAAAGGCCAAACAACTGCTGGCCAGCACCAACCTGAACATCGCCCAGGCCGCTTTCGAATGCGGGTTTAAAGACCATGCCTACTTCACCCGGGCTTTCAAGCGAGAGGCCGGCCTCTCTCCCAGCTCCTTCCGAAAGAAGAATAGTTAACCATCGGGCCAAAAGTCCAAAGAACCGGGACAAAAGTACCAGCGCCCTCGCCCCGGAAATGCCATCTTATTGCCGGACACTAAGATAAAGAGCCTACCTCACTCCTCGTTTCAGATAACTGGCTCGCGGACTTTAAAAGGAATTAACAATAAACATTACCGACATGAAAAAGAAAAACTTACTCTGCGCCATCCTGATGGCCGTCCCCTTCACTTTCCTTCAGGCGCAATTCGTTGACTTCGAACCCTGGCAAACCTTTGACGGAAATTACGGCGCCGGCATCCAGGTGGAAGATTACGATGGAGATGGCTGGGAGGATATCCTGATCCTCAACGGCTCTACATCCGGCTTTCTGTCGAATACCCTCTACCGGAATACGGGTTCCGGCTTTGAGGATGTAAGCACAACCATCCTGCCGGCGCACAGCGGCCGGTACAACGCCGGCGCCTTTGCCGACTTCAACGGAGACGGCCATAAAGACCTCTACCTGGCGGCCTGGAACCTCAACACTTTAATGAATACCGAGAACCTGCTGCTGGCCGGCGACGGCGATGGTGGGTTTACGGAGGTGGATGCCGGCCCGCCGTCCAATGAACAGCACAGCACCGCCGGCTGCAGCTGGGCAGACATCAACGGCGACGGCTGGGTGGACATCTTCCTGGCCAACCTCAGCACCTCCTTCGGTTCGGCGCCTAACGCGCTGTACACCAACCAGGGCAATGGTACTTTTCAGGCCAATCCAGGAAATATCCTCGTAACAGATATTTCGCTTTTCACCTTCTCCGGTAATTGGGCCGATGTTGATGGAGACAGAGACCCCGACCTCTACGCCGCCAATGCCTTCGCTACCGACCAGCTTTATTACAATGACGGAGCAGGCAACTTCACCCCCAATACCGATGAAGTGCTGTTCAACCAGAATATGGATATCACCTACCGCGCCGCATGGGCCGATTATGATAACGACGGCGACCTCGATTTTTTCGCTCCTTCCGACCACCAAAACCATCTCTATGAAAATGACGGCCAGGGCCATTTCAGCCAGAAGGCAGGTAGCTGGGAAGAGGAGGATGACGATACCGCCGCCGCCGCCTGGGCAGATTTCGACAACGACGGCGACCTCGACCTGCTTCTCACTTCTTTCTACAATAACCATAACACCTTATTCCGCAATGACGGCGGAACGCTGAACCGGGAAGAAAGCGCCATGATCCCCATTTTGGACGGTTTCTCCGGCATAGCAGACTTCAACAACGATGGTTTTCAGGACGTAGCCGTTGCCAATGGTGGCTTCCCGGATACGGAACCGCACACTGCCGTTTTCCTCAACCAGGGCAATAACAACCACTGGGTGCAGTTCACCCTGAAGGGCAATGCCCCCAACACCATGGCCATCGGCGCCGTCGTCCGGGTGAAGGCCACCATCAACGGGCAGGAAACCTGGCAGATGCGGCAGGTGGCCTCCAGCTCCCACGAATCGGGGAGCAGCCGCCTGCACTTTGGCCTGGGGGATGCCGCAGATATTGACGAGATCATTATAGAATGGCCGGATGGTGTCGTTGAAGCCTGCGAAGGGTTCATGGTTGATGAGATCCACAATATTGAGCAAGAGAATAATCAAATGTGCCGAATCGTTGGCCTTGATGACAAAAACCGGTTGCCGGGTAAGCTCACCCTTACGCCCAATCCCGCCCGGGAAAGCACACTCCTGCAACTGGAAACAGAAGAGCCGCTCACCCGGTGCACCATCAGCCTGCTGCACCTCACCGGGCAGGCAGCCTGGTCCGAAAAGCAATTGCTCACCGGCGCCACTCTGAATCGGGAGATCAACCTCCAGAGCCTGCCGGCAGGCCTCTATTATGTACAGATAGAAGCCGAAGGCAGGCGCATTATCAGAAACCTTGTGATAACCCCATAGAACTGAAGGCCTACAGCATTGCTGTGGCCGCTACAGAGTGAGTTATAAGTCAGAGGGTGGTTCCGGAAGAGCCGCCCTCTTTTCCTCTTTGACAACGGTCAAATTGGCGCGATGTTATCTTGGACAAAAACCTGCACCATTACTTTGGAAGCATGTATCCCATCACTCACCCAAAGTTCAACGGATACAATGCCCACATCATCAAAGCCGAAGATGATGAATTCAGCAGGATCATTATCGTCATTTGATTTTTTCGCCGAGAAGCTTAAACTGCCTGTGCCGCAGGCATCGATGCTGCCTGCATTGATCTGAGAGGCAGCAAGGGCCGCCTCTCCCTGCATATTGAGCTCAACGGCCAAGCCGGAGTAGGCAATGGCGATGGGCGCGCATTCATTGCTCGTACCGCCTTCGCAGACTCCGAAATTATCCTGGAGATAAAGAGCGGTTTGAGCAAAGTCCTGAGTGCCCAGAGAATTGGTAACCCATATCTCTACTACCTTATACTCTTCATCCGCACAGCTAAGCTCAAGAGCCCAATCGGCCGGATCCTCCGAGAAGGATAAAACGCAGCAACCAACATCATTCACCAGGAAGAGTTCCGGCGTAAGGGTTACGTTTCCTGAAGGAGGGAGGTTTACACTCAGCCCGTTGTACGCAAACGGAACATGGAATTCCGTACAACCGTATTCAGCCCAGTCGATGAGGCCCTGGACACCTGCCAGCAACCCCTCGAATAACTCCTGAGGGATAACCCCGCCATTGTGCAATCCTTCCAGGTGATTGATCAGTGCGTTAAGCATGTTCAAGGCCACTTGCTTTTTACCGTCCAGATACTTTTTCTCAATGTTGTCCAACCTGCCCAGAATGCCGTAGCCATTCACTCCTTCCAGGGTTCCGTTGTCAATTAAAGCCTGAATTTCAGCCCTGAAGGCATTGAGCAAATTGCTGAACGCATCATCATCAAGCGACCTTGGCAGAACCTGTTCCTCCTGCCCGGTAACGGATGGCAGAGCCATCGAATCGAATTCGTCTTTCTGACAATTAGTGGCGATCATCAGAAATACTGTGGCCATTAACCACTTTACCAAATGTCTCATTTTCGGTCTTTTTTGGTTAAGAAAAATTGAGGCTATTCAGCAAAGGGAAGTCGTTCGGGAAGCCGGATAAAAGGAGGGGGTAAAATAAGAAAGAGCAAATTGCTCAGTGATAATCCAACTTAAATTATTGCCCTTAGCAATACAATGACATAAGTCACAAGTACAGGATTAGATCACATTCAAAAGAAAAACCATCGCCAAACTTCAAGCACTGCTCCTCCCTTCCACGGAAGCCTTTTCCAGCATTTTCTTCCGGTATCGGGACGGCGACATCCCGGTCTGCGCCTTAAAGGCCTTGTTGAAGGAGGTTTTGTTGTTAAAACCTGACTCATAAGCAATAGCGATCACGTATCGGTCCTTTAACCGGGGGTTGGACAGCAGGCGTTTGGCCTCCTCCACCCGATATTCGTTGATGAAATCGGAGAAGCTTTTTCCCAGCTGTTCATTGACAACCTGAGAGAGGTGGTGAATGGAAATGTCCAGTTGTTCGGCCAGGCCCGACAGGCGGAGTTCGTTATCGAGATACGGTTTCTCCTGTTCGACGTATTCCACCACGCGCTCCAGCAGAGAGCGGGAGGCGGAGGGAGTGAGGGAGGAATTCTGATATTTGGGCGCCAGGAAGGCCTGTGGCCAGAGTTCGCCGGCAAATATCTCCGGCTGCCGGTAACCCAGGAACCCCACCACGTAAATGAAAACCGTCATGGCAAGGGAAATGCCGTAGTCCCATTCAATGTTAAAATAAGGTGTGCGGACGAGCAAATAGTAGGAAATGTTCCCCAGTACGAATCCCGAATATAGCCAAAGCAGGGTGCGCGACCAGTTGCGGCGAATGACAACACTGTCGTCCTCCTCGCCGGCGGGACGCCAGAAGCCGTTCCGGCGAAGGTACCAGAAACTCAGCACCGCATAGGCCGCGAGGTGCAACATAAACAGGTAATCCTGAACGCCGAAAAGAGGAGCGAAAGGCCAGTGGATCTGCCCGGCCATTTCCCGGTTGCCGGCCCGGAAGGCCGATTTCACGGCAGGGTCGGTCAGGTAATAAGGCAGGCGGTTAGCCAGCATCAGCAGGGCGGGTAAAAAGTGCAACGCATCTCTTCGCCGGAGGCCATCCTCCGGGTTGAGGGCTTTGAAATAGAGGAAAAGCAGCGGGCCGAAAACAAAAATGAGAGGAACGTAGTACGAATCGGCCCAGGCAAAGTCGATGATGTACCGCGTCCAGTGCAGCACATATTCTGAAAGGGTCAGTGCAAAAGCGAGCAGAAAAGCTGCGAGCAGCCGGTTGGCCTGCCGGTTGCCCCGGTTGCTGGAGAAGAGAATTGCCGCCAGAAAATATCCATGGGCAGCTGCCAGGAGAAAAAAACTGGTCCAGGTGTCGAGTGAGGGAGTTGCCGTTTCCATAGCTTTTCTTTCCTACGAATTTAAGAAAAAATCCGGGCCAGGCATTCAGGAGGAAGGAAGGCCGCCGACAATCTTTGCATTATAGCTTGTTTGGGAGTGGTGCTTTTGAGGCGAAAATGTGACTAACTAAACAAGCCCGTAGAAAGAAAAAAGCTGCCGGGAGCAGTGGAAAGGCCCGGCAGCAGCAGAAACTATCAGTCTTGAGGGAGCGCAAAAGAGCGTTTTCGTACAGGATATCAGGTGTTTCCCGGGGACGCCTTAAACTCTACCAATACAGATCACTCGAGCAAAAATCTCTGCTCCCTTACTGCTATCCCCAGTAAGGTACCAGTATCCGTCCTCCGGATCGACATACATCTTTATGCCGCTGGAGTTGTTCTTGAATTTTCCTTTCAGTTCGGTAAGCACCGGGATACCGTGGCTTTGGTGGACCAGGCGCACCGGCGGGCTCCCGCTCTCCCAGGTGAACTGCCCGGTCGCACACAACCGGGCGGACAGTTCGCCATCCATATCGACTCTTGAAGATTCAATCTTCACAATGGGGGTGTTTATGTTCAGCGTTTCACCAGCCCGCAGCAAGACATCGCTGTTGGAGGATAGGTCCAGGCGGGTGTCTGCCACCCCTTTCACCCGGAGTGCGTGATAGCCATTGCCAAAATCTCCGGCTCCGATCGTTCCAAAGACCTGGGGAGTATCTCCTTCTCTACTGTGCATAAACCGCAGGCCAGGCGGCGCAGCCTCTTTGGAAGAAAGCTGCAACTTCCCTTCTGCATTAGTCAATCCCAGGGCTTTGCTGAGCTGGGCAACTTGTTGCTCCAGTGCTTTTACCCTGGCTTTTACGTCGTTCTGGTGCATTACCATTGTCATCGTTTTCGGGTTTGAGTAACCCGGGCTCTTTCTGAGCCCGGCCACGCTTAGGGTTATACAGTGTTTGTCTATTCGTTTCGTTAAGGCTGATATACTTCAAGCACAATAGAACTCGTCCCTTTCCGGAACCCAAATTCAGCATTGTGCACCAGGCTGTGCCCGGCCATTTCTCTCATGACATCCTGTTCATCTTCACCAATGAAATTCAGTGTCAGGCCCGCCGGCTCCACCGACGCCTGCAGCTTTAACCGCAGCGTCAGCCGGTCCGTCAATTCATAGATTGCCGTTGTGCCGGTTTGGGAGGACTGGGCATCTACAGAATAATTCTGTCCCTCCCCTTCCGTTTCAGCGGCAACAGAGACCCTGAAACTCAATAATCCTGAACCAGGTATATCAAAGGAGGATTTTACTCCGGTTACATCAGTAATTTCTATCTTTGTATCTGACGCCGTAAGGCTTATAGATCCTATCTTCGTAAAAGCGCCATACTTTTCCTGCTTGGCTATTAAAATGGGAGCGGGCATAACTCAACTGTGTAAATTTGTTTTTGTATGAGGCAAAACTAGAGGGAATACAGAGACAGGGCAAAAGAGAAACAAGCCTATATTAAGAATCCCAAATGGCTCTTTTTCTCAAAAAACCCTACAATCGCCCCCATGGCATCCTTGCGCAAAAACTTTTACACAAAGCCAAAAACACAGCAAACAAAATTTCAACCTGCTCTTTTCAGGCCACGCCGCCAAATTTGCCTTTCACAAACGCTTTTCAGCCACTTTCTACTTTCAAAAGAATAAAAAATGTGCCTAGCCGGCAACCCAACAAAGCTTCCATTATTAAAATCCCAAACCTCATTTTTTTAAGATCAAAAAAAACACCTAACTTTAAACCCTGTAAATAAGAGGTTTACAGAGGGAGAAAATACACTAAAAACAAAAACTCAAACATAAAAATGAAACCAAGTGATTACTTATGGCGCCTCATTCACTACATGGAAAAAGCGGAATCCCGCTATTTCCGGCTATTTGCCGGAATGCAAAACGGGAAGAAGAACTACGAATACCTGTACGAAGAGGTAAGCAAGGTGAAAAAACTGGAAAAGTACGATGAGGCCTTGATACGGGAGCGATTAGACAAAGCCGGAAAGGTGCCGGCCAGGAGTTTCGCCGTTACCAAAAAATACCTGTTCGAGAACCTGATGAGGTCACTCCGGCTGCTTCATGAAGACAGGGACATGGAGAGCCGGGTCCGAAAATTGTACGATGAGGCCACCCTTTTATTCAGCAGAGGACTGACGGAAAAAAGCCTGGAATACACCCTGGAGGCCAAACGCCTGGCAGAAAAGTACGAGCTTTTTTCCATCCTCATTGACCTGTTAGGCCTGGAAATTCAGCATGCATTTTTTTCCATTAAACCTTCAAAATCTCCTTTTGCCCGGTTTGAAGCACTGTACCGGGAAAAGAAGGCCGCCCAGGAAAAGCTGGCCCAGGAAACGGAGGCCAACCGGTTGAGGGACCAGGCCTTCATTCTCTACCGGACCCGCAATACCCAACAGGGAAAGGACAAGGAACGCCGCATCAAAGAACTCCAAAATCAGCCTTTCCTCCGGGAGCCGGGCAAATTCCTTTCTTTCCGCAGCGAACTCTACTACCACCACGCCTGGGCATTTATCTATCTGGTGGAGAACATCAACAAGGAAAGAGCCTTATACCACTCCGGAAAGACCCTGGAAGTGTGGGACAAATACCCCATTTTTAAAGAAGAATACCCCCGCTTGTATAAGGTTAACCTGTTTGGTTATCTCGGCAATTGCCATTCCTTTAAGGATTATAGCAATTACCAAATAACCCTGGAGAAGGCCCGCCGGCTCAAATCCAGAACTTTAACGGAAAAAGCCTCAGACTTCCAGGATACGGCTCATTACGAGTTGCTGTTCCTGATCAATACAAACTGTTACAATGAAGCCCTGAAGTTGGCCGGAGAACTGGAAGAAAAAATAAAGGATTACTTCCGGAGAAAATACCCCCTGCGCAAAGACAAACTCGTCACGTTTTATTACAATACCTCACTGCTTCTTTTCGTCACCGGGCATTATGAGGATGCTCTTCGCTATATCGGTGAGATCAGAAAAGTGGGGAAAACGGATATACGCCTCGACATCCAGTACTTCACGCGCATCCTGAAGCTGCTCATACTCTTCGAACAAGGAAAATACGACCAATTGGACTACAAGGAGCCCTACGTCAAAAAAATATTGAAAAATAACGATATGTACTCTGAATTTGACGCCACCGTCCTGGGGCATCTCCGAAAACTCATAAAAGGAGACATCGAAAGTGAAGAACGCAAGACTTACCAGGCCTTACTGAAGGATATCGGATTTTCTGAAGAAAAATTCAAAAAAGTCCGGGGAAGGGAAGAAATAAAGATCTGGGCCAGGAGCAAAATAGAGCGGAGGCCCATGGCCGAAGTATTGACCGAAATGAACGAAGCAGCAATGGCCAAGGCCTGATCGTTATCCTCCTGGCAGTTTAACAACTTTAGTATGAAAAAACCGACTCTCTCCTTGTTCCCGGGCCTTGGCCTGAGCCTCCTGCTCCTGCTCTCCGGCTGTCTTGACCCCAAGGTGGATATTCCGGAGCAGGTTACCGGCCTGGCCCCCATCTACTACGAAGGAGACTGGCGCGATATTGGCGCCGAGCCTCCTCAACCCATTCAGGAGCTGTTCAAGATCTATTACAAAGACAGTATCCTTTTCGCCGGCGAATCCCTCAGGGGCATCCACGTCATCGACAACACCGACCCGTTCAACCCGGAGCCCATTAAGTTTATCCGGATTCCCGGCAACTCCGACATCGCCATAAAGGGCAGCACATTGTACGCCAACAACCTTTCCGACCTGGTGGCCATAGACATCAGCGACCTCGATAATATTCGGGTCGTCAGCCGGGTGGAAAATGCATTCTCCGGCCTGGGCGCTCCCCTGCCGGATGATTATTTTGGCTTCTTCGAATGCCCCGACCCGAATATGGGCGCCATCATCGGCTGGGCCGAAAAGATACTGGAACGCCCCGAGTGCTGGCGGTAGAGAAAGTAATGATTGGCTGAGGGAATGAGGAACGCCAATCAATCAATCATTCATTCAATCCTTCATTCAATCCCTGCTCATGATACGCAATGTAATTTTAGCCATCCTTCTCGCCGCCCTGTGGAGCTGCGCCGAAAGCGACAGCGAATCGGCAGCTTTTTCCAACTCCGGCACCGGCACCGGCGGCTCCCTGGCGCGCTTCACGATTGTAGGCGACTATCTGTTTACCGTTGATAACAACAGCCTCCACAGCTTCGACATCCGTAAGGCCGACGAGGCCATACCTCTGGAAACCGCTTACATTGGTGAAGGCGTGGAGACCATCTTCCCGCTCAACGGGTTCCTCTTTCTGGGCACCCGAAACGGCATGCTGATCTATCGTATCCTTCAGGGCGGAGCCACTGAGTTCATCAGCAATTATCAGCACGTGGTCAGCTGCGACCCGGTTGTGGCCAACAACCAGTACGCTTATGTCACTCTGCGCGCTTCGGGTTGCCGCCAGGCGGGCCCCGGCGCCGCCGACCTGCTGGAGGTCATCGATATCAGCAACCTCAATAGCCCGGAGGTGGTGGCCAGCTATAACATGGACAGCCCGTTCGGGCTTGGGCTGGACGGCCAGACGCTTTTCCTCTGTGAGGGCGAAAGGGGCCTGAAAGTTTTTGACGTCGCCGACCCCTGGAACATCGAATTGCTGCACCACCTCACCCACTTCAACGCCATCGACGTCATACCTCTGGACGGGCTGCTGCTGGTTATCGGCCCTGACCGAATTGTCCAGTTGGACTATACGGATATGAATGACATCAAAGTCGTTTCGGAAATTGCGATCGGCGTATGAGGGGGTGGAAGTGGGCCGTTTGGGTTTTCCTCCTGGCGCCCGGGTTAATTCAGCCCGCTTTCGCCGGCACTAAGGAGGTTTCTGGTTATTCTTTAATGGTTGAAAGTTCCGGGTTGGCTCCGGATACAGCCGGCCACCCTTCCCCTGCTCCCCGGTTCAGCCTCAAGAACGGGACGCTCAGCCTGTTCGATCCTTTTGCTCCCAGTTTCAACCTGGCTGCAGAACACATCATTGCTCCCCGCCTTTACGGCCACCTGGAGGGCGGCCCGTTGTTCAAGCTCCGCATTTTCCCGGAGCCCACCATCGACAATTTAAAAGGGCACCGCCTGAGAGGAGCGGTGCGCTACTATCTGCGGCCACCCGAAATGGGCGATTATGCTCCCTTCATAGAGTTGATGTACACCCACCAATATACGGATGTCGATATCGAGGGAGATTTCCGGCGGAACACTCCACAGGGGCGATACCGGCAACGCCTGTCGTATCACATGGAACAGCGGGAACATGGGGGCTACGTCAACCTCGGCCTGCAACAGGTGTATGCCCGGGGGTTTATCTTCGAATTCGGCGCCGGCCTGGGCATCAGCCGGAAACAGGCCGATTTCAGCGGCGTCCCGCCTGACGCCACTTTCCGCACCAACGGCTCTCTGGGGTGGGAATACACCCAATTTGACAACTCCCCTAACCTGGCGGCGGTGCAGGTGTATATCAACCTGGGGTATGTGTTGAAGTAGGTGTATAAGTAAATGGACAGAATTAATGAATTAGTGAATGATTGAATGCCAGCGGCTTACCCTATGCTTTTAGTCTCACTGTTTTTGTCCATGAGCTTAAAAGAGTTGGGCGTCTTATTGCTCTTTCCACTTTTCAATCGTGGCTTCTATTTCCTTTCTGGCATCGTTGTAATAATGATCCTCCGGGTTGGTTTCAGCCAGTTTTCGGGCTTTATCAACTTCGGCGAGGGCTTCGGGGTAGTTTTCCTGAAAGGCAAGGATTCGGGCTTTGATCCAGTAGTTGAAAGAGGAAGGCTTTTGCCGGATGGATTCTTCAACGTACTGCATGGCCGGCTCCGGCTGGCCAACCCAAAGTAAAAAATCAGCGGCCTGAGCGTTGATGCGCCATTTTTCCTCCTCAGGAGCAGCGGCCAGGGCCTGGGTGACCTCCAGCATGGCCTTCTGCATAGCGTTCACCTTGATGCGCAGGTACAGGCGCAGTTTTTCCCAACTCAGCAAAAGATAACCATTCTCTATGTTCTGGCCGATGACTTCATAGCGGAGGTTTTCCTGGTTGATCTGTTTTGAAAACTGGGCGTCCACTTCCACCCGCAGGGCATCCTGGTCCTGGCCGTAATTGTAGGCGCCCCACTGATCCCAGGTTTTGTTAAAAACAGCCGTCCACTTTCCTTCCTTTTGAGGCAGGAGGAAAAAGGAATATTTTCCGGCCGGCAGGGGCTGCCCCTCGACTTCAACATCCGTACTGAACTCAATAGTGGTTGCTTCATTGGCGCCGGCACGCCACAATTCGCCGTAGGGCACGACTCCTCCCCAGATCTCCCGGCCCCGAACCGCCGGAGAGGAATACTCAATGGAAACCTCAGTATAACCGATGGTATATGCGGCCGCCGCTTTGGGGCTCTTGCGGGGAAGGTTCAATTCCTGGGCAGAGGAAAAAGTCAATATCAGGAACAGGGAAGCGAACAACAAAGCAGCTTTCAGTTTCATGGGCATGATTTGGCTTTGGTTTAAAAGTTCAGAAATTCATTACAAAAGTAATTATTACTTTTATAATCATTATAATCATAACGACTTCGGTAATGGTTACCTTTATTCTTAACAACTCTCAAGGCGCGCCAATGTTTTATGCCTTCAGGCGGGAAGATAGCTTCCCGTCGTAATATACCTTTATTGATATCAATCGTAATCCATGCCGGGGCCTGCGTGCCTGCCTCGACCCCACGCCTTAATATTTAGAGAACGCAATTTGAAATATTAAAATAAAAACAATTAGTTTTGAGGTCCATTTCCTACTCCCAAAACCGGATCTCATGAAACACCTCTACGCTCTCCAATGGCTAATTGCCTTTTTCTGCTTTTGTGCTCTACCGGCTCCGGCCCAGGTTTTCAGGAACCCTACTGCAGCGGAGATATACCGGGATGCCGAGGCGGCACTGCTGAATGGCAAAACGGAACAGGCCCTGAAGCTTTTCGAACGCAGCCTTAAGGCACAGCCCGGCCTGAGCGCCGCGCACCGGGGAATGGGGTTGTGCTATGCATTGCTGCGCGACTACCCCCAAGCGGTAGAGCAGTACGAAACGGTACTGAAATCCGATTCTCTTTTTTCCCGTTCGCTTTATTACCAACTGGGTGAAGCTTATTACAAAGCCGGGAACCACAAAAAGGCGCTGGAATGTTTTAAAAAGTTCAAACAGCTGCAGGAGGCCAGGGTAGATACCTTCAGCATGAATACCGAACGGGAGCTCGAAGCGGAACAACGCTATCTCGCCAAACTACAGAGCAATATACGGGCCTGTGAAGTGACCCTGGACTCCATAAAATTCATCAACATTACCCAGGTGTCCAACCTGGGCAAAGGAGTTAATACCAAAGATGACGATTATTTTCCCTACCTCACTAATGACCAGGAAAAGCTCTTTTTCACCCGCAAAACCGCCGATGGAGACGAAGACCTTTTAGAAAGCCGGCTGGAAAAAGGCCAATGGTCTAAGGGAAGCCCGGTCAAAGCCATCAACAGCGGCAATGATGAAGGGATGTGTACGCTGGTGCGCGACGGGCGCCGCCTCTACTTCACCGCCTGCGGGCGCGAAGGCGGGTTGGGTGTTTGCGACATCTGGGAAGCTCTGGTCAGCGCCGGGGGAGAGATCGGGGAAGCCACTCCCCTGAAAGGATATGCCAACTCCGCCCGGTGGGAATCTCAGGCATCGATCAGCTGCGACGGCAGCACCATCTACTTTGCCAGTGACAGGGAGGGGGGCCTGGGCAAATCGGACCTCTACTACAGCAAACGAAAAACCGACGGCAGTTGGAGCACCCCCGCCAACCTCGGCCCCAGGATCAATACGGACGACTATGAGGAGGCGCCTTTCATCACCAATGATGGCCGCACCCTCTACTTTTCTTCCTACGGCCATCCTGGTATGGGCGACCAGGACATCTTTATGAGCTGGCTTGACGATAAAGGAGAATGGAGTACTCCCATCAACCTCGGCCCCCCCGTCAATACAGCCTTTCGGGAACTGGGGCTGTTTCTTTCCGCCGACGGCACTACCGGTTACTTTGCCTCCGAACGCCCGGGAGGGTACGGGAACCTGGACATCTACAAGTTCCAGCTCGGAGAACAACTCTACAGTGACCCCGTCACCTTCCTGGAAGGCCTTGTAATTGACAGTGCAATGGATATGCCCGTCGCCGCCACCGTCCATTTTGGGGATCGCCCGCAAATAACCACCGGCCCCGACGGCCGTTTTTTCCTCTGCGTACCCGCCGGCGACTCCCTGAACATCACGGTCGATAAAAAGTATTTTCACCCCTATCAGAATCTCTTTCTCGTCCCACAATGGGACAATAAGCAATTTTATACCATCGAGATCCTGCTAAAGTCCGTTTTCGAATTCCCTGAACCGGAAATCCCGCAGCCCCCGGACACCACCGAGGTACCTGCCCGGAAACCGGCCGTCCAGGAATTCTATCACACCATTTACTTCGATTTCAACAAAGTGGTAATGAGTATTGAGGAACTGGACATGCTTAAGAGTTTTCTTGACCCTCTGAAACGCAAGAAAGTTCAGCGCCTGGAGATCGCCGGCTACGCCGATGATATCGGAACCGACATCTACAATATGGAGCTCTCCGAAGAACGGGCCAAACAGGTGGCTCTGGTCGTCACTCAAAATGGATTCGGCATCGATAAGATCGCCCTGGAGGCCAAAGGCGAACTGGTCAATCAACAACCCAAAGAACAAAACCGGAAAGTGGAGCTCAGGGTTATCGTCCTGGAGTAAGGGGGGAAGGGTTGATAGGGTCGATTGCTTACTTAATCAACCCTATCTACTTATCAACGACCCTACCGGCTGCCGTCCGCATCTTCTTCCGCCATTTTCACCTCCTTACGGGGCAGCATCTCATCCAGCATAGCGGTATGCATCACGAAAGAAGCGATGATGGTGGACGCCTGTTTCAGGTCATCTTCCACCAGATGGTCCACATTATCCATATTGGAATGGTGAGTACGGGAGAAGTAAGCCATAGGATCCTGGATGAACTGGAACCCCGGGATACCTACGGCGTCGAAAGCGAGATGGTCCGTTCCTCCCGTATTGGAAAGGCTGAGAGTGCCCGCCTCCAGGTCTTTGAACGGTTCCAGCCAGGCCCGGAAGACAGGGGCCACATCGGGGTTGCCCTGCATATAAACTCCCCGGATCTTTCCGGTGCCGTTGTCCAGGTTATAATAAGCGGAAACCTTGGCCTGTTCCGGCTTGAGGGATTGCGGGTTATATGTCCCTTCCGGGAATTCGGCGAAATGCTGGCCGGCATAGGCCCGGCTTCCCAGCAGCCCCTGTTCCTCGCCGGTCCAGAGAGCCAGGCGGAGGGTGCGGCGGGGCCGGATACCCGTTTCTTTGATCACCTCCTGCAGAATGCGGGCCACCTCCATCATAACGGTGGAACCGGCTCCATTGTCGGTAGCGCCGGTGGCCGCATGCCAGGAGTCGAAGTGGGCTCCGAACATGACCACCTCGTCCTTGAGGTCCGTACCGGGGATCTCGGCAATGATGTTGTGCTCCATCCCGTCCGGATTGGTATAGGTACCCTTTAGTTCCATGCTGAGGGTTACCGGAATGCCTTTCTGCACCAGGCGGAAGATGCGGTTGTAATGCTCTACGGCGAGCGTTGCCTGGGGGACGACGTAAACGCCTTCCTTTCGAATATCGCCCCAATCGCCGCCCGAGCGGGCTCCGGAGACAAAAACTGTGCCCAGGTCTCCCTTGTAGCTGCGGTCCAGAACGGCCAGCGGCTTCTCCTCTTCCAGAAATTGCCAGAGCAGCTGGTTGAACCGGAACCCGCCCAGCCGCCGGTAGTTGCGGCGCGGCCGAGGGGTGGGCATGGGTTCATTGGCCAGTTTCAGCAAGCCTTCGGCATCGTAGCGCTCCGCCGGAGCTTCAAACCACTCTTCAACGGCCCTAAGGGTGTCCATCAGCACGAATTTGCCGGCCAGTTTCCCCCTGTATTGCTCCAGGTCCTCTTCGGTACTGGCTTCCAGATAGACCACCTCGCCGGCCACCTCGCCTTCGGTTGAGGCCGACCAGGCCTTCGGGTAGGCAATAACGGGCCAATAGCCCGGCGCCTGAGCATGCATTTCAAAATGCTGCAATTCCCAGCCCCGCCCGAAGGGGCCCCATTCTTCGGTATGGACATTCTCCAACCCCCATTCTTTGAGTTGGTGAACCGCCCATTCGGTGGCCTTGTCCAGCATAGGAGAGCCCGTCAGCCGGGGGCCGTAAGTATCGATGATCCAGCCGGCGGTTTCCATCGCCTGGCTCTGCTCCAGCCCTTGCCTGCGAATGGCGTCAACAAGCTCCTGGTTGATTTCCTCCTGGCTGAATAACGGCAAGGCCAGGCCTGTGCAGATCAAACTTAGTAGTAGATAACGTGCCATAAAATTTCGGTTTTTAGAAAAGGAATCTCCCAAGATACGGAAATGAAGCTATTTATACTTTTAAGTACACTGTCAAACCAGGACTTTCTCTCCACCAAACACCTCCTCTATAGCAATTTTGCGAAAGCTAAAGATCTTATCGACCTGCTTTTCTACAAAAAGGAGGTCTGCAAAAGACCCAATTATCCCGTAAGGGACCTTATAATGCAGCAGGTCGGCCATCAATACACCCCCATCCCGCTCCTCAAAATGATGCTCGTGGTGCCACATGGCATAGGGCCCGAATCGCTGCTCATCGACAAAATAGCACTTGTCTTTAATATGGGTGATCTCCGTTACCCACCCCATTTTGATTCCCAGAAAAGGGCTGATCCTGTACTTAATGATCATACCTTCGTACATGGGAACCCCCGAAATCGGAGACAAAATCTCAAATGACATATCGCCGGGAGTGACCTCATTGAGGTTTTCCGGGCGGGAAAAGAAGTCCCACACCTCATCAAGAGGGCGGGGGATAAACTGCTTCCACTCTTTCCTTTTAGCAAACATATTATAAAACCGGGTTGATTCTAAAAATGTATTCCAGAATTATCAGCCAATATGAAATGCCGGTTGATGAGAATTGTTCACCCCTTCTGAAAATTGGCGGCCTGAAAAACGAAGGCGGCTTCCAGTAACCAGGCGTAAAAACCAAAACTTTAACAGTTAAATTTTTACTTAATTTAAAAAATACCCTGTTTATGGTATGCGCCACTTGGTTTGAAATTATATCTTTGTTGCCAGTGGAATAAAAAAGGACTTCTGAAAAAAATGTTCCACATAAAAGCAAATTAGTTAATCCCTTAAACTGCATAATCCCATGACTACAGTAGCTACTTCTGCTGTTCCAAAGCATTGTTTCTCACCGCATTGTATTTCCTTTCTTTATTCTTTTAAAGCTTTCCTTCTCCAAGGCTGAATTTTTATTCCCCGGGGTGGCCCAATAACTGGTTTTCCGTCCTGGAATAATTAGCCTATTGCTTTAAAACTAAAGAAACCTGCAATGCGAGCCTCAACACTAATATGCTTTCTTCCCTTAGCTGTTCTCGCAGCTGTTTACCCTGCTGGTTCGGCCGGGCAGCCAGCTGTGGCGGGCCTGGCCCCGGGCGCGAAAGAAAGCACGCTCCGGCTCGAAGGAACACATCAGGCCGTCAGTTGCCTGAAACAGCAGGAAATCACTCCCCCGGTTGTCTATGCTTCCGACAACGCCAATACTTCCCTGGCCCATAAGGATCAGTATTTCAAACTGGGCTGTGCAGTTTCCGGATTTACAGAATACTTTGCGCCGTCTCGCTGGGCGGCCGCTAAAATAATAGGTGACGGTGGGGTAGATGTCACCGGAGCTCCCAATTCAATATTGGTTGAAGGGGCCAATAGAGCCTCAGTAATTGCTACTCCCGGAAGCGCGGCATCCTACCGGATCGCCATTCCCGCCGACGGGTACATTAGCTTTGACTGGGTGTATATTGGGGGCTCCAACTTTTTAAACCAGAAGTTCTGGATCGAAGTCAATGGAGAACATATCGAATCCATGGCTCCGGGGCATACTTCCGGCAGTTTTTTCTCCAGCTTGCTCCATCCCGGAGATGAGTTATCTTTCAACATCGACTCTGATGGAAAAGGCTTCAGCATTCAGCTTTCCGGCTTCGAGTTCCTCAGCAACGCCATTGGCGTGATCGAACGCCACTGGCAGGCCCATTCGGAAAATGGCGCCAGGAGCAGCTTCACTCAACTGATCAGCATCAAAAAACCAGATTTCAATCAGGTCATTTTTCCCGGCAATTGCGATGGGATAATAAACCCAAGGGTGGAAAGCGGAGCTTCCGCCGAACCTCAATGGACCGGGTTCCCCGTGATCGATGAAGACGGTTCACTGGCCACAACGGACGACCAGTATCCCCTGTCCGATGATGGCTGCTCATTCAGCGTAAAGTGGGAAGATGAAGCGCTTTACGACAATGGAGAATGTATCATCTTCCGCCACTGGACTGTCAGTGATTACTGCGGCGGCAATGTACAAACCCAGACGCAGGTCATTAAGGTAGAAGGCGGCTGCCCTGAAGGCGCCACTCCACTACCCTATGGCCAGTTTGCTCCGGGCGGAGAGGAAAACCGACAGAGCCCGGCTTTGCCGCAAAATTATTCGATGCCCAATATGGTGCTGGAGGCCAGCCTCAGCGACAACCCGCTTTCGGTACCGGAGGGACGGCCCGTTGCGGCGCCGGCTGATTAATGCATAAAAGAACTTTTATATAATGATTTAGTAGGTTTGTAAAGGGTTTCTCATACAGGACTATCGGCAGAGAGCAAAGGCTCTCTGCCTTTTTTAGAGGCCTTGTTTGTAGGCCCTGCCTCACCGGTTCCGGTTATTTCGCATAGATCAATATAGATTAGTGAGTGTTAATTCTTTTGCTTTTCCAAGTGCAAGGCGGCTCTGAAAGCCGCCTTTTTTTTGGTCCTCGCCCGGAAATAAAGTAAATTTCGGCATCAAATGCTGAAGCCATGAAGGAACAGGACTATCTTTTTTCAGAGTTTCCCCCCACTTCAAAATCTGAGTGGCTCGCCAAAGTTGAAAAAGACCTGAAAGGCAAGCCCCTGGAAGAATTGCGCTGGCACCTGGAAGAAAACATCACCCTCGAGCCTTTTTATCATCCGGAAGATGCCGGGCAGGCTCTCCCTCCCCTGCAGGGAAATCGGCCGGACAACGACTGGGAAATTGGAGAGTACATCGATGTCGTGGACCTCAAAAGGGCCAACACGGAGTTGCTGGAAGGGCTACAGGGCGGAGCCGAAGCTCCTCTCTTCCGACTCAACCGCAAGATGGATGTCAACCAAATGGAACAGTTGCTGCAAGGCGCTGAGCTCTCCTGTATTTCTATTAATTTCGGAGAATATTACACGGATAAAGAACCCTGGGAGCTCTTCCACCGGTTTTATGCGCTGGTTGAAAAGCAAGGCGCCGATAAACAAAAGATCAGAGGCTCCATTGACTTCGACCCACTTCTCGACTGGGGCAGGCCCCCTATCGATAAACTGGCTGGCCTCCTTCAGTTCTGCCGGGAGAAGCTGCCGCTTTTCCGGCCTTTTCAGGTCAATGCCCACCGCTTCCACTCCGGGCCGGATGACACCTCACTGGAACTAGCCTTCACCATCGCCAAAGGCAGTGAGTACCTCGCCCGGCTCTCAGAATTCGGCCTCCCGGCCCAGGAGGTGAACGCCCACATGCAGTTTTCTGTCGCCATCAGCAAAAGCTACTTCGTAGAGATCGCCAAGCTGCGAGCCCTTCGCCTGTTATGGGCCAATGTGATGAAGGCCTACGGAACACCACAGGCTCCCTTCCTCGCCGTTCACTTTGCCAAGGAAACCCAGGACGAAGACCCCAATACCAATATGATCAGGGCCAGCACCCAGGCTATGTCCGCCGTTATCGGAGGCGCTGACAGGCTCTACGTCCTGCCGTCCAACCACTTCCGGCAGGAACCGGGTACTGCCTTCAGCCGCCGGATCGCCCGCAATGTGCAACACCTCCTGAAAATGGAAAGCCACCTGCACCGGGTGGTTGACCCCGGCGCCGGCAGCTTCTACATCGAAAAATTGACCGAAAAGCTGGCGGAACAGGCCTGGAAACACTTTCAGGAACTGGAAAAAAGGGAGGAGTTTCGGTAAGCCGGCCTCCAAAAAAGCGGCCACACAACAAAAACATGAGTAATCCCGAATTTTGAATTGTTCTAACCCGCAGGGTTTTGCCAACCCTGTAGGTTTATTCCGTACTTTTCTTTGTTAAAGAATTACCCTAAAACGAGAGTTCTGTTCCAGGTTTAAACCTGCCGGGTTTTGGAAACCCGGCAGGTTGGGCCTACTTTTTCGGAACTATGAGGCCGGCCCGGTTATTACTCCCTGGAAAATTCGGGATAACTCCTGTTTATTCGGGAAGAATTACCGTATCGATAGCATGGATGACGCCATTGATACCCTGGACATCCGTAGCAATGATCCGGGCAGTGTTGCCCCCGGCAATGATAGTCGGTTGCGCCGGGTCAAGGTCAATGGTAAAGGTGCTGCCTGAGGCCAGGGTTGTAACCATCATATCATCAACGAGGCCGGAGGAACGCACATTGCCTGCATCCGTAACATGGTAAAGAAGGACGGTTTCCAGGACAGAGGGAGGTATGTCTGCCACCACGCTCCAGTCGGGATTGCTGTCGAGCAATGCCTGAAAGGCCGCATTAGTTGGCGCAAAGACGGTGAAAGGGCCGTCGCCATTGAGTACCTCCAGGAAGTCAGTACTCAGCCCGTCGGCAACCAGTGCGCTGGCCAGTGAACTGAATTCGGGGTCCGCTATCGCGAAAGTTACAATACTGGGCAGGCTGATCACCTCATCTATAACGTGGATTACTCCATTATCGACTTCTACATCGGCTTTCGACACATTGGAAGTACCGTTAATGGTAACCCCGCCATCGACATTGATGAAGAGGCTGGTTGTCGCATCGCCAAACCCGGTTGCACTCAAAGTAGAATAGTAGCCTGTGGACAGGCTGCCGGACTTAACATTCCCGCTCAGAACGTGGTTGGTCAGCACAGCCACCAGAGCTTCCTTAGGGGTATTGTCGATCGTATTGGTGCCAATAGCATCCAGGAAAGCCTGAAAAGCGTCGTTATCCGGTGCAAAAACCGTAAAAGGGCCATCGCCGCTCAAAACACCATCCAGTTCCGCTTTCACTACTGCGTCGGCAAGCAGGCTGAAGTCGGGGTCCTGAAGAACGTAGTCCACCACGGTGTTCGACTCCGTGGGCATGGGTTGCTCGTCATCGTTGTCACAAGCGGTAAATACAGTAACAGAGATTAGCGTCAGGAGGCTGCCCAGCAGCCAGATCATTGGTTTTTTCATTGGTGTGAATTTAGGTTTATGAGAGTTGAAAATTCTGTAATCTCGCCCGTATAAACGGTGATGGGTAAGATGTGTTCAACTTGTTTTTGAAGAAAAGAAGGAATGACTAACCCTTTACATTTTGCCGGAAAGAAGGAATTTTCAGGAAGGATTCATGAACAATTTCAGCCTGAACGGTAAATTCCCGGTTAAGCGCTCAAAATACAGTTGTTCAGGCATTTATCTTCGCCGCGCTTCACTTTTCCAGCAGAGGGAACAACTGTTCTGCTATCTTTTGGTGCAGGGTGGCATCATCGGAGCGGGCAGGGCCGGCAGTGTCCCCGAAAAGGGCAACAAGGGTTACTCCGTCAAATTCTTCTGCGGCAGTGGCCAGCGGTTTATAATAGGCCGCAGTACGGCTTGAAGCCAAAAGCAGAATGGGAAGGCCGGGTTGCCGGGCGCGAATGTGCCGGATCAGCCTTTTCACGTCTCTGGAAAATGCCCGGGGAGGGTTTGGCAGCACCTCATCGGCCTGCCCCAGTTCTAAAACAACCTTCTTCAGCGTAGAAGGCAGCAGGTAGGGAAGCCGCTCGAGGGCTCCGGCAGCGGTTTCCCCGGCCACACTCGCATTGAGCACGATAAAAAGGCTCCCTCCGGCTGCCAGGCGCTGCTGTAGCAAAGCGGCATATCCCCTTTCAGGAGAAAGGCCCCGGGCGATCGAAAAAGTGCTTCCCAGAACGAGTATCTGTGGCTGTTCACTATTTAGGGCGGAAAATTTACCGGTTTCCCCGGCCTGAGGCGCCACTACGATAATATCAGGTTCTCCGGTAGCGCCGGCAGAAGTACGGTCCTGCCGGCATCCGGGCGCCAGGGAAACCACCAGGAGACAAAGAAAGAAGCGGTCAATGCTCATGACGTCCTTTTTTCAAAAACGCAATATTGCGCTTTAAACCCTGAAATTTGGTGCGCTTGACTGCTGACTTGCGGAACAACTCCCGAAAGGCCTCTTCAGTGAGTTCTTCCCATTCCTCTCCTGTCATTTTCAAAAGATCCGGGTGAGGCTCAAATTCCGGTTCGTCATGCGGGCGGGAGAAACGGTTCCAGGGACATACTTCCTGGCAAATATCACAACCGAACATCCAGTTCTCGAATTGGCCCTTAAAGGCATCGGGAATTGCCTCCTTCAACTCGATGGTAAGGTAGGAAATACACCTGCTTCCATCCAGGATGTAGCCTTCCGGCGAAATGGCGTCCGTAGGGCAGGCGTCGATACAGCGGCGGCAGGTGCCGCAGTAATCCTTTATCGGCCCGTCATACTCCAGGGCGAGGTCGAGGATCACCTCCGCCAGAAAAAAGTATGAACCGGCGCGGGGATGGATGAGCATGGTATTCTTCCCCGTCCATCCCAGCCCGGAGCGGCGGGCCCAGTCGCGCTCCAGAACAGGAGCTGAATCAACGAACACCCGGCCTTCCACCTGTCCGATATTTTCCTTTATGAAAGCAAGAAGGCTTTTGAGCTTGTGCTTCAGGACGAAGTGGTAATCCTTGCCATAAGCGTATTTCGATATCTTCGGCGCCCCGGCATCTTTCTGCTCTTTTTCTGTGAAGTAGTTGTACATCAGGCTTATGACCGACCGGGCGCCGGGCACCAGATTGCGGGGGTCTGTCCGTTTGTCGAAATGCCGGGCCATGTAGCCCATCCGGCCGTGCATGCCTTTATTCAGCCAGGCTTCCAGGCGCCGGGCTTCCTCTTCCATCTGTTCGGCTTTGGAGATGCCCACATAGCTGAACCCCAGGCGTCGCGCCTCCTCCCTGATCAAGCGTGTATTTTCGGCAGTGTCCGGCATCAATTTCAGGCTTTAATCCACAATCCGGGTTATGAAAGGTAGGCATCCCCGGCCATATTACCAAAAACGACAGAAGCAGTTGCCTGGTTGATAAAAGTCAATGGCCATAGTGGCAATTGTCATTTGGTGAACAAGGGTTAGAGTGCATTTTTGATAGTGAGAACAAGATTGATATTTTTTAACGCCCTCGGGTACAAAACTCCTCACTCATGAACCCTAACTTTGAAATCACAGGCACGGGATTATTATTGGGCGTGGGAATCGGAGTAGTACTCTTAATGGTCCTTATAGGAGTAATAAGAGCATATTTCCGTCGCAAGTCAGAAAGTAACCTCACTGAGCATTACCGCGACAAAAAGTGGGATTCACCTCTCGACGCCCGCAACAAGTATCCCGATGTTGATGTCTTCCGTTATGGCGCTACTTTCTGGCGCCTTAGCCTGGCAACCGTTTTGTTGCTGCTCATCGGAGCATTTAACTGGACATTGTACGAAAAAGAAGTTTATATTCCGGACGATGCCCTGTCTATGGACTTCGACGTAGAGATCGATGTCCCCCGAAGCAACACACCTCCTCCTCCCCCTCCTCCCCCTCCACCGCCCACCATCGAGGCGGTGCCGGATATGGAGTTGATCGAAGAGGAAGATATTGAGTTCGTTGACCAGTCTGTTGACGCCGATACGTACATCGAAGCTCCGGTATATCAGGATAAAAAAGACGAGGCGGCTCCTCCGCCCCCTCCCCCTCCTCCTCCTCCGCCTGAACCGGAAGTTGAAGAGATCTTTAAGATCGTAGAAGAAATGCCTCGCTTCCCGGGTTGTGAAGAGCTCACCGCCTCCATGGAAGAAAAGCGGCAATGCGCCAACAAAAAGTTGCTGGAGTTCATCTACGAAAACATCCGCTACCCGGCAGTAGCCCGCGATAATGGCATCGAAGGGACCGTTGTAGTCAGTTTCGTCGTCGATCAGAAAGGTTACGTTAAAGATGCTCAGGTAGTCCGCGACATTGGCGGCGGCTGTGGGCAGGAAGCGCTCCGCATCGTCGAACTGATGAACAGCATGCCGGAACGCTGGGCTCCCGGCAAACAACGCGGCAGGGCTGTTAAGGTTCTGTTCAACCTGCCCGTGAAGTTCAAGCTGGAATACAACTAACTCGTAAACAAAGCCAACTTAAACATAGAAAAAGCCACCGTGGAAAGGATCCGCGGTGGCTTTATTATTTATGGCTTCATCCTTGGGTTACACCAGGTGAGAACGAACCATCCAGGCCATTTTCTCGTGCGCTTCCATCAATCCGATGAGAAAGTCCTGCGTACCGGCATCTTGATATTGCTCCAGAGCAGCATCCTGGTCCTTGCGCAGATACTGAATAATAGCTTCGTGGCCGTGAAGCAGGTTCTCCAGCATCCGCTGGGCATCACCGTTCAGGTGTTGTGTCTCTTCCAGCCGGGCATAAGCTTTGAATTCCTCCATAGAGCCGGGTGCAAAAAAGCCCAGGCTCCGAATGCGCTCGGCAATATCATCGATATGGCCAGCCATGGCCGTGTATTGCTCCTCGAAGAAAGCATGCAGCGGCTTGAAATGTATGCCCGTAACGTTCCAGTGGTAATTGCGCAACTTGATGTACAGTACGTGTTCATCGGCCAGCAGGTGTTTCAGCATTTCAGCAGCGCCTTCCCGCTTTTTTTGTTGAATGCCGATGTTCACTTCGGCGTTTCCTTTGGTTAGTTGATCTGTTGTCAGGCTCATTATGTTCTTGATTTTTGTTTTGTAAATTAGTTAGCATAATAAAACAAGCGGGAGAAGTCAGAAGTTGACAGCCGCTAACCCTAAAATTGTCATTTTTGCCGTTCAAAATAATGGTTCGCAAAGGCCAATGTGTCATTCTCCGGCTCTTCCAGCCACAACCGGCGATAAGCCCCGTCGCCGTCATATACCGAAGCCTGTTTGGCGGTATTAAAAACCCGGTTGCGGGGGTCATTACCTACACCGGCAGCGTACATCCAATTGCCGTAATTACTGTAAACATCGTAATCGAGGAGCAGAGACTCAAACCAGGCAGCTCCTTTTCGCCAGTCCTGCTTCAGTTGATGCACCAGGTACGAAGCCACATTCTGGCGCCCCCGGTTGCTCATAAAGCCGGTAAAGAGCAGCTCCCGCATATTTGCATCTACAAAATCATCGCCGGTGGTACCCGTCCGCCACTTTTCAAAAGCATCTTCACTTTCCTCCCATTCTGTTTTTTTGTCCTGTATGCCTCCCGGAAAAAAGATCCGGCGGCCATACCGCATGGCCACCAAACGAAAATACTCCCGCCACAACAGCTCAAATTTCAGCCAGTAAGTAGATTTGTTTTGCACCACCTCTTTTTCATAGCTCTCCACCTCGTGATACACCTCCCGGGCCGAGAGGCAGCCGTTCGCCAGCCAGGGCGAAAATTTCGAGGAATAACCGGCGCCGACCAGGCCATTGCGGGTTTCCCTATACGAAGACAAGGATTCGGTATTCCAAAAATAATGATCGAGCCGGGAATGTGCCTCCACGGCGCCTCCCTTGAATTGCAGAACAGCCCGCTCGTCGGCCGGCGGCAACCGAAACCCCAGGCTTTCAACCGAAGGGATATGGGTGTCGGGCAACTCCGGCCCGGGGATCTCCTCCGGCGGGGAAAGAGGTTCGGGAACTTCGGCATACCTTTCCACCTGCTTGCGGAAAGTGGTGAAAACATCGGGCAGCCGGCCAATGGGGAAAGGCAAAGACTCCGGCTCAAAAAGGGTACTGCTGTGGTAGAAACGGGTGTCCAGGGCACCGGCCAGGGCTTTTTCCACCTGAATTTCCTCATGAGCATATTCTTTTGAGGCATAAAGGCTGGAGCACCGGTACTCCCGGGCCAGGCGGGGCAGCTCCTTTTCCGGAATGCCCTTCAACACCTGGAGCCGGCTGCCCTTGTCCCGCAGGTCCTCGCTCAGTTGATAGAGGCTTTCCAGAAGAAAATTCAGCCGGAAAGGCCCGGTGCGGCAGAAACCCCACTGCCCACGCTCCAGATAACGCTCATCCAGGATGTAAACCGGTATGATTTCTTCACATTCGCGGGCTGCGGCATGAAGCGCCGGATTGTCATTCAACCGCAGGTCATTTCGGAACCACATTATCGCTCGGGCCATAGATATTGAGATTTGCACGAGTGGAACAGCGCAGGGAAATGATTGTTTAAGCCACAGAAACAGAAATGAATTTACCGGTGCAGCCGGGGCGCCACCAGCCCGATTGCCATGCCCGCTGCATAACCTACCAGCACATCGGTGAGGTAATGCTTCCCACCCCGAACCCGAAGATATCCGGTAATAGCGGGAAGGACAGAGGCCGTTGCCCAGGCCAGCCCATCGTGCCGGTTGTCGGGATTGAGGTCGGTGTACAGGCGGGCGCTGATAAAGGACATGGTGGCTACCGTGGACGTATGGCCGGAAAAGAAGGAAAGACGGGCATCGCGTTCCAGTTTGGGAGGCAGCGGCACATCGGGGTTGAAAACAAAGGGCCTCGGCCGGCGAACGCTCGCTTTAGACAGCTGCATCAAAGCCAGGTTCAACAGCATTCCTTCCATTGCGATCAATGCATGCCGGCCGAACTTCCGGTTCGTATTACCGTCAAGAAGCAGTACCAAAGGCAGCGCCGGGGCCCCCAGGATAAACCCGTCGCTAATGTGCTGGGCAGCCGGCGACCATTGCCGGGTTACCCAGCGGTCAATTTTCCAGATATCATCCCGCTGTTCATACAAAGAACTTACGGCTTCCGGGCTCAGAGGCTCCACTTTTTTGGTAAGCAAAAAGCTGGCGCCGTACAGCCCTGCCCCGCCGCCTCCTATCCAGGCGTCCCGGTAATCCACAGGGCCATAAACGGATTGAGCGTTAAGCGCAAAACACACAACGATAAACCAGAAAACCAGGTGTTGCCTAAGGGCCATAGAGCAGCATTTTAGACAAATTTAGGCATTTCCTCTAACTACTGCTCCACGAACATCTTCAACTCACGGGGAACCCGGAAACGCTGGCCATGCAATTTCTGATAGGTTTTACATTGCCGGATAAAATCATCTACTCCGTAGTCAGTGATAAACTGAATAACCCCTCCCTTAAACGCCGGAAAGCCCCAGCCGTGAATACTGCCCAGGTTGGCGGCGGCCACGGAGTGAATGACCCTTTCCTGCATGCACCAGACTGCCTCCAGCACCTGAGCGAAGAGGAAGCGGTTGGACAGTTCCTGTTTGTCGAAGTTGCGCTGAGTGGCGGGAAAGTGCCGGGCAAGCTCCGGCCAGAGAAAGGGCTCTCCCTCCGGAGGATATTCGTAAAAACCACCGCGCCGCTGTTTGCCCTGGCGCTGCAGATCTTCCAGCATCTTGGCCAGGACGGCCACTGCCGGGTGCTGCACGTATTTGGCGCCGTAGTGTTCGGCTGCCTGGTTCTCGTACTTCAGCACCATGTTCAGGCCGAGGTTGTCGGCAAAGGCCAATGCGCCCCGCGGCATGCCCGCCTGCCGGCCCAGGTTTTCGATCAGAGCGGGCGGATAGCCTTCCTGCAGCATGGTGATGCCCTCCAGGATATAGGTGTTTTGCACGCGGGCCGCGTAAAACCCCCAGTCATCCTTCACCACGATCGGTGTCTTGCGAATGGCGCGGACAAAGTCAAAAGCCCGGGCGACGGTCTCCTCCGAAGTTTGCTCACCACGCACGATCTCCACCAGGGGCACTTCTTCGGCCGGAGGGAAAAAGTGAAGACCCACGTAATTTTCGGGGCGGACGGAAGCCTCCGCCAGCCGGGTGATGGGTATGGAAACGGTATTGCTGGCCAGCAGGGAATATTCATCCAGGTACTCTTCCGCCTCCCGGGTCACCTTCTGTTTGACCAGCCGGTTCTCGAAAACGGCCTCGATGACCAGATCGCAGTTTTCAAAATCTTTGGACGACTCAGTAGTCTGTATGCGGCTGAGCAGTTCTTCTGCCTCTTCGGGTTTTTTCTTGCCCTCCGCCAGCATTTCGTTGAGTTTGCGGCGCACGTAATCGCGGCCCCGCTCGGCAATGGGCTTGGACACATCTTTGAGGACCACCTCCAGGCCATTGTCGAGACAGGCAAAGGCGATACCCGACCCCATCCTGCCGGCCCCTATAACTCCCACCTTCCTGGGCCTGAATTTGCCGAACCCTTTGGGGCGGTTGCCCCCCTGCTTGATAAAGTTCAGGTCGAACCAGAAAGCCTTGATCATGTTCTTACAGGCCGGGCTGCGCAACAACTCAGTATAATAACGGCTCTCGATGCGGCAGGCCGTATCGAAATCGACCTTAGAGCCTTCCGCCAGCACATTCAGGATGGACTGCAGCGCCGGGTAATTGTTGTGCCCCTGGCTGGCTAGCCGGGCCGCCAGTTGCCGGATATGATGGGCCATTTCTCTGTCCTGTGCTGTCCCTCCCGGGATCGAACACCCCGGCCGGTCCCAGGGGCGGCGCCCCTCCTTGTTCTGTAACAACCAGGCTTTGGCAAGGTCCATCATCTCGCGGGGGCTGTCCGCGATTTCATCCACCAGGCCCAGTTGCATCGCCTCACTGGGGGAGTATCGCAACCCGGAAGTCAGGATCGGAAAGGACTTCCCGATACCCAGCAGCCACATCAGGCGGATGATGCCTCCGCTTCCCGGCATCAGGCCCAGTTGTACCTCCGGAAACCCAAGGCGGACGCGGGAGCTGCTGAGCGCAATGCGGTGGTGGCAGGCCAGAGCAACCTCAAAACCGGTGCCGAGGGCAGCGCCGTTAATGGCGGCCACCACCGGGATGCCCGGGCTCTCCAGTTCCCGCAGGATGCCTTTGAGCTTTTCGGCAAACCGAAAGATCTCCTCCGGGTCATTGGCCTGGTAAAGGTATTCCAGGTCTCCCCCGGCGAGAAATGCCTTTTTGGCGGAAGTGAGGATCACCCCCCGCAACTGCCCTTTGGCCTTTTCCTCTTTAAGGTGGGCGATGACCGGCACGAACGCTTCCGCGATCTCGTGGTTGATCACGTTGGTGCTGCGGCCACTCATATCCAGGGTGAGGGTGACGATATTGTTGGTGTCCTTTTTATATCTGATCATAATTCCTTTTCTTGATCAAACCCGTTCAATTACCGTCGCCACGCCCATTCCCCCCCCAACGCAGAGGGTAACCAGGCCGGTAGCCTTATCCTGCCGCTCCATTTCATCCAGCAAGGTGCCTAGCAGCATGGCCCCGGTGGCTCCCAGGGGGTGCCCCATGGCGATCGCACCACCATTGACATTGATAATGGCATCATCGACTTCCATTTCCCGCCGGAATTTCAGCACGACGGAAGCGAATGCCTCATTGCATTCCCACAGATCGACATCCCCGGATTTCATGCCGGCCTGCTTCAGGGCTTTACGGGCGGCCGGCGCCGGCCCTGTCAGCATCAGGGTGGGATCCACACTCACTGTGGCGGCCGCCAGGATGCGGGCCCGGGGCTTCAGGCCCAGCGCTTCGCCTTTTTCCTTGCTGCCCACCAGCGCCAGGGCGGCCCCATCCACGATCCCCGAGGAATTGCCGGCGGTATGCAAATGGCGGATGCCTTCCAGTTCGGGAAAAGCGTGAAGGGCCATCTCATCAAAGCCCTCCCAGCCGGCCGATGCGAATGCGGGTGGCAGTTTAGACAGGGCGTCCAGGGTGGTGTTGGGGCGGATGTGCTCGTCTTTGTCCAGTATCAGCAGGCCATTGCGGTCATAAATGGGAATGATGGAACGGTTGAAATAGCCATTTTCCCAGGCGTGCCGGGCGCGCTGGTGAGAATGGTAGGCGCAGGCGTCCAGTTCTTCGCGGCTGAACCCTTCCAGCGTGGCGATCAGGTCGGCGGAAACTCCCTGGGGAATGGAGTTAGCCCGGGTGATGAGCTCCGGGTCGTACATCAGCGGGCCGCCATCACTGCCAATGGGTATCCGGCTCATACTCTCAACCCCTCCGGCCAGCACCAGTTCTTCCCAGCCGGAACGGACCTTCATCGCGGCCAGGTTGATGGCTTCCAGGCCGGAGGCGCAGTAGCGGTTGACCTGCATGCCGCTTACCGAATTCCCCCAGCCGGCGTGCAGCAGGGCTGCTTTGGCAATGTTATAACCCTGGTCGCCGATCGGCGTCACGCAACCGATAACGGCATCGTCCAGTTCCTCCGGCGGAAGAGCCGTTCGCTGCCGGAGGGCGCGAACAGCCGCGGCCAGCAGGTCCATCGGCTTTACCTCATAGAGTGCTCCACGGCTTTTTCCCCTGCCGCGAGGCGTCCGCAGGGAGTCATATATATATGCTTCAGGCATTGTTTGGCTTTGAGCGCAAAAATAGGAGGTTGAACAGGAAGATAGTAATTTGGGCGGCGATTTCTGAAGTTGGCGGGTGGACAATTTTAGCTTGACATTTTTTGCCTTGAAAGCGAGCGTTAAAAGCCATAGCTCATTAGGTTATGGTGATATGGTTGTTATATTGGTGGCTCAATTGTTTTCGTACGGGTGTTACTGTGCCGTCCGCATTTACCACCTTCTTAGAACCCTGATCGGCCACTCCGGCGATTAAGTAGAAATTATGTGCATTTCGGGCGCCATAAGCTTACCTTTACTTTTGTATCATAAAAAAAGAACCATGCCAAAAAGAAAAATGACGCCCTTTGCGCGTTTCCTGATCGTGATGATCTTCGTTGTGCCGCTGGCCTACTTCGGAGCTTCCTGGTACAACGGGGAAGACCCCCTGAACGTCAGGCAATACCTGGGCCTGGATACTCCGCAAAAATCGGAGGAGGTATCGGTAAAAGCAGACGAAAAAGAGTCGGAAAAAAACCTCCAACTGCGCATCGAAGAGCTCGAAAAGAAATTGCAGGAGTGTGAAAAAGAACTGGACGAGCTCAAGGCACAGGCCAAAAATCAAGAATAGATTATGGAGCTCCTATTGCTTTTTGCCGGGCCGGGAGAGATGATCATAAAAGTTTTACTCAACGCACTGGCCCTGATGGCCGGAGCTCACCTGCTGAAGGGCGTGGAGATCGAAGACTTTACCCGGGCAGTGATCATCGCCATCCTGCTTTCTTTGCTCAATGCCACCCTGGGCGCTTTTCTCAATTTCATTACCACCCCCCTGCGCTTCCTGACACTGGGGCTTTTTGCCTTCGTGGTCGATGCCGCTATGCTGCTTTTGGCCGCCTACTTCCTGAAAGGGTTTAAGATCGACAAATTCCTGTCGGCCTTTCTCCTGGCCATCATTCTGTCGGTTTCCAATGCGGTGCTCTACGCGATTTTTCTTTAAATCCGGGCAGAGCCGGCAGATGGCCAAAACTGATGATGAATGAATATTAAACCTTTGAGGTTTTCGAAAACCTCAAAGGTTTAATAACAGAACCAACCCAATATCTTCATCCTGAAATACAGCCTATGCGTGCTTCCATGCTCTTTCTTGCCCTGCCCCTGCTCCTTCCATCCTGTCAGCTTTCCCGCCAGGCAGTCAATACCCAAAGTGCCGAAGCCGCTATGCAGGAAGTTTACAATACCTTTACCAGAGCTTATAAGCAGGCAGACCCGGCTATGGTCGCAGACCTCTACACCGAAGATGCTTACTACCTGGAACCCAATACCATGATCATTCAGGGGCGGGACACCATTCAAGGCAATTTCACCCGCTATCTGGAACGGTTTACTCCCGGCGCTGGCCCCGATATCGCCTTCGAGATCCTCGAAAGGCAGATATCCGGCAACCAGGCCTATGACATTGGCTACTACACCTTCAATGGCCAACGCTCCGGAAAATTCATCGTGCTCTGGCAACGGCAACCCAATGGCACCTGGATGATCCATGCCGATGGATTCAGCGGGTTAGGAAAATAGTATATCAGGGAGCCGAGAGCAATGTATCAGAGATTGGCCTAATCTTTCACCATCTCCCTTACCCACACCCCATCTTCTCCCTGCAGGCGAATGATATACATGCCCTGGGGAAGGCCCTCCAGGCTCAGTACGCGATGTACCGTATGGCCATCGTGGCGGAAGGCCTCCTGCTGCAACACCTGCCCGGTGAGCCCCAGTACCTGTAGCTGAATGGGCTGGGGCCGAAAGCCTTCCAGTTCCACTGTCACTTTACCCGGCGTCGGGTTGGGCCAGGCGCTGAAACGGCGAGGTTCTAGCAGGTTCTGGTTGCCTACAGTCACCGGCATGATGAAATCAAAATTTACACTACTGCCGAATTCGCTTTCGAAGCTTTTAACGGGCAATTGAATAACTTCATTGATGTAGCGCCGGAAGCTCGCCTGGCCGTTTCCCCGGTTGTCGCCAATGGCGTCCCAGTACCAGTAATAAAGCCCGTCGCCGGCATCGTCTTCGATGCTCAGGGAATAACAACCGGGCGGCAGGTCAATATCATCCACATACAGGGTACTGTTCTCCATGTTCTCCCGGGAAAGTACGACGTCGCCTGTTGCATTGCGGATGGAATAACGGTTCTCACTGGCCCGCAGGTTGGTGCGAAAGTGGAATTGCAGGCGCTCGACTTCAAAGGCCTGCGGTTTTGTAAATTCCGAAAAAGCAGTATTGTTGGGGCCGTAATCGTCGGCCTGTCCGTTTACCTCCAGGATATTAACCTGAAAGATGCCCTGCTCTTCTACAGTGTTCCAGAAATCCATATCCGGAGTGGGCAGCTCAACGATGGCTGTATCCAGAAAAGCCAGGCTGCCCGTCCATTCATAGCTCAGGGCCGGGCCGCCCCGGAGCTGATATTCCAGTAGAAGGCTCGTGACAGGAGTAGCTCCGGTATTTTTCACCACCACCATCGGCCGGTTACAGGCCGGGTTGATGCGGGAGAACTCCACCCTGCCACTGGGGCGCATGATGCTCTCGAGGGCGGCATCCAGCTCAAAATTGGGCGCTCCGTAGGAAACGAGCTGGGCGGAGACCAGATAGTTGGCGCTGCTGAGGAGGGGGCCGTTGAGGCCGTAGTCCATTTCCACACTGCTTCCCGGCGCCACCATATCCGTGATCTCAAACTGATGCACATCGGTAGGCGTGCCCGGGCACCAGCCGGCGCGGTCGAACAGCCAGGTGCCTCCCTGAGGATAGATTGGGATGTCGCCGCACGCCTTCCAGACCTGAAAAGGAAACTCCTGATCGCCCCCGTTGAGGTTGAGGTAGTGTTCACGAGGCGTAAACTCCCCGTTCTGCTCATGCCCGGTGATGGAAAGGCGCGCCTTGAAGCCTTCCGCATCGGCGCGCAGCGGCACCTGCCGGGGTTCAAAGAAGCGGTCATCCTGGATCTGGCCAAACTGCCCCCGCTGAAACGGCCAGATGTTCTGTATGCTCAGTACATCACGCGCCGGGACTCCTTCAATGAAATAAAAGCTGATATCCAACTCTTCCTGGTATTGCCCTCCCAGTTCCACCGACAGGAACTTCTCTCCCCGCAGAATGGGCGCATAATCTGTCACGTCAAACCAGAAGGTTTTGCCCTGTGCGCCCAGGCTCAGCCCGTTGCCGTAAGGCGTGACCAGGGAAAGCAGCTCGAACCGGGCATCCTGCTTCTGGTAATAGGTGAGGCTTCCGGGAAGGATGGCGCCATCGGCAGTTACCGGGTAGGTATCCAGTATATTGCCCTGTTCATCGAGCAGGAGTTCATCGGTGGCATGCCAGGCAAGTTGGGTGTCGAGGGCGACTAAAGCGTTATTGCCATTTACACCATACTGAATTACGGCAGCAGGAGGATTCTGAACGGAGATCACCACCGGCGTGGTATCGATCGCGTTCGGTGCAGTATAATTAACCTGAGAAAACAGGTAGCAATGCGGGCGCTGGCTGACGGCACGGAGACCTTTAAAGCGTTCCGAACCCCGGAAGGCCCTCCAGGCCGGAGCAGTGAATATTTCAGCGTCGAAACCGTTGGCCGAAGCATCATGGGCAATGGCGCCAGCCCCTTCGTCGAGAGGATAATAAGCCAACAACGCTGCCCATTCCGGATGGGTATTGTCCACCGTCCGGAACATCCAGTCGCGGATGTCCGTTTCGCTAAGCGCTTTTTTCCAGATGCGGAACTCATCGATAGCGCCGAAGTAGCTGAGGGTGCCGGCAACGTTCCCGCCAATAAGCATTTTCTGAATATCGATAGGCTTTGTTTTACCGGTTCCACTGTGCCAGAGCTGGCCGTTGAGATAGATCTTCATCTCACCGGTGGCAGCGTTCTTGGTGAAGGCCCAGTGGTTCCACCTGCCGGCAAAGTCCTCTGGATCAGCGGCCTTATCGATGCGGTCGTAGCCATTGCCGTCATTGCCGCAATCCCAATACACCCGGCCGTTGCCCCATGGCAGGTGGACGTTGATCTGGCGCTGGTTCTCGGCATCATTCCCTTCAAACAGGGTGGAATTCATTGGCAGCGTATTGGGATCGCCTTTGCACCAGAAGGAGACCGTCACCTCCTGGCTGATATCCTGGAAAATGGCAGTAGGAGGGCTGACGGCGCCATAGCCGCTGAACGCCAGGTATTGGTCGGGGCCGGAAGCCCTCAGCTGGCTGGGAAAAGCGGTAGCGCCGCTTTTCAAGGTTACCGGCTGTGAATTTTCTGAATTGCTGTAGCTCATCTCCACCAGCAGATTGGAGGCGCTGTCCCACTGAAAGGGCCGAAAATACAGGCCAAAGTAATCCGGCTGATAAGTAGGTTGGGAGAAGGGCGTGTTGCGAAAATAAACCTCTGTGAATCCTTCGGGATCAGGCGGGGTGGTTGCCGACAATTCCTCTAAATTCGTATGTTTAAGCCGGATTCGGAGAAATCCGGCCTCCATTCCGGGCCCTGCCTCCCGGGGAAAGAAGAATAAACCATTAATCGTTGGCCCGTTCCAGTTGGCCGCCAGGGGCTGCAGTTCCTCAGCAGTATAAAGAAGATATATTTTCCCGGCGGCGCCATCCAGGGCCAGATCCTCATCCCCTGTAGAAAAATAGGGGCCTACGATCGAATCCTGCTGGTATTGAACCTCATACTGTTCGTACTCGTAAAAGGTACGGGTAGGCTGCCCGGTGTAAGGAAACGTATCTCCACTGAAACCGGAGACCACATACTCCGGATGGGTGGTGCGGGTGGAATCCACCATAGAAGGGTCGGTGATGAAAGTGTTGCAGCTGTAATCCCACTCGCGGCAGCCCACATTGCCACTGCCCACGGCATTATCGTGGCACCGCATATTGTAGCGCATGAGGATCTTCTCATACCGGGCCTCGGGATCGTCCGGAAACTGGAAGTCCCCGGACCGGTTGTCGGATTGCCAGGTGAGGGTTTGGACAACGGTGGTATCTTGTGCGATGGTATAAAGGCTAAAGAACAGAAGAGGAAGAAAGGCAAGTTGCTTTTTCGGAAAGTGCATTAGGTATCCTTTTTGCCGAAAAATACTCAGAGTTTGTTCTAAAATTCAATCATGGTAAAAAAAACGCTCTTTTTATTTTTACTGACGGGCACTGATCACTGCCTATAGCACCAGCAACAAGATCGGCTCGGCAATGCCTTCCGGGAAAATTACAAACTGCTCATAAACTGGAGCGGCAACACCAATACGGAAGGGATCTCTGTGGATGGCTATTGTTCGCTCCGGGAGCAACGCCCGGAAAAGCTGAAGCTGAAGGCCAGAAAGCAAAATGGTGGGGAGGCAGGGCAATCGCATTTAATGAAAATAATCAGTTGCGGAAGGAAAAAATTTTAAATGCGATTGCCCTGGGAGGGGAGGTGTTCGGGATAAACTTTCGGGAGGAGCAGGTAAGGTGGTAAGTATCTACTCCAGTTCTTCAATGATGGCTTCAATATTTGAGATTAACTTGGGAATATCTTGGGTTGCAGTTTCCCAGACTGTATCAATATCAACATCAAAATAGTCATGAATAAGTTTATCTCTCATTCCAGCGATGGCCCTCCAGGGTACATGGCTATGTTTTTTTCTTAATTCCTGGCTTATTCGTTTGGTGGCTTCTCCTGCAACCTCAATTTTCCTGATAATAGCGTCTTGTTTTTCTTCATCATCCAGAAACTCATCATAAGTGACTTCTCTTAAATAGAGTTCTATCTTTGAAAAACTCTCCAAAATATGGTCCAGGTATATTAAGTCGTCCTTTTTCATTCATAGATTGTGATAAGGTCCTTTTCAATATACTTCTTCAGGCGTGGATTTTTCAAGCTGTTCTCAGTTATCAGATCGATAGGTATCCCAAGCGCATCTGAAATTTCCTGCTCAATTTGAACCAGCCTGAGAAGGCTTATACGGTGCTTGAACTTTATTAGAATATCCAAATCACTTCCTTCTGTATTTTCTCCCCGGGCAAAAGAACCGAAAATGCCTATCCGCGCTGGGTGATAAGGCTGAAGCAAGCTTAGAAGTTTTGTTTGGAGATCTCTATCCATTGCAAAGAAGTTGTCCTGCGAAGTTAACGAATTTGAGCCATTTATCGTTTCCTCTTATACTCATGGATTAAATGAAATGTGCTTAAAGTTCATTTACTTTCACATTCAGGCCCCCCATATTCAGCACCATATATGCCGCAGCAATGTCTTTCAATACCGCACCATTATAACCCCTGATCACCTCCAGGTTCAGCATCAGGGTATCACCGGTCTTCCCCGCAGTAATGCTGATGGCCTGTCCGTAGCAAACGATATCATATTGCCCCCGCTTCGCGAGTAGCCCGCCTCAAACTCCGGTGCCTTCCACTTTCTGAAAGAACGTACTCGTAATACCGGCAATGGATACGGCGGCAATCAGCCCGCCGAAAATGCCTGTAAGCAGGAATTCGCTCAATTGGCCTTCAAAGGCCATGCCCAGCAGAACGATGGCGAACATGCCCAGCGCCCAGCCGAAAACGTTCATGCCGATCCATTGGGCGGATTTTTCCCTGTGTTTTCTCAGTTCCATCCATTGTCCGAAACCGATGAAGGCACCGAGCAGCGCCCCGAAAATAATGGAGCCGTACATAGCGGTAAATACCGGTATCCCGAATGGAGAAATGACCTGCTGAATGGCGTTTTCTCCGGTATAGGAAAAAGAAGGTACGATAGCCAATACCCATCCGGCGATGAAGGCAAGGGTGGTATTTCCCCACCACCTCGTCCAGGACAGGCCCGGATAGCGGCGCTTCAGTATCCTCCATTGAAACCACGCCAGAATACTGCCGGCGATCAGCCCGCCAACCAGGGCAATTCCCAGTCCGCCAACTTTTTCCGCAGCCGTACCCGGCTGCCCGAAAAGCTGGCTTTCATAAGAAAGGATGCCGGCAGCAACGGCTATTCCTAAAAATATTCCCAGGGCATCATTGAAGATCCAGTTGATCCGGTAATTGCTTTTCATGATTCTTGCTTGTTTTAATTATAGAAGGAGCAGGAGGGGAAGGATGTTCGAAAAGACAGGCCCAGAGAGTAATGCAACCGGCCACATTAACGCCATATTTTTCCCTCCTAAGACGGGGACTGCTTTGCCCCCCTTAGCGCAAGAATCAGATAATAACCCTGGAAAACCCGGCTAAATCCTCATTTCCCACTTTCCAGGCGCTGGAAGAATACACTGGTAATCACGGCAACACACAAAGCGGCGATCAGCGCGCCGATAATGCCGGACAGAAGGAGCACACTCACCTGCCCGTAAAAGATGAACCCCAGCAGGGTGAGGAGAAACATACCCAGGGACCAGCCAAAAACGTTCATGCCGATCCATTCTGAAGCGTCATCCCGGTATCTTCTGAGTTCCAGCCATTGTGCGAAACCGATCAAAGCGCCCATCACAGCCCCGAACATGATAGACCCGTAAATGAGGGTATATACCGGGATACCTAAGGGCGTCACGATTTCCTGAATGGGGTTATCCGCAGAATAGGAAACAGAGGGAAGAATGGCCAGAATCCATGAAGCCATAAAGGCGAGTACAGTATTGCCCCACCACCTCTTCCACGAGAGAGCGGGATAGCTGCGTTTCAGTATTCTCCACTGAAACCACGCCAGAATACTGCCGGCGATCAGCCCGCCCACCAGAGCGATTACCATTCCTTCGGCCTTTCCGGCCACGGTGCCGGGTTGCCCCAGCCACTGGCTTTCCAACGAAAGGATGCCGGCAGCCGCAGCGATGCCCAGAAATATCCCCACGGCATCGTTGAAGATCCAGTTGATGCGATAAGAGATTCTCATGATGGTTGTTTGTTGGTTCTATATATTAGAACATTGGAGCGATGCCTGCGGATTTTGGAATGGGCTGTTATCTGAAGTTACCGCCGCAGTACCTTAAACGCTATATCCCGGCCGTACTTCTGCATGATCGCCAGGTTGATCCAGGCCAGGGCGAACGATTCGATCAGGGGCACCTTGTCATCACCTCCGAAGTCATATACTTCGCCAAAGCCGGCATCTTTGGCCAGTTGCTCCGCCAGGGCTTTGGCCTCCTTGTTGCCGCCCGCCAGGAACATGTCTGCCTTCACCCCATCAAAATCCGGATTTTTCATGTTCTCAAAGCCGGTGGTGTTGAAGCACTTGACGACACTTTTGGCATTGGTGAGGGCTTTGAGGGCCTCGTAGCCGTTCTCAAACCCCTCTGGCTTTTTCGAAACCGAATTGCTCGCATCGATAATGACGGAATGGCTCACGTCGCCGATCTGCTCTGCAATGCCGGGGATGGCGTCCGGTGGCGTGGCAATCAGTATGGCGCCCGCTCCGCGCACGCACTCCTTGACAGTAGTGGCGCTTACTCCGTTAATGCCCTGAATGAGGTTGATCACTTTATCCGATTTCGGGTCGCGCGCTCCAATAATGCAAAGGTAGCCGGCCCGTGCCCAGCGCCTGGCCAGCGCACCGCCGACATTGCCGTGGCCGATAATGGCTATTTTCATGAAGTGTGGTTTTTGTAGTTTGAAATGGTATTTGATTCTTATTAAAGGAAAAACAGAAAGGGAATGCGGGCGATCCGCGTGAATATACTACAAAATATGCGCTCGCCGAAGCCGTCGAACTTCGATGTCAAGTGGAACGCTTTTTATTTTTTTTCGTTATCTTGTTGTAAGAGTTTGTTCAAAATTCAATCAATGGGCTCCAAACGGCAAATTTTATCCTGAACTGCGTTAATCCCGCTTTTTCTTAAAAAGCGGGACGCCATACCTTCCAGGTATGCCTACGTTTTTTGCCTTGCTCAGAACAAAATTTTCTCGTTTTCGCCTCATCATCGAAATTTGAACAAACTCTAAAACCTTCTGAAATAGAAATGGATATTAAACAGTTTTACGAGACACATATCAAAAATCTTTCTCTTTCAGCTCGCGGGAAATTACAATTTCAAGATTCCCTCTATTGTCAAATACGAGATATACAAGGGGGACAACCAACAAGACCCATTCTGGAACGTCGTTTTTTCAAACACAGAAGTACTGCCTTTCGATGAAGAGTCCGCTGAAATTACCGCAAAAATTTATCTGGATTTGAAAAATAAAAATCGGCTGATTCCAACCGACGACATTCTCATTGCTGCTACATCAATTAGAAACGCATTAAAGCTCGCTACCCTAAATAAAAAAGATTTCTCAAGAATATCCGGCCTTGAGATTATTGCCCCTTAATCATCGAAGTTTCCAGACTTAAATACTCTATCCTTTAATCTCCCACCCTAACCCTCACTCCCCCATAAAAATGCAGCCCCGGCGCCGGCTCATAATACCGCCCTCCAAAGGCATTGATACGGATATTGCTGTTGTATTCCGCATCCAGCAGGTTGTTTACGCCAAAAAAGGGATGCAGGCTCCACCCTGAAAACTGCCGGGAATAACTGAACCGCAGGCCGGCGTCCAGATAGCCGTCGTCTTTCTCGGTGTTAGCGTCATCTGCGTAGAGGGCGCCGAGGTAGCGGCAGCGAAGGCTGGCCAGCAGCCCGGAAGGGTGCAGGTAGCGAAGGCCGAAAAAACCAAAGTGCCGGGGAATGGCCGGCAACCGGTTGCCGGCAAAATCGCCATCGGGCGTAACGTAGTCGATGTAGATAAAATCCGAAAAAGTATAGGAAAGGCTGGCCGTCAGCCCGGAACGCACCTGCCACTCCAGGCTGGTTTCCACTCCCTGCCGGCGGCTCTTGCCGGCATTGCGGTAAAAGAGGCGGCCGGGAAAGGCTTCCAGCTCAAAGGGCAACAATTCATCCTTCAGCCGGATGTAAAATAGGGAAAGCTGATAATACAACTTCCGTTTAATCACTCCCCTCAGCCCAGCTTCGTAATTAATGGCCCGCTGGGGCAGAAGGGCATTATTGAACCCGCCGCCTTCCGCCGGGTTGGCGGAAAGCTCGCTCAGGGCCGGCGTCTCAAAGCTGGTGGAAAGATTGGCGAAGGCCCGAATGGCCGGGTGCAAGGTGTAGAGCAGGCCAAAAGCGGGATTGAAGCTTTCAAAATCCAGGCTGCCCGAATCGTCACCATCTGAAAGGAAATGGTCATCTGCGGCCAGGCGAAGTACATCAAAACGCGTGCTGAGCGTAGCCGTAAGCGCATCGGTAATTTCCAACTCCTGCACCCAGTAAAAGCCGAGGCTCCGAAAGGTTTCCTCCTGATCGAAGCTCAATGGGCCGGCCTCTCCCTCCAGGTTGTCAAAACGCCGGCGCCCATCGGCCTGGGCGGCGAGATCTGTTCCCAGATTGAACCGGTAAGGCAGGGTGCCCAGCCGGCCGGTATATGCATAATCGCCCCCCAGCCCCTGATACTTCCGATCCAAACTTACGATGCCCCCCTCTTCAAAAGGCAGGCGGTTTTCGAAATCCCGGAACAGGTAGAAAGCATAAGCCTCAAGCTTGTGCCTGCCTCCCCAATGGTGCTTCCAGCGAGTGCCCAGCCTGCCCTGGCGAACAGCCTCCCCGGCATTGAAACTGATGTTGCGGATGAAAGCCTGCCGGCGCCCTCCGGCCACTGCATCCTCCGTCAGGCCTCCGGGGTCTTCCGCCAGCGGACTGTTCAGATAGTTGAACAGAAGCTGAACCTGGCCCTGGCAGGCACTATCGTTATTTTCATAATCATTATAATTGTAATCATTATTTTTATGGCCATACTCTCCTTCTTCATTACCTCCTCCTCTTCCCCTTTTTCCATAATCAAAATGTACCCGCGTATTGAACAAAGAAGATTCCATCCGGCTGTGTTCCCGATATCCCTGCAGGCGGGTATGGCTGCCGTAGGCGATAATGCCAAAAGCCCCGCGGCGGGCGCCTCCCTTTAGCTGAAACCGCTGAAAACCAAAACTCCCGGCACTGGCCCGGGCCTCGGCAAAAGGCCGGGCCGGCGGCTCTTCGGTGGAATAGCTGATGACGCCTCCCGCAGCGTTGCCGTACAAACCGGAAGAAGGCCCGCGTATGGCCTCTGCTGAAGCCAGAATCCCCGGATCAATATTATCGGCCTGCCCCTGGCCATCCGGAGTAGATTCGGGAAAACCATCGACTACCATCTGAATGCCCCGGATGCCGAAAGCGGCCCGGGCGCCAAAACCGCGTATGGCAATGCGGGCATCCTGAGCAAAATTATCGGCATTAAGCGCCAGCACGCCGGGTACATTCACCAGGGACTCGGTCAGGGACAGCTGCTGCTGGGCCTCCTGTATCCGGGATTTTGGAATGACAGTCAGGGACAAAGGGGCATCCAACGCCTTATTTTCCAGCCTTGTCGCAGTAACCGTAACCGAATCCAGCCTTCCGGCCAACAGGGTATCCGAGGAAGGCCGTTGTGCATAGAGGGCAAGGCAGGGAAAGCAGAACAGGAACAATAGGTTGAGTCGCATTTCAGAGGTTTGTTTTCCCCCTCAGCTACAGCGCGGATGTTGCCCACACTACCAAAGCAGGGATTTTGTTGGTATATTGGGAAGGTGTTTAAAGTAAAATTTTAGCTAAAAACTAAATTTATTCTGATAAAACACTCAAAAATTTGTAGGTCCTGCAAATGAACTGAATGAAACCAAAATGAAACAGCGCCTAATCATCATCACCGCGGCAATAATCCTATCGGCTGTTTTGCCTTCCTGCCGGCAAAAAGCCGCTCCTTTTTCACCCCCACCCACCGATGGGGCCATTGTCCGCACCGGTGAAGAAGGCCAGGAGCGGGAAAGGCGGGAAGCCTGGCTGGAACTGATGCACCAGGCTGCTCCCGGTGACGACTGGCGGCAAATGGAATACAGGAACCGCATGCAACGCCAGGCCGAACGCCTTCAACAATCCCTGTTTCGCAGCGGCTGCAGCCAGGAAACCCTGGCCGATGGCCAGCTGAGGGGAAGCTGGCAGGAAAGGGGCAGCACCAACCAGGCCGGCAGCATCCTGGAAACCACCTATGACCCCGAAACTGACGAGATATGGCTGATCTCCGCCGGAGGAACGCTCTGGAGGGGTGGCCGACTGGGCCTGGACTGGGAAGCTGTCAACCAGTCCCTGCAATTCGGCCGGGGGTTGCTTCAGTTCATTCCTCATGGAACCGGCAGGCGGTTACTGGCCTTCGCCGGCCGGATGCCTCATTATTCCGATGACGACGGCCTGAGCTGGACCAGGGCAACCGGTATCAACCACAATGACCAATGGGGCAATATTCATTCCCCCGTGCTGCTCGATGACGGCGAAAATTTCCCCGTTTTTGTGCTCGCCAAACCCGATTACTGGGCCAACATCCGGCTCTACCATTCCATCGGACAGGGAGAGGCCTACCTTCCTCGCTCCGTTTTCAGCACCAACGAATTCTCCCGGCTTGCCCTGGCCATCCCCCACCATTCCGGCAGGGTGCTACTGGTGGAAAAAAAGGAGAACGGTGAAGGGTGGATCTACGAGGCCGATCCGATAACCGGGCAACTGGAACGGATCAACGAAGGGACTAACCTCAACTTCGGCAACGCCCGCGCCAACCTTGCCGGCGCTCTGTCAGAAGGACAGTTGCACCTGTACGCTTATACCGGCGCGGAAGAAGAAGTCCGGCGCCTGTATCACTCTCTGGATGGCGGCGTGAATTGGGAACTGAAAGGGAACCTGCCGGCTGCTCCCTGGGAAGTGGGCCTCTACGTCAGCCCTTCCAACCCCGGCGAACTGTATATGGGCGAAGTGGAATGCTACCGCAGCCTCAACGGCGGCCAGCAATGGCAGAAAGTAAATGACTGGCAGGAGTACTACGCAGATATTGAAGGCAGCCTGCACGCTGATATTATGGACATCGCAGAGTTCGAAACGGCTCAGGGGCAGCCTTTCCTGCTGGTGAGTAACCACGGCGGCCTCTCTTTGTCGGAAGACCGGCTGGAAAGCGCCGCCAACATTGGCCTATACGGCCTCAATGTAAGCCAGTATTACAGTGTTCGAACCGACCCGGCTAACCCTGCTTTCGTTTATGCCGGTTCTCAGGATCAGGGCTTTCAGCGTTCGGGCCAGTTCGAAGGCGAAGGCCCGGTAGCCTTTGGCCAGGTGATCTCCGGGGATTACGGGCACCTCGCCTTTTCCAATGGAGGGCAGAACCTCTGGGTTACTTACCCCGGAGGCTGGATCACCTACTACGCCCACCCGCAATGGGGAGGCTACACGGCGTATTATGAGCTGGAATCTGAAAACGAGGCGGTCTGGCTGCCCCCTCTTATCGGCAGCCCTTACCCGGACGACCCGGCAGCCTACCTTGCCGGCGGCAGCATAGATGGAGGGGCAGGGTCTTTCCTCATTCGCCTGGAATACAAAAACAACGAGATACAAACCAGCCAGGGCGAATTCAACTTCATGGACGAATCGGCAGGCGGCACCCTGAGCGCCATGGCGGTAGCCCCCCAGAACCCCGCCCATTGGTACGCAGCAACAACCAACGGCCGCTTTTTCTACTCCACTGACGGCGGCGACAACTGGTCCCAGGCCCTGAACTTCCTCCCGGAAGGCCACTACCTGTATGGCCAGGCGATTTACCCTTACAAATCAGAAGAACAAACCGTGCTGCTTGCCGGCAGCGGATACTCCAACCCGGCAGTATATCGGTCTGTAAATGGGGGAGAACTTTTCTTTCCAATGTCTGAAGGGCTGCCGGCTACCCTGGTCCTTGATATTGCCGGCAATGAAGATGAAAGCCTGTTATTCGCCGCTACCGAAGCCGGGCCTTATGTATATGTTCAGGAAGAAGGGCGCTGGTATGATATGTCGGGGCTTTGTGCCCCGGCACAAACCTACTGGTCGGTGGAATACCTTCCGGAGGAGCAATCCGTAAGGTTCGGCACTTATGGCCGCGGCATCTGGGACTTCGTCATCGAAGATGTTTCGTCAATAGTGTCGGCCTCTTCTCCCAGGGCCACGGCCCGGGCATTCCCCAACCCCGCGACCAACCGGCTGAACATTGTCTTCCCGGAGGGCGAATGGGCCGTGCAACTCTTTGACCACAACGGGCGCACGGCCCTCATGCGCAACGGCGTTCTTGAACGCGAAGAGATCCAGGCCGGCCAATTGCCGAGAGGCATATATTTCCTCAAGTTATCGGATGGGAAAAGGACAGTGGTGGAGAAAATTGTGCTGCAGTAAAGTACAACGCTCCGGATCAGGTGATGGGTTCCGGTTCGGTATTTCCTCCGCCTACCACGTTCATATACAGGCTCATCATCTTAGCGGAAAGCGGCTCCCCGCGGAACTGCTGTGCGTGTTCAAACCCCTTTTCTATGAGGGACTGCCGATAGTTGTCATCAGAAAGGATCTTCTCAATACCCGCTGCAATTTCTGCCGGGTGGTTGGGGTCCACCAGATGAGCCCCCGGGCCACCTGCCTCGGGAAGAGAAGATACATTGGAAGTAATTACCGGCGTCTTGCTGAAAAGAGATTCCAGGATGGGAATGCCAAAGCCTTCGTAAAATGAGGGGTACAGAAACACGGATGCTTTCTGATACACTCCTGGCAGGTCATCAAAGTTTACATCGATGAAGTGTACGAGCCTTTCCATCCGGTTTTTCCGGATGAAGGACAGCACTTTGGACCGATAGCGCCCCCCCTGCCCCACCACGACCAAAGGAAGGCGGCAGCTTTCGGGAAGCTGCTCAAGGGCCCGAACGATTCCCATCAGGTTTTTCCTGGCAGTAATGGACCCCACCGTGAGCAGATAATTTTCCGGCAGTTGATACCGGCGGCGCAACTCCTCAAAAGTCTTCTTTGATTTTTCCACCATGTATCTTTCGTGGCAGGATTGATAAATGACGGTAATTTTTTCCGGTGGGATGTCATAAAATTCAATGATATCCCGCTTGGTATTCTCACTAATGGCCACGATGTGGCCGGCATGGCGGCAGGCATAGCGAAATTTCAAGGAATAAACCTTCCGGTCAAAAAGAGGGAAATGCTCCGGGAAGCGCTCGAAGATCAGGTCGTGAATGGTAACGATCGTCCGTATTCCGGAATCCTCCATGCCGAAGGGAATCTCGTGGCTCAACCCGTGGAACAGCTGAATTTTGTGTTTTCGCAGGTCCCGTTTGATACCGAAACTTCGCCAGTAGGCGCCCGGGCCTCTCTTGGGAAGCTGAACGTTGAACAGGGCGCTGTTCAGGAAGAAGTGAGTTTCATCGTTTCTCGTGATCTTCGGGCTGTAGAGGAAGTAGGCATTGTCGGGGTAGTACTCCGCCAGGTTGGCCAGCAGAGTGCGGCTGTAATTGCCCAGGCCGGTGAAGTTATTAAAAAGTCTTTTGGCGTCGTAACCGATGCGTAGCATATAACTTTATACCGAGAAGCTTTCGCCGCAGGCACAGGTACGCGAAGCGTTCGGATTATTGAAATGGAACCCCTTGCCATCAAGGCCGCCGGAAAATTCCAGAGTGGTATTAAAGAGGTACAGCACACTTCGCAGGTCAGTGACTACCCTGATCTCATTGTCTTCGAACTCCTGGTCATCCGGTTTAGGTTCATTGGAGAACTCCATCTGGTAAGTAAGCCCGGAACAGCCACCGCTGGTTACCCATACCCTAACGAAGTAATCATCGCCGTATCCTTCTTTATTGCGGATCTCGGCAATCTGTTTCTTAGCGCTATCGGCAACGTATATCATGCTTTTTGTCGCTTTATACTTTTTTTAGAAAAGCTAAGATAGTAACACCACGGGATGAAGTCAAGTTCAAAAGGTTTTAAGGCCTTTGGCCCGATCATTTATTTTTCTCAAAACGTCCGGAAAAGGAGTGACGCATTTTTTATTATTCGTCTTCTCTATATGCCAAACCGCCACATTGGCAAATTTTAAATTTCACACTTCACAATACGGTTGTTCACCTGCCAGTTCTGTCCGGGCCAATTAGCAGCTCTGACAGGGGGGTGAGCTGGAAATCCCCCCCCCTGAAGTCACCATTACAATATTCTTAATCCATTAATCAAGTTCTGACGATGAGAAAAGCAGTTACAACCTTCCTACTCCTACTGGGCCTGCTGTTTTACAACCAGATCTTAGCCCAGGAAAGCGGTGAGATCAAAGGCCAGGTTGTCGATGGGCAAACCCTGGAGCCTCTGCCGGGGGTCCACATCATTATCGATGAGGGGAAGATGGGTACGGCATCCGAAGAGGATGGGAGCTTTCTGTTCTCCGGCCTGCCCGCCGGGCAATACTCCCTGACTTTTTCGTTTATCGGTTTCACCAAAAGGAAGTTGGAAAACCTGGATCTGAAAGAAGGCCAAAGCCTGGACATCGGGATCGTTCAACTGGAGGAAGAAGCTTTTTCCCTCAGTGAAGTGACCGTTACCCCCGGCCGGTTCTCCATCATGGGCGGCGCGCCGCTCTCCCGGCAAACGCTGACGGAGAAAGACCTCAAGAACATGTCCTGGGCCGAAGATATCACCCGGGCCGTAGCTCGCCTGCCGGGCGTCTCCTCTAACGATTTCTCCTCAAAATTCACCGTCCGTGGAGGCGAATCGGACGAAGTCCTGATCACTCTCGACGGAATGGAATTGTACGAACCTTTCCACCAGAGAGACTTTGCCGGCGGGCTTTTCAGCATCGTCGATATCGAGGCCATTCAGGGCGTTGACCTGATCACCGGAGGATTCCCCGCCGAATACGGCTGGCGGGAAAGCGGCGTTTTCAACATGCATACCAAACGGATAGCCGACAACCAGCGGCACACGTCGGTGGGACTGAGCATTATGAACGCCAGGGTCTATACGGACGGCAAGTTTTCTGACAACAAAGGCACCTATCTTTTCTCCGCCCGCCGGGGTATGCTCGACGCCACGTTCTCCCTCATCGGCGAAACGGAAAATACCCCCATCTTCTATGACGCCATGGGCAAAGTGGAGTACGAGCTGAGCGAAAAAAACACCTTGTCTTTCCATGTCCTGCATTCCGGTGACAAGACAAAGATCCGGGATATCAAGCCGGATAACTACGACATCCATAACACCAGATACGGGAACACCTACGGCTGGCTGACCCTGAAATCTTTCTACAGGCCGAACCTGTCTTCCCGGACGCTGGTTTATTCCGGGCTCATCGACCATACCCGCAACGGTTCGTTCGAGAAAAATGACCTGGCCGATAAAGGATATTTTTTCCTTACCGATAAGAGAGATTACACTTTCGTCGGCATCAAACAGGACTGGAACTGGGAGGCCTCCAACCGCTTTGCCCTCAGGGCCGGGGCAGAGGCCCGGCAGCTCAATGCCGACTACAGTTATGTGAATTCCACTTCCTATCTCCGGATCAACTCTCAGGATAGCCTTTATGTCTATTCGGAAGATATCGATATCCAGGTAAAACCTTCCGGGCAACTGGCCAGCCTTTATCTGTCTAGCCGCCTTAAGGCCCTGCCCCGGCTCATCATCGAAGCCGGCATGCGGTACGATTACGCTTCTTATACCGACGACAAATTGTGGAGCCCACGGCTCGGCTTTGCCTATGCTTTCGGAAAAAACACCTTCCTGCGCGGCGCCTGGGGTTATTACTACCAGACCCAGTTTATCAACAACCTGGACGTCAACCACAACGGAGACCAGTTCGACCCCGCCGAGTTGTCCAAACACTACGTTCTCGGGTTTGAACACCTCTTCTCCAACGGCATCAATTTCCGCATAGAAAGTTATTACAAAGATATTTCCAACATCAGCCCCGTCTATCAGAACCTGAGAGACCCCTGGGAGGTATTCCCCGAGTCCAGAAATGACGTCGTTCGGCTGGAGATCGACGGAGCAACGGCCAAAGGCATCGAACTTTTCCTCAAATACGATGTTGGCGGCAAGATATCCTGGTGGTTCAGTTATGCACTGGCCAAGGCAGAAGACAACATTACGGATATCGAATTCGAAGGGCTGCTCTCTTCCCGGACCGGGAAACACCCGCGCATCAACGACCAGCGCCATACGGTGTATGCCGATATGAACTACCGGCCGAACGCCCAGTGGCACTTCAACCTCTCGTGGCAGTATTATAAAGGATGGCCCCGCACCAATTACCACTTTGATTATCAGATCCTGCCGGACGGAAGGCCTCATTTCTATCAGGTACACGAGGAGTTCAATGGCGTCCTTTACCCGGCCTATCACCGGATGGACCTTCGCACCAACCGCTACTTCCCCGCCAAACACGGTAGGATCACGGCTTTCCTCCACCTGATCAACCTGTACAACCGGCAAAACCTCAGGAAGTACGACCTCGACGTAGCGGAAGATGAAGAAGGCAACGCCATTCCCGACGGCAACGGCGGCTATATCTACGGAGAAGACCACAAATACTGGTTCGGCTTCATCCCCGTGATCGGGGCCAGTTGGGAGTGGTAAGCCTTTTACAGGTATTCGGAATTCGCTGTTCGGGGTTCGCGCAAAACAAATCGCGAGCCCCGAATACCGAACTTCACAACATCCCTTCTTTGAACATCTCCCATACCGGGCTCATACTTCTCACCTTTTCCACTCCTTTCCTCACCACCTCGGTTGCAATGTCAACCTCCGCTTCGGTATTGAACCGGCCCAGGCTGAACCGGAGGGAACTATGCGCCAGTTCCCGGTTGCGGCCCATGGCCAGAAGTACATGCGAAGGCTCCACGGAAGCAGAGGTACAGGCTGAGCCGGAAGAAAGGGCTACCTGCTGATTGAAAGTCATCATCACTCCTTCTGCTTCCGCATGCCGAAAAGCGATGTTGGAAACATGAGGGAGGCGGTGTTCGGCCGTACCGTTCAAAGAGGACTCCTCAACCGTCTCCAGCAGCGTCTTTTCCAGCTTGTCGCGCAAATGGCTGAGCCGGCGGGTTTCCTGTTCCATTTCCTGCATCGCCAGTTCAGCCGCTTTCCCAAACCCGACAATGCCGGGAACGTTGAGCGTCCCGGAACGCATGCCCTGCTCATGGCCCCCGCCATCGATCAGCGGGGCTACTTTCACCCGGGGCTGCCGGCGGCAGACATAGAGAGCCCCGACGCCTTTGGGGCCGTACATTTTGTGGGCGCTAAAGGCCATCAGATGGACGCCCGCATCTTTGGGGCTGACGGGAATCTTACCCACTGCCTGAGTGGCATCGCTCATCAGTAACACCCCATGCTTGTCGCAAATATCTCCTATGGCCTTCATGGGCTGGAGGACGCCCGTCTCGTTGTTGGCCCACATGATGGAAACCAGAATGGTATCGGGCCGGATGGCGGCTTCAAGCTCCTCCAGGCGGATGAGCCCACTGGCATCGACATCCAGGTAGGTGACTTCGCCCCCCATCTTCTCGATGTGGCCGCAGGCATCGAGCACCGCCTTGTGTTCTGTTTTTACAGTAATGATGTGAGCACCTTTGCGGCGATAGAGTTCGAACACGCCCTTCAGCGCCAGGTTGTCCGACTCGGTGGCGCCCGAGGTAAAGATGACCTCCCTCGGATCGGAATGGATCAGCTGCGCCACCTGCTCCCGCGCCAGGTTGGCCGCCTCATCGGCCACCCACCCGAAGGGGTGGCTGCGGCTGGAGGCGTTGCCGGGTTTATCATAAAAATAGGGCAGCATAGCCTCTACAACCCTCGGGTCGCAGGGAGTAGTAGCGTTGTTGTCGAGGTATATGAGTTCATCCGGCATGCTTGTATTTTTATTTTCGGTTCAGGAAAGATAACGAAATTGAGGAAGAGATAGTTTTTCCCTACTTTTGCCGGCGAAGAAGAGTTGTCAGTTGTTGGTTGTGAGTTACCCTCAACGCCCACTGCTGGCAAACTCACAACCAGGCACTAACAACCAAACTTATGTCCATCATAAACGAATTCAACGACTACCGGGCCCGGATGAATGAGAAAATCCTGGCGGAGGATAATAAAGTATTGAAGCGATTTTTTAATCTCGATACAAATGCTTATCAAGAGGGGGCGCTTTCTCAAAAGACGAAAGAATTGCTCGGACTGGTGGCTTCCATGGTACTGCGCTGCGATGACTGCATCCGCTATCACCTGGGCACTTGTTATGAATTGGGTGTCACTAAAACCGAAATATTTGAAGTCTTTGCTATCGCCAACCTGGTGGGCGGGTCCATCTGTATCCCGCATACGCGAAGAGCAGTGGAGTACTGGGAAGCTTTGGAAAAGGAATGATGGAATGAGGGAATGATTGGCAGACAGCCTCCAATATTCAATCCTCCATTCCCTCATTCCCTCAATCAATAATAAAAGAGATGGCAAACAACAACTACCTGCAGCAACTCAACGACGTACAACGCGCCGCGGTGACCACTACCGAAGGGCCGGTGCTGGTTGTGGCCGGGCCGGGCTCGGGTAAAACGCGCGTGCTCACCTTCCGCATTGCCCACCTTATTGAGCAGGGTGTGGCCCCCTGGGAGATCCTGGCGCTGACCTTTACCAACAAAGCCGCCCGGGAGATGAAGGAACGCATCGGCAAAGTGGTGGGCGAACGCGCCAATAAGGTCTGGGCCGGCACCTTCCACTCCATTTTTGCCCGGATACTGCGGGTTGAGGCAGACAAGATCGGCTACCCACCCAACTTCACGATCTACGATACCGACGACACTAAAAGCGTGATCAGTTCCATCATCAAAGAGATGAACCTGAGCAAGGACACCTATAACGTCAATGCCATCCGCTCGCGCATCTCTTCGGCAAAAAGCAACCTCATCACGCCCAAGCTTTACGAAAAAGACGAGGAACTCCGGCAACAGGACCGCATGGCCAAACGGCCGCATATCTACGCCATTTATCAGAAATACGTAGCCCGCTGCAAACGCTCCGGCGCCATGGATTTTGACGACCTGCTGTTCCGCCTCTACGAGCTGTTCCAGAAAAACCCGGACGGCGTACTGGATAAATACCGCAAAAAGTTCCGATACGTCCTCGTCGATGAATTTCAGGACACCAACCACCTGCAGTATGCCATTATCCGGAAGTTCATCAACTACGACGGCAGCCCGCGCAATATCTGTGTAGTGGGCGACGACGCCCAGAGTATCTACGCCTTCCGGGGCGCCACCATACAGAACATCCTGGACTTTGAGAAGGACTTCAAACCCTACGGCATTCAGATCTTTAAACTGGAGCAGAATTACCGCTCCACCGGCCACATCGTGCAGGCCGCCAACGAGGTGATCACCTACAACCGCAAACAGATACAAAAGACCATCTGGTCGGACAAGGGAGAGGGGCACCGGATCAAGGTCATCAAAGCCCTGACCGACGGGGAGGAAGGCAAGCGGGTGGCCGATACGATACTGGAGCAGAAAAACCGCTTCCACCTGAGCAACAGCGAGATCGCCATCCTCTACCGGACCAATGCCCAGTCGCGGGTTTTTGAAGAATACCTGCGGCGCTACAACGTTGCCTACCGGGTGTTCGGCGGCCTGTCGTTCTACCAGCGCAAAGAAGTGAAGGACATGATCGCCTACCTGCGCCTGGCCGTCAACCCCAATGATGAAGAAGCTCTGCGGCGCGTCATCAACTATCCCAAGCGGGGCATCGGCAATGCGACCATTGAAAAGATCAGCGCCGTGGCCAGCCAGGCGGACAAACCCATGTGGCAGTGCCTGGGCAGTGCCCAGGTTGGCGCCCGTGCCCAGAGCAACATCAATGAATTCGTGGCCATGGTCAAATCCTTCATCCGCCGGGTTGAAAGCGACAACGCCTACGAACTGGCTGCCTACATCGCCAAGCGCTCCGGCATCCTGGATGACCTGAAGAACGATACCACCGTCGAAGGCATGAACCGCCTGGAAAACGTCAACGCCCTGCTCGACGGCATCAAATCATTCGTGGAAGAGGACACCGTCATCGATACAGAGACCATCCCTGACAAATCGCTCGCCAGCTACCTGCAGAACATTGCTCTGCTCACCGACCTGGACGACAACAGCGAGCCGGGAGACCACGTTACCCTCATGTCCGTCCACGCCGCCAAGGGCCTGGAATTCAAATCGGTCTTCGTGGTGGGCCTGGAGGAAAAGCTCTTTCCCTCCTTTCTGTCTCTGGATACTCCCGAAGGGCTGGACGAAGAGCGCCGCCTGTTCTACGTGGCCATCACCCGGGCCGAACAGTTCCTGTCGCTCTCTTTTGCCAACAGCCGCTACCGCTTCGGCCAGATGCGCTACAACGAGCCCAGCCGCTTTCTGGAGGAGATCCCGGGCATGCATGTGGAAAGCACCGCCTACGTGCGCTCCGATGTGAGCAGCCTGGAACGAATGGACAACAGGCCGGCGGCCAGCAGCGGCGCCCGCGTGTCGGGCAACTTCCGGCGGCAGGCGGCCAACCTCCCCAGGATAGACCCCAAGGATTTTAAACCGGCGCCGCCCGGCGCGATCCAGACGGGCATGAAGGTGCTCCACCTCAAGTTCGGCGAAGGCAAGGTGCTCAGTATCGACGGCGCGAAGGACAGCCGCATCGCCACCATCTTTTTCCGGGATGCCGGTGACCCGCAGGAGCGGAAGATCATGCTGAAGTTTGCGAAGTTGCAGATATTGTAAACCTACTCCTGCCGGCAGATCACCGGCAACACCCCATCGTACCAGTCGATATAAGAAATGCGGCGGGCGAGGGTAAGGTCTTCGCAGGCCTCCCCGAAGCGGTTCATATCCAGGTAGGCCTGGCCGCGCATAATGAGGTAATTGGCATTGTTGGGGAACAGGGCGATGGCCTGGGAGAGCTTCTCGATCCCGGCTTCCTTTTCACCACTATCGTAAAGCTCCGCTCCTTCCTGAGCCAGTTGGCCGGCCTGTTCATATTCCTCAACGCGGGCCTGGCAGCCCGAACTTTCCGGAATAAAGGGTAAAGTGATGTTGTAAGCTGCCGTCACCTGCCGGCCCTCGAAGGTGGCCGGCTCCCATTTGCCGTAAGTGGAAGTGGCCAGGCTGATGGCTTCGTACCAGAAGTCGAAACCCAGCCCGCTGTAGTCGATGAGGTCCAGGATGCGCACCTCGCCGGTAGGGCGCACCATGATCTGCAGCTCGATGCGGCCCATCAGGCAGGAGTCAATCCCGGAAGAGGGATATTCCAGGTTTTCAGTGAGAAAGGCCTGCAGCGCTTCGTCCCCGCCTTTAAAGGCCAGGGGAGTTTCATATTCCGTATAGACGGTGTCCCTTCCGATAACGGTATAGGGAGGCGCCTCTTCCAGCTTAAACTTTATGGGAAGGTTGAAGCGGGAGCGCACTATCTTGCCGTTATTCTTCCCCGGCACCCATTTAATCCCTGCCTCGTTAATGCCTTCCACTACCCGCAGCACTTCAATTCCGCAGCCTCCGCCAATGTCCTTGACGATCCTGAAATTGCTCAGCGTACTGTCTTTTTCCACCACAAAGCTAACCACTACCGTTCCTTCAATGTTGTTCTGCCTGGCCTCCAAAGGGTAAGTGATGTTTTGGTACATCACCGACAATAACGCCTGCTGGGCGCATTGGTTCCTGGCCTGAAGCGTAGTGTCCAGTTGTTCGCAGGCCGGGAAACGGGGCATTTCTTCCACTGCCTCATAGATGGTGGTGTCGGAATCGGCTACGGCCAACTCCTCCTGAGCGAGAACGAAAGAAGCAGCGAAAAGAAAAAAGGTGAAGGAAAGTACTACCGTTTTCATGTTTTTTTTGTTTTGCAGGCCTAAACCTTTGAGGTTTCGGAAACCTAAAAGGTTTTTCAACCGAAAAATGGCAACAAACAAACGCGCCGCGAAACTAAGGCTTATTTTTCATTTTTGCCTCCATCCATTTTCCAAGTGTTTTCAGCAGTTTCTCCCGGTCCGCCTCGCTCATGTTCCGAATGCGGGCATTGGTGTGGTTTTTACCCGGCATGATAAACCAGAGGGCATCCACTTTATCGCTGGGGGGTACACCTGTTGCCGACCAGGTATCCTGGCCGCCATTGATGTAGGCCATCTGGTTGGCCGCCGTTTGCGTCCAGTCGTAAACTTTTTTTACAAAAGAGGGCTCAAAAGTCATGGGAGCTTTACCGGGCATGAAGACCGCGCTGGGCTCGCCGGAAAGAGCTTTAAGCAGGCCGTCAAATTCATCGGTTTCGTAGCCGTAATACCCCATTTGGGTGCCGGCCTGCCAATAGTGGGAGCCATACGCAGCCATAGATTCATCGGTAAACAGGGAAAGGCCGGTGACGTTCATGAAATGCTCCAGCACTTCATCCAGGGTAGCCGAGCCGGCATCGGGGATCTCATCGCAGGTGGCGGCGCCTACCTGCCAGAAGGAAAAGGGATATTCCAGCACACCATACTCGAAAGCCTCTTCCAGGGTGAGATAAGTAAATTTGTAATCCGCACCCTCGGCATACCATTTCAGGCGGGGCAACACCTCCTCTCTGTCCTCCAGCAGGCGCAACTGCACCTCCCGGATGGCTTCCCGGCAGGCATTCGAACCGACCGTATCGAGGAAGGTGTAAATGCGCTTGTCCTTCAGGCTCAGGTTGAGGGGCGCCACATAGGGCACGGAGGCCGCCACATCCTCCGGGTAAAAATAGCGGTAGAAGATGGTGGTTTGCCCTCCCTTGCTGATGCCGGTGCTCACCCAGGGCTGAGCGTATATCCGCCCCAGTAATTCACGAATGTGATGGAGGTCGGCAGTGGCCTGTTCCAGGTTGAGGTATTGATAATCCGGATTTTCGGGCATTGAAGTGCCGAAGTAGCGGTGCTCCACATCCAGTTGGTTGGCTTCCAGGTAGTTGGTTAGTTCATATATCCGGTTAGACGGCCGGTGGTACCCTTCGGTCGCGATGACCATGGGAGCATCTAAACTGCGGTGAGACAAATAGGCCCGCTGGTAGAAGTACCCCTTGGATGGGTCTTCGTGGTCAACCGGTTGGCGGACCTGAAGCTCATAGGCCATTTCGAAGCCTTCCGGAGCCTCGATCTTTTTGAAAATGACATCCGGCAGGTTGAATAGCTTCACTTCCAGTGCGCCGGGCTGGGCCAGCAGCCAGGCAGGGGCCAGAAAAAGCAGTAGGATCAGGAATCGATTGCTGATATCCATATTATAGTAATCTTTTGGTTAGGCTTTGATTCATTGTCACATCTCTGCCGCCACCATTTCCACTTCTTTCCACACCCGCCAGACGTTCTTATAGCACATCTTCTCAATGTCTTCATCGGAATATCCCCGCCTGAGCAGCTCGCAGATGAGGTTGGGATACTGGGAAACATCCTTCAGGCCGGTAGGCAGGCTGTCCCCTACTCCGTCGAAATCGGAGCCGAAGCCGACGTGATCGGTGCCGGCCAGTTGCACGACATGGTCTATATGGTCGGCCACCGTCTGCACATCGGCATACAGTTTCGGGTGATCCTTGGCGAATTGCTCGATGATGGGCTGAGCATCGGGGTCGGAATGTTCCATTCCTTCGTTTTTTAAAAGGGCATTCAGCTCTTCACGCATCTCATCGTTTTGCTTGCTCATCGTTCCATTCAGAAAATCAGTGCCGAAATTGATCTGGATAACGCCTCCGTTCTCGGCCAGGCGCCGGATCATATCATCGTTCATATTGCGCTCGAAGCCGGGGGTGAATTTCCGGCAGGAGGAGTGGGAGGCAATACAGGGCGCTTTGGTGATCGACATGACCTGCCAGAAAGTACTGTCGGAGACGTGGGAAACATCGACCATGATGCCCACTTTGTTCATTTCCAGCACGGCCTCCCTGCCGAAAGGGCTCAGGCCGTTCCAGGTGTGGGTGGTGTCGTAGGAAGAATCGCAGATGTGGTTGTCCTTGCTGTGGGTCAGGGTGATGTAACGGATGCCGCGCTCGTGAAAGTAAGCGACATTCCGGAGGTCGCCTTCGATGGGAGCGCCATTCTCCATACCCATGGGCAGAGAGATGAGCCCTTTGTGAAAATTGGCCTCCACTTCCGCCGGAGAAGCCGCCATGGCAAATTTATCGGGATGCGCAATGGTAATCTCCCGCACCATATCGATCAGGGAGTCGGCCAGCAGCTTGGCGCGGCCGTCCTGATAAGAAGCAGGAATGAAGATGGACATAAAGGGAGCGTCAAGCCCGCCCTTCTTTGCACGCACGTAGTCAAAATCTCCATCATCCGTTTCGACGGGAATGCCGATGTATTCCCGTTCGAGGCGAAAGTTCTGCACCCTCAGCCGGTAGGGCAGATCGACATGGCCATCGGTAATGATGTACTGATGGGCCAGTTGATCTGCCTTTTCGCGCAACCGCGCTTCTTCCGTCATTGGGGCCATTTTGCGGGTGCAGTTGAAAAAGGCCAGCAGCAGAAGAGCCAATCCGATATATCGCAACATAAGCGTGTCATTTTTTTCCTGCCGCTAAAAATACACAATCCTGAGAAGCTGCACTAATCATTTCCCTATGCAATGTGTTCCATTACTATACAACTCAACCGCCGAGCATGAAGGGGAAAAAAACTATTCTGATCACCGGAGGCAACGACGGCATAGGCAAATCAACGGCTAAGGCTCTGGCCCGTAAGGGTTTGCGGGTGGTGCTGGCCTGCCGCAATGAAGCCAGGGCACAGAAGGCAGTGAAGGAGATCAAAAAGCAAAGTGCCAACGAGGAAGTAGTGTTCCTACCCTGCGACCTGGCCAGCTTTGACAGCATCCGGGAAGCTGCCCGGCAATTTAAGGACAAATTCGGGCAACTGGATGTGCTGGTTAACAATGCCGGCCTTTACACCAGCCACCTGGATCATACCCAGGAAGGCTATGAGCTGCAATTCGGCGTAAACCACCTGGGGCACTTCCTGCTCACCCACCTGCTTTTGGGCCCATTGAAGCAGGCCGGAGAGCCCAGAGTGGTCAACGTTTCTTCCATTGCCTACCTGCATGGCCAGATCGACTTCAACAACCTTCGGGGCGAGAAAGGCCCGGAGCACTACGACGGTATGAAAGCCTATGCTCAGAGCAAACTGGCCAATGTACTGTTCACCCGGGAACTGGCGCGCCGCTATCCGGAGATCGACGCCTTCGCCCTCCACCCGGGCGCCATCCGCACCCGGATCGGCAACAAACATACGGCCTGGTACACGTCGATAGGCTGGCACCTGCTGAAAATTTTGATGCGCCCGACAGAAAAGGGGGCAAAAACGCCCGTTTACCTGGCCACTTCTCCCGAAGTGAAAGGCGCCAGCGGCCAGTTCTTTGACGACAAGCAACGGCAGCGAAGCCTCTCGGAGGCAGGGCGAAACGATGCCCTGGCGCGACAGCTCTGGAAAGTGAGCATGGAGATGGCAAAAGAGTACCTACGCAATTAAGCCGTCCGGGTTCATTGCTTTTTCACTTCCATTCCAAGATACCTAAGAGCCTCTTCGAGCTTGTATTTTTCGGCTACCTCACTATCAATAGTCAGGGGATGTTCCCGATACACCTTGGGAGGAGTTCTAACGATTTTCAGGGACTTGTCCTGCGCCAATGTAATAAGGTATTTGTCATCAAAGGAAAACGTGGCGGCCAAAATATCTTCATGCTGGTTTTGTCGAAGAAGGGCCATCCCCTTTGCATCCCACAGGGTAGCCTCCTCGCCATATAGCAAACACATGGAGCCATCGTTGGAAAAACGCCCGGACCGTATATATCCATCCGGGGCCAGGCCTGTTTTCATATTTCCAGCCAGATCGACAACCTGGGCTGTGTCCACACTCCAAAACAGTATCCTTTCTCCTTGCGGTGAAGGCCGGGCGCCTTTCACATCAGCGATAAGACCATTGGCAGGTGACAACCGCATCCTGGTTTGCTCCACTCCGGCGTAATCCCAGAACCTGGCCACGCCATCAGCAGCAATCGTCAGGATAAGGTTACCCGTATCGGCCGGAATGAACTGCGCCTCAAATACCGGAAAGGCATCCTTGTTTAAAGTAGCCACTTTATTGCCCCGCTCATCCCATAAAACAGCCGTTCCATCGGCTGAAGCCGTGAGTATTCTCCTTCCGCCCGGAGAAAAAGCGCAGTGATAGATCAATGCTTTATGTAGGTTGAGCTCGTTCAACAATTCCCCTTCGGCACTCCAAAGCTTCGCTTCCTTTTCGGAGGCTCTGGTAAGAATGGCCGCCCCGTCAGGGGAGAATTGCCCGGAGGACGGTGCTCCCTCATGATGAAGGTTTGTCCTTTGCCGGGTATTCAGGTTCCAAATCACAACGTCCCCGCCACCAGAACCAGATAGTATTTTTTGTCCATCCGGGGAGAGCCGGGCAAACATTCCCCGCCCCTCATGGCCATAGAGCTCCCGCCAGCCTTCTTTTTCCCTCCAATAGCCCACCTTTCCGTCCTTTGTGATCAGGACAATTTTCTTTCCGTCTTTGGAGAAGGCGGCATCAACGATGTATTCTTCAAAGGGACTGAGGAGGTTCAATTTCTCCTGCTCCCTGTCCAGATAAGCCCAGTACAGCCTCTTACCTGCAGTTGCTATCACTATTTTCCCATCCTTCGAAAGAGAAAAGGCCAGCACGCCGGCATCCGGCCCGGAAAGTTGAAAATTCCGGGTGAAGTTTTCCCGCACGGCATTTCCAAAAGCCTGCACGGCCGAACTTTGAGACCCGGGGGGGGCGCCTTCCACCACCTGACGGGCCAGAAAAGACAATAATAGCGCTGTCTCCTTTTCCTCTTCTCCCGGTTCTTCGCTAAGGAGTTGGCCGGCTATATACGCCAGGCGGTTAGCCTCTGAACGCCGGTACTGCAATTGAGCTTCCTTGGCTGCCGCCACTGCTATTTCCTCCTGGCCCCGTGCCTTTTTTTCAGCTGCCTGGGCAGCCATGGTTCGTTGCTCCAGCGTATCTCTGTTGGCCTGGTAAGCCTGTTCCAGCCATCCCCAGGCCATGTCGGTTTGCCGGCTGGTTCGGGCATTTCTTACTGCGCCCTGAAATATCTTGATCGCTTCCTCGAAATTGTTCTGCTCCAGAGAGTCTCTTCCCGCCTGGATAAAATCGTCAAACGACTGAGCCGAAACCGGAAGGCCGGCCGCCAGCATTACAGCGAGGATACTGAAAATACGACGCAAAGTAAACATAACCTAAAATTGATAATTAAGGTAAAACCCCAGAACCGCATACTCCGAACCAGGGCTGGCCAGATGAAATACGGGGGTAAACGATACGCCTTCTTTATTTGGGCAATATTCGTAATAGAGCTTCTTTTTCTTCCGGATATTCCTGTCTTTCCACAACCAGGCCACTCCGTCAATAACCAGGGCAGCCAAACCTGCCCCTCCAAGGATGTAGGCCCATTCGTGCCGGCCGCTGGCCTGAGCGTAGTAGTCCTCCGCCCGGTGGCTTTCCTCAGCGCTAAAGACCGCCCGCTGGTAGTCCTGATACTTCCTGTCAGAGGAAGATTCCAGCAGCCAGCCCCCGGCCACGAAAGCCGCGCCACCCACCGCCACCCAGATATAAGGCGTCTTATGATAATCGGGTTCTTTATCACATGCCACCGGAAGCGCTCCCCATACATCCGCCCTGGCATACAGCCAGGCCTCTCCCGGGAGAATGGTATGCTCCACCAGGAAATTCTCCCAAATAATCTCCAGGGGTTTCATGTTTTTGGAATAGGGAACCCTGATATCACCGGAAAGGCCCTGAGGCAGAGCGATAACCGGATAGCCTTTCTCCGGGGCAAAGGCCTGAAAAGATAAACGGTATTCTTCTTCCCTCCGCAACGGAGGCAGAAGCAGTTCCATTTCAAGGCGGCCATTGGATAACCGGACTTTTGAAAACCCTACTTTTTCTTTAACCTCGGGAAATTCGTTGTCAGCAGAAAAAATGAACCGGCCATCTTCAAGAGTTACTGCTCCTTTAATCGTATCGAAAACCGTCTTCCGCTTCAATATTTGCTGAGAAAAAACACCTCCGCAAAACAGAAAAAAGGTAAGGGTTAGAGTTAATTGTTTCATTGAACGAGGCTTTTTGGTTGATCAAATCACTATGGAGGCCCTCCCTGGGGAACAGCTGCCTATCGGAGTTTTTCCTCACAGGCATCAATCTTTTTTTTGAGTTCCGGATCAGGCCCGCCGATCTCTAAAGCGTCTTCGTAAAGACTCCTGGCTTTCTGATACCCCAGCCTGTAATCGGACCGGAAATAGGCGTCTCCTTCATCAATGTAATATTGTTTGCCGGTAGAAATGGCTTGCCCGATCTTACGCCGGAACCCTTCCGGGTCATAACCACTGCACCGGCCCAATGCTTCCTCGTACCGGGCTTTGGCTTTCAGGTATTCTTTCCTCCTGAAGAATTCATCGCCCTCACGGCCCAGGCTTTCGCAGGCGGGTTGAAGTTCGATCTTCTGCTCGCAGGTATCCAGGAGGCGTTGGATTTCAGCTTTGCGTTCTGAAAGAGTGGTATCCGCCAGGCTCTTGTACTCTTCGGCATAGGCGGCCATGTCCTCCTGTATTCCCAACAACTCTACTTTGGCTGCGCTGAAGTCGAATTCCTTCATATAAGCTATTGCCGACGCCTGCCGGCGATAATACTTTTCGGAAAAAGCATTCCTTACCGACTCCGAGAGTTGGGAAGAAGCTTTCTCTGCCTCATCTCTGGCTTCCACTGCTTCTTGTTCGGCTTGTTTTGCCAGGCGCTTTTGATTGAAGGCCCATAACGAAAGGGCAAGGGCCACCACGGCAAACACACTCATGATTATGGCAAGCCAACGCTGATGGCGGGAAGCTTTTTGCTCCGCCTCGAGCTTCTCGCGGGCCATTTTGGCCTCCTTTCCCAGCCGGTCTTTCTCCGCCTGCTCTTTTTGAGCGGCATCCGCCATACTATCGGCGACAAATTGCTTCAACTCACCGGACAGGTTCAGTTTCGGCAGGTACTCCTCCATGCTGAGCAGCTGGCGTTGAGTGAGGTATTCTTTGGTGGCTTTAAATTCCTCGTATTGGTTTTTGAGTCGCCGGAGCACCCGCTTGCGTTCCCGCTCTTCTCCGCTGCGTTCCTGGTCGATAAACTCGGCCAGCATATCGTGCGCCACTTCGTAAGTTTCTTCACGCGCCGCCAAAATCCTTCTTCTTTCCAGCTCGCGGATACAATCCGTCAGAACCGGCGCCGAAACCTCCCGCATAAAGTCACTCGTGTTTTTCACCGGATAGAACAGCTCGTCTTTCACGGTAAACTGAAAAGGCTGTTTCGTACCATCTTCCGTAACGAAGGTATCCAGTACTTTCCACACCAGGTTATCCGGAATGCCCGGGTGTTTGCTGGCCATGAGCGCCTGTATATCCTCCTGCTGCCCCTTCAGGAATTTTTCCAGCACCTCCCTGATGTCTCCAAACCCCTGGATCTCATTATTTTTGAACTCCAACGGGGGTAAAGCTCCCGGGGCTTCTCCTTCGCTATAGGTCCGCCGGTAATCATCCAGGTACAAAGCATCGAGATATACCTGCAGATAAGGAAGTGAGATCCCCTGCCGCTTATCGCTCACCTTGTCAATAATATACTGTGGGCCTTGTTCCGGGTCTTCGAGTGCAACATTGAATTTGTTGCAGCTTTGCTCAATGACCCTGGCGACATTCTTATAGTTCATAGGCTCCACCCGGAGCTTGCAGTCGAAAAGGTTGGGCAGCACCCGCTCGAAGTTGTACAGATAGCCCAGGTATTCCTCTCTGAGGACAAACATTATGCGGCAGGGCAGTTTTGCCTGTATGATCTCAGCAACAGACTCAATGAAGGTTCTCTGCTCGGTTTCTGTGCCCAGGATCAACAACTCTTCCAACTGGTCAAAAATGAGATAAACCGGCCTGAGGTAATTCACATAGGTTTCCTCGACCCGTTCCACCAGGCTCATCTCTTCGATCTGCCCCGATGTTTTGTACAGGGCAGCCTCCAGCGACTCATTGATGTTGTGCACCCGGCGAATAGAAATGGGATACCAGTCCGTCACGTCAAACTGGCTGGCCAGCCCACATTGAATGAGGCTCGTTTTGCCCGTTCCCGAACGTCCGTAAACCAGAATAAGCCGGTTTTTTCTCACGAGTTCATAGAGCACCCGGACCTCTTCCTCCCGGCCAAAGAAAACTTCCCGGTCCTCCAGCGTATAAGCGTCCAGAAATTTAAAGGGGCTCTTCATTATTGCTGCGTCAGAATTGTCCTAAAGGCATCAAATTGTATTTTCACTACCTGCAGTTTGTTATCCTCCCTCGCCTCCAGCATAGGGTCATCGGGTTTCTGAACCCGCTGAAAGAAATAGCTGTCCCGCTCCCGGTCATAATGATGGAAGAACATGATCTCGGGAACCGTGCTGTCGGCCCGGCCTTTAAAGGCATTTTCGTCAATGATAAACGGAGACAGGTTCAGGAATTCGACGTTACCTTCCCACTTCTCTCCAATCTCTTCTTTCAGCAAGAGTACCGAACGGGTATCCAGGTAATGATTGACCAGGGTTGAGGTCCTCCGTTCATATCCTCCCAGCAGGTCCACGAGATTAATGATGGAATGTTCGAATTTGGGTTCCGCGGAATGCCGGTATTTTTCCACACCAATCTGATTAACGGCTGTAAGCGGATATTTGGCCAGGAACCCCATGTGCTTAAAAATTGCGGCCAGGTTTTCCTCCGCCCGGATACACAGCTCTGTAACTTCCACCGGCAAAAGATCGCCATCCACTACTTTCTGCCGCAGCACGGCCATAAAAAAACATGCACTCATGAACTCGGCCTTTTCCTGGAACAGGCTTTTCAGCAGGTGCAGTTCATTCACAAAGTAGGGAAAGTCGTTACCGTCAAGGGCCTTCCGGATACTCCGGATCAGCAAAAGGTGGTCATAGGCTCTCTTCTCCTCTTTTTCCAGATCCAGAAAATGCAGTATCGCCCTGACGTGTTCCTCAGGGATCACAAAGTGCTCTTTACGCTTCATTTTGGCTTCCCAAAGCTGGGCGAGCATGGTGTATGAGAGTTGTTCCATAGTCACCGAATAAACCTGAGACAGCTGCCGCAGGCGGGCTTCGCCCGGTTTGTCATACCCTTTGTTTTCATCTTCAATAGGGGCTATGAGCTTGCGCAGGTGCTCCGCCACCGGCGCCGGAAGGCTGTTCAAAATAGCCATCCGCTTGCGGGGAAGGGAGACCTGTTTCCCTTTGCGTTCCTTCAGGCGATAAAGGCCCACTTCGTCACTAAACGCTTCCAGAGCCTCCATCAGGCTGGCAATGAGCGCCTCATTTGGCCTGAAACCTTCCGGCACTGGTGTTTCCACATAAGACGACAGCCTCTCTTCCAGTACCGCTTTGTTCTCTTCCCGGTAGTAGATCCCCCAGAGGGGCGCTTCTTCATCAATTTCCTCAAAATCAGCGCTCCGGCTGATAGCCACTTCCGCCAGGGCTTCCACTTTTCCTGCAGCCAGGTTAAATGCTTCTATTATGGCATTGTCCTGGGACAGGGCATCGAAAAAAGACGTGGAAAAGGCGGCCGCCTTTTTGTCACCGACCGGGGCGCTGGTAGCGATCACCACCGGCACGCCGGCCTGCAGCAGAGCCTCCACCTGCCCTCGCGTAGAACAGCCGTTAAGAAAGACCAGCTTGAGCTTTGGGCACTGGCTCAAAAGGGTGGTGATGCCCTCCGAACGGGCCTCATCCCCGTTCATCACCAGTTTATCCTTACCGGCATGGCCGCTGAACAAAAAGACCGATAAATACTTCCGGAATAAGATGATGTACTCGGTAACCTTATCAATGGAAACAAAAGAATCGCGGTGCAGGTATATATGCTGCCTCAAGGCAGCCGGGGTCAAAATGCGATAAATGAAATCATCCTCCTCCTGGAGGCTGGGCAGCGGTGCATCGTGGCTGTTAGCGTATGTGAGAAAAAAAACGTTCATTTTGGGGCCTTTCCTGCAATGTCAGGTAGAAAATGACAACTCCCATTAAAGCTAACTTTTGTCAACATTTAATAAAATGACAAATATCAGTGCAAAGGATTCCCGAGGTGTTTATTTTACAACATTCACAACATTTTGTCTTTACTAAGCCTCAAACCACATGAAACGAAAGGCCTTCTTCTTCGCCCTTCTCCTGTTGTCATCCCTGCAATGTGAAAAATTCGAGCTGGACCGGCTGGACGCAGAACTGGTGGTGTTGACCCCGGAACAGGTGCGCCTGGACTCCATCCTTGTAACCAGCAACCTCCAGGGCAGCCTGGGAGATATCTCAATTATTGAGTACGGGCATTGCTGGTCAAGGGAAAATACCAGGCCGGATACCAGTGGCAACCGCTCCGAATTCTCCCATCGGCTCCGCCCCATCCTGAATAATACATTTTCCACCGGTATCAATGGGCTCATACCCGGCCCCGACTCCCTCTACTATATCCGCGCCTATATCACCACTCCGAACGGCATCCTCTACAGCCCTGCTTTTTCCTACGCCAACCAGGCGCTAAACCTGGTCATGGATACCCGCATTGACCTTTTTTCCGATACAGCTATCGTGGATATTATAGTGGCCGGTATGATTTCCGGCCTGCTGCCAGGCGATACCGTAGAAATGGCTGGTTTCTGCTGGAACCAAAGCGAGGAAGCCCCGAGGATCGATGACGGGGTCTCAGAATGGGTTAGCGTTGGCGCTATCGGAAAAGATACCATTTTCAGGGACACCATTCCAAAGCTGAAAGCCGGAAATGATTTTAACGTCCGGGCTTTTGCGGTTTATAATGGCAATAAGTTTTACAGTGAAAACACCTCTATCTTCACCGGAGACGCCTGGAAACGGAAGACCCCTTTTCCAGGAACGCCCCGCTGGGAAGCCGTTGCTTTCGAGCTGGAGGGGAAGATATACTACGGGACCGGAGCAGAGGACTGGGCCATCGATACGGTGAATGGGGAAAGTAAGGACATCAAAGTCGGCAAAGGCGTACTGGGCGATTTCTGGTGCTACGACCCTATAGCCGATCCCTGCGACTGGCCGGATGACAGTTGCGAACCCTGGTCAGAGGTAAACCCTGCCTTTCCAGGCGCTCCCCGGCGGCTGGCGGTCGCTTTTTCTATGGGCGGGTATGGATATGTCGGCATGGGAGTAGATGCCGACGAGCAGATCCTAAGGGATTTTTACAGGTTTCACCCCAATCAGGGCTGGGAACCAATTGATTCTTTTCCACAACCCTACGAAGGGGCAGTGAGCTTTGTAATTGGCAATACAGCGTACGTAGGATTTGGGCGCCGGTTAAATCCATCCAGCCCTTCTTCATACTATGGCAAGTTTTACCGTTATGATACGCTTTCGAAAGTATGGGAACCCCAGGCCGACCTTTCCCAAAGTTTCGATAGCGAATTTCGGGGGCCGAGAAGAAATCGGGCAACCGCTTTTACCATTGGAGGAAAAGCGTATGTGGGCTTCGGGCGGAATTCAAGGGACAGTACAAATACAAGAGGCGCCTATTTCTACAGCGATTTCTACGAGTTTAACGCAGAAACCAACACCTGGCGGGAAGTAAGCGGCCTGGAAGGCGGCTCCCGGCGCCAGGGCGCCTGCGGTTTCTCGATCGGAAAATACGGATACATAGTGGGAGGCGACCGAATATTCCCCGTGCAGGACTGGTGGCGGTATGACCCGGAAAAAGATCAGTGGTCCATCATTGAATACTCCTCCGCCATGGCCGTCCGCACCAATGCTTCCGTAGCAGTTGTCGGGCGGGAGGCCTATGTCATTGGCGGAAAGATCAATGACCGCACGATCGGCAGCTCCATCTGGGTTTATTATCCGGCGGAGTAGCGATTGAAGTACGGAGGTGATCAAATTGGATGGGGATAATAATCTACTGCCACTCCCTCATCCCCTCCCCCTTTGCATACTTTACCCTTTTTTCCTAGTTTTCCGCCTCAATAAAAGGACACGCCCTATGGCCGATAAGATAGAACACCTGGAGCTACTGGCGCGACAGCTGGAACCCAGCCCGGAACAACGCAACCGCTGGAATGCCGCCGCCCGGGCCTATGCCGATGCCTTCCTCAATCAGATCGAAACCCTTAACGCCTTCGACCAGCCACCGGAAGATGGCAGCCTCAGCCTGCCCTTCGGAGAAGAAGGCAAGCCGATGGAACGGCTCCTCGCGGAGATCGGCGCCAAAGTGGACCGCGCCGGCATCAACCCGGCCTCTGGCGGCCATCTCGGCTACGTTCCCGGCGGCGGCGTCTTCCCCGCAGCGCTTGGCGACTACCTGGCGGCCGTTACCAACCGCTATTCGGGAATTTTCTTCGCCAACCCCGGCGCAGTGCGCATGGAGAACGACCTGATCCGCTGGATGTGCAGGTTGGCAGGGTACCCCAAAGGAGCATTGGGCAACCTGGCCTCCGGAGGCTCCATCGCCAACCTGATCGCCATCACCACCGCCCGGGATTTCAAGGGCATAAAAGCAACCCGGGTAGAGAAAGCCGTAGTGTATCTAACGCACCAGGTACACCACTGCGTGCAGAAGGCTCTGCGCATCGCCGGGCTGGGTGAGGCCGTCATCCGTTATATTCCCATCGATGAACGTTTCCGCATGGATATCCCCACCCTGAAGGAGCAGTTGGAAAAAGACACGGCAGCAGGGCTGGAGCCTTTCCTGGTGGCAGGATCGGCCGGCACCACCGATACCGGAGCTATAGATCCTTTGAATGAGATCGCCAGCCTGGCCGAACAGTATGGGCTCTGGTTCCACGTTGATGCGGCCTACGGCGGTTTTTTTCTGCTGGTGGAGGATCTTAAAGACAAGTTCAGGGGGATCGAGCGCTCAGATTCGGTGGCGATCGACCCCCACAAGGGGCTGTTCCTGCCCTATGGGCTGGGGGCCGTGCTGATCAAGAACGTAAAAGCCCTTTACAGCACCCACTACTACAAGGCCAATTACATGCAGGATGCTCATCAGGACTGGGAGGAAGCCTCTCCGGCCGACCTTTCTCCCGAACTGACCAAACACTTCCGCGGCCTGCGCATGTGGCTGCCCCTGCAGCTCTTCGGGCTGCAGCCCTTTCGCGCCGCCCTGGAGGAGAAAACCCTGCTCTGCCGGTACTTCTATCAAAAAGTTCAGGAGGAAGGTTTTGAGGTTGGGCCCGAACCGGATCTTTCGATCATGATCTTCCGCTACAAAACCCGGCCGGAGATCAGCACTGAATTTAACGAAGCGCTGGTGGAATACGTGCGCAAAGACGGGCGCATATTTCTTTCCTCCACCACAATTGACGGCGAATACTGGATACGCCTGGCCGTACTGAGCTTCCGGACCCACAAAAAGCAAATTGACCTTTGCCTGGGCCTCCTCCGGGAAGGAGTACGGAAACTGAAAACTGCACACGCTCAATTAAAAAACCGGTAAAAACATTCTCTGGCCGCCGAAGGTTCCCATTATATTTCGAGGCCTGTCCGGCGCTCATTTTCGCTTTTTGTTGAAACTACAACACGGTTGAAAAATGAACTCAGAGGGCTAGGCTATGAGGGAGCCTATATCATCGAAATGCTGGGGTGGGAATGAAGCCCTTCCCCTACGTCCGGTCGTCCTCCTTTTCATATCTTCGTCGATCTCCTCTTTCGAACTTGTTGCGCAGGTTAACCGAAACTGAAATATAAAAGATATTGGAGGTTAGTCCATCATAGAGGCGCACCCTGTCTCCGTTGATGGTTTGCGTATAGTCGGGGTTCAGAAAATCGAGCAGGTAATACTTGAACTTGAGGTTGACCCCGCCGGGGAATTGAATGCCACCAAAGACGGACGGATTGATAAGGTTGGTGCGGTCGCTGAACCACTCGTTGAACTTATCCTCCTTCTTCCCATTGAGGAACAGCTTTTCCTTGTAGTGGAACATCAGTTCCGCCTCGGCGCCGGCATAAACGAAGGTCCGGCGGTTGAAGTTCCCGAATTTCAGGGCCAGGGGCACTCCTAATGAATAGGAACGGCGCTTGATCTTCACCTCATCATTTTCATCGATCAGGCCGATGTGCTCCTTAGTGATGATACCGTCATCCTTGGTGATCATGCCGACATTGCGAAGGGCAAAGCCGGTGATCAGGCCAAAGTTTTCGGTAAATTCGAAGTGCCAGTACTCCCCGACATGGAAAAAGGCGGTGAAGCGCGGATTGGCGCCGATGCTTCCGGTAGCATCTTCAACATCGGCAAAGGAAAAGATCAGTTCTCCTCCTGAAGTAGAGTAAATTTTCGTTTCAGGCCGCGGGGCGGGTGAGAGCTCGGGCCCGGGTTCGTCCTGGGCATGCAGAAAAAGTCCAAAAACGAGAAAGAACAGGGTTAGTTGGTATTTCATGATTGAATAGATTGATTTCAACGGGTATGGAAGCAAATTACACATTGCTGCTTTGGGGCGCAAGGGGTATCTGAAAGGTTTTGTTTTAAAGTTATGCAAAAAAGAGAGGGGGCTTAAGATTACGATAACAATTGATACGCCAGCAGGCTGCCCAAATAAGCCAGGGTGCTCATGTAAATGAACTGGATCAGAGGCCATTTCCAGCTTTTGGTTTCCCTTTTCACCACAGCCAGCGTACTCATGCACTGCATGGCAAAGACATAAAAAATGAGGAGAGAAAGAGAGGTGGCCAGCCCGTATATCCGCCGGCCGGTCACGGGGTCGCGCTCCTGCGCCATTTTATCCCGAACACTGTACTCGTCATCTTCACTGCCGATGCTGTAAATGGTAGCCATGGTCCCGACGAAAACCTCCCGCGCCGCGAAGGAGGTGATGAGGGCGATCCCGATCTTCCAGTCAAAACCCAGAGGGCGGATGGCCGGCTCGATCACTTTGCCCAGATGGCCGGCAAAGGAGGCCTCGATCTGTCGGGCAGCCAGCAGATTGGCCGTTTCGGCTTCATCGAGGCGCCGTTCCTGAGCGAGGGCCAGGGCCTCCTTACGGGCTTTCTGCATGTCGGCCGGCGGCCCGTAGCTGGCCAGGAGCCAGAGCACTATGGAAATGGCCATGATGATCCGGCCCGCCTCCCAGATGAAGGCCTTTACCTTTTCCCAGACCGTGAGCACCACATTGCGCAGTACCGGCGGGCGGTATTCCGGAAGCTCGAGCATCAGAAAGCTGCGCTCGTGGGTTTTCAGGATCAGCTTGAAGGCCAGGGCGGACAACAGGGCGGCGGCAATCCCCAACAGGTACAACCCCATGAACGCCAGGCCCTGGAGGTTGAAAAAACCCGCCACGATTTGCGAAGGCACTACGAACCCGATTAGAACCGTATAGACAGGAATGCGCGCCGAGCAACTGATCAGGGGCGTCACCAGAATGGTGATCAGCCGTTCTTTCCAGTTGCCGATCGTCCGGGTGCTCATGATGGCGGGAATGGCGCAGGCTCCACCGGATATCAGGGCAACAATGCTGCGCCCATTGAGGCCAAAGGCCTGCATCAGCCGGTCGAACAGGTAGGCCGCCCGGGCCATGTAGCCCACTTCCTCCAGCAGGGAAATCAGAAAAAAGAGTATGGCGATCTGCGGAATGAAGACCAGTATGCCGCCTAACCCGGCGATGACTCCGTCGGTGAGCAGGTCTGTGAACCAACCTTCCGGCAAAACTCTTCTGGCCCACTCTCCTGAAATGGCAAAGAACTGCTCAATGAGGTCCATTGGATAAACCGCCCAGGAAAAAATGGCCTGAAAGACCAGCATCATCAGGAAGAAGAAAATAACAGGCCCGGCCACCCGGTGGGTGAGGATGGCGTCCAGCTTCTCCGTCACCGGCCGGGAAGCCGACCGCACATTGCGCATCGACCGGCGGGCCATGGGGGTGAACTTATCGTACCGTTGCATGGTCTCCCTGACCTGGGACTTCAGCGGCTCAAAACCATGGGCGGCAACGATGCCGGCGATCAGTTTGCGCTGGGCATTAGACAGAAAAGGCAGCCATACATAATGATGAGCGACCAGCAAACCCTGGTACAGGTTCGCCTCCGGGACGATAGCCCGCACCGCTTCGGCCACCTCCTTTTCTTTCGCGGAAGGTTCAAAAAAAGGAGGCGGAGCATGGTAGGGTTGCTCTCCGGCCAGGCGCTCCAGCTCGTATTTCAGGGATTCGATGCCAAACCCCGTGCGCCCGCTGAGCTTGACTACCGGCACTTCCAGCTGCCGGGCAAGGGCATATTCATCGACTTCCACGCCCTCTTTTTCAGCCACATCGGCCATATTGAGGGCAAGGATCACCGGCAGGCCCAGGTCGCGCAGCTGAGTGAGCAACAGAAGGTGCTTCTCCAGTTTAGTGACATCTGCAATGTAAACGGCAGCATCGGGGTAATTCTCGTCAGCAGGATTGGCCATAGACTGAACCACGATGCGCTCGTCTATGGAGGTGGGATAAAAACTGTACGTGCCAGGGAAGTCGATAAGCTGAACGGCTCGTTCATTTGACAGGCGGATAAACCCCAGCTTCTTGTCAACAGTGACGCCGGGAAAGTTGCCGACTTTCTGGCGCAGGCCGGTCAATTGATTGAAGACTGAGGATTTGCCACAGTTGGGATTTCCCAGCAGAGCTACGGTGAAAGGTTGTGTGATCGGTTGAGTTTCATGCTCCATTACTTCAATACTACACTTGAAGCTTCATCCATGCGCAGGGCGATGTAAATATTGTCAACCTTGACATACCAGCCGCCGCCGAAAGGAGCCCGGCGGACAAGTGCTACGCGGCTGCCCGGGAGGATGCCCATTGACATCAACTTCCCTCCTATACTGTCATTGGTATAGTGAGAAACCACTTCTTCGACTCCTGGCCTGGCCGCTGAAAGCTGTTTGTTGGTTATTACTGTAGCTACCACGCTTATTTTGATTTAATCTAAATATTTGCTCAAATTTAACACCAAATTACCCCCCTTGTATTGAAATGCAGGTGATAAAAATCACCAAAGAGAAAAAATTACCTAAGCCTCGTTAATGACTACCTAATATTGGGTAAACTGGCGCCTGGGCAACTTCTGCATTACCTGTTCCGGGTATCCGTCTAAGGTGAGACAGAGAAGAGGCTATTATCCCCCAACACCTAAATGGTTATTGGCCAAGTGCTTAAACGCAAATATACAAGCTTCAGGCAAAATAGTTTATTTAGACTACTTTTAAATAAGGTGGCATTAAAAAAGGGAAGCGGAGAACTTCCCTTTTGTCTTTTCACGAGATACTCTTAATAATCCAGCAGGCTTTCAATGGCCCGGCCGACCTTCTCAATGGAAGGGATCATGGTTTTTTCCAACACTTCGTTCAGTGGGATAGCGGGCATATTTTCCGAACCGATGGTCCGCACAGGTGCATCCAGGTATTCAAAACAGTTCTCCTGAATGCGTGCCGCAATGCTCTGCGCCAGAGTATTGTTGGCAGGTTCCTCAGTGACGACCAGTGCCCGGCTGTGGCGCCGAACGGCTTCATATACGGCTTTTTCATCCAGAGGGTAAAGGGTTCTGAGGTCAAGTACTTCTACCCTGCCGGAAAAATTACGGGCGGCATTCAAGGCCCAATGGACTCCCATTCCGTAAGTAACAACCACCATGGACTTCCCTTCCTCGACAGCTTCCGGGTTGGCTTCCAGGGCAGTCCTGGCCTTTCCGAAGGGGATAACATACTCTTCATCCGGGAGAATGGTCCGGGCAGCTTCCGTTCCTTTTACCTTCGACCAATACAGGCCTTTGTGTTCAAAAATGACCACCGGGTTGGGGTCATAATATGCGGCTTTCAGCAACCCTTTCAGGTCGGCCCCCGTACTTGGATAGGCGATCTTCACTCCCCGGATGTTGGCCACCACCGATTCCACACTGCTGGAGTGGTAAGGCCCGCCGCTTCCGTAAGCCCCGATAGGCACCCGGATTACACAACTCACCGGCCACTTTCCATTGGACAGGTAACAGGAGCGGCTCACTTCGGTGAACAACTGGTTGAGCCCCGGCCAGATGTAATCGGCAAACTGGACTTCCACTATGGGTTTAAGCCCGACTGCCGACATGCCCACGGTGCTTCCTATGATGAAGGCTTCCTGAATCGGGGTATTGAAAACGCGCTCGTCGCCGAACTTTTTGGCCAGTGTGGCCGCTTCGCGAAATACACCACCCAGGCGGCCACCCACATCCTGCCCGTACAACAGGCATTCTTTATGCTTGCGCATGAGTTCTTCGACAGCAAAAAGAGCGCTGTCCACCATTACGTGGGCCTCGCCTCCCTGGGGTTCCCGCACTCCTTTTTCTTCGGTAATGGGCGTTGGAGCAAAATCGTGGGTGAAAAGATCCTCCGGCCGGGGGTCTTCTGCACGGCGGGCGGCATTAAAATCATTCTGAACGGTTTGGCGGACTTCTTCCTCGATCTGTTCCATCTCCTCTTCGGTGAGCACCTCATCATCCAGCAACTGGCCCCGAAGGATGGGGAAAGGATCTCGCTGCTGATGTTCCTCCAGGTCGTCGCGGTACCACTCTTTACGTACACCTGAAGTATGGTGGTTGAGCAGGGGCACCCTGGCATGGACCAGGAAGGGGCGGCGCTCCTTTCTCACTTTGCCGATAACCTCCTGCATGGTGAGGAAACACTCATAAAAATCACTGCCATCAATATTGCGCACTTCCAGTCCGTGGAAACCTTTGGCGTACTCGCCGGCATCCTGGGCACGGGTTTCCTCTGCATTGGCGGAAATGTCCCAGCCGTTATCCTGAACGACATAAATGACGGGGAGTTTCTTCAGAGCGGCCATTTGGAAGGCCTCCGCCACTTCCCCTTCCGTAACGGAAGCGTCGCCCAGAGAGCACACGACTACAGGCTTTTTATCGGCACCGTTCTGCTCCATGCCGGTTCTCTCTTTATACTGAATCCCCATGGCTACCCCGGTCGTAGGAATGGCCTGCATACCGGTAGCGGAAGATTGATGGGGTATTTTAGGTTTATCCGGGTCCCGGAGGCTGGGGTGAGAATAGTAGGTGCGCCCGCCGGAGAAAGGATCTTCCCGCTTGGCCATAAGCTGCAGCATAAGCTCGTAAGGGCGCATGCCGATGGCTAAAAGCATTGCATCGTCGCGGTAGTAAGGTGCGAGGAAATCCTGAGGAAGGAGTTGCAGGCCTACCGCAAGCTGAATGGCTTCGTGTCCGCGGGAGGTGGCATGTACATACCTGGAGACGAATTTAAAGTTTTCTTCATAGATCTCCGCCATGGTTTTCGCTGTAACCATCAGGCGGAAGCCCTTTACAAGCACCTCTTTGGAAATTCTGGTCCTGGCTTTGATCATTTTTGGTTTGGTTAGGTTCTTGCCCTCTTTTGGGCTTTTAAAAGGCGACATTCTGTAATAAGAACAACGGGAAATGGAGCCCGGTTTGTATGATTATCAATTCAATTCGGCTTCCGGCCCACTCTTAATCTTCCGGCGGGAAGGCCGGTAAATTGTTCAAATTCCTTACATAGCGTTTGTTGTCATAGGGCTTGTTGTGCTTCATAACATTGAACATCTCGGCGGCAACGCACTGAGCGATTAGCGTACGGGCATCGGCATCGGAGTATCCCTCTTTTTTGAGGCGGTCCAGCGTTTGCTTCGTTTCGGGAGGGGCATTGTCCTTCAACTGGTTGTTGACAATCTCCAGGAATTGCCGTTTGAGGATCTCATTGGGTAACATCAGGCTTTCTGCTTGAATTGATTAATAGCATCCACCGTGAAATCAGAGAGCACCAGCCGTCCGCTCATGGCAGCCCGTTCTTCCAACAGGCTCTCCCATGCTTCTGTGCCTTCCCAGAACACCTGTTTGAGCAGGCGCATGGCCTCGGGGTTGAAAGCCGCCAGTTTTTCTGAGAAGTGGGCGATGTAAGCGTCCATCTGTTCGGCGGTATCGAATACTTCATTGAACAGGCCTTTTTCCTTTGCCCATTGAGCGGTTTGCCATTCGGTGGCATTGATCGCCAGTTGGGCCATGGCGGATTTGCCCACTTTGCGCTCTACGGCCGGCCCGACAACAAAGGGGCCGATGCCGATGGCCAGCTCGCTGAGTTTGACCGACGCCCATTTGGTGGCGATACAGTAATCCGTAGCTGAGCAAAGGCCGACACCTCCGCCGACTGCTTTGCCCTGAATGCGCCCGATGATGAATTTCGGGCATTTGCGCATGGCATTGATGACATTGGCGAAACCCATGAAAAAACGCTTGCCGGTTTCGAAATCCTTTATGGAGATCAGCTCGTCAAAACTGGCGCCCGCGCAGAAGGTGCGCTCTCCTGCACTCCCTAAAACAACCACTTTGACGGCCTCATCCCGCCCCGCGTTGGTAATGGCCTCCGCCAGCTGCCCCAGAAGGCGGCCGGGAAGAGAATTGTGAGCGGGGTGTTCGAAAGTGATCGTGGCGACGCCGTTTGCCACAACCGTGTCAACAGAACCTAATTTGGTTTTATCCTGCATTGGGCTTGAATTCCGAATGAATGTTCGTTAGCAAAGATACGGGTTTATCTTGAAACTTGGTTGGTTTTAGCTCAGCTCTTCTTTTCCTTCATCAAACCACCGGTGAAGAAATTAAAAATAGCGAGGATGATTGCGAAAATAATGGCCCAGAACATCCCGTCAACCGAAAAGCCGGGGAGCAGCCAGTCCACCAGCAGCACCATAGCGCCGTTGATCACCAGTAAAAAAAGCCCCAGGGTGACAATAGTGACGGGCAGGGTCAGTATCGTCAGGATGGGCCTTATGAAAAAATTAACGAACCCGAGCAGAAGGGCCACCAGAATGGCCTCCATATAACCGGATACAGCCACCCCGGGCAGGATCTCAGCCGCCAGATATACCAGCAGCCCATTAACGAGGAGGGAAATGATAAATCGCATATTGTCGTTTTTTGTTGGTTACTTTTCAGGCGTTTATTTCTTCAGCCTCTTTCACTTGCTCTTCAATGGGCCCGGGCGGACGGAACCGTTCAATATTCCGGATCATCCCGTTAAAGATAAAGAAATGGAACGGCAATACCAGATACCAGTAAAGGCGCCCCCCAATGCCGAAAGGCCGAAAGGTAGCTTTTTGCCGAAGCAGGAGCTGGCCGGCTTCCTCCACAATTCGAAATTCCAGCCACGCCTCTCCCGGCAGCTTCATTTCCGCATACAGTAACAAGCGTTTATTTCTTTCGTCGGCCACCAGCACCCGCCAGAAATCCAGTGCGTCGCCGGAGTGGATCCGCTCCGGGTGAGTGCGGCCCCGGCGCAGGCCGATGCCTCCCACCATCTTATCGAGCAGGCCGCGAAGCCTCCACAGCAAATTGCCGTAATACCAGCCGCGCTGCCCCCCGATGGCCATCACATTGCTCCATACCTGTTCCACCGTATTGTGCCGGACCGGAACCTCTTTCCGGTCTTCAAAGCAACCGTGCTCCGGGACTTCCATGTACTCTGCCAGCGACCCTTTCTCCGAACTGGAAACCAGGGAATCTTTCCAGCTTGAAACCACCATATTCTGCTGTATCTTGTCGAATGCCAGCCGGACCGCCTCCTTGTAAGGCGCCGGAGAAATGCCCAGGGCTTTGGCCAGGCGGTTGTCGCGGCAGACAACATCCACTTTCATGCTGTTCACCAGGTTGACCGCCAGCTCATAGGTGGTGGAGGTGACGAAATACAGCCAGTAGGAAGACAGGCGGGGTGTCATAACCGGAACGGTAATGATAAGGCGCCGCAGGCCTCTTACTTCAGCATACCCCTGCAGCATTTCCCTGTAGGTCAGGATTTCGCTGCAGCCGATATCGAAATTCTGGTTGTAACAATCTTCCCGCAGCATGACACCAGCCAGGAATTGTATCACATTGCGAATAGCAATTGGCTGACACCGGGTTTCCAGCCACCTGGGAGCTACCATAACGGGGAGCTTCTCCACCAGGTCGCGAACGATCTCAAAGGAGGCGCTGCCCGAACCGATGATAATACCGGCCCGGAGAGCCGTTAGGGGCACCGTGCTTTCGCTGAGGATCTTTTCAACCCTCAGGCGCGATTCCAGGTGGGTGGATAGTTCGTCATTATTGACGATACCAGTAAGGTAGATGGCCTGCCGGCAGGAAGATTGCTCAATATACTTACGAAAATTGCGGGCAGCCCGTTCTTCCAAAGATTGAAAGTTATTAATCGCTGCCGACATGGAATGGATCAGGTAGAAAGCCACATCAAAATCCAGCGGGGCAGCTCCTGTATCGACTTCTTCCAGAAAATCTACTTCGAAGACAGATACCTGTCCCCGCCAACTCTGCTTCTGCCTGAAATTCGCCTCGTTTCGAATGCAGCAGATGACTTCATGGCCCTCCTTCAAAAGGACGGGCAGGAGCCGTTTGCCAATGTATCCGGTGGCGCCGGTAAGGAGTATGCGCATGTGAGTGGTTTATTAGTCATTGGTAGAACGGCAGAGGGCGCAAGGTGTTCAGATTGACAGGACACGAACACTGGTTATCGGGTTTTGCCAACGGTTCGGCAATATTTTTCGTCCTTTGCATAAGTTTGTTCACAAAACCCATGATATCATGTACCTGAAACACTTCCTGCTCTCTTTGATCGCCCTGTCCGTCCTCACCTTTTCTGCCGCACAACCGCTCAACCGCAGTTTCCACCGGCAACCCATCAACCTGGGGGACCAGCTTCTCCCCACCTCCATTAGCGGGTCCTGGCTGATTGGCGGCTCAGCCGGGCAATATATGGGCTATCCGGTTTTCCGTCCCTGGCTGGCCCTGGCGGATGCCACCGGCGGACTGCTTTGGGAGCGCTACCTGGACGACTCCTTCGCCGCTGAACTGGGGCGGGTCAACTCCCTGAGTGAAGATGCCCTGGGGGAAGTGTTCTACGTTGCCGGCTCGGTTTCCGGCTGCGATTATCTGATCCCGGGTTTTATTTATATGCTCGACAAAGACGGGCAGGCCCTTTGGTTCAAGGAAAGCGAACTGTTTTTCAACCCAATGGCCACTGCCCTGCCGCTACAGGGGGTGTTGGTGGGCGAAAGAGGATCCGGTATGGTTGAATGGCACGGCATGTCGGGCCAGGCCGTCATCAGCAGTGATTTCAGCGGCCAGTTTGGCCTGCACCTGGTACAGATGCTCACAACAGGGCTCAATTCGGTAGCCTTGCTGGGCAGCAGCCAGCTCATCCTCACCGAATGGACGGATGGCGAGGCGCAAATAACGGCCCGGATACAACTGGAGAACGGAAAGAGCATCGCCCGTGCCCCTTCAGGGCAACTGGCCGTACTGGCCGGCGAAAAGATCCTGCTACTGGATGACAGCCTAAATATTCTCCACGAGCAAAGCCTGAGTAGTTATGGCGACTTCAGAAAAGTAAGCTGCAGCACCAACCGTTGCTACGTGGGCGGACAGTCCCCCGAAGGCCGTTACATCGCCCTTGCCCTGGATGCTGAACTGAATCACGTCCGAACCATCGGGATGGGGCCCAATTACAATTATCCTTCCGGCCTGGTGGCTGTTGAGAATGGTTTCGTAGCCCTCGGCACTGCCCTGCGCCAGGAAACCGAAGCAACCCCTTTCTCCGCCCCAAATGTATTGGCCACCAGCGAGGGCAGCGACATCTTCCTGCGTTCCTGGGATGCGGAAGGCACTCCCGCAGCCAGCCAGCGCAATATAGCCGTAGAAGCAATAACGGTTGATCAGTACGAAGTTCTTTCCTTTCCGGAACCATGCTATAATTCTCCGGATGGCCACATGCAGGGCCAATTTTCCGGCGTCAATGTCGAAGTTCGAAATGAGGGGCCGGCTACCATCGGCAGCATAACGCTCAATACGGTATTCCTGACTTGCTGGAGCATCTGTTATACCCAGCAAAATATCAGCCGCACCTTCGAGGGGCTTTCGCTGGCGCCCGGAGAAAGCACTACTCTGTCGTTTGGCGATATTCAAACCTGGCCGCTCCCACTCGATGAGATGCTCCCTCTGTGCATCTGGGCCTCCGGCCCCGACGGCCAGCTCGATGACGATTTCAGCGACAACACCTCGTGTTTCAATGTGGTGGTTTCGGATGTTGAACCGGCAAACTCCTTAGAAAACATAGTGGTTTTTCCCAACCCGGCCTCCGGTTGGCTGGCCGTGCAATACCCCAACCCTCTTGCCGAAATTGCGGAATTAAAGATCCTGACCCCCCTCGGCCAGTGCCTTTACCGGGAGGCCGTCTCCGCCGGGCTGGCCACAACGCAACTGAATGTAGGGCAGCTACCGGCAGGCCTGTATTACCTGAACATTCAGAACGAGCGGGGTAACACGGTGATCCCCTGGGTTAAAAAATAAGACTTTTCGTGGTTTTCAGATTTTTATGTGGTGTCAGAAGGAAAGCACTTCGGAAGTGCCTTCCTTCTTATCTGGAGTACAAAAAATCTCTACCTGCGGTGCTATCGGCGGGTTTAATGGGAGGCTCACTCCGCCAGCAATTTGAATATCCGCTCCTCTCCTTCGGGGCCGACCCTGAGGCTCAGCAGATAGACTCCCGTAGGCTGATCCCGCATTTCCAGGTGCATCAGAGGGCCGGTAACCTTTTGGGTTCCTTTGAGGACAAGGCGGCCGCTCATGTCGTACAATTCATAGAATACGTCATCATCCATCACATCGGTGAATGTGGCCTCGATATAAGCCCCGAAAGGATTGGGAAATACCCGTAGCACCTCTTTTCCTGAATAGAAACTTTCCTTGCGGATGGCAATGGTGGAAGAATAAAAGGCCTCTTCCTCCCCTTCCACAGCCCCATCGCTAACCACCCGCAGGCGGAAGAAATAAAGCAGGCGGTCGCCATCGGTATTGAAGGTGTAGGCATGCAGGTCTGTGGAGAGGACGCCTTTGGCATTCACCTGCCCGATGGTTTCAAAGGCCTTGCCGGTATAGGAGCGCTCCACTTCAAAATATCTGCAATTGTACTCCGGCTGGGTCGTCCATTCGAGGCGGATGGACGAAGGGCTGCTGAAATCCCCTTCAAAGCTGAGCAGTTGGGTCTTCAAATCGCCACCGAATTTGGTGACTTTCACATCGTCGATGGCCACCCCGCTGTGGTTGCCGGTATTCTCAGAGCGAAATACAAAACGGAAAGCCACGTGTTCCTGGCCGGCCAGCGAGCTTATGTTGAGGGTGAAATTATCAAATGAAGCTTTCGTTCCGCTGAAATAAGAGGCCCCCAGTGGGAAGGCAGCCGCCGGTTCAGACTCGTTGGTGTAAGGGTACCAACCGCTATCCTGGCCGGCCCCCAATTGCTTCCACGACTGTCCGCGGTTTGTAGAATACTGCACCTGGAAGCCATCGAAGCCGGCCTGCAGGCTGTATTTCGCCCAGAAGCTGAACTCGTATATCCCCGGATCCGAAAAGTCGAAATCGGGCAGGTAGAGGTAGGTTTCCGTATTGGGCTGATAGTATTCCTCATCCAGTCCGATCACAAAGGCGTTATCACCGCTGTTGACCCCGCTCTTACCGGAAACGGAAGACCGCCCGCGCTCCCAGGAAGAACCGCTGATCGTGTGTATGCCGTACTGCTCAGGGTGGCCTTCAAACCCACCGCCATAAGCCGCTTCTTCGGAAGTATAGGGCAGGCTCAGGCTGGGCAATATCTTAATAGTAGCTGTGGTGGAAACAGCTCCGTTTATGGTCATTTTAAGGTCGTATTCTCCAATTGCATTGTATTCCTTGGCCACCGTTTCACCAGAGGCGGTGGTGCCGTCGCCGAATTCCCACTCGAAAGACTCTGCCTGGAGGGACCGCACGCCGGAAAGCACAAGAGGCGATTGGGTGTAATGCACCTGATTTCCGGTGATGGCGGGAATCGGGTCGGAGAAGAGGTCCGAAGTCCACAACCCTCTGCCATACGTAGCCGCCAGGACTACCTTATCCGACTGCCGCGCCTGCAGCATGGATACCCGTGTAAGCGGAATGCCGGTTCCGGGAACAGGGGGCACCCATTCAGTCTGGCTACCGGTAAGTTGTGCGGTAGCCCATACACCCAGTTCGGTGGCGATGATGGCCTGGGAGGCGTCGTTGGGATTGAATATGCCCCAGCGAACCGGCATATCCGGCAGGTTGCCTTCGCAGGCTGTCCAGGACTGGCCTCCGTTTGTGCTTTCATATACACTGGTGACCCCGTAGTTGGAAAGGGTGGCCAGCAGGTGATCCGGGTTGCCCCGCTCGATGTCAATACTGGAAACGGAACCGGAGCTGCCAAGGGCCATCACCGTGGCATTCACCGCGTTGCCCAGATGAGCGTCATCAATCCGAAAAATTCGGCCTGAACCGGCTCCAAGATAAACGCGATTTGGGACATTCGGATCCACTCTTACATGAGTAACCGACACTTCCTGCCCCGCAATGTCAATTATACCACCTATGGCCGTTTCCCGGTTCCAGCGGTAAAAATCTCCGGTATTCGTCTGGGCATAGAGGATGTTGGCTTCGTCATCGTAATCCGAAGGGTTAACAAAGCCGCCATCCGTATTCACCCCGGTGCCGAAAGAAGCCCCCCCGTCGATCGACAAGGAGTAGTCTCCATAGTACAGGGATATCAACTGGTACAGAGGTTCATCCTGGTCGATATGGGCGTAGAAGCCGTCGCCTCCGCCCACCGTACGGGCGCCGACGATACCGAAGCGGCTGAGCTGCAGGGAGCCGTTGTCCTGGGTGCCGCCGATGAAGTAGTCGCGCAGGGATTCCGGGTGCAGGTCGGCGGCGTAGAACTGGGTAACGTTGTAGTTCGTGTTCGCAGCCTGGATGATCCCCCCGCCGTTGAAAGTCCGGAAAAAGCCGCCGTCGTTGCCAAAATAGGCTACGCCCTGCTTTTCCTCATCAAAAAGGATCTTGTGCTGGTCGGCATGGACGAACTGCAGGGGGCTGCCCGTCCAGTCGGAAAGCTGGTTGAAGGAAAAACCACCGTTCTCGGAAACATAAAGGTCGATCCCTCCGATAATGATGCGTTGCCCGTTGAAGGGGTCCACCTCGATCTCCAGGTCGTAGCCCCCCTGGCCACGGGTCCAGTTTTCTCCGTCATTACTGATGGGAGCGCTGTAAACATCCCAGAATGTGGAACCTTCCGCCAGCCGGTGAACGCCGCTGCCGTTACCACCGCTGTTGCCCACTGCATACAGGAAATGAGGGCTGCCCTGGCTCACAGCGATCTCCACCCGGGAAAAGCCACCGGTAAAATTGGTGCCTGCGGTGAGGTTTTCCCAGGAGCTGAGATCTCCTGAAGCGGACTTAAATATGTTGGAAGTAGTAGAAACGTAAATAGTGCCAGAGGCCTTATGGTAGGCCATATCGTGGATGGCATCCTCAAAAGCGCCTGCTCCGGCGCCGAGCACCTTTTGCCAGCTCCCCCCCCGGTCATTGCTGCGATAGAGCCCCCGGGTCGTACCGGCATAGACATCGCCGGTTTGAGGGTGGACAAAAAGCGCCTGGGTGAACTGAAAATTTCCGTTGGTGGTGGCGGGGAGAACCGCCCAGTCTTTCCCTCCGTTCTCCGAACGGAAAAGGGCAAAACCGGAAATGCCGCCGTACAATTCGCCGGTGCCCAGATAAAATATATCGGGCTCATTGGGGTCCTGGGCCAGAGCTCCGATGGAGATGTTGTCGAGATAGTCGTCAACTTTATACCATTCCGGGCGGCTGGCGGTGATGTCATCTGTCTTCCACAGCCCTCCGGAAACACCGCCGGCCCAGATGGCTTTTCGCTCCGGGCCATTCAAATCGATATGGATGACGCGGGTACGGCCCCCGATATTGTTCGGGCCGCGCTCCCGCCAATGGGATTCCAGAATGCCTTCGGGGCTGCGGCCGGCGTAATATTGCTGCAATTCTTTTGTCTTTTTCAAGGCTTTGGCCAGGCGTTCGAGTGGCGGGTACCCGAGGGCAGGGTCCTGCGTTATTCTATTTTCATACTCCAAAGCTTCCAGGATATGCTCTTGTTCGGAAGATTCATCATTTTCCCTCAACTCCAGAGCAGTAGAAGAATAAAAAAAGGATGAATAAAGAAGCCCTCCCAGCAAAGCAAGAGTGGCCGATACAACAATAAACCTTTTCATAAGTTAATTTTTAAGACATATTGCTTCCAAACGGGGGGGTAATAATAGCTAAACCAGAATCAAATCTGTCGCAGCCAGCCGACAAAATTTACTTTGAGGCACCTATTTTATAGGTGTAAGCTATTATTTTTGTGTCTCTTTATTCAGCTCGCGCTCTGTTCAGACAAAAACTCAAACCATTTTCAGATTCAACTATTGAAGGAAACCGCAAATAATAAGATCATGAGATTATTTCTTACGCTTATCTTCATTCTTTCGGCCTTTTTCTCCGTCTCTGCCCAGCAGAATTTCTGGACAGATGTTGAGCAGGCCGCCTATCCGGAATCCGCTTCCCGGCAACGCAGTTTCGTAGTCACCAGCTACCGCGCTCTTGCCCTGGACATGGAAGGCCTCAAGGCTGCCCTGCAGGCTGCTCCCATGGAGTTCACTCCGGAAGCTACGGCTCCCATGATGCTCGACATGCCCATGCCGGACGGCAGCACCAAAACCTTTGAGGTGGTGGAATCGCCGGTGATGGCTCCGGGGTTGGCCGCCCGCTACCCCTCCATCAAAACCTACAAGGGGTGGAACCCGGACAACCCGGCGGAAACCATCCGCTTCGGCTACGGCCCCAGCGGCCTTTACGGCACCATTCTGGCCCGGGAAGGCGCCGTTTACATCGACACCAGAACCGAAGATTCCCCTGTTTACATGTCCTATTTCGTAAAAGATAACCCCAACCCGGACTTGTGGGCATCTTTTGAATGTGAAACAGAGCCTTCGGATGAAAGCCCGTCCCACATTTACGACGGCGACGTCGTCGAAGGACGCAGCCCGATGGGGCAGATCACGCTCCGTACTTTTAAGCTGGCGCTTTCCTGCACCGGCGAATACGCTCAGCATTTTGGAGGCACCAAAGAACTGGTAATGGAGCAATTTGCAGCGGTGGTCAACCGCCTGAACCAGGTATTCGAGCGCGACCTGGCCATCCGGGCGGAATTGATCGAGAACAATGACCAGATCATTTTCCTGAACGGCGATACCGATGGGTTGAGTAATGGCCAAACCGGTACCTTATTAGCGCAGAATGGCCCTGTTATCAACCCTATTATAGGCATCAACAGTTATGATTATGGCCATGTGTTGAATATTCACAACAACGGTTCGTACGGGGTTGCATTGCTGAGCGGCGCCTGTATCCCGGATTTTAAAGCAGCCGGGGTTTCAGGTTTTTCCAACCCTCAGGGGGATCCGTTCGTCATTTCTATTGTCGCTCATGAGATGGGGCACCAGTTTGGGGCGAACCACATCATGAGCACCTGCCAGAACGTCAATGACGGTACTGCCTACGAGCCCGGCAGTGGAAGTACGATCATGGGTTACGCCGGGATCTGCCCCCCGGGAAACAACGTACAGTTTTTTACGGACGATTATTACAATACGATCTCTCTGCAGGAGATCTTTACCTATACCCGCACCGGCCTGGGCAATGCCTGCCCCGAAAAAATGCTTACTGAAAATACAGAACCAACGGTTGAGATCCCCCTGTCCGGAGGCTTCTACATTCCCACCAGTACTCCTTTTGAACTGACAGCCGTGGGCGCCGATGCCGAAGGTGACCCGCTCACCTACTGCTGGGAAGAATTCGACCTCGGGCCAAACAATACCGGCCTGGGCAACCCTCAGGGGGATAGCCCCATTTTCCGCTCTTTCCAGCCAACGGAAAGCCCCACCCGGGTTTTCCCCAAACTGGAAAAGATCCTGTCGGGCAACAGCGACGTTACGGAAGTCCTGCCCACTTATGGCCGCAACCTGACTTTCCGTTGTACGGTGCGCGATAACAGCCCCCTGGGTGGCGCCGCCGTCTGGGCGCAGATAGGGTTTAAAGTCGATAGCACTTCCGGCCCATTCCAGGTCCTGGCGCCAAACACCTTCTCCGACCTCTGGATCGTAGGCGCCAATACGGAAATACGATGGGACGTTGCCAATACGGACAATGATATTGTCAACTGCCGACAGGTTAACATCAAACTCTCCCTGGACGGAGGATACACCTACCCCATCACTCTGCTTGAAAATACGGACAACGACGGGTCCGCCTTTGTTACCGTACCGGATGCGGTTACCACTCAGGCCCGGGTGCGCATCGAAGCGGCCGACAATATTTTCTTCGATGTTTCCAACCAGAATTTCGCCATCGAGGCCGCTACGGAACCCGGCTACGCCCTGAACGTTTCGCCCAATGACATCTCCCCGCTTTGCCTGCCCGAGCCCGCCGTCATCGAGATCCGGACGGTCTCCATTCTGGGGTACAACGAGCCCATCACCCTCGATCTGATCGGAGATCTTCCCAACGGCGCCACCTATAGTTTCTCGCAAAATCCGGTGAACCCCTCGGAAACCGCTTCACTGACGATCGAATTCAACAGTTTCTTTGAAGAAACGCTCAACCTGCAGATACAGGCGGTAACCGCCAGCCTTGACACGGCCTACCGCGAACTTCAGATCACCACCGCCAGCAATGACTTCTCTTCCATGGAACTGCTGGCGCCGGCGGATGGGCGGGATGATATCCAATTGCAAACTGCTTTTTCCTGGGAAGGCGCCGAGGATGCCGTAACCTATGATTTCCAACTGGCCACCAGCGCCTCTTTCGAGGAAGGTTCCATTATCGAAGACTCCTACGGCCTCACCGGCACGGAATACTACCCCGAGAACTTTTTCGACAACAACCAGCGCTTCTTCTGGCGGGTGCGGCCGGTCAACGAATGCGGCCCCGGGCCCTGGCTGGTTCCCTTCGTATTCCAGACGATCTCCGTAGATTGCACCGATGACAACACCGCCAACGACCTTCCGATCAACCTGCCCAACAGCAGCACCACCCGGACTTCCACCATGTTTATCGGCACCGACGGAGTGATCAGTGACCTGAACGTCAAAAACGTGGATGTCAACTTCAACCCGGTGCGCAGCCTCCGCATCTCCCTGGTCAGCCCCGCCGGCACCCGGGCGATGCTCTTCAACCGCAACTGCTTTACCAACTCCGGAGACATTGAGCTGACCTTCGACGATGAAGCGCCGGAAGACATTCCCTGCCCGCCCGACGACTTCGTGCCGGCCCAACCGGAAGAACCCCTTTCCATTTTCGATGGGGAGAATACCGCCGGGGTGTGGACGCTGGAGGTGCAGATCGTGGAAAGCGGCTTCGGCACCGGCACCATCAAGGGATGGCAACTGGAATTCTGCGCCGCCACCGCTACGACTCCGCCCATCCTCCTTACCAATGAGGTGCTCGCCGTGCCACCGGGCCAGGGCAACACTGTCACAGCAGATTATCTGAAAGCAGAAGACGACGCCGCGACCGCGGAACAACTCACATACACCCTGCTCCAGCCGCCGGCGAACGGCGCCCTTTACCGCTGGAGCCTGAATGAAGAGCTGGCCACCGGTTCCCTGTTCAGCCAGGCCACGATCGATGTCTTCAACCTGGTTTACGTCCACGACGGGAGCGATACGCAGGAGGACTCCTTCACCTTCATCGTCGATGACGGGCAGGGCGGGTTCATTCCCACTCAAACCTTCCACATCACCATCGATGAGAATGCCGTGGTGGGAACCGATGAGCCAGAAGCCGGCAATGCGCTCCGCCTCTTCCCCAACCCGGCAAGGGATCAGGTAACCATAGGCTTTCGCCAGGCCATCGGAGGAGAAATGACGGTTCGCCTGCTGAACCTGCAGGGCCAGGTGGTACAGCAACAGCGCTTCCCTGAAGCAGGGCGGCAATTGCAGCTCAACACCTCCGGATTGCCGGCAGGGGTTTACTTTGTGAATGTTCAGACGGAAGAAGGAGCCTTTACGGAGAAGTTGATCCTGCAACGGTAAGATAGAACGCGGACGCTATCGCCCGACGCTAAAGCTTTGGGCGACAGCGTCCGCGTTCCATCACACCCCCCGTTTATTCCCATAGATCAGAATATGCAACCGGCTGGTGAAGTGAAAACCGTATTCCTTACACACCTCCACCAGCCATTTTTGTTTATTGGCTAGGCTTTCCTCTGAGGTGCCTTCCGGCATCAGATACACTTTTCGAGGAGATATGCTGTAACGGTAAATGAGCTCCAATACTTCTTCCAGATCCTTCGGGGCAGCGATAACAAACTTGAAAACGGCCTTCGGGCTTTGGGCGAAGAAGCGATAGGCTTTCGGTTTCTCCCTTAGCTTTTTCGGGTTGCTGGAATTGGCCAGTTTGGGGGATACGTTGTACTGATTGATCCGCGCATCGAGGGCCGGCTCCGGAACGATGGTGCCGTTGGTTTCAATTTCAAACCAGTAGCTCTCGCCCAATTCTTCCATCAACGCCTGCAAACCCTCCTGCTGCATCATGGGCTCGCCGCCGGTAAGCACGACGTTCCTGCAGGGGTGCTGCCGCACCAGGGTTGCCACTTCTCCTACCGGCAGCTCCGCCACAACTTCTTTGATGTCGAACTTTTCATACCCCGGGTCCGTGTCACGCTCGTGCGCGAAACGGGTGCCCTTCCAGTTCCAGGTGTAATCCGTATCACACCAGATGCAATGCAGGTTACACAGGGAAGTACGGACAAAAATGCTGGGCTGGCCCAGGTGCTTTCCCTCGCCCTGAATGCTGTAGAATATCTCCGGGTTGCCGTCCGGTTTTGCGATCTTGAGCCGTGGATTCGTGGATTCGTTCATTTTTGAGTTCGTGGATTTGGGATTCGTGGATTCGTTGGCTCGAGGGGGCTCCGAATACACCTATACTATTCATCTATTCCAATGCCAGCCCCCGCCGCAGGTACATCCAGTGCTGGATGGCGCCCCGGGCAAGCAGGAACAGCAGCAATGTCAGCCACAGGCCGTTATTGCCCAGGGAAAGCGTAGCGAAATAGCCGGCAATGAAGATAACAAACGCCAGGATCATACTGTTGCGCATGGCCCGGGAAGCCGTCAGCCCGATGAATACGCCATCCCAGATGTAGCAGGGGGTGCCAAAGACGGGAAACAGGGCCATCCAGAACAGGAAAGGGCGGGCAGCAGCCAGCACATCCTTCTGGTTGGTAAACACCCGCAACAGTTCGGTACCGAAGAACCAATAGCTCAGGCTGAACAACAGCGCCAACCCCATGCCCCAGGCAAACGACAGGCGAATGGCCCGGTTTGTTCTCTCATCGTCGGCAGCTCCTTTGTATTTGCCCACCAGGCTTTCGGAGGCGAAGGCGAAGCCATCCACGCCGTAGGACATCCAGTTGAGGAACTGCAGCAGGATGGTATTTACCGCCAGCACCATCCCCCCTTCCGCCGAAGACCGGCTGTAGAAGAAAGCGAAGGCGCCGGTCAGCGCCAGCGTACGCAGAAAAATGTCGGCGTTTATGCTCAGGAACTTGCTCAGCTTATCCCACTGCAGGATCGCTGCCCGCCGGAAATGCTCCAGGAGGTATCCGTAGCGGTAATAAAATAATACTATGGCCAGGGCCAGCCCGCAGTACTGAGCGATGATGGTCCCGTAGGCCACTCCATCTACATCCATTCCCAGATACTGGACGAAGTAGAAGCTAAGCAGGATGTTGATCACGTTGATCACCACTGTGAGGATCAGCGGGTAAATGGCGTTCTGCATACCGAAGAACCAGCCCATAAAGGCATAAAGGCCCAGTGTAGCCGGCGCCGCCCAGATGCGAATGTAGAAGTACCTCGCCACCAGGGCCGCCTGTTCTCCGGTTGTATTCATCAGGAAGAAGCTGGCCTGGCCAAAAGGCCATTGCAGCAGGAGCAGGCCGCCCGCGACGGCCAGTACGGCCACCAGAGCCCGCCCCAGGGTGTGGGTAACGGCCCCTTCATCTTTTGCGCCATAGGCCTGAGCCGTCATGCCCGTAGTGCCCATGCGCAGGAAGCCGAAGTTCCAGTAGATGAAGTTAAATATCATGGAACCGATGCCCACCGCTCCGATATGAAGTTCAGACAGGCGGCCCATCAGAGCAGTATCCACACTGCTCAGCAGAGGGACGGAGATGTTACTGATAATGTTGGGTATAGCGAGACGGAGTATCTCTTTATTCATGTTTGCTGGCTTGACAAGTTTACCGCAGAAGGCCCGGGAAACTTGTCGAGCCTCAAACGGTCACCTTCCGAAAGATACCGTAATGCCCAGCCATGGAACGACGACAAGTGTGCCGACATCACCGGCCGGAATGAAGCCGCCGTAGTCCAGCGCAACATTTCCCCAGACGGTTCGCCCGCCCAGCGACAGCAAGCCGAAAGCCGTGCCGCCGGCGTCAATATAGTAATTTTCTGTGAGCAGGTACCCTTTCCTGCCGATACGGATCATTGCGCTCAGGTTGATCGTAGGAGTTCTGGCCCATTCGCCACCGGCGAAACCATACCCGAGGCCGATGTTGAAGTTTTTGTCCCGGCTGCCAAAGGTTGAAACACCATAAGCTATACCAAAAAAACCGCCGGTATCTTCGCCCAGCACGGTGCCGATCAGCGCGCCCGCACCCAGATTGAATTTATTCTCCACAACAGGAACGGACACTTTTGGCGTTATCCACACCGGCGTCGGCGCTCCGCCGAACAGAAATAGCGGTACGATTCCAAAGCCTATGGAGGCATTATCAGTTATTCCGACACTGACCTGGTTAAAGAAAACCCATAGGTTCTGGTAGTATCCCTCTCCGCCTTTGAGTCCATAGCCGTTGGGCGCCCAGAAGTAACGCGTGGCCTGGGGGTTCTCCGACCAGAGCTCCCCCGCCACGACAAGTTCAGGCCTAATCTCTTTAATGGATTTGAGGTTCTTCACCTGGATAGTGATGACGCCGAGGGCTTCCGTTTTCAATCGTAATTCTTCGCTGTTTCTGTCCAGGATCTTTCCGAAGTATTCATTGCCATCCACGGTAATAACCTGCCACAGGCGGGTGGTGTCGGCCCGGGGCAGGGTATCCTGGCCGGATAACTGGCAAGCCAGAGAAACGAAAAAGAGGAGAAGAAGCTTTTTCATAGTTGCAGGGTTTTATGAATGAATTCAGGTTGCATCCAATCGTTTCCTGTGATTTGTTGCCTGCAGCTTTATCTCTCTTTTTTATCGCCTGGCCTTCCTTCCCTCAATCGACATCCCGAAATTCCACCCGGTTTACCTTTGGCTGGAAGAACCACACCCCGAGGGGGAAAAACCACAACATGAAGAAAGGCCCGGCAAAGTCGTTCAGGTCAGCTTCGCTGCCTTTTTCTATGGAAGAAAGGGACTTGGCCACAAAGTAGAAGGCATAAAAAATGCCGGCCATTGCCACAGCATGCAGGGGCACAATGTAATAGGGCGACTTCGGATGTTCAGGGATCAGCTGATCGGCGAAAAGGCCCAGCAGCACCAGGTCGATAAATGCATAGAGCAGGCCGGCGCGGAACCAGGCCGGGCTCAGGCTGGAAAGCGGCCTGGGCGCTTTTGCATAAAGGTGGAGCCCCAGCGTCCAGAGATAACTCACAGCCAGCAGGGCCACCACTGCATTGAGGGCAGGGGCCACCCAGGCTGCCAGAGGCAGTACCTGTTCCAGAAGGTACTCGCCGAGGCCGGGAAGTATGATGAATAAAAGGAACAATTGCCAGTGTTTCATTTTCAGGAAAAAACGCATGGCCGGTATTTTTTCAATCATTAATATCGCCTCCTTTATTAAAACAGCCTGGCTTGCCTTAGATGTTTCGTTCAAATGACGAATACATGCCCAACCCGGCCGTTTAATCGAATCCTGCCGTCACAAAATAATCCCTGCCGGAATAACCGGAGGGATTTCAGGAATTTTGCACCTGTTCAGGCCGGGCCTTTCCGGCTGCGGAAAACGTTGCAATGAGAAAAGTTTTAAAAACGCCTCAAACAACATACCTTTGTACGTTCAATGCCGGAGGCATAGAAGGTGGCCGGCTCGTTGTTTGTTCCATGTTCCCTGTTGCCGGTTTTCAGTTCGCCAAAAAATCACGAACAACTCGCGAATAACTTCCGAGCCCCAAGCACAAACTCATGAAAGTAGGTATTCTCTTTGGTGGCCCTTCCCGCGAACGAGAGATCTCATTCGCCAGCGGGCGGACTGTTTACGACAACCTCGACCGCACGCTGTTCGAGCCTGTCCCCCTGTTTGTGGACAGCCACCGGAATATCATCCTGCTGGACTGGCACTATATTTACAAAGGAGCCATCCGGAATTTCTACCCTCCCAGGGATACGCAGCCCTCCTCACCCCATCATTTCGAGATCTATGTAGAAAGCCTTGGGGAATTGTCGGCGGAACAACAGGATGCCCTCATCCGCCAGGTGGGGTCTAAAGTGGAACCGGAGGAACTGCCCGGCCTTATTGACATGGCATTCCTTGCCCTGCATGGCGATTACGGAGAAAACGGAGAGGTTCAGCAGCAACTGTCCGATCTCAACATACCATACACCGGCAGCGGGGTACGCGCCTGCCAGATCGGAGCGGACAAAGCTCTCCTCAAAGAAATTATGGGAGTCCGGGACTTTGCCCGCCCCCGGCTGATGGCCCTTTTTCGCGAAGAATGGCTGCAGGGCAAACCAGCCGATTATTATCAGGAAGCCATTGAAAAGATCGGTTTTCCCATGGCTATCCGGCCCGCCCGCCAGGGCCCTGCCATTGGCGCATCCATCATAAAAGAAGAACAGGGGCTGGAGGGCTTCGACCTGGCCGTCAACCGGGCCTTATTCCGGGAAATACTGCCCGTTTACGAATGGAGGGACCGCAGTAAATTCGAACGTTCGGAATACGTGCACCTCATCACCGATATCCGGGAAGGGCTGGGTTTTCCCATCGATGTCTCCTTCCGGGAAGAAACCCGGACACTTTACCACCCCGAAGGGCTGTTCGACTACCTGAACCAGCAGTCGGCTGAAGAGGCCGGCGCCGAAGCCTTCATCCTGGAAAGCCACCACAAGGAAGAAAAAGTGCTCATCGAGGCTCATCCGGAAGGCAGGGAATTTTCCTGTGTCGTCATACAAAATGAGGATAAGGGCCCAACCGCTCTTCCCCCAACAGAGATCATCCGGGACAACCAGGTTTTCGACTACAGCTTCCGCTACATGCTGGGGCTTTCCCAAAAGATCACGCCGGTGGAGCTGCCGGAAGAACAGATACAGTCCATCCGCAGCGAATGCGAACGGCTCTTCCGGGAACTGGGCTTTAAGGCCTATGCCCGCATCGATGGAGTCTTCTCCAACGATGGGCAGGTGGTGTTTACCGAATTGAAAACCACGACGGCCATGCTGCCGTCGTCCTTCCTCTTTCACCAGGCTGCAGAGATCGGGCTGAACAGTTCCCAGTTCCTGACCTACATCCTCGCCACCTCGTTGCAGGAGCGGCTGGCGGAAAGCCCGGAAAATGAACACTACCAGGCAATGCTGGCCCAGCTGAACAAAAAAACAGAAGCTGCCCGGGCCGCAGCCCCTGATAAACGGCGCATTGCTGTTCTATTCGGCGGCAATTCCTCCGAACGCCACCTCTCGGTGCAGACTGGGCGCAATGTGTATGAAAAACTGGCCAGTTCTACTTCTTACGAACCAATTCCTTTTTTCTTCAACCAAAAGGGGGAGGCACACGAACTTTACCAACTGCCCCTCCCGCTGATGCTGACCGACAACGCCGACGAGATCCGGGAACGGGTGGCCACTTTCCAGGCGCATCCGGTAATTGAAGCGATCCGGCAGGAATGCAAAGCCATCCGGGAGCGTTTCGGAACACCTTCCTACCGCTTTGAGCCCCGAAAATACTCCTACGATGAGCTGCCTGAACAGGCCGACGGGGTATTCATCGCCCTGCACGGCCGCCCCGGAGAAGACGGAACCGTTCAGGAAGAACTGGAAAAGCGCGGGATCCCTTACAATGGATCAGGCCCCCGGTCATCAGCCGTTACGATCGATAAATACCAAACCCTGCAGACGCTGAAACGCAACGGATTTACTATAGCCGATCAGTTGGTAATGCACAGGGAAGTTTTTGAACAAGGCCCGGAGGAATTCTACAAACGCATAGAGAACCGGTTCGCCTATCCGTTTGTTGCCAAACCGGTGGACGACGGCAGCAGCCTGGCAGTTAAGATCATAAAGTCCCCGGAAGAACTGGAGGCTTACACCCGCCTGATTTTCCGCCCTCCCGGTGAAGAAGGGCGCGAGGCCCGGCACAAGCTTAAGCTGGGCGCCCGGGAAGAATTTCCCCGAAAGGATGAGATTCTGTTCGAAAACCTGGTTGGGGCAAGCGGCGCCCGGCAGTTCCTGGAAACTACTATCGGCCTGCTGACGCATTATGTGGAGGGCGGGCAGGTGCGCTACGAGCTGTTCGAACCTTCGGAAATGCTCTCCATCGGTGAGATTCCCACGCTTGAAGAAAAATTCTTCGCGGGCGAGGAACAAAACATTACCCCGGCGCGCTTCAGCAGTAAACCGGAGGATTATCCGGCCATTGCAGAGCAGGTTAAAGAACAGGGAGAACGCGCCGCCCGCATTCTGGATATACAAGGCTATGCCCGTATCGATGCCTTCGTGCGGGTTTATTCCGACAACAGCGCCGAAGCCATTTTCATAGAGGCCAATTCCCTGCCCGCTCTTACGCCGGCCGCCGTCCTTTTCCAGCAGGCTGCTATCAATGGCTATACTCCGTTTGAGTATATCGACAGGATCATCGCGTTTGGCTTTGAACGGCAGGCCCGCAAAACACAGGAGCTACAGATACAGGAAGAAGAGCCGAGCCCTGCCATCGACCCTCTCCGCCTGTCAAAAGAGTTCAAAGCGCCATCCACCATGCCAGATAAAAAAGAGGAAAAGCTGAATTTCGATGCTTCCAGCGAAGAGAAGGGCGAAGCGGGCAACCGCCTGGGGGCAACTTTGAGTTCCCATGATCATACCCATTCAGCAGCACGGCCGCCAAATGGGCCCGAACTAACCAACCACTTGGACAAAAATCAACCTTTCTGGCAGCATCTCCTGGCGCGTGCCCGGGCAGCCGCCATCGAAGCCGGCCGTTTTCTCTCCTCGGCTGTTTTCCTGCGCAACTTCGGGGCTATCCTCGCCATTCTTTTGCTGTTTTTCTTCCTGGTCACCCGCTTTCTGCGCATATACACGCACCACGGAGAATCCCTTCAGGTGCCCAGCTACATCGGCATGGACCTCAGAGATGCAGAACGCAAGGCCAACCGGCAGGATTTCAAACTGGTGGTCATTGATTCTTTCTTCGATTCGAGCAAGATACCAAACACCATATATCAGCAGGACCCCAAACCATTGCAGCGGGCCAAACAGGGCCGGACGATCTACGTCAGTAAGTACCGGGTCCTGCCCGATTCGGCCATCCTGCCCACGCTCGTCAGCGCCGGGTACAATTATACCCAGTATGCCAATAAACTGAAACGCCTGGACATCAAAGCCACCGTTAAAGAAAAGGTGTTCGACAGCAAACAGGAAGAGAACTCCATCCTTTATTTCTATCACAAAGGGCGGAAGATCACCGATGAGATGCTGCGCCGGGGCGTGAAAGTACCGAAGGGCGCCACCCTCGACTTTGTCATTACCGAACGCCTCACCGGCACCGTGTCCGTTCCGGACCTCATCTGCAAGCGCTATGATGCCGCCACTTTCCTGATCGAAGGGTCAAACCTCACCCTCGGCAATGTTTTCGGCAGTGTCATCAACCGGGAAAGTGCCTATGTCTATAAACAGGAACCGGAATACACTCCCGGCATGCAGATGGAGCTCGGCCAGCAGATCGATATCTACCTTACGGAAACGCTTCCGCCGGGATGCCCCGAAGACCTCGACCCCAGCAGCCTGGACGGTGGGGAGGATAACAATCCGGAAGATCCGGAAAATGAGAATTTCAATTAAATAGTGTATCGGAAAGCAGGGTATCAGAACCGCCTTCGTGAGCAGTAGCCGCTTCAGCGGGCCAAGGACTGGAAGAGCGGAGCGAAGACGGGCAGGGAAGGTGCCGGAAACAACAAAATTACCGCTTCCTCGTTCTTGAATCAAAGGCATAGCTTAGAGCCGGTTGGGTTTTTTCCTTTGGCTTGAAAAACCAAATTCCAACACGCTCTTATCGCTGGCCTTTGCGTTTTTTAGCACAATGATCAACCTATGAAGCATCTGTTCTACTTGTCTTTTTCACTACTGTTTTGCTTTTCCCTTCGCGCTCAGGTGCAGGAAGTACCGCTGCAGGGCAACCGCGTTCTGGAGCACTATTATGCTGTACAGCAAGCCGCCATGCCTCCGGCGCCGGCCTTCCGCGGCCCGGGAGAGGGTTGTATGCTGGAACAGGAAGGCAAAACGTACATCAATGCCGGCGAAACCCGGTACATCAATACCAACATCGACACCTCCGGGCTGGGAGATGGCCCGGGGCAATATACCTGCCTCAACTGCGACGGCAACCCCATTGGGGCCACCGCCATTGTCGATGACTCTCTGAAAATCACGGCCGCAACTGATATTCTGGGGGTGGAGTTTACCTTCACGCTGCAATATTGCGCTTCGGAGGGCTGCCGGGAGGCTTCCTTTACCGTCGTGGGCAGGCGCAGAGGGCAAAATTACTTTCCCCCTGCGGTCGAGCTGCCCTCCGAAGGACAGGCCCTGGCCGAGGGGCAGGCCTCCCTCCTTCCCGGCCCCCTTGCCTGCAACCGGCTGGTGGATGCCGAAGACCGGTATGAAGGCCGCGACCAGCGCTATTATTTTACCACTTATCAGCGGGTGGACAGCAGCTTTGTCTATAACGCCAGCCGCTATGCCGGCGTGGATTCCGTTTATTTGATACTCTGCGACACCTTCGCCATCTGCGATACTTTCCATTTCGCTTTTCAGCCGGTGCGGGACACCATCAAGCTCGGCGTTGGCGGAAGAGAAGTTTTTATGGATGACTTCTCCTTCGACAGCCCTCTCACCGATGAATCGCTCTGGCTGGATGCAGACACCTACGTCAACCGGCACTTCGCCGTAAACCCGCCTTCAACCGGCGCCGCCACCTTTGACGGGCTGGGGCCCCGGGGAAAAACTTACGGCGGCGGCCTGGGGCCGGCAGACCGGCTGACCTCTACTTATCTTGACCTTACTTCCATTTCCGGCAGCCTCTTCCTTTCTTTCTGGGTGCAACCCGGAGGGCTGGGCGAACGCCCCCGCCCTCAGGACGAGCTGGTCCTGGAATACAAAGACTTCAACGGAGACTGGGACCAGTTTGCCAAAATAATAATTGACAGTTTTCCGGCGGCGCCCGGCGAGATATCAGCATTCCGTTTCTTTTCCTTCCCGATCCCCGAACTCTATAAGCATGGTGCTTTTCAGTTTCGCCTGACGAATTACAACAACCGCAACGGGATCAACAACATCTGGCATGTCGATTACATCCGCCTGAGCCGCTTTGCCTCCGAAAGCGCCATCGACGACGTTGCCTTTACCGATCCGCCCCGAACCATTCTGTCCAATTACAGCAGCATGCCCTGGCGCCATTTCAAGGGCGTAGAGGACGATGAGCTGTCCCCTTTTATTGATGTAAATGCCCGCAACCTTTCATCGGGAGACCGCAACGCGGAACCTTCTTCTGTGCGGGTTCAGGAACAGGAAACCGGCATAGAGCTTTTCAATGTAAGCCTGTTCGCTTCCGGGCTGGAACGGAACTTCACTGCCGGCCAGTTCAAACAGCGTACCTATGACCTGCGGGGTGGCCCTCTTTTCGACCCGACTCCCTACAACGGCTACCTCAACCAGATGAAAAGCAATGCATTCGAAGGCCCGGATCAACTGCGCTTTACAATGGAATATGGGCTGGAAAATGCCTCTCAGCAGGATGCACCCGGTTATGAATCCGTGTTGCGCAACGATAAGGTATCTTCCGTTACGGTATTCGACAATTATTTTGCCTACGATGACGGCACCGCCGAAAGCGCCCTGGTTGCCCAGGAGGATGACCAGATCGCCGTTAAGTTCACTTCTACCATCGATGATACCCTCCGGGCCGTTCGCATGCACTTCCCCCACATGATCAGCGACGTCAGCCACCAGGAATTCAACCTGAAAATATGGGCCGGGCTGCTGGAAGGCGAACCTGATTTCGTGATGAACTTCCTCCGCCCTTTCTACCCCGACCAGGTGTTGGATACGCTGCAGGGATACACCACCTATCCACTGGTGGATGCCAATGGCAACCTCGCGCCCCTGTACCTCCCGGCCGGAGATTTCTATATCGGTTGGGAGCAGCTCACCAACTGTACCTTTACCGATTGCATTCCCTTCGGGCTGGACAAAAACACTCCGCAAGGACAAGCGGTGAGCTACTTCAAACAGAGCAACACGGACGTCTGGCGATCCTTCCCCGAACTGGGCGTTCCCATACCGGCCGGCGCCCTTATGGTCAGGCCGGTCGTCGGCAGCGAGACACCGGGAGCCACGGCCACCGAAGAAGCAGGAGCAGAGCCCTTTAGCATCAAAGTATTTCCCAACCCCGCCAGAGAGGTGGTCAACCTGCTGCCCGGCACGGGCCACTACGGCGGCTACCGGGCGGAACTTTTCAATAGTATGGGCCAACTGGTTTATCAGGCCCCCCTGCAGCCCCGGATGGATGTGAGCCGTTATGAAAGTGGCCTGTACCTGTTGCGAATTGTGGAAATGGATACCGGAAAATGGGTGCAGCGCAAGGTTTTGCTGGTGGGAAAAGAATAATAGATGAGGAAAAGTTCTCAATTATTCCCTTCAATCCCTACCTGAGGGGTTGCCATTTAAAGCCTATCCCCGTACTTTTGCATCAAAAAACACTCGAATGGCCAAAGATATTGATGTTAAAGAGTTCAAAGAAAAGATCGACCGGGGAGATGACTTTCTCCTTATCGATGTACGGGAGCCTTACGAGCACCAGGAATTCAACGTGGGCGGGCAGCTGATCCCATTGGGGGCCCTGCCGTCCAAGCTTGAGGCGCTGAGGCCCCATCAGGACGATGAGATCATTCTGTACTGCCGCTCCGGCAACCGCAGTGGGGTGGCCAAAGAGTTAATGGAACGCGCCGGTTTCAAAGTGGTGCGCAACCTGCTCGGGGGTATGCTCGACTGGAAAGAGAAGTTCGGAGTACACCGTTAGTTATAACCGCAAAACCTGCCGGTATCCACAATGTGGGCGGCAGGTTTTGCGGTTTTGGCACTAAGCTATTTCCGTTTCACGTAAGCGGGGACTCCTTTGCCTTCCAGTTCAGTTGCCAGGGATTTAGCCTCGCTGATGGAGCCGAAGCGATCGACCATGACAACTGTATATTTCCCACGGTCAAAGGGTTCCAGTGATGTGTTGTTGTATCCCATTCCCCTCAGTTTTTTCTCCATTTCCTGAGCATTGGCGCTGACGCTGAATGTACCGGCAATAACCATGTACTGCCCCTGCCCGGCCGACGCCCTGCTGCCCGAGGGAGACGAATTGTTATTTCCTCCTTCAGCAACACCGTTTCCCGGATCCATTTCATTGGCGGCCGCGGTGGATCCGCCGGAAGAAGAACGCCCCTTATCGAGGTCTTCACCATTCTGATAATCGTAACCGGAATAATCATCTGTGCCGGCGGCAGGCTGGTTTTCGGTTTGTCCGTCCCCTTCTATCCTGCCTTCGTCATCAAAATAGTAAGTATCGTCCCCCTGATCTTCACTATCGGTGGAAGCAGCGGCCTCCTCGGTTGTCGTTGCCGGTTCTCCGGAATCACCGAGCAGGTTGGTAGTCATATAAATGAGGTAAACGAGCGCTGCCACACAGACAGCGACAATAGCAATGGTAACATAATCCAATCTAGACATAGCCTTTTGTGGTTTGGTGCAGGGTATTTAGTTACAACGGATCGGCGGCCAAACCCTGTATATTCATACCCATTTAATGTTCTGGCTTTAAAATAAGTATTTTTTTTCCCGTCTTTGTAGTGATCAAAAAATAAGTTCACTATTTGAAGATTTTGAAATGTGGCTCGTCTTACCGGGCCACTACCGTTTCCCAACCGTCATAAACTCCATCATATTTTTCGGCTTTTTCCCTGAGCCCCCAGGTCAGTTCATGAATATAGGGAATGTGAATGCTGTCTTTACGGGTAATGTGGAAGACATACGGCCTTTCTCCTCCTGCCTGAGTGTCCATTTCCAGGTATTTGAACCCATCTTCCTGGGCTTCCTTCATAAAGTGGCTTCCCTGTTCAATGGAAGGGAACCGAAGCCAGTGTTCTATCGAACGAGGTTCCTGCAGGGGGTCGCCGGCATCCTGAAGGCTGCTCAGCACCCTTTCGTTCCGGATCTCATCCAATTCTTTTTCGCTGGGATAAAGAACATTGAAATAGGCCGCCCACCTGAAGTCTCCGCGAACTTCTATATTTGTTTTTCGGCTGTCAAAACTCACCAGCACCTGGCGGGCGATTTTTTCCGAATGACGGCTGTCGGTGAGGTAGAAAAAGAAATTCTTCTGCCCGAAAGAGGTGCTACTGCCGACGAAAATGCCCTGCCCCGACTTCTCCAGGGACCGAATGAGCTGATCCTGCAGCCGGTTGGCGACTCTCACCTCCTCTTCATCGGGAAAGCCGGCGTTTTGTTCATCTTCCGCCAGCACTGTCACTACCAGCAGTTTGTTGTGGTATTGTAACGGCGCCACCCCTTTCCACCCCAGGTCAATGGTGATTATGGAAGGGCCGGACTCTCCCTTTCTTAGGAAGACCGCCCAGTTTTCCTGATGGGGCTCAACCGGAGGGGCTTCGGGTTCTCCCCCCTGGCAGGCCGATAAAGAAAAGGCCAGAAAAAAGCAGAGATAAACAGGGTGTTTCAGCGACATCATATCTTTTTTTATTCTTAGAAAGCCGGCCCGCTCATGCACAAGAAAAGGCCAGGCCATCATAGGCCAAGGTAACATTTTCGGGCAATTCCAGCTGAACTTCTTCATAGCGGCCCATGCGGTGGCTGATGTGTGTAAGGTATGCGTGTTCCGGTTGAATCGTACCGATCAGGGCCAGAGCCTGCTGAAGGTTGAGGTGAGAATGGTGCGCTCTCCGGTGCAGCGCACTAAGAACGAGTTTCCGCACCCCCTTCAGCTTTTTCATCTCCGAGGGCGCTATAGCGCTCACATCGGTCAGGTAGGCAATATCTCCGATCCGAAAGCCCAGGACCGGCATTTTTCCGTGCATCACCTCAACGGGAATGATTTCCAGCCCGGCAACCTCAAAGACATTATCTTTAGATATGGTATGCAGTTCTACCATAGGAGCACCCGGATAGCGGCCTTCCGAAACAAAAATGTAGGAAAAGCGCTGAAGGAGGGATTCCTGGACCCTCTTCGTACAAAATACGGGCATGTTCGCCCAACTCTGAAAGTTAAACGGCCGCACATCATCCATTCCGATAATGTGGTCGTTGTGCTCATGAGTAAGCAGAATAGCATCCAGCCGGCGGGTTTGGCTGCGAAGCATCTGCTGCCGGAAATCCGGCCCGCAATCTATGGCGATGCGCTTGTCTCCATACCGGATGAGAGCGGCGGTGCGCAGGCGCTTGTCCCTCTCGTCCGTTGAGGTACAAACCTCACAGCTACAGCCGATCACCGGTACACCCTGCGAAGTCCCCGTACCTGTTAAGATGATTTCCAAATTGATTTGTGATTTGTGATTTGGGATGTTTGATCTATGATGTTTTGTCAGGAAACTACCGGCAGGCAAGGTTTCCGCAGGCCCTAAATCCCAAATCAAAAATCAAACATCAAACATCAAAAGCTCCCTATTCCTCCTCTTCCCCGCTCACCGTCAGCTCATTGAGCTTTTTGAAAAATCTGGCGGAAGGTTCGCTCAGCCGCTCGACGGGTACTTCCATATTACTGAGAATATCGAGCAGGCAATTGATCCGTCCTTCAGTATCGTAAAATTTGTTGATCACCGCCACTTTCCGGTTTTCCACGATGCAGTAGCCGGAATTGAAATTGCCTTTCTCGTAACGCACCGTGTATTCGAGCTCTTCGAGCAGGGTTTCCAGTTTCTTCAGGCTATGTCGTGTGTATTTAAACATAAGGGCAATATGTAAACTCCGGCAAATATAGGGTGTGGGGAAATGATATGCAAAAAGTACCTGTTTCGGTGTTATATGAAGATGGCCAAAAGGGTTTGATTGTTGAAATGGTTGGATTGCTCCAGTAGAGCGTTGGCTGCCAACCACCTGCCAATCCGGCAATTGAACCATTTAACTACGCGGCCTACTTTAGCTTGCCCTCCGCATCAGAGAAAGAACTTCCGGGCCATGCCGGAAGTTTGTAAAAAATAATCAGAGAGGCGCGAAAAGTGGATCTCATGAATGTGCAATACTCTAATAATGACAAAGGTGGACAAAAGTTACAGGCTGGAAGTGATACAATTTTCGCCGGCGCCGCGTTATTATTCAAATACCGGCCCCAGAGCCTTGCCGCCGGGCTGAATTTGTTAATTTAGGGCCGGCAATTCACTGGCCCGATGCAGGAAGCTGAGCGTTTATGGCCGTACCATTCAACATTTCCTTACATTCGCCAACAGCAATCTAAAACAAACAATCATGAAGGCAGGACTTCTACTCTTCATTATACTTCAATTCCTCTCCTTTTCTGTCAATGCCCAGAACATGGGCCCGGAACGCCGATTCGAAGCGGGGATCGTCGCCGGTTTCAACCTCAGCCAGGTCAATGGCGACCTGCTCTATGGCTTCAACAAGATCGGCCTCAACGTCGGCGGGCGCGTCGATGCGGTACTGACGGAACGCTGGCGGCTGAGCCTTGAAATGCTCTTCACCCAGCAGGGCGCCAGCCGCAACAAGCTGGACAATCCGGCATCCGCCTTCGATAAGATCCGCCTGAACTTCGTGGAAGCTCCGGTAATGATCCACTTTCAGGACTGGAAAATACAAGCCAGCGCCGGCCTGTCTTACGGCCGCCTGATCAATTATGAGGTCATCAGTTCGACCGGTGAAGATGCCACCGAGCAGACGCCTTTGAGAAATGACCTCTTTTCGGTAGTCCTGGGCGGCACTTTTTTCTTCGATGAGCACGTTGGGCTCAATATCCTATGGTCCAAATGGATCAACAACCTGCGCATCAGCAACCCGGATGAGCCCATTCCGCTGCCCAATCAGGAATCCGGCAAATTTATCGGCCAAAATATCACCATCCGGGGAATTTATATGTTTTGAGGCGGCCCTCTTACATTCCCTTCACCGGCAAGTCCAGAAAGCCTACCAGGCGGCCTTGTTCATCCCGTTTCAGTTCGACGAGGAAGAACTGGCCGTTGCCGCTGATAAACTTCTTGTCGCTGAGGGTGGAATACTGGGTAAACTGAAAGGTGTAGCCTCCGGGTTTTGCGCCCTCCACCTGCAGGTGAATATGGCCGCCCGCTCCTTTATTGTTATACTTACCGGGCAGGATGGTGGAAATGAGGAACCGGCCTTTTTCATCCGTTTCCACTCTGCCGCTGATGCGAGCCGTTTCGGGCTTTCCCTTTACCCGTTGCTGATAATCGCCTTTTACATCGGTATGATACACCAGGAGGGAAGCATGGGCCACGGGGTTCCCGTCTAGTTTCCGGAGCAGCTTCCCGCAAATTACCAAAGGCGAGCCAGGCTCGTTATCCGGGGCGGGATGCACCTGAGCGGAAGCCGGGAGTTCCTTAAACATCCGCAGGCAGGCTTTTTCACTTGCATCCAGCGAAGGAATGCCGTCGTCGGGTTGGCAATGGCCGGCGCCTACCAGCGCCAGCAGTAGAAAAATAACAGTCGGAGATTTCATAAGCGTTAATTTTTTGGTTTCCGAAAATGAGTCGTCCTAATCGCTGTTTAAAATAAGGTATGCGTAACGCTCATTGCTGAAAAGTAGAAGAACGCCTTATGAGAGCCCATAGACTGCAAGTTTTCCCCATCCTGTTCCTCGTCCTCGCCCTTTCCATAGCCCATGCCCAGCCCGGCCGGTGGCAGTGGGGAGCAGGCACCAGCGTGCATTTGTCCAATCCGGAATTGCAGACAGCTCCTGCCGCAACATCCAGCCCAGTTCTGGGCTCCGGCCTTTCCCTACTCGCGCGCTACCGCCTCAACCGGAAAGCCAACTGGCGATGGGGCCCATTCCGCAACCGGCTTAACCTGTTTTGGGAAACCGGGTTGCGAACCGATATGCTCGCCTATTCCTACCAGGCCGGCGAGCTGGTGGTTACCCGGAATTACCTAAGCCTGGAAACCCCGCTAAACCTGGTTTTGGTTTCCGATGTACGCAGTTTTCCCGGCTGGCGGCGCCGGAAATTGCATGGCTACGGCCGGCTGGGAGGAAGCATCGGGCTGGCCTTTCCGCAAAAGATCAATGAAAGCTTCAATGAGTGGGCGGAAGCCACCGGGATCGGAGGCCTGCGAGCCGCTGTCCACCTGAGCAGCGGGCTGCTCCGGAAAAGGGAAAACGGCAGCCATTCCTCAGTTGGAATATTTGCCCGCATAGGCCTTACCCCGGTAGTACAGGGGGCGCTTTCCACACCACAGATGGAGCCCCCCGTTTCCTTTTGGAGCGGCGGAAGCCTGGTTGGGTTGGAATGGAGTTATTTCCCCGGTAAGCCGAAAAATAAGGTCCGCCTGCCGGAGGAACCGGTTGATATGATCCTTTGCCCTCGGTTTTAGTTAAAACTGGCCCAGAAACTGAATATCCTCGATCCGCTCCTGGGCCAGGTCTTCGTAGAGAGCGTAGAGCAAGCCATCTTTCAGCCCCACCCCGGGCACCATGACGTAATCGGCCCCGAAGAGGCGCATCACTTCAGAGTAGATCTCGGAGGCCGGAATGATCACATCGGCGCGGTCGGGGTTCATTTTCAGGATGCTCATGCGCTGGTCGTAGGTAAACTCCCCGACATAGGCGCGCAGGGCCTGCAACTCGGCCAGGCTGATGCTGTTGCGGTATTTCTGGTTGGAAAGATTGAACAACTTGTTGATGTTGCCGCCGGTGCCCACGGCAATGACGGGAGGCTTCAGTTCCGGCGCGATCTTATCCCGCCATTTGGCAATGTTCTTAAAGACCATCTTCCGGTTGCTGCCTTCCAGCTGCCGCACCGAGCCCATTTTGAAGGACTTGGCGGTGATCCACTGTTTTCCTTCATAGATGTTGATCTCGGTACTTCCGCCCCCGACATCGATGTGAATATAGGTTTTGTCATCCAGGTAAGGAACAATGGCCTTGCTGAGGTATTCGGCCTCTTCCCTGCCGCTGATGATACCGATCTTCAGGTCGTAGTAAGTGGCGATGCGCTGTATGATGTCCCTGCCGTTTTTGGCCTCCCGCATGGCGGAGGTGGCCCGGGCGATGTAGCCATCGACTTCGTACAATTCGAGCAGCAGTTTGAAAGTGCGCATGAGCTTTTCAAAGTTGACGATCGTTTCCTCATTGATCTTTCCGGTTGAAAAAACATCGCGGCCAAGGCGCAGCGGAAAACGGATATATTCCTGATTCTTAAAGCTGATGCGCTCCCCCTCTTTGATGATCCGGATGACCTGCAGGCGGATGGCGTTAGAGCCGATGTCTATGGCGGCAAGTTTCATGGCTTATTTTTTGGATTGAGGATAAAGATAGTATGGCAACCGGTTCTTCCCAAGTTTTAGTGTTGCCCTGGTTCTTTGGCGATAAAATTTATTAACTTTCGAAAGTAAAAACTTCGTTCCACTAAAACCTTAAAGGATTATGAAACTGATTTTCTGGCTTCTCATTGGTTTTGCCGCCGGCGCCCTCGCCAAAATGGTTACTCCCCAGGAAGAAAAAGGAGGCTGGATCTCCTCGATCATCATCGGCATCGTCGGTTCGTTCGTCGGCCGGATCATTGCCGGCTTTGCCGGGATCGCCAGCACCAACTTCATCGGCAGCCTGCTCATCGCCACCGGCGGAGCAATTATCGTCCTCTTCGTCTATCACCGCTACCTGGCCGACAAGCTCAACCTGCCGATCTGACGCCCGGCGTTTCCTCCTTTCCTCACCTGTTTTCGAAGGGCACTGGGGACGCCTTTTTATAGGAAGGCCCATGAAACCGGACTGTGATGATTGACCACCACGGCATGTTCTCTTTTGTCCGACGGCTTTTGGCCGGGGCTGCCTTATACCTGTCCGTGCTGGTTCCTGCAGCGGGGCAGCAATACAGTTACAAGCTATATACCGTCGATGACGGCCTGCCAACCAATGCCATCTATGGTGGTTTGCAGGACAGCCGGGGCTACATCTGGTTTTACACCGAAAAGGGGGTCTCGCGTTTTGATGGATACTCTTTCAGGAACTTCACAGTAGAGGAGGGCCTGCCAACCAATGACATCTTCATGCTTACCGAGGATGCACAGGGCCGTCTTTGGCTCCACAGTTACGGGCGGCAACTGGCCCTGATCGACGGAGATTCCACCATATTGATCGCCGAAGATACCAGCCGCAATTTTTTACGGTTCACCATAAATAGTGACGGAAAGCAGGTGTGGTTTACTGACCATAACCGCAAACAAATCACAGCCGAGAACGGCGCTGGTTTCGATACCCTCTATGCCTGGCCTACCTACCCGGAATTACAGCAACGCCTGAAAGGGACAGGAGTTACCTACCCTTACCGGTGGAACATACGGATCGGTTTTGACCCCGAGCTTGCCCAGGTACTGGCTGTAACCCCTACCGGAAAGATCCTGTACGAATTCCCAATGGACGGGCTGGATAAACGGCTGGCCCGTTTGCTCTCGAAAAACACGCATAACTCTTTTGAGATTTTCGGAAACGGAATTTTCATCCGCCCATTCAGTGACAGCACTTTATACTTTGCCGACATAGAGGAAAAATGCATTACCCCATTCAACCTGGCAAATATTTTCGGCAGCGCCCCCGAATTTGTCCGTTACTATAAGCAGGACGGCCAGATACAGGTGCAAACCAACCTGGGAGTTTTTATCCTGGACGAAAACCTGCATCCGGTCGATACTTTCAAGGTGGCTTTCCCGCCTACCGTACGCATCGACCGCATCTTTAAAGACCGGGAAGGCAATTACTGGATCACCAGCCGCCAGAAGGGCGTCTTCTTTCTCACCGCCGAAGAACGCAACGCCAGGGTCATTACTACCCCTAATGAGGAAGACAATGCCATTTCCTGCCTGGAAACAGACGGCAGCGGGAAGATCTATGCCGGAACTAAAAAGGGCACCATATATCAGTTGGAAAAAGGCGGCATCCTGCATCCGCTGCTTTCTGCTCCCCCGGCCCGGTACAATGATATTGTGGAAACCAAGGCGATTGCCTCTACCCTCGACGGGGGGCTCTGGGTAAGCCGGCAGAGCATAGGCCTGGAATATTACGATCCATCGGGCGGCAGGCTCGAACCCTTCAGCCGATACCTTGAAAATGCCGTCATACAAAATGACTATACTCAGAATCCGCTTTACAGCTATTTCGGACAGGAACAATTGCACCTCTTCGTAAAGGGGCTGGCCTGGGATGAAAAATCCCGGCAACTGGCTGCCGCCAGAGGGCAATTCCCTTTCCTTTTCCGCATCCGGGAAGAGGGGCCGCCGCTCCTTCGTATCCTTTCTCCCCGAAGGACTCACGCTGTGGCCTTCGGCCCGGATGGGGCAATCTGGCTGGGCCATTCTGACGGCCTGGCCGTTTATAAAAATGGGAATTACCATTTCTTCGGCGACGACCCAAAACTTGGGAGAAATAACATCTGGGACCTGGCTACCTGCCCTCAGGGAAACATCTGGATCGGAACCGACGGCTTCGGCCTGTTCGTATTCAGCCAGGGAAAAGCCACCCCCATCAGAGGAACGGAAGGGGATATCATCCAGAATGTATTCATCGGCCCGTCAGGAATGATCTGGATCGCCACCAACCGGGGGGTGAAAAGCGTTTCACCCGGCATTCCTATTGATAGCAGTTGTGTGAGCCAGGTGCTGAATACCAACAACGGGCTGCCCACTATTGAGGCCAATGCCGTACTGGCCGATGAGAACTTTATTTATGTCGGAACAGATGCCGGCCTGGCCATTATAGACCGTTCGATGCCTTTTCGCGACACAACACCACCCACGCTGGCCATCGGCCAGGTCAGGATCAACGGGATGGCCGTTCCCATGCAAAGACAATACCAACTGGCCCATCACCAGGACGAACTGGAAATCACCTTCACCGGCCTTTCCTACAAAAGCTTTGGGCATATCAATTACGAATATCAGCTGGAGGGGGCCGACCGAAGCCCTCAACTGACCACCAGCCGCAGCATCCGCTACAGCGGCCTGAAGCCGGGGCAATACAGCTTTACCATAAAGGCCATAGATGTAAAAGGCAATGCCAGCCCGGCCACAGCCCCCATTATTTTCAACATTCACCCCCCCTGGTGGAAGTCCACCGCCGGCATAATCGGCTGGATCGTACTTGCCGGCCTGGCCATCGGGGCTTACTACCGCCGGCGCATCGCCCTTATCCGGAAAAAAGCCCGGGAAAAGACAGAGATCAACAAGAAATTTGCCGAACTGGAACTCCAGGCCCTGCAATCCCAGATGAACCCTCACTTCGTTTTCAATTCACTGGGGGCCATCCAGTATTTCATCCAGAACAACGAAAAAAAGCAGGCCGACCGGTATCTGTCCAAGTTCGCCTACCTCATGCGCCTGTTTCTGGAATCATCAAAGAACAAATACATCAGCCTGGAAGAAGAACTAAAACTGATCCGCCTTTACATCGAACTGGAACAACTCCGGTTTAAGGGAAAGTTCGCGTTTGAGTTGTCTGTTGACGAAAATATCGGCCTTCATACCGCTATGCTGCCGGCCATGTTGCTCCAACCTTTTGTGGAAAACGCCATCAACCACGGCCTTTTTCATAAGGAAGGCAACGGACACCTGACACTGTCCGTTATTTCTGTGAGCAAAGGGGGGTTAAAATTTGTTATCACTGACGATGGCATCGGCCGGCAGAAAGCGATGGAACTCCGGCGGCAATCCGACAGAAACTATAAATCAAGAGCTTTACAGATCACGGATGAGCGCCTGAAGACGATGCAGAAAGTGGAAGGATATGAGATCGGCATTCAGTTCGATGACCTGTTCGACGAGAACGGCCGGCCGGCCGGGACAAAAGTTACTATCGTGGTCCCGGAAATTGAATAAGAAGAATCATGATCAAAGCCATAATCGTTGATGATGAAGAACACGCCCGGCTGACCCTTGCCGGAAAGCTCGGCGAATATTTCCCTAATCTCCGGGTTATCGGTATGGCTGCCAACGCCGAAGAAGCTTTCCAGTTGATCATCAATACCCAACCCAATCTGGTGTTCCTCGATGTAGCCATGCCCAGGGAAAGCGGGTTCAGCCTGCTGCGGCGGCTTCCCAGCCTGGATTTTGAGGTCATCTTCGTCACTGGGTTCGACAAGTATGCCATTGACGCCATCGATTTCTGCGCCCTCGGCTACATCCTCAAACCGATAGAGGATGAACGGCTTATCAGGGCAGTGCGGCAAGCCCGGAAACGCATTTTAGAAAAACAGGAGAATATCAGAAACCGGGAATTGCTGCAAAACCTGTCGTCTCCCGGCCACAGCAGCAATAAGATCGGTATTCCCACCGTCGATGGGCTGGAGTTCATTGCAACGGATAAGATCATGCGGTGTGAAGGCCAACAGAAATGTACACAGATCAGTATAAAAGGCCGCTCCCCGATCACCAGTTCCTATAACATCGGCGAATTCATCCGCCTGCTGAAACCTTACGGTTTCTTTCCGGTCCACAAATCTCACCTCATCAATCTGGCATTTATCAGCAAATACAACAAAGAAGGGACTGTCATCCTCGAAAACGGAGACCGTATCCCCGTTTCCAAACGGCGGCGCAGCGATTTCCTCGACCGCATCAGCCGCTTGTAAATGCCAGGCCGTTCCCGTTCCTTCCACCGATCCGCCCGATAGTCAGATCAGGTTACTTTTTTCTCCCTATTGCCTTTATATTGCCCAGGGCAAAATGCACAAGAATAGAAAGACAGCCATAATCCTCACCCGGCCTCGGCTGCAAAAGTGAATTTGTTTCTTCCAACACCCGGCATCCAACTCATTAACGCGCTTTCTATCAGGAGGGGTCATCTTTACAGTTTGAGGTGGCTCCTTTTTTTTGCTCAACAGGAAAAAATCCAGGCCCAACCGATACCCGCCTGCCCGCTCTCAAAAAGAATGTCTCTATCTTTGTCCGTACCGGCGGATTCCCGGAAACCACAAATACGGACTTATGAAAAGCAGATACTTATATTTACTCTTCTCCCTACTGTTAGCTCAGCACCTGTTTGCCGCCCAGTTGCCGCCGGGCTTTGCCGAAGAAAAGATCGCTGAAGGACTGGATCCCACCGCAATGACGGTTGCTCCGGACGGCCGGATCTTCATAACGGAAAAGAACGGGCGCATTCTGATCGTGGAGAACGGGGTACTGCTGCCGGATCCCTTCCTGCAGATAGAGGTTGACAACTACAATGAACGGGGGCTTGGGGGCATTGTCCTCGATCCCGGTTTTGAACAAAACAATTTCCTCTACCTTTTCTATACGGTCGCCGGCGGCAATCACAATCGCATCAGCCGGTTTACCGCCAACGGCAACTATGCCCTGCCCGACAGCGAGGTGATCCTCTTCGAACTGCAGCCTCTCTCCGGCACCATTCACAACGGCGGCGCCATGCACTTCGGCCCGGACGGCAAGCTCTACATCGCCGTGGGCGATGGCGCCAACGCCGCCAACGGGCAGGACCTCAACACGACTCTGGGCAAGATCCTGCGCATCAACACGGACGGCAGCATCCCCGAAGACAACCCGTTCTATAACCAGCTCACCGGCAACAACCGCGCCATCTGGGCCTATGGCTTCCGCAACCCCTTTACCACTGCCATGCAACCGGGCACGGGGCGCCTGTTCGCCAATGATGTCGGAGGAGGCAATTTTGAAGAGGTCAATGAGATCCTGGGGGGGCGAAATTATGGCTGGCCGGAAGTAGAAGGGCCGCTGGGAAATGCCCCGGCGCCTCCAAACTATAAGGAACCCCTGTTCGCCTACAGCCACACCATCGGCTGCGCCGTCATCGGCGCCACCTTTTACAACCCCCAGGTTCAGCAGTTCCCCCCTCAATACCTGGGAAAATACTTCTTCGGCGACTATTGCGCGGGCAACCTGAAAGTACTGGACCCCGACAGCGGCGAGATCATGGAAACTTTCGCCACCGGTATCGAAAGGCCCATCAGCCTGGCCACCGCACCCGACGGCTCAATGTACTACCTGGAACGCAGGGGGTTGGGCGGCGGTTCTCAGATCGACAATACCAGCACTTCCAACGGTGTGCTCTGGCGGATCTTCTACACCGGCAGCGGCGCACCCTTTGTTTCCTCACACCCCAGCCCGGTACTGGTGCCGGCCGGCGAGCCGGCCACCTTTGAGGTCAGCGCCTCCGGGGCCCCTCCCCTCTCCTACCAGTGGCTGCGCAACGACATCGACATTCCCGGCGAAAACAATTCAACCCTGGCCCTGACTACCAGCCTGACCGACGACGGCAGCCGTTTCCGTTGCCGGGTAAGCAATGGCATAGGAGAGGCCATCAGCCATGAAGCCCTGCTCTCCGTCACCGCCAATACCCGCCCGGACCCGGTTATCCTGGCCCCTTCCGATAACCCTACCTACCGGGCCGGCGACACGCTTTTCTTTAGTGGAATGGCAAGTGACGCCGAAGACGGCAACCTGGGCGCAGAACAGCTGATCTGGCGCATCGACTTCCACCACGATGACCATACGCACCCCGCCATGGCTCCTGTCACTGGTATTGAAAACGGCTTCTATCTCATTCCCATCGTCGGGGAGACGAGCGACAATGTGTGGTATCGCGTCCACCTGACAGCCGTTGACCAGGAAGGCCTGAGCCGCACCGTCTATAAAGACATCCTGCCGGAGAAGAACGAGATCACCATTCATACGGAGCCACCGGGTTTACAACTCCGGGTTGACGGGCAAACCGTCACCACGCCCTACACCTTTACCAGTGTAGTGGGCATCCTGCGCACGATCAAAGCTCCCGCCACTCAGCTCCAGGGTGAATCCATTTTCACTTTCAGCCAGTGGGCGGGAGGATCAACGCAGTCAACAGCCACCTTCCAGGCGCCGGATTCCTTATTCAGCCTCACCGCTTACTATGAAGAAGCACTGGTGGGCACCGGCTCAGGCCTCACCGGCGCCTACTACGATGAAGAAGAACACAACTTTGAAGGCACGCCGGCCTTCTGGCGCATCGACACCACCGTCAACTTCAACTGGGAAGGCAGCTCGGCGGCGCCGGCCCTCATTGGGGAGGACTTCTACTCCATTCGCTGGACGGGCGGCATTGAGCCGCTGTTTTCTGAAGAGCATTCTTTTTACCTTATCTCCGACGACGGTGTCCGCCTCTGGGTAAACGACGAGTTGGTCATCGACCAGTGGGTTCCCCAGGCGCCGACCGAAACCCAAGGCAGCATCTTCCTCGAAAAAGGCCGGCGCTATCCCATTAAGCTCGAATACTTTGAGGATGGCGGCGGCGCCGTCTGCCAGCTCTTCTGGAGCTCCAGCCGCCTGCCAAGGGAGATCATTCCCAAACGGCAGCTTTACCCGGACATTCCCACCATCGCCGGCGAGGAAGCGGAAAGCCCGCAGATCCGGGTATTCCCTCAGCCTGCCCGGGAAGAGGTTAGCCTGTTGATCGATTCCGGGGAAGGGGCGGCCCTGAACGCCCGGCTGTTGTCCATGGACGGCCGGCTGGCCTGGAAGGGGCTGTTGTCCCATTCGGCGCCGCGCAGCCTGCACCGGATTGATATCCGGGGGCTGGAGCCGGGGCTTTATGTCCTGAATATTGTTGGCGGGAAATGGAAGTGGAGCGGGAAGGTGGTGGTTTATCGTTGAAGGGAAGCTTTGAAGAAATACGTTTCTGAAAGCGGCAATAAACGTGCCCTGCCATCATGATACTCCCCCGAACCCCCAAAACGAAAAAGCGCCCCCGGAGCTCTCCCTGGCGGCGCTTTTTCGTTCAATTAACCCGCAGTTTACTGTTTCTTCAGCAGGTCGCGGATCTCAGCCAGCAACTCTTCAGCTGTAGGCCCGGGAGGAGGCGCGGGTGCAGCAGCTTCTTCCTCTTTTTTCTTCATGGCCTGGACCTTATTGTACGTGCGTACGATCATGAAAATAACGAAAGCGATGATCAGGAAGTCGATCACTTTCTGGATAAAGGCGCCGTAGCGGATCTGTACGGCTTCTTTGACCACCTCGCCGGCGTCATTCATCTCGGCACCGGCCAGGGTGATGGCCAGATCGCTGAAATCAACACCGCCCAACGCCAGGCCAATAGGCGGCATGATAACGTCATTGGTAAAGGACGCAACTACCGCACCGAAAGCGCCGGCAATAATAACGGCAACGGCCAGTTCGAGCACATTGCCTTTCATGATAAAGGCTTTAAATTCCTTCCACATAATTATTGGTTTGTTGGTTATCAGTTGTTTTGACCCGAATAAAGTTAAAACTTCGGCTCCGTTTTCCAAAATATTTTTTGCACAGGTGCTGGTGGTGAACACAGCGGGTTCCCAGATGTTACCTCAACATAAGATCATTACTCAAAACCCACACGATTATGAAACGCACTGCCAACGCAGTATGGAAAGGCACCGGCAAGGAGGGAAAAGGAACCCTGACCACCCAAAGCGGCGCCTTCGACCAACAACCCTATTCTTTCCGCATGCGCTTCGAAAACGAAGACGGCAAGCTGGGCACCAACCCGGAGGAACTCATTGCCGCCGCTCACGCCGGCTGCTTCAATATGGCCCTGGCCGTACAGCTGAGCAATGCGGGGTTTACCGCTACCGAACTAAAAACGGAGGCCAAGGTGCACCTGGAAACCGTTGACGGCGCCCCCACCGTTACCCGGATCGGCCTCACCCTGGTAGCTGAAATACCTGAAATAAGCAAAGAAAAATTTATGGAACTGGCTAACGGCGCCAAGGCCAACTGCCCGATCTCCCGGCTGCTGAAGGCGGCTGAGATCTCTTTGGATGCTACGTTGAAGGGATAGTTGATTGTGGTTAATCTCCATTGGTGAGCCAAATGGGGCCGATTGTCATCTGAAGAACAACCTGTAGTTGACGGGGTTGATTGCCTTTCGGCGCACAGGAAGAAGCTGATGGTTGTGATTCGAATTAAGAGTTTGTTCAAAATTCAATCAACCTCATCAACTAAACTCCCCCACCAGCCAGCCCCGGGCATCGAATAACCGCTCCACGTCCCGGCGGAGGGCGGTGATGTCAAAATCTTTAATCTTACGCTGCGTGGGGAGTTCCTCCAGTATTTCCAGATAAGTGCGGGCCATGAGGTGAAGTATTTCTTCCTCATCATTGTTCAGGACGAAGTCCCAGGGCAGGCGCTTGAGGATGCGGATATCCTTGTATTTGCGGCTGTAAACCACGCTTTCCTGGTGAATCTTGTTTTCGGGTGGTTTAATGATAAAAATAACACCAAGGCCTTCAATAGTACCATATTTGTCCAACTGAAGATTCTTGTTCAAAGTATCCATAAATTTGACCAGAGGGAGTTTATAGGCAACTTCCTCGTAGGCAATTGTAGTTACTGCAAATGGGGCAAAAAATCTCATAATTGTTGTATTACCTGTCTATTTTATTGCCAGGTGGCCTTTTCAGGGGAACAGCACGCCTCAAGTTTTCCGGAAGCAAAGCGTAATTAAAAATCTTCTTCTTTTCCTCGATCAGACAAATATCAATTTTCCCTTTAAACTGAATATGATATCTTAACCCCTTTGCTAAAAGCATTGCTTCACCATACCGTTTCTTCTTCCCATAAATGGTGACTCCATATTTCCATACCTCGCCTTCCCTAAGGAAGATTGTGGCATTCAAGCCACAATTGAAACAAGGATACCGGCCATTTTGAACAGCCACCAACACATACTGCTCCGCCTCTTTCAGGTTCTCGACCTCACGCTCAAGTTTCTCTTTTCGCTTTTTTGACAGGCGGAGTTTACCGTCATCTCCAATCTCAATAAAATCGGTTCCTTTATAAGCGGCCGTCAATAAGATACCTCCTATTAACCAGAATAGCAACTTCGGAGAAGGAGGCCGGCGCCGCTTTCTCCCTTTCACAGGCCTGGGTTCTAAAACTTCAACCATAAACCAAATGCATTTGGCCCTTCTCCCAGGGAAAAGGGTTCCGTTTGTAAATCTTCTTTTGCAAGTTGGGTTATGGCCTTTCTTCTTGCGCAGGCACTAAAAATTACAATTTATAACTTTTTTGAGTTCAAATCAAATTAGCATCATTTATTTGATTATTTGTCACGAGCTAATTCTTACCCTTTTGAAAGTTAAAAAAGCAAAACAGGCTCTTTTTGAGACAGTTAGAGGTTCCTAAAAAAGGCAGAAAAAATTTATTTTTTAGAAGTTGAGTAACATAACGGTTAGTAAAAAAGAAACCGGCTACCCCGGGGAATTCCAGAGATAGCCGGTTTTTCACTGCTGTCGGCAGGCTAACTTTCCGGTGGCAAAACGATGGAACAAAAAAACCATTGAACCATCCAACCCCATTTTTACGCTCCCGCCAGTTCCCTGCGGATCTTGTTCAGGGCTGAGCCGGCGCCCACCCAGTCGATCTGGGCCTGGTTGTAGGTATGGGCGGCCTCAAACTCATCCGACGTTCCGTCGCTGTGATTGAGGCGGACGGTGAGGTTTTTGCCCGGCGCCATGCTGTCGAAGCCCAGCAGGTCGATCTTATCGTCCTGGCGGACTTTAGCATAATCGTCCGGGTTGACAAAAGTCAGCCCAAGCATCCCCTGCTTTTTGAGGTTGGTCTCGTGGATGCGGGCAAAGGACTTGACGATGACAGCTTTCACCCCCAAATGGCGCGGCTCCATAGCGGCGTGCTCGCGGGAGGAACCTTCGCCATAATTCTCCTCACCGAACACTACGGTGCTGATGCCCGCAGCTTTGTATTTGCGGGCGGAATCCGGCACGGCCATAAACTCGGCATTGGTGTCACTATCAACGTAGTTGGCCACCTTATTGGCCTCATCGTTAAAGAAATTGATGGCGCCGATAAAGCAGTTGTTCGATATATTATCCAGGTGGCCGCGGTATTTCAGCCAGGGGCCGGCCATGGAAATGTGGTCAGTTGTACACTTACCTTTGGCCTTGATCAGCAGGCGCATGCCTTTGAGCTGTTCGGACGTGATGGGCTCGAAGGGAGTCAGCAGCTGAATGCGGTCTGATTTCGGGTCAACTTTCACTTCCACGTTGCTGCCGTCGGCGGCCGGGGGCTGAAAACCGGCATCCTCCACCGCGAAACCTTTGGTAGGCAGTTCAATACCGGTGGGCGGGTCCAGCCTTACCTCCTGCCCGTCTTCATTGATAAGCGTATCGGTCAGCGGGTTGAAGGTCAGGTCGCCGGCGATCGCCATGGCGGTGACGAGCTCCGGAGAAGCTACGAAGGAGCGAGTCTGCGGGTTACCGTCATTGCGCTTGGAGAAGTTCCGGTTGAAGGAAGTAATGATCGAGTTGGCGCGGTTGGGGTCATCGGTATGGCGCGCCCACTGGCCGATGCAGGGGCCGCAGGCGTTGGCCAGCACCACGCCGCCCATCTTTTCGAAGGCCTTAAGCTGCCCGTCGCGATTGACCGTATAGCGGATCTGCTCAGAGCCCGGGGTCACGGTAAATTCCGATTTGACCTTGAGTTTCTTCTCCACCGCCTGGCGGGCCAGCGATGCGGCGCGGTCCAGGTCTTCATAAGAAGAGTTGGTGCAGGAACCGATGAGCCCTACTTCCAGCTTCTGCGGATATCCGTTTTCCTTAACAGCCTTGGCAAACTTGGAGATCGGCCAGGCCAGGTCGGGCGTGTAAGGGCCGTTGATGTGTGGTTCCAGTTCCGAGAGGTTGATCTCGATAACCTGGTCGAAGTATTTTTCCGGGTGAGCATAGCATTCGGGGTCGCCCGTCAGGTGCTCGCTGACGCCGTCGGCCAGTTTGGCCACCTCGGCGCGGTCCGTAGCCCGCAGGTAGCGGCTCATGGACTCGTCGTAACCGAAAGTTGAGGTGGTCGCTCCGATCTCGGCGCCCATATTGCAGATGGTGCCTTTCCCTGTACAGGACAGCGACTCGGCGCCAGAGCCGAAGTATTCCACAATAGCGCCCGTCCCCCCCTTGACCGTCAGGATGCCGGCCACTTTGAGGATGACGTCCTTGGAGGAAGTCCAGCCGCTCATCTTTCCGGTCAGCTTGACGCCGATCAGTTTGGGCATCTTCAGTTCCCATGGCATGCCGGCCATGACATCGACCGCATCAGCTCCGCCCACGCCGATGGCGACCATACCCAGGCCGCCGGCGTTTGGGGTATGCGAGTCGGTGCCGATCATCATACCGCCCGGAAAAGCATAGTTTTCCAGCACGATCTGGTGGATGATGCCGGCGCCCGGCTTCCAGAAACCGATGCCATACTTATTGGAGATGGAGGACAGAAAATCATAGACCTCTTTGTTGACTTCATTGGCCTTGGCCAGGTCCTTATCGGCGCCCACTTCCGCCTGGATGAGGTGGTCACAGTGGACAGTAGAGGGCACGGCAACCTTATCCCGGCCGGCGGTCATAAACTGCAGCAGGGCCATCTGGGCGGTGGCGTCCTGCATGGCTACGCGGTCAGGAGCGAAGAATACGTAGTCTTTCCCGCGGTTGTAGTTCTGAAGTGGTGATTCGGGGTGCAGGTGAGTGTAGAGGATCTTTTCCGCAAGGGTGAGCGGCCGGCCAAGGGTCTTTCTGGCTTCTTCCACTCTTTGGGGCAAGGCCTGGTAAACGGCCCTGATCATATCGAGATCGAAAGGCATAGTATTGGTTTTTTATTTACTTTAAGTGATAGATCGGTCATTTGTTGGCAACGGCTCAAAAAACTAACCCTAAATAAGATGCTGAAATGTGTCGAATTCGTTTTTGAGCGCCGCCCGGCGGGAAGGAAAGGAACGCTTTCGAAGCCCATCATTTCCCGCTTTTCCGGGGTCAACAAATGTACGATTTTTGGGCAAATTTTAACAAGGCGCCCATAATATAGATAGCATTGACTGAACTTTTGTTTGGGTTTCCGGCATCATTATGAAAAAATACCTCTTTTCTACGCCCCGGCTGGGCTTTCGGCACTGGAAGGAGGCCGACCTGCCCGCCTTCACAGCCATCAATCAGGATGAGGCTGTAATGGAATATTTTCCTGCGGCCTTGTCGCCAGAAGAAACGCGAAAGTTTTTCCAGCGCATTCTCCGCCATTTCCGGGATCATGGCTATGGGTTGTTTGCCGTGGACAGGCTGGACACAGGCAGGTTCATAGGTTTTATCGGCTTTTCCCATCCCCGGTTTGAGGCCTTCTTCACCCCCTGCGTCGAGATCGGCTGGCGGCTGGCCAAAGCGGAATGGGGACAGGGGCTGGCTACCGAAGGCGCCATCGCCTGCCTTAAGTACGGCTTCGGCCAGTTGGGGTTTCGGGAAGTGTACTCCTTCACAGCCACTACCAATTTAGCTTCCGAGCGGGTCATGCAGAAGATCGGGATGGAGAAGGTGGGAGAGTTCGGGCATCCGTTATTGAACGAGGACAGCCCGCTGTATCGGCACGTACTTTACCGGATCAGGAATAAATAGCCGGGCCTAATCGAATTTAGCCTATTTTTACCCGGTAAAACATAAAAACAATCTAAATCAGCTCCATAATGTACCCCTACAAAGTAGAATACATTTACGCCTCTTCTGAAAAGAAGAAGTGGTACCAATCCAAGAATCCGGTTGACGCCTGGACGTTGTCCAAAGAACTGGAAGCCCTCCTTGTAGAATCTCACTCAAAGGGATATGAACTGGCCAATATCACGCCGATCCTTACCCATGAGGTCATACATGGCAGCTTTGCCGGCAGCCGGACGGATGGGCTGATCGTGACTTTTCGAAAAATAAAATCCGCAGAATAGACATGGCGGAGTTCCGCAAGCTCGTCGTCAAAATAGGAACCAACGTGCTGGCCCGGGAAGACGGCCTGCTCGACATCACCAGCATCAGCCACCTGGCCGATCAGATAGCGGCCATCAAGGAGGCGGGAACGGAGGTCATCCTGGTGTCTTCCGGAGCGGTGGGCGCCGGGCGCAGCCTGTTCGAGGTGCCTGAAGGCATGAGCAAGGTGGTGAGAAGGCAGGTGCTCTCCGCCATTGGGCAGGTGCGGCTGATGGAAATATACCGGCAGCTATTTGCCAACCACGGCCTGTTCTGCGCTCAGGTGCTGGCCACCAAAGAGGACTTTCAGGGGCATACGCATTACAACAACATGAAAAACTGCTTTTTGGCCCTGCTGCGCGACAAGGTGGTGCCCATCGTCAACGAGAATGATGTCGTATCGGTAAGTGAGCTGATGTTCACGGATAATGACGAACTGGCCGGCCTGGTGGCTGCTATGACCAATGCCCAGGCCCTGATCATTCTCAGCAGCGTGGATGGCCTGCTCTCTGCCCCCCCCGGCGAGCCGGGCAGCCAGGTCATCCGGGAAATCCCTTATGACGACAAGCGATGGCTGAAGGCCATCACTCCTTCAAAATCTTCTTTTGGCAGGGGCGGTATGCATACCAAATTTCGCATTGCTCAGAAGGCGGCAAAGGTCGGTATCACCACCATCATCGCCAACGGGCGGCGAGCCAATATCCTGTCCGATATCCTGAAAGGAGACTTTATCGGCACCCGCTTTCTGCCCGCCGAATCCCTTTCCAATGTTAAAAAGCGGCTGGCCTACCATGAATCAGAAAGCAAGGCCGCCGTTTATATCAACTCCGGGGCCGAGACGGCCCTCTGCTCCACCGAAAAGGCCTCCAGCCTGCTTCCGGTAGGCATTACCCGCATCGAAGGTGATTTTCAGAAAGGAGACATCGTCCGCATCTTCAACGCCGAAGGCCAGCCTGTTGGGTTAGGGCAGGCCCAATATGGCTCGGATACCGCCCGGCAGTATATGGGACAACAGGGAAAAAGGGCGCTGGTGCATTATGATTATTTGTATATAGAATAACCTTACTGATGATATGCCTGGTTATGAGCCAAGGCGCCACCACACTGCGGGCAGCTACCCGCCGCACCGCTGCCTCCCGAACATCCATTCTGACAGATGTAATGGTAAACGCCCGCTGCATTTTGGGCAGGAGCCTCCTGTTGGGGTTGTTGCACCATAGGGCTGGAGCCTCCGGCATTGCCCTGATTGTGGAAAGCGGCATTGTGTACATAGGCCGTGCCGCAGACGGGGCAGGCGCCGGCCGTGCCGCCGCCGCTGCCGGCACAATTGTTGGGGCAGATATAGTGCTGCACGCCGGCAGGCGCTGCAGCTGTAGAAGTATTGCTATTAATATTAGCCGGTGGAGTGATAGCCGGCGCAGTATTATCCGCAGGCTGCTGTGCCGGTGTCGATTGCTTTTCACCGTTAGAGCAGGCGAGAGAAAGTCCGAGGATCATAGCAAGGATGATAGTTGTACTAAATTTCATGTTCGGTTGTTGTCGTGATGAAAGTTTCAAATGTAGGGATTTTAATCGGGAATCTCATAGGATAATTTCACTCCATAAAGCGATCCAATAACTGATGAAAGTGATGCACACATTTCTCCATTTTTGGGGAAAAACGCCCCTGCCTGTAATAACGGGAGCGGATCCCGAGCTGCACGCTTTCCACCACTGCCTCGTCTTCCAGTTCGGTCTGATCGATATTGTTGGCGGCCCGGCGGTGGGCCTGCCCCCGAAAGGCATAGGTTCGGAAGCGGACGCGGGTGCGGGCGGGGCCGAGCGGCTCCACGACATTGAGGGACAAGCCCCAGGGATAAAAGTTGAACATCAGGTTGGGAAAGAGCCAGAAATAGTAGGCGTAAATGCGGCGGCTGTGATCGGGGTGGCCTTCGGGGATATCGAAGCAGGGTTCCCCTTCTCTGGCAATGCCAATCTGTAAGTTGCAATAAGGAAAGAGCTCATAATCATAATTCCCAAAGTCGATCGACTCGTTCAGGGCCGGATGGACGAACGGCACGTGAAAACCTTCCAGGTAGTTGTCGCAATACAGCGCCCAGTGGGCCTGCACGTTGTGGCCCGCCGAGCCTTCCTCCACAAACTCCAGGGTGTCCAGCGGCATCCAGGCGATGCGCTCACGGATGGGGCGCGTGATCAGTTCGAAATCGGCAAATGGATTGAGGGAAACGAAGTACAGCCCCAGCCACTCCTCCAGGCTGATCCGGGCCAGGTGGTCGGCCTCCGAAGGGAACCCTTCCACCTCCTGGAATGCAGGCATCCGCTTGAAAGCACCATCCAGCGCGAAACAACGGCCGTGATAGCCACAGGTGAGCTGGCCAACTTTGGCCGGCTTTTCCACAATGACCTTGCCGCGGTGGGTACAGACATTAGACAGGCAATGGGCCAGGCCGCCGGCTTCCGAAGTGAGCACCAGGGGCTCATCCAGTACGCCGGGAAGCAGCGTGAAGGGATAGGCATTAACCTGGCCGTTCAAGACTGCGACATCGGCTGCATACTGCCAGGTGCTGGCAAAGACCTTTTCGCGGGATTGCTCAAAAAAGGAAGGATATTCATAAAAAGCGGCGGGCAGGGCCGAGGCCTTGCGGATATCAGGATCGATGCGAAATGGCTTCATGGCAGGAGTTTTTCCGCAAGATAGGTAACCGGACAAAATTTTATGATAATTCAAGCGCTAATGGAACACGAGCGCAGCGACTGATGCCTGCCTGCCCGCGAGGCGGTCGAGCAGGCAGGGAATGAAATGGAATAAATTAACGCTTGAAGGCATCTTTAAGCGGCAATTTTCCACTGCCGCTTAAATTGGGAGTATTTTTGTACTCAATTTAAATAGGTCCGACTACTTAATCAAAATTGTATTGACGTTTCTGACCGAGGGGATTTTGATCACTTATTAAACCATAAGCGGCGCCCTCTGGTATTCATTCTTTCACGCACATTTGTCAAAGGAAGAGAACGCCGCCGAAGGTTGCCAGCCTCTTTGATCAAGGCGACATTCTAATAAATGGCTGGCGCCCAACCTGATCATTCACCACGACAAATACCTGGTACATGCCGGCGGGAAGGGATCCATCCAGAACAATGGATGATACCTCAGCTTCCGGGCCAGGGCCAATCTTCCTCCGAAGGACCTCCCGGCCGAACGAGTCCGTCACCCGGACGATGGCCTCTTCCGTCAGAGCCTGCCCCAGCCTCAGGTTGATCCTGTCGGTGGCCGGGTTAGGAAATACACTGAAGGGCAAGGTTTCAGCCGCAGCAATGGTATGAGTCACGGCCAGTGGCTTCGCAATGAACACCTCGTCGTGCAGGCAGGTAATGGGGCAATTCCGGCGAATGACATCCGCCAACCGGGTGCTCTTTATCCAGGCCTTTTCCTCCAGGGAGATCCAGGGGTCGTTCTCATAATAGAAACGGTCGCCATTCCGAAGGGCCAGGAACTGCTGTTCTATGATCCGCATGGCCGTTTCCCCGAAAAGGGCATCTTCCATGTGGTCTTCGGCAAGCATGCCCACCCAGGGGTCAATGTCGTTTACGTCCTGATAAACCATTTCCAGGCTGGCGCTCATCAAGGGGTCCGAGATGATCTCTTCGAAAGAGGCCTTCGGCTCCATCCCAAAATCGGCGCGAACGGTATTGTAATCCGGCAGGCCACGGTCTCTGCCCCGGTTGATGTTGAGGGCCACCAGGTCCAGCCCGCCCGCTCCCGGAGGGCCAAAGAGAAAATTGCGCAGGCCGTCGATGACCTGGCAGTCAAAATCCTGTTCTACAACCGTGGACATCCCGATCAGGAAAGGCTCAATTCCACCTACCTCAAGGGTGGCTTCCGGGTTGAAAAAGGCATCCTTCAGCAGGATGTCTCCCTGCGGCATGGGATTACCACTATCGTCCATCCGCAGCAAAATGCTGTTGATGGTGGAATGGCCATACCGGTAGGCAGCGGCGGAAAAGACGTTCATAATGCCGGGGTCGGTATAGGGGTTGTACCCGTTATAAGGCGGCAGGCGGACTCCCAGAGTGGGCAGCCACTCCTCGTAGGCTATGGCCTGCATCTGGGCCCCCACCAGTTTGCGGGCGTATTGGTAGAGCTGCTCATCGGTCCAGCCAGGGTGTTCAGCGGCCAGTTCTCCGCACAGGCGGTTGTGCTCACGCATAAAAAGAGTGTGCATGGCCAGCAGGAAGGGATTCTCGTTCCCCCGGGCATCACCTACTACAAACCAATTCTGAACGAACGGAAACGGCATATCCATGTGTGGCGCGTTAGGGTCAATGGGCGCGCCGAGTTCCCCGGTAGTGGTGTTGAAGGGGGGCAGGTTTCCGGTGGACACCTTCAGCCGCCCGCCGGCAAAAGTCCGCAGCCAGGCTGCCCGCTCCTCATTGGCGCCGTAAACGGCCGAAGCGTCAATAAAGGCGGTGATCTGGTTGAGGTGAACCCTCGGATTGTCCGGGCCGGCCCCTGTTGCCGGGTCATAGGCAGAGCGTTGCATGGGGATAACCACCGTGCCCGTACCGGCCGGGTCAAAAAAGGCATCAAAGGGAGGAACCGCAATATCCATATTTTCATCAGGATCATTGGGCACCAGGGTGATGTCGTGGTCGATGAACTGCCCCCACGCCCAGGTATAAGCACTCAGCCCACGAGGGTCATCCCTCAGGCTCGTCTGAGCAAAGAGCGCATTGCTGATGGCACGCGGATTGGGCCGGCTAATGCCAGCCGGCTCCGAAACGCCGTCTGAATAGCCGACAGTGGTAGCCGTTACCACCCGGGTGCCGGCGGCGCCCCAGTCCGGAAAAAGAAAATTGTTATTACTGCCATCAAGGGCCCGGTATTCCTGAGCCGCAAGTGGGCAAATACTACTTCCCAAAAGAAGGAGGAGGCTGAGCGCGCAAACGCGAGGTAGAATTGTCTTCATAGAGATATCCTTTTGTTTTGAACCGCTGCAGGCCGTTTTTCTGGTGGGGGGTAAAAAGGAGGGTGGCTAATGAAAAAGAAGGCCCTTTAAGATTTCATACTATTTTATCTTAAAATTGTTTCGCCTTGTGGTATATTTTTTTTGTTAATCCGAAAATTAATAGTCCTGCTATTCCCGGTTTGGAGGCCAACTTCCGATGCACTGCTCTCTGCGCCCCCTTACACCTTTCCACCCTTTTGGACTTTGGACGGTCCTAGGGTAAAGTCGGAAATCAGAAGGCGGAAGGCGGAAAAACAGGCGTTGAGCACCTATTTGGACCCAAGTTCCGACTTCCGATTTCCCACTTCCGACTTCAAATGGGGCACGTCCAAAGTCCAGCACCCTTACACTCTTACACCCTCCCCAGCACCTACACCGGCCCCAGCCGGAGCTTTTCCCGGTTGATCCTCTTTCCCATATCGGCCAGGGAAGTGCGTTCGAATTCGGTGCGCAACTCGGCCTTGTGCCCGATCCAGAAATCGTGTACGGGGCAGGGAGCAGCTTGTCCGCAGCCGGCAAGGCCCAGCAGGCATTTGTTGAAAAAGTCCTCTCCTTCAAGCGTAAGGACGATATCGGCAAGAGAGAACTCCTCCGGCGGCCGGGCCAGCGCCACACCGCCATTGGGCCCGCGGTAAGACCGCAGGATGCCCTTGTGAGTGAGCGTTTGGAAAGTCTTGGTCAGGTAGTGAAAGGAAATGTCCAGTTCCTCGGAGATCTCGCGAATATTGACGTATTCTCCGGCCGGCTTTTCCGATACAATGTACAGGAGGGCGCGAAGCCCGTAAATACAACCTTTGGACAAGACTTTCATGACATTGCTTTTTTGGGTGTTTCGGGCCCATTCGGCAACTGGGCTCCTTTACCACTAACAAGTAAGGCATTTTTCCTCAAATACCCATCAGCGCAACCCCTGAAAGTGACACTTCCTTGAAAATTCCTGTATTAAAGGCCTCCACCAGGGTACAATTTTTCCGAAGACAAAGTGTAATTTTTACGCTATTATTTTCCCTTTCGCTATCTGGGTAAAATATTTTTTTGATAGATTAGCGTTTCATGACAACCGATAACACCTTCCAAACCCTGCCCAAGGAGCCTTTCAATTAATCAAACTTATACTCGCATACAAGAAGCCAATTATGTATTTCAATTCAAAAGGAAAGGAAGAGAATACCTACGACGCCATTGTCATTGGCTCAGGTATCAGCGGCGGGTGGGCCGCCAAAGAACTCACCGAAAAGGGCCTGAAGACGATTGTACTGGAACGCGGCCGTATGGTTAAGCACGGAGAATACCCTACGGCAATGACGGAACCCTGGGAGTTCAAATACCGGAACAAATCCGTACCCACTGAGGTACTCAAAGACTACGAAAAACAGAACCGCACCGGTTACACCGTTAAAGAAGAGAGCCTGCACTGGTGGATAAAGGACACCGAGCACCCCTATACGGAAGTCAAGCGGTTCGACTGGATCCGCGGCTACCACGTCGGCGGGAGATCCCTGATGTGGGGCCGTCACTCTTATCGCCTCAGCGACCTCGATTTCGAGGCCAACGCCCGCGATGGCCATGGGGTGGACTGGCCCATCCGTTACAGCGATATCGCTCCCTGGTACGACTACGCCGAGCAGTTCGCCGGCATACAGGGGCAGGCGGAAGGCCTGCCTCATCTGCCGGACGGCAAGTTCCTGCCTCCCATCGCCCTCAACTGTGTGGAAGGACACCTGCGCGACAGTATGAAGCAGCACTTCGGCCGAACCCTGACCATCGGCCGAACGGCCAATCTCACCCGGGCCCACAACGGGCGAGGCCCCTGCCAGTTCCGCAACCGCTGCATCCGGGGGTGCCCCTACGCCGGGTACTTCAGCAGCAACTCCGCTACCCTTCCGGCAGCGGAGAAGACCGGCAATATGACCATCCGGCCCTTTTCGGTCGTGCATTCCATCATCTTCGACCCGGAAACCAAAAAGGCCAGCGGCGTGCGCGTGCTCGACGCCGAGACCGGCGAGAGCCTCGAATTCTTCGCCCGCGTCATCTTCTGCTGTGCCTCAGCGCTGGGCAGCACCCACATCCTGCTCAACTCCGCCAGTGAGCACCACCCCGACGGCCTGGGCAACAGCAGCGGCCAACTGGGCCGCAACCTGATGGACCACCACTTCCGCTGCGGTGCCCGCGGCATCCACGAGGGCTTCGCCGACCGCTTTTACAAGGGCAGACGCCCCACCGGCTTCTACATCGCCCGCTTCCGCAACCTCGATAAGCAAAGCGAACGCAAGGACTACGTGCGGGGCTTCGGCTATCAGGGGGCCGGCAGCCGCCGTGACTGGACGCAGGGCGTCCAGGAACTGGCTATGGGGATGGGCGCCGAATTCAAACAGAAACTCATCGTTCCCGGCCCCTGGCAACTGGGTATGACTGCCTTTGGCGAATGCCTCCCCTACGAGGAGAACCGAGTTACCCTCAATAAAAATGTGCTCGACAAGCACGGGCTGCCGACTCTTACCATCGACTGTGAGTTTAAAGAGAATGAAAAAAACATGCGCAGGGACATGATGTCCGACGCCGCCGAGATGATGGAAGCCGCCGGCTTTAAAGAGGTCGAAACCTTCGACGATGAGTCCTACCCCGGCCTGGGCATTCACGAAATGGGAACCGCCCGCATGGGCCGCGACCCCAAAACCTCGGTACTCAACAAATGGAACCAGGTATGGGACGCGCCCAACGTGTTCGTCACCGACGGCGCCTGCATGACATCCGCCGGCTGCCAGAACCCGTCGCTTACCTACATGGCCCTGACTGCCCGCGCAGCCGACTACGCCGTGAATGAAATGAAGAAAATGAATTTGTAAGCTGCGGTTCGCGGTTCGCAGTTCGCACTTGGCAGGACCTGCTAACAGCGAACGGCGAATAGCGAACAGCGAAAAACCCACACATCCATGGACCGAAGAGAAGCCATAAAAAGAACCGCCCTGATAACGGGTTTCGCCATATCTTCTTCCACCATCGCCAGCCTGATGCAGGGTTGCCAGCCGGAGGCCAAAAGCTCCCTCGACAGCTGGACCCCCAGGTTCTTTACCAAAGAACAAGGCGCTAACCTGGCGGAGATCGCCGAATGTATGCTTCCAAAAACGGATACGCCGGGCGCTAAGGACGTTTTCGTCCACGAGTTCGTCGATCTGATGGTGGCCGATTGCAAAGAGCCGGAAGACAAGAAGCTCTTCCGCGACGGCCTGGCCCAGCTGATGTCCGGCTGCGAGCAGGCCAACGGCAAGACTTTCCTCGACTGCAGCCCCGAGCAGCAGTTGGCCTTCCTCAACGAACAGGACCAGGCCGCCCGCGCCATCGTTGACGCCAACCCGGATCTGGACGATGAAGACTACCCTTTCTTCCTGAAGCTGAAACAGCTCATCCTGCTGGGTTACTTCACCTCCGAACCGGTGGGCACTGAAGTACTCGTCTATGACCCGGTGCCCGGCGTGAATGAAGCCTGCCGCCCCTATGAAGCAGGCACACCAGACTGGGCGCCGAATCGGTAGGGGTATTCGGAATTCGTTGATTCGTTGACTCGGGGATTCGGGATAGTTCAAACAAGGGTGCCTGTGTTGCGCTAGCCCGCTGGTTTTCAGGCAACCAGAAACCAGGAAACCAGGAACTTTGAACAGTCCCTCGTCGTTTGTCCGGGCAGCCCCTGAACGGACAACGGATAACAAACAACCGGCAACTGCACAGATTGCCCCTGGCTTCACCACAAAATGGCCCGAAAATGGCCCCTTCCCCACACTAAAGGAACCGTGATTGCGTTAATGCCTTCGTAACAGAAAAAGCAATCATGTACCGTTTACTTACTTTCCTGCTTTTCATCAGCGCGCTCAGCAGTTGTTCCCGGAACCAGGGCAAAACCCAACGGGGCCTGCAAAGTATTTATCTGGCCATCAACGAAGGCAACCTGGATGAGGCCAATGAACTATTGGTTGCAGAGAACCAACTGACTTCCTCCCCTCTGGAAAGCGATGGCTACACCAAAGAGCTGTACGGCCAGGTGCACGTCCTGGAAACCAAAACCATCGGAGATGACAATCAGATGATTGTCTATAAGCTGGAAAAGCACGAGCGCAACCGCGGTATTCAGCGGCGTATGCTATCGGAGGATTTCAAGGAGCGACAGAAAGCCGGCGAGGTGAAGTCAGTCAATGAAGACAGCGGTATCATCGTTTACACGGTCCGCCGCATTGCCTTCGAAGTAAAGACGGACGACGGAGAATACCGCTATATCATCGATCCGACGGAGAAAGCGCTCAATGTGCACTTTCCGAATAAGCGGAAGGAGGTGCAGCAGTTGATCGATAAGTATTTTCCGAAGGGGTGAGGCCGAGATCGAAAAACTTGCCCATGCCTTTTATCCCTGTAATACCAGGGACCTCCTCTTATCGATGCCCTTTGAAAAATCCTATGCCAAAGCCGAAAAACAGCTTCATGCCATTGCGTTGTGCATATTCTCTTTTATCCAAATCATGCTGGATCGGCGGTAGAAAAAATACTTGTCGCTGTTCATTGGCCCTTTTAAAGGTAGCGGGATCTGTTGGCGAATCCCAATCAATGTAAACTAAAATACCGTCCTTGTCTAAAGGAGTACAACGATCTTCAAATCGATTGTGTTTGTTCTTGGCAAGCTCGCCTTCATATTCATAGATATAAGCAATATCCTTAGGGTGGATATTCCCTTTCCGCACCTCTTCGAACCATATATCCTTAAAGGTTGAATACGAGCAAGGATAGTGATAAAGAGAGATAAGCGCCAGTTCGCTACTAAGTTGACAATGGTCACGTTCGGGTGTCAGGAAAGCATCATCCAGCCCAATAATACGATCGGCGGGAAACCCGCCTTCGGTAACATCTTGCCGGATACAGTTGATGTTGGAAATTACGGCCTCCTTGTACGCCTCAAAATTTTTTGCTTTTTTAAGCGATTGTTCCTTGCGATAGTTGCTGATATAAAACTGTTTTTTTTTCAGGTCAATACTGGCAAGGTATGTCTTCCGAAGTTCTCCATTCATCATTGAAAGGGTATCTGCTATGTTATTACGGCCGATAAATAGAGAAAGCATCGGGATATCCAGTAAGCAATCAAGCTGTCCACCTCCTGAGAATGACTTGCCGGCAAAGTAATAGAATAGAGGCAAAGTGTTATTCTTTGCAGCTATTTGAGTGGCAATCGCGGCATCTTTTGCAAAGATAAAAGGGTAAGCAGAAAAGACCTTTCGGTAAAGTTCCATACTAAGAGAATCCCTTCCTTGCAGAAAGAATTTCTCGGCCTGATAGATGTACCTATGGTAATCCAGATAGTCGGAAGTATCAATCTCCTGAGAAGGAAAAGAATCTGCAGGATAAGGGTTGAAAAGGACGAAATCCCCTCCTTTATCTTGTCCATTGGCCCTGCACAACATCATAGCCACAAGAAGTAGAATACTCCCAGGTATCATGGGGCCCCTTGCGGGGCGGCCGCATATCGAAACAAGCGAACCGAAACTCACAATCCCGGCATCCCCGATATCGCTCCTGCGCGTAGGCCTCATCCGCCCGATCCATAACCCGGTGAAAGGTTTTGCCGAAGGAGAGCTGAGCGATGGCTATCAAGCTTACGGTTGTCAGCAATGAAAGGGCCAACAGTATTTTCTTTTTCATTGCAGGTTATTGAATAAACTATCATTTGATCACAATTTCAGCCTGCACGTCAAGCCTGAATCCATAGGTAACGAAAAGCCTCTTGTTCTGCTCATTATCAATACTCCTGAATCTAGGATGTTTCTTATTACAGGCAAATGCTTTTTTATATTTGAATGCTTTCAAATCATGATGTGCAATTAATAGCTTAATCGTGTTTTCCAGTTGAGCAATGGCTTTCGAAACCCAACCTCCAGTGCCTTGCTTTTTCAGTTGATACAAGCTATCCGTGAATGTTATCATGCCATCGCAGGTGCTTTCTTCATCTTTGGTTCCTTCTTTCAGAATAATAATGCAATGATCGATGGCCGTAAATGAGGCCGCCAACCCTTTGCTATTCTTCACGACTGCTATCCACTTGTTTTTGTCTGTCGTATCAGAGTATGCTTTTTCGCCGTCCTGATCATCACAAATTCCAAACAATTCATCAGTTTTGGATGGTTCTGTGCATTCCGTACCGAAGAAATTTACACTCATAGCCCCTGTTCTATTTCCAAGAGTGAATCAAATAATGCATTGCCCTCTGCTAGCGATTGATTTAGATAATTCTCATCGGAGGGTATTCCTTCATAACTGTCCAACTCCTGGATGCTGCCATCCGCCTCATCCAGCTGATAAACAGCGACATCGGAAGCAGCGGTGATAGATCTCACAGGTACAACTCCATTAAGTGCGGTAAGCGCCCCTTTAGAGTTTTCTGAATTTTCGATCTTATCCTTAAGGATATTGCCCTGAATTGCTATACTCAGGAAATTTATTATATAAGGGCTATGAGTTGTAATGATAAGCTTATTATCACTACTGATGTTATTAAATTCCAACAAGCTATTCAGCATTTGCCGCTGGGAACTGGGAAATAGGTTTTGCTCCGGTTCTTCCACAATATTAATAAGTGCGGTTTTATTAAACTTTGAAGATAGAACCGAAAGAGCCACCCTTTTTTGTTCGTCTGTAAGATTACCATTAGCCCATATTTCTGCAACCCCCTTTTTGAAACGCTCCAACTCATCACTACTCATCGGCTCTCTACTGCTTTCTGTTTGTTTTTTGACAGAATTGGCAAGATACCAGGAAACTAAATAGAGCGGCACCACCGACTGGAATCCGCTTGAGGCTTCGGTTAAACGTACTTTGTAATCCTCTCCTTTTATATTTATGATATCATTTAATTTATCATACTCAATATTGGTATTATTGATCGGCAGCTGCAGCCCCCCACTTTTCACTTCCATTTTAGCATTGTCAAATTCTGTCAAGAATTCAACCAGAGAATCGGAAGAGAGCTTCAGTAGTTTTGGGCTTTTTACCGTACTAATGAAGTTTCTTTCGGCTGGGACATACATAATTTGAGGTAAGGAATAAGTGTTTTTTTGAGTGCTTTCCACTATTGAAAAGTCTCCTTTTTGATATTTCATTGAATAGGAATCTCCTCTGTACTCGAGGTCGGCGGTATCGTTTCCATTAATATCAAAAAAATAATTTTCAAGCCGGTGATAAGAACAATAAGTGTTCCTGAATTTGTTTTTGCGCGTAAACCATTTAATATCGTAGTCGCCTCTTGTTAAAGCCTTCTCAATCCAACTAAAAGTAGATATTAATTTCGCCACAGTGCTCTTTCCCGAACCCTGGTTGCCGATAAATACAGTAACTTTTTTCACCTCTAACCAACCGTCGTTTTCCTGACAGCCCACTTTTATCGGCCCAAAGTTGTTGATCTTTATTTTGCTCATTGCTTTGTTTTTTATCACGAGACAAAATTAGTCACTTGTTCTTTACATCAAAACCCAATCACTCTGGGAGAAAGGGCCGCTGATCTAATCTCTACTATCCAAAGCCTCCAACCCCAATTCATCCCGCCACCTGTTTACCCTCTCCTCATCCTCCAGGGGAAAAAGCTCGTACTCCTCCTCCGCCCCTTCCACCCGTCGGTACTGCGTGCCGTAGCGCTGCGGCAAACCCTTCAGTACCTGCAGGCGGTCGTACATGGTGGCGTAGTAAAGCCACTCGGCCTCGCCCTCCAGGCAACGCTGCTTCAGCCGGGGCAGGTAGAAGGCCAGCGTAGCCGTATCCAGGTGGTGGTTAACGGCCAGGAAGGCCGCTTTGGCGGCGCGTTCTCCAACCTTTGAAGAAGCCGGCCAGCCCTCTGCTTCAATAATACCTTGTATTTTACGGAAATGAACCGAATCCGCTGCCATAATGGCATCATCGCTCGCCGGGAAACCGACATCCCACTTGGCGGCCTCTTTATCATTATCATGCAGATAAACCGCCAGGTTTTCGATGTAGTACTTCAGCGTCCGGTGGCGCTGGTCCTCCGCCCAAAGGGAATCGAGGAGGAAGGCCAGCTCCGGTTGGGCATATTGGCCGTAGCTTTTCCGCACAGCCTGCTGCACCTCCGCCCAGCGCCGCCCGCTTTTGATGGGCGCCAGCCTGGGGTCGAACAGCATCAGCAGTTGCTGCCGCTGCGGCGCCAGGTGCAGCCATACATTCAACGTTTTGAACGCCTGGGCATCACGGCCCGCCATCGCGTGCTCCAGCACCTGCCGGTATATCACCAGGGGCATACCAAAGTCGGCGTGGCGGATGTCCACCCGGCGGTTGAGCTGCCGGCCGGCTTCGGTGGCATTCTCGGCGGCGGGTTTGCCGGCGCCGGCGGCAATGGGGACGAAACGGAGCCGGGGAAGCTGATGGCGGACTTCCAGATACGACAACACGCTCTCCACCCGGGCGCGGGAAAGGCTTTCGTGCTTGCTGCCGATGCTGTCGGTATGGCCGGAGATGGTAAAAGCGATCCGGGGATGCTCCTTCGCCCTGCGGGCAAAGGAATCCAGGATAGCTTTAGCCCCGATCGACAGGGAGCTATCCCCGCTTTCGAAATAACAGCTGGCGCCCGGGATATCGTAAACCAACCCCTCCTCTTCCTCCTCCTTTTCCTTACAAAAGTGCAGCGCCACAGCATGATCCACTTCCGAATCTCCAACCTCGCGCACGCTGATCTCGTCGAAATAAAAAATGCCGTGGTCCCAAAACGTGTGATCAGAGGGCCAGCCGCCGCCGCGGAAGGCGCCAACCACCAGATACACCAGCGGACAGAGCGGCTTCACCTGCCACTTATGCTGATGCCACTGATCGTAGATCACCGTATCCGCCAGGAAGGCCCGGCTGGGCATGAGGGCGCTCTGCGGGTTGCGGATCTTTTTCGGATACAGGCTCAAACCGATGTGGCGGGCGAATTCGGGGTCGGTGTCGGCCTGCCCGGAGGGGATATACAGCCAGAACGACAGCTCGTACACCCTGCCCATTTCCAGGGGTTGAGACAAGGTGGTTCCCAGGTAATCGGAGCAGCCGTTGGTGAGGTGTTGCCAGTCGGTGCAGCGCGGGGTGTATTCCAGCTGCATCACGGCCTGCCCGCCGCCCGGGCAGCGGCGCTCCAGCAGGCACAGGCGGCGGCGGGGGTCCAGTTCTCTGGTATAGCCGGCATCGCAAAGGATAGGATTTGTATTCAGGTCGTCCCAGCCGTGGGTGAGCTTTTTGAAATCTTCCGACCCCTGGTAGCAAGTGTAGCATTCCAGGGGCTGGTGGGTTTCGAAGCCGCCGTTGGGGACGAGGTTCTGGGCGGTTGAGAGCAAGGGCAGAACCAGAAAAAACAGGGCAGATGTTTTCATGAGGTGGTTCATTTAATGTTTCTCTTCAGGATGGACAACGCAAGGGCCAACACTTCATCCTCCCCGTTATGGATACCCTTCAAAGTAGGCGCCGCGTAATAGTCCGGGGCAATTCCTTTATTGTGAAGGGGAGAGCCATCCAACAGAGTAACATAGGCGCCTGTCCAATGGAGGATATAGCCGTCGAGTAGGCGCATCCAGTTGCGCGGCCCGTTGGCGCCGGCCGTCGGACCGCCGATGATGGCCCCGAGCCGGTAGTGCCGGACAAACGCCAGGAAGGACTCACTGGCGGAAAGGGCGCGCCCGTCGGTAAGGAAGGCGAGCCGCCCTCTGATCCGAGGCGCCCTGGGCGACAACAACCAGCCCGACGCCTCAAAAGAGGGCCGGAAAAAATCCGGGTAGAGGAGCCGGGGAATTTTGATCCAGCTGCCTGCCGTGTCCGCCTCGGCCAGCAGGTGGGGAAGGAAGCGGGAGCAATTGTTCTGGAGATACCCCCTGACATCGAAGATGACGCCCTCCGCTTCGGCCAGGCGCGGCGCCCACCTGAGCAGGGTGTCGATATCGTATATGGCCGCCAGGTTGACGTAAAAATAGCCGGGTTCCAACTCCAGGAACAACGCAGGTTCCGGGAAATCTCCCCAGTCTCGTTCCACCTCCGCCCGGAACAGGCGGCCGCCGTGCTCCAGTTCAAGGGCAGTGGTGGAGTACTGCTCTCCGGCGCCCAGGTTCTTCAGCGCCCGGGCTACTTTCCACTGCGGCGTTCCGGAATACAGGGCCGTATCCCGGTGGAAGATAGCCACTGCGTCCTGCCCGTCGATCTTTTTTAGTAGGCCTCCCCGGTTCACCTGGCCGGGCAGGCCGCTTTCCGTTACCACCAGCTGCCCCTCCACCCAGGCCAGTTCCAGCGGGAGCCACATATCATCGAGTTCAGATTCCTGCACCAGCCCGGCGTGGCCGTCCTTCAGCAAGGCGGCGCAGGACTTGAAAAAGAAAGTGAAAGCTTCCGGGTTTTCGATCTCCGCCGCCTGCCGCAGCATCACGCCGAGTTGTTGCCGCCAGCCCTCACCGAGAATGTCCCGGTAGGGATAAAAGTGCTGAACTGTATTCCAGAAAAGGATCACATTGGCCAGTTGCCGATCTCTGTCGGAGGGCCAAGCCTCCACCAGGGCCTGCTCCAGGATTTCCAGCCTACTCGTATCCGGGGCATGCTGATCATCAGGCAGTACCAGCGGCAGTTCGAAGTGAAGCCCCAGCGGCAATATGCCCTTCCAGGGCTCTGACGACGGCGCCCCTTCGAACAGCGGCGCCACGCCGGCCGCCGGGCTCACCCGAATACTCTGGTATACATCATTGCCTTCACCGATGCGGTAGCCGTAGTGCTGCCAGTAGGTTAGGGCGGCGGATTGAGGTGGAGCCGGCGCCAGAGCAAGGGCCTTGCCGCCCTGCCGCCCCAGCGCCAGGGTGGGCGCTACAGGGTAGAACAACTCCCGAAACACCGGCAGGCATTCTTCCTCCTTTTCCAGTTCGCCGACCCGGCCAACGCCATAGGCGGCAAACCGGTTCCAGTCGAGCCCTTCCGCCGGGGCATAGGGATGGAAAAAGCGCACGTAGCCGTACAGCACGGCAAAGGCCTCCAGAGCCTGAAATTGCCACACCTGCAATGGCGGAGGCAGCAGGCGGGCTTCCACCCGGCGGTTGCGGGCGCGGCCTTCCGGCGCCGGGCTGTGGCTGGCGGGGCGGGACGCGCCAAAGCTCCGCACAGATATTTTTTCAGAAGGCATACTTTGTTCTTTAAATAAACGAGCCACCGCCCCGGCGCGGGCTGCAGACAGTTTCCGGTTGGCCCGCTCGCCGCCAATATCGTCGGTATGCCCGTCAATTTGAAGTTGCCAGCCGGGACGGGACTGAGCGGCCAAGAGGACTTGCTGCAGGCACTGGGGGGCAGGTTCCGCGATCTGGCTGCTGCCGGTTTCAAAGAAGATGGTGCAGGAGCAGGCGGGGGTTAAGTGAGGTTGAGGTCGAGGTTGAGGCTGAGGTTCCGCCTTTACCACCGACACCTGATCAAGGAAATAGTAGGACCGGCTGGCGCTGTTCGCCTCCCCACAGATGCGTTGCAGGTTGGCGCCCAGAAAATTGCCGATAGTGAAGAATGACTCTCCCCCGGCTGCCGTGAAATACCCTTTCACCTGCCGCCACCGCTGCACCGAGCCCAGCAGGCTGGTTTCTCCCCGCAGTGGCAGGTACTTCAGCTCTTTGCTGCAAACCTCATCTACTTCCGGTTCTTCCGGGGAAAAGAAAATGCCCATTTCCGCGAGGGGGAAGGTGCTGATGTCACTCGCCAGGCGCACGTACAGGCTCACCTCGTAACGCTCGCCGGCCGCCAGCGGTTCTGATAAACGGCCGCATATATATTCCCGGCTGTTCCTGCACTGCCAGCGGGAAGCGCCCAGGCAGGCGATACCCAGGTAGGTTTCCCCTTCGAAAGCGTTAGCGGCTCGCTCCAGCCCGCTGTTCGTGTTGCGCTCCGGGTGAGTAGCGTTATAATAATCGGGCGTGCCGCCAACGGCTGTCCAGGGCCCATCGAGGAAGGAGGGAGTGGCCTCCTCAAAACCGGGGCTTATCACCAGGTTCTGCCCCGGAAGAAGCCGGCCAAAGCACAAAGTAATCCACAGCGTAACCACGGCCTGTGTTTTTAAAGCGTTCGGAATGATGCCGGAGCGAAGCTTCATGAGCGCGTGTATTCTTTCAGGATCGGTAAATAGGTGCAATAATTTGAAAACGGCAATACCGGCGCCTGTGTTGCCCTCCGGACCTGGCCTTTTAACGGCGCTCACCGGTGCCCTCTGAAAAAGCCGATCCCAAAGCCGAAGAACAGGCGCATGCCGTGTTTTTCCGCATAGGCCTTTTTCCTCAGGCTGTGCTCCACCGGGGGCAGGAAAAAAGCCCGCCGCTGCGCATTGGCGGCAGGGAAAGTGCGCGGATCGACAGGCTCTTCCCAATCTATATACACCGGCGTGCTTTCCTTGTCCATGGGCTGGCACCGGCCTTCGAAGCGGTTGTGCCCGTTTTTGGAGAGTTCCTTTTCGTACTCGTAAATAAAAGCCACGTCCTTGGGGTGCAGGTTGCCTTTTCGCACTTCCTCAAACAGTAACTCCCTGAGTTCTGAATACGAACAAGGATAGTGATACAGGGATATCAGCGTTACTTCACTGCTGAGCTGGCAGTGATCTCTTTCGGGGGAAAGGAAGGGGTCGTCGATGCCGATGATGCGGCCGGCGGGGAAACTGCCCGCGTCGATATCCTGCCGGATGGCGTCAATGTTGGCCAGTACGGCCAGCCTGTACGGCTCAAACACTTTTGCCTTTTTAAAAGCCTGCTCTTCCCGGTAACGCTGGATGTAATGCTGCTTCTGTTCCAGGTTGATACTGGCAAGGTAGTACTTCCTACCGGCTTCGTTCATGACTGCGAGGGTATCTCCCAGGTTGTACCTTTCTATAAACCGGGCAAGAATGGGTATATCTATCAGGCAATCCAGCATCACGCCCGACCGGAAAGATCTATCGGCAAGGCAAAGGAACAACCTCGGTGAATCCTGCTTCGCAGCAACCTGGGCAGCGATGGCCGCATCTTTAGCAAAGATGAAGGAGTAAGCCTCAAATACTTTCCAATACACCTTAAGGCTCAGGGAGTCTTCCCCATCCAGGAAATAGCGCTCCGCCTGATAGATGTACCGGTGATAGTCCAGATAATCAGCAGTGTCTATTGGATAATGGAAGACAGAATCCGGAGCAATGGCGGAAAACGGCGGAAGATCGCCGTTGTTTTGCCCACAGCTACCTGAATAAATCAGCAATAGAGGCGGCAGAAAGAGCAGTTTCTTCACGAATGCGTTTTATTGCCTAATGCGCCGGAGCAGAATAGTTACCCTCCCCCTTGTTTTTATCTCCTCCTTCCTCTAATTTCACTTTTTTTACTCGCTCTGCCATGGCCAAGGGCCCGGCAGAAGCTATTCCTGGTAAGCGCTCAAATTTGCTATGGATTGGAGAAAAAACATAATACCCTTTCTTTTGCTGTTCATTCTGGCCTCCTGCACAACCAGAAAGATCACTCTTGACGAGAAGGTTTATCCCGGGACTTTTGACCCGGTATTGAACCCCCAGCCTCTTTTCATTCAACACGAGTCCCATCAAAAACGGCAAATACTGGGAGGAAATTATCGGCTTGGCGGCGATACTACCGGCTTCAAGTTGTGCGTAGAGGACCGCAACCGGAACGGTAAATTTATGGAACCCGGAATTGATGCCATTGGGATCACTTATACCGGAGATACTACCGTAGTGATCTCCAGTATGCTCAACGGAGAAGCGTTTTTCGGAACCGCCGCACTGCTGAAAGAGAAGATGGTTTTCCGCTTCGAGGATGCAGCTTTCCAAATTACCGGCACGAACGAGGCCAAAAAACAAATTTCATTCCGAAGAGCAGGTACAGGCAGCACCCGGCCGGATTTCCAGCTTACCAGCCGTTTACCGGATTTTGAGTTTACCGACCTGTTCAGCGGGGAAAAGCGCAACCTTCTGGAAGGGCTTAGCCCTCACAAAGATTACTACCTGATCGTATTCTGGTCCACCTTCTGCCCGCCCTGCATCGAAGAATTTCCGCTGCTAAAGCAGTTGTCAGAAAAAGAAGTAGAGGTCGTCAACATCTGTGGTATGTGCGACATTCCAGACGCCCAAAAGGTCGTCCTTGAACACGAAGTCCCCGGTATCCACGCCGTCAGCAATGCCTATATCGAAAGCATTTTTCACCAGAACGGATATCCCTTTGCCATCCTCTACGACAGCTCCCTGAAGCGGATCGGAAGGATGTTTCCTCCGGAGGCTGCGCTGGACATCGTTGCGGAAGAATGAAGGACATAATGAACAGTGGATACTGCCCTCACCGGGCCTCCACAAAAAACTGTTGCAGCATGGGCGCCGGCAGATCCGCCGCAGCCATAAAACCGGCGTGAAAAAACTGAAAGCCCCCCACTTTCTCACCGAGCAGGAACAACGCCTTTTTCCGCATTTCCTCAACGGTGCAAAGCCCGATAGAGGCCCGCATTTGATCGATCGCATCCTTCCGTTCGGGATTGATCTTTTCGAAGTACAGCTTCCCATCGGCTTTCCATACAACCCCATCCCGTGCGAAGCCGGGCTGCATCTGGTACGCACCGGACCGGCTGTTCAGATAGGTAAAGGCATCGGGGTGGAGGCGGCCCTGCCGGGCAAAGGCAAGCAGGGTTTCCGTCAGGTCCGGCCCGGTTTTGTAATTATCGGCTTTCGTATAATTATGGAGCAGGATGAGGTGCAGCGGATCGAGCCGGCTCAGCAGCGTGTCCTCTTCCATAAAAACGCCGATCTCGTAGGCGGTGGGGTAGCCCTGGTGAAAAATTTCCAGCACTTCGTCCATGATGCGGGCATCTTCTGCGAAAGTGGAATCGCGCATAGAGGTGTAGTGGGGGTCCTGCGCCCGCCAGAACTGGTCGCGGGCAACAAGGCTTTCTATCCGGCTGCGCAAAGGCCAGTCGCAGTTCTGTACGAAGGTGGAGCGGAGGGCAGGGTATTCTTCGATGATCCTCCGCCAGCTCGCCGAAGCGCGGAAGGCCCGAAGGCTCTCCTGCCGAAAGAAAAAATTCAGATCGCAGCCCAGCAGGATGAGGCTTTTGACGTGGCGGTAGGCCTCCGAAGTATCTTCGGTGAGAACGGCGCACTGCAAGGCATTCCTGATGTCAGCAGGAAGAGGCCGTTCCCAGATGATAAAGGCAGTATCGTAAGCTGATAATGCCTCTTCATAGGCGCTGCTCAGAATATTGCGTTCCGCCGTATGGATATAAGCCAGATAAGTATCGAAAGACTGACCTTGCAGAACGAAGCTGAGTGACAAGAAGGCGGCCAGAACCCGCATTTTCCTGATGGAGGTGTTGTTTTTCATGAGCGCGTTTAAAGGCATAATGCGGAGAGTGGATAAATGTTACACTTTCCGTACACACCCATCGGCCTAGCGGCCAGGCCTTCTCGTAGAAAAGCAGGCTACTGCCTGTGGGACGGGGAGGACCGCGGCACGAGTTGCTTTTCCCCCCGCCTTTCCCTATTTTGTATCTTCATTGTAATGGTCCAGGTATTCCGGTAATATGGTTTTTCGGTATGGTGGCCAGATGCTTGGGGAGGTAACGCCGGACCAACCGTAAAACCGAACTGCCACACTACCTGAATAACCAATAGCCTCCTTTTAACTCGGCGAAGCATTCGCCAGGGAAAAGGCCAACAAAGAACACATTAACCAATCACCATGGCAACGACTACCCAAAGCATAAAAAGCGAGATCGAAAAGAACCTGGCAGCCGTGCAAACCGCCAGCCGGCGCCTCATCCGCCTCAGTGATGCCGATATCGCCGGCATGCTCAACCAACTGGCGGCCCTGACGATGGACAACGTCGATTTCCTCCTGGCCGAGAACAAGAAGGACCTCGCGCGCATGGACCCCGCCAACCCCAAATACGACCGCCTGCTGCTCAATGAGGAGCGTCTGCGGGGCATCGCGGGCGATCTGCGCAAGGTAGCCGCTCTCCCCTCCCCCCTCAACCAGGTGCTGGAGGAACGCCCCCTGCCCAATGGCCTGCAGCTCCGCCGCCTGACGGTGCCCCTCGGCGTCATCGGAATCATCTTCGAATCCCGGCCCAACGTCACCTTCGATGTGTTCGCTCTCTGCCTCAAATCTGGCAACGCCTCGGTGCTCAAAGGCAGCCGCGACGCCCATTATTCCAACCTGGCCATCCTCAGCCTCATTCATAAGGTGCTGGAGCCCTTCGGCCTGCAGGAGGCCTGCTACCTCGCCCCCAGCGAGCGGGAGGCCCTGCCCCACATTCTGGAGGCCGTGGGCTACATCGACGTGGCCATCCCCCGCGGCAGCCAGGGGCTGATCGACTTTGTGCGGCAACACGCCAAGATCCCGGTGATCGAGACCGGAGCGGGCATCGTGCATACTTACTTCGATGAGAGCGGAGACCTGAAAAAAGGAACGGCCATCGTCACCAACGCCAAATCGCGCCGCGTCAGCGTATGCAATGCTCTCGACTGCCTGCTCATCCACCGCAACCGCCTGCCCGAACTGTTCAAGATCATGCAGCAACTGGGGCAGACGCACCGCTGCGAGGTGTTTGCCGATGAAGAAGCCTACAAGGCCCTCAAGTGCCACTATCCAGATGTGCTCCTGCACCGCGCCAATGAAGATTCCTTCGGCACGGAGTTCCTCTCCATGAAAATGTCGGTCAAAACAGTGGGTGGCCTGGATGAAGCGCTGGAGCACATTGCCCGCTACAGTTCCAAACACAGCGAGGCCATCGTGGCGGAAGACTCCAATGTGGTGGATGCCTTCCTGAAGAACGTCGATGCCGCCGTGGTTTACGCCAACACCTCCACCGCCTTCACCGATGGCGCACAGTTCGGCCTCGGGGCCGAGATCGGCATCAGCACCCAGAAGCTGCACGCCCGCGGCCCCATGGCCCTGCGCGAGCTGACGAGCTACAAGTGGGTGGTGAAGGGAGACGGGCAGGTGAGGGGGTGAGGGAGGATTTTTGATTTTAGAGCTGTAGAACTTACGGGCCACCTGAAGGAAGCCCGTCCAAAAAAAACCGCAGGCGTCGCCGGAATTCCGGCGACGCCTTCTAAAAGGATGATATCAGCAAAAATGTTCTCTCTCTCTAAAATTTTCTATTGAGGTAGTTGATGTAAATTCAATTTTCGGTTCGCTCTTCCGCTTTCCGCTTTCCGACTTCCGCTTTCCGCTTTCCGACTTCCGCTTTCCGACTTCCGCTTTCCGCTTTCCGCTTCCGCTTTCCGACTTCCGCTTTCCGACTTCCGACTTCCGACTTCCGACTTCCGACTTCCCTCTAGTCATTTTCCAGTGCCGCCGCACCGCCGACGATCTCGAGGATCTCGTTGGTAATCGCTTCCTGACGGGCCTTGTTGTAGGAGATGCGCAGGTCGCGGAGCAACTCATTGGCGTTCTCCGTGGCCTTATCCATGGCGGTCATACGGGCGCCGTGTTCGGAGGCGTGGGTGTCCAGCAGGCACTTCTGGAACTGCGTCTGCAGGATGGTGGGTACAAGATATTGCAGCAATTCTACCTTGCCTGGCTCGAAGATGTAATCGGCCAGCAGGTTGGCGCCCTCCTCTTTTTCGATCTTGGCCACCGGCAGGAACTGTTCGGTGATGGTATATTGAGTGGCGGCGTTCTTGAACTTGCCATAGGCAATATCTACCGCATCAAACTCCTGGTTTTCGAATGCATTTAGCAGGCTCTTGGCCACTTTAGAAATGTTTTCGAAGCTCAGGTTGTTGAAAAGGTCCACATGACTCTTGTCGATGCGGGCGTCGGAATAGCGCTTGCGGAAGTAGTCATAGCCCCGCTTACCAATGCATAGGATCGTCAGGTTGCCATTGGCATAGACATCGGCAAATTTTGTCTCGATGGTGTGTACCGCAGCTTTACAGACGTTGGTATTGAAGGCGCCGCATAGCCCGCGGTCGGAAGTCATCACCACCAGGCAGGCATTCTTCAGCTCGCGCTCCTGGCCGAATACCGTCTCTGCATTTCCCTCCAGGTTGGAGAGGATGTTGCGCAGCATGCCATTGAGCTTTTCGGCGTAGGGGCGCATGCTCAGGATGGCGTCCTGAGCGCGGCGCAACTTGGCGGCCGAAACCATTTTCATAGCTTTGGTGATCTGCTGTGTATTCTGGACAGACCTGATGCGTTCGCGTACTTCTTTTAAGTTGGCAGCCATTTATAAAATTTTTCGGGGCCCTGACGATGAATGCCAGGGCCATCCTGAGAATGAATTCGATTATTTCCGATAAGGCTTGGACAGCTCGGCGGCAAGGTCTTCCACCTTTTTGGTATCCGCTGCTTCCAGTTTACCGGCTTTGAAGTTGGCCAGTACTTCCGGATGGCGCTGTTCCAGGGTGTGGAGGAACAGTTCTTCGAAGTCCTTCACCTTATTAACCGGAACGTAGCGGAGCAATCCTTTGGTGCCCAGGTAGATGATGGCCACCTGCTTCTCCACGGCCACCGGCGAGTACTGCGGCTGCTTCAGGATCTCCACGTTGCGCTTACCTTTTTCAAGCACGGCGGTAGTGGCGGCGTCGAGGTCGGAACCGAATTTGGAGAAAGCTTCCAGTTCGCGGTATTGCGCCTGGTCGAGCTTCAGGGTGCCGGCTACTTTTTTCATCGACTTGATCTGAGCGGCGCCACCCACACGGGATACGGAAATCCCCACGTTGATGGCCGGGCGGATACCGGCGTTGAACAGGTTGGACTCCAGGAAGATCTGGCCGTCGGTAATGGAGATCACGTTGGTCGGGATATAGGCGGAGACGTCGCCGGCCTGGGTTTCGATGATCGGCAGGGCCGTCAGTGAGCCTCCCCCTTTCACCAGTGGCTTGCCGTCTTTGTCCTTGGCATTTTTGAGGGCATCGGGCAGGTCGTTCATCTGGCGGGCGATGTCGTCGTTCTCAATGACCTTGGCGGCGCGCTCCAGCAGGCGGCTGTGCAGGTAGAACACGTCACCCGGATAAGCTTCGCGGCCGGGCGGGCGGCGCAGCAGCAGGGATACCTCGCGATAAGCAACGGCCTGCTTGGAAAGGTCATCATAAATGATCAGAGCAGGGCGGCCCGTGTCGCGGAAGTATTCTCCGATGGTGGCGCCGGCGAACGGAGCGTAGAATTGCAGCGGCGCCGGGTCGGAAGCGGAAGCGGAAACGATGATGGTATAATCCATCGCACCGTTGTCTTCCAGCGTCTTGGCCACGTTGGCCACCGTGGAGGCCTTCTGGCCGGAAGCCACGTAGATGCAGTAAACGGGCTCCCCTCTTTCGTAAAATTCGCGCTGGTTGATGATCGTGTCAATGGCGATGGCCGACTTGCCGGTCTGGCGGTCGCCGATGATCAATTCGCGCTGGCCGCGGCCAATGGGGATCATGGCGTCGATGGCCTTGATACCGGTTTGCAGCGGCTCGTTCACCGGCTGGCGGTAGATAACGCCAGGGGCCTTGCGCTCCAGCGGCAACTCGAAGGTCTCGCCTTCGATATCGCCTTTGCCGTCGATCGGGTCCCCCAGCGGGTTGACCACACGGCCAACGAAGCCTTCACCAACGTTGATGGAAGCGATGCGGCCGGTGCGGTGGACGCGGGAGCCTTCGCGAATGCCTTCGCCGGGGCCCATGAGCACCACACCCACGTTGTCTTCCTCCAGGTTCAGAACGATGGCCTGAACACCGGTCTCAAATTCCACCAGTTCGCCGGCCTGGGCATTATTCAGGCCATAAACGCGGGCTATACCGTCTCCGACCTGAAGAACGGTGCCGTATTCCTCCAGTTCTGTCGTAGAGCTAAAACCGGAGAGCTGTTGTTTCAATATTGCTGATATCTCATCAGGTTTTACATCAACCATTTTTCAGAATTTTATGACTGCAAGCGCAGCAGTTTGTATAAGAGAACTTTTTTCCGGAAATAACCTAAGACCCTCCGCTTTTAGCTGGAAACGATCTTAGAGATATAAAAATTTTCGCGAAACTCCTTTCTGAGCCGGTCCAGCTTATGTTTTACGCTGGCGTCGTAAATCTTGTCTTCAAACTCTACCACGAACCCGCCGATCAGGGCCGGGTCAACCGCAGAGACCAGTTCAACGTGCTCATCAGTGGCCTTGCTGGCCTCCAGTTTTTCATGGATGGCCTTCTGCAACTCTTTGGTAAGCGGCGAGGCCGTGGTCAGCTTCACGGTGGAAATATGCTTGACCTGCTTGTATTGCAGGACGTATTCATCTGCGATTTCAGGCAGATAAGCCTCCCGTCCTTTGGACACCAGAATGTTGAGGAAAGCCATGAACAGTTCATCGAGCTTGCTTTCGAAGATGAGCTTCAGGATCTGCTTCTTCTTGTCGGCATGGACGATGGGGCTCTTGAGCAACAGATAGAGGTCCCGGTTCTTCACCAGTTTCTGGAACAGCCGGACATCTTCTGTGACCACTTCCAGTTTCTTCTGGTCAATGGCCAGTTCGATCAGAGATTTGGCGTACCGGGAAGCTATTCTGTGGACAGACATACGCAAAAGGTTAATTGGGCAGGAAGGATTCAGGCCGCAGGATAAAGCGGGGAGCGCCCCGGGCCGGCATTCCTTCGCCTGATTACTAATTCAGTTTGATCTCATCGACGAGGGACTTGACGAACTGCTCCTGGTCCTTATCGCCTTTTAGTTCTTTGTGAAGGATCTTCTCGGCAATATCAATAGAGATGATGCCCAGCTGGTTTTTCAGGTCAATGATCATCGCCATGCGCTGGTTCTCGATGTCCTCCTTGGCGTCGGTAACGATCCGGCGGTATTCCTCCTTGGCCTGCTTGCGGGCTTCTTCGATGATTCCGGTCTTGGCTTCTTTGGCCTCTTTCAGGATGGCGGCGCGCTCTTCCTGAGCCTTCTTGAGCAGTTCTTCGTTCTCTGCCTTGAGGTTGGCCATTTCCTGGCGGGCCTTGCGGGCCTCATCCAGAGAGTTCTGAATATCCTGTTCACGGCGTTTAAGGGCATTCTGTATGGGCCCGAAAGCCATGCGGCCCAGTGTAAACCACACCAGGATAAAGATGATGCTCGTCCAGAAGATCAGCCCCGGATCGGGCTTGATGACAGAGAAGTCGGCCAGAAACAATACTTCGGTCATGATGGTAAAAGTTGATATATCTTAAGTGATCTTTTTTAAGTGACCTTGAAGGGCGGGGCCGTCAGCCAACCGCTGCGGCTCCCGCGCCCTTTCTTTGGTTTCGCTTGCAGCGGATTAACCGGCCAGCAGGCCTACAACGATCGCGAACAGGGCAGCGCCTTCCACGAGGGCCGCAGTCAGGATCATGTTGTTACGAATGTCGCCTACGGCTTCCGGTTGGCGTGCGATAGCTTCCATCGCGCGGCTACCGATAAGGCCGATGCCAACGCCTGCTCCAAGTGCTGCAATACCAGCTCCAATTGCTCCCATTGTATGAGATATTTATGGTTAAGAAAACAAGTTTCAAGTCGGAAATCGGAAATCGGAAGTGGGAATCCGGATGCTGTTCCGCCTTCGCACTTCGCGCTTCCCACTTCGTTTAATGCGCCCCTTCGTGCGCTTCGTGATGATCGTGTTCTTCAACTGCGGCTCCGATGTAAGAGGCAGAGAGGATCGCAAAAATAAATGCCTGCAGCAATGCCACCAGCAGTTCGATCAGGTTCATAAATGCCGTAAACAGGCCGCCGATAACGGCGCCTCCGGCTGCTCCGCCGACGCTTTCCCCGTTATTGCCGAAGAGGAACACCAGCCCGATGAGGCTGAGTATGATGATGTGCCCGGCGGAAATGTTTGCAAACAAACGTATCATGAGGGAGAACGGCTTGATGAACAAGCTCAGGATCTCCACCGGCGTCAGAATGATCTTTACCCAGGCCGGAATGCCCGGCATCCAGAAGATGTGCTCCCAGTAATCTTTTTTGCCGTTGATATTGGTCACGATAAAGGTAAAGATCGCCAGGGTCATCGTTACGGCCAGGTTGCCGGTAATGTTGCCGCTGCCAGGGAAGAATGGCACCAGGCCCAGCAGGTTGACAAACATGATGAAGAAGAATAGTGTCATGATAAAAGGCTGGAAACGCTCGTAGTGCTTCTCGCCGATCATCGGTTTGGTCACTTCATCACGGATAAAAACGAAAAACACTTCCATGAAAGACTGAACACCGGAAGGCGCCTTGCCTTCGTTCCTCTTGTACCCTCTTGCCACTGCCAGGAAAAGCCAGATCAGCAGCAGGGAGGCGATGATCATCGAAAATACGACCTTCGTAATGGAAAAATCGTAAAAGGAGGTGATCCCTCCACCCAGAAAGCCGCCATCGACGGTGCTGGGCTTGTCCAGCTTGTACAGCTCTCCTTCGTAGCACGCATAGAAAGTATCCTTTTCCTTCATTTCTTCTTCCTTTCCACTCGGCCCTATCACTTTTTCTGTCTGCCGCAGTATCCCGTCGATATGCACCTCTCCTTTCGGGAAGGAAGGATCGGCAACCCGGTTTACCCGCCCGTGGTTCAGCACGTATCCGTCCACTGCCTTGTGTCCGTGTTCGAACATGCTCGACAGGCCCGTAGTCCAGCCATGATCGGGCGCATAAAGAATTACCGGAAGCGGAAGGTGAACGCCTTTCCAGACGTGGAACTCATTGGCATCGGCAATGTGCTCCATGACCGTAGTGACCGGGTCGTATTTCCCATTTTCTTCGTGGCCGCCACAATAACTGTGGCTCAGGCCGGAATCATGCCCGGCTTCCGCCTCATGGCCTTCCTGTTCTTCATGGGTAGATTCGCCGTTGTGCTCCTGCCCATGGTCCTGTGCGAACAGCATGCCGAAGCTGAAAACGAGGGCGAAAACGAGTATGGAGAGCTTTCTGAGATCCACTTTCACAATTCCTTGCTTTTGAGGTATTCTTAAAATCGGTGCAAAAGTAGGCACTTTAGCCCTATTAAAAAAACCTTCAACCTCTTTTTTTACGCCGGATCTGTCATTTTTGAGAGGTTGATAGACAAGGAGTTACGCGGGCTTCAGGAACGGGCAGCGAGCCTCTGTTATCCGATATGCGGCATACGGGAATTTTTGTTCCAGGAAAGCCTCGTGTGGCGAAATTTTAATTTGCGGAATGGATGTTGCCTGGAAGTACAAGGCGGGTGGACAGGGGTTGTTGACTGGTTGATTCGGGAACTCGTTGATTCGGGAGCCGGAAGTCGATGGGCCGGGGCCTGGAGGTTGGCAGCAGAAGACAGGAGGATTTCCCTTAAAACGATTCACGAATACACGAAATCACCCTCCATCGCTCTTTTCAAAATAGTGATACCCATTCTGGTCCTGCTCCTGCTGCTGCTTTTCCTCTTCTTCCTTTCCAAAAAGGAGCTTACTCCAGAACTGCTTTCGTTTTTCCCGGCGTTCCTCCCTGCGCTGCAGGCGCTCCTGGTAATCGCGGAGGCGGCGGAGGTAGTCTTCATCTGATTCATAAGGCCGGCGGGGCGGCACATTGACCACCCGGCCCTGTTCGTCCGTATAAGGTTCATTAAACAGGCGTTCCAGCAGGCTGCGCTCATCCGGAAAATAGTAGTAACCGTCCTGAAAACCGGCCAGGATGGGCATTTCCTCCAGGTATGGCGGACAGGCCATAAGCGCCAGAACCGTATCCGCGGGCTCCGTAAAACGAGCGTAGCGAATATCCTTTAAGCTGGCATCGCGATAGACCTTGCGCATGAATTTCCCATAGATAGGCAAGGCGGAAGTCGATCCCTGCCCCAGGCGCATGGAACGGAAGTGGACCTGCGGCATTTCAGCCCCTACCCATACGCCGGCCACCAGGCGCGGGTTGAAACCGATGAACCAGCCATCCGACTGGTTCTGAGTGGTGCCCGTCTTTCCCGCAAGGTCGTTGTACAGGCCGTACTGGTACCGCAGGCTGCGTGCTGTCCCGCTATCGACAACCGATTCCAGCATGTGGATCATCATATCGGCGTGGGCTTCGGTAAGCACTGCCGGGAAACGGCGGGGGTCGGGGCGCTCAAAAACGGCGAGGGTATCGCCTTCCGCCGTCTCGATGCGGTCCAGATAATGCATCTCGGGGCGTACGCCCCGGTTGGCGAAAGTACCGAAAACCCGTACCATATCCGCAAGGCTGGCCTCGGCGGTGCCCAAAGCGATTGAGGGCGTCTGCGGAATGTACCCATTGACTCCCATAGCTTCCGCCAGTTGCCTTACCGAGTCGATGCCGGTGCGCATCAGGATCTCTACGGTAACGGAATTTATGGATTTGGCCAGCGCCCCCTCCATACTATAAACTCCGCCGTATTCTCCATCGGCGTTTCGGGGCGACCAGTTGTCGTACTGGGCATAGGTCACCTGGCGGTTGTAGGTGTATTCACAGGGCAGCATACCACTCTGCAGGGCCGTGGCATAGACGATCGGCTTGAAAGTAGAACCCACCTGCCGGCGGGCCTGTATGACGTGGTCATACTTGAAATACTTGTGGTCGATTCCTCCCACCCAGGCTTTGACCAGCCCGGTGGAGGGGTCCATCGCCAGAAAGCCGGTATTGAGAATGGTGAGGTAATATTTTATGGAGTCCAGCGGAGACATTTCCCGTTCTTCCTCACCTCCGTTCCAGCTGAAAACCGTCATGGGCACCGGAGTGGCGAAGATCTCCTCGATCTTTTCCTGGGGGACGCCTTTCTCCTTCAGTTGCTGATAGCGTTCTGACTGTTCGACGGCCTTCTCCAGCACAGAATTTCTTCTCCAGGGATAGCCTTTTTTCCATTCCTTATCAAAGGCTTCCTGCAGCCAGGCCATGTGTTCCTGCACTGCCTCTTCGGCGTAACGCTGCAACCGGGCGTCAAGAGTGGTGTAGATCCGGAGGCCATCGGTGTAGAGGTTGTAGGGCGTTCCGTCCGGCTTGGAATAATCTTCAAGGACCTCCTCCACTTCCTGACGCAGATATTCGCGAAAATAAGTTGCCAGGCCCTGGTTGTTCCCTTCTTTATAGTATTTTACATTGAGGGGCAGCGCCTTGAGGGAATCGTATTCCGTTTTGGTGAGGTGCCCGTATCTTTCCATCTGCCCGAGAACAACGTTACGGCGCTGAGTGGCGCGCTCCGGGTGGCGGACCGGGCTGTAATAGGTGGTGGCCTTGAGCATGCCCACCAGAACGGCGGCCTCCTCGACATTAAGGTCAATGGGCGCCTTGTCAAAAAAACGCTGGGCCGCTACTTTGATGCCAAATATGTTCTCACTGAAAGAAACGGTATTCAGATAAAGGCGAAGCAATTCTTCTTTCGAATAAACCTTTTCCAGCCGGCGGGCGATGAACATCTCCCGGATCTTGTTGACCAGCAGGCTCATCACGAGGTAATCCCGGCGGGGATAGAGGTTCTTGGCCAACTGCTGGCTCAGGGTGCTTCCGCCTCCGGAAGATTCATCGGATAAGAGTATGGATTTCACCAGAACCCGCACACCGGCGCGCAGGTCGATGCCGCTGTGCTCGAAAAAGCGGGCGTCTTCCGTAGCGACCAGTGCATTGATGATGTTTGGGGAGATCTCCTCCAGGTCGGCGTTGATGCGGTTCTCGATAAAGTATTTACCGAGAAGAACGCCATCCTCGGAATAGACCTCGGAGGCATTATAGTTCTGAATATCGCGCAGCTCCGGATACCCTGGCAACGGGCCCAGCATCCCGGTATATACCAGGACGGTAGTGATCAGCAGTGTGAGAAAACCCAGCAGGCCCAGCCCGGCCACTGCCAGGCCGGCAACAGATAACCTGGGGTGGCTGGAGTAGATACTCCGCGCCCGTTCTTTAATGGGATGCAGGCGCTCCCGAGCCTGCGCCAGTAGATCTTTAAAAAATTGTTTCACCTGTTGGCTCGTCATTTGTTGGCCGTGTTTCTGAAAACTAAAGATCTCCACCCGGCATTTTCGCCCTTTGTTTGCCCCGGCCCTGAAAGGAGCAAAGGCGAAGAATGCCTGACCACCCTTTAGGGCTACGGCAAAATCAGGCATTTTCAGCCGATGTGGAAAACAGTAACTAAAGACCCTTTAAAACGCAAAAGGGTTGCGGATTATTACGGACCCCAAATTGTTTTACACGGTGCAAATTTAAAACAATTTTGTTCAAAAAACCAGATAGCACGGACTTTAACTTTAGCACGAATTATTCTTGGGCCCTTAGGGGCGCATGAATAATCCAGGTTAGAGAGGCCTTTAGGAGAGATAGGTGCCGGCGGCCATAAAAACAGGGCTGCCTGAGGTGGATAAGAAGAGTACGGAGGGGCTGGTATTTATTATCATATTACTGGATAGTTTGGGGCTGTTTGTGTAAATGTGTCCAGTAGTATGCTCCCTGTTATTATTTGATGGGTATTTACGGGCCTCCTGAAGGAGGCTCGTCCTAAAATGAAGAACCGCCACCGGGAGATCCCGGCGGCGGCCCTTTCCTTAAAGATAGTTGCTATTACTGCTGTGTGATCGTCACGGTGTTGTTATTGGAACCGTTGCTGATCAGCACGTTGCTTTCGCTCCAGTTGCCCTTCTGGAAGACATCAACGGTGTTGTTGTTGCTGTCGCCGAAGATGCCGATGTAAGACTCGTGGTTGGCTCCATCCTGGAGGACGTCTATGATGTTGCTGTCGGAACCATACCCGATCTCAACTTCAGACTCCAGGCTTTCGCCATCCTGGATGACGTCCACGAAGTTGTTGCTGCTGCCGTCAAAGATGGCGACTTCCGAAGAGTTCTCCTCGCCGTCCTGCAGAACCTCAACTTCGTTGCTGCCGGAACCATTGTAAATATCCACGTCCGAGTCGTTCTCATCGCCGTACTGGGCAATGAAGACGTCATTGGCGCCGGAGCCATTGAAGACAGAGACATCGGAATCGTTCTCGTCGCCGTACTGTTCTACGCTAACGGTATTGGTGCCGGAACCATTGTAGATCTCTACGTCCGATTCGTTGTCATCCCCATCCTGGGCTACCTCTGCGATATTGCTGCCAGAGCCGTTGTATATCTCCACACCGGAGTTGTTGCCGTCTCCATCCTGAGAAACGTTAACCTCATTGAGGCCGGAGCCGTTGTAAACCGCTACATCCGATTCATTGTCCTCGCCTTCCTGTTCTACGGTGACTTCATTTTCGTCAGAACCGTTGTGAATCGCAACATCAGAATTGTTGTCTTCACCATCCTGGCTCACGTCAACCACGTTATCGTCGGAACCGCTGTAAACCGCTACGTCGGATTCGTTGTCGTCACCTTCCTGAGAGACATAGACTTCGTTGTCACTAGAACCACTGTGAATATCCACATCGGAGTCGTTACCGTCTCCGTCCTGATAAGCATCAACTTTGTTGCCACTGGAGTTGTCATTAACAGCGACATCGGAGCTGTTGCCGTCGCCGTCCTGAGTAACATAGACGTCGTTGCCGTTGGAGCCGCTGTGAATATCCACATCGGAATCATTGTCATCGCCATCCTGGCCGACGATCACATCGTTGCCATTGGAACCCATTGAAATTTCCACTCCGGAGTAGTTGTCATCGCCATCCTGCTCTACGCTGACGAGGTTGCCGCTGGAACCGAAAGAGATACCGACTTCAGAGTCATTCTCATCTCCTTCCTGGGCTATGTACACACCATTGCCATTGGAGTGGCTGCTGATGGTTACCTCAGAAAGGTTGTCCCCTCCTTCCTGGCCGACAAAGACACCATTTCCGTTGGAGTGGTCGGAGATTTCAACATCCGATTCCTGATCCGAGTCTTCCTGGCCCACGACGACTACGTTTCCGTTGGAATGGCCGGTGATATCAACATCAGAGGTATTATCTTCATCCCTCTGTACAACTTCCACGTAGTTGTCATCGGAATGTGAGCTGATGGACACCTCGCTTTCCAGGTTTTCCCCCTTCTGGTCCAGCGTGACGGTATTATCGTCGGAATTGCTGAGGATCTCTACCTGAGAGACGTTCAATTCGTCGTCTTTTTGTACTTGCTTGACGGTTACCTCGTTGCCGTCGCTGTTGTCGGAAACGGTTACGTCCGACTTGTTCTCCGATTGGGCCATTGCGGCGCCCAGAACGAAGAGAAAAGCTGCGATTAGTAAAACAATTTTTTTCATGTTCGAAAAACAGTTGTTGGATTATAAAATGTTAGTTAGCTAAAACCGTGCCAGGACTCGGCAGGCGCTTTCGGGTTAAACTGATCCAGCTTTGGCGGAATTGCTTCGGAGGGAAAGAGGTAAAGGCTTTACCGATGGGGGTATTGGAATATTGTCAGAGTGTTATATTGTTATATGGCTATATTGTTAAATTGTTATAATCTAACTTCATAGCATTGCCATAAACACTACAAACAATATTTCAATGGCCGGGGGCCCATCGGTAAAGCCGCTACCGTTTCGCCTGAGAAGCAAAACGGGTAAGCAAAGACCAATCATGCCCGGAAAAACCTGGGCTTCCGTAGCAATTATTGATCTACCTCTCTTAGAAAAAAGCTCTTTGGAAATAAATTGAGGGGATTCGGATCGTATGAGGGAGGTATGCGGGGCAGCTGTCTGTTGTTCCTTAGCTACCTTTTCAGATTATGTCCACAAAGCTAAACCTTTTTGCATTCACAATCCTGCCAATCTCCCCGAATATCCTGCCAAAAATCAGGCGGCAGGAAAAACTACTGGCTTTTTATACGGTTTTCGCCTGAAAATGGTTCGAAATATCTTCTCTTTTTGAAAGAATAAATACCAAAGGCAGAAAACTCAAATGGAGGTTGCCGGAAAGTAAAAAAAGGGGGGGGTATATCAATCGGAATTCGGACATTTAAAATTTCAGTAGGGCAATTTATGCTTTTTATCGTTCACAATCCTGCCATTCGAACCGGTTATCCTGCCAAAAGCAGAATGGCTGCCGGGGCGAATACCCTAAACAGGAGCCATGCTAGTAGCCCACCTAAGCCTTTCTCCGCCTCTCCATGAGGTTGGCATAGCGCAGGAAAACGCCCCATGCCATGACTGAGCTCACCACCAGGCCCACCTTCCCGTCCAGAAAGCCGAGTTGGAAGAAGTAGTGTTTCAGGAAGCGGAAAAGCGGTTTAAAAAGAAGGTGAAAGCCGGTCACCCGGCCTGTTTTTTCATCGTAATCCTGGGCAGACCACCGGGCATAACGGCGCATCTTTGCCAGAAAGTGCTCCATATCGCGGTAGGTATAGTGGAGGAGCTTTTGGTTGAGGCGGCCCACCCTCAAGCCTTCGGTAATGACCTCCTCATGGACCTGTTTATCGTTGTAGCGGCAGAGGTCGCGCCTGAAGAAGCGAACCACGGCGTCGCCCTGCCAGCCACTGTAGCGCACTTCTTTACCCATAAAGAAATTGCGGCGGCCGATCCAGAAGGCATCAAAGGGTATGTTCTCCTGATTGAGGTATTTCTGAATTTCCAGCTTAAGCTTTTTCGTCACCCGTTCGTCGGCATCCAGCAGGAGTATCCACTCGTGGCTGGCCTGCGGAATGGCCCAGTTCTTCTGGCTGGCAGGGCCGGTGTACTCCCGTTGCATCACGCGCCGGGTATATCGCCGGGCGATCTCCACCGTGCGGTCGGTACTGAAAGAGTCCACGACAATGGCCTCGTCCGCCCAATCCACCGACTCGAGCACCCCCTGAATGTTGTGCTCTTCATTGAAAGTCGTAATGATGACGCTGAGAGAATGCATGGCGGTAAGTTAGGCAAGATTTTGGAAACCGCAGCATCTGAATCCGGCCCAGGCCAAACTGAAATGTAGTAGAAACATGCGGAGATCACGGAATCCGGCGGCAATTCATTCTATCCCAGTTTTCCATAAGCAATAAAATAGGGGTTTCGCAGATTTTGCTTGTTGTAGCGCAGCGGCTCTTTGGTTTCCTCATCGATCACGCTGCCGCCGGCTTCTTCCAGAATGGCCTGGGCGGCGGCGGTATCCCATTCCATGGTTGGCCCAAGGCGGGGGTACAGGTGCGCCTCTCCTCTGGCAAGGATCAGAAATTTGAGGGAACTCCCCTTGGCCACCAGTTCGGGTGAATTCAGATTATCGATAAAGGCCTGGGTATCTTCATTGAGGTGAGAGCGGGAACAGACGACGTGCAGGCCCGGGTCCGAAAATTGAAAAGAAGCAGCCTGAAGAGCCTGGATGTTACCGGTGCGTTCCCAGTATGCTCCTTCGCCTTTCACGGCCCAGTAAGTTTCGTTGAAGCAGGGGACATACACCACGCCCAACACCGGAGCGCCACGATGAATGAGCGCAATGTTAACCGTGAACTCCCCATTGCGCTTGATGAATTCCTTGGTGCCGTCAAGGGGGTCAACCAGCCAGTGATAGTCAAAGCCCTTGCGTTCGTCGTAAGCAATGGACTTATTTTCCTCGGAAACGATGGGGTACTGTACGGAGAGTTTCTTCAACGCTTCGCAAATGATATCGTTGGAAGCCTTATCTGCTAAAGTGAGGGGGGATTCGTCTTTCTTCAGTTCAACCCCGAAATCCTCCCTGCCATAAATTGCCATGATGGCGCCGCCGGCCTGTCTTGCGATCTTCACGACTTCTTTTACCAGATCTTTTCTGTCCATTACTCGTTTTGGTGTAATTTTGAATCGAAACGGCAAAGGTAGGGGTTTTCCCATTCATAGAAGTGGCCGGGAATGGAAAAAGGGAGGTTTGTCCTGGTGAAACAAAAAACGATCAGAACAGTAAAAATAAAAATATGAGTAAAATACTGGTTACAGGAGGATGCGGCTACATCGGCAGCCATACGGTCGTCGATCTTATCGATAATGGGTTTGAGGTTATCTCCGTAGATAACCTGAGTAATTCCAGCGAATCGGTGCTAGATGGCATCGAGGCCATCACCGGGAAAAGGGTGAAAAACTACAACATCGACCTATGCTGGGAAGAAGCCACGCACCAGGTCTTTGAAGAACACCCGGACATAGAAGGAGTCATTCACTTTGCCGCCCTGAAACTGGTGGGCGAGTCGGTACAACAACCCATTCGTTATTTCCGCAACAACCTCAACAGCCTGCTGAACCTGCTGGACTGTATGGCCCGGTACGAAGTGCCGAATCTGATCTTTTCTTCTTCCTGCTCGGTTTACGGCAACACAACGGACCTCCCGGTCACGGAAGACACGCCGCTGCAGGAGGCAGAGTCCCCTTACGCCCGGACCAAGCAGATGGGAGAGCAGATCATAAGGGATTTTGCAAGAGTCCACCCCCGCCACAAAAGCATCCTGCTGCGCTACTTCAACCCCGCCGGCGCCCACGAAAGCGGGCTGATTGGAGAGTCGCCAACCAACCTGGCCTCCAACCTCGTGCCGGTGATCACGGAAACGGCCATCGGGAAGCGCAAAGAGATGACGGTTTTCGGCGATGACTACGACACCCGCGACGGCAGCTGCATCCGCGATTACATCCACGTCATGGACCTCGCCAATGCCCACACCAGAGCGCTGCAATATCTCCTGGAAGAAAAAAACTCCGATAACCTGGAGGTCTTCAACCTCGGCATCGGAGAAGGGGTGACCGTCCTGGAGGCCATCAACGCCTTTATGATGGTGACGGCACAACCGCTCTCTTACCGCATCGGCGAGCGGCGCCCCGGGGATGTGGTGGCCATTTACGCCGACAACAGCCGGGCAGCCGAACAATTGGGCTGGGAACCCATGCGCGATATCAGAGACATAATGAGGACGGCATGGGAATGGGAGAAGCGGAGGAGTAAATGATGATCTCAGCTCCTAGTAGTTTGTCAACGTATGATTGTCGGGTAAGGTATCTGCGGATTTTGGTTCAGATCAAGAAACCCCCGGAGCCTGGTAGCCTTAGCTACCAAGGCGAGGAGGCGGCAGTCTTCCCCGCACATGAAATGTCGGGGCAGAGCTGGGACAAAATCCGCCATAGATTACCCGGCAATTTGTGCTTGACAAACCACTAGTATTTCAGATCTTCCATTTCAAACTTGCTGGGGTCAAAACTGATCAGGCCGTTTTCGACATGCCGGAAATCACCATCTTCGTTCTGTAGATATACCTTTTGGGTTTTTTCCACGATCTCTTTAGTGTCAGCCCTGGTGCGCCGGAACTTAACGAGGATATCCAGGTCTGCATCTCCGTCCAGGTCGGTGATCCAGCTGTCCTGCTGATAGCAATAATCCCCCTGGCAGAACGCATAGGCCAGCAGCTGAACCGGTTTCACTACCTCTCCTTCTATGTTGAAAAGCCACAGGGTATTGGCTCCTTTATTAGTCGGCATGCGAATGATGTAGTGGTCGCCCGCATTCCCCTTTATGTTATAGGTGGCATACGCTTCTCCTGACTTGATCAGGTCGTGGAATTCTTTCGTAAACAACTCTTTTTCGGCCGGGCCGATCTCTCGCCCCTTGAAATAGTATCCGTAATCGAGCGTGTCTTTAAAACTGGAGAACACTCTCAGGTTACCGACATCGCTGTCGTGAAAATAGGCCATAAAGCCCGCCACTTCCGGAGAAACAGGAATATTGGTAATGGGATATGGACGTTCGTTATAATCCTCAAAAGGCTTTTCGACCGGCTTTTCGTCAACGACCTGAGCATAAATCGCGCCTGTCAAAAGAAAAAAGGCGGCAAAAAAAATGATGATCTGTTTCATGCTATTGTGATCCTTTTATTTTCTGAAAAAGAAAGAAAATGTCATATCCGGAGATCTGAAACACTTCTGTCTTTTTAACAGAAAACCCCCTGGCCTATGTTCGAATTAACAGCTCCTGAATAGCTGCTCTTAATTTTTTTAACCTGCCTTTTCAAAACCTTCGCTGTATGATGTTTTTTCCAAATTTCAGGATGCTTTTTTCATCTTCGCCTGAGTACCGCCAGCTGCCGTACCCCCACCGGATAAGACTTCACTTCGGGTATTTTTTCGCCTTCCGCCTCTTTTCCTCCGGTGATGTGCCGGGGCTCCAGTTTGCCCGAAATGATCTCGTAATAAAGGGCTTTCCCCCGAAGCTCCACCATGCTGAGCAGCAGGTTGCCGCCAACCTCGAAGCGGCTGTATAGCTTTCCTCCGATATAAGTAGCGTCGAGCACGATGGAATTCTGCTCATCGATGGCGTAAAGGCCCTGGGCCGGCTGCACCGGTTTCAAAAGGTAATCCCGCCGGCTGGCCTGATCGCCCTCGCCGTAAATGATGATCCAGTGGTGCATACTACCCCGGGGCTCGATGATCAGTTGCATAGGTACATCCTGGGCCTTTCCGGCGGTGTTGAAAACCTCCAGGGTTCCTTCCCAGCGGCCCTCCCAGGACTGAGGGAAGCTCCCTTCCTGAGCGGCGCCGGTTTGAAATAAACCTGCAATTAATACTATCAATATCCGGCTTATCCTTGTAATTTTAATCATGCTTATGGTTGTTGTGACAGGTTTTCCCTTGCCATACTCCATGCATTGCGGGAAAACCTGGCACCGTTGACAATAATAATGATCAGCATTTATGTTAGCACTAAATATTTTTACAGTGAATGAAACGCAGCCCTCTTTTTTTCACCCTTCTGGTAACAATTCCTCCTTCCCTCAAAAATGCCACTTTTCAATGGCCCGAAGCAGGCCTCCCTTTCTCCTCTTGTGGTTTTGTCTCTTTTTTGTAACACCGTTGGCATCCCGCCTTTGCGCCCAGGCCAGCTATTTCCAGCAGAAAGTGCATTATGATATCGACGTTCGCCTGGATGATAAGGCACATGCCATCAACGGGCAGGTAACCATCGATTACCGGAACAATGCCCCTCATGCCCTCGACAGCCTCTGGTTCCACCTCTGGCCCAATGCCTACCGCAACCGGCAAACAGCCTTTGCCAAACAGATGAGGCGCCGTAATGAAAGCCGCTTTTTCTTCGCCGAAGATAGTGAATTGGGATATATTGACAGCCTGGACTTCGCGGTAGATGGGAAGAGTGTCCGATGGGCTCCGGATCCCGGGAACCCGGATATCGCGTTCCTGGTGCTGAACGAGCCGATCCCGGCAGGCGGGCAGATACGCATCCGGACACCTTTTCACGTCAAGCTCCCCTACTGCTTTTCCCGCCTCGGCCACGACGGGCAGGCCTACCAGCTCACCCAGTGGTATCCCAAGCCTGCCGTTTACGACAAAGACGGCTGGCACCCCCTGCCCTACCTGGATATGGGCGAATTCTATTCTGAATTCGGAAGTTTTGATGTACGGATCACCCTGCCGGAGAACTATCTGGTGGCCGCCACCGGCACCCTGCAAACCGAAAGCGAGCAGGCTTTTCTGGAAGAGCAGATCAAAGCAAGCAGTATTCACCTTAAGGACCTGTCTGATACGGAAGAACCCAACCTTAGCTTTCCTCCTTCCAGCCCCCATCTGAAAACTTTACGCTACACCGCGGAACGGGTGCACGACTTCGCCTGGTTTGCCGACAAGCGCTTTATGGTGCAGAAAGATACGCTCGGCTTACCTTCGGGAAGGACGGTAACCTGCCGGGCCTTCTTCACCCAGGCCGAGCAGGAACTCTGGAAGGAGGCAGCAGGCTATGTCAAAAAAGCCGTTCGTTTCTACTCTGAGCAGGTGGGCGAATACCCTTATCCTCAGGCCACTGCCGTGCAGACGGCCCTGGGCGCCGGCGGCGGCATGGAATACCCCATGATCACCAATTGCGGCCTGGCGGGCGACGCCCAATCGCTTGACGAACTCATCGCCCACGAGGTGGGGCACAACTGGTTCTACGCGATCCTTGGCTCCAATGAGCGCAACCACGCCTGGATGGATGAGGGCATCAACAGTTTCTACGAGCACCGCTTCACCCGCCGCTACTACGGCGAACCCGGACTGGGCTACCTGCCCGGTTTTCTGCTGCGCACCTCAGAGATGAATATTTTTGAACTGGCCTACCTCTATCAGGCCCGCCGCCGCATCAACCAGGCCCCGGATACCCCCTCCGACGAACTGAGCGAAGTCAATTACTTCCTCGGCGCTTATGAGATACCCGCCAGAGCCCTGCATTACCTGGAACAATATCTGGGCGCCGAACACCTGGACAGCATCATGCAGGAGTACTACCGGCAGTGGGCTTTCCGCCACCCCCAGCCGGAGGATTTCCGCAAAGTTGCAGAAGAAGGGGCCGGAAAGAAACTGGACTGGTTCTTCGACGGGCTGCTCTTTTCCAACCGAAAGCAGGACTACGCCATTGCCGGGCTTAAAGAAGCCGGGGATTCCATCTACGTCCGGCTAAAAAACAAAGGAGACATCGCAGGGCCGGTAACCCTCAGCGCCATGGCAGGCCCCGATCCGGCTATTGAATTCTGGCTAGAGGGCTTTGAAGGGGAAAAAACCGTCGGGCTTCCCGCCGGTATCTATACGGAGATCGTTCTCGACCGGCAACGCCTGACTTTCGACCTCTACCGGCAGGATAACCACATTCGCCCTTCCGGGCTGCTGAAGAAAACGGAGCCGCTGAGCCTGCAGTTTGGCGCGGGCATAGAGAACGACAACCGCACGGCCCTCTACTGGGCGCCCCTCTTCAGCTGGAACAACTACGATAAGCTGATGCCCGGCCTGCTGGTTTACAACACCACTATCCCGGAGAAACGGCTGGAGTGGGCCCTGGCGCCATTCTTCGGCCTGGGCAGCGGAGGGCTGGCGGGAATCGGGGACGCCCACTACAATTTTTATCCGAAAGGTAATTTCGCCCAACGCATTACGCTCGGCGCTAACTTCCGCAGCTCTTACTACGCTTTCAACCAGCGCTTTGACACCCGCCTCCGATATACCCGCCTGCAACCCTACCTGAAGATCAACCTCGGAAAACCAGCAATCGGCAACCGCTACCGTACTTTGCAATTCCGTTCCATTTTCCTCAACCGGGAGCAGCTCACTTTTATCGACGGCGAGTTTGCCGGAACCAGCTGGCAGTCCAACGCCATTCAGGAACTCAGTTTCCACACTGAGCAACGCACCGCCATCAACCCCTACAACTGGAAGGCGGCCCTGGAACACCAGGCATACAACAACCCTTTCGGGCAGGCCCGGCGCTACCTCAAGGCCTCCCTGGAGTGGAGCGGAAGCTATACCTACCAGCGAAAGCGCAACATCAGCCTGCGCCTGTTTGCCGGAACTTTTCTCTATCATTCGGAACGCGATGCCGGGTACATCGCCCCCGGCGCCTTCAACCTCATCTCCCAGGGCTTCAACGACTACCGGTTCGACGACTTCTACCTGGGCCGCACCGATACCGGCGGCCCCTGGCTGCAACAGGTGAGTATCCGGGACGGTGGTTTTAAAAATGTCATTGGAACGGGATTCAGCCTGGGGCGCAGCAACAGCTTCATCATCGCCGCCAACCTGAAAGCGGATCTTCCCCGAACAATTTCTTCCTGGCTGCCCATCAAGCCTTATTTTGACTTCGGCTACTTCGACAATGCCATGCCCACCGGTTCGGAAGATACCTTCACCGATCAATTGCTCTGGAGCGGAGGGGTGATGCTGGGCCTGTTTAAGGATGCCGTTGCGGTGTATTTCCCCCTGGTGAATTCGCAGAATATTCAGGACAGATACGTGGAAAGGGGGAATTACTGGAAGCGGGTGGCTTTTCGGATAGAGTTAAGGCAGTTTGATCCGTGGAAGTTGGTGGACCGATTGGAATTTTAATATTTAATATTCAAGGATTTCTAATTTGAGTTTGAATCTGAAGCGAAAAGCATCATGATATATCGGGTATCCGAATACCATGGGATACTGCTTAGGAAACATCAACTTCCGATCTATCATGTAGAGCCTAAGGTGCTGGTATTCAATCATTCAGTCATTCATTAATTCAGTCCATGTACTTATGCCAATTACCTATGATATAAAGACCGACTTTCTCTATAAAAAGGGCAAAGCAGAAGGTAAAGCTGAGGGGATTGAAGAAGGCATGGAACGGAAGTCACGTATCGTTGTAGCCCGCGGATATGAAAAAGGCCTATCCCTGGAGGAGATCGCTGAACTTGCAGATATGCCCGTAGAATGGGTAATAGCTGTCATCCGGGAAATTGAGACTGAGAAATAGTCAAAAACGAACTGAATTGTCCTTGATCTGTTTACACTTTCCAAACGTGAAGAGCGTACACATGGTGGGATTGTTCAAATAAGTGTGTCTGCGTTACGCTAACCCGCTGGTTTCCAGGACAACGAGGAACTCAGAAACCAGGAACTTTGAACAGTCCCGTACATGGTCACTTACCTCCCACCCTCATCAATCCCAGCAAGCTCCGAAAAAAACCGGTAAAGATCACCTGAATGCCCAGGATGGCCGAGATCAGCCCCGGAATGACGATCCGCAGGGTATGAGAAGGGGCCAGGTCACCGTAGTCGGCGTTCTGCCAGATCAGGTAGCTCCAGACAGATAGGCCCAGGCCGGTAAGGAGCAGCAAAAGGCCGGCGGCTATGCTGCGCTCCAGACTGAATATCTTTTCAAACCTTTTCAGGCGGGCGCTCTCCGGCAAAAGGCCGGCCTGAACGCCGTAGGTTTTGGAAAGCAGATAGAAAGAGAAAAGCTGAAAACCGATGATGACGCTGCCGGCGGCGTAGAGCAGGGTGTGGATATCCAGCCGGACGTCGTTGAGATAAATGGGATCGATGATGAGTAGTATGGAGAAGATACTTCCCAGCAGCATGAACAATAACCCTGGGTAAAAAAACAGCCACCGGGGGCTATAGATCAGCAGGAAGCGCAGGTGGCGCCAGCCATCCCGCCAGGTGTTGAGATGGGGCGGGCGCGAGCGGCCATCGGGCGAAAGGGTGGTCGGCACCTCGGCCATTTTCAGGCCGTTAAGGGCGGACTTGACGACCATCTCAGAGGCGAATTCCATGCCCGGAGTGTTCAGGCCAATGTCCAGAATACTTTCCCGGCGAAACCCCCGAAGGCCGCAGTGGAAGTCGCCGATATCGATGTGAAAGAACATCTTGCCAATGAAAGTCAGCACCGGGTTCCCCAGATAGCGGTGAAGGAAAGGCATGGCGCCTTTCGCAATGCCTCCTTTGAAGCGGTTGCCCATCACCAGATCGTATCCCTCCCGGAGTTTTTCGACAAATGGCATGAGGTGGAGAAAATCGTAACTATCGTCCGAGTCACCCATGATGATAAACTCTCCTCTGGCAGCCTTTATGCCTCCTCTCAGGGCACTGCCGTAGCCTTTTTCCTTTACATCCACCACTCTGGCGCCCAGCTTGCGGGCGATCTCCCTGGATTGGTCCGTGCTGCCGTTATCGGCGATGAGCACTTCTCCGGCTACCTTATGTTCTTTCAGAAAAGAGATAGCCTTCCGGATGCAGATGCCGATCGTTTCCTCCTCATTAAGGCAGGGCATCAAGATGGTCAGTTCTGGTTTCTCAGCCATGAGCAAATCAATAATTTTCCGGCTCAGTCGAGACGGCCTCAAAATCAAAAATCAAAAATCACACATCAAAAATCACACATCAACTTTTGCCTTCAGCTTCCTCTTTCACTTCCCACCATTCCCACCGGCGCCCGAACCAGGGATACCGGGCCATCAGTACGAACAGCGGCAGCAGCAGCAACCACATAGCCCTCGATTGGTAGCGGGCAAAAACGCCGGAAAGGGGGCCGCAAACCACCGCATTGGCGGCCAGGCATATCAAAAAAAAACCGATCAGCATCTTTTGTGGCAACGTTATTTTCTTCGATAACAGCAGGATGATGGAAATGAACAAGCCTCCAAGTAACACCACCTGCTGCACGTAGTTGAGCAGGGTGAAGTCCAGCTTTCTAAAGCTCTGACGGGAAAACAGGTACCGCCGCTGATGCTCCGGGAAACGCATTTTAATCGTCTCGAAAGGGCTTGACCCTTCCAGTTGAGGGGCAGTTGTATCGCCCACATCGAAACTGAAAAAAAGTTCTACGCTCGTCTCCAAACTGCGCGCCAGGATGACCCGCAGATATTGCCAATCGGTCAGGATATCATGGGTAATGGCCTGATATTCTCTCTTATTCTCCAGCCATCCCCCGGTTTTGTAGAGCGGGCTTTCGGGGTTCCACAGGAAGTCCCGGGGTATTTCATCCTTAAATTCACAGAAGCGGTATTCCTTTTCCGGGCAGGCATCATCCAGGTATTCCTCCAGGACGCCCCAGTGGACGAAGCGCTGCATCAGGAATACATGCCCTCCCTGTGATAGCCCGAAGCCCGCCCCCATCATCCAGTTTGTCGTTGGGATCAGCAGGGCGGACAGCAATACGACTCCCCAGGTAACCACCAGAGGCCGCAACCGGATCAAGGCGCGTTTTCGGTAAAAAACGTACAGCAGGCTCACGGCCCCCAGGATCAAAAAAGCCGTAAAGAGGTGCGCGTAGTGCACTGCCATACTGAAAAAGAGAATAAGGCCTACAACCACCTGATCACGAACCTTGAGCCCCGGCCCCAGCAACAAAAGCCCTAAACCCAGCATCATCATCGGAGCAAAAATATCGGGGAGCAGTGCGCTGACATGTACGGAAAGGCCGGTAAACAGCGTGCAGAAAAATACGAAGCCCAGAAAAAGCACCTCCCGGTAACGGGCTTCCACAAACTGGCGAAAGAAGTAATACAACAACAAGGCCAGCAGAAAGCTTTGCCCCAGAACAGCCAGCCATAAGCTCTCCGCAAGGCTGACGTGCCTCAGGAACCAGCCGTAGAAGATCGGCCGATCGATAGGCACTTCATTGTAGAACCCTGAACTGATGTAAGTGCCCGTGTCCGGGAACACCAGGGGGAAGTTGTTGTAAAAGCCCACAAAACAGGCGACAACAGCGGCGGTAAAGATCAGAAGTAGGGCCCTCAGGTTCACTGTAGGTTATTTTGAGGGCAAAAATAGGGCTTTTCGGGAAGGGGCTTGCCTTTTGAACAAGTAAATGATGCCGGGAGTGAGCAAGAAGGCAGACAAAAACCATCGAACCGTTCAGCATATAGCTTCCTTTACTCCATCTCTTTTACCCACCGGATCAAATCAGTTGTAAACCCTTTATGCAAAACCGCCTGATCAGGCTGGTACATGGGGTGCCCGGTGTCATACACATGGATCTCGCAATTCTTTTTATGCTGTTCTGCAAAAGCCTCCTGTAGAAGATAGACGCTCCGCCAGACGGGCATATTGTCCTGTTCATCTCTGGCGCCGTAAGCAATGAACGCCGGCTGCTCCACTTTTCCCCAATAGGGCAAGGGGTCAAAATCAAAATTGATGCGGATCCAGTCCCACACCCAGCTGTCTTTGTCCCGGGGAAAGCTGCGTGCGTAATCCGCCCAGGCAGAAGATTCCAGTTCTTTGTATCGATGTTCCAGCGGGGCCCAGTCTCCGGTTTTTACATACTGCTTCATCAGAACGTGCAGTTCCAGAACCTCCTTTACCTGTTCCGGCGAAAGGCCTTCCTGCAGGCTGGTATTGGCCACCTCGTGAATGATCAGCTCTTCAAAAGGCACAGCTGCTCCCACGACATCTATGGCGAAGGCAACGGCCGCTTCCCGGCTGGCCACTATGGGAACGATGAACCCGCCCTGGCTAAGCCCCATTACCCCCACTTTCCCGAGGCGGTATTCTTTTTTCAGAAACCGGACGGAAGCCGCCGCATCCTCCGCCAGATCCTCAAAAGAGGCGGTTTTCCAGTCTCCCCGGGATTTCCCTACGCCCCTTTTGTCCGGAAGCAAAACATAGATCCCTTCCTCCGCCAGCAGTTCGGCAAAGGAGCGCGCCCAGAGATTGTCCGTACCACTGGGGCCGGAGCCTTGAATGATGGCCACCCCGATGCCTTGCCCGGCAGGAGAAGAGGGAACGAACACTTCACCAAATAACTCCAGGGTGTCATTGGAAAAAGTGGCGTCGGCAATATTAAAGTTTTGGGGAAAAACGGATAGCTGAAACGCAAATACAAAACAGGCAATAGCATAAAATCGCTTCATAATAACGGGTGATTTCGGGTGCGGGAAATGATTCTAAGAAATGACGGAGCGAAACGGGAAAAGTTACATATTCAGGCGAACGGGTTTTGAATGCGGACTCCCGCCACCTCAGCCCCGTGCTGCATATCTTCGGTAAGTACGGTATGGCACTGTGCGGACCCGGCTGCAACAAGGATCAGACTATCCCAGAATGAGATCTGATGGAGCACGTGAATATCAATGGCGTCCTTTATCATTTGAAGATCGACGGACACCACTTCAAACAGGGACAGGCTGTCAATTATAGCTTTTATCTCCAGCGGAGGTTGTTTGAACTTGCCGATCATCACAGCTGTGAACTCCTTCAATACCTGAGTACTTGAAACGAATTCCACACTCCCCTTTCCTGCTCTGAGAAAGGCAAGGCATTTCTCCTGTTTCTCCGGTTCATCCTGGCTAAAACAGTAGATAAGGAAATTAGTATCAAGAAAACACTTTCCGGTCATAGACATCAGCTCTGCTCCATTTCCAGCCTTTTGTGGGAACGGAAAGGTTTTGTGTATGGCCGATCAATTTCTCGACGGGATCGTTTTCTTCAGGACTTACCTGACGCCTGAGCAATACACGGATCAGGCTATTAAGGCTGGTCCCATGCTTTTGGGCATACTCCCGGCTCTTTCTCAGCAGGTCATCCGGCAATGATAAGGTCACGTTTTTCATTCTACACAGTTTATGTGTACAAATATACACATAATATTACTGGCATTCAAGGTAGCCCGATAGTTGCATGCATCTCATTATTCCTTCCACCTGAGAATTGCAGTTTCTCACGGCCCTTTACGCCACAAAAAAAGTTTTGAAAAAAATAAAAAATACCAATAAAATTTCTTCTGAAAAAATTTGAAAAAATTATGCCCGGCCCCTTTGACCCTTTATGAAATTTTATATAAATTTATGACAACGATTTATTAACGAGGCAAGGCCATTCGTTCTTTGACTGCCGGTTGTTTCCCATCTGTATTTTCATTCTGGGAAATTGCAAATGATGTCCCTTCTAACCGTCTCAGGGTGGCTCTAGCCGCCCTAAAGAATGAAAATAATCCTTCCGGCAAAAATGAGAACATCCATTGGGCCAAGCCTGCAAAACGATCGCCTATGAGTCCACCATACCAACAAGCGGCGAAGGTTAGTTTTCCTTCGCCACAAAAAACAGAAACGTTTGGCGGATTTCGCTCGTATTAAAAAAGGTGTTTTTCCGGAAAATGGAAAATAGCACAACAAGAAATTGAAATATAAAATATCGAGAATTGCCCTCCAGAGCTTTGTGAGGCACAGGTAAGTCTGCTGAATGAAGGTTAAAAAAACAAAAAAGCCAGCCTTTTGGTCAAAAGGCTGGCTTTTTTTGTCGGGTGAAACGAATCACCCCGGCCGGCAAAGCCGGGCCGGAGTGATGTTCTGAATATCGGTTAACAGCATATTTTGTTCCGGTTGATTGTTGTTCGAACAATAATCAAAGTGGCCGGACAATAACAATCTAACAATATAGCCATATAACTATCTACCTGGAACCCCATGAACAAAGGCACTTGGAGCCTGGCTTCCGAAGCACCCTGTGTGAAACCACAATCGTCCAGTCACTAACCGAAAACTATTTCTCCTTTACACTTACCTGGCTCTCCCCCTCCACCTGTTGCGCCAGTTTGGATACGTGGCCTAGCTTCACTTCACTGGTTCCGGAAGCACTCACATCCGCTTCTGCTATTTCCGCCTTTTCCGCGTTCAGTTCGGAATTTCCCGAAAGAGTGGCTTTCAGATAAGCATAGCTACCGCGCAGGCCCACCTCACTTTCTCCTTCCTGTACAAGAATAAGGGAATCGATGGTAACGTCTGCCTTGAGTTCCTGGCTCCCGGTGAGGCTAAGTTGCATCGTTCCGCCATTGAAACCTTCCAGGCGAATGTCGTCGGTAGCATCCGCTTCCAGTTGTTTCAGTTCCGGCAGCGTAATGAAAAGCCGTATAGGGGAAGAAGGCTGTTCCTGCCCGCCGTCCACCGTCAGGCGGCCGTCGAGCTGCTCCATCTTCACCTCATCGGATGAGCCAGTCAGGCGCACCTCGTATCCATCTCCCCGTTCAATGTTTACCTTCAGGCCCCCTTCGATACGGATCCGGTTGAAATCTTCAAAGGAAAGGCCCTCCTCCTCGTTGCCGGCGCAACTGTTGCACACCAGGCCTTCTTCGGTCATGGTCCAGACTTTATCGGGATTGCGGTAAAGATGGACTTCATCGTCCGCTTTATTGATCCGGCGAACGTAGTCATATACATTTCCGTCAATAAATATGGATTTTCCTACGGGCACCTTCAGGTGCAGCTTCACTTCCTGAGCACGCCATTTCTCTCCTTTGGGGATGGCGAAATAGGACGGCAGGGTGAGTTGGCTGCCCTCTTGTCCTACCTCGTAGTGAATGGCCCGGGCCAGGCTCTCGGCAGTATTGAAGGAATGGCCGCGGGCTTTGTTCTCTTCAACCAGTTCAAAGTCGGCTCCGTCGGCCTTCTCGATATAGAGGTTTATTTCATTGCTGATGAGCTGGTCATTAACCAGCTTCAGTTCATCCACCTGAAACCAGCTATCGCCGTGGAAGCTTTCCCCCATACGCAGGCGAAGCGTATCCGAAGGTATAGCTTCCAGGCTCAGCTGACGGGTGATTTCTCCTTCCTGGGCGAACTGCCGTGCGAACATGGGCAACACAACGAACAAACTGATGACGTTGAGTACCCAGAAGGCCGTCAGGCCAGCTCTCCAGGCGGGGGTCATACGGGCGCCGTATAACAGTCGGGTAATCGTTAATACAAGAGCGAGCAACACCATCCCAATGATGATGAGCAGGTTGAAGGCGCCGAGTATGGATAAAAAGGGCATTTCGGGTGAAAAGAACTCAAAAAGGGGCCAGGCAAAGACAACACTGCCAACGGTGGCGATCCAGGCGACGGCAAATGCGAGAATCAGTGCGCCCCCGATAAGGATCAATAAAGGTTTCCATAGCTTCATGACCACCTCCACCAGCGCGCGAAGTACCTGTCCGATCAGGCTTATCCCCTGCCGGAGGGCATCTCCGATGGCATTGCCGGCGCCCGATGCGCTAAACTCTTTTTTTTTACCGCCCAGTTCGCTGCCGAGTTCCGAAACCTTATCTGAAATATGCTGGAACTCCTCTTCGATGATCCTTCCGATGTTGGAGGCATTGATGGGCTCTCCGCGCATGGCCAGCCGGTCGCTGGCCGTCTCCGCCTTGGGCACGATGGCCCAGAGGATGAGGTAGGCCGGAATGCCAAAGCCTCCGGAGATGGTGATTACAATGAACAACAGCCGGATCCATAGCGGGTCGGCAATGCCGAAGTAGGCGGCTATCCCCGAGCACACCCCACCGAGCACTTCATCTTCCGGGTTGCGGAACAGGCGCTTGCCGGGGCGGTAACCGGAGCTTTTCCTGCTGCCGGGCTCTGGCTCTTCGCCCAATGGCTCGGCGCCGAAGTCCTCCGGAGTGCCCATGATAACGATGGCGTCTTTCACCTCTTTCATGGTGATGATGGTATTGCGCTCGCCCAGGCTTTCCTGGAAAAGTTCCGCCATACGGGCCTCGATATCGTTCGTGATCTCTTCGTAACCCTCAGAACCCTGGAAATGACGGTGTATCGTTCCCAGGTAATTTCGAAGGTGTTCATAGGCGTCTTCATCAATGGTGAAGGGCAACCCGCCTAAATTGATATGCTGTACCTTATTCATTAGTCGAGATGTTTTTTGTTGATCGATTGACAGCTTCTACCAGCTGATCCCAGGTTTCGAGCAGGCCTTTGAGGAATTCCCGCCCGGTATCCGTTATGGAATAATACTTGCGGGGCGGCCCCATCGAGGATTCCTGCCAGTTGTACTGCAGCAGGCCCTGGTCTTTCATGCGGCTGAGCAGCGGATAGAGCGTACCTTCCACCACGATCAGCTCCGAAGCCTTCAATTCCTTAATGATATCGGAAGGATAGGCCTCCTTCTCCGAGACGATAGACAGGATGCAAAGCTCCAAGACGCCTCTGCGCATCTGTCTCGCCATCTGTGTCCTGATCTTTTTCAAATCATTCGTTTTCATGTATGCAAATATACGAGCAAAACAAGTACTATGCAACACAAAGTACCTAAAAAGACAAGGTAACATCTATAAACAAGTACCTGGCGTCTATGAATAAGACGACGTCTTTCGATGAAGGGTTACATTTTGTCTATGAAATGAAAAAGCCGGGTTCGAAGGGGGCAGAGCGGTTGGCGGCTCCGCAGGCAATAATCACCCTAACAGGCATTTGGGGCCGGTTTGTGAAAAGGTGGAAAAGTGTAAAGGTGGAAATGATTGGGAGCCTCTTTCTTTTACACATTTAAAACGCTTACACTTTTCCACGGCACGCCTTCCTACGTCCTCCCCCTTTACGGCTTATTCGGCATAAACCCTACGGCTTCCCCCACACACTGAACGGCCAGCTTCAGGGCTTTGCGCTGGGCTTTGGAGAGCGGTATGGTGCGCTTTTTATTGTCGTAACGGATGCGGATCATGATCACCTCGGACAATGTCATGCGGTAGAAGACATCGAGTGGGACGATGCAGGTGTGCTGGTACATCCGCATATTGGTATCGGTATTGAAGGTGCCCCGGTCTGGAAAATTGTACAGGGCGACAACGGTGGAATCGGCAAAGGCAAGCATTACATTTTTGCCGGATTCGATGGGGCGGTATTCGTATTCCGGAGCAACAATGGTTAGAAAAAAGGAATTGATGCTATCCTGGTCGCTTTCGGAATGGCTGAACACCATTTTGGCCTCATCAATGATCTTAGGCCCATCGGCCGTTTCGAACCGGCTGGGGATAAGGTTCCCAAACGACATGGGCCGGGACATGACGAGGCGCGTGCTGTCGAAAGGATCGACCTCATCAACGGCAAACTCGCACTGAGCAGGCAACAGAAAGGGAGAAAAAAGCAGCAACAAGAATAACAATACTGTTCGCATCATAGCAGGATAGAGTTTGAACCGCAAAGATAATAAAGGTTATCTGACATTCAGGCGGCTTCCATAGAACGTACAGTCGGGCAAAAAATTGGAAAAAAAAGAGCATAGCTCCGGTAGAACTATGCTCTTCCGCGCCGAAGCGCCGGCCTGTATGTCAGTCTATATTAGTACTTGATGGACATGACGTAGTTGTCGTCGTTATTGATGCCAGGGTTGGCAGCGAATCCATGTACATAATTCACTTCCTCAACCTGTATCAGGTAGTAAACGTCGCCTTTCTTGACCACAAAAAGGTCGCCTGCCACTACTTTGTCGCTGACATCTGTCACCGGCGTTTGAGCACAGGAAGGAGCGGTGCTCACGCCGTCTGCCAAAGTGATGCCTGAATCGTAAGCAGCAATGATCGCTTCTTTGGTATCCACCTTTTCGAAGGAGAAGTCTTCAGACTGAGCACTCACGTCAACCTTGACCATATCCGTTCCGTTCACGGAGCCGATCCGGGCCCTCCAGTTTTCGTTGGTTTCCTGGTTGATCGTACAATCAATACCCAGATCCCGGATCTCAGCTGCTGCATTTGCGGATCCGGTGCCTGTTCCTGTATCCAGGTCGAGGCCGCCGGTTCCGGCAGGGCCGGCCTGGTTGAGCAGAATACCGGTAAGGATCGTATCGAGGGGCGTTCCGGGAGGAGCTACAATGGTAACGTCAAAAGAAACAGATGCCTTTTCCTGGACTTTATCCGTCACTTGAAAAGTATAGGTAGAAGTCTCGCCTTCCAGTTGGCCGAAAGGAGTCATGTCGTAAATGTATGTCGCGCCATTCTCACGGGTGGCATCGACGCCAAGTGGGTTCTGTTGAAGGATATCTTCGCTGTTGGAAGTAATCTTGGTAACATAGTCGGAAATGCTGGCAGCCGGAATGGAAGCGCCATCCTTCAGGAGGGTCAGAGAGCTCAGCGGGTTGTCGCCGGGAGTAACCGTGATCTTAACACTGAAAGCTTCGTTCTCCAGAAGTTCCACATCACCAGATACGAAACCTGCTTCTGCATTGAGCGCGATCTCAGGGCCAAGCGGGTTCTCGATAATGGGGTTGTCTTCCTGGCAACCGGTAGCGATCAGGAAAGTCAGCAAAACAGCCAAGCCTGAGAATTTCAGAAAAAACTTTGTCATAAGGTATTGGATTTTGTTAGGTAAATTGTTGGAAATGGTTTTTTGATTCTGCAACGATAGGTTAGACGCCAGGTGCTGAAATAGGTAACGGCCCCAGAGGCCGAAACGCGGTCCGAAGCAGATAATTTTTTTAAGGAATTAATTCAGCATGGCAAAAAGATGAGATATTAAGAGATTTTCGCTTTTTCTAACCTGCCTGTGCTCGCTGCCTTCCGTTTTCTGCTATTTAAACCGATTCTGCCCATTCATGTTCGCTGATAACCCGGAGGTTTTCGGATACCTCGTCTGGTAAGCCGGGGCAAAAAAAGAGCCCTATCGCAACGACAGGGCTACCATAAAAATATAAAGCTATGAAAACTAAAACTTTGATCGCTTCTGGGAGCCGTTTGTCAGATGCTGATTGCTTAACGCAGGCGCCTCGCCAAAAATTTTGGGCTATCCGGAAAATTTAGCGCCAACAGCTCCGCTCCCCTAAATATCCGTTTTATTTGATAATTCTTCAATTTCGGGAAGCAAAATGTGTATAATATTTATTTAAAACAAGCTCTTAGCCTCTTACGAAGAGCAGGTTCCCTGCCCGGTCAAAGACCAGGATGATACGCCCATCGGCATCCGTAAGCCATACGGCTACTTTTCCACTGCGGGCACAGGCCTGGCGAAAGGTAGCCTCGCTGTAGCTGGCCTCGATATAACGCGGAATGCCTCCCGGCAACTGGTCATAACGAAGCGGCCGGCAGGATTGATAGCAATGGTGAATAGGGCTCAGCTCCTCAACAAAGGCGCCCGCCTCATCGAACAGCAGCAGCGCGGGAAAATCCACAGCGACGATGAAATAACCGCTGCGGGTTGCCGCCCTGCGGATCTCGTTTCCGGGATAATTGGCCGCTACATACCGGACAACCGCATCTGGCAGGCGTTCCACCGCAATGGGAGTGCCTAAAGAACCGCGGCGGTAACAGGGGCCGTGGGGGCCATCGGGGCCAAAGCGGGAATCCTCCGGCCCGCGATACTCCAGAAGGCGGTTGTCCCGGCCAAAGAACAGGTTTTCCCCACTGCCCAAATTCAACTCATACCCTTTGGCAGGAGCCTGGTAAGCCGTTTCGATATAGGTATCAAAATAAGCCTCTCCGACGTAGTCCAGAATGGGCCGGGGAAGGTTGGCGGGCTCCACCTCCGTCCTTCCGGGATCCGTGGCGATCTCCAGAATGAGCAGGCTTTCGCCTTCCGGTTCTTGTACTTTATTGCAGGCGGCCAGCACAAGCGCAAGGCCGGCAAAAATGATCCAGGAAAGCTTTTTCATAGGAATGCTTTTTGTTTCAGTTCCTAATTTACTGTTTATTTCAGTCTTTTGGTACATCCAACGGCAAAAGGTTGCCTGAAGACAGGAGCGGAAAACAATTTCCGGGCCTATTCGCGGACGACCTTGTAGGCAGCCGTCGCTTCTTTGTGATTGAGTTGCAGGAAATAAAGGCCTTCGGGCAGTTGAGCCATCGGCACTTCCACCGTCCAGTGCCCACCTTGCATTTCACCGTTCCAGGTTTCCCGGCCGGTGGCGTCGAGCAGGCGAAGCCGGACCTGGCCGGTGAGTTCGCTGTCCAGGGTGACGGCCAAGCGGTTCTTGACAGGATTGGGGAACAGGCGCACATGGGCAGCGCCCAGGGGCCCATCCAGGCCGACGACATTCATAAAAACGAAAGCCTTGTTGCTGTAAATTGAGGTATCCTGTTCATTAGCGGAGCGGATGCGATAGTAATAGCCCGTCTGCGGATCAAGCCCGGTGTCGTTGTAAGAGGTGATATTCTCTCCCACGGAAGCGATCTCTGCATACCCGCCGTTAAACGTCAGGGAACGCTCGATGAGAAAGGCCGTTTCATTATCGGTATTGTCCTCCCATTCCAGCAGGGCCTCCGTTTCGCTGACGGCGGAAGCCCTGAGTTCCCGGGGGAACCCTATTGGGGCACAGGAGTTGGCGATGTGATCCGCCACACTACTCCGGACCTGGCCCAACAGCGGATAGAAGGCATCGCCTGGACACTCCGTTCCACAAATACGGCAAGAAGAGGAGGCGTTAGGGTCATAACCATCCCTGTGGCCGGAAATATTATCCAGGACGAGGCCGGAAGAAGGATGAAAGGCCTTGCCCAGTGGGTCGATATCTGCATCGCAGGCTTTCCATGCCAAAAGATCTCTGAGCGCGTTCAGAGCTTCTTCTGTTGGAGTGATGTTTGTAAAATCGCCAATAACACAAACCCCCATGGTCCCTCCATTTTTACAACAAAAGTGAGCGCCCAGGACACCGTCACCCCGGCCTTCGTATATGACACCATCGGGATCGATCAGCCAGTTGTAGCCTATATCGTCCCAGCCATTGTTGATGGTATGGTAATCCCAAAAGGAACGCACTACTGCCGCCCAGTCTGTAGCGGTATTGGGGCCTGCGGAATGATGGACGATCAGATGGGTAGCATTGGTATAATCCGGCGTAGGGTCAGGCGGGCAGGACCCGTCTGGGCACCAGTCCTCCCGATCCTGGTAATCCGGCTGCGGGCAGGGGCAGTAATCCGGCCCACGGAATGAAACCGGCTCGTCATAATTTTCAGGACGCTCTTTTGTCGGCCCGGGATCGTAAAAGTGGGCCCGCAGGTGTTCGGCCGGCCCGTTGGCCCTGAACTGGACGTAACGGCTGGAGGCCTCGGCAAAATACAGTTCGCTCACATAATGTTCCGGGCTTTGCTCCCCGTGTGGGTCCAGATGCAATTGCACCCAATCACTCCAGCGGCGCCCGTCGTTGGAAAAGCGGGCCTCAAAACTCCGGCTTTCTCCCTTCCAGGCCAGAGAAACAGCAATAAAAGGTTCTGGCTGCGACAAGGGGATGGCTTGAACCTCAGAATGCCAGGCAGGGGCCTTCCCCGGTGAAAAATACAAATCAGCACGGCTGGTCTGCGCCGGGGAAACCCGGGTAATGAATAATAAAATAGCAAAAAAACAGATCTTTCTAAAGTACATGGACATATTCACCTTTTTAAATAAACTTCAAAACTCGTTTTTGGAATATTCGGAACTGCAAGTTATTAATTTTTTTTGCAGGCGTCCGGGAAAACCCGGCTACCTTTTGTCAGGCCAGGACATATAATACGGCTCTCGTTTCAGGGCCGCCAAATAGGTCCAAAAGGGCAACTTGAGGCTGAGAGGCGCTTTGTTCATCCCAACTCGAATCAGAAGAAAGCAAGGCCCGCCTGATTTTACTACCTTTACAACATGTCGAAATGGACACCATATATTAATGGCTTCAAAGCTTACCTCTTGCTGGAGCGGTCTTTATCCGCCAACACGGCGGAGGCGTATCTGTCGGACCTCGACAAGTTGCAGCAGTTCCTGAAAATCAGGGGCTACGGCCACTCTCCAATGGATATCGGAGCGCCTCAACTGGAGGAGTTCCTGATCTGGCTGAATGGCCTGGGCCTGGCCGCCCGCTCCCAGGCGCGGCTGATCTCCGCCCTCAAGACATTCTATAAATATCTCATCCTGGAAAACCTTACCGAAACCGACCCAACGGAGCTGATCGACGCTCCCCGCCTGGCCCGCAAAATACCGGAGGTGCTTTCCTATGAGGAGATACAACGCATTCTGGCGGCCATCGACCTGAGCCACCCTCAGGGCGCCCGCAACCGGGCCATGCTGGAAACGCTGTATGCCTGCGGCCTGCGCGTCAGCGAACTGACTGAATTGAGGCTATCCAACCTCTTTCTGGATATCGGTTTTGTGAAAGTAATTGGAAAGGGAAACAAAGAACGGATCATCCCCATCGGGGAGGAGGCCATCAAACACATCCGCCTGTATGCAAAAACAGACAGGCGGCAGCAGATGAACATTAAAAAAGGCCATGAGGACATCCTCTTCCTCAATCGCCGGGGCCGGGGCCTCACCAGGGTTATGGTTTTCCATATCATAAAGGAAGCAGCAGCAGCAGCCGGTATAGAAAAGAATGTCAGCCCCCATACTTTTCGCCACTCTTTCGCCACTCACCTGATCGAAGGCGGCGCCGGCCTAAAGGCCGTACAGGATATGCTCGGCCACGAATCCATCATCACCACAGAGATCTATACTCACCTGGATACGGATTTCCTGCGGCAGACGATTATGCTGTACCATCCGAGGAACAGGCCCGGGGATTCGTGATTCGGGGGTTCATTACGGGTTATTCGTTGATTGGGGGAATGGAACTCATCAGGGGCAATGCCCAATCATTCAATCAACTAAGTCAACTATTCAACCAATAAACCAAATAAACCTATATTTGCAGTTCGAAAAAGAAGCCTATGGAAGAGTGGGAACTGGATTTCGAGTGGTTGCAAGTGCGCCACCAGGTCAAGGAAGCTTTTGGACGGGACAGCCTGCCGGGCCTCAATGCAGTGCTGTTCCTCATCGGGATACAGGAGCTGGGGCATTTTCAGGACTCCTTCACCAAAGAAGAGAAACAGGACCTGATGCACATCGCGGTCTGCCGGTTGCTGAGTTACGACGGCTACTATGAGTTTGCCGGAAGGGATGCCGACGGCTGGCCTCACTATAAGATGGTAAAACCCGTTCGAACCCAAGGTGTTGAAGAACAGGAAAAGCTGCTAAAGATCAAGGCCATACAGTATTTCAGGGAACTTGAGGCGGAGAGGGAGGGGGAATAGGGGGAGTAAAGAGCCGGGTTCCAGTGTATCAGATTAACAGCTTCAAAAACGTGCAAATACAGAATATGAAAAACATTGGATTGATCGTTATGGTGAGCCTCCTGTTGTGGAGTTGCAGCCAGAATTCCAAAACTCATGCATTGATTGAAACGGAGTATGGCAATATTAAGGTGGAGTTATACAACAGTACGCCCAAGCACAAAGCGAATTTCATCAAGCTTGCGGAGGAGGGTTTTTACGACAGCCTGATGTTCCACCGTGTCATTCCCGGCTTTATGATACAGGGCGGTGACCCCGATTCCAGAAATGCCCGCCCGGGCCAGCCGCTGGGGCAGGGCGGCCCGGGTTACACCGTTGACGCCGAGATCGGTGAAGTCCACACCCGGGGAGCACTGGCTGCCGCCCGGCTGCCCGACCAGGCCAACCCGGAACGCAAATCGTCCGGCTCTCAGTTTTATATCGTTGTCGGCCAGAAATTTGATGAGGCCATGCTGAACCAGGTAGAGCAACAGAACAACATCCAATATACTCCGGAACAGCGAAAGGAGTATCTGGAAAATGGCGGTTATCCGCCTCTTGACGGCGCTTATACTGTTTTCGGCCATGTAGTGGAAGGCATGGAAGTTATCGACAAGATTGCCGGTGCGCCGCGCGACCAGATGGACCGGCCGGTGCAGGATATCCGGATGAAAGTGAGCATTATTGATTAATTTCTGAACAGGCCCTAAAATGAGATTACCGACAATACTGAAGTTATCCCTGTTGGCCGGGCTGGCGGTTTCCTGTGCCCGCCCGGTTGCAAAATTCAGCATCGGAGGGGAACAGCGCGTGCTTTCTCCTGTAGCGTTTGATAACCAGTCGCAAAAGGCTACCAACTACCAATGGGCATTTGGCGACGGCCAAACCTCACAGGTGGAATCGCCCACTCATCAATACAAAGCCTCTGGAACTTACACGGTAAAACTGACAGCAATCAATAAAAAAGGAAAAACTAAAACAGTGGAACAAAAGGTATCTATCGATCCGCCAAAGGCCTGCCTGGCCGAACTGGAAACGGAGTTTGGCACCATGGTCATTCAGCTCTACGATGCAACTCCCAAACACCAGGACAACTTCGTCAAGCTGGTGGAAGAGGGCTTTTATGACAGCCTGCTGTTCCACCGCGTCATTGAGAATTTCATGATACAGGGTGGTGACCCGGACTCGAAAGACGCAGCGGCGGGCCTGGCGCTGGGCAGTGGCGGCCCGGGTTATACCATCGAGGCGGAATTTGTTGACTCTCTCATTCACCTGAAGGGCGCCCTGGCCGCCGCCCGCACCGGCGATGCCGTCAACCCGCAGAAGCGGTCCTCCGGTTCGCAATTCTACATCGTTCAGGGGCAGCCGATGACCGAAGAATTGCTCAACCGCATCGAAGCCCAGAAAGGCATCCGATACAGCAAGGAACAGCGGGAAGCTTATCTGGAGGTGGGAGGCACCCCCTTCCTCGACCGGGAATATACGGTCTTTGGCAGAGTCATAGAAGGGTTGGATGTCCTCGACAAGATTGCAGAGGTACAAACCGATGGGCGCGACCGGCCGGTAAAAGATGTGCACATGAAAATACGACTGATACGGTAACTTAACAGGAATGTCATGCAGGAACGAAGAATACTGGGGATCGATGTTGGAGCTTCCGGCATTAAAGGAGGGGTCATAGACATCGATGCCGGAGAACTGATCAATGAGCGCATCCGGCTGGAAACTCCGGACCCCGCCACTCCCGAAGCGATGGCGGAAACCTTCGCCGAACTCGTCCGGTTGCATAACTGGAAAGGCCTGATCGGTTGTGGGTTTCCCTCCATCATTAAAAACGGTGTGGCCTACTCCGCCGCCAACATCAGCGAGGAATGGATCGGCAGGAATGTCGTGGAAACTTTCTCAATGGCCTGCGGATGCCCGGTGGAAGTACTCAATGATGCCGATGCCGCCGGGCTGGCGGAAATGCAGTTTGGGTTTGGAAAGGGCGAAATGGGTACCGTATTGCTGATCACGATCGGCTCCGGGCTGGGGTCCGCCCTCTTTATAGATGGCAAGCTGGTGCCGAATACCGAATTTGGCCACATCTACCTAAGGAACCAGAAAAAGGTGGCTGAACAGTATGCTTCGAGTAATGCCCGCAAGCGGGAGGATCTGAGCTGGGAAGAATGGGGCATCCGCTTTAATGAGTACCTCGAAAATATTGAGAGGGTCCTCAATCCTGACCTCATTCTGTTGGGAGGAGGCACCAGTAAGCGCTTCGACAAGTACGATTCTTACCTTGCCATACGCACTCCGGTCAGGCCGGCACAATTGCTGAATGCCGCCGGCGCCATCGGCGCAGCTGTTTACGCCTTTCAGCAGTCCAGAAAATAATCCGGAGCCGAATCCTGAACGGAAACCGGCGGCCCTCAGCTTTTATGCAGTATAAGTTGAGATCAGGGAAATGACATCAGGGTCCTGTTCCAACTCGGGAAGGATTTTAAAGAGCAGGCGGTGTATTTCAAAATCTTCGATCAGCGCCTCACCCAGCCAGAAGCAGGCTTCCTGCCGCTGGCCAAGAGTAAACAGGCAGGCCACCCGGCAGTACATCAACTCTACACTACCCACCTCTTCTTCGCCCATCTCGGAAATTTCCAATGCATTCTCCGCATCACCAGTTTCCAGGAAAAAGGTTGCCAGGCGCATCCACGTGTGGTTTTCCTCTGGATTGGCTTCCACAGCCAGGCGAAAGCATTCTTCGGCTTCCTCCATCTGTTCTGTTTTCCGGTAGGCTTCTCCCAGAGCAATGTAGTATTCTTCGCGCTGGCCTTCCACCTCGATGGCTTTCTCAAAGAAGTGAATAGCGGTCTGCCAGCTCTCTTCTTTCATATAGCACTCCCCGATAAAAAACAGGATCTCGTCATTGAGAGGGTCGAGCTGGATGGCCCGGTTGTAGAAAGTGGTGGCAGCGTGGTATTTCCCCAGGTAATAATAGCACTGCCCTATGGCTGTATAGGTCTCGCTGTCTGCCTCAAAAGTTTCCAACAATTCGAAATAGTACTTCAGGGATTTATGGAACTGCTTGAGCTCAAAGCAAAGCCCGGCGCATTCCCGGCAGGCGTCCTCAAAGCCCTCATCGATCACGAAGGCAAACTCATAAGCACTGATGGCCTCTTCGTATTCCCCCAGATAGGCATGTGCCTGTCCGAGGTTGAACCAGGCCACGGCCGAATACGCATCCCTTTCGAGAATAGCCTCATGGATCTCAATGCTTTCTTCATATTTTCTTGAAAGCTCAATGCAAACTCCCAGGCGCTCCAGGGCCACCACGTTGTCGGGGGCCAGGTCAATAGCCGCACGAAGAGCATAGAACATCCGCTCGTACTCCTCTTCTATTTCAAAGGCTATAGATTCGGTTACATAAATTTGGCTGAGCAATTCTTCATCGGCCGTTTCTTTCATCCGGTCCAGTAAGGCCAGGGCTTCAGTAGTGCGCCCCAGGCCGGCAATGGCCTCTGCCCACAACAGGTCTATCTCCGGTTCCAGAGGGGCATAAAGGCGAGCCAGCTCCAAGACGCGCAACGCATCTTCCTCCTTGCCTAAACCGATCAGCAACTCTGCCTTACGGTTGTAAAAATCGGCGGTGAAATTATGGTGAGCAATGGCATTGTCCGCCACCTCAAGAGCTTTATCCAGTTGGTTGTCTCTCTCGTAGAATTCGATGATCTTCAGATACGCTTTCTCCTCAAAAAAAGCTGCCTCACCACTCCTGAACTGTTCTTCATAAGCGGCGACGAGGTTGTTAGCTTCGGGATCTTTTCTGTAATTGTTCATAGGACGCATAGGCGCTTTTGTATTTTTTGTCCATTCTATGCCGGAGAGCAAGCCCTCCGGGTAATAAACTTCTGTGGGCATTTGTTCGCTGAGGCCGGTTTCGGCCCGGCAGCCATTCGATCGGCTTAGTTTAGGTATAAAGATAAGTAAAAAGGTACCAAAGATGCCACCAATTGAAAGCGCAACTACCGTTCCATTAATGGAACGGTAGCATTATGCCAGGGAATGGTAGTATTCCGCATAACTTTCTGCTAACTAACACTTTAGGAATTAATTTTATTTAAGATTCCTTGTATGTGTTAAATCGAACATATCGCAGGTAATGCCATTTTTGGTGAACTACTGCCCGCCGGTGAATAGCCGGGTGAGTTGGCCGATTGGAGGAGGTATTCCGATAAGGGGGGATGTGGTTCTACGGTTCTACGGTTCTACGGCTCTACGGTTCTACGGCTCTACGGTTTTACGGTTTTACGGTTTTACGGTTCCTCCACTGCAAGCCGCTGACAAGATAGACGCCACTGAAGATCAGCACTGCTGCCAGCAATTTAAGGGGAGTCAATTCATCCCGGCCAAAGCTAACAGCAATGAGGGTGGCCAGGAGCGGTTGCAGGTAGATATAAATACTTACAATAGATGGGTTGACGACCGACAATGCATAGGCATTGAAAAGGTAAGCCAGAAAAGTAGTGCATAACAATACATAAAGAACGGCCATCCAAATCCCGGGAGTAAACCGGGCCCAATCGGCGGCCATCAGGCCCGGGCCGCCAAATGGAATGACAAAGAGAGCACCAAAAGTAAACACCCACTTGACCACCGTTACCGGATGATATTTAGCCATGAGCTTTTTAACCAGCACCAGATAAATTCCAAAGGAAGTGGCATTTAGAAAGACCAGCAGGTCGCCCCAGAAGCCCTGCCCGCTAAATGACACTTGTTGTCCGTAGGCGATAAGCAGTATGGCCCCCGCTGCGCCCAGTACAATGCCCACTACTTTCCTGCCGGTGATTCGTTCTCCGATCAGGATAGCCGAAGCGGCCAGCACCAGTACCGGCGTAGTGGTCATGATCAAAGAGGCATTGATTGGCCTGGTCCAGTGAAGGCCGGCAAAAAAGAACATCTGGTTAAGCGCCACCCCAAATAAGCCGCAAAGTATCAGGCGGCCAAAATCTGCACGCGCCACGCGCTCCCGCACCAGGGCCAGATGGAAGAGCCAGAAAAGCACCACTGCGCTGATCACCCTAAGCAAGATGAACGCCAGAGGCGATAGGTAACCGCCATCCATTACCTCCTTGGCAATGGTATAATTGGCGCCGTAGATCAGGGCCACGAGAAACAGAGCGATATGTGCTTTGGCTGACCTGTTCAGGGCTCGGAAGCTTTTACCGCCGGCATATCCAGATCCTGGGCCGGCATTAAAAAAGTATCGGCGCAAGCCGGGGCGAGCGCCGATGAATGGTGCAAAGATATAAATTTGAGGTTGAAAATTTTCAGTTCTACGAGGAGTGGGATCAATTCCTGAAGTTGCGGTTGGGGCGGTTGTTCGAACGCCTTTCCTGTACCCTTTTCAGGATCTCCAGGCGAAATTCCTTATCAGCTTTGTTAAAAAGGGCGACCTTTCGGGGTGAAACGGCCTGTCTAAAACGCTGGAAGTAGTCGCGTTTGAGATTCAGGATCTCCTGTTCCATTTCAAAACGGCGGTTTATAAAGGCTTCGGCTTCCTGATCCGACATACTTTCTATCGGGCGAGAGGGCTTGTACTTGCTACGTATTTTATCTCTTTCCGCCTCAAACTCATTGTGCAGCGCCCAGAACTGCTCCGACTCGGCAGGAGTGAAGCCCAGGCGTTCGGTAATGTATGCCACGCGGGCAGCCTGTATCTTGCTGCGGGCCTCGGCCCCCACCGGCTCATCGTCAAAGATCTGTCCAAACCCCGGCAAAGCAAAAAAGCCGGCAAGCAACAGCACCATCCAAAATTTCTTATTCATCTTCTGATAGTTTTTGTGGTTTCAACATTACAAAAGCTCCTCCAGCTCATCGAGGCTGATGTCTTCGAGGTAATCATCCAGATAACGGTCTATTTCTACTTCATCGATTTCCGGCAACACCTCTACCCCGGGAATGCCTTCCTCTGAAACGATTGCCGCCTCCACCATAAGATCCAAGCCGAATTCACCGATGTTTTCAGATACATAGGCTTTGGCTTCCTCTTCGCTGATGCCGGCTAAAACCTCGCCGGCAGCAGATAGCCCGGATTGCGCCCAAAACAGGTAAGCGCCCGCGGCCAGCAGCACCAGGGCCATGGCCAGTCCAATTGCCTGGCGGGGCATTAACCACCATTGAAGCCACCCTGCAAGGCCTCCAGCTTTTTTAGCCCGGCCCTGCGCCGGAAGGCCATCCCGCACCAGGCCTTCTTCTGCCCGGGCCCGCCGGAGCACCTCATCGGGCAGCCCGTCGAAGTATCCTTCCGGCACCCGGAAAGGATGCCGGCTTTCACCTTTCATTTTTGAAAGCAGAGGGGACAAGCCCTCCAGTTCTTCCTTTATCTTATCTCTTTCGCTCATAGTTCCGCTTTAAAAAATGCTTCAATCTTTTTTACTGCATGATGGTAGGAAGCCTTCAGCGCACCCACTGAGGTCTCCAGCACTTCGGATATTTCCTTATAGCTCAGCTCTTCAAAATAACGCATATTGAAAACGAGCCTTTGCTTCTCCGGCAGTTCCGCCAGCGCCTGCATCAGCCGCTCTTCGGCCTCGTCCCCATCAAAAAAGGGATCGGCCTGAAGGCTGTAAACGGGGCTGCTTTCCTCATCCTCCAGGGATGCTGCGCTGCGCCGCTGCCTCTTTTTCAGAAAGGTGATCGCTTCATTGGCCGCAATTCGGTACAGCCAGGTATAGAGTTTCGACTTCCTTTCAAAGTTGTGGATGTTGCGATACACCTTTAAGAAACAATTCTGAATAACGTCATTGGCGTCCTCATGCTCATGAACCATTCTCCGAACATGCCAGTACAGGCGTTCCTGATACTTTTCCATCAGCAGGCGAAAGCCCCGCTCATGCGTACGCGGCTTCTCCAAAAGCAACAGTATTTGTTCATCTGAAATGGCTGCCAATTTCGTCTGCAATTGTGTGTGTTTACACACTGACGGACACTCCGGGGATTGTGTAAAGGTGGATGCATGTAAAGGTGTAAAAGAGAAAAGCTGCCAGTTTTTACACTTATACACTTTTTTTCCCGGCTCGCAGAGACGGGACACAAACAGGCCCAAACTGTCCAATAGTGTGGTGTATTTGTTCTTTATGACTACGCCGGCGGCAAAAGGTTTAACCGGAAGAGCTTATGCAAGGATTTTTTGTGTAAAACCTGATACACTCCCCCCCTTACTTTTACACTCTATTCCTCTTCCTCAAGCGGAACCAGGTTGTGCACCCGTTCCAGTTCCAGGACGGTCCTGCCGTGCTCACCGGGGTAATACATGCGCTCGAAACGCTTGTTCCAGAAAACTTCGTCACAGGTGTAGGAACTGTTGGCGTGCACATCCTGAGCAAAGGTCTCATCATATCCCTGAATGAGAATGATAAATTCGGGTTCCATTGCCCTTACCTCTTCTTCTGACTTGGCCCAGAGCGGGCTGTCTTTATCGATGATGTGAACGACCACCCAATTGAGCGGAAACAAAAACACCTGTTCTCTTTCCAGCTCCAGCAAGGCATAACGGCGCACTTTTTCCCCGTTCACGGTTTCGACCCAGGACATGGTCAGCTTGGCATTAAGGTTGATCAGCCGGTTGTTGCGGCGGTTGACGATCTGAAACTGAAAGCTTTGATAGGGCGTATCCCGGTAGGGCCGGATAACGGCATGCCGGCTGAAGAGAATGCTGGCTACCGGTTTGGAAAAGCGGGCAAACAGCAGCCCGGTAGCCAGAGCAAAAGACATCAGGCCCACCAGAGCATCCAGGGAAGCCACCACATTGGCTGCCGGGCTCACCGGGCTCATCGCGCCGTATCCCACTGTGGTAAAGGTTTGAATACTGAAGAAAAATGCAGCGGCAAAATCGCCGGCCATCGTTCCACTTACCTGTACACCGGAGAGGGTGTCCACGCCAATGGCCACAAAAAGGGCGGCAAATAATGCGTTGGTGGCGATGTAGAACAGGACAACTACTCCCAGGAAATGGCCCCATGAGATCTCCACCAGGCTTTGATAGGGCCTCCAGGCGGCCAATCCCCTGCGGACGATATTGAATGAGCCGTCCCGGTTGATGAGCCGCTGGCCGGAAGTGGTTATACTGGTGCCGAACCCCAGGTCATTCTCATTGGGTTTCCGGCTTTCTCCTTCATTGCGGTTGAATGGATTTTTCAGGCCCGATATACGCATATTTCCAAAGTATAGCAGAAGTTGAACATTAAAGCAACATTTCCGCCAGCTCGGAAAGGTTGGAAGCCGTAATGGCGGGTTTGACGTCGAGGCGTTCCATCACACTCCGCTTTCGATGGATCCATACCGTATGCAGGCCGAAAGCGGTGGCGCCCGCTACGTCCCAGGTGTTGGAAGAAGCAAAGAGGAGGTTTTTAGCCGGAAATCCCAGCCCCTCTTCCGCCAGCCGGTAGATACCGGGGACGGGCTTATACTGGTGGATCTGGTCGGCGCTGATGATCGCGTCCAGCAACTCTTCCAGTCCGTTATGGGCAACCGCCTTTTCCAGAAGGCTGGGGTTTGCATTGGACAAAATGGCCAGGCGGTATTTTTCCCTGAGCTGCGCCAGGGCTGTTTTCACTTCCGGGTAAACGTCCAGATGATAGTACTGCTGCATGACCTCCGCCACCTGAGCTTCAGTGGCGCTGGTATTGGTGGCTTCCAAAGCATAATACAAGGCATCTCTTGTAATGTCATAAAAATCTTTGTATTGTCCCATTAGTGTACGCAACCAGGTGTATTCCAACTGCTTGCGCCGCCAGTAAGCAGCGATCTGCCGTGCGCGGTCGTCGAAGACCTGCTCCAGCAGGAAGTCTATGGAAGCGATATTGAAAAGAGTACCATAAGCGTCGAAGGCAATACCTTTTATTTCATCCGTTTTCAAGGCCATGTTTTCTGGTGTTTATAGAAGAACAACATAAGTGCATTGACAGTATGAGGATGTTGAAATTCCCCTGCCAGCAACCTCTGACGGGCCTCTTCCACCGAGAGGGGCGCCACTTCCACTTCTTCGCCTTCATCGAGTTGCTGGGCAGCCGTTAGTTCCACCCCACGGGCCTCCCAGTGATGGATGTAGTTATTCATAAAAACCGGGTTGGAGGCGATCTTCCCCAGGTAGGCCCACTCTCCTCCCGTATAGCCGGACTCTTCCCTTAATTCCCGCTCAGCAGCCCATCGGTGTTCCTCACCGGGATCGACTATGCCACCCGGCAGTTCCAGCGTATAGTCTCCAATACCAAAGCGGTATTGACGGACAAAGAGAATATCCTCATCCTTAGTTACAGGCACGACATTGACAGAATCCGCCGCCTCCAGTATCACCATTCTCGATATCTGCCCGTTTCGGGGATTGCGCATATCGTCATACCTGACCCGAAAGAGCCTGAGGCCCGGCCCGGCCTCCTGCCGCAGGGTTTGCCACCCCTTTTTCTTTGATGTACTCATACCTGACCACGATTGACTGCCAAGATAGGAAAATTCATTTCTTTTACCCTGAGGGCTTTATTTTCAGGGCCAAATATGGCGCCCATTCTTGCATATATCCCCGTATTGTCGTAATTTCGATAATATAATTGTTTCTGTACATCACAATCGCTGACGACAAGCCCCCTTCCCGCTCCCTTCAACGCGAAGGCCTGAATTAAAGAGAATATTCTCTTTCGTACATTTTTTATTTTTCTGGTTGAGCATCTGGTTTTGTATATTTTGCAGCATTGACATACTATGAGGCAAGTTCCTGGTATGAGATCAGGCCCGTTGAAAGCCCGTATTATTTCGTATCAGGTTTATATCCTGCCTTATTTGCGCCTGATCGGCCAAAGATGAGGGATTGCTGGCCATGGCTTTTCTCTTCTGTCCCTTCAGGTGCCCCAATTAGACTATTAATTAACCGGTTTAAGGATTCCCCTTTCCTTCATGTCCGCTGCCCCGGGATCTTCCGGGGTGGGTGATGGTTGTCTGCTTGCGCCTGCCGGCCCCTCCTTACCTGTAAGCGGCAGCCCGCAAAGCAGGCAACTGTCGGGGCTGGAGAAGAGGCGGTAAGCTCTTATTTCCAACGTGAGAAAACGCAAATACTATGAAGAAGATGAACTACACGCCGTACTATTTCTTTAAGAAGTCCCAGAGGAAAAATGAAGCCTCCGGGAAACCTCAAAGGGTTAACAATTTTAATGGTTTTTTAGCGGCCAACCCCGGAACTCTGGTTTTCTTCCCCCTCCTCCTCCTGTTTTTCCCCATTTTTTCTTTCGGCCAAACTACGTGTTCAGTGGATGCCGCAGCAGGCGGAGCTACAACAGCATTCATAAACTGTACAACTGGTAGTGATGACATCATTCAGGTAACTACCTCGGGTTCATCCAATATTACTTTAACCATAAACAGCATCATTGATATTGGCTCGCAAACTTTGAATGTCCCTGATGCAAAAGTCACGATATTTTTTATGAAAACAGTCATGATCAATAACCTGACTGAAATCTCCGGCACCGGAAATGCCCAGATCATCATGACAGATGGGAACCATACTTTTACCGCCAGCCACTCAGGTTCCGGAACCGATATGAAGTTTTCTGACCTGACGGCAGCAATTAAAGATCCAAATTGTAATTGCAGCAACCTGCTCGAGGCCATGGCCTTCCAATTGGGCGTCGCCCTTCCCGTCACGCTCACCTCTTTCACCGCTCAAACAGAAGGCTCTTCAGTCGCCCTGCATTGGGCAACAGCTACAGAGGAGAACAACGACTACTTTCAGCTGGAGCACAGCCCGGACGGGCAGAAGTTTGATCGCCTCACCCGCGTAAGCGGCGCGGGCAGCACCCTTGAGCCGCAGGAGTACAGTTTTGTGCACACTACCCCCTCGCGGGGCCTCAACTACTACCGGCTGGTGCAGGCCGATTACGACGGGGCCACCACCTATTTTGATGTCATAACGGTAGAATTCAGGGGGAAAGGAAATGAATGGGTGCTTCAGCCCAACCCGGCTCAGGACTTTATCGAACTGATCAACAAAAACTCTCCGGGGCCAAGCGCGCAGGCTGTCCTCTACAGCCTCACCGGCAGGGAAATAATCCGGCAGCAATTAACCTCCGGGGCCAGGACACGCATGGAACTTCCTTCCAATCTGCCCAAAGGCGTCTATCTGCTCAGAGTAGAAAGCGGAAGAGAAGTGACAACGAGACGGGTGCTGGTGCAGTAAAACCAAATCGGAAGTGGGAAATCGGAAGGCGGAATATTCTTCGATTTTAGGGGGACTTTTCACTTACGCTTTCCGACTTCGCAATTCCCACTTCCAATTTCCAACTTGTTCTAATCTTCATCATCAATAATAGCGTCATCGATGATCTCGTCACCGTCGCCATCGAGGTCTTCGAAGCCGCGGACCTTACCTTCTTTTTCCTTCGGTTTGTAGTCCGGGTCTTTTTTGATCTGCATATCTTTGCCCCCCTTGTCGTGGTAATCCCCGTCGGCGTAGCGGGCGGCGCGGTCGAAGAAGCTGTCGAAGCCGCCGAGGGGCCCTTCCTTCTTATCTCGCTCCAGGTTTTCGACGTTGGAGCGCTCGCCCCGTTCCTTAATACGGCGTTCCAGCTCTTCGTTCAGTTTTTCCGCCTCTTTGGTGAGTTCCTCCACAGACTCTTTGGAAGCCTCTTCGTTGGCCTTTTCGACCAACTCGTTGAATTTGCCCATCAGCTTTCCGCCCACTTCTTCGGAAGTGTCCATCAGACGCTTTCCCACTTTTTCCGATACCTCCTGGAACTTTTCCCAGGCCTGCCCCCCCTTGTCCAGGACCTCCTTTCCTACTTTTTCAGAAATGTCCTGCGCTTTTTTGCCGGCTTTGCCGGCGGCGTCGAATAGTTTCTCACCTACATCGTCGGCAACGGTCTTGCGGTACTGCCGGGATTCCTCTTCCGGCGTTTCCGGCTCTCCGGCGGGGCTGTCCTTTTCATCGTCGAACAGCAGTTCATCGTCATCCTGCATCGCAGTGGATTTATAGGCTTCCGGCTCATCGCCGGCTTCCTTTTTTTCAAAAAAATCATCGGCTGCCCTGCGGGCCTTATCACTGTACTCTTTTCCCTTGCTCCAGGCCTCATCGACAATATCCTCAGCGAAACGGCGGGCATCATCAGCAGCTTCTCTGGCTTTGGGCCCATATTCTTCCTTGATATCACTTACCCGTTCCCGGGTCTTACCGTAGAACTCCTTAGACCGTTCTACAAACTCCTCACCGGCTTCTTTACCTGCTTCAGCGGCTTTTTTGCCGGTTGACTTAGCTACTGATTTGGCTCCGAAAAGCAATTTTTTCAGATCGTTGAGCATACCCATGGCTGGTTGATTTGGTTGATTCGTTATGTCGGGCAACATTCGGTTCAACAATAGTAAACCATAAAATAAGGAAAATGAAGGGGAGAGTAAAGTTTTTTCGGCCAGTCTTTTATCTTCAGGCATGATCCTGTACCAGGAAATACCGCCGCCGCAGGATATCGAGTACTGCATTGCCGCATACTGGCGGTTTGAATACCGGCCGAATAGCCGGATCATTCGGCCGCTTCAGCATAAGGTAGTGCCTGACGGCTGCGTTTCTCTACTATTTATGGCAAGGGAAGGCGTTCCCCTTCGGCCTCCTTCTTTGGTTTACCCGACTGCGGCCATCCGGCATGTGGAAGCAGCGCCTGACGTAATATATTTGGGGATAAGGCTTCGGCCAGGTTGGGCCAGGCCGATTCTCGGTATTGATCCGCGCCAGCCCGTAAGCAGTGCGCCGCCAGTCGGGGATCATCTGGAAGGGTTGGATACTTCGGCGATATTCAGGCGGCTTCGCTCCGGGCTGGAGGATTTTCAGTTTCTAACGCCGGTTATTACAGCGTTTGTGGAGAAGCGGCAGCCTGAGGCGGATGAGCGCATACAGAATGCCGTTCGGTGCATTCTGGAAGCCGGCGGCAATATCCGCATCGAAGAGGCCGCCCGGCAGGCCACGATGAGCATGCGCCAACTGCAGCGCCGATTCAAAGCGGAGGTGGGCCTTACCCCAAAGGAATTCGCACGGGTGCGGCGCTTCCGTAGCGCCCTTATTCAACTCCTGCTGGAAGACAAGCCCCGACAGGATGTCCTCTTCGAGCAGGGATACTTCGACCCGGCTCACTTCAACAAGGATTGTTTTTCCATCGTGGGCACTGCTCCCAACTTGTTCGAAGCGTACATTTCCCGCATCGAGCATGTCGGTGTAAAGTGAGAATGTCGCATTTTTACTACGCATGCCGCCTCCTATGGCTTTACATTTGCCACGAACCAAAATTTTTACCCTATGCGGCTGTTTTTAATCTTTTTAACTTCACTTTTTTACACCATGGCCTACACCCAGCAGGAAATGCCTCCAACCAATACCGCTCATAAAAAAGCCCTGAACGCCCTCGCCGCTATGGCGGGCGGATGGGAAGGGGACGGATGGATGTACACTCCCCAACGCGAAAAGGCAACTTTCCGTCAAACGGAAAAGATACAATTCAAGCTGGACTCCACCGTTTTGTTGATCCAAGGAAGAGGGACGAGCGAGAGAAAGGTTGTCCATGACGCCCTCGGAATACTGTCTTACGACCCTGAGGCCGGGCACTACTGGATGAGGTCGTACCTGGCCACCGGTAGAAGCGGCCAGTATGAGGCCAGGTTAAAAGATGAGAACCTGCTGGAGTGGGAGATCCCCGTACCGGGCGGAAAGATCCTTTATGTCATCAACCTGCAGGAAGATGACAAATGGAATGAAAAAGGATTCATGATAATGGAGGATGGCCAGCGCTTTCCGTTTCTTGAAATGAACCTGGTGCGAAAATAAAGCCAGCGGCGGAAGTTTCAGCCGACGGGACTTCCGCCCTACCCCACTATTCTGTTTTCCCTCTCCCTGTAGCCACAATTTTCAGTTTCCCTCCACCCATCTTTTCAAAAAAACAAAAAAAATTATCCCCTCAGGCAACGCAAACGCTTTTCAGGGTATCTAGAATATGGAATACCTGAATTGATAACGCACAACTAGTGGCCGGAAGAAAACCGGAGGTTTGAACAAAGGTTTTAGTGAATGAGAAGGCATTTTGTTTACATTACCATCGGGATAGGAATGATGCTCGCTTTGTCTGGCTGTCAGAAAGACATCGACGTATTTGAACCGGCAGAGCTTACTTCCGGCGACATTTCCAGGTTCTTTGAAGCGGCAAAAACAACTCCGCTATCTTACAGCTGGGAAGCTTCCAAAGAACAGGTTTTACCGGTGCCCGGCAGCGGGCAGATTGTCATTCCTCCCAATGTTTTGGCTATGCAGGACGGAAGCCCCGTGGCCGGGGTGGTTCAGGCAAACTTACTTGAGATCCACAACAAAGGCAGCCTGATCCGGAATAACGCGGCTACCGCTTCCAACAGCCGCCTGCTCGAATCAGCAGGGATTGTATTCCTGGAAGTACGCAAGGACGGCCAGTTGCTTCGGATTGCCGAAGGCCAAAACATCAGCCTGCAACTATCTACTGCAAATTATAATCCTCAATTGCGCCTTTTCTCCGGAAATGTCAGCGACGCAAATGAACTGGAGTGGACGGAAATAAATGAACAGGAAACCTCGATCCGCGCTGCGGAATTCTTTAACGAAAGCAGCGGCGAGTGGGAAGAGGGCTTTGAAATACTGACCGGCAAGCTGGGCTGGCTGCAATGCGCCCGCTATGCCGAAAATGGCCCGGGCAACGCAACAGCCTGCGTGCGCCTGCCTGTTGGCTTCTCCCTGCAGAATACAGCTGCTTTCGTGGCTCTGCAGAGCTTTAATACCGTTATCCGGATGGATGAAAGCGATGAGGAAGGCACTTACAGCATCTGCCGGAGCGGGCTGCCAACAGGAGTCAAGGCGGAAATCATCGTCATTACTGAAAGTGACGACGAAGGGAATTACTACTTTTCCCGCCAGCCGGCCATCATTATGGAGAATCTGACCATTAATATCGTACCTGAACAGGTACAGCTGTCCGATATCATGCTTGCGCTGGAAACGCTGTAAGCATGGTATCCGGACTTTCCCGGCGCGGCTGTAATATGAATATGAACTCAGCCCGCTACAACAACGAACACCACGTTTTCCTTCAAATATTTATCTATGCCGCCGGATCCGGATCCGGCGGTATTTTTTTATACAAAAGCGGTTATTGATGCTGCACCCGTACATCGTGCCAGATCAATAACCGCTTTTGCATTTGCATCTTCTGCGGGCCGGGTTTCTATTTTCCTCTTTTATTCCTGCCCCGGCTTCGCTGCCGGCCTTTGCTGTTGCCGGCCGGCCCAGCCAGTTCTTTTTCCTCCTCCCGGATCCAATCCATCTCGATCTGCCGCCGGGCCAGGTCGGCGCGCACAATGCGGACTTTGACCTCCTGCCCCATTTTATACTCCTTACCGGAATAGGCGCCTTTGATGCGCAGGCGGGAATCGGCCACTTCCATAGGCTCGTCCAGGTTTTCGAAAGGAGCCATGCCCTCGATCCGGTTATCTTTCAGCTCGACGAAAATACCCGAATCGATAATTCCCGAGATGTAACCGGTAAACACCTCGCCGATGTGTTTCTCGATGTATTCGACCTGCTTGTACTTGATGGATTCGCGCTCGGCCTCGATGGCGCGGCGCTCCTGCTGGGATATGTGCTTGCACTCTTCTTCCAGCTTCAGTTTATTGGCCCGGTAGAATTGCCGCTTGCCCAGGTTCTTGTCGAGCAGGCGGTGAGCCAGCACGTCGGAATAGCGGCGGATAGGCGAGGTGAAGTGGGTATAATAATTGAAGCCGAGGCCGTAGTGGCCGATATTGTCGGTGGTGTAGGCCGCTTTCGCCATAGTCCGGATGGCAATAGGGCTGAGCAACCTCAGAGCGGGGTCCTTATCTGCCGCGTCCGCCAGGCGGTTGTAAGAGCGGGCGATCTCGCGCGGGGAGCTGATGTTCATATCGAACCCCATCTCGCGGGCGAAGCGCGCCAGTTCTTCCACTTTTTCGGGGTCGGGCTCGTCGTGGACGCGATAGACGAAGGGGATCTCCTCATTGCGGCCCTTCATGGCGATGAAAGTGGCCACTTCCTTGTTGGCCAGCAGCATGAAGTCTTCAATGAGCATGTGAGCGTCCAGGCGTTCCTTGACGAATACTTCAATGGGTGCACCATGCTCATCCAGGCGGAACTGCACTTCATCCGTCTCGAAATTGATGGACCCATGCTTGAAGCGTTGTTTGCGCAGGTGTTTGGCGATCCGGTTGAGATGGCGCAGTTCGTTGGCGAACTCTCCGCTGTGCCCCTCCAGCACCTGCTGGGCTTCCTGGTAGGTAAATCGGCGGTCCGAATGGATAATGGTGCGGCCGAACCAGCGGTTGATGATCTTCAGGCCCTTGTCGAAGACAAAAATAGCCGAGTAGGCCAGGCGGTCTTCATTGGGCCGCAGCGAGCAAAGGTCGTTGGACAGGCGCTCCGGCAACATGGGCAGCACCCGGTCCACAAGATAAACCGAGGTAGAACGTTTGAGTGCTTCTTTATCCAGAGGGGTGCCCTCCTTGATGTAGTGCGTTACATCGGCGATGTGGATGCCCACTTCCATTTCACCGTTTTCGAGATAGCGGATGGAAAGGGCGTCATCGAAGTCCTTGGCGTCTTCAGGGTCAATGGTGAAGGTAGTGACATCTCGCATATCGAGGCGCAGGGCGATCTCCTGCTGGCTGATCTTGCCGGAGAGGTATTCGGATTCCCGCAGCACTTCTTCCGGAAAATCCAGCTCAAAACCGTTGTTGATGAGGATGGATTTCATCTCGATGTCGTGGCTGCCGGCTTCTCCCAGCACGGCCGTCACGATGCCGGTGGGATGTTTGAACTTGCCTTTGCCCTCCCAGTCGAGGATCTTAATGACCACGCGATGGCCGTCCTTAGCCTCTTTGATGTTACCCAGTTCCACTGCCACGTCCATGGGAGGGCGGGTATCGAGAGAAACAATGGCATGGCCGGGATAGAGCCAAAGGGTGCCCAGGAAGTGGTCCTGTCGGCGCTCCAGCACCTTGACGACCTCTCCTTCCGGCTTGCGGCGCCCGCGGGGCGTCCACACCCGGATCCGGACCTTGTCGCCATTCATGGCGTTGTCGAGGTATTTGGAGGAAACGTGAATGTCATTTTCCTGCCCTTCACAGATGATGTAGGCATCTCCGGAGCGGGTCATATCAACGATGCCTTCAAGGAATTTGGCGTCTTTACCGTTACCGTTTGCCCCCTCCTGAGGCTGAAAGCGCAATTTGTATTTGTAATCGCCGAGCGGATGGAGTTTTTTCTCTTCAACCAGCCGGTCAAGGGCAGACTGCACGGAATCCTTGTTGTTGGCTATCTTTAACTTTCGGGCAGCCTGTTTGGGGTTTAGCCGTTTCTTGGGATGTCTTTGGAAGAGCTTTAAAAGTTCGCGTTGCAGTTGCTGGGCGCTTAGTTTGTTTCCTGTATTTTTAGATTTTCTCTTTTTACTCATGTTTTTAAGGTATATGCCGCATTGGTTGGCAGCAGGCGAGGCTTTTCATACATTCTTTGGTTTCGAGGTTACTGAAGGCCGGTGCTCGCCTCTGGATTTTATTCAAAATAGCCTACGGTAAGTGAAGGCCGTTGGTTCAGTTCAATAACGAATTTAACAGTTTATCAAAAATCGGGGAATGATGCAGGCAGTAAGGAAAACATTATTCAATGCTGTTTACGATCTGTCCTTCGGGAAGCAATTCTAATTTATAGGCAGTACTGGAAGAAGCGTCGTAATCTTTTTCACCTGGCCTGGCCTGGCCCGAAACAACATAGATCGTCCAGTCTTCGTCGATCGTGACAACTGAACTGGTTAACACCACCCCATCGGAGAAGGTTCCGCCGATAACCCGTTTGTCGATCAGCTCGCCTTTCTTAGTGAAGGTGGCCAGGGTATATTGATAGTTCAACAACCCGGCCCGCCAGTAAATTACGGCGTGAAATTCGTGGGTTTCCGGTATCCTCATACAGGCTACGAACTCTGTGTAATCATCTATACCTTGTTCTTCCAGGGGGAGGATGAATTGCTCGATCATCAGAGGGGGCAACGGCTCGTTCTTCTGACTGAAAGCGTGGTGGGCCTCCTCGGCCAGAGTGATGGGGAGCTCCACTTCCGGGAATTTTTCGAGGAAGTGGGAAAAGCTCACGCGGGGAGGCTTCCTTGTTTTTTCCATATTTTACGTTTTCTGTTTGGAGGAGGCTTTAATTCTTTCGCTACCTCTCACAGAGGAAACGCCGTCGGGGTTGCGCTTGTTCAATAAGTCCTGCAATGGAGGCGGCATCAATAAGTAAGGCTGAAACCCATCTAGTTTTCTGGACTTTGGACGTGCCCCATTTGAAGTCGGAAGTGGGAAATCGGAAGTCGGAATTTGGGTCCAAATAGGTGCTCAACGCCTGTTTTTCCGCCTTCCGCCTTCCGATTTCCGACTTTACCCTAGGACCGTCCAAAGTCCAGTAGTTTTGAATCATTCTAAATAAAAACGCCCGGAAAAGCTAGCCTGAACATAAGTTGGGCAAGTGCGTCTTAAAGGATAGATTTGTAGGCGCTACATTTTTTCAAAAAACGAGAAACGTCAAAAACGAGAAACATGAGTTGGTTATCCAATTTTCTAACATCTTCCATTGGGCGCAAGGTGGTGATGAGCCTCACGGGGCTGTTCCTGATCCTCTTCCTGGTGGTCCATTTGGCGGGCAATTTGCAACTGTTGTATAACGACGGTGGCGAAAAGTTCAACCTTTACGCCAAGTTCATGACCACCAACCCGCTCATTAAAACGGTCTCCTACCTCTTGTACGCTTTTTTCCTCATCCATGCCATACAGGGCTGGTTGCTGTGGAGTAAGAACCGCAAGGCCCGGGGCTCTCAGGGCTACGCGGTCAAATCCACCCGCACTGTTGGCACCAACAGTTTTGCCGCCAGCAACATGGGGTGGCTGGGGACCATCATTTTCATCTTCCTCGCCATCCACATGTATCAGTTCTGGCTGCAGATGAAACTGGGCAACCTGCCCATGGCCAACTACGACGGCCACGAGGTGAAGGACCTTTACGCCATCGTGGCGGTGGCCTACGAAAACCTGGGATTCGTCATTTTTTACGTGGTATCAATGGCGGTTGTCGCTTTTCACCTGCTACACGGGTTCCAGAGCGCCTTTCAGACGCTGGGCCTCAACCACAAAAAATATACCCCTTTCATCAAAGGCCTGGGGAAAGCATATTCTATTCTTGTGCCGTTGGGTTTTGCCATCATTCCGGTCTATATGTATTTCTTTCATTAGGCATGCCCCACAACCAGAATAAATTGTTAAAAATCAATAAATCCTTAGCCATGAGCTTTGATAGTAATATCCCTCCCGGGCCACTAGCAGAAAAATGGACGCGCTACCGCGGCACCATGAACCTGGTGGCTCCCAATAATAAAAGGCGAATTGAGATCATCGTAGTCGGCACCGGCCTGGCAGGTGCTTCCGCCGCTGCCTCGCTGGGCGAACTCGGCTATAACGTCAAATGCTTCACTTTCCATGACAGCCCCCGCCGCGCCCACAGCATTGCCGCTCAGGGGGGCATCAACGCCGCCAAGAATTACGCCAACGACGGCGATAGCGTCTATCGCCTCTTTTACGATACCATTAAAGGCGGAGACTACCGCTCCCGCGAGGCCAACGTACACCGGCTGGCCGAAGTGAGCCGCAACATCATCGACCAGGCCGTAGCTCAGGGGGTGCCTTTTGCCCGCGATTACGGTGGCCTGCTCGACAACCGCTCCTTCGGCGGGGTGCAGGTGAGCCGCACCTTCTACGCCCGGGGGCAGACTGGCCAGCAGCTGTTGCTGGGCGCTTACCAGGCGCTTTCCCGCCAGATCTCCCTGGGCAGCGTAGAGATGTATAACCGCCACGAGATGCTCGACCTGGTGCTGGTTGACGGCAAGGCGCGCGGCATCATCGTCCGCAACTTGCTGACGGGTGAGCTGGAGCGCCACGCCGCCCATTGCGTCGTATTGGCCACCGGCGGCTACGGCAACGTATTCTACCTGTCCACCAACGCCATGAACTGCAACGTCACGGCTGCCTGGCGGGCCACCCGCCGCGGCGCCTACATGGCCAATCCCTGCTTCACTCAGATCCACCCCACCTGCATCCCCCAGTCGGGCGACTACCAGTCGAAGCTGACCCTCATGTCGGAATCGCTGCGCAACGACGGCCGGGTATGGGTGCCCAAAAAGCAGGAGGACGCCAAAGCCATTCGCGAAGGCAGAAAAACCGGCAATGACATCCCGGAAGAAGACCGCGATTACTACCTGGAGCGCCGCTATCCGGCATTCGGCAACCTGGTGCCCCGTGACGTGGCCTCCCGCGCCGCCAAAGTGGCCTGCGATGAGGGCCTGGGCGTAGCACCCACCGGCCTGGCCGTTTTCCTCGACTTTGATGACGCCATCATGCGCTACGGCAAATCAAAAGCCCACTCCATGGGCCTCCACAATCCCAGCGATGCCAAAGTCCGTGAGCTGGGTGAAAAAGTCGTGGAAGAGAAGTACGGCAACCTTTTTGAGATGTACGAAAAGATCACCGGGGAGAATCCCTATCAGCTGCCGATGAAGATCTACCCTGCCGTTCACTATACCATGGGAGGCCTCTGGGTCGATTACAACCTGGAAACCAACATCCCGGGGTTGTTCTCCATCGGAGAGTGCAATTTCTCGGACCACGGCGCCAACCGCCTGGGAGCGTCCGCGCTCATGCAGGGCCTGGCCGACGGATACTTCGTGCTGCCCTACACCATCGGGCAGTTCCTCAGCAATGAGATCCGGACACCAAAGTTCGACCCGAACGCTCAGGAGTTCCTCGATACCGAAAAGGATACCCGCGAGCGCCTAGAAAAGATGATGAACGTCAAGGGCGGCCAGTCCGTAGAAAGCTTCCATCGCCGCCTCGGTAAGATCATGTGGGACTACTGCGGCATGTCGCGCAACGCCGAGGGGCTGAAGAAGGCGCGCACGATGATACAGGAACTGCGCGAAGAGTTCTATAAAGATGTTTTCGTTCCCGGTTCGATGAACGACTATAACCCCGAGCTGGAAAAGGCACACCGCGTGGCCGACTTCTTTGAGCTCGGCGAGTTGATGGTCCTTGACGCTCTGGACCGCAACGAATCCTGCGGCGGCCACTTCCGCGAAGAATATCAGACGGAAGAAGGAGAGGCGCTGCGCGATGACGAAGACTACACTTATGTCTCCGCCTGGGAATACAAGGGCTGGGATGAAGAACCCGTCCTTCATAAGGAGGAACTCGTCTTCGAGAATGTTGAGCTGAAGACGCGGAGTTATAAGTAGTGTATCAGTGTATCAGTGCATTTGTTGTGGAAAGGCGGAAAAGTGTAAAAGTGTAAAAGATTCCTCACGGATGCCGGTTATTGCTAAAACTTAAAAAAGACCAGACAATGAAGCTTACGCTTAAAATATGGCGGCAGAAAGGCCCCAAAGAGAAAGGGCGCTTCGAATCCTATCAGGTGGAAGCCAACCCGCACATGTCCTTTTTGGAAATGCTGGACGTGCTCAACGAAGAGTTGATCGCCAAAAAGGAAGAACCCGTAACTTTTGAGCACGACTGCCGGGAAGGGATCTGCGGCACCTGCAGCCTGGTGATCAACGGCCAGCCCCACGGCCCCAACCGGGGTACGGCAACCTGCCAGTTGCACATGCGCCACTACAAGGATGGCGATATCATCGTCATCGAGCCCTATCGGGCCAGCGCATTCCCCGTCCTTAAAGACCTGGCGGTGGACCGTTCGGCTTTTGACCGCATCATGCAGGCCGGAGGTTACATTTCGGTCAGTACCGGTGCGCCGCAAGACGGCAATGCCATTCCTATTGAAAAGGACCAGGCGTCAGAGGCTTTCGACGCGGCTGCCTGCATCGGATGCGGAGCCTGCGTTGCCGCCTGCCCCAATGCTTCGGCCATGCTGTTTGTCAGCGCCAAGGTATCTCACCTGGCGTTGCTGCCACAGGGCCAGGTAGAAGCCAGCCGCCGCGCTCAGGCCATGGTCAGGCAGATGGATGAGGAGGGCTTCGGCATGTGCTCCAACATTACGGCCTGCGAAGCGGAATGCCCGAAAGAGATCTCCGTGACCAATATTGCCCGGCTGAACCGGGAGTATCTCTCTTCGAGCATTAAGTCGCAGATCAAGGTGTAATACCCCTCGCTTTCCACCTTCTCATCAACCTTCCAGGTTCTTTCAACCTGGAAGGTTTTTCCCACTATTTTCCTCTAGCCCGGAAGTTAAAAAGCTACTGTCCTGTGCAGTTTTACACCCTTTCGCCGTTCCATAATGAAAACGGAGCTTATGAAATTACCCCTAACGCTCTTTCTTCTCTTCCTTCTCTTCTTTCCCGCCATTGCCCAGAAAAAATTTACCCTGGGGCTGATGGGCGGCCCCAACTTTTCCCTGCTGCAGGAAATTGCCCCTCGCGATGGCCAGCCTTTTGTGAGCAGTTTCAACGGGCAAACGAGATGGCTGGCGGGGCTGCAGGCCGGCCTGGCGGCCACCTACCGGTTCTCTAACCGGTTTGCGCTATCCGCCAATGCCCTTTATGCCCAAAAAGGCTACCGGATGGACAATCCTATACTCACCTTCAGGGAAACCGGGACAACGAACCGTTTTGAATACCTGAGTTTCCCGTTTCTGTCTCGTTTTTATCCGGTAGAAGAATTTTATCTGGAGGCAGGAGCGGAGGTGAGTACCCTGCTATCGGCTGCTTCTCGTACGATAGAGGAAAATATTGGCCTGGGCAGATTAATCACTATTAAGGATATTGATTGGGGCCTGGCCCTTGGCTTTGGTTTTACTGTGGTTAAACGGCTGCACCTTCAGGCGCGCTATATTCACGGGCTGTCCAGTTTGCTCGAAGCGCCTCAACTAATCAGCCAACATGGAATGCCACTGGATATTAATCCCGGTATCTATAAGAACCGCAGCCTGCAATTCAGCGTAGTGATGGGCCTGGTGGAATAGGATACTCAATACCTGCCACCTCCAAACAAGCTCTCAGGGAAGGACAAAGGAAGGCGGCTTTTTCCCGGGGGTTGCATAGTGGAATGCATTCGGAGGGGTTAAGGTTCATAGAAGCATGGCTACAGTTTTTTTCCCGGGCCGGAAAAAACTCCAATCCACTCTAAACTTATTTTAGTTTTGCTTGTCTATACAATAGTTTTACTATTAAAAACAAAAGCAAAACTAAATACTTATGAAAAATTCCATTTTAGCTTTACTCCTCTGGGCCGCGGCCACTTCAGCCACAAGTGCAAATGACAATATACCGGCCGCCGTTCGGGAAAGCTTCGCCCAATTGTATCCGGAGATCGAAGCGCCGTTCTGGGAAGAGCGCCACGATGGGATCGTCGCTTTCTTCCAGGACGAAGAAGGGTTGAAAAAAGCGTTTTTCCAGGAGGATGGCAGCTGGATAGAAACCCGCATCCGCCTGGGCCGGGGGGAGTTGCCGGAGGGCGTAAACAACTTTATCCGGGAAAACTACCGGGAAGCCGAGATCAGCTTTTGCGGCAAGGTATATACCGAAAGCGGCGCCTGGTATCGGGTTGAATCGGAATTGCCGGATCGGATCGTTTTGAAAACGCTGGATGAAGAGGGCAAGCTGATCGAAGAGCGCGCCATTCTCCTGAGCGTTGGCATCCAACCCGCCCCGGCTAAGGCGGGCCCGGCGGAGCTTCTCCCGAAGCGACAGATCCGGTTGCTGGAGGCGAAATGACCGGATAGCTATGAACTCCGAAATAGAAGTCATGGAGCAGCTGGGCGCCGATGAGATCATCCCGGCTCAATGGGAGGCTTCCATGCAGATATCCAAAAGGGCGATGGCCGCCTTCAACCGGGAGGATAGAAAAAGACCGCTTACGGTTTGAGCCCGCCGCCACCGGCCAGCTGTGAAAATAAAGCCTCCCGGTAGGCCTTCGCCACCGGGATGGCCCGGGCCCCAATCACCACCTGATGTTTTTCAACCTCTTCTACATGCGGCAGAGCCACAATATAGGAGCGGTGGACCTGCATAAAGCGGGAGGCCGGCAGCATTTCCAGTGCCTCATTCATGCTGAAGCGGGACAGCAGCCGTCGTTCCGGAGTATAAAACCAGAGGTAGTTCCCGTCTTTTTCCAGGAAAAGGATCTCCTCGATGGCAAGGCGGAAGTGCTTTTTGCCGCTTTTTATGAACAAGTGCCCGGAAAGGCTCTCTTCGGCATTTTCTTCCGGGGTGGGCCCCTCCTTCAACTGCCGGGGCCGCCATCGCTCCTTCGCCCGGAGAGCTGCCTTGAGGAACCGCTCGTAACGAATAGGCTTGACGAGATAGTCAACCGCATCCTGTTCATAGCTCTCAACGGCATATTCGGAATAGGCAGTGGTAAAAATGATCATCGGCCGGCCCCCGGCCAGTTCCCGGAAGGTCAGGCCGGAAACATCCGGCAGGTTGATGTCCAGAAAAACAAGCGTATCGGGGTTATCCTTCAGCCAGGCCAAGGCCTCTACCGGGCTGCGGAAGGTGCGCTGAAGGTCCAGGAAAGGGACTTTATCGGCATGGATCCGGATCACTTCCAGGGCCCGTGGCTCGTCATCCACCGCGATACATTTAATCCTGCCCTCCTGATGCTGCGTCCTCTTCATTGAGGCTGATTTGAAGGTTTACGGAAAAAATATCCCCATTCCGGCCAATATCCAGTTGGTGCCGGCCGGGATAGAGCAACTCCAGGCGCCGGCGGGCATTTTCCAGCCCGACTCCGGTACGCTCCTCGTGTGGCCGCCCCTGTTCCTGAATGGTATTGGTGGCCAGGAAACGGAGCTGCCGGCCTTCCACTTCAGCTTTTATGTTGATCACCGAATGCCGCCCGTAACGGATACCGTGTTTGAAGGCATTTTCCACAAAGGGCACGAGGAGAAGAGGCGCTATTTTCAACCGCTTCATTTCGCCGGAAAACTGCAGGGCGATATCCACATCATCGGATTCTTCGAGGCTCAGGCTTTGCATTTCCACCATGCTCTGAATGAACCGAAGCTCTTTGGTTAAAGGTACGTAATCCGCCCGGGAATCGTAAACGGCATAGCGCATCAGCTCCGCCAGGCTGGCAATGCCGTCGGACAGAGGGGCGTTACCCTCCCGTTCCGCCAGCGCGTAGAGGTTGTTCAAGGTATTGAACAGGAAGTGAGGATTGAGCTGAGCCTTGAGGTAATTCAGCTCGGCGGCCAGTTTTTCCTCTGCCAGGAGCGCCCGCTGCCGTTCATTGTTCCACCAGTCTTTGGAAAGGCGGTAAGCAAAAGCCGCAAATAGGAACAGAAGACTGAAAAGAACGTCCATTCCAACCGGGATCAGAACCTTTATCCCGAACAGCAAATGATGCGCCCCCCACTCCACCAGCTGGCAGGCCAGCAACAACGCCCCCAGTGAATATAAAAGCCGTTGCCACTTCCGCTTTGCAAAATACTCAGGCAGGACGTAAAAAGCGGCGCCGTAAAAGAAAAGAGCTTTGCCCGCCAGGACGATCACCATGGAAGGCAGGACACCGCTGGCCCGGACGTACATTTCACGCTCCATCCCGTTTTCCACCACTATTTCTACACTTTCAAATGCAAAGGCGGTATAGAGTATCCACAGGCAAAACAGCCAGAAGGCAAGGTGCAGTATGGTTTCCGTCCAGGGTTTCATCGCCGCAAATATCACCATTCCCGGGCTTTTGCACCAGGAATTGTGATCAATACTCCTGGTTTTGTTACCAATGAGCCGCTACCGCCGTTGCGGCCAACCGTAACAAAAAGCCGGGCACTCTTCACATTAAGTTGCGGGGAGGCCGGCAATCCTGCTTCTTTGGGCAAAAAACAGAAAAACATGAAAAAGCAAATCACTCCGGCCCTGATCTTTCTATTACTTGCCTGCCGAATGGCCACCGCCGGGCCAACCGGCCCTCAAACGCCGGCTATGATGGAAGAAACCCCTTCTTTCAAAGAAGCGGGCCTTTCCAACCACGGCAATTTCAACCCCGCTCAAAGCGAAAAAACCATTTGGCCCGAGATCGCTTCAAAAGAAAAGATCGCCCGGGAGGCCGCCCGGATCGCAGGTGAATATCACGATATGGGCTGGTTTTCAGGAGTGGTGCTCCTGGCGGAGAAAGGAAAACCCTTTTACCAGCAGGCATTCGGATATGCCGATATTAAAAATAAGGTGCCCAATACAATGGACACCAAGTTTCGCATAGGCTCCATCAACAAGGATTATACCGCCGTGCTGGTGCTTCAGATGGTTGAAGCCGGCCAGCTCACGCTGGAAGATAAACTGGCAAAATTCCAGCTCGGCTTTCCGGCAGATATAGCCGGGAAGATCACCCTCCGGCAGTTGCTGAACCACACTGCCGGCTTCGGCGATATCTTCATTCCCGAATACCTGGATAACATCCGCTCTTACAAAAGTATCGATGACATCATTCCACTCCTCAGGGAGGAACCCCTGGCCTACGAACCGGGTACCGATCAGCAATATTCGAACTATGGCTATATCGTACTCGGCGCCATCCTGGAAAAGGTAAGCGGCAAGAGCTATGAACAACTGCTCCAGGAAAACATATTCCAACCCCTTGGCGCCACGAACACGCTTTGCCGGATTGCCGAAGAGATCGAAGGGGAGGCGCGCAGTTACCGTTATACGCTCAGCGGAGAAAAAGTGGACCATACTCCTCTTCTGGAATATCCGACCCCCGATGGTGGAATGTATTCCACTGCTGCCGAACAACTGGATTTCTTCCAGGCATTGTTCTACACCGATAAGCTGATCAGCGACAAGAGCAAAGCCCTGATGCTCACTGATTATTCTGATGCTCCTCCTGCCTGGGAAAACATCATCGGCCAGGAAGGCGCTGTGCTGGGCTTCGCCGGCGGAGGGCCGGGAGTAAGCGCTGTGGTGGAAATCATACTCAAAGAACAATACCTGTTCATAGTGCTGGCCAATACCGACCGCAACATCGCGGAACTGATCAGCCGACGCATCGAGCAGTCCGCCCTGGAGCGCCCGGTGGAAAAGGTTCAGCTGCCTGCCGGCAACTACCTGTACGGCATCCTTCAGAAGAAGGGAGATCAATACCTCAGGCAAAACATTGAAAAGCTGCTGGAACAGGGCGGATATGAGAGCAAAAGCCCCATGTTGCTCAACCAAATGGGCTACACCTTACTGGAAGAGGGAAAAACTAAAGAAGCCATCGAAGTTTTCCGGATCAACACCGAACTCTACCCCGAAGAGGCCAACCCCTGGGACAGCCTGGCCGAAGCTTACCTGCGGTCCGGAGATGAGAAAATGGCATTGAAATATTATCGGAAAGCGCTGGAGATCGACCCGGATTTTCCCAGTGCCAGGAAGATGGTGGAGGAGTTAGGGGAGTGAGAAGGGAAGAGAGGGTGAGGGGGTGACGAAGGGGAGGGGAAATCACACACAGTCGCCGGAAGTCAATCTTTGCTTTCCGGAATCTCCTGCGTGTGATTCAAGCCGATAAATACTGTGTCAATACTGTTTTGTAACACTGGGAAAGACTTGACAAGTTTTCTCCCTGGCGCCTTCTGGTAAACTTGTCAAGTCTAATCGGATAAGTAGTCGGACAGATTTTATTTTAAATATCATAATTCAAGCGCTAATGAGAAATTAGCGCTTGAAGGCCATCTTTAAGCGGCAATTTTCCATTGCCGCTTAAATTTGAGGCCTTTTTATACTCAATTTTAATATGCCCGGCTACTTAGAGCTTGTTTGGAGGCCGCTTTTGGAGATAAAAAGTGTCAATTTTTTGATGAGACAAGGCGCTTTTTGAAGTGCATACCCAGGGGTACGGACGAAAAAAGCAACGCCATATCAGCAAAAAAGGGGCATTTTTTAGCCCAAAGTGTGGCCTCCAAACAAGCTCTTACTCCAACTCCAGCACCAGTGGTTCTTTACCGGGCAGGGTGATCCCTGCCTTCAACTGATACAACTTTCCGGTAAGCACATCCCGGCCGGTAGCCACGCCGTCCAGCATCTGGGAAAAGCGGCCCAGTTCCAGTGCAGTGGGGGCCTCGTTGGCATTCAGGATCACCATTACCTTTTCCTTGTCGGTGTAACGGAAGAAGACATAAACCCCATTTTGAGGGATATAGTGCATCAACCGGCCGGTGTGGATCGCTTCAGCGCCGTTGCGCCAGTTGATGAGCTTCTTTGTAAATTCCACAGCCTCCTTCTGTTCCTCGCTCAATCCCTTGCCGGTGAAAGCATTCACTTTATCCCCTTCCCAACCGCCGGGAAAGTCACTGCGGATCACCCCGTGGCTCTCTGTTCCGGGGTTGCTCATAAGCACTTCGGTACCGTAGTATATCTGAGGAATACCACGAGTGGTAAGCACATAGGCCAGGCCCAGCTTGAAAAAACCAAAATCCTCATTCACCTGGGTAAACCAGCGGCTCATATCGTGGTTATCGGGAAAGACGACCAGGTTGAAAGGGTCCGCGTAGAGGAAGTCCTGAGCCAGCATTTCGTAAAGCGGAAGGAAGGCATTGTCGCTGTTCTTCACATTGAGGCTTTTGCGCATGGCTTCCTGCAGAGGGAAATCCATCAGGCTGGGGAGGCAGGAAGTATAGCCATTAGGGTTCTCTTTTCCCTGTTGCCAGAAAGACACAATGGTAGGCAGGCCCACCCATTCTTCCCCGACGATGTTAAAGTTGGGATATTCATCCATGATGGCGCAGGACCAATCGGACATAAAATCTTTATCGTTGTAGGGGTAAGTATCCATGCGGATGCCTCCCAGCCCCAGAAATTCCACCCACCAGATGCTGTTCTGGATAAGATAAGTGGATACCAGGCTGTTGCGTTGGTTGAGGTCGGGCATAGTACGTACGAACCATCCGTCGGTAAACCCCTTATAATCGGCTGTTGAAACATAAGGATCCTGAATGACAGCCTTTTTATGGTTAGTCTGCACGTATTTATCCGGAAAGTTGATCCAATCATCCATCGGCAGGTCTTCCATCCACCAGTGACGGGAGCCGCAATGGTTGCTGATCATGTCCATGATCAGTTTGATGCCTTTCTCGCGGGCTCTGTCGGCCAGTTGGCGGTACTCTTCGTTGGTACCAAACCGCGGATCGACCCGGTAAAAATCAGTGATGGCGTAGCCGTGATAAGAAAAAGAATCCATATCGTTTTCCAGTACGGGGTTCAGCCAGATGGCAGAGAAGCCCATGTCGGCAATATAGTCCAGCTTGTCGATCATACCCTTGATGTCTCCGCCGTGCCGTCCGCCCGGATTGCTGCGATCAGGGTTTTCCCGCATACCTTCCACATAATCATTATCCGGATTTCCATTGGCAAAGCGGTCGGGAGTAATGAGGTACATCACATCGGAGTTGTCAAAACCTTTCATTGCTTCACCTTCCTTTTCCCGGGCAAGTAACGGATAGGTATGAGTAAGCACTACCTCATCGCCCCTTTTAAACCGCACCTGCATTTTTCCGGGCATGGAGTAGGGTTCAATTGTCAGGTTGACAAAGAGGTAATTCGGGTTCGGTACCCGGATAACACGTTCCACACTCACCCCTTTGTAATCGATGGAGGGGTACAGGTCTGAAATATGATCTCCATATACCAGGAGTTGAAGGCTGGAGTTCTTCATGCCCACCCACCAGTTGGGCGGCTCGACGCGCTTTATGGACGATTGAGCCAGGGTTGTACTGAAGCTGGCCACAAAAAGGACGGCAAAAACTATTTTGGAGAGTCGGCTTTTCATAGCGGAAATGGGTATTTATGTTAGATTTAATTTCCAACAGGGAAAATAATGAAAAATCCCATTTCGGGTAAAAATACCGATTACCGAATACCGGAATATCTCAATTCTGCGAATAATGTCTCAGGAATTCCACAAGGCGTGAAAACTTGTCGAGAGTGGGCAGTGGTACGAACAATTCATGCGCCAGGCGAAGGCTATAATTTTCAACCAGCAGTTCAAAATCCTTACGGGATAGCAGGCGGGCCATGGCCACCGCCCTGAAACAGCGGTTGGACTGGCTATAAACCAGAGGAAGCGGCTCTTCCGGAGTTCTATTAAAGAGGTTATCCATATTTTCCAGGCTGCTGTAATGGCTCAGAAACGCCAGCCCTTTTTCCTCAAACTGCTGCCGGATGGCGGCTGCCGCTTCATCAGCACTGTTTTCATCACTGAGTTCGATGCGTTCATAAGGCTTCCCCTTTAATCTGGCAAGGGGAGTGACGAGCGTCATGCTATCCGGCTGAAAGCCCGGAAGCCCATTGGTGAAAGGAAAGGTGAGGTTTTCCACGGCATCGATGCGAATGCCCAGATGAGCTTCCAGCAGGCTTCCACCCTCGCAATCACTCACGGCGATGGCCAGGCAGGTAAACCCCCGTTCCGTGCTCTTCCTGAACTGATGCAGGTGAGGAAGCCAGGTAAAGCCACATTCCCGGAAAAAGGGAGCCAGCCGTTCGGCCACCCAGTTTTCCCGTACTGAAGTTTGAATGTTTCGCATTGATCAAAGGCCGTTTGATGTCTTCTTACTCTATTATCAGCGGTTTTCTACTGGCAGGACAGTTTGATTAACGCAAAAAAGAAGAATAAGATGTCTTTATTGGGAATTTTTTTAACCGGCTTCGCGGCAAATGGAAAGAAAATGAAAACGGCCCGGGGCATTCTGACTCCCCGGGCCGTTCGCATTAGGGTTTTCCCCCTGACTTTTCTGCTTACTTCTTCTGCATGACATCGATGACGTTGCCGTCAGAGCCGTAAGTCACCTCTACATCGCTGGTGCTGTAGTTGCCATCCTGGGATACCTCGACCTCGTTGCCGCTGGAGTCGCCGTAGATCAGCACGTCAGATTCGTGGTTTTCGCCATCCTGGTAAACGTCAACATCGTTGCCATAGGATTCGTTGCCAATCTCAACGTCAGAGTCCAGGTCTTCACCATCCTGATAAACTTCAACCTCGTTGCCGCTGGCTTCGTCAGAAATGGCAACAGAAGACTCGTTTTCCTCACCATCCTGTTCAACAGTTACACTGTTGTTGTTGGCATCATAACCGACACCGACGTAGGAATCATTCTCTTCGCCTTCCTGGGTAACATTTACAAGGTTGCCCTCAGCGCCATAACCAACTTCTACATAAGAATCGTTCTCTTCGCCATCCTGGCTGACGTTTACTTCGTTTTCCCCTGCGAAAACGCCGACGCCGACGTAAGAGTCGTTCCCTTCGCCTTCCTGCTCAACATTCACCAGGTTGAACCCGGCAACTCCGCCGATCTCAACAGTGGACTCCTGATCTTCCCCTTCCTGATCGACATTTACTTCGTTCTCCAACGTGTAATAGCCAATGTAAACACTGGATTCGCTGCCTTCATCTTCCTGATTGACATTCACCTCGTTGTCATAACTTTCAACTTCGATCAGGACAGAGCTTTCCAGGTCCTCTCCCTTCTGGTTGATGTTGACTTCGTTATCGTCGGAATCGTACATGATGGAAACATCCGAAGAGTTGTGGTCATCACCATCGAGGTTCTGGTTGACGATCACCGTGTTGTCATCGCTGCCGCCCGAAACCGTAACATCGGATTCGTTGTCCTTCGACTGTGCCATAGCGAAGGTGGCAAAGAGTACAGCTGCAAAAAGTAATACAAATTTTTTCATGGTCGTAAAAAATTTTATAAGATTATGAAATGGAATAAGTTTTAGCAAACATTACAATCTTACCAACCAGCACAGCAGTTCCTGGCCAGGAGAATAATTACGACCAAAAACTATGCCTAAACCGGCAAAACCAGTTTTGTAAGTCCCGATACTAGTAGCCTGAAATGAATTTGAATCCAGAGTAGCCCGCGTGATTTTGAATGAGTAGCTGTTTTATACAGTCATTGCTTTTAAGGTGCTCACCCTGCACGCAAAGGTGAGTTTTCTTTTATCCCCCAAAGGCGTGGAAGACCACGTTTTGCATTGGCAAATATAGATCTTTCCCAACACAATTCCCCGGCATCAAAACCGGTTATTCTGACATTATTTTTACGTTAATTTTTCCCGGCCCCCAGGTATCCGGACAGATTTACAGATTGAGAGTATGTTAGTGCTTGTTTAGGTTGGGCTGCTCTCGCCAAATCTTATAATGATATGCTCTGTGGGATATTATTTCAAGCCTTCAATTCGGAATGGACTCATGATAATTTAAACCTGCCCGGCCTAAAATAACCTGAATGCAAAAAAACTGGCATGCTTTTTGGCACATTGTAATAAAGCCCTGAAAGCCTCTCACAACGCGAAGAGAAAAAAGGTAGGAAGAAAACCAGGTAAAAAAAAGCGGGCGGCTCAGTGCTGAGCCGCCTGCAATGAAGATCGTATTACTGTTCGCAGCGAACTCTTCTCAAGCGCAAAACAGGAGAGAAGCCCGCTTATAAAAAGGCTGAAAGGCCATATTCATTTCAGCCCTATAGACAAAATAGGCAATGCAATTATCTTTCGCAAGGCAATCCAAGGGGTTACCTCACATCTGTACAAAGATAAGGAAAAAAACATTCACGATCCTGCCAAAACGCCCGCAAATTCTGCCATTCGTTTGATTTATTCCAAAAAAAACGGGCGCCTCTCTGGTGAAGGGGCGCCCGATATGTTGTGTCGTTATTACCTTTTCAATCGTTGAAGAACAACGATGGATTACTTCTTCTGATCAACGTCGATGAAGTTGCCGTCAGAACCGTAGGAGACTTCTACGTCGCTGGTGCTGTAGTTGCCTTCCTGGCCAACCATAATGACGTTGCCGTCAGAGTGCTGGTAGATCAGGACGTCAGACTCATGGTTGTAGTCTTCCTGATAAGTTTCAACGTAGTTGCCGTTGGATTCATTGCCGATCTCAACGTCAGAATCATTGTCGTCGCCATCCTGGACGGTGACAACCTCGTTGCCATTGGAGTCGTTGTAAATGTCAACAGAAGATTCGTTGTCGTCGCCATACTGGAGGGTCAGAACAGCGTTGCCGTCGCTTCCATTGAGGATAGACACGTCAGACTCATTGTCTTCTCCGTATTGGCCTGTACCTACATAGTTGTTACCGCTGCCGTTGGCGATGTCAACATCAGAGTTGTTGTCTTCACCGTACTGCTCAAGGTAAACCATGTTTTCATCAGAGCCGTTGGCGATGCTGACGTCGCTTTCGTTGTCCTCACCAACCTGCAGGACACCGACGAGGTTGTCATCAGAGCCGTTGTCAATATCCACGTCGCTGTCTTGGCCTTCTCCGTACTGATCAACACCAACTTCGTTGCCATCAGAATGGTCGGTGATGCTGACATCACTTCTCATGTCTTCGCCATCCTGATTGATATAGACATCGTTGTCGTCAGAATGGTCGAGAATGTCAACATCCGATACGTTGAGGTCATCGCCGTCCAGATCCTGGGTTACGGTAACGTCGTTGTTGTCACTGCCCTCGGAGATCGTGACAGAAGATTTGTTCTGCTCTGACTGGGCCATGATTGTGCCTGCGACAAAGAGAACAGCTGCAAAAAGTAAAACGATTTTCTTCATGGTCGTTCTTATTTTTATGAAGATTATAAAATGCCGTCAATGGGTCAATTGTTGGGTAGAGATTGGAGCAAAAGTAAACTAATCCGGTAACTATTCAAAATATATTAGAGGGATATATTCAAAACATTTTGATCCGGATAAAAAAACGGGCTGCCCTGGCGCCAGGGAGCCCGTTATGTTGTGTCGGTATTACCTTATAAGTCGCTGGAATACAGCGATAAATTACTTCTTCTGGTCAACGTCGATGAAGTTGCCGTCAGAACCATAAGAGACTTCTACGTCGCTGGTGCTGTAGTTGCCTTCCTGGCCAACCATAATGACGTTGCCGTCAGAGTGCTCGTAGATCAGGACGTCAGACTCATGGTTGTAGTCTTCCTGATAAGTTTGAACGTAGTTGCCGTTGGAGCTATTGCCGATCTCAACGTCGGAGTCATTGTCATCTCCATCCTGGTAAGTTTCAACACCGTTGCCATTCGAGTCGTTGTAAATGTCAACAGAAGATTCGTTGTCGTCACCAACCTGGATGGTCAGAACGCCGTTGCCATCAGAATCGTTGTAGATGGACACGTCTGATTCGTTGCCGTCGCCGTACTGGCCGGTGCCAACGCCGTTACCGGAGCTGCCATTGGCGATGTCAACATCCGAGTTGTTGTCGTCACCAAGCTGCTCAACATAGACACCGTTGCCATTGGAATAATTGGCGATGCTGACGTCGCTTTCGTTGTCGTCGCCATCCTGAAGAACAAAGACACCGTTGCCATTAGAGTGGTTGTCAATGTCAACATCGCTGTCGTTGCCGTCTTCGTACTGATCAACCATAACCTCATTACCGTTGGAATTGTCGGTGATGCTGACATCACTGTTCATGTCTTCACCGTCCTGGTTGACATCGACATCGTTGCCATTGGAGTCTCCGATAATGTCAACGTCTGATTCGTTGTATTCATCGCCGTCCAGGTCCTGGGTGACGGTAACATCGTTGTTGTCACTGCCGTAAGAGATGGTCACAGAAGACTCATTCTGCTTTGACTGGCCAATAGCCGTGCCCACTACAAAGAGAGCGGCTGCAAAAAGTAAAACAATTTTTTTCATGGTCGTACCTATTTTTATTAAGATTATGAAATACAGAAGAATGACATCTACCACAATGAATCAAACAAAAATAATAGAAAATAATGTATGAACCAAAAATCAGAGCATTGATTGTCCTTTAATTACTGGTTCTGCCCTCCAACCGGATACAGAAACGCAATCCTTACAAAACAAAAAGGGCGCTCCCGGTGGAAGCGCCCAATGTTGTGAGTTATTATTTTTCTTCGTCATGAAAGGCGAAGACAGTATCTGCTTATTTCTTCTGGTTAACGTCGATGAAGTTGTTGTCAGAACCAAAGGAGACCTCTACGTCACTGGTGCTGTAGTTGCCTTCCTGGCCAACCATGATCGTGTTGTTGTCGGAGTTCTGGTAGATCAGGACGTCAGACTCATGGTTGTAATCTTCCTGGTAAGTCTCAACGTAGTTGTCGTTGGAATTCTCGCCGATCTCAACATCAGAGTCATTGCCGTCGCCATCCTGGGTGGTAAGCACCACGTTTCTGTCAGACCCGCTGTAAATGGAAACAGACGATTCGTTGTCTTCTCCCTCCTGGATAGTAACAACGCCGTTTAAGTCAGAGCCGTTGGTGATGGACACGTCGGAATCATTGCCTTCGCCATCCTGGCCGGTGCCTACATAGTTGTTGCTGCTGCCGTTGGCGATTTCAACATCTGAACTGTTGTCTTCGCCATCCTGGTAGGTTTCAACGAAGTTCCCACTGCTGCCGTTGGCGATTTCAACATCCGAACTGTTGTCTTCGCCATACTGGGCGGCCAGCACGCGGTTATCGCTGGAACCGTTGTAAATGGACACGTCGGAGTCATTGCCGTCGCCGTACTGGCCGGTGCCCACCTCGTTGTTATTGCTGCCGTTGGCAATGTCAACATCTGAACTGTTGCCTTCGCCAACCTGCTCGAGATAGACAAGGTTGGAGCTGGAATTGTTGGAGATGCTGACTTCACTGTCATTGTCCTCGCCATACTGATAAGAATAGACCCCGTTTCCATCGGAGTTGTTGTCAATATCAACATCGCTGTCATGGCCTTCTCCGTACTGTTCGACGTTGACCATATTGCCGTCGGAACCGTCGGTGATGCTGACATCACTGTTCATGTCTTCACCATCCTGGTTGATATAGACATCGTTGTCATCGGAGTTGCCGAGGATGTCAACGTCAGAAACGTTGAGGTCATCTCCGTCCAGGTCCTGAGCAACGGTAACTTCGTTGTCGTCACTGCCGTAAGAGATGGTTACAGAAGACTTGTTTTGCTCTGACTGGGCCATGGTTGCACCCATCACAAAAAGAACGGCTGCAAAGAGTAAAGCGATTTTTTTCATAGTCGTACCTAATTAATTTTTAATGAAGATTATGAAATGCAGGAAATTGAGCTCGCGACAGCGAACGCGAGCAAAAATAAATGAAAATAAATTACGGAGCAATAGCGTTAAAAAATAAATTAGAAAAAAAAATATTTTTATAAAAAAGCGGAGGCTCCCGATGGAAGCCTCCGCAGTGTTTTCCGGTTATTGCGTTACATTAGAAAGAATGTGATCATTTCTTCTGGTTGATATCGATGTAGTTGTCATCAGAACCATAAGATACCTCGACATCGCTGGTGCTGTAGTTGCCTTCCTGGTTAACCATGATATCGTTGCGGTCAGAGCCGCTGAAGATCAGAACGTCAGACTCGTGGTTTTTGTCCTCCTGGCTGATATTGACGTAGTTGTCATCGGAATCATCGCCGATCTCGACGTCGGAGTCCAGTTTTTCACCGTCCTGGCCTACTACCACCATATTGCCTTCGAAGAGCAGATCCCCCGAGCCGTTGTAGATATCAACGGAAGACACGTTGTCTTCACCATACTGGGAAACCTCTACACTATTGGCATTACTGAAGTTGGAAATGGCCACATCCGATTCGTTGTCGTCTCCGTCCTGCTCGACGTCAACGACGTTGCCTAAACTGAGATTGGCGATGTCCACATCCGATTCGTTGTCTTCGCCATACTGGTCAACATAGACATCGTTGTAGGAAGATCCATTGGAAATACTGACATCACTTTCCTGGTCATCCCCATACTGGTCAATGTTAATCATGTTGTTCATGGAGAGGAAAGAAATGTCCACATCGCTGTCGTGTCCGTCATTGTCCTGGTTAACATCTACTTCATTGTCAGAAGAGCCAGCGGTAATGCTGACGTCACTGTACAAGTCTTCACCATCCTGGTTGATATAGACATCGTTGTCATCTGAGTAACCGAGAATGTCCACATCCGATTCGTTGAGGTCATCTCCGTCCAGGTCCTGAGTAACGATAACATCGTTGTCATCGCTGTGGTCGGAGACGGTGACGGAAGACTTATTCTGCTCTGATTGAGCCATAGTTGAGCCTACTACAAAGAGTAATGCTGCAAAAAGTAATCCGATTCGTTTCATGGCCGAAATATTATTTAATTATGAAATATTATTATGGAAAATATCTAACAGCCTGTCAAATAACTGTATCTGACAGGTGAGGCGATCGCTGGGCGCCGAGAAGAAGCCTTCCTTCTGAAACGCTGTTTTAGCCCGGGAAAAGTTGGTGAATTTAGAAAATAAGAGGGTTGCTCACTGAAGCAGATGTTCGGCTACTCGAATGAGCTTCCGTATCTTTAGTAAAAACAAGACGCAAGGCAAGGATCGGGAAAGACACCCAGGCTTTGGTATGTGATTCGAATGGGTTTGCTTTTATGCCTTTTTATCAAAAACAAATATAATGAATAAATCACTCAAAATCCTGCCAAAAGACCCGGTTATCCTGCCATTTTTGGCAGGGTTGGCGTTAAAATGGGGCGAAATACCACCATGCCGGAACACCATCGCACCTAATCGTTAGTTACTCATTACCACTCCATTCCCGGATAGGCCCGTTGAATGAACTGCATCTCCGCCAGGATATACCCCAGATGCTCCGTGTGCATTTTGCCGTTCTTGCCGCCGCTCTGCATGTACCCGGATTCCGGTTGGCCGAGGGTGGCTTCCTGAAGGATGGCCGATACTTTTTCGTCGTAAAGTGGTTTGATCCGGCCAAGGCTGGCGCCGATGCCGGCTTCCAGCATCAATTCATCTACCTCATCAGGAGTGGTGAGTTCCCCGGTGTACATCCAGAGGCTGTTGAGGGCGTGCTGCATTTTCCGATGGCTCTCTTCAGTACCGTCGCCCAGGCGGATCACCCATTCGGAACTGTAGCGCAGGTGGTAGGCTATTTCCTTGATAGATTTTTCGGCGATGGCCCGCAGTTGTTCATCCTTACTCGATCTGAGCGCCTCGTGCAGGTGGAAATTAAAGGCATCGAAGAGAAACTGGCGGACGATGGTAAAGGCAAAGTCCTCATTGGGTTGCTCTACGAGAAGGACGTTGCGATACTCCCCCACATCGCGCAGGTAGGCAAGCTTGTCTTCATCCCGCCCTTTTCCCTCTACCTTTCCGGCATGAGCAAGGATGCTTCGCGCCTGCCCAACCTGGTCAAGAGCGATATTGGTCATGGCGATATCCTGTTCCAGGATGGGGCCATGGCCACACCATTCGGAAAGGCGGTGGCCCAGAATGAGAGCGTTGTCGCCGAGGCGGAGGAGGTATTCGAAGTGGGCTTGATGTGGAGACATTATTCTGGTGGTTCGTGATTCGTTAAAAGGGGTTCGGAGGCTCAGGAGCTGGGAACTGTTCAGGTATTAGGGGGTTTCGGTATTGCGAAATACCAGGTTTTATAAAGCCAACCCCAACACCGTAAAACCGTAACACCACAAAACCCCTCCCCTTATATGTGCTTTACCTCATCGGGGAGGTTATAAAAAGTAGGGTGGCGGTAAACCTTATCATCTGCAGGGTCGAACAACGATTCGCTTTGGTTAGGGCTTGAAGCAGTGATGTATCTGGATTCCACCACCCATATGCTGACACCTTCGTTACGACGGGTGTAAACATCTCGGGCGTTTTCGATGGCCATTTCGGCATCGGCGGCGTGCAGGCTGCCGACATGCTTATGGCTCAGGCCATTCTTACTGCGGATGAATATCTCCCACAGGGGCCAGTTCTTTTTATTTGATTTTTCAGTCATGATCTTGGTTTTTGGTTGTCTGTTGGGAGGTGCTGATTATTGGTCTTGCAACGCAACAAATATCGGTCAACAGTCAACAATGGGCTACGCTACCTGTATAGCCGCTTTCGCTTCTCTTTCCCTGCGCTTACTTCGCTTCTCGGCATAGGCCATGGCCGCTTCACGGACCCAGGCGCCTTCTTGGTGAGCTTTGACGCGGGCTTCCATGCGCTGCCGGTTACAGGGGCCATTGCCGCTGACGACCTGCCAGAATTCGTCCCAGTTGATCTCGCCGAAGTCGTAGTGCCCGCTTTCTTCATTCCACTTCAGGGCCGGGTCAGGCACCTCGATGCCAAGAAAGTCCGCCTGTGGTACCGTCACATCGACGAATTGCTGGCGCAGCTCGTCATTGGTTTTTCGCTTGATCTTCCATCTCATGGACTGGGCGGTGTGTTTGGAGTCCTTATCACTTGGCCCGAACATCATGAGGGAGGGCCACCACCAGCGGTTGAGGGCGTCCTGCGCCATTTGCTTCTGGGCCTCGGCGCCGCGGCAAAGCGCCAGCAGGATCTCGTAGCCCTGGCGCTGGTGAAAACTTTCCTCTTTGCAGATACGCACCATGGCGCGGGCATAAGGCCCGTAGGAAGTCCTGGTGAGCATCACCTGGTTCATAATAGCGGCGCCATCGACGAGCCAGCCAATCGCCCCGATGTCTGCCCAGGAAAGAGTCGGATAGTTGAAAATGCTGCTGTATTTGGCTTTTCCCTCGTGTAGTTCATCGATGAGATCTTCCCGGTCCGCCCCCAGGGTCTCGGCGGCTCCGTATAGGTAAAGGCCATGGCCCGCCTCGTCCTGCACCTTGGCCAGCAGGGCTACCTTGCGGCGAAGAGAGGGCGCCCGGCTGATCCAGTTGCCTTCCGGCAACATGCCGACCACCTCCGAATGTGCATGCTGGGATATCTGCCGGATCAGCGTTTTCCGGTATTCATCCGGCATCCAGTCTTTTGGTTCAATCTTTTCTTCGGCGTCGATCCGCGCCTGGAATTGCTCTAAAAGGGCTTTTTGCTTAGGATCCATGAATTCTGTTTTTCGGCAGTGCAAATATAAGAAGTCCCGCTATAAAAACGAACATTTGTTCGTATTGTTTAGAATGGCGCCGCCTGAAGCTCTTAGTCCAGGGCGGCCCTCTTAACCAGTACTACAAAAACCGCCTTACCCTTCTTCCCTTGCCGTTCAAACCGGCGTAATACTTCCAGGCCATATTTTTCCTGAAGCACCTCCAGAGGTACTCCCTTGTCCACCACTGCGAACCAGTTCTCCCAGATGGCGATATCCCCGGGCTTAAACGCCGGCAGAGCCGCCGGGTCCAGCTCCCGGCGCAACCCGGGCTGAAAATAGTCCAGGCCAAGCGAAATGCTGAGATAGGGGTGGCTGAAGAAGAAAGTTGTACCCTGCCTGCGGATACCGGCTTCCCGGATATAGGCCGCCACCTCCTTCGCCAGTTGCTGGTCCGTTTTTAAGGTAAAATCGCCCGGCCAGCTTATAGCTGCTTTATTCTTTGTAAAGGGAAAGGCTAACGCCGCGGCCAGCATCACCAATAGCAAAACCCGCTGAATCCTCTTTCTTCCTTCCGCCCACGAAAGAACGAAGTTGAGCCCCCTCAACGACAGTATGGCAATGAGCGGAACGACAGCAACCAGCACTCGCTTCAGCCCCATGGAGTTAAAAATACCCAGGCGCCAGAAAAGCGTATGCGCTGTAAAGTAGGCCACGAACCCACCCAGAATGAGCCACCATTCCTCAGCCGTTGCTTTTCGGCGAGACAGAAGGCTGAGTATCCCCAGTACAAGCAGGCCGTAAAGAACAGGACCAATGACGTAAAACAGTTGCTCGGCAAAATGGCCCAGCTCGCCTGCCCCATAGGTGCTGTTTGGCCTGGCGTAAGGTATCCTGGTAAATACCCATAGCAGGCTGCCATGTACTCCGGCGCCGGCAAAGGCATAAACGACATGCCCCGCCAAAAGCATTGGCAGAAATTTCCAGCGCCGTTGCGCCAGCAGGTATAACCCCCACATTCCCATAATGACCAACCCTTCGGAGCGAACAAAAGGCAGAAAGGACACCAGCACAACTGCCCAGGCCAGCCGGCCCATTAGGGCCAGATAAATACTCAGGATCAGCACAAGGCCAAAAAGGTGCTCGGTAAGGCCTGAAAAGACGAGCTCAAAACTGAATGGAGCACAAAGGAAGAGCAACCCTGCCCAGGCCGCATGTGCATAGCCCAGGCGCCGGCAGCATAATGCCACAAGGATCACCTCTCCGGCGGCCACCAGGAGGTTGAAAAACTTCATTCCGGTAAAACCAAACTGCGCGAATGGGGCACTGAGCAGGACAAAAAAGGGCTTTCCCCAGTGGTCAAAAAACAGATTTGGATGTTTAAAGGCATAGTGCGCGATCAGGAAGTGCTGCACGCTGTCTCCGGAATCCGCCGTCCCGTCAAACCGGAAAATGATGAACAGCCCGGCTGCCAGAAACACAGCCAGCAATAACGCGACGCCTTTTTTAAACGGATCCTGCATAGCAGATGCAAGATAAAATATAACTTGCACGCCTCAAACATCGGGCTCATGAACAATATAAAGTTACTCATTTTTGACCTGGACGGCACGCTTGTTGATTCCCGCTTCGACCTTGCCGACGCCGTCAATTATGCGCTCAAAAAGCTGAAAAAGCCCCAACTTACCTACGGAGAAATACCTCCGCTGCTCGGCAGCGGCCTGGGTTATCTCCTGCAAAAGGCCACCGGCGAGGAGGAGCCTGCTGTTCTACAACATGCCCGACAATTGTTCGACGAATACTACAGCCACCATTATGCTGATAAAACGCGCCGCTATCCCGGGGTAAAAGAAACCCTGGCGGCCCTTGGCCACCTCAAAAAAGCAGTGTACAGCAATAAGGCCCAGGCCTTTACAGAGGCCATTGTCCGGGAGCTCGGGCTGGCGCCTTATTTTGATGCAGTCATGGGCGCACAGCCCGGCCGGCACCCCCTTAAACCCGACCCGGCGGGCATCCGCATCATTCTTGGCCAACTGAGCATTCCGGCAAGCCAGTCTCTTATGGTAGGCGATTCTACCCACGACATGGAAGCCGGCAAGGCCGCCGGTATGCTCACCTGCGCCGTCACCTACGGCTACCGCCCGGCTGAGGTACTTAAGAAAATGAGCCCGGACCTGATGATAGAAGCCTTTCCAGATCTGATGAAATTGCCACAATTATTCTGAGATCATGACGCCACAACTCCGCGCCCTCATTTTTGATATAGACGGCACCGTAGCCGACACTGAGCGCCACGGCCATCTGCCTGCCTGCAATGAGGCCATGCGCGAGCTCGGGCTCGACCTGCAATGGGAATTCGAAGAATTCATCGCCCTGTCACACCTGCCGGGAACGGCCTTTCGCCTGGCGTACAGCCTGGAACAGCGCGGAATGCCTTCGGAGGAGATCCGGCAGTATGTAGAGGCATTCAGGCCCCTCAAGCAGCGCCTTTACATTGAAAAGTACCTTCCCCGTATAAGCCTGCGCCCCGGCGTACAACAGCTCATCAAAGAAGCTTTGGAAAACGATATCCGCCTGGCGGTAGTTTCGACTTCCTACGAGGCGCAGATCCACGCCCTGCTCCGGAATCAGCTAAGCGAATATTACCCGTACTTCGCCCCTATCCTGGGTAAAGAATCAGGGCAGAAAACGGACAATAATGGGCTCCTGCATAAGAAATGCCTGGAAATGATGCAGCTTTCACCAACAGAGGTGATCATGATCGAAGATTCTGAAGAAGGGCTGGAAGCTGCCCGCGCCGCCGGCATCCCCACTGCCGTTTTCTACAATGACAACACTTTTGGAACGCCCTTCCGGGAAGCCCGGTTGGTAGCACCCGGACTGGAGCATTTCAACCTGGAAAAACTGGCGGCTGTTTTCGGATTCAAGCTGAGCAATTAGAAGGTTCTCCGCACTTTTGTGACCTTCCGCACTGACTGCGGCGCTCTGGTTCAGTAACTTGAGGCGTATTAGCCGAAAAAGCTTCTATCACCAAAAGACATCGCTATGATCCGGAAAGACAATCCGCTGCCGAGCCGCAACCTGGGGCTGGAACTAGCCCGTGTTACTGAAGCCGCTGCCATCGCGGCCGCCAGATTCATGGGCATGGGCAATAAAGAAAGAGGGGACATGGCGGCCGCCGAAGCCATGCGGGCTTTTCTGAAGACCGTTGACATGAACGGGGTTGTTGTCATCGGGGAAGGGGATGTGGAGGATACCCCCGCCCTTTTCAACGGCGAGCACATCGGCAACGGCGAAGGCCCCGAACTGGATGTAGCAGTAGGGCCGGTGGAGGGCGCCGCTCTGCTTGCCGACGGGCGCCCCAATGCCATCTCCGCTATGGCCGTAGCTGAACGGGGCAGCATGTGGAACCCCGGCAATTCCTTTTACATGAACAAGATCGTCGTGGGAAGGGACGCCAAAGAGGCTATCGATATCCGCCTTTCGCCCACCCAGAACCTGCACCGGATTGCCGAAGCGCTGGGCAAAAAAGTCAATGAGCTCACGATCTTCGTGCTGGATAAAAACCGGCATGCTTCTCTGGTTGAAGAGATCCGGCAGGCAGGCGCTCGCATCTCCCTGCATTCCGAGGGTGACGTAATGGGGGCCCTGATGGCCGCCGTGCCGGGAACCTGCATCGATGCCTTGATGGGTATCGGCGGCTCCACCAAAGGTGTTATGGCGGCCGCCGCCGTCAAAGCGCTCGGAGGAGGCATGGAGGGCATGAGAGCTCCCCAGAGAGAAGATGAAAAACGCCAACTCAGAAAGGATGGCGTCAAAGTCAGGGAGGTCCTCCAGCTCGATACACTGATCCGATCAGACAACATCTTTTTCGCAGCCACCGGCATCACTCCAAGCACTTTCCTCAAGGGGGTAAACTTCAACAGCGAAAGAAGCCTGACTACCCATAGTATCGTCATCCGTTCCGTGACCCGCACCATCCGCTTCATCAGAGGCATCCACCAGTTGGAGAACCAGCCCAGGGCAAGGGATAAGGATAGCACCACCCCCGTAGATGCGGCTTTTGAGATCGTTAAATGAGTTGGTTGTCGCCCTTAAAGGGCTTCAAAATATTGGGGCTCCTGGCCCAGAGCCTGAAAGCACCGGCAAGGATCCGGCGTCCCTACGGGCCTATGGAGCCCGGCCTCTCCCAGAACAGCAGCTCTAACGGGATAGCCCGGTGGCAGGCAGCTATAGCCTACCCACCGAGGCCTCATAATCCCGTAGGGATGATTGCCCTCTTGCCAGGCCCGACAGGCCCTGGGCTACAGCAACAAGCTCCACAAGCTCTGTAAGAGCGACAGCCAAAAACACCAGAATTAAGAAAAAATATGCATTTTGTATCCTCAAAAACGATAACCAATCATTACAAAAACAGCCTGCATGTCCAGACTAATATACCCCCTGTTCCTTTTTGCCTTCATCCTCAACGCCTGTAATACCACCCCGGAGATCACCCTGATCGAAAATGGCGATTCCGGGTATCAGATCGTAACCCCCGATGCTCCGGCCGATGAGGAATACCGGGCGGCAGCAGAATTGCAGCTTTACCTTGAAAAAATGAGCGGGGTGAGCCTCCCCCTTGTCCGGTTTTCGGAAAAAACGGAAGGCCCGGCAATTTGGGTGGGCAATTTTGAAAAAGAGGAAGCGCTGGGGGAACACCGGATCAGGATACGGGAAAACGATGGAAACCTGGAGGTCAGCGGCGGAAGCCCCCGGAGCGTGTTGTACGCGGCTTATACCTTTCTGGAAAACGTCCTGGGATGCCGCTTTTACAGCCCCGATGCAGAAAAGGTGCCAAAGGTGGGCCGAATCACCATCCCCATTGGGCTGAACTACGAGTATAGCCCTCCCGTCACCACCCGGACGGTGCATTCGAGGTTGTTTTATGACAACCCTTCTTTTGCCGATAAGCGCAAGGTAACCAACGAAGCCTTCCCCACTTATGTGCCGGAGGCCAGAGTACACACCTTTCACCGGTTCCTGCCGGAATCTGAGTATTACCGGGATCACCCGGAATACTATGCCTTGCGGGAAGGCCGGCGGATACCCACCCAGCTCTGCCTGACGAACTCAGAGGTGCTCCAACTGGTTAAAGATACGGTAGCGGCTTTACTGGAACGGTACCCGGAGGCCCGGGTGATCTCGGTAAGCCAGGACGACAACCAGCAATACTGCCAGTGCCGGGCCTGCTCGGCCATCAACGAGAGGGAAGGAACTCCTTCCGGCTCTCTGATCCAGTTCGTGAATGAGGTGGCGGCAGCCTTCCCTGACAAAACCATATCCACGCTGGCCTATCAATACACCCGCCAGGCTCCTTTACACCTGAAACCGGCGGAAAACGTGCTCATTACGCTCTGCTCCATTGAATGTGACAGGAGCGCTCCCATCGCCCAGAATTGCCGGGAGTTCGCCCGGGACCTCATCGCCTGGGGCGAAAAAACGGACAAGATCCGCATCTGGGACTATACTACCCAGTTCACCAACTTTCTGGCCCCTTTTCCCAACCTGCGCACCCTGCAACCCAACATTCAGCTCTTTTCCGAAAACAATGCAAAATGGATCTTCGAACAACACAGCCACCAGCCCAGCGAGCTATTCGAACTGAGGTCATACCTGACGGCCAAACTGCTGTGGAACCCGGATGTCAGTATTGATTCCACAATGAATGATTTCCTCACCGGCTACTACGAAGAAGCCGGACCGTACATCGGAAAATATGTTTCCACCGTTCACGATGCCCTGGAGGCCGACTCTGCTTTCTTCCTGTTCCTGTACGGAGACCCTTCCCAGGCCTTCGGCAGTTTTCTGAAACCGGAGTTGCTCAGGCAATACGATAGCTGGATGGATGAGGCGGAACAGGCCGTTGCCCAAAAACCGGAGGTGCTCGAAAGGGTAAAAAGGGCCCGGCTGAGCATCGATTACGCCATTCTGGAGGCTTCCCGCCAGCAACGTTCGGATAGGTTTTCACTGGTGGAGAAAGGGCCGGGCGGAAAACTCACCACGCCTGAAAAACTGCGCCGCCGCCTGAAAAATTTTGAGGAGGTTACGGGCCGGGCAGGGATTACCCACCTGAATGAAATGGGCTATACCGTGAAAGAGTACGTAGATTTTTACGAATCCACACTGGAACGGGCAAAGCAGACGAATTATGCCCTTCACCGCCCGGTTACGCTGCTGGAAAAACCTAAGAAATACGCCAACGAAGACCCCCAGGTGCTCACCGACGGCGCCCTGGGCGGCAGTAGCTTTTACGCCAACTGGCTGGGGTTCGAAGGGAACAATCTGGAGGCCGTTATCAACCTCGGAGAACCCAGGGAATTGAGCGAAATATCGAGCGCGTTCCTGCAGGTTGTGAACCACATGGTTTTCTTTCCCGAAAAAGTGTCCTATTACTACTCCGCCGATGGTGAGCATTTCCAGTTGTTGGGCTCGGTTCCCAATGCCCGCCCCCTGGAACGAGAAAGCAAGGTGAATGACATCCAGGAATTTTCCCTTAATTTCGATCCGGTTGGAGGGCAATACATCAAGGTAAAGGCCGAGAACATCGGGAAGGCGCCGATCTGGCACTACGGAGCAGGGCTGCCGTCCTGGATATTTGTGGATGAGGTGATGGTGCGGTGATTTCGAAATGCAGGTTGAGCTTGTCCACATTAAGCGGCAATTTGCCATTGCCGCTTAATTTTTTGTCATTTCGCTTAACTTAGCGCTTGAAGGCCATCTTTTCATACTCAAAATAATGGTGCCCGGTTAATTACAAAATCACCTCTCTCCTGTAAAAACGGCATTCCCAATCCTTTTTCTTTCTCCTTCCAAATACGGGCCAGCATCCAGGATTTCGGGCAGATGGTAGAAAAAAAATGGCAATCTGGGCTGAAAGGCCCAATTTGTGCAGTTAATCCAAAGAAAGCATCCTTTCTTTGAAAGGGAGGTCCTTGGAAGATACAACAGTCACCCGAAAAGACACTCATTTATGAAGAAATTACCCTCCATTCTCCTAATCCTCTTTTCATTACTTTTCAACTACTCCTTTGCCCAGGAACAGGATTCCATTCCACGGAAAGCTTATGAGACCAGAATGATCACTGGCAACCCGCCGGTGATCGACGGCAGGTTTGATGACCCCGTATGGTCCACCGTAGATTGGGGCGGAGATTTTACTCAGAGATCTCCCTATGAGGGCAAAGATCCCACACAGGAAACCAAATTTAAGATCCTCTACGATGCCAGGTATCTCTATTTCGCCTTCCGGTGTTTTGATACAGACCCGGACAGCATCGTGAAGCGCATGTCGAGGCGCGACGGGTTCGAGGGCGACTGGGTTGAAGTCAATATCGACAGTTATAATGATAAACGCACTGCCTTTTCGTTCACCACTTCCGTTTCCGGGGTGAAGGGGGATGAATTTGTTTCCAACAATGGCGGCAACTGGGACGCCAGCTGGAACCCCATCTGGAACACCAAAACCAACATAGATTCTCTGGGATGGACGGCAGAAGTGCGCATTCCCCTCAGCCAGATCAGGTACGGCAACAAGGAGGAGCACACCTGGGGGCTGCAGTTCACCCGCCGCGATTTCCGGGAGGAATCCCGGTCGGTCTGGCAGTTCATCCCTCAGAACAGCGGCAACTGGGTCAGCAGTTTCGGGGAATTGCGGGGGCTGAAAGGGATCAAACCGCAAAAGCAGATTGAGATCCAGCCCTATATTGTTACTCAGGAAGAAACTTTTGAAAAAGTGGAGGGAAACCCCTTTGCAACCGGCTCCGACTTCAAATTAAACGCCGGCCTGGATGGCAAGGTGGGCCTGACCAGCGACCTCACCCTGGACTTTACCATCAACCCCGATTTCGGCCAGGTGGAAGCGGACCCGTCGGTGCTAACCCTCGATGGGTTCAGGATATTTTTCTCCGAACGCCGGCCTTTTTTCATTGAGAACCGCAACCTGTTCGATTACAACTATGCCTCGGCGGAAGCCGGAGGGCCCTTTACTTCCGACAACCTCTTCTACTCCCGGCGCATCGGCGGCGCCCCGCATGGGTCTCCGGACCTTCTCGATGAGGAATATGCTGATATTCCGGACAATACGGCCATCCTGGGCGCGGCAAAATTCAGCGGGAAAACCGAAAAAGGCCTGGGTATCGGCATCCTGGAAAGCGTCACCGGCAGGGAAACTGCCCTGATCGACCTCAACGGAGAACGAAGAAAAGAGGTAGTAGAGCCGCTCACCAACTATTTCGTCGGCCGGGTAACCCAGGACTTTAAGGAAGGCGAAACCGTCGTGGGCGGTATGTTTACGGCTACCACGCGCAACCTCGAAGGCCATACCCTTGATTTTCTGCGCAGGAATGCGTTTACCGGCGGCATCGACATACAGCACTGGTGGAAGGATCGCACCTGGTTTCTCGCCGCCAACACGGTCTTCAGCCGGGTGGAAGGCAGCACCGAAGCCATAATGAACACCCAAACGGCCTTTGAGCATCTCTTTCAGCGCCCCGGCGCCGATCACGTCGGGGTGGATAGCACGGCCACTTCACTTACCGGTACGGGCGGGACTGTTAAAGTCGGAAGGTTGAATAAAAAATGGATGCTGGAAACCGGCGTCACCTGGCGCTCCCCGGAACTGGAGCTCAACGACGTCGGCTTCATGACCAATACCGACGAGGTCAACTACTTCCTGTGGTCGGGATACCGGTGGACCGACCCCTTCTTCATCTTCCGCAGGCTGCAGCTGAACTACAACCACTGGTCGAGATGGGATTTCGGAGGCAATAATCTCTATCAGGCGGTCAATTCCAACGTTCATTCCACGTTCAAAAACTTCTGGGGCGTAGGAGGAGGCATTACCTATGAGAACAAAGACATCTCCAACAACGCTTTATTTGGCGGGCCGGCGCTGAGAAAATCCCGGGGTATTGCCCCCTGGATCTATTTTTACTCAGACCAGCGTAAGGCCGTCCAGTTTCAGGCCAACGCCTTCTTTGCCTGGGGCTTCGAAAAAGATCACCCACAAACCGTCCGGATAAGCGATTATTCCATCTGGATAGGCATTCAGCCCACCAACGCCCTCAACCTGTCCATCAGCCCTGCCTACAACCAGAACGAACGAAAAATACAATACGTTACAAGCCTGGATTACCAGGACAACACCCGCTATATTGCCGGCACGGTGGATCAACGGACTTTCTCCACCACCTTACGGCTCAATTACAGCATCACTCCCGACCTGACCCTGCAATACTATGGGCAGCCTTTTATTTCAAGAGGCCGGTACCAAGACTATAAATACATCACCAAATCAATGGCCAGGGACTTTTCCGATCGTTTCCATCAATACGCAGATGCGGAGATCGGATACCTTTCGGAAGATGAGGAATTTGCCGTGGATGAAGATCAGGATGGCGTAACGGACTACACGTTCTCCAACCCGGACTTCAGTTTTATCCAGTTCCGTTCCAACCTGGTCGCCCGCTGGGAGTATATCCCGGGCTCGGAAATATTCCTGGTCTGGTCGCAGGGAGTCACCAATTTCGGGGACCCGGGAGAAAAGCTGATCCCCGATTTCACCGGAAACCTGTTTTCGGAAAAGGGGCGCAACATCTTTTTGCTGAAACTGACTTATCGGTTCCTGAAGTGAGCCGTAGCTGGCGCCAGGCCGTTAGTTGCCGGAGCTACGGATGAATACGGGGAGGGCAATGAAAAACAAGAGTATTATTAAGGTTCTTTTTTCTATCTTGGATGTAGCGAATGCACAAAAACTGCAGATAGAATGAGGACATCAGCACCCTCTGGTGTATTGTGTTTTCTGGCCATCTTTCTTCCTTTCCTGTTGGGCGCTCAACAGGTGGATACCGTTTTGATCAAACGGCTGGACGAAGAGGCAAAACAAGCCTTTCACAGCGGGAATTTCGAAAAGAACGTGATCATGACCGACTCGTTGGCCGAAGCCTACGCCAACGGCGGAAATTTTGAGCGCTACGCCATTTTCAGCATGTTTAATGGCTGGACCCACCTGAATGAATTGAAGAACTATGAGAGGGCTCTTTTTTATGCCCGGCGTGCTTTAAGCACCGTGCAGGAAAAACTCAATGGCAACCTGCCCTATCTCGATGATCTCTATGGGTTGCTCGCCGGGATCTATGCCAACACCGGCAATCCGGAAAAAGCTCTGGAATATAATTTTCTTGCCTTGCAGACCGTAGCAGAGCAAGGCAAGGAAAACAGCTTTTCTGACTATGTGGCCAACAGTAACCTCGGCACGGGGTTCATGGATCTGCAGCAATGGGCCGAAGCGCTTCCTTTCCTTTTCAAGGCCAGGGATATCCTGCTGGGCCTGGCGGAAAAAACAGGATGGGAACAACGCTTTTTATTTAACGCCTCACAACTTCAGGCTCATATTGCCAATTGCTTAATGGAACTAAATGAGCCTGAGCAGGCGCTGGACGAGGCTAATTCCGGGCTTGCCTACACCCGGGAAGGAGGCCGCCCCGATCACTTCGGGTATCAGGATATCTACCTGGCACTGGCCGATGCCCATTCCATCAACGGCCATTTCCGGGAGGCGGATGAATATTTCCGGTTGCTGGAAAAAATGTACAAAGAGTATTTTGGCCCCCAAAGCACTCAAATGGCACTGCTCTTCATGCATCGGTCTGACCATGCCAACCGGCAAAATACTCCTGTCGAAGCCCTCCGCCTCAATACCATGGCCCTGCAACAAGCCGGTATCCACATTGCTGAAGATCAACTGTCCCTGATTCGCCATTCAGCCGACATCCGATGCCAGTCGTGCGAACCCGTCCTGCTCCGGCAGCGGGCGAGGCTGCTGTGGCACCTGGCCCTGAGTGAAGAAAACAAAAAGGAATACCTGGAGGCCTGCCTCACAGTGGCCGGCATGGCCGTGGAAAGTATGGCCGAGGCCCGAAAGGCCATTCTGTTCAGGGAAGGCTCCAAACAGATCCTTTTCAAAAAGTACCGTTCCATATTAAAAGTGGGCGCCCTGGCAGCCTGTGAATTATTTCAGTCGGAGGGTGATCGGCAATATCTGGACAAAGCATTCGAACTTGCCGAACAAAGTAAGGCCAATGTTCTTCTGGAAGCACTGATGGCATCAAGAGCTGAAGCCTTCGCGGGGTTGCCGGCGGAAGTGCTGGAGAAGGAACGCCGCCTGGCCCTCGAACTCGTCCGCCAGGAAAAATTGCTGGAAGATGCCCTCAATGACAGCGATACCCTCCGGGCCGGGCGGATCAGGAGCGGCCCCTTGTTTGAAAGCAGCCAACAATATGAGCTTTTCCTAAAGCAGCTGGAAAAAGATCATCCCGGATATTTCGCTGCCCGACACCACCCGCCCACGGTTTCCCTGGCCGGCCTTCAAAAAGCACTGCCACCCAATAATCTTTTTGTTTCCTTCCTGCTGAGCGAGGAAGAGAATTGCTTACTGGCCTTCGCTGTTAGCAAAGGACAAGCCGAATTGAAAAAGATCTCCTGGAAGCCGGAATATGAAGAACAGATCGGGCAGTTTTACCGCTCTCTTCAGCAAGCATCCCTGATACAGGACAGAAAACGGCTCGCCTTTATCCGGCAAAGCCATGAACTCCACCAACTGTTCGTTCAACCCATAGAACACCTGCTGGACGGAAAATCCCGCCTGATCATCGCAGCGGATGGTGTACTACACTATCTTCCTTTTGAGGCGCTCCTCCCAAAAGAAGAGGACGCTTATTTTTCGGGGCTCGACTTCCTCATTCGCAAGGCCGCCGTCTCTTACCACTATTCAGGGGCTGCTTTCCTGGAAAGCGTTAAAAAACAGGCTCCTGAAACCAACACCCTGCTTGCATTCGCGCCGGTTTTTCAGGAGAACGATGAAATGGCCGGTTTAAACAGCCGCACCCGCTCCGAGCTGGAACCCAACCTCAGGGCCGTTAAAGATGGGAGGTTTGCCCCCCTTCCCTGGTCGGCGAAAGAAGTTGAGGCCATCGCGGACTTATTCAGCGAGGGCAACTACACCCTGCTCCTGGGGCAGGAAGCCGGGGAAGCAGCTCTGAAGGAAAACATGAAAAAAGGATTTCGCTATATTCATCTCGCCTCTCACAGTTTCGCCAATCGAAAAAACCCCAGGTTTTCCGGCATTGCCTGCTACTACAGCGAGCAGGATGATGAAGATGGCATCCTGTTCATCAATGAGATCTATCAGCAAAGGGCCCGGGCAGACCTGGCTGTTTTGAGCAGTTGTGAAAGCGGTGTTGGCAACCTGGCTTCCGGGGAAGGCCTGCTGGGATTGAACAGAAGCTTCATATATGCCGGTGTGCCGAATGTAATTTATTCCCTCTGGAAAGTAGATGATCAACGCAGCAGCGAACTAATGGTGGAATTTTACAAGGCCGCCTTGGCCGGAAAGCCATATCCCGAAGCCTTGCAGCAGGCAAAACTTCATTTGCTGAACCAGCCGGCCACAGCACTGCCGCTGTACTGGAGCGCATTCACCTTAATCGGCAGATAGCCGAACCGTCCCGATATACAATGGCTCCTCCTCCTGTTCCCAGGCCAGGAAATAATAATAAAGCCCGGGGCGCCAGGTTACCCTTTCGGCAACGGTGAAGTCAAAAGCCTGGAGTTCTTCTCCGGCCGGGGTAAGTACGGGTTCCACCTCCATATCCGGCTGTAAATTCAAAGGGAAGCGCAGGAGAACGTTACCGTCGATATAATCCTGCTCCTTATTGCTATATACAAAAACGGCCAGGGAGCGCTCTTCCGCAGCAGGCTTCCGCACCTGCCCCTGCAGGATGAATTGTCCGTTCTCAACGCGGGCATTGACCGCTGAGAACCTCAGGCCTTCTCCCCTTACCGTGCCATTCATCAGGCCCTCAAAGTAGGGGTTCGGGGCAAAATCGGCCGGATTGGCCTGTGCAACAGGCCCACTCGTTCTGTCTTCATGCTCAGGGGGCGCCGGTTGGGCAGGAACCCCCTCTTGCCGCGAAGTATTTGGGGGTTCCGGAAAAACCGGCGCTTCGGGTGCATGAGGAATGCGCTCTTCGGTGTCCGGCCGGGCCTCTTCAGGCGCCGGGGAAGAAAGGGATAACCAGATAACCCCACTTCCTGCCAGGACAACCAGGATCACAGCTAAAATGAGCCTCCAGCCCTTCCGTCCGACGGAGGGAGGAGGGGGCCCAAAATACTGCTCCCCAAGCGTATCCAGTTTTTGAATCAACTCCTGCCTGGGCCGGTCACCAAATTCCTCCTGCAGCATTCGGTGAAGGGCAACTTCAGCCCTCAGCTCTTCATCCGATTCCATTTCCTGCCGAAACCGCTCCCGCTCACCAGCAGATAATTCCCCGCTGAGGTATTGCTCAATAAAACGCTGCCTTCTGTTCTCTTCCATGTGATATCTATAAAAAATGGGCAAGGTGATCCTCAATGGCCGGGGATCAGAACTTCAACTCCTGGTATCTGCGATCCCGCCGGATCAGTTCAATAAGTTTCTCCTTGCAGACAAATTTTCTCTTCGTCGCATAATTGATACTGCTGTACCCCATCTTCCGCCGGATATCCTCCAAGCTCTCCCGGGCAAAAAATAACTGTAAAAGGCGCTGACAATCAGCTCCCAGTTCTTTCATCTTGTCCCTAAGCAGTTTCCGCTTTTCTTCTTCCTCGATCCCGTTTTGCCAGGGTTCCTCTAAATGATGTTTGATATCCTCTGAGATGCTTACCTCCCGAAAGGACTTTTTTTGAAGGCGGTTGCCCCAAATATTACGGCATACCCCATATAACAGGCCGCCAAAGGAGCCCGACAATTGCAGTTTTTCTTCCCGGCATTGCTGAAAGATGACGAGGAGAGCCGATTGGAAAACATCCCTGGCATCTTCCCCGGACCCTCCGTTCCTGGTAACCAGCCGAAAGATGGCTGGTGCAAATTCCTCATAGATCCTTTCCACCCCTTTGCCGTCACCCCTCCTCAGGGCTTTCAGATATTGGTCTTCCTCAAGGCTCATAGGTTATTGCTTCTCCTGGTAAAATTACGAATTCCAACTTTTTTCAAAAAAATTCCGGATCGGGGGTAAGCACCGGACTGTTCGTCAAACACTGGGAGTGAAAGTGCTCATTCCACGCCGAAAAGAATGACGCCAATATTGAATGCTCAATACAATAAACCATTCTAAAAATGAGAAAGATCCATACCCTTTTGGCTTTAATACCCGCCTTTTTCTTTTCCATCTGCCTGGCTGCTCAGGGGAGCTTGAGTGAAATACAAAATTTCGACCCATTTCCCGGTAGAGAAATTAATCCAGATGATATTTTTCCCCTTGGCCTGAATAATGGGGAATTACTGATGTTATACCGCCTGTTTCCCGAAGGCTCCTTTTCGACAAGAGACACCCTTTTCAGCTCCCGCAGCCTTGACGGAGGGGCCTCCTGGGAACCTCCTCAAATCGCCCACATCATTCCCGGGGATGTTCACTTTGCCGTTCAGGGCATAAAAACCAGCAGTGGCCGGCTGATCATAGGTTATTACCTGCAAAACGCATCCGGGCCGGCCTTCCGGTTAATTCATTCCGACGACAATGGGCAAAGCTGGTCCGCCCCGGCTCCTCTGTCTGCCAACTTCAGGGGCGCCGGGCTGTCGCAAACCGATGACGGAAAATTGTGGCTGGTGTTCCCTGATGAAAATTTCCAAAATATCCAATACCGGATCAGCGAGGACGATGGTATCAGCTGGAGCAGCGAACAATTGCTGATCAGTGTCCCAAATGGACAGGAATATTCCTATCCTGTAGTTTCCTCGGGCAACGATGGCTCTTTGCTGCTGCATTATCTGGGGCCCCATGACAACAATCAGTATATATTCATCAACCGGCTTTACCAAAGAAACAGTTCGGATGGCGGCGCCAGTTGGTCTGCCGCCACGGCTCTGTCTCCCGATACCATTGCTGTTTTTCACCCGATCAGCAGCATCAGGGCCCACAAGCCCGTCCGTCAGGAGGACGGCACGCTGTGGATATTTTTTGAGGGTAATCAGACCGTCTTTGGACAAAATCAATTTGGAGGCCAATCGTATCAGTTCGTTATTGGCAACTCAGACATTTACTATTCCCGGAGTACCGACGAAGGGCAGTCCTGGGAGTCTCCACAACTCTTTACCCATTATACCGGGAATGATTCAGGATCTTCTCCTGCGATCGCAGGCGGCCAACCATTTTTACAGTTTACGTCTTCCCGTTGGAGCCCCAACTACCTGGGAGGTAGTGGTATATGGTATGGAATTCCAGGGCTGTCCCAGGACGACAACCCTCCTCCCACCGGCACCCCTCCGTATTTTTTCGCCTATACCCCTACCAATGAGGATGCCGTGTTGCGTTTCAGGGCATTCGACGAAACGGAGGTCGTTTCCGTGCAGGCTTATTACTCCATTAATGGCGGCCCACAGGCCGGGCCCTTCAGTTTGTTCGATGACGGGCTCCATGGTGATGAGGAAGCGGGGGACGGCCTTTGGGGAGGCTTTTTGCCTCCGCTTCAGTTGGGGGAAACCCTTACCACCGAATTCAGGGTTACCGATTCAGACAACAACAGCGTCACGCTTAATGGCAACCGGTTGGAGGGGATGACTTATCACAACGTCGGCAATATATCTATGGCCGTCCAGCCCAATGGCACCTTATCCACCGGGAATTCTGCCGTGAATTCGAAAGCAGGAGGCCATTGGCCCAGGGAAAACGGGGAGGATTACCTGTTCTATGGCGATCTTTGGGTTGCCGCAGACATCAATGGGGAGAAACGGTTTATGAGAAGCCATGACTGGAAGCCCAGCCCGGGAAGCGAGTTAACTATTGAAGCTGAACTGTCGGACCAGGACATCAGCATGTACTACGACGACCGTCTTCCCCAGGGAGTTTCCAACCAACCTATCGGGCTGTCCATACACCAGGAAAGCTTCCAATGGGCTGATGGCAACAAGGACGACTTCATTATTTTCCGGTACACCATAAAGAACAAAGGCACGAACGGAGGCCTCGAGCATGTCATTGCCGGCTTGTGGATGAACACCCAGGCCAGCCTTCAGAACTCCTCCTTTTCGAATCAGAGAGGGTCTTATGATACAGAACGAAATTTGTTGTACTCCTACAATACGACAGGAAACCCCGATGGGTATGTGGGGTTAAAACTATTGGGAAATATAGATCCTTTCACCGTTGATGATGATAACCACTTTGACCTGGAAACCGGAGAAGACTATTACAATTACATGAACAGCAGCCTTTCCGTCCTTCCTTTTCCTCAGAGTGGGGTTGACCTGCTCTTTATCTGCCCACCCCCGTTTAGCCTGGCAGCGGGCGATTCCATCACCTTTTCCTTTGGCTATGTGATGGGGCACGGCCTGGAGGGCCTGAAGGCCAATACCGACATCATGGACGCGGTGTACGCCAATCTTGGCATGGTTACTGGCCTGCAGGAGAGAACGGATCGTGAAAACATTCTGATAAGCAATTTTCCGAACCCTTTCCGCAATGAAACCCGGATAAGTTTTGAGCTTCCCCAGGCGAGCCTGGCAAATATTTCCATATACGATTTCTCAGGTAAGCAGGTAAGGCAATTAGCCAACACTGCTTTCGGGCCCGGAAATCACATTATCACCTGGGATGGAAAAGATGAAAGGGGAAAGGATATGCCCAATGGGCTTTATTTCTGTACACTGGAAGCTGAAGGCGCCAGGTATTCCTGCAAATTGATAAAGATGCAATAGCTGGCTTATCGGTTCCTTGAAATAATTTGAGGGTGTGCAGGCCGTCCAAAGCGGTCAGAGCGTCGAATAGCGAACTGTATTTCCATGCAGCAGAAGCTCACCCAATGCAGTCTTTGCGAGGCTCCCGCCGGCGGTGGCCTCGCCCTGAGCACTCGCTGTCCATAAAGACATCACTACCACGTGGTTGTAGTCATTGACATCCGGAGCGATGGCAGCCACGACATGAGACAGGGGGCCATGCGCCCCTTCGATCAAAATGATATCTCCCGCCTGAATGTTGTTTGCCGGAGGGATTGCGGGATGGTTAATCACCGTTACTCCGTTTTGGGTCAACCGGTTAAATAAAGTTGCTTCAAGCTGATTCGCGGGCCCATTGTAAGCATTCCTTAAGTCTGCAATGGAAATGAGGCCGGCGTGGGCCGCCGAAGCGAGAATGGCCTCCCAGCAATTGATGGTGGCGCCAATGGCCAGCGGGTTTGCCAGAGGGTTAACCTGGGCCAGCCAGTTCCTGAAATCGATATTGGTGCCTCCCGCCCAGTTGTACGACCCCTGCCGCATCTTGAGGTGTTCAATAAAAACAACCGTATTGGTGGCAGGAACAGGAGGAACCGGCGCTGTATTCTGCAGGCCCAGGGCCATTTCCTCCTGCGTAACGGCCTGCCGCACCATCAGGCGGTTGTTGACCGCGTTGGCATTGAGATTGTTGATAACAGCTGTATATAGTGCATTAGGGGGCTTTCCAGGATATCTGAGCTGAAACTCCTCATACAGCATTCTGGTCTCCTGAAAATTCCGGGGGTCTGAATTTTGAGAGGGCCTGAAGGGTACATCGTCATAGAACCAGTTGTCCAGTTCCGGCCTCAGGATCGCCCTTTGTATCATCGGCATTGTAACGGACGATCTTTTCAGAGCAGGCCGGCCCGCATCATTTTGGCCTTTCGGCTCATTTTTTCCGGCGGGTTGAACGGTAGTCCCGGCAGGGCTGAAGAATGGTTTAACCCCTTGCTCCGCTGCTGAAGGGGAGGTTTCTCCTCCATTTTTGCGAAAAAAGGGGCGGGAAGAGGCCGAATGCAGGGCGACGGTTTTAGTTCTGACGGTTTTCATGGGTGGTGTTTTTGGCCCTGTTACAACCCTCCCGGGCAGGGCCACCTGTTGGACATTTTTTTACGGGGCGGAGGCTGATTCAAGGGGCAGCCTCCGCCTCCAAACCAGTTCTCTGGGGATTTTACCGCCGGCTGAATTCCATCTTTCCATCCGGGCCGCCACGGCCTTCGCACTCATCGCTCACGCGGGTCATCGTCATACTTTTATCGGTAACTTCAAAGGTGTAAATGCCCTTTCCGGTGCATTCGGACCCCTCCGCATCCTGAATGATCATCTGGTTGCCTTTGGCCACGTATTTTCCGGTGCCCTCAACGTTGCCGTCCCCTCCAAAGTCCAGCCAATAAATGTTGTCTGCTTTGATGGTGACGAAGAGAGGGATCATCGCTCCTTCCTGCGACCGGTCGGGCACCATGATCTTCCATTCGCCTACCGGGCTGGATTGAGCGGACAGGTTAATGGAAAAGCCTAAACAGAAAAGAATAAATAAGGATGGTAAGTACCTCATGAAAAGTGATTTTAGGTCAATAATTAATAATATCCAATTAGTTTGCCAGTGTGAAAATAGGAATTATAAAGACTGAACGGGAAAGGCGGGGACATATTTATTTTTTAATATCTCAAGCCAGTCGTTTTACTCACTCAACTTTTATATCGTACTTCTCCAGCAGGCCGGCCAGGCCGTCAAAGGAGAACCTGGCCTTACGCACCCGGTTCATTTCCGGGTCTATGGAATAGTGTTGGGCGGTGCGAAAGTCGGCTCCCTCCAGGTTGGTTTTTTCGAAGATCGCTCCATTGAGGCTGCAGTGTTCAAAAGCGGCGCCTGCCAGATTGGCCTCGGCAAAGTCCACTTCCCGGAGGCTGCAGTTTTTGAAAACCGTTTCTTTCAGCTGCCGTTTGAAAAAGGAGGAAAGGTCCAGCTGGCAACCTTCGAAGCTAACGGAAAAAAGCAGTTCAGTGCAATCTTCAAAGTGCAGCCCCAGCATACTGCACCCCCTGAACTGAACCTCCCGGAGTGTTACCCCTGTAAGGATGGCCATACTCAGGCCGCAATCCCGGAATTCGCATTCCACGAACTTCACCCCGGAAAGATCCGAGTTCGCAAAATTGCAGTTGAGGAAGGTACAATCCTCATAAGTGCCGCTATCCAGGCTTCCGTCAGTGTAGTCGGCGCCTTCGAAGGTTTGGCCTTCTGTATAGCCACTGTTCATATCTGATTTTTTATTGAAAAAGGTTCCTTTTGCTCACCTCAACAGGTTCACTTCCCCTGTGATCGTTTTTTCCCCGCCGTTTTCCCGGATAACAACAAGGTAGGCATACACTCCTGCCGGGGCAGGTTTCCCGCTAATGGTGCCGTCCCAGCCATCTTCAGAAGAATCGGACTGGAATACCAGATTGCCCCAGCGGCCATAGATTTCAAGGTGAAAATCCTCAATGGGGCAGGCGAAGTAGGCCTGAAAGCGGTCATTCCGGCCGTCATCGTTAGGAGAAAAAGCATTGGGAATATAGGGATTACAAATGTATCTGGGCGTGATCTCATAACTGGAAGCGCAGCCATTGCTGTCCGACACCATCAATCGGACTCGTTCGGGAAACTTGCCGGGCAACAGGCCCGGAGCGGGGCAATCGGTGCAACTCAGGGCATCTTCCGGCGACCAACTGGCCTGAAGGCCCGGCGCCAGGCCAATATCGAAAGCAAAAGGTTCCCCCAGCGTGACCTCCACCACGCTGTCCACTGCCACTTCCGGCAGAGGATTGGCGGCTACCCGGATGACCACCACGGAATCACAGGCGCCACTGCTGTTGTCGGGCAGGTGCAGGACGGTAGTGCTGCCCGCCTCATAGGCCTGGCCATCAATGGTTACATCCTCTCCCTGGCAGCGTTCAAACTCCAGGAGGGTGGTATCCTGCGGTTCAAAAAACAGATCGATGGTAACCAGGGAGTCGCAACCGTACTGGTTGGCCAGTATTTCCTGCCCGGAGGGATTGCGCTCATCGTAGAGCACCCCGTTGACCATCAGGCTGAACCCATCGCCGCTGCATCCGGAAATGAAAACTGTATCGTAGGAGTGGGGGGCAAAGAACAGGCTGACCTGCACTACGGAATCACAGCCCTCTGCAGTTTGCAGCACCTCCTCTCCTACCCTGTTGTTCACATCATAAATGGTGCCGTTGATGATTGTGCTGAAATCATCTCCTTCGCATAGCGGAGGAGAAAAAAGAACGGTGTCTATCCCCACCACTTGTACTTCGGTCTCGATGATGGAATCGCAGCCATTGGTGGCCAGAAGAGTGTCGAGGTATCGCCCCGGCTGGCTCACCATGCTCCCGCCCGGCAGCAGGGTGGAATCCCCGGGGCATATCCGCGCCAGGCGGCTGTTGAAACTGACGCCTTCCGCGATCTGACACCCCAGGGCAAACAGGTTGCAGGCCAGTACATCATTATTATTCAGAACGCCGGCGCCCTCGCTGACTTGTCCGGCCTCTCCGCTGCACAGAATGCCGATGTCCGCCAGGATAATATCGTTCGTGGCCGCATCGAGGACAACGGTGGGGCGGCCCAGGGCATCTTCCGCCAGGATCTCGGCGCCGGAAGAGGGTATCTGAGTAAAAACACCCTGAAATGACCCTCCCTGCTGGAAGCCAGACAGGCTGCCGAACGGGCCGTCGAAAATAGAGATAGAAACCTGTCCGGCCGGCCAGTTGGGATTGACGTTCTCATTTTCCGTGGTGTACCCCCAGGGGTTGGCTTCCGCCTGGGTAACGATAACCAGGTTGCTTTCGCAAACAGCAGACCACTCCCGGATAGACTCCAGTACAGCTTCGGGAACGAGGGAGACAGACAGGTCGGGTACGCCGGAAGGGGAAACCCGGGGAAACTGGCCGATGAATACAATATCACAACCGCAGGAATCCAATGTCTCCACCCCGGCAACGGGAGGAAGTTTCTTAAGCTCCATACCACAGCTGGCAATACCGGAAGGGCCGAAGTTCTGGGCACTCCGCAGTTTGGCCACCAACCCGGGCTCCATAAAGGCGCCGTCGAGGGAATACTCGCAGAACAATGAAGAAAGGCCCGCATCGCAGTAATCATCACCTGAAATATAACAAACTTTTATGGTTTCCTGCTGCTCGCAACCGCAGGGTTCCTGGCCGGAAACCGGACAGGTAAACGCCAGAGCCAGCAACAAAAAAATATAGTATTGCCACTGAGCGCTATCAAAAGAGACGGGAGCCATTAGAGTAGGTTTTTATCGCCGGGAAGGAAAGGGCTGCATTAAGCCCATACCGCACCCGGCCAGGCAAAAGATAAGGGTATTTGCCCTGAATAACCAATGCTCTGGTTAAGTATTTTACATGAGGTTGAGGTTGAGGTTAAGGTTGAGTTCAAACCAGAAACCCAGAAACCCAAAACTTATGAACATTCCCTTGGGTTTTCTTGCCCAACAGCCCTTCCTCAACCTCAACCTAAGCCTTAACCTGCCTCCTCCTTACTCCTTCATCAACTTCACTACCCGGCTTTCTTCCCCACAACTCACCCTGAACAACAACAGGCCGGAAGGATAATCCGAAACGTCGAAATAAACCTTCTCCGAACCAAGTTCAGGATAGATGTTACTGGACAGCAACCGGCCTAACCCGGTATATATTTCTACTTTAACCGGGCTCTCAGCGTTGCTGGCCTGCAGCCAGGCGCCGGAACGGGCGGGGTTGGGGAAAAGCACAACACTCCATTCGGTGCTTCCTATTGCGGAGAAAGTGCCGCTGCCTGGCGCCGGCCGCCCTGGAGAATTGTCGCAGGGGTTAGCATTGGACCCATTGGCTGACTTGGAAGCACTATTGCAGGCATCGGTCTTCACCTCCCACTGCAGGCCTCCGCCATCGGTATATACATCAAAGGTATGTACTCCGGGTTCGAAGACAACCGGCGGCTCACCGATGTAGTAGGCATTGCCCTTTAGTTTATTCTTAGAACCCAGGGGAATGTAAACGGGAACCGCAAGATCGTTCTGGTATTCAAACCGCAGGAGAGTCGTTATCCGGGGTTCTCCCGGCAGAGAAACCGTTTGCCGGCAGATGTCGGAGGCCTTTATCCGGTCATTGCATCCCACCAGCGGGTTGACATACAACTTACCGGCCACAGAGACTACCGAGTAATGGGCATAATTCCCTCCCGCCCCAGACAATGCCGGGATGACATCGTAAACCCCGGCGGCCGGAGGATCAGCTGCGGGCTGCCCGCCGGCATCGAGAACGGTAAAGCTCAATGCGCCGGCCGGAGGAGCGGCATCGCCACAAACCAACCCGTTAAAAGTTGCACTAAAGGCCGTTGGCAGCAGATCACCCTCGGCGATGAAGGCCGTACCTGCCTCAATCGTAAGCGGGGCCGGATTTATCGTCAAAACTCCAGGCAAATAGGAAACCTCGTAATTCGCAGGGCCAGCCTGAGGAACAACCGTTACCTGGGTGGCCTGGGTGCAACCATCCGCCGGCGAGAACTGAAAAGGCGCAAAAAGGCTGGCGGGAGAATCGCCGTAAGGAAGCTCTCCTTCGGCCGGGCTGAAGCTGACGGAAAAACCGAGAGGCGGCGACTGGCCATAAATGATCGTCGCATCATCGGCTTTTACGGTAAGCGGGGCAGGTTCAATGACCAGCGGAGCGGGCTTATAGCTCAACACCAGGTTATCATTGAAAAAACCGCCCGGAATGATATACTGGGTGCCGGCATCCAGGCCGGTGATCACGTTGATGGGCCGGATATCGATGGGGCCGGAAGAAGTGGCGTCCGATTCGTTCAGTATGGCCAGCACCTTGTCGAAAGCGGCAATCAGAGGGTCAAATTCCCCGTTGCTGTTGACCAGCGGAGTGCCGTTCACCAGGTCGTAGGGTGCGCCGTTGACCAGGGCGATGCCATTCACCAGCGGAGTGCCATTGACCAGGGCAATACCGTTGACCAGAGCGATACCGTTGACTAACGGGGTGCCGTTGACCAGGGCAATGCCGTTGACAAGTGGAGTGCCATTCACCAAAGCAATGCCATTGGTAATGCCGGATAATGCTCCATCTTCAATACCCGGCTCGGAAAACAGGTCGGCGCCGAACCGGACGACCTTTTCGCTACCTGTGCCGTTCACCAGAGCGATGCCGCTCTGCAGAGCGGTATTTGAGGCATCTATAGTGCTCTGCGACACGAAAAACGTCTTGTTGACCAGAGCGATGCCGTTGGCTATTCCATCGTCACTTCCATCGATGTAAGGTTCTCCGTTGACCAGGGCGATACCATTGACCAGCGCAATGCCGTTCACCAGGGCGATGCCATTGGCAAGGGAAAGGGCGTTGGCGTGCTGCTGAGCTACGGCGTCGGCCACCGAAGGTTCTACTACGACGCCCTCTTCTCCCTCTTCCCCGAAGGTATATTCAAATTCAATTTCGGGGATCGGATCTCCGTAAGTGATCGTTCCCGGGGATACGGGCTGAATGGTTACGGGCATGGGATCGACCACCAGAGCGCCAGGCGCCAGGGTAAAGCGATATAGTTCCCTCAGTTCGGGGGCGATGGCTGCCGTATCCGGTTCTACAGCATAAATGCCCACACCACTCATGCTGGTAGCGGCAGTAGTGAAGCTGATGGAAGGCGCCAGCAGATCGAGTTCGTCCTGAGGCAGTGATGCTCCGGTTTCCACAACAGTGGCCACAAAGCTGAAAATGGGCAGGGGCTCCCCGTATCTTTTGGTAGAAGGAGCTGCGGTAATGGCCACATCGGTGAGCGTGGGGTCGAAGAAAGTCAGCGTATCCGAATTGCCGCCGTCCGTACCGTTGGTCAACGGGCCGGGCGGAGTATAGGCCCAGATGGGCGGGTTGCCAATGAAAGGCGGGATCTGGACGGCCGCTGTATTTTCATCGATGATGTTGGTTTCCAGTTCTTCCCCTCTGAAAAAAATGACAGTTGACTCATCCAGAAATTCTCCTTCCAGGATCAGCGTAAATTCAATATCGCCCGGTTCATATTGTCCGGTGTCCAGATTGTCCAGGTTCAGGCGGATCAGGCTGGGGGTGGGGTTTGCAATGGCTCTCATAGCCTCCTCGGCTGAGATAAAACCATAGCCGGAAGTATAATCGAAGCCGGTGCTTTCCATATCTGTAGCCGTACTTCTCAGCAAGCTGCGAACGTCGATGGAAGGGTCAATGCCAAAGCGGGCCTGAGCATTCAGCAACAATCCGGCGACACCTGCAGCGTGAGGAGCAGCGGCAGAGGTGCCGAAAAAGTTGGGAATGTTATCCCCCTCAATATCCAGGGCACCGAAGCTGACGGAAGTATTTACTCCGTTTGGAGCCATAAAATCCGGTTTCTCTCTGATCCCGGCGCCGTCAACCGGCGTTCCTCCGGTGGAAGAAAAGCTTTCAGTGGCCGGGCTGCCCCCAAAAGCGGGAGTATTGCCATAACGGACTGCTCCAACGGCCATTGCACCGGCAGCATTGGCGTGCCCGACGATGGTGGAGCCCCCAAGGGGAGGGTCGGCAATAAATGTACCGTTATCGCCCGCCCGGAACACCACGTATTTGAATTTCGGCAGGGGCCCGGAGCCATCCGCCAACTCGATCATGATATTGGTGGTAGTGGGATTGACCACCTTAAATGGCATGACTTCGACCGGATCGCCGCCAGGTATGCCCTGGGCGGCATCGCCGTTGTTATCCCGGTTAAAACCATAAAGTATGGCGCCATCGTCATTGGCCAGATAGATATCCATATCGTTTCGGGCCCCCTGAGGCGCTCCGAGCGAATAAAAATCATCGTCCCATTGCAAAACGATGAGATAATTGCCCGTGCCCAGCTGCACACTCTGCAGGTAATCTCCTCCGCCAAAATCGTGCCGGCGCTCGTTGGGAACCGGAGCAGGAGAAAAATCATCCGAAAAGGAACGGGAGCCGAAGTTGCCGGCCGCGCTGAAATAAGCAGCTCCTCCGGCAACCACCTCGTCTATGGCCTGCGCCACCAGCCCGTCTCTGAAAAAAGGTTCGGTGAGGTACTGCACATCGTCAACGATGACATCGCACTGGTATTCTTCATGCAACCGGCGAATGCCGAATGCCAGGTTGCCCTCGCTGATGAAGCCGGTCTGGAAGAACAACTGCGCCTCCGGAGCCACATCGTGAACGATCTGCAACATGGCCCGCCCCTCATCCGAGGCCGGCCCGAAAGGATAATCCTGCACTACAGTAACCGGATTGGCCGCTCCGGGCAGGTCTCCATTGGCAATGTCGTTATCTTTTGCTGCGGCATTGGTGGCATAGCTGTTGGAAATGACGCCGACCTTCACCCCTTCGCCGGTAAGGTTCCACCCCCGACGGGCAATGAAGGAACCCTGGGCAAAATCTCCCTGGCTGCTGATCAGCCCGGCATTGCTCACCCCCGGGGGCACCGGGCGGGCGAAATTGACGATACTCGTTTGCTGGTTCAGGTTCAGCAGTCCGCTTATCGGGAAAAACACCGTGATCAGGAGCTCATCGTCAACCGAGGTGATGCGGTCGTCAAAGAAGTCGGCCGGGGTAATGCCGAAGGCAGACAGGTAGTTGACAGCCGCAGTAAACTGGCCTTCAATGACGACGATCTCGATAAGTACGCTGCCATTGCTGATGCGGTAAATATCTTCAGAGGGAGGTTCCCCATTTGGGTCATAATTCTGGGCGAGCGACAAGAGCTCCGACCCGATCGGGCCATCGACTTTAGTGGTAGGTTCATAGCCGGGGAGGATGTCGCAGTTGCCCACCAGGCACTGGCAGATGGCATCGGCCGCATCGCAATCCTGAACGCCGGGGGTGTTATTGGCGGAATTGCTGGCGCAATAGGCTATATCCGGGCTCCATGTCCCGGAGTTGTTGATGTTGCCGCTCAGTGTTTTTACACTGCCGGCCCCCAGAAGGCTGGCATGGTTGTTGAAGTTGCCGTCGATCACCTCAATGCAGGAATTATTCATTGTCGTAATTCCATTATTGATGTAATTGCCGTCTTTGTGGACAAGGGCGTTGGCCAGATCAACCGTACCGTCGTTGTTCATAACCCCCGGCCCGATATTGAGGGCCCCGTTGTCGATAGACAGAGCCCCTCCATTGTCTATATTGAGGTTGCTCGTCAGGCTCAGCGTTGCCCCTTCTGAAATGTGGATCGAACTGTGGTTGCGAATATCTATGGGGTTGTTTCCATAATAATTGATGTCGTGCCGGATGAAGACATCATCGTTCTGAAGTATCCTGTTGGGAGAGGGGTTGTTCCCGCAGGGGCCGCCGGAACAGGACCAGGCAGCGGGGTCCTCCCAGTTGGAGCTGGCGCCCGTTGTCTGATACGTCTGGCCCGACAAAGACAGGCTGTTCAGAAATAAAAAAAGCGCCGCCCAGGCGCCAAACAGAAAAAAACTGCGGGAATTAGTGCGGCCTGTTTTCAGCCCGCCAACAGCAGTTTTTGCATAGTGGTGATCAGGGCAAAAATCATTCATTGCAACTGAAGTTTAGTTTTACAGGTCATAGTATTTGTTCGAATCATGAAAAAGCCCACCTCACTATCAGGGACAAACCCGGGCCTAAAAAGCCAACGAGAGAACGGATCTGAAGCTTTTCCTCTCAACTGAAAAATATTACCGGATATTGTACATCCGGATGAATGATAAAAGGGGGAGCTTTTATGCTAAAAAAAGATGCCTAATACAAATTAGGGGAAAAATCCAGGGGAATCCCGGCGAATTGGTGTCTGTATCATTGAGGGAACAAAGATAACGAACTTTCCCGGCAAAGTAAAGTGGGCTTCTGAAATGAATTTTCGCGCGGCCAGTTGCTATAGAAAGCGGCATCCCCTCGCAGGCCTCCATGGAGGGGATGCCGCCGGCAGCCTTTATTTTCTAATGAGTTTAACCACTCTGCTTTCATTTTTACAGTCCACCTTAAAAAACAGCAAACCGGGCGGATACCCCGAAAGGTCAAGCATCCATTTTTCAGCCCCGGGTTCCGGGAGGGTGCCGGCCGATAATAATTTCCCCTGGCCGTTATAGACCTCAACGGTTGCCGGGCCTTCTCCGTTCCGGACCTGAAGCCAGGCGGCGGAACGGGCCGGGTTCGGGAAAATTTCCACACTCAACTCCGCCTGCTCACTGGCCAGGCCAGGCCCACTGCCGGCAGCCGGATGGAAAGCCCCGGGCATTTCACAAACCGAAGCATCCAGGCCGTTGCCCGAGATGGATGGCGTGGCGCATTCGTCGGTCTGCACTTCCCATTGCAAACTTCCTCCATCCGTGTAAATATCAAAAGTATAGGCTCCCGGGAAAAAAGCTTCCGGGGGCTCTCCGACGTAGTAGGCATCTCCCGCCAGCATATTCCTGGGGCCGAGAGGTATGTACATGGATACAAACAAGGGGTTATAGTATTCAAAGTGCAGCACCGTCGTTATCTGAGGCTCGCCGGGCAGGGTAGCAGGTTCCCGGCAAAGCAGGGTGGCCTCTACCCTTTCCTCACAACTTACAACTGGAATGACATACAGTTCACCCCATACTTCCGTCACGGAATAGTTGTCATAATCTCCGTTCGGGTCATCAAGCGCCGGAACGACGTAATAAACCCCGGGGCCGGGAGGGCTGTCGGCCGGCAGGTAGTCGTTATTCAGTACGGTATAAGTTATGGAGGATGCAGCAGGAGCAGGGTCACCGCAAACCAAACCGGTAACGGTGGAGGTGAAGGTTGACGGCAACGGCTCACCTTCCGTAATGTAGCTGGTATTGGCCTCGATCGTTAAAGGAGCAGGGTTAACGGTAAGAGAGCCGGAAAAATAGGCAACGTCAAAATTTGGCGTCTCCGGCACAGGGTCAACCGTTATTTCCGTTGCCGAAGTACAACCATCGGCCGGGCTGAACTGGAACGTCCCGAAAACATCCTCGGCCGTCTGCCCGTAAGGAAACTCGTTGTACGGCTCATAAGCGACCGGCACCTCAAAAGGAGGCTCCTGCCCGTAATCAATAGTAGTATTGCCAACGAATACCGCCCACGGCGCCGGCTCGATAACCAACGGAGCAGGTTTATATCTCAAAATCAGGTTGTCGTTTATGAATCCACCCGGAATGATGTACTGGGTGCCGGCATCCAGGCCGGTGATCACCGTGATGGGGCGAATATCGATCGGGCCTTCGGCATTCGCATCTCCTGCGTTCAATATGCCCAATACGTTCTCAAAAGCATCAAAAACGGGGTTGTACTCGCCACTGCTATTGACCAGAGGGGTGCCGTTCAGCAAGTCATACGGTGCTCCGTTGACCAGGGCGATGCCGTTGACCAGAGCAATACCATTCACCAGAGCTATGCCGTTCACCAGGGCGATACCATTCACCAGGGCGATGCCGTTCACAAGCGGGGTGCCATTGACCAGAGGCGTACCGTTGACCAGGGCGATGCCATTGGTAATGCCGGACAAGTCACCATTGTCAATGCCCGCCGTAGTGAACAGGTCGGCGCCAAACTGTACGATCTTCTCCGAGCCCGTCCCGTTGACTAGGGCAATCCCACTTTGCAGGGCCGTACCGGCGGCGTCAACCGTACTTTGGGAAACGTAAAAGGTTTTGTTGACCAGTGCAATGCCATTGGCTATGCCGTCATCACTGCCATCGATGTAAGGCTCCCCGTTGACCAGTGCAATGCCATTGACCAGCGCTATGCCGTTGACCAATGCGATACCATTGGCCAGAGATAGTGCATTGGTGTGCTGCTGAGCAATGGCGCCGGCCACCGACGGGTCGATTTCCAGTTCTTCTCCTTCCTCTCCGAAGATATATTCGTAGGTAATTTCCGGGATGGGGTCTCCGTAGAAGACCGGTTCGGGAGAAACAGGCTGAATGGTTACCGGCATGGGGTTGACGATCAAAGCGCCATCCTGGAGAAAAAAGCGGTAAGCATCGTACAATGAGGGATCGATCTCAGCGGTGTCCGGCATAACTGCATAAATGCCAACGTTGCTGGCGGAGGTAGCGGCAGTGCTGAAGCTCACTGCGGGCGCAAGCAGGCTCAGTTCCTCACTATTGAGGGGTTCTCCCGTAGAAGCCAGCGTAGCCGTAAAAGTGAATTCCGGCAGCGGCTCGCCGTATCTCTTTTCCGAAGGGGCCACCTCAATGATCACATCTTCAGGAGCGTCGTCAAAAAAGGTGAGCACGTTCGACATCCCTCCGTCCGTACCGTTGGTTAAAGGCCCGGGAGGCGTGAAGATCCAGACAGGAGGATTGCCGGTGAAAGGAGGAATTTCCACCGTAGCGGTGTTATCGTCGATGATATTGGTTTCCAGTTCTTCGCCATCGAAGAATACCACACTGCTTTCCTCCAGGAACTGCCCCTCCACAATAAGGGTGAAGGCAACCTCTCCGGGTTGGTAAAGCTCTGTATTCAGATTATCGAGGTTGAGATTGTCCAGGATGGGCGTAGGGTTAGCCAGTTGCTTCAGCGCATCATAGGTGGAAATGAAACCATAGCCGGAAATATAATCAAAGCCGGGGCTTCCCATATCGGTGGCGGTGTTTCTCAAAATACGACGAACATCCAGAGGTACGGGGATCCCGAATTTGTCGTGAGCGTGCAGCAGGAGAGCAGCCACGCCGGCAGCGTGAGGAGCGGCGGCGGAGGTACCGAAAAAGTTGGGAATGTTGTCTTCTTCAGTATCCGGAGCCCCGAAGCCTACGGAAGTATTCCCGCCGTTGGGGCCCATGAAATCGGGTTTTTCTCTCAGGGGGCTGCCGGAAACCGGTGTTCCTCCGGTGGATGAAAAGCCCTCGGCCTTTAACGTCCCGCCGAAGGCAGGGGTATTGCTGTAACGAACTGCGCCCACCGCCATAGTTCCGGCGGCATTGGCGTGTCCGACGATAGTCGAGTTGCCGGCGGCCATACCCAGCGGCGGGTCGGTGATGAAGGTACCCTCATCTCCCGCCCTAAAGACCACATATTTGAACCGTGGCAAAGGCCCCGATCCGTCGGCCAGCTCGATCATGATATTCGTCGATGTCGGGTTGACTACGGTAAAAGGCATGACCTCGATGGGGTCGCCTCCCGGAATTCCCTGGGAAGCATCTCCGTTATTGTCACGGTTGAACCCGTAAAGGATAGTACCGTCATCCCCGGTTAGGAAGATGTCCAGGTCATTGACGGCGCCCTGGGGCGCGCCGAGGGAGTAAAAGTCATCATCCCACTGCAAGACAATGATGTACTCTCCCGTGCCCAATTCCACATGTTGCAGGTATTCGCCCCCTCCGAAGTCGTGCCGGCTCTGGTTCGGGGCCGGAGCGGGTGTAAAATCCGCGGAGAAAGAACGGGACCCGAAGTTGCCGGCGGCGCTGAAATAGGCGGCGCCATCGGCCACCACTTCATCTATTGCCTGAGCAGCCAGTCCATCCCGGAAAAAGGGTTCGGTGAGGTACTGTACATCATCCACGATCACATCGCACTGGTAGTCATTGCGCAGGCTGCGGATGCCGTAAGCGAGGTTGCCTTCGCTGATGAAGCCCGTCCGGAAAAACAACTGGGCCTCGGGCGCCACGTCATGAACGATCTGCAACATGGCCCGCCCTTCATCGGAAGCCAGCCCAAAGGGATAATCCCGGGCTACTACCACCGGATTCTCCTGCCCGGGCAGGTCCCCGTTTGTGATGTCGTTATCCCGCGCCTGAGCATTGGAGGCATAGCTGTCCGATATCACTCCCACCCTGATGCCCTGCCCGCTGAGTTTCCAGCCCAGGCGGCCCAGGGAAGAGCCTTGTGCCTGGTCGCCCTGGCTGGAGATGAGGCCGGCATTGTTCAGTCCGGGAGAAACCGGGCGGGCAAAGTTGATGATATTCGTCTGCTGCGCCAGGTTTGCGAGCCCACTGATGGGGAAAAACACGGTGATCAGGAGTTCGTCGCTGACCGTGTTGATCCGGTCATCGTAAAAGTCATTGGGCCCGATGCCGTACCCCGCCAGAAAATTGAGCACATCATTGTATTTTCCCTCCAGGACGACGATCTCAATGAGCACTTCTTCGTTATTGTTGATCCGGTAGATGGATTCGGATGGCGGGTCGCCGTTCGGGTCATAGGTTTGCCCGAGAGAGGTCAGTTCGGAGCCGGTGGGGTTATTTACCTTAGTAGTAGGGCTATAGCCGGGCAGGATGTCACAATTGGTGATGAGGCAGTTGCATAAACCGTCGGTGGCCCCGCAATCTTCCGCAACGGGTACATTGTAGGTGATCCCGCTGGCGCAATAAGACACATCCGGGCTCCAGGCGCCGGCATTGATGACGTTGCCATCCCGGGTTCTCACGCTCCCCTGGCCGTCCAGGCTGGTGGTGTTGATGAAATTGCCATCAAAGAGGTCGATACAGGAATTACTGAGCGTGAGATCTCCCTTATTGAGTACGTTGGCGTTCGCCTGCACAAGGGCGTTTTCGAGGATGACATCTCCTTTCTCGTTGATCACCCCGTATTCGGCTTCCAGGGCGCCATTGCTGATGGCCAGGCTGCCGGTTTTATAGATCGTTATTTTCGAATCCAAAGTAAATTTCGCTCCATCTAAAATGGTGACCGAGCCCTTTTTTAGTACTCTGACAGGAATATTGCTTGAATAGTGGATGTCATGCCGGATGATCACATTGCTGTTTTGAATTTTGTATCCCGGATTTGGGGCGGCCACACAACCATCGCCGGAACAGGACCAGGCGCCGGGATCATCCCAGTCGCTACTCAGCCCTGTCGTCTCGTAAGTTTGCCCCGAAAGGCATGTGCTACTCAGCAAAAGGAAAAGCGCTACAAATGAAAGCGCGGAAAATAACCGTCTGGACAGGGTTCTGACAGGTGCAGCAGTAGCCCCATATCGGCCGGGCCGGGTTGAGATCTGGAAACTCATTCTGGATGTTTTTTTGGTCGTCTTATCAAAAATTGTTCTGTACAGTTCTCTCAGGCATGTTTTACGGGCGCCTGGCCTTTTTGTTTTAGAACAGGAAAGCCAGAGGAGCAGGCAGAACGAACCCCGATCGGGGAAGAACATCAGAAATCCTCCGATGTAACCAGAAAAAGGCCTACTACCGGCTTAGCTTTGGCGCCAGCGCCATTTCACAATAGTATGACAACTTTGAGGGGAAAGGGGGGGAATTTAGATGAGGAGTATGATTCCGGCGTGAAGATAAGGAACTTTCGTCAGCGGGGCAACTTGCAAAATGCATATTCTTAGCCTATTTTGGGTGAGTTAACTATCTTGGGGCCAGTTTCTCAGATCAAAATCCTGTAACGTGGGCAAGAGATTATTTTTTCTGCTGATCTTATCTGCATCTTTCCCTGTTGCCAGTTTTACTCAGACTTCCCAGGCCGACAGCCTCAAGGCAGCCATCGCCGCCATGCCCGAGGATACTTCAAAGGTGAATGCGCTGTTGAGCCTGAGCACCAGCCTCTTCCGTTCTGAGCCCGATACGGCCATCGTCTATGCCCGCCGCGCCCAGCAGCTTGCCGAGCAACTCAATTTCTCCAAGGGCCTGGGCTATGCGCTGAAAAACATCGGGCTGGCCTACTACGTCAAGGGCGATTTCGTCGAAGTGCTCAATTACTGGCATCAATCCCTGGAAATATTCGAGTTGATCGATGACCAACTGGGCATCAGCAACCTGAACAACAATATCGGCGCCGTTCACTTCAATTACGGGGATGACCCCAAAGCGCTGGAATATTACCTCGAATCACTGCGCGCCGCCGAGCAGTTGGGAGACAAACTCCGGGTGGCCACCGCCCTGATGAATATCGGGCTGATCTATTTCAACAAGCCCTCCACTCACGACAAAGCCCTGGATTATTACCAACGGGCGCTGGCCATCAGTGAGGAAACGGGCGACCTCGACGCCATCGGCACTGCCGCAGTCAACCTGGGAGAAGTATATATGGCCAGGAAGGATTATGAATCGGCGCTTGAAAATTTCGAAAAGGCCTATAAGGCACTGGACCGGTCTGGAGGGAATTCCTCTGCGGCCCTTACCAATATCGGGAAAGCCTATGCTTTGCAGGGCAATATGCAGCAAGCCGTGAAATACCACCGGCAGGCGGTTCAGATCGCCGAGAAAAAAAACGCCAGGCTACAGCTCACCCAGGCGCTGCTCGGCCTGGCAGACACCTATCAGTTGCAGGGGCAATCCAGGGCAGCACTGGAGGAGTACCTGCGGGCAGAAGCCATCGCCAAAGCCACCGGCCTCAGCGCTGAACTCCGGGAGGCCTATCAGGGGCTGGCAAAGAGCTATGCCGCCCTCTCAGATTACGGCAGCGCCTATAAATATCAAAACCTTTATGGCCAGATCCGCGACACCCTGTACAATATTGAGAGCGACAAAAGAATGGCCAACATTCAGTTTCAGTTCGACCTGGAAAAGAAAGAGGCGGAGATCGAACTGCTGCGCAAGGACAAAGACCTCAGCAAAGCTACCATTCAGAGGGCCAATATCCTGCGCAACTTTCTTTTTGCTGTGGCCGCCTTTCTGGTCATTATTCTTGCCGGTATTTATTACCAGTACCGGTTCGCCCGAAAGAGCAACAAGATCATCTCCGAAGAACGAAACCGGGCGGAACAGATCCTGCTGAACATTCTGCCCTCTGATACTGCCGATGAGCTGAAAGAAAAGGGTTATGTAGAAGCCAAGCGGTTTGAAATGGTGACCGTTCTTTTCACTGATTTCAAGGAATTTACCAAATTTTCGGAATCCAATTCTCCCGAGCACCTGGTGAAAAGCATCGACTATTACTTCACCCATTTTGACGAGATCATCAGCCGGCACAACCTGGAGAAGATCAAGACCATCGGCGATGCTTACATGTGCGCCGGCGGGCTGCCCGTTCCCAATAAATCGAATCCCAAAGATGCCGTAAGGGCCGCCCTGGAGATGGCCGCCTTTGTCCGTTCGGTCATTGAGAACCGCCCGGAAGGCATCCTGCCGTTTGAGGCGCGCCTGGGCATCAACACCGGGCCGGTAGTGGCCGGGGTGGTCGGCACCAAGAAATTCCAGTACGACATCTGGGGGGCCACCGTGAACCTTGCCTCCAGAATGGAATCCAGTTCCGTACCTGGAAAGATCAACATTTCGGAGAATACTTACCAGCTTATTAAAGACGAATTTGAATGTGAGTCCCGCGGAGAGCTAGAGGCCAAGAACGGAGAGAGATTCAGAATGTATTTTGTTCAGAACAACAAAACAGGCTTGTGACGCAGAAAGGATTTTTTATCGGCCTTGGCTTAATCTTACTGGCTTCAGTAACCTGGGGGCAAGGCCCGGAGATCGACAGCTTGAAAACTGCCCTGGACGCCTCCCGCAAAGACACAGCCAGGGTGAACCTCTTACTGGCCCTGAGCACCCGCGTTTTCCGGTTCCGGCCCGATGAAGCCATCGCCTACAGCCGGGAAGCCATCGAACTCTCCAAAGAGCTGGAGTTCCGTAAAGGGGAGGCTTATGCCCTGAAAAATATCGGGCTGGCCTATTACATCAAAGGAGATTATACGGAAGTCCTGAATTTTTGGAAGCAATCGCTGGCCATCTTTAAGTCAATCGATGACCAGTTGGGGGTCAGCAACCTGCTCAGCAACCTTGGGGCCGTTTACTTCAACCAGGGAGATGACCCGAAAGCCCTGGAATTCTACCTGGAGTCCCTCCGGGTGTCGGAAAAACTGGGTAACAAGCTGCGCATAGCAACGGCGCTTACCAACATCGGAGCTGTTTATTTCAATAACCCTGTCAACTACGACAAGGCCCAGGATTACTACCTCCGGGCAGTCCACATCAGCGAAGAGACCGGCGACGTGGATGCTATAGGCACCTCTCTGGTCAACCTCGGCGAGATCTACGCTGAAAAAGGGCAACCGGACTCGGCCCTGTACTACTTCCAACGGTCACTGAAGGCTTTTGACGACTCCTCATATACCTTTTCCTACGCCCTCAACAACATCGGTAAAGTTTATGCTTCCCGGGGCGACTACCAGGAGGCACTTAAATACCATACCCAGGCATTTGAGGCAGCCCAAAAAGTTGAGGCAAAAAGAGAAATGGCCCAGTCACTTATCGGGCTCGGCAACGCCAACCTGAAACTGGAGAAACCGAAAACCGGCCCGGGCGCTTTCCCCCAGGCAATTTCCTATTTTAAGCGGGCCTTTCAGGAGGCTCAGGCCGGGAACCTTAAACACGAAATACAAAAAGCCGCGAAGGGCTTGTACGAGGTGTACAAAGCACGACAAAACTTCCAGGAAGCCCTGAAGTATCACGAAACCTACGAGTCTGTGAAGGACGGCCTGGTCAATGAAGAAAAGATCAAAAGTATCGCGCTCCTCGGGGCGGAATACGAGTTTGAAAAGGAAAAACAACAGCTCGAGTACGAGCTTGACGCCAGACTGCGACGGCAGCGGGCCACACAATTAGCTATCGTCGCAGGCCTGGTGGTGGCACTCATTTTCATACTGGTCCTGGCTCAGTATTACCGGCTGAAGCGCATCCGGTCAGCTGAGAAGTTCGAAGCGCAGCGCCAGTTGATCATGCAGGACAAACTGGCCTCCCTGGGCCAGATCACGGCCGGTATTGCCCACGAGATCAAAAACCCCCTGAATTTCGTCACCAATTTTGCGGAAGGATCCGTTGACCTGGGAAATGAACTCCTGGAAATAATTACCGAAAATGAAGATAAACTGCCCCCCGATCAAATCACTCTGCTCAAAGAACTGACGGAAGATATTCGTCAGAATGCGCAGGATATCCGCGAAAACGGCATCCGGGCCGACCGGGTCGTCAAACGCATGATGGAACAGGCACGAGGCGATAAGGGGGCTCCTCAGAAAGTGGACCTCAACACCCTGATCGAGGAGAACATTCACCTGGCCTACCACGGTTACCGGGCCAATGCTCCGGGGTTCGATGTTGCCATAAAAAGAAACTACGCTGCCGGGCTGCCTCCCGTAGAGGCCATTCCCCAGGACCTGGGCAGAGTGGTCCTCAACCTGTTCAACAACGCCTGCTACGCACTCAATGAAAAAAAGGAGGAACTCGGACAGGGCTTTCATCCCTCCGTCAGCATAAGCACAGAAGTGCATAACGGCCAGGCAGTCATTCGCCTGCGGGATAATGGCCCCGGCATCCCCCCGAAAGTCCGGGAAAATATCTTCCAGCCATTCTTCACCACCAAGCCTATCGGCAGTGGCAATACCGGCCTGGGGCTATCCATCAGCCATGACCTCATAGTGATCGGCCACCAGGGCGAACTTGAGGTCGAAAGCCAGGAGGGGGAATATACCGAGTTCATCATCCGGCTGCCGGTGGAAAGGCGCCCTTCGGCAGGGGGGGCAGGCAGTTAAAATTCAAAGGCTTGGGGAAACAGCTTTAATCCGGACGAATTTGAATTCCGGCTCAACTGATAAATTTAAACTGCATTCTGATCCATGAATAACTACGTTATTGGAATTGACTATGGCACCGATTCGGTGCGTTCTGTTATCATCAATACTGACAATGGCGAGGAGGCAGGCAGCGCGGTCTTTTATTATCCCCGCTGGAAAAAAGGACTGTACTGTGACCCGGCGAAAAACCAGTTTCGCCAGCATCCCCTGGACTATCTGGAGGGGCTGGAAACCTCTGTAAAGGAAGCTTTGAAAATGGCCCCGGCCGGTATTGCCGCTAATATCAGAGGCATCGCCGTGGACACCACCGGTTCCACACCGGTTGCTGTCGATAAGAATGGCGCCCCCCTGTCCCTGAAACCCGGCTTCGAAGAAGAACCCGATGCCATGTTCATCCTCTGGAAAGACCACACTGCCCTCAGGGAAGCTGCAGAGATCAATGAACTGGCCGCCAAGTGGGAAGTGGACTACACCAAATACGAAGGTGGCATCTATTCTTCTGAGTGGTTCTGGGCAAAGATACTGAGAACGCTCAGGGTGAATGAAAACATCCGCCAACCCGCCTACTCCTGGGTGGAGCACTGCGACTGGATACCCTTCCTGCTCACGGGAGGCTCCGGCCTACACCAGATGAAGCGCAGCCGTTGCGCAGCCGGCCACAAAGCGCTCTGGCACGAAGATTTCGGCGGGCTGCCTCCCAATGCCTTCTTCACCGCCCTCGACCCGCTACTGGACGGGCTGGTGGACAGGTTGTACAGAGAGACTTTCACTTCGGACGTGCCTGCCGGCAACCTTTCGGAAGAATGGGCACAGCGGCTGGGGCTGAGCACCGAGGTGGTGGTCAGCGTCGGCGCCTTCGATGCCCACATGGGGGCTGTGGGCGGGCAGATCGAGCCCTATCACCTCAGCAAGGTAATGGGCACTTCCACCTGTGACATGCTTGTCGCTCCCATGGACGGCGGCCCGGAAAAACTGGTCAGCGGCATCTGCGGGCAGGTCGATGGCTCGGTTATACCCGGAATGCTCGGCCTGGAAGCCGGGCAATCCGCATTCGGCGATGTCTATGCCTGGTTCAGGAACCTGCTGGCCTGGACACTGGACGAGGTGGTGGGCAAAAGCCAGCTGCTGGATGGAGAGTTGAAACAAAAGCTGATCGATGAAGCCTCCGGCCGCATCATTCCCGAACTGACGGCCGCCGCTGAAAAGATCCCTCCCGGAGATACCGGCATCATTGCCCTCGACTGGCTCAACGGCCGCCGGACACCCGATGCCAACCAGGCGCTGAAAGGCGCTATCTTCGGCCTCAACCTGGGCAGCGATGCTCCTAAAGTATTCCGGGCGCTGGTGGAAGCCACCTGCTTTGGCGCCAGAAAGATCGTGGACCGCTTTCAGGAAGAGGGCGTCCCCATCAAAGGGGTGATCGGCCTGGGAGGCGTGGCCAGGAAATCGCCGTTCGTCATGCAAACCATGGCCGACGTGCTCAACCAGCCCATCAAAATCGCCCGGTCAGAACAGACTTGTGCACTGGGAGCCGCCATGTTCGCCGCAACGGCAGCCGGCATCTACGACGACGTCTCCAGGGCCATGTCCAGGATGGGGTCCGGTTTTGACGCCGAATACCACCCCGACCCGAAGCGGGCGGCACTCTATGAAAAGATCTATCAGGAATACAATGAAGTCGGTGCGTTTGCCGAATCATTCTTCGGGAAATAACTTCAGTTTCAATGAGTAAATTTCAAGACATCAAACAGGCTGCATATCTCGCCAATATGCAACTTCCGGAGTTGGGGCTGGTACTCTTTACCTTTGGCAACGCCAGTGCCGTTGACCGGGAAAATGGCGTTTTTGCCATCAAGCCCAGCGGTGTGCCTTACGTGGACCTGCGCCCGGAAGATATGGTGGTCGTCGATTTTGACAATAACACCGTGGAAGGGACGAAACGCCCCTCCTCCGACACCAAAACGCATGCCGTACTTTACAAGCACTGGGAGAACATCGGCGGGATCGTCCATACTCATTCCACTTATGCCACCGCCTGGGCACAAACCCAGCAGGATATCCCGATATTCGGAACCACTCATGCTGACCACCTCACGGTTGATGTACCCTGTGCTCCGGTGATGAGCGATGAAATGATTAAAGGGGACTATGAATACCAGGCCGGGTTTCAGATCCTGAATGCATTTCAGGATAAAGGGCTAAGCCCGGAAGAGGTAGAAATGGTGCTCGTGGCCAACCACGCGCCCTTCTCCTGGGGAAAAACCGCAGAAAAAGCGGTTTACAACAGCGCCGTCCTCGAGGAACTGGCCAGGATGGCCTACCTAACCCGACAGATCCGCCCGGATGCACCCCGCCTTAAGGACGCCCTGATCGAAAAGCACTACGAACGGAAACACGGCGCCAACGCTTACTACGGGCAGGAATAACCCGAAGCAGTTACAGCTTTTGTGACTGAGGCTGTCTCAAAAGTAAGAGCTTTAAAAAGGGGGCAAAATAATGTTTCGCTGCCCGTCCCAGCCCCTCTAACTCCCCGAAGGGGAGAACCGGACGGGCACCTGGAGCAGAATATTATTTTGAGGCAAAGTTTTGATTTAATCTTTTGAGACAGCCTCTCTCAAAATCATGGGGGCTCTATCTTCGCTTATCTGTATTTTATGGGGAGAGAAAAAAACTGAAGTGAAATGATCGAATTACAACAATTCGAAGCTTGGTTCATCACCGGCAGCCAGCAGCTTTACGGGGAAGAAACCCTCAACCAGGTTGGAGAGCATTCCAAAAAGATAGCGGCCGCCCTGAACCGCTCTAAAACCATTCCGGTGAAGGTGAAGTTCAAGACTGTGCTTACCACCCCGGACGCCATCTACCGCCTGTGCCTGGAGGCCAACACCTCTGACAATTGCATTGGCCTGATCGGTTGGATGCACACCTTTTCTCCGGCAAAAATGTGGATCAACGGGCTCAGGGCGCTCCACAAGCCCATGCTTCACCTGCACACGCAATTTAACCGCGACATTCCCTGGCCTTCCATCGATATGGATTTCATGAACCTCAACCAATCGGCGCACGGCGGGCGCGAGTTCGGTTTCATCAACAGCCGGATGGGATTGAACCGAAAGGTAGTGGTGGGCCACTGGCGGGATGAAGCGGTGGTGGAACGGATAGGCATCTGGACGCGGGCCGCCGCCGCCTGGAAAGACATGCAGGGCATGAAAATCGCCCGTTTCGGCGACAACATGCGCGAGGTGGCCGTGACGGAAGGCAATAAGGTTTCCGCCCAGATACAGTTCGGCTTCTCGGTGAACGGTTACGGGATGGGAGACCTGGCAGAAATGGTAAACGCCGTTTCGGATAAAGCCATCAGCCAACTGGTTGAAGCCTACGAAGAAGAATACGAACTGGCCGGCCCGCTGCGGAAAGGAGGGAAAAAGCACACTTCCCTGAAAGCTGCCGCCAGGATCGAGCTCGGCATGCGCACTTTCCTGGAAGAGGGCGGCTTCACTGCTTTTACCGATACCTTCGAGAACCTCCACGGGCTGGAACAACTGCCTGGCATCGCCGTTCAGCGCCTGATGGCCGACGGGTACGGTTTCGGCGCCGAGGGCGATTGGAAAACTGCCGCCCTGGTGCGGTGTATGAAGGTGATGGGCGCCGGCCTCAATGGTGGCAACTCCTTCATGGAAGATTATACCTACCACTTCAACCCGGGCAACAACCAGGTGCTGGGGGCTCACATGCTGGAGATCTGCCCCTCCATCGCAAGCGGAAAGCCCTCGTGTGAGATCCATCCGCTGGGTATCGGGGGAAAAGCCAGCCCGGTGCGGCTGGTCTTCAACTCAGGCAGCGGGCCGGCCCTCAATGCCTCGCTTATCGATATGGGCAACCGCTTCCGCCTGCTGGCCAATACAGTAGAGGCCGTGGAGCCTGAAAAACCGCTGCCCAAACTGCCGGTTGCCAGAGTACTGTGGAAGCCCAAACCCAGCCTGCAGACAGGCGCGGCCGCCTGGATCTACGCCGGAGGAGCTCACCATACCTGCTACAGCCAGTCGCTCACCCCCGAGTTCCTGGAAAACCTTTCGGAAATGGCCAACATCGAATATGTCCTGATCGATGAGCATACCGAACTGCACCGGTTCCGGCAGGAGCTGCGCTGGAATGAAATGTATTATCGCTAATAAAAGGTATTCACGAACCAATTTTAAATCTGACAACAATGAAAGTCAATATCCGCCGTATTATTCTTTTTGCCCTGCTCTCCCTCAGTACTGCCTGCAACAGCGACGCTCCCAATGGAAATAAGGAGGAGCAACAGGGAGCACTGTCCGTTGAAGTTGCCGACTTCGGAAAAACGGAAGAAGGAGCGGCGAAACTATATACGCTGAAAAACAAAAACGGCATGCAGGTGGAGATCACCAATTACGGAGGGATCATCACCCGCCTCATGGCGCCTGATAAGGAAGGCAAGTTCGACGATATCGTCCTGGGCTTCGACAACCTGGCGGATTATCAGAAAGACCACCCCTACTTCGGGGCCATCATCGGCCGGTACGGCAACCGGATCGCCAGAGGAAAGTTTTTTATTGACGGGCAGAAATACTCCCTGGCAGCCAACAACGGCCTCAATGCCCTGCACGGCGGCCCGACGGGCTTCCACAAGCACCTCTGGAAGGCCAGGGAGATCAACCGGGAAGGTTTTGCCGGCCTGGAACTGAGCCGGGTAAGCCCCGATATGGAAGAGGGCTATCCCGGCACCCTGAACGCCACCGTCCGCTACCTCCTCAACAACGAAAATGAGTTGCTCATCGAATACGAGGCCACCACCGATAAACCGACCATCGTCAACCTCACCAACCACTCCTACTTCAACCTCAAGGGGGCCGGCAAAGGAGACATCCTCGGCCACGAACTGAGGATAAACGCCGACTATTTCACTCCGGTGGACAGCACTCTGATCCCTACCGGCGAACTGCGCCCGGTGGAAGGTACCCCTTTCGATTTCAACACTCCTACGCCTATCGGCAAGCGGATCAACGACAAAAACCAGCAGCTCGAGTTTGGCCTGGGATACGATCACAACTTCGTGCTGGACCGCCAGGGCCCCGGGTTGGAACTGGCGGCCAGCGTCTATGAACCTACCTCCGGCAGGTTCATGGAGGTACTGACCACCGAGCCCGGTTTACAGTTCTACTCCGGCAATTTCCTGGATGGAACCAACATCGGAAAAAATGCCGTCAAATACGATTACCGGGCCGGCTTCTGCCTGGAAACCCAGCACTATCCGGACTCTCCTAATGAGCCGGACTTTCCATCGACGGTTTTGCGCCCGGAGGAAAAATATCAGACCGAGACGATGTATCGGTTCTCTGTGAAGTGATCTAAGTCAAAAAAAGCCCGGGAGAACCGCCGCCCGGGCTTTTTTAATTGAATGGAAAGGCCCAGAAGGGACTTTCTTCCGGGTTCTAAATCGCCCTTAATAACCATAAAACCAGCCCGACGACCAACACGATTAATCCAATAGTAACGAGGATATCTGCGATGCCTGCAAAACCAAGGACGGCTATCAGAAGGCCAACGATCAGGGTCACAAGCCCCGGTTCAACTCCGGATTCCGCCTGTTCTCCATCCAATTTGGCTTTCTTTGGAAAGTAGGAATTACTATTGAGTCATCAGAACTCCCATTCAAAGGAAGATGTTCGGTTGGAAAGCGAAATGTGTCCGGCTACTCAATCTTTCTTTCCTTGCTGATCCCCCAGCGCTTCCATCCGGAAGCGTTCCAGGGCAGCGGGCTGATGTGCCCGGTCCATTATATCCCTGATTCGTTCCACAATTTCCGGATAATCAGCGGCGAGGTCAGTTTCTTCCTGTACATCCGTTTCCAGGTTGTAGAGTTCAATTTCGGTATGGCTATCCCGGATGTTTTTCCGGATGCCTTTCCAGGACCCCATGCGCACCGCCTGCTGGCCGTTGTACTCCGGGAACTCCCAGTAGAGGAAATCGTGTTGTTCCCGCTGTTCCTGCCCCAGCAGAGTGGGCAAAAAACTAACCCCGTCGATCTGGGGCGGAGGCGGCACGTTGGCCACTTCACAGAGGGTCGGCATTACATCATAAAAAGCGGAAAGGTGGCCGGAAGTGGCGCCCGCCTGAATGTGCCCCGGCCAGCTGGCGATCATGGGCACGCGAATACCGCCTTCATAGACGAAGCCTTTGGTAAAGCCGTAGCCTTCCCGGAAGGGGCCGGCGCTGTTGAAGCGTTCGGCATCGACACAGTCCACATAAGTAGGGCCATTATCACTGGAAAAGATGATGAGCGTGTTGTCATAGGCTCCAAGTTCCTTAAGCTTGGCCACCAGTTCGCCCACCTGCTGGTCCAGGTAAGAGATCATGGCGGCGTAGGTGGCGCTGGGGGTGCGGTTGGGGAAATAGCTCTTGCCGGTGTAGGGTTCTTCGGGGCCCAGTTTCTTCTGATAGTATTCCACCCACTCCTGTGGCGCCTGTAGGGGCAGGTGAGGAATGGGCGAGGCATAATAGAGAAAGAAGGGCCCTTCCCGGTTCTCCTCCATAAAACGGAGAGCTTCCCGGTGCATAAGCGCAGGGGCGTAATCCGTAAGCCGGAAGTCGGCATAGCTGGCCGGGTCATGCGGGTCGGCGCCTTCCGGCAGGTTGGAGTGAGGGGCCACCGGTTTGTTGTCAAGCAGCACCCGTTCCTCGTTTTTCCAGAGGTGCATCGGGTAATAGGTGTGCGCCTGCCGCTGGCAGTTGTACCCAAAGAAGAAATCGAAGCCCTGTCGGTTGGGCACCCCCTCGGTAGTCGGCGCCCCCAGGCCCCATTTGCCGACGGCGCCGGTAGCATAGCCGGCTCCCTTGAGCAACTCGGCAATAGTAATGACGCTATCCGGCAAAGGGCGCTGGCCTTCCAGAAAAGAGTTCTCGAACATGGCCTGGTAATCCCACACCGCTCCCCGTTCTTTCCACTCGTCGTTGCCCCGGATGTGGGCATGGCCGGTGTGCAGGCCCGTCATCAGCACACAGCGGGCGGGGGCGCAGACCGGCGCACCGGAATAGTGCTGTGTAAACCGCATGCCCTCCCGGGCAAGCGCATCGATATTCGGGGTTTCGATGAGCTCCTGTCCGTAGGCGCCCAGTTCGCCGTAGCCGAGATCGTCGGCGAGGATGTAAACGATATTGGGTTTGTTTCCGGTTGGGAGAGATGTGGCCTCCGATGTTTGGGCAGATCCCGGCAGAGAGGCCAGCAGCACGACAAAAAATGCAGAAAATATCTTCATATTGCATTATGTATTTTCGCAAAAACCAAATTCACCTATTATGAACCCAATTCGGTTGCTCTCTTTTACCGGCCTGGCTTTATTCCTGTTCGTGTTCCAATCTCAGCCCCTATCCGCCCAGGGGGCCTTTCTGGAAGCCGGCGGAGCAGCCCCGTATTATTCCCTCAACTACACCCACCGCATTTTTGCCGCCGAAAAGTGGAGTGGATATATCCGGGCGGGAACCGGAATATGGGGAGGCCGCCTGGCAACACCAATAGGAGGCACTTTATTGCTGGGAGGCGGCAGCCACCATCCGGAGATCACGCTCGCCTTTACACCCTATTCGGAAGGCCTGCGCTTCTGGGACCGCGATGCTTCCGACCTTTTTCTCGACATGGCCCTGGGGCTGGGCTATCGTTACCAACCGGTATCCGGGTCCGCTTTTGTAGCGGCAGGCCTGTTTCCCTTCCTGCGCCTGGACCCTACAACGGAAACCCTCTCGGAGGAGAAAGCGGAGCTCCGGGTTCGGGGAGGAGTGAGTGTGGGGTGGTTTTTTGGCGGTTAGCAGTTGGCTTTTGGCGATGGACGGTTCGGTATTCGGCATTCGCAAGGTGAAAATCCATACAATTTTAAAAACCTTGTACCCGCCATAATGCTAATCCTTAATACACCGGCAGTAAGCAGCGCTTTCCTTTGGAGCGACAGTTTGATACAAAGCGCTGTCAGCCCCTAAAAAAATGTAAGTGAAATAATAACCCGAATCTGATTCCGTCCCAGACCAATAGGCGCCTAACTTTTCCAGAAAATCAAAATTACCGTGTATATCCCGCCCTCCACCCAGGAGGATATTGAACCCCGTATTTCCCCCTTTGGCAAGCGATTGAAACCCTTTACCGGGGTCGGCAACCGAATCCTGTACTTCCCATTTATAATACCCACCGGCAAACATTGCCAGGTCACTCCACTCCTCATTAGTCGGAAGCCGCCAGCCTTCTCCCAGAAAGCTGCATGCATCCCTGGCGTTCTCCCAGGTGTACAAACGGCCGTATTTCATACAATTAGCGGCCTTGTCATCATAGCACCAGGACATGCTATCCAGCGGTATATTAAGGTTTTCCGCCAGCCAGGCCCTGCCATTGATAACCATCATTTCCGGGCTTGGATCACCCCAGGTTTTTGCTGCCTGGAATTTCAATAAAGGGCTAAGGTATAAGAACCAGGATAACAGAACAACGATAAAAACTCCCGAAAAAATCAACATTCCCCTTTTAGAAAATCGGGCAGGGATGGTTTCCAGCTTCAAATTCCGAATTTCATTCCCCAGGCGAATTAAGGCGGGCATCACTTTATTTAAAAGGCGGGTATCACCAGCCTTGCCTTTAGCAGAAGTTTTCTCGGCCACATTCTCTCCCAGAACGGACCTGACCCTCTCAATTAAACTTTGAAATTCCTCCTTTTTTTTGCCCTTATTCCAGCCTGCCATGTTTGCAGCCTGTATCTGCCGGTATCCAAAAGGAATTTCAACTTCATCAATCACAATTGGAATTATGGGCACTTCAATCCGTTCCGCCTCAAGCACCTCTTCCCGTACCCATTTGGAGTTGACGGAATTTGTTGACCATACAGGAATAATGCATCGGGAACTTTCCAGGCTGTCTCGAATATATGAATCCCAAGTCATGCCCGGCGGCACCTTCGTATCCCACCAGACCTTCCAACCATATCTTTCGAAAGCCTGGACCAGATCAGCCACTATGGTTTTATCCAAACTTGAATAGCTGATAAAAATATCATATTGCTGAGCCTTCATGAATGGAGGATGGTTGATTCAATTATCAAATATGCAAAAATCACATTAAACCCCAAATTATGGATATTCTCCAGTTATTGTTCCTTTCAACAGAAGATCTAACTGGGCAGGATGAAAAGTCAGTTTCCCAGGCCTGCTCCCGGGCCTGGAACGCAAGTTGTTTAACGTCCAAAGAACAAGATCAAGCTGTTCTTCCCGCTCAACCCTCAGGTATTTACCTCCTGTAGCTTCGGACATTTTTCTGAGGAGCTCATCATTGACCTCCGATTTGGCCTTCCCCATGATATAGCTTCCATCACTCCTTTTACCCACAGGCGTAAGGGCCTCTCCAGGCCGTCCAATGCTCACCGTAAATAAGGAAACCTGAAGTTGAGCCGCCATATATGCAGCAAGAAGAGGGTGCAAATAGCCGGTATTATTTACTCCATCTGTCAGCAAGACGATCGACTTATCAGAACAGGATACTTCCCTTAGCATATTGAGCGCAGTGACAATGCCCATTCCCTGGCCAGTGCCATCTTTTATACTCCCTACTTCCAGAGAGTCAATAATCGATCCGAAAAGAGAATGGTCCCGGGTAAGCGGACAAAGAACTTTGCTTTCTCCCGCAAAAAGAACAAGGCCAGCCTTATGCCTGATCTGGTTTTTCACATAAGCCCTGAGCAACTTCTTGGTGAAATTCAACCTGTCGGGTTTTAAATCCTGAGTAAGCATACTGCTGGAAACATCCACTACGAAGACAAGAGCCGAAGAAACCTCTTTTTCTTGCTGCTCCTTCTTTCCTCGCTTTGGTGAAACTGGCTTGAGGGAGGATAAAACCTTTACCTCCCTTGTTGGCAGGGAAAGCGTTTTCACCTCTCCTGCCTGAGTATCAAAATACTCCATGGAGGGAGTTAGCTTAACCTTATCACCCTGATCAAGCCGGTATTCAAAAGTCCGTTCTCCTATTATTTTTCCATCCTGGAAGTATTCCCCTTCCTGGACAAGCCTGACTTTCATTCTGGGGCCTGATATCCCCAGGCCGGGAGGAAGTAACCGTTTGACGTCACCTTCCGTGTTCACCATCACGAATACTCCTAAACCTTCCTTGTTGGCCTGGGCGATATTCCCAACCTGCATCTGCATAGACTTACAGTCAACCGGTAAGGCCTTCCCCCGGGCCAGCCCTTTGACACAAACCCGAACAGAATCTGATATCATCTGTACCCTGACAGAAGGCCTTTTTGAAAAAAGGCTTGCTCCTGCTTTATTGTTGCCAGAGCTTTCGGATTCCTTTTTAATCTCGATCTCAAACTCCATTTTCAAAGAATCGGCTGTCAGACACCCTTCTTTCAAAGGATATAGTGACATCCTCTTCAATATCTTTTTTATATAACTCCTGCCATTGCGCACCACTTTTTTATTTTCATGATCATACTCTTCAGACTCCTGAACCCTGAAGAAAACAAATTCCGGATCTTTAACCGTTTTAAAACTTTGAATATTAGTTGCGGAATAAATGACATAATCAAGCGTAACCCGCTCGCCGATATAGACATCGGATCTGTCAACTTCCAGTTTTAACATTATTGCTTCCTCCAGATTAAGGCTATCGCCTAAGGCGGCCTCCACCTGCATTTTCTCGTTTTTGACGATTACCTTTACAGAATTACTTTCCAATATTTCATCTCCGACTTTGATATATGCCGGGCCAATGGTAAAAACCCCTGGCTGCTGGCTTTCCAAAGTGAACCGCCACTCTTGTTCATGCGTTAATTTTCCTCCCAATATGCTACTCTTCATAGCACGATTCGGCCCACTGACCACTTTAAACCCTTTAAAGGAAGGAGGTTGCAATCCACTGCCCTCACCACTATTATGAAGCACGAAGGCAACCTCAAACTGTACGCCACGAAATATTTCCTCCGCTTCGGAATGACTGGAAAAATAGATCGAGTCCTTTTGTGAAATTGCCATAGGAAGGCAAACAGCGCAAAAGAAGAAAAGGAACCACAGCCTGGGGTGTAATACCGAAAACATGAGTTGCTTTTTATTTTGTTATTACATCCGATACCTTAATCGTCCACGCATACTTACAGGGCGGGTTCTCCCGCCAACGCTGCGGAATGGACACCTTGAAGCCGTTGCCCGCCTTTTCCCATTTCAGCGCCCCTTTCGCGCCCAGCAGGGTGACTTCCGCACCCGGCGCCGGCTGATGGGAAGTGATGGTGATCTCCGCCGGCATTTCCTCCCCTTCCTCCGCCAGATAAAAGAAGGCCATGCTTCCGTCGGAGTGTTTCACCATGGCGACGTTGTTTTCCTTGTAGGGGGCGATAGCCCGGCTGTTGTAGATGGCCTCGCCGTTTACTTCCATCCAGCCGGCATATTCCTTCAGCAGATCGTAGGCGCCCTGCTGGAAAGTACCCTCAGGCGTGGGGGCGATGTTGAGCAGCAGGTTGCCCCCCTTGGCCACGATATCGACCAGCAGGTGTACGCCTTCCCGGCCGCTCATATATTTGGCGCCGGGAGTGTGCGCCCAGCCGCCACCGGAGATGATGCACGATTCCCAGGGATAGGGCAATGCCTTTTCCGGCACCCGGTTCTCCGGAGTGAGGTAGTTCTGGTTTTTGCCGTGGACGGCGCGGTCCACTACGATCAGGCCGGGCTGTTTTTCGCGCGCCTTGGCCACCAGCTCATCCATCCGGATATCCTGATCGACAATGCGGTGCTTGATAAAGCCTCCGGTTCCGGCTTCTTCGAATTTACCCTGATAATTCTCTTCGATATTCTCTTCGGACCGTTTTTTCACCCAGCCGCCGTCGAGCCACAGGATATCGACCTTGCCGTAATCCGACACCAGCTCCATAATCTGGTTGTGGGTGAACTGCACGTATTTCTCCCACTTTTCCGGATACAGCTTCGGGTCGTAGTTGACGTTTCGGTCGAACGGCGGAAAGTAGGGGTCCCAGTAATTTTCGTGGTGCCAGTCGGGTTTGGAGAAATAGGCGCCCGCCCAGAGGCCCTCCGCCCGGAAGGCATCGAAGATGGCTTTGGTAGCATCGGCTTTCGGATGTTCATGGAAAGGGCAATCGGGGCTGGTAATCTTGTAATTGGTGTATTTGGTGTCGAACATGCAGAAGCCGTCGTGGTGCTTGGTGGTGAAAACCACGTATTTCATGCCTGCGGCTTTAGCCGCTTCGGCCCACTTTTGGGGTTCGAACTGTTTGGGGTTGAAGGTTTTCAGCAAGCCTTCGTATTCTTGTTTATAGGCGAAATAGTTCCGGGGGTTTTCCCCTTTTTTGCGTTCGCACCATCCGTAATCTTCGGGGCAGAGCGACCAGGATTCGACGATGCCCCACTGGCTGTAGGCGCCCCAGTGCATGAGCAGGCCGAATTTGAGGTTTTGCCACTCTTCCAGTTTGGCCAGCACCAGCGGGTCGGTTTCCGGCACGTAGCGTTCGTCTTCGTGGATGGGCTGGGCGAGAAGTTGAAAGCTGGCCATCAGCAGTACAGCGAATAAACAGTGCTTTTTCATGGATTTGCTGGTATTGAGTTGTACCAGCAATGATACCGTTTTTTAGAAAAAGTGTCGCAATATACTTTTATAAAACCTGAAAGTGCCTGCCTGCCGCGCCGCCAGCTAATACTACTTTGTTACTTTAGAAACAACATAATGTAATGTCCCGGATTTTCCTCCCCCTCGCTGCGCCCGACCCCTCCAGAGGGGTATAATTGCAGGCTGTAAGCTTTGGCAACCCGGATGAATGGAGGGTAATATATTATAAAATAGTTCAAACTAACAAAGTAGTACTTAGTAGTCGGACACATTTAGGTTACGTATAAGTCGGCATCCCAAAAGCTGCTTCCGTTGTGCAAGCCCCCTCCGGCACCTCCCCCAAAAGGGGAGGAACTGGAAACACTAGGCTGGCGGCCATTTTGCAGCTCCCGTTGGGCAAAAGCCCCCTCCTTTGGAGAGCCTGTCCCGCACACAACGTGTCGGGAGGGTTGGGGGAGGCTCATCCAGACAGCCTCGATACTTAATCTAAATCTGTCCGACTACTTACTTAATCTTTATACACAATTAAAACCCTTCAAACTAACCTGCTCTATTTTGAATTTTCAGCAGCATAACTTTCAAACAGCTCAATGGCCTTATAGAGTACCCCTGCCGACCCGCGGAAAGTACCTGAACCTTTAGGTTCGTTATCAATGCTATACCATTCGTAGAAGCCATCGTTCTTTACCACCCGCTCCAGCATCGGCCGGGCCTGTTCGTAGGCTTCTTCCACAAAGCCGTTCAGGATCAGTTGCCGGATCATCCGGCCGCCGAACCACGTCCAGTCGCCACCGTTCTGGTACCCATAAGGATACATGCCCTTATTTTTGAAAAAGCCTTCCGGATAGGGCGGGTAAAGCGTGAGCCCGATACTGGGCGCGCCCGAGGCCTCGACATTGCGGATCATTTTGTCCAGCGATATTTTGACCTCCTCTTTACTGAGCAGGCCGGCCTCTATGGCCACAGCCGTGCCGCCGTGGTAAAAAATGGCGTTCTCATTGAAATCTTCCGGAAAAGGAGAACCGTTCAGGTAGATATGGGGTATGAACTTTTGATGCTCCTCATCCCAGAGGTGCGCCCGCACGTTTTCAGCCAGAGCCTCAGCAACCGGGCCCCATTGAGCGGCCTGCTCCGGCGCCAGTTCCATATAATTCCTGATGGCGATGATGAACATGGCGTTATCATAAATATCCAGGGTATAATGAGTATCCCCGGTGAGGAAAACGCCCCAGTCATGCTCCGGCTGCACATCGCCCCAGTCGGCGGTGGTGGCGCCCCAGATCAGCCCGTACTCTTCGTTGTAGCGCTCTTCCATTAAAAATTGCAGGGCTCTTTCCATACGCTGCCGGACTGTCTGCCCGCCCACCTCTTCATCAAGAAAAGCCTGGTCCCCGGATTTTTGAACATACTTATAAACGGCCTGAACCAACGAGGCTTCCTGGTCCGTTTCCACGGTATTCTTATGCCCGGCATAACGAGGCTCAAGATCAGAATAAATATAGTCGTACCCTCCTTCCTGGACCTTTGCCGCCGGAATGAACCCGTCGATGATATTGCCATCCTCTCCCTGAAGCCTGAAAAACACCAACAGGTTTTCCCTGATGTCTTCCGGCTCATAAGCGTCCATGGACAGTTCGATAAAAGTATTGTAGTCCCTGATCCAGACCTCACCGTATCCATCGCCGGCATTGAACCCTGTTTTCACAACCTCCAGGGCTTTTTGTTTGACCCATGGCAGGGTGGTGTCCGCCCGGATCTGTTCCGCCAGTGCATCGGTTTTGCCGCCGGGCTGCCCCGAGCAGGCGGATAATACGAGGGCCAGAGAAAGAAATAGCAGAGGGTACTTCATGATCTTTTACATTAATTACTCCGGTTGATCCGTCATTTCGAAAACCAGCTCGCCGCCGGCCATGATCTGTTCGTGGGTGATGAAAAATTCCCGCAATGGTTCGCCATTCAGGCTCACGGATTTGATATAAACATTTGCTTCGGACTGGTTCTTTGCAATGATCCTGAATTCTTTTCCTTCCGGTAAACTGATAACCGCTTCCTCCACCTCCGGGCTGCCCAGGATGTATTTACCATCGGCCGGGTTGACGGGATAGAATCCCAGGGCGCTGAACAGATACCAGGCCGACATCTGCCCACAGTCTTCATTGCCGCAAAGGCCATCCGGGCGGGTGGAATATAGCTTATCCATGATCTGCCGCACTCGTTGCTCTGTTTTATGAGGAGCGCCGACAAACTGGTAGAGGTAGGGCACATGATGAGCCGGCTCGTTGCCATGAACATACTGCCCGATATAACCCGAGATCCAGGCCGGCAGCTCTCCCGGCGCCTGCTCCAGTTCGAACATCCGGCCCAGTTTCCGTTCAAATTCCTTTTCGCCGCCGGCCAATTCGGCCAGGCCGGCCACATCCTGAGGTACATACCAGAAATATTGCCAGGCATTTGCCTCGCAGTAATCCTCCGGATGATAGGCCAGGGGGTCAAAGCCATCCTTAAAGGGCCCATCTTTGCTCCTGGCCCGGAAGAAACCGGTTTCCTGGCCGAAGTGGTTTTTATAAAAGGAGGCCCTGTCCGTGAAGTAATGGTAATCCTCTTCGTGCCCCAGTGCTTTGGCCATTTGGGCAATACACCAGTCATCATAAGCATATTCCAGCGTGAGGGAGACATTCCAGTTTCCCCACTCATAGGGGACATAACCCAGTTCCCGGTATTCCTTCAGCCCGAACTTGTCCTGCATGGCGCTCTTTTTCATGGCTTCGTAGGCCAGCTGAGGGCTGAAACCGCTAATGCCTTTGAAATAAGCATCGGTGATAACCGGCGCCGAATGATAGCCGATCATCATATCCGTTTCATTGCCGAGCATATTCCATACCGGCAACTGCCCGTACTCCTGATAAAAATCCAGCATGGAATTGATCAGAGGAGGCACCTTTTCGGGATGGGCCAGCGTCAGCCACGGATGAAGAGCGCGGTAGGTATCCCAAAGGGAAAAGGTAGTGTAGCGGGCATGGCCTTCCGCTTTGTGGACCTGGCCGTCCGCGCCTTTGTATTCGCCATTGACATCTGAAAAAAGGGTAGGCGCCAGCATGCTGTGGTACATCGCTGTATAAAACTGAACCATATTATCAGGAGATGCTTTCACTTGGACTCTGCTGAACGCCGCTTCCCACCGGCCCTCAGTTTTTGCCCTTACTCCTTCAAAATCAAAACCCGGCTGTTCTGCATTCAGGTTCAGCCGCGCATTGGCAATACTTACCGAGCTGACCCCGGTTTTGACCATTACCTCTTCGGCATCTCCAGGATCGAATACAGCCAGTACGTTCAGGCCACGGGCCGTATCTCCACTGACACGCTCGCCCTGATCAAACAGCTCAAAGGAATGAAAAGGCACTGAAAAAACCGCTGTAAAGTAAACCCGCTGATCCTTAGCCCAGCCGGTTGATTTGCGATAGCCCTCAATGGTCGTGTCATTAACGATTCGCAGGTAGCTATCCGTTACGCTGTCCCAGTTTCGGGTATATCCCAGGTGCAGGCGCACTTTTGGGCCCGGTTTGGAAAAAGTGTAACGCTGTAATCCCGTTCTGTCGGTTGCCGTCAGCTCTACATTCACGCCATAATCGTCCAGAAAAACCTGATAATAGCCTGGCGAGGCAGTTTCCCGCTCATGGCTGAAACGAGAATATACCGTTGGTGAACCGGCGATATCGTCAAGTTTGGCCTGCTTCAGTTCTCCGGCAACCGGCAAAAAGGAGATATCATACAGGTCGCCGGCGCCGGTACCGCTCAGATGAAGGTGGCTGAAGCCCGCAATGACAGAATCCGGATAAAAATAGCCCGAGATCCAGTCCCATCCGTTGCGGCCGTTATCCGGGCTGAGCTGAACCATCCCATTAGGGGCAGTAGCTCCGGGATAGGTTTTGCCTTTCCCATCCGTACCGATGAAAGGGTTTACATAACCGGTGAGCTTTTCCGGCTGAGTTCCTCCGCTATTCTGGCAACTTATTAAGGCCAGAGCAGAAATGGACAGGAGAACTAACCTGTTAATTATCAAACACATGTGTAACTTTAGTTTAACATGGCCTTCTATGCATGCAAAGTGTAATGGCCGTTGCTCTTTAGGTAATTGTTGATTTGTTTCCTCGTCGGCCATAGCTATTGGCGAAAGCCGATATGGTTATACCGTCTCTTTGAGCCGGTCAAAATTGTTAACCTACCTGTGTCCACCTTCCTGGTAGTAAGTGCGGTGTCCTTTTAATTCTGTAACAAATTTATCCGGTATTAGACTTGACAAGTTTACCGGAAGGCGCCCGGGAGAAAACTTGTCAAGTCTTTCCCAGTGTTACAAAACATTATTAACACAGTAGTAAGTGCCTGGACAAAAACAGCCGAACAATATAACAATATGCGAATCCAGAGCTAAACCGTCCTGTAGGGACGACATATCGGAAGACGTGGCCCCGAGTTAGGGACGACCCGTGCCGTAGGTACGGGACATAGCGATTAGGCCAACGCCGATGTGCCGTACCTACGGCACGGAGGTTCATTTTTCACCATTTTTTTACCGATATTTTGTACCTAACGGCACAATATCTAAGTATCCGGCCGGCGCCGGTAGTCAAATCGCCCCCATTTAGCTCTGGATTCGCATAACAATATAGCAATATAGCCGGAAACCAGTGGACAGAAGTGTTTTCGCTCCACTAATGAACCCGCATTTTTTAACAACCCTTTTACCATCACACTGGAGAATATTGGATAGCTTTGTAAGGCACGATGCCAGATCCCAAAGCACATAGTACCCTCGATAAGCCGCTGTTTGAACGATTGTTCAAGGCTCATTTTGCTCATTTGTGCAACTTTGCCAACCAGTATGTTCAGGATCCCGATAGCGCCAGGGACATTACCCAGAAAGTTTTTATGAACCTGTGGGAGAACCGCGGGAAGATCGATCCTCAAAAGCCGGTTCAATCCTATTTGTTTACCTCCGTAAAGAACCGTTGCCTCAATTACATCCGGGACCGGAAAAAATACCGATCCTATGTGCTCGACCTGGAAATTGAAGATCTCGACATCGCTTTTGAAGAAGAGGCCCCGGAGTTCTCAGAGCTTCAGGATAAAGTGTCGGAAGCCCTGCAGGCTTTGCCGGAAAAGTGCAGGCAGGCCTTTGAAATGAGCAGGTACCGGAATATGAAATACACGGAAATTGCCGAGGAACTGGGCGTTTCTGTAAAAACCGTAGAAGCGCATATATCAAAGGCATTGAAAAGCCTGAGGGAACAGCTGAAGGATTATGTCTATCTGTTATGGATATTTCTTGATTATTTCAATTAGAAAATATAGGGTAAAGTGAATTTCGAGTGTATAATAAGTAGCTATACAGATTAAAATTGGCAGGTTAAAATTAAGCGGCAATGGAAAATTGCCGCTTAATGTGGGCCCTTAAGTGGTAAATTCCCTTTACCGCTTAAGTTCCAATATGGAAATAAAACGTATCAGACTTCTATCAAAGGCCAGAGATGAAACCATAAAATGCAGGAAGAAAACAGCCATATCGATCCTTCTCAACTCATTCCCAAATATCTGAGTGGAAACGCCAGTGATCCGGAAGTGAAACTGCTGGAGGATTGGGCCCTGTCTTCTCCTGAAAATAAAGCTCAGTTCAATGCTTTCCGAAAGGCATGGATATTATCCGGCATGAAAGAGAAGGCTCAGGATATCGACGTGGAACGGGAATGGAAGGCCACGGCCGGCCAGTTATTTGACAAAGGCAAAATCGTGCCGTTGGAAGCAAAACCCAGGCGAAGGGCCGCCTTTTTTATCAGAATAGCAGCTGCGGCAGCGGTGCTTCTGCTGGCTTCCATCTGGATATTTCAATCTGTGAACAGAGCGGATCGTGTGGAAGTGGCCACCCGGAATCAGGTAAAAGAGAGCCTGCTGCCCGATGGAACCCAAATTTCCCTGAACCAGCATTCTTCTGTAAAGTACGTGCCCGGAAAGAATGACAACTATCGCCGGGTCGAATTGCAGGGAGACGCCTTCTTCGAAGTGGAAAGAGACACCACCCGCCCTTTTGTCGTCGCTTCCCAAAATATCGAGGTTGAAGTGCTGGGCACCGCCTTTTATGTCGATGCCAGAGAAGGGCAGCCTCAGATCCAGGTGATCGTTCGGTCGGGTACGGTAGCGGTGGCCGCCGGGACGGAAGAAGTCGTTTTAACTGCCAATGAAACAGGCATGTACGATAAAACCACCGGAGAGCTGACTAAAAAGCAGAATGAAGATGTGAACTACCTGGCCTGGAAAACAGGAGTCCTGGTTTTCGAAAATGCAAGGCTGGAAAGCGTAGTCTTTGACCTGAACCGGAATTTCCATTCCAGGATATCAATAGCCGGCCAGGAATTGAAGGATTGCCGGATTACGGCCACCTTTGACCATAAACCACTGGATGCCATCGTTAAGATCATTGAAAAAACCCTGAACATCAAGGCCGAAAAGAAAGGGGAGGAAATTGTATTTTCCGGGCGGGGCTGTGGGTGATCTCTGGTAGCGGTTGGCGGTTCGCAATTTTTTAATTTAACGTGAGGTTTGACCTGGACGGCCTATTTTTCAGCAAGTTAAGCCAGATTGAGGTTGAGGCTAAGGTTCAGATTAAGGGGCTATGGGCAATAATGGCCCTGTCATGCAAAACTGAACTGTCTTCCCCCTGGAAATATTCTGTTCTTCAGGCGCTCCCTGGACTCAACCTCAGCCTTAACCTCAAACCTCACGGTAATTTAATTCCAAAGAAATGCTAACCCAGGTTCGACTGGTAGTCCCCAACTTCGGCAGTTCGGCGTTCGGTGTTCAGCGATCCGGCGGTTCCAGGATGCGTCCGAAAACCGAAAACCAAAAACCGAAAACCAGCCGGGGTTTACCTATTGAACACCCGCTAAGAGCCTTCATTATCGCATTCTTCCTGCTATTGTCCGCTTTTCCGGTATTCTCCCAGATCACAGGGGCAAAAATAACCATCCAGAGATCGAAGATAAGGGTGGAAGAGGTTTTGAAGGAAATCACCCTCCAGAGCGGCATTCAATTTTCCTATAACCCGGAATCCATACCAACACAACAAGAGATCTCTTTTCACGTCCGGAAGGCCAGCCTTGAGGAAACCCTTGGTGAACTGGCGTCCATTATCCCGGTTGACTACACCATCATAGAAGATCAGATCGTCCTGAACCGCCGGGAGGGCCCGGTGGGTATGGTGCAGGAAGAGCCGGAATACTTCACCGTCAGCGGTTTTGTCAACAGCCTGTCATCCGGAGAAAGCCTCATTGGCGCTACGGCCTTTGCAAGAGGGACGCCCATCGGCACGACAACCAACGCCTTTGGCTTTTATTCGCTCCGGCTGCCCAAAGGCAATTACACCATGGAGTATTCCTATCTGGGTTTTACCACCGAAATAGCGAAAATTGAACTTATAAAAGATGTAAAAAAGGATATGGGGTTGCGTGCCGTGCCGCTTGAGCTGCCAGATGTGATCGTAGAGACCCCCGTGAGTGATATGCTGGATAAAAGGCAAATGGGCCGCCTGGAACTGAAACCGGCGGACCTGGACAACATGCCCGAATTCGGCGGCGAATCCGGCCTGATCAGAGGTTTACAGGCTTTTCCCGGCATAAAGAGCCACAGCGATGGTTCCGCCTTCTTTTTCGTCAGAGGGGGAGGAAAAGACCAGAATATGGTCATCATCGATGACGCTCCGATATACAATCCCGCCCATCTATTTGGTTTCTATTCTATGGTCATCCCCGATTTCACGAAAGACATCAAAATATATAAAAGCGATATTCCCGTAAACCTGGGCGGGCGGCTCTCGTCCATTATCGATGTCAGGACCAAAGATGGCAACCTGAACAAAATGGAATTCAGGGGAGCCTTCAACCCTCTGCTGTACCAGTTTTCACTTGAGGGCCCGGTAGTGAAGGGTAAAAGTTCTTTCTTCACCTCTTTCCGGCGGTCCAACTTTGAATGGCTGTACAAAAAGAATGTTCCGAACCTGAATCTGAATTTCGGGGACTTCAGTTTCAAATGGAACTTCAGGGCCGATAATAAAAACCGATTCTTTTTTACCCTCATCAACGGCCGGGATGACCTGGCCAATACAGGAAGCCTATCCAGTGACAGAGCAGGGGTTTTCTGGAATAATTTTGCGACTACCATCCGCTGGAACCACCTTTTCAGCCCCAAGATATTTTCCAATACCACCTTATACGCCGGCAATTATCAGTACAAATTGTCATCAACCGAAGACATCTGGCATTCCGGTATCGGCAACCTGAGCCTGAAATCGGACTTTACGGTTTATAACAGCCAGAATATTACCACGAAGTTTGGGGGAGAACTGCAGGCTTTTGCTTTCAACCCGGGCAAGGTCCTGACAGGCTCGTTGTCAAGCCTGTTTCCCGCCATCCGGCAGGATTATTCCCGGCAGGCTGCCTTGTATTACAGCACCGATCTCAGTTTTTCCAGATGGCAATTCAGTGCCGGAGCAAGGCTGTCGGGATGGGCCAACCTGGGCCCCGCCGAATACTACACCTTCGATGAAAATCACGAAGTGGAGGACACCATCACGGCAGGTGAAGAAGTGTATCAAAGTTATTGGAATATTGCCCCCCGTTCCAGCCTGGAATTCCACATAGACAGCGGTTCCTCTCTGAAACTGAGTTACGGGGTTTACTACCAGTACATCCATCTGATCTCCAATTCCGCCTCTCCTTTTACTTCTTTTGAAGTGTGGCTGCCCAGCAGCCCGAACATTAAACCCCAAAGGGCGCATCAGGCAGCTCTGGGCTACGTCAGGTATTTTCCAAAGCAGGGGCTGGGGTTCAGTTCTGAGGTTTACTACAAGAAAATGAACAATCAAATTGACTACCCACCTCATGCTCAAACCCTCCTGAACCCGTTGATCGAAGGAGAGCTCCGCTTCGGGGAGATGAGGTCCTACGGGCTCGAACTCCTGCTGAAGAAGGCCCCGGGCCGCCTGAACGGATGGATCGCCTACACCTATTCCAGGGCCTTGCGCCAAACTAAAGCGGTCAATGGCGGAAGGGAGTATCCCGCTTTTCAGGACCGGCCGCATGACTTTTCGCTGATGTTGAATTACCGGCTGACAAAGCGCATCCTGTTTTCGGCATACTGGACCGCCTATACGGGCTCGGCTTTTTCCGCCCCTACCCGGTTCTATACGTTCAATCACAATACCGTTCCGGTTTATGATGAAAAGAACAACGCCCGCCTGCCTGATTACAACCGGCTGGATGTGGCCCTGAAGTTCATTCTGAACCGGAAACCTGAAAACACTTACCAGCACAGCCTAACCTTTTCCCTCTACAATGCCCTGGGACACAAGAATATAGTAGCGGTCAATTTTAACAAGATCCTCGACGACAATGGCTCGCCCATCGTCCGGGCAAACGCGATCGGAGAACAGGGCCTGGTGGCCACTCAGGCCGACCTGGTGCGTTTTTTCCCTTCACTGACCTATAAGTTAAAGATCTCGAAACCATGATAAGGATAATGCCGCATAGCAGATTTGATTCGTTACGGTGCGCAGCCTTTAGGGTTGGGAATTCGGTGATTCGCTGTTCGGTTATTCGGTGGTTGCCGGATGCCGGATACCGGATAGCCCAACAACTGCTGTCAAAAAGCCGGAGGCCTGGGCTGCCGCTTCTGGCCTTGTTGGCCCTCTTGAGCTGCGAAGAGCCGACGGAGTGGGAATTCCGGCCGGTTAAAGGCCAGGCTTTGGCCGTAGAGGCCATCATTACGGATGAGTTCAAAACTCAGGAAATCCGGCTATCCCTCAGCCGCACCAGCCTGAACGGCGAGCCGGAGCCGGCCTCCGATGCAGAAGTGAAGTTCTGGGGCGAGGAGGACACCATAGCTTTTCGGGCCGATGTCAATGATCCGGGAAGGTATTTCAGTGAACGGGCCTTTTCCGCTCAACAACCGATCTCTTATACACTTGGAATCTCATGGGATGGAACCACCTACCTCGCCGAAAGCAAAATGGTGGAAGTGTTTCCCTTTAATAAACCGACATTCGTTGCCGCCGGCACAGACAGCCTCTCCTTTGGAGAAGTTGCGCCCCTTTATTCACCGGATGAGCAGGCCATGTACGAGGTAGAAATTTATTCACCAGGCCAGGTGAATCCGGAGGCCAGGATGTTCTTCTATACCTTAAATACCGTTGATATCAACGAGCTTTTCAGGCCTCCGAAAGAAACGGTGGCCTTCCCCCGGGGAAGTACGGTGGCCGTAAAAAAGTACGGCCTTAATCCGGAGTTTGCTGCCTATCTCCGGGCCCTCCTGATGGAGGCCGAATGGCAGGGCGGCGTCCTCGACGAAGCTTCCGGCAGCCTGCCTACGAATATCAGCAACGGCGGCCTGGGATTTTTCGCCGTTTGCGCGGTATTGAGCGACACTCTGGTGGCGCAGTAATTTTTTTTTGCCCTCCTCTAAGGGTATTTCTCGATCGCAGTGTATTAAAAGTGAATAGGAATTGATCTCTTAAACCAAAAGAATGAATCTAATGAAAAAGTTAAGTTTTGTTTTTGCCCTGGCACTTTCTGTTTTCTTCATCCAATCCTGCCAGAAGGACGAGATAACGGACCCTTACGCCGGCAAGGAAGCCCCTCAGCTGCCGGCGCCGGAGACTTTTGCGATGCCGGTCCAGCCATTCACCGAATTAGATGGCGAGGGAGTTACGGATAGCGTGCAGCAAGTAGAAGGCAGGTCGATCAACAACTGGGGGCATTCAGCCGCCAACGTTTTGGTGTGGAACACAGTGCTGGCCGTGCACCTTGCCATTCCCACCCTCGCCTTTTTCGAATCCTTCAACCATCAGCCGGAGTATCAGGGCAATGGTATCTGGCTCTGGGCTTATGAAGTTACGGATGCCGGCGGAACGACGTATCAGGCAGAACTGTACGGGGAACTGCTGGCTTCTTCTGAGGTGAAATGGGATATGTACATCTCCCAAAGCGGAGGCTGGCAACAGGTGCACTGGTACTCCGGCATAACCGCCAATGACCAGTCTTATGCCCATTGGGCCCTGAACTTCGACCCCAACAACCCACGGCCTTTCATCGACATTGACTATCAGCGCGACAACGGAAACGGCGCAGCTTCAATCCGCTACACGAACAGCATACCCGGCGCCCCCGAAAATGGCGGTTACATCGAATACCGGGAAGGCGCAGGCGCCGCCGACGGATTTGACCGGGCATACGATGTGTACAAAGCCGATATCGACAACCTGCTGGAGATCAACTGGGACAGCATCAACAAAAACGGCAGGGTGAAAGACTTCGAAAAATTCCAGGACCAGGAATGGCACTGCTGGGGGACGGACCTCCGGGATATGGATTGCTGAACCTAAACTCCCTCAGATGCTGATTTCCCATCAGCGCCTGAGTTAACATGAGTCATCCAGAATTTTAGAATGATATACTCTTGGATATTATTTCAGGCCTTCAGCCTGAGTTATCTGCTCCTTTCAGGCTTGGGGCGGTGCCCCAAGCTCCAATTTGTCAGGTTTTCAGCCTGAAAGGCTGTTATACTGACGCCCCGGGCCTCGCCCGGGGAGGATAACTCCAGGCCAAATGTCAGGCTGAAGGCCTGAAATAAAAATTCGGGATGACTCATGTTTGTATTAACACAATAGCAATTTCCCTAAAAAAGAAACACATAATAAAAAAAATAATTTAATTTTCCACAGAAGTACACATAGATATAAATTTTTAAACATTGATATTCAGTCTTTTAATTATTTATTAAAAACTTTTTTCACCCCAGTATTGTAAAAAATTACACTTCACTACACCCAAATTAATCCTCACTTTTGTATTGTCAACGAAAAAGAACGACAGTTGACAGCTTCCTCTTGAAGAAGAAGGAAGAAAAAAGGTTGTAATCCCACGAATGCTATTATAATCCCATGTGCTATTGTAATCCCATGAAAGATTTTCGGGGATATCAAAGGATGTCCTCAATTTTGGTATGTAGATAGCCTCTCAAAGCTCTTTTGGAAACCGGCCCGTTGCGGCCGGTTTTTTTTTTGGACGGGCTACTTTTGAGTGGCCCGCAATAAGATAGAAGCGAGCCTTATACGCCCCCCTTAAAATTACGGGCCATCTGAAGATAGCCCGTCCAAATAACAAACCAGGGTACGAAGGAAATGCGTACCCTGGCGAAGGGCCTAGGAGCCTGTCGGAGAAGTGTTGGTGAGGCGAGAACGAGCAAATATTATTCTGAACGAGGCGCGATGAAGGAGCATAGTGGTGCTACGCGACTGAGGAGCAACGAAGTGCAGAACAATATTTTCCGTTCGCAGGCCATCAAGTGCTTCTCCGACAGGCTCCTAGTGCTTGTGATATACCTTCGCCACGATCTTCCAACCACTATCAAACTTCAGCAGCGACAGGTAATCGGTATAAACATGCTTCCCCTCGTGGAACAGCTCGATCTTCACCGCCGCCGAGCCGCCGGTGACATCCACGCTGGCGAACTTGTGCTCCCATTTATTGGCGGCAGGATCGAATTCTGGATCATTCTTGCGTTTCTCCACGCCGTCGGCCCAGGTGGCGATGGGGTACTTGCGGATGTTTTCCCCGTCAGCGGAGAAGATGGCGAAATCGGGGTGGAAGCCAGAGCGCATGGCGTCGGGGTTGAGGGCGTTGAAGGCGCCGTTGACGTAGGATTTGAGGATCAGTTCTTTGACCTCTTTCTCGGCTTCGGCATTTTTGTTCTCAAAGGAAGTAAAGGCAAAAAGGCCGACAAACAGCAGGAGGGCTGCCGCCAGGAAGAATGGCTTGTTTTTCATAATTTTAACAGTCAGGTTGATTAAAAAAATTTCTAATGGTAGTAAATATAAAGTATTTAAGGGATAAAAGCCATTCGGATAGCAACCGGCCCGGTGCTCATAGGGGATATTGGCGGTAAAAGTTATCTTTGATATAACCCATATTACAAACTACCAAACGGCTATGAGCTACTTCACTTCCAACAAATTCAAAAGCGAGGCCAGAAAGATCTTCTGGATAACGGTGGGCTGGACCATCATTGCCGTTTTCCAGTTTCTGAACGGCTACGCTATAATTCAGAACCTCAATTGTAACCCCGTGGGTGTTGATGCGGGACTGTACCTGAGAGCCAGCATTTTTACCGGCCTCCTCGCGGGTGTCACAGGCGGTAGTATAATGGTATTGTTGTGGGAAGAATGGCTTCGAAACAAGAATTACGGCTGGGCCCTGCTTTACATTTTCTTGTCTTTTTCGCTCTTGTTCATTCTCGTCTCCATCCTGACCGGCCTTTTTGTGCTCAGCAATGAGGCCGGGCTGTCCATTTTTACCCCTGAGTTATGGGTTATGGTGCAGAGCGGGTTCATCGAACCGGGCACCCTACAGAATTATTTTTTCTGGCTGTTTACCGTCCTGGGCACCCTGATCATCCTGCAGGTGAACGACAAGTACGGACCGGGCACCTTTTCCGCCTTCCTGATGGGCAAGTATTTTCAGCCCAGGCGGGAACAACGCATCTTCATGTTCCTCGACCTGCGGTCGTCCACCACTATCGCCGAAAAGCTGGGCGAAGAAATGTACTTCAATTTCCTGAAAGATGTCTTTCAGCACGCCACCCCCGCTATCATTTATAACAGAGGTGAGATCTATCAATATGTCGGGGATGAGATCGTCATCAGCTGGGAGATGGATAAGGGGCTGGAAAAGGCCAACTGCCTGCGCTGCTTCTTCGACATACAACTCGCCCTGCGCCGCAAAGCGGCCTATTACCAGGCTAAATACAAGACAATCCCGGAATTCAAGGCCGGGCTGCATTCCGGTTACGTAATGGCCGGTGAAGTGGGCGTGGTAAAAAGAGACATTGCCTATTCCGGGGATGTCCTGAATACCGCCGCCCGCATTCAGAGTAAATGCAACGACCTGGGCGTCAACATTCTGTTGTCCAAATTATTGCTGGACCGGCTGGCCCTGCCTCCTCATACCTTCGAACCCAAAAAGATCGGCGATATGCTGCTGAGGGGCAAGCAGGAGAAAGTGGTGTTATATACGGTTTAGCGGGGTCAGCAGTTCACATCTTGGCTGTTGGCTGTTGGCAGCTTGAATAGCGAATCCCGAACCGGACGGCAAAAAAAAGGCCTTTTATTTAATCCGCCCCTTCTACATGCTTCGTAAGTAGTGGTGTAAGTAATCAATTATCAAAAAAACATCACTGACCATGAAAAAGAAACATTTGCTCTTAACCGCCCTGATCCTCTTGGCTACAACTGTTGGGATTGTCTGGGCTGCTGACCACATCGATGCACCCGGCGTCACCTCCACGACTTCGGACATCACCGACTTTTACGCATTCCAAAGCCCGGAAAACCCCGAGAACATGGTATTTGTCGCCAACCTGCAGGGCCTTCTGGCCCCGGCAGCCACTGCCGATGCCAGGTTCGACGAACAGGTAATGGTTGAGTTCAACATTGACAACAACGGAGATGCGGTGGAAGACCTCGTCATACAGGCTACCTTTAAGGATGGCATGGCCCGGGTTTACGGGCCGGCTGCTCCTTCCGAGACAGGCCTCGTAAGCAGGGTGGAAACCGACGGCGGCATGGTGGAAGCCGGTATCACCTCCTATGGCGAACCGGCCATCATCGGCAGCGACAAAGGCATGAAAGTATTCGCCGGCCCGCGCGACGACCCCTTCTTCTTTGATTTTGCACAGTACAGCGAGATCATCGCCGGCAACGCCAGCAGCTTCAACAACCCCGGCTCTGACACCTTTGCCGGAACAAATGTCCTCTCCCTCGTCGTGGAAGTTCCCAAATCCATGCTTGGCTCTGCCTCTACCCTCAATACCTGGGTGGAGTCCAAGAGAAAGATCTGACCCCGGGTTAACACCCCTTGCTCCAGCCGTTACCCTCCATTTCCCTCAGGAACTGCTTCATCCTGCCGGGCAGGATACCTGTATCCCACCGCAGAGAAGCCGGAACCTTCTGAATTATTCCTGGAATGGAAACCAAACATTTTATTAATCACTTTTGAAAATTTATTGACACCATGAAAAATATACTGAGAACAGGAATTCTGATATTAGCCACTATGGCCCTTTGCTTCACCTCCTGTGATGAAGACGATCCTATGACTCCTGCCGATGACAGCCGCTACATGCAGGAAGACCAGATGGGCCGCCCCGCCATCAACACCGTTTTTGTGGATGCAGGCGATAAGGACGCATTCAACACCACCACGCCATCCAAACAGGGTGCTGCTTTTGCAGACAAATTCCAAAGCAAACTCCTCGCTCTGAACCCCGGTTATTCCACCAACGCCCTGGGGCTGGACGCTGAAACGTTCACCAGCGTGCTGGCCACCGATGTACTGACTGTTGCCACGGAAGGAAAAACCACTTTCTTCGATGGCAACAATGTGCTGACCGGCCGCGCCTTATCCGATGATGTGGTCTCGGTGGAACTGCTGCTCATCTTCGGCGGGCCGGAAGGCACCGGCAACCCCGGCCTTACGGACGACCACGTCGATGCCAATGACAAGGCGTTCCTGAATTCTTTCCCTTATCTGGCTACACCGCATTAAAAAGTTACTCCGCTACCCGCCCGGCTGTCCTCCTAAAAAAGAACAGCCGGGGCGGATAGCGAAGTCAAAAGGTGCGAAAAGAACAGGTTTTATGAAAAAATGACAGCAGAAATGAAAAATATAGCTTTTATCACCGCTTCCATCCTGATCCTGATGGCCGCCTTTTTGCTCGCTCCTCAATATCAGGTGGCCCACCGGGCTGACTATGAACATTACCTCAATGCCACACCCCTTCAAAAAAAACAGAAGGCCCTCTCCTCCCGGATCGCTTTCTGGGAGGAGAAACTTAAAACCGCACCGGGAAATTTTGTATTTCAGAAGAAACTCGCCTCCCTGTACTCCGCCAACTTCAAACTATCCGGTGAGGCCGCCTGGCTCCACCGTTCCGACAGCCTTCTTCAACGGGTGAACCAGCGTATTCCCGGCCAGGTGGGCACCTTGCAGTCTCTGGCCGCCAACGCCATCAGCCGCCACGGTTTCCGGGAAGCGGAAAGCTACATCCGCAGAGCAATGGATATCGGCCAGAACAAATTCACCTCCTCCCTGGTGCTGGCGGATGTGGCGCTGGAGAGAGGCCAACTGCTGGAAACAAAATTGCTGCTCAGGGATATCGCTTCCGACTCCCATTTTGATTACCTCATCCGGGAAGCAAAACTTCACGACCAATCGGGCGATCTCGATGAAGCAGTACGCACCATGGAAAAAGCCACGGCTCTGGCCAAAGCGTCCGGTTCGCCCCCCATCATCAACTGGTCACTATCCAACCTGGCGGATATGTACGGGCATCAGGGCAGGGTGCGGAAGTCATACGAAACCTACCTCGAAGCCCTGCATTACAACCCGGCAGACTTCCATGCCTTGAAAGGCATAGCCTGGATCGCTTATTCCAATGACAAAAATGCGGAAGAGGCCAAAAATATCCTGCACTTCCTGCAATCCGTTCGCCCGGTACCGGAATACAACCTGTTACTGGCGGAGATCGCAGATTACGAAAAGGACAGCATTGCCGGGGAGAAATATAAACAACGCTTCATCCGGGAAGCTTCCCGAAAAACCTACGGGAATATGTACAAAAGCTACTTATGCAAAATGAAAAGCGAGGGCGGCTATCCTTCCGAAGCTATGAAAATTGCCCGGGAAGAAGTCCGGGAACGCCCCCACCCCATGTCATACAACCTTCTGGCCTGGGCGGCCTTCCGGAGTGGGAAGCCGACAGAAGCGCTGAACATTCTGGAGGCGCACGTCATCGGCCGGACCGCCGAACCGGATGCATTGTTCCACTCGGGCATCATATTAAAGGAGAATGGTAAAAAGCAGGCTGCCAGAAAAATGCTGAATGCCGCCCTGGAAGCTTCATTTGAACTGGGGCCGGTGGTAACCGCCGAGATCGAAGGCCAGCTGAAGCAGTTGTAAACCTGCCGGGCAGGTGTGTCTTTACTTATTTCCGTAGTTTTTTTACATTGCTGGAAAATTTCAACCGGCATATATGCGGAAACAATTTATCGACAAAATCGCCTCAACGGCTAAATTGCCCAACACGCTCATACTCCTCGCCCTGCTCACAGCCTGTTCCAGCCCTCAAAAAGCATTTGAGAGCCAGGATTACGACAATGCCTTCAAACTGGCCCTGTCCGGCCTGAATAAAGGCAGGGGCAACCAAGAAACCAGGCAGATACTAAAGCAATCGCTTGAAAACATCCTGGGCCGGGAAATGGCGGAAAGCCGCCGCCTGGGCAGCCAGAATAACCCGGAAGGATGGAAGACGGCTCTGGACATCAATTACGGCCTCCAGGCTAAGGTAAAAGAAGCCCGGGCCTTCCTCCCCAACGACTTTGAGAAAGAGCTTTACACGCTGCCTCAGCAGGCCAAATGGCTCCGGAAAAGCCTGTTCACCCATTTTTTTGAAGAGGGACAGGACGACCTGGGAAGGGCCGATGCCACCGGGCTGAAACCATACGCCCAGCTGGCTCACGGTGCTTTTACCAAGGCCAGGCAATATACAGAGGTGCCATCCCCTAAACTGGATTCTCTCACCAGGCGCGCCATGAAAATGGGGATCGTTTATTATCAGGTGGAGGTCGATGCACCTTTTGATATCTCTTATCACTGGGAGATCGACCGCGTATTTGAAAAGGTGGAAGATCAAAGCGGAGGCTTCCTCCGGGTGACATACGGGGAAGCGATTAAAGATGCGGACTGCGCCATTGAGATCCGCTTCAACTCTCTGGAGATTGACATTTCCGAAGAAAAGGGAGATGAAGATTTTAACCGGGAGATCCTCGTCGAATACAAAACCGTAACCGATACTTCCGGCAATGAAAAAAAAGTTCCGGTTTACGAAACGGCCGAAGGCAACGCTGTCACCATCACCAAAACCAAAACCGCCACCTGGGACGTCGATGTTTACATCGATGGGCTGACGCCCAACTGCGGGCTGTCCGGCCAGAGTTTTTCCGCCTCAACTCAGTCCACGATCAGAGAAGTAAAGATCTCCGGGGACCGGCGCGCCGTCCCTGAGGAATATATCAACGCCAGGAAAGAAAATTTCACCGAGGAAGACGACATGGCTGAATATCTCCTGGAAAGCCTGTATGAACAGATCGTGAGAGCTTATTTCTAAGGAATAGTTAATCCAGAAGGATCACTTTCCTACCCCGGGCATATTGCACCAGGGCAAAAAGAACGGCAGCCACCAATGAGACCCCCAGTATCTTCGAAAACAGCACCTCCCCTTTCATTAACGCCCCGAGAGCAAACAGGGTAAAAACGGCCAGGTGGACGGCCACCCTCTGGACTCCAATCAGGCGGTTCTCCTTTTTTATCAGCCACGACAGCAGGACATCAATGCCCCACCACACGGTTACGATAATATCGGGCCAAAAGGCCTTAACCCTGGTGGTGTTCTGCATCGCTTGCCAGTCGCCTTCGAAAAAAATCATTGTTGCCCAGAAAAAATGGACGAGGAAAGCGGCATAGCTCACCGTCCAGAAGACCTGCCACCACAGGAAGGCCTTCTCCGAACGCCGCCGGAACCAGAAAAACACCAGAGCCGGAATGAGCAGGATTAAAGTGGCCCAGGCTGTATAAAAGCAGCGGTACAGGGCGATCTTCTGCCCGGCATTGCGAACGTCATAAACCGGGGGCCTGCCCTCGGCAGCCGGCGTATAAAGAGCGAATATCTTCTGCCCTTCGGCAAATCCGCCGGCAATAATGGCAGCGGCAAGCAACAGGAAAAGTGCTCCGAGAGCAATTCGCCACAAATAGGCCGGGGCCGGGAGTTTAGCTGTCATCATACAGGTATTAGAAATCTGAATGCACAGGCTCAAAAATAAGAGAAAATTCGAATTTCCGGCCCTACTTGCCTTTGGACAGCACCCATTTAAAGCTGAGCCCTCCGTCTTCCCCCGCCGTCGCCCGCAACAGAATAGAGGGGCCTAGTTTTTTCTCCTGCAGTTTTTCCAATGCATCGACTTCCTTGCCCTGCCAGAAAAGATTGGCGAAGGGGACTTCAAAAAGAAGGTTGGTGTCGCCCTCCTCACCCAGGGCGTACCGGCCTTCCACCCCAAAAGACAACGCGGTGGAAGCCACGAAAAAATGATCGACCATAAGTTCCTGCCCCCGGAGTTCGAAGGAATTTTCCAGGGTGGCGAACTCAATATTGGAGAGCCTTCGGTTGCGTAGCAGAAAGCCCTGCAAGGAATCCAGGGCCGGAAGGCTGATCAGGGCCCCGTTGCGGACACTGACGCCAAATTCCCCCTTCATCGAATCAGGCAGCAGGTCGTAATTGGCATTGGCCCGTGCCTGGAAGCGTATGTTGGCATTGAGCTGCCCTCTGATGTTGTGGAAGGTCATGCCCTGCTGCCCAAAATTGTCGAACGACCGAAAGACCTGGCTGATATCGGTATTCCGGAATTCGGCGCGAACATCAATATCAGGGTGGTTCTTTTCCAGCCCTCCGATCTGCCCGTCCAGCCGGAAGAAACCGTCGCAAAGGTTCATTTCCGTGCTGTCGAAGCTTAATACTCCCGGACTCATGGCCAGGCCGCCTCTGACATTGGCTGCCCGGAAGTTGCGGTATTTCACGCTATCGATACTGAGTTGGAGGTGAGCCTTTATGTTGTCCAGGCCGGCATTGACCAGGCGGGTCACAATGGTTGAATCCTGAGGGCTGCCCGGAGAAGGCTGCAGGAATTTCTGCGGAGCCCTGAACTTCCCGAAATCGAACTCGCCGGCCGACACTTCCAGAAATGTTTCCAGCTCCCGCCCCGGAAGGAAGAGAAAGGGCAGGAATCCGTAAAACTTTCCCTTCCCCTGCATCTTATTGCCATTCAGCCGAAGTTTAATATCCTCTATAAAAAGGTCATGCTCATCAAAACTGAACCGGCTATTCACCTCACTGAACCGATACCCCCTCGGTTTGTATTCAAAAGCACCATTCATTATGCGGGCCTCGCCTTTCAACTTTGCTTTGAGCAGGGCATTTTCCACATCAAAATGCCCTTCCGGCCGGCCCTCATAGTGGAAACCCACCTCCACGTTCCCGCCACTGAACCGAAACTGGCCGGGGGCGAACATCCGGTTCAGTTCCTCCAACGGCATATCTACCTGGACATCCGCCGTCAAGAAAGGGTTCCGGAAGTTGGTGGCCGTAAAGGAGGACTGAAAAGCGGCGGTTCCAAAAAGCCGGCCCGACAGCTTGTCCACCACCACACACCCGTTTTCAGTGTCCTGTCCTTCACAGGCGGGAAGCAACCGGCCACTGAAGGCCACATTATCCAGCCTCAGAGTTCGGAAATGCAATTTGTCGGTTTTTACCGATATCTTTCCTTCCACCTTGTCCAATGCCGATTCCAGGGTGCGGGCCACCCGGTTGTAACTGACAGGTTGCTTACTGCCTCCGGAGGCTTCCTGTGTTCCGGTGGGAAACCGGTTCAGGTCGAGCTCAGGAGCAATGATGTCTAAGTTGGCCCGAAGTTTTTTATCCTGGTCGAGAACAAAAGGCAAAAACCCCTCCACTACGCCACCGGCTGTCGCCTGGTTGCCATTAAGGGCAAACTCGAGGCTGTCGGCCACCAGGTTGCGGCCTTCAAAGTGAAAAGCCCCCCCGAAATTTCGCAACTCATATCCCCTGGGCAGATAATCGGCGGCAGCGCCGGCAACCACTACTTTACCCTGCAGGGCTCCCTTCAGGGTATTGTCGTTCAGTTGAGCGTAATCCCTGAGCTTCCCGTGATATCGCATCTGCAGGCTCAGTTCACCGCTTTTCAGGGCCAGCTTTTGAGGGGGAAGCATGTCATTCAGCCTGGCCAGTGGGACGGAGAGCTCAAAAGACATATCCGCAACCGGATCCTTCAGCTCATCCAGCAGGAATGTAGCTGCCAGAGGAATATCGTCAAAGATCCGGGCGGAGAAATCGTCGATGAGCAGAGAGGGAGCACCTGTTCTTTTTTTACTCCCGGGCAGGCGAAGGGTAAATTCGGCTTCCGAAGCTCCCAGCTTCCGGTAGGTAACTTTCCGGGCATTTACGTGGGCCTCCACCTCCAGCCGGCTGAGGAAACCCTTCCCGGCATCGTTTTTATGACGCCCCGCCGGATTGTCATCATGCCCCTTTGCATCGAGAAAAGAACCGAAGTCCAGATGGCCGGCCTTCACATCGAACCGGGCCAGCATTGGACCTTCTTTACCCAGCAGGTTGGCCATCAACCCGTAAACCGCGCCCTGCAACCGGAGGGGCTCCCCATTGGCCTGCAGGTGCAGGTTGCCGAAGAAAAGGTTTTTCTCATCAAAGCTGAAATCGCCCTTCAGCCCATTGGCCCTCAGGCCCCCGGGAAGATAATCCAGCGCAGCCCGGCGGATGCTCCCTTTGCCATCGAGGTGTATTTCCGGGCGGCCCTCCGAAGCGGCCAGGGGGTTGTCCATCCGCCCGGAAAGCGTAAAAGACGCTTCTACCTGCCCATCCAGGAAACGGACTTGCCCCGGAGGCAGCAAACCGTTCAGGGAAGTGAGGGAGGTTGCCAGTTTTCCTTCCACCCTCGCCACAGGCGCCTTCATATCTTCCGCATGATATTTTGCGCTCACCTCAATGGTATCGAAGAGTTTGGCGGAAAGCAGCTCTATGTCCAGGCAATCACTATGGGGTGTGATCGGCCCGGTGGCGTCGCAGTTGTTTACATAATGCCCCCGCAAAGCGGCCCCGGTGAAGCGCAGCGCTCCGCCAGCCAAAACAGTGCTGTCCACCCGGAATGTCACATCGAGTGGCTGAGGTTGGCCGGGCAGCAGCGGGCCATCCAGGATGACTGACGTTGCCACCTGTTCACTGAGCTGAAAATCTTCAAGCCCGTGGCGGACATTGTCGGCCAGCAATGGCCGCACATTCTCCAGCAGGATACCCGGGCTGCTGATGGCCAGCCGAATATGGTTGGTGTCTTTCACCTCGATCGCTCCTTCAAGGCGAAGGGTATCCTGGCCAAATACAGCGGTAGAAGGCAGCAGGCGGAACCCGCCTCCGGAGCCGCCCCACTCCATTCTGAGGTCCACCCGGCTTTCCCGTTCCTTAAAGTAAGGGCCGTTCTTCATCTTAAAATAAAGGCCGTGGAAGAACCAATCTCCGCGCAGCCGGAGGCGGTGGGCTCGGGTGGAGAAACCAATTCTGGCATGCCGGATATCAAACCGAAAGCGTTTGCTCCGCAAAACATCCTCAAAATCGAAGGACAGGTTGCTGGCCTCCACCTTACTTATGGAAAAGGAAGTGCTGGTATCCGGGGTTTCCCGCAGAAAAGCAATGGAGTCTTTTTCCAGAAAACCGGCATTGAAATAGCCGTCTTTTGACCGAAAGAGCTGAATTCTGGCGCTGTCGATGGAGATAGACCGGATCTCGAATTCCCTGTGCAGCAATTTCCAGGGACGAAAGACGACGCTTACCTTCCTGATGCGCAACAGTTCCCGCCCGTGGTCTTCAAAACAGGGGTCGTGCATCACTACATCCCCCAGGCTCAGCGACAGAAAGGGAAAGTGCTCCAGATACTGGAAATTGTAATGCCCGAAAGTAGCCTCCGCCCCGAAGTTCTCCCGGAATGCCTCCCCTACGATAACCGGCACCCGCTCCTGGTTGGAAACCGCGATGTAATAGGCCAGCCCCGTGAGCAGCAGCACCAGCATAAAAATCCCCCCTACTGCCAGAAGCAGATAGCGAAGGAAGGTGCGGATTTTGCCGGGTAGGGGCATTTTCGTGATTCGTGATTTGTGATTGGTCTCTGCTGAGCCGGATAAAATCCGGTGTTCGGTTAGGCCGGCTTAGTAGCAGAGCTGAGGGAATTCAGTACCTACCAGGAAGCAAAGGAAAACCACCTGTTTTTTCCTGCCAGATACCTTAATACAACATAAGTAAACCGGGATTTGCTCGAAATGGAGAGTAGGGTAAGTGCTATTCGGCGGTTCAAGATATGAAAAATTGGTTTTCCGGGGGCGATAAATCCCCTCACGTGTATTTAACAAGTTGCACTTTTTGCTTGGGGAATGGATTGGTAAACCCGCAGCAAAGCGAAGGGATTGCAAAACCTTTCAGAGGCTGACTGAGCAATTTGGTATTCACACCGCCAAACCCCGAAGGGGTGATAGATCATTGCCTGGGGCAACGCCCCAGGAATACAATGGCAGCTGTCCCTGGCCCTGTAAGGGCGACACCCTGCTTGTTTCGCCCTTTCAGGGCTTTTTAGGCCCAGGTTCGCATGGCTTTGTGTAATTTGTTATACGCACTCCACTCACCCCAGAAGCCTTTCCAATTCCTTCTCCCAGAAGGCCGCCTTTTTCTCCACCTCCTCATTCTCCGCCCGAAGGCGCCGGACGAACGCATTGCTCTCATAACCTCCTCGTACTGCAGAGAAATCTGCAGTCATCACTTCCTCCCCGCCATCCGCTCCAAACCCGATCCGGCTGTTCTGATCGAACTCCTTCTCCGCATCCTTCAGGGTCATGTTGTTCAGCTTGACGCTACTGGCCCGCCATTCCCGGATCAGGCCGGCGAGCTGCTCCTTCGTGGCCCGCCCGATAGATATCCCCATCTCTTTTTCCAGGGTGCCGGCATACCAGGACCAGGCGTACTCCTCGTAGTTTCCATCAATGGCAGCCAGGCGGCTTCTGAGCTGCTCCACGCTTTTCACCTCTCCCCCTTTAACCGCTTCCAATACTTCCCGGACGGCGGCGGCTGGCGCCAGCAGCCCCGCGAGATCCACCCAATCGCCATCCCCGCCTTCCTTCGGCTGCAGGGCATCTCTGAGTTGAGAAAGGCTGTCGGGCGGACGGCTTTCCAGGCGCCTGGCCAGTTGCTCCCCGTAGTACTTCTTCAGGGCCAGCTGGTAGTACTTCCGGCAGGTTTTCAGCAACAACCTCAGGATGTGTATGCCCTGATATCTGACATATTTTTGCTCTTTTGAAGCCTGTTCATAAAGCGTTTGCAGGATCTCACTTCCCCGGATTATCTTACCGGCGATATAAGGGGACAGCAGTTCGAAACGAATGAGGTCGAGCCTGTCGGGGTCGTGCCGGCGGTCGCGCGCCGGCCATTTTTCGCTGTCTCTTCTGGTGCCTACCGTAAACAGGTTCATGGCAGGGGTGAGGATGCTCTTACCGTCTTCAACAGTGAGGTAGGAAAAGGGGAAATCGGCGGTATCGAAATTGGAGCCGTGCTTGTCCATTACCACTGAAAAAGCACCGATACGGCAGGGCCAGAGCAGGTAAGAGAAGGACCCCGTTTTACAACCTCTTTCAAGCCGGCCCTGGTGCACCGGCCCCAGTTTGTACATGTGGTTGCTCTGGTTGGTGCCGCTGCCGGCATTGAAGAAGGAAAACAGGCCGGCAATGAGCAGGGACGACTTGTGGTGCGTAACCGTGTAGGGCCCGGCAAAAAGGCTTACCGCTTCCCCGTGAAAGGCCTCGCAATTGGCAAAGAACAACGAGTTTTCCGCCGAGAACTGTTTCCCGATCCGAACGCCCTGCCCCACAAAACACTTTTCCAGTATCGCTCCGGAATCAACCGTGGAGCCGGATTGGATGACGAATCGCCGGGCAATAACTCCCTCACCAACAAGGGCCGGAGCTTCCGCACAACCGGCAACCGTCCCTTCTTCGAGGAGCTGAACACCGCCTATCCTGGCCTTCGGCCCAAAATTCACATTCCTGATGGATTGGGCGCCCCGGATGCTGGCGCCGGCGCCGATCACGCCCCTTTCGGACCGCCGGTTTTCGCAATATGCCCGGATCAGGCCCTTCAACCTGGCGATCATTTCCGGTTCATGCCGGTAGTTGGCCATCAGGTAGGCAATCTGAGCGGTAAGCTGTTCGAAAATCAGCACTTCCCTGCCGCCCCCTTCGTTCAGGACTTCCGCCTCCACGCCATTCCCGAAGGCCGTCGGGCCATCCACAAAAATGGAGGATACATTTTCAATGGATACATCTTTTTCAACGGTATATCCCTCCAGCCGCCCTACCTGGCTGATATAAACCGGGCCGTGTATTTCACAGTTTCTGAGAAAGCAGGAATACAGCCCGGCGGGGCGGGGCGTTTCTCCATCCGGAGCAACCATCCCATGGAGGCCGCTCAGCTTCACTTCCCCTTCAAACCTCACCCCGTGAATAAGGCCGGGATCGAAAGGAGGGGCAACCCAAACTACCGGCCAGTCGCGGCAGTAACAACCCTGAGCCTCCAGCAAGGAGATTTCGGTTTCCGTAAGGTTTCGGTAGTCCATAATGCCGGGTTAAAGCTCGGGAAGGTTATCAAGCGCCTGCTGTTCAATGTCCTTGAAGTACTTTACGGTGCCCACCCTGAGTTCCATAGTGGCTTCGTCATCGCAGGCGATAATGCCGTGCCGGTGCAGTTGCAGCATAGACCCCGTCCACATGTGGTTGACCCCCAATTCGACCATGTGGTGCAGCGCCCTGGCCTTTTTGTAACCGTTGATGATGATCAGCACCTCCCGGGCCGACATGATGGTTCCCAGTCCAACGGTCAGGGCAGTAGAAGGCACTTTCGAAACATCGTTGTAAAAAAACCGGGCATTGGCGATCCTGGTGTCCAGGGTCAGGGTTTTGATCCTCGTTTTGGAGGTCATCGAAGACCCCGGCTCGTTAAAGGCCAGGTGGCCGTCCACCCCTATGCCGCCCAGGAAGAGGTCAATGCCGCCGGCTTTTTCGATCTTTTCTTCGTAAAGCTCACATTCTTTTTCCAGATCGGGGGCATTGCCATCCGGAATGTTGATGTTCTCTTTCGGAATATCGATATGGCCAAAGAAGTTTTCCTGCATGAAATAATGATAACTCTCCGGGTGGCCTTCCGGCAGGCCGACGTATTCGTCCATATTGAAGGTAACGACATTCCGGAAAGACACTTTTCCTGCCTGATGAAGCCTGATGAGCTCCCGGTACGTTCCGATCGGAGAGGAACCGGTGGGCAACCCCAGCACAAAAGGTTTATCGGGCGCCGGATTCCTGGCCTTGATCTTGTAGGCGATGTAATGGGCCACCCATTTGCTCAGGGAGTCGTAGTCTTTATGGATCAGTATCCTCATATCAGTTGGATTGGTTAGGAATCTGTTTCCCGCGGTTCGCCGGGATAGTTCAAATAAGTGTGTCCGGGTTACGCTAACCCTCTGGTTTCCAAAGCAACGAGGCCCGTCCTCGCTACCGCTCTGCCGGGTAAAAACTCAGAAACCAGAAACTTTGAACAGTTCCCTGTTCGCCTTTCGCGGCCTTGTCAAACCGCTAACCGCCAATAAACACCTTCACATCTGCCACAAAACATCCTTCCCCCTCATCGAGGACGATCAGAGGGTTGATGTCCATTTCCCGGATCTCCGGATGGGCCACCGACATCCGGCTCAGCCGCAGGAGGGCGTCAACGATGCCGTCCACATCTTTGAGCCGGCGGCCCCTCGCTCCGGCCAGCACCTTGTAAGCCCGGCTCCGCTTTATCATTTCCAGGGCTTCCTGCCGCCCCAGTGGCGCCACCCGAAAACTGACGTCTCTGAAAACCTCCACAAAAATGCCCCCCAGCCCGAACAGGATCACCGGCCCGAAGGAGGCGTCCCGCTTCATTCCGATGATGACTTCGGTTCCTTCCGGAATCTGGCGGGTGACATATACGCCCTGTATCCTCGCCTCCGGCAAGTGGGATTGAACGCTGGAAACAATGTCGCCGTAAGCCAGCCGCGCCTCCTCTCCCGTTTTCACTCCCAGCCTTACTCCTCCCACATCGGATTTGTGCAGAATGTCCTCGGACTGTATCTTCAGAACAACCGGAAAACCAACCCGCTCCGCCGATTGAGCCGCTTCCTCCGCCGAAGTGGCCAGATGGCCTTTCTGTACCGGAAACCCATAAGCCTTCAGCAATTGCACCGCCTGGGACTCCTGCAGGTAGTTTTTGCCCTCTGCCGCCGCCTGCCGAAGGATCGTTTCCGCCTCAGGCCGGCCGGGGATAGCCATTTCCACCGGCTGCTCCGGTTTTTGGCGCAGCAGCTGCCCGAAGCGATAAGCTGCCGAAAAAACGCGGCTTATGGACTCCGGAAGGAAATAGTGCGGGATTTTATTCTCCTGTAGGATACGGATGCCGGAACCTACGCCGGCCTCCCCCATGAAAGAGGCGTAAACCGGCTTTTTGTATTTTTGGGCCGCCTGCACCACCTGGTGCGCAATGGCATCGATATCGGTCATGGACTGTGGCGTGAGAATAACGCACACCCCATCCACATTTTCGTCCTGGATGACGGCTTCCATAGCCGCTTCATAGCGATCGGCAGTGGCGTCCCCGATCACGTCCACCGGGTTGTGGATATTGGCGGTGTTGGGGAGTGCTTTTTTTAGTTTCCGGGCCGTTTCCTCCGAGAAGGCCGCCAGCTCCAGCCCCTCTCTGACAGCCGCATCGGTCGCCAGAACACCTGGCCCGCCGGCATTGGTAATGATGGCGATCCGGTTCGATACAGGGAGGGGCATGTAAGAAAAGGCGATAGCCAAATTGAACAGCTCTTCGACGTTTTCACACCGAATGATGCCCGCCTGTTCAAAGGCGGCATCACACACCTCATCGCTGCTGGCCAGGGAGCCGGTATGGGAAGCCGCTGCAGAGGCGCCTTCCCGGGTGCGGCCGGACTTGATGATCAGCACGGGCTTGCCGCTTTGCCGGATGATATCCCGGGCTGCCTGCATCAGCGCCCGGCCATCGCTGACTTCCTCCAGGTAGAGGAGGATGACTTTGGTTTGCTCATCCCGCATCAGATAGTACATGAGGCCGACCTCGGAGATATCGGCTTTGTTCCCAAAACTGACAAACTTGGAAAAGCCGATCCCTTTTGCTTCCGCATAATCCAGGACGGCGGTGCATAGCGCGCCACTTTGGGAGAGAAACCCGATATTCCCGGCTGCCGGCATCTGCCGGGCAAAAGAAGCGTTGAGAGATACCTGCGGGTCGGTGTTGATCACCCCCAGGCAATTGGGGCCGATGAAGGAAATATCATATTTGCGGGCGATCTCCAGCAGTTGCTGTTCCCGCTGCACCCCTTTTTCACCAACTTCCCTGAAACCGGCGGAAATGATGACCACCGACTTAATGCCTTTCTGGCCGCACTGCTCCAGCGCCATGTGGGCGACTGTACTGGGAAAGACGATAACGCCCAGGTCAACCGCATCCTCAATGTCCGTCACATATTTGTAAGCCTTTATTCCGGCGATGTGCTGTTTGCCCGGGCTGACGGGTAGAATGAGCCCATTGAATTCTCCCTTAAGGATACCGTAGAGAATATCGAATGGGACGGTCCCTTTTTTCTTATTGGCGCCGATGATGGCAACGGATTGCGGATTAAAGATCTTTTCGAGGTTCTTCTGGTGCAGTTCGGAGCGGCCGCCCATAGGAGAGAGTTTAAAGGTATTGTGCAATGAAATCCACGGCATCGCCGACGGTTTGTACTTCCAGGGCCTTGTCCTCATCCATTTCAATGTCGAATTCCTCCTCGAAACCGGCGACCAGCTGAAGGCTCTGCATAGAGTCGGCGCCAAGGTCGAAAATGAAATTGTCTTCTTCACCGATCACAGACGCTTCTGTTTCCAGCACCTCGGCAATGACCTTAATTACTCTGGCCTTAATTTCCTTTATTTCCATAACTGAAGATTTTTCGCCGAAAAGATTGACCTCCAAACAAACTCTCAGCAATCCGTTTTCCGGGCCGCCCCAAAAGTTCGCTCAAATCCCAGCTCCTCAAAAGGATAATTATCATAGGCCAGCAGTGATAAATATCAATTATCAGTCCTTGGGCAACTCCTGTTACATGCCTTACCACTGGATGACGGACGGGATGAATGAAAAAGGGTTGTTCATTGGCGTAGCCACCAACGGCAACCCGGATATTTACAACCATAAGGAAGGCTACACTTACTCCGATGTGCCCGCCGTGCAGGTGATTCACATGGTGCGAATTGCTCTGGAAAAATGCGCCACGGTGGAAGAGGCCGTCAGCCTGTTTCAATCGGTGCGCATCTGGTTCCCGGAAGAGTTCAACCACCTGTTAGTTGCCGACGCTTCCGGCGATGCCGCCGTACTCGAATGGGATCCCGACAAACAGGCCCACGTCTTCCGGCAGAATAAACCCTATCTTCTGCTGACCAACACCGCCTACCCAGGAGCCTGTCGGAGAAGCACTTGATGGCCTGCGAACGGAAAATATTGTTCTGCACTTCGTTGCTCCTCAGTCGCGTAGCACCACTATGCTCCTTCATCGCGCCTCGTTCAGAATAATATTTGCTCGTTCTCGCCTCACCAACACTTCTCCGACAGGCTCCTGGAAGGGGTGGATTTTGTGGAACAGCACTGCGCCCGGTATCAGAGAGCCAAACCCATGCTGGAAGCCGGCATAGAGGATACAGAACAATTACTTGATGTCATGAAAGCCATTCGATTCACCTCCGGAGAAACGCGGACGTTGTGGACGGCCACGTTCGACTTTTCCGCCAGGGAGATGGATGTGCGGTACCGGCCGGAGGGGTTTGAGGTAGCGCACCGGGAAAGGATGGGGTTTTGACTCTACTTCATTCCCCGGCCCCTTTCTTCACCAACTGCAGCCCGCTGATGACATAGGGAATATACACCAGCCCCAGCGGGTTGTACTGCTGCAGGATATCGAGCCGGGCATCGCGGATGGCCTTGCCGGCCGGCACCCCTTTAATAAAATAGGAAAGAAAAGTTTCGGCAAAGGAAGTGGCCAGCGGCTCGAAGATGGTGATCTCGGTGCCGATGACGCCGGCCGCGAGAGCGTTTTCCACAAAGGCGCTGACGAACTCCAGTGCCTGTTCCGGCTCCAGGGCTGTGGTATGGCAGCCGTTGATGAAAACCAGGGGAGTGGACTCATCCCACAGGATGTCTTCCATACCGATAAAATCAGAGGTCAGAACGCGGCTTTCGTTATCGCCCACCAGCAGATAGGGCACCGTATCACTGACCCCGCCGTGACAATACAAATACACGAGGTGCGGTTGGTGTTCTTTCAGTTCCTGAATGGCCTGATCCCGGTCTTCTGCGTAATACCAGCCTGCTTTTTTCAAAGTGGATTGGAGGTGTTTTTTATGTTCTTCCCGCATCTTGAAATCGTCACCCGCCCAGGCGGCCATGGCCACTTCGAGTTTGTCCCGGTAAAAGATCTCGGCAGGAGCAAAAGGCGTATGGCTGATGGAATGCGGAAAGCCCAGGTAATGCCGGAACCCCCAAAAGCCGCTCGGGCATACTACGTACTTGTCATCCCGGTGCTCACAGCCTTTGGTAAAGCAGGGTGACTTTGCCAGGGGTTTGTTTTCCTTCAGGGTTTTGACGAAGGTGTCGCAGAGGCTGTAGGCTTCCGAAGAAGGCACGCCCGTATCCAGCTTATGGTCGTAAAGGGCCGCCAGGGGCAGCACGTTCCGGGCGCCTTTCTGGAGGACAAACTGCACGTATCCCGGAGACAGCATCATCTTCTCCAGCCCGGAGGCGTTCCTGCGCCCGCCGGCCAGGCGGTTGCGGATGTGCTGGTAGAAGCGGGCGCCTCGCTTGGCCAGCCGGTACAGGTCGGTGGCCAGGCGATCGAGGTCTTTGGCGCCGTCCTGATAGCGGTAGGGCTGGCCATCGTAGAGTTCCTCCGCCCCCCAGGCCGCCTTGCGCAGGGCCCCGCGGATCTGCTTCAGGGAATCTTCCACCTCCCCTTCGCCGAAGGAAGCGGTATTTTTGAACTGCCCGCTGCCGAAAAACTGGAAGCCATGGGTATCGTCATCCGATTCGCTCAGCAAGACACTGAGTTTGTGCTCCCGGTATCTGTTGAGCTGTTCGGCGGTAAGGGTAGCCGTAAGGGAATATTCCAGTTCTGACCTCAGCGCCTTCTCCACCGGCCGGGCAGCCGGCTGAATAACGGCGCTTATCTCCCGGGATTGCACCAGGATGCCCTGGCAGTAGATGTTGCAGGAAAGGCCGAATTCTCCTGTCAGGCCTTTCGTTTTCAAGGGGAAAAAGAGGCGCTTTTTGGCCAGGCCATCCGGCAATTCCAGTTTGAACGGCTGCATGGGCTGCCTGGCCACCTCTACCTTGCCGTCTTTCCGGATCTTAAGTTTGCCGACATCCGCCTTGTCATCCAGCTCAAAGCCTTCATCGCGGGAGTAAAGTGCTACATCCAGCCCGGCCTCTTCGGGCAGCTTTTCCACCGGCAGCTCGGAGGGGTGGGTTTCTATGGACCGGGCCATCAGCTCGCCCACTTCCAGCCAGAAGAAATAATCGTGGCTGGCAGCCAGGGTTTGATCGGGAGAGAGGGGAGCATCGGCTTCGGAAGCATCAGCAAAACCCGTATTAACGATCCGGGAAGAAGTCGTTTCCTCGTCCGAAAGGTCCAGCCCTTTGGATGACGTTGTCTCTTCCCTCTGCACCGGAGCCTCCGGATAAATGACGGATGGTTTCCCTCCGCCCTCTTCCACCGGAAAGAAGCCGCGCGAGTTTCCCGTTGTTTCTTCTTCCGGTTCGGCCTCGTCCTTTACCGGCGGGCCCTCTTTTTCTTCTGGCTCTGCGCCTTCCCCTCCTGAGGGGGAGGGGGCGGCCTCTTCCGGCTGTTGCAAACCAATAGCAACGGCTATTTGGAAGATGGCTTCATCCAGGTCCGAAGAAGTGTTTGCAACAGAGATGTAAACGGGCTCTCCCGGGAAGGGAGAGAACAGTATCTCGGCCTGGCTCCGCTCCATACCCGGAAGGACAACCGCAACCACCTTGTAGTCATTATTGGGGTTTCTGGATTCATCCAGAGCGATGCGCACATCACGCCTGACGAATTCCGAACGGAGAGCGGCTTTACTGGCAACTACCAGGAAATAATTGGCCCTCCGGATGTATTTTTCAGCCTCAGCCGCCATAGCACCGATACGGAACAATTCGGCGGTGCTGTCCCAACGAATTCTGCCGAACCGCTCAAGCCTCTTCTGTATGGTTTGAACAATTTCACCATCTTCAGGCGAGTACGAAATAAAAATGCGCCCTTTCATTCGTTCACGGTATCGTTTTTCTTACCGCCTTTACCGCCTCCTCCCATAGCGCCGGTGGTCGCCCGGATGTCGTCGGGAATGTAGAAGGGGTCCTCCGCCTTCTTCCGCCGCCCGTCGAGGAACCAGTCCACGTTGAAATTGTCCGAAGAGCCGACCAGGAAGATCAGGGTGAGAAAATAGCCGAAGAAGCCGATGAACAGGCCGATGCCGTAGGCGCCGAACAGGTCGGTGCCCTCTTTAAAAAGGGCCAGAATGGACCCGCCGCCGATAATGCCGATCACGGTGACCAGGTCGCCCAGCTGGACATCGCCCTTGCGGTAGCGGTTGATGTAATAGACGTACCAGCCGATGATGATGCCGAACCCGCCCGCTCCCAGAAGCTGAATGGTGCTTGTTTCCATGGTTTCAGTTTAAAATTGGTTGATCAGTTATATTGTTGGAAAATTAAATTTGCGTATTGAAACTTAAGCGGTAAAGGGAAGTTACCGCTTAAGGGCCCCCATTAAGCGGCAATTTTCCATCGCCGCTTAATTTGAGCCTGCCAAATCTAAATCTGTCTATATTGTTTTTCTAAGTTTTTCAGCCAAAGGTGCGCCAGAAGCGCGCTGCATACCGCCGCCAGCAGGAGAAACAGGGAATAAACCAACCCGGCCTGCCAAAGGGACAAAGCGGAGAGGCTGCCTGTCATTGCCAACACGGATATCCAGTTGAGGTTGTCTCTCCGGCTTTCCCTGAAGCGCATCACGCACCACCACCCCCATACCAGGCCGATGCCGGTGGAGCCGAACAGAACGAGGGTGGGAAAGGTGTTTTCCGGCATGCCCATAAGTTACACTTTTTTGCTATCTGAGGCAATAAAGCAGCCATTTGCAACAGGAACTAATTGCTGCCCTCTTCTGTTAGCTGTCCTTTCAGCCGCATCACCCGCGTGTACGCTTCTTCGATCCGCGCCGGTTTAATCCTGCCGTCTTCCACCGCTTTCAGGACGATGGCCTGGAATTTTTCAGGGATCTGCTCATCGTAGCTCAGGTTGTTGCCGAAACAGAGCACATCCACTCCGGCATTGATGCATCTTATTATGGCGTCCTCCAGGCCGTACTCGCTGGCAATGGCCTTCATTTGCATGTCGTCGGAAAAAATGACGCCTTCGTAGCCCATTTCGTCCCGGAGAATACTTATCGTCCGGGGGGACAAAGTCGCCGGATATGCCTCGTCGAGCCGGCGGTTGAAAACATGGGCGGTCATAATTGCCCCTTTGTAACCCTGCCCGAGGATGCGGCGGTAGGGTTCCAGCTCATCATCACTCCAGGTGTCGGTAACATCCGTCATGCCCTGGTGGCTGTCATCCCGGGCGCTGCCGTGGCCGGGGAAGTGCTTCAGGACGGGGATCACCCCATTTTCGAGATGAGCGTCGATCACCGCCCGGGCATGGAGCGTTATCAGTTCGGGGTCTTCCGAAAAGCTGCGCTCCAGGCGGCCGATCACTCCGGTTTCTTTTTCCAAGTCCAGATCCACTACCGGCGCAAAGTTGAGGTTGATGCCCAGGCCGGCCATAGTCCGGGCGTTCAGCCCGGCGTAGTAGCGCGTGGAATCCAGGTTGTTGAGGTCGCCCAGGTATTGAGCGGAAGGAATTTGTGGAAAGCCGTATTGCGGTTTCAGCCTCAGCACCTTTCCCCCCTCCTGGTCGATGCCGACAAAAAGGGGCGAGGGGGCATGGGCCTGCAAGCTATCCACCAGGGCCTTCACCTGTTCCGGCGACTCGATGTTGCGCACCGCTTCCCCGTTCACCACATCGTAATCGAACAGGATTACACTTCCCACTCTGCCCGCTTTGATGTGCTGTACGATGGGGCTGTTTTCATCGACGGCCATACCCCGAAAGCCCAGCAGCAGCATCTGCCCCACCTTTTCCTCCAGGCCGGAGGTGCTGCCCTTTGCTGCATCCTTTGAGGTATTGGACTGGCAGGAGCTGAGGAACAAAGCAAGAACGGCCGAAACAAAGAGCATCTTTCTCATCGTTTTTTGCCTTAAAGGTAGTAACTATTCGGGTCAACTTCGATAGGGCATTTTCAGCCTTAGTGCTTGTTTGGAGGCCGGGTTTGAAGGCGAAAAGAGTCAATTTTTTGATGAAATAACTTGTCCCGTACACGAAGTGTCGGGAAGGCGCTTTTTGAAGGGCGTACCTGGAAGGTGCGGACAAGAAAAGTAACGCAGTGTCATCAAAAAAGTGGCCTTTGCAGCTCAAAAATTGACCTCCAAACAAGCACTGAGTAAGTAGTGATTAACATGAGTTATCCCGAATTTTAGAATGATACCCCCTTGGATATTATTTCAGGCCTTCAGCCTGAGTGATCTGCCCCTTTCAGGCTTGGGGCGGCGCCCCAAGCTCCAATTTGTCAGGCTTTCAGCCTGAAAGGCTGTTGCATTGCAGCCCCGGGCTTCGCCCGGGGAGGGTAATCCAAGCTCAGAAATCAGGCTGAAAGCCTGGAAAAAAATTCGGGATGACTCATGTTAAGGGTTGCTTAGCCTAAAATACGGCCCGGCGGAACTTTTCCGATTGCATATTTGCCGGGGAATTGGTAATATTGTGGGAGTCAAGTAAGGTTCCGCCTTTGCTAAAGCTTCCGCCTTCGCCTATGGCTTCGGCGGACACAGGCGGCAGTAGCTCAGTTGGTAGAGCATCAGCTTCCCAAGCTGAGGGTCGCGAGTTCGAGTCTCGTTTGCCGCTCCTGGAAATCAGCCCCTGTGTCCTTAATGGATGCGGGGGCTGATTCGTTATTGGTTATTCGTTGGGCTGAGGGGGAGGTTTTTAACTATTGTTTGATTTCCACCATGTGAACCAGACATTCAGCCAACACGATCAATTGATCGAATCCTTCAATACTCCTATTCTGAACCAGGCCAACTGGAAAAAAGAATAGTCACCGTATCTAAAGGAGGAATATGTCGATGCGAAGATTGTCTTTACTACTCCCTTAAAGGACCTGACCGGCCCATCGTCCTGCCCCATATTATGTTAGATTAACCGGCGCTCCAGATCATTTGTAATCCCTGTATAAAGGGTTTTATCCGCCCATTCGAGAATATAGACGGTCCAGGACATTTAATGTGTTTTGCAAACCTGGTTTCACTAGCCATTGTTATAGTATTGACATTGCACCATATTCATACTATATTTGGAACAAGGATTGGGGTGTCCCCGGTCGATAAAAGGTCTGCTCGCGCGAGCGGACCTTTTATTCTTATTAGGGGAATATTTTCAGTCCGTACTTCCTTCCATATTTAGTATAAAATTTCGGTTCTAAAATATCGAAAGCAGGATTAGCACGGGTAGGGTCAATGATATGACGGGCAATAGGGTAAGCGGCCAGGTCAGCAAGCTGTAATCCATTATGATTATCTGCTTTCTTATAAAATTTAAAGGACTTTATTCTTTCCCGAAGTCTTTGGCTATTAACATAGTAAGTGCCTCTGTTATATATTCTCCTCATATGATCTCTGAGAAGCTTATCTTCTTCCTTTCCTCTTGCTTCTGCAAGGATATACAAATCCCCCACATTGTCCTGATCGTCTAAATAAAAAATAGTCCGCTCAATTATGAATTATGAAGGTCAGGGAAATTGAATACACATCATTCAAGACGCCATATCTTTTTGCGTAATCTTTCTTCTTTATCCCTGAAGCAATGATTGTGTAGTCTGAGGAAGAAATGCAGTCATTTAGCCGCTCATAAAATTGCCTCTTGATGTCTAGGTCAAATAAAATTTGAAATTCTTTCTCGCATTTTCTTATATCTCTGGAATGAAAATGAACGTTGTTTGTTCCCCAAAGGTCGCTTTTGAGCTGATCAAAGCCAGAATCTATCTGGGCCGAAAAATCATCTTTCTTGCACAGAATGCTACAAAGAACAAACACTGGAAACCCTGGATCAATGTTAGTCAAGCCGTGGTCGCCAGACTCATCAAGAAAAAGATAATAGTCATTTTGAGGCATTATCAGTTAAACGTTATCATATCAAAATCAGCCTTTAATTTACGCCAAAATGCTCTGAATTTAAAAGCCGACATTTACACACGCGTCACCAACAAGATCATTGCCGGCCTGGAAAGGGTTTGCTCATTATTGCTTACCGGTTACCTTCCCGGAAGAACGAAACCCCTCAGCCTATACAGCCTGAGGGGTTTCGCAGTTACTGGTTGTTGATCCGATGGTTATTTGCCGTCTGCCCTTGACGGCAGCCAGCCAACAATATAACCATCCGGCCATATAACAATATTTTCAAGAGCGAGGAACAAACATTATACACCCAAAAGATGCGGGTTAATGCAAATACGCTCCGCTCTCACTCCTACCACAACCCCACCTTCACGCCGCCCATGATCTGAACACCCCGGTTGTAGAGGTCTATCGGGCTGGATTTCACGGAGCTGATGTTGTACAGGCCATAGTTGTAACGGCCCTCGGCGAAGACAAATACCATATCCGTCACTTCAACATCGAGGCCGAGGCCGCCCGTGGCGAGGAAGTCGAATTCGTCAAAATCACTCTTGACGTCTAATCCGGCGTGTTTGGCGCTCAGCATCCAGCCGATTTCAGGGCCGGCGACTGCATAGGGGCGAAAAGCTCCGAGGTCAAGGGAATACCTGGCCAGGATCGGCAGCTCGATGTAGTTCATCCGGAGGTCCTTTTCAGGCACATCCACTTCAGATTTGATGAAAGGGGTTTTCACGGCTGCCCCTTTCTGGACGTACATGGGCTCGGCCTGGATGGAAAAACCGCTGTTGCCGATGGCCATTTCAGCAATGAGGCCTGCCTTGAAGCTGGAGCGCATGTTGTACTCTACCCCACTGTTGTCGGCGCCGTGCTGGCGGAGGTCAGACAAGTTGACGCCGCCGATCACACCTACCCGGGCCTGAGAGAAGACGGAGGGCTGAAATGCCCAGAATAATAATGCTAAGAACAGGGCCAGCGTTCTCACCACAGGAAGCCAGCCATTTTCATAAGATCGGGAGGTTTTCATGGCTTTGGTTTTTGATGAAAAAATGAGAAGCTCACCGCCGGTTATCCTTCTTCAACCGGCGGCCCGTTTTAGGCAGTACTGTTTATTTTGGAAATATTTTTAGAGAGTGGCGTTCCTTATTTTCAGCGCAAAGGTACATTCAGGTTCATAAAATTTCAATGATTTTGGTCATTGCATTTAGTTCGTGTACTAAAAATTCGTATAACAATGACAAAAGTCCTTTTCTATTAATTTATACTGCCGTAATATGCCTCCCGGACGAGTTCATTTTCCTATTACAAAACCAAATAAAATCTACGAAATGAGCCCACATCGTTTTATGACAATGGGGGAACAGGCCGGGCGCCGCTCCTGGGCCGAACCCTGGAAAATTAAGATGGTCGAACCTATTGAAATGACCACGCGCGCCGAGAGAGAAAGAGCGATAAAGGAGGCCGGCTACAATACCTTCCTGCTCAAGTCAAAGGACGTTTACATCGACCTGCTGACCGACAGCGGCACCAGCGCCATGAGCGACCGCCAGTGGGCGGGCATGATGCTGGGGGATGAGGCGTACGCCGGCAGCGTCAACTTTTACCACCTCGAACAGGCCGTTCAGCAATATTACGGATACAAATACCTGGTGCCGACGCATCAGGGGCGGGGCGCCGAGCACCTCATCAGCCAGGCGCTCATAAAAAAAGGGCAGTACGTGCCGGGCAACATGTACTTTACCACCACCCGCCTGCACCAGGAACTGGCCGGCGGCATCTTCGTCGATGTGATCATTGACGAGGCCCACGACCCCGTAAACCTGCACCACTTCAAAGGCAATATAGACCTGAACAAGCTGGAAGATCTTATCAAAGATAAAGGGCCGGAGAACATCGCCTACATCAGCCTGGCGGGCACCGTCAACATGGCGGGCGGCCAGCCGGTGAGCATGGCCAATGTGAAAGCGCTGCGCAAAATGTGTGACCAATATGGCATATTATTAATGCTGGACGCCACCCGCATGGTCGAAAACGCCTACTTCATCCAAACCAGCGAGGAAGGGTACGCCGATAAAAGTGTAGCGGAGATCCTCAAAGAGTTCTGCAGCTATACCGACGGCGCCTGGATGAGCGGCAAAAAAGACCACCTCGTCAACATTGGCGGCTGGGTGGCCGTCAACGACGAAGAGGTCTTCGACGAGCTCCGCAACATGGTGGTCGTCTATGAAGGCCTGCACACCTACGGCGGCATGGCCGGCCGTGACATGGAGGCCATGGCCATTGGTATTTCAGAATCTGTAAAGGACGACCACATCCGCGCCCGCGTCGGCCAGGTCCTCTACCTGGGGCAATTGCTGACAAACTGGGAGGTCCCCATCGTACTGCCGGTAGGCGGCCACGCCATTTTCCTGGATGCCCGGGCGTTCTACCCCCACATCCCGCAGGACCATTTCCCCGCCCAGATGCTGGCGGCCCAGCTCTACCTCGACTCCGGCATCCGCAGCATGGAGCGCGGCATCGTCAGCGCCGGCCGCGACCCCAAGACGGGTGACCACCGCCGCCCCCGCCTGGAGCTCACCCGCCTGACCATCCCGCGCCGCGTCTATACCGAAGCCCACATGGATGTGGTTGCCGAATCGGTGAAGGAGGTATTCAGCCAGCGGGAAAAGGCGCGCGGCCTGAAGATGGTGTATGAGCCGAAGCGGCTGCGGTTCTTCCAGGCGCGGTTTGAGCCGTTGTAGGGCAGGACTGAGAAGGGTTGAACATTTGCCGCCCTTTTCAAATAAGGCGCCGCTAAGAGTTTGTTCAAATTTCGATGATGAGCCGAGAGCGAGAAAATTTTATTCCAGCCAAGGCAAATTTTGCAGCCGGATGCGGGCAATCCGGCGAAAAATTTAATGCCGGATGGAACAAAATTTGCCGTTCGCAGGCCATTGATTGAATTTTGAACAAACTCTAAATTCAAACAACTTATTAAGGTTAAAAAAGTACAAAAACATGACCCATGCCGCTGTAAAAAATCTGGGTATTACAGAAGACTTACCACTGAAGCTCAACGTCGAATTTAGTGATGACGACTTCTTTGAGTTTTGCCAGATCAACCGGGAGCTTCGCATTGAACGGGAAAAAAATGGGGGAGTACATGGATAATGGCTGCCGCCTGGCCTGGATGATCGACCTGGGAAATGAGCAAGTTTTTATTTACCGGGCAGATGGTTCGATTACCGTCGTAAATTCTTTTTCTCAAAAGTTGTCCGGCGAAGAGGTATTGGTAGGGTTTGAGATGGAATTTACCCATAAGTCTTAGTTTGTGATTTAAATAGCAGGCAGCCAGCTTGCAAAATTCTCCTCCTTCAAACTTGCCCAGCCTCCAAACTTTCCGGATTTTCGCAGGGCCGCTTCATCTGGGCGGCGTTGTTGGTTGCGCGTCAACTGACAGCCACCAATTGATAACTGACCACGAACAACTGACAATAAACAATGTCCAGGCAACTCATCTTCGGAAGCCTCATCGGGCTCATCATCCTCTCTGCCACCCTCTTCCCCATCGATAACGATGTGCGAGCCTTCCATACCAAAGCCGAGCGCGCCCTGTTGCGGCAGGTCCTGCAGGGGCCCATCGATTCCACCATCATCTTTCCCAACGCGCTGCACTGCGAAGGCTGCCACGGGTACGACACCAACCACTACGCCATGGTCGATTTTTTCGGCAACGACGTCAATGTCCACGATGACTGGCGCTCCACCATGATGGCCAATTCGGCAAAAGACCCTTTCTGGCGGGCCAAGGTCAGCCACGAGATCCTGGTGACGCCCGACGAGTTCAACGATGCGATCGAAACGAAATGCACTTCCTGCCACGCCCCCAACGGCCACTATACCGCCCTGCTGCGCGGCCATGATAAATACACGATGGAGGACCTGCTGCAGGATACCATCGGCCTGGACGGCGTCTCCTGCACCACCTGCCACAAGATCAGCGCCGAGCAGTTGGGGGAGACCCACTCCGGCAACATCAACTTCGATACCAACCGGGTGGTTTACGGGCCTTATTTCCTTCCCTTTGCCCCTCCCATGGCTGAATTTGTGGGCATGGAACCGCTTTTCGGCGACCACATCACCGATGCGGGGTTGTGCGCCCCCTGCCACACGCTGATTACTGAACCCATAAGTACTTCCGGAGAGTTGATCGGCACGACTTTTATTGAACAGGCTACCTACCACGAATGGCTCAACTCTGCCTACGAGCAGGAGCAGAGTTGCCAGGGCTGCCATATACCGCGCCTGGAGGAGCCGGTGGTCATATCCGCCAACTACCTCTTCCTGGAAGGGCGCTCCCCTTTCGGCCTGCACGAACTGGCCGGCGCCAATACTTTCATGCTGGGCCTGATGAAAGAATACCGCGAAGAACTGGGCATTAACGCCCTGCCGGAACACTTCGACGCCACTATCGCCGCCACCTTCAACATGCTGCAGAACAAGTCGCTCTCTTCCAGCCTCGACTGGCTGGGAGTGGTGGAAGACACCGCCTACTTCCAGCTGAAACTCACCAACCGGGCAGGGCATAAGTTTCCTTCAGGCTACCCCAGCCGGCGGCTGTTCATCGAATTTGTGGCCACCACCGAGGCCGGAGACACCCTGTTCCATTCCGGCCGGTTCAATGAGAAATACGAGCTCTCCGATGAGGATGCGGGCGTAGAGCCCCATTACACCGTCATCAACCGCCCGGATCAGGTGCAGATCTACGAGATGGCCGCCGGCGACGATACCGGCAATTTCACCGTAGTGCTGGAGCACGCCTACAGCACCTTAAAGGACAACCGCCTGCCGCCAAGAGGCTTCAGCACCTCCGACGAGGCCTATGATACCACCCGCATCGTCGGGAGGGCGCTGGCCGACGAGAATTTCAACTATGAGAACGGCGAAGAAGGCTCCGGCAGCGACGTCCTGGAGTTCCACATCCCCACCCTGGGGTACGAAGGGCAGGTGCTGGTGGTTGCCCGGGCTTATTACCACTCGCTGCCTCCACGCTGGCTGGCGCCCATCTTTGCCGAAAGCACTCCTCAGATCGACACTTTCCGCCACATGTTCAACAGCATGGACAACGCACCGGTGCTGGTGGCCGAACATGTGCTTTCTGATCTGGAATTCCCTTCCGTGAGCTCAACTTCTGATCCGGTAGCCGCCCGCTTGAAGGTATTCCCCAACCCCACCACCGACGGCTGGGTGGAGGTGCGCGCGACGGAAGGCATCCAGCTTTACAGAGCCGCCCTTTACGATGGAAAGGGAAGAAAGCTCAGAGAGTGGGAAGGCGGCCTTCATGGCTTTCAGTTGCCCGCTCCGGGGATTTACTACCTGCACCTGAGTACGAAGCAAGGCATGGTGATAAAGAAATTGGTAAGGCAATAAGAGTGTGTTCCGGTAAAACTGGGCATGAGCCATGCCTGTCTTCCCCCTTACCGCTTCACTACCTTCGCCGCATACTGCACCCCACCGTCCATCAGTTGTAAGAAATACAACCCGGCCGGCAAGCCTTCCATATTTATCTGAACATGAGCATCGCCCCGGCGGATGCTCCGTTCCTCGACAACCCGGCCGGTCGCGTCACAGGCCTTCAGGGCTGCCGTTTCCTGCGTCAATTCCGGTAGTTGCACGTCAAGCCGCGCAGATACCGGGTTGGGCAATACGGTAAGCCCGGCGCTACCGGGCACGGCCTCCTCCGTGCCGACCACCGTAACCGGTATTGCTACCCTGTCGCTAAGGCATTCCAAAGTAGGCTTCTGTATCTTCCAGTTGAAGAAGTAGTAGTAGCGGTCTTCTCCCAGGTTGGAATTCTTGATCTCCACGACGTCCTCCACCACATAAGGATAATTGACATTCTGGTCGGAGCGTCGCAGGCGGGGGCTGTTGAAGCCGAACTGGGCCTGGTTGTGCGCCGTATTAGTGGTCAGTGCCAGGCCCGTGCCCGGCTCTATCTGGAAATTGAGGGTGATCACCTGAAGGCCGGTGGAGATATCGATCTGCCGGCTGGCCAGCACATTGCCATCGGCATCCTGCAGCTCGATGATCCGGGGGCCCTCCGTATCGGTATAAACCAGAACTTCCTGAAGAGTGAAGGGGCTCAGGCAATCGAAGATCACTGCCCCGTTGTACTGGTTGCCGCTGTAATTGCCTCCCTCATGGGAAGGCATTCCGGTGAGAAAGAGCTCTCCGGGATAGATCGTGTGGTTTTCGGCGTAGAACACCGTGTCGGTTTCTACCGGAGTGGCCAGAAGGTTACCGGAGGCGATGGGGTCAACCCCGTCGGGGCGGTCGTACCAAACGACATAATCCCCGATGACGGATATCTCGGCCTGCCCGTTCAGATAGGCCGCATATTCTACTTCAGGAACGGCAGACTCCAGAACGCTAACGGTTACCGGCCCGGAAGTAAATTCCTGGCAAAGCCCGGGAGTGGAAACGGTATAGTCGCCGCTTTCCATAACTTCAATCAGGGAACTGGTTTCCCCATTGGACCAGGCGTAGCTGTCCGCCTCGGAAGCCAGCAGGAATACGGAACCGCCCTGGCAGAAGCGGGTATCTCCTAATGCCGTAACGGAGGGTGTCGCGTCCGGATTGACCGTAATGATCACGCTGGGCGATACGCCGAAACACTCTGAGCCGTCATAGACCGTCACATTATATGTGCCGGCCCCGGTGGCCGGAATGGCCCGGGTCGTATCGCCGGTGCTCCAGACATAAGTGAAGCCCTCCGGTGCGGAAAGCATCAGAGTATCTCCTTCGCAGATGACGGTGCTGCCCTCATAATCGATATAGGCCTCCGGAGAAGTACAGCTGTTCTCGATCACGGTGATAAACTGGTTGGCGGCCAGATTCTGCAGGGTGTCGATGTGCCCGTTGGGCCAGCGGATGACCAGAGAGTCCACCATTTCGTAAGCCCCCAGCCCAAAGTGCTGGGTCATAGAGTTCATGATGCCGTAGCTCTCCCCGGCGCGTACTTCCCGCGCCTGAATGCCCCAGGGGCCGTAGGCTTCGATACGGGCGCCGATGCCGTTGCGGTTGCAGTCCTTTCCCACCAGGCTGACGGCGATGAAGTTGTTGCCGTTACCGGCATCGTTGAGCCAGATCACATCGTCAATAGTGCTGGGAGTCGTATAGACCTGGGCATAACCGCCATAGACATCCAGGAAGCCGTCGTGGTTGAGGTCGCCGATGGCAAAGGATTCCATCTGGTTGCTGTTGAAAGCGTCCTGAACCTCGGTAAAGGTCTTGTCGCCATTGTTTAGAAAGAGGTGCTGCCGGGTGCCGGCAACGAGGATATCGACAAAGCCGTCATTATCAAAGTCACGCATCACCCCCTGAATGGGCAGGCCGCTGATGTTCAGGCCACTGCCGTCAGTGATATCGGTAAAATGGCCGGCGCCGTCATTTTCCAGCAGCATGCTGGGTACATCGTGGTTGGTCACAAAACAGTCGTAATCGCCATCATTGTCGATATCCTGAAAATCGGCCGTCCAGGACTGAGCGCCGATCTTAAGGTTGAAAGAGTCGGCGGCCTCGACGAAATTGTTTCCTCCGATATTAAGGTACAGGGCATTGATGCGCCTGGGGTCGGAGGGGTTATTCACTCCCTGCCGGCATTTGGCGATGTAGAGGTCGAGGTCGCCGTCGAGGTCAAAATCCGTCCAGATGCTGCCGTAGTTCCCGGAATTGTCGGAGGCCGGCACGGTAGCCATATCAATCCATTCATCGGCGGAGACAAAGAAACCGGTAGAGTCATTGGCCCAGATGCGGCTTTCACCATCATCGTGGCAGGCAAAATAGTCAATCCATCCGTCGTTATTGATGTCCGCCAGGTTCGACCCCTGTACGAAGAGGCCGGCTCCGGGAAGAGTGCTCATTTCATAGCCGGAGCCATCGTCCATTGCGCGAACCAGCTTCACATCGTCATACCGGCCGCCGGCCAACACGTCGTTGTAGCCGTTATTGTCCACATCGGCGACACACATGCTCCACTGGCTCTGCCCGGAGAGGTTGCCGAAGGTGTAGTTGACAAAAAGGGCGCCGCCGGGCTGCTGATATTCTATCTGCAATTCCCGCCCCTGTGAAAGGCGGGCGATGTCGTCCAGCCCGTCACCATTCATATCCACAACGGCAATGGCCACCCCGCTGTGAAAGCTGGAGTTAGACAACAGGCTATTGCCATTGGAAAAGGAAACCTGCCCTGTTGAAGGCGATACGGTAGAAAGTATTAAAGCGAATGATAAAAAGGCGTAAATTCTTGTCATCAGCATCATTTTTACTTGAGGCGATGAAAATACGACGCCGTGCGCATGCCGCAAAGGGGAATAGAAAGAAAAGCAATGGGAAAGACAGGATAAGCAGGATTGGCCGGAGGATATGGAAGGAACAGGGTTGCAGAGAAAGAGGCCGGTTTGCGTTGGGGCTGTTCGGAATTCGGTTTTCGCCATTCGCCAGGCCGGTTTGCGTCAAGGCCTTTTATTCCGGGCTTTTCTTGCATTTGTTAAAAAGCTCCTTTTAATTGGCGCTAATTTCCGAACCGGAGGTACTTTTCTCCGTTAATAGTAGGATACACACCCGAACTCCCAGTATTTTTTACACTACCGGGCACTTTTGGATTGTGTAAAGGTGTATGGGTGTAAAGGTGTAAAAGAGAAAGGCTACCAGTCATTTACACTTTTACACTTAAACACTTTTACACAAACAGGCCCAAACTGTCCAGTAGTGTGAGTATTTTTGTAATTCACCACTAAAGTAAAAGTTTAAAGTGAAAAGAGATGAGTGACTTTTCTTTCATAGCGAATGCACACCCTTCCTACATCGAATCGATGTACGAAAAATATCAACAGGACCCCGGGCTTGTCGAAGAAAGCTGGCGGGCCTTTTTCAAAGGTTTTGACTTCGCCCACAGCACCAACGGGCACGGTGGGAACGGCGCCGCCACCGCCGCCCCTGTTGCCGCCAACCTGGAAAGAGAATTCAAGGCGCTGGCGCTGATCAAGGCCTTTCGCAACCGCGGGCACCTGCTTTCCACCACCAACCCGATCCGGCAGAGGCGGGACCGGCGGCCCCACCTCAACCTGGACGACTTTGGCCTGACCGAAGAGGACATGAATGCCGTCTGCGCAGCCGGCCAGGAAGTGGGCCTCAAAAACGCCACCCTCCGGGAGATCATCGCCCACATGAAAAAAGTTTATTGTGGGAATATAGGTATTGAATACCACCACATTCAGGACCGCGAGAAGCGACGCTGGATCCGGACCAGGATCGAGAACGCTTCCCCGGATGACGGCTACGGGCTCAGCCATGACAAGAAACGCCGCATCCTGGAAAAGCTCAACGGGGCCGTCGTGTTTGAAAAGTTCCTTCACACAAAATATATCGGGCAGAAAAGGTTCTCCCTGGAAGGCGGAGAGACCGCCATTGTCGCCATAGACGGCATCATCAATATGGGGGCGGAAGACAAGGTAGAGGAAGTGATCATCGGCATGGCCCACCGCGGGCGCCTCAATGTGCTGGCCAATATTATGGGCAAGACTTACGGCCAGATCTTCAACGAGTTTGAAGGCACCGCCGTGCCCGACCTCAGCTTCGGCGACGGCGATGTGAAGTACCACCTCGGCTTTTCTTCCCAGGTGGAAACCCCTGCCGGTAAATTGGTTCACCTGAAGCTTACCCCCAACCCCTCCCACCTGGAAGCCGTCAACCCCGTCGTCGAAGGTTTTGCCCGCGCAAAAGCGGACATTCTGTACGACAGCGACTACGACCGCATACTGCCGATCCTCATCCACGGAGACGCCGCCCTGGCCGGCCAGGGTATCGCCTACGAAACCGTACAGATGAGCCAGCTGGAAGGTTATTACACCGGAGGGACCATCCACTTTGTGATCAATAACCAGATCGGCTTCACTACGGATTTTGACGAGGCACGCTCCTCCACCTACAGCACCGGGGTGGCCAATGTGGTGCAGGCGCCGGTCTTCCACGTCAACGGCGACGACCCGGAAGCCGTGCTCTGGGCAGCGGAATTTGCCGTTGAATACCGGCAGAAGTTCAACAATGATGTCTTTATTGATATGGTCTGCTACCGGCGGCACGGGCACAATGAGGGAGACGACCCGCAGTTCACCCAGCCGGAAATGTACAAGATCATCAAGAACCACCCCAACCCGCGGGAGATCTACAACAAAAAGCTGATCGAACGCGGCGAGGTCGATAAAGAGCTGGCCGAAGAAATGGAGGAATCCTTCTGGAATGACCTTCAGCACCGCCTCGATGAGGTGCGCGAGCACCCTCTCCCATACGAGTACCAGGAACCGGAACAGGCCTGGCGGGCACTCAGCAAGACGACCACTCCGGAGGATTTCGAAGAGTCGCCGGAAACCGGCATCGAGAAGGAGCGGGCCGACAAGCTCATCCGGCACCTGATGACAATACCGGAAGATTTTCAGCCCCTCAGCAAGATCAACCGGCTGCTGAAAGGCAAAGAAAAGCAACTGGAGGACAACAAACTGGACTGGGCGATGGGCGAACTGATGGCCTACGGCAGTATCCTGCTGGAAGGGCGCAATGTGCGCATGAGCGGGCAGGACGTCCGCCGGGGCACCTTTTCCCACCGCCACGCCGTCCTCCGCGACGCCAAAACCTATAAGCCCTACAACCGCATCAACCACATTCAGGAAGAGCAGGGCCAATTTCTCATTTACAATTCGCTGTTGTCCGAATTTGGGGTATTGGGCTTCGAATACGGATACTCTCTGGCCTCTCCGGATACCCTGGTCATCTGGGAGGCTCAGTTCGGCGACTTTTTCAACGGCGCTCAGACCATCGTCGATCAGTTCATCACGGCGGGCGAATCCAAATGGCGCCGGATGAGCGGCCTGGTCATGTTGCTGCCGCACGGTTACGAAGGGCAGGGGCCCGAACACTCCAGCGCCCGCCTGGAACGGTTTCTTCAGTCTTGTGCGGAGTTCAACATGACAGTGGCCAACGTCACGACTCCCGCCAACTTTTTCCACCTGATGCGCCGCCAGCTGGCGCGCCCCTTCCGCAAACCGCTGATCGTGATGTCCCCGAAATCACTCCTGCGGCACCCGGAATGCATATCCGATATCGGGGAATTTTTGCCGGGAACCCGCTTTCAGGAAATTTATGACGACCCGGAAATCGGGCCGAAGAGCGGCAAGAAGGTCGATCGCCTGCTGCTGTGCACCGGCAAGGTTTATTACGACCTGCTGGAGAAAAAACGCAAGGACAAACGGGATGATGTGGCCATCGTCCGGGTGGAACAACTCTATCCGCTGCCGGCCAGACAGCTTCAGGGTATTTTCGAACGCTACCCCAACGCCAAAGCGATCTGGGTGCAGGAAGAACCCTCCAATATGGGCGCCTGGCAATACATGCATTCCATCTTTGTGAATAAGGAACTGGGGCTGGACGTTGACCTGCAGTTCGTGGCCCGCAAGTCGAGCGCCTCTCCGGCTACCGGGTTCAAAAAGATCCATGACCAGCAACAGGAAAGGATCATACGGGAAGCATTCGGGGAGGATTAGGAGGCGTTGATTGTTGTCAGTTGTTTGTTAGCCAGGCCTTCGAAGTATAATCGACAACTGACAACACTCAACACTCAACAACTAATTAATGGTGGTGCCCGCCCGGGCCATGCACATGGCCATGCTCCAGTTCGGAAGCAGTGGCTTCGCGGATCTCTTCAATATTGCCGGTAAAATAGAGGTCAACGCCGGCCATGGGGTGGTTAAAATCCATCAGCACCTCTTCCTCTCCTACTTCCTTGACAGTACCCAGCAGTTGGTTGCCGTCGTGGTCTCGCATGGGAATGATTTTGCCTACCTGGAGCAGGTCGGTAGCCAGCTCTCCATCAACGACGAAACTGTTCTTGGGAATGGTAACGATCGCCTGAGGGTCGTATTCTCCGTAAGCCTCGCCACTCTCAATGCCGAAAGCAAAAGTATCGCCTTCCTCCTTACCGGCCAGTTGGCGCTCAAATTCCGGGATCATTTGCCCCACGCCATACAGAAAGACCAGAGGTTCCTTGCCATGAGTCTCTTCAATGAGGTTTCCCTCGGAGCTGCCCTCCTGAAGTTTATAGTGCAACTTGACCACTTTATTCTTCTCGATAACCATAAATTCTGTTTAAATTAAAATGGTAAACCAGCAAGGTAGGGAATAATATTAAAGCCTCGAAATCTGGAGGCTCTATTCTGTTACTTCCCGGCAGGGGTGCGTCTAAGAGATGTTTGAATCAGAAATGCGGAAAATGGCCAAACCAGATCAAAAGAGAATGAATAGGACAAAGGGGCTGAAACAGGCCGCGAATGACAGAGGGCGCCACCTCCATTACTCACCGGGCGCCTGCCCCTACGAACCGTACCTCTCTCCGGAAATAATGGAAGAGTGGAACCACAATAAAGAGGACATTGATACGCTTTCAGCCGCCGCCGCGGTGTTGGAAAAGGCGGTTGCTCATTACCGGAACCGGGGTGAAGCGGAGCGCCTGAAACTGGCCGGGGCTCTGATGGAACTGGCCGGACTTGATCAGCAGCGGGAAGATCAGCAGGAGGCGCTGAACCATTACCAGGAAAGTTTATCTGTCCTTCAACAGTTGCCGCTCTCCCAGGCCGCCACCCCCATGATTAAAGTGCTGAAACAAATGGGCAGCCTCCATTATGAGATGCAACACTTTCCGGAAACTGCCCGATGCTTTGAGGAAGCGCTTGGCCTGTCCGGACAATCTACAACTTCCCCATCAGGGCCGGCAAAACTGGAAGCGGCAGCTATGGCCACCCTGGCCGCTGCCATCCGGATGGCGCCAGCCACTACAGGCCACGGCCAATCAGGCCGGCACGCGGCCCGCAGGCTCACCACCCTGGCCGAACAGTATCTCAACGGCGTGGATAAAGAGGAAGGTTATCTGGTGGATAAACAGCAGGGGGAACTCAGGGCCCAGCTGGGGGTGCTGAAAAGGCTGTTGTAAAGAGGAAAGCAGCAATCAAACAATCTAACCATATGCGAATCCAGGGCTAAACGCTTGCAAAACCCCAACGGGGTGATAGATCATTGCCTGGGGCAATGCCCCAGGAATACAATGGCAGCAGGCCCTGAGCCCTGTAAGGGCGGCACCTCGCTTATTTCGCCCCTTCAGGGCTCAGGCGCTGGCCTTATCCTAAGCAGGGGCGTTGCCCCCGCCTGGAAATATCCCGCCCTTTCAGGGCTTTTTAGCCCCAGATTCGAATAATTATACACTTCTCCCCCACCCCACTGCCTTCGGCAACGGCAGATGCCCCCAGCACCGCACGGCTAAGGGCTCCTGCGGAACCTCGGCAAAGCCGGCAATGGCCTTTTTGTAAATGACCTCAAAACAACGGTGGCAATACAGGCAGTCCTGCCAGAGGTCGGCAAAAGGCTCCCCTCCCCGAAACCCGGAACGCCAGCGCCGCTTTTCCAGCGGGCAGCCCGGCACGATATAACTGTGGTACCCCTTGTAATTGCGGTGCTTTACCGGCCGCTCGGCTGCCTGCTTCCGCAGCTTGTATTCTATGCGCTGCTGCTTGTCGTTGAACAGCCAGCGCTTGTGTTCCAGCCCGTGCACCAGTTCCCGTTCAAAAGCGGAGGTTCGAAACTGCCCGAAGGCGCTGATCAGCTTTCGGTAAATGCCCAGGGCATCTATTTCAATGGCCGAAAGGCCCAGTTTCTTCAATTTCCGGGCCTTCTCCTCTCCGGAACTGTGGGATACATAAATTTCTACCAGCAGGCGCTTTGTCCCGGCCTCCAGGATAATATCCGGCACTACTTTTCCCAGGTGCTGCTCCAGGCGCACCCGTTCAAAATGCAGCAACTGGGCTTCAAAGATGGGAACGGTTTGCCGGTACAAATAGACTGACGGGACCGCTACCCGCCGCACGCTTTCGAACACCTCTTTTGCTTTCAGGTGCAGCCCGGTCTCCAGTGCACCAGGGCACGCACTGCCCCGGTAATGAGCGAAGTGGTGAGCCTGTTTAGCCCCCTTTTTGGCCATCAGGCGGGCGCCACAGGCCGGGCAGCGGCAATCGCAGGCCAGCCCGCGGGGTACTTCTTCTATGCTGAGCAACTCCTGCCCCCGCAGGCCGAAGGGTATCCGTGCGGAAAGGTTTGGGGAATATTGGTTCTTCATTTTGGGTTTGGGGTATCGGTGCATGAGCGGGAGGAGTTCTTTCGGATATAAAGTAATCGGGCACGTTTAATCGGATTCTTAGATCTCTGAATCGGAAAGCTGTATCAAAAGAATATCTACTTCCTGGTTATATTTAACCTTCATCTCTCCAATATTTATCAATTTTAGAAATGACTACAGTAAGGAGCGCAGCAATACAATTATAAAAAATAATTTGTTTGAAACAAAATATTTTTGTTTTTTGCCGAAAATATCGGCTAATAAAACCTCATTGTAATTGCAACAACCAACAATACCATGAAAACACCCGAAGGACTCCTCCCCGGCCCCGACGGCCGGCTCCGCTGCTGGTGGCACGGCGGCAAAACTGACTACATGCGTTATCACGACCACGAATGGGGCCATCCGGTAACCGATGACTTCCGCCTGTTCGAAAAGATCTGTCTGGAGGGCTTCCAGTCCGGCCTCAGCTGGCTGACCATACTTCGCAAACGGGAAAACTTCCGGGAGGCTTTTCTGGGGTTCGACTTTGAGAAAGTGGCGCAGTTCGGCGAAAGAGAAGTAGAACAGTTGCTGCAAGACGCCGGCATTGTACGCCACCGGCGCAAGATCGAATCCACGATCAATAATGCCCGCCGCGCCGTAGAACTGGCCGAAGCGTACGGTTCGCTTTCCGCCTATTTCTGGCAGTTCGAACCGCCGGCTTCCGAACGGCCGGAAAATATGGACTACGCCAGCCTCCTGCAGATGAGCAAAACGCCCACTTCTGTAAGGCTGAGCAAAGACTTAAAGAAACGCGGCTGGAGTTTCGTAGGGCCGACGACCGCCTATGCTTTTATGCAGGCCATGGGGCTGGTGAACGACCACCTGGAGGGATGTGCATTCCGGGAGGTGGTGGAGAAAAAAAGAAGAGCATTTATCCGGCCAAAAAACTAGTGGTTAGCAGGCGGCAAACAAGATGCCAAAGTGAAAGAACAGGGAAAAACCCGAATAGAGGAATTAACAAAAATGAAATTGAATTTTGATATCAGAGGCAATTTGACACCTTATGAGAGGATAGCGTTAAGCTATGAGGAATTCGTTGAATTCTTTGTAGAATCATTTGAAAAAGATTCAGCCAGATATGAAATATTTGAGCATTACAAGAGATATACCGAAGAATTCCAAGCGAAAGTGACTACTGATTTTAAGCAATGGATTGATGGAAGTTTTGTAACCAACAATAAGAACCCTAAAGATATTGACCTTATCAACTTAGTTGATTATGAGATAGTTGAAGAAAAGGGTACATTGAGCTAGATTTCGAAGGAGAAAAATAGGCAGCGATGAAGGATTTAGAAATTATGGATGAAAGGATAATCAAAGTTGCTGATTTATTGGAGCAGATAAAGTCAGTTGATGAGATGATTGGCCTCCATAGACAAAAAGGCGAGGAGGAGGATATTATGTTGATCCAGTATCAATATAGAAGAGAGCAGTTTCTGAAAGAGTTAAGCTCAATATTTGGAAGAATTAAATATCAAGCCTGCCGATTTAGAGTTTGTTCAAAATTCAATCAATGGGCTCCAAACGGCAAATTTTATCCTGAACTGCGTTAATCCCGCTTTTTCTTAAAAAGCGGGACGCCATACCTTCCAGGTATGCCTACGTTTTTTGCCTTGCTCAGAACAAAATTTTCTCGTTTTCGCCTCATCATCGAAATTTGAACAAACTCTTAGCTGCATAGAAGGTAATTTCAGAAGTCAGGATGCCGCCGACAAGGCCAGGATGCCACTATAATATTTTCAGGTAATTTTCATGAGTTCTGGCTCTCCTGCCTTTCTCACCTTTGGTGTTACCTCATACAAACTCACTATATTAGAGGGAAATATTCAACAAACCCGACAAGGCATGAAGTCAACCACCACCCGCCGCCAGTTCATCCAAACCTTATCTATGGGCGCCGGCGCCCTGGCCCTGCCCAATATGCTGTTTCGCCCTGTAAAGAAGAAACTGGGCATCGCCCTGGTAGGGCTGGGCTATTACAGCACCGACCTGCTGGCCCCCGCCCTTCAGCAAACCCGGCACTGCTACCTGGCGGGCATTGTGACCGGATCCCCCCGGAAGATCCCCGTCTGGCAGCAGAAGTACGGCATTCCGGACGGAAATGTTTACAATTACGAGAACTTCGATGCGATCGCCGCCAACCCGGAAATCGACATTGTCTATATCGTGTTGCCCCCTTCCATGCATTCGGAGTATTGCGTCCGGGCCGCCAATGCCGGCAAGCACGTCTTCTGTGAAAAGCCCATGGCGCGGACGGTAGCCGAATGCGAAATGGCCATCCGCGCCTGCCGGAACAACAAGGTGGCCCTGGCCATCGGCTATCGCATGCAACACGAACCCAACACACAGGAGCTCATCCGCATCGGCAGGGAAAAGGTGTTTGGCAAGCCTGTCCTGGTGAAGGCCTCCGCCGGTTATTTCGACGGCCGTTCCGGCCACTGGAAACAGAAAAAGGAAATGGGAGGCGGCGCAATGTACGACATGGGGGTTTATCCGCTGAACGCCGCCCGTTACTGCATCGGCGAGGAGCCCGTCGCCGTGACGCGGGCCCGCCACTCCACCAAACGCCCGGAGATCTATACGGAAGTGGACGAAACCACTCACTTTGAGCTGGAGTTCCCCGGCGGCGCCCGTGCCGAATGCGCCACCAGCCTGGGGATGGGCATGAACGATTTGCATGTCGATTACGAAAATGGCTGGGCAGGCCTGTCTCCCTTTCAAGCCTACAGCGGCATCCGGGGCGAGGCCAGCGACGGCCGCCGCTTCGACGCCCGCATCCCCAGCCAGCAGGCCAAACAGATGGACGACGATGCCCTGTCCATCATCGAAGGAAGGCCGATGCTGGTGCCGGGAGAAGAAGGGCTCAGGGATATCAGAGTAGTAGAAGCCGTTTATGAAGCGGCAAAAAGCGGAGAACGGGTGGAGTTGTAGCGTATATCCGGAGTCTGAATACAAGAATCCTTTGATGATTTACGTTCATAAACCCGTATCTTACCCCCATTAAAAAACAACCTGCGGGCATCATTTCCGCATTCAATTAAACTTACTATGGCAAGACCACTTTTTTATCTTTTGTTGCTGGCGTTGAGCGCCACTACGCTCTCCGCCCAGGATACATTTTACGGCACTGTTGAATACAAATACGAAATGAAGGGCGAAGGCGCCGAGATGATGGCGGCTTTCATGCCGGAAAAAATGATCGTCAAGTACGGCGAAAAAAGCATGATGACCTTCATGGAAGGCGGCATGATGGGCAGTATGATGGGCAAGATCATCGTCAACGGCGAAAGCGGAGAAAACTTCGTCGTCAAAGACGATGAGCAGTCTGTCTATATGATCTCCAAAGAGGATATGAAAAAAAATGCCGAAAACCAGGAGAAACCCAGGATCGAAAAACTGGAAGAGCAGAAAGACATTCTGGGGTATCCCTGTAACCGCTACAAGGTAACTACCTTGCAGGAAGGGGAAGAGACGGTGCAACACATCTGGATGACCGACAAATTGAAAGCCCCTGTATTTGAAGGCATAGACCCCGGCCAAATGGGGGGTGGCTTCATTTCCGGCTCCGATATCCCCGGATTCCCCATGGAAGTGGAGGTCGCCATTTCCAATACGGAAATGACGCTCCTGCTAACGGCCACCAACATCGATAATACCAAAGTAGAGGCCAGTATATTTGAACGGCCTCAGGATTATGAGGTGAAAGACTTCTCCGAAATGATGCAGACGGGCAATAAGTAAATTTTGATAGGATTTACAGGATGTCTCTGGAGCCCATACCATTAATCCTGTAAATCCTCTCGCCCTTCCGGCACTGCCCCCATGATCAATTTTCTGCCATGCAATATCTCCTCAAAACCCTGCGCCGACTTCTGTATCTGCTGGCCGGGCTGCTGCTTGGCTACCTCTTCACCGCCCTGCTGTTGTCCTTCTTCACCATCCGCCCGTCGGAAGAGGTGGAATGTGAGGAAAGGCAACCCGCTTACCTCACCACCAATGGCGTCCACCTCTTCATCGTTCTGCCGGTGGAAGCGGCCGAACCTTCCCTGCGAGGCCGGCTCCCCGTTCCCAATGATACCCGCTTCCTGGCCTTCGGCTGGGGCGACCGGGAATTCTACCGCAACACACCCACCTGGAAGGAGTTGTCTCCCGGCACTGCTTTCCGCGCCGCTTTCCTGAACACTCCCGCCGCCATGCACGTGATCCCTTACCCGTCGGAGCAGCCCTCCTGGCGAAAGCTGGAGATCTGCCCGGTGCAGGCAGACGCCCTAAGCAGCTTCATCGACCGGTCCTTCCAAAAGGACGAAAGGGGCAACCTGCTACCTATCGAAGCCCACGGCTACAGCGACAGCGACTTATTTTTCGAAGCGCGCGGCCAGTATTCCTGCCTGCGCACCAGCAACACGTGGGTGAATGACGCCCTGAAGCAGGCCTGGCTGCCGGCGGCGCTGTGGACGCCGTTTGACTTTGGGGTGCTGTGGCATGTGGGGTGAACCTTTTTTAAAGCCATAATTGTTCTTATCTTACGGTAAGAAATTGCCTTTTCAATACTTAATCAGGCAAAACAAGAAGAATGACCTATTATATCAATGTAAATGATAAAAATCTGGTTGACTTTCTCCAGATCATTCATACGCTGAAAAACCTGGGGGTGATCAACTCCTTCGAATCCATAGGCGATTGGATTGTGGAGGGAGAGGAAATGTCAACGGAGAAACTAATGTCTCTCCTGGAACATTCCCGAAAAGATGTGGAAGAAGGGCGGGTAATACCGGTTGAAGAAGTGAAAAAACAAGTAGAGGCTTGGAAGAAAAAGTAGTCAACTGGACGTTCACGGCCATGGAGATGCTGGCTGAACTCTATGAATATCTCTCTGAACACAGTGAAAAGTCAGCAGTAAAGTATGTAGATGGCCTGGTTGAATATACTGAAAGGCTTAAAAAGCACCCGGAGTCCTGCGCGCCCTGCAAGAACCCTAAATTGAAACAGGCAGGATTCAGGTGCTGCCAGTATAGAAATCACGTCATTATCTACGAGGTCAACGAAAAATCGGTAGATATTCTGGCTGTAATTCATGGGAAAAGAGGCCCGAGAGATTTTGAAAAGGTGGTTGAGGGATAATGGACTGATAGACTTGACAAGTTTCCCGGCCGGCTCCTCGCTGAAAACTTGTCAAGTCTGGCTCAACTATAAGAATGTTTTAAAACTTACCTGAAAGCTGTATTGATTCGCTCCTGAATGGAATTCCAACCCGAGAGACAGCACGCGTTAAATGGCCAACCCTGTGGAATATAGCGAGCTATTCCAAGGGGTCAAATTGTCAAATCCGGCTACGCTTCCACTTGCACTTCGTTCCAGTAGGCGGAAATAGCTTCGCCGGACTAAGTAGCCAAGTCCTGAATACAGCGGCAACTGTGACCGTACGACTTATCGAGGGCGTAGCGGGACAGCCTGCCGCTGCCGCTGTTGAAGGTGTAGCCCCACGCGCCCTGCGTGTCCTTCAGCGTCCCGCTCCAGTAGCCGCCGTCCACCCCAAGGCCGTAGTAACCGCCATTGGGATACCGGCAACCGCCAAGGAGCGCATCGAAACCACTATTTCCATCAACTATTAACGCTTCATAGCTTTCTTTAGGCTTCCTATCGATAAAAGCGCCTTTGAGCTCAGAAAGGATATTTCCTCCATCAACATATCCTCCGAAACCATTGGCCAGCGCCTTCCACTCCTCATCCGTCGGCAGGCGCCAGCCGGGCGGGCAGGCTTTCTGCGCCGCTTCCCAGGTATAGAGCCGGCCGTATTTTTCGCCGTTCTTTGGGTCATCATCGTAGAACCAGCAACCCTCTCCCACATCAAAGTTCAGGTTTTCAGCCATCCAGCGCAGGCCGTTGATCTCAATAGTGCGGTAGGTTTGGCCGTCGCGGGGGTCGGTGAAGGAGGCAGGTTGAGGCTGAGGTTGAGATTTAGGTTGAGGTTGAGGCTGAGGAGGCGCAGGATGTGCTTTTTCTTTTGGTGGAATGATAGGCTCCGGCTCCACCGTTGTGGTGTAGCTTTTCTTCAGCTCCTCGATGCGCTCCAGCGCCTGCTGCTGAAAGGACGTCTTCCTGCGCGCAAATTGGCGAAGTAGGAAGAGGGAATTGCGGGCTTGAAAAAATTCGCGCTTTTGCTCAAGCTTTTCCCCCAGCTTCAGCGCCTGAGCTATATTTTCAGCGGCGGGAAACTGTTGAGCGTACTCATCCAGGCGCAGGATCTTGGCGTTGAGGCCGGCGATATCTTCTTCCAGCAAAGCCTCGATGGCCACCCAGGCAGCCTGCCAGGCGGGAGCTTTTTGCTTCAGGCGAAAAACATACTGCCCCGAATCATCCCCCTTTACATCCAGCGGCTTGAAGACCGGCACCTGTTTGCCGCGGGTAGCGGCCTGCACGGCCTCGATCACTTCGGTGGCCAGCTTTTGCACGCCCATGTCTTCTGCATTATCATGCAACAGTTTCAGCAGCTTCTCTGCGAAGGGGCTGTTCTCTCCCGGCTGGCCGTCGAGCGCGCGCTCGCGGCTGTGGCTGGCGGCCAGTCCCCAGCGGGAGCGCTTGTGTTCGTAGCCCGGGCGCACCGACTTATAAGTAGCGAAGAGAGAGCCGGAAAAGCAGGCATCGACAATGACGAAGGTGTGGAAGCTGTTGATAGCGTCCAGGCGGGCTTTGATCTCGGAAGTGGAGACGAACTCCCACTCATTGGCCGGCAGCGCCTCCACCGGGACCCAGTAGCCAATGCCGGCTTCCACCTCGCCGTGGCCGGAGAAGTAGAGGAGCAAATTGTCTTCCGAGCCGACGCGCTTTTTCAGCGCTTTCAGCTTGGCGTGGATGCCGGCGCGGGTGGCCTCGGCATTATAGAGGGTAGTGACGTTTTCGGCTTCAAAGCGGTATCTTTCCAGCATCACCTCCACAAAGTCCTGCGCATCTTTTACGCAGTTGTTGAGCTTCGGGCAGTGGGCGTACGCATCAATGGCGATCACCAGCAGGTGGTTCTTGCCGCTGGGAGCGCTCATGCCTTCCTGCTCGAATCCGGTTCCTTTGTGCGGGGCCAATTGTAATTTTTTTCAAATATAAAACTTTCTGAGGACAAGGAGGGCAAGATATAGGACCAACAAGGTATGCTATTCGATACACACTTCACCCTAAGCAAAAACGCATGAACCTTTTCAGAGGCAATAATTGTTCTTATCTTACAACAATAAAACGATTGAAAATACATGTTACTAGAGATACCTGACCACATTGCAAAACATATTGCACTGAACGAACGGGAACTGACGCGGGAGTTTGCTATTTTCCTTTACCAGCAGGAAGTACTTTCCATGCGTGCCGCTGCCGATTTTGCCCAGCTTTCCTGGGTGGAATTCGAACGCATTCTTGCCGAGCGGAATGTAGCGCTTCACTATTCAGAACAAGACCTGGATGAGGATCTCAAAAAACTCGAAAAATTGGGTAAGTGATTGTCATCAGCGATACTTCTGCCATTAGTGGGTTGATAAAGATCCAGCGGCTTTCCCTCCTAAATGACTTGTTTCTGGAAATCCTGATTCCTCCTGCCGTACAGTCCGAACTCGAAGAGTTAAAGCGTTTCCATTATGACCTCACACCTTTCGAAAAGGCAGATTGGATTATCATCCGAAAACCGAAGGACTCTGCATTAGTGAGTAAATTTGAACAGGTACTCGACCGAGGTGAAGCGGAGGCTATTACTCTGGCAAAAGAATTAAAGGCAGACTTCCTACTCCTGGATGAAAAGAAGGGCAGAAATATCGCTGAAGAAGAAGGCCTGACTGTTATCGGTTTAGCTGGAATACTTATCCGGGCAAAACAACTCGAGTTTATTCCTCTGGTAAAACCGCTACTAGACGAGTTGATCAAAAGTAATTTCCGGATTAGTGCAAGTTTATACAAGACCGTGTTAGATAGGGCGGGCGAGCAGTAAATCGAGACTGTTCACCGCATTTCCATGTATTTCTACGTATTTCATGTGTTTCCATACATCCCCAAATATTCCCTCCATTCCCAATCCCAAACAACAACACAGCCCATCGTCATTCATACCGCTCGTCCTTCCTATACGCCAGCCGCTCCATCCTAATCACCTCCATACTCGGAAAGCCAAACTCTTCCACCACCTTCCCTTCGATCTTATAAATACCCTTTCCCCGGAAAGGAAACGCCTTGAGAAACTCCGGAAAGTGCGTCGTATCGAAAAAGTGCCCGTCCTGCCCCAGCCAGCAGCCGAAGGCCATCAGCTGGCCCTTTTGGGTGCGCACGTCCTTTTTGCAGACGTAGTACCCCAGTATCCGGACGACGCGCCCCACGAAATCGCCCAGGCGGGCGGAAAGGGTGATGCAGTCGGCACAGTGGCGGTTCTCCAGCAGCTCGAAGGGGGAGCAGAGAGGGAAGCCGAGGAGCTCGATCTCGTCGAAGGCCCGATCTAGCGAAGTCGGAAATGGGAAGTCGGAAGTTGGAAGTGGGGGCTCCTGTCCTTCCCCGCCAGCAGCACTGGGGTTGCCATTCCCACTTCCGCCTTCCGCCTTCCCACTTCCAAAAAGCGACAACGTCCCGTCCCACCGCTCCTTCGGGTTCATCAGCGCCACCTTGTCCCACATTAGTTCGTACTTGTTCCTGCCGGTGAAGCGGAAGGCGCCGATGCGGATGAGGATCTCCAGTTGCTCAGGCGTGATAGGCAGGCGGCTGATGAAGTCCTCCAGGCTGCGGAAGGCGCCGCCCCGGGCGCGCTCGGCAACGATGCGGTGCGCCGCCTGCCGTTCCATGCCGTGCAGGTGCACAAAGCCGATGTAGATGTCCTTGTTTTTAATGGTAGTGAGGTGTTGGCTGTGGTTCACACAGGGCGCGTGGATGATGCCGCCGTCCATGCGCGCCTCGTGGAAGTAGTACTCGGGGTGGTAGAAGCCTCCAAAGTTGTTGATCACCGCCACCATGAACTCCAGGGGGAAATGGGCTTTGAGGTACAGGCTCTGAAAGCTCTCCACGGCGAAGCTGGCGGAGTGGGCCTTGCAGAAGGAGTACCCCGAAAAGCTCTCGACCTGCCGCCAAACTTCTGTGGCCAGTTCATCGGAGTAACCCCGGGCGCGGCAGTTGTCGAAGTACTTCCGGCGGAGGCGCTCCAGGGTGTCATCCTTGTACTTCTTGCCCGACATGATGCGGCGCAGCACGTCGCTCTCGTCCAGCCCCAGGCCGGCGAAGTGGTGGACGATCTTCATCACGTCTTCCTGATAGACCATCACCCCGAAGGTCTCTCCCAACTGCTCCTCAAACACAGGATGTAGATACCGAAAGCTGTGCGGATTATGAAACCGCCGGATGTACTCCCGCATCATGCCCGACTGCGCCACTCCCGGCCGGATGATGGAACTGGCCGCCACCAGGTGCCGGTAGTTGTCACATTGCAGCTTCTTGAGCAGGCCCCGCATGGCGGGCGACTCGATATAAAAGCAGCCCATGCAATCGCCGGAACGCAGCTTGGCCTTTACTTTCTCATCCTGTTTGATCTTGCCGATATCGTGTACATCCACTGCTTTTCCCTGGTTCTGCTTTACCAGATCGACGGCGTCCTTGATGTGGCCCAGGCCGCGCTGGCTCAGCACATCGAACTTATGGAAGCCCAGTTCTTCGGCGTGATACATATCAAAATGGGTGATGGGAAAGCCCTTGGGCATCATCTGCAAAGCCGTAAAGTAATGGATCGGCTTTTCGGAAATGACGATGCCGCCGGCATGGATAGACAGGTAGTTGGGGAAGCCCTCCAGCCGGCGGCCGTAGTGGAGGATGGTTTTCGCCAGCTCGTGGTGTTCCTCAGGATGAAAAGGGTCGGCGACGATCTTGTCGATCTCGAATTTCGGCAGGCCATATACCTTGCCCAGCTCCCGGACGATGGCCCGCCCCCTAAAGGTGGAATAGGTAGCCAGCAGGCCGGTGTATTCCCGGCCGTAGCGCTTGAAGATATAGTCGGTGACGTCGTCGCGCTCATCCCAGGAGAAGTCGATGTCGAAATCGGGCGGAGAAGTGCGGTAGGGGTTGATAAAACGCTCAAAGTAAAGGCCCAGTTCCAGCGGATCGACATCGGTGATGTACAGGCAATAGGCGACGATAGAGTTGGCGCCGCTGCCCCGCCCAACGTGGTGGTAGCCGGCGGCGTGGGCATAGCGTATGATATCCCAGGTGATGAGAAAGTAAGAGCAAAAATCATGCTCGCGGATCACGCTGAGCTCCCGCCGGGCGCGCTCCAGGGCTTTTTTATCGTGGCTGCCGTAGCGGCGCTCGCAGCCGTTCAGGGCCAGCTTTTCCAGCAGTTTAAAATCTCCCTCCTTGCTGCCGGTGAAGGTTTGGCGGTTGTTGTGGAGCCCGTTCCCGAACTGTATGCTGCAGCTGTCCATGATGCGTTCCGTATTGCGCAGGATACGAGGGTAATGCTGATAATAGGAACGCAGCGTAGCCGGAGGCATCAGCCGCTCGGTGGCCTTGGCCATTACTTTACGGTTAAGTTTGGTGAGGAGCGTATTTTGATCAATGGCCTGCAGCAGGCGGTGGAGTTCTACCCCCTCATCATCAGCAAAAGTGACGGGGCTGAGCACTACCAGCTTGTGCTGATGTTTCAGCAATTCATGTGCAAACAGGCGGGCTACATGTTCCGGCCGGATGCCCAGCAGCTCGTTCTCCCGAAAGTCCGCAATGGGCTTGAACAGGCGTGGGTAAATGACCCAGGCATTGGCCATGGGCGGCGGCTGATCGGGCAGGGGGCGCCCGTCCAGAGAGCAATCCGTCAGCAAATTGTTCAGTTCGCGTAACCCTTCGGCATTCCGGGCCAGCCCGATGTACAGCCGGCGGCCGTCGCGGCGGAAATCTATACCCGCCACCGGTTT
>JACJYA010000005.1 GCA_020636315.1 Lewinellaceae bacterium
GAGTGAAAAGGCGAAGAAATATCCGGCGGCCATTGTTATTCAGGGCGTTTCCCGTTTATTTGTTTCGTGAAAAGATGGTTACCATCTTCTTGCTCCTGCAAGATAAGAAAGTTGAGGCGATCCAATATCGCTCTTATTCTTCCAGAATGATGGGACAAAGACCGGCCAAAAATTGTTAAATTGCCATCACGGATCTAACACCCAACACCATGCTACCCAAGATCACCCAATGGTTCCGTTTGCCAAACCGCAACCCTTTCAAAGTCCGCAACTGGGACTGGAAGCGCGCCGTTCAGCTGGAGCGCTGGGCCACCGCTCTTGACCGCCTGGCCACCATCGCGCTGAAGCTGGGCACCCTGTTTCTGATCATCGTCGCCATCGTGCTGGTCAGCCGCATTTTTCAGGACCAGGGTTACGTTATGGATGCCTTCAGCGTGCCCCTGCACCTGGAAGAAAGCGGATATAAGGGGGAGGTGGTCGCCCGGCGCATCCAGGATGAGGTAGAGCTCCTCAAAGAACTGGCCAGCTCGGTCAAGGAGGACTCCCTGCAGCTGGCCGGCAACCAGCAGCCCGACCTCAATGTGGCGGTGATGGGCATCGGAGTGTCGCTTCGGTCCATCACCTACCACCTGCGTGATATGTTCGGCCGGCCCAACCATCTGATACAGGGGGAGGTCACCCGCCTTGATGACGAATATACCCTGATCCTGCGCATGACGGGTTACCCCACCCATTCCGCTTCCGTGAAGGTTGGAGAAAGTGGCGAAAAAGCTGCCCTGGACTCCCTTATGCGGCGTGGCGCCGAACTCATCATTACCAATACCGACCCCTACCGGCTGGCGGTGGTCAAATACCGGCAAAAGAAATACGACGAGGCACTGGAACTGGTGCGCGTCATTCTGCGCAGCCGCCCGCAGGAGGCCCACTGGGCCTATCTGGCCTGGGGAAGCATTCTGGACGAGCAGGGGAAATACGAGTTGGCTCTGGAAAAGTTCGAAAAGTCTGCCCGCGCAAAACCGGATTTTCCACTGGCCTATGTCCGCCAGGCCTGGTCCCTGGAACGCCTGGGCAGGAAGGAGGAAAGCCTGGAAGCGATGAGAAACTCCATTGAACTGGATCCGAATGATGTAAGCCGGTGGCGTACGTATGGCTGGGCGTTGCACCGGGCCGGCGAATACGAAAAGGCCGACAGCGCCTTCGAGCAGATGACGATCCTCGCACCCGATGACCCCGACGTGTGGAGTACCTGGGCCGACAGCAAGGTTACCCGCGGTGCGGTAAACGAAGCCCTGGAAATCGTGGACCGCGCTGAAAAGATGGCCGGAGAGAATGCCCAGGGCTACATGATCCGTGCACTGGCCTGCCTGGCGCGCAAGGATACCGTGCAGGCCCTCCGGCACGCCAGCGCCGCCTTCGAAATGGACCCCACCGTCCCCTGGGTTGCCGCTGCCCTGATGCGGGGCAATTATTACATGGACAACTACGAAGAAGTGGTGCGCACCTTTCAGAAGGCCGAACCCTACCTGGCCGGCTCGGAAAACCACCAGAATGCACTGAACCTCGCCGCCATGGCCCACAACATACTGGGCGAGCACGCTCTGGCGATGGACAAGGCCCGGGCGGCAATTAGCCTGGATACGCTGCAGGGTTACCCCTATACGACACTGGCCGAAACTTTTGCCTTTACCGGCAAAGTGGACAGTTTTTACCATTACCTGGAGGTGGCCTTCGAAAAGGGTTTCAAGCCGGGTGGTATCGATGAGTCGCAGCCTCCTTATAAGTCCCTGTCGGAGACAGCCCGGTATCGGGAACTGGTGGAACGGTATGGGTTGAAGGATTAGGGGTGATGGGGTGATGGGAGATGGGAGAGGGGAGAGGGGAGATGGGGTGAGGAGAGAGAGGGAGAGAGGGAGAGGGGGAGGGGGAGAGAGGAGAGGGAGAGGGGAGAGGGAGAGGAGGGGAGGTAACCCGCTGGTTTCCAGAAACCCAGGAACCCAGGAACTCAGAAACTTTCTGGACTTTGGACGGTCCTAGGGTAAAGTCGGAAATCGGAAGGCGGAAGGCGGAAAAACAGGCGTTGAGCACCTATTTGGACCCAAATTCCGACTTCCGATTTCCCACTTCCGACTTCAAATGGGGCACGTCCAAAGTCCAGAAACTTTGAACCCTGCCTTCGGTTTTCGCTGTTCACAAATCCCTGAAATTCATTAAAATAAACAGAGGTTTGAGCCATCACTAAAATGCTGTTAATCCACTAACCTGGAATGGCTGGTCCTGTTAATAAAAATAAGCCCGTCAAACTGGTAAGGGATGGCCATTTTCGCCTCGTAGCCGTAGTCGGACGCCATATAACCGATGAAGCGCACGGGGCGGGGGTACAGCAACCACGGCTGATCACGCCCGGCCCGCAGATCGAGTATCAGCCCGGGCGCCTCCTCTTCTGCGGCAAGGCGGTGCAGGGCCTCGTCGAGGCTGCCTTCGGGCGAGGGGAAGGCCTCCACCGGAACCATGGTATTATCCTGGTAGCTCAGGGTGGCGCTGTAGGCGCCATCATAGGTTGAAAGCCCGAAAGCCCGGTAGCTATCTCCATACTGCCTGGCCAGGTGAGCCCCCATGGAGCCACCCTGGAAGTAGTTGTACAGCGGATCGGGGCCTTTCCCCCGGCTGATGTGAGCGTCGTGTGCCCAGATGATCATTCGCGTACCGGGCGGGCGCCGGGACAATAGCCAGCCGATGTTCTCGGCCATGGCGCTGTCCCGGGTTCCCTGGTCGAAAGTATAGTAAGCGGAATGTGCGGCTTGCAGAGCCACTCTGGCATTTTGCAGGGCCCATTCCACCCGGTTCTTTTCGGCAGGATTGGAGGCTTGCCTAAGCCAGTCGGCTTTACGGGCGGAAACCAGTTCCCAGGCCAGCCGGGTATTGTTGATCCATCCTTCCCGGATGCTGTCCGGAGCGGTGGGATAGTACTGCTCGCGCCATGCTTCCCGGTAAGGGCCGAGCAGGCTGTCGATAGCCGCCAGCAGTTCCGGAGCGTAGTCCGGGAGGAAAGCCAGCAAACTGTCGATGGGCAATTGGGGGTCCTGCATGTCGAAGCCCACGAATTCCACTTTGTTTTGCGGGTTTTCCAGGTTGTAAGCGCGCATCCATTCGATGAGGGCCAGCATCTCTTCGGTGTTCCAGACTTTAAACATCACTTTCATGGCCGTGCGGGCGTCGCCTTCGCCATTCAGGACATACCGGTTGACCGCTTCCACCGCCAGTTGATTGGCCTCGATGGCAAAGACAGTAACGCCCATTTCCTTCACGGCGTATTCCAGCAGCCGGTGTTTGATGCTAAAAAATTCGCTGGTCCCGTGGGTGGATTCGCCCAGGGCGATGAGTTGGGCGCCGCCGGTAATGCGGCGGAAGGCATCGAGATCGGAATAGTCCGGTTGTTTGCCCTCTGGCGTGGGATCTGTCTGTTTCAGCGGCGCTGCCTGTTGGGCCAGCCATTCCAACTGGGCCGAAGTGAATTGTGGGGCGACGGGGACTTCCGCCATTTGGCGCCCGCCGGCTGAAAGGGTGAGGGCATCAAACCAGGCTGCGCCGGAGCCGATCAGGCCAATGGTGAGGGAAAGGGTGTAAGCTGCGGAGTCAACCGGGATATTAAGGCTGAAAGGCATCCATAGCGCATCAGCGGGCCTTTCAGAAGTAGGGGGGAAGTTCATGGTATCTGCGTTGATCTTCCCCTCTTCCCCCCAGGTTTCCAGGGTCACCCGGGCCTGTCCTTCCAGGTTTTCTCTGCTTATCCAACCCGTCAATTCTACTTGCTTCCCCTTCAGCCCCCAGGGGTCGATCCAGTAGCCCAGCGTGTGGGGCGAAACGGGCTCCTGCTGCGCCTCTCCAGAGATCCGGTAACTGTATTTGCCGGAGTGGGCCACGGTGCTGTCCATTACCGCTTTCGCATGGGGCGCCCGAAAAAAGTACTGCCAGCCCCAGGGGCGGGCGGGGCCTTCGGGGCTTATCCGTTCGAAATCGAGGTTGAGTGGCTGCTGGGCGGCAACGGCCAGAGTACTGTGAATAATGGCTGTTGCGATCAGTATGCGGAAGAGGCAATTCATAGCATTTATTTTTGTAAATGAGTAACCTGCCGGGTTTTCGTCCAGGTATTGGTTTTGGTTAACCCGGCAGGTTGTTGAGGGTAAATTGTTCGGTTCGCAACATAAAGCAAAAGCCCCTATCTTAAAGGCTCATTAAGCCAATGAGACTTTTTTTTATGGTAAATGGACACGGACTGATCGAGGGGGCGGCCTTTCTGGTGGCCGTACAGACTGCGGCGGCCTGCCTGCTGAATGCCTTTAGCGCCAACCGCTCCAACCGGTACCTGGGAGGGCTGATCCTGGTGTTCCTGGGCAGCACCAAGTATTACGTTTTCTCTTACCTGGGCTACGGGCCAGTGTATGATTTTCTGAACAGCGTATCTACCGCCCAGTTTTACGGCCCGGTGTTTTACCTCTTTCTGCTATCGGTCATCGGGCGGGAGAACCGGAAGGTGGCTCTAACCCACCTGGCCCTGCCGGCCGGACTGATGGCTCTCTCCTTCCTTCGGGCGTACGGAGGCATCTGGCCGGGGGAAAGCTACGTCAGTGCAATAACGGCGGTAGAGTACGGTATGATCCTGTTCTATTTTGTACTCTGCCTGCAGCTTTTCCGCAGCGGGCAGTTCCTGCCGGTCAAGGCCCGGCAGCGGTACTGGCTGTTTTTTGTGCTCGTTTACGGTTACCTCATTTACAACTTCACCGATCTGTTGGCAATGATCTTTTGGCCTGCTTTCTGGCAAAGCCTGATGCCGGGCTTTTTCTACTTCGATATGGCGCTCTACCTGCTCAATTTCTGCTTTCTCATCCTGTTCGGCCTCACTGAGCTCAACTGGATGCGGAAACTGGTGGTGCCCGCCTCCGTTCAGTTTACTGGCGGAGCTTCCCACCCGGAGCTGGAGGAGTTGGGGCGGCGGCTGGACTACCTGCTTGAAAGAGAAGGCATACACACCGACCCGGAGCTCAACCTCAGCGTTTTAGCCACAAAGCTGGGCGTTTCCGGAGTGGCGGTTTCGGAATACCTGAAAAACTACCGGAAAACTTCGTTCTACGAATTGCTCAATTACTACCGGGTGCAGGAGTTCAAACGGCGGCTCACCGACCCGGAATACCAGCACCTCAGCCTGGAAGGCCTGGCGTACGAAGCGGGCTTCCGCTCCAAGGCTACCTTCAACCGGGCGTTCAAAAAGCTGGAGAGGATGACGCCGGGGGAGTTCCGGAAGAGAGTGGGAGACGGGGAGAAAGGGGAGGCGTGAGCAGGGAGAGGAGAGGGGCAAACACATCGGGAAATATCCACAAAAGGAGAATAAAACAGTATTAAAATATATGAAAATTCGGAATTATAATCCGAAATTTCATAGATGATTTCTAAATTGGGTAAAATTCTATTCTTGTGTCCCCTGTAATTATTAATCGAGCAAAGGATTACAATCAAGTAAAGGACCTGATCAGGATTTTTCCGGTCACAGCCATTTTGGGGCCACGCCAGGCGGGTAAAACCACTTTGGCTAAGACCTTTCAACCGGATTACATTTTTGACCTGGAAAATCCCAGGGGCCTTGCAGTAATGGAGAATCCTCAATTGGCGCTGGAGGGCCTGGAAGGATTGATCATGATTGATGAGGTACAAAGGAAACCAGAACTTTTTCCGTTGTTGAGGTTTTTAGTTGATAACAATTCCAGGCAACGATACCTTATATTGGGCAGCGCCTCATCAAATCTGAGGCAGCAAAGTGGAGAATCTCTGGCGGGGCGGATCGGGTACCATTACCTTACCGGGTTTAACTTGGCTGAAACAGGGTTAGAAAATCTTAATGCCTTATGGTTAAGAGGCGGTTTTCCCAGATCCTATCTGTCGCTAACTGATCGGGATAGCATGGCCTGGCGCTCTAATTTTATTTCAACTTTTCTGGAAAAAGACCTTGCGGCTCTGGGTATCACCGTACCGTCTTCTGTCATGTACCGTTTTTGGGTAATGCTGAGCCATTACCATGGACAGACACTGAATTACAGTGAGCTTAGCCGCTCTTTTGGGATTTCAGACAAAACAGTAAAGCATTATATTTCTGTTTTGGAAGACACCTTCATGGTCAGAATACTTATGCCCTGGCATGCCAATGTCGGAAAGAGGCTGGTTAAAAGCCCTAAATTGTATTTGAGGGATTCTGGTATTTTTCATGCTCTCCAGGATATTACCACCTTATTTGAGCTAAAGACAAACCCTAAGCTCGGCGCTTCCTGGAAAGGTTTTGCCCTGGAGGAAATAACTGCATTTTTATCCAAGCGGGACAGTGAAGTGTTTTTTTATGCTGCTCATCAGGGAGTAGAGCTTGACCTCTACTGGCAAGATAAAGGCCAGTATTTTGGCGCAGAGTTCAAATATATGGATGCTCCGAGAACAACCAAATCCATGCATCAGGCTATCAAAGACCTTAACCTCCGTCATCTTTGGGTGGTCTATCCGGGAGACAAATGGTATCGGTTAACGGAAAAGATCACAGTACTTCCTCTCCAGCAGATTGAAAAAATAAGACAATACTAGGTTCAGGGCCGGAATTGCTGGATGAAATGTGTGGATACTCGCCCGAAAACCTATTTTTGCAGGGAGCGGTAAAGACTCGTCCGCTGGCCAGTATTCTGGCGGACTGCCAGCCATACCACAATCAACCAGGTCAACAAATGAACCAATCACCGAATCAACCAATCACCGAATCAACCAATCAACGAATCAACGAATCGACGGCTCCCCCCGAAATCTACTTCCACGTCGGCCTGGGCAAGGTGGCCTCAACTTACCTGCAGCACCGTTTCTTCCCGAAGCTGAAGGGCATCCACTACATCAAAAGCACGCGTTACCGCCGCAGCCCGCAGATCATAAAAGATTCCCATTATGACAAGTATTTCATATCCCGCGAATTCGACCAGCAACTGGAAGACGAGGTGAAGTGGTTCTCTTCCTTTTACCCCCATGCCCGCCCCATCATCATCTTCCGGCGGCACGACGGCTGGGTGGCCTCCCAGTACCGGCGCTACGTCAAGAACGGCGGCTTCCTGCCTTTCAATAAGTTCTTTGACGTGGAGAACGACAGGGGCCTGTGGAAGATCAAACACGCCACCTTCTACAACAACCTGGAGATCCTGGAAAAATACTTCGGTTCCAAGCCCCTGGTGCTCTTCCACGACGAGCTGAAGGAGGGCCCCTGGGCTTTCTTCGACAAGATCGCCGCCTTCTGCGGCGTCACCTACGATAAGGAGGACATCTCCCTGGCGCCCGTCCACCGCTCCTATAACGAGAAACAGCTGCGTATCATGCGCTCGGTGGCCCGCACCTTCTTCGGGGAGCAGCAGCCCGAGTTCTCGGAGCAGCCCGTCCTGCACTGGTTGCAGCGGCGGGGCCGCCTGCTGGCCTGCTACGCCATTCTGTACCCCGCCCTGCTGGTGCCCGAGGCTCTGGCGCCGAAAGAGGAGATGACGCCGAAAGAGGAATTGCGGAAGATCAGGGAGTTTTTTGAGGAGGATTGGCAGCGGTTGCAGCGGTATGCAGCGGAGCATAACCCTGGGTGAGGAGGGGGGGGGCGGGCATTCGAAGATTTATTCTAACTTATAACTTATCCACAAGGATTATCTCTAATTCCTCTACCTTTTCCAATTTGATATCATTCGTCAAAAACTTATTACAACTTTCTTCGTAACTATTCAGCACGCAGGCGTCCTGAATAGTTACAAATTCAGAAAGAATTGTGTCTTTACTCCTGAATGTGATTTCGTCGCGATTTCTGAATTAGTGCTTGTTTGGTGGTCAATTTTTGAGCTGCAAAGGCCACTTTTTTGATGACACTGCGTTGCTTTTCTTGTCCGCACCTTCCAGGTACGCCCTTCAAAAAGCGCCTTCCCGACACTTCGTGTACGGGACAAGTTATTTCATCAAAAAATTGACTCTTTTCGCCATCAAACCCGGCCTCCAAACAAGCACTTAACTAATAAACCAGTTACAGCATAAAAACTGGCATAATACAATCTATTTACAGCTGAATTCCATTAGCACATATACACACAAGCACACATACACGCATACACATATAAACTCACTTCACATGCACCACCTGATCCTCCTCCAGCAGGGGCATATATTTATAGCGCAGGTAGAGCTGAACGGTGGCCAGCACATCCTTTTCGCAGTAGAGGGCAAGCCTTTCCAGGTCTTTATCCTCCCAGTAAACCCTGCCGACGTCACTGCCGTCGATGTCGTCTTTGGGAGAGGGGAAGCCCAGGACAGCGGCCAGCAGCTTCAGGGAAGTGTAGTGTTTGCGGTCGCCGAATTTCCACATTTCCATGGTGTCCAGGAGGTGTTTGGTTTCCCAGGGTTTTTTGCCGGAAATATTAAAGGGAGTGGGAAGAGGCAACTGGTGGACGACCATGCGGCGGCAAATGTAGGGGATGTCAAACTCTTTGGCATTGTGGCCGCAGAAGCCATGCTTGTTGGGGTTGTTGTAAAATTTGAAGACCATTTGGGAAAACTCGAAGAGCAGTTCTTTTTCGTTTTCACTGGCGAAGGACTTGAGCCGGACTTTCAGCCGCTGGTCTTCCTTATCCCGGTAAACGACGCCTACAGAGATGCAGACGATCTTGCCAAACTCGGCGAAAATGGCGGCTCGGCCTTTATAAAGTGCTGCATAATCGGGTTCTTCCTCTTCTTCTGTGGTTCGCGACAGTTGCCGTGCTTTGATCTTCCACAGGTCCTGGAAGTCCTCGCTCAGGCTCTCGAACTCCGGTTTACCGGAGACGGTTTCAATATCCAGGAAAAGTATATTGGCGATATCGATATTTTCAGTCATAATTGATCATTTTCAGTAGGTTATTCCGGCGCGCTCGTCCGGCCTTCAAAGCTAATAAAAAGCCCTGAGAAGGGGGGCGGATCAGCCGTTGAATCCTGCTAAATGATAGATATGCCGGCCGGGAAAGCGGAAAAATATTCTACGGAAATACAATTTTCTAAAATAGGCTGCCGTTTTAATCGCGACTTAAAACACGCAGATTCAGCAGTAATTAAATGTTCTTAACTAACTTTTAGCTAAACAAACTTTTTCATCATTATGGCTACTAGCAGTCCAAGTCCTACACCCACTCCCGGCCCTGGCAACCAGGATAAGTCCCAACAGCAGCTCAAAGTGGCGGCTATCGTTACCATTGCGATACTGGCCATTCTCTGCATTGTGTTGGTGGCCAATCTTGTGAGCAAAAACAAGGCCAATAACAACCTTACCTACGAGCTGAACGAGTCCGAGCAGCTCAAGGCAGAACTTGAGAAACAGTACTACGAGTCGCTCTCCGAACTGGAGGAGCTGCGCGGCAGCAACGAAGAACTCAACGCCCTTATCGAACAGCAGAAGTCGGAACTGAAAGATTCTAAAGAACGCATCGAGGCGTTGCTCCGCGACAGCCGCAACCTGTCTCAGGCCCGCAAGGAGATCAAGAACCTGACCGCGCAGGTGGAGCAATATCTGGCCGAGATCAACCAACTGCGCCAGGAAAACGAACAGCTGACTGCCCGCACGGCGGAGCTCAGCGAAGAAAATATGGCATTGACCACCAACCTGGATTCCGCCCGCGTGCGCAATATGGAATTGTCGTCCGCCAAGGCCGCCCTGGCCAGTGAAAAGGATGCCATTGAACAGGAGCGTTCTTTCCTGGCCAAGAAAGTGAACATTGCTTCGGTGATCAAGGTCAACAACCTGGAAGCAAGCGGCATGAAGATCAAGAACAGCGGTAAGGCCGTTTCCCGCGGGGCGGCCAAGAATGTCGATCAGATCCAGGTGTGTTTTAATACCTCTGTCAATGAAGTGGCCGAAGCAGGCAACGAACAGTTCCTCATACGCATCATCAGCCCGTTGGGCGAAACGCTGGCCATCGAGGAGATGGGCTCCGGCATCTTTACCAACAACGCCAACGGTGAACAGATCCGCTACACCCAGTCGGAAGAAGTTGATTACAATCAGAACGAGCAGCAGGTCTGTACGGTCTGGTCACCCAGTCAGGCCTTTGCCGAGGGCAATTACAAGGTCGAAGTGTATAACAAGGGTTACCTTGCCGGCAGCACTACCCTGAACCTGAAGTAATAACTGCCAGTAATAAAGACAAGGAGCCGGAGCTTCCGAAAGGGAGCCCCGGCTTTCTCGTTTGAAGAAGCTTTCTTAAATTGAACAATTGCCCCGGTTCGACAATTTTCTTTGATGTATGGAGAAAAGAAAGAAAAACAACCAGGAAGCGTTCATCAACCCCATTGATGATGATAAGGTGGCGGAAAACCCACATGCCCTGCCTTATGCCCATACCGTGGGAGGCGTTCAGATCAAACCCGTGGATAAGGGCAAAATAAAAGGCCGGGCCGTCAAGGCCATGTATAAACAGGCCGATATGCAGCTCAACCAGATAAAGCGGCAGATCGAACTGCTGGCCCAACAGGCGAAAGCAATAAATGAGCGCATCGCTATCTCAGAACAGATCTATACCGCCGAGATGAACTTCGAACCCCTCATCGGCTGTACTTACCACCTCTACGAGCGCAGCAATGGGAAATATGTGCTCTCCATGGTCTCTCCTCAGGAGTGGGGAAAAAACCCGCCCTTTCGGTTTGTCGCCACCGTGGAATTGCTGGCCGACCATACCTGGGAGGTGCTGGAGAGGGGAGGAGGGTAGGAGTTTACTGGACTTTGGACGGTCCTAGGGTAAAGTCGGAAATCGGAAGGCGGAAGGCGGAAAAACAGGCGTTGAGCACCTATTTGGACCCAAATTCCGACTTCCGATTTCCCACTTCCGACTTCAAATGGGGCACGTCCAAAGTCCAGGAGTTTAGGAGGGTGGAAGGGCGGAAGACTTGTTGAACTTTCTCGTTTAAGTAGCCCGCCAAATTAAATGGTTCAATTGCTGGATGGTTAAATGGTTGGCAGTCAACGCCCCACTGGAGCAATCCAGCCATTTCAACAATCAAACCATTTTGGCCATTTACTTACACCTTTAGAGTATGTTTGGAGGCCAATCTTTGGCCTCCAAACATACTCTAAAAGACGGGCAATGTATCAGGTTTACAGACAAGAATATAAAAAATACGATATGAATCTCCGCATGTTCATCTTTCCTCTGCTGGCCGTTTTGGGAATGGCATTTGTCTTTTCTCCGGATTCAAAAGTGGAATGGCTCACCGAGACCACTCATGATTTTGGGGATATTCCGCAAAAGAAAACGGCTGTATTCGAATTTCAATTCCGCAATATCAGCGATGGGGCATTGATTATTGACAATGTCCGTACCTCCTGCGGGTGCACGGTGCCCGGCTGGGATACGGCGGCTGTCTCTCCTGACAGCACCGGCGTCATTTCCGTTGAATACGATGCCCGGGACCTCGGGTATTTCAACAAAAAAGTAAAAGTGTATTTCAACGGCCAGCGACGGGCTGAAGTTTTGTTTATTGAGGGTTGGGTGGAATAAAGAAGGAGAATACCTTGAAAAGGCACCCTCCCTTCTTTTAAACAAAACGTTATGCATAAAATTTCCAGTGAAACAAGGAGGGGGGTGAAGGGTTAGAAGCCGTAGTAATTCGTTGACTGGCCAGCCTTAATGTGAAGATGTTACTTCCCATTGTCAGGCGATAATAATTTTCACCCCCCTTGAGGCATTCGATAAGCAAATGCCAGCGCCACTCGGAAGTGGACTTGATTTTTTGGGGTGAGTTGAAACCCCTGGTCTTTTAACCATAGTGTGTCGGGCCACGAGGCGCCAGAACTCATTTTCAAATATGCGACTATAATGTTAGGAATTTCTGCACTATTGTTCCAAAAATCTGGATTATTGTTCCAAATGAAGGTTTAGGAGCGCAGATCCTTCGGGTTCAATCCGAACTCTTCTTTGAAGCAACGAGAAAAGTAATTCGGGTCTTTAAAACCAGATTCATAGGCCGCCTGGGAGACGGTGAGGCCCGGTGTTTGCATCAGGGCCTGTTTTCCGTGGTTGAGCCTTATACTGCGGATGAAAAGGGAGGTGGAGCGGCCGGTGAGCGCCGTGATCTTTTTGTGGAGCTGCGTCCGGCTCATCTTCATTTCCCGGCAAAGGCCGTCAACGCTGAATTCAGGATCCTGGAGGTGGCGCAAGACGATTTCCCGGCCCTCCATAAGAAATTTTTCTTCTCTGTCGGTGGCGCCAGGCTTCCGGGCAGGGGAAGCCTGGCTATTCAGAATGGCGTGGTAGTATTTATGCAGGCGTTTGCGGTTCTCTGCCAGTTGCCTGAGCTGAGCAGTCAGTTCCCTGGGGGCAAAAGGTTTGGAGAGATAACCATCAGCGCCTGTTTCATAACCCTTGATACGGGAAGCCTCATCCGCCCGGGCAGTAAGCAGCAAAATTGGGATATGGCTGGTTTTGATGTTTTCTTTCAGCTTCCGGCATAGTTCCAACCCGTCCATTTCCGGCATCATAACATCGCTGATAATAATATCCGGCACGTTCCGGAAGGCAGCCTCTATCCCTTCCCTGCCGTTCCTGGCCACCAGCAACTCATAATCACTACCGAGAAATGCAGCCAGATAAGCAATGATATCTGAGTTGTCTTCAACGACCAGTAATTTCAGCTTTGTGCTCTGTTTTTTCTCATTCGGTGCTTCTCCGCCTTTTCCAGGCAAATCATCCTGCCGAATTTCAGGCGCCGGTTGTTCCCGGGGAGCGTTATGAGTTATCGGCAGAAGGATCTGAAAGATGGCGCCGCCTTCGTCCCGGTTGCCGGCTTCTATCGTACCTCCGAGCAGTTGTACCAGCTCCTTTGTGAGCGCCAGGCCGATACCGGCGCTTTCCCAGAGGCCCTCATTGCTTTCCTCTTCCGGGGTGGAGAGAGGCTGGCCTTTATAACCCCGGCCGAAAATATGAGGCAGGTCGGCTGCAGATATCCCTTTTCCGGTATCCTCTACGAAGGCCTGAAAAAAGGGTGCGCCCTCCTTTTCGATGGCCTGGCCCTTAACCGTGACGCTTCCTCCTTTAGGGGTGAACTTCAAAGCATTCGATAGCAGGTTGGACAATATTTTCTGCAATTTGTCAGGGTCGTAGTCCATTACCAGTTCTTCAGGAGAAAGGCTGGCAACCAGGTTAATGCCTGCACTGCCGGCCAGTGTAATAAATGGTTCCAGAGTAACCCGGATGAAAGGTATTATATCGCCCTGTACCATCCGAACCTCCATCAACCCGCTTTCCGCCATGCTCAGGTCCAGCAATTGATTGGCCAGCCGGAGCAACCTTTTGGTGTTGCGCTGTATGACGGCAACCCCCTTATTCATCCATTGTTTTGGCCTTTCCCTGATCTGCTGGGCCATCCCTTCAATTACTGCCAGCGGAGTCCGGAGTTCATGGGCAATATCTGTAAATAACCGGGCCTTTAGCGCGTCCAGCTCTTTGAGGCGGGCAGCTTCGCGTTGTTCGAATTCCAGTTGCGCCTGAATGCGCAGGCGGCGGCGCTGGAAAACAAAGAAAAGCAGGACTGCCAGGAGGCCGGCAAGGGCATAAAAGGCATAGGCCGAAGTGGTCCTCCACCAGGGAGGGATGATCGTGACCTGTAGTTCAAGCGGTTTTTCCATCCAGTGCCCGTCGCTGTTGGCAGCTTTGAGCAGAAAAGTGTATTTGCCGGGCGGAACCTGGAAGTAACGGCCGGAAATTCTCTCGCCGGTATAGTTCCATTGGGTTTCATAACCCTCCAGCCTGCTGGCGTAACGGATACCTTCCGGATCATTAAATCCAATGCCTACATACTCCAGGGTAAAAGGCTGTTGGTTATAATGCAGGCTTATTCCCGAAGCGGTTTCTATGTTTTCTTTGAGCGGCAAGGGCACATTGGCCCTCTTTTCGTGGTCGTAGTACTGCAGTCCGGCCACTACTACCCGGGGAGCAGCCGGATTGCTGATGACCTCGTTGGGGTCGAAAACCTGCAGCCAGCCATTAATAGAACTGTAAACCATTCGGCCGTCTTTCAGGCTCATCAACAAGCGGCCCGGGTCTTCATCCTGTATGCCTGCTGCTTTCCCGAAAAGCCGGAATGAGCCGGATTGCGGGTTATAACGGGCCAGGCCGAGCGAACTGAACCATATCATGCCCTGGCTGTCGCGTTCTATGCCAAGTACACTGTTCCGCTTTAGGTGGTTTTCCATATTCCACAGCTCGTAATCTCCCGTTTCCGGGTCGAAGATGGCAATTCCGTAATTCATGGCGGCCAGCCAAAGCTTTCCATCGTTGTTTTCAAACATATCCACGATATACATCCCTTCCAGGTGGCAGTTGAATTCATTTTCTGCGCCATTTTTACCGGGAAGTATCTGGCAGAGGCCCCCCATGCCGGTAGCTACCCAGCCCCGGCCCCGGCTATCCGTAAAGACGGTATTGATATACGAACTGTTCAGGCTGTGGGGCGGGGCTCCCGCTTTATACTGGCTTGTAACCCATTGCCGTACAGGGTCAAACAGGAGAATGCCTTCCTCCTGAGTACCGATCCACAACAGGCCTTCCGGCCCGGGGCTTATAGACGTGATGGGCTGCTGCGCCAACGGTTCATCCGGTTTCAGGTGATGGAAAGTTAAAGTTTGCCTGGGCTGGGGGTTGTCCAGCTCTGCCAGTTCAACCCAGTCCAGCCCCGATTCCGTGCCGATCCAGAGCCTGCCCGACGTTTCATCGGCATAAAGAGCATAGGCCTTATCGTGGGCGATAGACGATGGTATTCCCGGTCGGTTGCGGAAATGGGTAACCTTCCCGCTTTTTAGGTTCACCCGCTTCAGGCCTCCTTTGAAGGTAGCTACCCATAAGATGCCCCCGGGGCGTTCGACTGCCGCCCAGGCCGATAGGTTGGCGCGCCCGTTGGAGTTTTCCCATAACCTGATATCCTGGAAGGCAGGATAAAACCGTTGCCCGGGCCTTTCTTCCCGGTATTGGTAGAAACCGGGGAAACAACTGATCCAGGTGTTTCCGTTATGGCTATCGCTGATGGAATATACCATGCCAAAAGACTGGGTAGTATCGGTGGGGTTTTGACTCCACCTTTCGAGCCGGCCATTCTCAGAAGAAAGCCGGAACAGGCCGCTGCGGATGTAGTAATTCTCGCTGCCCCTGTTGTGGCCGTTTGGAGGAAACCCCATGGGAGCCAGCCAGGGCGTGCCTGATGAAGCCGGGTAGATCAGGAACAGGGAATCCCGTAAACCCTGCCACAGGGAGGGGTCCGGCTTTATCTCGGGAGTGTGTGTTTCCGAAGTTTGTTCTTTCAGGTTGATTTGGCAGAGTTCCCGGGAGGAGAGCCATAATTCATCCGGGCGGCCCGGCGCCTGGTAAATGCCGGTAGGAGCGTAGGTGAGCAGGCCGTCGAGGGGAAAATCCAGGGTTTTGGCCTGCATGGTTCTGGCATCCAGCCGGTAAACATGGCCACTGGCCAGGCCGTCGGTGGCGGCAAGTATCCAGATGAGCCCGGGAACAGCAGGAGACTCGTAGAGGTGTATTACCTGTTCCTCCCGGCTCAGCCAGGGGCCCGGAACGGACTGGAACCCATCCTTTTCCGGAATATAGCGGTTGAGGCCGCGCCGGGTTGCCACCCAGATCCGCCCTCCTTCATCCTGGATCAACGGCCGCAGGGGGCTTCCCGCCGAGGCAACGACAGAGATGATATCGGAATCCAGCGTCAGTGGATCGTCCTTCCGATGGCGATAGTGTTTTACTTCGCCGGTGAGGGGATCCAGGCAGTCGAGAACGGGGAAGCCATCCTCTGTCTCGACGATGGCCCACAGCCTGCCCTGCCGGCTCACCATCATTTGCAAAACCTTGTCAGACGCCAGGCTGCCGGTATTGCCGGGTTCGTGGTTATAGTAAATGAAACTGGCCGTTTTCCTCACCCATTTGTTGATGCCGCCATCGTAAGTGGCCAGCCAGATGTTGTGTTGGTGGTCTTCCAGAATATCCCAGATGAAATCGGATTCGATAGGGTTCGAATGCGTGACGTATTTTTTGAAAGCTTTGAACTCATAACCATCATAACGGTACAGGCCGTTGGAAGAAGCACACCAGAGGAACCCGTAGTGGTCCTGATGGATCTTGTGAAAGGCCATGCCCATTCCGTCCTCCGGGCCGAAGAATTTCCACTCTTGGGATACCTGGCCGAAAGCAAGAACAGGAAAGAGCAGGGCCAGCATGGCAGAGCTCCATCGGTGATAGTATGGCCTTTCGTGATTCAAGTGCACCACAATGATCCTGGTTTTTTGTGGAATAAACGCAGACAAAGATAAGTCCATTTAAAAAAGTTTCCCCCAAACCAGGATGCCAGCAAGTTCTACGTGAGCGCCGGGTATTTTTCCATCCGGGAAGGAGTCCGGCTTTTCCCGGTTCATAGTTATGGACGAAGGCCCCACCCTGCATCAGGTTGAACAGCACATTGAAAAAAGGGCGGTAGGTAGCTTCCGGGTTGTTGTTTTGTTGCAGGCCGTCAGAGCTGCCTGCGATGCGAGTCAGGCACTTACTACCTTTGGCGATATCTGCTTCCGGAAGGGCAGAGCGTTTGCGGCTCTCCTGAAGCATCTTTTCCAAAGTGGCAACATCTGATGGCTCCTGGTTCAACTCAGCAACCAATTACCATTCCCGGCTTTGCCCTACCGCCAGGTTCAATGTACTGTTGATGAAATAGGCGCCCCGCTCCGCCCGTACGTCATCCTCCTGCCGGAGGCTCCAGCCCCGGCGGAAAATATCCAGTTGCCGGGAAGAAAGCAGGTAGCGGGCATCTTCCGGCCCGGTGCTCCAGACAGTGGCGCCTTCCAGGGTTTCGCTGGGCCCTGCCCCGTCAACGGGAACGGAGCTGAGCAGGAAAATGCCAATGCCGGTATCCGGTTAAAGTCCGTTCTTCTTTTAGGCGTCTATCAGGATACTCTACTCATTCTGTAAATTTTTGTTCATCCCGAAGGGGATCAGCTCCTTACAAGAATCTTCTCCAATTCCTCCAGAGACTTTCCTTTCGTCTCCGGCACCACCAGCAGGATGAAAATCAGCCCCAGGGCGGCGAACAGGCCGTAGATCAGGAAGGTCAGTGAACTGCCGAAAGAAGCCAGTTCCCAGGGGAAGATGAGCTGGACCAGGAAGCTGATCGCCGAGTTGATGAACCCGACGAAGGAGATGGCCACTCCGCGGATCTTATTGGGAAAAAGCTCAGAGAACAGCACCCACATTACCGGGCCTATTGAAATAGCAAAGGAGGCTACGAAACCCAGGATGCCGATCAGGATAACTATGGGATTCATACTGATCGCACTGGTGATCAGGTTAGATTCGTAAGTTTTGGAAATGTCTTCCCCAAGGGCTTTCCGGATGGCGCCTTTGAATTCTACGTCACTACTGAAGGTTTGGCCGGTAATGGATGCTATGGCTGCCCGGTCGATCTCTTCCGGAAGGGAAGCGATGGAGTTTTCGGTAAGGGTATAGGTAGCCTGGTTGAATCCGTAAGACAGCAGAAACATGCAGATCGCAATGCCGGCTACACCACCGACAAGCAGTGGCTTGCGGCCCAGGCGGTCAATAAAGGCGATGGCCAGGATGGTGAAAACCAGGTTGATAACCCCCACCAGGATGGCCTGTGAGAAGGACGCATCGGTACCTATGCCGGATTGTTCGAATATCATGGGGGCATAGAAAAAGACCGAATTGATGCCGGTGATCTGCTGCAGGACGGCCACCACTATACCGATGGTGAGGACCAGCCGCAGCGCCGGTTTGAAGAGCTCAGCCACCGGCACCTTCTCTTTTTGTTCCTCGGCCTTTATGCTCTTCCTGATCTCCTCCATCTCCTGTATAGCTGCATTTTCTCCCGTGGCCTTTTTCATGGTTTCCAGGGCTTCATCGAACTCCTCTTTCATGATGAGCCACCTGGGGCTGCGGGGCACCAGGAACAAGCCGAAGAAATACAGGATGGCCGGCAGGGTTTCCAGGCCCAGCATCCATCGCCAGTTGTATTCGTCAAACTTCAGTGTCTGTGCCCAGGCGGCTTCCGATTTGCCCAGTTGCAGGATGAGGTAGTTGGTGAAAAAGGCCACCGAAATGCCGATCACGATATTCAGCTGGTTGAATGAGACCATTTGCCCCCGTATTTTGGCAGGAGATATTTCGGCAATATACATAGGGGCGATGATGAGCGAAGCGCCCACGCCCAGCCCGCCGATCATACGGGCGATCACCAGGAGCAGAAAGTTGGGGGCGAGAGCAGAGCCGATGGCGGAAATGGCATACAGAATAGCTGCGATGTAAAGCACCCGCCGCCGCCCGATCCGGTCGCTGAGGGGGCCGGCGACGATCATGGCGGCGGTGGCCGTCAGGGTCAGGGAACTGACCGACCATCCCAGTTCCAGCTTGGTCAGGCTAAACTGGGTTTCGATGAATTTGACCACCCCGGAAATGACCGAAGCGTCGAAACCCATCAGGAAGCCCCCAAGGGCCACGATCAGGGCGGTCTTGATGATATAGAAATTGTTCTGTTTCATGATCGGAAGCTTAAGTGGTTTTCGTTTTACCGTACCTCAAAAGTAGTATTTAATTCGGCATTGGAATCTCCGCCTATCCACAATCTGAATTGGCCGGGTTCCACTTTCCACCCTGTTCCGGGATAGTAGTAGGCTAGTTGTTCCACCGGCAGGTTAAAGGTGAGCTTCCGGCTTTCCCCAGGCTTCAACCGAACGCGTTGGAACGCCTTGAGCTCCCGAACCGGCCGTACAATGCTGCTGACCAGGTCCCGGATGTACAGCTGGGCCACCTCTTCCGCTTCGAAATCCCCCGTATTGGCCAGTTCTACCGATACCACGAGGGTGTCACCGGAATTGATCATCGGAGTGGCGGCCTGCAGGTTGCTGTACTCGAAGCGGGTGTAGGAAAGCCCGAAGCCGAAGGGAAACAAGGGTTTATAACCGGCATCCAGGTAATAGGAAGTATTGCCGATCGAGGTTTGTGGCGCCCGTACCGGAATGTCATCGATATGGACGTACGACTCCTCGGTGGCCGGCTTGCCGGTGGGTTTGTGGTTGTAATAGATGGGGATCTGCCCGGAGGTGGCCGGAAAGGTTACCGGCAGCTTACCGGAGGGGGCATCCAGGCCCAGCAGCAGCCGTGCAATGGCGGGGCCGCCCATAGTGCCGGGATGCCAGGCGACGATCAGGGCGTCGGAGTATTCCAGGGCTTCGCCCAGCGCCAGAGGCCGCCCCGCCATTATGATGGAAATGACCGGCCTGCCGGTTTGAGCAACGGCCTTTAGGAGCTCCAGTTGAGCGCCGGGGAGCCCCAATTCGGCCCGGCAGTGGGCTTCTCCCGAAAGAATAGACTCTTCTCCCAGGAACAGGATCACGGCATCCGCCTCCCGGGCAGCCTGAAGGGCTTCCGGGAAGGCTGCCTGATCGTAGCTGCGGGTGGTTTCCAGCGCCTTGACGAAATGGGTTTCCGCCTGGCCTTGAAGGGCATTATCCAGGGCAGCGAGGGGGGTTACGGTGTGCTGAGGATCGCCGTCGAATATCCAGGTGCCCAGTTGTTCGTAGGGGTCGTCGGCCAGCGGGCCAATGACGGCGAGTTTTTTGAACCGGCCTTCAGGTAGAGGAAGGGCCGCCTTCTCGTTTTTGAGGAGCACGCAACTTTGCATGGCAGCTTCTTCTGCGATAGCCAGGTGTTCGGGGCTGAGCAGAGCCGGAAAATCTGAAGGGTTGGTGTAAGGGTTTTCAAATAACCCGAGCTGGAACTTGATGCGGAGGATGTTGCGCACCGCCTCGTTGATCACCGATTCGGGGACGGCCCCGCTTTCAACCAGTTTCTGGAGGTAAGCGGCATAGGCTCCGCTGGCCATCTCCATGTCAATACCGGCCATGATGGCCTGTTGGGCGGCTCCTTCCTGGCCGGCGGCTACGCCATGGACTTCCAGCTGGCGAATTGATTCCCAGTCGCTGACCACAAAGCCGCCGAACCCCCAGTCCTGCCGCAGTACTTTGCGGAACAGCCAGGCATTGCCGCTGGCCGGGGCGCCGTTAACGTCATTGAAGGAGGGCATAAAGGTGGCTACGCCGGCATCGACGCAGGCCTTAAACGGGGGAAAATAGGTGTTGTAGAGCTCGTTCTCCGGAATATTTGTGGAATTGTAATCCCGCCCGCCCTCTGCGGCGCCATAACCTACGAAATGCTTGGCGCAGGCGGCGATCGCCCCTTTATTCGCCAGGTTGTCTTCCTGGAAACCACGGGCCATGGCCACTCCCAGCTCGCTGGTGAGGTAGGGGTCTTCGCCGAGGCTCTCGGCAATGCGCCCCCAGCGGGGGTCCCGGCTGATGTCGATCATGGGGGCAAAAGTCCAGCGCAGGCCCACCGAAGCCGCTTCGACAGCAGCCACACGGGCAGCCTTTTCCATCAAGCCGGGGTTCCACGTGGCGGCCTGTCCCAGCGGAATGGGGAAGATCGTCTTGAAGCCATGGATCACGTCCCGGGCAAAAATAAGAGGGATGCCCAGGCGGCTTTCTTCGACGGCAATGCGCTGGAGTTCGTTGATGGTTTTGGTATCGACTTCGTTCAGTACCGAACCGATCTTTCCCTCCCGAACCCTGATGCGCATGCCATCGGTGATCTGGCCGTATTCACCATTCACCTGAGACAACTGGCCGATCTTTTCTGCAATGGTCATTTTCTGAAGCAGCTCGGTAGCTTTGCGATCCAGTTCAGTGTCCAGGCCCTGTGCGCAGAGCAGGCCGGATAAGGTGAAAAGGGAAAGCATAAATAAAGTCAGTTGTTTCATTTCAGAATAGTGTTTTCGTGAGATAGTGCATGGTGAAGATCCATGGGTGGTTGTCACTAAAGCAGGCCGGCAGCCTCGTACGGCCGGCTCTTTAGTTGACAAACCATGCCTTTGCAACCGCAACGTATTACACTACAGAGGGGCATTCCTTCCCCTCTTCCCGTGAGGCTTTAGCGAAAAAGCGGGAATAAAATGGCTTCCGAAAGCGGAGAAAAAATATAAGCTCCGCTAATTATCCTGAAATACGCGGATATAATCCACGATCATCCGTTGGGGGAATACCGTAGTCCCATCCGGGTATCCCGGCCAGTTGCCGCCGACAGCAACGTTGAAAATGAAGAAGAAATCGTTCCGGAACTCGCTCAGATCCGCGGGCGTGATGTCGATGTTGTGGTATTCCTGCCCATCGAGGAGCCAGCGGATACGCTGGGCATCCCATTCAATAGAGAAAACGTGAAACTCATCGTAGAAACGGCCGGAACTCAGCGTAGTGCTTCCGCCGAATTGAGCATGTTGGCCTGCATTAGACCAGTGGGCGGTGCCATGGACGGTTGAGGGTTGGTGCCCGATCAGTTCCATGATATCAATCTCGCCGCAGGCCGGCCAGCCGACGGTTGAGATGTTGGCGCCCAGCATCCACAGTGCCGGCCATATGCCTTGTCCGTAGGGTAGCGCTGCCCGGATATCGACCCGGCCGTATTTAAAGTCAAAATTACCTTTGGTGATCATGCGGGAAGAGGTATATGCCCTGCCCGCAAAATTTTCTTTTCTCGCTTCGATGACGAGGTTGCCATCAACCAGGTAAGTATTTTCTTTTCGGTAATACTGGGATTCGTTGTTGCCCCAGCCGTTATTGCCGGTGCCGAGTTCAAATGTCCAGAAATCGGAGTTGACAGCTGTGCCTTCAAACTCATCCTGCCAGATTAGTTCCATGTTTGGGTAAGAGGCCGGCGAAGTGTAGCCATCTTCGGGAATGAAGAGGCCGGTGTTGATATCGTCTTCCAATAAGGTTATCGTTGCCTCTCCGGTTCCGATCTCGGCGCCGACGACATCGGCGATCTTGATGACAAATTCTTCGTCCCCCTCGAATTCTTCGTCTCCCAGGATGTTGACCCTGTATTCCTCGCGCAGGTCTCCGGGGGCGAAGGCCACCGGCTTGAAGTTGACGCTTTCAAAATCCTCTCCGCCTTTTGCCGTCCCATCCACACTTTCCACGAAAGCGATGACGGTATCAGCGGAAGGCTTTGACAAGCGCAGAGTGATGTAAATGGGGAAGGAATTATCCCCTTCCTCCACCTCAATAGGATCTATATGTAAAACAGGCAGCTCGGGCATTACCGGTTCCTCGTCTTTGGCGCAGGCCAGGGCGGCCAGCCCGATTACCAGCAAAGTTATCCACTCTTTCATAAATAAATGCGATATAAAAAGAAAGAGGCTGCCCAAAAATTTTCCGTACGCAATTTTAGTGGCAGCCTCATTCAAAAATGAATTTGATGGATCCGAAGATCCGACAATAATTAATACCTAACTAAATCTAAATCAATTTTCAGAGCGTAGTCTCATCGTCCACCACGCAGTACCATCCTGATTGGCGGAGATGTCAACCGTTACCACCAGGATCTCGACGCCACCGGAAGCGCTGTATTCAAGTACTTCATAGGTGATCTGTTCGGCAGGTTCTATTGTTCCGTCCAGTTCACCGCCATTGAAGCCTTTAGGGAAGCCGAGGAATGCGCCTTTGCCGATAACGGTAACGGTTGCCCGGTTATCGCCGCTGGCTTCCATGGATTCGAAGGAGTAGGTGCCGGAGCCCAGAACGTCATAAGGGGCCTGGAGGGCGCTTTCATCCGTGCAGGAGAAGTCTCCCAGCATAAAATCTTCGGCCCATACCTGGCCTTTGGCGTCGTATTGGAACGTGCCATCGTCAAAGAATATGTACTCGTCATCCATCTGGCAGGCGCGAACGGCCACGTCATCTTCAGTGATGCCGCCCCACCACTCACCGCTGCCGGCTACTGGGCCAACGTAGTAAGAAGCTGCTCCATCGAGTAGCCAGGCTTTACCGTCGGCGCTGGAGAGCGCGGCCGGGGTGAAGGAAGCTGAACTGACCACCACTTCTTTGGTGGTGGCATCGGTTTGGCCTTGATCGTCCATGGCGGTCAGCGTCACCATGTAAGCACCTTCAGCCGCATAAGTGTGGCTTGGGCTCTCTTCGGAAGAGATCATTCCATCGCCGAAGTCCCAGGAATAGCTGGACGAGTTGGCGGAAGTATTGGTGAAGTTTACGGTCAGGCCGTCCTTCTCGAAGGTGAAGTTAGCCCTGGGCTCAGAAGAAGGGATATCGGGCAGGTCCGCCGGGTTTTTGTAGCTGACCAGATTGAAATTCCAGTAGCCATTGTCCCCGCCACCGTTGATCGGCAGGGCAAGCTTAAGGGTATCTGCGATATCACCCCCCACCAGAGTGATAATCTCATAGAATTTAGTGCTCTCCGGGTTGGGGTTATCTCCTGAATTACCTTTGTTCGCCAGGCCGATATAGGCGCCTTCTCCGTTAATCGTAATGGTATTATTGACCTTGTCAAAGTCATAAGTGTAGTCCCCTCCACTGCCAAAGGCAGAGCGGGAAGCGTTGTCGCCCCACACATTCGGGTCGGTTTCATCCCAGCAACCTTCGGCAGGGTGCCAGCCGCCATTGCCTTCTGAATCAATGAAGATGGTGCCGTCCGAATCAAACCCAAAGGCGCCGTCCCTGTGGAAGGTATAGGAGTCATCCAGGATGCAGGGCCGGTCGGCCAGGGGCGTAACGCCACCGAAGGACCACCACTGGTTGTCACCGGGCGCCGGGCCAATGCCCAGGGCTACGCCTTCTCTTTGCAGATACCAGGTCTTGCTGTCAGAGCCGGCGAGGAGGGTCAGCAGTTCATCCGGGTCGGTGAGGGTGAAACTTTCTTCCCGCATGGCGGTTTCCCCCTTGTCATTTGCGGCAGTAAGCTTGACGGTGTAATTACCGGCAGCGGCATAAACATGGGTGGGGTCTTTTTCGGTGCTGGTTTGCCCGTCGCCGAAATCCCAGGTATAGGAAGAAGCGTTCTGAGAGAAGTTGGTAAAGGCCACTTCCAGGAAGTTGTCTGTGCTCACCTCAAACTGGAAGGCGGCAATAGGAGCTTCCGGAATAGGTTCTTCACTGTCTTTTTTACAGCCTACGGACATGACGAGCCCTAGGCCGAGGGCAACAAAAAATGCCCATTGGAAATTGAAGGAAAAAATGCTTCGATCTTTCATATTCGCCAAATTGTTTTTGAGTTGATTAATGATTATTGAAATAGACTCGCATCAGGATATTCTGTCAGGTTCGGGGCCACGGAAAGCTCTTCCAGAGCGATAGGTAGCCACAGGTCGTTTACTTCGTCAAAATTGGATTCCCGGATGGGGTCGCCGGCAAAGAGGGCCCGGGTAGCTCTTCCGGAGCGGACCAGGTCAAACCAGCGGTCGCCTTCCATGGCCAGTTCGGCCCTCCTTTCGTACCAGATCACGTCCAGTAACGTCCAGCCCATGTCGTTCATCAGTTGCTGGGCCGTACGGAAGTTGCCGGTATTGTCGCCGGGGCCGGCAGCGCGTTCCCGGACAATGTCGATATATCCCATGGCCTCGGCGTCAGAACCGCTGCCGCGGTGCAGGGCCTCGGCCAGCATTAGCAGGACGTCGGCGTAGCGAATGGCGTAGATGTTAGCGTCCTTGGTGAGGTTGGGGTCGCCACCGTTGACATTATTGCCGATATAGCCTTTGTAATTGCAGTACTTTTCCTGCCAGTAACCGGTGTAGTCCACCGGGGAGGTCTGAGTTTCGTCCACCACGATGTTGCAACTGGCGCCGGCTTCCTGTATCTCCTGCGTCAGTTCATCGACAGTGATAAGCGCAGCATCTCTGCGGTAGGTGTCATCGGGCAGGTAGTGGTCGTAGAGGTCCTTGGTGGGTAACATGAAGCCCCATCCGGGCTGATAAAAAGGATGCTCTTCGCACAGCCCCCGGACGCCGCATAGCTGGACCATACCATTGCCGTCGATGCCTTCGAACCAGCCCCAGTCGCTGGGGTAGAGGTTGGATTGCTGGAGCTCAAAAACGGATTCCACCGGGTTCTTAACCCCAAGGTCATAGAGGGCCTCCATATCGTCCACCAGGCTATAAATGCCTAATTTGACCACTTCATCAAAGTTGCTGGCGGCCAGGTCGAACTTTTGCGGGTCGTCATTGTCCATATCCGCCCAGTACAGGTAGGCTTTGCCCAGCAATGCATAGGCAGCTCCCTTGGTCGCTCTTCCCACTTCATTGGCGGAGACGGTGGCCGGCAGTACGGGGATCGCCGCTTCCAGGTCGGAAACGATGGCCCCGAATACTTCAGACATCGTATTGCGTTCTCTGTCAATATCATCAGGCGTCAGGGTCTCGGTGACCACGGGTATGGGGCCGAAGTGCCTGAACAGTTCAAAGTGATAGTATGCCCGGAGGAACCGGGCTTCTGCAACGTACCGTTCTACAGCAGGGGTAGAGACCTTGTCGGAATTGGAAATGACCAGGTTGGCCCGGAATATACCGATGTAGTGCTTCCGGTAGATCGGATGAGTGACCGTATTGGTATTGGTGTTGCGGAAATCGTCGAACTCCTGCCATCCGGGCTGGTCATTATCCGAGGGGTCGCCGCCGGCATTGGCATTGTCCGAACGGATCTCGGCGAACATCACGTGGGAGACCCAATTGCCGTAGGCCATAGTCCACCCCAGTGGGTCATAGGCAGCGATCAGCGCAGAAAACACCTGCTCTTCGGTCTGGTAGAAATTGGCGGACAGGAACTCGTTGACGGGTTTCACATCCAGCCGGTCTTCATTGCAGCCGCTGGCAGCGAGCATAAATGCAACAAATGCAAAAACTGAAATTTTATATTGATTCATGGTTCTCATTTTTTACATGGTGATCTTAATGCCGCCTCCGATGACCTTATTGGAGGGGTAGTAACCTTTATCAATACCGGTGTCCAGTATCCAGCCGTTGGTGCCGATATCCGGGTCGAAACCGGTGTAATTGGTCACGGTAAAGAGGTTGTTGGCAGAGAAGTATATCCTCAGGCCGCTAAGGCTGGCCTTCTCCAGTAAGCGGGCCGGGATATTATAGCCGACCTGCAGGTTGCGCAGCCGGAAGAAGGAAGCGTCTTCCACGTAGAAATCAGACGGCCGCTGGTTGTTGTTCGGGTCATTGGAAACCAGCCTTGGGTACTCGTTGGACGGGTTTTCCGGCGTCCAGCGGTTCAGCCAGAAGGTCTGGTAGTTGGTGAAGGTAATGTCCGAACGTTCGTAGGTGCGGTAGATATCATGGCCCAGCTGAGCGGAAAACAGGGCGCTGAAGTCAAATCCCTTGAAAGTGGCGCCGAGGGTGAAACCGAGGATATGGTCAGGCCAGGGCGAACCGATATTGGTGATGTCGTCGGAGTTGATCACCCCATCGCGGTTGATGTCCACGAAGCGGATGTCACCAGGTTCTGCTTTGGGCTGCAGCGGGTCTCCGTTGGGAGCGAGGTGAGAAAAGACCTCCGCTTCGTTCTGGAAGATACCGTCAGTTACATAGCCAACGAAGTGGCCTACCGGGAAGCCTTCGGTCATGCGGGTAATGGGGGTGTTTCGCACGGGCCAGCCATACCCTTGCAGGTAGCCTGCGTCTCCCGCTACATTGATCACTTCATTGGTGAAGGTCGTGTAGTTGAAGTTGGTGTTGATATCCAGCTCTCCGAGGGAGAAGCGGTAGCCCAGCCCGGCTTCGATACCCTGGTTCTGTATTTCTCCCAGGTTGCTGATGGGGTTGTTCGTTGCACCGACATACCCGGGGATGACCTGGTCCATAAGGAGGTCCTTGGTATTTTTCCGGTAGTAATCGACCTCGGCGGTAAACCGCCCATCCAGCAGGCGCAATTCCAGGCCGATGTCAAGCTGTACGCTTTCCTCCCACTTGATATTGGGGTTGGGCGGCGTGGCCAGCGCAGCTCCGGTCAGCAATGACTGGGGGTTTCCGAAGGAATAGGTGAACACGTTCTCGATCGTGGATGCGTAACTCAGCGGGCTGATCCGGTCGTTGCCGTTCTTACCCCAGCTGGCCCTCAGCTTCAGGAAGTCAATGGCCCTGAAGTTGAAAAAGGGCTCATTGGAGAGTACCCATCCGACGGAGAAGGAGGGGAACACGCCCCAGCGGTTATTGGCGCCGAAGTTGGAAGAACCGTCGCGCCGCAGTGTTGCCGTGAAGAGGTATTTGTCCTGGAAATCATAGATCAAACGGCCGTAGTAGCTGATGAGGGCATAGTCAACACTTGCCGACCCGAAGGCCAGGTCTGTGGAGTCTTCTCCGGCATCTATGTACTGCCAGTTATTGTCAAACATGACCGCATTCGGGATGGAATGGGAATCGCCGCCGGCCGTTTCGAAAGTGGACTCCCGGTAGGAGGTACCGACCACGACGTCAACACTGTGCGGGCCGAAGTCGCGGTTGTAGTTGACGTAATTTTCAAACTGGAGAGCCTGGGAAAAGCCATAGCCCTGATAGACGTCATTATCGGCATTGATGGCGGCGGCGTGGAATTCATAGTCAGGCGTAAAGCCTCGGTATTTGTACCAGCTGTAATCCAGGCCGAAGTCGCTCCGGAATTTTAAGCCTTCAAAAGGTTTGACATCCAGATAAACATTGCCCAGCACCTGGTCGGCATGGCCATTGTTGTTGGCGAGGAACAGGCGGCTGAGCGGGTTGATGTATTCCTTTTGCACCCATTTAGATTGTGCGAACCCATATTGAGCGTTCTCATCATACACCGGAGTGAGCGGGTCATAGGCGAAGGCGTCGGCGATCACCGTACCGAAAGCGTCGTTGACGCCTATGTTCTGGTTCTCCACCCGGTTGACGTACAGGTTCTGCCCGATGGAGAGGAGCCAGTTGAGGTCCCTTGACGAGTTCAGGCGGGCCGCATACCGCTTGTAGTTGGACTTTTCACCGCCGACCACGCCGTTCTGGTCCCAGTATTCGAGAGAGACAAAAAGGTTACTGGCGGTGACGTTGAGGCGGTGGCTCTGCAGGGTGGCCTCGTTGAAGATCACATCCATCCAGTTCGTGTTTTCGGTCTGTGCGCCCCGCGCGGGAAAACCAAGCGTTTCGAGGGAGGAGCCCTGGTTGCCATTCTCGAACTTCTCCCTGGTCAGGTCGATGTAATCCGAAGCGCCCAGCATTTCCGGCAACTTCCACGGGTTGGAGGCGGAGGTGAACCCTTCGTAGGTTATGGAGCCACCCTCTTTCGCTCCTTTCTTCGTCGTGATGATCACTACGCCGTTGGCGGCCCTGGCGCCATAGATCGCGCTGGAGGCGGCGTCCTTGAGGACGTCCACAGATTCGATATCGCCCGGGTTAATGTTGTCAATGCTGTTGACCTGAAGCCCATCGACGATGAAGAGGGGCGTGTTGTCTCCGTTGGTGCTGATCCCCCGGATAAGGATGGACTTTCCGGCTCCCGGTTGGCCGGAGGATTCGTTAACGATCAGGCCGGTCACCTGGCCTTCCAGAGCGGATTGCACATCCTGGACTTTAAACCCCTCCAGGTTTTTGTCCGATAGCTTGGAAATGGCGCCGGTGGCCACGCTTTTTTTCTGTACGCCGTATCCTACGACCACCACTTCTTCGAGCAACTCGGCGGCAGGGTCCATTACCAGGTCAATGACGGCCTGGTTGCCTACCGTGACCTCTTCGGTCCTCATGCCGGTATAGGAAAATATCAGTACTGCTTCCGGGCCGGGCACTTTGAGTTCATAATTTCCATCGAAGTCTGTGATAGTACCGCTGGAGATGCCTTTGATCAGGATATTTGCCCCGATAACGGGAAGGCCATCCTCTGAAGAGGTTACCGTCCCCGTTACGGTTTGTTCCTGGGCATGCAGGCCAGCCGCCCACAGGCAGGCTACAACTAAGGTTAAGTAGAATTGTTTCATACATCTCGTTTTTATTCCACTATCGTGGATGACGTTGGTGATGAGTATAAAAAGGTGATAATCTTTCCTCCTGCCGGGCAAAGGGGCTTTTTGAATTCAGGGTGGATTTTTCCCGGATAGAATTTTGGCTTACGTTTTATCCGGTAGCAAAAACTATGTTGGGTAAACATAGCTCGAAGTGGAAGAAAAAACCGAAAATGGGTACTGGACAAATGCTGGACAGAGCTGAAAAAACGTGTCATTGCTGCGTTTCAGATGGATGGCGCTCTTCTGCCTTCCGGCCCCGGGCCGGTTCAGGAAAAGTTGAGGATGTAGGGGTTGAGGTCTTCGTCCTTATCCAGTTTGAGTTTCTTTTTCAAACGGTATTTGCTTTTTTCCACGGCGCCCAGCGAAATATTCTGGATGGAAGCGATCTCCTTATTGGTCATATTGATCTTGATGAGGCAGCAAAGACGGATGTCATTAGGGGAGAGTTGCGGATGCTTATGGTGAAGCTGTTCCGAAAATTGCTGGTGGATCTGGTCAAAATTGAATTGGAACTGCTCCCAATAGTCTTCTGACTTGATTTCGGAATCGATCTTTCGGATGAGGTGGCGGATCTCCCTTTTGTGCCCGTTGTCGCCGTTTTGATGTTGGGACAAATCGGCGAGTTCTTTCTTCAGGCTGCTGAGGGAGTTGTTTTTGTGTGCTGTCTGCAGAAGGGCAGCTGATAGCTGCGCATTTTTCTCCTTTATTTCCCGCCCCAGTTTTTCATTTTTCAGTTTCAGTATTTCCTGTTCGGCCTGCATGAGTTGTTTTTGGTGCTCCCTTTTCCGTTTCTCGTCCTTGTACCGAATGTAGAAGGCGAACAGGGCTATGATCAGCAGGGCCAGTAACAGGCGGAACCACCAGGTTTTCCAGAAGGGAGGGGTGACGATGATGTGCAGGGCCCTTTCTTCCGGGTTCCACAGGCCGCTGTTGTTGGCGGCCTTCAGCCTGAAGGTGTAATCGCCGGCATCGAGGTTGGTGTAAGTGGCCCGCCGGTGCTGGGCATCCACAATGTTCCATCCATTTTCGAAGCCTTCCAGTTTGTAGGCGTACTTATTCTTGGCGGGGTTGGTGAATTCCAGGGCGGCGAACTCGATGGTGAAGGCATTGTCCGAATAGCGAAGTTTAATAACCGGGTTTTCGTTCAGTGGCCGGGGAAGGATCGTCCTTTTGTTGTTGTACAAACCGACGGGGACAGACTGGTTGAACAGTTTGAAGTCCGTGAAGACCACTTTCGGCAGGTTGTCGTTGATGCTTACGGCTTCGGGCCGGAAGGCGTTCACGCCATGGATGCCGCCAAAGTACATCTCTCCGGGCCGGGAGTGGAGGGAAGCGCTGCGGTTGAACTGGTTGGACTGTAGGCCGTCATTTTTGTCGAAGTTGGTGAATACTTCGGAAACGGGGTCGAAGGCGGACAGCCCCATGTTGGTGCTGATCCAGAGAATGCCGTATTCGTCTTCTTCGATAGCGTTTACCACGTTGGAAGGCAGGCCGTCTTTTACCAGGAAGTTGCGGAACGACTGTTCATCCTGGCTCATCAGGTGGAGGCCGCCGCCTTCTGTGCCCACCCAAAGCCGGCCGTTGCTGTCCTGGTGGATACACAAAACGGAATTGACCTGAAGGCTGGTGCTGTCCTTTTCATTCCTTTGCCAGGACCGAAAGCCTTCCTCTTCCGAGATCAGCTTGTTTAACCCCCCGTATTCAGTCCCGATCCATAAGTTCCCTGAGTCATCGGCCAGAAGCGCCTGTACATTTAGCCCTGAAAGGCTCGCAGGGTCGCCGGGAACGGGCTGAAAGTGGTAAAAGCGGTTTTTGGCGTAATCAAACTTTTCCAATCCTCCGCCCATGGTGCCAATCCACAGGGTGCCGTTTTTCTCTTCGGCTATGGCCCATATATTGTTGTTACTCAGGCTGGTGGGGTCTGCTGCGTCGTGTCTGTAATGCTCAAAGCGGTTGTTCTTCCGGTCAAAACGGTTGAGCCCATTGGCAAAGGTGCCCACCCAGAGGTTGCCCTTACTGTCTTCATATACGGAAGGGATCACATTGCTGCTGATGCTGTTGGGGTCTTTGGGGGAGTGCTGGTAGGTCGTTTGAGATTGGGTGGCCGGATTGAACCGGACCAGGCCGCCTCCGTCCTTGCCGATCCAGATGTCGCCCTGAGCATCCTCGCAGAAAGCGAGGACGGACTGGCCGCCGGGGGCATCCGTAGCGCAGTTGGGCTGCAGATAGGTCAGAAAATTGGCTTTATTGGCCTTGTGGATATTCACCCCCCCGTTGAAACTGCCGATCCAGATATTGTTGTCGCTATCGACAAAGATGTCGTACAGGGCGTTGGTGTTCAGGCTGTTGGCCAGCTTGGGGGAGAACCGGATGTTGCGGAAGCTCTTTCCCCTGTCCTCGGTAATAAAAAGGCCTTCGCCATCGGCAGAGATCAGGATCTGGCCGGTGCTGTCTATGGCAATGTCCTTGATCATACTGTTCTGCAGGGCCCGCAGGCAGAATGCTCCCTTTTGGGTATCGTAAACGAAAAGGCCGTCCCCTTCGGTGCCGATCCAGATCTGTTCATCGGCCCGGAGCAGGGTTTTGGTGAATGTGTATTTGAAGGCCGTTCCTCTGATTTCCGACAGCAGCTTAATGGCGCCGCTCTTCCGTTGGAAAAAGGGGATTTTGCTTCCCTCAGTACCCATCCAGATATTGCCGTCTTTATCCTCGGCAAAAGAGAAACAGAAATAGCTTGAAATATTTCTGGGATTGCCCTCCTCCAATAGCGTATAATTGGTAAAATGCTGAAGGCTGGAATCTATGCGGAGCACCCCGTTCCCGGCCGTCCCCAGCCAGTAATCGCCATAGGAATCCTGGAAAATCGCTTGTATGGACACCTCTCTCCAGTTGGGGAAGCCTATTCCTTCCAGTGGGTTGGCCTTTAATTGCTGGGATTCCCGTTCAAAAATGCAAAGGCCTCCGACCTTCAGCCCGATCCAGATATCTCCGTTGGGGTGTCTGAAAAGCGTTTGCACGTTATTGCTGGGCAGGGAAAGGCTGTCTTCCGGCCCTGATTTGAAGATCCTGAACTCGTAGCCGTCATATCGGTGCAGCCCGTCCCGGCTGCCGAACCACAGGAACCCATCCTTGTCTTCGACGATTGAATAGATGGTGTTATTGGAGAGGCCATCATTGATCGTAATGTGGTCGAAAGACATGGTTGGTTCCTGGCCATACCCTGGGTGGAACAATAAAAGCAACGCAAAGATCACTGTAGCCAGATTGTGCATGTACGATCTGAAGGGTCAGCTGAAAAAATAAATTTCCTGAGGGTCTGATGAAGGCGTAGTATAGCTAAAGGATAAAGATAGGGAAAATGGCAGAATAGCAAAGTGCTTGCCGCTAATCTTTATGGGGGGCCTACAGCAGAAAATTCCGGCCCAGGTACTCCTGAAATTTCTCCTTGTACTGTTCGCTGACCGGGATGTAAACTTCTTCGTCGAAAACGATCCGGTTGCGGTATTCTGATTTTATGAACAGGAAGTCGTCGTTACTTTCGATCTGAGGCGCCGGGCTTTCCCGCCTGAGCACCTCCATTGCCTCATAGGCGCTTTCACACGTGGCGGCCAGCTCCAGAAAGGGTGTTTTTTCAATGTACCCGGCGATCTGTTATAGCATCTCTTAGGCGCTGATTTCCCATCAGCGCCTAAGTTGAAGTTTCAATTGAACAGAATGAGGGAGTACAGTTCCTTAATAGTGGGCAGGCGCCAGTTGGAATAACCGCCCAGGCGAAAGTTCTCAGCTCCGGCAAGGGCCTCGTCGAGGGGCATTTTATCACTGGGGTAGATGTCGCCGTCGCCGGCGGGAATATCTTATCAATGAGTTAAAAAGACAGGAAAATGTATCCCGGAACTAAGGAGAGCTGTTTTCAGGGTATCGGCATTCGGAGCGGTTTCATCAACTGCAGCTGTTCATTTGTCCATATTGGCCATTGCGGAGTACGTGCATCCTGATAAATTCGTTTATCTTTGCAGGCCGATCATTAAACTCAGAATATGTGGTTCCTGATATTTCTTATCGTTTCTTATGTGCTGCTGAGCATCAGCCTGTTTTTTTTGTTCCCCAAAGCTGGTGAGGCAGGCTGGAAAGGCCTGGTTCCCGGGTTGAACTTTGTGGTTTGGTGCCAGTTGATTGGCCGCAGGGGCTGGCATGCCGCCTGGCTGCTGCTGCCGATGGTGAACATCTTCATTTATGCCGGCATGGCTATCGATATGGTTCGTTCCTTCCGGAAGTACGAGTTCTGGCACAGTGTGGTGGCGGTGCTTTTCGCTCCGTTTTTCTTTTTCTACCTGGCCTTCTCCGGTGAGGAAGAATACGATGGCCCCACCCTGATAAAAGAAAAGGAATACAAAGAGCAGATCGCCGAAGCCGCCGCAAGCAACCAGAAGAGGAAGCTTCAGAAGCTGCAGGCCAACAACCCCTACCGGAAATCGGCGGCCCGGGAGTGGGCCGAGGCCATCATCTTCGCGGTTTTTGCCGCCGCCTTCATAAGGATGTTCCTCATCGAAGCCTACGTCATTCCCACGCCCTCTATGGAAGGCTCTTTGCTGGTGGGCGATTTCCTGTTTGTCAGTAAGGCCCACTACGGCATCCGCACACCGGAAACCGTCGTGATGGTTCCTCTGCTCCACAACCGCATTCCCATTTTGAACACCGAATCTTACCTGAAGAAGCCCAGCCTGCCCTATTACCGCCTGCCTGCCCTGGAATCCATCGACCGCAATGACCCGGTGGTGTTCAATTTCCCGGAAGGAGACAGTGTGTATGTTTTTCCGGACCGCACCTGGAGCATCTATGATTACCGCCGGGGGGCAGTGCCGCCCGCCCAGGCCCGGATGATCAAATCGGGCGCCAAAAAACTCATTACCCGCCCCATGGATAAGAAAGACCACTACATCAAGCGCTGCATCGGGATATCGGGAGACAGCCTTCAGGTTATCAACCGGCAGGTTTACATCAACGGAGAACCGGCAAAGAACCCCAAACACCTCCAGTATATGTATATCGTCACCTTCCCGGCCGGAGGCATCAATACCAGTAAATTCCCGGAATGGGGAATTTCCAGCGGTGACATCATCGCCCAGCAGGGCAACCAGTCGTACATCATCATCCTTTCCGATGAGCAAAAGGCCAAAGTGGAATCGATGGACCCCAACATAACGGTGACGCCGGTCGATATGAGTAAACTCGATGGGGACAGCAACAAGTTCTTCCCCCATGACACCGAACACTTCCCCGGCTGGACCGCCGACAACTACGGCCCGGTGTATATCCCCAAAAAAGGAGCTACAGTGAAGATCAGCCCTGAGAACCTGGCGCTTTACCGCCGGGTCATTGAAGTCTATGAAGGCAATAAGCTGGCGGTGCGCGACGGCAGGATATTCATCAACGGCGAAGAAACCGATGAATATACTTTCAAGATGAATTATTACTGGATGATGGGGGATAACCGCCACAATTCGGAAGATTCACGAGTATGGGGCTTTGTTCCGGAAGACCACGTCGTGGGCAAACCGGTGATCATCTGGTTCTCCACCAGTAAGGAAGGCAATAACATATTCAGCCGCATCAACTGGAAGCGCATCTTTAAGCCGGTGGGCAACCTGGAATAGTGCGGAATGAAAATATTGCCTATATTTGAGGACTGCCTTCATCGTGGGGAGGGGCCCGGGCAATTGCATTAAAAATAATTTCCTTCATTTTGCCCTGGCGCCGGTTCATCTGATTAGGCCACTTAATAACTATCCATTACCCATATGTTTAAAAAGATCATCGACGCCATCAGCAGCCTTTTTTCCAATCTTTTCGGCGGTGGAAAAAAGAAGTCCCGGCCGGGAAAAGATACTACTCTTCCGGATACTGAACTCCCACAGGACGGCTCAGAGATCCGCCCCGACACCATCATTGTCGTCGCCGATGAAATGGAGACGGTGATCGTGCCGCCCGGAGAGATAGACGCCGGCTTTGACGAAGATATCTTCGAGGAAGAGGATAAAGAAGGCCCCATCGTCGTTGCTCCCGACCCTACTCCTGAACCCCAGCCTCAACCTCAGCCTCAGCCTCAGCCTGAACCTCAACCTCAACCTCAACCCAAAGGGCGCTACCTCTGGTGCCTGGACAACGGCCACGGCAAACAGACTCCGGGCAAGCGTTCTCCGCTGTTTGACGACGGGCAGAACCGCCTTTTTGAGTACGAGTTCAACCGGGACATCGTCGCCCGGATCAAAAAACAACTGGACGCCAAAGGGGTGCAGTATTTTATTACCGTCCCCGAGGTCGATATCGATGACTTTCTGGAAGGGCGCGTCAACCGCGCCAATGGCAAAGAATCGGCGCTTCCGAAGATCTTCGTCTCTATTCATTCCAATGCTGCCCCGGCGCGCGACAGCGAATCCTGGGCTCCGGAAAGCATCAGCGGCATCGAGACCTGGTTCTTCCACGGCAGCAAATCCGGGCAGAAGATCGCAAGTATCTTTCAGAAACACCTGATCAACGAGACGGGCTGGGTGAACCGCCACCTGAAATCGCGCCCGCAGGGGCAGTTCTACGTGCTTCGGAAGACCAATATGCCTTCTGTTCTCACCGAGAACGGATTCTATAACAACAAATCCCAGGCTGCCGAGCTGATGAAGCCGGAGGTGCGGCAAAAGATCGCCGATGCTCACGTCAAGGCAATCCTGGAGATCGAAGAGGGCGGGCTGGAGTCAGCTTAGTTTTTAGTTGATTTGGTCTATGGGGGGCAATTAAGTGTGCCTGCTGCTCGCTAACCCGCTGGTTTTCAGAAACCCAGAAACCCAGAAACCAGAAACCAGAAACCCAGAAACAACCCCTCATTGGCCGCCCGAACCCAACCAATCAATCAACCAACACCCTATGGCGAGAATTTTACCCTTTTTCCTGTTGTTGCTCTCTTTCAACCTCCCCGCGCAGGAGGATTTCCGGATCGTGGGCTATTTCCCCTATTACCGGTTCAGCCTCAGCGACCAGATCAACTTTGAACAACTCACTCACCTCAACATTGCTTTCGCCAACCCGTTGATGAACGGCGAACTGGAGGTAGGCGGGCAGGACATCGGCCCGGTCGTAAGCCTGGCCAAAAGCTATGGCCTTACGGTGCTCATTTCCATGGGGGGAGGGCTGACGGCTGAGTGGCGGGATGCCTGGCAGTTCTGGATGCAGGCTCCCAACCGTTCTGCTTATATTCACAACATCATGAGCATGGTGCGGGAATATGGGCTGGATGGCGTAGATATGGACCTGGAAGGCCAGGATGTTAATGCCTTGTACAGCCCTTTTGTCCTGGAACTGCGGGACAGCCTGGCGGCAGAGGGTAAATTGCTGACGGCCGCTTTGCCGGGCAGCAACCGCGACCCGGACATATCGGATGCCGCCCTGAGTGCATTCGACTGGGTCAACATGATGGTCTATAACTGGACCGGCCCCTGGGCGCCCAACAACCCCGGGCAGCATTCTCCCTACAGCTTCGCCGTCAGTTCGATCAACAACTGGTTCAGCCAGGGGGTGGAATCGGAACGGCTGACGCTGGGCGTTCCTTTTTACGGGTGGGATTTTTCCACCAACCCGGTTTCCTCTTTTACCTATAGAACCATAGTAGCGCAAAATCCGGACAACGCGTTCACCGACCAGGCGGGGGAGGCCTACTACAACGGCATCCCCACCATTCAGAATAAAACGACATTGGCCATGGAACTGCTGAGCGGCATCATGATCTGGGAAATTGGCCAGGACTCCTATACCGAATATTCTCTTCTGAATGCCATATACGAAACGGTTTATCCGCCGGCGGCAAGCAGCGAGCCTCTTGTGGCCGATGCCCTCTCTGCCTTTCCCAACCCTTTCAGTGAAGAACTTTCTATTCAAAATGAGACAGACGGCCCGCTCAGCCTCAGGTTGGCGGCTCTGGATGGAAGGCCCCTGCAACAATTCAGCGTGGGCGCCCGGTCCACCCACTGGCTGAACACTTCCTCGCTGGCGCCGGGTATGTACATCCTCCAGGTAGTGGGGCGGGAAATTCCTCAGGCGTATAAAATATTGAAGCAATAACGGTTCTTACCAACACTTTAAGAAAACGTTAATCTTTTTATAACAGGTTATTTTTCTGATCTTTTCTATTTTAGCGGGGTTGTAGGCCAGTGTTAAACACACATCATCAAAAAGAGCTGATTATGAATCGATTTTTCCTCTTAACGTTCCTTTTTCCCTTTCTTTTTGCTGTGAATGCCCGGTCCCAGCATTGCTCTTATTCCAAAACGGCAAAGGCCCAGGCCCTTCCTCAGCCTACGATGGTGGCTGAAGCGGCCGCCCAGGATGAAAACATCGAGCAGCGGGTGGACCCCGGAACGGGGCGCACTACTTACGTCCGCAGATCAGTATGCGCTGCAACCGGCAAGGTGAGTTATACTCCGGTGGAATACTGCAGCAAATCGGGCAGGTTCGTAAATATCTCTCCGCGGGAGCAGCATTGTGTAAAATCAAGGGCTGCATGTACTGCTAAAGGCGCCGGGGCTACCAGAGTATCCCTCTCTGAAAAAACCCAATGCACCACTGCTCAGAAAGCGGCCTGTTCGAAAGCCTGCGCCGGGGCAAAAAAAAGTACCTCCGCCTCCGCTGCCAAGCTGGTGAAGAACCGGTAGGCAGGGTTGGAAATTCCGGATCATTTTTTCACATATTCCGAATAAAAATGCCCCTTCCGGTACTCCTCCAGTACGAGCCTTACGGTTTCGGTGAGGTTGGGGGGCAGTTCGTCCAGGAAGAACCATTCGGCTTCTTTAAACTTATGGGTTTCCTTTGCTTTTAGTTTCCCCTCCCAGCGGTAGGCTTTAAAATAGAGGACCATGCGGTGTTCATTTCCGATGACTTTATGAAGGATGTGGACCAGTTGCAGGTCTCTTTCCTTCAGGCTGATGCCGGCTTCTTCAAAACTTTCGCGGATGAGTGCCTGCCGGGCGAATTCGCGGGCATCTACGTTTCCCCCGACCAGCGTATAATTGCCGCCGTTCGGTTTGGTTTGTTTCAGCAATAAGATCTGGCCCTTGTGATAGAGGATGAGGCGGGCCTTCAAAGATATCCTGGAGTTCGCCATAATTATTTCAGCTTTTTTTCATTACACTTGCCTGTTTACAAAAGCACAGCCTTCAAACATGCTCTAAATAATGTTGTAAACCAGGCTGTTGTTCAATATCATCCCTCTTCTTTTTGCATTGGTTTGCCTTTTGTGGAATCAAATTGTGGCCTTTAGCGCAAGCCTGTGTACTACGCTCCGTAGCCAATAAGCTTTTTTTTTTGCTCCTTCATTAGTATTATTGCATATTGCTTTGATTTTTTTGAAACACCTAATAACCGAGGTGAAGTTATAATTTTGCTTTGTAATTAGACAGAGTAAAAGGAATTAACCACCTAACCATAGGAATGTAAGCAAACTAAGCTAGCATATATGCGATACGAAAATGTTCTGGCAACTATCGGCAACACTCCGCTTATCCGGTTGAGCCGAATTTGTGAAGATATTCCGGCAGCGGTTTACGGGAAGGTGGAAGCCTACAACCCCGGCAACTCCGCTAAAGACCGCATTGCCCTGTACATGGTGGAGCAAGCCGAGAAAAACGGCAAGATCAAGCCGGGTGACACTATTATCGAGGCGACTTCCGGCAATACCGGTTACAGCCTGGCTATGGTGTGCAGCCTGAAGGGATATCGTTGCGTACTGACCGTTTCGAGCAAAGCTTCCCAGGAAAAACTGGCCCTCCTGCGCTCAATGGGCGCCGATGTGGTCATCTGCCCTGCTGACGCCGAGCCGGAAGACCCGCGTTCCTATTACTCCAGAGCGGAACAACTGGCCCGGGATATTCCGAACTCCTTCTACCTGGGGCAAAACTACAACCTCGATAACTCCATGGCCCATTACCATTCCACCGGGCCTGAGATATGGAGGCAGACTGAAGGAAAGATCACGCACTACGTCTGTTGCGCCGGCACGGGGGGAACACTCTCCGGGACGGCGCGCTACCTCAAGGAACAGAACCCGGACATTAAGATCATAGGTGTCGATGCTTATGGGTCCGTCCTGAAAAAATACTGGGAGACCGGCCTGTTCGACAAGAGCGAGATCTATCCTTACAAAGTGGAAGGGCTGGGAAAGACCATCATCCCCGATAATGTGGCCTTTGAGCTGATCGATGAATTTATCAAGGTGACCGACCGGAGCAGCGCTCACCGCACCCGGCAACTGGCCCGCATGGAGGGGCTGTTGGTCGGCTACTCCAGCGGAGCGGCAATGCAGGCGGTTTTCCGGATCAAAAGCCAACTCAAACCTACGGATGTCGTCGTCGTCCTGTTCCCGGATCACGGTACCCGTTATCTCGGCAAGGTATATAATGACGAGTGGATGAAGCAGCAGGGGTTTATGCGGGAGCAAATGCCGGAGGACTCTTATGCCAGGTACCGGAAGATCTACCGGGCTTACCGGATGAAATACAAGCGCTATCTGCGACAAACGCTGAAAAACCTGAGCTAGTGGTTATCAGTGAACTACTCGAAAAAATTAACCGATAGTAAGTTCGTTGATGCCTTATGAGGAAAAAGTATCCTGCGGTTGTATTTTGGCCGTCGGGATTGAACCTTTATTCTGCGCCAGGTTGTTTCAAAGAAAATGATTTTATTATCTCTCGGCACTATCTGCCTTTTGCAGAAATCGCTTGCATATTTGGTTTAACCGACTAAACATCTACTTCCATGAAAAATAAAAACTTCGTATCAAACGAAAACATTTCTCCAAAACTCTTCAAGAACAAATGGCTGGATAAACTTACCCGGACCCACATTGCCATTCCGGTCTCTTTATTCATCCTTTACGCCGCCGCACTGATCTATTACACAAAACAGGCCACTGACCTCTCCAATACGGAGATTGTCGGCCTCTTCTTTGCCGGATGGATTCTGTTTACTTTTGCTGAGTATATCTTCCACCGGTATATTTACCACATTGACCGGTACAGTGAATCCACCAAGAAATTTGCCTACACCGTTCACGGCATTCATCATGATTACCCTAAGGATAAGCAGCGCCTGGCCATGCCTCCGGTGCTCAGCGTAGTGATCGGGACCGTCCTCCTGCTGCTTTTTGAACTGGTGCTCAGCCAGTATTCGTTCTCGACGCTTGCCGGGTTTATGGTGGGGTATTCTTTCTATCTGACCGTACACTATTCCGTCCATATCTTCCGCCCGCCCAACAACTTCCTGAAAGGGCTCTGGAAGAACCACGCCATTCACCACTACAAAGACAACACCACCATGTACGGCGTATCTTCTCCTATCTGGGATTATGTGTTCAGGACGGTGCCTAAGGACAAAAGCATAAAAAGGAACCTGGAGGTGACCGGGGGCGTATAACCTCCACAGTAGCTGCTCCGGGACCGACAGAACGCGGATGATGCGGATGTAATGGATTGGTGTGGACCCTCCCGCCAGCCGGCTTGCTTCGCTCCATCCGCGTTCTCTGTTTTTATTTTGTGTATTTTTGTTTCCCGAAAACGACAATCATTTTATGGACGATATCAACCAGTTGCGCGAAGCAGTCCGGAATTCTCCGGATAACCTTCCATTGCGCCGGTTTCTTGCCAATGCGCTGATGAAGAATGAACGCTACGAAGAAGCGGAGGTGGAATACAAAGAGGCCCTTCGGCTGGCCCCCGATGACACAGGCCTCAAAACAGGGCTGGCCGATGCTTTCCAGGCCCAGAAAAAGACCGGCCTTGGCCTCGTCCTGATCGAAGAACTCATCAGTGCTCCGAAACCGCCTGCCCGCGCCTGGCTCGTCTATGCCAGGTTACTGCTGCAGAGCAAGCAGGGCGAAGATGCCAAAGAGGCCTATGAAAACGCCATTGCTCTGGATGAAAACCTCCGCGATAACTACCTTGAATCGGAGATCAACCTCCAGCGGAAACAACCTTCCGAACCCGAAAAGATCAAGCTCCGGGCCGGCGGTGCAGAAGGAGAGGGCGATGCCCGCGACGGCATCGATATTGAACGCCCCAAAGTGAGCTTCGAGGATGTGGGCGGCATGGATAAGGTCAAGGAGGAAGTCCGGATGAAGATCATCCACCCCCTGAAACATCCGGATATCTATAAGGCCTACGGCAAAAAGATCGGCGGGGGTATCCTGCTTTACGGCCCTCCCGGTTGCGGTAAAACCCACCTCGCACGGGCTACGGCAGGGGAGGTGGCCTCCAATTTCATCCCCGTGGGCATTAGTGACATTCTGGATATGTATATCGGACAGAGCGAGCGAAACCTGCACGCCATTTTCCAGAAGGCGCGCAGCCTTAAGCCCTGCGTGCTCTTCTTCGATGAGGTGGACGCCCTGGGCGCCAGCCGCACCGACATGCGGCACAGCGCCGGCCGCAATGTCATCAATCAGTTCCTCGCCGAGCTGGACGGAGTGGAGTATGACAATGAGGGCGTACTCATACTGGCCGCTACCAATGCTCCCTGGCACCTCGACCCCGCTTTTCGCCGCCCGGGGCGTTTTGACCGGATCGTTTTTGTACCGCCGCCCGACGAGCCGGCCCGCGAAGCCATCCTGCGCATCAAACTGAAGGGCAAGCCGGTGGGCGACATCAACTTCGGCCGCCTGGTGAAGAAAACGGACGGATTTTCCGGCGCCGACCTGGAGGCCGTTATTGACCTGGCCATCGAATCCAAACTGGAAGAGGCCATGCGCAAAGGAACACCGGCCCCTCTGGAAACAGCCGACCTGGAAAGCGCCGCCAAAAAACACCGGGCAACAACCAAAGAGTGGTTCAGCACCGCCAAAAACTATGCGCTCTTTGCCAATGAAGCCGGCATTTATGACGAGATCCTGCATTATATGAAGATCAAAAAATGAGTTCTTTCAATGCTGCTTCCCGGGCAGCATTCGTCTATCAAATGCCGAACCTTTATGCGTAGGCTGCCATCGGCGCCCGAGTTATCCGAAGAAAACATAGAATGAATATACATCTGGAAAGAGGAAAATTATTGCTGGCGCAAAACCGCCTGCCGGAAGCGGAACGCGAACTGAAAGAAGCGCTCTCGCAACACCCTGACGATGCCTACGCCATGGCCTGGCTGGCCGAATGCTACCTCAACGGCAAGCGCTTTGCCGAGGCCCTGGAGGTGAGCGAGCGGGCCATGCGGTTCGAACCGAATAATGGCTTTCTGCTCTATACCCTGGCCCGGTCCTGTTTTTACAACAAGCGGATCAAAGAGGCCCGGGAGGTCGTTGGCCGTGCGCTCAGCCTAAATCCTAACGACCCGGATTTTTTCCTCCTGCTCGCTCACATTGAATTCTATGAGGAGAACTGGAAAAAAGCGTTGGATGCCGCCGAACAGGGCCTGGAGCTGGACGCCGAGAACGTCAACCTCATCAACCTGCGCACCCAGGCGCTGGTCAAGCTCAACCGCAAGGCCGAAGCGGCCGCTACCATAGACTATGCCCTGCACCACGCCCCCGAAGACAGCTACTCTCACGCCAATAAGGGCTGGGTGGCCATCGAGCAAAACCAGTACGAACAGGCCTTCGAGCACTTCCGGGAAGCCCTCCGGCTGAATCCCACCAACGGCTATGCCCGCACCGGCCTCAAGGAAGCCATCAAAGCCCGTAACTGGCTCTACCGGGGGGTGCTGAAATACTTCCTCTGGATCAGCAAAATGAACCAGCAGGGGCGATGGGTATTCATCATCGGCGTTTATATTTTATACCGGATCATGATCGAAGTGGCGGAAAACTCTCCTTCGCTGGCGCCTTTCCTTTATCCCTTTATCGGCCTGTACATCCTCTTCGCATTCTCCTCCTGGATCGCTATGCCGGTGTCCAACCTCTTTCTTCGCCTGCATCCCCTGGGCAGGTATGCGCTGGATGAAGATGAGCTCCGGGCCTCCACCATCGTGGGCCTGTTGGGGGCCGGGGCCATCATCGGCCTCCTGGCGTGGTGGTTCAGCGGAGTGGAAATACTGCTCTTCCTGGGGATGTACCTCCTGCTCATGCTGTTGCCGGTGGGAGGCCTGTTCAGCGTCGATGCCTCGGGAAAGGCCAGGAAGCAGCTCTCCTATTATACTTACACCCTGGCTGCTGTTGGATTGGTGGCGGTCTTTACCTCCGGTATGAGCATCCTGGCGATCATTTTCCTGCTGGGCGTCTTTGCGTACAGCTGGGTGGCGAATTACCTGATCGGGAAGGATGCCCGGGAGTTTCGGTAGATTTCGTTATTCTACCGCAAAATGATACCCCACCCCCTTCAGCGTAATGATCTCCACCGACTCATCCTCCTTCAGATAATCCCGCAGCTTTTTGATATACACATCCAGGTTGCGGGAGTTGAAGAAGGAGTCATCCCCCCATACCCGTTTCAGGATGTCGGTGCGTTGCACCGTCTGGTTCCGGTGTTCGGAGAGGATGCGGAGCAGCTCGGCCTCGCGGTGGGAGAGCTTTTGCACCTTTTCGCCCAGGCGCAGCTCGTAGCGCAGCAGGTGGAAGGTGTAACGCCCCAGGTGAACCTCGTCGCCGGAGGGGTGGCTGTTCGCGGAGGGAGCCCGCCCCTGGGTGAGCTGCATCAGGTTCCGGATGCGGACGATGAGCTCTTCCAGGCTGAAAGGCTTGCGGATGTAGTCGTTGCCGCCGGAGCGGAAACCTTTGAGCACGTCTTCCGGCTGGTTTTTGGCGGTGAGGTAGATGATGGGGATGCGTTCGTCCATATCGCGAATGTCTTTTCCTATTGCGAAGCCGTCCTTTTTGGGCAGCATGACGTCGAGCACGCAGATATCGGGCCGGAATTCCCGGAAGGCGGGCAGAGCGGCCAGGCCTTCGGTTTCCATGCGGACCGTAAACCCCCGGCTCTCCAGGCTTTCTTTGACGATCTTTCCCAGATAAACTTCGTCTTCGACGTAAAGGATCTTAATTCCTTCCATAATTCTGGCCTATGGCGCCAATTTATTCCACTTCGTTTCCTGCCTGCCTGCGGCACAGCAGGGGAGACAGTTACTAAACCCGTGTTCTATTGGCGCGCAAGTTGTTTTGTTTAATGGGATAACGAAGTACTTATTTAACCTGCCACCTTAGGCGCTAATTTTCCATTAGCGCCTAAGTTTTAACCCAACAGCTTAGGCAAAATTACAGTAAACAGGCTGCCCTCTCCCGGCCGGCTTTGCACCGTGATCTTTCCGTTGTGTTTTTCCACCACTTTGGCCACATAGCTCAGCCCCAGGCCGTAGCCTTTGATGTCGTGCTCATTGCCCTGCGGGACGCGGAAGAACTTGTCGAAGATGCGGGCCTGGTATTCTGGTGGGATGCCCAGCCCTGCATCCTTTACAGAGAGTCGTAAATTTTCCTCCCCGTTCTGGAGGTGCAGTTCGACTCTGGGTTTTTCCGGGCTGTATTTCAGGGCATTGTCGATCAGGTTGTACAGGACATTGGTCAGGTGTATTCGGTCGGCCTCGATGGTGAAATTTTCTCCGGTGCAGGAAAGATCAACTTCGGCGCCTGTCTTTTCGAAGTGCACTTTCAGGTAGGAGAGGGTCTCTTCGGCAAGTTGCCGAAGGTCCAGCTTTTCGGGCTGCAGCTCCAGCCCCTGTTCTTCGAAAGCGGACATTTTCAGTACTTTGTCCACCAGAATGGACAGGCGGTTGAGTTCGCTGCGCGAAATGTCGAGGTATTCCCGGGTGCGTGCCGGGTCGTTAAGAGCGTTGAAATTCTCCAGGGCTTCCATTGCGACGCTGACGGTGGCGATGGGGGTTTTCAGTTCGTGGGTAATGTTGCTGATCAGGCCGCTGCGCATGTCGGCCAGTTGCTGCTGCCGGCGCAGGTTGCGGTAGATCAGTGCGAAGGCGGCTATGGTCAGCGATACCAGAAGAAGCGAGAAGAGGATCTGTAGGCTGATCTTTTTCAACAGGTAGGGGCGGTAACCGGACAGCTGGGCCTGATAACCGGGGCTGCTGGGCAGGATTGATGAGGCAGGCGCCGTAACAAAGGCCGCTTGCTTCTCCTTGCCGCCTCGTTCCGGATTGATAATGGAAAAGTGCAGGGGGGAGCGGTTTTTTTCCAGCGAGTCTCTGAAAACGGCGGCGATGCGGTTGATGAGCAGGCTGCTGTCCAACTTCTCGAAAGGCAGCAACCCTGAGCTGTCGCGCGATTGCACCTTGAGGACAACCGACTGCAATAAGCCGGGCGCCCAGTCATTCCCTTCGGCGCTGTCGATCTTCAGTTGCACCTTCGTTTCTCCCCTCCGGATCTTTTTTTCTCCCAGCGGCCCGCCCGTAATGATCGTCGTTTCGCCATTTTCGCTCCTCCGGTGCTCGATTATATTTTCCTGGTAATGCAATACCGACACGCGGACGCTGTCCTTTTGCCCCTGCACCTGCGTCTCCACCCAGTCCTGCAGGATCGAGTCCTGCACCTCGATCACCGACCGGGCGAAGAGGCGGCTGGACTCCTTCTGCAGCAGTTCATATTGTTCCTCCCAGCTCTTGTGCAGCCAGAAGGCCTGGAAGCCGCAGAGCAGCAGAATGCTGGCCAGCATAAGCGGAAAAGTAAGGAGGTGTTGCAATTTTTGCATGTTGCAAAGTTAACCTTCCCGAATGTGCCATGCATGGTTCATTAACCTTAATTAACCTTAAATCAAGGGTAATTAACCTGTCCGGGCGCCCGTTGCGCCTTTCTTTGTCATCGAAATGAAATTTGATTTATTAAAGTAAATTACCATGAAAAAGCTATTATTATTCATCGCAATGGTGCTGCCCCTGTTGGCCTTCGCCCAGCCGGCGGGCCGGATCGTTTATCAGGAAAAAGTAAACCTGCACCGCGGCCTGGGGCCGGATCAGGAAGAACAAAAAGCCCTGATACCGGAATGGCAAACCTCCAGGGCCGTTCTGCTCTACGACGGGCAGGCTTCGCTTTATAAGGCAATGGAGGAAGATGAAAGCGAGATTAACCGCGAAGAGGGCGGCGCCCGGATTAACATCCGCATCCGCCGCGGTTCGGACTCCATGTACCGCAACTATCCGGAAAACAAGCAGGTGGAAGTGCGCGACTTTATGGGCAAGAAGTTCCTCATCGACACGGAGATGAAAGGCCGGGAGTGGAAGATCACTACGGAACAGAAATCCATCAACGGAGATGTCTGCCAAAAGGCGGTTTTCACCGATGAGGAGGGCGCCGAGGTGGTGGCCTGGTTTGCGCCTTCCATCCCCGCGCCCATCGGCCCGGGCGAGTTCTACGGCCTGCCCGGCGCCATCCTGATGGTGGATGTGGATAACGGCCGGCGGCTCTACGAAGCCATTCAGGTGGACCTGATGGGGGAGGCTCCGGAGATCGAGGCGCCCACCGAAGGCAAAAAGATCGACAAGGCCGAGTACGATAAAATGGTGGAGGAACGAATGCGCGAGATGGGAGGCAGCGGCCGGCATGGGATAAGGATCATCCGGCAGTAGGCCGAAGGAGAAGGAATGAATTAATGAGGGAAGTTTCACAAATACATTGTATTGCCTTCCTCTGATTTTAGAATATTACTCCCGCCCCCAGCCGGATTAGAGTCCGGCCGGGTAGCCACCTTACCTGGCTGTTAATTTCTTTATCAGGGGAATAATTTACCGCACTGCTTTCCAGTGTCAGGCTCCGGTTGGTAAGCTCGACGGCAGTGATCAGCACATTGAAATCCAGCAGGAGGTAATCCGTAAGGAAAAAATTAAGGCGGGGGCATACCTGGCCTAACAGGCCGAAAGTGCTTTCTCTAATGTTGTAAAGCACCTGGTTTTCAGGAGCCGTATGATTGATCTCCAGGAAAGGAGTAGAAGAAAATCCGATGTAGGGGCGGACAACGCCATCCTGCCTGCCCAGTAAACTGAAATGATAGCCATAGCGCAGTGCCAGGAAAAAGGTGCTTGTCCTTCCCGGAAAGGGGCCGGTGATTGTGCCTATTCGAACATGATCCACCCGTTTTGCACCTAAGGCTGCAATTTCTACTTCCCAGAAGTGGCCTCCAGGGCGATATATGGCCAACGCGGGCGTTAAGATCCCGAACTCGGCCTCGGAACCGATATTGAAGCCCTCCTGAGTGGTGCCTTTGACCAGGTTGAAGACCTCACTTTCCCGTTGCTCCAGAATGATGTTGGCATATACCTTCAGGGTTAAGTCTCCGGAGGCTGTGTATTGAGAAAAACTCCAGATAGGAATAAAAAGCGTATAAATAAGAAAAGGGCTTCTGATAATTTTCATGACGGCTTGGGTTTGGTGGTTTTCGTAAATCCAGGGTAAAGGGGCTACTCACATTCGCAGCCGCTGGACGGCGGCCTTGTCAATACGAACTTTCGGCCATCAGTCAGAGACTGCAATGTCATGCGGCTTACGGTATCATTTTCTACCTCCATAGCGCCTACATATTCCCGTTCTTTCGGGCCGCCTTCCGGACTGGTAACGGTAAATGCAATGTTGAGATTCTCGAAGGCGCCGGCGATGAAATTTTCCCCTTCTTTTTGAAAGCCCGGGTCCTGATATGCCTTCCCGTCCGCTGGGTTGATATAAAATTCCAGCCCGCCTACGGGGCCCTGAAAGCCGTTGTCTTTAGTTTTATTATCAGTACGAAGCCTAAACTTGTGACAAGGGTCATCCTCCACACACCAGAAAGCAGTGATCGCCGGGATAAAAAGGATAATAACCTCTGGCCCGCAGGCGGTATGCAATATGCTAAGGCTGAAGATTATGACAAGGATGGAATTTTTCATGGTTGATAATTTTGGGTTTCAATTGAGTAAGCGGGAAACTTCGGTGCTTTGGTTTTTTGGAATTCAAGGTTGGTTAAATTTACGGCAGGGTTGATTTCCGGGCTTTCGCTATTTTGGCAAATCCTTTCGCTATTGTTGTATTTGAAGGAGAGGATAAGTACTGTGTCAATAATGTTTTGTAACACGGGGAAAGACTTGAAAAGTTTTCCCCCGGGAGCTTTCCGGCAAACTTGTCAAGTCTAACTTAGAGTGTGTTCAAAATTCCATCAATTGGCTACAAGTGGCAAATTTTCTCCTGCATTTCGTTAAAAAGCCTCGGCGTACCTTCCAGGTATGCCTACGTTTTTTGCCTCATTCAGCACAAAATTTGCTCACTTTCGCTCAATCATGAAAATTTGAACACACTCTTACTTCTTCCGAATAAAGGCGCAACGTATTGCCTGCTGTACATTGAACAGAAAGTAATCATTTAGACTGCTTTCAAGACGGCATTTTTGGCCGGTTTGGCAAATAGTTGCTTGATGCCGGCTTCAATGTAGTTTTTCCTCCAGCTTGTTTAGAAAATGGCCAATGGACCGGCTCAGTTGCTCCAGGTTGCCGTCCAGCCCCTTTTGAAGGATATCCCGGTGTTTGAGGACTTTTTCCCGTAAGTTTTTTTGCTGTTTGGCGGAAGCATTCGCCCAAAAGTTGACGATTTCTTCGTTTAGGTTATTCAGTGATTTGAACACATAGGGCGTGTGGAAATCCTGGATAATAGCTTGAAAAATAGCGGATAGTTCCCGGCCTGTTTCGGGGCCCCATGCATCCCTGAAATCATTTTCGTATTGGGTATGGTTGTTCATAATATCCCTGATGGATTCATCATATCCGGTTATGTATATGTTGTATTCCTCCAGGTATTCCGGTGAGTCCAGTATCCGCTCTACTCTGCGCACCTGAGTGCTGAGGTCTTTGGCGTGCCTCAGATATCCATTCAATTTACCGGAGGCCAGGGCATATTGTTTTTGCATGCGCGCCTGGTATCGATCCTCATGCAACAGGTAAAACAACCTTTGCATGTGATTCCGAAGGTCCTCATTTCTAAGTAAGTCCGCATGATTGACGATCAGGCTTTTCTTTTGCAGTATTCGCCCGTCGAGATGCTGGAGCTTGGCTTCAATAATGTATTGCTGGTTGCCGGTATCATAGATCAGCTTGCCGAAGAAGACCGCCTCCGCCTGGTATTGCTGCAACTGCCCTTTTTGGCCGACAGACAGCTCGGCAACATCATTAATAAGCTTCTGCAGCTCAATTTGCTCTCGCACACGGCTCAATTCCCGGACCTCAATTAACCTATAAAAACCAGAGTTGGTTACTTCCGTCTCGAATTCTTCGGTAAGCCGGTTGGCCACCATGGCCATATCCGTATTATGGGTAGAAAAATCCCAAACGTAAACGACCTGCTGCTCTACTTCCTGATTTTGGGTGAAGGCCATCATCGTAACAAATGATAACATTCCGGCTAGTAAGAACATCCTGCGTAGGCTCATCGCTATTTCGTTTTATAAACTATAAACTGGGTCATGTTCACTCCCAACAAGCTCTTAATTACATACAAATGCGATTTCTTTGGACTCCGCATCAACCTGCACGATACGCGTGCAGTCTCTTTCTCCAGAGACCAGTTTTATCTCATGGCTGCCATACCCGATATCTAGGATAATATATACTCCAACCCTGCGAACCTCCCGGGCCTGCTGCCCGTCTATCATTACCTTACCATTTTTCCAGGCGGAAGGCACCAGGAGGCGTACTTGCCGGATAGCTGCTTCCGGTATTGGGGCAGGTAGTTTTTCAGGCGGGCTCTCTTGTTCGTTATTTTCTTTCGGGGCGGGAGCAGGATCTCCTTTCCCGGTTTCCGGAATGGAAGTTTCCTGACTGGTATTTTCGTTCGTGTCCCGGGAAATCACCAGTTGGTTTTCCAAGCCATTAATGGTGTTGTCAGATGCAACTTTTGCTTCATGTTCAGAACTGGCCAAAAAATGAAGAAAACCCCACACCAGGAAAGTCAGCAAAAGAATGAGTATTACCGGGAACAGGTTTTTTTTAAAAAAAGCGCCCTCCCCTGTTTGTTGGATACTGGGGGGCTTTTCCGGCTGTGGCTGTTTCAAAGGATCAACTGTTTCAGGCAAGATGGGTGCCGCCACTGAGGCAGTTGTTTCTATAGCTTTTTTGCGGTGAAAGACGAACTGTCCACCCTCGTGGCCCGCATCAAAAAGCGGGTTCCCTTCTGGTAACTGACGGTATATCGCGCGAGTCAGTTCCATCACTTCATCGACTATTTTAAGTATGTTAAGCTTTGGCGCCTGATTCTGGCTCAATACCTTCAGAATACTACTGGTGAAGGGGCTGTTCTCTCCCGGGTTGCCGTCATTCACTAACTCGTCGTGACGGCCGGAGCACAAAGCCCAGCGAGAGCGCCGTTGCTCCAATTCGTCAATGGCCAGGCTGGATCTTGTCGCCCCTCTGACGAAGAGGGAGCCTGAAAAACAGGAGTCGGAGATCAGCAGGGTATGGCGGGTAGGGATGTCCTCAATATAGTTTTTGATCAGGGAATTGCTGATGTACCGGGCAGCCTGGCCCGGCCGGGCGTCAACGGGTATCCAGAAGCCTCGCCCGGTCCGCTGGTTGAGGTGCCCGTGGCCGGAATAAAAAAGGAGCAAATTGTCATCTGGTTGGAGCTGCTCTACATATCCGTCTAGGACGGTTATGATGTTGGCCTGAGTAGCTTCTTCATCGAAAAGTAAAGTGGCGTACTCTTTTTTAAATTGATACCGTTCTATCAACAGGGCGATGAGGTCCTGTACATCTTTTACAGCGTTGTTGAGAGGAGAGAAATGGAGGTATTTGTTGATGCCAATTCCCAGAAACCAGGACCTGCCGCCTCCTGACAATGGGCCTGAATTCCATTCAAAGCCTTCATTTCGGGTAGCATTGTTTGGGTTTTTAGGCATAGTAAAGGTTAATGTACTGGTTTTATTTTTATGGAGGAAATACCACGGGAGAAAAAAATAAAACTATCAGAAGAGTAAAATAAATAACTGGGCTATAAAATTTCAGGTAATTGCGAATGGAGTAGCTGCCTGTCAATCTTGTGCCAATAAAAAAACCTTTGAGGTTTGCCCCTCAAAGGTTTTCCTGCCTGAATTAACGAATTTTACCCGTCTCAACAAAGATGGGCGCCAATCAACGAAGAACCCGCACTCCTCCTTCCCGCTCCCCCAGGCCATTCACCGAATAGGTAAAACTCAGCAGGAAGTACCGCGCCAGTACATTCACCCGCTCGTCTTCCACGTAGTTGAGCTCCGCCCGGCGGCTGATCCCCTGGTTCTGGTTCAGCAGGTCGTAGGCGGCGAAGCGGACCTCCGCCTTGTTCTCCAGCAGCGACTTGGCCAGGTAAGCGTTCCAGCGGGCAATGGTTTGGTTGAAGCCGGTGGTGCGGCCTTTGTAAACGTCATAATCCAGGCTGTTGAAGAGGGTGAAGCCCAGGGGAAGGTTGAGCTGCAGGCTGGTGTAGTACGTTTGGTTGAAAACGTCCTGGTTGAGGCCTTCCCGGATGGAGTAGCGGGCCTGGGTGTATTCCAGGCGCACCCCGCCGGCCAGGTCGAATTTTTCCTTGAATCGGTTTTCCAGTTTTACATCGGTGGATGCCATGCGCTGGCCCGTCCGGTTGTCCTGTCCGTTGATCTCGTTGAAACTGCGGTTGTAAGTAAGCGCCGCTTCAATATTGATCCGGCTCTTCAGCGGGCGGATGGGAGTGCTGTAGTTGGCGCTGTTGCGCAGGCGCCAGGCGTAGGGCGCGTTGATGGGTTGAGTGGTGCGAATGAGGTTTTCATCGATGGCAAACGCCTGGCTGATGGGGTTGTCGGTATAGTTGAAAGAGAGGGTATTGAAAAAACTGGACAACAGGGCGCCGTTGAATGTGAAATAGCGCAGGCTCAGCTCATTGGCGTATTCCGGGCGCAGGCTGGGGTTGCCGATATAGATGTTAAACGGGTCGCTGTTGTCGGTGATGGGTTGCAGTTGCTGCACGCTGGGTTCCCGCACGAAGGTGGAATAGTCGAACTCCAGTCGTTGCGATTGATTGAATTCATAGTTCCACCGCAGGGCGGGCAGCAGGTTCCGGAAATGCTGGCGGATGGTGGTGTCCGCACTGGTCAGCTGGCCGTTTAGGCGGGCGTATTGCAGAGCGGCGCTGGCCCATACCGACTGCTTTTTACCGTTGGCGCGGAAGCCGCTCTGCCAACGGTGGTAAGTATAATCGCTGCCGAAGGCATTGCTCAGTGCCGGGTTGAAAGTGGGTTGGCCGTCGGCAATGTCGTAGGCCTCCTGCTGGAAATCCGACTGGTTGCGCTGGAAAGCGTAACGCCACTCCAGGTAGCTGCGTTTGCTCAGGGGCTCCGAGTAGGAAAGCTGGGCGCCAAGAGAAGTGGACTCATCATCGCGGGTTTGTTCCTGAAGCAGCGTATCAATTATGTTCTCAAATATATTGACGGCATTCACCTTCCGCGCCTGCCGCAGGTCTCTCATACCGAAGCTGGCATCAGCAGTAAAAACCCGGCCCGGGCGCCCCAGCCGTTTGCGGTACAGGAAGCTGCCGTCGAAGTTGGACTGGTGGCCGTTGGTGAGGTTATTCCGGCTGCTGCTGCTATTGAACTGGCCGTCTTTAAAGTTTTCGGACAGCCCTGAAATTTCCAGCTCCGTGGTATTGTAGGAACCGCTGGCCCGGAAACGGATGGACTGGGTGGAGTCGATATCGTGATCCAGGCGCAGGTTCAGGCGCTCGTTGTTGTTGAGCGTTCGCTGGCGGCTTTCTTCTTCGGTAGTGAAGGCGCCCCCTTCCAGGAAGCTCTCCCGCCGCAGGCTGCGGTTGAGGTTGTTGTCAAAGCGGTTGTAGAGCATACTGCTGGTTAAGGCCGTCTTATCGGATAAGCCTTTGTTGAAGTTGACGCCTCCCGCCTGGGAGCCGGCAATGCCGCTGTTGCCGCCGATGTTGAGCGGCAGGCCCATTTCGCCCGGGTTGATCTCTATGCGTACGGAGCCGCTTCCTCCGCCCCGCATCATGCCCTGCAGGCCGCCCATGAAGTCGATGTAGTCGTCAAGCGAAAAGCCGGGTTCGTTGACGTTGTTGGCCATGCCCAGGAAGGAGAGTTGCTCGTCGGGAGTGAAGCGGTTGAGGTTGCCCTTGGCCTGGTAGCGGCCCTGGTCTCCGTAGCCGGCGTTGAGGCGGCCGAAATAGCCTTTCTTTTTGTCTTCCTTCAACGCGAGGTTGATGGTCTTTTCCCTTTGGCCGTCGTCAATGCCGGAGAATTCCGCGCGGTCCGATTTTTTGTCGAACACCTGCACCTTATCCACTGCATCGGCGGGCAGGTTCTGGGTGGCCAGCTTGGGGTCCTTGCCGAAGAACTCCTTGCCATCGACCGTTACCCGTTCTACATTTTCTCCCATGGCGCGGATGTTGCCGTCGCGGCCGACCTCTACGCCGGGCAACTTCTTCAGCAGGTCTTCCACCACGGCGTTGGGCTGGGTTTTAAAAGCATCGGCATCAAACTCGATGGTGTCTTTCCGGATAGCCATGGGGATGCGCTCTTCTTTGACGATCACTTCGTCCAGCATTTCGGTGCGGGGTTGCAGGCGGATGGCTCCCAGGCTAATGGAAGGCTGCCCTTCCTTTACTTCCACCGGCTGGCTGTAGCTCTTATAGCCCAGGAAAGTGGCCTGCAGGCGATACTGGCCGGGTGGGGCATTCTTTATTGAGAACTGGCCTTGCGCGTCCGTCAGAGCGAATTGCTGCAGCACGGAGTCCTGCGCCCGCAGCAGCATGATGGTGGCGTTGGGTAGCCCCTCCTCGTTCTCACCGAGGACCTGCCCGGCAATGGTGCTCCCCTGGGCGAGCAGGGGAGCATTGGAAAGTGAAAAAAGGGTGATCAACAGGGAAAAAAGTGTCAGGTGATTTCTTGGTGAATGCATTGTCGGGTGGTTTTTGACAAAGTTAGGGGCAGGGGGGGAGGAGGTAGGTTAAGAGACCTTGCAGTTAGGTTAAAAAAGGTTAATCGGCTCTTTGAGCAATAGGAAGGCTTCCTTAGGGATTATTCTGGTTGTGTATATTTTTGATCAGGAATTCAAGTCGTAATCAATCGATGATCAGGGTTTTAGGCTTCGAGGTTATTTTTTTGTAATCGAATTACTGCAATAAAAAAATAAAAAAATGCTTGCATTCTTTGCTTTTCCCTGGCTATTGCTGTAATTTTGTAATCGAATTACAAAGAAAAAAATAGACATTGAGTGCTTTGAACCTGTAACAAATGAACAAAAAACTGGAAGATATAGCGGCTATCTCTACCGGAGTTTTCAAGAAAGGGAGCCCTTCCGGAACGGCTTATTATTTGCAGGCTAAACACTTTGATGAATATGGAAGGTTCCATCCTGAAGGAATTATTACTCCCGAAATATCGATGGATGGCCGGTTGAGAAAGCACCTGCTTCAGGATGGAGATATTCTGCTCGTTTCTAAAGGGTTTAGCAATAAAGCTTGCCTGTATCCAGCAGAAGTTGGCCCGGCACTGGCCTCATCAACTTTTTTGGTTATTAGCGTAAAGGATGAAGGAGTGTATCCGGAATATATTCAATGGTACCTCAATACTTCCGCTATGCAAGCCATCCTTTCCAGCCTCGCCAGAGGGACCCGGATTCCCTCGCTTTCTAAAAAAGCGCTGGCCAAAGTAGAAGTCCAAATACCCTCTATTCAACGACAAAAGCAGATTCTGGAAATGCAACGGCTTTGGGAAAAAGAGCGAGCGCTTACCTTCGAGTTGATAGAATTGAAAGAAGCGCTGTACCAGGGCTTTTTATTTGACCTGACAAAATCGAACACGAATGCATAAGACCAACAAAGAAGATGTTTTCAAAGTCGTCTGGCGGGCCTGCGATACCTTTCGCGGCGTCATCGACCCGGCACAGTACAAGGATTATGTGCTGACCATGCTGTTCATCAAATACGTCAGCGACGTGTGGAGAGATAAAATGGAGGCCTACACCGAAAAATATAAAGGCGATAAAGAACGCGCCGAGTGGGCCATGCAGCGGGAACGCTTTATCGTCCCTTTGAATTCCCGCTTCGATGAGCTGTATCAAAACCGGAACGAGGCCAACATCGGCGAACTGATCAACCAGGCGCTGGAGGGCCTGGAGGAAGCCAACCCCGGCAAGCTCTCCGGAGAGGACGGTTCCGGCGTTTTTCGTAACATCGACTTCAACTCCAGCAACCTGGGCGATACAAAGGATAAGAACACTCGCCTGAAAAACCTGCTCATCGATTTCAGCGACGAGAAACTGGACCTGCGCCCCTCCCGCCTGGCGGGGCAGGATGTAATCGGTGACGCCTACGAATACCTCATCAGCCTCTTCGCTTCTGACGCCGGAAAAAAGGCGGGGGAGTTTTACACTCCCAGCGAAGTATCCACCCTGATTGCTAAACTGACCCGCTCCCAGCCTGGCGCCCGGATTTGTGATCCCACCTGCGGCTCCGGCTCCCTGCTCATCAAAGCTTACCAGGAGGTCGGGTCGGACAACTTCTCGCTGTACGGTACCAGGAGGCCAACGGCAGCACCTGGGCACTGGTACCGTGATGAATATGTTCCTGCACGGCATGGACAACGCCACGATCCGCTGGGGAGATACCATCCGCAACCCCAAGCTGAAAGAGGGCGACGCCCTGATGAAGTTCGACACAGTGGTCGCTAACCCGCCCTTCAGCCTGGACAAATGGGGCAAAGTACATGACGACAAGGAAACCAAGGGCACAGATTTCGACCCCGAATCTGATACCTACTACCGCTTTTGGCGGGGCGTGCCTCCCAAAAGCAAAGGCGACTGGGCCTTCATCACCCACATGATCGAAACGGCCTACGAAGGCAAAGGCAAAGTAGGCGTGGTGGTGCCCCACGGCGTCCTCTTCCGGGGTAGCTCGGAGGGCCGGATCCGGCAGAAAACCATCGAGGAGAACCTGCTGGAAGCGGTGATCGGCCTGCCGGCCAACCTCTTTTTCGGCACGGGTATTCCGGCGGCCATTCTCGTTTTCAACAAAGGTAAGGGGGGGAACCGCAACGTCCTTTTCATTGACGCCAGCGAGCGTTACGAGCCGGGAAAGAACCAGAACAAGCTCCGGGAAAAAGACATCGAAGCGATCGTTGCCACCTACCGCCGGTTCAATGAAGGTAATCTATCTCCTGGCATAGTGGAGGATAAATTCTCTTACGTGGCCACCTTCGAAGAGGTCAAGGAGAACGACTTCAACCTCAATATCCCCCGCTACGTGGATACCTTCGAGGAGGAGCCGGAGGTGGACCTGCAGGCGGTGCAGGAGCGGATCGAGGCGATAGAAGAGGAGTTGGAGGCGGTGCGGGAGGAGATGGATAGGTATTTGAAGGAATTAGGTTTAAAGTGAGCGTTGGCCAGTAGTTCGAATTTTTCGAAAAACTGCCTATGGCTCAGTAAAAAAGGACTACAATAAATTATGGCGAATTCGCTACAATTAAATTGGGCGCAACTGTTGCAAAAACTGCAACGGTTCGGAAGGCTTCTCGGGCGCCAATTTCCAGCGGCTGCCGTAGCTAACCCGCTTTCATTCGGGAATTTCAGTGGGCGGTAAGCAAAGGCATGCTCATTGGCGCGCGAGTTATATCACAGCCAACCGTCAAGAATTTCTTGACAGTTCACCTTAAATCGTAAATTAGCCTATAGCCTATAGCAAACCATTCCTGATCGAAATAAAAGTTAATGAATAGAAAACCGGAAACCGCCGCCCTCAAAGCTTTGCTCTCCCGGATCGACGCCCTGAAGGCGGAGATGGATAGTGAGGGCCCATTGAGCGATGAGGCCAGAAGGAGGCTGAATAATAAGGTCAGGCTGGAGTTGAACTACCATTCCAACCGCATAGAAGGCAATTCCCTGGATTATGGGGAAACTAAACTACTGTTGTTAAAAGACCTCACAGCTAACGGAAAGCCCCTGAAAGACCATCTCGAAATAAAGGGCCACAACGAGGCGCTGAAAAAACTGGAAGCTATTGCCGGAAAGGAACTGGCCATTACGGAAAACCTAATAAAGGAGTTTCACAACATACTCTTGATCGATCCCTTTAAAGATTACCCTGAGCTTCTGCCCGGTGTTTACAAAGACCGTCCCAATTATCTCTACAACTACCGGGGGGAGCGGGTGGATTTTCTGCCTCCGGATGAAGTCCCCAACGCGCTCAACGAGCTGATCAACTGGACGAACAACGCCCTTAACCTGCCCAAGGCCAGAAAAAAGAAATACCGCCGGGAGCTTTACGATATCCACCCCGTATTGGTAGCCGCCGAATTTCACCTTCGCTTCGTCAACATCCACCCCTTCATAGATGGCAATGGAAGAATGGCGCGGATATTTATGAATCTTATCCTGATGCAGTGTGGGTTCCCTCCAGTGGTCATCCGGAATGAAACCAGGGACGAATATTACCGTGCCATCGAGACAAGCCGGCAAAGAGGAACAGAAGAATTTTTCATCTTTATTGGTCAAAGAGTAGTGGAAGCTCTGGAGTTCTACCTTAGCGTTGCCCAGGGCGGCCCGGTGGAGGAACCGGACGACTGGGAAAAACGCATCGAACTCCTGCAACGCTCCCTGGAAGAGGAAGAAGCCCCCACCGTAGAGAAAACCAACGAACTCCTCTGGCAGCGCTTTCAGGACAGCTTCCTGCCCTTGTTCGAGCTGCTGGAGCAAAAGCTGAGGCGGTTTGATGGTTTTTATGCTAAACATCAGCATGGACCTAAATATGCCACGCAGGAAGCCATCACCGGTAAGGAAAAAGAGGAACCCTTTGAGGCCTTCATCCGTCGGACATACGAACAGGAGAAACTGCCCGTTTTTCAGGAACTAGGCTACCGCTTCCACTGGGAAGGCCTGAAGAACAGCGGAACACAGCTCTTTGAGCTGGCCTTTTCCGTGCGCATCAACCTGGAGCACCGGTTTAAGTACAGCGTCTCCGTCGCTTTCCCGGAAATACCGGATATGGAAAAGCTGTATTCGCAAACCGTTTCGGAAGAGGAGCGCAGGAACCTGGTGCGGCAGGTGGGTGATAAGCTGGTGGAAATAGTAGAGAACCAGGTGAAAAAGGCAAAAGATGAGGAATGATGGAGAAAAGAAGAAAGGCTCCCCGGTTGGGAAGCCTTGTAGAAGTTAGGCAGGAGGATCTTAATGGCGCCCTTTCGGGTCAAAACGCATTAAGGCTGCCTGCCTTTTTATCTTGGGTTTTTCTTTATTATCTGGTGCAAAGTTAACCGAATATATGTGGGAAGGCAAGCATGTTTCCCAATTTAACAAATTTTTGACCACTTAAATGGATACCGTCAGCCAAAAATTTTTTGTTGAACGTTTGCTGGAGCTTTTACACCGGGAGACCATAGACTCTTATCGTGTACGGGTACTTAATCCATTATTGTCTGTTAAAGAGGTGCTCGAGGTTTACAAGGGATTGGTCGAAGGAAGTGTAAAGAACTATGAGACATTGGAATTATGTATTTCCGAGACGTTATCCTTGTTGAAAAAGGATGATACGGTTGTTTTTCAGACTATTCAGAAAAAGTTCTTTGAGGATGAGATCCTTAGAAAAGTAAAAAAAGAGACTTTTACAAACTTATATACCGATGTACGAAATGCTATAACGACCATATTAAAAGAGAATCCTGATTATTCGAAAAGAGTCATAGCATTACTGTGTGAAGCAATTGACACTCCTTTAAAAGATGATCCTTTTCCGCAACTGGATAATATATATGGGCTGACTGGTATATTGGCGACGGAATTGCTTAGACGGGGTTATGATAAAGGATTTTTATACCCAATATGCTACCGAATATTTGTAAAAAATCATCCTGAGGATTTTTCAAGCGCATTTCAACAGTTTTCCGGCTTACTATCCTCTCCTGGCACTGACTACCACATATGGTTCAAAATATACGCTCCCAGGCTAACTTCCGGAGATTGGCCTGTATTCCCAAATTGGGAAGTTAAAACCAGTCTCATGTATCTTTCAGATTCGGCAAAGCAAATCAGTCAGGGTTTTTTAGCAGAAAAGCGCGGCTATTTTTTCACGGGCTCTACTTTTCGCGCACAAGACCATTTTACAGCCTTGCAGTTAGCTAAACAGTCTTTAGCAGAAGTCCTTGACCTCGTTGGCTTAGCGCATCATCAAAACAGAATAGAATTACATGGGGTGGCATTGGTTTTTCCTACGGATAGGCCATGGTTGGCTGGGATGCAAAAAGTAAAGTATATTCCTGACGGTAAGTTTCCCTCTGGAGAAGGGGTTTTGAACCAATTGCAGCAGAAAACACCAGCTATTTTAGATAATTCCGGAATAGCACCGGAAACAAAAGAGAAGATCAAATCGGCTTTGCGTTACCTGCGTTACGGCAACGAATCCCTTGAACTTGAACACCAACTGATCAACTATTGGATTGGTTTGGAATACTTGTTTTCAAATGACAGGGACAGTACCTTCACCCGGATCAAAACAATTTTCCCCGTATTACAAGCATTAGCGTATATACAGCGAAACTTCCGTGATTTCCATGCCACACTTTGTCAGATAAAGGCAACGTTCCACTTGAAAGGTTTCGAGGAAAGTAATGTGAATTGCCTGCTTGCCAGGGAATGTCTGGAAAGTGTCAGAGACGATATTTTTGATGCCCATCCGCTTATATCGTACAGGGCCTGGAAAATACTGAACCGTTTAGTTCGAGATGAAAAAAATGGTACTAAGGAATACATTCAGCGCCATCGTATGCACCTTGAGTGGCACCTTGCCCGTATTTACAGAGTACGGAATGAAATTGTTCACGAGGCAAAACATAGTTTTGACAATCAAACTTTGACTTCCAACCTGCGCTATTATCTGGCATTTACTCTGAGTATGATTATTGACCATTTCTCTCAGCCGGAACCGGATACCCGAAGTATGGAGGAGTTCTTTTCCCTGCAGCGGCTGCGTTATCGAAGCCTGGAATACCAGGAATTCCCTTTGGAGGCAATGCTGAACCTGGATCATGACTTCGAACTGTTATCTTGATAAAATTGGAAAAACGAACCGCTATGGCATTGAATAAAGATACCGAAAATACGCCCCAAAACGCTCCCGCTGAAACCCCGGAGCAGGAGGGCTCGTCCGCCGAAGCCTCGGCGAAGGCAGCCCTGTCCGCCGAAGCTTTACCAAAGGCGGGCTATAAAAAAACTCCCCTGGGGTGGCTGCCGGTGGAGTGGGAGGTGGTGCGGTTGAAAAAGATAATAAAAAAATTGGAAGCCGGGGTAAGTGTAAATGGAGAAGATAGGCCATTATCAAAAGATGAGATAGGTGTTCTAAAAGTAAGTGCAGTGAGTTATGGAGCCTTCAATCCCTCTGAGGCAAAAGTGGTAGATGAAAAGGAATTAATACTGGGTTCAGAAAAAAAGAAAGAAACAAAATATTTGCTAAAATACGGCGCACTACTCACAGAAGGTGTTGACTTTGACAGGAAGGGAGAATATGGAAGATGAGGTTGAGACCTTGCGTGCGATCATCAGCTTTGGCAAACTTGCCATTATCGATCGAAAACCCGGAAAAAATTACTTTATGTATTCTTTTTTATCCAGCTGTATTTAGTTTAGGTTTAGAATATCCAAAACAGCTTCTGGGTCAAGTAGAAGCTAATGGCGAACCAATATTGCAAAAATCATTTCAAAAAGGTCAAAATCCCTCTCCCCCTCCCCGAACAACAACAGATCGCCGCCATCCTCTCCGCCTGGGACAAGGTATCATCGAGCGGACGCAGGCGCTCATCGCGGCGAAGGAGGAGCGGAGGAAGGGGGATGCAGCGGTTGCTGAGGGGAGGGTGCAGGTGAAGGGGTTTGAAAAAAAAAGGCTATCGCGATACACGTGAAAAAAGTTCGAACGATTGGAAAGTATTTAAATTTCAGAGAATCTTCAAAGGAAACCGGTTACGATAATTTAACCTCTTTTGGCGATAACAAGAAATGGCTGACAGAGGAGATTTATCGTGATGAATTGATAAAAAATATACCTTCAATAAGTGATAAATCCAAGGTACAAGCTGATCTGCCCTGGAAATATTGGCTATAACACGATAGAGGATTATGGAGGGGGGTTCTGCTGTTTCTGAAAACCTGAAGGCATTGTTAGCCCGGCATATACCATTTTGACCCCTCCGGAAGGGATAGATGAAAATTTTTATAAGCAACTTCTTTCAATTGCCAGCTGAAACCATTCATTTGTTCTGGCGATTTTCACAAGGGCTTGTCAGTGATACTTTAAATTGTAAGTTTCCCAGTTTTGCACAAATTAAGGTCGTAATACCTCCAACTTATGAAGAGCAGGTGGCTGTTAGTAGCATTTTGGAGTTGGTAGATGAAGAAATACGGCTTTTATCTCAAAAGCTCGAAGCCCTGCAAGCCCAGAAGAAGGGGTTGATGCAGCGGTTGTTGACGGGGCGGGTGCGGGTGAAGCTATAATTTCAAGTTATGAAGAAATTCACAAAATTAGGCGTTCAATGGTTTTACAATTTGCTGGAAATCGGCGAATGCGAGTACACGGATTTTAAGGAACAATTGGATGAGAAGCAAATTTTTGGAAGATCTCATAAGTCGTTTAGTGGTTCTTACAGGGAGCTGGCAAAAGATGTAGTCGCCTTTGCGAATTATAAAGGTGGGTTTATCGTGATTGGAATTGTTGACAAAGACAAAGCCATCAATGCTGATTTTTCGATTGATCAACAGAAAAAATTTGATCTGATCAAGAACCTACAAGATCTGACACGCCCTTCAATTACAGTTGTCCCTCACGATTTAGTAGCCGATGGCACCAAACTACTTGTTTTAGAAATCCCCTTCTCTAATGAAGTACATTGTACTTCCAAAGGGGAATATCTAATCAGAAATTTTGATGGAAATAAAATACTGGAGCCACATGAATTGGTGACAGTTCTGGCAGAGAAAAAACAAATCATATATGATCAGAAGACCTGGAGATTGGATTTGCTGCCTTCAGGAAGTGACAAACAGGGCGAACCAATTCCTGGGTGGCAGAATATTGAAAAAACAAGGGCTCTATATGGAAAAATCAGCAAGGCAAACCCTGACAGCCCATACCTGAAAAAAAGTTTATTGGAGTTTACAGAAACACTCGGGCTGGTAAAAGAAGAAAATCAGGAAATTTATCCGACGACAACAGGTTTGTTATTTATCGGCAGCCAAAAGGCACAAAGGGAATTCCCTTATAATTTAATCAAATATATCCGCTACAAACAGGATGGAACTTATACACCTTATGAATTCAAGGGCGATTTACTTCAGATAGCTGATGAAAGTTTTCAGCAACTGAAGTCGGAAATAAACCTCACAGAGTTCAGATTCGGGCTTTTCAGGGAATATATAGAGGATTACCCTGAAGTAGTCTTAAGGGAACTATTGATCAACGCTATTGCCCATCGTGATTATTCTAGGCAGGCCTATATTGAGATTAGAAAATATGATCATTATATTGAGTTTGAGAGTCCTGGAGGTTTTCCTGATGGCATTACCATTCACAATTATTTGAGAAAATCAAATCCAAGGAATCCATATATCATGGATATTTTACGAGAAACCAAATACGCGGAAAAAGCAGGAAGTGGTTTCGATAAAATATTCACTGAATTGTTGATGAAAGGTAAGTCATTACCTGTTTCGCAAGAAACTGAAAATAGTTTGATCTTCCGGGTTTCTGCTGAGACATTTTCTGAACAACTCATTCAACTCAGTTTCTACTTCAAAGAATTGTTTGGCCATGATATGGACCTGGAAAAATTGCTTGTTCTTGATGCAATTTGCAGAACAAACAAAATAACCTTGAAAGAACTGGAAGAAAGCCCACATATAAGCAAGGTTCAACTGAAAAGGATATTGAGAGAGTTACAGGATATCGAATTTATAGAAACCACAGGTAAAACCAGCGGATTAAAATATCTCATCCATAAGTCAAAGCTCATTTCTGCAAAAGATGAGAGAACATATATTCTTAATAAACAGCAAACAAAACAAAAGCAAATTGAAGTTATACTAAGGTATTTGAATGAATTTGAAGAGATTGATAATGAAAAGGCAAGAGAGGTTTTGGTTCTACCTGATAGTAAAATTTCAGATGTTTCTCGTTTATTTAAAGAAATGCTCGAAAAGAATTTGATTAAGGTTAACAGGAGGGGGAGAAGAAAGACTTTTTACAGTAAAAAGAATTGATGTCGTTTGCAAAACATGTTTTTTCGTTTGCAGGAAGCTGAAAAGTGCAAACGAAAAAGGTGCTGAATATCAGCGACTTACTTGTTTTGAAACTTTTGCTTTTCTTTTTTTCGTTTGCATAACCTGATACAAGAGCATTTCGTAGAAGCTCAAAACAAAAAACCCCGGTTGAAGAACCGGGGACTTTTCGCGGCCCGACAGAGCATGTTTGAAGGCGGTGCTTTGAAAGCGAAAATTGCAGATTTGGGGTTCTCGCAAGGCTGATTTTCGAGTGCATAGCGGCGCTACGGACGAGAAAATAGCCGAAGCGAGGTTCCTGAATATGCAATTTGCAGCCCAAATGACTGCCTTTAAACATGCTCTCTGGCCATGCGGCCAGGCCAGGTCGGCTTATCTTTACAACAAACCGGGAATACCGGAAGTTGACAAATTAATGGATGCCCGCGCTTGCACTAAGTCCGTATGGACAACGACCTGAAGTCGGAGTTCATGCAGCGAAGGCACTGTAAAGTTAGGGTAAATGATCCGATAAAACAAGCACTCTGGACTTTGGACGGTCCTAGGGTAAAGTCGGAAATCGGAAGGCGGAAGGCGGAAAAACAGGCGTTGAGCACCTATTTGGACCCAAATTCCGACTTCCGATTTCCCACTTCCGACTTCAAATGGGGCACGTCCAAAGTCCAGAAGTATTGAAAGTTATCGGCTGTCATTACGGATGAGCTGAAGCGCAAGGTTTCAATTCCACAAAAACTTGGAAAATTGGAGCCGTTCTGATTTTTTTTAGAGGCAATATTTTGTTATTCAATAGTTTAAATTCCACAAGGATTTCCACAAAGTTCAGGTCTTTTACCATGAGAAAAACCATCAATAACAAAAAAACGTATCTTAGGACTGCATAAAAGACACGAACAGCATGATCGGCAAGATTACCATCCGGGATTTCAAAAGTTACCGACAGGCGGAGCTCAAGCTTTCGCCCCTCACGGTGTTAGTGGGCGCCAATGCTTCGGGAAAGAGCAACGCTTTGGAGGCCATCCGCTTTTTGAACTGGATGGCGCAGGGGCACAAACTGTCTTCCCTGCAGTATATGGTCAATGAAAACGACCAGGTCGTCCGGGGCAGGGTCGCTGACCTGCCCCGGCGCGGTGCAAAGGAATTCGGGCTGGGGTGTACGCTTTCCCCCTTTAAAGGCAAAATCGTTTTTTTGAAGAAGCATGATGGCCTCTACAATACGCTCGAACTGAGCCTGGGGCTTCGGGAAAACGATGAGTTGCACATTGAAAGCGAAACGGTTTATGCCCCTGAGCAGGAAGGCTACAATACCTTGTATCGTACAATCGAACCCAGCAAGGGGGTGAATACCCAGATCAGTGTCGAGTACAACAATTTTGCCAGAGGAGGAAAGAAGCCTCAGGTTTCCTGTACAGATCAGATGGCCGTATTTCTCCAGTTGGAAAGCGCCGCCCGCTTCGCCGACGGGCATAAAGAGGCAAAGCAGTCGATCCCAAGGGTGGCCAAAAGATTTGAGGATCACCTGGCGGGTATTTTATTTCTGGACCCGGTTCCTCAGAAGATGCGGGATTACAGCTTTCTGTCGGAAAAAAAGCTTCAGGGAGATGGAAGTAACCTCTCGGCGGTACTCTATCATCTATGGAATAGTGAAGATGAAAAAGAGAAAAACAGAAACACCTTACTGGAATTCATCCAAAGCCTGCCGGAGCAGAGCATTGCGGGAATCGATTTCCTTGAGGGGCCCCGCGGCGAGGTAATGATCCAACTGAAAGAAACTTTTGGAGGTGAAGAACACTACTGCGATGCCGGCCTGCTTTCCGACGGTACGCTGAGGGTTCTGGCGCTGGCCGCTGCCTTGTTGTCTGCTGAGCCTGGAAGCCTAGTGATCATTGAGGAAGTGGACAACGGTGTCCATCCCAGCCGGGCGGGCAAGCTGCTGCAATCTATTAATGATATTGCCAAAGAAAAACAGCTGGCCGTGCTGATCAGCAGCCACAACCCGGCCCTTTTGGATGCTTTGCCGGATGAAGCAGTTCCCGACGTCGTTTTTTGCTACCGTAACCCCCAAACCGGCTGGAGTGAACTGGCGCGGCTGGAAGACTTTACGGATTATCCGGAACTGACCGCCCAGGGCGCTCTCGGGGAGCTGCTGACCAAGGGGCTTATTGACCGTTTTGTAAAACACCATCCTGGCTCGGAGGAGAAAAAGCGGAAAGCCTTGAAGTGGTTGGAGTCCATTAAATAATATTATCAGGCATGCCCGGAAACCCCGTAATTTGGATTGTTGATACTTCCGTATTCTTAAATGTTTTGGACGTTCCCCAATTCAATCAGGACAGGGGAGAAGTTCTGGCCAATTTTGAAAGCCGAATTAACAATGGCGACACTTTTCTATTACCAATCACTACTGTAATCGAAACAGGCAATCACATCGCGCGTATTAACAATGGAAATCAAAGGCAAGACTTTGCACAGAAATTTTCCGATCAGGTTCTGGCATCTATTGAAGGCGAATCGCCCTGGAAACCACTGGAATATCCAGAAGCCGAGGATGTCAAAAAATGGTTAGCTGATTTTCCAAATACAGCGCAGGCTGGTGTTGGGTTGGGCGATCACATTATCATAAAACAATGGAAGGAGCAATGCTCAAAGTATCCGGCTTACTTAGTCAAAATATGGAGCCTTGACATCCATTTGCAAGGATATGAATGCAATCATTAAGCCATGAAGCCACCCTCATTCCAGGAAGATCACATCTCCCAACTCCCCGCTCTCCAGTTTCTCCAAAACCTGGGCTATGCCTACCTCTCTACGGAGGAAGCCCTGCGGCTGCGCGGCGGGAAAAGCTCGGCGGTGTTGCTGGAGAGTGTGTTGGAAGCGCAACTGCAGAAGATCAACCGAATACAGTACAAGGGCGGCGAATACGATTTCTCCCAGAGCAGCATACAGGCCGGCATCAACGCCCTGAAGGATGTGCCCCTGCAGGAAGGCCTCATCGCCGCCAACGAGGCCGTGTACAACCTCCTCACCCTGGGCAGGGCGATGGAAGAAACCATCGAGGGCGATAAGAAAAGCTACACTCTACAGTACATCGACTGGAAGCAACCGGAGAACAATACCTTTCACCTCACCGAAGAATTCAGCGTGCAGCGCGCCGGCAGCCACGAGCATTACCGGCCCGACATCGTGCTGTTCGTCAATGGCATCCCCCTGGTAGTCATCGAATGCAAGCGGCCGGACATCAAGGAGCCGATCAGCCAGGCCATCTCCCAGCACCTGCGCAACCAGCAGGAGGACGGTATCCGCCTGCTCTATGCCTACTCGCAGATCCTGCTGAGCCTGGCTACCAACGATGCGGCTTATGCTACGACCGGGACGAAAGAAAAGTTCTGGTCGAAGTGGAAGGAGCAGATGGAATCGGAAGCAGAAGCGCAGCAGTTCGGTCAAACGCTGAGCGAACTGAAGAACCGCCCCCTGGCGGACGAGCAGATGCAACAACTGTTTGCCCAGCGCTACGCCTACGTGCGCCGACACTTCGAAAAAGCGGCGGAGTACGAGCGGGCAACTACCGAACAGGACCAATACCTCTGGGCCCTCTGCCGTCCTACCCGCCTGCTGGATCTCACATTCAACTTCATCGTTTATGACGCCGGCGCCAAAAAGATCGCCCGCTACCAGCAGTATTTTGCCATCAAAAGGACGATGGAACGGCTGCGGGCGCTGGAGCACGGCAGGCGCCGGGGCGGGGTCATCTGGCACACCCAGGGCAGCGGCAAGTCGCTCACGATGGTGATGCTGGCTCAGGCCATTGCCCTCGACAAGGCCATCCGCAACCCCAAGATCGTCATCGTCACCGACCGGGTGGACCTGGATGATCAGATCTATCAGACATTTATAAAGTGCCATCTGCCCGTGTTGCAGGCCCGGACCGGTAAGCACTTGCTGGAGTTGCTGAGCAGCAAGAGCGACGCTGTGGTGACCACCATCATCAACAAATTCGATACCGCGGTCAACCAGGCCCGGAAACCCTTCGAATCGCCCGACATCTTTGTTCTGGTAGATGAAGGGCACCGCTCCCAGCACGGCATTTTCAACATCAGTATGGAAAAGGTGTTTCCCAACGGCTGCTTTGTAGCCTTTACCGGGACGCCCCTGCGGAAGAAAGAAAAGAATACCGCCAAAAAGTTCGGTGGGCTGATCGACAAATACACGGTCGATCAGGCGGTAAAGGATAAAGCCGTGGTGCCCCTGCTGTACGAAGCTACCGCCATGCCCTGCAGGAGGTCAACGAGCGCCCGATCGACGCCTATTTCGCCAAAGTCTCTGAGCCGCTGACCGAATACCAGCGGGCGGACCTGAAAAAGAAATTCAGCCGCGCCGATCAGCTGAACGTCGCCGACCAGAAGATCTACGCCATTGCGTGGGACATCAGCGAGCACTACCGCGACGCCAGCGCGGCACTGACTGGAAGGGCAGCTCGTCTGCCAGAGCAAATTGTCCGCCATCAAGTACAAAAAATACCTGGATGATATCGGGCGGGTCTCCTCGGAGGTGCTTATCTCTCCGCCCGATATGCGGGAAGGGGAGGACAGTGCGTATGACGAATCCAGCGATGAGGTCAAACGCTTTTGGAAAAGCAGGATGGACGAGTTTGGTGGCAGCCCCAAAAAATACGAAAAACACCTCATCAACCGCTTCAAGTACGACGACGAACCGGAGATCATCATCGTGGTGGATAAATTGCTGACTGGCTTCGACGCGCCTCGGAATACGTTCCTTTACCTCACCCGCAGCCTGCGGGAGCACACCCTATTGCAGGCCATTGCCCGTGTCAACCGGGTGCATTCCGGAAAGGACTACGGTTTTATCATCGACTACTATGGTGTGCTGAAAGAATTGGATGAAGCCCTGCGCACCTATTCCAGCTTCCAGGAATTCGATGCCGAGGACCTGGAGTTTACCCTGGTCAATATTGCCGAAGAGGCCAAAAAGCTGCCGCAGGCGCATTCCGAACTCTGGGACATCTTTAAAGCCGTGCCCAACAAATACGACGAGCCTGCCTACGAGGAAGCCCTTCGCGATGAAGCCAAACGAGCGGCATTCTATGACAAGCTCAGCGTATATGCTCGTTTGCTCAAACTGGCTTTATCCAGCATTGAATGGAATACCGAAACACCGCAAAAGGAGATCGATAGATATAAGTACGACCTGGGGTTCTTCTCCAGGCTCCGCCTTTCCGTCCGGCAACGTTTCGCCGATGTGGTGGATTTTAAATCCTATGAAGATCAGATCCAGAAGCTGATCGACAAACACGTCACTTCCCATGAAGTGAGGCCCATTACGGAGTTGGTCAACATCTTCGACAAAGAAGAATTCGAGCAGGAGGTGGCGAAGATCACGGGCGTAGCGGCCAGGGCGGACACCATTGCTCACCGCACTGCGAAGCACATCAATGAAAAGATGGATGAGGACCCGGCGTTCTACAAAAAGTTTTCCGAGCTTTTGAAAGAAACCATCCGGGCATACGAAGAGCGGCGCATCTCGGAAGCGGAGTACCTGAAGCGGGCTAAAGACATCGAGGAGTCGGTGCTGCATCGCACCGGCAGCGATATTCCGGAAAGCCTGAGGGGTAGGGAAGTGGCTCAGGCGTTTTATGGCATTACATTCGAGTCCTTTAAATTGAAGTTCGAGGAGGAGGGGCTTGCCCGGACCATAGCTGCCGAAGCTGGCGGCGGTATTGATGATTTAGTACAACAGCTCGTGCTGGATAACGGCAAACCAAAGGTGGATTGGTGGGATAAATCCGGCCTGATCGGCCAGATGGAGATCGCTATCGGCGATTTTCTGATGGATGACATCCGGGATAAATACGGTGTAAGCCTTTCTTTTGGTGATATTGACGATATTGCCGCCCGAAGCATTGAAGTGGCAAAGTTGAGGTACAAATAAGCAAAATGAGCGAACACCGGCTGCAATTCGGCTCCAAAGAGATCGTCTTCGACTTGAAGTATCAGGAGCGAAAATCCCTGGGGATAACCGTCCATCCAGACAGGAAAGTGACCGTGAAAGCGCCGGTGGACGTCGCCCTGGACAAGGTTCTGGAAAAGGTCCGCAAACGAGCTCCCTGGATACTGAAGCAACAGAGCTATTTTCTGTCTTTTGAGCCGTTGACTCCACCCCGGAAATATGTTAGCGGAGAGGGCCATTTGTATCTTGGCAGGCAATATCGTTTAAAGATCCTCGACGCTCCGAAAGAGGAAGTCAAGTTGAAAAGGGGCTTTCTGGAGGTTCATACCAGAGACAAAACCAGAGCAAAAAAACTGGTGTTTGATTGGTACAAGGCGCGTGCGGAGTTGAAATTCCGGGAAATAGCGGAGAAATGGATCACCCGGTTCAAAAAGTACGGGGTTGAACCTTCCGCCTTGGTTGTCAAGTGGATGGAAAAGCGTTGGGGCAGTTGCACGCCGAAGGGAAAGGTTATTCTCAATATTGAATTGATGAAAGCCCCCAAAGGTTGTATCGAATACGTGATCGTTCATGAACTCTGCCATCTGGTTCACCACAATCATAATGCCGCCTTTTTCGAGCTGCAAACAAGGGAAATGCCGGAATGGCGAAAGTGGAAAGAGAGGTTGGAAAATGTACTGGCATAGAAAATTCGTATATTCACCCCGAAAACAATCCTAACCAAACATGAACGTCACCACCGCATTCCACGACGCCATCCTCGAAGGCATCCCCGAAGAATTACCTGCCCTTAAGCCTTACGACCCAAACGTCAGCCATGCGCCCAAAAGGGTTATCGAAGGGGTGCTCTCCGATAAAGAAAAAGCCCTGGCCATCAGGAACGCGCTGCGGTATTTCCACCCCCGCCACCACGAGGTGCTGGCCGCCGAGTTCGCCCGTGAACTGGAGGACTACGGCCGCATTTACATGCACCGCTTCCGGCCGGATTACGAGATGTACGCCCGGCCGATCGATGAATATCCGCACCGCTCCCGTCAGGCGGCTGCCATCATGCTGATGATACAGAACAACCTGGACCCCAAGGTGGCCAAGCACCCCCACGAGCTGATCACCTACGGTGGCAACGGGGCCGTCTTTCAGAACTGGGCGCAGTATCGCCTGGTGATGAAATACCTGGCGGAGATGACAGATGAGCAAACGCTGGTGCTTTACTCCGGCCATCCGCTGGGGCTCTTCCCTTCCCATAAGGACGCCCCGAGGGTGGTGGTCACCAACGGCATGATGGTGCCCAACTATTCCAGTAAGGAGGATTACAACAAGTACAACGCCCTGGGCGTCACTTCTTACGGGCAGATGACTGCCGGCTCCTTCATGTATATCGGCCCGCAGGGCATCGTGCACGGCACTACCATTACCCTGCTCAATGCCGGGCGGCTCAAGAAGCTGGGCAGGGACAGCCTGCACGGTAAGGTGTTCGTCACTTCCGGCCTGGGTGGGATGTCGGGCGCGCAGTCGGTGGCCGCCGTCATTGCCGGCGCGGTCGGGGTCATCGCCGAGGTGGATCCCGACGCGGTGCGGCAACGGCTCACCGACGGTTATATCCAAAAAGAGAACATTTATTCCGATCCCAGCGAACTGATCGCCAGAATGGAGGCATGCCGCCGGAATGAGGAAGCTATCACGCTGGTTTATCAGGGAAATGTGGTGGAATTGTGGGAGAAACTCGTGGAGGAGGAAGTAGAGGTGGAACTCGGTTCCGACCAGACTTCCCTGCACAATATCGAAGGCCTGGGCTACTGCCCGGCCGGCTTTACTTTCGAAGAGGCCAAACAACTTCTGGACAAAGACCCGGTGCGCTTCATGGCGGAAGTGCGCTCCACCCTGCGGCGCCACGTAAAAGCCGTGAACGCCATGGCGGAGCGGGGCATGTACTTCTGGGATTACGGCAACGCCTTCCTGGTGGAAGCGGGAAAATCCGGCGCCGACATCTGGAAAAATGAGGAGGAAGGGATATTCAGGTACGCTTCTTATGTGGAAGACATCATGGGGCCCCTGTGTTTTGACTACGGCTTCGGCCCCTTCCGCTGGGTGTGCACCTCCGGCACCAAGGCCGACCTGGACCAGACGGACGCCATTGCCGCTCAGGTACTGAAAGAGATCCTGGCCGAAGCTCCGGCGGAGATCCACCCTCAGCTGAAAGACAACATTCGCTGGATCGAAGCGGCGGATGAGAATATACCCATTGTCGGCTCCAAATCGCGCATTCTGTATGCCGATGCAGAGGGGCGTATTCGCATTGCCAGGGCGTTCAACGATGCCATCTCCCGGCGCGCGCTTTCCGCTCCGGTCGTTCTGGGCCGCGACCACCACGACGTATCCGGCACTGACTCCCCCTACCGCGAAACCGCTAATATCTACGACGGCTCCCGCTTTACCGCCGATATGGCCGTCCATAATGTGATCGGCGACAGCTTTCGCGGCGCCACCTGGGTTTCGTTGCACAACGGCGGCGGTGTAGGCTGGGGAGAGGTGATCAACGGCGGCTTCGGCATGGTGCTGGATGGCACTCCGGAAGCCGGGCGCCGCCTGGAGAGCATGCTCTTCTGGGACGTCAACAACGGCATCGCCCGCCGCTCCTGGGCCCGCAATGAAGGGGCCATCCACAGCGCCCGGCGCGCCATGGAGCAAACGCCGGGGCTGAAGATCACCCTGCCGAATATTGCAGATGATGAGGTGGTGGAGGGGGCGTTGAAGAAGGGGTGATTGTGTAAATGTTTGAAAGTGTGAGTAGGTAGGCAATATTAGTTATACCCATGTTTCTTCGAATTAGAGACACTGAGGGCATCTTCCTGGAGTTTGGGGCGTGCCCTCACGTATGCACATTAGTTCACCCGACTACATCACCATGAAAAAACATCTTTTCTTTCCAATTCTTATTCTGGCCATCCCGGCCTTCAGCCAGGAGCTTTCCACCGACAGCTTGTTCCAACTGGCTCTTGCTGACCTTCCCGCCTTTTCCCGGCACATTACAGCCGAAGCGGAGACGGACTTCGGGAAAGCTAAAGCAGTGGTGGACTGGTACGCCCGCTATTTCGACTGGACTTATACCGATTATAAAAAGCGTAGCGTGGAGGACATCCTGAAACGGCGCGGCGGCAACTGCAATGAACTGGCGATGGTAACCCAGGCTTCTCTGGAAGCTCTCGATGTCAAAATGCGCCGGGTGAGGGAGGCCAACCTGCACGTCAGATCCGATCGGCGGCAGGCCGATGCGGAGCAAAGGGTTGCCGAAGTGGGCAACAAAGCCTCCGTCTTCGGCCGGCAGCACAACGACCACGTTTGGCTGGAGGTGTATGACCAGGCTTCCGGGCAGTGGGCGCCCGCCGACCCTTCCCTGGGCGTGGTGGGCATGCGCTCCTGGTTGTCCGCCCGTTATGGTTTTACCAGGCGCTATTCGCTGGATCCCAGTTCGGAGGATATGATCGCGCCTTTTGCCGTTTTTGTGGAAAGCGAAGGAGATTGGATCAACCGGACTTCGCATTATGCCATCGATGGCTTTAACAGCCTGTATTACGGCAAACTGGCGGAACTGCCCTCCTGGAGCCAATGGGTGGAACAGGTAGAACAACTGGACGGGCTGGCTCTGGGGGCTTTCCAGGGAAATGTCAACCTGCATGAGCACAGTGATGAAATAGCTGCTCTGGCAGCTACTTATCAGCAGCTCAAAGAAGAATTCCTGGCTTCCGGTTTGGGTATTATCCATCAGAACATCGATGCCTTTTCCCAAAGCCTGGTGGAGGGCGATTTCGAAGCTGTAGTCGCTGCTTATACTTCCGACGGCAAGCTCTTCCCGCAACGCGGAGATATCCGTCGCGGCGAGGAAGCCATCCGCCGCTACTGGACGCCCCCTGCCGGCCGGGAGAGCCGCACCATCCACCACCGGATCAAACCGGAAGAGATCGTGGTGCAGGGTGACACCGCGTACGACTGGGGGTATTACGAGGGCGCCACCCGCCTGGGGGATGGAAAGGAGGTGTTCTGGGAAGGCAAGTACGTCATCGTCTGGAAAAAAACGCCGGACGGGCAGTGGAAGGTCTATCTGGACAGCTGGAATGGCTTGTAGAGGGGTGTTTTGATTTGCGATTTTTGATTTTTGATTTACGATTTACCGCAGGCTGTTGGCAATATTGTAAATTAGTGGGGTTAAAAAACGAAAAACCCCCTGATATGAGAGCGTTATTCCTTAGCTTAAGCCTGAGCTTACTGCTGGCGGGCTGTGGCTCCGGTGGCCAGCAACCCGGCGGGGCTTCCGCCGGTTCCGAGGCCGAAAAACCTGCCATCAGCCGCGATTCCCTTCGAAAGCTATATCTTTCTTTTAAAGCCGACCTAACGGATACCTTACCCACCTATCAGGTGAAGGAGGAAGGCAAGCTGTATCCGGTGGATGAAGCTCTGCTGGACACGGCCTTTTTCGTGTTTCGCGAGCAACTAAAACTGACAGTTGCCGAAAAGGATGTTTTTGGATTGCTGGACGTTACTGCAAAAGACATCAAAGTGAGCTTCGGCGCTGAAAACGGCTTTGATGATTTCGTCAGCATCTGGGGGCTCGACTCCAAACAGCCGGACACTCTCCCGATCTGGCCTCTGCTCGGCCGGCTGCTGGAAGAAGGCGGCACTTTTTCTGACAACCGCACGGTTTTTACGGCGCCTTACTACTTTTCTACCTGGCCTGGCCAGTATGAGCCTTTCGATTACGGAGCTATCGCCGGGGCGGGGGTGCGCCTTCGCGAGCAACCCAGCCTGAACAGCCGCATTCTCAAAACCATCTCCTACGATATCGTCACCATCCTGGAGGAAGATAAGGTGGAGGAGATCGGCGGCGAGGCTTACCCCTGGATGCGGGTGGAATTGCTCAGCGGGACGCAGGGATATGTTTTTGGTAAATTTCTGGGCAACCCCGTAGGCTACAGAGTGGGCTTTGAAAAAAAAGCGGGCGGCCGGTGGCGGATGAGTTCCCTACTGGCCGGCGATTGAAGAGGGCAGTAGCTGTTTATTCAAAGATATTCATCATTTCAATTTCTAAACCGCCAAGCGCCGGAGATTGGACAATCCCTTTTTCAGCAGCAAAATCGGTGATCTCCAGTTCGTCATTCTGCAGGGTGTAAATTTCAATACTGCTGTTGGCCGGGTCAACGATCCAATATTCGGAAGCTTTGAATTTCTGGTAGATATTCATTTTATCAAAACGATCACGCTTAATGGAACTGGGAGAGATGATCTCAACGATCAGGTCAGGCACCCCGACAATACCATTATCCAGATGGACAATTTCAAGCCGTTGTTTTTTGATGAAAATCAGATCAGGTTGCGGGGCGTTGTAATCATCCAGAAAGACATCGATAGGAGAATAAAACAACTCTCCGAGATCCTTTTCTTGTATCCAGGACTCGATCTTAAAGGATAGCCGCCGGGAAATACGCTGATGCAGGGCCGAAGGTGCAGATTTCTTCACTAGTTCACCATTTAGGAGCTCGTAGAAAAAGCGGTCGTTTTCGTCAAATTCCATCTGACGAAACTCTTTATAAGTAATTTTTTTTGTGGTGGTTTCCATGCGCCTGTGTTATATCTTATGCAAGATAAGAATTTTACTTTTTTGTTTCAAGTATGCTTCGTGCTTAAGCAAAAAAGTGATATTTTTGAAACGACAGGTGGGTACACGAATACACGAATACACGAATACACGAATACACGAATACACGAATACACGAATACACGAATACACGAATACACGAATACACGAATACACTACACAAATGCACCCCATCACCGCCACCCAAACCTACGTAACGGTCATTCTGCCACTGGCAGTGCCCAAGCCTTATACCTATGCAGTACCTGAGCATCTCGTAGCGGAAGCGGTATTCGGCAAGCGGGTGGAAGTGCAATTCGGCAGGTCCAGGCTATACACCGCTCTGGTGATTGAACAACACCGGCGGGCGCCGGAAGAATACCGGCCCAAGCCCATTTTATCGGTGGTCGATGATGAGCCCATCATCAACAAGATGCAGCTGCAACTCTGGCAATGGCTGGCCGATTATTACCTCTGTACCCTGGGGGAAGTGATGCACGCCGCACTGCCGGCCAACCTCAAGCTGGCCAGTGAGACCCGGCTTACCCTCAGCCCCCTCTTTGATGAGGACTTCGACGGGCTGGATGATAAGGAATACCTCATTGCCGAAGCCCTCAGCATTCAGAACGAGATCAGCATCGACGATGTGCGGGGCATCCTGCAGCAAAAAACCGTCTATCCGCTGATCCGGCGCATGCTGGAAAAGCGCATCATTTACCTCAAGGAAGATCTGAAAGCCAAGTATAAACCCAAGACAGTCTCCTGCGTGCGCCTGCAGGAGCCCTATGCTTCCCATCCGGAACTGCTGGAGGAAGCTTTCGAACTGTGCAGCCGTTCCACCCGGCAGGTGGAAGCCCTTATGGCTTATGTGCAGCTGGCCAAAAAGCTGGAGTTCGTCCGCCGGCAGGATATATACTCGAAAGCCAGTGTTGATGCCTCCGTCCTGAAAGCTATGGAAAAAAAAGAGATCTTCGAGTTGTACGAACGGGAGGTGAGCCGCCTGGGAGGGTATGAGGAGGAAATTATGGATGCCGATACCCTTGCGGAGCAGCAACAACGGGCGCTGAACGAGATCCGGGGCCATTTCAGAGATAAGAACGTGGTGCTTCTTCACGGCGTGACGGGCAGCGGTAAGACCCGCGTTTATATCGAGCTCATACAGGAGGCCATTCAAAAAGGAGAACAGGTGCTTTACCTTCTGCCGGAGATCGCTCTTACCACTCAGATCACCGGGCGGCTGGAGAAGGTCTTCGGCGGACAGATCGCCATTTACCATTCCCGCCTCAACAACAACGAGCGGGTGGAGATGTGGAATGAGGTGCTAAAGGGCAAGCCGGCCGTTCTGGGCGCCCGTTCCGCTCTTTTTCTGCCCTTCCGGAAGCTGGGGCTGATCATAGTCGATGAAGAACACGACAACTCCTACAAGCAATACGACCCCAACCCTCGTTATAATGCCCGGGATGCCGCCGTCTATCTGGCTCACCTGCACGGCGCCAAAGCCCTGCTGGGCACTGCCACCCCTTCTGTCGAATCCTATCACAATGCGAAAAACGGTAAATACGGCCTGGTGGAAATGCCGGAGCGCTTCGGTGGCCTTCAGCTTCCGTCCGTAGAATTAGTGGATGCCAAGCGGGCCATGCAGGAACAAAAACTGCATTCTCACTTCACTTCCGTTTTGCTGGATGAACTCAAGGCGGCTCTTGAACGAGGGGAGCAGGCCATCCTGTTCCAGAACCGCCGGGGTTATTCTCCCACCTACCGCTGCCTCACCTGCGACTGGCATTCCGAGTGCATCCACTGCGATGTCAGCCTGACTTACCACAAGTTCAGGAATGCATTGAAATGCCATTACTGCGGCTATACCACCCACCTGCCCGATGCCTGCCCGGCCTGTGGTTCCAAACAGCTGACACTGAAGGGGTTCGGAACGGAAAAGATAGAGGATGAACTCAAGATCTTTCTGCCCGATGCCAGGGTCGGCCGCATGGACCTGGAAACAGTGCGGGGCAAAAATGCCCACGCCCGCCTGATCAATGACTTCGAGGAAGGCCGCCTGGACATTCTGGTCGGCACCCAGATGGTCACCAAAGGGCTGGACTTTGAGAAGGTGGGTATCGTTGGAGTGCTTAGCGCCGACCAACTCTTGCAGTTTCCCGATTTTCGCGCCGGGGAACGGGCCTTTCAGCTCATGCTGCAGGTCAGCGGGCGCGCCGGGCGTAAACACAAGCAGGGAAAGGTGGTCATACAGGCGTTCAATACGGCCAGCCCGGTCATCCGGGAAGTGCTGGACAATGACTACGCCGGCTTCTTTACCCGGGAAATGATGGAACGGCAGCAGTTTAAATATCCGCCTTATTACCGCCTCATCCGCATCACTTTGAAACATAAAAACCCCAAAACGGTGAATGAAGGAGCTCAGGCCTTCGAAAAAATGCTCAAGGGGAAGCTCGGGGAATGGGCCATCGGCCCGGCGGTGCCCTATGTAGGGCGGGTGAGGGGTTACTACCTCCTGGATTTTCTCGTTAAACTGCCCCGGGACGCGAAGAAGATCCGTTTCGCTAAGGAAGTGGTGCAGGAATCCATAGACAGGATGCAGCAGGTTTCGGGGCTCAGCGGGGTGCGGGTGAATGTGGATGTGGATCCGTATTGAGGGCATAAGGGGTGTTCAAAGTTTCTGGTTCCGATCTTCCAATCTTTCCGCTATTCTTAAACATTCCTGAAATATTTTAATTTTGTAACTACAAACACGCTCTCAAGGGCTGTTTTCTACCTGACCAGATAAGACTTTTAACCAAGAACCGAAACATTATGGGCTGGAAGTTTACGATTGTATCAGCGATTTGGTTATTATTCTATGTTCAGCCTCTGGGCGCCACCATCACTCCGGTGCCGCTGGAGCAGCGGGTGGATAAAGCGGAACAGATTGTCCTGGCACGGCTGAATCATCAGGTATCCTATTGGGGAGAAGGCAGAAAGAACATTTACACCTTATACGTCCTCGACGTTATCGCCTATCTCAAGGGAAGGGAAGAGTCCCTGCAGGTGGCGGTAATTGGTGAAGGCGGCCAAATGGGCCTTAATATGCAAATTACTTATCCCCAGGTTGAGATGGACCCTCATCACGATTTTGTGGTGTTCCTGAATGCAGACAACTTTAGCATAGACTATAAGGACTACCGGAATGTCCTGGCGGGTATCCGGCAATGTACGCCCCACGCCGGGGTGCAGGGCATCCTGAAACGGCAGGGAGGCGTGTATTACGACATAGGCAGCCAGGCTTACTATTCTGAGTCGGAGCTCTTACGCAAGATCGAACAGCGGCTTGGAGAAAAAGCAGAGACACCGGAAGGGGCGGCATTTCCGGCCAGAGGCCTCAGTGAAGAACAGAGCATAGAGGGCCGGGGTATGGGAGGGATCTCCAGCCTGGAAAACGGAACCGGGCCCGCATCGGCTTTTATTGCCGGTACGACGGTTGTGAACAATGAATTGGTGATAAAGGGTTCGGGTTTTGGGGACATGGAAGGGACGGTTTGGTTCAGCAATGCCGACAACGGTGGAGCCACTATTGTTGCTACCGCCTATGGCTCTGATATTGTTTCCTGGTCCGGCACCGAGATCCGGGTGAAGATCCCCAAGCAGGCGGGCACCGGTGTTGTGACGGTGTGGGACAACAATTTTTTGACAGTTGGGTCGAAAAGCATTACTATTGATTATGCGGTGATACCTACTTATAATGATTACTACAATTTCTCTGAAGTGACCCGCATACTACCCAAACTGGCTTCTATAGATGGCAACGGCGGCTACACTTTTCAATACAACAACGATGAACCCAGTCCTTCGGAAGACTTTGCCGGTAATGCCAATGCCGTCGCGGCTTTCGAGCGGGCGCTGAACAACTGGCGGACTTCCACGGGGGTAAACTTTGACCGGAATGCTTCGGGTACCGGGACTAACGCAGGCCTCCGGGACAACAACCAGGTAGTCTCCTTTGTCGATAATCTGAGTTCGGGAACATTAGGGTTAACTAACCTGTATTTTAAAGGAGATGCACTCACTGTCCCCTCCTGCGAGGGAGCAAACACCCGTTGGTATATAGAAGACGTCGATATCCGTTTCAAGGACGATGCCACCCTGCTTTCGGAAACCGGCCGCAGTTGGAATTTTGACGGAGACGCCACAACTTCCGGTGAATATGACTTCGAGAGTGTAGCCCTTCACGAACTGGGCCACGCTCACGGCCTGGCCCACGTCATTGCTGCCGGCAGCAAGGTGATGCATTATACCCTTTCGAACGGGACAGATATGCGAAGCCTTTCCGCATCCGAGATCAACGCCGGCGCCTATCTGATGGCCGAAGGCACGGCAACACCTCCCTGCCTGCCGAATAACCCGCCTCCCATGTCGGCTGTTTCCAGCGCCCTTCCCGTCGAGCTCCTTTCCTTTGAGGGCCATAAGCAGGGCAATGCTGTCGCATTGAGCTGGCAAACCGCCACTGAGGCGAACAACGACTTTTTTACTCTGGAACGCTCAGCTGACGGCAAGGCTTTCGAAACCATTGCCAGAGTTCCGGGGGCAGGGAATTCTACCCTCCTCCAGCATTATAGTTATACCGATAAGGCGCCTTTACCGGGCAACAACTACTACCGGCTTTCCCAGACGGATTTTGATGGCAGGCAATCCTATGAAGGCATTGTTTTCATCCGTTTTAATGCTGCCGGGCCTGGCAGGCTTTCCGTTGTCAATCCGGTTGAAGAAGGAATCCTGGCTGTGGCCTATGAAGCCGACGGCCCGGGTATAGTTTCCCTTCGTATTTTCAGCTTTTCCGGGAGGCCGGCACTGCACTGGGAACGGCAGGTGGAGGCCGGCCGGAACCTGTGGAAGTTGCCGGTTGGTTCCCTGGCGCCTGGCATTTATGGCCTTCAGTTGCAACAGGGAAATACCTTGCTGAGCGAGCGGGTTTTAAAGATGGAGTGAGGACAGGCCGGCAATTTGGGCCTTATCTGGGTTTTAGAAACAAACATGAGTCATCCCGAATTTTGAATTTTTCTAACCTGCAGGGTTTTGCCAACCCTGTTGGTTTATTCCGTACTCTTCTTTGTTAAAGAATTACCCTAAAACGAGGGTTCTGTTCCAGGTTTAAACCTACCGGGTTTTGGAAACCCGGCAGGTTGGGCCCACTTTTCAGATACTATGAGGCCCGGTTATTTCTCCCTGGAAAATTCGGGATGACTCATGCGAATCAGGGGCTAAACGAAGCATATTTTTGAAGTCCCGTAGGGACGATATATCGTTAGATAATGCTCCGGACAATGGATGTTCTAAACCCAGGTCAGTTCTGGAATAGCCCTAAACCCAGCTAATGGGCACAAATGAGAATTGCTCCGCCTCCTGCTCTACCAGATCATCACCCTTACGCTATCCGCCCGGTACATCGGGCTGTCCTCCCCGATATTGAAGGCCTGATAGAAGGCCGGCATATTGACGATGGGGCCGATCGCCCGGTATTTTCCCGGCGCGTGCACGTTGGTCTTGACCTGTTTTTTCATAGCCTCATCCCGATATTTACTCCTCCAAACGGTAGCCCAGTTGAGGAAGAAGCGCTGGTTTTGGGTGAAACCGTCTATCAGGCCCGGGCCGCTGTGTTCTCCGAGGTGCTTTTGCAGGCCGTCGAAAGCCACGTTGAGGCCGCCCAGGTCGCCGATGTTCTCGCCGAGGGTAAATTCACCGTTGACGAACAGGCCAGGCAGGGGCTCATAGCTGTTGAATTGCTCCACCAGCAGCCTGGTGCGGGCTTCAAAGCGGGCCCGGTCTTCTTCTGTCCACCAATTGTTCAGGTTGCCTTTAGCGTCGTAGCGGCTGCCCTGGTCATCGAAACCGTGGGAGATCTCGTGGCCGATCACGGCGCCGATTCCACCGTAATTGACTGCCGCATCCGCCTGATAATTGTAATATGGCGGCTGGAGAATGGCGGCCGGGAAGACGATCTCGTTGTAGAGCGGGTGATAATAGGCATTGACCATCTGGGGAGGCATGAACCATTCTCCCTTATCGACCGGTTGGCCGACTTTTTCGACCTTTCGGCGCCAGTCCCATCGGGATACGTTTATCATGTTTCCGGCATAAGAGCCGCCTTCTTCTTTGCCTTTGACCTCGAGCTTCGAATAATCTTTCCACTCATCGGGATAGCCGATCTTTACCCGCAAGTTGGCCAGCTTTTCCAGTGCTTTGTCCTTGGTGCTGTCCGACATCCATTCCAGCCGCTGAATGCGTTCGGCGTAGGCGTCTTTGAGGTTGGCTACCAGTTCTTCCGCCACCTGTTTGGCTTCGGGCGGGAAGTAGGCATCGACATACAGCTTGCCGAGCGCTTCTCCAATGCTGAAGTTGGTTACCTTCAGCACCCGCTCCCAGCGAGGGGACATTTCCTCAACACCACTCAGGACACCCTTGTAAAAATCGAAATTCGCCTGTTCGAAATCACTACTCAGGTAGGCCAGAGCGCTGTTGAGTAGTGTCCATCGTGTATAAGACCTGAGCTTGTCCAGGGGCACTTCGGAAAATACGGTTTCCAAAGATTTGATGTAGGCGGGCTGCATTACAATGAAGGTATCAATGTTGCTAAGCCCGATGGACTGGAAGTAGGCTTCCCAGTCAAATGAAGGGGTCATGGCGGCGATGTCCTTCCTGGCCCGGGGATTGTTCATCAGAAGGGGGTTGCGCTTCTGGATCTTATCCAACTGGGACCCGGCAAGGCGCTTTTCAACCTGGAAGATATCTTCCGCTTCCTTATTGGCAGAAGCTTCATCGGCTCCCGCTAGTTGAAGTACGCGGCGAACGAAGGCCTTGTATTCTCCCTGGAGGCGCAGGGTCTCTTCATCGTCTTTGACGTAGTATTCCTTTCCGGGCAGGCCAAGGGCGCCCTCGTTCAGGAAACCGCCGTTTATGTCGCTGTTGCTGAGGCTGGGCCTGGTGCTGAAGGAAAAGAAGGCATTGGATTGAAGGGGAGCAGATTCAATAAGATAGGCTTCCAGTTCCTTCAGGCTGGAAATGGACTCTATTTTCTGGAGTTCTCCCTCGATCGGTTGAATGCCCAATTCATTGATATAGGCGGTATCCATAGCTGTCTGGTAGAACAGGACGGCCTTTCCCTGGTCTGTCTCCGGGTCGTAATTGCCTTCCGCTATGGTTGATTCCAGAATGGTGAGCACTTTCTCATTGGTCTTTTTGCCCAACTCGTCAAATGCTCCCCAGCTGTCTTCATCGGCCGGGATCTCTGCCTGGTCCAGCCAACGGCCGTTCGCAAAACGGTAGAAATCCATGGCGGGATTTGCGGTTGTATCCATAAGGGAAAGATCAAGCCCCGGCGGGGTATTCTGGTTCGGTTCATCAGAGGTAGCAGACTGGCAGGCGGTGAAGAGCAACACAACGGCCATTGCCAGGTTAGAAGCATTGAATTTTATCATCCTTGTTGTTTTTTGACCCGAAGATAAGGTTTTGCCGGTTAGTACAGGGGGGGAATATTGGGGAAAATGCCCAGGAAGATAGTAAGAAGGCAATGTTTTATGCCAGTTGTCCTGCTCCCATACCAGGGAGGAGGACAAACTGTAGCTTGGCCAGGATTATCCGCCGTTAGAGCCGTTTCAAGGTCAAACCGAACTTGATTGTTCGCAAGTTATTGATAATAAGCGTTATATGTTTTTCAGGCGGATATAGTCCATGCTGTTGAATTCAGGAAACAGGTGGATGGCATGGCAGGCAAGCCTTACCTTACCTTTGGTTTAAACCTTCTTCAAATATGGTGGCGAATACAGAATTTGAGCGGTTGGAGCAATATTCGGAAGCACTGCGGGCGATTGCTCACCCGATACGGCTGGCCATTATCAGTATCCTCAGGAATGGTGCGCCTATGTCAGTGACCGATATTCACGAACGTTTGCAGATCGAACAGGCTGCAGCTTCCCATCACCTGAAGATCCTCCGCTTCAATGGTATCGTGCAGGCAAAGCGCGAGGGCCGTTATATCTATTATCTCATCTCTGACGACACCTACCCTCAGATCCTGGAGCTGTTGAAAACGGCGGATAATTTCAGTTCAATTTAGTATTGGCTTGCTTATCATTTTGAAGCCAGGGCAAACCCTTTTGCTGATTTTCGTCATTGCTTCCCGGCGAAAAAAATCGTATGAAAAGGCAAAGTTATGCCTATGAGTAGCAGAAGCATTTTTTCTGTCGGAATGTACCTCTTGTTTTTCTACCTGCCGTCCCTGGGAGCCCAGGCTGGACTCAAAGCCGGCCCTAGTGTTTCAGATATTGGTTTTCGCGAAAACGGGCAAACGCCTTATCTGGGCTATGAGGCAGGAATGATGGTGCACCGGGTACCCATGCCTGCTTTTCAAGCCGGCATTTTCTATACTCTCGGGCTTGGAAAAAGGTTTGCTTTCCAGCCGGAGCTGCTCTTCATTACCCAGGGATTGGATTACAGTACTGCATTTCTCTATGATGACGTTACCTACAAAGTTAAGATCCACTATTGTCATGTCCCGCTTTTACTGAAGTACCGGGTTTCATTGAAACGAAAATGGCGTCCTTTTTTATTCGGGGGGCCTTATGCGTCCAAAAAGCTGAAGGCTATTCGCATTATAAAAATTGAAGGACAAAAAGAAAAGGCCATGATGCCCAATGTGAAAAATACGGACCTGGGGCTCATCGCCGGGTTTGCCGCCGAATTCGAATTGCCAGCCGGGGAAGTTACAGTTGGGCTGCGAACCAGCTATAGCCTGGTTAACATGATGGATAGAGTGGAAGGTTATATTCGCGATTATTATGAAGGGCCTGAAAACCCATACGCCAGGAATATAAACATTGCATTACTGGTGGGATATCGGTTGAAAGCCACAAAGGAAAAGAAATGAAAAAAAACATATTTCTGGTTTGGGGGGTTTGGGCGCTGATATTGATTATGGGCTGTAATGGCAAAAGTGACACGGTGGACATCAATGTAGAGGAGGAGATCCTTGCAGAAATGGAGGCCCGGCAAATCCCCTCTGTTGCAGCCTGCGTAGTGAAGGGGGGCGCAATCGCATGGGAAGGCGCCTTCGGCTTTGCGGATGTACCAGCCGGGAAGGCAGCCACCCGTTCCAGCCTGTACAATATGGAGTCCATATCCAAGCTGTTCATATCCGTCTCTGTTATGCAGTTGTGGGAAGGAGGGTTACTACAACTGGATGCAGACATCAACCTGTATTTGCCTTTTGCTGTTCGTAATCCTGGTTTTCCGGAAAAGGAGATTACGCCGCGCATGCTGCTCACCCATACGTCCAGCCTGGCCTGGCCGAAGGCCGAAGACGGGTTGCCCGATTTTGAATATTTTTTCATTCCAGGGGAGGAGCCTTCGATCAGCGAATGGCTCCCGGAGTATATCCTCCCGGAAGGAGAGCATTACAGGCCCACTGTCTGGAAGGATTTTCCACCAGGAGAACAGGAGTTGTATTCCAATATTGGTTCCTCCCTGCTGGCGCTTATGGTAGAGCATATCACGGGGATGGATTATCGCGATTACTGCCGGGAAAACATCCTCGAACCGCTGGAAATGTACGACTCCGGTTTCCGGCTCAGCAACCTGAATGAAGGGTTGTTGGTAACACCCTATTGGGAGAATAACAGCCCGGTTTATCAGTTTGTCTATCGGCATTACCCGGCGGGTAACCTCAAGAGCAACATCGAAGATTTTTCCCATTTTGTTATTGCCATTTTGAATTACGGTGAATACAATGGGAAAAGGATACTGGAGCGGGCTACATTTGACACTATGTTTGAGGTCCACAATCCGGCCACTGGCATGGCCCTTCTTTGGAACCATTGCCTGGGAGATTGTATCGGCAAGGCAGGTGGCGGTACTGGTTACAGCGCCTGGGCCGAGTGGCATTTCCAAGATGACAGCGCCCTGTTCATCTTTTCCAACAGAAAGAACCTGCCGGTCTATCCAGGTGAGCGGATCTATGACCTGGTGAGGTATAAGTGTGGGAGGCTGTAGGGGGGCTGGGAGCTGTTGAAAGTTCCTGGTTTCTGGTAAGCCAGGAACTAGAAGCAAGGAACTATAAACAGTCCCAACGGGCCTCTCTTACACCCTTACCTATCAAAACTTCTGTACTTCTACACTTTCACACCTCTACATATCCCTCTCCTCACTCCACCACCACCTCATCCACAAACAGCCAGGCCTTTCCCCCGGCGCCGGCGTGCCATTCCGGGCAGATGCCGATGTTTTTTGCAGTAATGCGCACGAATCGGCCCTTCATTTCCGTTTCGATGGAATATTCCAGCACCTCGGTGGGGTCGCCCTGCCTGGCGGCAGGAACCTTAAACCGGGGCAGCGGATGGAATTGCTCGCCGTCTTCCGAGAGCTCAAACTGCACCCATTCGGGGGCAAAGATCCAGGCCCCGATGTCCCGCAGGAAAGTCGTTTTGATAAGGCTGAGGGGCTGCACGCTGCCCAGGTCGATGGTGGCCTGAAAATCCTTTCCCTCGAAACCTTGCCAGTTGCCGTCCGCGAAGGTGGTGCTGCCGTTTCGGCCGTCGATCAGGCCCAAAGGGCCGCCGGCGTCGTATTTTTCCGAATAAGGGTGCTTCAGCTGTATGCTATTGTACCGTGAACGCCGGAAGTCGGCTACACTGGCCGGGCTGATCACCATCCCGTCTTTGACGGCGATAGCCTTTATGGTGGCCGTCTCCGTCAGGGCGATATTACAGGAATACTGTTTTGACTCGACGGTAGGTTCGCTGCCATCCAGAGTGTAGAAGATGCGGGCGCCAGGAGTGGCGCAGTGCAGATTAACTATTGTATCATCCGAAAAGATGTCCAGCTTTTCCACATCCCTGCCCTGGCGGTGAAAGGTAGGTGTGGCGGTTACTTCCGGAAGCGTGGCTTCCATCCGAAAGGCCCAGGCGTATCGGCAGGGGCGGTTTCGTTCTTCCTGTAATTCGGCCGGCAATTGGATGGTGAGCCCTTTCTGTGGGTCAAATGTCCATTTCAGCTGCGTTTCAAAACCGAGCATAACAATTTCTGAGCCTTCCCGGGGCCGCACATATTTCAGGTGCAGTGCTTCTCCCGGCCACTCCAGGCAGGTGGCGTAAACGCGGCCCTCAGCGTCAGTGGTGTATCGGACGTTTTCGCCTTCTTTGTACTGATGCCACATGCGGCTGTTGTAAACGACCGGTGCGTTTATGGCCATCCAGTCGCCTATCTCCCGGAGGCGTTCGACACTGGGTGCAGGGATGAGCCCTTTGGCAGTAGGGCCAACGTTCAGCAGGTAGTTGCCGCCCTTGGCGGCGATATCGACGAGGTTGTGGATCAGGGTTTGGGCGGATTTCCAGTTGTGGTCGTTCTTTTTGAAGCCCCAGGTGTCGTTCATGGTCATACAGGATTCCCAGTCGAGGTCCGCCGAGCCGTAGTCGAGGATCTCCTGCTCGGGGGTGCCGAAGTCGCCCACATCGTCGCCTTCCCGGTTCATGCCCTGCATACCCTGCCGCCCCTTGCCGACGCGGTTGTTGATGATAATGTCCGGCTTTAGGCTGCGGACGTACTGGTACAAGTCCTTACCCTGTTCCTCGGTCCATTCGTTTATCCATTCTCCATCGAACCAGAGTACGTTAGGGTTGTAGTTTTCCACCAGCTCGCGGAGCTGGGGCTTGAGATAATTTTCCCGGTAATCGGCAAAGTCGGGGCCGTCGGGGTTGGCATTACCAAAGTCCTTGCCCTGGGCGTCGGGGTGGTGCCAGTCCATGATGGAATGGTAAAAACAGAGCTTGATGCCCGCCTTGTCACAGGCGTCGCGCAGTTCTTTCAGGATGTCCCTTCCGAAGGGGGAGGTATCCATGATGTCGTAGTCCGTCACCTTGCTGTCCCAGAGGCAGAACCCGTCGTGGTGCTTGGAGGTGATGACGATGTATTTCATGCCGGCGTCTTTGGCGATGCGCACCCATTCTTCGGCATCGAACTCTACGGGGTTAAACTGCCGGGCGTAGGGCTCATACTCTTCCACCGGTATCTGGCCGGTATTCATGATCCACTCTCCCACGCCGCTGGCCTCTTTCCCTTTGTGAATACCCGCCGGCACGGCATAAGCTCCCCAGTGGATGAACATCCCGAAACCGGCGTTCCGCCACCATGCCATACGCTCGTCAAACTCTTCTTCCGATTCCAGCAGGTAGTTGTCGTGAGGGCGGTGGTAGAGGGCGAGGGTGGAGAGGGCCGGAGAGGCCATGGCGGAAACCTCTATCCGCAGTTTGTCGGTGGTGATGCGCGGAATGCGGATAAAGCGATGGTTGCCTACGGTGGTAACATCGGCTACATTTTTCCACCCTCCGTTTTTCCAGGCCTTTACATTCACTGCCTCGATGCGTTGACCGAGGGGCAGGTATTCCCGGAGTTCCACCACATTAAAGGTTTGGGGGGCGGGAAGGGTAACCACCAAAGTGCCCTTTTTAACCCCATCCTGGGTAGCCCAGTAGGTCTGGTTGTCTCCGTCGGTGAGTAAGCTGGCTTCGAAGCCCTCGCCACGTGTGTTGGAGGCTTCCACCCGGGCGCCTGCCGCCAGGTTGTTGGTGAAGGTGGCGTACAGGCGGCCTCGCAGATCCATCAGCGCCTTTACATCATTTTCGTGGACCAGCCCTCGGCGATCGACCGGCAGGTTGAGCAGCAGGTTGGCATTGCGCCCGACAGAATTGTAATAGATCTGCTCCAGATGTTCGCCGGATTTGACCCTGTCGTCCTCATCGGCGTGGTAGTACCAGCCCGGGCGGATGGAGACATCCACTTCGGCGGGCACCCAGTGTGTGCCGTTTTTGTTGCCGGAACGCAGTTCCAGATAGCGGGGCGTGCCGGGGTAATAATCATCGCGGTTGAGAGTGCACCAGTTGGTGGGGTTGGCGAAGCCGCGCTCGGTGCCCACCCAGCGGATATCGGGCCCGGCATCGCTGAAGATGACGGCATCGGGCTGATATTTTCGTACGGTGGCGATGAAACCGGGCCAGTCGTATATCTGCTGCCCTTTAAATTCTTCGCTAACTGCCCCGTCGAACCATACCTCGAAGATGTCCCCGTAGCCGGTAAGCACTTCTTCCAGCTGTTTTTTGAAATACTCGTTGTACTCCGGCTTGCCATAAAGCGGGTTATTGCGGTCCCAGGGCGAGAGGTAAACGCCCATTTTGAGGCCATATTCCCGGCAGGCGTCGGAGAGTTCCTTCAGCAGGTCGCCCTTCCCGTCCCGCCAGGGGCTGTTCTTCACACTGTGCTCGGTGTATTTCGAAGGCCAGAGACAGAATCCGTCGTGGTGCTTGGCGGTGATGATGATGCCTTTCATGCCGGCTGCTTTGGCAACGCGCGCCCATTGCCGGCAGTCGAGTTGAGTGGGGTTGAAGATATCCGGGCTTTCCGTACCGTGCCCCCATTCCAGGTCCGAGAAGGTGTTGATGTTGAAGTGGATGAAGGCGTAGTAATCGAGCTGGTGCCAGGCGAGCTGGCGGGAAGATGGAGTGGGAGTTAGGGGAAGAGGAGCAGTGGGCTGAGCATGAAAAAGGAAAGGCTGCAGAAACAGGATCAGGGCGAAGGTTGCAGGTTTCATTTGCAGAGCGATTTTGTCGTACGGAATGCACTTTCGTTCGTTACCAAAGCATCACCTCCAAACATCTCCAAAAAAAATGAAATTACCCAAAACATAATCAGAATTATTGTGTTCGGAACGTGATTGTCCTCATATCACCAAAAAAACTGACTCAAAGGCGGATCGCTTTGATTGCACTTCCTTGATTTCACCTGGGTTGTGCCTATAGTTTGCTGCCTTTAGAATATTAATTTTTCTTAACACATACTCCTCCACACAAAATTATGCAAGTATGAAACTTTTCTATCTATTCCCATTTTTACTGTTCGGTGTAATGGGGTACTCGCAATTCAACCTGCCGGTTGATTTCCAATCGAGCACCATTACTTATGTCCTGACGGATTTCGGCGGCAATACTTCTTTGGTAGTATCTGATCCTACTGATGTAAGTAACAACGTTGCGCAATCCACAAAAACCAGTACTGCGGAACTTTGGGCCGGCACCACGATGGGTACCGATGATGGTTTTGATTCCCCCATCCCTTTTTCCACCATCCAGACCAAGATGACGGTTAGAGTCTGGTCACCGGATGCTGGTATTCCTGTTCGGTTAAAGGTAGAAGATTCAGCTGACCCTGGCAAAAGCGTAGAAACAGAAGCCAATACCACCGTTGCTATGGCCTGGGAAACTTTGGAGTTCGACTTCGCCAATGAAGTGCCCGGAACCGCTCCGCTCAACCTGGCCAATAGCTACGATAAGGCTTCCATATTTTTCAATTTTGGTACTACCGGCGCGGATGCCGGCGAAAAAACCTACTACTGGGACGATGTTGAACTGGTTCCCGCCCCCGATTCCACCGTGGTTGACATCATCGTCAACAGCCCGGACCACGAGACACTGGAAACGGCGGTTATCGCCGCCGGCCTGGATGACGACCTGAGCGGCTTCGGCCCCTTCACGGTCTTTGCCCCCACGGATGCTGCTTTTGCCGCCCTGCCTGCCGGCGCACTGGATGCCCTGCTGGCGGACCCGACGGGCGCACTGGCCGAAGTGCTTTTGTACCATGTGCTGGGCGCCGAGGTATTATCCACGAGCCTGACGGATGGCCAGATGGCGGCTACCCTGCAGGGTGCTGACATTACGGTAACGATCGACGGCGGCAATGTTTTCATCAACAATGCCATGGTCACGGTGGCCGACCTGCAGGCCGACAATGGGGTGGTGCACGTCATTGACGCGGTGCTGCTGCCTCCTGCTCAGATAGACCTGCCCATTACTTTCGATGACCCCAATGTGGATTACAACCTTACCGATTTTGGCGGCAATGCTTCCTCTATTGTGGTTGACCCGACTGACCCGTCCAACATGGTGGGGCAAGCCATCAGAACTGCAGATGCCCTGATATTTGCGGGCACTACGATGGGAGCAGACGGCCTTGCCAACCCCATTCCGTTCACGGCCAGCCAAACCCAAATGACGGTCCGGGTATGGTCGCCGGAAGCCGGCATTCCCGTCCGCCTGAAAGTAGAGGACGCCACGAATCCCGCCATTAGCGTAGAAACGGAAGCCAATACGGCCGTTGCCATGGAATGGGACACCCTGACCTTTAACTTTAACAATGAGGTGCCCGGCACCGCGCCGATCAACCTGGCCAATACCTATGACAAGGCCTCCATCTTTTTCAACTTCGGAGCAGAAGGGGCGGTTGTCGGCGAGCAAACCTACTACTGGGATGACGTAGAACTTGTTCCTCTGCCCGATTCCACCGTTGTTGACATCATCGTCAACAGCCCGGACCACGAGACGCTGGAAACGGCGGTTATTGCCGCCGGCCTGGATGACGACCTGAGCGGGGTTGGCCCTTTCACGGTCTTTGCCCCCACGGATGCCGCTTTTGCCGCCCTGCCTGCCGGCGCACTGGATGCCCTGCTGGCGGACCCGACGGGCGCACTGGCCGAAGTACTTTTGTATCATGTGCTGGGCGCCGAGGTATTGTCTTCGAGCCTGACGGATGGACAGATTGCGGCGACCCTGCAGGGTGCTGACATTACAGTTACCATCGACGGCGGTAATGTTTTCATCAACGACGCCATGGTGACGGTGGCCGACCTGCGGGCCGACAACGGCGTGGTGCACGTCATTGACGCGGTGCTGCTGCCTCCTGCTCAGATAGACCTGCCCATTACTTTCGATGACCCCAATGTGGATTACAACCTTGCCGATTTTGGCGGCAATGCTTCCTCTATTGTAGTTGACCCGACGGACGCATCCAACATGGTGGGGCAGGCCATCAGAACTGCAGATGCCCTGGTATTTGCAGGCACGACGATGGGAGCAGACGGCCTTGCCAACCCCATTCCGTTCACGGCCAACCAAACCCAAATGACGGTCCGGGTATGGTCGCCGGAAGCCGGCATTCCCGTCCGCCTGAAAGTAGAGGACGCCACGAATCCCGCCATTAGCGTAGAAACGGAAGTCAATACTTCTGTCGCTATGGAATGGGAAACCCTGACCTTTAACTTTAGCAATGAGGTGCCCGGCACCGCGCCGATCAACCTGGCCAATACCTACGACAAGATCTCCATCTTTTTCAACTTCGGAGCAGAAGGGGCGGTTGTCGGCGAGCAAACCTATTACTGGGATGATGTGGAACTCGCTCCCGCTCCTGATTTCACCGTTGTCGATATTATCGTCAACAGCCCGGACCACGAGACGCTGGAAACAGCGGTTATCGCCGCCGGCCTGGATGACGACCTGAGCGGCGCCGGCCCCTTCACGGTCTTTGCCCCCACAGATGCCGCTTTTGATGCGCTGCCCGCCGGCGCACTGGATGCCCTGCTGGCGGACCCGACGGGCGCACTGGCTGAAGTACTTTTGTACCATGTACTGGGCGCCGAGGTATTGTCTTCGAGCCTGACGGATGGCCAGATGGCGACAACCCTGCAAGGTGCTGACATTACGGTAACGATCGACGGCGGCAATGTTTTCATCAACGACGCCATGGTGACGGTGGCTGACCTTCAGGCCGACAATGGGGTGGTTCACGTCATTGACGCGGTGCTGCTTCCTCCTGCTCAGATAGACCTGCCCATTACTTTTGACGACCCCAATGTGGATTACAACCTTGCCGATTTCGGCGGCAATGCTTCCTCAATTGTGGTTGACCCGACTGACCCGTCCAACATGGTTGGGCAGGCTGTCAAAACTGCGACAGCCGAATTGTGGGCGGGCACTACGATGGGAGGAGATGGCCTTGCCAACCCCGTTCCTTTTGCTGACGGTGATACCAAAATGACCGTCCGGGTATGGTCGCCCGATGCCGGCATTCCCATTCGCTTAAAAGCGGAAGACGCCACCAATCCGGCAATTAGTGTAGAAACCGAAGCTACTACTACTGTGGCAATGGCCTGGGAAACCCTGGAGTTCGACTTCAGCAATGAAGCTATGGGCACCGCTCCTATTGACTTTGCCAATACTTACGACAAGATCTCCATCTTTTTCAACTTTGGAACCACTGGTGCCGATGCCGGCGAAAAAACATACTACTGGGATGATGTAGAGTTTGGAGCCAAAGTAACGGTTGTGGATATCGTTGTGAACAGCCCCGATCATGAGACGCTGGAAACAGCGGTAATCGCTGCTGAGCTGGACGATGACCTGAGCGGCGCCGGCCCCTTTACGGTTTTTGCACCTACCGATGATGCATTTGCGGCACTGCCGGCCGGAACTCTGGATGCCTTACTGGCTGACCCCACCGGTATTTTGGCCCAGATATTACTCTACCATGTGCTCGGTGCTGAAGTCTATTCAACGGATCTGACAGATGGACAGATGGCAACTACCTTACAGGGAGAAGACATTACCGTAACCATCAACGGTGACGGTGTCTTCATTAACGACGCCATGGTGACGGTAGCCGATATTCCAGCTGACAATGGCGTGGTCCATGTCATTGACGCCGTTCTTCTGCCTCCTTCAATAAACGGAACGGGCTTTTTACCGGCAGCAGCAAATGGCATACAGGTGTCACCGAACCCTGCCAATTCCTATGTGAACATTGAATTTGCCGAAGCCTTAAGGAGTGCTGTCCAGCTTACCCTTTACGATGCTACCGGCAAGGTGTTGAAGCAGGAACAGATCCGGGATCAGGTGTCTCAGGTCAATACCAGTGGCCTTAAGCCCGGCGCCTATTTCCTGCGATTTGACAGCGATTCCGCCAGTTACTACCAGAAGGTGATGATTGCCAGATAAGGGCAAAAGGCCCGACATTTCAGAGTTTGTTCAAATTTTAAACAAACCCTTACCCCCTACCCCCTGTACTTTCGCAAGGAAGTGCAGGGGGTTTTTGATATGAAAGATATTTAGAAAAGCCTTTAAGGCCAGAGCTGTGGTGGTTTAGGCGTGCTGTGAGTAAGAAACAGAAATTTGGACTATTTAATCCAAGTTGCGATGGTCAAAATCGGCCGGCCAAAAAGCTTGATCGCAGCTTAGATTATTTAGCTTCTGAAGGTAAATTCCCATTCTCCATTAATTCTTTAATAATCGCTTCCACCTTCTCTAGGGGCACTTCTACCAGGTCAGCGATTTCCTCAACAGGCATATTCTTTTTCCAGGCCCGTATTATGACTTTGCGCTCTTTTTCTTCAATGCCCTGTTCAATGCCCTGTTCAATACCCTGTTCAATGCCTTGTTCAATGCCTTGTTCGAGCCCTTCCTGATGTCCCTGTTTACGGCCTTCTGAAAGCCCTTTTTCTTTTAATTCGTGCAAAATAGCTTCTTCGATTCCCATGGCTTGCTTTGATTTGGTGATTTTATAAATGCCCTCTTCAAATTTATGGAAATAATCTCCTATATCAAAAGGGATATAAAATTTGATAAAGTTCAGAAGTTTTCTGATTTTTTCCCTGGCCACTTCATGTTGAAGAAGATGGCGCACCAGCTTCATTTTGATATCCAGGCGCTGTTCGTCGTCTTTCAGTTTCAAGTCCAGTTCCCGGCGTGCTATTTCCATCACCAGGCCAAAAAGATTATCCGCCCTGCGCAGTGACTTTGGAGGGTGGTCGATTAAGGTAAACGTGTTGAAGTGATAGATCAGTTCAGTGCCAAAAAAGGCCTCCCTGTATTCTGAATTATGGTACTGGCGATTGGTATCAGTATAAATAGCTAATGCGGTGAGTGGGCGGTTATAGCGATCTTTGATGCGATAGGCATACTGAAACATTCGCTTAGAAAATCCTGGGTCCGGATAGCCCTGAACTTCCACATGTACCAAAAACCATTGTTCCCTACCATCTTTGAGATAGGCTCGGATCAATTTATCTGCATGCCGGTGTTTGGATTCCGCCTGGGGCGATAGTTTTTCCAACTCCTTATCCAGAAAGGTGAATCCCTTATCAAATTTGATCAGATTGACAAAACCAGGGAAGAAATAACGGACGAACTCTTCAACTAAATCCTCAATAATCCCCTTCCACAAAGTGTCCTTATTTACCATGAGCGCGGTGTTTGAGGTAAAATACGAAAAAATGAAAAAGAAACAAAAAGATTTATTTTAAAATATTTTGTTTTAAAGGAATTCAGCCTTCTCTTTATTTTTGAGAAAACTTTTATATGTACCTCATCTCCAGCAACACATACATAAACACCATACCCCTTTATACGACGTCCGTTCATTTGCCTTCAGGAATGAGGTCCTCAAAACCAATGGTGAAGACCGAACTTATCACGCGGGAGCATATCTTGGAGATGGCCTGCAGGAAGGCGCAGCTTTTTCGGCTGTAAGAGTTGCCGAACTGGCCGGATAGGAAGGAACTGGCCCCAAAGTTCGGGGAGGTTGTACTTCTTATATTCTGAAAATGTTATTATGTTGGAATTCGCTAAAGAATAAGAGTCTGCTGGTTTGACTTTCCGGGGTTTGGTTATCTTTAATGTATTATTGATTAACATCCGGATAGCTCAGATTTCTGTCTCTTTTCAAAGATTGGTTTTGATTATCAGAGTTTTGCGAACGGCGCCCGTCTCTGTAGTAGGGTGAAAATTTCGAATACTCCCTTAACACTCGTTCTATGCACCCGATCTCCCTCAAGGAAGCCCGCCTCCTGGCCATCCACAGCCAGGGGCTCACTACCGCCCATCCCTTCAAGGGTAAAAAAGGCGCATTGCAGGCAATAGAACAGATCGGTTATGCTCAGATCGACACTCTTGCCGTTGTAAAACGGGCTCACCACCACGTCCTTTGGAGCCGGGTGGACGGCTATCAGCCTCATCACCTGCATCAATTGGTTGAGGAAAAGTCGGTGTTCGAGTACTGGGCCCACGCCGCTGCCTACCTGCCCATGCGCGATTACCGGTTCACCATCCCCCGGCAGGAGGAAGTGCGGGCCAGTGACGGCATGTGGCACCACCGGAACCCCGGGCTGATCAAATATGCGCTGGATCGCATCCGGGCTGAAGGCCCCCTGATGTCCCGGGATTTTGATAAGGGGAAATTAAAACTGTACTTCGGCAACAATAAGGAAGGCTGGTCAGCTTCCGCGATCAGCCATACGCTCTTTCAGCTTTTTATGGAGGGGGAACTGATGGTGGCGGGCCGTAAAGGTTTCCAGAAAATATACGACCTCACCGAACGCGCCCTGCCCGCCGATGTAGATACCCGCCGGCCTAACCGGGAGGAGTACATCCACTTCCTGATTGAGCGGGATATTCGCGCCCATGGCCTGCTCAAAGCGGGGGAGATCGGCTACCTCATCAAAAATTCCGCTGCTGATATTAACCGTCGGCTTGTGCAAATGGTGGAAGCCGGCGAACTTATTCAGCTCAAGGTTGAAGGACAGGAGGCTCCCTATTATGCCTTTCCCTCCGCTTTGGAAAAACTGGAAAACCTTTCTCGGGAGCGCCGCATTCGCATCCTTTCCCCTTTTGACAACCTCGTCATCCAGCGCAGGCGGCTGGAAGAATTGTTCGGGTTTTCTTACACCCTGGAGTGTTACGTGCCCAAAGACAAACGCAAGGTGGGGTACTTCAGCCTCCCGTTGTTGCGCGGCAATGAGTTCACCGGCCAGATAGACCTCAAGGCGGAGCGCAAAAGCCAGGTACTTCACGTCAAAAACCTGGTGTGGGAAAAGGGTAAGGCCAAACAGGAACACCTTTGGAAAGCCCTGGCCCGCAGCCTGCAGGAGTTTGCCGCCTTCAATGATTGTAAGAGCCTTGATCCGGCAGCCACCCTGCCGGATCTGGGCAGAAACATGCTGAAATGGAACCAGGATTAGGCGGATTTTGCAGAAGAATGAACAAGGCCGCTTTTTATTACATCATTGTAATGAATATTTTTGCGGAAAAAGTGGTTTTTGAAAGGAACGAGTTTTCCCAAAACGCTGCCTATGTCATTCTTTCGCATTCTTCTGCTTTCATTTCTGTTGACTTTTTCGCTGACAAGCGGCGCACAGATCGCCCCTCAGCAGCTGTTCAGCAACATCGAGCTGCGGATCGACACCAATGTGTATTCCTGGAAGGACAACCAGATCGAAGTAATGGGGGAGCCTCACCTCTGGTTTGAGTATCAGGAGGAAGATCCGGTTATAGAACTCCAGGTTTTTCCCAAATACTGGGCCCTGGACGGCCTCCGCCTGCAGCCGGGCGACGGCTATGAGCCGCTCGATACTTTCCGGATGGTGAATGGGGAGCATTACCGCGCCAAGCTGCGCCTGCACAAAATCACCCAGGCCGAGTTTCTTACCCTATCCATCCAGGCCCGGCTTCGGTATCAGGAAGCGCCATACATTTACGAACTGAGGTTGTTTCCGGTAACCCGGACGGTGGCCTACCTGCCGGATGGCCCGGAAGAGTTGTTTATCGGCGAAGAGAAGGTCATACCTCTGGAGTCCAACAATTATCAGAACATCAAAATACCCCGGCCCTGGTCCACCGGCCTGCCGGTAAACTACAAACTCAGCCTCAAGGACGGGCGGGTGCTGCTGCACCTGCTGCCCAATGAGCTTGGAAAACAGGAATTATCCATTCCGCTCACGCTGAGAAAGCCGTTTTTGAATGAAGAGGGGAAACCGGTTTACGAGTTGCCGCCCATCCGCAAAACCCTGATGGTGAAACCCGCCAAGCTGGCCTTCCTGAGTATGGGAAGGCGGGAGGCCAGTTATGACCAGAGCGCTGCCCGGGAGGAAATAGAGATAGAACTGAATTATCACCCCATGCTGGAAATGCGGAAAACCTACCGGGTCGAAGCCCAGGAAGAGCCGGGAGGCGCCCTGGTGGCCGAGATCTTCACCCGCAACGTTCTGGGTAACGGTAAGGTGCTTTGCTGGCTTCGCCTTTATGCTTACCACCGCCGCTCCGACGGCAACCTCTATATCAAAGACGGCGATAAGGCCGTATTCATCACTAACCTGGATATCATTCCCAAGACGGAGGTGCAAAAGGCCAGCCTTCGCCGGGAAGGCCAGGACTGGCAGCCGGGGCTGGAGGTCTATCCCGGGGAGTCGATCGAGGTCCGGATCGAAGGGGTGAGCCTTCACCGGGCGGACTTCCATTTCGACGGCCTGGTGCAGGTGCGCAAAGACTCCCTGTCCAGCAGTGACCGGTCAGTAGTGTTCAGCGGAAGAGTTCCGGTTGATATTGCTCAGAAAAAGATCCTGATCTACAACGGGGCCGAACCGGCCGGGCCGGCATTGAGAGTAAAAGAATACGAACGGCCCCGGCCCTTTGATTTTATTACGCTCCACTACGCCGGAGATTCGGTGCTTTTGAAAGACGCCGACTTTCTGATCTTTCTGGAAGGGACGCTGAACGACATCACTTTGCAGTTCGACTATGACAAGATCGACCAGGGGCGCCTTTACGGGCGGCAGGAACTGGAGATCGACATTCAGGTGCTCGAAAAAGGTAAAACGCTGCTCGACCAGAAGGAGGTGCGCAACCTGGTTGTCTGCCCGGGGGCGGCATCGCCCAGGTTCGCCGCATATTCGGAAGAGGGCTGCCAGCAGACGGAGCTCAGGATCAATGAATACCTCCGAAAGAAAACCTTCGAGCTGGACACCTGGACAACCATAAGGATGACCATCCGGCACAAAAGTGAGAAATACGGAAAAGCAGCTCTTTCCAAAACCGTAGAATTCGTCCTTTACCGGAGATCCTCTTTCGATATTGACGTATCCTTCCCCGCCGGGCTTGTTGTGAAAAAACTGAGAGAACCGGGCTTCGGCAACCTCGGCGGGATCAGCATGGCCATGATCGCCCAGTTCAGTTTCTACCGGGAGAAGAACATCGCCAGGGAAAAGCCCTACAAGTTCGGTTTCGGCTTTCTGGCTTTCGACGCCTTCAATTTCAGCGACAGCAACAACAACCGGGATGTGGGCATCGTCGGCCTGGCCAGCCTGTATCCCATACCGACCAAGGAGCGAAGCCGCCTTTCTTTCCCTCTTTACCTCGGAGGCGGGTATTTCCTTTCGGAATCCCGCTGGTTTCTGCTTCTCGGCCCGGGGATCAGGGTGAGGTTGTAAGGGGGAGGGGTATGAGGCTGGCTGTTAGCCATTGGCAATTTGTTGTGAGTTGCAGGTTGTAAGTATTAAGCGAAACGCCAATAGCAAATAGCGGACTGCTTTCTTGAAAGGGGTGACAAAAGTCATCGTTTCTTTCCCTGGGACGGATTAACTTTACCTGCCCTCCTTAATGACTATTTTCCCGAAGCTATCTGTGGCACACTTATTGATCTAAGGGTTGGAAAAAAGAAGTTTTTCGGCTCTTGGCTCCCGGGGAAAAATTAAATTTTTCTACATCTATTTGCAACCCTCCATCCCCATATCCGTAAACAGAAAAGCATGGGGAAAAGTCGTGGCCAAGACAACGCCAATCAGACGAACCGGCATTAGCGATAATTTCATGAACGATGATGAAGCACTTGTTACTACTAACGCTTGTGGCCTTTCTTGCCGCATCCTGTTCCAGTGATGAGCTCCCCGACCCCCTCGACATCCAATTGGAAAACAGGCTTCAGCAGTTGTCACCCGATGGTGACATCCGCTATTTTATCCTGCCAGAGAGTGATGACTTTCCTGCTATTCCTCAGGGGAGGGGTAACCCTTTGACACCCGAGAAAGTGGAATTGGGCAAGTTGTTGTTCTATGAGACCGGGCTTGCCGCCGATGCCGTTTATGCAGAGGGCAAAGGCACCTACTCCTGCGCCACCTGCCATTTGCCCACCGCCGGGTTTATGCCGGGGCGTGGCCAGGGCATCGCCGACGGCGGCGTAGGTTTCGGCCAGAACGGGGAATCCCGAGGGATGATGAACAACTACGAGGAGGAGGAGATCGACGTCCAGGGAGCCCGGCCACTCAGCCTGCTCAATGTGGCTTTCGTGACCAACACCACCTGGAGTGGTAAATTCGGCGCCCGCTTCGCCAATGAAGGCACGGAGGAGTTGTGGAAAGACGATACGGAAGTCAATAACCTGGGACTGGACGGCCTGGAAGCCCAGAATATTGAAGGAACCAGGATACACCGGATGCGCATTACCAAAGAATGGCTGGACACCCTGGGGTATTTGCCGCTATTCGATGCGGCCTTCCCCGACTTTCCGGAATCGGAGCGCTATAACCGCCTGACCGCCAGTTTTGCCCTTTCGGCCTACCTGCGCACCCTGTTGGCCAATGAAGCGCCTTTTCAGCGGTGGCTGAAGGGGGAACAGAACGTGATGAGTGAACCGGAGAAGCGCGGCGCGATGCTCTTCTTTTCCAAGGCCGGTTGTTATCGCTGCCACAAGGGGGGATCACTCAATTCGGTGGAGTTTCATGCCCTGGGCGTTCACGACCTGTATGAAACCGGAGGTTTCAATACCGGCCCGGATGACATCCGCAACTTTGGCCGCGGCGGGTTTACCCAAAGGCAGGAAGATATGTTCAAGTTTAAAGTTCCCGGCATTTACAATATGAAGGAATCTCCTTTCTATTTTCACGGCAGCAGCCACCACAGCCTCCGGGCAGTAGTGGAATATTTCAACAGGGGAATTCCCGACAATCCCAACGTGCCGGAGGAGAACATTTCTCCTTATTTCCATCCGCTTAATCTGACAGATGCGGAGATGGAGGACCTCGTTGAGTTCCTTTCGCATGGTTTGTACGACCCCAACCTGGAACGCTACGTCCCGGATGCAGTACTTTCGGGCAATTGTTTTCCGAATAACGATCCGCTTTCCCGCGCCCATCTTGGCTGCGAATAGCTAAGAGCAAAAGAATACCTTTTTTGACGTCATTTGATAATCGAGTTTTTTTGGGATAATAGCACCTTTTGCGCGCCCCGCTTCGGCGGGGCGCTTTTTTTTGGACGGCCCGCCTTCAGGCTGCCCGTCTAATTCGCCTAATTCAGGCAGGTTCGTAGGGTTTGCTTATGATGTAATTTATTCCCAAAGTGCTGGACAACCGGCCAACATTATCGGAGAGGGATGCGTTTTAACTACCTGTCTGTTTTGTTCTAATTAAAACACTCATCCATGAACCACTGGACTCTCCAGGGAAAAACCGCCATCGTCACCGGCGCCAGCAAGGGCATCGGCAAGGCCACTACCGAAGAATTGCTGGGCCACGGCGCCGAGGTGCTCTTTCTGGCGCGCTCCGAAAGCCTGATCCGGGAAGCGGAAGCGGAATTCAGTTCCAAAGGCTGGAAAGCTTACGGAATGGTGGCCGATGTCGGAGAGGAGGAAGAGCGGGTTGCCATTGCAGAGAAGGCGCAGAGCCTGTGGGGGCAATTGGATATTCTGGTCAACAACGTGGGCACTAACGTGCGCAAACCTACCCTGGAGGCCACCTTCGAAGACCTGCAGCATGTGATGGACATCAATGTTGGCGCAGCTTTCGACCTCTCGCGGCGCCTGCACCCCCTGCTTAAGAAAAATGGCGGAGGCAGCATCATTAATGTAGCCTCCATTGCCGCCATGACGGGCGTGATGTGGACGACGGGGATCTACGCCATGTCCAAGGCCGCCATGAACCGGATGACGAAGTACCTCGCCGTTGACTGGGGCCCGGACGGCATCCGCGTCAACTCCGTCAACCCCTGGTTCATCAATACCGCCAGGGTGGAGCGCGTGATGAAAGACCCGGAGAAAGTACAGCGGATCAACCAAACCACCCCCCTGGGCAGGGTAGGAGAGCCGGAGGAAGTCGCCCGGGTGATCGCCTTTCTGGCCATGCCTGCAGCTTCCTACCTCACGGGCCTCAGCCTGCCGGTGGACGGCGGGTTCTCGCAGGTGGGGATTCTTTAGGGTGGGAAGGTATAAAGGTTTGGTGGCCTTTAGGGGGCACATTTACACTTAAGCACGGGATAGTTCAATTAAGTGTGTCCGCGTTAAGCTGACCCACTGGTTCTCAGGGAGGTCAGGAACACAGAAACCAGGAACTATGAACACTCCCGAAACCAGAAACTATGAACAGTCCCTTAAGCACATTCACAAAACCTCCCAGCTCCACGTAATATTCGCCGTTTTTTCCAGGATTTTCTTTACTGAGCAAATCTTATCCATGGATAAGTCCACTGCCCGTTTTACCTTCTTCTCATCCAACGGGCCATAAAGTTTGTAGTGAACGTGAATATCGGTGAACAGGGAAGGCGTCTTGTCTTTTTCCCGTTCGGCAGTGATGATAAGCTGTATATCATCCAGTTGCTGGCGTTGTTTGCGCAGGAGGTATAATACGTCTATAGCGCTGCAGCTGCCCAGAGCGGAAAGCACCATCTGCATGGGGCGCATGCCCCGGTTGTGGCCGCCGATGGCCTCGGCTCCGTCCGATTCGATTGTCAGGCCTGATTCATTTGTGGCCTGAAGGTGGAAGGCATCGTCCAGGCGTTTGATTTCTATCTTCATGAGGTTGAATTAAAATTCCCGGATACTTCCGGCGAGTGTTCCGTTTTGGAAAATCTTACCCTCCCTTCACCTCCGCCTTTTTTTCTTCGGGTTTTAAACTGCTGTCTTTCAGGCAGTGGGGATGGAGAGCATGAACCGCTTAGTGTAAAAGTAACTATAAGCTGACATAAGTCATCATTCTCTTTGACAAAAAGCATGGACAGAAGCTTGTTGCCATAATAAATTTCGATCTGGCTAAATTAAGTTGTTGAAAATAGAATAAAAAAACACAAATACCCTCCGTTTATTTAAACCTGGCCCTATTTTGGTTGGCGGCATAAGTTGGCAAAAAATTAACCAAAAAATATTCTGCAATGGAAAAATTGTTGATCCGGAACCGTTGGTTGGCCGTGATCGGAGCGGTCTCCATTCAGTTGGCCCTGGGAGCCATTTATTCGTGGTCCGTATTTACCAAACTGCTGACGGAGCCCGGTGGGCTTTATCAGTTCTCGGCAACTCAGGCAGCCTGGGTGTTCTCCGCCGGGCTGGCCACCTTTGCCATAGTGATGGTAATGGCGGGAAAGTGGCAGGCCAAGGCAGGCCCTCGCCTTATCGCTATGGCCGGAGGGCTGTTACTGGGGCTGGGGTACATAATGGGTGGTTTTTTCGGAACCACTTTTTGGGCTCAGATTTGGTTTATAGGAGTACTGGGCGGGGCCGGCATCGGGCTGGCCTACGTCGTGCCCATTGCGGTTGGAGTGAAGTGGTTCCCCGATAAGAAGGGAATGATCACCGGGCTGGCGGTGGCCGGTTTCGGTTTTGGTGCTACCATCTGGGTGAAACTGGCGGGGTCCTGGTTCGGAGGGCTGCTGAATACAGCCGAAATCTTTGGGCTCCCGGCGGTTCAGAGCGTTTTTGTCATTTACGGCATCGCCTTTGCTGCGCTGGTGTTCCTGGGCAGCCTGGTGATGGTGAACCCACCCGAAGGGTATGTTCCTGAAGGCTGGGCAGTTCCTGAACAGCAGGAAAGAGCGGCCGTCAGGGAAGTGGAATATACCTCCGCCGGGATGCTGAGGACTCCTCAGTTCTATATGCTGTGGGTAGTGTTCGTTTTTTCTGCGCTGGCGGGCCTGATGGTTATCTATTGCATTAAATTGTTCGGATTGGATACCCTCGCTTATAATGGAGTAGCCAATGCAGGAGTAATTACGGGTACGGCAATGGCCTGGTACGCCATTTTTAACGGCCTGGGCCGAATAGCCTGGGGGGCTGTGTCCGACCGGATAGGAAGAAAAAGGGCCATTATTGCCATGGCCACCTTGCAGGGGGTGATCATGCTGGCCATGTATCATGGGTTCATTCACCTAGGAATGGAAACGGGTTTCATTGTTGCTGCTTCGGTGGTCGGCTTCAATTTTGGCGGCAACTTTGCCCTCTTCCCCGCGATCACTGCCGACTTTTTCGGGAATAAGAGCGTGGGCGCCAACTATGGCTGGATGTTTACAGCTTATGGCGTTGCCGGCATTGCCGGGCCGCAATTGGCCGGTGTATTCAAGGATGCCGCCGAAGGCAGCGCGGATCCTCAGGTGTGGATGGCGCCGTTCATCGTGGCCGGTATTGCCTGCCTGGCCGGGGCGGCCGTCATGTGGCTTACCCGCCCTCCTGAACCGGTAAGAGAAACAGAGGCAGCGCCCAAACTGGAAAAATCCCGGCTGGCTTTCGAGAAAGCCGGGCATACTACCGCTGCGTAAACATGCGGGCTTGATGGCCATTGTATCCCGAAGAATAAACTCCCAACAAACGCAAAAAAGTTTAACATTTTTTTAAGCATTCGCCTTTGTGCCTGTAAAATAGCGAGTTGGCGAAGGCGAATTGCACAAAGAGAGTGATGGAAAAGTTGATACCCTATTATTTCTATAGGAAAATATATATTTTTGCTTCTCATTCTCCCAAAGCTTTTTTCATGCCTTTTTGGGCGGGGAAGGAGAGTGGGGGTAGCATGGTATTGATTTTTTATTTACTTTTGCCCCCACGATCACTTCTTTGAATAGAATGATTTTATAAAGAAGGGTGGAGAGACCGGGCTCTGCGAAACCCTGGCAACCGCGCCGCTTCGGCGAAAGGTGCCAAATCCCGCCAAATATTTTTGGAAAAATAAAATCAAAGACAATGATTTCCAAGAAAACTGGCATTCTCCTTTTTACAGCCTCCACTGTGGCTTCCACATTACTTACGGCATTTCCCTGCCACATGCGCTCTGTCTCCTGCATGTGTTGTTGTTGTTGATCTCCATTCACCGGCTGGCCGCCCCGGCTCAGGCATTTGCAGGATCTGATCAATCAGAGCCTGTAAGGGCTCATTTCGCCTGTCCCGGCTGGTAATAAACCGGCACATTGAAGTTCGAACCCAATTCTTTCACCTATTTTATAAATAATAACTGACCATGTCCAATCTGAGATTTGAAACCCTGCAATTGCATGCAGGACAGGAAGAAGTAGAAGGCACCACCCGTTCACGAGCTGTGCCGATCTATCAGACGACCTCCTATACATTCAAGGATTCCGAGCACGGGGCCAACCTCTTTGCGCTCAAGGAATTTGGAAACATTTACACGCGGATTATGAACCCCACTACTGATGTGTTCGAAAAGCGGGTTGCTGCTCTGGAAGGAGGCGTGGCTGCTCTGGCGGTAGGTTCCGGGCAGGCGGCGCAGTTCATCGCTTTGTCCAACATCCTGGGGGCAGGGGATAACCTGGTTTCCAGCGCAAATCTTTACGGTGGCACTTATAACCAGTTCAAAGTCAACTTCAAGCGCCTGGGCATCGAGGCCCGCTTTGTTGAGGACGAATCGCCGGCCGGATATGAGAAGCTGATCGACGAGAACACCAAAGCGATTTACCTGGAAACCATCGGCAACCCCAGTTTCAACGTAGCCGATTTCGAAGGCATTGCGGCTGTGGCCCGCAAACACCATATTCCCCTGGTTGTGGACAACACCTTCGGCGCCTGCGGCTATTTGTTCCGGCCGCTGGAGCACGGCGCCAATGTAGTCGTCCAGTCGGCCACCAAATGGATCGGAGGGCACGGCACCTCAATCGGCGGGGTGATCGTCGATGGGGGCAACTTCAACTGGGGCAACGGCAAATTTCCACAATTCACCGAGCCTTCCGAAGGCTATCACGGGTTGAAGTTCTGGGAGGTCTTCGGCACTGACGGCCCCTTTGGCAACATTGCCTTTATCATCCGGGCGCGGGTGGAAGGCCTGCGCGACTTCGGGCCGGCGTTGAGCCCTTTCAACGCCTTCCTGCTGCTTCAGGGCCTGGAGACCCTCTCCCTGCGGGTGCAGCGAACTGCCGATAATGCCCTTGCCCTGGCAAAATGGCTGGAAAACCACCCCAAGGTAGAGCAGGTGAATTATCCCGGCCTGGAAAGCCATCCCGCTCACGCCAATGCGAAAAAGTATCTGCGAAACGGCTTCGGTGGAGTGTTGTCTTTCACCATAAAAGGAGGAAAGGAAAACGCCACCCAGTTTGTTGACAGCCTGCAGTTGGTCAGCCACCTGGCCAACGTCGGTGATGCCAAGACGCTGATCATTCAGCCTTCCGCCACCACGCACCAGCAACTCACCGATGAGGAGCAACGTGCCGCCGGCGTGTTGCCCAACCAACTCAGGGTATCAGCCGGGATTGAACACATCGATGACATCAGGTCCGACTTCGAACAAGCCTTCGCCAAAATACCGGCAGGCGAACCGGAATTGGTTTAACAGTAATGGCCAGGAGGAGGGGAATGGTTATAAGGCTATATTGCTTTATGGCTATATTGTTAGTTTGACAACGCAGCAATAAAACAATATAACAATATAACAATCAACAATATAACCATCCAACCCTCCCCAGGCCCCAAAACACCCTGTCGTGGAATTTTTGAACATCACTGCTCCTTTCCCTCTGGAAAACGGGGCATCCCTTGCTGAATTAAAGATTGCTTACACCACCTATGGGCGCCTTTCCCCGGAGCAGGATAACGTCGTCTGGATCTGCCATGCCCTGACGGCCAATTCGGAGGCGGAGGAATGGTGGCCAGGCCTGGCAGGCAAAGGAAAGCTGCTTGACCCAGAACACTATTTTATAGTCTGCGCCAACATTTTGGGTTCCTGTTATGGGAGTACTTACCCCCGGAGTGCTGACCCGGCAACCGGACAACCTTACGGCCGGGATTTTCCCTTGATCACTATCCGGGATATGGTGCGGGCGCACCAGTTGCTTCAAGCCCATTTAGGGGTAGAGCGCATCCGGCTTGCCATCGGTGGCTCCATGGGCGGGCAGCAGGTGCTGGAATGGGCAGTTATGGATTCCGGCCTGTTTGAGAACATTTGCATTCTGGCTTCCAATGCCCGGCATTCTCCCTGGGGGATTGCCTTTAATGAAGCCCAGCGCATGGCCATCGAGGCCGACCCTACCTTGTACGAGGATTCTGAAGATGCGGGCAGCCGGGGGCTGGAAGCTGCCCGGGCCATTGCCATGCTTTCTTACCGCAATTACCGAACCTACAAAATGTCACAAATGGAAAAGGAGCCGGATAAGCTGGACGATTTCCGCGCCAGTTCCTATCAGCGCTATCAGGGATACAAACTTCAGAAGCGCTTCGATGTCCTTTCCTATCTCTCGCTGAGTAAGGCCATGGACAGCCACGACCTGGGACGAGGCAGAGGCAGCCAGCAAGAGGCCCTTGCCCGTATTAGCGCCAACGCACTGGTTATCGGCATACAGTCAGACATACTCTTCCCGGTGGAAGAACAGGCTTTCATTGCCAACCACATCCCCCGAGCCCGCCTGGAGCTCATCGACAGCATTTATGGGCACGACGGGTTCCTGATCGAAAGCGAGGCTATTGGCAGGTTGGTGCGCCCTTTTCTCGAAGGGAAAACCAATCTGAACGGCCATGCCAAATATACTTTCCGGGAACGAAAAAAGAATGGTTTCGGCTATCTGGTGAAACCGCCTCTGCCCGGTACGGAAAGATTCTAGGGTGTGGGAATTTTCCCGGCAAGTCATGCGAAAACCCTTTATTTTTGTTACACTTTATAGAATAGTCTAATTGTCATTTCTAAACTAAAAACCAAATTACTATGTCCCTAAGACTAGGAGATACCGCTCCCAACTTTAAAGCCAAAACAACAGAAGGCGAAATTGATTTTTACCAATGGTTAGGGGACAGCTGGGGTGTGCTCTATTCTCACCCTGCTGATTTTACCCCCGTTTGTACTACTGAACTGGGCCGTACGGCCGCGCTCAAAGAGGAATTTGCTAAACGCAACTGCAAGGTCATTGCCCTCAGTGTTGACCCCCTGGCAGAACACATGAAGTGGCTGGGGGATATTGAAGAGACCCAACACGTGAAGATGAACTTTCCGATCATTGCCGATGAAGATCGTAAGGTGGCCATGCTCTACGACATGATCCACCCCAATGCAACGGAGAAATTTACGGTGCGCTCTGTTTTCGTGATCGATTCCAACAAGAAGGTCCGCCTGACGCTTACCTACCCGCCCTCAACCGGCCGCAACTTCCATGAGATCCTCCGCGTTATTGATTCCCTGCAACTGACCGACCACTACAGCGTGGCAACGCCGGTTGACTGGGAACAAGGGCAGGATGTGGTGATCTCTCCCTCGGTAACCAACGAAGAGGCCGATAAGAAATTCCCGAAAGGGTACAAACAGATCAAGCCATACCTGCGCATGACTCCGCAGCCGAATAAGTAATTTTTGCTGTGAATGGAGCTTTTCCCTGCCCGGTGCAGGGAAACTCCATTCTGCCCCCCCCTGACAAGTAACTTTCATCACTTTTCCCGCCTTCTTATTTCCGTATCTTTGGCCCGGAATGCCTGTTTTCCCCCAAGGCTGGGCTTGCATGTGTTAAGGTGGAAAAGTGGAAAAGTGTAAAAGTGGAAAGGACTGGGAGGGCTTTTCTTTTTCCCTTTTCCAGGATCTGGGAAATGTCCGGCAGTATGGTTTTCTTCCTATTTTTTGACTTAAACGGTTAAGGATTTATGAACTACTGGCAGGAATTTGTTGACGGTTACCGCGGCTATGCCCGTTACCTGTGGCATGAAATGGCCCATCCGGACTGGCACAACTATTTTTACTGGCTCATCCTGGTTTCAGCTTTCTTTTTTGCTCTGGAACTGATGTCTCCCTGGCGTAAGGGCCAGCCCCGGTTCCGGAAGGATTTCTGGCTGGACTTCTTCTATATGTTCTTTAACTTTTTCCTCTTTTCCCTGATCATTTACAACGCTGCCTCCGACGTGGTGGTGGCCTTCTTCAATAATGCAATTGAATCCGTTGCCGGTTTTGACCTGCAGGCTTCCAACCCCCTGTCCACGGCGCCGCTCTGGCTTGTCCTGATCGTGGGCTTTTTTGTCCGGGATTTTGTACAGTGGTGGACCCACCGCCTGCTGCACCGCGTGCCGGCCTTGTGGGAGTTCCACAAAGTGCACCATTCCGTCGAACAAATGGGGTTCGCCGCCCATCTGCGCTACCACTGGATGGAAACAATCGTTTACCGCTCCATTGAGTACATTCCGCTGGCCCTGCTGGGCATAGGCCTGTATGACTTTTTCATTATCCACATCTTCACGCTGGCAGTGGGGCATTACAACCACTCCAATATCACCGTTCCCGGATATGTTACGGGCGGGGTAGTGGGCCTGCTGATCGGCATTGCCATTGCCACCAGTGGGTTTGACATCAACCTGCTGTCCAACCCTTCCGGTTGGCAGCAACTGGGAGTAGCCGCCCTCACCACTGCCGGCGGCAGCCTGCTTCTGGGCCCTTTTATGAAAAAGATTTTCAACAGTCCCGAAATGCACATCTGGCATCATTCCTATGACTTACCGGAAGGCCACCCTCACGGCATTAACTTTGGGATCACTCTTGCCATGTGGGATTACCTTTTCGGTACGGCCGTCATCCCGCACAACGGGCGGGATATCAGGCTTGGGTTCCCGGGCGTGGAAGGTTTTCCCCAGGGGTTCTTCGGGCAGGTGAGGTACGGCTTCCGGCGTCCGTCCGGCGAGGAGCCGCCGACGGTTGGCCGGACACCGGCGGGGGGGAAGGCGGTGGCGCAGTGAGGAAACAGGAATACAAGCAGCTGCGGGCTTTTCAGTCCAGGCCAGTGGCCAGGCGACTCCCCGCTTGCGCTATGCTTCAGCGGGCGGAGTAAGTTCGCCTGGCCACTAGCCTGAAAAATGGCTACCAGCGAAGTTATTTTTTTCTTCTGACATTCTATGAGACAGTTAACAAGTCTCTGTCTGTACCTGATTTCGCCCAAACGAGGCCTTGATTTTAGATAAGGTTTTGATCATCAGGTTGCTATGTGCTCCGCTGGCAGTCTTCATTATCACTTTATCGTTGAATAACCACCGGCAAAGGCCTGGCCGGCTTTTCTCCGGCAGGCTGCAATGAATAGGCCCCGGGGGGAATATTATGGAGGCTAATATTCAGCTGCCGGCTCCCATCGTAATCCCAGGATCTTACTTTTTGGCCGGTAGAGGAATAAAGGGTGAAGCCTTGAAGCCCGGCCTGGTATTCTTCAGGTACCTTGACGGCCAGGTAATCGGCCGCAGGGTTAGGGAAAACTTCGAGGCCCTCCGGTGGCTGCACCTCTTGTACATCGACTACAAAAAAGTCGGCTTCCCACTTAATGATCGGCGGGTCATCGGCATTACTGCGGGCAGGAGCACCGATCCAGGCTGTATATGGGGAGGCGAAATCAATGGCGGTGAGGCGTAGGTCCGCTACGATCGTCCAGTTATCTCCAAAATCCTCAGTATAGGCCAACCCGCCGGAACCAAGGGCCGAGGTGGCTACAAATGAGCTTTCCGTACCGGGGACGTGGGCTATGTTTGTAAAACGGTACCCTATGGGCGCGAAGAAAGTCTCCCAGCCTTCTCCTCCGTTATCTGTACGGACGAACTTGGCGTTGGATGTCCCCAACCCATGGTAACCATCGCTGAAAGCAACTGAGTTTATAGTTTCACTGTTAGTTAGGCCCGTTGGGATCTTTACCCAGTTTTCGCCTCTGTCTGTACTTTTGTATATGTTGCCATTACTAGTGCCGAAATAGACGGTGTCTTTAACGGTTGTGCAGGAGTTTGTTCCCGAATATAACAGGGTGTATTCATTGTTGTTGAAAGACGGTATGCCATTGATAACTCCCCATGTATCCCCTCCGTTGAGGGTTCGCCGCATGTACTGGCGGTTAATGCAAAGGCCGTGTGTTTCATCGAAGAACCGCAGCCAGACACCGCCGGCAACTCCTGCCGGTTTCCATTCCCAGGTTTGGCCTCCATCCACCGTCTTGAACACACCATAAGGGTTACTGTTGCCAAAAGTCTGGCCGGTAAAAAAGGCGGTGTTCTCATCGAAGGCCTGAATGTCAAAGCTTATATAGCCGGCAGCTTCTTCAACTTCCATCGCTTCCCAGTTTTCTCCCCCGTCAATGGTCTTGAGGACGATCAACTGGTGGCCGAGGGGAACAGGGGACGGTACATTGCTGTCGAAAGCGATAGCCCAGGCGACATCTTCGCTGGGGGCCGAAATGCCGAAAACGGTATAGTTGGAGGGCAACAATCCGACAGCCTGAGGGGTGAGTTGCTGAGCCCCGGAAAACAGGGGCAAGGACAGGCAAAATACCAAAGACAAAAGCAAGTGGAAATTTTTCATACCTGAGTATTTTTAGGTGTTATGAATAGAAATAAGTTTCTTTAAATTGTACAAAAGTGGTTTTATCCAAGGTCGGTCCAAATTGCCTTTATCGATAGGACAATTATTCCAAATTCTAGTACAATTGAATCATATTTGGGTTATTGCCGTAAATTCCATTAAAAGAAGAGCCACTAATGATAAACAGGCGAACAATTGTATGCTTTACCAGGCTCCTGCTTTGGACCCCTGTTATTTTTTCAGGATGTTCCTCCCCAACTCCTTTTCAGGAACTCCTTCAAACCCAGGGCCACCGGTACGATCTGCTCATCTGCAATGGCAGGGTGCTGGACGGGCAGGACAGCATCCCGCGCCTGGCCGATGTCCTCATCCGCCATGATTCCATCCTGTTCATTGGTGAAGTTGATACTTCTTTTATCGAGGTTGAACAAAGGATCGATGCTAGCGATAAATTCATAACCCCGGGTTTCATCGACACTCATGCCCATGGCGACCCGCTGGAAACACCGGGCTTCGAAAACTTCCTCGCCATGGGCGTCACCACCATCTGCCTTGGGCAGGATGGCGACAGCCCGGAATACGAAAACATCCGGCCGTGGATGGAAAAGGTGGATAGCGTAGGCCCGGGAGTAAACATCGCGATGTTCGCCGGCCACGGTACGCTTCGGCGCCTGAGCGGGGTAGAGTACAAACCTGAACCGGCGCCGGCGGAGATGGGCCGAATGAAAGCTTTGCTTGCTGATGCCATGGACGCCGGCTGCTTCGGCATGACGACCGGCCTGGAATATACTCCCGGGACGTATGCCGGCGACGAAGAACTGGCGGCACTGGCGAAGGTGGTTGGTGAGAATGGTGGCCTCATCATGAGCCACGTCCGAAACGAAGACAATGACGCTATTGAAGCTTCCATAAAGGAGTTGCTCCGCCAGGGCAGGTATTGCAATGTACAGGTTTCCCACCTCAAGGTGGTGTATGGCAAAGGAGAAGAACGGGCGGAAGAAATCATTGCCCTGCTGGATAGCGCCAGAAACAATAGTGCATATTCCGTCACCGCCGATATTTACCCCTACACGGCCAGCTACACCGGCATCGGCATTGTCTTTCCCCAATGGGCCAAGCCGCCGAACGACTATGAACAGGTTAAGCGCGAGCGCCGAAAAGAACTACTGGAGTTCCTGTATAAGAAAGTGATGGCCCGCAACGGCCCCGAAGCCACCCTTTTCGGAACGGAACCCTACGCCGGCAAAACCCTGGCCCAGGTGGCGGCTGAACGGGGTAAACCTTTCGAGGAAGTCCTGCTGAACATCGGCCCCGGCGGCGCTTCCGGCGCCTACTTCGTCATGGATGAGTCCCTGCAGGGACGGCTGCTGGAAGATCCTCATGTTATGATCTGTTCCGATGGCAGCCCCACCATGCACCATCCGCGGGGATACGGCAGTTTTGCCAAAATAATTGAGCAATATGTGCAGCAGGAGCAGCGCTTCTCACTGGCCGAAGCGGTGCGTAAAATGACGAGCCTGCCAGCCCGAACCCTGGGCCTGCAAGGCAGGGGAATCCTGAAAGCAGGCTCCTATGCCGACCTTCTGGTATTTGATCCCCGGAAAGTGAAGGCCCGGGCCGGCTTTAGTGAACCTCACCGGCTGGCGCAGGGAATGGATTGGGTGGTTGTCAACGGGAAAATAGCCTTTCAGGGCGGGCAACTGAAAGGAAGGCGGGGAATAGTCTTGAAGAAGTAAACCATGATTGGATATGGGCGCAATGGAATCCATAGCGCCATCATGGCTAATTTCCCATCCTGGCCTTCAATTCCTGGATTTTTTCCTCGATGTCGGCGCCCAGCTCCATTTGAGCAACCCATTTGAAATAGGCCTCCAACTGGCTGGTGTTGCTGATTAGCCGCTGATCCGATTGGAGCGCCAGCATATCTATGGTTTCCGTTATCCCTGCGTAATTATCCGGGTTATCATAGCAGTACTGAACGAGTTCGGGGATAAGAGCCCGGTCATTTGTCCAGTAAGTTGCCAGGCCTTCCCGGGCGCGTTCCCGGGTGATTTCATCGGCGTCAAAAAGCCTGATGATCAGTTGTTGCCGGTTATTGAGGACAGGGGAGTCAAAACCGGTTTCGGGAGGAGTGGAGCTTGCCGTATCCGGGGATACTTCAGGGGCAGCCTCCTGGCCGGCCTCCTCTGGTTCGCTAAGCGGCATCTCTTCGGTTGAGACATCGTCCGGTTCCGCCTCCTGGTTTTCCGGCAAAACTTCTTCCTGCAGAACCTCCGGGCTCTGCCAGTCGCCCTCGTCGCCATAATAGGCGGCCTCATAGGCATCCTCATAACCGTAGTCCTCCAGCAGCGAGCCCAGGAAAGCCATAACGGAAAACGAGATCAACATCCAGATCCCCAGAATCGCCGCCCAGTTGATCAGAGGGCGTTTCCCGGCCGCCCGCTTCGAGGAAATGATTTGCAACTGCCGCCGGAACCCGTAAAAACCCAACACCAGGCCGGCAGCCAGCGGCAGCCCTAACAGGACGGACATCTGATCAAAGGCAATAGACCAGATTATGGCTCCTGTGGCCAGTAAAATGCCTCCACTGAAAAAGAGAAATGCCCTTCCAAAAGCGCTTTGCCTGTAGCATTGCCTTCCCAAAATAAAGGCTGCAGCAAGCGCTAAGGCAAAGATTCCCGACTCATCCAGTAATACTATCCCGGCAGAGAATGCTGTCCATCCAAATGTCACGAAGGAAGCATATTTTTTTGCCCTCAGATATATCCTGCTCTGGCGAACCATGGCTCCCAGTATCAGTACGCCTGAAATAATATTCAAGACGGTGGTAAGAAAGTATTCGGAATTGTCCAGCAGGCCTGCGCCGGCCCAGAAAGCGACACTCAAAAAAGCGGCCGGCAACAGCAACGGCCGATAGAATTTCCAATCGGTTGCCTTCTCTTTCCGATACCTGGACAGAGAACGGTAGGCCGGATATCCCACCACCCCCAGAAAGGCCAGCAACAGGATCAGGCCCGAAAGGATACTCCTCCATTCATTTGCTCTGGACGGTTTCAGAACCGGGATCTGATCCGGATGCTCTTCCACGATCTTTTTGAGCTCTTCCGGTTTCAGCTTGTCCACAACGCTTTGGGGAGAGGCCTCCAGGCCGCGGCTATCCAGATGGAGTTTTTGGAATAATTCTTTATTCTCCTGGTAGCTCCACTGAATGGCCTTTTTGTACTCCCTGTCCTGTTCCTCGACGTGCCTTTCCTTTTCGCAGCGGATGAATTTGAAAAAACCGAATAAAACAAAAAGCCCCACCAGCCCCAGAGATAGCAGAACCGGATATTTTTTGTTGGAATACGACTTTCTGGCGCCGGCAATGACGATGGCCAGTGTGGCGAAGACGATGCAATAGAAGGCAACCTTATTGAGCTCAGGGTCCAGTCCGGAGGCGGAAATTTTCCACATCGAAAACAAAAGCAGGGAAAACAGGCTGAAAACAGCGAAATAGACGGCAAGCTCAACGTAGTTTTTCTGCTGAACGAACCGGATGATAAAATCGGAAAAATACAGGAGGATGAAAATAAAGGAGGTGAGGATCACGGCAATGGCCCACCATTTGGCATCGGCCCACCATCTGGCATCTGATTTTGTGCCTGGGATATAATCCATAAAGGTGTCCAGCCCGTAATTTAACTTATCCTCCGGATACAGTTCGAAATCACTTGCCCAGGTTTCCACCGGTTCATCTTCCGGTTGCCAGAAAAAAACTTCTTTCGGCCTGGCGCCCATGAGGTATTTGTCATCGGGGGTGAAGAGCTGCCCGTTGAATCCCTGGCGGTACCTGTTCTGGAAGTTATAGGCGTTTACCAGTTGTCCTTTGTGGTTATAGAGCCGGGCCTGGCTGTCGTGCAGCGACTGAAGAACGATATACCTGCCGCAGGGAGAAAGGAATATTTCCGAAGTTTTTCGGGCGTTGCCTTTTCCGGTGGCCGTAACCTGTATAGGTTTTGAATGGTATTCATTCTTTCGGATCTTTTCCTTTGGGTTGGGTATCACTACGGCGCTTCCCGGTTGCACGGCCACGGCGAATTTCCCATCCTCGCTGATGGAAGCGTCCAGCAATAATCCTTTGGGCCCGTTGAAAACCACCTCCTCCTGGCTGTCCGGTTCCCAGAGAATGGCCTGGCTGTTCCAGCGGTTGCTGAAAATACTTTTGAATTTTTGCCAGGAAGACAATTCCCCGGAACTGGACAGGCCGATAATTACACTTTTATTGTCTTTGTGGAAGCGGGCAAAAGTGAAAGATGCCATTGGGTGGGCATCGGCAGGCCTGGAAAAAGAGGCGGGGCCCTTCTGAGTTCGCAAGGAAAAAACTTTAACCTCGGTATCGGATAAGGTGAGCAGCCGCGCACCGTCAGCGGAAAAAGCATATTGCCCGACGTTGGGATGCTGGTATTGCCCGATCAGGTTGCCCGTCATGCCCCAGAGGAAAATTCCATCCGGCTCAGTCATGGCCAAAATATGCTGATGATCGGGGCTTATCGCTATATCGACCACAACCGAGTCCATTGGCAACAACTGAGCCACCGGCTCATTGGAAAGGTTCCTGATGGTTATGCCTTCATGAGGGCTTACGGCCAAAAAAAGCCCGTCCGCAACGTCAGTGAGGTAATACAATTCATTGGGCTCAAAAAAAACGGAGGAAGGCTCCGGAGTGAAGTTGTCGGGGCGCCAGGTCAGGCAACCATTGTTGACACCCCTCTTCAGGTTGGTGGTGCGAAGCGGGATCGCCTCATCATTCTCCAGGACGGGCGGGTCGAGGATCTGCCAGTCCTGTCGTTTGAGCTTTTCCCACTCCTTTTTTCGGAAAAGGCTCCGTTCCCGGTCCATTAGGTTAAAGGAGAAAAGGGCGTCTGCATTCAGGTTGATCAGTTCATTCGGGCCTCCGGTTGCATGGACGTACAGATCCTGGTAAGGGTCAATATATCCAAAGTAGTACTCCTCCAGATACTGATTGAATTCTTCCCGGGAATAATTCAGCCCGAATTCGTCAACGAATTTGCCCAGGTAAAAGTCATAATATCCTATGGAGTATTCAGAGTCGCCGGCCTGGCCTTCATAAAAAACAGTGTCCCTGATGATGACCGGGAGGTAAGGGGCGGTGATCAGGTTTCCGGCCATCAGGTAAAGCGGGTCCCGGTGTTCCCGGTAAAGGGCCTGTATCTTTTTCCCGTCAGCAGATTGCCCGAACTCCAGGTAACTGATATCGATGTCACTAATGCCGAGATCGGTGAATACTTTTCTCAGGTTGATGGTTTCCTCTTTTTTCGGGTTTTCCTGCGGCCAGAACTTCAGCGTCGTATCATTTAAACTGGCAAGGATGCCGAAGGAAGGGTAATAATTCAGCGACCTTATTTTCGCGGTTGGGGTTAAAGAGAAAGAGAGCGGCAACTCTCCGGCTTCCGGTTCAGGGAGATTGGGGCTGGCTGTGGGGGCGTAGTTCTCTGCTGCCGGATCATACGGCTCGGTTGGGGGCAACTCTCCGCTGTTGGCTTCTCCGTTTTCGATACCATCATTATAAGGTTCTTCATCGTAATAGGCCCCCTCATCGTAGAACAAATCTTCTTCACTGTAAAAACCGTAAGGGTCCAGTGCGGAATGTTTCTGATAAAGGCCATACAGGTTGCTGACCACGTCCAGTGGGTGAGTCTTGCTTTCGCTGTAGGCAAATTGAGCCAATTCAATGGCCTTTATCGGATTTTTGTCCTGTTCGAGGACGGATGCCTCGTTGGCGCGGGTGATGGCCCCGTTTTTGATCTGCTCGGCCATTGTAACGGACAGGCTGCCCGCAAAGACGGACAATACGAGTATGAACAGCATGAGGACGGTTCCTCCCTTGATCATGGCCCGCCGCTGGCGAAGGCGCTTTTCTCTTTCCTCAAGGCTGACCTGAAGGAGCAGTCTTTCCTTTTCATTCAGGTTTCTCATTCCTTTTTTCCCTTCCCACACTACCTCCAGGTCGTTGTCGTTGAGACGCAGCTTTCTCAGTTCCTCCTCCTCTTCTCTGATCCTGGTGAGGTCTGATTTCTTGATCTCGAGAATGCGAGCGGAACGCTGGCCCAGTTTGTCTGAACGGTCGTATTCCCGTCGGACGATTGGCGCCAGGGTGTCGTGCGGCAGGCTGGTATAACCGCGGCCCTCATCGTTCAACAGGAAAATATCCGGGCTTTTGAGCTTTTTGACCAGCTCTTCAACAAACCCCTTGCGGTAGCCGTATTCCGTTTCCAGGTGTTCGTACCTGGGCCGGATCTCTTTTTCGAAATCCCGGCGCCGGGAGGTGCCCAGTTCGGTGACATGAAACTGAAGGATATCCAGGACCAACCCTGACTCCACCACTTCAGGGTTCCACTTTCTGACCTCTTCCATCTGATCCTGGAAGTACTTCTCCATTTCTTTGCCATCGCTTTGCGTTTTGTTGTAGGCATCTATGGTGAAGTGGGCCGAATTGGTTTTCGGATCGTAGGTATTCTCCCAAAGCCTGGTCAGCAGCAACTGGAGAACAGGGGCCACCGCGCTTCGGCCTTTCAGCAGGTCGTTGGCGATCCGGGAGGGAAGGCCTTCTTCGACCGTGAGGTTGTAGTAGTTGATGCCCCTGAGTTTCGGCAGCTCCCGGAAGATCTCCTCGATGTCTATTTTTCTCAGTTGCTCGAGGAATACGGTGCTGGGCGATAGCTCATAATCCTGGCTTCGGGCCAGGATCTTGGCGTTGAACTCTTCCCGGTATCCCAGTATGATCTTGCCTTTTATCTTATCCCCCTCTTCTGCCGCCGGACGGACGAACATGTCCTTGAGCACCTTTAGCAGGTTCTCCAGCTCCATCTGGAGATTGCTATTGGGTTGGGTGATGGCTTCCTCCACCTGGTCGAGTATAACGATGAGCTCGCGGCCGGTTTCCTTTTCTTTTTTCAACCAGGCCTTGCGCAGTTGCTCCCCTGCTTTCTCATTCAGTTTAAGGCTTCCGCCGGGTTCCCTGGCATACAGGCCCTGGCCGGCCCCTTTCCCCGGTTTGTAAGCCCGCAGGGATTTGTAGCGGTTGATGATGGAACGAAAGGTGTTGGCCGTTTCTTCCTCCAGCTCCCTGGCAATGGACTCGATTTGCTGGAGTTTTTCCAGGTTGGGGTCTTCGCCGGGCTCCTCTGATGGTTCCGGTGCTTCGGGGGCTTCATCGGGTTGATAGGAGAGCATATCCGCAAGGGTGCGGACCAGCCCCAGGTCCTGGTCCCGGCGCCGGTAGAGGACTTCAAATCGTTTTTCGCCCTCTTCTTTTGCCGCTTCCAGGCGGGGCCGCAGTCCGGCGTCCAGGAGGGAGGACTTGCCGGCGCCTGTTTCGCCGTACAGCAGGATGATGGGCGGAGCACTAGGTTCTACAACCTTCAGCCAAAGGTCGCGGATGTAACTGGAACGCCCGAAGAAGATCTCCGCATGCCTGGCTTCGTAGGGTTTCAGAAAAAGGAAAGGGCTGGCCGGCAGCTGTGTCTTCTCCAGAGGCGGAAGGTTGAACAGAGGGTTTTTTGATATTTCCGGCAGGTTCCAGTTTTTGAAATCCACCTCTGCCGCGCTGTCCCTGAAGGATTCTTCCCAGGGGAAGCTGTCAACAATATCGTCGTCCATGTCAAAGCCACGGGTTTTACCCGAACCCTTTACCTCTTCTCCACCGCCCCTGACCGATTCGACTTCATTTTTAGCATCCGCCCAGGCGCCGCCCATAGTCAGGCCATTGGCCAGGCCTGTGTAGAAACGTGACGCCAGGGTTAGCGCCTCATCATCATCTATGGAGGTGGATGTTCCAATTACAATAGGTACGCCCCGGTCCGTAAGAGCTTTTGCCAGCCGCTCGGTGGAGCAGCCGTTGAGGAAGATCAGTTTCAGGTTTTCCTGGTTCTCTCTCTTTGCCATGATGTTCACAAGCCCGTCCCCCTTGGCTATCTGGCGTTTGCCATCCATTCCTTCCAATAATAACTGGTAACCATCGGCGTGGCCTCCGTAGTGGATGATGGCGATGCGGTTCTTATATTCATCGCTTCCGAGTATATCCAGAAAAGTCTTTATGGAAACGTTCTGGCGGACGACGGGCTTGTCGCAAAGGCCATTCCGGTAAGCTTCATTCAGGATGGATTCCAGCAGCTCTCTTTCTTTTACTATATTGTCGAGCCGCCGCTCGGCGTCATATTCATTGGCGAAGGCCAGAAAAACGACGGGTTTTTCGCTGTTCATAGTTTCAGGGTTTACGGGTGTTTGTGTATATATTTAAGGATAGCCCAAATGGTTACCTCAGGCAGCTGTTGAGGTATTCCGGTTCTGTGGCTTTTATGAATGATGGCCGTTACCCGTAATAAAGCTAAGGAAATAGGCCTGAATTATTGATTGTTTGGATACGAATAAAATTATCAGCAATATGGATATGCCTGTTGACCACCTCATCTATGCCGCCCCAACGCTGGAAAGCGGCATGGACAGCATCGAGGCGCTACTGGGCGTCCGCCCGGTTTACGGTGGGGCGCACCCGGGGCGCGGCACCCACAACGCCGTGCTGGCCCTGGGCCCGGAGGCCTATCTCGAAGTCATCGCTCCCGACCCGGCCCAGCCGGAGGCGCCCCGCCCGCTATGGATAGCCGCCGATACCGTAGTGGAACCCCGCCTCATCTACTGGGCTGCCAGATCCAAGGATTTGGAAGGGCTGGTGGAAAAAGCCCGCCGCAACGGCCTGCAACTGGGGGAAATATCCGCCGGCATCCGCGCCCGCCCGGACGGGAGCATGCTGCATTGGCGGCTGACTGATCCCCAGGCCAACCCGGCAGGTGGCATCGTCCCCTTTTTCATCGACTGGGGAGATACGCTGCATCCGGCGAAAGGTTTGCCGGTAGGTGGAAAACTGTTATCTCTGGAGGCGTTGCATCCGGAAGCCGAAAGGGTGCAGGCCCAGTTGAGGTTACTGGAGCTGGGCCTGCCCGTTCATCCGGGGCCCCAGCCGGCTCTGGTTGCCAGGATCCGGACGCTGAATGGTGAATCAGTGCTCAATTGATCCAGGGAGAATGAACTGGCTTGCGGATTGAAGCGTCACTCAAAGTATCTGGAAGTACTTTCCAATGAATAATCCAGTCCCGGGTCTTCCTCCCAGATTGGGGTATCGCTCAACAAAAGCCGCTGAAGGAAGGCATTATAACCGTCAATTCGGCTGTCTTTTACCGTCTGTATCCGGTGGAGTTCGAACTCGGCCTGATGCAATTCTTCCGGAATAATATTGTATGGGACAGGAGGCAACTCCGGAAAGTAGAATGGTTCGCTGAAGTCACTGTTTACGATCCATTTTGCGAAAAGGGAACCGAAAGGGCTCTCCTCTTTCCGTTTTTCCCAGATCACCTGCAAATAATCATTGTTCATATCCAGCTGCGCGGAGATACCTCCGTCCTCCTGCTCCAGTATATCAAGATCCGGTAGCCCGGGCTGGAAGTTCAGGTTGGGCGGGCCCACCCGAAAGAAATTGTAGTCGTAATTTCCGTGCTCTGGATCAGAGGTTGTTATTCTTCTTCCCATGGCGTACCGTGAGAAGAGTTCCAGCGGTTGAAATAAAGGGTAATGGCCAAGTTCGTTGAACTCCTGTTCTGTGATTGTAGTTGTCAACCGTTGAAGGGGGCGGCGGCCATCGATCTCCATAGCATCCAGATAAATGGACCAGTACTGATGAGGTATGGTTTGAATGTAAACCACCGGGCACTGTTCTGTTAACATGTTTTCGGTGATCCAGATCATGGGGTCATCCGAGGTTGGGGTTATCCAGCCATAGCGCCAGTTTTCCGAACCTTCCTGCAATATGGCCACGAGTATAAGGCTGTCTCCTTCCAGCAGGGAAAGACGCAGTACATCGGAAGATTTTTTTCCAAAAGTCCTGCTTGTATTAGCCAATTTATAAATTATTTCCCCAAATGATTGGTCAAAAATTAAATTTACACTTCTGGCCACCTCATGGGTTTCATTCGGTTTACTTTTGAAAAACACTTCATTTTCGTCAATTCCGGTATAACTTGTTATTTCATAACTGGTCGATTGCGTATTACCAGTTAATTGTGGAATGGTAATGAAATGAAGGTCAAATGGCGAACCGCCGGCAGGTGCCGCATATTCTAGTTCGGAAACGGTATTATTCACCACCATTTTCCACCCCAGCAGTTCGCCCTGCTGATCGGAAAGAAAAATCCAACCGCCATAATTTTCCGGGATCACATCTTGCATATGTATAGTCAGGATGGAGTCGGGAGGGGGTAGGGAAGGGGTAGGTTCTTCATTGTTACAGCCCCAGGCTAAAAGCAGGAATGGGGCCCATAATGCTAGATTTTTCATAATAAAAGAGTTGCGTTAGTTAATGAGTACAAAAACCCAGAATAAAATACGATATTTCCGGCTATTCGGCAAAGTATAAAGCTAAGCAGGGCCTTTAAGAACACTCCAGCAATTCCCAATGTGCCCAAAGAGACAACAATCAAACAATCCAACAATCCAACACTTTGGACGTGCCCCATTTGAAGTCGGAAGTGGGAAATCGGAAGTCGGAATTTGGGTCCAAATAGGTGTTCAACGCCTGTTTTTCCGCCTTCCGCCTTCCGATTTCCGACTTTACCCTAGGACCGTCCAAAGTCCAGAACAATCCAACACCCCTATGCCTTCCACCCGCAAAGTCATTCTCATCGACCCCGCTCACCCGTATCTTATAGAACATCTTGTTCAGCTGGGATACGAAGTTGAAGATCATCACAATACTCCTGTGGATGAGCTGCAACCGCTTTTAGGGGGTTACTTCGGCATGGTCATCCGCAGCCGTTTCACGCTGGATGAGGAATTTCTCAACCGATGCACCGGCCTGAAGTTCATCGCCCGTATGGGCATCGGGCTGGAGCACATCGATGTGCAGTATGCCAGGGGCAAAGGCATCCTGGTGCTCAACTCGCCGGAGGGCAGCCGCGATACGGTGGCCGAGCACACGATGGGCTTCATTCTGGGGCTGCTCAATCACATTCAGCGCGCCAACCTGCAGATACGCGAGGGGAAGTGGATACGCGAAGGCAACAAAAGCTATGAGCTGCGGCATCGTACTGTCGGGATCATCGGCTACGGCAATATTGGCAGCGCCGTGGCCCAGCGCCTCAGCAGCTTCGGCTGCCGGGTGATCGCCTATGATAAGTTTAAGGCCAACTTCGGAGGCGTGCTGGCGGAAGAGGTGAGCCTGGAAACGATATTCCGGGAAGCGGACGTCGTCACCCTCCACATCCCCTATGAAGACTATAACCATTATTTTGTCAACCGCCGGTTCCTGAACAGTTTTCGCAAACCGATCTTCCTGGTGAACACCGCCCGGGGGCTGGTGCTGGAAACGGCCGCTTTGGCGGAAGCGCTTCAGTCCGGCAAGGTGCTTGGCGCCGGGCTGGATGTGATCGAATACGAGGAACAATCCTTCAATAAGCTGGAAGTGGAAAGCCTTCCCGAACCGTTTCAGTACCTGCGCCGGGCGGAGAATGTGATCCTTACCCCGCACATCGCCGGCCTGTCCCACGAGGTAATGGGGGCTCATGCCCGGGTATTGGTGGAAAAAATAGAAGCGGCTTTCCATTAGGAGCACCGGCCAATCGCAAAAAACCAAACGCTAACCGCCATCCATGACAATTATCATTTACTTTTTCCCCGGCAAGCTTTACATTTCCAGAATCAACAGCTAGCCTAAACCCGCCTTTACACTACCTCACCGAATTCACCGAAAGCAAGCCGGCTTTGCCGAAAACTTTTCTGGCACCCCATTTTTTCATCAGAACCAAATGCAATGAAAAAGAAGCCGATAGTAACAATCCTGGCCGCCGGGGCTTTAGCTTTGGTTGTCTTCGGGTGTAAGCCTGACCTTTCCCTCAGCCGGGCCTCTGTCAGCTGGGACGATAATCAGCAGGCGGCAAGTTTCATTCTGGAAAACAGGGGAGGCGCTTCTGCTTCTTCCTTTGACGTGGAAATCCTGCTGGTGGAAGGATCTGTCAATCTGCCCGGGATAACCCACACCATTCCAATTGCCGGGCTGGCTGCCGGCGAAAAGCTGGAATTCAGGAACCTGAGCCTGAGATACCTGCTCGAACCGGGCAACGAGTGCCTGAGCAGGATAACCGAAGCCATAATTTCCATCGACCCCCGGAATGTTATAGCGGAAGCCAATGAAAACAACAACCGGCAGGCCGTAAAAATCCCGGCTATCCAGGTGCCATGTGAAGGAATGGTGCGTTTCGAAAACCTGGCTTCGGGGATCGAATATACCCCCATCAGCCATATCGCTTCTGACGGAGTCCGCTTTGCCATCAGGGCTCTGCCCGACGAAGGAGCGTACGCTGCGGCCCTCCAGGGCCTTTCCCTGGGCCATGGGCAGTTGCTGTGGCTCAACCATGTCTGGCTCGAGCCCAAACTTTGCACTCCCTTCCACTACATCTCTTTTGATGCCGGGTATTACGGCGGAGATATTTATCTGGAGGTGAACGGCGATACCGGCGCCAGCCCTTACCCCGATATTTCGGCTATTGACGGCATCACCATCGGAGGGGTTGCCGTGGAGGTAAGCGGGGAGGGTGACAATCCCGGGATATGGTCATTTTTCGGGCCGATCAACAGCTTTAAAGTGGGCGGCCATAGTCTGGCCATCGACAATATGATTTTCTGGAGACAACAAAAAAGATTGTTATGAAACAGATCACTGATCCTTTGTTTGCATTGACCGGCCCTAAGGAAATTGTCAGGGAAAGAGGAGCACTTGGCCTGGACGCGGGGATTAAATCAGGTATCGCTACGGAATACTGGCTGGAGCTGCTGAATTACCCCGAAGAAAGTGCCCGGAGCCTCTGGCTGAATGTGGATAGCCAATGGCGGCGGCTGCACAGCCCCAATGCCCAGATCCAGAATCAGGTGGAGCGTGCTTTCAGCTATCCGAAGTTGTTTGATGTGCTGGTTTGGTACCAGGAGGAGAAGATCGTCGGGCTGGTGGTGCATTCGAAAGGCTGAGAGGGGGCTTGAGGTGTCCTGGCAGGGTTTAGGAGCCGGCTGGGGACTGGTTCGGGTTTAGGAGTTTAGGGCCAGGCGGGAGCTCTTTGGGGTTTAGAAGTGGAAAAGTTTAGGGCTGGTGGGGATTTTCTGGGGTCTAGGAGTTTAGGTTAGATGCAGCCTTTTTGGTTTAGAGAGAACGCCGCTACAACCCCATTAAGTTAAGCGGAAGGGCTTGTCGGAAGGCGACTCCAAGCTCGCCTTTCGACTTCCCAAAGCCGCCCTGTCAACAGAAAAGCTCAATTCGGCCGTTGACAGAGCGGCTGCTGTTATGCTTAACTTAATGGCCATGAACGCCGCTAACCCGCTGGTTTCCAGAAACCAGAAACCAGAAACCAGAAACCAGGAACCAGGAACCAGGAACCAGAAACCAGGAACCAGGAACCAGGAACAACCCCTAACAAGCCGACAAGTTCGCCAGCAGGATCAGAATGAAGGTGGAAATACCGAAGAAATGGATGCTTTTTCGGATTCTCATGTTTTTTGTTTTACAGGTTGTTTGAACAAGTTAGCTTTTTGAGGAAAAAATGGGAATGACCAAGATCATTATTCCGGCAGGCTCTGATCATCTGGCAATGAATTTTTTTTAATATCATGATTTCTTTGAAAATTGTTGTGATTCCCTTATTTTTGGAATCGTCATCTAAAGCCAAAAAATCTATACATCATGATTTGCCCAAATAAACCAAAGCTCACCTCCCTCAGAAAAATTTCACCAATAATCAGATATCCGTTAAAATTCCCCCTTATTACGTGCTTCAGCCATTCTCCTTAATTGCTGAGGCTACCTGTTTTTGTCCTCTGGCCGGTTGGTTGAATAGACGAGCCACAGCGTGCGTGCGTGTTTCAGAAGGCCGGTGAAGGCTAAATCTCGTGCAAGAATAGACGACGAACCTTGGGGCTAACGTCTTTCGCATTCGCGAAAGGGCAGTTGTTTTTTTATTGTTTTCAAATGAAGAAGTGAACTTCATTTGGAAGTGTTTTTAGTGCCTACAATGTAGCAGGTGTCAATGGTTTGTGCGGCCGGTACAGCCTGCTATCTAACAATAAAGCCAGACTTAAATGATATTCGAATCATTGTCTATTGTGCGCGATGAATTAGCCGCCTACATCCGTTCTAATGGAGGCAGCCAGACAGAAGACGAGGTTATTTTGGGCAATGTTGCTTCTCTTGAAGGAGAGGAGGGAAATGAGCTCAAGAACAAGATCATTATGAGCCTTGTAAACGTGGAGGAGGAGAGCACACTGAAGAACGTCCCCGCCTTTGAGCGGGTGGGGGGGAATATAGAATACCGCAATCCGGCGGTGTATTTGAATGTTTACCTGCTGTTCTGCGCCAATTATCAGCGAGGCGCCACTCCGTACGAAGATGCGCTGAAGCGCCTTTCTCACGTGATCCAGTTCGTACAGGGAAAAAATGTTTTCACCATTGCCAATTCCCCGAATTCCCGCACCAGTGCTTCCGTTGCCGGCGGCGCCGAAGACGGAGGGGTAGTGGTGGTTGAAAACGACGTTAAGGAGATCAAACTGATCCTCGACCTTTATACGCTTACTTTTGAGCAGATCAACCACCTTTGGGGGTCATTGGGAGGAAAACAGATTCCATTCGTGATGTACAAAGGCAGGCTGGTCAAAGTGAGGGAACCGAAATTGCGCAGCTCCGGCCCGCCGGTTTACGAAGTGCATTCCAAAGAAGACCTGTACTGATATTAATAATACCCTACCTGTATGGCATTCAGTATTTTGTATAAGAAATTATTCGAAGTTTGGATACTGCATCCCTTCTTTTTGGACCAGGGCAATAAAAAGAAGTTCTACGACTTTGATGCTGAGGGCCGGGCCAAAGCCTTGAAGGGATATGATATCAGTGAGGATTTCGGGGCCGTCCCAACACCTGAAACCCGTAAACTGCTTGCCAATTACAAAATGCGTTTACTGCCTGCCGCTCATGGCTTTACCGTTGCTGTAAAGGTAACCCCATCTTCTTCAGGCGGCAATAAGGTTTTTATACCCGCCATCCCACTGGAAGAGGGGTTGAAACTCCGCTTTCGGATCCGCATTCGCCGGCCCGGCCTGTACAATTATACCAGTACTCCGTTGCTGCCTTCCCTCAAAGCACAGTATTTCCTCAGCAATCTTACAGCCGGCGCTGAGGCCGAATTTCCATCCCTGTCGAGAAATGTGCCGAAGTACCTCAAGGACAAACAGTATGAAATGGGGGAACTGGCGGTTGAGCGCAACCGGCTCTATGAGGCGGTTGCGCGGACAAAAACCCGGCCCAAAGCTTCGGCTGCCGATTGGTCCCAGATTGATGACTACCGCTATCTCAATGAGGGTGACCGGCTGCTCACGCATTACGTGCTTCAATATTCCTTTGCCTTCGGAGCAGCCGTTACTTCGGCCACATTCAGCCTGAAGAACGCCGGTGGCGATGTGGTGGCAGAGAAAGAAGTACAAAAAGAAAGCCCCATCCTTTCTTATACCTGGGACCTTTCCGACCTTTTTGAGCCCTCTCCTTTTGACCCGGATAAGGAACTGCTGCCGGAAGGCCCCTACACCTTAGAAGTTAGTGGCAATAACAACTACGCCGACAGCAAGAACCTGCTGATCGACAGCCGGTTGTCCGGCGCCAAAGCTGATCCTGCTCTTGCCCGCCAGGCCCGGGAAACCTTTATTGTCGTTGAAGTTGGGCATGGCGCCGGGCTGGGCGATTTCCGCCTTCTCGAACCGGAAGGACACCTGAGGATGGAAAACGTTGGCGGGCAATTGCAACCCGTACCTCCTCAGTTCGAGGTTCGCCTAAGAAACCGAAATACCTACTGGAACTATATATGGCATCCGCAGCAATCCGAAAAACCGGCCACTCCTTATGTGGATGTGCAGGCCGACCCGGATGACGACTCCCGGCTCATCACGCCGGAGCCTCAGCCCCTGACCCGGTTTCCATCGACCATACTGTTGAAGGATACCGTAAAGCTTCCCAACCCGGAAACACCGGCCCTTAGCGCCAAACCGGACGGGAGGATATGCTCGGAGGTGTTTTTGCCAAAGATGCCCGTTTAGGTATTGAAAACCAGAGGATTACCAGATGAATTTGAATTCCATAAAATTAACTTAACCTATTGATTATGGCTCAGAATTATAAGACTCCAGGCGTTTACATCGAGGAGATCAGCAAGTTCCCTCCTTCCGTCGCCGCTGTTGAGACTGCCATTCCGGCATTTATCGGCTATACTCAGATGGCAAAAAGGGGAGAACAGGACCTCGAAGATGTTCCCACCCGGATTACCTCTTTGCTGGAATATCAAACCTATTTCGGGGGGCCGGAACAGGAGGGAGATTCCATCACCATTACCCTGGATGAAAAAACAGACGGTAAAGGCAAAACCATAGAACGCAACGTGACGGGAAAGATCACCAACCCCTCTCCTCACAATATGTTCTATGCGGTTCAGGCCTTCTACGCCAATGGGGGCGGCCCGTGTTACATCGTTTCGGTTGGCCTGACTTCAGTAGCACAGGGCTCGATCAGTGATAGTGTTCTGATCGATGGCATCAACAAACTGGAAAAGGAGGACGAGGTAACCCTCTTCGTCGTACCGGAACTCGCTTCTCTGGGCGCCGCCAAGGTGGCCGGCGTGATGACGGTAGCCCTGGACCAGAGTGGCAAACTGCAGGACCGCTTCGCCATCATCGATGTGCCGGCAGGTGGTTCGACGGATATCAACGCTATTGCCCAGGCTTTCAGAAATGAGAACCTGCCGTTGAGCAACCTGAAGTACGGCGCGGCTTACTTTCCCAATGTCATGACTGCTTTCGATTTCAGTTTTGACGATACAGCGGTCAAAGTGAACCACATTGTAGATGGCCAGGCAACGGATAAAGCCATGGTTGATTTTAAACCCGACCCTGCTGACCCGACCGCCGGCGACGCTCTGAGGTACAATATCGTCAAGGGAGCCATACAGGACCTGGAGATGGAAATGCCGCCCAGCCCGCTGGTTGCCGGTATTTACGCCAATGTCGATAACACCCGTGGCGTGTGGAAAGCTCCGGCCAACGTGGCTTTGCGCCAGGTATTGCGCCCTGCTATGAAGATCACTCATGAGCAGCAGGAGGGCCTTAACATCGATACTTCCGGAAAGTCCATCAACGCCATTCGCACCTTCACCGGCAAAGGCACCCTGATCTGGGGCGCACGCACGCTGGCGGGCAACGACAACGAATGGCGATACGTGCCCGTTCGCCGTTTCTTCAACTTCGCTGAAGAATCCATCAAAAAGGCTTCCGAGCAATTCGTCTTCGAACCCAATGACGCCAACACCTGGACCAAAGTGCGGGCCATGATCGAGAACTTCCTGCTGCTGCAGTGGCGCGCCGGGGCCCTGGCTGGTTCCGTACCCGAGCAAGCCTTCTACGTAAGGGTAGGCCTGGGTGAGACCATGACCGCTCTGGATATCCTGGAAGGGCGCATGAATGTTGAGATCGGCATGGCCGTCGTCCGGCCCGCAGAATTCATCATCCTGAAGTTCTCCCATAAGATGCAGGAGTCTTAATTCCGCCTGTGAAAGGCTTTGACCATTTTTTAATCCATTAAAAATGCTAATCCATTATGGCAGCTGACTATCCATTACCAAAGTTTCACTTCCAGGTGGAGTGGGGAGGCACCAAAATCGGTTTCACCGAAGTTTCCGGCCTCGACGTAGAACGGGAAGTGATCGAATACCGCCACGGCGCCAGCCCCGAATACAATAAGACCAAACAACCCGGGCTGACCAAGTACAGCAATATCACCATGAAACGCGGGACGTTCAATTCGGACAATGAATTCTACGACTGGTGGAAGGAAACCGTCTTCTTCCAGGAAGGTGAATCGACCGGATCGATTTACCGGCGCGACCTGACCATCAGCCTGCTGGACGAGAACCACGCCCCCATAATCGTATGGAAAGTGAAAAACGCCTGGCCCACCAAAGTGCAGCCGACCGACCTCAAGGCCGATGGCAACGAGGTGGCCATCGAGTCCATAGAACTGGTGCACGAAGGGGTCGTCATCCAAAATGATTAAATATGCCTGTTGATTATCCGCCTCCCAGTTTTCACTTCCGGGTGGTTTTTCAGATGCAGAACGTCAAAGGGGTAACCCTGAGGACGGAAGACGCCTATTTCCAATCCGTATCCGGGTTGAACGTCGAGATGCAGACCGAATCCATTAAAGAGGCCGGAGAGAACAGGTTTGAACATGTACTTCCCGCCAGGGCCAGGTATCCGGACCTGGTTCTGAAGCGGGGCGTACTGAAAGATTCGGGAGTGGTCCAGTGGTGCCGGAAGGCCATAGAGTATTTCCTGGTTGAACCGATCAACCTACAGGTCCAGTTGCTGGATGAAAACCACATGCCGCTGATCGAATGGCATGTCATCCACGCCTGGCCGAAAAAATGGTCGGTTTCTGACCTGAATGCCGAGCAGAGCTCACTCCTCATCGAAACGCTGGAGTTGAACTACAACTTTTTTTCCGTTAACCATTCTGCCCCGCAGGTAAATCCATAAAGCGCCTATGCCGATCGAGATCAAGGAACTTCACATCAAAGCTACGCTGCAGGAAGATACGCCGGGGCAGCAGGAGGCCAGTGCCCAAAGCAATACTCTGGATGAGGATAAGGAACAGAAGATCATCAATGCCTGTGTTGACAAGGTACTGGATATTCTCAGGAACAAAAACGAAAGATAAATGGCGGAATCGCGCCCTTCCAAACTGGTGATCAGAGCTTTCGTCGATCGGGAGATGCAAAAACCCGACTCGGGAAAAAAGGAGTTTATCCTGCCGGTGAACCCCGAGCAGATCTCCCGCTCTTTTGCCATAAAATCGGACAATAAGCCCTCCGCAGGCGCCCAGGGGGCTGCCGGGCGGTACCAGCACACTGCTCCGGAACAACTCAAGCTGGATTTTACGCTGGATGGCACGGGAACCATATACGGTTACCACAAGTCTCAGCAGGGTAAGGATGTCCCCAAACAGGTCAAGGATTTTCAGGATGTGGTGTATTTCATGTCGGGAAAGATCCACCGGCCCCGCCTGCTGAAGATACTCGGCCTGGGCGTTGAATTCTACTGCCAGCTGTCCAGCCTGCAGATCACCTACACCCTCTTCAAACAGGACGGCACTCCGCTGCGGGCCAAGGTCAGCGCCACCTTTACCGCGTATTCCGAACCCAAGCGCCGCGTACGGGAGCAGGACAAGAACTCTCCTGACCTCACCCATATACGGACCGTGGGTGAAGGCGATACGCTCCCGTTGATGGGCTATGATATCTACGAAGAGACTCACCGATACCTGGAAGTGGCCAAGGTGAACCAATTGAACAACTTTAGAAAACTGGAAGTGGGGCGGGAGCTCTTCTTTCCACCAATAGCAAAAACTGAAAATGAGTGACGGCCGCGTTTTACCCATCAATGCCTCTGCTGGTGTTATCACCTTCAAAGTGTTGGTGGATGGCAAGGAAGTACCGAATAGCTTTGAGTTCCTGAGCATCACCACCGACAAGGTGATCAACCGGATACCTACGGCCCGGCTTGTCCTGAAAGACGGCAGCGCCGCTGAGGAGGATTTCCCTATCAGCAACGCCAAAACTCTGATACCCGGTAATAAAATCGAGATAAAAGCCGGATACGATTCCAAAGACAAAACCATTTTCAAAGGAGTGGTCATCAAGCATGGCATTCAGATCCGCGAGGGCGCCGGGCCGGTTCTGGTTGTGGAATGTAAAGACGAAGCCTTTAAAATGACGATCGGGCGGAAGAACAAGTACTTTATGAAGAAGAAGGACAGTGATGTGATCTCCGGGATTATCGCTGACAACGGACTGAAAAAGAAGGTCAAGGCCACAAAGGTAAAACACGACGAACTGATCCAGTACTACGCCACCGATTGGGATTTTATGCTTTCCAGAGCCGAAATGAACGGCATGGTGGTAGTGGCCAGTGACGGGGAGGTCAGCGTGGCGCCTCCGGAAGCATCGGGCAGCCCGGTGCTCTCCCTGCGCTACGGCGGTGTCCTCTTCGAATTTGAAGCCGAAGTAGATGCCCGCTACCAGTACAAGAAAGTAACCGCCAGTTCATGGGATTACAAAACCCAGAAGATCCTGGAAAAATCCAAGAGCAACCCCTCTTCCAATAAGCAGGGGAACCTGAAAGAAAGCAAACTGGCGGATGTCGCCGGCCTTTCCGATTATGAACTGAGGCACAGTGGCAAGGTGATCGGCGAAGAACTTACGGCCTGGGCTGATGCTGCTATGGTGAAAAGCAACCTGGCCAAAGTAAGGGGCAGGGCAAAGATCCAGGGCTACCCGGAGCTCATTCCCGGGGATGTGGTGGAATTCCAGGGCGTGGGCGACAGGTTTAACGGTAAAGCCTATGTGGCCGGCGTCCGGCAGGAACTGGCCGATGGTACTTATTACACCCACATTCAGTTCGGACAATCGCCGGATTGGTTTTACCGGGAGTTCGACGTCGTGGATGCCCCGGCTGCCGGCCTGCTGCCCGGCATCAATGGCCTGCAGATCGGCAAGGTGACCAAACTGGAAGGCGACCCCGACGGCGAGGACCGCATTCAGGTCGTCCTGCCCATCATCGACGGAAAGGAAAAAGGGATATGGGCCCGGCTGGCCAGCCTCGATGCCGGCAAGGAAAGAGGCTATGTGTTCCGGCCGGAGATCGACGACGAGGTCATCGTCGGGTTCATCAACGATGACCCCCGTGACGCGGTAGTCCTCGGAATGCTGCACAGCAGCAAGCTCAAAGCGCCCATCCCTCCCAGCGATAAAAACCATGAGAAAGGGCTGGTCACCCGCAGTAAAATGAGAGTGTGGTTCGATGATGAAAAGAAGGTTATGACCTTCGATACTCCCGCCGGAAATATGATCGAGATCAGCGAGGACACCAAGTCCATCACCATACAGGATCAGAACAAGAACAAGATCGTCCTCAACGATAAGGGGATCGAGATCAGTACTCCCAAGGATATCAACCTGAAGGCTACGGGCAAGATCATCGCCAAGGCCACACAGGACTTCATGGCCGAAGGCCTGAAGGTCGGGATCAAGGCCCAAACGCAGCTCAAGGCGGAAGGGGGCGCCGGCGCCGAATTGAGCACTTCCGCCATTGCCATCATAAAAGGATCATTAGTCAAAATAAATTGAGTTTATATGCCACCAGCAGCAAGGATAACAGACATGCACACCTGTCCGATGGTGACCGGCCCTGTGCCCCATGTGGGCGGCCCGATCACCGGGCCGGGGGCGCCGACCGTGATGATCGGCGGCATGCCGGCCGCCGTTGTCGGAGATATGTGCGTATGTACGGGGCCTCCCGACTCTATCGTCAAGGGTTCGGCAACGGTACTGATCGGCGGCAAGCCTGCCGCCCGGCTCGGCGATACCACTGCCCACGGAGGGAGCATTGTTTTGGGATGCCCGACCGTAATGATCGGGGGCTAACATCAAATGAATATGGCAGACAGTAAATCATTCTTGGGGACGGGCTGGAGCTTTCCACCCACTTTCGAACGGCAGGAAGGCCGCGTGGAGACGGTATCCGGGGTGGAAGACATCCGGCAGAGCCTCACCATTCTTTTCGATACGGCCCTGGGCGAGCGGGTGCTCCAACCCAAATACGGCGCCAGCCTTCAGGACTACGTCTTCGAGCCGGTCAGCACCACCCTTATCCATTTTATTCAGGACCTGGTACGCACCGCCATTATTTACCACGAACCCCGCATCAACCTGGAAGATGTTTCGATCGATACCAGCCGGGCGCACGAAGGCATGTTGCAGATCGAAGTAGAGTTTATCGTACGCAGCACCAATTCGAGGTTCAATTTCGTGTATCCTTTCTATCTGGAAGAAGGAACGGATATTTCAACCATTACCTGACCACATAACAAGTTATGCAGGACGCTTCGGATGACAACCAAAAGCACCCCCTGATTAGGGATGGGGTAAGCCAAAGGCAGCGCATGGCGCCGGCACTTGACCCGTCGTTGGTGAAAGTCGATGAACGCACCGTGGAGGATTTCCTCGTATTCGCTCTGGAATTTTCCAGGCAACTCCTCTATCACAACCACGACCCCCGAATGCAAAGCGGAAGTGGTAGTGATCTTCACGACTGGGAACCTTTCTGGAACCGGGACCCCAGCGTGGTGATCGCCTCCATCCAGAAAACCAACCCCCTGATCGAGAAGGAAGCCTTTTACGCCGCACTGGATGAGCCGGCCACACCCGGACAATTGGCCAGCCTGATACAGCTCCTTTATGCTTTGATCGAAAAAACAGATACCTGGTTGAAGCGGCTTACCGTGGAACCCGATTTTCGCAGCCGCCTGAGCAGAATGGTGGCCGCTAACCTGCAAAGGTTGGTGCCTACCCTTGTAGCGGTGGAAAAAGGGGCGGCTATTGTTTTTGACGGGCTGTATCCCTTTCCCGACAAGCGCAGCCTGGAGCAGAAAAGGCTGTCCGGCGAATGGCTGCCCGCCGGCTTTTCTTTTGATGCGGTAGAGCCCAATACCGGTATTTTCAACGTATTTCGCACGGAAGCGCTCTCTGGCAACCTCCTTCTTGCGCCTAATCCTTCTGAAGAAGAGCGGCTGCAGGCCGTCCATGAACCCCTGGCCAAACTCTTTACCGAAGCTTACAATATTTATTTCCAGGCCATTCAGCTCGCCCCGGCTTATTTCCGGCAAACGCTGGAACTTCGGGATCACGAGCCGCATGTTGCCCTGTTCATTAGCTTTCTGAAGCTCTATGCCCTCCTGCAGGAGGACCTCAACCGCATGGCACAGCGCCACCTGGACTTTTTCTACCGGGAGGTACTTCAGCTAAAAGAAAAACCGCTCAAACCGGACCACGTCCACCTCTTTTTTGAACTGGCGCGCCAGGTTGACGAACACGAGCTGAAGGGCCAGCTTCGGTTTGTGGCAGGGGCAGACGATACCGGCCAGGAGCGCTTTTATACCCTGGACGAAGACATCGTGCTGAACAAGGCGGCGCCGGAGCTCTTCCGCACCGTTTACATCGACAGGAAGGAAGGAGTGATTGAAAACGTCTATGCTGCTCCGGTTGCCAACTCGGAGGATGGATTGGGCGCTGAGATCGAAGATGAGGAAAAGCCTTCCTGGAAAACCCTGGGCGGGCCTGCTATGCCTCCCGTCGAAATAGGCTTTGTTGTGGCTTCCCGGGAAATGTTGCTGGGAGATGGCGCCCGAAAGATAACGCTAACGTTACAAATGACGGGTGCGGAACTACTGCCTGCAGGCAGTGACATTTCCTCCAGTTTCGACGTTTTTCTCAGCGGCGCCGAAGGGTGGATCGACAGCACGCAATTACAGTCCTTTACCGTTGAGCAATCAGCCGGATCTCTCATCTTCAGGATCAGCCTCGGCACGGAGGCGCCGGCAGTGGCGCCTTTTGACGCCGAAACCCTGGGAGAACAACTCGGCACGAGCCTCCCGGTTTTAAAGATACTGTTGCGCCAGCCTCCTCCGGAAGGCCTTCCTTTTGCCTACCATTACTTTCGGCAGGCGCAGGTCGATAACATTATTCTTGAGACAGCGGTCATCGGCCATTCGAACCTTTCGCTGTTCAGTGACCTCGGCCCGATAGACCCAACCAAGCCTTTCCAGCCCTTTGGCCCTCAGCCCATCGTGGGTTCCGGGTTTTACATCGGAAGTTCAGAGGCAGGCCAGAAATACCTCGATACGGCGGACCTGGTGCTGGAATGGGAGCAGGTTCCCGAAAATTTCACGGATTATTATCATGGATACGTAAAAGGGGGCCTCGATGATGTGGTGGGCGCCGGAGACGCAGACAATGAAGACCCCATGAGGGACGAGTTTGTTTACCGGGCAAAAGTCATCCGGGCCGAGGGCGAAGAGGCCCTGCTGAACCCCGAGGAAAAGTGGAAGCTTTTCGTCAGTGGCAATGAGGTGGAGGTTGAGGTGTTGGAAACCATTGGCCAAAGGCAGGCTCTGCGTTCTGTAACGAGTTGGGAAGCAGGAAAACTCGCCCGGTCCCTCGACGAGGAACATCTGGCGGATTTTGGGCTTTTGCCGGGGCCGGGCTTTGTACAGCTGAATTTGCTGCGCGATTTTGAACACGATCTTTATCCTTCCGCTCTCGCCCGGCAGATGATCGCGAAGGGGAAGTATCCCACTTCCATCGTCAGTGATGCCGTTTATCTGGACCCGGATGCTACGCCCCCGGGAGAGCCGGTCATTCCCAGAGAACCTTATACTCCTTCTATCCGGTCAGCAAGCATGAACTACAGCACCCGAGCCGATGCCAGAGTAGCGGCGCAGAGCCTGCAGTTCATTCACCTTCACCCCTTTGAAAATACCTATGAGGTGCTGGATTCGGCCATTGGCAACCGCTTACTGCCGGTATTGCACGAGAATGAGAGTAAATCCGGTGAAGGAGCCAATGTGGAAGGCAGCCTTTGCATCGGGCTGCGCGGCCTGAAACCTAAACAAAGCCTTTCCCTGCTCTTTCAGGCGGCAGAAAACACGGGGGATACGGAAGCCGACGAGCCCAAAGTACATTGGCAATATCTGGCCGGCAACCGCTGGGTGGATTTCAGGGAAGAACAGGTTGTACAGGACACGACCAAAGGCCTGATCACTTCCGGGATCGTCGTCTTTGCCATTCCCAAAGAGATCGCTCTGGGCAATACCATTCTCCCGGGCGATCTGCACTGGATCAGGGCTTATGTTGCGGAAAATTCATCGGTCATCAGCGAGATGATCAACATACATGCCCAGGCAGTACGGGCTACTTTCCAGGACAATGGCAACAGCCTGAACCACCTGGCGCAACCGCTGCCGGCAGAATCGATAGCCGGTTTGGAAGCCGAAGACCCCGCTCTGGATTCCGTCAACCAGTTGTACCCCTCTTTCGGGGGCCGGCCGCCGGAGAGTTCGCTGGCCTTTTATACCCGCATCAGCGAGCGGTTGCGGCACAAGGGCCGGGCGATCACGCTTTTTGATTATGAACGGCTGGTTCTGGATGCTTTCGATGATATCTACAAGGTGAAGTGCATCAGCCATACCCGGGATGGAAATGTGCGGGCGCCGGGCCATGTTATGGTTGCCATAGTGCCTGATTTTACCAAGCTGAAGGCCGTCAACCGCAAAGAACCCAAAGCTACCCGGGGAAGGCTCCGGGAGATCAGAGACTATCTCGGGGGGCTCAACACGCCGTTCGTCGGCGCGAACCAGGACTGGCTGCATGTGGTAAATCCCGACTATCAGCGCATAGTGGTGGACTTTCGGGTACGTTTTCGCCCCGATGTCACGGCTGTTGAATTCCACAAAACCAAGCTGAAGGAATCCATCGTCCGCTTTCTTTCTCCCTGGTCTTATGACGATGGGGCGGAGATCAGTTTTGGCGGCCGGGCCTTCAAGTCTTCTATCCTCGATTTCGTTGAAAGCCAGCCTTATGTGGATTATGTCACTGAATTCAGAATGATGGAACAAGGCACTTCTGACGATGTCGATGTGATCGAGGCGGCAACTCCCCGGTCGGTTCTGGCGCCGGCGCCGGTAAGCGAAATGATGGTTCGGGAAATCACCGATGGCCAGCACTGCCAGCCCGAGAATCCGGTTTTCAGAGACACCCTCGGTTATCAGACGCTCGGCTCCGGGTTCGAACCGGAAGACAATAATGAACAGGATTAAACTTCAAATAAAATGGCTTTAAAAAGCAGACTTGACCTGGAAGGTTTATTCAAGAATGGCCGCAAGATCTCTCAGAATGATTTTGCCGACCTCATCGAGTCCGTCCTTAACAAAAAGGACGATAAGTTTTTGGGAGAATGGAAACCCGGGCGGGTTTACTACTCAGGCCAGGTCGTCTTCTACGGCCGGGGCTTCTGGCAGGTAATCACCGGTAAGGAAAACGGGATCTGTTCTCACGAACCTCCTTCCAAAGAAAACCCCGACTGGCAACCCCTGATCGTCCCCGTTGCCGATAATGACTGGGAAGTGGATGAAGAAGCGGGGGTCATGTACGCCAAGGTATATGATTGCGTCGGCATCGGCAAGATCTTTGAGGAGCCTCCCGGCGGCAGGCTGGAGATCATCGAGCCGGAAAGGTCCAGATTTTTATTTTTCCCCAAGGAAACCAGCTTGACTACTCTCAGCCTTTTTCAGCTGGAGAATCAACCGGAAGAAGGAGGCGAACCCCGGGAGAAAACCTACTTCCTCACCGGCCTGGCCAATGACCAGGTTGGGTTCACCACCGATACTCCGATGGGTTTCATTTTCCGCAAAGGAGGGTTCTGCGAAGAAGGCCAGGAAGGAGCACTCGATTTTCGGGAGGGCGACCTGCTGATGTCTATACGCCCCGATAACTCCGGGCTTGCCCGGGTGGGCATCAGTACCATGGAGCCGGCGGGAATGCTGGACATTACCGATGAAGCCCGGGGGCAATTCCTCTTCAACCCGGAAGATAAAGAAGATCCGGTATTCAGTATTATCAACCTGGATCCCAAGTGCGACAAAAATTATCTCTCCTCCGGGGTAGGAGAAGACAATGCCGTTTTCGTTACCGACGCCAACCGGGGTTTTGTCTTCCGGCACGGCGCCGAGTACGGGGAATACTGCGCTCACCTGAACATCAACCAGGGCCAGGGCCTGATGATCGTCCTTCGCCACGAACAAACCGGCAAGGCCCGGGTAGGTATAGGGACGGAGGACCCACAGGCCACTCTGGATGTAACGGATCAGGAAGTAGCCCGGTTCCAGTTTCAGCCCGATGACAAGGAAGGCGCCGTTGCCACCATCACCAGCCTGGCCGATGGAACGTACTTCACCCTCGGGCTCGGTGAAAAACCGGAAGAGCCGGCGGAACAGGCCCGGCAGGCCGCTCCTCCGCCCAAGGAAACGCCCCAAAAGTCGGTCCTGCTGACCAATGCTCCCGGCGGGTTCAGCTTTAACCAGGGGCCGGCACAGGGGGAGTACCAGAAAGTCCCCCAATTGAACCAGGGCGCCGCGAATGTGGTCTTCCGCGAAGACGGCAAGGTAGGTATCGGAACGGAAAACCCCGAAACCCGCCTGGAAGTGACGGACCTGAAGAGCGGAAGGTTCCGGTTTAACCTGGATGACATCAAGGTAAACCCGGCCCTGGGCATTGTCAATACACGGCCGGGCTTTCGCACCAATTACCTGACGCTGGGAGCCGATAATGACACGGCCATTCTCATCACCGATTCCAAATACGGCTTTTCCTTCCGGCAAGGCAGCGAAGCCCAGGATAACCCGGACAACGAAGTGGATATCAGCCAGAAAAGCGAAACCCTGCTCAGCCTTCGGCCCGGCCGTAAAGATGAGGACACCGGCCTGATGAAATCCGCTGAAATGCGCGTATTTCCCGAGGCGAAAGACGATACCGGTATTGTCCACATCAAGGGAAGGGTCGGCATCCGCACCCAGCCGCTGGAATACGAGCTCAACCTCGAAGGGATGATGCGCAGCTTCTCCCTCTTCCTCAATACGGACATACAGAAAATGAGTAATGTCAGGGACATGGCCAATGTGATGGACAAGCTGAAATCCCTGCGCCCGGTTTCTTTCAAATGGGACCAGGCCACCGGCTACCAGGAGGAAGGGGAACAAATTGGCTTTGTGGCCCATGAGGTGGAGGAGCATTTCCCGGAGGTAGTCAAAACAACTCCAGACCCCACCCAGGACAACACCAAATCTGTCGCTTATCAGAATCTGGTGCCCGTTTTGGTCAAGGCCATCCAGGAACAACAGGAAATGATAGAGAAACTGAAAAGAGATATTGAAGACCTGAAGAGAAACAACGCTTAATGCAAGGGTGGCCGGCCGGCCTTGGCTGCTTTGCGCCACCCCTGAGCAAATTGGCTTATGTCAGACAGTATTACCATACCACAATCATCGAGTTTCCCGGAATATCTGGATTTTGCCAGGCTCAGAGAACTGGGGATCCGGCATATCGAGGCGCTCGGCAGTGAACTTTGGACCGATTACAACCTCCACGACCCGGGCATCACCATCCTGGAAGTGCTCTGCTATGCCCTGACCGATCTGGGCTACCGCACCAACTTTGACATCAAAGACCTTCTGACAAGGACGGCGGAGGAAAAGAAGGCCCGGGGAGTCAATTTTTCGGGCAGGCCCTGCGATGACAACTTCTTCACGGCGGCAGAGATCCTTTCCTGTAACCCGGTTTCCATTACCGATTTCCGCAAATTGCTGATCGATATTCCCGGCGTGAAAAATGCCTGGCTGGAGCCGGCCGATGGCGCGGGGGCCGCTATTGAACTGGATGAGAAAACGCAAAGCCTTCGGTTTGTTCCCGAGGGGCAGGAGGCGGATTCCTGCGAGGTAAAAATCAAAGGCCTCTACGACATCTGCATTGAAACCGAGCCTTTCCTGAAGGCAGATGCCTGCGGGCGGAGTTTTTTTACGGAAGAAGACATTATTAAAAGTGTTTACGAGGTTTTTCACCGGCATCGCAACCTTTGTGAAGACCTCAGGGATGTGATCGTTTATGGAGAGGAGGAGATCGCCGTTTGCGCCGATATTGAGATGAAACCCAATGCCGACCCTGAAGCCGTGCTTCTGGCGGTTTATCAGAAAGTCGAGGAATTTCTTTCCCCTTCCCTTCGGTTTTATACGCTCCAGGAAATGCTGGCCAAGGGAAAGCCGGTAGAGGAGATATTCGCCGGCCGGCCCATGCGGGTTTCCGGCCCCAACAGCGGGGAAGAACCGGTTGCCTGCAGCTCTGCCCAAACTGCTCAGTTGTACAGCCATGGTTTTATCGATGTGGAGGAGCTGGAGAAAATGAACCCGCGCAGCCGGGTGTATGCTTCCGACATCTTTCATGAGATCATGTCGGTGGAAGGGGTGCTGGCCATTCACCGCCTGTCTCTGGCGAACTACATCAATGGGTTGCCCCAGACCACAGGTGAAAAATGGTGCGTCAAACTCACGCCACGCCACCGGCAGCATCTGAGCCTTGACTTCTCCCGGATCAACTTCTTCAAGGGCCCGCTCCCTTTTAATGTCGATGAAGCGGCCGTAAAGCAAAGGTTCGTCGAAGAAAAGGTGGCCAGTACAAAAGTGCTGTTAGACCCCTACTACCTCGACCTTCCCGTCCCGGAGGGCGTTTACCGCAACCCGGCGGATTACCTGTCGATCCACCACGAATTTCCGCTGACTTACGGAGTCGGGCCGGAAGGGCTGCCCCGCGTACCAACGCCGGAACGGGTGGCCAGGGCACGGCAGTTGCAGGCCTATCTGTTGTTTTTTGACCAGCTTCTGGCCAATTACCTCAGCCAGCTGGCACATGTGCGCGACCTGTTCTCCATGGCCCAGGACAAGGGGTACCGTGGCGAGGAGAACCGCAACCGCACTTATTTCACCCAGGAACTGGGCAACGCGCCGGCAGCAAATGAAGTGATCCGCAATTTCGTATCCTGCGAATTAGGCCTTCAGGAAGGTGAAATCCCGGAAGATTATTCCAACTATCTGAAGTACATCACGGAACGGCCAAGCCAATACAACGAGCGCCGCAACCGCTTCCTCGACCATTTGCTGGCCCGTTTTTCAGAATCTTTTTCCGACTACGGGCTGTTGATGTACCGCGCCAGTAAAAAACGGACGGACCAGCAGGGAATTATACAGGACAAAGCGGATTTCCTGCAGAGTTATCCCGAGATCAGCCGCAACCGGGGCAAAGGGTTTGACATCACCCCTGCCCAGTATTGGGATACGAATAATGTGGCGGGCCTTAAAAAACGGGTGTCCAGGTTGTTGGGCATCGATGATTACCGGCGCCGGACGCTGGGTATCGGGTCAATTGAAGAGGCCCCCGCCGGAATGAGAATTGTCGTCCGAAGCACTACCGGACAGGCCGTTATGCGAAGCACTGCTGTATTTCAGAGCGAGGGGCAGGCGCAGGAAGCCTGGCAGGCCATCCTTGAGCGGTTGGGTGATGCCCGTTCTTACCACTGTCTGAACTTCCAGATGAGTGATGCGGTGGAATACGGCTTTTATGTCGTTGATGGGGAAGGGAAGAAAATTGCGGAGAGTGTGTCCAGGTATCCCGGGCTGAATGCACTGAAGGAGAACATAAATCAGGTGCAAAACCTTATCGGGGAGGCTACGGCCGGTGACTTCGTAGATGCCAATGACGGGCAGGGTGATTATTTTGAGCTTTTCGGCCCGGACGGAGAAGTTCTGCTGAGAAGCATCATCGCCGATCCGGACACCCTGCAGGAGCTCAAACAGGAGCTGATATCCATCGGGAAGGATGGCCGGCACTACTGCCGGGAGGAATATCCCGTGGCTTTTCAGTCGAAATACGGATTCGGGTTGTTGGATGGTTCCTGCAACCTGCTGGCCGAGAGCGTTCAGCGCTGGGAGGAGGAAGGCGATTGTGAGCAGGATTTATATTCCTTCCTCAGCCAGGTGCGGTTCCGGCTTTCCGAAGCGGCAGAAACAGGCATAGAAAGAGAGGAGGAATGCTTCAGCCTCGGCCTTCTGGATGCCGGTGGAGTGCAGGTGCTTCTGGAAAGTGCGATGCGTTTCAAAAATAAAAAAGAGGCAGAAGAGGCCTATTTCAACACAGAGGAAAATAGCGGTTTGCTGCCCCTGGCCGGGGATCAGGCGAATTATGCCGATAAGGAAGAAAACGGCAGGTTCTCCTTCGACTTGGAAACAGAAGGGGAGATGGTGGCCTGCCACCCCGCCGATTACGAGACTGCCCGGGAACGCAATGACCGCAAATGGGCTATTATTTATTACACCGATGGGCAGCCCCCCCTGTACCAGGAACCGGAAGGCGAGCCCGGCAACTATCGCCTGGAGGTTTTCGATAATTATGGCGATACGGTATTCGTCAGCCCTCCGGAGGGTTCTGATGTTCGGTATGAAACGGAGCAACAGGCGCAGAGAGCTTATAAAAAAATACTGAGCAGGGCAAGGCACGATATCTATTATCGCCGCCTGGATGAGTTGGAAGGGGAAAAACCTTATGGTTTTGAATTGCTCGACCGGAACGAAGAAGTGCTGGCCACTCATCCCGGGCAATACCCCAGCGAACAGGAGCGTGAACTGGCCATCGAGGCAGTCCGGCACGGCGCTAAGAACCAGGAAGTCAGCTATAAAGTCACCCGCGAAGAAGAAGGTTTTCGCTTTGAATTGCTCGATAGCGAAGGCAACCCCCTGATGCGGAGCGCCATTGCTTATCCGGACAGTGAAGCCGCCGAAACCGCCTGGAAGTTGTTTGCCGGGTTGGGGTGCGCCAGGAGCAATTACCGGATGACCAAGAAAGACAAACCTTGTCCCTATTCCTTCGAGCTGATGGGGCCGGAGGGAGAAGCGCTGGCGGTTCATACCGATTGTTATGAGAACGAAGCCGAGCGTGATCTGGCGTTGCGCTGGGTGATGAATTACCTCTGTTATACGGAGTTTTCCGTGGAGATCAGCGGAGAGGAGGGCAGTTATACTTTTCGGCTTCTCGCCCGGGAAGAGGTGGAAACAGAAGATGGCCTTCAAAAACGGGTGCTTTTTGAAAGCGCAGATACCTATCCTGACCAGGAAAAGGCAAAACAGGCTTACAGCATCTTCCTGGAGCGGGCCAGGGAGAGACAAAATTACCGGGAAATTGACGAGGGAGAAGATGCCTTTGGCTTTGAACTGCCGGATGAAGAGGGGGCGCCGTTCGCTACTCATCCGGGCCGGTACGAAACCCGGAATGAAAGAGATGCCGCTATGGCTATGATCCTGGCCTACGTGCGGAATGATGAAGTGCAGCACCAGACGCCCAATATCGGGGGCAGCTTTTATGCCATGATCCAGAACAACCGGCGGGAGTTGCTCCTGGCCGGCACTGAATTGTTCGGGACGGCGGAGGAAGCAGAAGCCCGCGCCCTCCGGATCCAGGAGCGGGGAGCAGACCCCGACGCTTATCTGGAACACCAGGATGGCAAAGGGAACTGCCCTCATGGTTTCTATATCGTTGATGAGCAGGGGGCAGTAATGGCCAGATACGTCCGCAATTTCCAGACGATAGAAGCCAGCCGCCAGGCGCAGATGGAAGTTCTCACCTACCTGTTCTCCTATCAGCCTCTGGAATCGGGAGACGATTCGCCTGAGAAGGCCCGGGAGGCGGAGGAGTCGCTGAACAAGATCCGCGATGATGTGATCCATGCCAATTATGAGTATTGGCTGCCGGGGCCGGAAGGAGAAGAATGGTTCAGGAGTGTGGATTATTACCCAAGTGTTGAGGAAGCTACGGGTGCCATGGAAGACGCCCTGGCGCTGGCCGGCGATTTGGGCCACTTCGGGACGATCTGGTACGAAAATAAGCATTGGGCCGTCATTCAGGATGAAGAAGAGGAGCCCCTTGCCCGTTATAGCGAACCCTTTGATTCCAATGATGATGCCATCGGGGCCATCCCGGCTCTTTTCCTCCACTTTGCGCTCCTGGGGCATCCCTTCCGGCTGGATGAGGCGGAGGGAGAAGGTTATTATTATGTTCTGCTCAACCGGGAAGGGGAGGACTATCTGCGTAGCAAGAGCTGCTTCCCGACAGAGCGGGAAGCTGCCCGGGCCCTTGCTGAAGCGTACCGTCTGGCGCAGTTGGAGGAACAATACGAGAAAGAGGAAGGGCCTGAACCGGAAACCTATTCCTTCCGGCTGGAGGATGAGGAATGCCATGCCATTGCCAGATACCCCGGTACTTTCGACGGCCCCGTTCAGCGCGATGAAAAGCTGGATGCTTTCGTGGGTTTCCTGCAGGAAGATCTGATCGCTCCGGCCCTGAGGATTGAACTGGTGGACTATTACTTCGAGCTTCGGGATTTTTCCGGAAATGTACTGTTGCGCAGCATTCTCAATTTCCCGGAATCGGCAATCGATCGATGGTTGGATGATATCCTCCGTATTGCGGATGAAAAGAGCAGATACCGTTCCATTTTGCAGAAATCGGGAGGGAAATGCCGCTATTCTTTCGAGCTGTTAAAGGAAGAGGTGATCAACAACGAGCGGAAAACGGAAGTGGTGGCTTTTCATCCGGCCACTTATGACAGCATCAGTGAACGGGATGCGGTAATTGATCTCATTATCCTTTTGGTGGCCCGGCAGCGAGTGATCCGGGAAATAAAGGGCACAACCTGCGGATACTATTATACACTGGAATTGCCGCTGTCGATCCGCACAATAACCAACGGAGCAGAAGGAGAGGAGGAGCCGGAAGCGGCCACAACTGAAATAACAGCGAGGCTCAAAGGGCAGCAGCGTTACCCAAGCCCCGCCCGCGCCGCCAGGGCCCTTTATGAGCTGGCAGGGTTGCTCGGGCAGGAGGATTCCTTCACAGAACCGCCGCCTCCGGCGGATCGCTGTGAAAGAATGAGAAGGCCGGAAGGGCTCCGCTGGGACATCATCGATGGGAAGTCAGCACTGAAAGCCAGGCTGACGTCCGATTCCGAAGAAAGTGAGGCCATCCGCGAAGCGTTTTCAGAACACCTTCAACAACCCGTTAATGACTGGCCCCAGGGCCTTGATGCCGAGCCCGCCAGGCTATACTGCCAGGCGGAAGAGCCCGGAGCCGGAGGGTTGCGAGGGGCCGGCATCCCCATTACCTTGACGGGCCGGTGGAGTGGCGAGCCTTTTGCAACCCTGTGGGAGGCCCGTAACCTCCTCAATGCCCTTTCCGGGCACCTGACGGACAGCAACCGGTACCCTGCCGGTGCGGACTGGAAATTCGAGTCGCTCAACGGGCAGCCTATCCTTCTGGAGCAAATGCAGGGCCTGGATCCGGAAAGGGGGCTGCAGGTAACCCCCTTCGAAGAAGATGGCGCCTGGAAATATACCGTTGAGATCAGGGATTATCAGAAAACCTTTGAGGAAGCCTGTGAACACTGCAACGCCATGTTCGAGCTGGCGCAGGAGGAAGAAAACTACCAGCTTGTTTTCAGCAATGACTCCTGCCTGTTCGGTTTCAACCTCATCAACCGGACGGGGGACCTCATAGCCACTCATGGAGTATTTCACTATTCCCGGGACGCCTGTAGAGCGAGTATGGAGCGCATCACCCAATTGTTCAATAACGAAGGCCTCCATCTGGTGGAGCATCTCCTGCTGAGGCCCACCAACCGGGGAGCTTTGGGGCAATATTACTTTGAAGTAGCCGGAGATGAAGGGCTTCCATTGTTCCGCAGCTCAACCATTTACCGGGAGGAAAATGGCTACCAGGAAGCGCTGGCGGCGCTCAGGGCTGTCCTTCAGGCAATACAGGAGGAAGAGCAGAGTGCTGTTTTTCAGCCACTGGACCTGGGAGAAGAATCGGGCCCCTGCCGGTTTACCTTTAACATCCTGGCCGACGGCGTTCCTCTGGCGCGGCCGGTTAGTGATGGCTACCCGGATAAGAGCAGCCGGGAGAAGGCCATTCAGCAGATCACCGGCTTTGTGTCGGAAATGGAAGAACTGCCCGGTGATGATGCTCTGAAGCACTGGATACGGAATAGCCTCACAACCCGGGAGATGCAGGCTGACGGTTTTCTGCCGGCGCCCGGCCAGTGTACGGATGAAAACGGAGCGATCTGCCCGGAAGGCGCCGATCCTTATTCTTTCCGCATAACGGTAGTCCTTCCCTACTGGCCTTTGCGTTTTCGCAGGCCGGAATTCAGGGAGTTCATCAACATGACGATCAGGAGAGAAACGCCGGCTCATATTATGCCGAGGATATGCTGGCTTGACGTTTGCCAGATGCGCGATTTCGAGCGGGCATACCGGCGCTGGCTGGCCAGCCGGGCAGGTGACGGGCTGGAGTGCGACGCCACAGAAGCCCTGAATGCTTTGCTGGCGGAACTCACCCGGTTGCGCAACGAATATCCGGATGCACTTCTTCACGATTGTGATAGCAGAGATATAGAAAATTCAATTGTTCTGGACCATACCAAGCTTGGTTGACCTGAAAGTAAAAAAATCAGTGGCATGAGTACATTCTCCACTTTTTCCTATCCAGTTTTCCGCAAGGGGCAGGTTTTAAAGAATTCTGACCTCAATGGGATCATTCGTTATTTAGAGGAACAGGGCCGGCAAACCCGCCGGTTGCTTGCCGGTACCGGCATCTTTAACGGCCTGCGTATCCAGGTCCAGGGTTTTGATGGACAAGGCGGTACGCCTCTCATCACTGTGAATGCCGGAGCAGCCATCAGTTCTGACGGGCATCTCATCCTTTTGGAAGAAGATTGCGTCTTCGGCCGTTTCAAAGAAACGTCCCTTTCCCGGGCCCTCTTCGAATGTGAGCCCCAAAACGGCAACGCAAATGGCGGGCCGGCCGGCTTTTATGAGGTTCTGGAGCTGATACCCAGGAGGGAAACAGATGCTCCCGACCTGACAAACGTGCTGGAGGAGGAAGTTGGGCAGCCATTGGAAGAACTAATAACCCGGCCCGGTGAATACTCCCTGGTGCTGTTGTCTTATCACGAAGAAAAAGGCCGGCCATTCTGCATTGATGCCTGTGATGAACTGGGGTCCGATGCCACGGTCAGGGTGATGGCCCTTCTGATGAAAAAAGAGGAGATCTGCCACCAGGTGAACACCGCGAACACCGAACTGTGCCAGTCGCCCCGGGCGGCAGTCTATCGCCTGAAACTGAGCCGGCCGGCCAGACCGGATAAAAGCGATCCGGTGCGGCATCCTTCGGACAAGATCATTACCGCCATAAGGGAATTCAATGACAATTATAAGGATGCCTGTAAATATACGGCGGCTTCTGTGGCGGAGGTTTACAGCAGGGCCTTTACGGATTACCGGGAAATCCTGATGCTGGGTGAAGACAACCCCTTCGCCGGATTGAAGGCGCGCCTGGAAAAAAGGATCGATGATTTTCCCCAACTGGCAAATCTCTCGCCTAATGCTCCTGACGGTTATCTGGGGGTGCAGTATCTTTACGGGTACCTTCGGGATATGGCCCTGGCTTACGAAGAGTTTGCCGATACGGCCTGCCTGTTGAAAGAGGAATCCATGAGCAACCGCTGTGCGTATCCTACCTATGTCATCTCCGGTGGTGTGGTGGTGAATGGCGGGGTAAACAGCAACGAAGATTGCCGCACCTCCTTCGTCCCTGCTTCCTCTTTCGAGAGCAACTACAATCGCATCGAGCAGGCGAAGTTCTGGTTCCGGCGAATGGAAACGCTGGCTGCTCCCGGCAACCTGCTGGAATTGCCCCTGCCGGCCAACGCCTTCTCGGATATCCGGATTACACCAGGTATGGATAATGAGGCAACACTGAGTGAAAGGCCTCTCCCGTATTATTACCGGGAATCCTTGCTTACTCAGTGGGTTTACCGTGGGGCGGAAGGCAAACGAACCCGCATTTTCAGGGGTTACCGCTTCCGCAATGGAACCCCGCCCGATGACAATCCTTTGTTGTACAGCCTGGATAGCTACCCTTTCTTCCGCATCGAGGGGCATATCGGCAAGAAAGCGGTAATGGCAAAGCAGGTTCTTGAGGCCCTGACAGAACAGAACAACCTCCCCTTCGACGTCGTATTTGTCAAGCTCGGCCAGCCGGTTCCCAGGCAGCAGATGCTTCGCGATTTTGATTACGGAGACCTGAACAGGATCTTTACAAAGGCCAAGGAAATACTGTGGGAGCACGTATCCGGAAGGGCCCAGAACGTGAATTTTTTCCTCTCTATCTTTCAGTCCTTCCTCTTCAGGATCGATGTCACAAATTATGAATGCAGCCGGATGGAGTTGTTATTGCGCCGCCTGGGCGTTAATCTTGAAGAGTGCCTGGTCGAAGGATGCCTGAATACCTTCCAGATGCTTCGCAATATTTATGAAGCAGAGAAGGATGCTCAGGCGGAAGAGCATCTTTTCCCGGATTTCGTCCGGGAACATCCCGGGTTGGAACACCGGGCCGGGGCGCCCAGAGGTGGCACTTTTGTCGTTCTTTACGCCAGTGTCGCTTCCGAGCCGGATATGAGGGTGGTGGGCGATTTTTGCCTGCCCTACCGCTGCTGTGATGAAGGCCGGTTTGTTCCAGATCCGTTCCTGGTGCTGGCTACTACAGCTTTTTGTTCAGATGATCAAAGGCAATACGAGATATGGCGCTATCCACTGGGCGGGGAAGTGAAAGGTATTATTCCCGGACTGGGGGCTGAAGGAACGCCTCAGGACTTTCTGGTGGAGGATGAAGCGTCCGGAAAATTATTGTTCCAGCCGTCTGCTGTTCCATTGCAGGAAGGGGCCGAACAAATGGAGTTGTGGCTGCAGTATCTGTACAGAGGTAAGGAGGCCGTAGCCCGGCTTTCTGTCTATCGCATGCCGGTGGTATCCCTTACGGCTGCGGAACCGCAGCCTGTTTATGATGTGGCCGGGAAATACCTCACCGGCTTCCGCCTTCGTATTACTCCCTCCGTTTCAGGAGAATTCGCTACCCAATGGAGGGTGGACGGCGTAACGCCCGCTGCCGGCAGCATAGGTGATGATGGAGCTTTATCCCATGCTTTCCTGTTTTCTGACAAATTGAGTTATCAGGTTGAATTCAGGGCTACCAATGGCCCGTGTGTGGCAGAAGCTTCGCTGAGTGTGGACCTTTGCAAACACCTGCGTGATATGGTCAGGAATAATACGGAGGGAACCACGCCCATCGTTACACCGGCCCAACCTCTCGCATTTGAGGAAGAAACCGGATTTGAAACGGCTCTGGCTGTTTTCCCTCCCGGAGGGCAGTTCCGCATGTATGGCCCGGGCGGAGCCCGGTTCAGGGCCCCGGTGGCCATTCAGAGTGCAGTTGGGCAAGACGGCATCCGGCAGTTTGTCTATACTTTCAGTAATAATCCGGCCAACGGCCTCATGCGGGGAGTTTATCATCTGGAATACTTCTTCCCCTATTGTGATATTCCCGTGGTCGCATTGCCCGTTTCGGTTACTACCGAACCAGCTATCGTCATTGAGAAAGACAAGTTCTGCACGGCGGATAAAGGGCGCTATCTGGTCACCCTCTTCCCGCGTGGAGGCGACTTCAGCGTGAACGGAGTAGGAGAAGAACAGATAGTTGAACTGGAAAAACTGGGAATGGTAAGAGAGGCCAATGACATTTATGTCTTCGTTCCGGGGAATGTCCAGATGCCCGACGGGCAGCACCAGCTCGCCCTGACACTGAAATATGATCATCCGGACGACGGCTCTGCTACCTTCGCTCTGGAGGAAACCATATCCATTTACCGTTTGCCGGAAGTCATTTGCGAGAAAGACCCGGCCAGGGTTTCCGTCTATGACGATGCCAACCTCTGCGCATTGCTGGGGTACGAAATAGGGTTCACCAGCAGTGAAGGGGTCGAAAGCCGTTACGAATGGCGGGTCAACGACCACATGATCGATATTGGAGCTGGCCTTTCTACTTTCCGACACCGGTTCCTGTACCAGGAAGACGACCAGTTCGTCGTCACGCTCATTGCTTTCCACGAGGAGAGTGGCTGCCGGGTGGAATCATCCTGTACGGTCAACCTGGAATGCTTTGAGGGCGCGGCTACAATTGAAGTTGGTGACATCTTCAATGATGATGAGTCAGTTGACCCCGTTAGGAAACGGGTGGCGGCCAGTGTCATCGGCGGCCGGTTCCGGCTGTTCTTCCTTCCGGAAGAAGGAGATCCTGTACCGGTGGAGGAATTTAAGATGGAAAAACAGGGGCAGGCAGCCTGTAAGGATATAGAACAGGGAGATTACATTTTGTTTACTACCGGCCTGCAACCCGGAACTTATCGACTGGAATACCGCTTCCCGAAATGCGATGAGCCAAAAGACAGTTCGGAGTTTATCGTTCAGGAAAAACCGGCCATCGAAATAAGTGGCCGGGAATTCTGTGCCGGCCAGTCCGATCAGCGTATCCCGATCGGCCTTTCTCCTGCCGGCGGAGTACTTGATTTTGATTCGAAGTTCAGCAGCGCCATTCTCGGCAATCCTTCCGATGGATTTTTCCTCAATCCTTCCGGAGTGGCCAGCTTCGAGGGAGGTGTAGCGAATATTGAACTCCGGTATGAAGCCAACGGAGTTGCCGCCGACCCGGTGGTGGTGACGGTTTATCAGAAGGCAACCCTGCCCAGTATTACCGAATCGCGCTTCAGTACCCAACTGCTCTACAAAGGGAAGGCTCCTGATTGTACATTCATCGGCAGGCGGATCAGCCTCCCGGGCGGGCTTCTCGATGGAGGTGTCGGAACGGCAAGATGGGAGATGAAGAAGCTGTCCGATCCGGAATTTCAGCCACTTGGGCCTGATGTAAGCAATGTGGATGTATTGACCGCAGAAATTTCCGTTGACATCCGGCTGGTGGTGGAAAACGGGCTGTGCCGGGAAACGTCAACTGCCTTTACCTTCCAGGCATGCCCGGGAGAAGCAGAAGTCCTGCGAAGTTTCACGCTGCTTCCGGGAGGGGTGGCAAGAGAGCTGCCGACTTTGGCGGAAAACAATACCAAGGTCATTCAGGTTATTGGCGCTGATCAGAGCCCAAGGTTTAAAGTTGCGCCGGTGGGCGGCGCCTTCCGCCTGGAGCAGCTCATTACAATGGATGAAGGAGGCGAGAATACTGCCTGGATGCCGGTTGAGGGCGCTTTTGTCACGCCTGATGGAGAAGCTGCCTCCTGCCAGTTGCTTGAATATACATTCAACATGGCGGGGCTGCCGGCCGGCCGGTACAGGTTGCATTACCGGCTTGAATCCTGTAAAGTTGAGGTTTACCGGGAAATATCTCTTGTCGTTATTACGAGGAGAGAAGTACCGCGTGCTATTGCTATGGAAGCGCCTCCCGCAGCAGAGGAGGATAATGGAGGGGCACTGTTGAGAAAACGCCAGGCAGGCTACCGGGAGGCGATCGGGGAACTGGAGGCTGACAGGGGCCTGGCGGCTACCAAGACCTTTGGAATGGCCAAAATGTTCTCCCTCTTTTCGGGCCAGCCCGAACAGCTGAACCAACGATACGAGGAAGCGGCCCGGCTGGTGATCAACTCCTTATCCCGGGCAAGCGGCAAGCGCAAAGATCAATATCAGGAATTGCTGGAAACCATCACTTTCGACTACCTGGACAAGCTGGTGGGCGCCAGCCCCGGAGCGCTTCCCGAAAGCAGCCGGAACCTGATTACCGATATCAGCGAGAGCATGAAAAAGCAGGGCCTGAAAATGGCGGGCCTGAAACGGAAGTGGAATGGCAAGGAGTTGAAGGAAGCTCTGGGAGCCGCAGCGGTTGACGATATTTCCAGTGCCCTGAAATGATCAAAAAGGTAAGCTTTTTTGAGCGAGGACAACTACCATATTATCCGCAGGCAGGTGGTCAGCCTGCAATTGCCGCCCGGCAGCGACGGGTTCGCCTGGCAGCAGCGGGTGAGCCATGTTTGTCGCGAACGGTTGCAGCCCCGGCTGGAGGAACTGCTCAGCCGCTTCAGCCGGCCCGATGAACTCATTCAGCTTGACAGGGTGGAACTCGACCTCGGGATAATAAATGTGGAGGGGATGGAAGAAGCCCTTACCGAGAAAGTTATTCGGGCTCTGGAGCAGCGGCTTTACGCCATCCTCCGCCTGGAGCGGGAACCCGCTGTGCGCTTCCCTCAGCGCCGGAGGGTGTTTGAACAGTGGCTGGAATATCTGGGCACAGGCGCTTTACCCTGGCATTCCACCACACAGCCGGAAGCAGCGCTGCTGAAGGCCGTTCTGGAGGAACTTTCGAGTGAACAACCTTCAGCCACAGCTTTGCGGGAGTTGCTGAAGCGGAACAGGCAGGCCTTCCTGCGGTTGATCCGCCAGTATCCGAATGGCTTTCTGGCCACCCTGGCGGAGGCGGCCAGCGGAGAAAAGCAGGATGCTCTCCTGCCTTTGCTGGAACGCATTTTACTTTTCTGGCAGGCCTGGACGGAGGAATTCTCTTCCCGGTTTCCTGTCCGCCAACCCATAACCGGGCCTTTGATCCGGGAATACTTCTGGCTTTTTACTTTTGAAAAGCTGATCCTCCAGCGTATGCCGGTGCTGCGGCCCGAACTCCATCAATCCATGATCCGGCGGTTGCTGCCCCGCGAGTACCGGAGGCCGGTTTTGCAGGCTTTCAGGGCATGGAAAAAGCCGCCGGAGCTGGCGGGGGAAATAGAAAGAGCACTGGCAGCTCTGAAGCTTGACGCAGCCGCGGAGCCCGATGAAGGACTCCGGCGTATGGGAGGGGCCGAAGAAGGAGCAGAGGAATCCGTGCGTCCTGGCGAGAAAGGAGAACGGGGAGAAGAAACTGGTGAAATACAAAACCAGGACAAGCCCGACGGGCAGGCCCCCGGCGGCCCTAAGGAACAGGGGAGGGGAGTGGTTCCGAAAGAACAGGAACTCCCTTCAGCCCGCCCCGGGGAAGAACCTCCGGCAGAAGAGGCTGTTTCCCGGCCGGAAAAGGCAGAGGAAAGGGATGGGGTTATGGAACAGGAAAAAAGCTCAGTCCGGGAAGAAATGACTTCTTTCTCCATTGGGGAAGAACAGGAAGAACAAACTGAAGGGCCACCTTCAGATGATCCGGGTAGAGAGGATAAAAAGAAGATAAATGATACCGTTCATGCCCGTGACATTGATACTTCAGGGCCGGAAGTGCTAAAGGAATCAGACGAGGATGCCCCTGCCGTTGGGCAGGAGGAGGAAAAGGCGCCGGAGTTGACTGCCCCGGCAACGGTTGGAACGCCTTACTCCGAATTGCCGGAAGGGCAGTCCTATTATATCCGCAATGCCGGCATTGTACTCCTGCACCCCTTTTTCCCTGCTTTTTTCAGAAAGCTGGAATTGGTGAAGGAAGCGGATTTCATTGACGAAGCTGCCCGGCAGCGGGCGATCCATCTGATACAATTCCTGGCCACCGGAGAAGAGGGCCTGCCCGAATACGAGCTCGTGCTGCCGAAGTTCCTCTGCGCATTGCCCCTGGACGTTCCCATTAACCGTTTCCAGGAGCTTAGCGGTGAGGAGAAGGCGGAAAGCCAGAAGTTGCTGAAAGCCGCCATCGATCACTGGGGAGCCCTGGGGAGCACCAGCCCTGCCGGCCTTCAGGAGGGCTTCCTGCAACGGGAGGGCAAACTCGAAAAGCGGCGGCAGGGCTGGTATTTGTCTGTGGAGCAAAAAACCATCGACATTCTGCTGGACCGTCTTCCTTTTGGTTGGGGGCTCGGCATGGTCAAACTGCCCTGGATGGAGGAAATCCTCCGGGTGGAGTGGAACTGAGAAAATATGAAAACCTCTGAAGCAAAAACAGCGGCCCAAAACCTGCACCGGCAGCAGGCTAATCAGCCCTTCTTCCGCAAGGAGGAGGAGAGCCCGGCCGTTTTTGGCCCTGAACCGGAGGTTCAACCCTTTTTCAGCCCTCCTGGCGACGGACAGGGCGTTTCGCCTTTCTTTTCTCCTTCCATTCAACCCAAACTGAAGATCGGCCAGCCCGGCGATCAATACGAGCAGGAGGCGGACGCGATGGCGGAAAAGGTAGTGCAGCGGCTGGAACAAAGCAATGAACGATCCTCCAAGCCGGTGGCCTCTGGCGAAACTTCAACCAATAGCCTTCATCGCTCAACTCTTCAGGAATTGCATCGGCAGCAGCAGGAAGGTGAAGAGGAGGAAGCCGTACATCGCAAGCCTATATTCGAAAGTGAGGCAGAACCTGTCCCCGAATCGGTGCAACGCCAGGCCTTGCCGGCCAGTGAAATTGTGACTGCCCCCAATATTCAGCACCAGGGACAGCAGGAATCTCAGGACGAAGAGGAAATATCTGAAGAAGAGCCGGAATTACAGCGCAAGCCCATATTCGAGAGCGATGGCGACGGAGAGAACTCTACTCTCCAGGCTAAGGAAACAGATCAAATCTTAAATCTTGAATCTTCAGGCCCCGGCTCCAACCTGGAAAGCCGCCTCGCCGCCACCAAAGGCAGCGGCGCCCCGATGGGGGAGGGAACGCGCACCTCCATGGAATCGGCCTTCGGCTCGGATTTCAGCGGGGTGCGGGTGCATACCGATCCTTCGTCCGTACAGATGAGTCAGGAGTTGGGGGCAAGGGCATTCACCCACGGCTCGGATGTGTATTTCAATGCCGGCCAGTATGACCCCGGCTCGGGGGAAGGGAAGAAGCTGCTGGCGCATGAGTTGACGCATGTGGTGCAGCAGGGGGGTAAATTAAAAAATGAAAAAATAGCTGATTCTATCCGAAATAGTGGACGATTTATTCAGCGGCAGGGAACACCTGAAACAGGATTGGGAACAACTGAAGGGGAAGTAACAACGTTAACGGAATCCGAAACAGAAGATGCCACATCTGTTTTTAGTAAAGGCGAATATACTGTTTCCAAAGATCCTGCTGATTCAAATAAGTTGATTGTAAAAAAAGGGGAAGATGTGCTGAGTTCCGGAAGTATAAAAATTTCCGAGCGTCGGGATGAACTTGTTGGTGACGAAAAAGCGGAATACACTTTAAATGCTGTTGTCAAAATTGCCCGTTTTGTTGGAGAGCAGGTCGATGGGATAACCTACTCGATCCCGACAGACCTAATGGGAACATCGGATGATAATAATAAGATTGTGCCTGATGATATTATCATGGGGATTGCGCTCCTGCAAGCTTATCATGAAATTGGAATTGACGGCGAACCAGGACCCCAGTTTATTGCGGAGGTAATGGGATTATTTACAGAGGAAGACAGTGCAACACGGAAGAAAAAGTTTATGGATGAAAGTTCCAACACTTCATTGACCGGAGTTGCAGGCAATCAGATTGAAGTTCCGGATTTTGACAGTGAAGAGGCTACTTTGTACGATTTCTTCCGTAGCATCACGCTTGCAAGAAACGGGCTATGGAGTGATCGGGATAACATCACCAACATTACGGGCATAAGACGTCAGCTGGAAGACCCTAAGCCACATTGGAATGATACTATTGCTGTGAGTTGGGTAACAATAGAGGAAGAGACACAGGTAAAACATTCCAAAATTTTTGTAGGCACCACAGAACCGGGTAACTTGAGCACTAATAAAAAACTTCTGCCTCAGACAATCATATTTAAATTGGGTTATCATAAAAGCCGCCAACCGGCCGGCCGTGGCCATCGTACCCTAACCCAAACGGCATCGGGTGAACTAATTTTTGACCCTAAGGATCAACGTGGCTTGAATTTACATCCGGGTGGTACAACCGGAAAAATTCTTGGCATGAGTAGCCAATTGCCTGGAGGCACTGTTTCTACTGAGGAACAAGTCAAAGCAAATTTGATATTGGTTGAGATTTTTAGCATACTTACCAGATGGGGGATCGATCCTTCCAAAGCTGCTTATAAAAACCTGGAGGAATGGAAAGGAGCACAATCACTGGTTTTTGGAGGCATAGAGGGAGGGAACATTTCTGTTTATAAAGAAGGTGAAGCAGACAATCCTAAATTGCTTACGATTAATCCGAGAAAGAATTGGCTGGTACAGCACTGGGTGGTTCAGAAGAGTGATCGGGAAACTTTCTTCCGGATATTGGAAGCAGTAGATGAAGATTTTGAGAGGCCAGAAAATTCGCAGGATCTTACTACAGCTCAATTGCTTGCCCTTGTGACGGATCAGCATGTTGAAGGAATCGTAAAAAAACAGCTAGAGGTGTTTCCCCAGCTTAATAAAATTGATGGTTATGCTGGCAGCACATTTTTAGATATCCTAGATGGTAAGATACCTGGTATTGCAGTACGTAAAGCCAAAGCAGAAGCGGATTTTGAACGGATTGAAGAATTGTTTGCCAAGTTTAATACTAATACAGTTCTGACAGAAGCGCATAAAACTTATTTGAAAGAAAATATAAAAGCCCAAACGCTGGCAGAAAGGGAAATTTTGCAGAATCCGGATAAAACGGAGGAACTTGAAGATAAGGCTCTTGAAGTCAAAGAAGAAGTAGGGCCTTGGTCAACCCTTTGTCAGGTTATTTTTGGCCCTGAAAAGTTCTATGAATTCTTAATGGATGTAACAGATAAGGCTTTGGAATCCGGACAACGCAGATGGTACTACACCCTTATTAATGATTCATCCCTAACGCCGGAATCCACCAGCTCCTCTGAATCCACCACAGGGCCAGTTGAGGAGAGTTGATTTTATTAACGGCTCGAATTTCATGTATATGAGATACATAATTGGATGTTATTGTTTTCTTTGCCTGGTTGGTTGTGCCAATGCACCTTCCCCCAAATCCTCAGAATTCGTGAAAAACGTTGAAGGAATTGATTCCTCTGGAGTCATAATTGATTCAGTTAATGAATCCAGGTCCATAGACAAAAACAATTCACAAATGAAGGCAAATGCTATTCCCGAGTGCGGTTGCTATGCCGTTGGATACATCACAGATCCAGGTATCAAGGGAGTTGCATTTTTCAAAGAAGTAGATGGGGAGGTAGTACATCGGGTAACCATTGATGTTGATCAGGAGGAATTTCTGGAAATTTCAGTTGTTCAATCTGAAAATGGGTGGTTTCGAGTCGGGAAAGTAAAGAACCCGTTTTCAGAAATTCCAAATGATCAGGCCTTGTCTGGACTGTGGGTCGATGGGGCTTTATTAAGAGTATATCTCCCAGATGCTGATGTAAAGGTAAATCTATATGATCAACCTGACAAAACGTCTCGAGTAACCCACCAGGTAAACGCATTAGGGAATTACCAACTTTCAGTTATTGGATGCTGCCGTAATTGGGTTTATGCCGAATATCGGGCGGCATCCGGAGAATCATACCGGGGGTGGCTGTCTCCGGAAGATATTTGCAGCACTCCTATAAGTAATTGTTGAGTATGAGCTTATTGAACTTGGGCGTAAAAAGTTGGGAATTTGGGGATAGTACAATTAAGTGGGTCCGCGTTAAGCTAACCCACTGGTTACCAGTGCGGTCAGGAACCCATAAACCAGGAACGATGAACACTCCCGGAATGTATTATTCAACCAGATTGATTCAAGGGGGCTTTTCCTATCAGAAAGCTGGGATGTTTGAGAACCCAAATGTTCTCTGAAAGCCGTATATTTAGAATATGGCCTGGAAAGCTAATAATTTTTAACCAACAACCGTCAACCCTGACACCCATGCCTACCATCTCCTTAGCCATCCAGAAAGGAGGCTCCGGCAAGACGACCACCACCATCAACCTGGCTGCGGCCCTCAAGCAGCTGGGCCACAGCGTGCTGCTCATCGACCTGGACCCGCAGGCCAACCTCAGCCAGGCTCTGGGGCTGCTGGAGGAAGTGGAGCCCAACATCTATAACGAATTCCAAAAGGCCGCCAGCGGAGCGAAAAGCGGGCTGAAGGCCATCATCACGGAGCGCAGCGGGCTGCCGCTGGTGCCGGCCGCCCTGGAACTGGCCGGCGCGGAGCTGGAACTGGTGAGCATTTACGGCCGGGAGCAACTGCTCAGCCGGATGCTGAAACCCCTGAAAAACGAATACGACTTTATCTTCATCGACTGCCCGCCGGCCATCGGGATGCTGACGGTCAATGCCCTGGTGGCCAGCGATTACGTAATGATGCCCCTTCAGGCGGAGTTCCTTCCGCTGAAAGGAGTGAAAAGTTTTATGCGCCACTTCCAGCAGATCAAAAATACCCTGAACAAGAAGCTGAACATCCTGGGTTTTGTACTGACCAAATACGACCAGCGCAAAACCATGAACCGAAATGTGCTGGATAAACTGATGGAGGATTACGGTGATAAGGTTTTCAAAACCCGCATTCGCACCAATATAGCCCTGGCGCAGGCCCAGGAACAGGGAGTGGATATTTTCAGTTTCAGCAAAAGCGCCAATGGGGCGCTGGACTATATGGAGCTGGCCCAGGAATTCCTGAAGCGGGTCGAAACCCGCTGATTTTTCGGCGGCATTGCTCAGAAATTCGTAAATTGATAATTCAACCATTAAATATTATGAAATACCGAAATATCCGTTCCCTCCCTTCCCACCCCTCTCATACTCAGCGGCCGCAAAAACCTTTCTTTTCCAGTTCACTTTCCGTACAGGCCAAGGAAGAAAATGCATTTTTCCAGGCCCGCCTCAAGGTTGGCCAGCCGGGAGACAAATACGAGCAGGAAGCCGATGCCATGGCGGAAGCGGTAGTCAATGACTCCTCCGGGCCGGAGGTTCAGCGAATGGGCCAGGAAGAGGAAGAACTGCAGGCCAAAGCCGGGCCGCACTCACCGGAACTGCAGCGGGCGGAGGATGAAGAAGAGCTTCAGATGCAAAAAGATGACGAAGAAGAATTGCAGATGAAGGAAGAGGAGGAAGAACTACAAATGCAGGAGGAAGAAGAAGAGCTGCAAATGCAAGAGCAGCCCGGAGGAGGAAAAGTAGCCGGTACTTCCCTGTCCAACCGGATCACTTCCGCCGCCGGCCGGGGTAAGCCCCTGTCTGCCGGTACAAAGGCGGAGATGGAATCCGCCTTCAGTGCCGATTTCAGCGGGGTCAGTGTCCATACTGATGAGGAATCGGTTGCGATGAACCAGGGCCTTGGAGCCCAGGCCTTCACTCACGGGAAGGATGTATTCTTCAATGCCGGCAAATACAACCCGGAATCGGCAGATGGCAAACGGCTTCTGGCCCATGAGCTGACCCATGTAGTGCAGCAGAATGGGGAAGAAGTTCAGCCTGAGAATAAAAAATGAAAACAGGCTCTCAGGGAGTAATGGTCCCCGTGAAGCCCGAGACCTGCACGCTGACGGTATCCAGGTTGGTATCTATATTGTCCAGGCTGGTTTTGATGTTCTCCAGGTTGGTATTGGTGGTGGCTATTCCGGCCAGGGAGTCTTTGATGGTGCTGAGGTGGGTTTTTATAGTGGTTAGTTCGGTTTTGATGTTCTCCAGGTTGGCCTTCTGGGTGCGGAGGTGCTGGTCGGTAACCCGGGCGTGATAGTAGATGATGTAGGCGTGGATGTTTTCGTCCCATTTCAGGCCGTTTGTATGGGTGGCAAAGTCTTCTTTGAAAGTATCGAAGTAGTTGTCCAGCATATCGGAAGTGGGGTTTTCAGGCATTTTTCTGTCCTTTGGTTAATGGGATTAAGTTACAAAAAAAAGGTACAGGATTCAACAGATTTATTGCGATGTCGAATGATCAAAGAGGGGCTCCTGAAGTCCTATCATCGTTAAGTAAAGAAGTATCTCATGTTTTGCAGAATGAGCTGCGGTGGCTGGCCCGGGTTTTTGAGGAAAGCCTGGCCAGGCAGTTCAACGGCTCCGGCGACGGGGATGGAATAGCCCACCTTCCGCCTCCCGGCCTTCCGGGTACGGGCACGGCCTATGAACGCTTCGTTGCTCAGCATAAACTCAACGATACGGAACGGCTGGCCCTGATCCTGGCGCTTTCTCCTCATATCGCTCCCGGCTTTCTCGACGACCTCATCCAGGACAAACTGCCTAAGGCCGGCGACTTCCCCCAGATCGGAGGCTCTAAAGGCAAACAATACCGTGGGGTTATTCCCACCGGCGAAACGGCGCTGTTCCTGTTCGGAGGGAGCGGGCTTGAAAAACGCTTCCGCCTGCAGCAGATATTCGGCCCGGAGCACCTGTTTACCCGGAAGCGGATACTGTTGCTGGAAGAAACACCTTCCGGTGAGCCGGCGATGAGCGGGAGGATCGTCCTTTCCCAGGAGTATATTGACCTTTTTACCTTTGGCAAGGTAATCCGCCCCCGGTTCAGCCTCACTTTTCCGGCCCAGCTGATCGAGACGCGGCTGGATTGGGATGACCTGGTCCTGAACCCGCAGACCCTGAAGGAAGTCCATGAACTGGAAGCATGGGTCCGGCATGGAAAAGCGCTGCTCGAAGACTGGAATATGGGCAGGCGGCTTAAGCCGGGGTTCCGGGCGCTCTTCTACGGCCCCCCCGGCACCGGTAAGACCCTGACGGCGAGCCTGCTTGGAAAATACACCGGAAAAGACGTCTATAAGATCGACCTGTCGATGGTCATTTCGAAATACATTGGGGAGACAGAGAAAAACCTGGCCAACCTCTTTGCCAAGGCGGAAAACAAGGACTGGATTCTTTTTTTCGATGAGGCCGACGCTCTTTTTGGGAAAAGGACCAATGTGAAGGATGCGCATGATAAATACGCCAACCAGGAAGTAGCCTATCTGCTCCAGAGAGTCGAAGATTACAACGGGTTGGTCATCCTGGCCTCCAATTTCAAATCTAATATTGACGATGCTTTTGTCCGCCGGTTTCAGGCCATTATTCATTTTCCCATGCCAAGCGCGGCCGAACGGCTGAAGATCTGGCAAAAGGCCTTTCCGGAGGTAACCCGTTTGGAAGAGGGCGTCAGCCTTCCCGCCATCGCCCAGAAATACGAATTATCCGGCGCCAATATCATGAATGTAGTACAGCACGCCTGTCTGCTCGCTTTGGAAGAAGGAACCAAAGAGATAACCGGAGAAATGATCCAGAAAGGCATTACCAAGGAGTTTGCCAAGGAAGGGCGGATCGGTTAGCATTATTGCTTTCCGAGGTCTTGTACCCAATACAACCCGGCTTTTGCTGCCCCCATTTCCTCATATTCTCTGCTCATCATGTTCTCGCAATGCCCCGGGCTATCTTTCCATCCCCGGACCACAGCGCTTACGTCCGGATGCCCCCAGGCAATATTCTCGGCGATGGCCCGCCAGGAGTACCCGGCTTCCGTTGCCCGTTGGCTCATGGTGCTGCCGTCGGAGCCTCTGTGGTTGAAAAAACCGTTGCGGTTCATATCACCGGCGTGCCGCCGGGCGGCGCTGGCCAGTTGGTTGTTCCAGCTCAGAGGGGGGGCAGGAGGCATCCATTGGGAACCACATCGGCAGCCGCTTTCCCGCAGTGCATTGACTTCGTCCAGCATCTGGCTGGCCAGTGAGGGGGCCTCGTTTATCACCTCCGGTTCTTCAGGAGTGGGCTCCATACCGGGCTTTGAGCAGGCGAAAACAGCGAGAGCGATCAGAAAAGCCTGGATCATGGTTTTCATATTTGGAAAAGGATATGGTTACCTTCAATAATCGTTCGGATTGAAGTGTTTATTATATGTAATGAGTGTTAAGATTAAACACTAAAACCTTTTCATCATGAAACCATTTGCTCTCTCCGTTGGCTATCCGCTTATTCGAGGTGGCAATCGCCTGGATATCAGCAAGGTGCCCGATGAGTTTACTATCCGAGTCTTGCCGGGTGCAGATGAGGAAGGATTGAGCCGGGCGGTGGGCGGCCGTTTACAGAACCACCTCCCTGAGCAACGGCTTTCAGTTATTTCTTTGGGGCAGGCAGGCCTCGATGAGGCCATGTCCCGGGTCCGGTCCAGCCGGGAAGTGGCTTTTGCTTCTCATGTTTATACCATAGGCAATGACCCGATAGGCCGTTTTTACCTAACCGATGAGTTGACGGTCCAGTTTGCTACTCCGCTATCTCTTTCAGACAGAGAGCAGTTGATGGGCCGGGAGGGGCTGGCCGTAGCCCGGGAAATAAAAGGGCTGGAGGGCGGATATGTTTATCGCCTTTCTGCCGATGCCCGGTCCAACCCACTGAAGCTGGCCCAGCAATTGAACGAATGGCCGGAAGTCCGGTATTGCGAAGCCAATGTGGCGATACCCTGCCTCCATTATTATGAACCATCGGACACCTTGTTTAAGCACCAGTGGTATCTGCATCATGATGGCGGCATGCAGCTGGCGGAAGGAGCTCATATAGATGTGGCCCGTGCCTGGGATATTTCCCGGGGCAAACGTTCCGTCATTGTGGCAGTGGCCGATGATTTCATCGATGTCAGCCACCGGGATCTCAGCGGCCCGGGCAAAGCAGTGGCGCCGCTCAGCCTGAAAAACCAGGGGGAGGCTCCCCGGCCGGGCGCATGGGAGAACCATGGAACGGCCTGTGCCGGCCTGGCTGTTGCCGAAGAAAATGACTGGGGCATCGTTGGAGTAGCTCCAGGCTGTGCGCTGATGCCCATTCACACCTCGGGCACTTTGGACGATAATGCAGTCGAACTCCTTTTTGGCTGGGCGGTGGAAAAAGGAGCTGCGGTAATTTCCAATAGCTGGGGGGTAGCTTCGGCCAACTTTCCGCTCAGCGTTCGGCAGCACATCGCCATCCAACGGGCGGCAAGGGAAGGAAGGAGCGGGAAGGGCTGTGTTATCTGCTTTGCAGCCGGCAACGCCAACCGCCCCATCAATGGCACCGTTGATGAACGGGGCTGGCCCGGCGGGAGGCTGGAGGGCCCTACCCGATGGTACAACGGCTTTGCTGCTCATCCTGATGTAATTGCCGTTGCCGCCTGCACCAGCCTCAATAAGAAAGCCGGTTACAGCAACTGGGGCGCAGAAATATCCGTTTGCGCTCCGAGCAACAATACCCATCCCACCATTGGCCCTGGCCCTACCTATCCTAAAGTGTCGGCGCCTTTCCCGGGAAGGGCGGTCTATACCACCGACCGGAGCGGCCGGGAAGGTTACGATCATTCCGATTACACCGCAGCTTTCGGAGGAACCTCAAGCTCCTGCCCGCTGGTGGCCGGCGTAGCCGCCCTTATGCTATCCGTCAATCCTGCCCTGACTGCCGCCGAAGTGAAAAAAATACTGGAAAGCACCGCAGATAAGATACAGGATAACAGCATCGACCCGCAATTGGGAAATGCCCTGGGCAGCTACGATGAGAACGGGCATTCGTCCTGGTTCGGGTTTGGCAAAGTGAATGCTTTCCGGGCGGTAGTACAGGCAGGAGGGGAGGAAGGCCGGGTTATGGGTTCGTTTAAAGGGAGGTCAGCGCCGGCACTGCAGGTTTCCGACAACTCGTATGCCGGCGTGTCAGACGCGATAAAAGTGGAAGAACAGGGTGTGGTGAGTAACATTGAGGTGGAAGTGCAGATCACGCATTCTTATATCGGTGACCTTAAAGTATCCCTTGTCGCTCCGTCCGGCAGGTTAGCTTTGCTGCACGATAAAGCAGGTGGAGGAAAAAACAGGATCCGGAGGGCCTATACTTTTGCCAATACTCCCGCCCTCAGAGGCCTGGCCGGCGAGCTGACAGCAGGAGAATGGGTGTTGAAAGTGCAGGATATTGCACCCCGCGATACCGGAAGGCTGGAAGAATGGGCCTTGTCTCTGGCCTTTGGCCCGGTGCGAACCTTGATTCTTGAAGACCACCCGGCAATGGCCATTCCTGACGACCAGCCTTTTGGAATTCGCCGGGTGATCGAGGTGGAGGCGGATTCCGTTGTGAAAAAAGTGGCGGTGAGCCTGGATATTTCCCATCCCTTCATCGGCGACCTTGAGGTTTCCCTTGTATCGCCTCAGGGGAGAGAAGCCGTTTTGCACAGCCGGAAAGGGGGCGCCGGAAATGACATTTCGGCTACCTATGACAGCCAGGATGTCCCTGCTCTTCAGGCTCTGGCAGGGCAGGCTGCAAATGGTGGCTGGGCGCTTAAGGTTAGAGACCTCGCCTTTCGAGATGTGGGCGTGTTGAATGCCTGGCGGCTGGAACTGGTGGTAGAGGGGGAAGCGTGAGAAGGGTATCGGCAGCAGAGTTTGCGCCCGAATTCCTGCCTACTTCAGTGGCCGCCAATGGGCAGAAAGAAAAAAAGGGAACGGCGACATTCGCCGTTCCCTTTTTGCCTCAGCCGGCTGGCTGATCAACTATTTGTCCTTAACGGAATTCACCACTGCTTCGAAGGTTTGGGGGTGGTGCATGGCCAGATCAGCGAGGACCTTGCGGTTGAGGGCTACGCCGTTCCTGGAAAGCTGGTGCATCAGTTTTGAGTATGAAATACCATGCTGGCGGGCAGCGGCATTAATGCGGGCGATCCAGAGGCGCCGAAATGCGCGTTTTTTAGCCTTCCGGTCCCGGTAGGCATATTTCAGAGCCTTTTCGACGGCGTTCTTGGCAACGGTATAGACGTTCTTCCGAGCGCCGAAGTAGCCCTTTGCCAATTTTAAGATCTTCTTGCGCCGCTTACGCGACGCCACAGAATTTACTGAACGTGGCATATTATTGTTTTTAGTACAACGCAGAGGCTAATTTGCTCGTAGCGCTTTCATCCTGCGTTCTCGTTAAAAAATGAAATTTTCAGGAAGCATTATCCGATAGCGAGCAGGCGCTTTACACGCTTCTCATCGTGCGGGTGCACGAGCGTGGAATCCCGGAGGCGCAGCTTGGCTTTTTTGCTTTTGCGGCGCATCATGTGGGAGGTTTTCGCCTGAAAACGTTTGATCTTACCGGACCCAGTGCGCTTGAAACGCTTCTTGGCACTGGAATGTGTCTTCATCTTCGGCATTACAGTATCTTTAACATTCAAAAAAATGGTTCATTCCGGAAAATGGAAGGCAAAGGTAAGGAATAATATCCAATTATGCCCTGATTACGGAATCATTTCTTTTTTACCTTTTTGGGGGCGACGACGACGATCATTCGCCGGCCTTCCATTTTAGGCAGGGATTCGGCGGCTCCGTAATCTTCCAGTTCTTTGAGAAACCGGAGGAGGAGGAGTTCGCCCCGGTCTTTGAAGACAATGGTTCTTCCCCGGAAATGGACATAGGCCTTTACTTTGGCGCCCTCCTCGAGGAATTTTTTGGCGTGGCGCAGTTTGAAGTCGAAGTCGTGGTCGTCGGTATTAGGGCCGAAGCGGATCTCTTTCACCACTGTTTTAGCGGCTTTGGCCTTGATCTCCTTTTCCTTCTTTTTGCGTTCGTAGAGGAATTTGTTGTAGTCGATGATCTTAACGACCGGAGGTTTGGCATTAGGGGAGATCTCAACGAGGTCCAGTTCTGCCTCTTCGGCCCATTCCTTGGCCCGGCGGGTAGGGTAAACGGTGCCGGGTTCAATATTCTGGCCTACGATGTTGGCGATTTCTTCGAGGTTATCGCCGACCAGGCGAATTTCCGGAACCCGTATTTGTTCGTTGACTCTGAAGTTGAATTTGTTGTTGGAAGTGTCGTTCCTTCTGGAATATCTCTTTGCCAATAGTTAATTTTTTTGTTAGAAAATTAGCGTTGAAAACAGCCTCCTGCTGAAGGGGTTGAGCAGGGATGTATTTGTTCTAATTAAAAAATTGTGAAAAAAGTTCGCAATAAATTTACAGCAAAATACCGAAACCGGAATGCAATGGAGGAAATAAATTCATGCATTGCCGTTTACCCCTATAAAAAAAGCGCACCTGCCGGACGGCAGGTGCACCTTGAAAGCAAGTGTTGCTTTATTCTTTCACGTCTGTATTGACCTCTTTGGACAGGGTGATGTTGAGCCCGTCTCCATTATCGTTGAGGACGGCTTCGAGCTTGCTGCCTTCCGCCGGGTTCTCGTTGAGGATGAACTCGGCAAGAGGGTCTTCGACGTACTTTTGTATTGCGCGGTGAAGCGGCCTTGCACCGAACTGCGGGTCGAAGCCTTTTTCGGCTACGAACTTTTTGGCGTCCTCGGAAAGCACCAGGGTGTATTCCATATTGTGGAGGCGCTTGTGCAGGTCCTTCAGCGTAATGTCGATGATCCGGAAGATGTCTTCCTGGCTCAGGCTGTTGAAGATCACCACATCATCGATCCGGTTGAGGAATTCCGGTGAAAAAGTGCGCTTCAGTGCATTCTGGATGACACCCTTTGAATAGTCGTCGGAGGCTTCCTGGCGGGCCTTGGTGGCAAAGCCTACTCCCTGGCCGAAGTCTTTCAGCTGCCGGACCCCGATGTTAGAGGTCATTATGATAAGGGTGTTTTTGAAATCCACCTTGCGTCCCAGCCCGTCGGTCAGCTGGCCGTCGTCCAGAACCTGCAGGAGGATGTTATAGACATCCGGGTGGGCTTTTTCGATCTCATCCAGAAGGATTACGGAGTAAGGTTTACGGCGGACTTTTTCAGTCAGCTGTCCGCCTTCTTCATATCCTACGTATCCCGGAGGGGCGCCGATGAGGCGGCTGACGGAGAACTTCTCCATATATTCGCTCATATCGATGCGGACCAGGGCGTCTTCGGAATCGAAGATATAGCGGGCAAGGGCTTTGGCCAGTTCGGTTTTACCCACCCCGGTAGGCCCGAGGAAGATAAAGGATCCGATGGGCTTGGTGGGGTCTTTGAGCCCCACCCGGTTGCGCTGAATGGCCTTGGTGATCTTGGTGATGGCCTCATTCTGGCCGATGATGACCTGTTGCAGGTCTTCGCCCATGCCGACCAGTTTTTTGCTCTCGCTTTGAGCCACCCGTTTGACGGGAATGCCGGTCATCATGGAAACTACCTCAGCGATGTCTTCTTCTTCGACCGGGTAGCGCTTGGTCTTGGCTTCTTCTTCCCACTGCACTTTGGCAAATTCCAGCTGGCGGACCAGTTTGGATTCCTTGTCGCGCAGGTCGGCAGCCTTCTCGTACTGCTGGTTTTTAACCGCCTGGTTTTTCTGTTCCTTCAGTTCTTCGATCTTCTTTTCCAGCTCTTCAATATGCTCGGGGACGTGAATGTTCTTCAGGTGAACCCGGGCGCCGACTTCGTCCAGCACGTCAATGGCTTTGTCGGGCAGGAACCGGTCGCTGATGTAGCGGTCGCTGAGTTTGACACAGGCCTTGATGGATTCGTCTGAGTAGTTCACATTGTGAAACTCTTCGTACTTCGGCTTAATGTTCTCCAGAATATTTACGGCTTCCTCTGCAGAAGGCGGGTCCACCATTACTTTCTGGAAGCGGCGGTCCAGGGCTCCGTCTTTCTCGATATGCTGCCGGTATTCATCCAGGGTGGAGGCGCCGATACACTGGAGTTCTCCGCGGGCCAGCGCCGGTTTGAAGATGTTGGAGGCATCCAGGGAACCGGTGGCGCCGCCGGCGCCCACAATGGTGTGTATCTCGTCGATAAACAAGATGACGTCTCTGGATTTTTCCAGTTCGTTCATGATGGCCTTCATGCGTTCCTCGAACTGGCCCCGGTACTTGGTGCCGGCGACGAGTGCGGCGAGGTCGAGCATAACGATGCGCTTGTTGAAAAGCGTTCTGGAAACTTTTTTCTGGATGATCCGCAGGGCCAGCCCCTCGACGATGGCGGTTTTTCCAACCCCCGGTTCTCCGATCAGAATGGGGTTGTTCTTCTTGCGGCGGCTGAGGATCTGAGATACGCGTTCGATCTCATTTTCCCTGCCGATGATGGGGTCGAGCTTGTCCTCTTCAGCCAGTTTGGTAATGTCGCGGCCGAAGTTGTCCAGCACGGGGGTGCGCGATTTGGTGCTGCCCTTGCGCTGTTGATAGCGGCCGGATTGCCCCTCCTCTTCTTCGTAGGGGTCATCCTGGTCGGACGGCGCCTGCCCGTAGGGGTCGATGCCGCTGCTAAAATCCTGATCCTGGCGGACGTACTCGAGCTCTGCCTTATAGATGTCGTAGTCCACGTCGTATTGATTTAAGATCTTGGAAGCAGGGTTTTCCTTGTGTTTGAGGATAGAGAGCAGGAGATGCTCAGGGCTGATCTCTTCGCTCTTGAGCATTTTGGCTTCGAGGAAAGTGACCTTGAGGACTTTTTCCGCCTGCTTGTTCAGCGGCAGGTTACCCACATTGAGCGTGGTGTGGCCGGAAGGAAGCCGTTGTACGGAGTCCTCAACGGTCTCCCGCAACTCTGCGGGGTCAACATCCAGGGACTCCAGCACTTTCATCGCAAGGCTGTCTTTCTCCGCCATGATGCCTAACAGCAGGTGCTCGGTACCGATGAAGTCATGGCCGAGCCGTATGGCTTCGTCCCTGCTTCTGGATATGACCTGCTTTACTTTAGGAGAAAATCTCTTATTATTCATAATTTTTGTCTCTTGCCGGTGAATTACCCGTAAACAATATTAGCACTAATTATTTAAGAATACAAAACTTGTCTCGCATAAGTTGCCGCCCCCAAAAAGGATTGTCATTTTGTGGTTAAACTTTAACCTTCCTTTAAGAGCCGGGGGGCGGGATGAGGCGGAACTCAACTGTGGAAAGGAGTTGCGGACAGCGTTTGAGTTGTTAACAGGGAATGGGTATCTTCCCGAAAAAATTGTGCCAATCGGGAATTGGTGTGGTGTTCCTGAAATTTTTTCAGGCGCCTGAAATATCTTTCCTGCAATTTCCTTCCTTTTTTATTCTTTCCTAGGTACCTAACAATCGAAAAGAGCTAAGGGTTTAGAGCTATTCCGGCCCTTTCTATACGTTGTCAGGGCCAGGAGGGGCGCAAGTAAACAGCTGAAGCCCTTTAGCTGCAAAACTTTATTCCCAAGGCTTATGTATAGTGCCACATAATTGATACTTTTGTGCTTCAGAATATCAATGACACGAAATTTTTAACAGTTTATGAAGTACTCCATTGATAAGCAGGAGAAATACGCTGTATTTCAGTTGAAGGAGGACAACCTGAACTCAATGATCGCTCCGGAATTAAAGTCCGAGTTCGTCATCTTGTCTAATGAAGGGGTGAGCAACCTGATATTTGACCTGGCTGATGTCAAATTTGTCGATTCGTCCGGCCTGAGTGCCATTTTGACAGCTAACCGGCTATGGAAAAGCCTGGGGACTTTTGTCCTGACCGGGGTGGAGCACCCCAGCGTTAAAAAACTGATCGAGATATCCAGGCTGGATACCGTATTGAAGATCGTTCCAACCGTTGAGGAATCTATTGATTACGTATTCATGGAGGAACTGGAAAGGGAACTGAACGACGAAGGCAACCCCGAGGAAGTCGAAAAATAGTTTCAACTACAACTTCTAGAAATTTGAGGGTGGAACAGCCGATGCCTGCACAGGCCGGTTTGCTGTTCCACCCTCTTACATTTTGAATTTCTTTATGCGTTTCGAGCTTACTTTGCTGGGCACAAATTCTGCTTTGCCTGCTTACGGCAGGTTTCCCAGTGCGCAGGTACTGAATGTTCAGGAGCGCCACTATCTGGTTGATTGCGGAGAAGGGGCGCAGATCAGAATGTCTCAGTTTGGAGTACGGCGCAGCAAGATCCAACAGGTTTTCATCAGCCATTTGCACGGAGACCACATCTTTGGACTGGCCGGTTTTTTGTCCTCCATGGCCCTTTTGGGCAGGGAAGATCCCATAGAGCTATATTCCCCGAAAGGGTTGGAGGAGATGGTCCGGGTACTTTTCAAATACAGTGGAGGGTTGTCTTTTCCGCTACATTTTCATACGCTGGATACCGAAAAGAACCAGCTCATTTTTGAAGATAAAGCCATAACTGTTCATTCCCTGCCTCTGGTCCACCGGGTGCCGTCTGCCGGGTTTCTGTTCAGGGAAAAAGAACGCCCCCGAAATATGCGGCCGGAAAAAATTGAAACCTATAATATACATTACCGGGATATCCCGGCTATAAAAGCAGGGGCGGATTATGTGTTGCCCGACGGCAGGAGAATCTCCAATGAAGAACTGACCCTTCCGCCACCGGCTCCCCGTTCCTACGCTTATTGTTCTGATACGGCATATCATGAACCCCTGGCTTCCATGATACAGGGAGTGGACCTCCTTTATCATGAATCGACTTTCTGTGAAGATATGCGGGAACAGGCGGTGCTTACCGGCCATTCTACTGCGCGCCAGGCTGCGGAGATCGCCAGGTTGGCCGGCGCCGGCCGTCTGATCCTCGGCCACTATTCCTCGCGCTACAAATCGCTAAAGCCTTTTCTTGAAGAAGCCCGGGCCGTTTTCCCGAATACGGAATTGGGGGATGATGGGAGGGTTTTTGAGGTGGAGGCTTAGGAGTGGAGAAGTTTATGGGTTTAGAAGTTTAGAAACCACAAACCAGAAACCAAAAACCAAAAACCACGATCTGTCCCGGTGCAATCTGCCCCCAACCCAAACTCCCAAACTTTTCCACTCCTAAACCCCGGGAAGACCCCCACCAGATACTAAACTTCTAAACCCAATCAGGCTCCCCTTCTGCCCTAAACTTCTAAACCCGATAGTATTGGGCACCAAAAAGGGAGGCTCTTTTCGAACGCCCATTACCCTGTCACAAAAACTTCAGTATCGGATAAAAATGCTGCTTGCCGTTTTTTATTTTTGAGAGGCAAAAGGTTACCATTCCCAAAAGCTTCCATCAGCGTTCCGCCATTTTCGACATGCCTGTTCAAGGGCGCTACCAACAAATTTATTCCTGAACGCAACCGCCCCAAAGGGCGCCTGAGGCACAAACACGCTTTCAGAAAGAGCAGAGGCTATCTGTTAATTACAGGCGCTGGCCCGATTATTGTGCCGGCAATTTTCCAACTGGCCTTATGCCTGATCCATGCTATGTATGACCAGGCTGGCCGGTACAGGCAACTAAAGAAAGCATTGTGCCACTCCCCGGCTTTGCCCGGGGAGTTTTTTATTACTCCTTCCATTTTATGCCCTGCCGGATAATTCAGCCGGAATCCCTAAATTTACCCCAAAACACGACACTTGAAAGAAGGCCGGAAAATCATCCATATTGATATGGATGCCTTCTATGCCTCGGTCGAACAGCGCGACCACCCTGAACTTCGGGGTAAGCCCATTGCGGTTGGCGGTTCGGGGATGCGGGGTGTAGTGGCGTCCGCCAGTTATGAGGCCCGGAAATACGGAGTTCGCTCCGCCATGCCCAGCGTTACCGCTCGCCGGCTTTGCCCGCAACTGGTGTTCGTGCGGTCCCGTTTTGATGTGTACCGGGATGTATCTCTTCAGATCCGGGATATTTTTTATGAATACACGGACCTGGTGGAACCCCTTTCTCTGGATGAGGCCTACCTCGATGTGACATATCCCAGGCGTGGCCCTCAGTCGGCCACACTGGTTGCGGAGGAGATCCGCCGGCGGATCCGGGAGGAGACGGGGTTGACTGCTTCCGCCGGTGTTTCTTTCAACAAATTTCTGGCCAAAGTGGCTTCCGATGTCAACAAGCCCGATGGCATCAAGGTGATCACTCCGGAGGAGGCTCTTCCCTTTCTGGAAGAGTTGCCCATCGAGGCCTTTCACGGCATCGGGAAGGTGACTGCCGAAAAGATGCACCGGATGGGCATTTTTAAAGGGGCCGACCTCAGGCCCTATTCGGAGGTCGAACTGGCCAGGCGCTTTGGTAAGGTCGGCCGCCATTATTACCGCATCGTCCGAGCCGAAGACGAGCGGGAAGTCAACCCCAACCGCATCCGGAAATCCATTGGAGCGGAACGCACCTATAAAGAAGACCTTACTGACATTCGGGAGATGAAGGAAAAACTCAGCTACCTGGCGGAAGTCGTTTATAAATATATGGTGAAGGCGGACAATTACGGGCGCACCGTAACCCTGAAGGCCAAAATGCCGGACTTTAAGGCCATCACCCGCAGCCGGACCTTTTCCACTGAGATCCGCAGCCTGGAAGGGCTGGAGGCTATTGCTCATGAATTGCTGGAGGAAAACAAAGAGGATATCGGGAGCGTTCGCTTGTTGGGTATTTCAGTGTCCAACCTGTCGAAAGAACAGGCAGCAGACGGCATACAGCTTGAATTTGATTTTGAGAACCAAAATGAAGAAGAGGAATAAATGAAACTGGTGATCTTCGATGTTGACGGAACCCTTATTTTTTCTGAAAAGAAAGACAGCCTGGCCTTCGCCGCCACCTATGAAAAGATCTACCGCCGTACTTTTCCGACCATCGACTGGCGCACGTATCCCCATGTGACGGATACTACCATCTTCGATTCCGTCATCCGGCAGCATTTCGGCCGCCCATCCAACGAGACGGAAGTCCGCCGGTTTCAGGAACATTATGTGGAACTGTTGCAATACAACCGCCGCACTGCTCCCCAGGATTACCTTGAAGTGCCCGGCGCCCGGCAGGCCATCGCCGCCCTGGAACAGGACAGCCGTTACCTGATCGGCGTGGCCACCGGCGGCTGGAAGTGGTCGGCTGAAGTCAAGCTCGAACATGTAGGCATTACCATAGACCACCGCCTCTTCAGCGGGGCCGACGGCAAGGCGGCCCGGGAACACATCATTGAAGAAGTGGTGGCTGCCGCCCGGGAACTGCATGGCGCCCCTTTCACCAAGGTAGTCTATATTGGCGACGCCATCTGGGACGTCCACACCACCCGCAATCTTCAGCTGGACTTCATTGGCATCCGCCGCCGGGGTGATTTCGGACTACTGCAGCAGGAAGGCGCCCGCCACGTCATCCGCGACTACCTGGATTACGATGGCTTCCTTCAACTCGTAGAGGAGGCAACCCCTCCCGGAATGCCCGTCGGCGCCTGAAAAAATAAAGCTGCCGGAAACTATTTCCGCCTGCGCTGTGTTCCTTTACCATCTGCCTGACAGCAGGTTAGAAACCGTCCGTAAAAAAATGGCTGCTTTGTCTTGTATTTTTACGGAATCACCGTATATTTGCAACGCCTTTGAAAAAGGGTAGTTAACATTCGAAATTTTATTTCGAAATGAGTTGAGCCCGTAGCTCAGTCCGCCTTCGCGTCAAGCCTCGGCGGCCGAAACCCGTTCCATCGGGAAGCTACGGCGCACAAATTCTAAATGAGCCCGTAGCTCAGTCGGCTAGAGCACTTGACTTTTAATCAAGGGGTCCTGGGTTCGAGCCCCAGCGGGCTCACTAGCAAAAGCCCATCCGCATCAGCGGGTGGGCTTTTTGCGTAGTGAGGCCGCTGGGGCGAGAAGTTTATCCCGCTCTAGAAAAGGTAAGGAGCGAAGCGACTGTAGCTTTTCTTTGGCGGGAAGCCCCAGCTAGTGCGCAGGCGGACTCACTTTTTTTTAAAGACTTAATGGCCAGGCAGTAATGCTTGGTTTTTTTGTTTAAATCTTTTTACCTCCTCATTCCTTTCTACTGTAATTCAATTCTTTACGAATATTATATATCCCAACATTTTATCTTCGCCACAGGCAGCAATCCAGTGATTTAGGCACTTCTAATCCGCCATAATTGGAAAAATGAGGGATTTTGTTGTATTTCTTTGTATTTCGAGGGATTGGAGAGGAAAGTTTTTTAATGAAATCCAGGCCATCGATTCTTTACTTCCCCGGAACCTTCACCCACTAGCTTATTGTATTCATCACAGAGATTTCATTATCTTTACAGAAGGAGATGGTTCCGCCAATAACTTATGATGAATAGAGACCTGATCATACAAACCATAAAAGACTACCTCCATCAATACCCCGTCAGCAAAATTGGCGTGTTCGGTTCTTTCGCAAGGAATGAAGAGCGAGAGGATAGCGATATTGATATCCTCGTCAAATTTGAAGAGCCGGTTAGCTTGTTCACTCTCGTCAGGATGCATCGAGAATTAGAAGAGCTTCTAAGCCGCAAGGTAGACATCGTCAGTGAAAAATATTTACATCCCCGCCTCAGAGCTTCCATCGAGAAAGACCTGAAAATCATAGCCGCCTGATGAGCCTTTTTCGAGACATTACATACCTGGAACATATCCAGGACAGCATTGAAAAGATCCAGTCTTATACCGAAGGCCTATCTGAAGAGGAGTTCCAAGAATCTACCTTGGTACAGGATGGTGTAATCCGCCAGTTCGAAATTATTGGAGAAGCATCCAAGAGGCTTTCCGATTCTATCAGGGTGCAATATCCAGAAGTGCCCTGGAAAGATATGGCTGGCATGAGGGACGTCCTCATTCACGATTACATCAATGTTGAAATAGATATCGTCTGGAAAACGGTTAAAGACCATCTGCCGCAACTGAAAGAACAAATTTCGAAGGTGATCAGCGAAAATAGCCTTTGAGTACTTTTGTATTGTGGAGGATCTCAACCAGTATGGAGAGCAGGCTTACTGGACACTCACCAAGTTGCCTCAAAGCTAAAACTCCAAAGACAAGAAAAACCAAAAATCCTTTTAAGCCATTTTAAAAATTCCAACCATCAAATTTTAAAACACTGGCTTCCAATTATTTATAACTACATTTCCACTCCCAGCGGGCTCACTTTTTTTTAAAGACTTAAAGGCCAGGCAGTTATTTTTCATCTTTCTCATAGATCCGCACTACTTACGCTTACATTTCCTCCCGAATAGGAAGGTATAGCTGGTTACCAAATCTGTATACAGTTGATATTGGAACGGCTGAAGCCATTTAGCCAACCAAATGAGTGATTGTGGAATTTTTTCAACTGATTAAACGGTTATTCATTTGCCTGTTGAAGGCTATTGATGTATTTTTATTGAAAATAATTTTTCATGACTGCTCGGTTGATCGTTTATTTTGATAATGAAGGTGATATGATTCGAGTCCTTCAGCTACTTAAGGACAGTGGGTTGGATAAACTGGCTTTCTACACTCAAACTACTGAAAAGCTGCTCGTGGAACCGGAAAAGCGAGATTGGTCACTTGCCGGTTCAGTTGACCTTGGAGATAAACTGGCTTCTATTTCCAACCTCCGTGATTTTGCGTACAATGACTGATGTACTGCTGGATACCAACATATTGATCTATGCCTTAGATAAGGGCAACCCATTTCATCATGATGCTGTCACATTGATTGGTGACCCCTCTCTGAATTTCTTCATTGCCACCAAAAACATTAGTGAGTATTTTGCTGTATGTTCAAAATTGACCGTTCCTCTACCGAAAGCCTATGGATTTTACATGCAGGTTTGTCAAAACACTCAAATCTTGTATCCTGACCACCAAAGCCTTACTGTTTTTGAACAATTGCTCCAAAAATATCAGCCCACTGGAAACAGGGTTTATGATATGGAAATTGTTTCGGTAGCTATCGTTCACCAAATACCGGAAATTGCTACCGTGAACATCAAAGATTTCTCTGGCATATCAGAAATCAAGGTTCGGCCCATCCGATGATAAAATCACCTGCTTGAGGCACAAAATTTTCCAGAAATGAGTATAGAAGGTACAAAGCTAAACTTCATTACCTGGATTATCAACCTCCAGGATGAAGCCGTCCTTCGAAAACTGATGGCGCTGAAAGAAGAAGCAGAAGCGGAGTTAAAATCTTTGGAGCCTGCCATTAAAGAGGCATTGATCCACCGAGCGGAGGAATCCAACCGGGATATTGAAGCTGGCAGGGTTTTCCCGATTGAAGAAGTCATGAAAGAGGATTGGGAGTAATGGGGATTCAGTTAAAATAGATATATTTAGACCCCGGAAGATAGGGAGGCTCAGAGCGTTAGAAAAACTTTTTATCTATTTTAAAAATTCCTAAATCCAAATTCCAAGACACTGAAAATCAATACTTTATAAGTACACTTCCACCCCCCCCAGCGGGCTCACATTTATTGTAAAACATTGAAAGCCAGGCGGTAATGCTTGGCTTTTTTTGTTTTAAGTAATTCACCTGCCTGTTTTACTACTGTAATTCAATCCTTTACGAATTCTTGGTATTTAAATGTTTATCGGTTGCCATCGGTTACAATCCCTTCATTTTAGGTATTCGTAATCCCCCACAATTGGAATAATGGAGGACTTTGGTGTATTTCTGTATATTTTAGTGAATTTCAGCGGAATATTTTTAAACGAAATCCAGGTTGTCGATAGCCTGCTCCAAATGGCCTACCCAGCAAGGGCAACACCCTGGATGTCATGATCTACTGACATCTTTAGAAACTTGGCGTGTGTATAACAGATTGCACAGTCAGGCTCTGAAAGGCTTAGCAATCCCTTCGCTTTGCTACGGGCTTACCAATCCACGACCCAAACAAAAAGTGCTATTTGTTATACACACAACTTGGCAATGCCGGCTTGCATTATTGAAAAAAGAACTATTTTGCAGAATGGGCGGTTTTTTCTATGAGTCGCCAAAATTCAAGGCTAATGAATAACTACCAGGAATACATCAGCATTGATCCAAACATACGTTTTGGCAAACCCTGCATTAAGGGAACGCGCATCGCTGTTTCGGATATTCTTAAGTGGCTTGCCTCCGGGATGAGCTATGAAGAAATTTTGGAGGACTTTCCCTTATTGAAGAAAGAACACATTTTGGCTGCCCTCGCCTTTGCAGCCAGAAGGGAGCAGATTACTCAAGTCATTGCTGCCTGATATGAAATTGCTGCTCGATGCCAACCTCTCCTGACGATTAGCCAAGTTATTATCTCCTGAATTCGGAGAGGTAGAACATGTCGATCGTTGTGGTTTGCCGGTACTTGCAAGTGACACTGAAATATGGGATTGGGCAAGGGATAATGATGCCCTTATCATTACTAATGATGAAGAGTATTATTACTTCTCTCTTCAAAAGGGATTTCCTCCCAAAGTAGTCTTGCTTAGGATGGGCAACCAATCCACCCAAAACGTAAAGGAGGTTCTCATAAGGTACCGGGATAAGATTCTTGCTTTACATGATAGCCCAGATCATGGGCTCTTGGAAATCTTGTAAGGCAGCCGGGTATCAGTTGAATTGAACAGGGCGGCCTTAAATAACTGATGTAATGGTGAGCCATAAGCAAAGCACCACAATACTCTACATTATTTGCCTCCTCCTTTGTTGTAGCGCCAAGTCCTTAGCACAGAAAGGCTCCAAGGATTTTGATCAAATTAAAAAGATCCTCCACCAGCAACAGCAAGACTGGAATAATGGGAACATCGATGCCTTCATGGAAGCCTATTAGAAGTCAGAAGAGCTGCAGTTTGGCGGAGCCACAGGCATCACCCGGGGCTGGCTAGCCAGAAAGGTTGATTGGTGAGAGAGCAAGGTTCCTCGTCGATCTGGTTAAGAAGCTTAACTCATTCTATCCATAAGATATGCAAAGTCAATCAGGACAATTATTTTTTTGTGCTACAAATAGTCATCTCCTTAATGAGACAACCTGCTTTGAAACCAGCAGTACCTCTTAATCTAATAGCAATACGTCCACCCTCAAGTAACTTCTCATCATATCCGTTCAGTATCTCTTTGTCGTCAATTTTTAGCCAAATGCTCCCATCCTTTATTCCTATCTCTATTCTATAATAAATTCCTGATTGCATATGATTTCTATCTGCCATTACGAGTGCTTTTTCAGCATTCGGGTTTTTGCGAATGAAAGGTGTACGGTTATGCGGTGCATTATTAAAGGCAAAGAAGTAGTTTTCTTTTTCGTTATACCATAGGCCGATATTGCCATCATAATCATCAGGGATAGCAAGTTCTGTTGATTTACCTGTATCGGAAACGGACAACATGGTGACAACTACGGTAGCATGCGTTAATGCCATGACACTATATCGTATTATTACATCTTGTTGATATATTTCCGGACTTAATAGCATTACTCCTTTGGAATCGTCAGATTCTTTAAGAGACAACTGGTTTGCCCATGACGATACTTCACCATGGCCAAGTAGCTGCCACGTTTTGAGTTCATCGATCGCAATTTCTTTTTCATATAGTCCGTAACAATCATTCTGGCAAAAGACATGGTTCACACTGATTGAAAAAGCAAGGATAGCTAAAGCCATAAGTTGTACTCTCATATCTCCAATTTTTAATTGACGTTACGATTTACAATCGTTAAAATAGTCCGGGGCAGTTTGATGGCCTATCAATAAAAAAGGCCGGCATTGGCCACTGCTTTTTCCAGGCGAAAAGGGAGAATATCACAACATGCTACAACTTTGAATGGAGGGAGCTTTTTTAAAACATTGATAATACCACCCCCTCGGGCGCCTGTTCCAATGATGCCGAGTTGGGCCACATCGTTTTTTTCCAATTGCTTTTCCCTGGCGTTTTTTTGACTAAGGGTTAATCCTGCGGCGGCCAGGCTACTTTTTTTCAGGAAATCCCGTCGGTCATAATTCTCTGATCTTAATACTTCTGAAAGAGACGCGATCACCATGGTCTTGTAGAAGAATATGTCCTTGTGGCAGTTCCCCAAATTTCGGCCAGACGCTGTACTTGCTGTAGGCTACCAGCGCCCGGAACATGGGGGTATTGCGTTCATATTCCACCATTTTAAAGCCATTGAGCCAATGTTCGATGTGATTGCCGCGGACAACGATACGCGCCTGGTTCCACGTTCCTATTCCCAGAAAATCTTTTCCCCTGCCAGGTTCCGATAGATTGCTGGCGGGGATGAGGTCATAGAGTGAGGCCATGGTCCGGTTGCCTTTCACCCCCAGCTTTGCATCCGGGTGGTTTTCATCGTCCAGGATCTGAAACTCCAGGCCGATCGATGAGCCTGGGCCTTTGTTGAGGCCGGGGTCTACGAAGTATTTGATACCGCTGTTGGCGCCTTCGGTAATTTTAAACTCAACTTTCAATTCAAAATCACTGAATTTTTGCTGTGTGATGATATCGCCACCATTGGCAGATTCAGCACCTCCGGAAGCCAGGACGGACAAGGTGCCGTCTTTGATTTCCCAGCCCTGCTCCGGGAATGCAGGGCCGCGGGCGCTTCGCCAACCATTGGTGGTCTTGCCGTCCCATAGCAATCGCCAACCCATGCGTTTTTCGTGTTCAGTCAGCGTGTTGGGCACCAGGTTGACCTCTGGTGCATAGGGGGACACTGGCCACCGTTCTTGTGCCAGCTGGCCTGTTTTTATGCGGATCTTACGCCAGTGGATTTCCCGGCCTTCCAGTTCATCCTTTTTTATACTATGAACCTGCAAGGCAATGAACCCGGAGGGGGTCATATCATCGACCAGGTTGGCTGTTTGTAAACCATTCACCCAAATACGGATCTCCGGGCCAATGGCTTCAATGCGGTAATGATTCCACTGTCCTACCTGATAAGCCTTTTGTCCAGGCGGGTTTTCAGTCAGAGGGTATATCCATTTCCTTCTTCCTTCATCAAAGATGCCCCCGCTATAAGCCCGCTGGCTGGGATCGATCTCGGCCTGATATCCGTGCACCCGTCCATTTTGGTAATCCTTTGAACTAAGGCTTCTGAACTGCACGCCTGAATTCAAGGCTGCATCGCCCCATACCTCAAATTCCAGGATAAAGTCGGAATAGTTTTTTGTGGTACAGAGGAAGGAGTTAGGGGTATTGATTTTGGAGATCCCTACAATGGTTCCGTTTCGTACTTCATAGGAAGCCTCTCCACCTAATTGATGCCAGCCGTCCAGGTTTTTTCCGTTAAACAGGTCCTGCCAGCCGTCCTCATTTTGCGCAAAGCCGGTAAAGGGGGATATGATAAGTAATAGTCTTATTAGATAGGTGATATTTCCTTTCATTTTTACTATTTGTTTGATTATAAATTATACCTCATCCGGGCGCCAGCCTTTCTCGTAATCCCGGCTCCAGTATTTTTTCATTACTTTTTTATCGCAGAAACGGCCGGTGGCAGCATCGATGGCCAGCAGTTTATTCCCCTCCCGGTACGAGATATTGGCATAGTGACAAAGATGAGTGCTGACGGCTCCTTCTTCAATGGGACAATTCAGTTTGTCTCTTCCCCGGATGGTTTCGAGGAAATTTTTTACATGAAGCGTAGTCATGCTGCCGCCGCCACCGAGGGCTGTACCTTCCTCGGGGCCGCCTTTTCGTTCCCGAATGAGCTTCCCCTCCCGGTCATACAGCCGGTATCCTTCTCTATTGATAAAAACGCTGCCTTCCGAACCATAAATGATCGTACCTCTCCCGGATCCATAGGTAGGATGGCCAGAGCGGCTTTTCCCATCCCACTTGACCGTTTTACTGCCTGGAAAGTTGATCGTGGCATCCATAGTATCATACATGGCCCAGGGATCATCTTTGTAGTGATATTTTCCGGCATTGACGTAAACTTCTTTGGGATATTTTACCTGCAGCGCCCAGCGCCCGACATCCAGTTCGTGGGTAGCATTGTTACCCGTTTCAGCGGTGCCCCAGCGCCAGAACCAGTGCCAGTTATAATCGCCGACGATGTCTATAAAATCTGTTCTGGGAGCGGGCCCCTGGAATAACTCCCAATCGAGATAATCCGGAACCGGAACTTTGTTGGCATTCGCCACGCGCCCTCTGCTGTTGGTATAAAAAGCTGTGGCCAGGTAGGCATCACCGATAGCGCCCTTGTGAATTTCCTGAATGATCTCTCTGGTTTCCGGTGCAGAACGCTGTTGAGCGCCCATTTGTACGGCCAGTCCGGTTTTCTTTTGCCACTCGATGAGCATCTCATCTTCACGCGGGTTATGGCTGCAGGGTTTTTCCACATATACATGCTTTCCGGCCTGGAGCGAGCGTATCGACCCCAAAGCGTGCCAGTGATCGGGCGTAGCATGGAACACTGCATCGACATCTGGTTGAGCGAAGATCTTGCGCATGTCCTTTTCCTGTTTAGGTGTTTGGCCCAGGGCTTCTTTTACTCTTCCGGCCCCAGCTTCCTGCCGACGGGCATCCACATCGCAGACGTAGGTAATGTCGACATTCCCTGCGCCTGCCAGGCCTTCCAGTAGAGCCGGAAAGCGGCGATAACAACCCAGCATGGCGCAGCGGATACGGTCGTTGGCCCCGAGAATACGTCGGTAGCTTTTAGCAGATAAGGGTAACCCTGAAAGGGTAAGTGCTGCGGCGCCGGCTACAGAGGTTTGAATGAACGTCCGTCGTTTCATATTATTTTCTATTAGAATTCGAGTTTTTAAGAGGCATTGCTTATTTCCTTTAAATATTTATGCAACTTTTTTACGACTTCCTGGTAGGCAGGCTGATCAACAACGTTAATATTCTCACCTTTGTCTTTTTCCAGATCATACAGCATTGATGATTCTATACTATCCTTTTTATATTCGGTATAGATGTATTTTTCAGTAATAACTGCATCTCCGTAATGGTATCTGGAGAAAACTGCTTTTTTCCATGGCTGATCCGGTTTCTCTAATAGAGGAATTAAACTTTTTCCTTGAACATGTTGCGGCACAGGAATTCCCGATAGTTCACATAAGGTAGGGTAGATATCGACAAATTCTACTAAAGCTTCAGATTGCCGGCCTGAGGTTTTTCCAGGTACACGCATGATTAATGGAGCATTGACGGCAGGGTGCATGGTGTTGTGTTTGCCCCAAAAATTATGCTCGCCCAGGTTCCAGCCGTGGTCTCCAATAAGTACAACAATGGTGTTTTCTTTTAGTCCCAACCCATCCAGGGCGGCCAGTAATTTTCCTACCATGGCATCGACATAACTGACACAAGCGTAATAGCCGTGGCGGGCAGTTTTGTGCCAGTCGTCGCTATTGTAGGGAATGTTTCTGTCGTGATAAAAGCGGATTTCAGTGGAGCCTTGCAGTTCATCCGGAGCATTAACTGGCCTTTCCCGGTTTTCGGCTATTTGGATAGTGTCCTGATCATATAAATCCCAGTATTTCTTTGGTGCATAGAATGGCAGATGGGGTTTGGTAAACCCTACTGCAAAAAAGAAGGGTTGTCTCATTTGACTCAGCCTTTTCAAGTCTGCCACCGATTTTTCAAGGATTTTCCCGTCGGGATAGGCATTGTCGGGTACGTCAGGACTTTCAAAGAACGGCCCTCTGTTGCGTAAGCCGCCAATGTAATTTTTAGAATCTTCATCCAACATACCTCTGCCATTTTGTCCTTCCGCTCTCCAGGCCGGTTCGCTCCAGCTTCGTTCGTCGGAATCCGAGAGAATGTGAAATACTTTACCATTAGATAAGGTATAGTATCCATTTTCCTTAAAAGCCTGAGGCAAGGTTTTGGTGCCCGGGGCGTCTTTGTCCACCTGAGATTGATAATCCCAGAATCGGTCAAAGGTAGGCCTTAACCCAGATAGAATACTGGCACGTGAAGCACCACATACGGGGTTTTGACAGTAAGCTCTCTTAAATATATGCCCTTCATTGGCCAGCAGGTCAATATTGGGAGAGATGATCTGGGTCTTTTTGTAGCTGTTGAGCTCTGGCCTTAAATCATCAATGATGATGAATAAAACATTGGGGGGGGCGGCTTTGCCCCCTTTTTTTAATGATCCGCAACCCAAAAGAAATCCAAAGAATGCAATTAAGAATAGATACTTTTTCATGATGTAGTATTTTAAGTGGCTTCCGAGGGTTTCGATCAGTAGGCTTTTATTCGATCTTCACAACAGGCAGTTTATCCAGGTAACCAAGCGATTGTAAAAAAATATCAGTTTCCCGAACGGTCTCTTTATAAGCATCAAAGTGGTGGTAATTAAAAAAACCGTGTCCTTTTCCCTCATATAATTTCAATTCACATCTGCTGCCGGCCTTTTCCATGGCCATTTTATAATATTCGGCAGTCTCCACCGGAATAAGTTTGTCTTTCGTTCCCAGGTGAAAGATGGTTGGAGGCGCTCCGGTGCGAATATTATGCAAGGGGGAAAAAAGAAGATAGTTATCGCCAATTCTATCATATCCATAACCTCCCGGGCCATTGTCAATAACGGGGTTGAAAAGGACCAGGGCATTGGGAATACAACTGATGTTCAGGTCGTCGGAGGCATCGTTGTAAAAGGGTATCAAAGCCGTCGCAGCAGCCAAATGCCCACCGGCAGAGCCGCCACTGGCAATGATCTTTGAGGGGTCAACGTCAAACTCATTGGCATGTTTCCGGACAAAGCGGATGGCAGACTTGGCATCTTTCAGGGCTTCATAAGGGGTCGTGTTATGTTTGTCCGCGACCCGATAGTCTGCCAGGAAGCAGGCGATCCCTCTTTTAGAAAAATATTTTGCGTGCTCCTGGAATTGATAATGTTTTTCTCTTTTCCATCCCCCACCAAAGAAAAATACCATTCCCGGAAAGAGGTGTCCTGTATCCTTTTTTTCGGGGGAATAAAATTCAATGTACAACTGGATGGAGTCTAACTCTTTATAGAGAACCCTTTCCTGTCCACGGCCGGGTGTAGCCAAAAGGAGAAAGGTTGCCAGGAAAGCTATAAGGGCCAGTGGTTTCATAGTACAAATAATTGATTGAACTGAACATTCATGATTGTCTGATCTATGAAATGTTTAATCAAATGTAGCCTAAAGGAGTGTAAAATGGGATAAAACCCCTAAAACCAGACTTTTCACCCACTAATCCGATACTTTTATCTACCCTCTCCATTCTACCTTTGGGTAATTGAAAAATTGCATGATCAAAATTTTAAAATCCAAACTTATGAATCAGGCACTTCTTTATCCCTTTTTTGCAATGAATACCAATAGGATTTTATTGATCATCGGCATCTGCTTTTTACTCGGCAGTCTTACCGGCCGTTCACAAGGATTGCAAAAACCCATTGATCTTACGGACGCCAGAGTGACATTGACAAAGCAAGGAAGAGAAATATTAGTGGAGGCATACATTCCCCGGGGCATTACGGAATTTGAACTTCGGATCGAGTCAGACAGAAACAATCCTGTTTCGAGCGCCCGGGAAATTTCATCGACTGATCCAGATCCGGCGGAAAGAGCCTTGGAATTTCAAATGTCTCCTCTTGATGTGAGATATCCGGTGGTTGATATCCGATTAGAACCCGGTATGGACGGGGTTTGCATCTTTGAGGACGAACCAGCCGGCAACTATATATTTGGGGGCCCCTTTTTCAGAGAAAGCCTGCCATTGGAGAAGGTTATTACTTTGCCCGCTCACAAACTTGAATTTTGGGAAAACTCCTTGATGCTGGATCATACTACGCCCAAAATTGAGAAGATCTATCTGCGAAAAACATTTCCGGTCATACTTCGGGATTTTAAACATACCATTGGCCTGCTTTCAAATGATTGGTCCGGTAAAATCAGCATTGTAATATTCGAGGACAAGCAACCCAGAGCAATCGCCTCCGCACGGATAGAAAGTGAACAAATGGACGTATGGAAAGCAAAAAACATCGAGCAGATGAAAGGAAGCGGGATGGCCAGGAAACGATTAATTGCTGCTCTGGATTTATTAATTGAGGATGGACTGCGCAGGCAAAACAACAATCCCTATAGTCCAACTTATGGCAATCTGTACGCTTTTTATGATCTTGAGGCAAAACTGCACCGTACCAATTACTGGAATTGGGCCAGCACCCATTATGTGAAAATGGTCCTTGATGCCATAAAGGTGCCAGAGATCCAACAATTATATAATACCAACGAGTTGATTGAAGCGGTGGACAAAATCGGGCGAAACGTACTGAAATATCAATTAAAGGAAGAAGGCCATCCCAGTCAAGGGTCTTTTCTGGTTATATGGTCGCGCAGATTCAACAGATATACGAAATGGATAGGCACCTCTGATTCCGGTGTGATGATTCGCTGGGCCCTGATCCCGTTATTCCAGGCTACGGGTGACAGTACCTATCTGGAAGCTTCGAAATACTGGTGTCTGCAAAAAGGCGGCATGCTCGATACCTTTACTATCCTTCCTCATTACTACCTTTATGACGAAGATCGTTTTAATGAAAGGATACTGGACGAAACAGGATGGGATCCCGAAGGCCATGCAGCCCTTTACGAAGTAACCGGGGATGATCAGTTTCGAAAGATCGGCAAAGTATTCATGGACAAACACATGAAGGCCTTTCAGAGAGAAGATGGCCTCTGGCATCGGTCTTATGACTGGACTACCGGTAAACATGTCGAAACGATTAAAATGACACGTGGGTTGGGCTGGGCAATGGAAGGATTACTGGCTATGAACCGCATGTATCCCGATACCATTTATCTTGACTATGCCGAAAAAATGGCAAAAAAACTTAAAGATAGTCAGAATGATGACGGATCGTGGTCATTTATATTTGATGGAGATCCTGAGGAAGTGGGCATTTCCGAAAAGGGTACAGCCCTTTGGAGTTTGTTGTTCTACCAACTCTATGAGGCTACGGGCAAATCAGGCTATTTGCAGGCAGCCCGTAAGGCCTTATTATGGTGTCTGGAAAACCAATATACCGGCCCTGATGTGGAAGCGATAGGAGGGCTGGTGGGCAGTACTCCTGCCTCAATGGTCGGCGTTAGACAGTATTTTCCCGCCAGTTGTGCGTACACGACAGGTTTTTTCGGGTTGGCGATTTTAGAAGAATTAAAAATTCAGGAAGGGAAAAAGAGAGATTAATTGTCAATACGCCAAACTTTAAAGTCTTTATAAATCGATGACCGGGTGTACATATGCCTCAATCCGATCCTTCCATCATTACAGGAAGGCACATTAGAGGCATCCCACAGTAAGGTCAACTTATCTTTTGCATCGCTTTTATTCTGGATGCGCATTTCTATTTCATTCCCGTAACGGGCAACTTGAATGTGGTAGGTATGAAAAGGTTTAAAAAGCCCCGTATCGAACTTGTCCGGAAGGATTTCGCTCCCCGCGAGCTTACTTCGTTCGGCAGGGTTATACCTTCTCAACCGGATGTAATCGTATTTGGTGCCATCTTCATGGGTTCTGAATGCTGCAAAGCTGATGTGGTAGGCATTCATATTCTGATAGTAGATCCGCATGCTGGGTACGCTTCTTTTATCATTCCAGCGGCTTATATCTTTCGGAAAGTCCTTACCTCCTTTTCCCGAAGCATGGAAATACAATATGTTTACATAACTCGTAACGGTATCGGCGCGGGTATAGTCAAACTCTATTAGAATATTTCCCGAAAAAGTCTTTCGGGTCCATAATACAGCGTGGCAGGTGTCATTTTGGGGCTCCGGGCCGGCAGCATAGTACATGCCCATAGGCCCATTTTCAATGCGTGCTTTTTCTCCATCCAAAAACCACTTCTGTGTCCAGTCTTCAGTGCCGCTGTCCTCAAACAGCAATTCCTTTTTCACCCATTTCTCCGAGCTGTCCTGAGTTAAAAGAGCTTGGGGCCCGCAAGAGCTGGAAACCACAAGTACACAAAAGCTAATGGTTAATAGTTTCAAAAAGGAAGGCATGGTAGTAAGCTGATTTTTAGTGTCAAAAATATTTCAAATGATTAACTGCTGCTCCTCAAAATCCCCAACTCCAGCCCCCGCAGTTCCGCCAGCCCCCGCAGCCGCCCGATGGCCGAGTAGCCGGGGTTCGTTTTTTTACCCAGATCATCCAGCATCTTATGGCCGTGGTCGGGGCGCATGGGAATGTTGCAAGCTTGATGTCCAGCCGCTTTCAACAGGTTTTTCATTACGGCGTACATGTCCACATCACCGTCCAGATGGCCGGCCTCGAAAAAGTTGCCTTCGGCATCCCGTCTGGTGGCCCGCAGGTGGACGAAGTGGATGCGGTGTCCAAATTCGCTTGCCATAGCGGGCAGGTCATTGTCCGGGCGCACCCCGAACGAACCCGTGCAAAAGCACAGGCCGTTAGCGGGCGATTTTACTTTTTCAAAAATAAAACGCACGTCCCGGGCAGTGCTGAGGATGCGGGGCAGGCCTAACAATCGGAACGGCGGGTCGTCGGGATGAATGGCCAACTTCACGCCTGCCTCCTCGGCAACGGGCGTTATTTGCTCCAGAAAATAGACGAGGTTATAACGCAAGGCATCGGCATCAATGTTATGGTAAGTGTCCAGAATAGATTGGAATTTCCGCAAATCCAAAATGCCCTCCGTAGTGCCGCCCGGCAGGCCGGCGATGATATTTTTCGTCAGCTTTTCCTGGTCCGCTGCTGACATGGCGTCAAAGCGTTCCTTTGCTTTTTGTCGTTCTGCTTCGCTATAGTCTGCAGCGGCGTTTGGCCTTTCCAGGATGAACAACTCGAAGGCGGCAAAGGCGCTTTTCTCAAAAAACAAAGCGGTAGAACCATCCGGCATCGGGTATTCCAATTCCGTTCTCGACCAGTCCAGCACGGGCATGAAATTATAGGTGACGATGCGCACATCGCAGGCTGCCAGGTTGCGGATGCTCTGCTTGTAGTTTTCAATATACTGCCGGTATTTTCCAGAAGCCCGTTTAATGTCCTCATGCACGGGAATGCTCTCCACGACCGGCCACCTCAGGCCGGCAGCTTCGATTTGGGATTTCCTTTTCTGGATTTCTTCTACGTGCCACACCTCCCCGTTCGGGATGTGGTGCAATGCCGTAACGACTCCCGTTGCTCCGGCCTGCCGGATGTCGGCCAGGCTTACGTTGTCATTCGGGCCGTACCAACGCCAGGTTTGTTCGAGACTTTTCAATGGATAAATGATTTTATTTTAGGAATGGGTGCGGAATAACAACTCATTTAATCATTCACTCTTTAGCAAAGTTAAACGCCGGAAAACGCACTGAACCCACCATCCACAGGCACAACGACGCCATTGACGAAAGAAGACCGGCCATCGCAGAGCCAGAGCAGAGTACTGATAAGTTCTTCGGGTTCGCCGAAACGCTTCATGGGCGTTTGGCTGATGATGGTTTCGCCACGGGAGGTCAGCGTACCGTCTTCATTTAAAAGTAAACGGCGGTTTTGCTCGGCGATGAAAAAGCCCGGAGCAATGGCATTTACCCGGATGCCTTCCCCGAATTTATTGGCCAGTTCCACCATCAGCCAGCGGGTGAAATTATCCACCCCAGCTTTGGACGCTGAGTAGCCGACCACCCTGGTGAGCGGCAACTGGGCGGCCATAGAAGAAATGTTGACGATACACCCCGTGCCCTGTCGGATCATTGGCTTCGCAAATGCAATGGAGGGTATCACCGTACCCAAAAGGTTCAAATCGAATACTTTCCGAAAGGCATCAACGGAAAGGTCAAAGACCGTCTGTTCAGGGCCGACAATGGCGCCAGGCATGTTCCCTCCGGCTCCATTGACCAAAATATCCACTTTGCCTGCCTTATGCAAAATTTCGGCAACGGCGGCCTCTACCGAAGCTTCGTTAACCACATCACAGGTAACGGCATGGATTTCCAGCCCCATTTTTTTAAATGCTTCCACCCGTTCAGCGGCGCTTTTGGGGTTTCTGTTTAAAATGAATACAGTCGCCCCTGCCTCCGCCAGCCCCTTGGCAAATGTGCTCCCCAACGTGCCGTTGCCTCCCGTAATGGCGGCTACTTTTCCTTCCATGGTTTATTTTTCGATGACTATTTTTTATAAAAAACCTGCCCTTCCCCCAGCTTCGACCGCCGGCAAACCCAGGTCCGAAGCTAATGCTGCGATGTCAATGTCTGGATTTGTGGATGCGCTTTTTTTACCTCTTCAATAATGGTATAGAGGGAAGCCCGGTTGGAAAAATCGCAGGTGTAGGCCATAAATGTACTGCCGGCCGCCAGGATTGCGGCTTCCACTTCACTGCCTGTTTTTTCGAGGGGGGCACTCACTCCTATGATGCCGGCCCCGGTTTGTGCCAGCCCGATGGCCATTGCCTTGCCGATGCCCCGCTTACAGCCGGTGACGAGGGCGGTTTTCCCTTCCAGTGAAAAAGATGCGAGCATAATTCGAGCGATCGTCATTTACTTTGTGTAAAGAATAAGTTTTCAGGGTTGCAGAAAGATAAATTTTAGCATCCGTCCATCGAATCCGAAAAACTATTTTGCATCTAATTCTATATTTTTTTCGGTAAATTAGCCTTCTTCGTTTTTCACGATGAAAATAACAGCCAAATATCTGATCGTACTTGCCACGCTTTTGCTGGCCCATGAAGTCTCCTTGGGGCAGGGACAGGACGGCATTCGCTTCCGTCATTTCGGGAAAAAGGATGGGCTTTCGCAAAATTCGGTATTCGCCATCGCTCAGGATGGACGGGGCGTGATGTGGTTCGGCACCCGGGAGGGGCTGAACGAATTCGATGGCTACCACTTCAAAGTGTACGAACATGAATCCCAAAACGAAAACAGCCTCCCCTCTAACGACGTACGAACGCTGGCCTGGGACCATTTTCGCAACTGTCTCTGGATCGGCACAATGGAAGGATTAGGCCGTTTTGATTTTGCCACCGGGCGCTTCTCCCGCATCACAAGCAGCGATGGATCGACGTTCAACGAAGTGCGCCACATTCTCGTAGACAGTTTTCAAAGAGTTTGGGTGGGCACGTCCATTGGCTTACACCTTTTGGAAAAAGACGCTTCCGCCTTTCGTCCGGTAAAATGGTTCGCCGGATCAAAGCCTGAAGTAAAAGTCATTTTCGAAGAGGCGCCTGTCATTTGGCTCGGCACAGCACAAGGGGTTTTTATTTTTTCAAAAGAACAGGATCTGGCTCAGCCGCCCCAGGCAGCACAGGAACGCTATGCGGAGCTCGCACCGCTTGCCAGTTTGCACATTAAAACCATCGACCGGCGGCAGCCGGGCGAGTACTGGTTCGGCACTCAGGCCGATGGCATTTGGCGCTGGCAACGCTCGGCAGGCAAACTGACGCAATTCCGCAACCGGAGCGATGATCCCAATTCGCTCAGCCACGACAACATCCGCTCCGTCGCAGTGGCCAGCGACGGCACGCTCTGGGTCGGAACATTCGTGGGGTTAAACCGTTTTTTGCCGGAAAAGGACGGCTTCCAGCGCATTCTCAGCGACGACTTCAACCGGGAAGGGCTTCGCAACAGCTCCGTCCGCTCCGTCTTCGCCGACAACCGGGACAACCTCTGGGTGGGCACCTATTACGGCGGGCTTCACTACCTCAACGATGAGTTCTGCCGCTTCCGGATTTACCAGCACCAGGCGGGCATCAACAGCCTCAGTTTCGACGTAGTCAGCTCGTTTGCGGAGGCGCCCAACGGCGATCTTTGGGTGGGCACAGAAGGCGGCGGCCTCAATTTTTTGGATCAAAAAACAGGGCAATTTCGCTTTCGCCGGGCGGGCGGCAGCCTTAAAGGCGACAACGTAAAATCCCTCCTCCTCGATGGACAAACCCTTTACATCGGCACCTTCCAGCATGGCCTGCATTCTTTAAATACACAAACCGGAACCATCCGGCACTTTGGCTACCAGCCGAACAACCCCGCTTCGATTTCCGACGACAACGTTTACGCTCTGCTGAAAGCCGACGACACGCTCTGGGTTGGTACCTACGGGGGGGGGCTGAATAAAATGGATTTGAAAACCGGCCGATTCACCCATTTCCGTCACGATGCGCAGGATGCCCGGTCGCTGAGTTCTGACCAGGTGCGTACCCTCGCAAAAGGCCCCGGCGGGCAGCTTTGGGCCGGTACGGATGAGGGGCTGAACCGTGCGGCCAGACTGCCCGACGGACAACTGGCTTTCGAACATTTTTTGCCGGACATAAAGGTTTACGCAACTTTTTTTCGAGGTGAAAACCTGTGGGTTGGCTCCCTGGGCCAGGGTTTGTTCCGGTTAAAACCGTCGGATGGCAGCACGGAGCAATTCACCACTGCCGACGGCCTGCCGGGCAACTCCGTTCTGGGGATTTTACCAGACAAAACCGGACACCTCTGGCTGAGCACGAACAACGGTATTTCCCGCTTCAATCCCGAAGAACGTATTTTTATCAATTACTCCCACATCGACGGGCTGGAAAATCTGGAATTTAACTACAACGCATATTACAGCACCCGTTCAGGAGACTTGCTTTTTGGCGGCACCCATGGGTTCACCCGGTTCCGGCCGGAACAGTTGCAACCGAGCTCGGACCTTCCCCCCGTTATTTTCACCGGCCTGACCGCCTTTAACCGGCCTATTGAAGTAGGAGGTCAAGACGGCCTGCTTGAACGGCCGCTCAACGAGACTGAAGCAATTACCTTTCGCTACGGCAACGCCAATTTTACCCTGCACTTTGCAGCTGTTGATTTTACCAACCCTCTCGGAAACCGTTTCGCCTACCGCATGCTCGGACTGAACGAAGATTGGACGTACACCACAGGCAAGCCCGAAGCGACATACACCCTTCAGCGGGAAGGCAGCTATGTTTTTCAAATGAAAGCTGCGAACAAAGACGGCGTATGGAACCCCGAAATAAAGGAACTGAAAGTGAAGGTGCTGCCTCCGATAGCCCGAACGTGGTGGGCCTATCTACTGTATATTTTGGTGTCTGCATCGGCCATCGCAGCTATTGTCCGGTTTGTTCGCCTGCGGCAATCCTACCGGCTGGAGCATTTGGAAAAAGAGCAACAGGCCGCCATGCACCAGATGAAGTTGCATTTTTTTACCAATGTAGCGCATGAGTTCCGCACTCCTCTAACGCTCATCATCGGGCCGCTCGAAGACCTGCTGCAAAGCCAGGCCACCAGCCAGGATAGTACTATCCGCCGACGCCTCGGTACGATTTACAACAACGCCCAGCGCATGCTTGACCTGGTGAACCAGTTGCTCACTTTCCGGAAAATGGAGGAAGGCTACGAGCCGATGCAGGTGCAACTGACCGATCTGGCGACATTCCTGCAGCCGATATGCGACTCCTTCGCCGACCATGCCGCCATGCGCAACATCCGCTACCTCTTGTTAAAAAACCCGGAGCCTGCCGAGGCCTGGATCGACCGGGAGAAATTGAACAAGGTGTTTTTCAACCTCCTCTCCAATGCCTTCAAGTTTGCGCCCGATGGGGGTGTGGTGGAGGTGAGCCTTCGGCAAAACGATTCGGAGGTGATCGTATCGGTCAGAGACAATGGCCCCGGCATCGAGCCGGCGTTGCAAGAGCAGGTTTTTCAGCGATTTTATGAAAAAACGCCCGGACAGTCGGCCAGCCTGATCAAGGGCATGGGCATCGGGTTGTCGCTGAGCCGCCAGTTGGTGGAGCTTCACCACGGGCGTTTGACGCTGGAAAGCCAGCCGGGCGAGGGGGCCAATTTTACCGTCTATCTGCCAAAAGGCAAAGCACACTTTCAGCCTGAAGCGTTACTGGTTGATACTGAAAAAGTGGCGGAAACGGCCTTGCCCGTCGTCCCGCTGAATTTGCCGGTGGAGCCGGAGAAAGTCATGGCCAATAGCAATGGCAGGCAACCGCTGCTGCTCATCGTGGAGGATAACCTTGAGTTGCAGGCTTTTATTCGCAGTATTTTTGCTGATGAATACCGGACTGCCACGGCCAGCGACGGTGCGGAGGGCCTGGCCAAAGCCAACGAACTGAACCCCGAACTCATCCTCAGCGACGTGATGATGCCGAAAATGGACGGCTTCGAACTTTGCCAGCGGTTGAAAACGGATTTGGCCACCAGCCACATCCCCGTCCTGCTCATTACGGCCCGCACCACACTGGACGACCGGCTTGAAGGACTCGAAACCGGCGCCGACGACTACATCAGCAAGCCATTTCACCCGGATGAACTGCGGCTGAAAGTGCGCAACCGGCTGGCCCAACGGCAACGGCTGCGGGAACAGTTCGGCCAGTCCCGCATCTTTGCTCCGAAGGAAGTGGCCGTCACCTCTGCCGACGAAGAGTTTCTGGAAAAACTGGTAGAACTGGTAGAGCAAAATATAAGCAACCCGAACTTCAACATCGAACAATTTGCGCAGGAACTGGCCGTAAGCCGGGCGCTGCTTTTCACCAAAATAAAAGCACTGACGAACAGCACGCCGAAAAATTTCCTCAAATCCTTCCGCCTGAAACGAGCTGCGCAACTCCTGCAAACAGGCAAACTCAACGTCTCGGAAGTTGCCTACCAGGTGGGCTTCAATGAGCCGAAGTATTTCAGCAAGGTTTTTCAAAAAGAGTTTGGATGCAGCCCTTCACAGTTTAAGGAGGTGTAGCCGCACCTTGTAAGCCAGCCTGTTTTCCTACCCATTTCCCCCCGTTTAGACTTTTTACCCCCTATTTTGGATTTTTATCTCTTTTTCCAATCCTAATTTTACACTGCGACTTTTAGATATACCTTTAATTTTATTTAGGGAGCCGCTTTTTTACATAATAATGTACTGCATGAAACGGAAGATCACCTTTACAGCTTTTTTTATATCCGTGTTGGCCGTACTCTGGTGCAGCCAGGTAGCTGCACAAACAGGTTCAATTACAGGGACTGTGTACGAAAACGACGGGCGGTCAACCTTGCCGGGTTCTTCGGTTTACCTGAAAGAAGATAATTCCATCGGAACGGTAGCCGAAGTGGACGGGACTTTCATCCTGACCAACATACCCGTAGGCAAACAGGTCGTCGTCATTTCTTTCACCGGTTTCGAAACCAAGGAGGTTGAGGTGGAAGTACTGCAGGGTACGCCAGTTAACATCGAAGTGGAATTGGGCGTTATGGCCATCATGGGCGAAGAAGTGACAGTGACGGCACAGGCGCTCGGCCAGGCCAAAGCCATCAACCAGCAGCTCAACTCCGATGCCATCGCCAATTTTGTTTCAGCCGACAAAATCAAGGAACTGCCCGACGTCAACGCTGCAGAGGCCATCTCCCGCCTGCCCGGTGTGGCCATCAACAGGAGCGGTGGAGAGGGGTCAAAAATAGTAGTGAGGGGCCTCGACCCTAAGTTTACGGCCATTTCCATCAATGGGGTGCGCCTGCCTTCCTCTTCAGGTACCGACCGCTCGGTGGATTTATCCCTCATCTCTCCTGAGCTGCTTTCGGGCATCGAGTTGTTTAAATCGCCCACGCCCGACATGGATGGCGATGCCTTGGGCGGCTCGGTGAACCTAAATATTTTAAGGGCGCCTAAGGAGCGGAAAATATCCATCAAGGGATTAGGCGGTTACAATGATCTTGGTAAGGCCTTCACCGATTACAAGGCCACCGCTTCGATAGCCCAGCGGGTGATGAACGGTAAGTTGGGCATCATTGCTACGGGGAATATTGAACGCTTCAACCGCGGCGGAGAAATCATCGGGCAGGGTTGGGGTGACAACCTGTCCGTAGTGCTGGATACCTTGCTCGATATCTTCAAGCAAGAAGGCAATTATCTGCAATTCCAGAAAAGGGCGGAGAGCAGGAAAAGGTATAATGGAAGCCTGGGCTTTGATTTTGGGATAGGCGGCAAAACAGAAGTGGCCATTTTGGGTATATATTCCCGAACATCCAGGGACCAGTTCAATACGACGGAGCGGTACGATGTCAACAACAATAGGATTACTTACATCCCGCGGATTATCGAAAGCTCGATCGAACTGTTTTCGGGTTCTATTTCCGCACGGCACAATCTAAATATCCTGGATATTGAATGGGGCGGCTCACTGTCACAGATTACCGGGGAAACACCGTATGATTTCGAGATGGAATTCAGGGATCAGTCCAGCCCCTTCAACCCCAGTGTTTACGACCGGCGGGACAAGCCGCAAAATTTTTACGACTTCATTGAAAGCGATCCAAGCAAAAACTATTTGCAGGGGGCCAGTTCGGTTGTCAGTGGCAACAAAGAAGAAATAGCCTCTTCCTTTTTGAACATCAATATCCCGTTGAGGCTCATGGACAACGTCAGCGCCAACTTCAAGTTTGGCGGGAAAATCATCGCCACAACGAAGGAAAGGACTTATAATGAGAGGTTTGAAAAGAATTACTACCTGCGGCAAAATAGTTATTTCGATAAATTCGAACCGGAAGGTGTGGGTGCTCTGGGCATTGATCCCACTGGGGCGTTTTATTACAACATGTCCAACTTCACCAATAACAACTCCATTTCTTTTGTCAGGCAAAATGGACAGGAGGTAGGTTTGCTGTCATCGTTCGAGGAAAGCCAGCTGAGGAAATTCAAAAGTATTTACGAGAACGACCTGCGTAATAACCGCTATAGCCTGGTGAACAACTACGACCTGCAGGAAAATGTGTATGCCACTTACGCCATGCTTAAATTAAAAGTGGGCAATACACTTACTTTCATTCCGGGCTTCCGCTACGAATATTCGGACAATACCTATAGCGGAATTTATTCAGACCTGAATGGCGATTGGGGGGAAAGCGGTGCCCTGGACGATGTAACGGAAGGCCGCAACTATGGATTGTTCCTGCCCCATTTACACATCAAATACAAACCGCTGGAATGGTTTGATTTGCGGGCATCTTACAGCACAACATTAGCTCGGCCAGATTTTGACTATGTGGTTCCTTTTACCTTGGTAAACAGATCAGGTGACTTGACCATCAGAGAAGGCAACCCAGAATTAAATCCGTCTGTTTCCACCAACTACGATTTGTATGCCACAGCTTACTCTGGAAAGTGGGGGCTGCTTTCGGTGGGCGCTTTTTACAAGGATATAAAAGACGCCTTTTATCCTTTCATTGTGGGTTTGAACAATGATTCGCTGGCAGTGGCCTATGGATATCCGCCCGTAGGATTCGGCGGGGCAGAACTGACCACCTTTTCCAACTCTCCTAATTCGAATGTGAAAGGTATTGAAGTGGATCTACAGTCCAACATGAACTTCCTGCCGAAGCCTTTCGATGGCCTGGTGTTAAACCTGAACTATACCCGGTTATTTTCTGAAACGACCATCAATTCTTTTTATGAGGAATCTTACTTAGCGGGAACTTTCCCGTTCATCTATACCATAGTTGAAATCTTCCCCTATCAACGGGAAGTCAAATTGATCGGCCAGGCCAAACACATTTTCAATGCTTCGCTTGGATTTGATTACCGATCATTTTCAGTTCGTTTTTCTACTTCCTATCAAGGTGCTAAACTATCAGGCTACAGTTCATCAGCTGATAAGGATCAGTTCAATCAGGGCTTCTGGCGGTTTGATGCAGCCCTTAAACAAAAGTTTGGCGACAATCTCAGAGTATTCCTCAACCTGAACAACCTCTCAGATCAGAAGGACATCAACTTCTTCCGGTCCGAAGAATTCGTGACATCCATTTCCCGGTTTGGGGCAACGGCAACCATTGGGGCAGAGTACATTTTCAGATAAGATTTTCACACCGGACGGGATGCGGAAATATGCGGAAGGCGAGGCTCACCTTGCTTGCCACAGTCTCCTTTTCCTTCCTTTTAATAATCATTTCTAATTAAAATACAAGTCAATATGAAAAAGCTTTACCTATCCATTCTTGCACTTCTCTTCATGGCAGCTAGTGCTTTTTCTCAGTCCATCGTTGTGCCGCCCAACCTGGATGGCACGACGATGTTCCCATTTACTTACCTGAGCGATTTCATCGATGCTGATACCGCCGCCAACGGCGATCAAATGCACACTGTTTATCAGTTGGAAACCGGAGGTGTTTATTTTTTCACGGGTCAAAAAAATTGGGAATTTGATGTTCGCCTGGAAGCTGTTGGTGATCCCGACAATGGAAAGCCACTGGTCTCGCGGATCAATACAGCCGGAGGAACGGCCCTGGCCCCAATTTACCGTGGTTTTGGCAATTTTGAATGGGACGGCATCTACATCATTATGGGCGAAGAGGGTGCGGACGCCGCCCAATATGAAACGGCTCCTTTTCGGCCCGAAGGTAACGACAAGCGCTTCATTTTCAATAATTGTATCATCGAAAAAAGCCGTCAGGGCACCATCCGCATAGAAGGGGAAAACGCCAAAGTTTACCTTACCAACTGCATTATCCGCAATTTCGGTGATTTTGAAAAATTTGGGGGCAACGGCAGATTGGTGGACACCAGGGAAAACTTTACCGACACCGTGGTCATTCACAACTGTGTGGCCCACAATATCCTCGACCGGCTCTTCATCGGTTTTCGACAGCAGGGGTTGAACTATTTTGAATTTACCAATAACACCATTTTTAACCATATTGGCACATTCGGCATGATCCAGTTGAATAATACCAAGGAGAGCATTATCAAAGACAATCTCTTTATGAACCCTTCCATGATAGGCACTTCACCTACCCTTGCTGCCGAACAGATCACATACCAGAATATAGTCAGTTACTTGTTCACCATTGATACGCTCGTAGAGGGCGCCTCTATGGATATGAGCAACAACAATATTTTCTGGACGCAGGATGTGCTCGACTACTATGCTACTTCCGATTCGGTTTCGCAGCCACCGATCCTGAGCCCCGAAGTTGAAGGTATGCTTGCAGACCCCTCCAGCGCCTATTTTACTGAGGTGTTGGAACTGAACAACGTACCCGACCGGGCGCCACTCATCCAATATTGCCAGGAAGCTATCATGTACAGGGACTCCGTCGGTATCACAGACATCATGGTAGAGGATATCAGTTTCGCTGGCACGCCCTGGGACAAGGGTTACCTGTTCGACTTCAGCCAGTTCGATCCATGCTACAGCAACACTACTATGTCAGCGACAGCTGCCAGCGACGGCGGGCCGGTCGGTGTGCGGTTTCTGTGCGATTATACGTCGCCAACCAGTGAAAGGGCCTACAATCCCGATTTGAACCTCACCTCTGCCCCCAACCCGGCTTCCGGCAGTACACAGCTTTCTTTCCACTTGCAGCAGGGCGGTCAGATTAACTTATCAGTTTTCGATTTGAATGGCAGGCTGGTCAGCACCTTATTTAATGGCACTCTTCCAGCAGGAAGCCATACTGCCAGTTGGGAGAATCTGGATAATATTTCAAAAGGGATGTACTTCGCCAACCTGCAAACTGCACAAGGCCGGATGTTCGTGAAAATATTTGTTCAGTAATTGGCTCAGTGGTAAGTCAAATTGACTGACAACTCTTCTTAAATCGTGGTGGGTTTAAACTCACCATGATTTATTTCCCTTTTACTTCCCTTTTATCTTCCGATGAGAAAGACAATCATTATCTGTTTCTCAGCCGTCCTGCTGCTGGCTGCCTGCAAGGACAGGGACAACGCTGTCCTGCAAAAGCCTTTGTCCATCTCCGAACGGCGGCTGTCGGAGTTGTCGATAAAAATGGCCAATTACCTTCCGCAGGTTGCCGTAGATTCTAACCGCATACCCCGTGCCCTCGCAGCGGACGGCAGCCTGATTGCCGAAAACTCCCACCAATGGACGAGTGGTTTTTTTCCGGGCACTTTGTGGCTGCTGTACGGCTACAGCAAGGATGCCGCTATGAAAAATGCGGCCAAACAATGGACTGCTTTTCTTGAAAAGGAAAAATGGGACGGCCATACGCACGACCTGGGTTTCAAATTGAACTCCAGCTTCGGCAATGCCTATAAAATCACCAACAACCCTAAATACAAAGACGTAGTTGTCCAGGCTTCTAAAACGCTGATTAACAGGTACAACAATAAAATTGGCTGCATCCGCTCCTGGGACTGGAACGCCGATGTGTGGCAGTTCCCCGTTATCATTGACAATATAATGAACCTGGAAATGCTGTTCGAGGCCACTGCGTACACGGGCGATTCTACTTTTTACAATATCGCACGCCAACATGCCAAAACTACTCTGAAAAACCACTACCGTCCTGATTTCAGTTGCTTCCATGTCGTAGATTACGACACCCTTACCGGGGAGGTGCGCCTGAAAACGACCCACCAGGGATATAGCGACGGTTCGGCCTGGTCACGTGGGCAAGCATGGGGGCTTTATGGCTACACGATGGCTTATGGCAAAACGAAAGACCCCGCCTTTTTGGAGCAGGCCAAAGGCATTGCCCAATTTTTCTTCAACCATCCAAGGCTGCCGGCAGACAAGATACCCTACTGGGACTTTGATGCCCCCAATATTCCCAATGAACCAAGGGACGTTTCAGCGGCGGCCGTGGCCGCTTGCGGGCTGCTCGAATTGTGCGAATATAACCCGGCCAACAAAACGCAATATCTGGCGTGGGCGGATGCCATACTGGCCTCGCTGGCTAAGCCTGAATACCAATCGGAGGCCCCTCCTTTTCTATTGGACCACAGCACCGGCAGCGTTCCCGGAGAATTTGAAGTGGATGTGCCAATCGTGTATGCCGACTACTATTACGTGACTGCCCTGCTGCGGCGTTTGGCCCTGGCCGGGAAAGAGTAGTCTTCAAACCGTTGAAAAAATTATTCATTTTGAACTCAACTTCATGAACAATGCATTGACAGTCATATTATTTTCCCTGTTGCCGCAGCTGCTTTGCTCCCAGCCACGCACCCTTCTCAACCTCGACGAGGGGTGGCAGTATTTTGAAAACAACACCCCTTCTGTTGTGCGCTATTCCGAAAACACCACCCCTGAAAAAATCGACCTTCCACACACCTGGAACCAATGGGACGCAGTTGACCCCAATCCTGGTTACCGGCGGGACGCCAGTTGGTATGTGAAAAAACTGGACTTGAACATCGACCCGGCAAAGCGTTACGTGCTGCATTTCGAAGGGGCAAACATCACGGCCGAAGTCTATCTCAACCGGCAACTGGCCGGGCGGCATGTGGGCGGCTACGTGGGTTTTGAAATAGAGTTGACGGATTTTTTGAAAACAACCGGCGAAAACGAAATTGCCGTGCGGGTGGACAATGGCTACAATCCCGATGTCATCCCTTCGCAAAAGGCGGATTTTTTCATCTACGGCGGCATCACGAGGGATGTCTGGCTGAAAATTTTACCGAAAGAATTTATTCAAAACGTCTATGTCAAAACAAAAAACGTCAGTCGGCAACAGGCTGAAACTGAGCTGGGAGTCAAACTTAACAACATAACATTCAACGGATTAGAATTGGAAGTCAGGCTTTTTAGCCCGGCCGGAGAACAGGTATTAGAGAGCAAGCCGGCCAACTGCAACAGCGAAAACATGGTGGTGCGACTGCCCACCCTTGCCAATCCGATGCTTTGGTCAACCCATTCGCCCCACCTTTACGAAGTGAAAGTTTTTTTGAAAAAAAACGGGAAAACGGTGGATGTGCTGAGCGAAAAATTCGGCTACCGCTGGTTCGATTTTGAGCCACACGGCGCCTTTTTTCTCAATGGCGAAAAACTGAAACTGCGGGGCACGCACCGCCACGAAGAACACGCCGGCTACGGCGCCGCCATGCCTAACGAACTGCACCGCCGTGACCTTGAAATGATCAAAGAAATGGGCGCCAATTTCGTCCGGCTGGCGCACTACCCTCAGGACCCCGAGGTTTACCGGGCCTGCAACGAGCTGGGCCTCATCGTCTGGGATGAGCTGCCCTGGTGCCGGGGGGGCATAGGCGGAGCAACCTGGCAGGCCAACACCGAACGGTTGCTCGAAGAGCAGATCCGGCAAAACTTCAACCATCCGTCCATCTGTTTTTGGTCGCTGGGCAATGAAGTTTCCTGGCTGCCCGACTTTCCCGACGGTGACGGCAGGGAACAGATAAACACCTTCTTGCGGCAGCTCAACCAAAAAGCTCACGAACTTGACCCCGGCCGCTTCACTGCCATCCGGAAATATTATGACGGGGCGGATCTGGTTGACGTATTTTCCCCGTCCATCTGGTCGGGCTGGTACGCTGGTGTTTACAAAAATTACGGCCCCACGTTGGAGGAAAACCGCAAAAAATACCCCCGTTTCCTGCACATGGAATACGGCGGCAGCAGCCACGCCGGACGGCATACCGAGCAGCCCATCGACGACCTGAGCGGGCTGGACGATTCCAACTGGGCCGAGGTGGCCAATCAGTCGCAAATCGAAAGCATCGCCAACAGCGGCGACTGGAGCGAAAACTACGTCGTGGATTTGTTCGACTGGTACCTGCATATTAGCGAAACCACGGATTGGTTCGCCGGCAATGCCCAGTGGGCCTTCAAGGATTTCGGGACACCACTGCGGCCGGAAAACGCCATTCCCTACCTAAACCAAAAGGGCCTGGCCGACCGCAACGGCAAGCCGAAAGACGCCTACTACGTTTTCAAAAGTTACTGGTCAGAGGAGCCGATGGTGTATATCGAATCGCACTCCTGGACAGAGCGTTCGGGCGCTCCCGGTGAGGTGAAAACCGTGGACGTTTACAGCAATTGTGAAACGGTGGAACTGTTTCACAACGGCCGTCCGCTGGGCGAAAAAAAGCGGAATCCACAGGAATTTCCTGCCTGTGGCCTCCGGTGGCAGGTGCTCTTTGCCGAAGGCGAAAACCAACTGCGGGCGGTGGGCAAAACCGCCGCCGGGAAAGTCGTCAGCGACAGCCTGGCCATCACCTGGCATACCGAACCGTTTGGCAAACCGAACGAAATTACCCTTCACACGGAGCCACTACCCAACGGCAACCTGCTCGTCGTCGCCACAATGAGAGATGACCGGGGCCGCCGGGTTCTGGATTATGAAAAACGGGTGTATTTCAGCCACGACGGCGCCGGGAAATTGATGGAAAATTACGGCACGCCGAACGGCAGCAGCATCATCGAGTTTGCGAACGGCCGGGCGGCCATCGAGTTCGTGCCGGGCGAAGGCAGGGCAGTCATCGAGGCGAGGAACCAGGATTTCAAGGGGACGTATTTGCAAATTTCAGGACAATGACAATCAACTAAAATGAAGGCAAAAAAACAGTTTTTGCTGGTAAAAAATCTTGCTGCCGCTGCTGTGCTGGTGGCTTTTGCTCAGGGCTGCAGCCAACCGAAAACGAGCGAAAATACAACCACACAGCCCTCCACCGCCGCTGCTCAGGCCGTTTTAAAAACTCAAACCGGGCCCTTCGTTTTGGCGGAAAAAGCGGAGGTGAAAAGCGAATACATTGCCCAAACCGAACTAACCGTGCCGCCGGATTTGGCGCCTCAAAACAAGTGGGTTATGTTCGAAGGGCCAACGTTGGAAAACGAGCTGATTGCCTACCGCTTCTATCTGGACAGCCGCCACCGATCCGATATTTTTGGCAAAAAAACCAATGCGTTGGTCATGGATACGGTCGGTTGGGAATACCACGACATCATGGACTGGGGTTCGGATATTCTGAAAGTCGGCGAGTCGCTTGGCATCGGCAGCCCGGCCATCTGGTACCGGGATTCGCTTTTAACGCTGAGCGACTGTGCGGAAAAAACCGTGGAAGTGGTGGAGGGAAAGGGCCAGGCCGTCAGCGTGCGCTTCACTTTCAGGGATTTGAAGATCGGCAGCGAAACACGCACGATTGTACAGCTTTGGAGCCTTTCGGCCGGACGGCCGCATTCCAAAGTGGAACTCAGCGTTGCCGAAGGAAAACTCCCCGAAGGTGCTGTATTTGCCACCGGCATCGTCAAGCATTTGCCTGAGGCGGAAAGCGGCACGGAGAACGGTAAATTTTACCTGTTCAGTTGGGGAGCCCAGTCGTTTCACCACCAAAACCTGGGCATGGGAATCGTGGCGGACATGGAGTATCTGCCGGTTGTTCGGGAAAATCCGCTCAGCCATCTGGCCGTGTTTGAAAACAGTGCGGCGGGTGTAACTTATGAGTTCGCCGCAGCCTGGGAAGCGGATGTGATGGGCCTGAAATCGGCGGCAGATTTTCGGGCCGCTCTGCTCAAATAGCAAAAAACAAGGGCCCGCTCGGCCTGTATTTCAATTTGATTGGGCGGGATGGGCACAACGGCGGGTTGCCCGACGATACAAAAAGGTTTGGTGGTGTAGTGGAGGATATCTGTTGCCGCAACACCAAAAACTAATTTGGTTTTCAAAAACAATCAAAACAATCAAGCCATCCAACCATGAATAAAATAGTAACATTTGGTGAGATAATGTTGAGGCTCACACCGCCCGGCTTCTTGCGGTTTAGCCAGGCGAGCCAATTCGACGTCGTTTATGGCGGCGGTGAAAGCAACGTCGCCGTTTCCCTCGCCAACTACGGCCTGCCCGTCGAATTCGTTACCCGTGTGCCGGACAACGACATCGGCGAGTGCGCCCTGATGGAAATGCGCAAACGCAACGTCGGCACCCGCTTCGTGGCACGGGGCGGCGAGCGGCTTGGTATTTATTTCCTTGAAATGGGCGCCGTGAGCCGGGGCAGCAAGGTAGTTTACGACCGGGCACACTCAGGCATGGCCAGCATACAAGCCGGTATGATCGACTGGGACGAAGTGTTTAAAGGCGCCCAGTGGTTTCACTGGACGGGCATCACGCCGGCCATCTCACAGGGTGCAGCCGATGCCTGCCTTGAAGCCATCCAAGCCGCCAATCGCTTGGGCGTCACTGTCTCCACCGACCTGAACTATCGCAAAAACCTCTGGAAGTACGGCAAGAAACCGGGCGACATCATGCCCGCTCTCGTGGAAGGCTGCGACGTGATTTTGGGCAACGAGGAAGACGCCGAAAAGCACTTCGGCCTCTACCCGGAAGGGGTGGACGTGACGCAGGGCCACTCGGTGAATGCCCGGTCGTACCGCTCCGTTTTGCAGCAGTTGATGAGCATGTTCCCCCGGGCGAAAAAGGTTATCACTACGCTGCGGGGCAGCATCAGCGCCAGCCACAACGCCTGGTCGGGAGTACTCTGGGATGGTGAAACGCTGTACGAAGCGCCCACCTACGACATCACCCACATCGTTGACCGGGTCGGCGGCGGTGACAGCTTCATGGCCGGCCTGATTTACGGCCTGGTGAAATGGCCGGACGACAGCCAGAAGGCGCTGAATTTCGCCGTAGCAGCCTCCTGCCTGAAGCACACGATTTACGGCGATGCGAACCTGGTAACCGTGATGGAAGTGGAGACGCTGATGGGTGGGGATGCGAGCGGAAGGGTTAGCAGATAAATGGTGTGGATGGTTTTCCCTCTGGAAGAGTGCAGCCATTTAAACAACCGGCCATTCAAAACGATAAAAATGACAAGATTCACAAGGTTACAAGTCGCTCAGAAAATGGCGGAGCAGGGTATGGTGCCCCTCTTCTACCACGGCGATGTGGAGTTGGGCAAAAAAGTGCTGGCCGCCTGCTACCGGGGCGGCGCACGGCTGCTGGAATTCACCAACCGGGGCGATTTCGCCCACGAGGCCTTCGGTGAGTTGAACAAATTTTGCGCAAAAGAATTGCCCGAAATGATGATGGGCGTCGGCTCCGTCACCGATGCCGGCACGGCAGGGCTGTACCTGCAACTTGGCGCCGCCTTCGTGGTGACGCCCGTGCTGCGGGAAGACATCGCCATCGTCTGCAACCGCCGCAAGGTGCTGTGGTCTCCGGGCTGTGGCTCGCTAACGGAAATCTGCCGTGCAGAGGAACTGGGCTGCGAAATCGTCAAGCTGTTCCCCGGCAGCACCTGCGGGCCTGATTTTGTCAAAAACATCAAAGGCCCGCAACCCTGGACGAGCATCATGCCGACAGGCGGTGTTTCACCCGGCGAAAAAAACCTAAAGGGCTGGTTCGATGCGGGCGTGGCCTGCGTGGGAATGGGCTCGCAGATGATTTCGGCGGATATTTTGAAAAACGGGACTTTTGAGGTGCTGGAGAACCGGATTCGGGATACTTTGGCACTCATCAAGTCTTTGAGAAAATAGGTGAACATGAAATATGGACAGGCAATACTTTTCTCCTTACTGATTTTTTGGGCAGGCTGCTCCGAAATTTCAGACACCACCTACCTGAAACTCGCCCACGGGCTGGACACACAACATCCCGTCCATAAAGGTATGGAGTTCATGGCAAAACGGATGGCGGAAATGTCTGACGGTAAATTTCAAATTGAAATCTACCCCAGCCAGCAACTCGGCACCGAGCGCCAGTGCCTCGAATTGCTGCAAATCGGCAGCCTCGGCATGACCAAGGTTTCGGCAGCGGTGATGGAAAACTTTGCGCCGAATATTCAGGTACTCAGCCTGCCTTACATCTTCCGCGACAGGGAGCATTCTTACCGTGTGCTTGACGGTGAAGTAGGTAAAAAAATGTTGCTGCAAAGCGAAAAATACTGGCTTCGTGGCCTGGCCTATTTCGATGCGGGCTACCGCTCTTTTTATTGTAAAACTCCCATTCGCATGCCGGAAGATTTGAATGGCAAAAAAATCAGGGTACAGGAAAGCGTCACGGCGATGAACCTCGTGCGGTCGCTGGGCGGTGCGCCAACGCCCATTTCCTGGGGCGAACTTTACACCGCCCTGCAGCAGGGTGTCGTGGATGGGGCAGAAAACAACCCGCCGAGTTTTTATACTTCCCGGCATTATGAAGTCTGCAAATACTACACGCTCAACGAGCACACGGCTGTGCCAGACATCCTCGTCATTGGCACCGTCGCCTGGAACCGGCTGACGGAACAGGAGCAGCAATGGCTGCAGGAGGCCGCCGACGAAGCGAAAGCCTACGAACGAAAGCTGTGGAAGGAAGCAGAGCAAGCCGCCCTTGATTCGGTGAAAGCTGCTGGCGTGGAAATTATCCGCCCCGACAAAACGCTCTTCACTGAAAAGGCCAAATCCCTTTTTGAAGACTATAAAAATCAGCCTGAAAAATACCAGTTGATTCAGGAAATACAGGCGGTGCAATAACGGGGATTAGTAAATTGGCGAATTAGTAAATTGGGGTACCCCCCCCTAATTCACCAATTCGCCAATTCACCAATTTAAAGAACATGAAAGCAACCATAGACAAATACCTCAGCTACATCCTTATCTTTCTCATGGCCGCCATGACGCTCGACGTATTGTGGGGCGTGCTCACCCGCTACCTGCTCGGCAGTCAAGCAGACTGGTCGGAGGAACTTGCCCGGTTCCTGCTGATTTGGGTTGGCATCCTCGGCGCAGCCAAAGCCTCCGGCCAGCGGAGGCACCTGTCCATTGACTTGCTCATGCCGAAGTTGGGCGAGAAAAGCCAGCGGCGGCTTTTCTTTTTCATAAACATTATCATCATCATTTTTGCGCTGACAGTGATGGTGATTGGCGGCTTTCGGTTAATGTACATTACGCAGGTGCTGGGGCAGTTGTCGGCAGCGCTGCGAATTCCGATGTACCTGGTTTATGCGGTGGTGCCGTTGAGCGGAATATTGGTTGTTTACTATAAAATTTACGACCTAAATAGTAGAGAATTGAAAACAGGAAATTGATAATAATCCGCTGCACTGTAATCATCAATTCTCCAATTTCAATTATCAATTAATAAACATGGAAGTCCTTATCCTCGTCCTCACATTCCTTTTCCTCATCGCCATCGGCGTGCCGATTGCGTGGAGCATTGGCATCAGCAGCATCTGCACAATGCTGGTGAGCATCCCCACTATTCCGGCATTTACAACGGTGGCGCAGCGAATGGCGACGGGGCTGGACAGTTTCTCGCTGCTCGCCATCCCGTTTTTCGTGCTGGCCGGGCAAATCATGAACCAGGGCGGCATTGCCAGACGGCTTATTGCATTTGCCAAATCATTGGTTGGGGCGCTGCCAGGAGGGCTTGCACATGTCAATATCATCGCTGCCATGCTCTTCGGGGCAATTTCCGGGTCGGCAGTGGCAGCGGCTTCGGCACTTGGCAGCATGTTGGGAAAAACGATGGAAGAGGAGGGCTATTCCCGGCAATTTGCTGCGGCTGTCAACGTCACAGCCTCCACGACCGGGCTGGTCATTCCGCCGAGCAACATTCTCATCGTGTATTCGCTGGCAAGCGGTGGAGTGTCCATAGCGGCGCTGTTCGTAGCGGGTTACCTGCCGGGCATTCTGACGGGACTGCTGCTCATGCTCACGGCGGCGATTTGGTCTAGGTATCGGAAATTTCCTTCCGGCGAGCGCACCAATTTGAGGACGGTTGTCAAAACTTTCATAGACGCCCTGCCGAGCCTGTCCCTTCTCATCGTCGTTATTGGTGGCATAGTGGCAGGCATTTTCACAGCGACGGAGGCGGCAGCGGTGGCGGTGTTGTACTGCCTCGTTTTGACTTTCATCTACAAAGAAGTAAAACTGAAAGACCTGCCGGCTATTTTCCTGAGTTCAACCTCCACCACTGCTATTGTTATGTTGCTCATCGGCACCTCCATGAGTATGTCGTGGATTATGTCCTATGAAAATATCCCGCAAGACATTACCAGCCTTATGCTGTCCATCAGCGACAACAAATTCGTCGTGTTTTTCATCATTAACCTGCTGCTGTTGTTCGTGGGCATTTTCATGGACATGACCCCGGCGGTGCTGATTTTTACCCCCATCTTCCTGCCTGTGGTGACCAATCTCGGCATGGACCCCACACATTTCGGTATCATGATGGTGCTCAATCTATGCATCGGGCTGTGTACGCCGCCGGTCGGGTCGGTGCTGTTTGTTGGGGTAGGGGTAGCTGGCACGACGATTGAGAAGGTTATCCGGCCTTTGCTTCCCCTATTCATTTCCATGTTGGCGGCGCTGATGCTGGTGACGTATATTCCGGAGTTGAGCCTTTGGCTGCCGAGGTTGTTTGGGTTTTGAAAACAACTATTTTTGCCCATCTGGTTTATTTCATTCTTATTCGAGGGAATCAATTCCAATTTCTTGTCCACCACTGGTATCCTGTTGAAAAAAGCAACCGGGTTTTGGAGGGAAGGTTTTTTTTAATACAAGCTTTATTTCGCCGGTATTTTTCTATTCCTTCTCTCTGTCTTCCAGCCGGTATTCCTCCTGCTCTTTGCTGTCCCGATACATATCCTCCACATTATCGATCTGCGGGGATTCCTCAATGGCGTTCCAGTCAAATTCTTCGTCAAAAGGGTCCAGGGCTTTTTGAGGGTTGAAGATCCGGCTGTCTGCCGCTAAAGCGTTGTAGGGGCTGAAATCCGGAGTGGAGGTAAAGCAATTGGCCAGGCTGGTAGCCCCGGCATCATATTGGTTTAAGTACGGCAGGCCCAGAATGTTCCAGAATGTTTTAAACAGGCTCCCAAAACTATAATGGACATGGCTGACATAGCCTCTTTTCACCCATGGAGAAATGACCAGGAGAATACTGCGGTGGGCATCAATATGGTCAACGCCGTTTTGGGCATCATCTTCTGTGATGACGATCAGCATGTTCTTCCAATAAGGTGTCCTGGAAAGATACTCCACAATGCGGTAAACAGCCAGGTCATTGTCAGTACCATGTAGCTTTCCCGGAAAGGATACCCGGCATCCGGGCGCTCGCCTGCTCCGTGGTCGTTGGGGATGATCACGGTTATCAATTCCGGCATAGTATCCTTGCCCGTGATCCATTTCTCATCAAATTCTTTGATAAACTGGTCTATCCGGAACTGGTCCGGTATGGTATATTATAGGTGGGGTATGTCCTGGAGCTGCGTTCAAACAGAGGCTGCGGCATGGGATAATTGACATACTGGCGAATACCGGTATATTTGTATTCCGCTTTGTAGAGCGCCGGTTCAAACATAACGCTAAAGCCAAAGTTGTAGAAGCCCACCTGATGGCGTTCAAATGATCCCACATGGACCCTGCCTCATTATAATCTTCCGGGTAAATGGTACGGCAGCGCCATTCATCGCAAAAACCCCGGGCGCCCTGGAGTTTTCCCGATAGTTGCGGTTGCCTCCATAACTGGCTGCCGTGCTTGTCTCACACCACTCATTGGGGTAGGTGTTGACCAGCCAGCGGTGGTAATCGGCAGAACGTCAGAATCTACATAGAAGTTATCTGAAATGGCGAACCGGCGGTAGAGTAAAATGATTGGGCATAACCGTGGCGTTTGAAACGGATCTCGTCTTTTCCTTATTCGAAAAGGCTTCCATGCCATACCGGGCAATAGTCGGGTCGCCTTCTCCTTTTTCTATTTGCCCGAAAACTTCATCATAGGTCCTGTTCTCTTTTGAAATAAATACGATATGGCGAATCGGGCTTTCCCTTTCTCCCGGGAATAAAGGGACGGGGTTGTCCGCTCTTTTTTCAAAAACCGGATCATCACCTACTGATGAAATGAAAATTATTCGAAACAACCTGATCTGTCATTTCCCAGTTGTTCATCGTCCGGGATGTCGACGACCTGGACCGTACCTTTCATTAAGGAACCGATATAACTTCCTTCCGGTACTGGTTCAAAACTGGCTCCCCCATTGAAGTACTGCCCATAACCTTTGGCGTTGGCAATAATCAATTTTTTTTCCATCCGGGCTCACTTCAACCTTGAAGGGAACCAGCCTGCCGGAATATGCCCCAAAACTTTTTGATCGGAAACATCGACCACCGCAATGGCATTGATGCCCGATTCAATGCCACATACAACCTTTTCTGATCGGGGCTCAACGCCAGCCCAAAAGGATCACTCCCGGAATTGCCTTACCCGGCTATCGGGTTTGAGGCTTATCGTATGGACAACGGTATCTTTCTCAATGGAAATAACCGAGATATTATCATTGTTGCCATTGCTGACGAAGACATATTCATCGGTAGCTACCATGGAATTCGGGCTTGCCCCCCGACGGCAGGGATGCCTTCGACCAACGCTCCTACCAGGTGGTAGGTTTTGATCTTGGCGATGACTTCAGGGGCTGCCGGATCCTCGATGTCAATGACAAAAACAGAAAACGCTTCAATGGCATTGGGATCGCCCATACCGGGAATGGATATGGTGTCATTTTCTATTCCCTCCTTCATCTCTTCAGAGCCAAATGCAAAAGCCGGATAACCGATGGGTTTCACGCGTGCTTCTTCGCCCTACCTTCTTTGATCAGGGCATACTCAAACATCCCACATTTGCGACATAAACCTTTTTTTCATCCGGCGACAGCGCAACCCCAAAAGGATATCGCCCTACCGGAACAGAATGCTTCAGGGTTTTGCTTTCGGTATCCACAACAGCCAGCCTGAACCCGATCTGATCTACGGCATACAGCGTTTTGCCATCTTTCGTCAGAACGAGGTCGCCTATATATCCGTGAGAATAATCCCTTTCTTCAGAAACAAAAGAACAGTCAATAGCCCTTTCTTTTCTCCTGAATTCAGATCGAACAGGTAGATCTTGTTCTCCTGCCCTCCGGCGACGTAAACGGTTTGATTGTCAGGAGATATACCAGCCCCATAAATACCGAAGTAATACGCCTTTGTCTGTGGATGGTACGGGAGGTACCTGTTCTACCTCTCAGGCTGTTGAGATAAAATATTGCGGATAATAGTAATAGACAAAGGGCTGGTACCCGAATTGGCGGTAACCGCAACATTCCCATCCGGGCTTAAGGTCAATCCATAGGGGTGGGGCGCCGTCTCAATGCTTTTACCCACAGGAGTAATAAACCTGCCATTGGGGATTACCGTTTTGCCGGATTTATCAATCCTGGTGTATTGGCTTCCGGCAGGAGCCGAAATGATCCAGAGGGCCTCCTCTTTGGAACCATTTTGCGGGTTGCAACTATAAAAAAGCAGGGTAAGAACCAGCGCTCGTGCAATTGTTGTTTGAAAGTTCATTTTTTATGCTCTTTATTTCACTATTGAAAACCACCGTTCGGCAGAGCCCACGTCGAAGCCTGCTTCGCTGGTGGTTATTTTCATTCCGGCCTTGTATTTGAATGTTTTTGTTTCGCATTCGGCTCAATGTGAAATGATATGTATTGTTCGATGATGCAAATACAATAAGTACACAAATATAAGTAGCTGCCTAATGCTACCCAAAAAGGTGTTTTCCGGCAGTGGCTGAGCACTTGCCGCTTTGTAAACAACCTTTACCTGGAACTTCCCCCTTCCAGCGGTTTCGGAAACTTTAAGAAAAAACGGATCGCTGGAGAAAAAAACCTTACCATCGAAGCTCGTGATATTCAAAAGAGTGCCCCATTGCTCAAAAACAATTGCAGCTCAATTCGACATAAAGCGTATTTTTGAGTAGCCCGAAGCTGGGCCAGGCAACTCGTTCGAGAGGTAAGATGCGGGTTCGGGCGAAATCTTTCCCAGGCCTGCGAATCTAGGCCGGTATTGAAAATATCGTTATGAACCGGAAATATTTCAGAAGGGCATTTTTAAGAAATTTATCGGTTGCAGGGCCAGGGATGGTACTTTGGATGGCAATTTGAAAAAATTAATTGAAACAGGATGAAATCGTATAAAAACATTTTCTTTACGGCCATAATTATCCTGGCCTTTGCATGCCAGCCTTCCCATACCGGTCAACCCGAGCCATCCATGGAGGAACGATACCTTCCGCAGCCTTACGTTGAAATAGAACACCCCGAATGGACAAAAAACGCCACCATTTACGAGGCCAACATCCGGCAGTTTACTCCGGAAGGTACATTCAGGGCGTTTGAAGGCCACCTTTCCCGCCTTAAAGACATGGGCATCGACATCATCTGGCTGATGCCCATCCATCCGATCGGGGAAAAGAACCGGAAGGGAACCCTGGGCAGCTACTACGCCGTGAAGGATTACTACGGCATCAACCCGGAATTCGGAACAATGGAAGACTTCAAAGCCCTGGTAACGAAGATACATGACATGGGCATGTACGTGATCATCGACTGGGTGGCCAATCACTCGGCCTGGGATAACCCACTGGTGGCCGAACACCCGGACTGGTACATCAAAAACAGGGAAGGCAACTTCCAATCAACTCCCTGGCGGGATTACGACGACATCATCGACTTCGATTACGGGCAGCCCGGCCTGCGTAAATACATGACGGAGGCTCTGAAGTACTGGGTGAAAGAAACGGATGTCGATGGGTTCCGCTGTGATGTGGCCAGCTTCGTGCCAATAGATTTCTGGGAAAATGCCCGGGCTGAACTGGATGAAATAAAGCCTGTTTTCATGCTCGCAGAATCGCAGTACAAGGACCTGCACAAGCGGGCGTTCGACATGACCTACGCCTGGAGCCTGTGGGATCACCTGCACGCAATCACTATTAAAGGAAGGGACATCAAAGGCCTGACAGAGGGCTACATCGCCGAGCACGTAAGCATATTTCCGGAAAACGCTTATCGTATGGCCTTCACCGATAACCACGATAAAAATTCCTGGGAGGGCAACCAGTATTCCAATTTCGGCGACGGCCTCCACGCCGCGATGGTACTGTGCGGTACTATCGACGGCATGCCCCTGGTTTACAGCGGCCAGGAGGCCGGCCTGGGCCGTTCACTGAACTTCTTCGAAAAGGACCCGATCGAATGGAAGGAGCACGAAAACGCCGGGATCTACAAAAAGCTTTTTCACCTGAAGCACCAGAACCAGGGCTTGTGGAATGGCCGATGGGGAGGCGAAATGGCCCGCATCAAAAATGATAAAATGGACCACGTGCTTTCTTTTTCCCGGGAGAAAAACGGCGATAAAGTGGTGGTGGTGATCAATTTCAGCGGCCAGCCGGTAAGTGCGCGCCTGGAGGCCGAATACCACAAGGGAAAATATTCGGAGCTGTTCTCCGGTGAGGAATATGTGCTGAAAGGCAGTGATGTGCTTGGCCTGGAGCCCTGGGGGTATCGGGTTTTGGTGAGGGAGTGAGCTAGTATTCGATCATTTGCCACAATATGTAACAAGCAGAGTAGATAAACGCTGAATAATTTCGTGCACAATAGCCATTCTGATTGCGTTTGAATCATAAAAAGAAGACTCGAATGAGCGAACAAAACGAAAAAATGGGCTTTAACGCCACCTGGTCGATGGCGGTGGGCGGAATGGTGGGAGGAGGAATATTTTCCGTTCTCGGGGTGGTGATCGACACAGCGGGGCAGTGGGCCTGGGCGAGTTTCCTCTTTGCCGGGGCCATCGCATTGATCTCGGCTCATAGCTACAGCCAGTTATCCCTCAAGTACCAGAAGAGTGGGGGAGCATTTGTCTTCCTGAGTGAAATCAACCACGAAGGGATTGCGGGCAGCCTGTCCTGGGTCCTGATCCTGGGTTATGTGCTGACCATTTCCGTTTACGCCTTTACTTTCGGGCACTACGTTGCCCATGTTTTCCACCTGGGAAGCTGGCTCCCGAGGGTCCTGGGGTTCGCAGCTATCGCCGTCCTGGCTCTGGTGAATATGCGGGGAGTGGGGGATTCTTCGCGGGTGGAGATCATCACCGTATGGGGAAAGCTGTTTGTCCTGCTGGGCCTGTCTGTCTTCGGCCTGCTGCAGTGGAACCCGGAGCAATTGACCGCGGGGATCGAGAACCGGCCCTTTACAGCTGCAATCGTAGGCGCCGCCACTATTTTTATGGCCTATGAAGGCTTTCAGTTGTTGTCGTATGATTACGAGGACATCAGTAACCCTGATAAGACTCTGCCGAGAGCCACCATCACAGCGGTCATTTCCGTAATAATCATTTATATCCTGGTCGCCATCGGAGCCTCTATGCTTGTGGGGGCAAAGGCTTTAATAGAAAAAGAAGAAGTGGCCTTGTCTATTGCCGGCCAGCAGGCTTTGGGCGCTGCCGGGCTCTATCTGGTCACTATTGCCGCAGCGTTTTCCACGGGGTCGGCGATCAACGCTACCTTGTTCTCCACTGCCCGCCTGATGGAAAATGTGGCTGAAAAGAAGGACCTGCCCCATATTTTTGCCATTGAGAATGATGCCAATATTCCCTTCTATGCCATTCTGATCATTGGCGGCCTGGCGGCGGTGCTGGCAGTGGCCGGTTCCCTGAGTTCCCTCGTGGATGCGGCCAGCCTGATCTTCCTGATCACGTTTGGCACCGTTAATTTCCTGGCTTATCATCAGAAAGTAAAATACAGGTTTATTTGCCTCATAGGTGCTCTGGGCTGCCTGTTGGCCATGCTACTTTCCTCTTACGAACAGTGGAAAGCCCGGCCGGTGCCTCTTCTTATCGTCCTTGGCCTGATCCTGCTGATTTTCATCGGGCGGCCTTTTATCCTGAAGCGGATCAACAGGAGGGTATAAGAAACTGAAGGAAGGGGTTGAGTCATGAGAATCAGGGGCTAAATCCATTCGCCAATATGATATTGGAGGCCTCAGGCGGAGCACCCATTAAGGCTTGTTCCATTAGGCACAAAATGTCGGTAGGGAGATCCTCCAAAAATATGCTTCGTTTAGCCCCTGATTCGCATGATCATATTCATCCATTAGATTATCACCTGCCGGACATGGGTTCCAACTCACTGATCTCTCGCTCCGGCAAGAGCACATTATGTACTTTTTCCACTATCATCTCATCTTCCAGAGAGAAAGAGGCTTCGGCCCGGATGTCCTCACTGGATGCACCTATTTTTACCTTGTAGTTGCCCGCTTCCGCCACCCAGGCGGAGCGGCCGGGGTCAAAGGAAGCCAGTTCCGCTGCTCCGATGCTGATCATTAAGGTTTGTTTTTCGCCAGGCTGCAGCAGTTTGGTTTTGGCAAACCCCTTGAGTTCCAGCACAGGTTTGTCCAGCTCTTTACCGGGAGCGGCGAGGTAGAGCTGCACCACTTCTTTTCCGGCAGTTTTTCCGGTGTTGGTAATGTCGATAGAGGCGGAAAGGGCCTCGTCAAACTTTTTCGCATCGAGGTTAAGATTGTCATACGAGAAAGTGGTGTATGAAAGGCCGAAACCAAAGGGGTACGCCGTTTCCACCCCGAAGGTCCTGAAATACCGGTAGCCGACATAGATGCCTTCTTCATAAACCACTTCCGACGGCTTGGCCTTGAAAATGCCGCCCGCGCGTTGCTCTTCGGCGCCCGGGAGTTCTTCCCCGGGGAAGTTCCTGGCGCTGGGCACGTCGCTGTACAGGATGGGGAAGGTGGTGGGCAGCTTTCCGGAGGGGGTCACCTTTCCAAGCAGCACATCAGCCACAGCGTGGCCGGCTTCCTGCCCGCCCTGCCAGCCCAGGACGATGGCGTCGGCCCAATCCCGCCAGCTTGCCGTTTCGATGACGTTGCCGATGTTGAGAATGACTACTACTTTCTTCCCTTGTGCATGATAAGCTTCCGAAACGGTTTTGATCATGTTTTTTTCCGCCTCGGTGAGGTAGAAATCTCCTTCTTCCTCCCGATCCTGGAATTCTCCCGAATTGCGGCCGATGGTGATCAGTGCGACGTCCGTGGCCTTGGCTTTTTCGGCTGCCATTTCCTTGCTGAGAGGCATTTCCGATATAGGAGGCAGCAACTGGAAGAAGAACTGCTTTTTCGGCTGCTTGGCCTTTTCGGCCTGGATGTAGCTTTCATAGGTGGCCTTCAGCCGGGAATCTACCGGGAGGGCTGCTTTTTCCAGCCCCTCGACCAGCGAAACGGTATAAGCTTCATTGACGTCACCACTGCCGGTGCCTCCGGCAATGAATTCATAGGAGCCATTCCCGAATGCGGCAATCTTTTTCATATCCTGGTTCAGGGGGAGGGCGCCGTCGTTTTTCAGGAGCACTGTCCCTTCTGCTGCTGCCCGGCGGGTAAGAGCCGCATGCGCTTTCAGGTTGGGGCTGTCAGTGTATTCATAACCGTTGAAGGAGGGAGAGCGCAAAAGAAGCGCCAGGATGCGGCGGACATTTTCATCGAGGATGCTTTCCTCCAGTTTTCCGCTTTGTACTGCTTCCAGGATGGCCTTTCTTTGATCCGGGGTGCCCGGCATGAGCAGGTCGTTGCCTGCCTTCATCTGGGCTACCGGGTCGTCTCCTGCAAACCAGTCGGTCATGACCAAACCCTGAAACCCCCATTCATCGCGAAGGATGGTATTGAGCAGGTTGCTGTTCTGGGAAGTATATACCCCATTTAGTTTATTGTAGGAACTCATGATGGTCCAGGGCTGGGCTTCCTTCACTACAATTTCAAAGCCGCGCAGGTAAATTTCCCGGATCGCCCGTTCGCTGATAATGGCGTTAACCATCGTCCGGTTCGTTTCCTGGTTGTTGGCCACAAAGTGCTTAACCGAAGTGCCCACTCCGTTGGATTCCACCCCGTTGACCATAGCGGCGGCAATATGGCCGCTGAGGAAAGGATCTTCTGAATAATACTCGAAATTTCGCCCGCCAAGGGGGTTGCGGTGGATGTTCATGGCCGGCGCCAGGAGGACATCCACCCCGTATTCTTTTACTTCCTGTCCCATAGCCGCTCCAACTTCTTCCACCAGTTCTTTATCCCAGGAGGAGGACAGCAGGGTCTCGATGGGAAAGGCCGTGCAGTAATAGGTGTCGCCGCTGGTGCCGTCTCTTACCGGTTCAATGCGCAGGCCGGCAGGGCCATCCGCCAGTACTATGGCAGGTATGCCCAGTTCGGGAATGTCTAAGGTGTTGCCGGCGGCTCCCGACACTTTTTCCGGCCGCTCGCTTTTCATTAATCCCTGTATGTTCATCCCCATCCCTACGACAAACCCGGCTTTCTGCTCGGTGGAAAGCCGGGACAGGAGGTCCTCCACTCTTTGATCAAGGGGCGCTTGTGGGTCTTCGTAAAGGTCTTTCACACCATTTTTGTTGTGGTCCCGAAAAGAGTTTTGCCCCTGTAAGTTAAGGGAAAAGGCCAGTCCCAGGGCCAGGATGATGCCAGTTGTTTTTTTCATGTTGGAACATTTTATTCTTATTGTGTCATTTTGACGCAATAAAGGTAGCGCATTATTTTTAATTGGACAAGTTTTTGCATCTTTGGCGTGAAAAAAGCGGAAAACGTCATGCTCGCCTTGAACCTGGACAAGTATCAACCCGGCCTTTCAGTGGATTGTGTAATCCTCGGGTTTCATCAGAATGAGCTGAAGGCACTACTCCTGAAAATGAAAAATATGGACAAATGGTCTCTGCCGGGGGGATTTGTGGAAAAAGATGAAGATGTGGACAAAGCAGCCGTTCGGGTCCTTCAGGAAAGGACGGGCCTGAAAAATATTTTCCTTCGCCAGTTTCACCTCTTTGGTGAAGTGGACAGGGGGGACAGGGGCCACGTTGACGGCCTCCTGCAGAAAGGAGTGATCGGGAAGGACCTTTACGGCTGGTTTAAGCAGCGGTTCGTGACAGTGGGCTATTATGCTTTGGTGGAATATTCTCAGGTAGAAGCTCCCCAACCCGATTACTTCTCAGAATCCTGCGAGTGGTGTGCCATTAATGGCCTGCCGGATCTGATGCTCGACCATGCCGGAATTTTGGAAAAGGCACATGAGGTTCTCAAGAGGCAGCTCAACTATCAGCCCATCGGCCTGAACCTATTGCCCAAACGCTTTACCATGCCTGAACTGCAGGCTCTTTATGAAACCCTGCTTGGTAAGGCGCTCGACCGCCGGAATTTCCAGCGCAAAATGCTGGGCTACGGGATCCTCATACGCACCGGGGAGCGGCGGACGGGTGGGGCCCATAAATCGCCCTGGTTGTATGAGTTCGACGAGGAAAAATACCGGCGGGGGCTGGCGGAAGGGCTGAATGTAAGCTGGTGAAGCATCACTCCCATACCACCACCTCTTCCGCCAATTGCCAGCCCTCGAAGTGCAGCCCGTAGCGGCTGGACAACTCGTTGCGTTTCACCTTCAGGGTAGGTGTCAGCAGGCCGTTTTCCACGCTCCAGAGTTCACGGGTAATGACCATGGTGGCGACTTTTTCGTAGTTGGCGAGTTTCTCATTGACGGATTCAAGCGTTTCCCGAAGGCTTTGTTCTATAGCAGATCGTTCTTTGGCCCGGCCCAGTTCGGAGAGAACTACCAGAGCAATGGGCTGCGCCAGCCCCAGGCCGGTGATGCAGATCTGTTCGATATCCGGGTTGCCGGCAAACTCCCATTCGATAGGGGCCGGAACAACGAATTTACCTTTGGCGGTCTTAAACGCCTCCGACACCCTTCCGGTCAGCCGCAGGAAGCCCCGTTCGTCGATGCGGCCGCTGTCTCCGGTGTGGAACCATCCATTCCGGAATACTTCCGCCGTCTTTTCCGGATTTTTATAATAGCCATCCATAAACCAGGGGCCGCGGGCAAGCACCTCGCCGGTTTCGGGATCTGTTTTCATTTCCGCTCCTTTCAGGGCCCGGCCGACTGTTCCGGTAGTATCCTCGCCTTCCCGGGTCATGGTGAAGCCGCCACAGGTTTCGGTCAGGCCATAGATCTCCTGGATGTTCATGCCCAGGCGCCGGTACCAGGCTTTCATGCTGTCGGGCATGGGAGCGGCGGCGGTGATAAGCATTCGGGCGCGGTTGAGGCCCAAAGCGCTGCGGATCTTTTTCCTTATCAGGCTGGGAAAAAAGGGGAGGCTGAGCAACAGGTTGAGCCTTGATTGGGGCATGCGCTCCAGGATGCCCAGCTGAAATTTCGTCCAGATCCGGGGGACGGCAAAGAATAGGGTGGGCTGTATGTCCCGGAGGTTTTGGGCGAAAGTGTCCAGGCTTTCAACAAAAGACACCTCTGCCCGATAGACGATGCTCAGCACTTCGGTAAGGGCCCGCTCGGCGATGTGGTTCAGCGGCAGGTAGGAGATCAGGCTATTCTCGCCGGAGCGAAGCTTCAGCAGGCCTTCTTCTTTTTCCATCTTTATAAGCTCTGCCGGTTTTCGGTAGGTGAGCATTACGCCCTTGGGAGTGCCCGTGGTGCCGGAGGTGAAGATGATGGTAAAGAGGCTGTCCAGGCCGGGCTCCGGGCTTTCCTCCATGGGGTCGAAGCGGCTGAGGAATTCGTTCCATTGTTCGCCTTCTGTCACTCTGGAATTGCCCGGATAATGGGGAAAGGCAATGATGGGGATATGGCCCGCGACCCCCTCTTTCATTTCTTCCCAGCCTTCCAGCTTGCCCACAAAAAGAGCCTGCACATCCCCCAGCGCCAGCACTTCCCTGATCTGATCGGAGCGGAGGGTGGGAAAAAAAGGCACAGAGACATAGCCTGCCATCATGATGGCCAGGTCGGCGATGATCCATTCCCGGCAATTCTTGGAGACGATGCCGATATGGGCGCCGCCGGGCAGGCCGAGGGAGCGCAGGCCGGCCGCCATCCGGCGGGCCATCCGCCCGGTTTCCGCCCAGGTGTACTCTTCCCATTCGTCACCAAAAGGCTGGCGGAGATACACCTCGTCGGGGCATGTTTTCTCCCAGTGATAGAAGTAGCTGAGGAAAGCTTTCAGTTGGGCCATTGTGTTTTTGTTCGAATTATGGGTATGAAAATACCAATTTCGATTAAAATTCAATAATGATACCACCTTCAAAGGGGCCCTCGTTTCCTGAGCATTTGCTTCATATTATTTGTCTGTCATAAAATACTTGTAAATTGCATCCCTCATCAACCGATCATAATCCGAGACCCTATGGAGATTTTGAGACTTTGTTTACTAGCTTGCGCTTTGCTCTTCACTTCGGTCCTCACCGGACAGGATTGTTCCTTTCTGGGGCCCAATCTTTTTTTGGAAGGTACTTTCGGATCGGGGCCGGATAATGTGGCTCCGGATACGCCTTTTGTAGCTCCTTCGGGGTATGTTTACACGCTGTCTCCGCCGCCCCAGGAAGGCGAATACACCATTACCAACAATACGGCCCCCTGGGCTGCCGCGGAAGGGTGGCTGGAAACAACCGACAACAGCGGGTTTGCGGAAGGTTATATGATGGTGGTGAACGCTGTTGCTGATACCGTTCCCTTCTGGGAAAACACCCTAAACCTATGTGGCGATTCTTACTACCTGATATCCCTGGACGCCATCAACCTGCAGGACCCCGGTTCGGCCCCGGCAGCACCTCCCCGCATACAGGTGATCATGGATGGTGCTGTGGTTGCTGACTTTGGGGACCTTCCTCAGGACGGGCAGTGGTACAACCTGAATAAGCTGGTATATGTGGGCCCGGGAGGAGGGAACGTCTCCTTCCAGTTGGTCAATTTATACTCCGGGGATCCGGGGAATGACTTTGCCGTTGATAATATCTCTCTGCAAAAATGCGGGCCGGAATTTGAGGTCCGAAGCTCCAGCACGGACCCGCTTTGCCCGGGAGACAGACTGGAATTTGAGGTCAGCCTTCTTCCCGGCTTTGAGAATTACTGGTTCCAGTGGCAGATATCTACCGATGATAGCCAGAACTGGGTGAATATCGGAGATCCCGTCAATGAAGTCCTCTTCTTAGTCGAGGATCTGCCTCCCGGCGCCAGCTTCAGGGTCATTCTGGCTGCTTCAGAAGCAGAACTGTACAACGACAATTGCATTGTATATTCGGACCCTATCCTTATAGAATACCAGGATCCTGCCGAGTGTAGCGAAGTGATAAGAAATATCGGCGAGGAGTGCATGGGAGAACTGGGCGCAAACGTCCTTCCAAACGGTGATTTTGGTTCCGGGCCGGACAATGTCCTGCCATTTGATCCCGGTTTTGCTCCCGGATATTCCTATGCGTTCAACCCACCGCCGATTGATGGCGCCTATACGGTTTCCAACAATACAGCGCCCTGGGGGAGTTTCGCCGACGGCTGGATCGACATTGGGGATAACAGCGCCGATCCGGAAGGGTATATGATGGTGGTAAATGCCGGTGAAAACCCCGGATTGTTCTTTGTGGACACTGTGGAGGCCTGTGGGAATACAAATTATGAATTTTCGGCTGACATCATATCGCTGAACCAGCCGGATCCTGACGGCTCTCTGGTGGCTCCCAACATTTCCTTCCTGGTCAATGGCGTTGCCGTTTTCAATACGGGCAGCGTGCCGATAGATTCCAGCTGGCATTCTTACCGCATTACGTTCACAACCTCTGTTGATGTGACGGAACTGGCCCTGGCGCTCCGCAGCAATACACCCGGGGGGATAGGGTTCATCGGCAATGACCTGGCCGTTGACAATATAGCGTTGCGGCCCTGCGGCCCGGAGGCCTCTGTTTTCGAGGCGGATGCCGGCCCTTACTGCCCCGGCAGCCCGGTTGCTTTTGGAATAAACATTGGCTCCGGATATGCCGATCCTGTTATCCAGTGGCAATACTCCACCGACGCAGGGGCTACCTGGCAGAATTCCGGCAGCCCGGTTTCAACCCTGGATTACACCATTCCGTCCATCCCTCCCGACGCTCAGGTGAGGGCGCTTGTAGCGGCTTCGGAAGCAGGGCTGGAGAGTGCTAACTGCCGGGTGGTTTCCAATGTGCTGCAACTTCAGTTGCTGGACATCAATACCTGCTTTGAAATACCGGTGACGGTGGAAGGCGCACCCTGTGGAGGGCAATACGGAGACGAAATCTTTCCGGAGGGAAGCTTTGGCTCCGGGCCTGATGTTTTCGGCCCGGAACTGCCTGCCGGAACGACCGGCCTGGCTTTTCAGAACACAACCTGGCCCAATGATGGTTTTTATGCCCTGATGAATTTCTGGGATCAGGATATTTGTGAAGGTTTCTTCCCGGAACCGTGCTGGATACTACCCATTACCGACAACAGCGATGACCCTCAGGGCTATGGCATGGTGGTCAACGCTACTGCCGGGGAAACCGGTATTTTTTATACAGCCACGATTGACGGCCTGTGTGAGAATACCACCTATCAGTTCTCGGCCGATATTCTCAACCTGAATTCCCGCTGGTTCTATCCCTACAATACCAATGGCGCCGACACGGTCATTCTGCCCAACATCGATTTTGTCATCGGCAATGCCGGCTCACCCTTTGAGGTGATGCAGATCGCTCCGGAGGTTTACAATACCGGCGATATTCTGAACGACAGCACCTGGAATAATTACGGGTTCTCCTTTACGACGGAGCCGGGCGTAAATGCCATCACCTTTGCATTGAGAAACAATGCACCGGGAGGCGGAGGCAATGATTTTATTCTGGACAACATCAGTTTCCGGATGTGTGGTGAGGCTGACATCAATCGCGCGGACCTCTGTATCGGCGATGCAGCAACCCTGGAAGCCGTCTTTGACAGCAACCTTTTTCCGGCCCCGGCCATTCAATGGCAGCTAAGTACGGACGGAGGCCTGTCCTGGGCTCCACTGCCCGGGGAAACGGCAGCTACGCTGATGGTGCCCGATCCCATTGACGGTGATCAATACCGGTTCCTGCTGGCGGGGTCACCGGAAAACCTGGACAGTACTTTCTGCCGGCTTATCTCGGCAGTGGATACGATCTCCTTCCTCCCTCAACCCACTACCGATGCCTCTGCAATGATCTGCAACGGAGAGTCCTTCACAATGGGTGACTCTACCTTTACCCAAACGGGAACTTACGATGTCTATTTTACCGCCGCCAATGGATGTGACAGCATTGTCACTCTGGGCCTGACAGTCCTGGACACCGCCCTGGTCCTGACTTCGGCTGCGATCTGCCAGGGAGATACTTATTCCTTCCAGGGTGCCGCCCTGGGCGATGCCGGCACATATACCGAAGTGCTGGCTGCGGCCAATGGTTGTGACAGTACCATTATTCTGGACCTCACCGTCAATCCGGTTTTCGAGTTCTACCAGGAGGATACCATCTGTGAAGGAGAGTCATTCTTCTTCGAAGGGCAGGAGTTTACCCAGCCGGGTGATTATATGCAAGGATACCAGACTGTTAACGGTTGCGACAGTATCTTCAGGCTTTCTCTGACGGTTCTGCCCATTCTCCGGGATACCCTGGTGGAAGGCATCTGCCAGGGAGAAACCTACCCATTCGGCAGCCAGCAACTGGACACTACCGGTGAATATGAGCGAATCATTACCGGCAGTAACGGTTGTGACAGCATCATCACGCTGCAACTCACCGTGAACCCGGTTTACGAATTTAACTTTCAGGATACCATCTGCGAGGGGGATTCCTTCTTTTTTGAAGGCCAGGAATTGTCTCAGCCGGGGGATTATCAGCAACAATACCTGACCGCAGAAGGCTGCGACAGCACCATCAACCTGTCACTGACGGTAATTCCTCTGCTGCGGGACACGATCGTCGGAGAGATCTGTGAAGGAGAGAGTTATTCCTTTGGGCCTCAGCAGCTGACGGCTGCCGGCACCTACGACCGCGCCGAGCCGGGAAGTAATGGCTGTGACAGCATCATCACCCTGGAACTGATCGTCCATCCCAACCTGAGCCTCGATATTGAGGCCACTATCTGCGAAGGAGAAACTTATACTTTCGATGGGCAGAGCCTGAGTGCGCCGGGCAATTATTCGGCTCAGTATGCCACCCAGTTCGGCTGTGACAGCATAGTGACTTTAGCCCTGGAGGTCTTGCCCCTCCTGCGGGATACGGTGTCGGTGGAGATCTGTGAAGGAGAGAGTTATACTTTTGACGGGCAGGCCCTCAGTATGCAGGGGGTATATGAAGCGATGGAAACGGGAAGTAATGGTTGCGACAGCATAACCACTTTATTGCTCACCGTTTGGCCGGAAGAAGAAAGTATGGCCTTTCAGTCCATCTGTGAAGGCGAAAGCGTGACATTCGGAGGGCAGGAGCTGAACGCTTCCGGAACCTATCAGCATACCTTTTCCACCATACATGGCTGTGACAGCCTGGTAACCCTGGAACTGGAGGTGTTGCCGGTGGCTACCGAAAGCCTGTCTGCTTCGGTGTGCGAAGGAGAAACCTATATGTTTGGAACTCAGGTGCTAAGCGAAGCGGGCACTTACCAGCGCACAGTGCCGGGCAGCAATGGCTGCGACAGTATTATAACTCTGGGCCTGACCATATTGCCAACTTACGATCAGCAGGTGGGCGTAGAGCTTTGCCGGGGCGATGTGCTTGTGGGGCAAACCGTTTTGTCGGATACCACCATCATTTTTGAAGGGCAGACGGCGGCGGGTTGCGATTCGGTGGTCACCTATTCTGTCGATGTGGAGGATTTGTCGGGTTTTGAGATAGAAGGCGCCCGGCCTTTATGCAACGACTTTACGGTTACTCTTAGCGCAGGTTCTTTTGCCGGCTATGCCTGGTCAACCGGAGGCTCTCTTCCCGAACTGGTCGTGAGCAGCCCCGGATGGTACACCGTGACGGTCACCAGCCAGCGGGGGTGTACCGCCGTCGATAGCGCCCTGGTTGAGGCAGTCGCTTTCACTCCGGATATTGAAGCACTGGACCCGCTTTGTAACGGAGACGATTCGGGGGCGATAAGGGTTACGAATATTGAGGGGGGCAGCCCGCCATTCCTTTACAGTATTGACAACGGCGTGTTTATGGACAGCAGTGTGTTCAATGGCCTGATGGCGGGTGCTTATCAGCTGGCCATTCAGGATGCTTCAGGGTGTGAATGGACAGAAACCTTTCAGCTTGCAGACCCGCCGCCGGTAGCGGCGAATATTATAGGAACCTTAGACATCAGCCTGGGAGACAGCACCCAGCTCCGCGTAACGAGCCTGACGGACAGCCTGGCCAGTTTCGACTGGCAGCCGCCGGGAGGGCTGAGCTGTGCCGATTGCCCCAACCCGGTGGCCAGCCCGGGAGAATCTGTCACCTATCTGGTAACTGTTGCCGATATCAATGGTTGCCCCGGTCAGGCTCAGATAGAGATCTTTGTCCGGGACAGCCGTAAATTGTACGTTCCCAATGCCTTTTCTCCCAATGAGGATGGCCGCAATGATGTTTTTACGGTTTATCCGGACAAAGGCGTTGCCCGGATCATTCGCTTCCAGGTTTTCGACCGTTGGGGAAATAAGGTGTTTGACGGTGAAGGCGGTGGCTCCGGGCAGTTGCCGCGCTGGGACGGCACTTTTAAGGGAGAGCCCCTGAACCCTGCGGTTTTTGTCTGGACGGCGGAGGTGGAGTTTATTGACGGTTCCACCAAGCTTTTTGAGGGGGAGGTGTCATTGGTTCGGTAATTGGGAGAGAAACAAGCTTTGCGAGCCGTTGTGTCAGATGGAAGGTATTTCCGAAGTGCCTTCCATCTGACACAACAAATTTTCAACCTGCATCGCTACTGAGGCTTACAGAGATAGCGGGACAATTCAGCCCCTGATTCGAATGACTCATATTGCCGGCTTATGAAGCGGTATTTAAAAGCCTTTGGCTGATGTAGATCATTGTCAGCCGAAGGCCACCTATTGCCGGGTTGCACTGACGGCCTCCATATCAACATCTCCCTTTACATCTTCAGCTTCTTCTTCTACTTCCATTCCTGCGGCCCGTGCATAAACGCTCTTGTCCAGGGTAAGGCCGGGGCCTCCGAAGAGGATCAGCCACCATGCTTTCAGCGACCGGTATTTTGCCATGTCTTTAACGATGTCGATCGCTTCGTGGAAGACCAGATAAACCGGGTTATAGGAATTGACCGGTTTCAGAATGCCGTATTCCGGTTTTTCCTCTTCTTCCTGAAAGGTGCCGAAAATGCGGTCCCAGATGATGAAGGTCGAACCGTAATTTTTATCCAGGTATTTTCCGTTCTTGGCGTGGTGGACGCGGTGGTGAGACGGCGTGGTGAGAATGAATTCAATGGGGCGGGGCAGTTTGCCGATGAGCTCGGTATGGATCCAGAACTGGTACAGTACGGCAATCTGATGGCAGACGAAAAAGACAATAGGGTGAAAGCCGGCAAGAGCCACCGGTATGAAAAAGATCACTTTGATTTGCTGTATCCAGGATAGCCGGAAGGAAACGGTGAAATTATATTGTTCGGAAGAATGATGCGTAACGTGAGTCGCCCACCAGAACCTTTGCTCATGCGCAACTCTATGAGCCCAGTAGCGGCAAAAGTCCAGCAGCACCATGCAGAGGATGTAGGACCACCATGTCATGGGAATACTCCACGGCACCAGGTTATAGGCAAAAAGAATGACGGCGAAAGTTGCAATTTTAGTCACCGCAGTCGAAATGAGGTTGCCGACCCCTACTCCGAAAGCAGCGAGGGCATCCATCTTGTCATATTCCTTACGGTCGTGGTAAAGCCGCAGGAAGTATTCCAGGAATACCAGGGAGATCATGGCCGGAGCTGCGTAGATGATAATAGGAGGCAGGTCCATGGCAAAGACCTGTTCTAAGGTTAGCTTGGTTTTGTCCATAAGAAGCGGATAATTGGATTAAAAAAATGAAGTAACAAAGTTAATGGAAAGGGCTGAATATGAGTGCAGGGCGCCAATATAAATAGCGCCGGGGAAAAAATGAAACAATTCACCTTTCACTCGCCAGAAACTTCCTGTTGATAAAGAGAAACCCTCAGTTAATCAAAAAATATTGACTGCGGCCGGTAAAAACTTCACTTTTGGTGTAACCTAAATGCATCTGAATCCCTCATACTAGCAGATACAGCAATTAAAATATCATGAAAACCTTTTTTCAAACCCTTTTAATCACCTTATGTTCAGTACCCGGCCTGGCTTTTGCCGGTTCTCCGTCTATTTTCAATGAACTGGAGCGGGAAGGCGTCCTTGCAGTCGAACTGGAGCTGAGCCTTTCCACCATGGAAAGCCTGGCAAAGACCGATGAAGAACAGCCTGCTGTCTTCCGCTTTACGGATAAACTTGGCCAGACACAGGAATGGCGCGTGGACGTAAACGTCCGGGGGCGCTTTCGCCGCCGCATTTGTTCTTTCCCACCTCTCAAGATCGACTTTTCCAAGAAAGAACTGGAAAGCCGGGGACTGCTCCCTTTCGATGACCTCAAGCTCGTCACCCACTGCCAGGAAGGAAAGGAAGGAGAAGAAGCGGTTTTGCGGGAATATCTGGCCTACAAGCTTTACAGCCAGCTGGCCGATTATAATTTCCGGGCGCAACTGGTTAAGATCACTTATATCAATACTGATGATGGTGCCCGCCTGGCCAAATACGGCATTTTGCTGGAAGACACAGACGAACTCGCCGCCCGGATGAATAGTGAGGAGTGTGAGGCATGTTACGGCCTGGATGCTTCCCGTATCGACTCCAGAGCCTATGGCATTCACGCCCTCTTTCAGTATATGATCGGAAATACAGACTGGTCGCTGGCAATGGGCCGCAACCTGAAGGTGATGAAACCTGCCGATGGGACGAATTACCGGATCATTCCTTACGACTTCGATTTCTCGGGCCTGGTCAATGCCGATTATGCCGTACCCAATGAGGATGTCGGGCAGCGGTTTGTCGGCCAGCGGATATATATGGGAGAGAAGATCGAGCGTTCGGACCTGGAGCAAACCATCCATTTCTTCCAATCCAAAAAAGAGGCCCTGCTTCGCTGTGTTAAAGAGTTTTCTCTCCTGGATGAGGGGTCTCGCAGAGAATTGGCCCGGTATCTGGAGCGCTTTTACGATAGCCTGGAGCGCGAGGCTTTTGTCCGGGCCGCTTCTTCCTGATTTTCGGGTTGGGGAACTGTTTCGTTCAAAGGAATTCCACTTCCCGGATCTCCTTCCGGCCGAAGTAATCTCTGGCCTTCACTCTTTCACCTGCTTCATCTTCTTTTCCCTTTCGAGAATAATGGCCAGGCTGTTTTCCCGAAGAGTTTTCAGGGTATGGTCCCGGATCATGATGAATACGGCGCGGATGCCGCAGGTTTCCTCATCCTGGCACTCATCACAGGGGCCGTAGTAGTTTAGGGAGACACAGGGGAGCAGGGCAATGGGCCCGTCAAACAGGCGCATGATGGTGATCAGATTGATTTCCCTGGGGTCGGCAAGCAGGAAGTAACCGCCGTGGCGCCCGCGCTTGCTTCGCAGAATGCCTGCATTCTTGAGGTCCAGCAGAATAGCTTCCAGAAATTTATGCGGAATGTTCTCACTTTCTGAAATTTCAGAGGCCAGCACCGGCCGGCCTTCATCCTTGTGGCGCGCGATATATAACAGGGCGTTTATGGCGTATTTTGATTTCTTAGAGAGCATAGAGATCAATTATTGCCTGAAAGATAGGTAAGTTTTGCCGGATCATGGGTGATGATTGTCACTGAATATAATCAGGGGAGCTGCGGCCTGTCCCTTATTTCTTTTTCTTCTTCTCCAGATAATCTTCCATAGCATATAATACTCCTCTAATCGGTATTCTCAGCCACTCGGGCCGGGCATTCATTTCGTAACCTACCTCGTAAATGGCCTTTTCCAGGATGTAGGTTCGCAGGAGCAACTGTACGGCTCTTTCGTCCTCGGGAATAAAACTTTGCCCTTCTGCCGTTTCCAGATAGGCGGAGAGAAAGTACTGGCTGACGTAATGGAACCACTGGTTGGCCCAGGTTTCCAGCATAGGCATGTCTTCGGTGCGGTAATTCTGGTTGAGGACGAGCTGCCCGTATGCTGCATAATGGAAGGAACGGATCATGCCGGCAACATCCTTGAAGGGGGTTCGCTTCAGTCGGCGTTCACTGATGGAGTGCATAGGCTCCCCTTCAAAGTCGATGATGAAGAAGTCTCTCCCGTTATAGAGCACCTGGCCCAGGTGATAATCACCGTGTACCCTGATCTTGTCCGCTTCGATCTTATGCCCGTAGATTTCGGCAAAGCAATCCAGGATGTCGTCCTTGATGTCGAGGATGATTTGTGCTTCTTCGGCGATATGGGCAGGCAGGGATTTCATTCTTCGCTTCAACCCTTTCAGTGTTTCACTGGCCAGCCGCCGGTGCTGGGAATATATGCTGCGTTGGTAGTGCTGAGTGAATCGGTCGGGTGCAAAATCCGGGTCTGTGGTATTGGAAGCAAGGGCGATGTGCATTTCCGCTGTCCGCTGTCCCAACAGCACGGCCCGTTCAGCTGTCATACTGCCGATGAGTTTTTGGAGGCGCTCCGGCGTATTTTTGAAATACAGCGGCCTTTTTCTGGCAAGGGCCGGCGCCGGCTTATCTCTTTCCACTTTGGTGAGCACTTTCTCGTAATAGCGGTTCAGCGCTTCGAGCATCATGGTCCAGGCTTCGCCCTGGTTCGGGATCTTGTTCTGCAAAAGGCCCAGAATGGTATAGGCCTTTTCCGAAGTGTTTTCAAACTGTATGCCCCCGCCGTAACGCGGGGAATTCTCAAATTCCGTCTTCTCGGAAAGGAACCGCACCAGTTCCAGGTCGGGATTGATATCGATATCCAGTTTGCGGTAGATCTTGAAAAAGAACTGGCTGTTGTAGATGACTGAGGTATTGCTCTGTTCGGCCTTCAGCACTTCGGAGACGATATCTTCTTTCTCAACATCGAGCTCATCCAGGATCTTTCCCGATTCGAAGACCAGTTGCCCGCCGGCCACATTTACCCTGGTGTTGTTCTTAATCGACCAGAACAGCTCATTGCGGAACTTTTCTTCGTATATGGCATCGATGACGATCCCTTCCCGTGAGGGTGTTTTGATGTAAGAAATTACACTCTGAGCCTCGTTTTTCAGGAACCGGACCATTTGCTCGGCGTTGGTGACAATGGTCACGGGAAGGAAATAGGTCTCGGGCAGCCCATCTGTATAACGGACCACAACGTTCAGAAAGTAAGCCGTGACTCCATCTACTTCTATGCCGGGGAAATGGCTGATGTTTATAGAAACGATCTTTTTTGATTTTCCTCCAAACCAGCGACAGGACCGCATATAGGCCGGCAGGATCTTTTTCTCGAACCGCCGCTTGGTGGTGTAATTGTCAAAAAATTCAGGCCATTCCACATCGGCTTCCAGGTCGGCGATGGCGCGCTCTTTGGGGGTATCCTCCGCATCTTCCGTCTTTTCCATCAGGAACCAGTGGTAACCATAGGGGCCCAGGGTGAAGTGGTAGGGGTCTTCCTCAACCTCAAAGAACTTGTTCTGGCTGAATATCTCAATGGGGCGAATGCCTTTGAACCGGTTGAGGTTCAACTCGACGGCCTGTGAATATTTCGAGAGGTTGGCCACTACCAGGATGCTTTCTCCTTCAAAGGACCGGACGAAGGACAGGACTTTGCTGTTGAGGGAATCGAGGAACTCGATCTTTCCGTGGCTGAATGCCTTAAGCCGTTTACGGATGGCAATGGTGTTCTTCATCCACCACAGCAAAGAGGTGGAATTGCGGTTCTGCAGTTCCACGTTTACGGCTTCGTAGCGATAGAGCGGGTCCTGGATAACGGGCAGAAAGAGCTTCTGCGGGTTAGCAGGTGAGAAGCCGGCGTTGCGGTCGGAATTCCATTGCATGGGCGTCCGGATGCCGTTGCGGTCGCCGAGATAGATATTGTCCCCCATGCCGATCTCATCGCCATAGTAGATACCGGGGGTGCCGGGCAGGCTGAACAGTAAACTGTAAAGCAGTTCGATCCGTCGTCGGTCGTTGTTCAGCAGGGGGGCCAGGCGCCGGCGGATACCCTCGTTGAGCTTGGCGCCGTGGTCCTGGGCAAAGACCTTGTACAGGTAGTCGCGCTCTTCTTCCGTGACCATGGAGAGCATGAGGTCGTCATGGTTGCGCAGGAAGAGGGCCCACTGGCAGCCTTCGGGGATGGTAGGGGTTTGTTCGAGAATGTCAATGATGGGATAGCGGTCTTCCGTTTGGAGGGCCATAAACATGCGGGGCATCAGGGGGAAGTGGTAATTCATGTGGCACTCGTCTCCTTCTCCGAAATATTGCGCGGCTTCTTCCGGCCAAAGGTTGGTCTCGGCGACCAGCACCTTGCCCGGATGCTTCCGGTCAACGTATTGCCGCAACTGCTTCAGGTATTCATGGACTTCGGGCAGGTTCTCACAGTTGGTGCCTTCCCTGCGGAAAATAAACATGGCCGAGGTGAGGCGCACCCCGTCCACTCCAAGGTTGAACCAGAAATCGATTACCTTTCTGATCTCCTCCTGCACTTTCGGGTTGTTGTAGTTCAGGTCGGCCTGATGGCTGTAGAAGCGGTGCCAGTAATAAGCCTTGGCCACATTGTCCCATTCCCAGTTGGAAGTTTCGTAATCGCTGAAGATGATCTCTGCCTGTTCGTATTTTTCCTGATTATCGCTCCAGACATAGAAGTCTCTTTCCTCTGAGCCGGGTTTGGCCTTACGCGCCCGCTGGAACCATTCGTGGTCGGTCGAGGTATGGTTAATGATCAGGTCGATAATGACCTGCAGCCCTCTTTTGTGGGCCTCATCGAGCAGTTTCTGAAAATCCTCCATCGTCCCGTAATCGGGATGGATGCTGGTAAAATCCGAAACGTCATATCCATCGTCTTTCAGAGGGGACTCGTAAAAGGGAAGCAGGGAAATAGCGGTGACGCCAAGGTCTTCCAGGTAATCCAGTTTTTGGATCAACCCGGGAATATCGCCGATGCCGCTGCCGGAGCTATCGTAATAGGAACGGATGTGCAGGGCGTAAATGATGCTGTCTTTATACCAGTAGGGGTTGGGCTGTTCGGCCATGTTCGTTTTGTTTTAAGTCTGGTAGTTCCTGGTTGTGTATTGTACCTCCTTAAAAAAACGAAAATATATCCTGATAACAAACTTAAGTGCCCCTACATTTTCATTGGGGTGAGCTTTGGGTTCCCGCCCGGAAAGGGGAGGGGTGAGGCTGAGGCGGGAAAAAGGTGCTTTGGCTCAACCTGATCATCTGCTTAAAGCCTTGCGGGCTATACCCTTCCACTGGTAACCCCCTGAAGAGGGTAAATATGGCCCGCAAGGGTTTATAAACACCTTTCAATTGCATTTAAAGTTGTTTGGCGTGAAGGCTTTTCGCAAGGTTGGAATGGAAGAGGCCGGCGCCCTTGCCTGCACCCTTCTGATATCAGGCCGGAGGTTCCGGCCTCTGCATGGGATTGGCCCACAGTTGAAGCTGTGGTCAGTTGCCACTTCCGCCATTACCGCCATTGCCGCCTCCGGAACGGTCCTTAATCCTGATATCTATATAGGTGAGGTTCAGTCCGGGCTTAAGCACGGCTGTCCCACCCCCTTCAGTTGAACTACCGGTAACGGTAAACGTTTCTTCCACCGGTAACATGATCGATGCGTTGGTTAAAAAGGTATTGAGGTTTACTCCATCACAGTCTTCGTCGAAACTAAAAGTGATCCGGTAATCTCCGGGGCCATCGTTCATCTTTCTTACGTTCCAGGTATAACCGTATATGATCTTGCCTTTGACATTGATCTCTGCCGAATAATAACCAGGGCCGTCTCCGCTTTCATAAGCCGCGAGGTTGAACAGGGGGGCACCGTCTTTAACCAGGTTATAGGGGTATCCTTCGGGTTCATCCCAGCCTTCCCCTGGCTTCCATTCCAGGTCGCTCAGCCTGTTGTCCCCCCGGTCAACCATCAGTTTCTGGATAGTCAGGCGGGCGCAGGGTGAGTAAACGGTTGCCAGCGTACCGGGGCCTTGTTCAACGGTGCCGTCCTGTTTTTGAGCCATGCCGTGCACTTCACTGATACCCCAGCCGTCGGTGTGCACCATCGGGAATTCCACCATTGGCGTAACAGGAGTTTTATAAAGGACTACTTCTGTACGCACCTGGGAACGGGTGTACCAGTCAACGGATTCCAGGTTGTCTCCCCAGTCGATGAAGTCAACATTGACAGGGAGTTCGACACTGTTGAATGAACCTGCCTGCCAAACGTTGCCTTCGTCTTTTTGCAGAAAGGCTTTGACCCAGCCGGCTCCGGGAGTAGCCCCTTCTGCGGTAGAAGGATCTCCATCGTCACAAAGGGTATTGTCCTGGGGGTCAGGAGGACAGGAGAGCGGGTTGCCTTCCAGGCTGGTGCCCCACCAGTACCACCATTCGCCGTCGAGGGACGATATCGTATTCGGTGTTCCGGGAAGGGTTTTGCTGACGCCTTCCGCCCAGATAACCGGATAAGAAAGATTGTTGCCGGCTGCATCCTTTTTCCTTGATTCCATTTTCGGCTCATCTGCCAGTTGTAAGTCATCTACGAACGCATCCTTTTCGCACCTTGCAAGTAAAAAGAACAGGCCGAAAAGAATAACCAATCTTAATGCTGTTTTCATGATTCTTAGTTTTAAGGGTAAGAAAATCCTTTTACACCTCTTTTCTTACCGGCATTCCGGCAGAAAAGACGGGTTTTATAACACACCTGCATTATTCCCAGTGGAAAGGAGCCTGTTGGTTAAGCCTTACAGACATTTCGAATTGAAAGGTGGATAGAGCCTTAGGAGGTTGAATGTTGGAGCACAGATGGAAATTTCTTTCTTTCCTCCGCGCCCTTGGCCAGAGGGTGGCTTTGAGCGACAGGATTGACGAACTCTTCTTTGCTGCATTTTTGTGGAACAGCAAAACCCTCTTTTCCGGTGGAGTCGTTTTCTGAAATTTCTGCTTAGAGCATGTTTGGAGGCCACCCTTTGGGCTGAAAACGCCCCTTTTTTGCTGATACTGCGTTGCTTTTTTCGTCCATACCTTCCAGGTATGAACTTCAAAAAGCGCCTTCCCGACACTACGTGTACGGGACAAGTTGTCTCATCAAAAAAATGACACTTTTCATCTCCAAAAGCGGCCTCCAAACATGCTCTTAGCCGAAAAGCTTTCCTCCCATCGAGGAACGCCGTTCAAGCTAATTTCAAAAGGGGGTTGAACTCTGGTGTTAGCCTTAGGGCGGTGAGTATTTTAGAAATTCAGTTTACAATTATTCCTACGGAAAAATAAATGATAAAAGTCATGCCTTAAATTGATTTTGCTCATTTTCTCTTTGAAGAAAAACACAAGTATTAAGGGCAGGGCGGCAAACTAAAAAGTGCTCCATATCAAATTTTGTGGAGGCATTTGTATTGAAAAAAGAGCTGGCTTTTGCCTCCCAAATGACAACTACCAAATAAGCATTCAATCTCACTCTACGCTCAGCACGCTCCGTTCCCGCCACAACAGGGCCAGTGAGAAAGCAGATACCAGGTGCCACACGCCCCACCAGGCGGCGATCATGGCCATGCCCCCCAGCCCATTGAAGAAATTGAAGATGAGAATGAGCCCCAGGCCGGAGTTCTGTATGCCTGTTTCGATGGAGATGGCCCGGGCGTCCTGCCGGCTGAGCCCGTTGCTTTTCGCCCACCAGTAGCCGGTGAGCAAGGCCGAAGCATTGTGGACTAATACGAGCAGGAAAACGACGTGAAGGTATTTGACGATATTATCGAAATTCCCGTAAACTGCTGCAACGATGAACCCCAGGAAAATGGCCAGAGAAAGAATGCGCACCGGCCTTTTCAGGTGGGCAGAAAACGCCGGAAACCGGTAGTTGAGGAACATTCCGATAAACAGGGGAATGAGAATGAGTTGCACAATAGTGCTGACCATATCCAGCGGATCGACGTAGATGGGGTGCTGAAGAGTTTCCACTCCCGGCACCAAAGGGGCCAGATAGGTGAAATAAACTGGTGTAATAACAATAGCGGCCAGGGTTGATATTGACGTCATCAGAACCGAAAGGGCTGCATTGGCGTTCGCCAGGTGAACGGCAAAATTGGACACATTGCCTCCCGGGCAGGCTGCCACCAGCACCATGCCCAGGGCAATGCTGGGCGCCGGGCGGAAGAAAAATATGAGGGCCAGGGTCAGTAAAGGCAGCAGCACCAGTTGGGAACTCAGGCCCACCAAAGGAGCTTTGGGCGAGCGGGCCAGGGCCTGGAAATTGTCGAACCGCAGGTCCAGCGCCACTCCGAACATGAGAAAGGCCAGGCAGATATTGAGAATGAATAGCTGCTCCGGGTTGAAGTTGATGTGTACGCTGTCTATTGCCTGCATTGAATTGCCGCCAAAGAGTTATATTCCGGCAAAGATAGCTTTTTTGACGGCTTGCGGATCAGAAAAAGAGGAGTACAGAATTTATTTACCTTTGAACGCCCAATTCTATATACATTCCCTACTTATGAACCTGGCCATCATTTTCAAGCTTCGCACACTGAATATCATGCTTTCCTTTTTGCTGTGCGGGCTTAGCCCGAACTCCCGCCCCCAAACCCTGCGCGTGCTTTTTATCGGCAACAGCTATACCTACTCCAACGATATGCCGGTTATCATCCAGGGCCTGGCGGCTTCCGGAGGTGATTCCCTGGATTTTGAGATGGAAGTGCCCGATGGGGCCAGCCTGGAAGAACACTATAAACGCGGTTCGGTGGCTATTGCCTTAAAAGAAGGGGATTGGGATTATATTGTCCTTCAGGAGCAGAGCCTGCGCCCGGCCATGCCCCTGAAGCAGGTAGAAAAGGAATTTTTCAGGTACGGGACATTGCTCGGCCAGCAGATTGGCCAATTGCATCCCGGGGCAAAAATAGCCCTTTTCGTCACGTGGGGCCGTTGGCGCCATACCGGCTCATTATGCCAGCTGATGCCTTCTGCCTGTGGCTACTGGGGCTCCGATAGCCTGATCACCCTGCGTTACCGGATGCTGGCGGAGAGGATTGGCGCCCGTTTAGCCCCGGTTGGGCCTGCCTGGCGTTATGTACAGCAAAACCATCCCGAAATTGAACTCTTCAATCCGGATGCCATCCATCCGAACCTGGAGGGCTCGTACCTTGCAGCTTGTTGTTTTTATGCCATACTATTTGGTAAAGACCCCGCCAGGTTATCCTATAATTATGTCCTGGCGCCTGAGGTGGCAGCGCTGCTTAGGGAAGTTGCCTCTAAAGTGGCATTCCGGTGCCGGGATAACAGAGACGGACACTGAAGTCTCTATTCAGTCATTGTAATAATTATTATCGTTATTAAAATAATGATTATATTTGTAATCATTACTTTAATAATGATTATAAAAGTAACGGCTCCGAAGCAAACCGTTATAAAAATGATCATTACTTTTATAACGATTCCAAAGAACAGGAAAGACACCCTATGGCTTCTTCACAACACCTTTTCCATCTCGTCACCCAGGTGCACCGGGCGCGTAAATTAGCCGTAACCCGACAAGCCGAAGTTTTGAAAAAGCACCAGCTCAGCCCGCTTGACTGGGACATTCTTTACAGCCTGAATGAAAACCCGGGGCAATCGCAGGCTGCCGTTGCCCGATCGATCGGCCGGGCGCCTTCCAATGTTCGGTATCCCATTGAAGTCCTTTATCGAAGAGGCCTGATACAACGAGAACCCGATTCTGGTGACCGCCGGGCCAACCTGACCCTTCTGAGCCCAAAGGGAGAAAAACTGGTGGCAGGCCTGCTCCCTGTCTTTGAATCGGTTGACCGGGCGCTGTTGAAAGGCCTTTCCGGCCAGGAGCAGCAGGAACTGGAACGATTGCTGGAAAACATCCTGCAGAATAAACCCAAAAAGTAAAACCGGTTATAATTCATGAAACTGACCAACACTTTTTGTATTCTCCTCCTCTTTTTTTCCGCCGCCGCCCAGGATGGCCCGGTTCGCCAGTTAAAGGAACAGGCCCGGGAGTCGGGCCGCTTCATAGATGAACTGGATGGCAAAACGGACGGGCTGCGCAGGCAGGCCGATGCCGATTATGCTTACCTTGAGAATCTTTATATTCACTACCATACCCATCCCGAATTGTCTTTCTACGAAAAGGAAACATCAAAACGCATGGCGGAAGAGCTGCGTAAGATTGGCTTTGACGTTACCGAAAAGGTTGGCGGAAACGGGGTTGTAGGTGTGCTGAAGAACGGTGAAGGCCCCACCATCCTGGTTAGGGCCGATATGGATGCCCTACCCATTGTGGAAGAAACCGGGAAACCCTATGCCAGCACTGTCACCACCCAGGATGAAGCCGGTAATACGGTGGGGGTAATGCATGCCTGCGGCCACGATATACACATGACGGTGTGGGCAGGCGCCGCCCGCCGCCTGGCAGCAATGAAAGGGGAATGGAAAGGAACGCTCGTATTCATTGGCCAGCCTGCAGAAGAGCGGTCCGGCGGGGCCAAAGCCATGCTCGCCGACGGGCTCTATGAACGCTTTCCGGTTCCTGATTATGCCATCGCGCTGCATGACACCCCCGATCTTCCGGCGGGCATGGTGGGCTACTGCTCCGGATACAGCCTGGCCAATGTCGATATGATGGACATTACCGTATTCGGCAAGGGAGGGCATGGCGCCGCTCCGCAAACCACCCAAGACCCGGTATTGCTGGCTTCCCGCATGGTAGTGGCCCTGCAGAGTATCGTAAGCCGGGAAATATCACCCCTCGACCCGGCGGTAGTCACAGTGGGCTCCATACACGGCGGCACCAAGGGCAACATCATTCCCGATGAGGTCAGGCTGGAGCTTACTATGCGCTCCTATTCCGATGAAGTGCGGATGGCCCTCATTGAAAAGATCAAGCGGATCTGTAACGGTGTGGCCATGTCGGCCGGCCTTACGGAAGAAAAATATCCCGAATACAAATTGCGGGAGGAATATACTCCTTCCGTTTATAACGATCCTCAGCTAACGGAGCGGATCCGGCAGGTTTTTATCCAAACACTGGGGAGCGGCAATGTAAGGCAGATGCCTCCGGGAATGGTCGGGGAAGACTTTGCCCGCTATGGGCGCACGGAGGAGCAGGTACCCATCCTCCTGTTTTGGCTGGGAGCTTCTGACCCCGAACTTTTCGAAGCCGCTCAACGCGGAGCGCTTAGCCTGCCTTCTCTGCACAGTTCCGGATTCGCCCCTATGCCTGAACCTACGATCAAAACAGGGGTGCTGGCAATGACTTGCGCTGTGCTGGAGTTGCTGAGGCGATAAGAGCTTGTCCAAAATTCCATAATTGAGGGAAAGCGAGCAAATTTCATTCTGAACGAGGCGTTAAATTGTGAATTCGTGTTTACGTGAGGGCACTCCGGAAACTACAGGAAAGGAGTGAAGGTGCGAATGAATGAATAGAATCAATATTTAAATTGGTTTATTTTTCAGAATTAAATACATTTTATTTTTACTCATTTCTTCACCACCTCGCTCATTCAATCATTTTGATGAGTTTCCAGAGTGGACTCACAACTACACATTGACAAACCATGGCAAGAACCTACAACTGGGGCATCATCGGCCCCGGGCGGATCGCCCACAAATTTGCACAGGACCTCGACAAGTTGCCCAACGCCCGGCTGCACGCTGTGGCCTCCCGGTCGGAAGAGCGGGCCAAGGCCTTCGCCCTGCAGTACGGCGCCCCCCACGCTTACGGGGCGTACGAAGAAATAACGCTCTGCCCGGATCTGGATGTGGTCTATATTGCTACCCCGCACCCCGGCCATCATGACAATACCATCATGTGCCTGAAGGCCGGCATACCCGTGCTTTGTGAAAAGCCGTTTGCCATGAACAGCCGCCAGGTACAGGAAATGGTGGACGCCGCCCATGCCGGTGATACTTTCCTCATGGAGGCGATCTGGACGCGTTTCACTCCTTCTACTACCAAGGCGCTGGAACTCATCGGACACGGCATGATCGGGGATGTTCTTTCCGTGAAGGCCGATTTTGGTTTCCGCGCTCCCTTCGACCCCCGGGGCCGGCTTTTCGATAAGGCTTTGGGGGGGGGCTCACTGCTGGATATCGGTATCTACCCGGTTTTCCTGGCGTTGCTGGTAATGGGTAAACCGGCGGACATACAAGCCCTGGCTCACATCGGGCCTACCGGTGTGGACGAGGAGTTGGGCGTACTTTTCAAATACAATAACGGGCAGATGGCCCACCTTCATTCTTCCATTCGTTCCTATACCAAGACGGAGGCCTTTATTTACGGGGAGCGCGGTACCATTCATCTCCATACCCGCTGGCACGAACCCACCACGCTCAGCCTTATCCTGGAAGACCGCCGCCCGCGGGACTATCGCTTCGACTACCATACCAATGGCTACTCCTACGAAGCTGAGGAAGTAATGCATTGCCTGGACCACGGCCTGAAGGAAAGCCCCCTGCTGCCGCTTAGCTTCAGCAAGGGGCTGATGGAGGTGCTGGATGCGATACGGGAGAAGGTTGGGCTTATATATGTCGAAGATGGCCGATAGGCTGGCCCGGCTGTAATAACCAATCGTCGAATACTGAATTACTTCTCGGCCTAAAGCATTCTGAATGTGTTAGGTGTAGTAAATAATTTCACTTCAACCATGGCCAACTCACCGATGACCCGGCAGGAAAAATTCGTTCCACTCCGTTCTTTCTTTTCCGACATGCCTCATGTTGATGGCTTCCCTTATTCCACAAAGCTGAGCCTTGAGCCTTTGATGGATTTCCTTCAGAGAAAAGGACAGAGTGCTGAGCAACCGATGAAAGGGCTTTACCAGAAACTCTACCTGCCGGTCTCCGCCCTGCAGGCAAAGATCAAAGATGGGCAGCTTCCCGATTCCGTTGAAGAGGAAAGCGCCATTCAGACTTTGCTTTCATTGTATTTTCCCCTGGACCAGCAGGAAGAAGGCAAGGCGGTTGCCGGGCGGCCGTTCGATTCAGGGTTTTTGTTCGGTTCGCCGGCTATGAAGAAACTTTACGACAATGAAGGCCTGGAGCTTTTTTTTACCGACATGGAAAGCAAGCTCACGCTTCAGGGAGCCATCATCAAAGCCGGAAGCCTCATCCTGAAAAAATGCTATGGTAAGGAGCTGGACGTCATCTTTCCGCAAGTCATCCGCCTTCGGGACCGGAAAACGAAACTGGAGCGATACTTTCGCCTCAATATCATCATGGATTTTGTGCGGATAAAAAACCTGAAACCCCTCCCTGAACTGAACAACCGGCATTTTAGTGAATTGCTCAACAACCTTTCTGATCAGAGCCTCTGGTTAGAGTACTTCCCTCCGGGCCACTTTGCCTTTGAAGGAATGTTCCTCGGCTACCTGACAGATGTGACTAAGGCAGAAGTGTGGGAAAACCTGCGGGAAGGTATGGCCGGTAAATCCCGCAAAACCGGAGAAGAGGCGGTTGCTTTCCTCGAACAGCAACTTCGCAACTACCTGCAGGAACCGGGCCTCAGGGTTGGGGCCATACCCCTGTGGTGGCATGCCTCCAATAAAGAAGTAATGCAGTCAAGCCTGCTGAATGCGGCCGGAGGTGATATGAATGTACTTCCAACTGAAAAAGAAGATTCTCTTTATCACAGAGCATTTGAGGGAAAAAAGCCCCTTGTGGTGGAGAGCCTGAAGGAAGAGGCCAGAGATGAAATTGGGAACCTGTTGCTCGATTTGGGGTACAATAGCCTGATTCTGGCGCCATTTAACGACGAATCGGGTGAAACAATCGGCATGTTGGAGATGGCGACGCCCCGCGCCAACCGCCTTAATGCCCTTACCCTGCTGGAACTGAAGGATATCCTGGCGCTCGTTTCCTTCAGCTTCAACCGGATGACCCGTGAATTGAAGGATACCTTACAACTGGCCATTCAGCAACGATATACGTCTATCCACCAGAGTGTATTCTGGAAATTCCGCAAAGCTGCCCAGCACCTGCTCATGTATGGCGAAGATGCCGACGAAAATATTGTCTTCAAAAATGTCTATCCTCTGTATGGGCAGGCCGACATCGTCGGTTCATCCACTTTGCGCAGTGAGGCTATCCGGGCCGACCTCCGGGAAAACCTGTCCATGCTGGAGAAAGTATTGGAAAAATGCCTGGAACAAAGCCGTTTCCACCTGCTGGGCCACTACCTGCTCAAAGTGCAGGCCCTGAAGGCGAGGATTGAAGGAGAATTCTATTCCAGTGATGAAAATGCCGTGACAGACCTGCTCCTCTATGAGATCCATCCTTTTCTGCGTTATCTGGCGGATCAGGACGGCAGCCTCGGTGAGACTGTGCTATATCCCTATTTTGAAGCTATGGACGCCCAGCTTGGCATCCTCTACCGACAGCGGAAGGACTACGAAAAGAGCGTGGAAAAACTCAATATCCTGCTCGGCAATTTCATGGAAAAGGAACAGGCAAGGATGCAAGCGCTGCTGCCCCACTATTTCGAGATCTACAAAACCGATGGCGTGGAATACAACATCTACCTCGGCCAATCCATCCTCGAAGAAGGGAAATTCCTCGATTACCATCTCAAGGATTTTCGCCTCTGGCAACTGGTGAGCCTTTGTGAGGCTACCCGCCTGGTGGAACGGGAGGCGCAGCACTTTCCCACTCCTCTGGCCACCGCCCAGCTCATCTTCGTTTACAACAGCCCCATCAGCATTCGCTTTCGCATGGATGACAAACGCTTTGATGTCGATGGCGCCTACAACGTGCGCTATGAGATCATTAAAAAACGGATCGACAAGGCCACCGTTAAAGGCACTAATGAAAGGCTGACCCAAAAAGGAAAGGTTGCTATCGTCTATCTTCATGAAAAAGACCACCAGGAATACCTGGACTACATCGGATACCTGATTGGAAAAGGCTACGTTGAACCCGAAATTGAGGAACTGGAACTCAACCGCCTGCAAGGAGCGGACGGGTTGAAGGCCTTGCGGGTGAAGGTGGTTTGAGGGAAAGCAGCCTAGTGGTAACATGTGATTTTTGATGTGTGGCCGTCTCTGCGAGCCGGTTAAAATTTTTGATTTAAGATTTACATCTTCCTGACTGCGCCAGGCTCCCCAAATCAAAAATCCTGATATCCCAGATCAAAAATCCTTACCCTTTCTTCTCCCCGTGTCCGGAATCCGGCAATTTTCTTTTCAGGTGGTGCATTTCTGCTCAAATCTGTTTAATTTAGAAGAGCAAGAAATAGTTCATGGCCTATGAAGCAACTTTACGCTATTCTTTTTGCGATGCTCTTTGCTGCTTCCGGCCTGTGCAACGGACCGGCACGGGGATATATTGTTACAAAGAACGGGAAGCGGCTGACCGGATACATCGGAGAGGTCTTTCACTCTCAATTCAGGAGTGTTGTCGTGTTTATTAATGACTTTGGTTCGACTTACAACATCGAGGCCGAGCGCATCCGGGGCTTTGTATTTTTCGATAATGAGGGTTATACTGCCTTCGAAAGCAAAAATTTCCGCGGCCGCTGGTATTTTCTGCGCATCCTGGAAAAAGGGGTGGCGCTCAACCTTTACCAGTCGCCGGAAGAACAGTATAACATCCGGTTCGACAACGGGGTATTGCAGGCCAGCATCCACAACGTCACCGAATTCTGGATAGAATCAAGGGCGAGGAAACGGCCTGTTCGGCTCAACCGCCTGAATTTCCGGCGAAAGATGCGCAGGCTGTTCCGAAAAATAGATGCTCCGGACTACCGGGACAAAATTGGAGCAGAAGGCTATCATTTCCGGGACCTGGCCGACATCGTCCGCGAATACAACAGAGAGCAGTCTCTCAACAAGCGGGAAATATGAGTGGTATCCGGCACAGTCCATCGGCTGCGCCAGTAGGCTGAGGCAGAGAGAAATAAAGGAAGGAGTATGGATAGTCCGATCCGACAATTCCTAATCCTCACTACCTGAAGGAGGTGGCGCTCCCGTTCCCCAATCCTCGTTTGGGGCTGGGCCCATCTCAAAAACCAGCTTACCGCCCTCCATAAGCTTCGATCGTTCTATCCAGCACCGTTCCAGAAGATCTCCGTTTAAAGATGCGGACTGAATGCAGGCATTGCCCGGAGCATTATTCACCGTCTCTATCGCCAATTTTTTCCCCGGATAATACGCAGTATTCAGCTCGATGACGATGGTGTCGAAGAGGGGGCTGCCAAACTGGAAAGTGGGGTTGGCGGCGGTGTGGCCCTGAACATCAAAAAGGCCCATGGCGGCCATGACGTACCAGGCTCCTAGTTGTCCCTGGTCTTCATCCTGCCCGTAACCGTAACCGTGGAGCGGTTCTGTCCCGTAGAATTCGTTGCAGATGGCGCGCGTCCATTTCTGGGTGAGCCAGGGTTTGCCGGAATAATTGAACAGCCAGGGATTGTGCAGGCAGGGCTGGTTGCCGTGATTGTACAATTTTTCAATACCGGAAAAGCTGTGGATCTCTTCCCCGCCGCCAAAAACGCTCTTCTGAGCGTCGGTAAACATCTGTTCCAGGCGCTGATTGAAGGTATCTCTTCCCATCATACCGATCAACCCGGCAATATCGTGTGGCACATACCAGGTGTATTGAAAGGCGTTGCCTTCCTGAAAGCCGTACCAGGCTTTGAGCGGGTCGAAATCTTCGATAAATTCACCATCCGGAAGCCTGGGGCGGATGAACCGGGTTTCCGGGTCAAAAAGGTTCTTCCAATAGCTGGCCTGTCCCATAAGTTTATGGTAGTCTGCCTCCTGGCCCCGGGCTTTTGCCATCTGGGCAACGGCAAAGGAGCTGAAGCAGTACTCCAGGGTGTGGGATGCGCCGAAATTAAAAACCCAGCCATTGGAAATGGTTGTATCCCGGAAAGGCACATACCCCTTTTTCAGGAACCAGTGCAGGTCGTATTTGCCGTTGCCGAGGTTGCGGCCGCGGGATTCCAGTTCATTCTTTCGGGCCGCTTCGTACCCCGTTGTTACATCGAAATCCCGGATGCCGCAATTGTAGGCCGAAGCGAGGAGCAGCCCCTGGAAATTGGTCTGTACGCCGTTGGCGAAAGCACCGGCGGCCCGGCCGTCGTGCAGCCAGCCCGTTTCTTTAAAGAAGTCGATATTGGATTGCACATACTGGCTCAGATATTCGGGGTAGGCCAGGGCCCATAGCTGCCCGAGGTTCCAGAAGCCGCCCCAGATTCCGTCGGTATTAAAGTGGTGGTATTCCGGCTTGCCGCTGGGGTCCGGGGGGATCTGCCCTGCGGTTCCGTCGTGCCTGGGATATTGCCCGTTCACATCCTCGGAGATTCCCCTTCCAAGCAGTGCGTGGTACAGGCCGGTGTAAAATTTTACCCGATCCTCTTCCCGGCCTCCTTTCACCCGGATGCGCCCCAGCATTTTATTCCAGGCCCGGCGGGCCTGAGCATGAACCTCGTCAAAATCCCTGCCTTTGGTTTCCACCGCCAGGTTTAGCCGGGCGTTTTCGATATTGGTGTAGGAGAGGCCCACCTGCATTTCCACCACTTCCTGATCGCCGGTGGAGAACGTGAGATACAGGCCATTGCCCACTCCTTTCGTTTCCCGGTTTCCGGCAGTAGCAACGGAATCGACAAAAGATCCTGCTTCTTCCGGCCTTTTGCTCAGGCGCGCCACAAAATACATTTTCACCCGGCTTTCCGGGTCGCAGAATTTGAGGTATTCCGGGAAGGTTTCTACATAACCTTCGACCTCGCGGGCGCCGTCCCAGCGGGCCCAGGCGTCCGTCACCGTGCTGCTTTCGCCCTGTTTGTGGCCAATATCGAAAATCAGGTGAGCCGCTTCTGAAGCAGGGAAGGTGTAACGGTGGTAGCCCACCCGCTCTGTGGCAGTTAGTTCTGCCCTGATCTGATAATCTTTAAGGAATACCGAGTAATATCCCGGCTCTGCCTGTTCTGTCTCCTTTTCGAACCGGGACCGGTAGCCGGTGTCGGGGTTTTCAGGTGTTCCCGGAACAGTTTTCAGTTCGCCTGTAACCGGCATTACCACCACGCCACCGACCTGGAACTCGTGGAAATGGCCGAACCCTTCGATAGAAGTGTGCCTGTCGTCATACCCCTGTGGGGCCCAGCTGCCTATTCCCTCATAAGCATTGGTGTGAGGCGCCAGTTTGGCCATGCCGAAGGGCAGGGCCGCCGGCGTGTAGAAAAACCACCGGCCGTGAACGGAACCGATCTGAGGATCGACATACCGGATGGCATCAAAAAGAGGTTCTTGTTCCTGCCGGCAACCAAAAAGGACGATTAGGAGCAGGGGTAGCCAAAGCTTTTTCATTGATATCGGTATGAGACAAAAAAGCAATATCAAGAAAATTTCTCACATTATAGCGCTCGTTTTACCTAACCTCAGGCCGGATTTTGCAAAGCTTCCTCCTTTTTGGCCACGATCCAGGCCGCCATTGCTGCCGGCGACATGACAGCCGGGTCGCCCAGTCGGTTATCCGCCACTGCTTCCAACTCCCGGGGCAGGTGGTTGATCAAGACGTCCAGGTCTTTTGAGGAATCGATATGGTCGTCAATGACGCCGGCCATTTCCTCATTGTAGGGGACGCCCCGTTCCCGGACGGCTGTAACCAGGCCTTTCAACAGGGTTTCCCAGGTGGTCATCGGGCCCTGGACAATGGAGGCGGATTCGGCAAAGGAATCGATAAAGGCGAAGGGCACTTTGGCGAATGGTTCGTTCAGCGCCAGAGTGCAGGCGATCCAGTCGGAGTCAAAGGAAAAGTCGTAAACGGAGGGTTTTTCCAGTATCTTCTCCAGCACGTCCCGGTGATACAGTTTAAAAGCTGCCTGGGAATCAAGAATGCCTCTGGAGAAGATGCTGTGGCCCACCATGCGTTGCATGTGCCTCAGTGCTTTGATACCGATGCCCCACCGGCTTTCCTGTTTGACCAGCACAGAGTGCTCGTGTTTCCGGTTGCCCAGCACTACCTTGTAGCCTTCCGCCAGGTGCTTCTCCAGTAGCAGGCCGGTTTGGCCCAGGTGTACCGAGTTGTCGGCATCAGTATAAACGATGGCTTCAGCCCCGTCCTCCAGGGCTTTCTGGCAACCCAGGATAATAGCGCCTCCTTTGCGGGAATCATTGGCGGAGGCCAGGTTCCTCAAGGGGCCTGAGCCGGCGGGCAATGATTCCTCCAGGAATACTACGGACACTTTTTCCTGCAGTGGTGAGCTCCGGATAATCTCCCGGGCGATGCGGCCGCTACCGTAAGGGCACCCGTCATCGACGGCATACAGGCGCCAGTCGATGGCGGAATTCTTAAACAGCCAGTCCAGTTGCCTGAGTTTTACATTGAGGAGGTCTTCGCCATTGGGGTTATCTCCGGATTTGGGAAGCAGGCGGTTCTGTTCCCCCCACATGGCAAAGATGATGCCGATCTTCAGGGGCCGGGTATTGGCCTCGACAAACCGCCGGGAGGCCAGTACTTTAAAGGCCAGCTTGAATTCCAGGGGAGCATTGCCGTTTAATGCCAGCCGTTCCACTTCTGCAAAAGGGTAGGGGGCTAACTGATCTACGAGTTGAATGAGGCTTTCCTGGTCTTGAGGCGCGGTGAGGTCAAAGGAGTTTTTGCTGCTGGAGCACAGCTGATCTAAGGTGTTCATTTTGAAGTTGTAGTTTATGAAAAAGTTGCTAATATTTCCTGGCATAAAGATACGGGCTACCTGGCAAAAAGTTGCCCTTTGTTGCACCTTCTCAGAGGGAAGTTTTGGGTTGAGAGGTGCGACTCAAGGGCCTGTTCATAGTTCCTTGGGGACCGTTCATAGTTCCTGGTTTCTGGTTACTGGGTTCCTTGTTATTCTGGAAACCAGCGGGTTACCGTAAAGCAATAACCCCAGAAACCCCACAAACCCAGAAACCCACAAACCCTCCCGCATCTACGGCCCTTTCTCCCGTTCGATCTCATTGCGAAAGATAGAATCCCTCCATTGGCTGGTGAGGGTGACGGTTAGCAGAACCGCTGCCTGGACGCACAGGCCCAGGCCGGCGCCCAGCAGGAACTGCCCGGAAATACGCAACCCCCCTGCCAGGGCAAAACACAGGCCCATGATGAGAAGGGCTTGTTCAAAAAAGCGGCGGGTAAGGGCGGCCTGTTCCCGCCTCTCCAGCCGGGGAAGCTCCTGGGCGGCGAAAGTCGGAGGAGCGATCTCGACGATAGGATGGAGTTCTCTTTTCAGCCGCCGGGCAATCAGCAACCTACGGATACCGGCCCGTGCCTGCACCAGGCTTAACATGCAGGTAGAAAACAACAATGCCTGTAACAGATCTCCCTGCCAATGGCCATAAGCCCAGCCGGCCACGGCGCTGGTTAGTATCCCCCAGGCCAGAAGGAACACGCCCGTACGGCGTTCTGCTCGCAGATATGCATCAAATTGCCTTTCCATAGTGGCTAATTTCGCAATTCGGCAGAGCTTACCCAAACATTGAGAAGGAAAGAATAGGGCCGTGGCCGTTTTCCAGATATTCACCCTTTTTTCTGGCCGAAACCGGAACTGCTTTTGCAGAATGGCCGGCTTCCCGGAGAAATGAGAAAATGGGAGTGAGGTTATCTGGTTAACATCTTTCTGCGTATATTTAAGGGTTCTACCATCAAAACAATACAAGCAGCGCTCATCAGCCATGAAAAATAAATGCGTAGAATGCGGAGAAGAATTTATCGGCAGGGCAGATAAGAAGTTCTGCTCGGCCTACTGTCGCAGCAGTTACAACAACCGCCTGAACCGGGACGCCAATAATTTTATCCGGAACATCAACAACATTCTCCGGAAAAACCGGCGGATACTCGCAAGGTTAAACCCTAAGGGAAAGGCAAGAGTGCATCGGGACAAATTGCTGGAAAACGGATTCAAGTTCAGCTATTTCACCAATGAGTACATCACTAAATCCGGTAATATTTACCGGTTTTGCTATGACCAGGGTTACCTGGAGGCAGATAATGGGTATTATACGCTGGTGGTACGGCAGGAATATGTTGAATAGAAAGGCGGGCGGCACTGCGCCTCCTCAATAAAGCTCCAACCCCTCCGTAAAACGAATTTGCTGCGTGTCCATCAGGGCGCCGGTACGGTCCAGGAACTCAATGACTACCTCCTCGAACGTTTCGGACTCGATGCGATAGAAATAGCCTCCCGGGTGGAGTACTTTGGCCAGAAAGGTGATATCGGAATGCCGGTGTGTTTTTTCCAGGTAGCGATAGACGGCCCGTGGCAACTGGCTGGTGTAGAGCCTGATCCTGGTTTCCAGCCATTCGCCGTCTTCGGCAAAAAAAGCTTTTTTCAATCCGCCTTCCTCGTTGAAAGTAGCGACGATGGCATCTTTTCGGACTTCCCAGAAAACATCCTGTTTATGGACATCCGGAAACATCTGTTCGAAAGCCGTTCGTACATTCTCCGGGATATTATCGTTGGCAATGGCGAGGGTGCTCATAAAAAAGAGCAGAAAGAGTGGTATAAGCCTTTGGTACATGAGGGTGTCCGTTTTCATTGTCTCGATGCCAATAACTACAAATGGAATGGCAATTGGTTGCCTGTTGACGAAAATTTTTCAAAAAACAGGTTTACAACAGGTTCCCATCCAGGATTTCCCGCATGCGGCGGATAAATGCTTTCGGAGGTTCCGCATAGATAAGCTTTCCTGCCTTTCGGGCCTTCTTCAGGAGTTCATGCTGATGGCTGCTGGCAAGGGCCGACAGCACCTTCCGGGCCTCTGCCGGCAGGTGTTCCTGGTAGCTTTCCATTTTTTCCATCAGAAGCGCCAGGTCGTGGTAGTCTCCCAGAAAATCTGCCAGCACTTTGGTTTCTTTTTTGTAAGCCCTGAATACCCTTGGCCAGCCTTGTCTCAGCAGGCGGTAGTGGTACCAGAGGTACTTTACCCGTTTCCGCCATTCGTGCATATCCTCAACCGACGGGTTCCCAAGGGATTTGTGAAAACCTTTGTATCCTCTCTGATAGACCCTGTGGAGGCTGGCCATTGTGTTCTTCAGGCACCGGTCCCGAACAGGCAGTTCTAAAAAGCGGTTGCGTTCCTGCCGGAGCAGTTCTATGGCATCCTCCACCTTGTTCTCTTCCTCCACTTCTTCTTCCCGGATAGCCTCACGCTCTTCTTCCAGCAGTGAACGAAGTACCTCGAATGCTTCCTGATTCACCATGTTGCCAAACAGTTCCTGTAAAAGATCGACGGTTTCAATACGGGAAGTGATGTCTCTGAGGTTTGCCAGCTTACGGCCCAGGTCGCGGTAGAACACATTGCCCTCTTTGTAAATGTTGTGGCCTACCTCGTCACGGACCAGGCGGTACAGGGCACGCAGTTTTTTGAAGTGCTTCCTGGCTTTATGTATCCCGCTGTGCAGGCTGTCGTCATTGGCCAGGGCGTCGATGGCCATGTTGTTCTGCTCCAGGCCGATCCGTTTGATGCCTTCGGAAAAAGATTCGTTCTTTTCGAGATAGTAGGGCATGTGTGAAGGTTTCCTCTATAAAAAACAGATGGATGTTAGTCTCAGAGCATGCGGTTCATCTGAAAAAATTAATGGTATTGCTGAAGACGCGAATTTAAGCTTTTTTTCCTTTCAGCCGTTTGTAATAGAGAAGTTCAATCCTAAAAACTATGGGCATCCTGATTCGCATTTTATCTCTGGCCTGCTTTTTTTGCATCGCGGCCTCTGCTTCTGCTCAGTATCAGGCAATTGACCGCCATGCCCGAAAGGCGCCGGACAGCCTCCGTTACGATCTTCCCAAATTGGTGGCCTACCTCATCGAACCGGCAGAAACTGAGGTGGAACGGGCCCGCAGCCTTTATGCCTGGCTGGTGCATAACATCGCCTACGATGAAGAGGCCAGCGCCCAGGGCCGCCGCATCAACCAGAACATCGGACAGATACTGCGGCGTGGACGTGGGCTTTGTTTCGACTATTCGCTCCTGTATGTTGAGCTGTGCCGGCAGGCGGGGCTGCAATGCCTATCCGTTTCCGGTTACTCCCGGCCAGGGCTCGACAGCCTGGCGTTGCCTTCCGTCCCCGGCCATTCCTGGAATGCACTTCTCCTGGATGGGGAGTGGCGGCTGGTGGACGCCACCTGGGGCGCTTCTCCCGGTGAGGATGCCTTGATGGCTCAATACAATACCGGATACTTTCTCACGCCGCCCCGCCTGTTTATTCTCAACCACCTGCCCGCCCTGCCCATGTGGCAACTGCTGCCCTGTCCGGTAACGCCCGAGGAGTTTTCCCGCCCGGCCGGAACCCTGCTTTCTTTAATTGATGGCCGGGATAGCTGTTCTCATTACCGGGATACCATTGCTGCCTTTGTGCTGCTTGGCGAAGCCCGGCAGCGCCTGCTTGAAGCGGAAGGCACGTATCGTTTTCACCCTACACCCGGTAACCGCCAGGCCTGGGCACAGGCTATTACGGACCAGGCTGTCTATCTGTCCGAACAGGCAGGCCCGTTACAAAAGGAAGATTCTCTGGAAGTTTTCCTGGAATTTCAGGATAAAGCGATCGGGTATTGCCGTAAAGCCAGGGAACTGGCGGCTCCTCTGCCCTGGCAAACCGAGTTCTACGCCGGCCTGCTGGTCAACCGCGCTGTAGCTCTCAACCAATTGTCTGGTGAAAGCGATACTGTGGAAAGCGAACTCAGACAGCTAAAAGACGGGCTGAAAAGCCTCCGGGAAGCCCGGCAGGTACTGCTTACTTTGCCTGAAGAAAACTATTACCGCCAGTATGCCTTAAGGCAATGTGAGGCTTATCAGGAAGTGTTCGAACACAATATCGGAAGGCTGGAGTAGGGCTTAACAAAAATCCTCAATCAAAAATCAAAAATTTCCACCTCTTCATTTCACGGCTTCCTTATGGTTCAGCAGCATCCAGTTGCCGCCGACGTCGAGATAAGCGCCCTGCGGGAAAGTACGGAGAAATTGACGTTCGAAGAAATGACGGGTGGCCCTGCGGTCCTTCTCGGTATCGGACAGGCGGTTGTACAACAGCAGCCCTCCCGGGGCGAGGGCATTCCTGAGTCCTTCCAGGAATGCCTGGCTTTCAAATATTTCCGGCACTTTGTCATCCAGGAAAATATCCATGCAGATCATACTGAACTGCTCCTGGTTTTGCAGGATGAAGGCATAGGCATCTGCACAGATGATAGAAACAGGCGCTTTAAGGCTGTCCAGGCCGTACCGTTCGGCCAGATAAATTACTGACTCATCTTTTTCGACGGCGGTGTAGCGAAAATTCCTGCCGAACTTTTTTTCCAGGATGAGGGGGATGCTTCCCAGCCCCAGCCCCAGAATAAGGACGTCTTTTCCCGGCGCCTTGTCCAGGTTGAGGTGTTCAAAAGCCCAAAGAAAATTGGTATACAGGTCTTCAAAGGAATAAACGGCATTGGCGGTGCATAACTGGTAGCGGCCATTGTGGAGGCTGACGTATAAATGAGGGTTTATTTCGCTCGGTGCACTTTCGATGTGCCATTCGAACAAGTAACTGAGCAGCCGTTTCCAGTAGGGTTGTTTCAAAGAATTCTGAATTGAATGCCGCCGGCAGGTTCCGCTCCGGCGGATGAAAACTGAATGGTCAGGTTTTTTCCCAGCGCCGGTATTTCGCAGTATCCTCAAAAACGCGAAGAAGAATGAGGCGCTCCTGGACGTCAAAGTCCACGCCTCGCCGCTCCATCACGCGTTCGGCCGTTTCGAAGGCCTTATCGGTCCGGTAGGTCTGGAAGCCGTGCTTGCCCCCCCAGGAAAAGGAGGGGATGAAGTTCCGGGGAAACCCTTCTCCAAAAATATTCGAAGAAACCCCTACCACTGTTCCAGTGTTGAACATCGTATTGATCCCCGTTTTGGAGTGGTCGCCCATGATCAGCCCGCAGAACTGCTGGCCGGTGTCGACAAAACGTTCTTCGGGATAACTCCACAGCCTGATCTTTTCGTAGTTGTTCTTCAGGTTGGAAGTGTTGGCATCGGCGCCGATATTACACCATTCGCCGATCACCGAATTGCCCAGATAACCCTCGTGGGCCTTGTTCGAATGGCCCAGGATCACGCAGTTGTTGAGTTCCCCGCTTACCTTGGAGCGGGGGCCGATCGTAGTGCCGCCGTAAACCCTGGCGCCCATTTTTATCGTTCCTTTTTCACACAGGGCCAGTCCGCCGCGAATATGGCTGCCTTCCATGATTTCGGCGCCTTTACCTACGTAGATGGGCCCGCCGGCCGTATTCAGCGTAGCGCACTCCACCTGTGCCCCTTCTTCCAGGAATATCCTTTCTGTGGCGCCCAGTACCCGGTTGGTGTCGCTTATGGGTTGAGACTGGCGCCCTTTGGTGAGCAGCGCGAAGTCCTCCTCGATGGCCTGGGCGTTCTTGGTGAAGATATCCCAGAGGTTGTCGATCTTGAGGTAATCGGTGCCTTCCAGGTCGAAACCCCGAAGCTCACCGATGTCATCATCGCGGATGAGGTTCTCGATCTGCTCCTCGTCGAGCTTGGCGGCGATCAATTCCTCCCCTCTGAGAAATGCTTCGTTAAAATCCATCTGTTTGATGAGGCGCACCAGTTGGGGGGAGGGCAACACAGAACCGTTGATGATGTAGTTAACCTTACTGTGGTCGATAGGGTATTTTTCGGAGAGGTAATCCTGTGTAATATAAGACACCTTACCCTGAAGCCAGCGCTCCCATTTCTCTCTGATCGTCAGAATGCCCATTCGGATCTCGCAGGTCGGGCGGACAAAGGTCAGTGGCAACAGCCTTTCCCTGGTCTCATTGTCAAACAGAATGATTCTAACCATAAACAAGGATTATTTCAATACTTGGCCCTGGCGTTCAAATATAATCGGATAGAATGATGCTTTACAAAATTTCCACCTATTTTATTTTGATGCCGAACCAATAAAAAAGCCCCGATCGCACTGAAAGGGGCTTTTTTTCTTTTCCCATTTACGGGCTGGGGTGGATCAGGATTCCTTGTCTTTCTTGGCGAAGCGGGAATTGGCAAATTTCTTGTTGAACTTGTCAATTCGGCCCGCCGTATCGACGAATTTCATCTTACCCGTAAAGAAAGGGTGAGAATAGCTGGAGATCTCCAGCTTTACCAGAGGGTACTCCTTGCCGTCTTCCCAGGTGATGGTATCTTTCGTAGGAGCGCAGGACCGCGTCAGGAAAGAATCACCGGAAGAGAAATCCTTAAATACAACCAACCTATAATTGCCTGGATGAAGGTCTTTTTTCATGGCTCTCTGCTTTTCTTCTTCTTAACAAGGGTGCAAATATACGGTTTTCCTTTTATTCTGAAAAGGGGCAGTTGGGTTTTATCAAAAAAATATGGCTCCAGGAGGTTCCCGGCCTACTCCTTCAACCATTTTCCCATCACACCTCCTCGAAGGGCCGGAGATATTTCACCATTCCTTTCACGCCCTGTAATGCTCCCTGGCGGAGTTCAAGGGCCAAAAAGGCAGCGTCGGGCACGGGAAAAGGGCTGCGGATATTCCATCTGCTGGCCGGGCGAAACCCAAAGCGGGGATAGAACCATTCATGGCCCAGCACGATGACGGCTCCAAAGCCCATCTGCCGGGCCTGGCGAAGGCCTTCCTCAACCAACTGAGTGCCAATGCCTCTTCCCTGGTATTCGGGCAGCACCGCCATAGGGGCCAGCGCCAGAGCCTGATGGACAGTTTGCTTTCCCCGGATCTCCACCGGTGAAAAGAGAATGTGCCCGATGATTTTCCCGTGGTGCTCCGCTACCAGAGAAAGCTCGGGAATAAATTCCGGGAGGGCTCGGAGGGCTTCGATAAGGCGGCCTTCATTTTGTTGCTCAAATGCCTTATCATTGGCCTCTCGGATGGCGGTATAGTCCTGAGGAGCTTCAGCCCTAATGTTTATTTTCATGGGTGGTAATGGTAATGCTTGTTTTTGAAAACTTTTATTTTCACTAAATTTTTTTTTCGGTTATGGAAGTTAATCCCGGCATCAAACGCACAGCGGCCATGGTTGTTCTCCGTCATGGCAAAGAGTTTCTGCTGCTCAAAAGAAATAAGGAGCCCAATGCCGGCCGGTTCGTTCCCATAGGCGGCAAACTGGAACCTTACGAAAGGCCCATCGACGCTGCTATCCGGGAAACTCATGAAGAGGCCGGCCTGCGCCTGGATAAAGAACAATTGTATTACGCCGGGGTGCTGGCGGAGAGTTCCCCGACCAATTACAACTGGCTGTGTTTCATCTACGTAGCCGATATCGGCCGCATTCCTCCTCCTCCCTGTGACGAAGGCGCCCTGGAATGGATCCACTTCGGCCGCATCCCCGATATCCCTACTCCCCCCACCGACTGGCAGATTTATCAATATCTCATGCGCCGGCAGCCCTTTGCGCTCGACGCAGTTTACGACGAAAATCTGGAAATGCTGGAAATGAGGGAAGAGATCGGTGGGGAAGTGGTTTGGGGCAGGTAGGAGTGTTGAAGTTTGTTGGACTTTGGACGAACTGGGATGAAAGTCGGAAGTGCAAAGTCGGAACATGGTCCCTAATAGGCGCCAAACGTTTGTTTTTCCACCTTCAAAAAAGCAGGCCTCAAATGTGCACTGGCAGGAGTTTCCGGTTTCCCTTTCAATTTTTGGGGAACGCCTCCATTTCCATCACCCGTTTGGCCTGCAGGAGGTGCCGCTCTTCGTGATTGGCAAGGATGTTGACAGCGTCGTAAAGGCTGTAAACGATAATGCGGTTGGCCGGGGAGGTGATTATGGTGTGCCGGTGGTTGAGCCCCCGGGTATTGCGCAGGTGTTTGACCAGTTCCTGATTGTGAGCGGTGAATTGCCCGACGATGTCGGCAGGGGCCTGGCTGAGCACCGGCCGGAAGGCTGTGGGAGAAGCCATCTTCTGGCGGGGTTCCGGGGTGATCGATTTCAGCAACAATTTTCCCCAAAGGCCGGGCAGAAGGGGCATCCGTTCCCAGAAGGTGGGCGTCCTGGTGTCATCGCCCAGGGCTTTAAGCTGGGGGAAGTAAGTCCGGTTGGAGACGATGAGGTGCTCCAGGCACTGGCCGACGCTCCATTGCTTTTCCCCGGGCTTCCAGTTGAGTTGGTTCGCCGAAAGGCCGCCAAAGGCATTCTGGGCTTCCTGGCTTACTCTGGCGATACGTTCGATGATGGTATTGAGATATGTGTTGGCCATTTCTGGTTCGGCTGTTGTGGGCATCAAAAATACACTATCCCTGAGAATATCGGGAATTAACCCGGGAAATATAATCGTCTTCTAATAATCGGGCGCCGGGAGGAGCGGCCCACAGCGCTTGTCTGGCAGTGGCCCTGAGCACAGGGCAGGCAAGCCGGTTGAGGTTACTCAAAGGCCTTCTGAACTCCGGGCTGCTTCCGTCCTCTCCGCCCCTTTTTCCCGCCACCGAAAGCGGAATGCATAAGGGTTCTCTTTGCCCTCCGTAACATCGGCAATGATATTGCCCAGCACAGGTGCGAACTTAAACCCGTGCCCGCTGCCTCCGGCGGCGACCACCAGCCCCGGCCGTTCCGGGTGGTGGCAGATGTAAAAATCTCCATCCCAGGTATCACAATAAAGACAAAGGCGGGCGCCCATGACAGGAGCTTCGAGCAGGGAAGGGAGGTGGCCGGCGAGAAATTCCTGCAGTTTGGGGTAGAACGTTTCCGGCACTTCGTTTTGCCGATTAGGGTCCACTTCCAGCCCTTTGCCATGGTTGGCCACTTTGACGATGCCGTCAGCCTGGGCGGGAAACCCGTACCAGCCGGTCCTGGAGATATCTGACGCCCAGCCCGGGAAGTGCTCACCGCGAAAAGGCGTGGGGTCTTTGGGCCGGAACATATAAACCGGCTGCCCTTTTACCTGCATCCGATCCTGAAGTTCGGGCAGAAAGGCGGGAGTCCAGGCGCCGGCCGTCAGGATGACGTAGTCACCGTTATGGACCTCTCCGTTTGTGGTGAAGATGCCTTTTATGCTGTTCCGGTTTTCCAGGAACCGCTTCAACCCCTTGCCCTCGTGAATATTCACCCCTTCTTCCCTGGCAATCTGTGCCAGCCGGGCCACCACATTTCCGCTTTCTGCCCAGCCGCCGAGGGGGTTGTAGTATCCGTCGGCGTAGCGTTCGGCATTCCATTGCGGGAAACGCTTTCTGATCTGTTCCGGCTCCAGGCGTTGCACCTGCAGCCCTTTTTCTTTCAGCACTTTCATACTTTCCATCTCCAGGCCGCCAGGTTCCATCGGTTGGTGGGTAAGCAGCAGAAACCCGGTTTGGTGGTAAAGCGGCCGGGGCCAATCCCGGTTCCACCGCTCCCACCCCCGGAACGCTTCGAGCATCAGGTTGGTGTAGAATTCATCCGGGCCGTAATCGGCGCGGACCATCTTGGTGATATCGGTGGAGGAGGCGCCGGGGTAGGGGAGTTCACCCTGTTCGAAGAGGTGTACCCGGTGGCCGCGCCGGTTGAGCGCCACCGCGGCGGAAATGCCGAAGATGCCGCCTCCGATAATGAGGATCTTGTGTTTGGATGCCATGAAACCAAATTAGAGAATATTTGTGGAATGGTAATATACCTTAATTCCGAAATCGATAAATACCTGGGCGCCCAGAATCAGCCCCGAAAAGGAGACGGCTTTTCATTTGTCTTTTAGGGCGATCCGGAAAGAATAAAGCCCTCCTGATATATTTTGCCATCGGACACCTCCGGCTTCTTTTCAGAAGCCGCCTCTTTACCGAAGGAGAAACTTTATTAAGAAAATGTGTTCTTTCTAAAATATTATTTTTTATATCACGGGACACGCCAAAAATGATATGAAAAACCTGAATAGCGCTTCTTTAAAAAAAGGCCTGAGCCATTACCAAAATAGCAACTTGGCTTCGTAATTGTTCAAACTTTTTCAAGGGTAGTTCGTTTTAATTGCAAACTAATTTGCCTACTTTCGATTTCCTTTCCCCGTATGGAACGGGATGGCCAAAACTTTTTGCCCTGCCACAATAAGCCAGATTCTGTTTCAGTCAGCCCCTGCCGGTTCCGGCGGAAGGGTGAGCCAGGCTGAGGTTGATGCTGTATTCTAGCCAACCAGGTTCTCAACCTTATTTGAAGGAAATCTGAGCGTGAAACAGCGTTTTCACGCATTTCAGTTCAGCTCCCGGCCTGCGGTAAATGCAGGCCCTGAGGCAACCGGCCTGCCGCCATGCTATTCCGGGCCGGCAAAGAATAAAAAAAATACAAGAACACGCTTATGGACCAATACTGCCAACGTGGATTGTACGTACCTCAATTGGAAAAGGACTCCTGTGGTACCGGCCTGATCGCCAACCTCAACGGAGTCAAGACGCACCAGCTGGTGGAGGATGCCCTGCTCATGCTCACCAATATGGAACACCGCGGCGCCTGTGGGTGTGAACCCAATACAGGTGACGGCGCCGGGATACTCATTCAGACGCCCCACGAATTTTTCGTAAAAAAGTGTAAAGAAAAAGGTTTCGAATTGCCGGCATTCGGCGAATACGGCGTGGGGGTAGTCTTCTTCCCCGAAGACCGCAACCTGCGCCGGCAGTGCCGCGTCTTGTTCGATGACTACATCGACGAACTGGGGTTTGAATTGCTGGGGTACCGCAAGATACCTACCGATAATGAAGAGTTGGGCGAATCGGCGGTTTCCGTTGAGCCGCGTATGGAGCAGGTATTTGTGAAGCCGGTCGAAAAGCTGGACCCCAAAGCCCTGGAGCGCCGCCTATACGTGCTGCGCAAATTTTCCACCCACAACATCCATAAGACCTATCCGCAATCGAAAGATCATTTTTACATCACTTCTTTTTCTTATAAGACGGTAGTCTATAAGGGCCAGCTGACTACCTACCAGTTGAGGCCTTATTTCCCCGACCTGCACGACGAGTTGTGTAAATCGGCCATTGCGCTGGTTCACAGCCGTTTTTCCACCAATACAGTACCCAAGTGGAAGCTGGCGCAGCCCTTCCGCTATATTGCTCACAATGGGGAGATCAATACCGTGATGGGCAACCTCAACTGGTGGATGTCGAAGGAGATGCTGTTGAAATCGACCCTCTTTACGGATGATGAACTGGATAAGCTGAAGCCCATCTGCGGCGACCGCCTTTCCGATTCCGGCAACTTTGACAACGTCCTGGAATTTCTGGTGCTCAGCGGCTTCTCCCTGCCCCACGCCCTGATGATGATGATCCCGGAGGCCTGGCAGCACGACGAGCAGATGGAAGACCATAAAAAGGCATTCTACGAATACCAGAAAACCATTATGGAACCCTGGGATGGGCCGGCCTCCATCTGCTTTACAGATGGCATCCTGGTGGGAGCTACGCTCGACCGCAACGGACTGAGGCCTTCCCGGTACTGCCTTACAGAGGATAACGTGCTGGTGGTGGCTTCAGAAGCAGGTGCTCTGCCCATCGACCAGGCTAAAGTCGTTCTCAAGGGCCGCCTGCAGCCCGGGCGCATCCTCATTGCTGACCTGGACGAGCACCGCGTCATTGGCGATGAAGAACTGAAATCCACCATTTGTCAGCGGCTGCCCTACCGCGAATGGCTGAACGAATACCGCATCACCCTGGATAGCCTGCCCATCCATCAGGAGCCGGTGGTGGAACTGGACGAGCAGACTCTTATCCGAAACCAGCAGCTCTACGGCTTCTCCAAGGAGGACCTGAAGGTGATCATCGCTCCTATGATCAAAGAAGGCAAAGACCCGATCGGTTCAATGGGCGCCGATACGCCGTTGGCGGTGCTTTCTCACCAGTCGCAGCACCTCGCCAATTATTTCAAACAGCTCTTTGCCCAGGTGACCAACCCGCCGATCGACCCCATTCGGGAGCGCTCCGTGATGTCGTTGTACGCTATGTTGGGCGGTGCGGGCAATATTCTGGAACTGAAGCCCGAACGGGCCCAGTTCATCCACTTGCCAAGCCCTGTGCTGGCCAACGCCGAACTGAGCAAGGTCAAGCAGATGGTGCACCCGCATTTCAAATCGGGGGTCATCGATATGGTGTTCAAGGCCGACGGTCAGCAGGGGCGCCTGCAGGCGGCTATTGACCATGTCTGCGCCGTTTCCGAGGACCTGGCCCGCAACGGCGTCAATATCCTGATCCTCTCCGACCGCAACGCCGACCCTTACCGGGCGCCCATCCCGTCCTTGCTGGCGGTGGGAGCCGTACACCACCATCTCATCCGCAAGGGTTTGCGGAGCCTGACGTCTATTGTAGTGGAATCCGGGGATGTGCGGGAGACTCATCACTTCGCCACCCTGATCGGCTATGGGGCAAGCGCCATTAACCCCTACATGGCCTACGCCACTATTGCCGGCCTGAAGAAGCGCAATGTTTTCGAGGAAAATGCCAAACTGGAAAAACTCTTTGAAACGTATAACAAAGCAGTGGGGAAAGGCCTGCTGAAGATCATGTCAAAGATCGGCATCTCTACGCTTCAATCCTATCAGGGCGCTCAGATCTTTGAAGTGCTTGGTTTGAACGAAGAGGTGGTGGATAAATGCTTTAAAGGCAGTATCTCCCGCATTCAGGGGATCGGGTTCGACGGTATCGCCAGGGAAGTCCTGGCGCGCCATCACCTTGCTTTCCCCGAGAAGGCCCACACCGGAGGGCAGCTCGATGTGGGAGGCGTCTATCAGTGGAAACGCAGGGGAGAAGCACACCTCTTCAATCCGCAGTCCATCCACCTTTTACAGTACGCCACCCGAAAGAACGACTACAAAGCTTTTAAGAAATATACTAAGCTGATCAATGAACAGACGGAACAGGCGCTGACCCTCCGGGGGTTGCTGACCTTTCGCAAGGGCGAGAAGATCGATATTAAGGAAGTTGAGCCTGCTGAGAGCATCATGAGGCGCTTCGCTACCGGGGCCATGTCCTTCGGTTCGATCTCCCACGAGGCCCATAGCACACTGGCCATCGCCATGAACCGGATCGGTGCGAAGAGCAATAGCGGGGAAGGAGGTGAGGATGAAATTCGCTTCGAGCCCAAGCCCAACGGAGACTGGGAGCGCTCCGCCATCAAACAGGTGGCCTCCGGCCGGTTCGGCGTTACGAGCTATTACCTGGCCAACGCTGAGGAGTTGCAGATCAAAATGGCGCAGGGCGCCAAGCCCGGAGAAGGCGGCCAGTTGCCAGGCCATAAGGTGGACGACTGGATAGGGCGGGTGCGGCATTCCACTCCGGGAGTGGGCCTGATCTCTCCGCCCCCTCACCACGATATTTACTCGATCGAAGACCTGGCCCAGCTGATCTTCGACCTGAAGAACGCCAACCCGGCAGCTCGCATCAACGTGAAGCTGGTTTCCAAGGCGGGGGTTGGCATCATCGCTTCGGGAGTGGCCAAAGCCCATGCCGACGCCATCCTCATCTCCGGGCATGACGGCGGTACCGGCGCTTCGCCTCTGACCTCCATCCGCCACGCCGGCCTGCCCTGGGAACTGGGCCTGGCGGAATCGCACCAGACGCTTGTCAAGAACAAACTGCGCGACCGGGTAGTCCTGCAGACCGACGGGCAACTCCGCACCGGCCGCGACCTGGCCATTGCCACTCTGCTGGGAGCGGAGGAGTGGGGCATCGCCACTGCCGCCCTGGTTGTGGAAGGCTGTATTATGATGCGCAAGTGCCACCTCAATACCTGCCCGGTGGGCATCGCTACTCAGGACCCCGAGCTGCGCAAACGCTTTACGGGCGACCCCGAACACGTGATCAATTTCTTCCGCTTCCTGGCCGAAGACCTCCGCGAGATCATGGCCGAACTGGGCTTCCGCACCGTCAATGAAATGGTGGGTAAGGTGGAATTGCTCAAGGTGAAACAAAAAGTTCAGCACTGGAAATACAGGCAACTGGACCTGCGCCCCATTCTCTACAAAGAACCGGCCGACGAGTCCATAGGGCAACACAAGCAGGTGGAACAGGACCACGGCATCGACCATGTCCTGGACCGCAAACTGATCGGCCATGCCCGCCTTGCTCTGGAGGAAAAAGCTCCGATCAGCAGTACGTTCCTCATTCGCAATACCGACCGGGCAGTGGGAGCCATGCTCTCCAATGAGGTCTCCAAACGATATAAAGGCGAGGGCCTTCCCGACGGCACCATCCGCTATCGCTTCCGAGGATCGGCGGGGCAGAGCTTCGGCGCTTTCAGCGCTCCGGGGTTGGAGTTCATTCTGGAGGGAGAGGCCAACGACTACTTTGGCAAAGGCTTATCCGGCGCCCGCCTTGTGGTTGTGCCCGACCGGGAAGCCAGGTTCATCCCCAGTGAAAACATCATTATCGGCAATGTGGCTTTCTACGGGGCTACCGCTGGTGAGGCCTACATCCGGGGGATGGCCGGAGAGCGCTTTGCCGTGCGCAATTCCGGTGTAAAAGCAGTGGTGGAAGGCATTGGTGACCACGGCTGTGAATACATGACAGGTGGCGTCGTCGTCGTATTGGGGGAGACTGGTAAGAACTTCGCTGCCGGGATGAGCGGCGGCATGGCCTATGTTTTCAACCCCCATGGCGATTTTGAACGCCATGTCAATCCCGGCATGGTTGATCTCGACCCTATGGAGGATGAGGATTACAAGCGCCTCCGGGCGCTCATTCGCAACCATTTCCGGCATACTTCCAGCCAGGTGGCCGGCGATATTTTGCAGGAATGGGACAGGCAGAAGGGCTTTTTCACTAAAGTAATGCCGAGGGATTACAAGGCAGTACTTGAAAATCGAAAGGCGCAGGCCCTGCATTCGGAAGAGGCGGAACAGGCAGCAAAGACAGCGTGAGGAAGGCGAAAACCGGAAGGCTACTTTGTAATAAGTACCTGGACCCAATTAGTGAGATACAAAGTGCCGTGTAAGGTGCTGGTATTCAATCATTCAGTCATTCATTAATTCAGTCCATGTACTTACACGAATACACGAATACACAAAATAAACCATGGCAGACCCGAAAGGATTTTTAAAATATACCCGCGAACTCCCCAGGGCACGGCAGCCGAAGGAGCGCGTCGAAGATTATAAAGAGATCTACGAGGAATTCAGCACCAACAAGACCGTGCAGCAGGCTTCCCGCTGTATGGATTGCGGCGTTCCTTTTTGCCATAGCGGTTGCCCGCTGGGCAATATCATTCCAGAATTCAATGATGCGGTTTATGAGGAGGACTGGCGCCTGGCTTACGAAATTCTGAGTAGTACCAACAATTTCCCGGAATTTACCGGCCGCATCTGCCCGGCGCCCTGCGAAGCTGCCTGCGTGCTGGGCATCAATCAGCCGGCAGTGGCCATTGAACACATCGAGAAGTCCATCGCCGAGGTGGCCTATGAGAAAGGCTACGTGCGGCCGCAACCTCCAACCATGCGTACGGGCAGGAAGGTAGCAGTTGTCGGCTCCGGGCCCTCGGGGCTGGCTGCGGCCGCTCAGCTCAATAAGGCCGGCCATCTGGTCACCGTCTTTGAGCGCAATGACAAAGTCGGCGGGCTGCTGCGGTACGGTATCCCGGATTTCAAACTGGAAAAAAGGGTGGTCGATCGCCGGGTGGCGGTAATGGAAGCGGAAGGAATACGTTTTCAGACAAACGCCAACGTTGGCGAAAATGTGGACCCCAAACAATTGCTCAAAGATTTTGACGCCCTGGTGCTTTGCGGCGGGTCCACTGTTCCCCGCGACCTTGGCATTCCCGGGCGCGAACTGGAGGGGGTCCACTTCGCCATGGAATTTCTGGAGCAGAACAACCGAAGAGTAGCCGGCGAGGCCATTTCAAAGGAAAAGGCCATTCTTGCCACCGGGAAGGACGTCCTGGTTATTGGAGGAGGGGATACGGGAGCCGACTGCGTAGGCACCTCCAACCGCCACAAGGCCAGATCGGTCACCCAGATAGAGTTGCTGGCTAAGCCGCCCGCCGAACGCGACCCATACAGCTGGCCCAACTGGCCGATGATCCTGCGCACTTCTTCCAGCCACGAAGAAGGCTGTGACCGGCAGTGGGCCATTCTGACCAAAGCATTCATCGGTGACAAAAAAGGGAAGCTCAAGGCTGTTCAACTGGTCGAGATCGAATGGGCGAAGGATGCCAAAACCGGCCGTTTTGCTTTTAAAGAAGTGGAAGGGACCGAACGGGAAATCCCCTGCCAGCTGGCGCTTCTGGCCATCGGCTTCCTGCATCCTCAGTTTGACGGCATGCTGGAAAAGCTCGGCATAGAAGTTGATGACCGAGGCAACGTGCGAGACGACATTTATCAAACCAACCTGGACAAGGTATTCGCCGCCGGCGACATGCGGCGTGGCCAGTCGCTGGTCGTCTGGGCCATCGCTGAAGGGCGGGAAGCGGCCCGCCGGGTGGATGAATATCTGATGGGCAGCTCTATGCTGGAAGCCCGGGACGATAGCTTTTTGATGGTGAGGGGATAAGAGTGTTTAGGTGTAAAAGTGTAAAAGTGTAAAAGGCCTCACTACCTGCCGGGTTTACGTTAAGGATGCAGTTCTGCTGACCCGGCAGTGTTTATCTGATGAAAAAAGTGGGGATAGTTCAATTAAGTGTGTCCGCGTTATGCTAACCCACTGGTTTCCAGAAACCCAGAAACCAGAAACTTTGAACAAGCCCTACCTCCCTTCTCCCACCTCGATAAGAGAACGCCCGAAACAAGGCCGGCCATTTTTGGTGAACCCACGGACAACGATCTCGTAGGTTCCCGGCAGGCCGGAAGTGTAAAACTCGAGGCTGGCCTCTTCCGGCCCGGTTTCAACTTTCGGGTTCCAGTACAGCATGGGCCGAAAATCGGGCCTGGGGCTGGAGCGGGCCCCGGCGGTGGGGTAAACCAGATGCTGAAAAGCCTTTTCCGGCGAGAATGCCTGAAAACGGAAAAAGACAGACTCTCCGCCCCATTGATAGCCCGCAAAATTATCGGTATTGGTGTGGAGGCTGACCAGCCCTCCGAAGAGGTAGTCGCCCAGAAGATAGTTGGTGTTGAACACTTCGATTTTTTCAATATTACCAGGATTGAGCTCCAGCAAACGGCCGATATCGAAGACAGGGATATTATCCAGAAGGACCAGAGGGTCATTGTAAGCCTGTTGGGTTTTTTGGTTATAAACGTCCAGATGAGCTTTTCCTTTCTCCCGCCTGACAAGAACATAGGGGACGATCTCCCTGAATACTTCTTCCAGGGCCGGAAGCGTCACAAAATTGGCGACCGTAACCGTAAAGTCCGGATTGTCGAGGTTGGCAACGGGGAGCAGAGGAGGGGAAGGATTGAAGGTGTTTTCCTCCATCTCCGGTTCATAGGCGGCACTCAGTTGCGCCTGCAGGTGCAATTCTTCGAACAATTGGTGTTGTTCTGCTTCAAAGGTGAGCGGCGCAGGGATTACCTCGGGGAAGCGGATGGAAAAATGGCTGTTGATCAGAATTTCCGGAGGTTCTTCCCCCGTCCCTTTCCAGCCTGCGAAAAGGTTCTGTCGTCCTTCCAGTCCGTAAAGGGTAAAAGTAAAAGAACCGTCGGCCCTGGTTTCCATAATGTTGATCTGGGGCTGGTTCCCCACCACGGCCGCCATGCTTACTTCGCCGGCGGCGGGTGCTCCGCTTTTTTTATTGCGCATCCGCCCGCTGATGGACAGTCCTCGCATTTCAGGTATCCACTGCAGGCCGGCCCCTCCGGCAGGGGAAACCATGCCTTTCTCATTCAGCCGGGCGGCAAGCAGCATCAGGGCCATTTCCATCTGGGTTTCATCCCGGTTGCGTACATCCGGCAAATAGGAAGGCAGAAGCCAGGGGTTATCCCAGATAAAGGACGGAAGAGCCGCTGTATCTTCACCCAGCCCTTTTTTCCGAACACTTACAGAAAGCTGGCACTGCTCACCTGCCGGAGCCTCAATTTTCAGGTCCACTCTTTCCCGGAAACCGAAGTTTTTTTGGCCGGTTGCCAGGCTCAGCGGAAGAGGGGAAGGGCCGCCATAGTAAAAAGGATAGGCTTGTGGTTTTTTCCCGTCGCTACTGTCTGCTACGACAATGTAGCAGATGCCCGGGCTCAGGCCGTCCAGCGGAAAATTGAAGCTTTGCTCCGCTCCCCGCATTTCGACCACCCGGCTATCCTCCAACCGAGGCCCTTCTGAATAGATGCGTACAGACACTTTGGAGGAGCGGCCCAGGGGGCTCTGGCGCAGCGTGATCTTCTGGTTGTCTCCCAGCCTTTCCGTCCGGCAAATCAGGCCCGAATGCTGAACCGGGGGCAGCCGTTTGCTGATCGCCTGGCCATTCTTATTCCTGATAACAACCCGGTAATCCATGCCTGCTGCCGGGATGAATTCAAATAGGGCGTGGCCATGATACAGGGCGTTGCAGGTGGCCAGTGTTTCGCCCTGCTGATCCTCCAGGGTTATTCCTTCCTTTTTCTCACATAATGCCGGATCGAAGGAGGCCAGCAGCCGGGTGGGAAGCCCGGCCACCAGGGCGCCGTCGGCCAGCAGGAAGGACAGGCCATCCTGTTTTGGAAGCGTGAGGGCGGGAGGCGCCGATCCGGGATTGAGGATGGCAAGGCGGCGGTGGGCAAAATGTTCCGGGGCAAAATTGCGCTGATATTGAGTATAAGCCCGAAGATAATGGTAACCGGACTGCACCTCCTCCGGAATCTCCAGTGAGCCTGTGGCACCCTCCTTTTCAATCCGGAATTTCTGCTGAATGAGCACTTTATTTTCGGCATTGAAAAGTTCGACGTAAAGTACTTTACTCAGCTCATTGCTGGGTTGCCCGTTCAACAGGCAATAAGCTTTGAACCAAATGGTTTCGCCCACCAGGTACAGGCTACGGCCGGTGTGCAGGACGACATTCTCCTGAGGCAACGGGGCATTGCAATCGAGAACGGCCTCTTCTTCCTGGGCGGCAAGCGGGGAAGCAGCCGGAAAAAGAAGGGCAAATAATAGCAGGATATGGATTGGTTTCATGATGGTTTCCACAGGCTTTTATTCTATCCAGAATTCGGGAGGAATGATCGTTCCGCCGGCCTCCCGGCAATCCAGGCAACCCAGCCCGGAGAGGGCCAGCCCGTCAGGCCCGATCGTCAGAAAGACAGGCCATTCCTCCGGCGGGATGGGGGCCATCAAAGCGTCGTAATTATAGCCACATTCCGGCAGTTCAACATTCAGTTCCGGGGGGCGGTCAAAAAATGAGCGGTCCTCGGTGACGCCGGCGGCAAAAAAGTAGCCCAGCACGGGCTCCTCTGAGGCCTCCGGGTTGTGAATGTTTCCGCGGATCTGAAACGGCTGGGTGGTGTAAAGAGAGCCATCCTGGGCGCTTTGTTCCTCCACGTCACTCCAGAACAGATAAGCCTCTTTGCTGATGGCGTACTGTTTGGTAAGAAGGCTGTAGCGGATAGACAGTTTTTTATCATCGCCCCGCAGAAAGAACAAGGGGATATCAGTTAGTTGCTGCTCTGCCCGGTTGGCGGTGCTGGCTGTCGTCAGTTCAGGAACGGTGTAGGTCCGCCAGCAGGTTTTGAGGGAATCCCCGTGGTAATAGGGCTTGACCCCCCCGTCATAGACATTGGTGATGTCGAGGTCCGCCTCGTACTTGTAGGTGCCTTCCATCAGCCACAGGTAATAATCCTTTTCATAAGAAGAGGGCCCGGTGCTGATGTAGAACTGCAGGCCGGGGATGGGGCCTTCTTCTTCGTCGAAGTACCGGGTGTCGTATTCTGCTCTTACCGAGGCAATGGCCGTAGGTTCCTTTATGGTTTCAAAACCGGATTCGTATTGTTTTCCGCCGGGGGTGGCGATGCGAAGCTGATACTTTCGCCCGGCCTTACCCTGTATCCCGTCGGCAGCAGTCTGATAGACGCCGGGTTCGGTTTCCGTCAGTATTTCCACCGGGCCATTCTCTTCCTCGATGGTTACCGTGGCGCCCGGCAGGGGAGTATATTTGACGATATCGAGATTGGCTGAGGTGGACAGCTTGATGGTGTAAGGCCCCGGCTGGTTGGTGATGTGGCCGTCAACAACCAGGAGGTTGTCAAAATTATTCAGGGGCGGCCGAAATTCCTCGATGCAGGAATTGGCCAGAAGAGCCAGAAAGAGAAGGAGTGTTCCTGCTTTAATCCTCATAGCTGCCGAGTTTAATGTTATAGGTCACCGAAAATATAGGGTTGGCGAAAATGGAAACTTTGTACCCCTGTATCCTGCCGCTGTTGGTCGTTTTGAAATAGACGTTATAGGCGTTGTGCCTGCCCGTGAGGTTGTAAATAGAAAACACCCAGTTGCCGTGCAGTAGTTTTCTGGCTTTCAGGTTGCCTTCCACCTTTACCGAGAGGTCGGCCCTGAAATAATCGGGAATGCGGTATTCATTCCGGGCGGTGAAGTTGATCAGGGGGATGCCATTCTGGTAATACAATGTGGTGGGGTAAGTGATCGGCCGGCCCGTAGAATAAACGACATTGGCCGAAAGGCTGAACCGGCGAATGAATTTATAATTGGCCACCAGGTTGAAGAAATGGGGCTTCTCGTGATTGGCCGGATAGGGGTTGCCAAAGTTGATCCGTTCCTCTTCGAGAGCACCGTTAACCTGCACTGTCGCCCGGGAGTAGGTATAATTGACCCAGCCATTCAGGCGGCCTTCCGGCTTTTTGAGCATAAATTCCAATCCGTAAGTAGTGAGTTTCCCTTGCAGGACATCCCATTCCGGCACCTCGTTAGCCAGCAGGCTGGCCCCATCTTTGTATTCTACCAGGTTGTTCACTTTTTTGAAATAGGACTCTACGGAAAACTCCAGTTTCCTTTGCGCCAGGAAGGTATAAACCCCCAGTGAAACCTGGTCTCCCAGCATGGGCTTGATGTGGGAATCCGTCAGTTTCCACTTGTCGGTAGGGGCAAGGGCGATGGTATTGGAAAGCAGAAAAATGTACTGGTGAAGGCGGTTGTAAGACGCTTTCAGGGACCAGTCCGGAGAAAAAGAGTATTTGGCTCCGAGGCGGAAGTCCGGCGCGCTGTAGGTGGCGATGCGCTTATTGGGGCCGAACTCCAGTGTGTCCAGGACGGAATCTTCCTCTTTGGGAGCATCCGAAGGGTAAGAGAATACCGACTGCGGCCCCAGGTAGGTGTACCAGTTGTAGCGCAGGCCCCAGTCCAGGGTGATCCGGCTGGAGGCCTTCCATTCGTCCCCTAAGTAAACCCCTGCTTCTACTGCTCTTTCCCTGCCCAGGTCCCTGGGCTGAACGAGGCTGCCCTCTACGGCCGGCAGGAAAGAACCCTGGTCGATGCGGTACAGTATGGCATTGGTCCCGAAGCTGAACTGGTGGCTGCCGTCTTCGGAGCGAAGGGTGAAATCCAGCCTGGCCTCGGCATGTTCGAGCTGATTGGCCTGGCGGTAGGCATCGACAAGCACTTCCCGGTTATCCACCTCCAGCCCGTACCGGCTGTAGGCCAGGGAGGCGTTGAGGCTGTTGCGGTCATTAAAAAAGTGGTTCCAGTCCATGGAAGTGCCGATATTTTCCATATTGAAACGGGTGGTCCCGGCGAAATTAATATCATCGAGGCTGTAGTACCCAAAGGCATTGAACCGGTCTTTGTCATTCAGGGTGAAAGAGGCCTTGGCCATCGCGTCGCCGAAGTAGATCCGGCTGTTGTTAAAATCCGGGTTTTTGATGAGGCCTAACAACCAGTTGGAATAGGTAGAACGGAGGCCTGCCATAAAGCTGCTTTTATCTTTTTTCAGAGGCCCTTCCAGCATAACCCGGCCGGTGATCGGGCTTATCCCTCCGCTTGCTTTGAATTGTTTCTTATCTCCTTCTTTTGCCGAAATATCGAAGATGGAGGCCAGCCTCCCGCCGAATTTAGCCGGAATATTGCCCTTGGAAAGAGAGAAATCACTGATCGCCTCGGAATTGAAAGCGGAGAAGAACCCGAACAGGTGCGCGGTATTGTAAACCGGAACATGGTCTATGTAAAAGAGGTTTTGGTCGGCGGGGCTGCCCCGAACATTGAAACCGGCGGCTCCTTCGCCCACGCTTTGAATGCCCGGCAGGAGGTTGGCCACCTTCAGGATATCCCTTTCCCCAAGAACGAGGGGGATCTCCTTGATGCTTTTGGCCGTCAGCCGTTCGAACCCCATTTTGGTGCTTTGCACCCGGTTGAACTGTTCGGAGGTGACCAATACGCCTTCCAGCAGGATGCTTTTGGATTCCAGGTAGAAATCCTGGCTGCCGCTGGAGAGGAGTTCTACGTTTACCTCTTTCTCTTCGTGGTTGAGGTCTCTGAGGCGGAGCTTGTAGGCGCCTTTATCGAGCCTCAACCGGTAGGATCCGTCTGTCTCGGCAGCAACGCCTGTGCTGAGTTCTTCCACCCAAATTGTGGCGCCGGGGATGGGTTCCTTGGTTTCCTGGTCAAAAACGTATCCATTTAGCGCAACCGTTCTTTCGTTCAGCCCCTTTTTTTTCGTGCCGATGATCAGCATTCTTGCCCTCACTTCACTGGCCGTTTCCAGATAATTGGAGGCGCTTTCCTCTTCTTCCGGTTTGGTTTTCTTTGGTTGTCCTTCTTCCTTAATCTGCGGATAAATGGTATGGGGTAAGGTGGTAACGATGGGGTTTCCCTTTGACAGAAAAACCCGGCCCTTTTCATCTATAGTGACGAAAACCTGCCGATCCTTAAGGTTCTCCCTGAGGTATTGCGCCAGGGGAATTCCGGGGGTAACTGGGCCGAGCCTGACATCGGAGAGGCTGTCGGGGAGGTAAAAGAACTGAAGGCCGAAACGTTGCTCCGCTTTTTCTATGAAAGCGGGCCAGCTGAGCTCGTTAAATGAAGCGTCCAGAACGGGCCCGTTGTCCTGGCTGAAAAGAGGAGCCAGCCCCCCTACCATCAGGCACAGGAACAGAGCTGCCGTTTTTGTTTTTAACGCCGATTTATTCAGATTGCGATCCATAAACGCATTTTCATTCCAGTTTGTCGCAGTATTCCATCAACCGGGCCAGTTCGGAGGCAGTAGCCTTCTTCAGTCGAATGCCCTGCTGTTTCATTTGTCTTTTTACGGATTTCTGATGAGGGCTGAAAAAATCCAGGAATGCCTGCCTGTTAGGGGCTTCCCTGAACTCGCCGCCGCCCTCCAGAAAAAAAGTAGTTTCGGGATCAGAGAATTTGCCGTATGGCGTACGGCTGGAATAGGTGTTGATGAATGTCTTTTTTTGCACCCTGTACAGGGAAGCCTCTCCTGAATATATCCTTTCAATAAAGGGAGGCCTCTCTACAGGCGCTGCCAACAGGGATTGATTGACAAAGAAGTGTGTGCCGATGCGAAAGGAATCGACGAGTACTTTCGTCAGGGCGACATTGGCCGAGGCTCCGTTCTGCAATTCCTGCTTCAGGATGAGCTGTCCGGTTTCCAGGTTGTATTTCAGGTTGAGGGAGCTGAAGCACTTCCCTTTTACATAAACGGCGCCTTCCGCCCATTCATCCGCCAGAAAGTAGGGGTGCCGGGCTGCCCGGGTGTTGGCGGGGTCATAAAGGCGGCCGTTTGCCAGCAGGCCGTCGGTTCCGTAATAATGCTCTAAACACGACAACAGCGGAACCAGAGAATCCGACGGCTGCTCCTGAGGCAAGGCCGGCTGATACGCCAAAATACCGGGTAGGAAAAAGAGATAGTACAGTTTCTTTAAGCGCATAACGATGTATTCCGATGAGCGTTTCGGAAGGGCTCAAGGTAATAATAACATCTTACAAATTGCTGGTTTGGGTGGCAAATTTGGGATATCCTCCTCACTTGGCCAAAAGCTTCGATGGGCTTTCGCATGGCAGAAAACGGGAGTACGCCGAGTATATCAGTGAGGTGAAACAAGCTCTAAGGCGGCCCGTTTGGAAAAGGCCATCCCCGTGATCCTGTCGGGTAGAGGGTTGAATGATAAATATCAGGAGTAAAGATCCCAAAAATTGAAAGATAAGTACGCCTTTTTGAAAGATTTGTGCGAATCGGCCATTCCCTTAAAGAGTATCTTAGGGTTGAGAAACTATACATAAGCCCCGAAACAGCTTTCTGCTTTAGAATGCCGAAAGGTATCCCCGGAAATCGAGATTCGTGGGCGTAAACCCTAAAATCCTTAAAAATGAAAACCTTTACCATTGCCTTGCTGTGTTTCTGCCCCCTTTTTTTACTCGCTCAATACACCCAACCTACCCGCATCTTTGAGAAAGGGCAGATAGATTTACAATCTGCGGTAGGGATCTTTCCCACCTATCTGGCGGACAAACCCGAGTCTGTTCTGCCTCCTGTCCATATCGGCCTGCGGTGGATGGTGGCGGACCCCTTCAGTGTAAGTATTTTTGCCGCATATTCCACTTCCCGGAGCCGGGAAGTATTGTCTTTTGATTCCGCCAGGGGCAGATGGAAGAATCAAACCTTGTTCATCGGGATCGAAAACGGGTTCCACTACACCAGGATCGATAACTGGGACTTCTACGGGGGATTTTCCCTTCTTTATCAGCACATTCATGTGGATACGGACAGCCCGAAGTTGAAAAGGATGATGCCGCTATATGGCATTAAGGCCCGGAGAGGGAAAATGGCCCTTACGGCCTACATCGGCAGCCGCTTTGCCCTCTCCAGCCATTACAGTGTTTTTATCGACCTTGGGTATGGGGTATCCCTGTTGAGAGTTGGAGTTGGATACCGGTTGTGATTTTCGGAGATTCCGGCTCATTTTTGTTCTCTTTCCCTTTTGCGGTAGGTTGTTGGTGAGCAGCCCATGATTTTTCTGAACTCCCGGCTGAAGTAGGTGCCGGAAGTAAAGCCCACGTCCTGGGCAATATTGGAAATATTGCGTTCGGGCTGTTTCTCCAGCAGCCAGGCTGCTCTGTTTATGCGGACGTAGCGGATGTACTCCTTTACGGCCATTCCGGTGGCGGCCTTCACTTTTCGCAGGCAGGTGGAGTAGCTCATATACAATTGGCGGCTCAACTCCTCTGCTGTGAAGGCAGGGTCGCTGATATTTTCCTCAACCTTGGCCAATAGTTGATGGTAGAAATCCTTTCCTTCCTGGTGGGGAGGAGATTCACCGGAAACGGAGAAAGCCTTACTGCCTTTTATGGCAACGCTGAGATGTTGCCCGTGCTTAAACTTTCTCAGCCGGCGGTACAGGATAGTAATGATCTTTTTCCACCTGTAGGCAAAAGCCTTACCCGGGCGGGGAGGTTTGGTTTCAGGGGTTTTCATTTTCGGTTTATTTGCTGGTTACTCCAATTTAGCAAATTTTTTATTTTCTATTCAGGTTAATTTCAAATTTGTTGTTCAATTTTTGAAAAAAAAGCACTTTTTCTTCCTTTTAGGGTACAATGAAAAAAATGTACGATTACTTGAACAATTTGTACTATTTCCCCTTCCTCTTTTCCCTTAAATTTAAGCTTCAGATACACACAAATTCATTTTCCCTCCCTGTCTGGGGAGGAAGCTTTTGAATAACCCCAAAACCCAAACCCATGCAAATCAAACACCTATTACTCATGCTGGCCTTTGCCTGCCTTCAGGTGCTGCCTGCTCACTCCCAACGATTGTACGTTAACGGCCAGGCTGCCGGCACAGGGGAGGGCCAAAGCTGGGAGGCTGCCTTTACCTCATTGAATGATGCCCTTGCCGCTGCTCCGGAAGGGGCTGAGGTATGGGTGGCTACCGGCATTTACACCCCTTGCGGCCCGGAAGGCGGGCCTGCCTCCACCTTTCGTATAGAAAAAAACCTTAAGCTGCTCGGAGGCTTCGCCGGTTATGAAACGGAAGTGGAAGCCCGTGACCCGGAAGCAAATGCCGTCATCCTTTCCGGCGACCTGAACGGGGACGATGTATTTGGCGATTTTGCCACCAACCGCTCGGACAATGTCATGAATGTAATGACCATAGGGGCAGGTGTTACCCGAAAAACCCTTATTGAGGGATTCACCATCAAAGGGGGAAATGCCTATGGTGCAGCCTTGCCCCAGCATGGTGGTGGAATTCACTGCTCGGGGAGCCCTGTTATCCGGGAGTGCCTTTTTGAAGACAATTATGCCCGGGAGAATGGCGGAGCCCTGTTCCTGTCGGAGGCAGGCGGTAAGGGTATTGCCCTTGAAAACTGCCACTTTAACCACAACCGCGCAAATGACGGCGGGGCTTTGTACAGTTTATCATCCGGCATTTCAATCAGCAACTGTATGTTCACCGGCAACACCGCCGGCGCGGGGCCTCATCAGAAAAACGGAGGTGCTGTTTACCTTAAAGATTCCTATGGTGTTGTGCAGAACACCTCCTTTTCCGGAAATTCCGCTTTCGATTTTGGTGGTGCGGCCTTTATTTGCACCAATCCTTCGGCAGGAAGGGTGCTGGAGTTCCGGTCCTGTATTTTCCAAAACAATGAAGCCCTGACCGACCAGGGAGGAGGCGCCTTTCTGTACATTTCAGGGGACGCCAATGAACTCCTGTTTTCCGGGTGCAGCTTCCTGGGCAACAGGGCAGGCACCTGGGGAGGTGGGCTCAGTGGTGAAGACCGGACGGATGCCGTCAATACTGTCCTGAAACTGGAAGGGTGCCTTTTCCATCAGAACTACAATAAGATATACGGTGACGGCAGCGGCCTGTTTTTCCGGCTTGCAGGACAGGAGGTAGATTTTCAGCTCACCCAGTCCACCTTCTCCGAAAATTTCAACAATTACTATGCGACCGCCGCTATATGGGCTGCCGGCTGGAGCGGAGCTTCCGGGCAGGTGACGGCCAGCCATTGCACCTTCCGGAACAATTCAGCCAAAAATAGTGCCGGGCTGGACATGGGCAGCCCTCCGGGCGCCGGGTTCTTTCATTACCGGGTGGCCAACTGTTCTTTCTTCTACAATGAGGCAAAGAAGAGGGGAGGAGGCCTGACGGTTTACTCCGAATCGCCTGCCACCTATGAGGTGGAGGATTGCCTTTTTGAGGGCAACTTTGCCGGCGGGCAGGGCGGGGCCCTGTGGCTAGCCATCAGCAACCCCGGCCTGGAGGCAACCATCCGGAACTGCATTTTTAAATATAACGAGAGCCCTTTGGGAGGAGCCCTTTTGGCATACCCCCTGTTTTTTCCCGCCACCCGGGAAGCCAGCATAAGGATTGAAAACAGCCTGTTCGTTGAAAATGTTAGCGCCAATGCCGTCATTGCCGGTAAATATTCCGGAACCATCCGGCTGGCCAATTCCACCATTGCCCAAAACCATGCAGGCGCTGTCCTGTCCGGTGCTGCATCCAGCTTCGAGCTGCAGAATACCATCCTGTATAACCCGGAACACCCGGGGCCTGAGGCTTCTCTGGAAGACAGTACCGCTGTCATCCGGTTTCTGGGAGGCAACCTGTCCAGAGATATCGGCATACAGGGCTTGCTAAATCCGACGGACCAGGTGGTTTCCGCGCCGTTGCCACTATTGGATAACAACTACCGGCTGGTGCCCAACAGCTCTGCCATTGACGCCGGTATGGCTTATGAAGGGATGCCCGATTATGACCTGGCAGGCAACAACCGGCTGCAGGGCGGCTGCATCGACGCCGGCGCCTACGAAAGTCCCTACCATTCGGGAAATGGTTGCCAGGTGGCCGGCGCAACAGAAGTTTTGGCGAAAACCATTCAGATATACCCCAACCCTGCCGGTAGTTTTGTGGAGGTGCACCTTCCGCTGCCGTCTCAACGGCCCTTTGAAGTGTGGTTGTACGATAACCGGGGAAGGATGGTGCTCAGGCAAAAGCTCAAGGATGGGGAACAGCTGAATGTGGAACGGCTGCTCCCCGGATTCTACTGGGTGAAAGCGGCGGCGGAAGGAGTGGTTTTTACCGGAAAATTGATCACTGCCAAAAAGTAATTTTTTCATACCAACGCATTTTTTCGCTGGCCGGGTGTAAAGCTCCGGCCAGCCTTTTCAGAGTATGTTTGGAGGCCAATTGATCCGGCAAACCAAATGCTTAGAATCGAACATCGGGTCAGTCTTATACCTTCTATTAAAGGTTTGCTCAAAATTCCAAAGCAAGGGAATACATCGGGATGGAAGTTGGGGATATGAGCCAAGCATGCTCTAAAAGGCAACAATACCTGATCCCTCCCGGCTTACCAATTTTTCACCACAACCAGTTCAGCCATGATGTTTTTATGGGTAATCGTATTAATAATAGTAATTGCCGGAGCGTGGTCTTTTACGCGTAGGAGAAAGAACAACCCTCTTTATCCCGGCAAACAAGAGGAAACGCCTCTGGAAATCCTGAAAAACCGTTTTGCCAAAGGAGAGATAACCCGAGAGGAGTATGAAGAGCGGAAAGAGGTACTGGAGGAGAAGGAGTTTATGTGAATTCAACTTCCATCGTGTGTGTAACAAATTGCACAGTCAGACTCTGAAAGGCTTAGCAATCCCTTCGCTTTGCTACGGGCTTACCAATCCACGACCCAAACAAAAAGTGCAATTTGTTATACACACCTTCCATCCATCCTTATCCAGATAATTATTGCTGAAATGATGGTCAGCCCACCGATCATTGCTACTGCACAGGCAATACCCAGCGTATCTGCCACCACTCCTGCCAGCAGGGCGCCGATAGCGTAACCCAGGTCTCGCCAAAGGCGGAACACCCCAATGCTTTCCGCCCGCTGCTGTGGAGGCGAATAATCGGCAATGGCCGCCAGAAAGGTGGGATAAACAATAGCCGTTCCTACACCCAGGGTAGCAGAAAGGGCGGCAAACTGAGTAAAGGATAAGGCATATATCATTAAAAGCAGTGCGGCGCCCTGTAATAGCATCCCTGCGGCCAGCATCATTTTTTTGTTGAGGTGGTCGGCCAGTTTGCCTGTCAGCAGTTGGCCAAGCCCCCAGACAATAGGGTAGAGGGCTGCGATCTTGCCGATCTCTTCCAGTCCAAAGCCTTTCGCTGCCAGTAGAATGGGAAGTACGCCCCAAACCATGCCGTCGTTGAGGTTGTTGGCCACCCCCGCCTGTGTAATAGAACCCAGGTTTTTGTTCTTCCAGGTGGTTTCCCAGAACACATTTGTCAGAGGTGGAGTATCGCTGCGCGCCGTCTCTAAAGCTACGTGGTGTTCCGTATCTTTCACCAGGAACCAACTGCTGAATAGCCCAATGAGGGCAAAGCCTATTCCAAGGTAAAAAGGATATGGCCTGGGGCCATATTCCGCGGCCATCCACCCGGTCAGGAAGGCCACGGCGCCTACCGCCAGATAGCCTGCCGATTCATTTAGGCCCATGGCCAGGCCTCGCTCTTTCTCGCCCACCAGGTCTATCTTCATGACGACCGTACTCGACCAGCACAGCCCCTGGTGTACGCCGAGCAGGATGTTGGCGAAAATGACCCAGCTCCAGTCGGGGGCATAGATCAACAGAAGCGGGACGGGCAGAGCAATCACCCAGCCTGATGTAAGCAGGGTTTTCCGGCCTACCTTGTCAGCCAGCGCTCCCGTGTAATAGTTGGAAATGGCCTTCGCAACACCGAAAACCACAATGAAGGACAGAATGGCGGTTTTGGCGGCAATACCGAATTCAGCTCCGGCGATCTCCGGCAAAATGGTTCGCTCCAGCCCCACCATGCCACCAACAAAGGCGTTGATGGCCACCAGGAGTGTGAATTGTTTCCAATTCTGCCGAAGGCCGAGCTCTACCATTTACCGGAAGGCTGTCACTTGAAAATAAACAGTATGTCACCTATAAAAATAATGATTCACATCACAAATAAAAATAAGGGAAGAAATAGATATCCGCCACGTAGAAATCTTTTTGCAACTGTTCCTTTTCCTCTTCTGAAAGCGATTCCCATTCAGCTATGGCTGCTTCGTTGTAATCGGTTTCCACCCAATTCAGGAAAGACGCCTTTATAAAAGCAGCACCTTTCTGCAAGGCTGAAAATACCCACTTCACGGGCTGAAACAAAACGCTTTCGGAAATGACGGATGGTGTATTCATGATCTTTGTTTATTTTAACGAACAATACAAAGTTGCCGGCTTTTGGTGGGCCCTGCATCCACTATTGTTGCAAAAAGGTGGATAATTGTTCCATTTGACATTCCATGGATTAATAGGTAGTTTTGCAGAAATCCGAACGGTTTGAGATCAGCAACATCCACCATTCTGGCCATTTATCTGCTGACACTGGCATTTCTGCCTTGTGCGGACAATGCGCAGGTGTGTGTTGCTGAGGCCTCCGGGCAACCGGTTGAAATAACCAACCTGGCTGGCGGTATTCACCATCACTCCAGCGAGGAGAGTGACCATTGCTCTCCCCTTTGCATTTGTTCCTGCTGTGGCACCTTCGTAGTATTGGGGTTGAAGCCTGCTCCGCCCGTGCAACGGATTGCAGCCATCGAAGAGGAACCTCTGTTGCCCGTTAACCGCATAGCGGATTCTTACCTGTCTTCTGTTTTCCGTCCCCCGATTCCGGCCTGACCTTTCCTTTTTACTTTTCATGAGTGTTTTGTCTGGTTACAAGGTTTATCCGCGTACTGGCAGTACCGTAATTGATTCGAATTGCTGATTGCCCGTGGTTCAGAAAACCATTCGGTGAAGTGGAAAACACAAATTTAGATTGGGCTTGCCAAATTAAGCGGCAATGGGAAATTGCCACTTAATGTAACCTGGCGCCGTCCGATAACCTTTCCTGCCGCTCAACGCTCATTTCTTTTTCCAATTCTGAAATACACCCAATGATCAATAGAATTATTGCTTTTTCCATTGAGAACAAGCTCCTGATCGGCTTATTGACGCTCGTGCTAACCGGCGCGGGAATATGGAGCCTGACTAAAGTACCCATTGACGCCGTGCCGGACATTACCAACAACCAGGTACAGGTTATTACCCAGGCGCCGAACCTGGGTACCGAAGATATCGAACAGTTTGTCACCTACCCGGTGGAGGTGGCCATGGCCAACCTGCCGGGAGTGGTGGAGATCCGTTCCATTTCCCGCTTTGGGCTGTCGGTCGTTACCATTGTTTTTGAAGACGGTATGGGGACTTATCTGCCCCGCCAGTTGGTGAACGAGAAGCTGGCCATGGCCAGGGAAGAGATACCGGAAGGTTTCGGCGAATCGTTTATGGGGCCCATTTCAACCGGCCTCGGGGAGATTTACCAGTATATCCTTAAAGTCGATCCTGCTTATCAGGAGCAGTATTCGGCTATGGAGTTGCGCAGCATCCAGGACTGGATCGTTCGGCGGCAGATGGCCATGGTGCCAGGCGTGGTGGAAGTCAATGCTTTCGGAGGCAAACTCAAACAATACGAGGTTGCTGTTGACCCCGATGAACTCCGGGCTATAGGCCTGGCCATCACCGATGTATTCGAGGCCCTGGAACAGAACAATCAGAACACCGGCGGCGCTTATATCGAAAAAGGCCGCCTGGCCAACTTCATCCGGGGAGAGGGCCTGGCCCGTTCTGTTTCCGACATTGAAAATATCGTAGTGAAAACGGTGGACGGCATCCCTATTCACATTGCAGACATTGCAAAGGTGCAGTTCGGAAGCGCCGTGAGGTACGGCGCCTTTACCAGGGATGGGCAAGGAGAGGCCGTCGGCGGAATGATCCTGATGCTGAAGGGCGCCAATTCCAATGAGGTGATCGAAGCGGTAAAAAAACGCATGGGCCAGATCCAGGAGTCTTTGCCGGATGGAGTAACGATCGAACCGTTCCTGGACCGCAGCACCCTCATTGCCGAAACCACGAATACCGTCTCCACCAACCTGCTGGAGGGAGCTCTGATCGTCATCTTTGTCCTGGTATTCCTGCTCGGCAACTGGCGGGGCGGGCTCATTGTGGCCTCTACTATTCCCCTGTCTCTGCTATTCGCTTTTATCCTGATGAATGTATTCGGAGTATGGGCCAATTTGATGAGCCTGGGCGCCATTGATTTCGGAATCATCGTGGACGGGGCAGTTATCATCGTGGAGGGGGCGGTATTTCTGATGGTACAACGTTTGCGCGAGGGCCAGGCCCCCAACGCCGGGAACCGGGATGAAATAGTATTTACGGCCTCCAGTAAAATGATGAATGCCGCCTTCTTCGGGCAACTGATCATCCTGATCGTTTTTCTGCCCATTCTCTTCCTGGAAGGAGTAGAAGGAAAGATGTTCCAGCCAATGGCTCTGGCCTTTATGTTTGCCATGCTGGGCGCCATGATCCTCTGCCTGACCTATGTCCCTATGGTTTCTGCCCTTTTTATCCGGATCCGGAAAGGGGGCGGTATGTCCTGGGGAGGCCGGATCGTGGCCTGGCTGGAGGGCCGGTACGATAAGGCTCTTGGAGGTGCGCTTAGAAGCTCCCCGGCCGTTATCGCTTCAGCATTGGCATTATTCGCTGTTTCAGTTTTTACATTCACCCGCATGGGTGGGGAATTTATCCCTCAACTTGATGAGGGAGACCTCGCTTTTCACGTCATCCTGAAACCCGGCAGCGCCCTGTCGGAGAGTATTGAGGCATCGACCCGGATCGAGCGCATTCTGCTGAAAAACTTTCCGGAAGTAGAGCATGCCATGACCCGTTTCGGCGTGGCCGAAGTGCCGACTGACCCCATGCCAATGGATATCGGCGATTGTTTTGTAATGCTTAAGCCCCGGGAAGAATGGGTTTCGGCAAGTGGCAAAGAGGAACTCATCAAAAAGATGAAGGAAAAACTCAGTATCGTGCCGGGGGTGAATTATGAATTTACCCAGCCCATTGAGATGCGGTTTAATGAGTTGCTGACCGGTGTGCGGGAAGATATTGCGGTAAAAATTTACGGCGAAGACCTGCAGGTGTTGGCGGATAAAGCGGAGGAAATGGGCCGGATCATCGCTACCGTTGAGGGGGTAGGCGATATGAAGGTGGAGGCAACCACCGGCCTTCCTCAGATGACGGTAAACTATCGCCGGGACGAACTGGCTCAGTACGGCCTCAATGTGAAGGACATCAATCAGGTAGTCGAAACTGCCTTTGCCGGCGGCAAGGCCGGGGTGATCTTCGAAGGAGAAAAGCGCTTCGGCCTGGTCGTCCGACTGGATTCCATTCACCGCACTAACATCGATGACCTTCGCAACTTGTACATAAATACCCAGAACGGCGCCCAGATCCCACTCCGCGAACTGGCTGACATCAGTTATGAACCCGGCCCCATGCAGATTAGCCGGGACAACACCAACCGGAGGGTCTATGTGGGTGTAAATGTGCGGGGCCGCGACGTAAAAACGCTGGTGGAGGAGATCAGGCGGAAGTTGAATGCCCAATTGGACTTGCCTTCCGGTTACTACATTCGTTACGGCGGCGCTTTTGAAAACCTGGAAAGGGCCACCAACCGCCTGCAAATTGTGGTGCCCGTTGCCCTGGCACTTATTTTTGTCCTGATTTTCTTCGCGCTGAGGTCATTAAGGCAAAGTGTCATGATCTTTATGGCTATTCCGCTGGCAGCCATTGGCGGCGTATTCTCGCTTTGGCTCCGGGATATGCCGTTCAGCATCTCCGCCGGCGTAGGTTTTATCGTTCTTTTTGGCGTTGCTGTTCTGAACGGGCTGGTACTGATCAGCAGCTGGAATGAACTGAAGGCAGAAGGCAGGGCCGGCCTGGAAGAGCGGATCAGGCAGGGCGCGAGAAGAAGGATACGGCCGATCCTGCTTACTGCCCTGACCGATATCCTCGGATTTCTTCCTATGGCCTTGTCAGCTTCCGCGGGGGCGGAGGTGCAGCGGCCCCTGGCTACCGTGGTCATTGGTGGGCTGATCACTTCTACACTGCTCACTCTATTTGTTTTGCCTATCCTTTATCGCTGGACAGAAACCCGCTCCCTGCCCCGGCCGGTAACCGGAGCCATCCCGGTTATTGTCCTTCTGGCCGGAGGGATGAGCTTCATGGCTCCGGCGCCCCTGTTTGCTCAGCAACCGGCAGCCGGGCTTTCCATATCCCTGGAGGATGCGGTGGAAATTGCGGTTGCCAATTACCCGAAATTAAAGTCCGCCCGCCTGGAAATTGACCGCCAGCAGGCGCTGAAAGAAACAGCCTGGGGCCTGGGCAACACTCAGGCCTTTACCGGCGGGGAAGAATTGGGAGGAGGAAATGGCGGGGTTTACACCATCATCGGCGTTCAGCAGCAGAATATCGATTTGTTCAGCATCGCCCCAAAACGAAGATTGCAGGAACAGAGGGTGGCATTGGCGGAAACAGCGATGAACCTGAGCGAGGCCGAGCTGAAAAGGCAGGTGCAGGAAACTTATTTTGCATCCTATATCGCCAAAAATAACCTTTTGCTGTACAACCGGCTGGATTCCATTTACCGGGAGTTTCAACGGGCGGCACAAGTGAGGTACGAGGTGGAGGAAACCTCAAAACTGGCCTTTCTGGCAGCGTCTAACCAGGCCAGGCTTGCGGCTATGCAGAAGGAGCAGGCGGCGTTCGATTACGCTACCGCTGTGCAGAAGCTGAACCTGTGGCTGGCCGGCGATACCCTTTACACCGCCTCTGAAACTCCTGAGGGCAAATGGTTCGAGCCGTTGGATGCCGGTGAGCCAGACGGGGAGCATCCTCTGCTGGCCGTGGCTGCCCAACGCATAAAGGTGGCAAAGGCGGAGCGCGATGTGGCCGAAGCAGCTCTGAAGCCCCGGTTCAGTGCACAATATGGCCTTCAAAGCATCGCCGGTGAGCTTCCTTTCCATCAGTTTCAGTTGGGGGTAACCTTTCCCCTGTTTGCCAGGCCCGAGAAGGGCAGGATACAGGCTGCCGAAATCCAGCAGCAGATCGCGGAACAGGACTTCCGGCAAAACCGGCTGCAGCTTGAGGCAGAGTACCGGGCGCTTCGGCAGCAGTATAGAAAATGGTATGCCTCCTGGCGCTTTTACCAGGAGGAGGCCCTTCCGCTGGCACGTGAACAGATGGAAGGGGCATTACTCGCTTTCCGGGAAGGCGCCATCGACTACGTATACCTTTTTCAGAACCTCCAGGCGGCCGCACAAGTGGAAGTGAACGCCCAGGACGCCCTGGGGCGCTACCTGCAATCCAGGTGCCGCCTGGAATATTTTCTAAGATCCGGGCAATAGCTGGAATTGGACGGAGCACCGGAAAAATTGATTCGTCCACCGCTTTTCAGTTTGCCTGATAAAAAAAATAAAAAATGAAACGCGTAATTAATATGATCAGCCTGTTGGCTGCCCTCTTGTTTGTAACAGCCTGCGCAGGCGGGAATAGCCCGATGGAAGAAGAAAACGAACACCATCACCACGATGAAGAAGAAGATGCGGCCCATCTTTCTCCTGAACAGTTTGCTGCTTTGCAAATGACAGCCGGAGAACTTCCACGCCGAAAAATTTCCTCCGTTGTAGTCGCCAACGGACAGCTGGAAGTGCCGCCTCAGAATGAAGCCATCGTCACTGCCGTCATGGGGGGCAATGTGGCTTCCATTAGAGTGATTGAGGGGGATGACGTGAAAAAAGGACAGGTGCTGGCCTATCTTTCTCACCCTGGTATTACGCGCATTCAAAGCGAATACCTGGAGGCATACAACAACCTTCAGTTTCTGGAGCAGGAGTATCAGCGCCGGCAAACCCTCTTTGAGAAGGAGGTGGGCTCTGGCAGGGAATTCCAGCAAACACAGGCCGAATACCGCGCCGGCCAGGCGAAGGTTAAGAGCTATGAACTGCAGCTTCGGCAACTCGGGCTCGGCCCGGCCCCCATCCGGGAAGGACAGTTTTACACCCGGATGCCTGTCGTCAGCCCGATCAGCGGCACGATTACGCTGGTGGAGGTAAAGACCGGCCAGTATGTCCAGCCCGACAAAGGCCTGTTTGAGGTGGTGAACATCGGGCATATCCATGCCGACTTGATGGTTTTTGAAAAGGATATTTACAAGGTGGAGAAAGGACAGCAGGTGCGGTTTACGGTTGAAACCCTTCCCGGAAAGGAGTTATACGCCAGGATCTATTCAGTCGGAAAAAAATTCGAAAGGGGCCCGAAGGCAGTCCATGTGCACGCCGAAATCGAGAACAAAACCGGCAAGCTGATTCCAGGCATGTATATCAAAGGAGAAATACTGACGGATAGCACGGAAACCTTCGCCCTGCCGGAAGACGCCATTACGAGAGACGGAAGCCAGTACGTGGCCTTCCTGGCGGAGGAGGAAGAAGCAGGGTGGATGTTCAGGCCGGTTGAGGTAATCCCCGGCAGGCCCAATGCCGGTTGGGTAGGGGTCGATTTCCTTCGGAAAGTTCCGGCAAATGCCCGGTTCGCTCTGAATAATGCCTATTATCTCATCGCAGAGATGAAAAAAGGGGAGGCGGAACATTCGCATTAAGAAGCTGTTTGGACAGCTGAGGAGGGATCTGTTTTTGATTGAAAAAATAAAGAACTTTGAACAGAATTGTAAGGAAGTAATGAAGAGCATTAAGTGTACCTAAAAAGCCTGTATATTATTATTTTCATCAGCAACGACCATTCATGCAACTCGAACTCAAATACCTCTCCCTCCGCCTGGGCGGCAAGCCCATCTTTCAGGACTTTAGCCTGCAGGTAGCGGAGGGCGAAAAGATCCTTGTCAAAGGCCCTTCGGGCAGCGGGAAATCGACCCTGTTGCGACTCATCCTGGGTTTCGTGCAGCCGGACAAAGGCGAGGTGCGCATTGACGGAGAACTGCTCAGCAGTGGGAATGTCTGGCCATTGCGCCAGCGCATGGCCTTCGTGCCCCAGGAACTGAACATCGGTTCCGGAAAGGTGAAAGATTTCATTCGCGACATCTACAGCTATCGTGCTAACCGCCACCTGGAATACAGCGAAGAGCAGGTGCTCGCCAAATTCGAACAATTCGGCCTGGAGGCCGACAAGCTGCGGCAGGACATTAGCAAGCTGTCGGGCGGCGAGAAGCAGCGGGTGGCCCTTATCACCGCCCTGCTGCTGGACCGCGAGCTCTACCTGCTGGATGAGGCCACCTCTGCTATTGATGAAGCCCTGCGCGATAAGGCCATCGGCCACCTGGCGGCCCTGGAGGGCAAAGCCATAATCGCCGTCTCCCACGATCGCGGCTGGAGCGAGTACGATTTCCGGAAAATTGAATTGGGAGGGTAAATTTTTATTATCCGGCATTCCCGCCACAAACATAAAAACAATGAATACCGCTGTAAACATCCCCCTCTCGGCTATGGCTCTCTGCTACCTGCTTTTGCTGATCCCATTAGGCATCGCCTGGTATTTCCGCATCGGTATCGTGCAGCGCCTGCTGGTGGCCGTCCTGCGTATGACCGGGCAACTGGCGGCGGTGGGTGTTGCGCTGATCTATGTTTTCCGCTGGGATAATACCTGGATCAATATCGGCTGGGTGGTGGCTGCCGTCGGTTTCGCCACCTTCTCAGCGGTCAACAACTCTGAACTGAACTACCGGAAATTTCTCGCGCCGGTCTTCATCGCGCTGTTCTTATCGTCGGGCTCCATCCTTCTGTTTTTCAACGGTATTCTCCTGAGCCTCGGCAACATCTTTACCGCACAGTACCTCATCATCATCAGCGGCATGTTGCTTGGAAACGCGCTCAAGGGGATTATTATCGGCATTGCGGATTTCTATAAGGCCATCCGCAACAGCCGTGGCCGCTACCTGTATCACCTCGCGGCGGGCGCCGGGCAAATGGAAGCGCTGGCGCCCTTCTTTCGCGATGGGCTGAAGGCCTCTCTGAATCCCTCCATCGCGAGTATGGCCACCATGGGAGTCGTCTTTCTTCCTGGTATGATGACGGGGCAGATCATTAGTGGCTCTTCTCCGGATACAGCGATCCGGTATCAGATTGCGATCATGGTAACGATTTTCGTTTGCATCACATTGAGTGTGACATTGACAATATTATTTAGTGTGCGCCAGAGTTTCGACAAATTCGGAAATTTGCGGGAAGAGGTTTTCAGGGAAGGCTGAATGCTGTCTTTTGTTTCATTTATATCATCCTTTTATATTATGACGAGTCCTTTTTCATGGAAATGAATTCTGTTGCAATCAATAATCGCAATTGTTTTGCACTCCTGCGGCCCTTGCCCCGGGAGATGAACATTTCAGCATCTGATGTAAAATACTGAACAACATGCCACACGGCCACAACCATCACAACCATTCGGGGCGAAATCTCACTATCGCCTTTTTCCTCAACCTGGCCTTCACTGTGCTGGAGATCATCGGAGGCCTGCTGACCAACAGCGTAGCCATCCTTTCCGACGCCCTGCACGACCTGGGCGACAGCTTCTCTCTGGGATTGTCGTGGTACCTGGATCGCAAGTCAAAACAAAAAAGTTCCGAACAGTACAGTTTCGGCTATCAACGGTTCTCCCTGCTTGGCGCCCTGGTCAACAGCCTGGTGCTCATCGGAGGTTCGGTATTCATTATCTACGAGGCGGTGGGCCGGATTCTGGAGCCCCAGCATTCCAATGCTCAGGGCATGGTCCTGTTCGCTATTATCGGCGTAACGGTCAACGGCTACGCAGCCTGGAAGCTGAGTTCCGGCAAAACGATGAATGAGCGGGTCGTCTCCTGGCACCTGCTGGAGGATGTGCTTGGCTGGGCGGCCGTATTGATTGTAGCCATCGTCCTCCTTTTCCGGGATATCCATTATCTGGACCCCGCTCTTTCGCTGGCCATCACCATATATATATTGTATAATGTGATCCGGCGCCTCCGGGACACCCTGCATCTTTTCCTGCAGGGGGTGCCGGAGGGGGTCACATTGAGAGATATCGAGAAGCGGCTATTGTCCGTCCCCCATGTTGATTCCCTGCATCATACCCACCTCTGGTCGCTGGAGGGGGAGAACCACGTTTTTACTTCCCATGTGGTATTGAAAGATATCCAAACCTTCAGCCAGATCATGGAGGCCAAGCGGGAGATGAAAGACATTCTAAGGAAGTACCCTTTTTCCCATTATACCATCGAAACGGAGCTTGACGAGGAAAGCTGTGAGCTGTCGGATTGAAATTTGAACCTGCTTTCCTTATTTTTGCCGTTGCAGTCAAATAAGATTGTTAATCGGAAAATGAAGGATCTGATCATGCGAACTGTTTTAATATACGTCGTCGGGGCTTTGATTTTTTCAGCCTGCAGTCAGTTCAGGGGCCAGCTGGATAGTAGTGAGGGGCTGGAAAAGCTCATAGAGGCTGAGATTGAGGCTTCTCTTTCCGGCAACATGGGCCTGGTGACGTTCTCCGGATTGGGGGACTTTCAGTGGGATCAGCTGCTGATCCTGGCTCCTTACAGCCACCTTGGTGAACTTGAAAAAGAACTGGGCGTCAACCTGGATGGGCTCAGCCATTTTGACATTGATCAGCGGAACGATGTGGCGCTTATTGTTTTTCTGGACGGCAATACTCCCGTCAGGGTAGTGGCCTATCCCCGTTCTTCCGGCGATTTTGCCGAGATTGAACCGGTACTGATCCCCCGCGAGCATACGGTTTTTCAATTGCAGCCCGTGCCGAGCGGGCGGGTTCGGATGAGGCTGGTAGGCATGTGAATCCATTACTCCCTGTTCTCACCGGTGAGCAACCCGGCCGGGTAAGTAATAAAATCGTACTGCCTGTATATCTTACCCTGCCTGTCGAAATAAAGCCAGATCGTAAAGGAACCGTCATCCCATTCCTGCAGTTGGCCGTGCCAATAGAAAGGATTGAAGTGCCCGCGGCCAACGGCAGTACTATCGCCGACAACCAGTGATTCGACCTCCAGGTGAGCCTGGGAGGGAGATAGCTTCTCAAAGCCAGGGCCGGGCCAGTTGTAGAAAGCCTTGAATTCATTGATCCCGGTTGCCTTGAACCGAAGGTTGGTATCGAAAAACTGAATGTCATCCCGGTAGAAAGACAGAAACCTGTTCCAGTCGGAACGCTGGCTGTAAACCTCGAAGTAGGTTTTGGCTTTCTGTTCAGTTTGTTGCTGCAACGTGGATGGGCAGGTGTTGTTGCAGGCTGCGGTTGTCAGGATGACGGCAAAGAGAATAGGCTTATACATAGCAGGTTATTTTTCTGGTGATAGCACTATTACACTTTTATCCTTCCCACTTCGTCCTTGCCACTGCCAGTTCTTTACCGTCCTCCTTTTTGGACAGGCGGTGGAGGAACTGGCCCGGTTCGTCGAGGGCTTGCACCTCAGCACGGACCTGGTCCTGCCAGTGGCATTCTGCGCGGTAGTTGATGTCCAGTTGTCGAAGCATGCCTTTTTCGAGTACTAAGGCAGGGAGGGGTTCCAGGAGCCACTGTATATATAAGGTGTTATTGAGGTGCCTGTTGAAGTCCAGGTCGTGCCAGTTGACCTCGAAATATTTTGTGGATTGCGCCTGTTCAAACCGCGGCAACCGGCCATCAGGGCGGGGCAGGCATTCTTCGGGGGGCGGCATTTGCTTCTGGAATGCGAGGATATGATCCGGTATCGGCGACATCCGGCGGGTGTTTGTATCCATCAGCAACCAGGTAGAAGAAGAAGCAGCCAGCAGTTTTCCGTTTTTATCCCGCACTTTATAATCCCGGTAGGTGAACATGCGTTCGAAACCAGCCGGGCAGGTCATTACCTGAATTTGTTCTCCCAGCACCGGCAGGCGGAAAATGTGCAGTTGCTTTCGCATCAGTACCCAGGAAATGTTTTCCGGTTCCAGGTCCCAGACGGACAGTTTGAGCCGGATGACGTTCTGCATGGCCGCCTCCTGCATCAGGCGGGTTATGGCCGGTATGGTCATACGTTTGTGGCTGTCTATCTCGTAGGTGCGCACTTCGTACTCAGACTGGTAACCGATAGGCGAAACAAACATGGATAGAGGGTTTGGCGGTTTAGGGATGAATGTACGAAAAAGATGATAATGGTTGAGGATGCGGAAAAATTTTTCGGGAACGGATGCCGGAAGAGGCAAAATTTGGCAAAGAAAAGCCGGAAGCATAGAAAATTTGACCGGTTGGAAGCAATGGCAGGACCCGGATGGATACCGGTTTTCGGGAGGAATAATAATTTTAAAACGGGTTTTTGTATTTAGGGAAAAAAGCTATACCTTTGCAATCGCTTTTCGAGCAAGGTATATCCAATTGTCGATAAAGTATTGTTATACAGACTAAATTACGAATAGAAAGATGCCTACAATTAATCAACTTGTACGCAAGGGCAGGAAAAAAGTGGTAACGAAGAGCAAGTCCCGTGCGCTGGATGGATGTCCTCAGAAGCGTGGTGTTTGCACCCGTGTTTACACGACGACGCCTAAGAAGCCGAACTCTGCTCTGCGTAAGGTTGCGAAGGTGCGCCTGACCAATGGCCTGGAAGTCATCTGCTATATTCCGGGAGAAGGGCACAACCTTCAGGAACACTCCATCGTGCTGGTGCGCGGAGGGCGTGTCAAGGACCTTCCGGGTGTGCGTTACACCATCGTTCGGGGTGCATTGGACACCGCCGGGGTGGAAGGGCGCCTGCAGTCCCGCTCCCGTTATGGGGCCAAACGCCCGAAGAGCTAGTAAATTATGTTTCAATCCATTTGCGAAACCTCTAATTAGGATAAAGAGTAATGAGAAAAAGAAAGCCAAAACTTAGAGTTATTCAGCCGGACCCCCGGTACGGAGACCCCATGGTGACCCAGTTTGTCAACCACATGATGTGGCAGGGCAAGAAAACGGTTGCGTTGCGCATTTTCTATGATGCCATGGATATCGTTAAGGAACGTACCAAGCAGGACGAGCACGCGATGTGGAAAAAAGCGCTGAATAACGCCATGCCACAGGTGGAAGTACGCAGCCGCCGCATCGGAGGCGCCACTTTCCAGATCCCGACCGAGATTCGCGCCAAGCGCAAAGTATCTATCGGAATGAAGTGGCTGATCAAGTTCTCCCGCCAGCGCAGCGGAAAAGGCATGGCGGAGAAACTGGCTGCCGAGGTTATGGCAGCTGCCAAGGGCGAAGGTGGCGCCGTTAAGCGTAAGGAAGACACCCACAAGATGGCGGAGTCCAACCGCGCTTTCGCTCACTTCCGCGTCTGATCACTCTAAGTTTCACCAATCATAACCATTTAATCAATTAAAATCCTGACGGCGTAGTCATGGCTCAAAAAGATCTAAAATTAACTCGAAATATTGGTATTGCGGCTCACATCGATGCCGGAAAGACTACGACTACCGAACGTATCCTTTTCTATACCGGTATCAGCCACAAGATCGGCGAGGTGCATGATGGTGCTGCCACCATGGACTGGATGGAGCAGGAGCAGGAGCGGGGTATTACCATTACTTCGGCTGCCACCAAGACCAACTGGAACTGGAAGGACCAACAATATACCATTAATATCATCGATACTCCGGGCCACGTTGATTTTACTGTGGAAGTGGAGCGCTCTCTGCGGGTGCTCGACGGCGTTGTGGCCCTGTTCTGTGCCGTTTCCGGCGTGGAACCTCAGTCTGAAACCGTCTGGCGCCAGGCCAACCGCTATAAGGTGCCCCGTATCGGGTTTGTCAACAAGATGGACCGCTCCGGTGCGGATTTCTTCAATGTCATCAACGACGTGAAGGAGAAGCTCGGAGCCAACGCAGTTCCTCTGCAGGTGCCCATCGGCGCGGAAGAGACCTTCAAAGGAGTGGTTGACCTGATCTCCAATGAAGCCCGCATCTGGAATGACCATGACATGGGTATGTCCTATGAAGTGGTGCCCATTCCGGAAGACCTGGTGGATACAGTTGCCGAATACCGCGAAAAGCTGCTGGAAGCAGTTGCTGAATACGACGAGACGCTGCTTGAAAAATACTTTGAAGACCCGGATTCCATCTCTGTAGAAGAGATCCGCGCCGCTATCCGCGCTGCGGTGATCGACATGAGCATCATTCCGATGATGTGCGGGTCCGCCTTCAAAAATAAAGGTGTTCAGGCCGTACTCGATGCAGTTTGTGCCTTTATGCCCTCTCCGGTTGACGTTGAGGCCATCACCGGCATCAACCCCAAGACTGAGAAGGAGGAGAAGCGGCGCCCGGATGTTACCGAGCCGTTCTCTGCCCTGGCGTTCAAGATCGCAACCGACCCCTACGTGGGCCGCCTGGCGTTCTTCCGCGTTTATTCCGGCACCCTCGATGCCGGCTCCTATGTGCTGAACACGCGTTCTGACAAGAAGGAGCGTATCTCCCGCTTGTATCAGATGCACTCCAATAAACAAAACCCGGTTGACCGCGTTGAAGCGGGGGACATCGCTGCGGCCGTAGGTTTCAAAGACCTGCGCACCGGTGACACCATCTGCGCCGAAAACGCGCCGATCGTCCTCGAAAGTATGACCTTCCCCGACCCGGTGATAGGCCTTGCCGTCGAACCCAAGTCACAGAAAGACCTGGACAAACTGGGTATGGCACTGGCCAAACTGGCCGAGGAAGACCCTACTTTCCGCGTTCGTTACGATGAAGACACCAACCAGACCATCATCAGCGGTATGGGCGAATTGCACCTGGAAATTATCGTTGACCGCCTCCGCCGTGAATTTAAGGTGGAAGTCAACCAGGGTGCGCCGCAGGTTAACTACAAAGAAGCGCTGACCGTCAGCCAGACTCACCGCGAGCGCCTCAAGAAGCAGACGGGCGGTTCCGGTCTGTTCGCCGATATGGAATTCGAGATCGGCCCGGCAGACCAGGAGTTCCTCAACAGCGAGGAATTCAAGGATGGAAAGGTGAAACTGCAGTTTGTCTGGGATATCGTCGGCGGCTCCATCGATAAGAACTACCAGAAGCCGATCCGTGACGGGTTTACCGCCATGATGGAAAACGGCATTCTGGCCGGTTACAACATCGACAGCATGAAAGTCCGCGTCTATGACGGTTCCATGCACTCGGTTGACTCTAAGCCGGTGGCATTCGAACTGTGCGCCAAGGAAGGTTTCCGCGAAGCAGCTCCCAAATGCAAACCGGTGATCCTCGAGCCGATCATGAAGCTCGAAGTAGTTACTCCGGAAGAATTTACCGGTTCCGTTATCGGTGACCTCAACCGCCGCCGCGGCCTGCCGAAAGGGCAGGAGCCTCGTGCCGGTGGCGCTGTTGCCATCCAGGCCGATGTTCCGCTGTCGGAAATGTTCGGCTATGTAACTGCCCTTCGGACGATTACCTCCGGCCGGGCCAGCTCGACCATGGAGTTCGCCCGCTATGCGGAAGCTCCGACAAATATCGCCAAGGATATCATTGAAAAAGCCAAAGGCGAAGTAAAAGTATAAAACCAGTTGCGGGTTGTTAGTTGCAGGTTGTCCGTGGATAACCGGCAACGGACAACAAACAACTATCAACTATTTAATAAAAGGCATGAATCAGAAAATCAGAATCAAGCTCCGGTCTTACGATCACAACCTGGTGGACAAGTCCACTGAAAAGATCGTTAAGACGGTGAGGAACAGTGGCGCTGTCGTTACTGGGCCGATTCCGCTGCCCACCGAGAAGAAGATCTTTACCGTGCTCCGTTCACCGCACGTCAACAAGAAATCTCGGGAGCAGTTCCAGTTGCGTACCCACAAACGCCTCATCGAAATTTACACTCCCACCCAGAAGACAGTAGATGCCCTGTCCAAACTGGAACTGCCGAGTGGAGTTGACATTCAGGTTAAACTGACGTAGAACCATTCATTACATTATGGCATTAGACGTCGGATACTAGGCGTCTGTTCTTTGCTGCCCCTTCCTTCCCGCCTTCGGGTGGAAGAAAGCAGCCTGGCAACTGCTCAGGGGTGCCCAAGTCTGGGATCTAATGCCTGTATAAAACCTTATTGCTGATGAACGGTATAATCGGTAAAAAGATTGGAATGACCAGCATGTACGACGCCCGCGGGCGCAATGTTGCATGTACCGTTGTGGAAGCCGGCCCCTGTGTGGTTACTCAGGTGAAAACGGAAGAAACTGACGGATACAATGCTCTGCAGCTCGGATTCGGCGACGCCAAGGTCAAGAACACATCCCAAGCTCTCCAAGGGCATTTCGACAAAGCAAAGACAGGTCCTAAGCGTGAAGTTGTCGAGTTCCGCGATTTCAGTATCGTAGAAAAGGTACTCGGTGACCTCATCAAAGTTGAGGAAGTTTTCGTAGAAGGCGACCTCGTAAGTGCCGTTGGCACATCCAAGGGTAAAGGCTTTCAGGGGGTTGTCAAGCGCCACGGTTTCGGTGGTGTGAACGACGCTACCCACGGCCAGCACAACCGCCAGCGCGCACCCGGCTCAATCGGCGCGTCTTCTTTCCCTTCCAAGGTGTTTAAAGGCATGCGCATGGCCGGCCGCACCGGTGGCAGCAGGGTTAAGGTCAAAAACCTGGAAGTCCTAAGGATTTTCCCGGACAAGAACCTGATCCTCGTCAAGGGAGCGATCCCGGGCCACAAAGGGTCTTTTGTAATTCTTGAAAAGTAAATCATTCGTGCGTCAGTGCCCGTGGCGCGGCCTTTCAGTGACGATAAATGAACGGAAAGGCAAAAAAAAGCCACGGCACACAAACACACAAAGACATGAAACTCGAAGTAGTAAATATTCAGGGCCAGAAGACCGGCAGGGAGGTTGACCTTCCGGAAGATATTTTTGGTATTGAGCCGAATGATCATGCTGTTTACCTGGCAGTCAAACAATATCTGGCGAACCAGCGCCAGGGCACCCACAAGGCGAAAGAACGCGGTGAAGTAGCCGGTTCGACCCGCAAGCTGAAGCGCCAGAAGGGAACGGGTACCGCCCGTTTCGGGGATATTAAAAACCCGCTGTTTCGCGGAGGCGGAAGGGTGTTCGGCCCCCGGCCCCGCAATTATGGCATCAAGCTGAACAAAAAAGTGCACCGCCTGGCCCGGAAGTCCGCACTGTCTTCAAAGGCTGCTTCCGGCGAGATTCTCGTCGTGGAAGATTTTTCCTTTGCAACTCCCCGCACCAGGGAGTTCGTCAATATTCTCAACAACCTGCAGCTGGCCGACAAGAAGGCCATACTGGTAACAACCGATTTCGAGAAGGAGGTAGTTCTCTCCTGCCGCAACCTGAAGAAATGCAGTGTAATGCGCGCCAGCGACCTGAGCACCTACGCAATCCTGAACAGCCATACGCTGGTGCTTTCCGAAGGAGCTGTTGAGAAGATCAAAGAAACATTTGCTAACTAAGAAAAGCAGGGCAGCCTGCTTTCAGCAACCAATATTAAAATGGCAAAGACGATCCTCATCAAGCCGTTGATCACGGAAAAAGCAGAAATGCTGTCGGAGAAAGGCAACAAGTACAGCTTCGTCGTCAGCAAAGATGCCAATAAGATCGAGATCCGCAAGGCTGTGGAAGATATGTATCAGGTGACGGTTGAGTCCGTCAACACTATGATCATGCCAGCTAAGGAAAGGAACCGGACGACGCGCTCCGGTATCCTCCGCGGAAGAAAGCCCGCTTTCAAGAAAGCGGTAGTCACCCTTACTCAGGGAGAAGAGATTGATTTCTTTGGAGATATTTAGTAATAAACAGGCTCCAGGGGCAAAGCGGGGATAGGTTGTATGTTGCCTGCTGTCAGTTGATGGTTAATCTGTTCATCCCAACTGACAACCGACAACAGAAAATGCTGACGTTTCCACTCATCGTCAGGACTGACAACTTTTCCCGCACGTATCTCTGGAGCGGCAAAAACAGATACCATGCCAGTCAAAAAACATAACCCGGTCACTCCCGGCACGCGTTTCCGCTTAGGAAATACTTTTGCTGAGGTGACTACAGACAAGCCGGAAAAAAGCCTGCTGGCTCCGCTGAAGAAGTCGGGAGGCCGCAACAACGAAGGGCACCGCACCGTCCGCCAGCGCGGCGGTGGGCACAAGCGCCGCTATCGCATCATCGATTTCAAGCGCGATAAGGACGGTATGCCGGCCACGGTACAGTCGATTGAATACGACCCAAACCGCACCGCGTATATCGCATTGCTGGAATATCAGGATGGCGAGAAGCGTTACATCATCGCCCCGGATAAGCTGAAGGTCGGCGATGAAGTCCTCTCCGGAGAAGGAGCTACCCCCAACGTGGGCAATGCCCTCTTCCTGAAGGATATTCCGCTGGGTTCCACCCTCCACGCGGTGGAATTGTACCCGGGCCGTGGAGCTGCCCTGGCGCGGAGCGCCGGCACATACATTACCCTGATGGGCCGTGAAGGCCGCTATGTTTCGGTCAAGATGCCCTCCGGCGAGGTGCGCCGCATTCTCTCTTCCTGTAAGGCCACGATCGGCACCACCTCCAACCCGGACCACAGCCTTCAGGTTCTTGGCAAGGCCGGCAGAAAGCGCTGGCTGGGCCGCCGCCCCCGTACGCGCGGTGTCGCTATGAACCCGGTTGACCACCCGATGGGCGGTGGTGAAGGAAAGGCTTCCGGAGGGCACCCGCGTTCGCGCAACGGCCAGATGGCTAAAGGCGCCAAAACGCGCAAGCCCAAGAAGCAGTCGAATAAGTTGATCATTTCCAAAAGAAAGACCGGCAAGAGGCGTTAACCCTCTGCTGAAAAAAGTACTATTACGCATGGCAAGATCAATCAAAAAAGGACCTTACGTTTTCCACAAACTCATGGATAAGCTGGAAAAGGCAAAGGGGTCGAACAAAAAGACGGTAATCAAGACCTGGTCTCGCGCCTCCATGATCATTCCCGACATGGTAGGGGAAACCATCGCCGTACACAATGGCAAGACCTTCGTGCCGGTGTTCGTCACCGAGAACATGGTTGGGCATAAACTCGGCGAGTTTGCTCCGACGCGCAACTTCAGGGGCCACTCGGGTAACCGCAAGAAATAAATGATTCGTTATTCGTTGTTCGTTGGTGGTTGTCCGTTCAGTAAACATTAACAGGCAACTGGCAACCGACAACTGAAAACTTAAAATAATGGAAGCAGTAGCTAAACTCAGAAACGTACCGATGTCAGCGCGCAAAATGCGCCTGGTCGTTGATATTATACGCGGCAAAAACGTACTGGACGCCCTGGACATTCTGCGCTTCACCAAAAAGGAGGCTGCCGTTTGGCTCGAGAAGCTGGTACTTTCCGCTATTGCCAACTGGGAACACAAGCTGGACGGCATGGAGAATGCCGACGATTACGACCTTTTCATAAAGACGGCCTTCGTCGATGAGGGCAGCATGCTGAAGCGCTTCCGGCCGGCTCCTCACGGGCGGGCGCACCGCATCCGCAAGCGCACCAACCACGTGACCATCATTGTGGAAAACAGGGTGCCCCTGTCTTCCGCCGCTGAGATGGGAGATGCCGTGGAAGTGGAAGAGGTCGAAGATGAAACAGCTGTAGAAGAATAGCATAAACATTAATTTGTAATACCATAGATATGGGTCAGAAGACAAATCCAATAGGGAATCGCTTAGGTATCATCCGGGGCTGGGAGTCCAACTGGTTCGGCGGCAGAGACTTTGCCGACAAGGTGGTGGAGGACGAAAAGATCCGCACCTACCTGAATGCCCGTATTGCCAAAGGAGGCATTGCCCGCATTATCATCGAGCGGACCCTCAAGAGAATCACAGTAACCATCCATACTTCCAGGCCGGGTATCATCATTGGTAAGGGAGGCTCTGAGGTGGACCGGATCCGCGAAGAGCTCAAGAAGCTGACCGGCAAGGATGTCCAGATCAACATCATCGAGATCCGTAAGCCGGAACTGGACGCTGCCATTGTGGCGGAATCCGTGGCCAAGCAACTGGAGGCGCGCATCAATTACCGCCGCGCCATCAAGATGGCCATCCAGTCCACCATGCGGGCCGGCGCAGAAGGCATCAAGGTGCGCATCGCCGGCCGCCTCAACGGCTCTGATATGGCGCGCACTGAAGAGTATAAGGAAGGCCGTACGCCGCTGCACACTTTCCGCGCCGACATCGACTACTCGCTGAAGGAAGCCATGACCGTCTATGGTAAGATCGGAGTGAAAGTGTGGATCTGCAAAGGGGAAGTACTGGGCAAGCGCGACCTTTCTCCTCACGTTGGCGTACAGGACCGCAAGAAGGGCGGAAGTGACCGTGGAGGAGGACGCCGCGGAGGTGGAAGAAATCAGCGCCGCCGTTAGGATTATCTAAGAAAAATGCCGTACCTTTGCCTGGCTTTTTCAAAAGCCCTCCCGTATGGCTTTTTTATTGACCTTTAGACGTATAAATATATACTAAAATGCTACAGCCTAAAAGAACAAAATACCGCAAGCAACAGAAGGGAAGTAACAAGGGGTTGGCGTACAAAGGTAGCTCGATCGCTTTCGGTTCTTTCGGCTTGAAAACCATCCAGGGGGGCCGGATCACCAACCGCCAGATCGAGGCGGCGCGTGTTGCGATGACGCGATACATGAAGCGTGAAGGCAAGACCTGGATTCGCATTTTCCCGGACAAGCCGATCACCTCCAAGCCGCAGGAAGTGCGGATGGGTAAAGGTAAAGGCGCCCTTGATCATTGGGTGGCCCTTGTCAAACCGGGCCGCATCATGTTTGAAGTCGATGGCGTCAGCCTTGAAGTCGCTCAGGAAGCTCTGCGGCTGGCTGCCCAGAAACTGCCGGTATTGACGAAGTTCGTCGTCCGCCATGATTATGCAGAATAATTTTTTGAAAGCCAAATAACTTAGAAGATACCATGGCAACGAAAAAATTCTTGGAGCTTCAGGAGTTCAGCGATGCAGACCTGCAGAGTGAATTGAGAGAAACCGAAGCCCAGTACCAGAAGTTGAAGTTCGACCACGCGATCAAAGGCCTGGATAACCCATTGCTGCTGCGCGAAGTGCGCCGGGATATAGCCCGCCTGCAGACAGAAGCCCGCCGCCGGCAGATCGCTGCGATGTCTCCTGAACAATTGGCGAACCGCTCTAAAAAAAGGGCCAGGAGGCGTCGCAAGTAATTTATTCGTGAAGGTTTCAAACCACAGTCTTTAAAATGGAAAACAGAAATCTCAGAAAGCAACGTATCGGCGTGGTCACGAGCAACAAGATGGATAAGGCCATTGCCGTATCCGTTGAGCGCAGGCTTCGCCACCCGATCTACGGTAAGTTCGTAAAGAAATCCAACAAGTTTATTGCTCACGATGAGAATAACGATTGCAACATCGGGGACACCGTGCGCATCATGGAATGCCGCCCGTTGAGCAAACGCAAACGTTGGAGGCTCGTCGAGATCATAGAACGGGCTAAGTAAACCACTTGCCGTAACCAGGCTACCCGGAGACTTGGCAGCTTTTTTACCCGGTAAGCCCTGAAATTACGCCTGCCAAGTCCGGTATAGATAACAGCTAAAAATCTTTTAAACCTTAGAACGATGATCCAGCAAGAGACCAGGCTAAAGGTTGCGGACAATAGTGGCGCCAAAGAAGTGCTCTGCATCCGCGTTTTGGGAGGCTCAAAGCGCCGTTATGCCTCCATCGGTGACAAGATCGTGGTCAGTGTGAAGGAAGCTTCACCGGGTGGTATTAAGAAAGGTAGTGTCTCTAAAGCAGTGGTCGTACGCACCAAAAAGGAAGTGCGCCGCCGCGACGGCTCCTACATCCGTTTCGATGACAATGCCGTCGTACTGCTCACTGCCAATGATGAACCGAGAGGCACCCGGATTTTCGGCCCGGTAGCCCGCGAACTGCGGGAACGGGATTATATGCGTATCGTATCTCTGGCGCCTGAAGTACTGTAATTCAATTTGTTCATTTGCGAAGCGATTAACTCCGATATACAATGGCACATAAAGCTAAAAAGCAGCAGAAAAGGTTCGCTCCGAAACTGAAGATCAAGAAAGGAGATAAGGTAGTGGTCATCGCTGGCGCCTACAAAGACCTGGACCGCTCCCGCGAGGTGCTGGAAGTCCTTCCGGACAAGAACCGGGCCATCGTCGAAGATGTCAACATGGCCAAGAAGCACACCAAACCCACGCAGGACAACCCCGGCGGCATCAACGAGGTGCCCATGCCCATTCATATCTCCAACCTCATGTTGGTGGACCCCAAAACCGGCGAACCTACCAGGGTCGGCAGAAAAGAGGTGGACGGGAAACTGGTTCGTTATTCTAAAAAATCCGGCGAAATCATTAAGTAATGAGTTATTTACCCAGACTTAAGAAGAAATACCGCGAAGAGGTGGTGCCTGCTCTGATGGAACAGTTCCAGTACAGTTCTATTATGGAGGTTCCCAGGCTTGTCAAGATCTGCATCAACCAGGGTGTTGGTGAGGCTACCCAGGATAAGAAGCTGGTGGATAATGCCCTCGAAGAAATGAGCACCATCGCCGGCCAGCGCGCTGTGCCTACCAAGGCCCGCAAGTCGGTGTCCAACTTCAAACTTCGTGAAGGAATGACCATCGGTGTGCGCGTAACCCTGCGGGATATCCGCATGTACGAATTCCTCGACCGCCTGATCACCGTGGCCCTGCCTCGTGTACGGGACTTCAGGGGCGTCAATGACAAGAGCTTTGACGGCCGGGGCAATTATTCCATGGGCATTACCGAACAGATCATATTCCCTGAGATCGACCTGGACAAGGTTAACAAGATCACAGGTATGGATGTGACCTTCGTGACGACGGCCAAAACGGACGCAGAGGCCCTGGCCCTGCTGAAGATGATGGGTATGCCGTTCAGGAACCAGAGAAATTAAAATTTTAAAATAGCAATTTTCAGAAAATGGCTAAGAAATCAATCATTGCCCGCGAGCGTAAGAGAGAAAGGTTAGTGGCAAAATATGCTGCTGTCCGTAAAATGTTGAAGGAAGAAGGGCGCTGGGACGAGCTCGACAAGCTGCCGCGAAACTCCAACCCGATACGGCTGCACAACCGTTGTAAGCTCACCGGGCGGCCCAAAGGGTATATGCGCCAGTTTGGCCTGTGCCGGGTGAAATTCCGGGAAATGGCCCTCGAAGGCAAGATACCCGGAGTTACTAAAGCGAGCTGGTAAGCGAATTTGAAAAGTGTATCATAGTGTGTTTGGTGCAGGCCGCCGGGCGCACTCCTAATTTTCGATAAAAATGGCAGTTACAGATCCAATAGCAGATTATCTGACCAGAATCCGCAATGCACAGCAGGCGGGGCACCGCATTGTAGAGATCCCGGCTTCTTCGCTCAAGAAGAGCATTACCGAGATCCTTTACAACCAGGGATATATTCTGAAATATATGTTTGCCGATGATGAAGGTAAGCAAGGGGTGATCAAAATTGCCCTGAAGTATGACCCTCAGACCAAGAACCCGGTCATCCGGGAGCTGGGCCGCATCAGCAAGCCGGGCCTGCGCAAGTATGCCAAGGCCAATGAGATTCCCCGCATCATCAACGGGCTGGGAACCTGTATCGTCTCTACTTCCCATGGGCTGATGACGGACAAGCAGGCCCGCGAGGCCAATGTCGGCGGAGAGTTGCTCTGCTACATTTACTAATTGTTTTCAAAAGCTCCAAAACACAGCAAAAATGTCAAGGATAGGAAAAGCTCCGATCGAATTGCCCAAAGGGGTGACAGTGGAAGTCAGCCGGGCTAATGTGGTTACAGTTAAGGGGCCTAAAGGAGAACTCAATCAACAGATCGATCCCGACCTCACCGTAAAGGTCGAAGACGGGGTGCTCACCATAGAGCGCCCGACCGACCAGAAGCGCCACCGGTCCATGCACGGCTTGTACCGTTCTTTGGTGAACAATATGGTGGAAGGCGTTACCAATGGTTTCGCCAAGGAGCTGGAACTGGTGGGCGTGGGCTACCGGGCCTCTAATACCGGCCAGTTACTGGAGCTTACCATCGGCTACTCCCACCCGGTCATGTTTGCCCTTCCGGATGAGGTCAAGGTTGAAACCCGGATGGAAAAAGGGAAAAACCCGGTGGTGCGCCTGGAATCCAATGACAAGCAATTGCTGGGCCAGATAGCTGCCAAGATCCGGTCCTTCCGCAAACCGGAACCCTACAAAGGAAAAGGTATCCGTTACTCGGATGAATATGTACGCCGCAAGGCAGGTAAAGCCGCCGGCAAGTAATGCGATGTGATTTGTAATGTTTGATTTGCGGTTCCGGATTTTTGGTTTGTCCGGAAAGCCCGACAACTATCCGGCAGCTCGCTGAAATCACAAACCAGAAATCAAACATTTTACCCGCCTCATAGAGACGGGCGAGTACCAAAAATAAATATGGGCTTTGGGTTTGGGCTTACCGCCCCTACACTAAAGCGAAAAAGGAAGAACAATGTCATTTTCAAAAGAAAAAAGAAGGCAGCGGATCCACTGGCGTATCCGCAGTAAGATAAAGGGCACGGCAGAACGTCCGCGCCTGAGTGTTTTCCGCAGCAACCGGGAAATATACTGCCAGGCCATTGATGATGTGCAGGGCCATACACTCTTCTCGGCCTCTTCCCGTGAGGATGGCGTCCCTAAGGATGGAAAACCGGTTGAACGGGCAAAAAAGGTGGGTGAGCTGATCGCCGAGCGTGCGAAAGAACACAACATCGAAAACGTAGTTTTTGACCGCAGTGGATACCTCTATCATGGCAGGGTCAAGTCCCTTGCGGAGGGCGCCCGCGAAGGAGGCCTCAAATTTTAAAACATTACAAGCAGATAATAATGGCTAAGAAGAGCTCTAACAGGGTTAAGCCCGCTGAAACAGAACTGAAGGAGAAGTTGGTTAACCTCAACCGCGTAGCTAAGGTTACCAAGGGGGGGCGTACGTTCAGCTTTGCCGCTATCGTTGTTGTCGGTGACGGCAACGGGACGGTCGGCCACGGCCTCGGTAAAGCGCGTGACGTCTCCGAGGCCATTTCCAAAGCGGTTGATGACGCCAAGAAGAACCTGATCAGGGTCCCCCTGCATAAAGGAACGATCCCTCATGAGCAAAAAGGTAAGTACGGCGCCGGTAAGGTGCTGATCAAACCTGCTGCCGACGGTACCGGTGTGATCGCCGGTGGCGCCATGCGCGCGGTTCTGGAGATTGCCGGTGTCCACAACGTACTGGCCAAGTCGATGGGGTCTTCCAACCCGCACAACGTGGTAAAGGCAACCATCGACGCTCTGATCAAACTGCGGAGCCCCATGGATGTTTCGCGCCAGCGCAATATTTCTATGGAAAAATTGTTTAATGGATAATAAGGGAGCAGTTAAAAAACTGTCCTTTTTTCTAAACCTGAAGCGTGATGGGTAAGTTGAATAAGATCAAGATCACTCAAGTAAAGAGCGTCATTGACCGCCCCAAAAGGCAGAAAGATACCATGAAAGCTCTGGGGCTGCGCAAGATCAACCAGAGCGTGGTGCATACCGCCACCCCTCAGATCATGGGCATGGTGGCAAAGGTTAACCACCTGGTGGCCGTTGAGGAAACCAACTAGGCCAGCGCTCCGCTGGCTTTCGCTTTTTTCGGCCTTTTCCGGGAGCGGAAGCCCTCTAAAATTCTTTGAATCAAAAATTTGCAAAGCCGGTACGGCCGGATATCTTTGTGAAGATTTTTTGGCAGAAAAATTAATTGCGAGTCATGAAATTAAATAGCTTAAAGCCTGCAAAGGGGTCGGTAAAGAAGCGGAAGCGCATCGCCAGAGGGGTTGGCTCCGGCCATGGCCGTACCTCCACCCGTGGGCACAAAGGCGCGAAATCTCGCTCGGGTTTTAAGGAGAAGCGCAACTTTGAAGGAGGCCAGATGCCCCTGCAAATGCGCCTGCCGAAGATCGGCTTTAAAAACCCTAACCGGGTGGCCTACACGCCGATCAACCTCGACAGGTTACAGATGATCTCGGAAAAATATAACCTGGATACGGTTGACCTCGAAGCCCTTATTAAAAACGGAATTGTACGCAAGAACGACAAAGTAAAAATACTGGGTGGTGGCGAACTGAAGGCGAAACTCACCGTTCAGGCCCATGCTTTCTCAGCCAGCGCCAAGCAGGCTATCGAAGCCCTGGGAGGAACCGCTACGGCTGTGGAATAACCGCGGCACATCCGGAACGATCGTGGGGAAAGTCCCCATTATTCATTTTTTGAGGGACGTAAAAAGCGCCGGGCCTGAAAATGGAAGCGCCATTTTACAACGCCCTGGAGAGGTTGAAATGCAGTAAATACTTTGTAGATGAAAAAGCTAATTACCACTCTGAAGAACATCTGGAAGATCAAGGAACTGAGAACCCGCATTCTCTTTACCCTGGGTATGCTTTTGGTGTTCCGCTTAGGTTCTTATGTGGTCCTTCCGGGAGTGATCCCTTCTGTACTGGAAAGCGCCAGCCAGAATAACAGTACCCCCAACGACCTGCTGGGACTGATCAACGTGTTCACCGGCGGCGCGTTCAACAACGCCGCTGTTTTTGCTCTGGGGATTATGCCCTATATCACAGCTTCCATCATCATTCAGCTGCTGGGTTTTGCTGTACCTTATTTCCAGCGGCTCCAGCAAAAGGAGGGGGAGTCCGGCCGTAAGAAACTCAACCAGATCACCCGCCTGCTGACAGTGGCCATTACCCTGGTCCAGGGCGGAGGATACCTGACCTATATCAATAGCCTGGGCGCCATCGACCCCACCATCCCTATGGGCGTGTTCTGGATCTCGAATATCATCATCCTGGCTACCGGTACCGTTTTTGCCATGTGGCTGGGTGAACGCATCACCGACCGGGGTATTGGCAATGGTGTCTCCCTGCTTATCACAGTAGGGATCATCGCCAGGCTTCCTCAATCCATCGTGTTTGAATTCCAGTCTCAACTGGAAAATAACGGCCTCCTGGTATTCGTCCTGGAAATGGCCGTTCTGTTCGCAGTTGTTATGGCAGTTGTACTCATCGTTCAGGGCGTGCGGCGCATCCCTATACAGTTCGCCAAACGAATGGTAGGCCGTGGCGCCAACGCCATGCCGGCGGCCGGTGTGCGCGACTATATTCCCTTAAAGGTCAATGCCTCAGGTGTAATGCCGATCATCTTCGCCCAGGCACTGATGTTTCTGCCGGCAACGATTGCTCAGTTCGTCACCAGCGGGGGAGGAGACGTTGCCGCCAACCCGGTTCTTCGGGCACTCAATGATTTTACTTCAGCACCCTATAATATCATTTACTTCATTCTGGTAGTGCTGTTCACGTATGTTTATACGGCCCTGTTGGTCAACCCTCAGCAATACGCCGAATACCTGAAGCGCCAGAATGCCTTCATTCCCGGAATTAAACCGGGTAAGCCAACTGCCGACTTTATTGACGCGGTTACTACCCGTATCACCCTGCCGGGGTCCGTATTCCTTGGCATGATCGCCATAATGCCGGCATTCGCCGCCGCTTTCGGCGTGAACATCAGCTTTGCCATGTTCTTCGGCGGTACTTCTCTGTTGATCCTCGTAGCCGTTGTACTCGATACCCTGCAGCAGATCGAAAGCCACCTGCTGATGCGCCGCTATGATGGCTTGGTAAAGTCCGGGCGAATCCAGGGCCGCAGCCGGGTTCAGGGCATCGGCGCCAATATGTAAATGGACGTTTGATTTGGTATGTGCGGCTTGTGATGTCCGCTGAGCGTTCCGAAGCCGGCCAAACATCAAAAATCAAACATCAAAAATAACCGTACCGCCTCGTGGAAAGCCCACGGGGCGGTACGGTGTTATTCTGAGCGCCTGGGTTGAGTAACAGAGCCGCGGGCATTTTGGCGCTTTTCCCCGAAATGCTTACTTTTACATACGCTTTCCCGCCGGGAAAGGCACGCGGAAAACAGGCTGGTAAACTTTTACCGGCCTTAAACAGTTTAAAGAAAGGTTATAAATGTCGGGAATGGTTTTTTACAAGACAGACGAAGAAATCGAACTCATTAGAGAAAGCTGCCTGCTTGTCTGCAAAGCTCTGGCTCATGTCGGAAGCATTATCCGGCCAGGGATCAGTGGGGCTGAGATCGATAAGGCGGCAGAAGAACTGATCCGTGACCACGGAGCAATTCCTTCTTTTAAAGGCTACGGCGGCTTCCCGGCCACGCTGTGCGTGTCTGTCAATGAACATGTTGTACATGGCATCCCTTCCTCCGGCCAGGTTTTCAGGGATGGCGATGTCGTATCAGTGGACTGTGGCGCCTACCTGAATGGCTTCCACGGCGATTCTGCCTATACTTTCCCCCTTGGTGATGTGGATGAGGAAGTGATGGAACTGTGCCGCGTGACAAATACCTCGCTTTACAAGGCAATCGATGCCGCCATTGTCGGTAACAGGCTGGGAGATATCGGCTATGCCGTTCAACATTACGTGGAGCGGGAGCACAGCTACGGAGTTGTGCGCGAACTGGTGGGGCACGGAATCGGCAGGGAACTTCATGAGGCGCCGGAAGTGCCTAACTACGGTAAACGGGGCCGCGGGGCTTTGTTGAAAGAAGGGCTGGTCATTGCCATCGAGCCCATGGTCAACCTGGGGCGTAAGGAAGTGCGTACCGAATCTGATGGCTGGACCGTTTATGCCAAAGACCGCCGGCCGTCTGCTCACTACGAACATACTATAGCCATCCGGAAGGATTATACTGAAACACTCTCCGACCATAGCCCGATCGAGCAAGCTATCCGAAATAATACCAATGTTAAGCCGGTGGAACTTAAAACCGAAACCGTTTGAGTGCTTCCCTTCAGGCTCTGTTTCCCCGCAATTTACTAATTGAAGGATTTTTCGCAGAATAAGGATGAAAATACGTTCAAAATCCTTATCTTTGCACACCGAAATTTAAGCTATGTCTAAAAAGAATTTGATAAAACAGGATGGTGTTATAGAGGAAGCCTTGTCCAATGCAATGTTTCGCGTCCGCCTGGAAAATGACCACCAGATCGTGGCCACCATTTCCGGAAAGATGCGGATGAACTATATTCGGATATTGCCAGGAGACAAGGTTGCGGTAGAAATGTCTCCCTACGATTTGTCGAGAGGGCGGATCATATACCGCTACAAATAGCGCCGGCCTGTGTTTATATTTTTTTACAGGAAAAACGACAATCATGAAAGTTAGAGCTTCCGTAAAAAAGCGTTCCGCTGATTGCAAGATCGTGAGGAGAAAAGGGAAAATCTATATCATCAACAAGAAAAACCCGAAGTTCAAGCAGCGCCAGGGCTAATAGTATTTTCCCTGAGCACTGCCATTCAAAGAATAAATAACAAGATTCAAGATGGCTCGTATAGTAGGTGTTGACTTGCCTAGAAATAAGCGCGGTGTTGTAAGCCTGACCTATATTTTCGGAATAGGCTCATCCACTGCCAGCAAGATCCTGGCTAAAGCAGGAATAGATGAGAACATCAAGGTCCAGGACTGGTCTGATGAGAATGTCCGGGAGATCGCCCGCATCATTACCGATGAATATAAGGTGGAAGGGGAACTTCGTTCTGAGGTTCAGATGAACATAAAGCGCCTCATGGACATTGGCTGTTACCGTGGGCTTCGCCACCGCAAAGGCCTCCCGGTCCGTGGCCAGCGCACCCGCACCAACGCCCGTACCCGCAAGGGTAAGCGTAAGACAGTAGCAAACAAGAAAAAAGTAACCAAGTAATCATCTGCGCTTTACACGATGCTGGCTTTCCGCTTAGTATCCGCTGTAGCGAAATACTCATAAATCAATCTTTGAGCAATGGCAAAGGGAAGATCATCCAAGCAAAAAAAAGTCAAAAAGAGGAATATACGGGTAGATGCCGAAGGCATGGCCTATATTAAGGCCACCTTCAATAACATCATTATCTCTCTGACGAACAAGAAGGGGCAGGTCATCTCCTGGTCCTCCGCCGGCAAGGCCGGTTTCCGGGGTTCTAAAAAGAACACCCCTTATGCCGCCCAGATCGCTGCCAGCGAGGCCTCCCGTATCGCATACGATGCCGGCCTGCGCACCGCAGAGGTTTTCGTCAAAGGCCCCGGCTCCGGCCGTGAGGCGGCTATCCGCGCCATAGACGTTGCCGGTATCAAAGTGACTCGGATCAAAGACGTGACGCCGGTGCCGCACAACGGCTGCCGTCCTCCGAAGCGCAGAAGGGTTTAATTAATAGAAAACAGTTTACTCCAATGGCGAGATATACAGGTCCAAAGACAAAGAAGGCAAGAGCATTCGGAGAGCCGATTTATGGCTTTGACAAACACTTCGAACGCAAGAAATATCCTCCCGGGCAGCACGGTAATACCCGCCGGAGAAGGCAAAAGTCCGACTATGCTCTCCAACTGATGGAAAAGCAGAAGGCTAAATATACTTATGGCGTATTGGAGCGCCAATTCCGTAACCTGTTCGAAAAGGCCAACAGCAAAACAGGCGTCACCGGCGAGGTGCTGCTTCAGTTTCTGGAAGCCCGCCTCGACAATACGGTTTTCCGCCTCGGCCTGGCTCCAACCCGCAGGGCTGCCCGCCAGCTGGTTTCACACCGCCACATTACCGTCAATGGTGTTTTGACCAATATACCTTCCTACGAACTGCGCCCGGGCGATATCGTTTCCGTGCGGGGCAAGTCTCAGGGGCTGCAGGTTATTAAAGATAGCGTGGGCGGCAAATCAGAAGTGCGCAAATTCCCCTGGCTGGAGTTCAACGCTGATAAACTGCAGGGAGTGTTCCTGAATTATCCGGAACGCGAACAAATACCGGAGAAAATCAACGAGCAGCTGATCGTTGAATTGTACTCCAAGTAAAAACGAACTTTTGACAGCCTGTCAACCAGGCTGTCAAAAGCCATTTATACAGATACAGGCCTGGATCATCATGAGAAAACCAAGATTTCAGGCTTTAGTTATCAAGCCCAAAGGGCGGGATCGTTGGAGGTGGTTGGCTTTACGAAGAGTGGGCGGGCCACCCTTAGTCGTCTAAAAAAGCGGCTTCTATTTATCCGATTTCATCGGCTTTATTCCTTTCAAAGACACAGTTCAATATATGAGCATTTTAAATTTTCAGAAGCCTGATAAGATTGTAATGCAAAAAGCCAACGACTTTGAAGGGCTTTTTGAATTCAAACCACTTGAGCCGGGTTTCGGCCAAACAGTCGGCAATTCCCTGCGCAGGGTGCTGCTTTCCTCCCTGGAGGGCTTTGCTATTTCTGCCGTGCGCATTGCCGGTGTAGAACACGAATTTGCCACGATCCGCGGCGTCGTTGAAGATGTCGTCGAGATCATCCTCAACCTGAAGCAGGTGCGCCTTAAGCAATTGCTGACAGAGGAAGACATTACCAACGAAAAAGTCTATCTGACCATCAGTGGCAAGGAAGAATTCCGTGCCGGAGACATCGAAGAGCACACCAATGTCTTCAAGATCATGAACCCCGACCTGCTGATCTGCCAGATGGAACCTTTCGTTAACCTCGAAATGGAGTTGACCATCACCAAGGGCCGTGGCTATGTACCGGCAGATGAAAACCTGCCCAAAGACGCACCCATCGGTGTTATCCCGGTCGATGCCATCTACACCCCGATCAAAAACGTAGCCTACCGCGTGGAAAATACCCGTGTTGGCCAGCGTACCGACTATGAGAAACTGACCATCGACGTCAAAACAGATGGGACCATCCACCCGGAAGACGCCATCAAGGAGGCTTCCAGGATACTGATCCAGCACCTGATGCTGATCACGGATGAAAACATTAAGTTCGACGACGAGACCAGCCGCGAAGAAAACATCGTGGACGAGCACATCCTCCACATGCGCAAGCTGCTGAAAACTTCTCTGGAAGACCTCGACCTTTCCGTCCGCGCCTACAACTGCCTCAAGGCAGCCAAGATCAATACACTGGCGGAACTGGTCAAATACGATACGCACGAACTGCTGAAGTTTCGCAACTTCGGTAAGAAATCTCTGGTCGAGATCGAAGAATTGCTCCAGGATAAGGGGCTGACCTTCGGGATGGACCTGTCCAAGTACAAACTGGACGAAGAGTAAGCTTTTCAGCTGGAAGGCATTTTCAAAATGCTTTCCAGCTGAAAACAAGCAGGCCATTTTGTCAATCCTGCAATAACTCTTCACTGAGCCGGAACCTGCCTGCGGTTCAGCGCCCGCACGGCGCGCCGGTGAAAGAGTGTTGCGAAGAAAAATTCTTTAAAAATGAGACACGGAAAGAAGCTCAACCACCTCGGCCGCAAGTCAGCCCACCGCAAGGCGCTGATGCGCAACCTGGCCTCCGCACTGATCGAGCACAAGCGAATCAACACAACGCTTGCCAAGGCAAAAGCCCTGCGCACCTACATCGAACCTCTGGTGACCAAATCCAAAGACAATACGACCCACTCCCGGCGAGTGGTCTTCAGCTATTTACAGAACAAGGTAGCTGTAAAAGAACTCTTTGATGTCGTTGGCCCTAAAGTAGCAGGCCGCCCAGGCGGTTACGTTCGCGTCATCAAGACCGGCTTCCGCCGCAGCGACGCTTCGGAAATGGCTATGATCGAGTTTGTTGACTTCAACGAAATATACACCGCCGGCAAAAGCCAGGGTGGTGGCCGCCGCCGCCGCCGCCGTCGTGGAGGGGGTGGGGGAGAAGGTAGCCAGACAGCAGCTACTACTGCCACCTCTGTCGCCGCCGGCGAGGAGGAAGAATAACAATGGGGTTGGATACTCTTCCAACTATCCCCATTTCAATAACAAAGGAGCCTTCCACTGCGCAGTGGAAGGCTCCTTTGCTATTGAGTTAAGGGCAAATCAAAAGATGCTGTTATTTTTTCTTGCTCTTCCCATTCTCCAGCTTCGCCGCATTTTCCTGGACCCGGCGGCGAGCATTTTCCAGCCCTGTTTCCAGCTTTTCAGCAACGTCATCAACGGTGTGTTCGGCCGTATCAGCCAGGTCGTGGATAGAGTTTTTCAACTTGCCTTTGGCGCCGCTTACCCAGTTCTGGCTGCTTTCCATGGCGGTGGAAAGATTGCCGGAGAGCCTCGTGGCATTTTCCTTGGCCATCGCGGATAGCTCATCGCTGTATTCGCCTACGGTTTGGGCAATATCCCGGCGGAATGCCTTACCCTTTTCCGTGTTTAACCAGTATCCCACGGCGGCGCCTGTCAGGAGGCCCAGTCCAAAAAGTCTTCTGTTATTACTCATGTTAATGGTTTTTGGTTTAGTATAGATGTTTATCGGGCGGGCCCGGCAGGTTTCCTTAGGCATTTTCCGCCTCCTTACCCAGGCCCTGTCATTAAAAAAACCTTTTAGAAAAGGGATATGTTCAATGGCTTTGGGTGAACATTAGGGGATATCTTCCCGCCTGATCCCTGATTTACGCCAGAATGCCGTAAGCACAATAGCCTGCCCTGTTGAATATCGAACATGGGACGGTTGGTTTCAGTTAAAAAGCTGAACAAAACCGAATTAGCGTGTAATCCCTAATATGTTTCATACATTTCTAGTAAACCGGATGTATTGTGATGGTGCATTCGGTTTTTTTATTTCTTCAATGTTGAGATTTCGAAAACGAACATGAACCAGAAATCGGCGGTTAAGTAGGTGAATTTTGGACAATCTCTTAATTACAAAACTGTAAATCAAATATTTATGAGAGACCTGCTATGGCTTATTGCGATCATTCTGTTTGTTGGCTGGCTTCTGGGGTACCAGGGGTGCGGAGCAGCAATGGGAGACTATATTCATATTTTGCTTGTCCTGGCAATTATCGTAGTCCTTATTCGGCTGATCAGTGGACGCCGTATTTAGCGTATATCTGGAGGTTGGGTTTGAAGGCGGTAAGTTACAATTCTGCCTCTAAACATAATTTTAGGCACTAAACCTTATTAAACAAAAGTACTAACCAAATGATGAAAAAAGCATTTGTTCTGTTTCTGCTAATTGCCGGGATTGTACTCGTTGTCCTGGCCGTGAATACTTATCAGGAATCCTCGGCCAGCCTCGATGTCCTGGGGTTAAAATTGTCCGCTCACGACCAGTCCGGACAGCAGAGGGCAATATTGTATTTTATTTTCGGACTGGTAAGCCTGGCAGGGAGCTACCTGGTATGGAAAAAAAGATGAAATAATCATTTCCCCTCTTTCCTCTTCGAGAAAAAAAGCCTTCGGACGAACACCGGCCGGGTAAAATAGGTTATATAAAGGAATCTATTTAAATATTTGAAAATCAGCAATTTGTGTTGGTTTCAGGAATCTGTTAAATACAAATCCCATAACGTGATGTTCAGAATGATCCTCGTTTTTCTAGTTGCTTTATCCTCCGTGCTGACAGTACGGGCCCAGGCTTTCAATCAGGGAAATTTCATGATGGGAGGTACGCTGGGGTTTTCAGCAGCGGAGTCTTCTACGGACGTAGAGTCCGAAGGTGCAAATATCAGTAGTGAAGGGGCACGGACGACCCAGTTTAATATTGCTCCCGCAGTGGGATATTTCCTGCTGGACCGGTGGGCCCTAGGGATTGGGCTGGACTATACCCTTAACCGGGTCAGAGAACCCGTAGATGTTAATGACCCCACTGCCGGTTTTGATAAGTCGTACGATAGCGACCTGCTGTTCGGGCCGTTCACCCGTTATTATCTCCCGGTTGGTAAGGAAAAGGCTTTCTTTCTCGAAGCGACGATGGGATTTGGCAGTTCTGAAAACCAGGTTGCTGTTGACGGTACTCCTCAAACAGTATCAAACGATGTCATTGCCTTCGGATTTGGGCCCGGGTTTACCATACTATCCAGTGATGCTGTGGGAATCGAAGCTCAGCTGAAATACAACTGGGCCCGAAGCAATGCCGAACTGGTTTTCGATGAAATAAATACCAGCACTCAGACATACACCAACCAGATCGATTTCTCCATTGGGTTCCAGGTTTACTTTGCCCGCGTGAAGCCGGCAAAAGTAGAAAGTGTAAGTCCTGAGCCCGAAGATGATATAGATACTTCTGATTTTTACTGATTACCAACCCCGGGAGTACTTCAAATTGTTAACTAAAACTTCATGATATGAAAACCCTGAATTTATGGGTCCTTGTTTTTGCTTTGTTCAGTATGGCGAGTTTCACCTCCTGTAATAATAGTTCAGATTCTAAGGTCGATGAAGCTGCCGAAGATGTTGAACAAGCTACTGAAGATATGGCGGATGCTTTTCGAACCGGCCGGGAAGAACTCCGGGCTGACATTGAAGAGCTGCAAAGAGATATTGACCGGAAGATCGAAGATTTGCAGGCACAGCTGAATACAGCTTCCGATGAAGCTGCTGAAAAAATAAACCAGCAGATCAACCAGTTGGAAGCCTGGAACAACGATCTCAGCCAGGAATTGAACCGCCTCGGCGAAACGGCTGAAAACAACTGGCAGGAAGTCAAATCCGATATTCAAGACTCGATGAACGACATCGAACAGAAATGGAATGAAACTTTCGAGAGTTGATCGGAATAATCCCTGAACCTTTCTTTTTAACCAAAAAAATTAACCATGAGTGCAATAACAGATAAGATCCGCGGAAACTGGAATATGATCAAAGGCAAACTGAAAGAAGAGTATGGCCAGCTGACTGATGACGACCTGGCCTATGCTAAAGGACAAGAAGATCAACTGCTGGGGCGCCTGCAGGAAAAGCTGGGTAAGTCCAAGCAGGAGGTCAAGGAAATGATCGATAGTTTCTAAACTGCGGTTGATGTAACCAAAAATAAGGGGGCGCCCTCTGGCTGTTTGTCCGGAAGGCGCCCCCTTATTTTTGGTGGTCAGCTGATGGGAACCGCTTTTAGTTCCTCCTCCAACTCGTTAAAGGCCTGGCTTGTCAATATTCTCTTTGCTACCTCCATCACTTGCTGGAAAAATGGGGTGGGGGAATTAGCCTGCAGCCCGCTGAGCAATTGAACGCGCTCCGCCGGTGTCTGGGCGGGTAGAATGTACTTCATCCAGGTGAGCATGACGGAAGGTGCAATGCTGCGGATGACCTGTTCGTGGATCTGCAGCATTTCCTCGTCGGTAAAATGTTGCCACATCAGTACCTGGGTTACCGTTTCTTCTTCCAGCATGTGTTCCAGGTGGCTGGCGTGAAGGCGGCTCAGGCCCTGATAAAACTCATATCCCAGTTGCCGGGCTTCCTGGCCGGTAAGGCCGGAGCGGAGGAGGTATTCCAGTTTGGACAACAGGCTGGCCTGAAGATTGCCCAGTGACTCGTGATCCGCCTCATCGTGGGCGGCGCTGCCGGGAATGCGTGCCTCGAGGGCAGGCAGAATAAAGTTGTTCTCGGAAGCAGCGTGCTCTTCCAGTAAAAGGCAGATCTCCTCGAAGTGTTGTTTCAATCCGGTTATCGCTTCCCGGTTGGTATAATCGACGGACCCGGCCTCCAGGGATACCCGGGACAGAAAATTGCGGATGCCTTTATGGGGAGTGGCGATCAGTGAAACTCTCGGTTGTGGCTTCATGATTTTATTTTTTCTCTTTGGACAAAGGGCAGGGGAGGCTGGTGGCAGTTTTTCGAAATTTTTTCTTCGTAGAGTGCATCTGTGCCTGTGCCGGCGGACACCTTCCTGCCGAACGGAGCAGTAAATGGCCTTTTGAAAAAGGTGCTGTCAAATAAAGCGGACTGATTACCTGCACAACTCTCTCCTTTTGGCAATATTTTCCCCGATTTTCTCTTTAATAGTAAGTAACTTTCCTGATAGAATCTCAAAATGTAAGATCATGAGGAACCGAATGATACTCTGGATAGCGGGTATGTTGCTTGCCGGGCTTGCTGCCGGGCAAGAGGCATTGAGCCTGCCCTATCAGATCCATACCCTGGATAATGGGTTAACGGTCATCCTGCATGAAGACCACAGAGTGCCAATGGTGGCCGTCAATGTCTGGTATCATGTGGGGTCGGGTTTTGAAAAACCGGGGAGGACCGGCTTTGCCCACCTTTTCGAGCACATTATGTTCGAAGGCTCCGGCCATGTAGAGGAAGGCGATTTTGACAACCTGCTGGAATCCGCCGGCGGCAACAACAATGGCTCCACCAATACGGACCGCACCAATTATTACGAGGTGCTCCCTTCCAGTGCTTTGGATATTGCTTTGTTCCTCGAGTCGGACCGCATGGGATACCTGCTGGATGCCATGTCGCCCGAAAAAGTGGACGGCCAGCGGGATGTGGTCAAGAACGAGCGCCGCCAGTCTTATGAAAACCGCCCCTACGGCATGGCCTGGATCCGGTTGGTGGAAGCCCTATACCCCAAAGGGCATCCTTACCACTGGCCCACCATCGGGTATATGGAAGACCTGACTGCAGCCTCTTATGAAGATGTGGTGGAGTTTTTCAACCGATATTACCGGCCCAACAATGCTTCCCTGGTCATTGCCGGCGATATTGACCCCGAAAAAGCCCTTGAGCGGGTAAAATACTGGTTTGGGGAAATACCGGCAGGGGAGGAGGTGCTTCCACCTGATTCGGAACCCTTTTCGCTTTCCGGGCCTTCCTACCTCACCCTGGAGGATAATGTGCAATTGCCCCGCCTCTACCTCGCTTATCCCACAGCATCTTTTTATGCTCCGGGAGATGCGGAGATGGACGTCATTGCAGATATACTGGCCGGTGGAAAAAACTCCCGGCTTTACAAAAAGCTGGTATATGAACTGGGTATTGCCCAGGACGTTTCGGCTTTTCAGGCCTCGAGGGCTATGGGGTCTATGTTTGTCCTTATGGCCACTGCCCGCCCCGGCCATTCCCTTGAAGAATTGCGGGCGGTGATCGATGAAGAAGTGGAGGGTTTGAAAAATGCGCCACCTACCCAAAGAGAACTGGAGCGCACCCTGAACCAAAGGGAGGTGAGCATGCTTCGTTCTTTTCAGAGCCTGTTTCGTAAGGCCGATGCCTTGAACCAGTATTTCTACTACACCGGCAACCCCGACTACGCCAATGAGGACCTCAGCCGCTACCGCGCCCTGTCAGTGGATGACCTTTCCGTGATGGCCAGGCAATTTCTCGATCCGCATAAGCGGGTGTTGTTGAGCATTGTCCCGGAAGGGCAGGCCGAATTAGCCGTTCCCAACCAAAACATCAAACCATGAGATCATATATCCTCACGTTTTGCCTGGTATTGGCAGCAGCTCTGGCCTTTGGCCAGAAAGCCGACCGCAGAGAATATCCTGAAATGGAGAAACCCAAAGCGCTGCAGTTGCCGGAAGTGCAGCAGTTTAAACTGGATAACGGGTTGCCGGTTTATCTTGTTGAACAAAATGAATTACCGTTGGTGCAGTTCGTTCTGGCCAGCCGTGCCGGCAGCGTTTACGAGCCATCGGATAAGCTGGGCCTGGCGGAAATGGTTGCCGATATGATGGATGAAGGCGCCGGAGGGCGAAATGCCCTGGAGTTGTCCGAAGAGATTGATTTTCTGGGAATCTCTCTGAATACTTATGCGAACCGGGAAGAGCTGGGCCTCAGGCTGTTTACCCCTACCTCCAAACTCGAAAAGGGGCTTGAGCTCTTCTCCGATGTGTTGCTTCGGCCCCGTTTCGAAGCGGAGGAACTGGAAAGGAAACGCACCGAAGCCCTGGTGGCCCTTGCCCAGGCTCATGATGAACCACAGGCAGTGGCCATGAGGGCGTTTCAGGAGCTTCTTTTTGGTGAAGAGCATCCTTACGGCCGAAGTGAATCCGGAACGGAAGCCAGCCTGAAATCCCTGTCCGTCCAGGACCTTAAAGACTTCCATCGGGAATTCATTACTCCCGCCAATTCTTTTCTGGTCGTTGTCGGTGATATTGGAAAAAGCGCTCTCCGGCAAAAACTCAGCAAAGCCTTATCCGGATGGGAAGGCGGCAAGCTGAAGAGCCGGGAAGTACCGCCGCCGCCGAAACCCGCCGATTTTTCGATCTATTTTATCGACAAACCGGGTGCTGCCCAGTCGGTCCTTCGGTTTGGAGAGCCCGGCACGAGCCGCCTGACGGCCGATGAATACCCTATTACCGTTATGAATACCATTCTGGGCGCTTCTTTTACTTCCCGCCTCAACCAGAACATCAGAGAGGAGCACGGCTATGCTTATGGGGCGCGGTCCGTATTCTGGCAACCGCGCTATCAGGGATTTTTTATGGCTTATGCCGATGTGCAGTCGGAGGTGACCGGCCCGGCCATCCGGGAATTCCTGAAAGAGCTGAATGGTATCCGGGAGGTCTCGGAAACGGATGTTGAAAAAGCACGGAACTATCTGGCCTTGGGGTTTCCCGGCGAATTTCAGAATGTGGAATCCATCGCCGCCAACCTGAGCGATGTGATCTTTTACGGCCTTCCGCAAGATTATCTCAACCAGCACACAGCAAAATTGCTGGCTGTATCGAAAGAGCAGGTTGAGGAAGCTGCCCGCAAATACATTGACCCTAAAAATATGATCCTGGTTGTGGTTGGCGACCGCAGCCTGGTTGGGGAAGAGGTAGAGGCACTTGGAAAGGTGAAATATTTGAGTATTGAAGATGTGCTGGGGCCGGTTCCGGAGATCGAAGAGAAAAAGTAAACGCAGAATATAAGTTCAATCCTGCCGGATATAAATTTATTCGGGCGATAATGGCGGGGTTGCGTAATTTAGCAGGCTGAAGGGAACCTCGTCTCATCAGCACAAAACTGCTAATCCGAAACTTATGCGCCGCCTGGCTTCTTTACTGTTCGCATTATCCTGGTGGCTGTGCACAACTGCTCAGAAGGACTTGCACTTTGAACAGTTCACAACCCGTGACGGCCTTTCTCATAACGAGGTGCGAAGTTTGCTGAGCGACAGCCGGGGGTACCTGTGGATCGGAACGGCCAACGGCCTCAACCGGTTTGACGGATATGAGTTCAGGCCCTTTTTGCCGGACCCCGGCCAGCCAGGCGGTATAAGCGGGGAAGTGGTTGTTGCTTTGGCGGAAGGCCCCCACGGCAGGATCTGGGTAGTGCACAACCGGGGCATCGATATTTATAACCCCTCGACGGGAGATTTCCTGAGGGTTCCTCCCCGTCAGGAAGATGCCGGAAACTGGGCATTCACTTCGAGTACGAGCATTTTTATTGGCAGTAAAGGGCATGTGGTGATTACCCGGGATGGCCCGAGGATGCTTTGGTTTCCCCCCGATGGTTTTGATTATGAATGGCTGGATGCGCCGGATGTCCCTTTGGCTCAACGCCCGGTTAATTACCGCAATGCGCCTGAGAACGGATTCACTGCCGTTTCCCGGAAAGGGCCGGATGAGGTATGGGCCAGCAGCCTCCTGGGGCTTTTCAGCTTCAACCTGCCGGAAAAGCGGTTGGCCTATCACAGCCTGGAAGATTGCCACCTCCAGTATGGGCCCGGGGCTGTTTGTGCGGATGACAAGCGGCAGGTGATCTGGTTTACAGGCTTTGGACAGGATCTCTTTTCCCTCAACCCCCATACCGGCGAATGTAACGGCTGGGGGCTCATTCCCGGTAAATTTATCGATGGCAGTACGGAAGTGGCCCTTCTGAAAGGAGGGGGGGTCTGGATGAGCCAGCCGGCTGTTCTCTATCCCGAAACGGGGCAGGTTTTGCTGGTTCATCATACCCCGGACGACCCCTACAGCTTTCCGGATGCCAGCCCGAGTGCCGTGGCCACGAACCAGGATGGCATCCTTTGGGTGGGCACTTCGGGTGGGCTGGTTAAACTGGACCCTTACCTGCAGGGGTTTCGGCACGTGGTGCTCGAAGGCCACCCCCGCTATGATTATGACAATTCGGTATTTGACATTTTTGAAAACCCGGACGACGGCCTTTTCTACATCACTTCCTTTTATACCAACCTCATCTTTGTTTTCGACCCTGCTACGGGAATATCAAGAGATATCACGTCGGAATTCAGGCCATCCATCCAGGGGTTTCCAACCCGCATTTTTCGCGATAGTTACGGGCTGACGTGGTTGCTGGAAGGGGGAGGGCTTTTTCAGGCGGACCTGGGCAGGCGGCGGCTCAGGCCTGTGGAAATGCCTCCCTTGCCTTCAGAGGCCATCGGCCGCGCCACTTTTGATATTGCTGAGGATACCAGGGGAGATTTGTGGATCACCAAATGGAGGGCAGGGTTACTGCATTACCGCCGGCAGAACGGGAAATTTGAATTTGTAACCCCACCCGAAGGGATGCCTGCTCCCCGGTCCGCCTATTGTGTAGCGGCCAGCCCCGGCGGGGCGGCTATCTGGCTCGGCACCGTGAGTGAAGGGCTGTTTCGCGTTGAAACGGCATCTGGAAAATGGACACAGTTTACGGAATTCCCTTCCGGCGGCGGCCCTGTTTCCCTGATGGAAATAACCGGCCTGGAATTTGATGAAGAGAGCAACCTCTGGATTGCCTGCCGGCAGGGGCTCGTCCGGTATGATTCTCAAGGGCAGGCTCGTTTGTTCACCAAGGCAGACGGGCTGGCCAATTCTCTGCTGGAAGGTATGGCTATGGACAAAAAGGGGCGCCTCTGGCTCGCCACCGGCAGCGGAATCAGTAGCATGGACCCCGGCACTTTTACCATTCGCAATTACGATGAACGACACGGCCTTAAAATAGATGCTACTCTGGATGGGTTTTCCGTGGGGCTCAACGGGGAGCTGTTTGCCGGCACCAAACGCGGGTTTGTCCGCTTTCATCCGGATAGCCTGCCGGTTGACGAGCGGCCGCCGCGCCTGGCGTTGACGGCCTTTACGGTAGGAGGAGCGGAGTATAAAAAAGAGGGCCGCCTTGTCGATTTTGGAGATGAACTGCGTCTGAAACCTTCCGAAAATTTCTTTTCCATTCAATATGCCGCCCTGAATTTTACTTTGCCGGAAGAGAACACGTATTACTACAAACTGGAAGGGCTGGATGAATCATGGATAGAGGCCGGCCGCCGCCGTACAGCAAATTATACAAAAGTGCCACCGGGGCAGTATCGCTTTTGTCTTAAAGCCAGGAATAAGGATGGTATCTGGAGCAGCGATGTAAAGGTACTGGGTATTTTTGTCGCGCCTCCCTTCTGGCGAAAGCCCTGGTTCATCGTCCTGTTCATCACTTCAATTGCAGGTATGGGCTACGGCGCGTATCGGTTTCGCATTAATCAGGTCCGAAAAGAGGCGCAAATGAAAGCCGAATTCAACAAAAAGCTGGCGGAGGTGGAAATGGCGGCTCTCCGCTCCCAGATGAACCCCCATTTCCTTTTCAACTGCCTCAACTCGATCAACCGGTTCATCCAGCGCAACGAGCCGGATGCAGCCTCTGCTTACCTGACGAAATTCGCCCGCCTCATTCGCCTGGTGCTCGACAACTCGCGGAGTGACCTGGTGTCCCTGAGGGATGAGTTGGAGGCCCTGCGCCTGTACATTGAACTGGAGGCCATGCGTTTTGTCGGCCGGTTTTCCTACTCCATTGAAATCGCTTCGGAACTGGATACCAGCAGCATCGAAGTGCCTCCCATGCTCGTGCAACCCTATGTGGAAAATGCCATCTGGCACGGCCTGATGCATAAGGAAAGCGATGATTGCCGGCTCTGGGTGAAGGCTTATCCGGAACATGGCCGGCTGGCCATTATTGTTGAGGATAATGGCATAGGCCGGGAGATGGCCCGCCGGCTGAAGAGTAAATCGGCCACTCTGCATAAATCGCACGGCATGAAGGTAACCGCAGAACGCATAGAAGTCATCAACGAGATCTTTCAGGCAAAAGCTGCCGTGAGGATCGAGGACCTGAGAGATGAAATTGGCAGTGCGGCAGGAACCCGGGTGAGTATCTTCCTGCCTATGGAATAAAAACAAGTTTTCCTAAAAAGACAGCTTATGAAAGCCATCATTGTTGACGATGAATTGTATTGTACGGAGTTGCTCTCCTCACTTTTGGCCAAACATTGTCCGGAAGTAGAAGTTTTGGCCGAATTCAACGACCCTCAAAAGGCGGCGGCATACATCCAGGCATCTCCCCCTGACTTATTGTTTCTGGACATTGAAATGCCCCGCCTTAATGGTTTTGACCTGCTGGAGCGGGTGCGGCCGGTTACCTTTCAGGTAGTTTTCACCACCGCTTACAACCAGTACGCACTACGCGCCATTAAGATCAGCGCTCTGGACTATCTGCTCAAGCCCATCGACGCAGAAGAACTGAAATCGGCAGTAGAAAAGGCAAAACAACAACGCCAGTCCCCCCATTGGGCTCAGTTTGAACTCATGGAACGCCACCGTTCACCGGGAGGGGCGCCTCCCGCCACTATTGCCCTTTCCACCATGGAAGGCCTTCATTTTGTTGAAGTGGCCGATATTGTTTACTGCCAGAGCGAAGGCAGTTACACCAACCTGTTTTTCACCGATGGCCAGAGCATGCTGCTGTCCAAACCAATTAAGGAAGTTGGAGAAATGCTGATTCCTGCCGGGTTCCTGCGTGTCCATAATTCTTTTCTGATCAGCCTGAGCCAGATTAAAAAATACATCCGCGGGGAAGGAGGCGAGATCATCATGAAGAACGGCCATACCGTTCCGGTGTCGCGCAGCCGCAAAGCGGAATTTCTGGAGCGGATCGCCCGGCTTTGAAGGGCATTCCGGGAACTCATCCAAATGATTGAGGGAATGAAGGCTGTCTGTCCATGAGCGGGCTGTTCGGCGTTATTTGCCATTCAATCAATCAATCAATCATTCATTCCTTATCCTGTAGCATCCGCAAGGCCCGCAAAAGGCTCCATTGCCCTCCCTGCCTCCGGAAAACCTTCCTGAAACTGCCACCTTTCGCCTGCTTTTTTTGTCCACCTTTCTGAAATCTTTTACTCACAAAAAAATAATCTTCATGAAGCAGGCTACTTCAGCACTTATTTGGCTGGCATTGGTTAATACCCTTTTGGGGCAACCCGCGTTTAACCATCAGTTTTTTCCACGTATCGGCCATTCACAGGTAATGGCGCAGGTGTATCCCGAAGCCATAAACCCCGGCCTGCCGGAACCAGGGCAGGTGTGGGATTTTTCCGGGCTGGAGATTATTCCCGGCGCCCCCCGGACAACGGTGGAGAATATGTCTCCCGGGTTGACTCCCTTTGGCGATGCTTTTCCCGAGGCGAACGTCTGTGGCATTTTTACGGACACCGTCGGTTTTTACGCCTACTACAAGATCACTCCGGATGGCTGGGACTGGATCGGTTCCGGAACGGAACTGGGTGCTTTGCCTTTCACGGACCCACTGTCCATTTTGCGGCCAATGGCGTTTAACGGCTCTTTCCGGGATACCGCCCGCATGGAACTCGTGTCTCCCGGGTTGGAGTACTATCAGTACATTGAGCAGGAGGTGGGGTATCGGTCTTACGGCACCTTAAGGCTGCCACAGGGTAATTTTTACAATGTGGTTATGATTGAAATGCACCAGATGGAGATTGATAGTTTTTCCTTCTCATCTGAAGGGTTTTATTCCATTGACACGATCTTCACGAATACTTATAACTGGATGCAGGCTGGAACGCCCGGCCCAATATGCATCTATCAGGTGAGCAACGGGTCATCCAAGGTTGATTTCGGAGGGCAGGAACCTGAATATTCTACCTTTGGCCCTGAGTACGATGCCCAGTATGACATCGGGCTGATCTCTTCTGCGGACGGCCCGGGCCTGTATCCTCTGGGCACAATGGCCCTGGCTCCTAACCCCGCGCAGGACAATAGCTGGCTATACCTGCAGTCCGGGCAGGCTTTCCGGGAAGCTATACTGGAAGTCAGAGACTCTGCGGGCAGGCTGATGCGCGCAGTGCCTGTGGCGATTGATGAAGGAGAAAACAAGTACCAGGTTCCGGTTGAAGGGCTGCCGGCGGGGCTTTACCTGGTAATATTGGCCAATGGTAAGGCCACCCAGGCTACCCGGCTGGTAGTGCGTTAGAGGGGGGAGGTTTCTGGGTTTCTGGTTACTCAGAAAACCAGAAAACCAGAAACCCAGAAACTCAGAAACCCAGAAAACCCACCCTCCGGCAACTTATAAACCCAAACCCGCCGGTCATAAAAACTCAATTTTTTGCTGTTCCTTTCCCGGATATATTTGTGGTAAATAAAAAATCACCCATCATGACAACCACAAATGTAAAACCCGACATTTCTAAAATTTCTGATGAAACCCTGGCCGATATGGCCCTGGCCGGCAGCCAGGCGGCCTATACGGCCATCGTTCAGCGCCACGAGCGGATGTTGCGGGCGGTGGTCACCCGATATCTGAAAGAAGAAGAAGAGATTCAGGAAGCCCTCCAGGACACCTTCGTCCGGATGTATCAGGCCCTTCCCGGCTTTCGGTGGGAGTGTAAGTTGAGTTCCTGGCTGTGCCGCATTGCAATCTCGGTAGCCATCAACCGGTACAAAAGTACAAAAAAGCGCAGGGGCGACATGGGCATAGATGCCATTCCGGAAGCTTATCACCTGGTTGGCATACCCGAAGCCCTCGAACGCATCGGCCGGAAGGAAATCAGCCTTTGGTTGGAAAAAGCCCTCAGCCTGCTTTCAGGCCAGGACGCTTCGGTGCTGACGGCCTATTACCTGCAGGAGTTATCGGTGGATGAGATCTGCCAAGCCACCGGCTTGACGGAGTCTAATGTCAAAACGCGCCTTTTGCGCGCCCGCCGCCGCCTGAAAAAGGTGGTGGAACAAAATTTCCAGCAGCAGTTGATGAATTGAATTGAGTCAAAAAGCTCCTGCCTGAAAAGGCAGAGAGCTTTTACTTAGGAAATTATAATTCACCAGGTATATGGATGATATTCTCTTTATGCTCTTTTAAAAAGCCTGGAAAGCAAGGAAAGGATGAAAAGCACCAGGAATATCCAGAATATTATCTTGGCGATGGCGGCAGCGCCCGCTGCAATTCCACCGAATCCGAGAATTGCCGCAACGACCGCAATAATAAAGAATATGAGGGCATAACGTAACATGAAAAAAGGATTTTAGTAATTAAATGATTGATATTCAATCATATATAAAACCCTTCTAAAGGCCTGGATGTTCGTTTCTGTCCGGGAGGCCGTTTCCCAATTAATCAAAAGCGGGAAGGGGATGGTAAGCCCTTTCCGCTTCTGTTGTATGGCCCTGTTGCCCTGGCCACTTTCCTCCTTTGCATCATTCTGCCTCCTGCTCGTGGCGGCCTTCTTTTTATCTGCAGGCGCGAGTTGATGAAAAATACCCCGGCCAGCATCAGCAAAGCGGCGAGTATGGATTGCCGGGTGATCAGTTCGCCATTGAAGGACCAGCCGAGGAAAAGTGCTACTACGGGGTTTACATAGTTAGAAGTGGCTACCTTATCCGGGCTGACGTGCTGCAACAGGTAAGTAAATGCAGAGAAGGCGATCAGGGAGCCGAAAACAACCAGGAATGTCCATGAGAGCCCTGCTTTCCAGGATAGCTGGGCAGGGTCGAAGCGCTGCCCGTCACCACTGAGCAGGGCAAGGGCAATCAGAATGGTTCCTCCCATGATCATTTGTATGGCAGAGCTTTGCAGGCGGTTTTGAGGCAAGTCGATTTTACCCAGAATGACGGACCCGTAGCACCAACTCGTCATGCTGACAATGATGGCCGCCATTCCGATCAGAGTGTTTCTGTCGGTAACGAAATGTTGCTGGCCTACCAGCAGGGCCATGCCCAGGACTCCCAAAGCAACTCCGGCCAGCACCAGCCCGCTTGGCCTTTTGGCAAATAAGGCCCAAAGCATGAACACGACCATCAGCGGCTGAAAGGAGATGAGAAGAGCAGCAATGCCGGTGTCAACCCACTGTTCCGCCCAGACGGTGCCCCCGGTACCCAGGGTAAGGAATAAAAAGCCCATGCGTGCTGCATTTCCCCATTGCCGGCGGGTGGGATGAGTTTCTCCCCGCCACCAGGTGATGGCATAAAGGATGCTGCCAGCTACCAGAAAGCGGCTGCCTGCCATCAGGAAAGGGGGAATGTCCTGTATGGCAAAGTAGTTGAACAGATAAGTGCTGCCCCAGATGAAGTAAATGGCGGCGAAGGAAGCAATGATAAGGCTCTCCTGTGATAACTGCAATTGTCGTTTCATTGGCTTAAAAACTACAACAGCCGCCTGGAAGGTATCGCAAAACCTTCTGGCAGCTGTAAATTGAGGCCGCAATTTAAGTGTAATTTTAATGCTGCGCTTGAATTTTTTTGCCGCTGCTGCCCTGTCGGATTTTGGGAAAACACTGTGGGGAAAAAACTGTTCAACCAATGGAGAATTGCTGGAAAGCATCTGTGAAAGAACTCCGTAAATCCAATTCCTATGCCACGCAGAACATTCCAATTACTCAACGTCCTGGGCTTTGTCCTCGTCCTCATAATGAACACTCTGGCCAACGCCCTTCCCATCAATGGTTACAATACCGGGGAGGTATCGGCATTGTATCCCAACCTCTTTGTTCCCGCCGGGTTCACCTTTGGCATCTGGGGCCTTATTTATTTACTGCTGCTGGGCTTTGTCATTTATCAGTTCACCAGCCCGGCGGCAGAGGCCGGCATCCCGCAGCAGATCGGCCTCTGGTTTTTTCTTTCCTGCCTTTTCAACGCCTCCTGGATTCTGGCCTGGCACCATCTGATGCCAGTGCTATCCCTTTTCATCATGCTGGGCCTGCTGGCCAGCCTGATCGTGATCTATCGCAGGGTATATGAGGCGCCAGGCCCGGAGGCCAAAGGCGCCTGGTGGGGGGTGGAGCTCCCATTCAGCGTCTATCTGGGTTGGATCACTGTGGCAACCATTGCCAATATGACGGCCGTGCTGGTGCACCTGGGTTGGGGGGGCTGGGGTATCGCTGAGCCGGTTTGGACGGTGGTGATGATCACCGTGGCGGTTGTAATGGGCCTTTGGTTCACCTGGGGACAGGCCGATATTCCCTATTCGCTGGTTATCGTCTGGGCACTGGCAGGCATCATCGCCCGCCGCACTTCTGGTGTGGCCGAGGTGTACTACCCGGCGGTAGTGATCGCAGCAGCGGCGGGGATTGGTATCCTGGGGGCTATCGTGATCCGGATGGCCCTTAAGATGGATAAAGGATAGATGGAAAGGGTATTTCCAGGATGTGATAAGGTTGACCCTATTCTTCCGACAGTAAAAAAGAGGGGCGTCAAACTACCGGCGTTTTCCAGGGGTTTTATTATTACGGAATGCGCCCGTACCGGCCTTAAAAAACAGAATCCATGAAAGAACAAAATGGTACTCCCTCCGCTGTGATCGAATCTGCTTCTCCTGCCGAATCTGCTGAAATCACCATCAAGAACCACGTCCTCCTGTCGTCAGCCTCCGGCCTTTTCCTGTCTTCGGGGATGGACATTGCCGCCGTGACGGGAATACAGTACCGGATGGTGAAAAAGCTGGCCGAGGTTTATGAGGTTCCTTTTGAAGAACAGGAAGTGCGGACGGTGTTGAACGCCCTGTCCTTCAGCACCGTCGCCCGCCTTTTCTCCTCCGGAGCCAGCACCCTGTTTAACCCCAACAAGCAGTTCGGGAAGTGGTCGAAGGCGCTGACCAATGCGGCAGTAATGGGTTTCTTCACCGGAGTCGTGGGCAAGGTTTACAGCCTGCATTTCGAACGGGGCGGCGGCCTGGAGGGCCTGGGCCTGGATATGTTCGTTGAACTGGCGCAGGAACAGGTGAGGAACGGGGAGCTGAATCCAGCTACTATCTTTAGCTTTAGCTCGCGTATTTGGCAGTCGCTTTAGCTATAACCTTTCCCGAAGACATCTTTGAATTCTTCAAATGTGACAGCTTTGAACCTATCGGTTGATCACATTCTTGAACCGAGGCCGGTGCGGTTGCACATCCCCGTATTTCTCCTTCTTCATCTCCTCATACTGCGAATAGTTCCCTTCAAAGAACACCACCTCAGCTTCGTCCTCAAAGGAGAGGATGTGAGTGGCCAGGCGGTCGATAAACCAGCGGTCGTGGCTGATGACCAGGCAGCAGCCGGCGAAGTTGTCCAGTGCATCTTCCAGGGCGCGAAGGGTGTTGACATCGATGTCGTTGGTAGGTTCGTCGAGGAGCAAAACGTTACCGCCTTCCTTGAGGGCCATGGCCAGATGGAGGCGGTTGCGCTCCCCACCGGAGAGTACGCCCAGTTTCTTTTGCTGGTCGGGGCCGGTGAAGTTGAAACGGCTGAGGTAGGCGCGGGCATTGACCGAGGAGTTGCCGATCTGTAGCGTTTCGTTGCCCTGGGAAAGGGCCTGATAAACGGTTTTTTCTTTGTCCTGCAGGTCTTTGTGCGACTGGTCAACGTAAGAGAGCTGAACGGTATCGCCGATGATGACTTTTCCGTTGTCCGGTTGTTCCTGGCCCATGATGATGCGGAAGAGGGTACTTTTTCCCACCCCGTTGGGGCCGATAATGCCGATAATAGCGTTCCTGGGAATGCTGAAGCTGAGGTTTTCGAACAGAATGCGGTTGCCAAACCCTTTGGTGAGGCTTTCCGCGTCGATCACCACATCGCCCAGGCGCGGGCCAGAGGGAATGTAGATCTCCAGCCTGGCCTCTTTTTCCTTAGCCGCTTCGCCGGCCAGTTTTTCGTAGGCGTTGAGGCGGGCCTTGCCTTTGGCCTGACGAGCTTTGGGCGCCATTCGGATCCACTCCAGTTCGCGTTCCAGGGTTTTGCGGCGTTTGCTTTCGGCTTTTTCTTCCTGTTTGAGGCGGTTGGCTTTTTGTTCCAGCCAGGAGGAGTAGTTGCCTTTCCAGGGGATGCCTTCTCCCCGGTCCAGTTCGAGGATCCAGCCGGCTACGTTATCGAGGAAGTAACGGTCGTGGGTCACGGCGATGACAGTGCCGGGAAAGTTCTGCAGGTATTGTTCCAGCCAATCCACGGATTCGGCGTCCAGGTGGTTGGTGGGCTCGTCGAGGAGCAGGATGTCGGGGTTGCTGAGCAGAAGGCGCGCCAGGGCTACGCGGCGGCGTTCGCCCCCGGACAGCACCTTGATAAAGGTATCTTCGGGCGGGCAGCGCAGGGCATCCATGGCGGTATTGAGGCGGTTGTCCAGTTCCCAGGCGTTGTGGTGGTCGAGTTGCTCCATGAGCTCTCCCTGCCGTTCGATCACCTTCATCATTTCGTCGTCATCCATGGGCTCCGCCAGCCTGAGGTTGATGGCTTCGTACTCGCTGAGCATATCGACGATGGGCTGAACGCCTTCCTCCACCACCTGGCGGACCGTCTTGTTTTCGTCGAGTTCAGGCTCCTGTTCCAGCAGGCCGACCTTATAACTGCCGTCAAAACTGATCTTTCCGTCGTAGTTGGGGTCTTTGCCGGCAATGATCTTCAAAAGAGTGGATTTGCCGGCGCCGTTGAGGCCGAGCACCCCGATCTTGGCGCCGTAGAAAAAGCTCAGCCAGATGTTATTGAGGACTTTTTTGCTGGGAGGGAATGTCTTGGAAACGCCCTCCATGGAAAAAATGACTTTGTTATCGGACATAGGTTCTGGATTTGGGATGCAAAGATAGAATAATCCCGATTAATCCGCACCACTTCCTGTCCCGAGGCCAAGGCCTTTTTACCTGCTGTAACGGATGTTCCGGTTTTCCGAACCCTCTCATTTCACTCTGATAACCGAATTGATATTCCCGGAGCCATCGTGCTCCCTGAAAGGATTGGCAGGGTCGGTGATCCATTGCCCATCGACGATGAATTTGTACCAGTGCTTCCCACCCTTGAGTTCAATTGTGGCCACCCAGGCATTTCCCTCCCGGTGCATGCGGATGTCGTCCGTTTTCCAACCATTGAACGAACCGGCCAGAGCCACCTTTTCGGCCCCGTCATAGTTCTCCAGGCGAAAGATAACCGGCCTGGCCACTTCCAGTATGGAGTTGAAGGTATCGTAACGGTTCTTCCTTTTATTTGGATTGTTGGGGTCTTCCATCCATGTACCGTCAACGATGAATTTATATTCATGGCGGCCAGCGTCGAGCTGGAGGCGGGTGGCCCAGCCGCCTTCCACCTTGTCCATGGTAAATGCGTGCTCATCCCAGCTGTTGAAGGAACCGGAGAGGATCACTTTTTCCGCTTCTTCATAACCCGGCAGGAAAAACCGGGCGTTGCCTTCCGGGGACTGCCGGGCGGTGAAAAGGGACAAATTATAGACTTCATCCCATATTTGGTTGTTGTGCGTCACCTTCGATTTGTTGAGGACGGATTCCGGTGGCTCCGCCCAGTATTTTCCATTGATAATGAATTTGTATTCCCATTTGAAGGCGTCGTCGAAGTCGGTGATCTTTTTCCGCAACTGGTAGCGTTGCGGCCCCACTTTTTTCATCTTCCATTTTTTGCGGGACCAGTTGTTGAAATCGCCTGCTACGGCCACTTCATAAATATCGAGGTCATCAAAATCCACCTTTTTGTCCGTTTTGTGCAGGGTGGCTTCCTCGAAATAACGCAGGTCAAACTCAAAGACGACCTCGTTCCCTTCGAAGTAGTAGGCCCGGTAGGGAAGTTCCTCCGGTTGTGCCCAGGCCAGCGTCGCCGAGGCCAGGGCCAGGATAAAAACCTGGAATGTTTTCATTATATGTCGATTCAGGATCTGCATGGTTTAGTGCTGTGGCTTCATTGTCAGACGGTTATATTGTTTCCATGGGTATATTGCCGGCTATTTGGAATCCCCTTCCTGATACACTCATAAACTGCTCTCTTATCAACTGTCCGTCTTCCTACCTCAGCGTTCGGCTGAGCTCACGCCGAAGTCCGGGTAAGATCCACTGATACCCCCTTACGGCCCATACCACTTTAAAAAATACAATTTCTCCTTCTTATAGTTGATGATCGTCCGGCGTGTACAGAGAAACTCATACCCGACCAGCCCCTGCAGCTGAGTGCCGAAGCTGGCGTTGATGTCATCGAGGTTTGTCAGCAGGGTCCTCATTCCCGAGCACCGTATTCGGTTGTTACAGCGAAAGCGGTAGAGTTTACCGGCCAGCACTTCCACGCTTTGCCCTCCTATACCGTTGAGGTTCGCCCTTCTGGCGATCTTGAAGTGGTTGAGGATGCGCCGTTTCACCCGGCTATGCAGCAGGTTGAGCTCGGCGCCCGAGTCGAGCCCGAACTTTACCGGCGTTTTATCCACCCAGCCGTCGAGGATGATGACGTGCCCTTTCAACTGAAAGCTGAGGCTGTCCTCCGGTTCTTCCAGGATGGCCAGGCTGTCGAGGCGTTCTCCCTGTTCATTCAGCCGCGTCAGGGTGGCCTGCTGGAGCTGGAAGTCGATCAGCACCTCAAAATCTTTCAGCACTTCATAGCCGATCAGCCCCAAAACGCGGATGTTCTTCTTTTCTTCGATGTGGCTCAGATCAATGACATGGGCCTGAAGGTTGTCAAAAAAGAGGCTGTCACAGACAAAATCCCGGACCGGCCGGATACTGGCCTCTTCCACACTTCCCGTAGAGCCGGCGGCGGCAACAGTCCGCCGTGAAAGCCCTCCGTCAAAGTGGCTGGCATTCAGTATGAGATGGCTCGATCCGGTGTCCAGGATAAAATTACCACTGATGCCTTCGACGGCCGCTTCCACCACGATCAGGCGGCCGGCCAGTTCAAAAGGCACCCGGATGGTATGCCGGCTGAGGGAAGTACGGCGGGGAAATTCAATATGATGAACCTCAACTGTGGCCGGTACCGGCCCGGATAAGGCAAAAGCGGGAACTAAAAGGCCTGACAATGTCAGGCAAAGTAACAGCCGGGTGAACATTGCAATTGGGTGATATTAACCGTACTAATCTAGGACAAATGCCGAGAGCGCTCAAAAGGCTTCTACCAGCTACGCCGGAATATATACGAAAGGGGAGGGGAGATGGATCACAAATAAAAAAAAGCTGCCCCCACCGGAGGCAGCGCTATACTACTGCATACTGAAAGCACAACTTTATTGTCCAGATTGTTCTTTTCCCAGCGTACTGAACAGGAGTAATTCGAACCATATACCGGTGGCGAGCATGAATTTGGCGACGGCCTGCAAGCCTTGGGCCCAGTTCATTATCCCCATTACTATCAAAAAAATTCCCGCCAGTGAGATCGTGATCCTGAAAATTTCTTTCATAGTACGTTACAAGGTTTTATAGCTTTGTTCAAAGTTGATAGTTTTACTATTATACAAATATAGCGTTTTTTGGTTCTGAAAAAAAAGATGATTTTTAAAGAAAAAAAATAACTAATTGATTATCAATTGTTAAAAGTGTGGGTATTTTTTACGCACTGCCTTTCTTTTTTTATTCACCCTGCCGAGTAGGGTTTTTAAGGAAGGTTTACTATTTTAAATTCTGATTTTTAGGATTTGAAAGCGGCCAGCCGAAAAACCTAAATACCGGCAATTTTGTACTACCTTGTGATAAGGTGGCTGTTAGCTGATAAAGAACCGGACATGTTGAAAGTTACGATCAAGCTGGATATCAATGAGAACCTGTACCTTAAGAACCCCGAGGAAACGGAACTGGGCAGGCGCATCGTGGAAAATGGCATCCTGCTGATTGACGAAATCGGTTTCGAGAGCTTTACTTTTAAAAAACTCGCTGAGAAGATCTCTTCCACGGAAGCGTCCATTTACAGGTATTTTGAAAACAAGCATCTCCTGTTCATCTATCTGGTAAACTGGTACTGGGAGTGGATGAAGTTCCGCGTGGGGTTTTACACCATGAATGAATCCGGCCCGGTGGAAAAGCTGAAAGCAGCCATCAGGGTCATTGTGGATACCTCTCAGCGCAGCACTTCAGTTGATTACGTGGATACGGAAGTCCTGCACCGGATTGTGGTGACAGAAGGCACCAAGGCTTACCACAAGAAAAATGTGGATGAAGAGAATAAAGAAGGTTTTTTTCTTTCCTATAAGGCCCTCTGCGGCAAGCTGGCCGACATCATTCTGGAAGTCAAACCCGGTTTTTCCTATTCCCGTTCTCTGGCCAGCATGCTGATAGAAACGGCGAACAACAACATCTATTTCGCCCGGCACCTTCCCCGCCTGACGGATATTCGCTATAAGGCGGGTTTTCTCGATGAAGTCGTACGCATGCTTTACACCTTCGCCCTGGGGTGTATCCATGGAGAAGGCTCCTAGGAGCCTCTCGGAGAAGCACCTGATGGCCTGCGAACGGAAAATACTGTTCTGCACTTCGTTGCTCCTCAGTCGCGTAGCACCACTATGCTCCTTCATCGCGCCTCGTTCAGAATAATATTTGCTCGTTCTCGCCTCACCAACACTTCTCCGACAGGCTCCTAGTGATTGGCTGTTATCTGCTTCATAGGTCAAATAGTTTTTCTATCCTCATGTAAGGGCTCCTTTTTATTTTAAAAACCCTTTCAAGATAGGTTTTTACTGCATTTTTAAAAAAGTGGCGCTCCACGACGAACCACCTGAAAATTGTTTTGTTGATAGTAAAACTATTGAACCGTCGGCGGGTTTCCATTCCGGCGCCGGCCAGCGAATAAAATCAGTTACACTATGCAGTTAAAAACGTCTTTAAAACCGAACGTTCAGCCTCTTTCACCAGAACGCCCTACCCGCATCACCATCGCCCGTGGTGACGGTATCGGAGGCGAGATCATGGACGCAACTTTATCCATCCTGGAAGCAGCGGGAGCCCGGCTGGAGTACGATGAGATCCGGATCGGCAGGCAGGTATATCTCGAAGGCCACTCCTCCGGGATCAGCCCGGAAGCCTGGGAAGTGCTTCGCCGCAACCGGGCTTTTCTTAAAGGGCCGATCACCACTCCCCAGGGAGGGGGCTACAAGAGCCTTAATGTAACCATCCGCAAAGCAATGGGGCTCTATGCCAACGTGCGCCCCTGCCGGGCATATACCCCTTATGTGGAGAGCAATTTTCCGGATATGGACCTGGTGGTTGTCCGGGAAAATGAAGAAGACCTCTACGCCGGCATCGAACACAGGCAGACCACCGAAGTGGTGCAGTGCCTGAAACTCGTCTCCCGCCCCGGGTGTGAGCGCGTGATCCGGTACGCTTTTGAATATGCCCGGGCTTATGGGCGCCGGAAGGTTACCTGCATGACGAAGGACAACATCATGAAGCACACCGACGGCCTTTTTCACGAGGTGTTCGACGAGGTTGCCAGGGAATACCCGGATATTCAGTCCGATCATTACATAATTGACATCGGAGCAGCCCTGCTGTCTGCCCGCCCCGACCAGTTCGACGTGGTTGTCACGCTCAATCTCTACGGCGATATCATTTCCGATATTACGGCCCTGGTGGCAGGCTCAGTGGGCCTCGGCGGTTCGGCCAATATCGGTGACAATATCGCCATGTTCGAAGCCATTCACGGCTCTGCTCCGGACATTGCCGGCAAGGGGGTCGCCAACCCTTCCGGCCTGGTTCATGCCGCCTGCATGATGCTAACCCATATCGGCCAGGCCAAAGTAGCTGAGCGCATCTTGAATGCTCTGCTGCGCACCCTTGAAGACGGCATCCACACCGACGACCTATACAACGAAGCTTATACCCGCCACCGGGCAAGCACCGAAGAGTTCACCCGGGCCGTTATCGAAAGGCTGGGGCAGGAGCCCGAAAAGCTTAAGCCGGCCCTTTTGGGCGATGCCGCCAAGCCCATCGAGGTGAAGGTGCAACCCGGTAAACGGTCAAACAAACAGCTGGTGGGCGTCGATGTGTTTCTGGATTGGGCTGACGGCCGGCGAGACCCCGGCGAGCTGGGAAGGGTTCTGGAAGAACTGGCCGGCCAGCAACTGCAGCTGAAGATGATCACAAACCGGGGGGTAAAGGTTTATCCCAACGGCTTTCCGGAAACCTTCTGCACCGACCATTGGCGGTGCCGGTTTGTATCCGGGGATTCCAGAGTAAAGCCAATGGGCAATGGCATGGCCTACACCGCTCAGGTTCCCTATGATGAGGTGGTTGCCTTACTGCAGCGCCTGGCGGATGCAGGTTTGAACTTCATCAAGATCGAAAACCTCTATGAAATAGACGGTGAACGAGCCTATTCCCTGGGCCAGGGAGAATAGCGCAGGCAGGATTACCATTCCACCTGTCCCTCAAACACCAATTGTGCGGGCCCGCAGAGCCACACATCTGTGAAACTATCCGCCAGGGGCGTGAAGCGGACTTCCAGCTCTCCTCCCTTGGTGCGGATGGGGATGGCCTGCGGGCCCTGGCCCGGCTCCCGGAGGAAATGGGCAATTGCCGAAGCCGTGACGCCGGTGCCGCAGGAAAGTGTCTCGTCTTCCACACCCCGCTCATAGGTGGCAACCGTAATTCCATCTTTGGTGGGTTCTACGAAGTTGACGTTGGTGCCTTCTTTACGGAAGCGCTCTGAGTATCTTATTTCGCGCCCTCTCTGCAGGATGGCCGTATGGCCTACAGCGTCAACAAATTCGACATAATGAGGAGAGCCGGTATTCAGAAAGAAGAATCCGGCTCCTTTTTCAACCTCCTTCACGTCTTTCATCTTGAGCTCTACCCATCCATTGGGACGGATGCGGGCTTCGTGCGGGCCGTCAATGGCCAGAAAGCGGCATTCCTGTTCAATGATGCCGAGTTGCCGGGCAAAAGCTACGATGCAACGGCCGCCATTGCCGCACATGCTGCCTTCCCCGCCGTCGGCATTGAAATACACCATTTCGAAATCGAATTCCGCGTGGGCCTGCAGCAGAATGAGCCCATCTGCACCGATGCCGAACCTCCGGTGGCAAAGCCGGGCGATGGCGGCGCCATTCGTCTGGCTTAAGTACTGCTTTTCGCGCTGGTCCATCAGGATAAAATCGTTGCCGGCGCCCTGGTACTTGAAAAAAGGGATTTTTTCCATGGTTCTTTTCTTTTACCGGCCGTTCAGGCGGGTTGTATCCGCCCGGCTGCTGTCGGCAGCCGGTGCTTTCTGTTCCAGTGGGTCTTCCATGCCCAGGGGCACGTCCATTGTGTAATGCCGGTAGGCGATGATCGCCAGCAGCACCAGAATGAGAACGGCTCCAAACAGGGAGAATTTCCATCCCCAGATATTGCCGATATATTCACCATCAAATGGGTCTTTTTTTTCTTCTTTATCGCTCATTAGCGTATTGGTTTGGGGGCTACTGCCCGGCACTTCCTTTTACTGCAAAGATAGAAAATCCTTCAGACAGCATCCTTTTGCCGACTTCCTTGTTCCTTTGGGGGAAGGCAATTGAAAGGGTTATGCTTTCCGCCCGCTCTCCAATTCCAAAAGGCCGCAGGGAATTGTCCAAAAACATTGAAAAAAAATCGTTTTGTTGGTAGTTTAAAAGTGAGCTGATTTGTTTAATTATAAGATATGCTTTACTGATAATCAAAGCTCAGCTCCTGAAACGGTGCGCACTGCGTAATAAGCAAAAAAAATTTCACTCATGAAATTCAACTTATTCGGACTGAGCTTATTGACAACCTTTTTTCATTATTCCATCCTGTCTGCTCAGGATATTTCCCATGCCGGAGACACCGTTCGCTTTCAGGTCGATGGCGTTTGCGACATGTGCAAGGAACGCATCGAGGATGCGGCGCTCCGGACCGTTGGCGTTCGCTTTGCCAATTGGGATATTCCAAGCAAGCTCCTGATGGTAGTCCTGTCTCCGGAGCCTTTTGACGAGATGGCCCTCCACCGCAATATTGCCAGTGTAGGCCACGACACAGAAAAGATGAGGGCCCCGGACGAGGCTTACAATGCACTTCACGCCTGCTGTAAATACAGAAGTGAGGCCGTCCGCAACGCTCACCGGGTAGTAGGCAATACGGTCCTTGGATACATAGGGGGAGTTGTTTTTGAGGTGGAAGACAAAGGGCGAAGCACCCCACTACCCGGCGCCAATATTCGGTGGTTGGGCACAAATGAAGGTACGTTCACCAATGCGGAAGGGCGTTTCGAATTGCCCTTCAATGCCGGGACGGAAGAGGTAGTGGTCAGCTTTGTCGGTTTCGGCTCCGATACCATAGAGGTAAAGGAAAACTTTGACCTGGAGATCGTTCTGAGAACCGGCGCCCAGCTCAACCTCGTGGAAGTTACCTACCGGCCCCGCACCACCGAGGTGTCTTTTGTCGATCCCATCAAAGTACAACGGATCGGAGAGAAGGAGCTGATGAAAGCCGCCTGCTGCAACCTGTCTGAAAGCTTTGAGACCACCCCCTCGGTCGATGTGTCGTTTACAGATGCAGTGACCGGCGCCCGGCAGATCGAGATGCTGGGGCTGGCCAGCCCTTATGTTCAAATGACCAGGGAGAATATGCCTGATGTCAGGGGGTTATCGGCTATCTACGGCCTTACCTACACAGCCGGGCCCTGGGTGGAGGGCATTCAGGTCAATAAAGGCATGGGGTCTGTGGTCAATGGGTTTGAAAGCATTGCCGGGCAGATCAATGTAGAACTGCGAAAGCCGGAGTGCAGCGATCAACTGTACCTCAACCTGTACACCAATCAGATGGGGCGTATCGAGGGCAACGCCAACCTCAGCCATCAACTCAGTGAGCATTGGTCCGCCGGCCTGCTGCTGCACGCCAGGAATCAAAAACTGGCCGGAGAGGTTGACCGCAATAACGACGGCTTCATGGACATGCCCGGGAACGAACAGTACATCGGGGTGCACCGGTGGAAATACAGCAGTGGCCAGGGCCTGGAGGCCCAGTTTGGCCTTAAAGGAGCCTATATCGACGATATCAGCGGGCAGAATGGTTTTGATCCGGAGGAGGCCCGCGATAACCCTTCCGGCCTCTGGGGGGCCCGCATCACCACCCGCCGATTGGAAAGCTGGTTCAAAATGGGCAAAGTGTTTGAGGAAAGGCCCGGGGCCAGCCTGGGGTTACAGGTTGCTGCTTTGTACCATGGCCAGGATGCCTACTTCGGGCTGCGCAGCTATGACGGAGAACAGGCTTCAGCCTATGCCAACCTGATCTATCAGGGCACTGTCGGCGAGGAGGAACACCACCGGTTTAAAACCGGCGCCAGTTTCCAGTGGGATCAGTACGATGAACGGCTGTTCGCCGGTGTTTATACGCGTGAGGAATGGGCGCCTGGGGCCTTTTTCGAATACACCTGGCAACCGGCGGAGCAATTCACTGCCGTTGCCGGCCTGCGGGCTGACCATCACAATATGTTCGGCCCTTTTCTGACACCCCGCCTGCATCTTCGCTATACCGCCGGTGAAGAAACCGTCCTGCGTGCTTCTGCCGGGCGAGGACAGCGAACGGCCAGCATCTTCGCTGAAAATATCGGCGCCATGGCCTCCTCCCGGGATCTGGTTGTTCATTCCCGGGATACAGATAAGCCTTACGGCCTGGATGCCGAGGTGGCCTGGAACTACGGCCTGAACTTTACTCAGGGCTTTCTGCTGGCGCGCCGTAACGGGGCGCTCAGCCTCGATGCATACTATACGAACTTTACCAATCAGGTCGTGGTGGATTACGTTCAGGATCCACAAGAGTTGCATTTTTATAACCTGGATGGGCGCTCTCGTTCCGTCAGCCTGCAGGCGCAGTTGGATGCGGAGCTATTGGCTCGTTGGGATGTCCGCCTGGCTTATCGGTTCAATGATGTGCGGGTGGGCTATCAGTTAGGAGAAATGCAAAAACCGCTTGTTGCCCGCCACCGTGCTTTTATCAACATGGCTTATGAAACCCCCAATACCTGGAAATTCGACCTTACCCTGAACTGGCAGGGCGCCAAGCGGCTGCCCTCTACCGTTACCAACCCGCCGGAATACCGCCGACAGGATACTTCACCGGACTTCCTGCTGGCCAATGCACAGGTGAGCAAGAGTTGGGGGGAACACTTTGAAATTTACCTTGGCGCTGAAAACCTGTTCAACTTTATGCAGGCTGATCCCATTATTTCCAGTGAGGACCCCTTTGGGCCTTATTTTGACAGTTCACTGGTTTGGGGGCCGGTTTTCGGGCGAAATGTTTATCTGGGCCTGCGATACCGGATCGGCAAAGGGGGGCATCATTAGCATTGTGTATAAACCCGGGGAGGATGTTGAAAAAGGACAAATAATATATTGCGGCAATGTATCCATTCTCTAGCCAGTACCGTAAAAAATTATTAACTTGAAATTTCGTTACTAAACACAACGTTTCTATTGAATGCTTGCCGTAAGGCCTTCCCGGCCGGCAGTAGTGAAGATATAAATTGAAAGCAATCACCGTACAGACGACGAAAACATGAAGCAGTACGTTATTATCGGGGCCAGTTCATTGCTCAGTGCTCTGCTCGCAGTCCTGGTTTACCGGTTCTTTGAACAGCCAAAAGAGATCATCATCAGGGAGACCGTCCCGGCGCGCTATACCAACTTTGACCCGATGGATATCAGCAAACAGCGGGTATTCCTTTCTTCATCGCCTACCGATTTTATCGCTGCCGCTGAAACCGTCACCCCGGCAGTCGTGAACATAAAAACCGTACAAGGCGGCGGAGGTTTCGATTTCTGGGGAGGGAATACGCTGGGGGCAGCCTCCGGGTCCGGTGTGATCATTTCTCCGGATGGATATATCGTAACGAACAATCACGTCATCGAGGACAGCGACGATATTCAGGTAACCCTCAACGACAAACGGGATTTCGAAGCCGAACTGATCGGAGCCGACCCGTCCACCGACCTCGCCCTGATCAAGATCAAAGGGAAAGGGCTGCCTTATATGGAGTTCGGAAATTCGGATTCTCTGCGCGTTGGGGAATGGGTGATCGCCGTGGGCAACCCGTTCAACCTGGAGTCCACCGTGACGGCAGGTATCGTCAGCGCCAAAGGCCGCAGTATTGACATCCTGGAAGGGCAGGACCGCATCGAATCTTTCATTCAGACGGACGCGGCGGTCAACCCCGGCAACAGCGGCGGTGCTCTGGTAAACACCAACGGAGAGCTGATCGGCATCAACACGGCCATCATCACCCGTTCGGGGCGCTACGAAGGGTACTCCTTTGCCGTGCCGGCCAACCTGGCCCGAAAAGTGATTCGCGACCTCAAGGATTTCGGCATGGTTCAACGCGGCATCCTCGGTGTTTTCATCGATGAGATCACCAACGAACGGGCCAGAGAGCTGGGGTTGAAAGCTGTGGAAGGCGTCTTTGTCACCCGTGTCACTCCGGGTAGCGGAGCCGATGACGCCGGCCTGAGAAAGGGAGATGTGATCGTTGGAATAAACGGAGTGATAACCAAGACATTGCCGGAGATGCAGGAGCAACTCGGCCGCTACCGCCCCGGCAACAGCGTCAAGGTGGACTTTATCCGAAACGGCAAAAAACAGACGGCGGAAGTGCTGCTGAAGAACAAGAGCAACAGCACGGCCCTGGTTACCGATAAAAATGTCGATGTGCTTACCGGCCTGGGCTTTGAGCTTCGCGAACTAACCCGGGAGGAACGCCGCCGCCTCAAGGCCAACGGCGTTAAAGTGATCAGCATTTACCGCGGCAGCCGCATCGAACGCACCAATATGGACCCCGGCTTCATCATTACCAAGATCGACAACAAACCGGTGGAATCGGTGGATGCCCTGGTGGAGGAATTTTCCAAAGCCACCGGTAAGGTGATGCTGGAGGGCATCTATGAGAGTTATCCCGGGGAGTATTATTATGCGTTTCCGATAGATTGATAATGTTTATTCGTGCACTTGTGCTTTGATGTATTCATATCTGCCCCATCTCGAATGCACCTAACATAACCCCTATGGATCTTTTCAGCAAGAAAAAGAAAGAACCGCAAACCGTTGAAGTCAAAGGCAACCCCTTAAAATGCCCCGTTTGTGGTAATGATTATTTCTACTACAGGAAAGTGTTGCTCAGCAACCGGGGGCTGGCTTTTATGGACCTGGAATGGGCCAGCCGCCGGGCGACCTGCTTTGTCTGTTCGGAGTGCAGCTATATCTTCTGGTTTGACCGGAGTTGAGCAGGAGTAGCGTTGGCAGGCCGTTACTTTTGTTATGATTATAAAAATAATCATTACTTTTATAATGATTACAAAAGTAACGGCCTTTCCCGCCTCAGCACTGCTTCAACGGCGTCGGCACACTTCCTTGCATCCCTTTCCCTTTCTTCCTTCCTTTTCGTATTTTTGAGCCCCACACAAAAAAGTACCGACCAAATATGGCCAAGATCGACATCGAGAAGAGCAAGAATGAAGACCACATGAAACTGCTCATCTCCCGGATGAACCATCGCCTGGAAAAGATCAGTAAAGGGGGTGGCAGCCGCCGCATTGAAAAGCAGCATAAGCAGGGTAAAATGACTGCCCGCGAGCGCATCGAATACCTCATCGATAAGGACAGCGAAGTACTGGAGGCCGGCGCTTTTGCCGGTTATGAGATGTACGAAGATTACGGAGGATGCCCGGCCGGCGGGGTAGTGGTGGTGATCGGCTACGTCAGCGGGCGGCAGTGTGTCATCGTGGCCAACGATGCCACCGTCAAGGCCGGCGCCTGGTTTCCCATCACCGGCAAGAAGAACCTGCGGGCGCAGGAGATCGCCATGGAAAACCGCCTGCCCATCATCTATCTGGTCGATAGCGCCGGGGTCTTTCTGCCGATGCAGGACGAGATCTTTCCCGACAAGGAGCACTTCGGGCGCATCTTCCGCAACAACGCCCGCATGTCGAGCATGGGCATCCCGCAGATCGCCGCCATTATGGGGAGTTGCGTGGCCGGTGGGGCCTACCTGCCCATCATGTCCGACGAGGCGCTCATCGTCGATGGCACCGGTTCCATCTTCCTGGCCGGGCCCTATCTGGTAAAGGCGGCCATAGGGGAGCATGTGGATAAAGAAACGCTGGGGGGCGCCACCACTCAAAGCGAGATCTCCGGCGTGACCGACTACAAGATGCCGGACGATCAGACGTGCCTGGACACCATCCGGGATCTAATGGACAAAATGGGGCACTTCCCCAAAGCCGGCTTCGACCGGGCAACACCCGCTCCACCCAAAGAGAACCCTGAGGAGATTTACGGCCTTTTCCCTTTTGAAGGCAATAAGCCCTACAAAACAGTTGAGATCCTAAAACGGCTGGTGGATGATTCCAAGCTCACCTATTACAAGAATGGCTTCGGCAAGACCATCATCTGCGCCTACGCCCGCATCGACGGCTGGGCTGTTGGCATCGTGGCCAACAACCGGGAGGTGGTGAAGACGGCCAAGGGAGAAATGCAATTCGGCGGCGTCATCTATTCCGACTCGGCCGATAAGGCCACCCGCTTCATCATGAACTGCAACCAGAAGAAGATCCCCCTGGTTTTCCTGCACGACGTGACCGGCTTCATGGTGGGCACCCGCTCGGAGCACGGCGGCATCATCAAAGACGGCGCCAAAATGGTCAATGCGGTGGCCAACTCCACGGTACCCAAATTCAGTATCGTGATGGGCAACTCCTACGGCGCCGGCAACTACGCCATGTGCGGCAAGGCCTACGACCCCCGCCTGATCGTCGCCTGGCCCACGGCCAAGATTGCGGTTATGGGCGGCGGCCAGGCGGCCAAAGTGCTGCTCCAGATCCAATCCTCGGCGATGAAAGCCCAGGGCAAAGAACTGAGCAGTAAGGAGAAGGAAGAACTGCTGGAAGAGATCAAGGGCCGTTACGACAATCAGACCACACCTTACTACGCCGCTGCCCGCCTTTGGGTGGATGCCATCATCGACCCGCTGGAAACCCGGAAGGTGGTCTCTATGGGCATCGAAGCGGCGAATAATGCGGAGGTGGAGCGGTTTAACCCGGGGGTGATACAGACGTAAAATACATTATTTCTGTATTAGGGCTTTCCCCACCCAGCGCCGCCCTGCGGCCCGCACCTCCAACATATAAAACCCCGGCGGCAGGCCCGTCGCGTCAAGCTCCATCTCCGGCGCTGCGCGCGGTTCCGCTCTCCATACCGTCCTGCCCTGTGCATCGAACAGCGTACACAGGGCCCGCCCGCCTGTCGGCGCCTGCTCCCAGGACAACCGAAAACGGCCATTGCCGGGGTTGGGAAAAAGGCGGATATCCTCCCCCTCCGCCATTGGGCCGGCAATGCTGTTCAGCACCGGGCAGGGCGCCTCCAGGCAGCCGTTGGCGTCCACCTTGACGAGCCAGGGGTAAAACTCATTGCCCTCATAGGCTGCCCCTCCGGCGACGATGCTGCCGCTGGACAGCTCGCCCACACCGCCGAAGTAGCCGCCGATAGGATACTCGGCCCCTAATGGAGTGTCGATGTGCTTCGACCAGATGCTGTCGCCCTGAGGAGAGAACTTGTACAGCCAACCTACCCGGCGAGGGTCAGATGATCCTTCTTCAATGACGGTCTCTCCGGCAGCGATGTAGTTGCCGTCGGAGGTAGGGGCAAAGTCTCGTAGATTGATGCCGGCATTGAGACTTGCTGCTCTTCCAAAATGTTTCACCCACTGCACCTGGAAGTTGGAATCCAGCTTGGCCAGGGTGGGCTGCATGATAAGAGTAGAAAATATTATTTCTTTGAGGTAGATGCCGTAAGTGATTAACCCTCCGTCTTCGGTAGGTATTACATTTCTAAGGAAACCGATCTCCGGGTTTTCTTCGGATTGCCATTGCCGGAGCACGTTTCCTTCCAAATCCAGGTAAACGATTTTAGAGCTGCCGGTTTGAGGGCCAAACTGTACAAGTGCACAAGCGGCGAATACACTGTCATTGATGGGCTTGAGGTCATTAAAGCCATCTTCTACATCGTAGTCTCCATAATAGTTGAACCAAACGGTGTTTCCCTGTTTGTCAACTCTACGAACAAAGGAATCATTGTAATAATTAGGCCGTTGAACATCTCCGTACAACAAATACCCGTCTTTGATTTCGACTGGATTTTTGTAATTAAATTGGCTAAGGTTAATCGTGTCAGAATATTCCGTAATGAAATCAAGTTGTAAATTGGCTTTCAATTTAATTAGCAAGGCACTACCTCTCCCTAAGGGGGCTGCGGTTAGGGCATATCCTCCCCCTGTTACTTTTGTTATTTTGCCATAATGTTTATCCATAGATAGAGTTGCTCCGAGAGAATCGAGAATAATAGTAGAAGCCAATGGATTACCTGATGAGTCGAATTTAGCAATAAAAAGGCTCTGCCGCCACTCAATAGTATCCGAAAAGGCCATGCCATAACCGACAATGGTATCATTATTCAGGATCATATTCCTGAAATGCGCCCTGGGGTATTCCTGAGGCGGAGTAAGGTTGAAGCCCGGCTGGCTTGTCAACAACAAGGGGGAACAACAAATAAAAAACGTGAGTATTTTTTTCCACTTCATGTCTGGAAATATATGGGGAGCCGGAATTCAGGCCAGTATCATTTGCCGACAAAAACCAAATACTGCCAGGGCTCCAGCCCTACCGGCTGTTCCACGGACAATTCATACTGTTGGTTTGTGAAGTAATCCCGGTATGATCCGCTCACAGTGGCGTCCTTAAGGTGGAAAGTCTGTGGTTCCTCTGATAAATTGAGGATACCAATCACCATATTCTTCCCTTTCACTCTTTTAAACGCATAAATGTCCGGATCGGCATTGATCCGTTCGGGCATGGCGCCGTATTGGCCGGCCCACAATGCCGGATTATCCACCTTCAGGGCGATGAGTTTTTTGTAGAAAGGCTGCAGGCCCCTGGGGTCGCTCCAGTCGATGGTATCTTTGGCGAAGAAACGGAGGCGTTTGTCCAATCCCACCTCCTGGCCGCTGTACAACATAGGAATGCCGTAGGCGGTGAAGATGAAGGTGGCGAAAGCCTTGTGCCCTTCACCGTAGCGCTCAAAGACGGTGCCCTGCCAGGCGTTTTCATCATGATTGGTGATGATCGTCATGCGAAAGGGCTTGTGGCCGAATTCCTTGAGGTCGCCCATTATCCAGTGGTGGAGGCTGTCGGCGTTGGCTTTGCCCTTGGCTACTTCGCCGGCCAGGTGCATGAGCCCCCAGGCATAGGTGGCGTCGAACTCCAGGTGCATGCGGGCCTCGTCCCATTCGGCCAGCCAGAAAAGGTCTCTGATGGCGTCCAGGCTGTCGGTTGCCTCTTCCCAGAAGTACAGGGGAATATCGTGGCCGGCGTGGTCGCAGCGGAATCCGTCGATGGCCGTGCTATCCACCCAGAATTTCATGGCCTCGATCATGGCGGTGCGGGTGGCCGGGTTGGTGTGGTCGAGCAGGGCGATGTCGGTCCAGTCGGCTTCGTGCATGATGTTGCCCAGGCTGTCCTGGGCGTAGTACTCCGGGTGAGCCGTCACCCAGGGGTGGTCCCAGGCGGTGTGGTTGGGCACCCAGTCGAGGATGACGTAGAGGCCCAGCTCGTGGGCTTTATCCACCAGGTTGTTAAAATCTTCGAAAGTGCCGAATTCTTCGTTTACGGTAGTATAATCCTGGATGGAGTAATAGCTGCCCAGCGGGCCTTTCCTGTTTTTGATGCCGATGGGCTGGATGGGCATGATCCAGAGCATCTGAACGCCCAGTTCTTTCAGGCGGGGCAGGCCTTCGGTGAAGGCATTGATGGTGCCTTCGGGAGTGTGCTGCCGGATGTTGGCTTCGTAGATGGTTGCCGAAGCGATCTTTTCCGGAAAGGAGATCGGTTCTTCAACCTTTTCCGGGACGGGAGGGGCAGGGCTACAGGAGGCGGCAAGAATGGCGGACAGGAGGAAAAAAAGGGCGTGGTTTTTCATGCTTTACGGAAGTAGTGAGTGATGATTTGGGGGCAATATACCGATTTTTGGGGCGGTTTAGAGAACGCCGAAGGGAATTCTACTCATCAAAAGAAGCGATCCTCTCATTTACAATTGTTTTTCTTCCGGGAAGCGGGCAATTTTGAAACCATAAGCTTTCGTTATTGTTTTTAGGCATAAAACCTGTACCACTATGGCGGACAATAAGGTTAAATTGTGGCTCAAGCGCGTTGGCGTCGCCGGATTTATGTTCTTCTTCCTGAAAGGTTTGGTATGGATTGCTATATTTGTCGGTATCGGCAGGTGTACACTCTGACCAAACCCTGATCCATGCTCAGATCTTCGCTCTTTCTTATTTTTTCTGCTGCTGCGGCAGCCAGTATTGCACAATCCGTAATTTTTCTGGAGAATCCTTCTTTCGAGGATAAGCCTGCTCCGGCCCATCCCCCACAGGGCTGGTATTACTGCGGGCAGGTGGGCGAATCGCCGCCCGATGTTCATCCCGGCGGCTTTTTTGGAGTGGAACAGATGGCTAAGGACGGCGCCACCTACGTGGGTATGGTCGTTCGGGACAACGGCACCCATGAGGGCATCGGCCAACAGCTTTCTACCCCGCTGCAGGCCGGGCAATGTTATACCTTTTCCCTGTTTGCCGCCCGTTCGGAGAACTACCAAAGCATCAGCCGGCTCACCGATATGCCAGCCAATTACGAGCAGCCGGTGGCTATTTACATCTGGGGGGGCTTCAGCAATTGCGGCCGGCGCGAGCTGCTGGCTAAAACGTCTTCCATCATCAGTACGGACTGGAAACCCTGCACCTTTTTACTCCAGCCTGCCGAGACTTACACTCACCTGCTGATCGAGGCCTATTATTCCATAAAGTCAACTCCCTACAATGGCAATGTCCTGATCGACCAGGCTTCGCCCCTTACTGTTGTGGAATGTGAGAAACCTTCCCGGGAACCGGAGGGCCTGGAAATCGTCACGGCGCCCCAACTGCAAACGGAGGAAGAACTGCGCGCTTATATACGGGAACAGGGCCTGAAGGTCCGTTTTTCGGCGGACGGTATTATGTTGGAGCAGCACCTCTTCGCCGATCAGCAAGGCATCCGGCATCAGACCAACCGGCCACTCTGGTGCATCGGGCAGGCGTTGAGCCGGTTTCCGGAGCTCCGGCTGCTGGTTGCCGTCGGTGGCACTTCGGATTACCTGCAGGAATCCCACCTCCGGCAGTTTGACTACGCCCTGCGCAATGCGGAGCTGGATGAAGAGCAATACATCCTGCGCTCCCGTCGGCGTTCCGACCGCAAAAGGGAATGGCTGTGGGACTTAGGGGAAAGGCAGTTTTTAATGAAGCTGGAGCAGAGGTAGGGGGCCGGAGGAACAATTGCCAAACCAAAACATCTGATAAAATGAAAACCCTTTTCACTATCGCGCTGCTGGCCCTGTTGGGGCCGGCTATGAGCCAGGAGGTGATCAGCCTGGCCAACCCTTCCTTTGAAGATACTCCCCACCACAGTAAACAGCCCTCCGGCTGGGTGGATTGCGGCTTTGCGCTGGAGTCGCCGCCAGATATCCAACCCAGCGGGGACTTCAATGTCCGGCAATCGCCCCACCACGGAAAAACCTACCTGGGAATGGTTGTACGAGACAACGAGACCTGGGAAATGGTGGGCCAGCGGCTGAGGCAGCCACTGAAGAGCGGGCAATGCTATAATCTAAGCCTTTTTCTCTGCCGCTCTGAATACTATGAAAGCCTGAGCCGGTTAACCCGGCAGATAGCCAATTATGCGACGCCGGCCAAATTGAGGCTGTGGGCAGGCGACAGGGCTTGTGATAAGCAGGAACTGCTGGCGGAAACACCATTGATCACTGAATTCAACTGGAAAGAATATACCCTGGAATTTACGCCTGGCCGGGATTATAGGGCCGTTCTCCTGGAAGCCTATTACGAAGAACCCCTGATGTTTCCCTATAATGGCAATATCCTTTTGGATGGCCTGTCGGATATCGTACCTTGTGTAAGTAGGGACAACCGGGAGGAAGCCCGGGAGATCCCGCTGCCCGAAACGGAGGAAGCACTGGCCATGTTCCTGGAGGAAAGAGCAGACAGGCTGCTCGGCCCCGATTTCGGAACCGCCAACCTGGGCCTGTTCGCCCGGGCCATGCAAGCCTTTCCGGACAAGCGCCTGGTGATAGCGTTGCGTGCCGAGACACAGGATCAACTGGAGGAGCTTCGGGCATATTACCAGGCTGAAGGGTATGACCCGGAGATGATCCATATCGGTACTTACGATGCCGGCAGCCGCCTCTTTGACGGATGGCTCTGGGATGTTTCCGGGCACAAGGTCATGATGCGTTTAGAAGACAGATAATGAGATTAATTGCAACCACCATGGCGGGCCTGGAGCCCGTCCTCGAAGAAGAACTGAAACAACTGGGGGCTACGGAGGTCGAGCCGCTGAAGCGGGCCGTCTATTTTGAGGGTGATCTCCGGTTGCTGTACCGGGCGAACCTGGAACTGCGTACGGCTCTGCGGGTGCTTAAGCCCGTTCATCATTTCAGAGTGCGCAACGAACAGCAACTGTACCGCCATATCTATGATATTGACTGGAGGCAGTATATGGGAGTGAGGGACACGCTGGCGGTTGATGCCGTAGTCAACTCTCCCCATTTTAACCACTCCAAATACGTGGCGCTGAAGACCAAGGACGCCATCGTTGACCGCTTTCGGAAAGAGGAGGGCCGCCGGCCCAACGTCTCCCTCCACCGGCCCACGCTGCGCGTCAATGTGCACATCTTCCGGGAGGAATGCACCGTTTCTCTCGACAGCTCTGAGGAATCCCTCCACAAGCGGGGCTACCGGGTGGATGCCCTGGAAGCCCCCATCAACGAGGTGCTGGCCGCCGGCATGATTCTGCTGACGGGCTGGGAGCGCGATTGCGCTTTCATAGACCCCATGTGCGGTTCGGGCACCATTCTTATCGAGGCGGCCACCTTTGCCACCAACCGGGCGCCTCAACTGAACCGGGAGTATTTCGGTTTTAAAAAGTGGGCCGATTACGATAAGAGCCTCTGGGAGAGCCTGCTCGCCGACGCCCGCAGCCGCGTTGCCGGCTTTGAGCACGGGTTGTACGGCTACGATATGGACTTCAAGGCCATGAGGATCGCCCGGCACAATGCTCTGGCCGCCGGGCTGGAAGGGCAGGTGCAGATCGAACGCCAGCGTTTTGAGCGCCTGGAGCCGCCGGCGGAGGGCGGGCTCATCGTCATGAACCCTCCCTACGATGAACGCCTGGCGAAAACAGACATTGAAGCTTTCTACAGCATGATCGGCGACCGCCTCAAGCAATCCTTTGCGGGGTACGAAGCCTGGATCATCTCTTCCAATAAACAGGCTATGAAAAGGATTGGCCTGAGGCCTTCCCGTAAAATGGTGCTGTTCAACGGATCCCTGGAATGCAAATTTCAGCAGTTTCAGTTGTATAGCGGGAGCCGTAAACGAAAAGAGGAAACGCATGAAGATTGAGGGAACGATAATAGTACTGTTTTGTCTGCTGCAGGGCCATGCCCATGGACAGCCTTTGTTGTCGCCGAATGCGGGGCCTGGACTTCGGATGCCGGCAGATACTGTCAGTGCGGAGGATTTTATATGCAGGTTACCTTCCCTGCTGGTGTTGCCCTCCGGGAACAAGCAGGAGTTTCCCGGCCGGCAGTGGGGGCCGGAAGTAAGGCCCATGCCCAGCGCTTATTCCTATGATGAGCTGGGGGTATTCTGTAAGTGGGAAGTACAGATGGAAAAGGCTGCCCGTATGCCGGTCAAATTCCGGCTGGGCGAGGTGCAATACGTGGAGCGGATGGAAGGAAAGCTGCCGGACTATTGATTTTGCTTCTAAGTAGCCCGCCAAATTAAATGGTTCAATTGCTGGATTGTTAAATGGTTAGCAGTCAACGCCCCACTGGAGCAATCCAGCCATTTCAACAATCAAACCATTTTGGCCATTTACTTAAGTGAACTTATTTTTTAATCACTACTAAGGATTATAAAAGGGCAAACAGGTCGTTGATCCCGGGGGCGCGCCCCACGTTATACCCTTCGGCATATTCAAAACCGGCGTCTCTGCCGTAAGTGCGGGCTTTGGCGCGGAGAAAATCAATGAAGTCCTTTCCGGAAATGGGAGAATTCATTTCCTCTGCATATTCCTCTGCGTCCGGGACGAAGACCTGAGAGCGGAATGCCTGCGCCAGTTCGATCTTTTTCTCCATAAACGGAGTGATATCCACAACAAAATCCGGCTTGAGGTTATGGTCCTGAATGTAGTGGTAAACGGCACGGGGGCGCCAGCGCTCGTGGGGCGTGCCGTCATTGCCGGTTGTTGGAATTTTTACCAGTCCTGAGTAGAAACAGGCATCGGAGATCAGCTTTGCGGCCCGCCCGTGGTCAGGGTGCCGGTCCGACAGGGCATTGGCCAGGACAATCTCGGGCTGGTGCTCGCGGATCACCTCGATGACCCTGAGGATATTTTCCCGGCTGTATTCAAAGAAGCCGTCGGACATGCCGAGGTTTTTGCGGAAAGCGGCTCCCATCAGATCGGCGGCGATGGCGGCTTCTTCCAGGCGTATGCGGGCGGATCCGCGGGTGCCCAGTTCTCCCTGAGTCAGGTCGAGCAGCCCTACGGTGTTGCCCTGGCTGATGTGGCGAAGCAACGTTCCGCTGCAGCTCAGCTCAATATCATCGGGATGTACACCGATGGCGAGAATATCTACTTTCATGGTGTTTGTTGTTCAGGCACGGATCAGGCAAATCTGACGAGCTTGGGTTGTTTGGCGGCATGCTGGCTCAGGGCAAAGGCCTGCTGATATACATTGCCGATCAGATCGACATAAGACAGTTCGATAATGAAGTCGTTGTCCAGCTTCTGGTTGCCGGTGGCCTCCAGGAGGATGCGGTAAGATTCCCCACTTTGAAGCTCATGGCCGGCAACGGCATTCTTCACAGCAACATCTTTTCTGCCTTTGATAGCCATGTTGCTCAGGCGGGCCGGCTGGCCGCTGTTCAACACCTTAAAGTAAGCATCTCTCCCGAGGGGTGAGATCTGGAAGGTGTCCAGGCTGAGTGCAGGAGCTGCCTGGCGCGCCCTGCGTTTCTTGCGGCTCTTGCCGGCGGCAAGGCTGGCGGAAAGGATGAGAATAAGGGCGATGCCCCCACCGATGAGCCCCCATTCTACGGGCCCCATTGATTCGGTGTATTTGTTGACGGCGGAGAGTATTTCCTCCAGGTTGATCTGTTCCATGTTGATTGCTCTTGCTCCAAATAAGCTCGAAAGCAGAGTTTACTACTTAACGTTGTAAATGCTAAAAGTTACATTTTGTTAAAGCACAAATGTACGCCATTTATGGAAAGCAACCCAAAACTAAGAGGTTCTTCAGCTGTTTTCAATTCGGAAACCAACCCAAAACGAAAATTATGTTCACAGGAATCATTGAAGCCATGGGTACCGTCAGAACCATTCGCCGGGATGGGGGCAATATTCATTTTACGATCGAAAGCCCCATTTCGGGAGAACTGAAGGTGGATCAGAGCATTGCCCACAACGGCGTGTGCCTCACCGTGGTTGCCATTGGCCCGCAAACGCATACCGTCACTGCCATCGAGGAAACCCTGAACCGCTCCAATCTGGGAGCTGTCCGGGAAGGCAGCCTGCTCAACCTGGAACGCGCTATGAAGGCCGACAGCCGCCTCGATGGCCACATGGTGCAGGGGCACGTCGATGCCACAGCCACCTGCATTGGCGTCGATGAAAGGGATGGCAGCTGGTACTACCGCTTCCGTTACCAGCCTACGGAAGAACACCTGCTGGTGGATAAAGGCTCGGTGGCGGTAAATGGAGTGAGCCTCACTGTGGTGGAACCTGTGGATGATGTTTTCTCTGTGGCCATCATTCCCTACACTTATGAACATACCAACTTCAGGGATATAAAGGCGGGAGGCCTGGTAAACCTGGAGTTTGACATTATCGGGAAGTATATTGCCAGGTATGCCAAATTGTATGCAGGCAGTGGGGTAACCCAGTGAATGGCCGCTCTGGTTTGCATGTGTAGGCAATCCTTCTAATGTTGGAAAAAACGCTTTTATTACACCCCGTCTTCAAGTATTTTCAGTGCCTGCCGGGCGTAGAAGCGGGTTTCGAAATCCTCGTCTTCGAGTGCTTTTTTCAGCCCCTCCCTTGCCTCCGGGAGCTTGTATTTCAGAATGATGAAAACGGCCTCCCTTCGAACTCCGGGATGTTCATCTTCCAGCGCCTGGAGGAGATAAGGGACGGATCCTGGTGCATCGATCTTACCCAGTGCCTGTAAGGCGGAACGCCGGACGAACCAGCCCTCTTCATTCAACCCCTGTACCAGGGCATCCCAGGCTTCGGCTGAGCCGATGTTGCCCAAAGCTATGTAAATAGAGTGCCGCAAGCCCGTATCGGGGTTATCCTTTAGAGTTCTCATCAGAAGTGTTACTCCTTGTTCTGAACCGATCTGCCCCAATGCTTCCGCGGCAGCGCGCCGGGGCCTCCCTTCGGGGCCTCTGAGCAGGTTGCCCAGAGGGCTTATGGCATCTTCTGCCTTCAAATGCCCCAGGGCATAGGCTGAAAATTCGCGCACATCGGGATTGTCGTCCTTCAGTAGCCGGATAAGAACGGGGGCAGCCTGCAGCCCTATGTCTTCCAGAGCGGCGATATGTGGATAGAGCTGTCGCCGGTGCTGAGGTTTTTGGATCTCCAGCAGGAGAGAATCGATGCGGTGCTGTACGCTTACCAGTTCAGTTCCTGTCAGTTGTGGCACATGGGGAACCGCCTTTTTGATCCAGAGAAGAGAAGGCAATATCAGGAGCACAGTATAAATGGCCGTTACACCAATTACCTGCCTAAGTGTTTCAGGGTAGTTTTTTCCGGTGGCGAGCCGTATTGGAAAGCGGATAACACGGCTGAGCCAGGAGGGTAGGGGAAAGAGAAAAGGCGTGCGCTGCCGGTAGGCTTCGTAAGCCTCTCCGTTGTCTTTCTTCATTTTCACTTCTTCCATCATGCAGATGCCTATGATGATCATGGTGGCCAGCAACCAGGGAAGGCTGGAGGGGATGGCCCAGCTTTTTTTCATATCATTGATCCCAGCCGAGAACAGCATAAATCCATAGCTCCAGATGATCCAGCCCAGGTACTGAGGATGGCGGGAGAGTGCATAGAGCCAGCCGGTAGCGACACGGTCCTGATTTGCACGGGCCCTGAACCAGATGAACACCCCCCAGACAAAAAGCAGGGACCCGATGCCCATATACAGGAATGTCAGAAACTGTTGCGCCTGCCAGCCGAAAAGGCCAAGGAACCAAAGCAGCGCCTTGTGGGGCAGGTAGATAACGTCGCCAAGCTGGAGAACAGAAAGACTGAAGCCGGAAAAAGGGACCCAAATTATCCTCAGCATCCCCAACCCGGCCAGGAAGAACATGCTCAGGGCAAACTGTCCGAAGACCGGAAGGAAAAGAACAAAAGCGCCGGCCCATGCCAGCCCGCTTTTTTTAGTGGCAAACCCGATGGCCGTTAACAGCAGCACCAGCGCCAGGCTGCCGTAGCCAATCCACCGCAAGTGGAGCGCCGACAGGTAAATGTCTGTTTTAAAGGCGGCAAATTCACCGGCTCCCTGGTCGAAATCCGGGAAACCTATTTTCCTTTGTAAAACGGCGTCGAGGAGGGCAGGCAATTCCACAAAGGCAAACATCAGGGCTGCTGAGAAGATGAGGGCTACGAGAAACAGCAATAGATCTTTGGTTTTTGGTATTTCCATGGCTGGAATTTTGAAAGAGGCTGTTTCCCGGAGTATTAAGAAAAGCCAGAGCCCCCGAAGGGGGTAACTTTCATTTTATAAAACATCTCCGGAGGCAAAAGGCCGTTTGTAATGGGCTATTTCCTGTTGATGAAAAGACAACAATATTCCCATTCTGATTGTTAGCCACCGAAAAAATAACTCTTGAAGATCGGAATCATAGGAGCAGGGGTGGCCGGGCTTGCATCGGCAGTTCGCATGGCGAGCCGGGGCCACGAAGTGCATGTTTATGAGGCGAACAGCTATCCCGGCGGCAAGCTCTCTGAATTTGAGATGGAGGGGTACCGTTTTGATGCGGGGCCTTCCCTCTTTACCATGCCCCATTACGTCGATGAATTATACCGGGTGGCGGGTGAAGATCCCGGCTCCTGTTTTCAGTATGAACGCCTGCCGGTAGTCTGCCATTACTTCTGGGAAGATGGAACCCGCCTGCTGGCGCATGGAGATGAGGAAGCCTTTGCCCGGGAAGTAAATGAAAAGCTGGGCGTTTCCCCGGCCCGGTTGCGGCAGGCGCTGAGTGACAGCAGGCGAAAATACGAACTCACCGGGCGCATATTCCTGGAAAAATCCTTGCATCGCCTGGATACCTGGCTAAATTCCCGCGTTCTGCGCGCTATGCTGGCCATTCCCGGCCTGGACCTTTTCACGAATATGGATGCCGTCAACCGGCGCCACCTGAAGCACCCCAAGCTGGTGCAGCTCTTCAACCGCTTCGCCACTTACAATGGGTCCAATCCATACAAAGCGCCTGGCCTTTTGAGCATCATCCCCCATTTTGAACACCACATCGGCGCTTATTTTCCGCGAGGCGGAATGTACAACATTACCAAGAGCATCCACGAACTGGCCGAACGGAAGGGCGTTAACTTTCACTTCAATACGCCTGTCCGGGAGATCATCGTCGAAGGGGGCAGGGCGGAGGCCCTTCGCCTGGATGAAGGCCTGGAGCCTTTTGGCCGGATCATCAGCAACATGGATGTATTTTTTACTTACCGCCGACTTCTTCCCAAAGAGCGTCATCCCGAACGTATTCTGCGACAACAAAAGTCCACTTCCGCTCTCATCTTTTACTGGGGTATCCGGAGACAATTCCAGGAACTGGGGCTCCACAACATCTTTTTCAGCGATGATTACCGGGCTGAATTCGAACACCTGGAAGCGGGAAAGGCCTTTGATGACCCAACCGTATATATCAACATTACACAGAAGTATGAACCTGGAGACGCTCCCGAAGGTTGTGAGAACTGGTTCACCATGATCAATGTACCCTATAATTCGGGGCAGGACTGGGACGAGATCATCGAAAGGGCAAGAAAGCAGGTGCTGGCAAAGCTCAGCCGGATACTGGGTGTGGAAATAGAACCGCTGATCGAATGTGAAGACATTCTCGAGCCCCGCACCATCGAAAGCCGGACGGCCTCTCACCTGGGCGCGCTTTATGGCACCAGTTCAAACAGCCGCATGGCGGCATTCATGCGGCATCCCAATTTTTCAGGCCGGATCAGAGATCTGTACTTCTGCGGGGGGAGCGTCCATCCGGGAGGGGGGATACCGCTGGCACTGCTGTCCGCTAAAATTGTGGATGAGGTGATGCATTCGGAAGGTTGAGAGGGGGGGAGAGAGGGGAGAGGGAGTGAAGGGGAGAGAGGGAGAGAGGGAGAGAGGGAGAGGGAGAGAGAGAGAGAGGGAGAGTGGAGAGAGGAGAGAGGGAGATTGGGCTATTGCTTAACCTGTTCTGATTTTGAATAATTATAAAAGTAATGATTATAAAAATAACGATTACTTTTATAATCATTATATTTGTAACGATTAGCCCTGGCTCGCTGCCGGGCGGTGCGGCTTTTATAGAAACCGGCCAACTAATTTTATGCAGAATATCCGGAAAGCACGATCCATGATGTTGCAGGAAGAGCGTCCTATGTTTTCGTTACTTACCCCGGCCTGGCTGGCCATTCTGGTATTGGCCATTTTATATACAGTGGGTGTTTTCGGGATTCTTCTTCCCATCCACGAAGACTTCATTCTCCTGACGCCAGTCAACCTGCTGGTGTCCCTGGCTTTAGTATTGTGGTTTCATCCGGGATGGGACAATCGGATGCTGGCCTTTCTGGCGGTGGCCTATTTCGCCGGGTTTGGTGCGGAGCTTTTCGGGGTACAGACCGGCATCCTTTTCGGCGAGTACTCCTATGGCAGGGTGCTGGGCCCCAAATTGTGGGGTACGCCTCTGATGATCGGCATTAACTGGGTGATGTTGGGATACAGCGCCGGCGTGATTGCCAACCGGTTGGCGGGAAGCCGCCATTGGCTGCTGCGGGGGCTGGTTGCTGCTCTGTTGATGGTCGGCCTGGATGTGCTGATCGAGCCGGTGGCGATGCACTACGGTTTCTGGTCCTGGAAGGGCAACGAAGTCCCGCTGCGCAATTACCTGGGCTGGTTCCTGGTTGCCTTTCCTTTGCAGTGCCTGTTCGCTTACTGGCTTGGCAGGGTTCAAAACAAAGTAGCTGTTGCCTTGTTTATACTCCAGATATTTTTTTTCCTCATTCTCGGAATGACACTGTGATAAAAAACTGATTTATAATGGATATCCTGCTCTATACCGGAATCACCCTCGCCGCTGTCGTCGGGATGGAATTCATGGCGTGGTTTACCCACAAATACGTCATGCATGGCTTCCTGTGGGCCTGGCATGAGGATCATCACAAACCCCATCACCAGAAAGAGGGCTTCTTTGAAAAGAACGACCTTTTCTTTCTCGTTTTCGCCATACCCAGCGCTGTCTCTTACATCGTTGGGCTGTCAACCTCCCATTTCTGGTTGCTCTTTGTCGGCATCGGCATTTCTATTTACGGGATGATCTACTTTCTCATTCACGACGTTTACATTCACCAGCGCTTCAAATGGTTTCGCCAGCTGGACAGTACCTACTCCCGGGCTATTCTCCGGGCGCATGGTGCTCATCATGCCAAACGGACAAAAGAGGATGGAGAGTCCTTTGGCCTGCTTGTCGTACATCCTAAGTATTTCAGGAGCCGTAAGGAATGGGCGAAGTAAGGGGCTTCGTGATTCGTGGATTCGTGGATTCGTAGCCTTCCTGTCCCGAAAGTCTCGAAAAGTTGGTATTTTTACCGGTAAAGAAATAAATGGCGGCCAAAACTTGTGTCACTATTTAAAAACCACTACCGGCCTTGGAAAACAAGTTTTTAGAAAAGGTATCGCAGGCGCTGAGCACCGAGCTGCCCTACAATGAATCCATGGATGACTACCTGGACGAGATTTTGCCCAGCGTACGCGCCATCGGGGAGGACCTTCGGGAGGAGCATTTTTACGTCAATAAAGGCTGGCTGGAGTTTCGGGATGACGAAAAGTTTCACGACACAATCCTGCATTTCTTTAACGACGGAGGAGAATACCTGCGCTCGGTCAACGGAGACATCAAAAGCGGAAGCTGGAGATTTCTGGAAAAGACGAACAAGATGATGATCTCACTGGGCAGCGAGAGCGAACTTTTCGACCTGGCGTACATGGATGCCGAGTTCTTTATCCTTTCCAAACACGGAGACCAGAAGCGCCTCAAGAAACGGAAATATTTTGTGATGGCCTTTGAACCGATAGGTAAGAAACTGGAGTGGCGGAACTTAGTAGAAAAGCTTTATAATAAGTATCGCAACAGCAACAATTACTATTACTTCCTCGCCATTATGATCGTTCTGATCGTTATTCTGGTGGTGATCCTTTCTCAGTAGTAGATAAGATAGAAGGCACTTCCGAAGTGCCTTCTATCTATATGATAATCATTTCCCCAGCGCCGCTTTCATGGTCTCCCCGATCTCTGCCGGAGATTTGGCCACATGCAGGCCGCATTCTTCCATGATCTTCATCTTGGCTGCCGCCGTATCGTCTTTGCCGCCGATAATGGCGCCGGCGTGGCCCATCTTCCTGCCTTTGGGCGCAGTTTGCCCGGCTATAAAACCAACGACGGGCTTGGTGCCGTGTTCCTTGATGTAATGAGCGGCCTCAGCTTCCATACCTCCTCCGATCTCGCCGATCATTATGATGCCTTCCGTATCCGGGTCATTCATGAGCATTTCCACTGCTTCTTTAGTCGTTGTGCCAACGATGGGGTCTCCACCGATGCCAATGCAGGTGGACTGCCCCATGCCGGCCTTGGTGACCTGGTCAACCGCTTCGTAGGTCAGGGTGCCGGAGCGGGAGACGATGCCGATGGTGCCTTTGCGGTGGATAAAACCGGGCATGATCCCACATTTGGCCTCTCCCGGCGTGATGACGCCCGGGCAGTTAGGGCCCACAAGTTTGGTATCTTTCCTTTCCAGGTAGGCCTTTACCTTCACCATATCCTGTACGGGGATGCCTTCAGTGATGCAAATGATTACCTTGATGCCGGCTTCGGCGGCTTCCATAATGGCATCGGCCGCAAAGGCCGGCGGGACGAAAATGACTGAGGTATCGGCGCCGGCCTGGCTCACGGCATCGGCAACGGTATTGAATACCGGCAGGCCCAGATGTTTCTGCCCCCCTTTGCCGGGCGTTACACCACCCACGACATTGGTTCCGTACTCTATCATCTGTTCAGCGTGGAACGTTCCTTCTTTCCCCGTGAACCCCTGGACTATTATTCTGGAGTCCTTATTAACGAGAACTGACATATTTAATCTTTTATCCGGTTATGAGTTAGTTTTCGTTTATTTTCACCCGGCTTAGAAGAGGGGCGTATTTTCGTGTATTCGTGTATTCGTGTATTCGTGTATTCGTCAGAGCCGGGAGCCCCCATCACCTTTACACTCATCCACTTTTACACCTTTACACATTATTCCTCCCCATCCTCAATGATAAACACATCCTCATTGCTCTTCTTCATATAATACTGCTCGCGGGCGAACTTTTCCTTATTCACCTCCAGGTCGAGCCGGTCCTTTTTTGCCTTTTCGATCTTTTCGATATACTGCTCTTTTTCGTACTGCATCTGGTCAACTGCTCTTTGCAGGCGCCATTGCGTCAGAAAATCGTGTTTATCGACGAAGATCATCCAGAAAAAGAAAAAGGCCAGTACGAGGAAATACTTGTTCCTCAGCGGCTTGGGGATCTGGTCGAGCAGGGGTTGCAACGGGTTGCGTGTAGCCATGGTGATTGTTTTTTGTTGCCGGTTGTCAGTTCAGTTCATGGCTTCAAGTTATTAAAAAAGATCAACAACCGTAAATAATGAACCACAAACAACCGGCAACAGATAACACTTGCTATCCAAGCAGTGCTTTTCCGGGGAAGGCGGCGGCATCGCCGAGTTCTTCCTCGATGCGCAGCAGCTGGTTGTACTTGGCGATCCGGTCAGAACGCGACGCAGAGCCCGTCTTGATCTGCCCGGTATTCAGGGCAACGGCCAGGTCGGCGATCGTCGTATCTTCCGTTTCTCCCGAGCGGTGGCTGATCACACAGGTATAACCGTTGCGGGTGGCCATGTTGACGGTATCGATGGTTTCCGAAAGGCTGCCGATCTGGTTGACCTTGATCAGAATAGAATTGGCGGAGCCCTCATCGATGCCGCGGCGCAGGCGCTCGACGTTGGTGACGAACAGGTCGTCGCCCACCAACTGCACCTTATTGCCGATGGCGGCGTTGAGTTCTTTCCAGCCGGCCCAGTCGTCTTCATCCAGGGCGTCTTCCAGGGAGAATATCGGATATTTGCTGGTCCATTCTTTCCAGTAGCTCACCATCTCGGAGCTGGTCAGCTTATCGCCGGTGGACTGATGGAAGTGATATACCTTTTCTTCTGCGTTGTAGAACTCGGATGCGGCGGCGTCCATAGCGATAACAACGTCCTCTCCGGGCCGGAAGCCGGCTTTTTCGATGGCCCTGAGCACCGTTTCGATGGCCTCCTGGTTGGACTTCAGGTTGGGTGCAAAACCGCCTTCGTCTCCTACGTTGGTGGAGTGGTTGGCCGCTTTGAGCACGCTCTTGAGGTTGTGGAATATTTCCACGCCCATGCGCAGGGCTTCGGAGAAGCGTTCGGCGCCGACCGGCATGACCATGAACTCCTGGAAGTCGATGCTGTTGTCGGCGTGTGAACCACCGTTCAGGATGTTCATCATGGGCACGGGAAGGACGTGAGCATTGGCGCCTCCGATGTAGCGGTACAGCGGTTGTACAGTCGCTTCGGCAGCAGCTTTGGCCACGGCCAGAGAAACGCCCAGGATGGCGTTAGCGCCCAGCTTGCCCTTGTTCTTGGTGCCGTCGAGTTCGCACATCAGGTTGTCGATGTAGCGTTGCTCCGTGCAATCCACCCCGATGAGTTCTTCCCGGATGACGTCTTCTACATTCTGGCAGGCTTTCAGGACGCCCTTTCCGAGGAAGCGCCCCTTGTCTCCGTCCCGAAGCTCCACGGCTTCGTGCTTTCCGGTAGAAGCTCCGGAGGGAACGGCGGCGCGGCCCATAAAGCCGTCTTCGGTCAGAACATCCACTTCAATGGTCGGGTTGCCACGGGAATCGAGGATCTCCCGGGCGGCGATGTCTATGATAATACTCATGTGCGGTTATTTTTTGATATGGGTAAAACTGGCGCCCGTTTCCGGGTATCAGTATTATAGTATATTAATTTTGCATCAATTCTACAAAATAGTCGAAGAGGTATCTGGCATCGTGGGGGCCGGGGGAGGCCTCCGGGTGATACTGGACCGAGAAGGCCTTCTTGCCTTTCACCCGCATCCCCTCGATGGTGCCGTCATTGAGGTTGAGGTGGGTCACTTCCACCTTGTCGGCATTGTTCTTGATGGCATCGGGATGAACGCCGAAACCGTGATTCTGAGTGGTAATCTCGCTGTGCCCGGTAAGCAGGTTCTTCACCGGGTGGTTGATGCCCCGGTGGCCGTGGTGCATTTTGTAGGTCGGAATATCCAGCGCCTGCGCCAGCAACTGGTGGCCCAGGCATATCCCGAACAGCGGCTTGTCTTCCGCCAGGATCGCCTTCGCGGTATGGATAGCGTAATCCATAGGCGCCGGGTCTCCCGGGCCGTTGGACAGGAAGTAGCCGTCCGGCCCGAATGCCCGGAGTTCTTCCAGGGGCGTTTTGGCGGGAAAGACCTTCATGAAGCAGCCCCGTTCGGCAAAGCAGTTCAGGATATTCTGTTTGATGCCGAAATCCAGCACCGCCACTTTCAGCGGAGCGTGGGCGTCTCCGAAAGTGTATGGCTCTTTGGTGCTGACTTTGGAGGCCAGCTCGAGTCCTTCCATGCGGGGCACCTCGGCCAGGCGCTTTTTCAGCACCTTCAGGTCCGTCGTCTCAGAGGAGATGATGCCGTTCATCGCCCCTTTGCTGCGGATGTGGCGCACGATGGCCCGCGTATCCACTTCACAAATGCCCACCAGCTTTTCTTCCTCAAAGTACTCCTGAATGGACATATCCGCCAGCGGGCGGTGGTATTCGATGTTGAAATTCTTGCAGATCAGCCCGGAGATCTTGATGCTGTAAGATTCCGCTTCGGTGCGTTTGGTGCCGTAATTGCCGATGTGTACGTTGGTGGTCACCATCAGCTGGCCAAAATAGGAAGGGTCAGTGAAGATCTCCTGGTAACCGGTCATGCCGGTATTGAAACAGATCTCCCCGGTAGCAGTGCCGATCATGCCGGCGGATTTTCCGTGGAAAACGGCGCCATCTTCCAGCAAAAGGACGGCGGGTACTTGCTGCGGTTCGCTCATCGATTTTCCTTGGTTTTTTCCTTTCCGGGCCCTGTGCCCGAAAATCCGGGGCAAAGATAGTACTTAGCCGGGGAGTTTTAAAATCAGGCCGGGCAATTTTGGGGTTGACTTTTGGATGATCCTGGCCACATGGCGCCATTCCAGGTTATTAAACCTTCGCTCCAGGATACCTTCGTCCCCGTCATAAATACCGGCCACTATTATGAATGCTGGTGATAAATTTCAGCTTCAAATCTTATTGAAATGGCGACAGCTCAAGCTCGGGATGAGAAAAATCATTTACTTTCAGCATTTTTTCTTTGCAAATTACGAATAATGGAGGTTCTTATTACAAATTCAGTGCCTGCATGAATTAAATCTCAAGCAGCCTCCAGTTCCCACCCGAGAAAAGCCTCACTGTTTAGGCAAATAAACTTCGGCAATTGTCCAAGGTAAATCATAGTTGTGGATAGAAAGTAGCCTTTCCATGTCCAATTCAACTATAATTTTTTAACCCCAAACCAATGTATTATGAGTTTCAAAAATTTTAGGATCAAAAATGGCCTGGCCTTCACTTTTCAAATGGCTTCAATCCTTGCCGCCATTATGCTGTTCAGTACGTGCAAAAGCCATTTTGTCGTTTATGAAGTCCAGCAAAGCCCGGCCACCATCGGTGTGGTTGACCTGAATGATCAATTTGAAGATGACTCCTACGGCACCGAGGAGGTCGAAGTGATCGGGCCTGTCTTATTCTGTGCGCCGGCCGAGAAAAAAGTCGGCAACAAAACCTACGGAATAGCGGACAACGACCACCACTTCACCGCGTACAGATTGATGAATAAGAAGCACATTACCAGGAATGTCAGGATCAAGAACCAGTTTACGGATGGTTGGGAACCCTATACCGTGGAGGAAGCGAAATACCTGCTCGTTCCAACCCAAAAAATGACACCCGGCAATCATAAACCACCCCAAAAACTGGACCACTATGTATGCTATCGGATCATTAACGGGGAACCGCCCGGCGTCGAGGTAGAAATGAAAGACCAATTCATGACTTATGAGAAAAGGCCAGTCGGCAAACCGGAATTTCTTTGTGTCCCGGCAGAAAAGGTGCGAGACAACGAAGTTACGCCAATTCTTAACCCCAGGAAGCATTTTGTTTTCTACCGCTTTCAGGAAGATGTCGGAGTAGATGCCGTGATCAGCAATCAGTTCCAGCCTCAATTCACCATTGGAATGAATAAGGTTTCCGGCATCTTAGTGGAATCTGAGAAAAAAATGTAAGTGGGAGTAGTCGGCCACTATGCGTCACGCTAATCGAGAGTTACATCTAACTATAAACAAGCACAGTGGCCGCCGCAGCTGTGATCTTGCTACAAATATACACGAGTGGGCTCTTCTAGAGTGTGACAGTGGCAGCCCGTTGAATATCTGTCTTTTAAGAATCCAATTGAGACAGGATCCAGCGGACTGCCGAATTAGTGTGCCCAGTATGAGCAAGGGTACTCGCCAGGTTCAGGACAGCTTCCTCATTGCTGGGCGGGAAGTTTCTTCCTTTTTCCTCTACTCTACCTTCAGGCCGCCTTCCTGCCAATGATATTGGCCTGACATTTTCGCCTGTTTGAAAAGAGAAAGGAGGCGGCAATGCCTAGGTGGGGTTCTAAACAACAAAATTATGGCACTTAAAATATTAACGGGTATCCTCCGGCCCAATCCGGCTCACCTGCAAGCGGGCCGGGCCAGGATATTTTTCGATCCGCATCACGCTACTGAAGATGCCATGGCTGCGGAAACAATGGAAACGGGTGCCGAAGGTAGCTTCACTGCCCGGCCCGGCCAGTTAGTGGCCGTGAGGGATTTTGTAATCGAGGACAGGGACACTTTCTGGGGGCGCAGTGAGTCCGATTGGTTTCGGATTGATATTGAAGAATGGACTGTCGATCACCTGGTGGTGAGTTGGAGCTGTGAGCCGGGAGCCGCCATCCGGGAGATCTCTTACATGATCGTGGGAGAAGTCGCCGAGGTTGACCCGAGGGAGTTGGCCGCCGGAGAAGTACTGCTGGCCAGTGGAGGCGAGGCACAAGTTGAGATCAAAGTGCTGGATGAAGAAACTCACCAGAAAGCAGCGGAAGAATTGAGAGATTATTTAAACAAAATAGCCGGGCCAGAAACATTTTCAATTACAACCGATGACCCCACCGGTCCTGCCATTTACCTGGGTGATCCCTCCCTGGTGGGCATTACCCGTTCTGAACTGGGGCCTGATGGCTTTGTGGTGGCGGCAAAGCCCCATGCTTCTGGTGCGAATGACCTGGTCATTGCAGGAGGCTCGGAGCTGGCTGCCTACTACGGTGTGACGGCAGTTTTGGAAAGCCTTGGGTTTCGCTGGTACCTTCCAAATGAGATAGAATATGACGAATCTTCTTCTACGGGGCCCGGATTGGGTGAAAAATGGCCGGAGCCAAGCGATCCCGTGGTGCTGAGGCCCCCTTTACCGCGAAGCGGGCTGATCCACTGGCCCAGCTTTCACATCCGGGGGGTCAGAGATCAAAAAAGCTATAATGAAGACAGAGAAATAGCCATAGAAGAAGAGAAATGTTGGCACAAATGGGGGCGCCGCAATTTTCAAAATGTCCAGGAGAAAAGGGAGAAGAGAAGAATTCCCCGAGAATTTGGGATCAATGCCCGCTCGCATACCTGGATGAAACTGGCGAAAGATTACCAGGATGTGGTAGATATCCATCCGGTAACCATCCTGGAAATTGATGGAAGAGAAGCCCTCCACATCCGCATCGACCCATGGCAAATGAAAGATTGGGCAGAATCCGGTACCACCGATGGGAGTTGGGAAATCCCGGAGCCCATGACTACTTGGTGGGAGGGGTTTGGCGTTGAACTCGAAGAGATGGACAAAGTTAAATTATTAAAGGGTTGGGCTTTCAAAACATGGAATCTATGCGCATGTTCCGAGGTACTCATCGAAGCCCTTGGTGAAGGTATTTATGTAGGCCTCACAGAAGACCCAGAGCTCAATGCCATACTCATTATGCCGGAGGATAACGACCTGAACTGTGAATGCGAGCTGTGCAGAGCCGCAATGGAGGCCGAAGAACATCTGCCTTGGGAACAACGTCGTTCCGCCCGGGTACAGCACGTGGCCAACCGAACGGTTGACTACCTTTGGGATCATTACCCGGAATTCATGGAAAGCCACCCGGGTTTCTTGATCATTTCGGCCGCCTACAACCTGTATCTTGCCCCGCCGCCCGACCCCACCTTTGCCCTTGCCCATAATTTAGGGATGATATTCATGCGGAACAGGGAGCATAATCATGCCCTGGATCATTCCTCTAGTGATATCAATCGAGAGATCTATAATTACCGGTATCGCCAGTGGCTGGACAAGCTCGGGGGCAGAGGCGACAGGATGTTGCTTTACGAATACTACAATAATCACCACTGGCTGGGCCTGCCATGGCCTGTCATTCACAGCCTGCGAAGAGACATTCGCCGTTTTTATGATGATGGCCTGCTGGGTCTTTGGTCGCAATATCAAGAAAATATGGCGCCTAATGGCCTCGTCTACTACATCGCCGCCCGCCTGCTCTGGGATGTGGAAGCCGATGTAGAGGAGCTAAAGGCACAATACTGCACCGGCCTGTTCGGCCCTGAGGCAGGCAGCCATATGTTGGCCTATTACGAGGAATTGGAAGATGCCGCCCAGGCTTCCGGCCTGGAATTCGTAGGGGACAAAGACAGCTCCCCGAAATGGGAGATCATCCGCCTTTTCACTCCGGAACTTTTCAGCCGGCTGAATGGCCATTTGAATGAGGCTGGCGATAGCGAAGGGCTAGCCACTGAGCAACAAGAACGGATCGAAGGAATGAAAATCGGGATGCAATATGCCCGCTTGATGCTCTGCTGGATCCATGGCACCTGGTACCACAAGAAGTGGGTTTGTGGGCCATTTGAAGCCGACGATGAGCCATCGGAAGAAGAAACAACTCCAGAGACAGAAGAACTAACGGAAGAAGAACAATGGTTGGCTGAAGACATTATAGCCTTTTCGGAATTTATATATGAGGGGGATATTCCACCGGAAGAAGAAGTCGAAGACGACGGGGGAGGGAAGCCAAAATACAGAGAATTAAAGGCTGAAATTGAAAGCCTGCTAACAGCAGGCTATCCCTGGATCCAAACGCAAAAATATATTGGCCAGATCCTGGGAGAGCATGGAAATCCCAATATGGCCGCAGGCCATTCTGATTATTGGGTAACCACCAAACCGGAATGGCGGGCGGAAAGCCCGGCCGAAAGGCCGATGCAGGAAATACCAGAAGGAAGCAACCTGGCGCTTTGGATCTGTGGACTCGACTTCGACTGGGAAGAATTGGAAGAGATATATGACCGCGGAGAGCACTTATTGCGAATATATAATGTTGCAGAAGATCCTGATGAAGCGGGCTGGCGGGAAATCCTGCCAAGATGGGCCAAGCCGCTTCGAACTGAGTATAGTGGGAAAGCAGGAGTAATTATCCTTGACAACATTTCATCGGACGATATTGGCTGTACCGGCCCGTGGGCAGTAGAAATAATCAATCAGCCGAATGAGGTAGGATTATCAGAAGAAAATGTAGCCAGGGCTAAGAAATCGTCAGAGATATTAGGAATCTGGCTATTGCCGGAAGAAAGTAGCTACACCATGCCCTCTGAACTTGAAGAGGCGGATGTAGCATTCAAAAGCAATGCCGTTTGTGCCTGGAATGAACGTGTAGAAACCAGCCTCGATTCTATTCGACAATCGGCAATTGCTTTTGTAGAGTTTCCTTATGATGGAAAAATCTGTAGTGACCGTGATTCAACCTATGGGCGGCAAGATGTTAAGGTGACAATTAGCCGGTGAAGTGCGTAAATGAATGGTCAAAACCTAACCTTATGGAAGCCATCATCGATATTATCAAAAGGCTACTCGGCATTACCAGCAAGCCGTGCCACACGGTGGACAACCTTTTTATCCTGGGAGGATACGATGCCCGGCTGTCGAGTGATACAGATGAATGGGAAGGAGGGAAGATCGAGGACTTAGCCTACGACTACTTTACTATTGTTGGCCCTTACAACCCGTATTGCCCCGCTGAAGAGCCTGAATGCAATTGGCTGGACAATTGGATGGCCGAACACGTGGAAGAATGCTGTGAAAATAACATATGCTTAGCCTACACCATCGTGCCAAACAGAGACAATGGCTTTCCAATAAGAAACACTGACCTGGCCGATGCCAGTGATGAAGACATGGAAGGTTGGATCAATGATGTAGAGGAACAGGCCCGGCGAGCACTAGATAACCCTGATCTAAACGGCCGCATTGCCATTTGGTGTATGAAGCCGGAGGAAATGGCCCCTCCCCCGGACCGCATTCACGAAAGCCTGCTGGCCAGAATGTACGAAAAGATCAAGGAGCTGGACCCCTTGGAACGCCCCATTATGATGTTTGAACCGCAGCACGCTCGCTTGACACGGTTGAAAGACCATATCCCTTATCAGGATATTCTTTCCGTTGCCATTTATCCTCATCACGCCGGTAATAGCCATAATCGCCTCCAGGTTAGAAATGCAATGGAGCGTATGATGCAGGCTATTGATGAAACCAGATCAACCGCTCTCCCCATTCCAACTTTGGAAATGTGGGATGCGAATGAACCGCCTGAAGGGGCACATCCGGGAGAAGCCTATCCCCTGGATCCGGTTGACATTCCCCGGTTTGTCACCCACGACGCTTTTTGCGCTTTCGCAAATGGAGCTAAAGGCTTTTTCATTTGGTCCATGTGGAGGCGGTCATTTTTTGGGGAAAACTATTCTACTTTTTACCATGCCTGGAGAGGAGTTTCCCACCAATTACACGATTGGAAATTGAAAGAGGTAATCCTCAAAGGGAATATCCTTGAAGGCATTGAAGCCGAGGTCACTACCGGAGAGGAAACGATTCGATTTCTTTGGGAGGCCACGGGAGCTGACGAAACTTACCCCTCCCTCAGCCAACGGGCATGGGCCTACGCGTCAAATATTTACGTCCTTGTCGTCAGCAGTTCGGAGGAGCCTGTAGAATTTACGCTCAGCGGAATGCCAAATGGAACCTACGAGGAGCTTTTCACGGAAGTAAATTACACAACCAGCAGCGATGGAAGTTTAGCCCTTTCTCTGCCCGCGCTGGGCGTTTTGCTGCTCAAAGGGGGGAGCCGAGGTTGTTTGGGAGCGCTTTTGGGGCGATTATTTTAACGGAAAAAAACACAAAATGGCATTTAAAATATTAACGGGCATAAAATCTAATGCCACCCTTCAGAAATGAGAATTATCATCCTGAAGCCTCCTCAGAAAGATCTCAGGGAAGGTAAATAGTGAACCGAAAGGAGCGAAATGTTGTCGGGGCAAACCAATCCTCCCGGCGCCTGGCTTAGCAGCAATTTGCGCGATTCAAAATCCCATATTCTCAAAACGCACTCCTGATCAAGGGCCACCAGCCATTTACCGTTCGCAGAAATGCCAATGAAGTCCATGGCCGGCGCATTAGCGCCCGTTTTATATTCGCCAACCAATACCGGCACCCGGCGGGAAATATTCCACCGGATCAAGCGTGGGGCCTGTTCCGCCGTAGTATCGGTGGCAACCACAAAAGATTTTTGCTCTTTCGAGGGATGGAATATCATGGACTGCCCCCCTTTTTCAAGCACCAGCCGGCTTTTGGGGATACCGCGGGAACCATCCAGAAAGAATAAGTCCACCCTGCCGGACTGAAACTGGAGGAGGCCGAAGGTATTGGAAGGGTCAACCTGTATGTCAAACACAGCATTAACTTCCTTTGTGACATCGCAGTGTGAGACGGCGCTCAACTCTTCAGATCTTCTAATCCCTTTATCGCCTCCAACTTTCCCTACCCATACGCAACCCGACGCACTACCAGCTATAAAAAAGGTGTCTTGCCGCCGCCTTCCATGTACCAGGAACCCGCCGGCAGTCGAAGCCGCCGTCTTGGTTCCAATGAGCATGTAGCTTTCTTCCTCCAGGCAACGGCCCTCTGAAGTGTATAAGTCGAGGTAGAACGCCCTGGCAACCATGATCTTATCCTCACCCACAAATCCGGCATACTCCAGGCGATAGTTCCCGGTCCTTCTGTCACAACCCTGAAGCTGTTTCAGCTCCAGGGTCTTGTTGTCTAAAACGTACACTTCTCCCCTTAATTCCTGGGAATAGGGCTCTTCTCCTCGCTCTGTAATCACCAAGACCCGGTTGCCATCCCGGCTCAGCCGGGTGAAACGCTGGCCTTTCGATACCTGGGCCGTATTGGACCAACCTCCCGACCGTTCCATGATCTTTTCCTCGGCTGCGATTCTCCGGCGCTCGATCAATACCTCGTGCACGGCGTTCAACGCTTCGGCGGTTTCGTCGGATTTCCGCTTTTGATAGGCCTCGAAGGCCGATGCAGCAGCCGTAAAGGGATCCGCATACTGAAACCGATAAGCCTGGGCAACCTGCCGGAGGGATGCCTGCTCAATACGCCGTTCTGCTTCCGCCTCTGTCTCTTTCTTCCGTTGTTCCGCCAGAAGCTCTTGTTCCTTTGCCAGTACCTGAGCATCTATCACACTATCTCTCGCTTTTTTTAACGCCGCCAGCCTGTCTTCGGCAATCTTTGTTTGTTTTTCCGCGACCCCCTTTCTTTCTTCCGCCAAAGCAGTCTGCTCCTCTGCAACTATTCTTTGCGCTTGTTCCGCCTTTGCATTTTCGTTCGACAACCAGGCAAGCCCCAACGTGGCCGACAATAGGACAAGAAGCGCAGCAATAGCTGAGTTCCTCAGGCGAACCGCTTTTTTCTGCAACCGAATGTCTTCTCCGATCAGGTCATTCACCGCTATTCCGCGAATGGCCGCAGCCAGGCCGGCTGCTTTTTTCTTGAAATCGGGATTGCGCACAGAAAGGTCCTCTCCGGTTTTTGCTGCCCGAAAATCCATATAGAGCGGCTCCATTAGGAATTGGCCCGCCAGATTAGGAGGAATGGCGTTGGTTTTCTCCCAATCGAAATCATTTTGGGCTTCGTTCCAGATGATCTCTCCTTCGGTAAGCCCGATTAAAATGGTATCGGCAGATTTATTCTGGAGCCAAAAGTCCACTTCCTTTTGCACCCAGGGAGAAGTTGCCGCCACCGGGGAGGCCAGCAAGACCAGATATCCGGATTCTCCCAGCGCCTTCTCAATCGTACCCCAAAGATGAGGGGTAGCCGAAAGGCTGGTTTCATCGCGGAACACATTGAGCGCCCGAACCTTAAAAAGCGGTTTGGCCAGTTGTTGAAGAGCTCTCTGAAGAGCCGGCGCCAACTGCCCATCAGCAGCGTGGGAGTAAGAAATGAAGGCGTGGTATCTCATTTGGGGTATGGGGTTTGATAGTGGGCATCCTTTGGGACTGTTCATAGTTCCTGGTTTCTGGGTTCCTGGTTCCCTGGAAACCAGCGGGTTAGCGTAAGGCAGACACACTTATTTGAACTATCCCCATCCTTTGGACGGGGTAAATGAAGCTGCCCATACTAATTTTTATGCCTTTTTCTCAAATTGTCAATGACGGTTATCATTATGCCACCATGAACCCACCCCCTCACCCTCTCACCCCTTCCCCCCGTCTTATCCTAACCGACAACAAGATCAGCAACCCCGCAATAAAAAAGCTCCCCATAACCAGCAGGCTGATCCGCATGCTGCCGGTGAGCTGCTCGACAAACCCAAAGGAGAAGGTGCCGATAATGATGGCTGTCTTTTCCAGCACGTCATAAAAGCTGAAATAGGAGGTAGGGTCTTTGGTCTCTTCGGGGATGAGCTTGGAGTAGGTGGAGCGGGAAAGCGACTGAATGCCGCCCATGACCAGCCCTACGGCGGCGGCGATGGCATAGAACTGCCATTTGGCCTGGACGAAATACCCCACCAGGCAGATGGCCACCCAGATAATGAGCATGGTGAGGAGGGCCAGCTTGTTGCCCTTCCATTCGGAAAGGCGGGCGAAGGAAACGGCGCCGACGATGGCGACCAGTTGCAGAATGAGCACCACCCCGATCAGCTCGGCCGTCCCGAAATGCAGCTCCTTTTCAGCGAAAGTGGCGGCGAGGAACAACACCGTCTGCACTCCCGCGCTGTAACAGAAGAAGGAAAACAGGAAATTTTTGGTGTTCTTCTGATGTTTGACGGCCCGCCAGACCTTTCGGAGTTCCTGAGCCCCCCTCATCAACAAATCGGGCGTGGCTTTCTGCTTCTCATCGGAGGGCAGCCGGCTGAAGGGGATGAGGGCGAAGCCGATCCACCACAGGCCGACGGTCAGGAAGGCAAAGCGGGTAGCCGCGCCCTTATCCGGAAAGCCGAAGGTCTCGTAGAAAATGATCATCGTCAGGTTGAAAACCAGGAGTATGACACTACCGATATAGCCGAAGGAAAACCCCCGGGCGCTCACCCGGTCGTACTGGTCTTCCGTCACGATCACCGGCAGGAAGGCATTGTAAAAGACGAGGCCGCCGGCAAAGCCGATCATGGATAACATGAAGCCCGCCGTGCCCACCGCCAGTTGGTCCATGCCCTTGAAAAAGTAAAGGGACAGGCAGGCTGCCGACCCCAGGACGGTAAAGAATTTCAGGAAGAACTTCCGGCGCCCGCCGTAGTCGGCAATCCCCGAAAGCAGGGGGGAGAATATGGCGATCAGGAAATAAGACCCCGAAATGGCATAGGCGTAGAGCGAACTGTTGGACATCTCCAGCCCGAAAACGCTCACCCTTTCATCGGTTACGGCAACGAAATATCCCGGGAAAATAGCGGCGGTGATCACCAGGGCGAAGGCCGAGTTGGCCCAGTCGAAGAAAGCCCAGCCGTTGATCACTTTGGGGTCGTTCAGCCGGAAGTTGTTGGTTTGGCTCATGTTTTGGTGTTCCGTTTCATGGTCAGTGCGTAAGATAGGGAAATTAGGTGGAAGGCACTTTCAAACTGCATTCTACCTGGATAATAAATCTGTCCGCTTTAAATATTCCCCAGAATGCGCTCCACCGTCTCATGAGCCGACAACACGCTGTCTCCTACGCTGATGCCCCGCCGGTAGTTGCCGGCGAAGTGAAGCCCCGGGTATTGTGCTTCCAGCTTTTCAAAAATGGCCTGCACCTTTTTATAGCCAACCTTATACTGCGGGATGGCCTTTTGCCATTTCTTTATCTTCGTAAAGGCCGGTTCTCCGGTGATGCCGACAAGGCTTTTCAGCTCACTCACCACCATTTCCTTCAATTGCTCATCGGGTAGAAGGGCGTTGTCGGGCTGCCGCGTTCCCCCTACAAAGCTGGTAAAGGAGGCATACCCCTCCGGAGCTCTGTCCGGAAAGATGGTGGAACTCCAGATGCTTCCCAGGATCTTTCTCTTTTCCACCTCGGGGACCAAAAAGCCGAAACCGTCCAGTTCCCGCTGTATATCTTCCTGCTTGAAGGCCATGTAAACCACGGCTACCGGCGGGTAATATACATCAGCCAGAGGTTGGGCCATGTCAGGGGCAATTTCAGAAACCAGAGGCGCCAGGGCATGAGTGGGCACGCTGCTCACCACCAGGCCAAACTCCTGCTGCTGTTTGTGGCCTTCTTGCTCCAACTGAAGTTCAAACCGCCCGTCCCTGATCTGAAGGCCGGTAACAGAGGTGTTGTATGTTATTGGCCCAACCTTTTCCTTCAGCGCATCGGTGAACGTTTGCATGCCATCCCGGAAGGAGAACATACGCGCCCGGTCCTTCGCCACTTCCTTGCGCTTTTTACGTTCCCTCGCCCCCAGGATGGCCCCCCGGATGAGGCTTCCGTAGTTCTTTTCCAGGGCGTACAATTTGGGAAAGCCGGCGGCAGTGCTCAGGGTGCGCGGGTCGCCGGCGTAAACTCCTGCGACAAAGGGATTGATAGCGTAGTCCAGGAATTCCCGCCCCAGGCGGTGGTGGACGAAATCGGCCAGTGAAATATCATCGCCAAGGGTGGGCTTCAGGAAGGGCTCCTGGAGCAGCCGCAGTTTGGCCTTCCAGGAAAAAAGGCCGGTCTGCAGAAAGGAAAGGACAGACATGGGGATGGGCATCAGCTTCCCGTTGCGGACGATGTATCTTTTGTTGGACACTTCACTGGCATAAACTTTCTCGGCCCCCAGGCCCAGCTCTTCCACCAGTTCTTTGAGCACCTCAGAAGTCTCCAGGGTGCTGTTGGGCCCCAGGTCCACCAGAAAACCGTTCACCCGTTCGGAGGCAATGACGCCTCCGGCATGGGCCGTTTTCTCAAATACCCGTACTTCAAATCCGTTCTTTTGCAGCCAGTAAGCCGTGCAGAGCCCGGAAACCCCGGCCCCGATGACGGCAACTCGATCTCTTTTGGACATTGCGCTTGTTTTTCAGGCCAAAAAAGTGAATTTTTCGGACTTTTTGGGGTTTTGTGCGCCATATACCGGCATTTTGTATCTTGTCCAGCCTATTTAGCTCCTGGGAACAGGGCGTTACTTTTTTACGGTTCTTTTATGAAAATAGCCATTCTTTCACGGGGCCCGCAGTTGTATTCTACCCAGAGCCTGGTACGGGCGGGTATGAAGCGCGGGCATACCATGCATATTGTTGACCATACCCGGTGCACCCTGGTAGTCGGGCGGGGCCGGCCGAAGATCTATTACAATGATTTCCAGTTGGAGCGCTTCGACGCCATCATTCCCCGTATCGGTGCTTCGGTGACTTCCCAGGGGGCGTCGGTGATCAGCCAGTTTGAAACGATGCAGTGCCTTACGGTAGCCCGCTCTGAAGCTCTTCTGCAATCGAGGGACAAGCTGCGCTGCCTCCAGAAGCTGGCGCGCTGTGGTATTGAGGTGCCGCGCTCCGCCTTTGTTGCTGTCGGCCAGGACCTGATGCCCCTGCTTCGCGAAGTCGGCGGGTTGCCCATTGTGATCAAGATGCTGGAAAGCACTCATGGCAACGGGGTCATCCTGGCGGAAACCTACCGCACGGCAGAATCGGTGATCGAAGCTTTTCAGAGGCTGGGAGAGCGCTTCATTATTCAGGAGTTCATCCGGGAAGCGAAGGGCGCCGATATCCGGGCCCTGGTGGTGGCCGGGGAAGTGGTGGCCACCATGAAGCGGCAGGCCCGCAGCGGTGAATTTCGCTCCAACCTCCACCGGGGAGCATCGGCGGAAGTGGCTGCCCTTACCGAGGAGGAGGAAGAGATCGTCCGGAAATCAGTGAAGATGCTCGGGCTGGATGTTGCCGGCGTCGATTTCCTGCGTTCCAGCCGCGGCCCCCTGGTCATGGAGGTCAATGCCTCGCCCGGCCTGGAGGGCATTGAAGGCATAACCGGAGTGGATGTGGCCGGAAAGATCATCGAATTCATCGAAAAGCGCTGGAGCGAGCTCCGCAATTACCAGGCCAATAACCGATAGCAAGAAGATATGTCAGCACAAAATATTACCATACACAATACTGAAATTGCGCCCGGGCAGCACCAGGTGGTTAAAATACCGGTTGGCCGGCTGCCCTCCGGCAATGTGATCCGGATACAGGCCCATGTTTACCGCAGTTCCCTGGAAGGGCCGGTAGTGCTGCTCCTGGCCGGCGTGCACGGTGATGAGGTCAATGGTGTGGAGATCATGCGGCGGGCCATCAGCCAGGGATATTTTAAAAACCTGCGCCGGGGGACGGCCATTGCCATTCCCATACTCAACATTTACGGCTTCATCAACTTCTCCCGGGAAGTACCCGATGGTAAGGACATCAACCGCTCTTTTCCGGGGAATATGAAAGGCTCCCTGGCCTCCCGGGTAGCCCGCACCCTGACCAAAAAGATCCTGCCGATGGCTGATGTGGTGGTCGATTTCCACACCGGCGGGCAGAGCCACTACAATTATCCCCAGATACGCTATACCCGGGGAGACCTGCTGAGTGAAAAACTGGCCCGGGCCTTCGCCCCTCCCTATCTGGTGGTGAAGCCGACAATTCCCAAGTCACTGCGCAAGGTGGCCACCGAGCAGGGCAAGCAGGTACTGGTCTTTGAAGGGGGAGAGAGCCTGCGTTACGACGGCTTCTCAATTGAAAAGGGGCTCGCCGGCATTCACCGCCTGCTGCACGCCCGGGAAATGGCGGATGGCCCGCCTCCGGAACCGGAAAAAACCCTCACTTTCCGTAAAACGACCTGGGTGCGCGCTCCCCGGGCCGGGATGTTCCTCTGGAATAAATGCTCCGGGCACAAAATTTACAAAGGGGAAGTTCTGGGCCTTATCAATAACCCGTATGGAGAAGGCTCCATCCGGGTCATCGCTCCGCGAGACGGCTACCTGATCGGCCACAACAACGCCCCTGTGGTCAGCCAGGGCGATGCGCTTTTTCACCTGGGATATGCGTGGGAGGAGGTGTAAGTGTAAAAGTGTAAAAGTGCTTAGGTGGAAAAGTGTAAGGGTGCCGGAGCGAGACGCCTACACCTTTCCACCCTTACACTTAAGCACTTTTACACCTGCTTAACTACCTTCTTATCGATATAATCCGAATTCAGCAGCCGCAGGGCCCCCATGTATTTGAGCTTGAAAGAGAGGAGGTCTCCCACGTTGTAGTCGTTGGGATTGTCTCCAAGGTCCACGATCAGCATATCCGAGCTGGCGTTGACGACTTCCAGGGTGGGGTCATCGGGGATGAGGTAGTCCGGAGAAATATCCAGCAGGCCTATATCGAGGATGGCCCGGTAGGATTCTTTCCCGTAATCCCCTTCATCCACCTCGAAAGACTCTCCGCTGGGGTTGGTGGACAACAGCCCGATGGGCACTTTCGGCTTTTTGGTGATCTCGATGATCTCTGAATACAGGCGGATAACATCCTCGTTCATGCCTTCGATCGGTTTATCGTGGAAGAGGTCATTGCCAAAATACAATGTTTCTCCAATCCGGAAGTGGTTAATTGCTTTGGGGAGCTGGTGCCGGAGCAGCAGGGGCAGAACCACCGAAGTGCCGCCGGTAACCCAGGGGATCTCCTTGCTGAATTTGGCCTCGATGAGCTGCTTGTAGAGGCTGAGCTGTATCATTTTATCAGCTGAAGGCATCACCCCGTGCAGGCAATTGAGGTTGGCCCCGATAGCAACCACTTTGATGTTGGGCAACTCGAATATTTTTTCGTAAAAAGTCATCAGGTGGTCGCCCATAATGCCTTCCCGCAGGTCGCCCAGTTCGATCATGATCGTTACCCGGTGGGTTTTGCCCTGCCGTTTCGCCTCTTCGGAAAGCATTTTTATGGTCGAGCTCTCTGAGTTGAAGGAGACGTCGGCGTAGCGCACCACTTCCTCGACGCTGCCCTTGGCAGGAGGCTTGATGTAAACCGTTTGCACCTCGGGGTTAAGTTCCTTGATCTTCGCCAGGTTGCTGATCCGGCTGTCGCAAACTTCCTGGATGCCCAGCCCCAGTATTTCCTTCAGGTAGGCTTCGTTGCCGCACAACAACTTGGTGACGATCGCCCAGTCTATTTCGTTTTCCCGGAAGAGCCCGTCCAGAAATTCATAATTCTCTTTCAGCTTTTTTCGGTTTAGCGTCAGGTATGCCATAAGGTAAAGTGTAAGAGTGTATGTGTGTAAAAGTGTAAAAGTGTGAATGTGTAAAAGTGTAAAAGTGTAAGGGGGGGCTGGCAGGCATCGCGAAAAGGCAAGCATGGTAGCCATACCTTTACACGCATATACATTTCCACCTTTACACTTTTATTCCACCACCCTCCTGGGAATATCCAGGGGCAGGCGGGTCAGTAATTCGTAGTTTACCTGTTCGGAAAATTCTCCGAAGGAGGACACGGACAGTTCCATATCGCCCTGCCGGCCGATGATGACCACTTCGTCTCCCTTTTTTACCCCATCCAGCTGGCTGATGTCAACGGTGATCATATTCATGTTGACCATACCGATGACGCCAACCCGTTTGCCATGGATGAGGACCCGGCCCTGATTGCTGAGTGAACGGCTGAAGCCGTGAGCATATCCCACCGGCACGGTGGCGATGTCCATTTCCTCATTGGCCAGGTAAGAAGTCCCGTAGCCTACGTATTCTCCGGTTTTCACTCTTTTAATGTCCATCACTTTGCTTTTCCAAGCCACGAGCCTTTCCAGGGGGTCTTTTTTCTGGCCGGAGCGGGTGCTGAAATCGATGAACGTTTCCCGGCTGGGCCAAAATCCGTATTGCATGATCCCTATGCGGACCATGTCCAGGCGGGTAGGGGGGTAGCGGATGGCAGCGGCCGAGCAGGCGGCATGCCGGAACATTGGTTGCAGGCCCTGTTGCCTGAACCACTTGTGGAGGTGGTTGAACACCTTGCGCTGGTTTTTCACCCTCAGGTAGTTGGCGATACTCTCTGCTCCGGCGAAGTGAGTGCACAATCCTTCGAACTGGAGTTCCCTGGGGTAGGCCTTCAGCAAGTGGGCCACCTCCGGCAGTTGATAACTATCGAAGCCGGTGCGGTTCATGCCGGTCTCCACTTCGATGTGGACCTTGGCCGGGCTGCCGACCTTGCGCGCCGCGGCCAGTGCCGCTTCCAGCCGTTCCATCTCGAAAGTGAAAAATGAGATGCCGCTTTCCACAGCCCATTCCACCTGATTGTCGTCAACCATGCCCATGATCATCACTTCCGTTTCCGGGTTGCTGGCCGCTTTTTTTACCCGATAGGCCTCACTGGCGTCAAATACGGAGAAGTGCTTCATGCCACAGGCTTCGGCCAGGGGGACAAACTTTTCGATGGTGTGGCCGTAGGCATGGCCCTTCACGACAGAAGAGATGATGACCTCCGGGCCCATTTGTTTTTTCAGGAAGCGCAGGTTGTTCTCCAGGGCGCGCTTACTGATCTCGATCTGTGAGGTAGGTAACATGATTGATTATTCCAGAATAATTTCCATGATTCTTTGGTAAATTTTTATCCCTGTTCCCAGCAGTTCATCCGGGAAGTCATAGTCCGGGTTGTGCAGGGCGGGGCAGTTTTCCCCGGCGCCCAGCCCGAACATAGCGCCCCGGAAGCGTTGGGTAAAAGCCCCGAAATCCTCCCCCCATTTGAAAGGGTGGCTCCGGTTTGTCACTGCCAGGCCGCAATCTTCGGCGGCCTGTTGTATGATGTCAACGGCTTCTTCGTCATTGCGGTTGGTGCGGAAGACGTTGGTCCACTCCGTCTCCAGGCGCAATCTGTGGCGCAGCGCAAGGTCGCCCAGGTACTGGATCAGCCGGGCGCTGAGCTGCCGCATTGCGGCCTCCGTCCAGGTCCGGATGGTCAGGTGCACTTCGCCGTAGCCGGCCGACACCCCGTAGGCCACTTCTCCCATATTCACATGTATGGGGGTCAGAATGGCGAAGTCTTCCTCTTCCGGCTCGGGTATGCTCATTTTCCGGGCATTTTGCAGGATGTCTGCGATCGCCAGAGCCGGGTTGGCCCCGTTTTCGGGCTCGCCTGCGTGGGCCGTTTTGCCTTCCAGGCGGATGATGATGCTTTGCACCGCCGCGGTGAACGGGCCTTTTCTGATCAGCACTTCCCCCAGAGGGAAACCGGGGAGGTTGTGAAAAGCAAAGGCATAATCGATGGGGTAGAGCTTTTCAAACCGCGGGTCTTCGAGGATGCGTTCGGCGCCGGCCCCGATCTCTTCCGCCGGTTGAAAGAGGAGCAACACCCGCCCGGCCCGCGGAGGCTTGTGGCTGATCGCCCCGGCAAGCCCCAGAAGGGTGGCCATGTGCCCGTCGTGCCCGCATTTGTGCGCCACGTTGTCCTTGTTCGAGCGGTATTCAAAATCGTTGGACTCCTGAATGGGCAGGGCATCCAGTTCCGAGCGAAAGAGAACGGTAGGGCCCTCCTGCCCGGTGTCGAAAATGGCGATCAGGCCAGTCCCCCCGACGCCCTCCAGCAGATTGGTGAAGCCCAGCTCGCGGAGTTTTCCGGCAATATACTGGGCCGTACCAAATTCCCGTTCCGGCAATTCGGGATGCTGGTGGAGATAGCGGCGGATGCTTGTCAACCGGTTAATGGAAAGTCGCTCCCTGAGCTTGCTCATGTTTTTCATTTGTCATTACAGCCACAATGGCCGGGTTAATTTTTGGCGGCGTTACATAGCTCAATATAATAAAAGAAAGAGCAGAGATGCTAATGCCGGCAATATTGGCGTCAAGCCCGAAGGGCAGAGTGATATCCAGAAGAATAAGTGTCATGGTCGTTCCCCCTCCCAATAGCATACCCCAGAAAGCGGCTGTCGGGGTGGATCGCTTCCAGTACATGGCCCCCAGGACCGGAACAAAAAGGCCTGAAACCATGAAAGCATAAGAGAGTAGCATCAGGTCCAGCACATTTTGCATATTCATGGCGATGAAGAGCGCAATGGCGCCAATGGCCAAGGTTGCAATCTGAGAGGTGCGCAGGGTTTTCCGGTCATCGCCTTCCAGCGGGAGAAAGCGCTCCAGGATGTCGGTGACCACATTGCCCGAGGCCGCCATGAGGCAGCTGTCCGCCGTGGACATAATGGCCGAAAAATAGGCGGAAAGCATCAGCCCGGTAAGGCCGGCGGGAAGAACGGTGCGCAACAATACCGGAAGGCCCATCTCGGAATCCATCTCAGCCGGGTTGCCGTATCCCATGTATTCGAACATGCCCTGGTCAGCTCCCACCCGGGCAAAAAGGCCCAGCAGCACTCCCATGAAAGCCATGACCGGATACTCGAAAAGGCCGGCAAGGTACCAGGCGCGGCGGGCGGTCTTCTCGTCCCGGCAGGCATAAATGCGCTGATAAAGGGTCATACCGACAAACCAGATCGGAATGATGGTCACTCCCCAGTTGACAAGGTCCTGCCAGCTGATGTTGGCCAGTGATAACATTTCCGGGTGGACTACCGCACTGATGCCTTCATACCCTCCTACGGCGAAGTAACCCATGGGCAGGCCGATGAATACCAGGCCCGCCATGAGGATGATCCATTGTACGGTATCCGTGTATATAACGGCTTTGAGCCCTCCGGCGACGGTATAGGCCACCGCGATTGCCCCCATGATGATAAGGGCCTGCTGCATGCTGAGGGTTGGGAATGTGGCTGAAGCCAGCTTGGCCCCGGCGAGGATCTGTGAACTGGTAAAACCAATATAGCCGATCGCGGAAATGATGCCCGCCAGAAGCGCTACCCGCGGGGTGTAAAAGTATTCGAACAGCTGGGGAAATGTAAGCAGGTTTATTTTCTTTGATAAACGGTTGACTTTCGGGATGAGAAAAACGGCGCTCAGCCAGGCGCCAACCAGGCCGGTGAACAGCATCCAAGAGCCCGAAATGCCCATCACAAAGCCCAGCCCGCCCAGGCCGATGGAGAAGCCTCCGCCCACGTCGGTGGCCACCACCGAAAGGCCAATGTGCGTGCTGCCCATATTCCGGCCGCCAACGTAGTAATCTTCCGTGTTTTTATTTTTTCCGTAAAAGAAAAATCCAATTCCCAGCATTCCCAGGAAGTAGAGTATAAATATTGCGATGTCAATTGGGTGCATGTGTGTTTTTTTCCTTGAAAAATTGTGAAGGGCCTCTCTGGCTGGAGCCCTCCAGTACCGCAGGAAGGCTGATGAAGTGAGTAGTTGGACAGATTAGTCAGGATAATTCAAGCGCTGATGGAAAATTAGCGCCTGAAAGCCATCTTTAAGCGGCAATTTTCCATTGCCGCTTAAATTAAAACCTCCATTGATGCAGTCCTTTAGCCACCAGGCTTCGTCAGTTCCCACTTTTCCTGGAAAAGCGGGATTGCGTAGGGCCGCTATCGTGAAGGACTGGTTATTGTTAAGAGCTTGTTTGATGGCCGATTCGCTTTCAAACCAGGCCTCCTAACATTCTTCTAAGCTTCCGCCGCCCTGTTCTTTTGTTCCTGCAATTCTTTGTGGGCGGACTTTTTCAGCCGCATCTCGAGGTATTTATTGGCAAAGCCGAGTTTTTCGTAAAGGTGCCGGGCGGGGTTGTCCGGTTCAACGTGGAGGGCAATGTCGCCTTTGGCGAGGGAGATGGCCTTTTTCATCAGCCTTTTACCGATCCCTTCACCCCGGCGGCCGCCGTCAACGGCGATGTAAACCAGGATGTTTTCGGGTATATACCCCTTCATGCCGGTCTGGTTGATCACCACCGCGCCGACGATCTTTTCCTTTCTGAAGCCGGTGACGATAAACCCTCCGTGGGAGGCGGTCTCTTTCAGGGCGTATTCCAGGGCCCGCATGATGTCTTCCCGTTTGTCTCCGTACTGGTCAAGGTGTTCAAAGAGGAAGTCTGCAATCTTATTCTTTTCCGTAAGGGTTGCCGGGTCATACGGCGTATAGATTTTGATTTCCATTGGTATATAATGTATATGTAATGGTTTTTAGTTTCTGTTCAAACCATCTAGTAGAACGCATGAGTGGAGTATAAGTTTGAATCCACAAGGGGCGGCGGTGAAGGGCGGCAAAATAAAATTTTAAAAAAGCAACACCTGGGCGCATTAAGCCTGTTGTTCTGATGGTTGCTGAAATAATAAAGAATAAAGTTTGTGTAGAAAAGATTTTTTTTGAAAAAATCAGATTTTTATTTCTCAGATGAGGTCTCTGAGATAAAAAACCATTTTTATTCGTTTATTTCCGCGTTTGACCTTCAGGCGTACCTTGGTGCCGGGTTTTTTCTGAAATTTTCGGGTGAGGCCTTCCAGAGAGAAAAAACTGGCGGGCCAGCAATTGATAGAGGTGACCTCATCTCCCGGGAGGATGCCGGCCGTTGCCGCCGGGCTTCCCGGGATGGTGCCATAGACTACATAATCGTTGAGGCTCGGGCCGGTGGCAGCCAGGAACAGTCCGCTGCGGTCGTATTCGAAGGCGTCATTATAGGTCTTATTGGGTTCGAAGTAGGCCTTTTCGTGGATGTAGTCAATGATAACGGTAAAGCGGCTGAGGATATCATTGCCGATGATGCCGTTTCGCCGGCTGCTGTAAACGGTATCGACAAAAAGAGAGACTTCCTGAAACTGGGAGATCACCTCCCGGAAAGTGAATGGGCCCAGCCCGAGTTCGTCTATTCTTCCCATGTAGCCCTGAATGTAGCCTCCCAGGCCGGCCCCCAGGTTGCTGGGGATCACCCGTTCGGGAAGTTCCAGCCCGGGATGGGTATCGGTGTGGAGCAACAGGGCGAGGCTGGCCCCCGAATCCAGCAGGAGGCGCAACTGAAGAGAGGTATCGCGGTGGAATTGCACCTTCGCCTTTACATAAGGTTTATTCCGGGTGATCTCGATAGGGACCTTCATATAATTCTGGCCGGGAGGGGCCCAGTACTGCGGGTCGTAGAGGGAGATCGTATGCCGGCTGTAATTGATCTTGAGGACGAACCGCCGGAAAAAATCGGAACCCAGGATGCCCTGCACATCGATGCCGGCGTATTCCTCGAACCGAAAGTAGTCCTCCTCCAGAACCAGGATGGAGCGGTTTTTGGCGATGATGTTGCCCACCTTCAGTTCGATGCCCTGCACGAGGTAGGCGTACAACTCCTTGCTCAGGTCTGCTCCCACAATAGGGAACCGCCGGCGGTAATCCGCCTTGAGCAGGTCGGTGATCTCACGCTTGGAAAGGATGGTGTGCTCGGCTCCGGTGTCAAAAATGAAGCGCAATGGAAAAACTCCGTCAAAAGTAAGGTTTACCACAATGAAGCCATTGATGTAATCAAAAGGAATATCAATGCGCCTCAGCCCACGTTGGATCTCCATGTCCAGGATCTGGCCGTGCAGGGGTGCGGAGAGGGTTAAAAACAATATAAAGGCGTGTATTAGCCGCTTCATAGCCGGGTTTAAAAGTAATTGATTTTATAGGGTATCCGGGGCAGCGAAAGCCTGTTCCCGTGCGTTCTGCTGATAGCCTACTATTTTGCAAGCCCCAATATAATTTGGTTTGATGCCAAATAAAAAAAAACTGTTCGCCAAATTTTGGTTTTCTCAGACTTATTTTGGACTTTTACGGCTTAGTTAGTGTTAAATAAACACACTCGGTATTTCTTGTAATCTTCCTAGCCAAAAGGCCTGAAAATCAATCAATCACAAGTTCAAGCTGTATTTCGTAATCCCATGCGACTTTAGGAGCTAAAGCTGACAACCCGCTTTTAACAGTGTCTTGCCGGCTATTATTTCAACCAGACGATTGTTTATTTAACTAACTAAATCTAAGTAATGTATGAAACTTAAAGTCGACTATGTGACTAAACTGCTGTTGCTACTGGCAGTGCTCGCCCTGAGCAACTTTGCCTACGCGCAGCGCACCATCACGGGTACCGTTACCGATGCCGAGAACGGAGAGCCCCTGATCGGTGCGAACATCCTGGTCGTAGGCACAAGTACAGGTACCATTACGGATTTTGACGGAAAATATCAGGTGAACGTTCCCGAAGGAGCAACCACTCTGGAGTTTTCCTATACCGGTTACGCTGCACAGCGTGTAGAGATCGGTGGCCAAACCACTATCGATGTCTCCCTCTCCGCCGGCGAGGTGCTGGAGGAAGTCGTGGTGGTCGGTTATGGTACCGTTAAAAAGTCGGACCTTACCGGTTCGGTTACCTCCGTTAAGGAGGAAGATTTCAACAAAGGGGTTTTTACCGCTCCGGACCAGCTCATTCAGGGTAAAGTAGCTGGTGTTCAGGTTCTCAACAATAGTGGGCAGCCCGGCGGTGCTACCACGGTCCGTATCCGGGGCAACTCCTCGGTCCGCGCCGGCAGCCAGCCCCTTTACGTGGTGGATGGTGTGCCTCTTGATGGCCGCGCCGCCCGCCCCGGTGTTGACCTCCCCGGTGGTGGTGGCACCACTCCCGGCGCCAACCCGCTCAACTTCATCAACCCGGATGATATTGCCTCCATCGAAGTCCTCAAAGATGCTTCCGCCACGGCCATCTATGGTTCCCGGGGCGCCAATGGCGTGGTTATCGTCACGACCAAGAAGGGAAGGTCCGGTGACCCAACCATCAACTTCAGCCTCTCCACCGGCGTCAGCAGCATCCTGAAGAAATACGATGTACTGACCGGTGATGAATACCGGGCTGCTCTGGCTGAGTATGGGCTGGGCTCCGGTGGTGATTTTGGCGGCAGTGTGGATGCTCAGGATGAGATCACTCGTTCCGCCATTACCCAAAACTACAACTTCTCCATCGGCGGCGGAAATGACAACGGCAACTACCGCGTTTCCGCCGGATACCTCGACCAGGAGGGGATTATCAAGGACAGTGGCATCAAGAAGTACACCGGTAGCCTCAACGGTACTTATAAGTTCTTCGACAGCAAGCGCCTGAGTGTTGATTTCAACCTTCTGGCCGCCCACACCACCGAAGACCTGGCGCCCATCGGCTCCAGTTCGGACTTTACCGGCAGCCTTATCTCTCAGGCCCTGCAATGGAACCCCACCCGCTCACTGTACAACGCCGATGGCACTCCTTTCATCGAACTGGGGACCACTACCATCAACCCCGTCGCTTATCTGGCTGCAACCACGGATGTTTCCAATATTACGACTGTTCTCGGCAGTATCTCTCCCGCTTTCAAGATCACCGATAACCTGGAGTACCGTTTCCTCTACAGTGTCAACCATGGTATAGGGGACAGAAGGACACAGATCAAGAGCTTCATTAACGTACAGAGCGTTGAAGGCAGAGGATTCGCCAACGTCGCTCAGAACACGCTGACCACTCAGCAATTCACGCATACGCTGAGTTACAATGCAGACCTGACTTCCGCCATCGGCCTGAATGCCGTTGTCGGTTACGAGTACCAGAAGTTTGACAATAAAGGCTACAGTATGTCGGGCTTTGATTTTATCACCGACCTCATTGACTATACGAACGCAATTGAGAACACCACCACCGGTACCAGGGTTATCAGCTCCTTTGCTGATCCGTTGTCGGAATTGCAGTCCTACTTCGGGCGCGCCAATTTCAACATCAACGACAGGTACCTGGTGACGGCCACCGTCCGGACCGACGGTTCCAGTAAATTTGGTAAAAACAATCGCTATGGTGTTTTCCCCTCCTTTGCTGTGGCCTGGAACATTACAAATGAAGATTTCATGTCCGGCGGCCTGTTCGACCAGTTGAAACTGCGCGTGGGCTGGGGCCAGACGGGTAACCAGGAATTCCCGGCGGGTTCCGCACAGGAACGCTTTGACCTTCAGGCCAACGGCGCTCTGGCGCAGGAAAACGTCGCTAACCCGGATCTGCAGTGGGAAACTTCCACGACCATCAACGCCGGTATCGACTTTGCTTTACTGGACTACCGCCTTTCCGGTTCCATCGAATACTTCAACAAGTCGGATGAAGACCTGCTGTTCAACTTCGCAGCCATTCAGCCGGCCCCGGCTACCCGCTACTGGATCAACCTGCCCGGCCAGGTCGTAAACTCCGGTATCGAGGTCGCTCTTAATGCTTTCATCATCGAGAATGAAACGCTGAGCTGGAGCCTGGGCGCCAATGCTTCTTTCCTGACCAATGAGCTGCAGAACTACAACGGCCCGGCCGTATTGACAGGTACGTTGTTCGGACAGGGGATTTCCAACGCCACCTCTCAGCGCCTGGAAAGCGGGCAACCGTTGAACGCTTTCTACCTCAGAGAATGGAACGGCATTGGAGACGATGGATTTGACCTGCTTACCGACGATGGCAACACCCTGTTCTTCATAGGTAACCCCAACCCGAATGTGCTTCTGGGGATCAGCACCAGCCTGAACTATGACAAGTTTAGTCTTGCACTTAACTTTAATGGGGCTATGGGCCACCAGATCTACAACAATACCAAGAATACGGTGTTACCAATTGGTAACCTCGGCACCAGAAACATCGACGCGAACCTGCTGGGCACCGGAGAAGCAATTGCCAACTCCATTAAGCCCTCCACCAGGTATCTGGAGGATGGTGATTACCTGAAGCTGGCCAACGCTACTCTGGCTTACGACCTCGGCCAGTTGGGGAATTCCGTCAAGAATGTTAGAATCTATCTGACCGGGCAGAACCTTTTCGTACTGACCGGCTACACAGGATTTGACCCTGAAGTGAATACTTCTAACGAAAGAGATGGTGTGCCTTCTTTCGGAATCGAATATGCACCCTATCCGTCAGCGAGAACTGTTTTGTTCGGTGTGAACTTTTCTTTTTAACCGAGTTAACCTAAATTTTTCTGATATGGACCTGAAAAAAATAACAATTGCTCTACTGGCGCTCGGCGTTTTCGCCTGCTCCAACCTGGAAGAGGAACTCCGCGAGGACCTCACAGGGGATCAGGCCCGGGAGCTCCTCCTGGAAAATGCCGATGTCAGCTCTCTGCTGGAAGCAGCCTACAACAGCCTGCAGGCGCCTTTCCAGGATCAGGCTCAATTCTGGGCCGCTCAGGAACACACTTCTGACGAAGTGATTGGGCCGACCCGCGGTCCGGACTGGGATGACAACGGCGTTTGGCGAGTACTCCACAACCACACCTGGGATGCCGACCACGCTTTCCTTGGAGATACTTTCAACAACCTGTTGCAGATCGTTTTCAATACGACCAACATCCTGAACTTCAACCCTTCTCCGTCTCAGGCGGCTGAGGCCCGCTTTCTGAGGGCGTTTGCCATGTTTGCCGTTCTGGATGGCTGGAACCAGGTGCCTTTCCGGGATCCGGGTGAGAACCTGCTGGAGCCTCCGCGCGTACTTTCCGGTGCAGAAGCGGCTGACTTCATCGTGAGCGAAATGAACGCCATCCTTCCTGACCTCCCCGACGGGCCGGCTACCAAAGCCAATAAGGACGCCGCCCGGGTGCTGCTCATGAAGGCTTACCTGAACAAAGGTACTTTTGCCGACCGCGCCAACCCGAAGTTTGAACAGGCTGACATGAACCAGGTCATCAGCCTGGCCGATGATATCATCAGCAGCGGCCGGTATTCCCTCGAAGCTAACTTCTTCGATAACTTCAATCCCACCAACGGCCAGAACAGCTCGGAGCTGATCTTCGTTGATGAGAACAAAGCCGGCATTCCCGGCGGTAGCGGCAACAATATCCGTTCCCGTTGGTTCTGCGGCCTGCACTACAACCAGAATCCTTCCGGCTGGAACGGTTTTGCCACCATTGCCGACTTCTACGACAAATTCGACCAGAATGACCCCCGTATCGGAGGGGAATACCCGGGCCTGACCGATGTTTCCGGCCTGCGCACGGGCTTCCTGATCGGGCAGCAGTACGATGCCGACGGCAATGCACTGGAAGACAGGAAAGGGAATCCCCTGGCCTTTACCAAAGAGGTCAAGCTGATCGAAACGGGCAACAACCTGGAGATCACCGGTATCCGCGTTATGAAGTATCCGGTTGATTATGACAATGGCGACAACGTCGATAATGATGCTGTGTTGTATCGCTACGCTGACGTTCTGCTGATGAAAGCCGAAGCATTGCTCCGCAATGGCAATGAGCCGGATGCCCGCGCCATCGTCAATGACCTTCGTCAGACCCGTGGTGTCCCCGATCTGGGTACGCTGACCCTGGACAACCTGCTCGACGAGAGAGGTTTCGAACTGTACTGGGAAAGCCTTCGCCGTCAGGACCTGATCCGCTTCGGTAAGTTCCTGAATGCCTGGACTGAGAAGCCGGCTTCCGGAGAGGAAAGGCTGCTCTTCCCGATCCCGAACCAGGCCCTCGCAGTTAACCCGAACCTGGAACAGAACCCGGGCTATAATTAATGCTCTTTACGATTAACTGTTGGAGGCAGGGGGTTGTACCACCGGCTGAAAGCAGTTCAAATCGGAAATGATAACGGCAGGCCACCTTTCTACTGGGTGGCCTGTTTTTTTATCCGGCTTTTCCCCAATCCCGTTGTTATCAATTGATAAAAAGCGGGAATCTATATTCCCCTTTATCGTAAAAACAAAACCTTTTTGTCCAACCTCAGGCGGATCCCGCTTTTCGGTTCTGCGCCTGGTTAACGACTGGTTAAACACGCATTGCCGCTATTGGAAGTCGCTGAATATGGCTATTTTCGGGGCGCATAATAATGCTTGCATGAACCACAATCCAATCCCGCTATGAGAGCCGTTTCGTTCCTGATATTAGCCCTCTTCCTTTTTGGTTGCTCTTCAGAAAAAGATACCGCTAAGAGCGACAGCCTTTTCGTAAGCCTCCCCCCGGAAGAGACCGGAATTGATTTTGTCAATAAAGTTGAAAACACGGAAGATTTCAACATCTTCAGCTACCGGAATTTTTACAACGGGGGCGGGGTTGCCATAGGGGATGTCAACAACGACGGCCTGCCCGATATTTACTTCACCAATAACATGGGGAAGAACAAACTGTACCTCAACCGTGGCGGCATGCGCTTCGAAGATATTACCGAGCAAGCCGGGGTAGGGGGCAATAAGGCCTGGAGCACAGGCGTGGTAATGGTAGATATCAATAACGATGGTTGGCTGGATATCTACGTCTGTAATGCGGGCTATGTCAAAGGGGACGACCAGGAAAATGAGCTGTTCATTAATAATGGGGAGGGGCTGGCTTTCACCGAATCGGCCGCCGAATACAACCTCAACGAAAACGGCTACACCACCCACGCCGCCTTCTTCGATTACGACCTGGACGGCGACCTCGATGTCTATATCCTCAACAACAGCTTCATGCCGGTCAATACCCTGAATTACAGCAATAAGCGGGAACTCTATGCAAAAGACTGGCCGGTAAGGGACTTTCTCAAAGGAGGAGGCGACAAACTCCTTCGGAATGACGACGGTAAATTTACGGACGTGACCGAGCAGGCCGGCATCTACGGTAGCCTTATCGGCTTTGGCCTGGGCATTACCATCGGAGACATCAACGGTGACAACCTGCCGGACATGTATGTGTCCAACGATTTCTTCGAACGCGATTACCTGTACATCAATCAGGGAGACGGTACTTTTAAGGAAGACATTAAAAACTGGATGGAGCACCTGAGCCTCTTCTCCATGGGGGCCGATATGGCAGACATCAACAACGATGGCTATTCAGAGATCTTCGTGACCGATATGCTGCCCGATGATGAATATCGCCTGAAAACGACGACCCTGTTTGAGAACTACAACATCTATTACCTGAAGCTGAAGCGGGACTTTTACCATCAGTACATGCACAATACCCTGCAGTTGAACAACAAAGACCGGTCCTTCAGTGAAATCGCCTATTTCAGCGGCGTTTCTGCTTCCGACTGGAGCTGGGGCGCCCTGCTGTTCGACGCCAACAACGACGGATACCGGGATATCTATGTCTGCAATGGCATCTACCAGGATGTTACAGATCAGGACTTCATTGATTTTTTCGCCAATGATGTGGCTCAGAAGATGGCGCTTACCGGCAAGAAGGAAGAAATGCAGAATATTCTCGATAAGATGCCCTCAAAGCCTCAGCTCAATAAGTTTTTCCTGAACAACAAAGACCTCACTTTCAGGGAATCCGGTGTGGAATCGGGCTTCGAGACCCCATCCTTCTCCAACGGAGCCGCTTATGGCGACCTGGACAATGACGGCGACCTCGACCTGGTGGTCAATAACCTGAACCAGGAAGCTTTTCTGTTCAGGAATAACAGTGATGCCCTTTATAACCACCACTATCTGAAAGTGCAGTTAAAAGGCAGCCCCCGGAATACCTTTGCCATCGGTTCAAAGGTGTTTCTGTTCAAAGGAGACGAAAAGATCAACTTTCAGTTGGTTCCTACCCGCGGGTTTCAGTCTTCAATCGATTACACCCTGACTTTCGGCCTCGGGGCTTCCGCTACTATCGATTCTCTGATGGTGATCTGGCCGGACCGCACCCAGTCTGTATTATACGGCCCGCCGGTTGACACCACCCTCCGGATCGACTATGAACAGGCCAACCGAAGCCCGGCGCCCGCCTCCGCTCATTTTGCAGGAGAGGAGGAAGGCCTCATCCGGAAAGTCGATGCGCCTTTTGAGCCCCACCGGGAAGATGAGTTCATCGATTTTTTCAAAGAAGGCCTGACGATGCGCATGCTATCCAGAGAGGGCCCGAAAGCTGCTGTCGGTGATGTGGACGGCGATGGCAGGGATGATGTCTATATCGGTGGCGCGAGCCATTCACCCGGGCATTTATACCTTCAAAAAGGCCAGGGCTTTACGCCGGCATCTTCCCCTGCCTTCACCCAGGATGCCAACTATGAGGATACGGCAGTCAGCTTTTTTGATGCCGATGGGGATGGTGACCTCGACCTCTTTGTGGGGTCGGGCGGCAACCACATGCCTGCCGGCAGCCGTTTCATGCAGGACCGCCTTTACCTCAACGATGGAAAGGGGCAGTTTGTGCAATCAGTCGGGGCATTGCCGTCTAATGGATACAACACGGCCGTGGCTGTTCCCTGGGATTATGATGAGGATGGCGACCTCGACCTTTTTGTCGGCAGCCGTAGCATACCCAACGAATATGGCCAGATACCCCGCAGCTTCCTGTTCGAAAACGATGGCCGGGGGCATTTCAGGGATGTGGCCCCGGCCGTGGCGGAAGAACTCCGCACGATCGGAATGGTGACAAATGCCAAATTGGTGAACCTCACCGGTGATGAACGGCCCGAACTGGTCATCGTCGGCGAGTGGATGGCGCCTCAGGCCTTTCAGGCCAATAACGGGAAAGTGGAAAAAGTGCCCTCCAACCTGGATGAGTATTCCGGCTGGTGGTACGGCCTGGCCGCCGATGATATTGATGGAGATGGCGATCTGGACCTCATCCTGGGCAACCGGGGGGAAAACTTCTACTTCACGGGGTCAAAGGAAAAACCGGCGAAACTCTGGGTATATGATTTTGACAATAACGGAACAACGGAACAGATCATCACCCGGCAGGTGGATGGCAGAGATATGCCCGTGCCCATGAAAAAAGAACTTACTGAGCAGATCGTCAGCCTCAAGAAGCAAAACTTAAAACACACCGAATACGCCACCAAGGCCATTCAGGACCTTTTTGACCCGGAATCGATCAAAAAAGCCCAGGTTTTAGAGGGTACCTATTTCAGTTCTGCAGTGGCGCTGAATGACGGCAACGGGCAATTCACCATGCAGAAACTGCCCAGTGAAGTGCAGTTTTCCTGCGTCTGCGGCATTTACTGTACGGACCTCAACGGCGATTCAAAAAAGGACCTCATCCTGGGGGGCAACGACAGCGGCTTCACTCCTCAGTTCTCCAAACTGGACGCCAGCTTCGGGCATGTGCTTATCAATCGCGGAGACGGTAGTTACGAAGAAATGGATAACGGCAAGTCCGGCTTTTTTGTCAAAGGAGATATTAAACAATTACTGGGCGTTCAGATTAATAACAGGGAATACCTGCTTACCGCTGTAAATGGACAGAAACCGTTATTGTTTCGCCTTCCCGATGAAGGGGGGCAGCCGGAGAATTAAAGGCAATCAGAAAGAAAAATAAAAATTGAAATCATTCAATATGAGACGGAGAACATTGAAAGAGTTGCTTTGGCCCGGTGGTATGGCATTATTGATCATGGCTCAGTTCCTTTCCGGATGCTCGGCTGACGAGCCTTCGGAGTATCAATTCCAGTTGCTGGGCAAGGAGGATACCGGGCTGGACTTTCAGAACGTCCTGAAACAGAGCAGTGAGTTTAATGTTTTCAACTACATGTACTTCTTCAACGGAGGAGGCGTAGCTGCCGGCGATTTCAACCAGGATGGCCTGGATGACCTTTACTTTACCAGCAACATGGGCCCCAATAAATTGTTCCTCAATGAGGGCGGGCTCCACTTCAAAGACGTCACTGAACAGGCAGGGATGGAAGGCATGGGAGGATGGACTTCAGGCGCTACAACGGTTGACATCAACAACGACGGCCTGCTCGATATCTATGTCTCCCAGATGGGGGATTATCAGACCATCAAGGGGAGGAACCAACTGTATGTCTGCCTGGGCATTGAAAACGGCATTCCCGTTTTCGAAGACCAGGCCATCGAATACGGGCTGGCGCTGGTGGGCTTCTCTACTCAGGCAGCCTTTTTTGATTTCGACCTGGATGGTGACCTCGATATGTTTCAACTCAACCATTCCCTGCACGAAAATGGCACCTTTGGGCAAAAAAAAGCATTTGCCGATACCTATCACCCCATGTCAGGGGACAAACTGATGCGCAATGATGGCGGTGTTTTTACCGACATTACCCGTGAGTCGGGCATCAACAGTACCGTTATCGGCTATGGACTGGGGGTTGTGACGGCGGATATTAACCTGGATGGCTGGCCGGATATGTACATCGGCAACGACTTCCACGAGAATGATTATCTGTACATCAACCAAAAAGACGGAACATTCAAAGATGTTCTGACCGAAGAGATGATGCACACCAGCCGCTTTTCCATGGGGGTTGACGTGGCCGACATCAACAATGACGGGCTGGGAGAAGTTTTCTCTCTGGATATGGCGCCCTATGACCCGGAGATCCTGAAGAGTTCCCTGGGAGAAGACGACTATAAGATCTTTAAATTCAAACTGGGCTATGGCTACAACTACCAGTATGCCCGCAATAACCTGCAACTGAACAAAGGCGGCGGCCTTTTTGATGAGATCGGATTGTTTGCCGGCGTCCACGCTACGGATTGGTCCTGGGCCCCTTTGTTCTTTGATTTTGACCACGATGGTTACAAGGACCTGTTTGTCAGCAATGGAATTCCCCGCCGGATGAATGACATCGATTATGTCAACTTCCGGGCCAATAATGAGATCAGGTGGAAGGCCAACACCAACAACCTGGAAGAAGCAGACCTGGCAGTGGTGGAAAAAATGCCTCGTATAAAGCTGCCGAACAAATTCTTCCGGAACCGGGGCAACCTCAAGTTTGAGGACCTGGAAAAACAAATAAAGGGGGAGCTGCCGACCTTTTCCAACGGGGCTGTTTATGCTGATCTGGACAATGACGGCGACCTCGACGTAGTGGTCAACAATTATGAAGATGAGCCCTTTGTCTATAAGAACCTGACAGTTGAAAAAGCAAAACCAAAACACAATTTCCTCGCTCTGAAGCTTGAGGGCCCGCCTCAGAATGTCAATGCTATCGGCGCCAGGCTGGTTGTTTTCAAAGGAGAGCAAGAACTGAGCGCAGAGCATTTTCCCGTTCGGGGGTTCCAGTCCTGCCTTTCGGTGCGCGGCCTTCACCTCGGCATTGGAGATTCGACGGAGGTGGATTCGGTATTGCTCGTCTGGCCCGATCAGACTTATCAGCATCTGGACGATGTGGCATACAACCGGTGGCTGTCCGTGAAATGGAAGCCGGGTTTGCCGAAATTCGATTTCGGTGTGCTCGCAAAGCCCGTTTCAACCGAATGGGAAGTCAGGGATGTCACCGATGAAGTCGCTCTGGATTTTCGCCATCAGGAAAATAACTATTTCGATTTTAACCGGGAGGTGCTCATCCCCCACATGGTATCTACGGAGGGGCCGGCCCTGGCCGTCGGCGACGTCAACGGAGATGGGCTGGAGGATGTCTTTCTGGGCGGCGCCAAACGCAAGAAAAGCCAACTCTATTACCAGTCGGAAAACGGGCACTTTTATGAGAATACGCCGGAGGTGATCCTGAAGGACAGCCTTTTCGAAGATGTTGACGCCGTATTTGCCGACCTCGAAAATGACGGCGACCTGGACCTGGTGGTGGCCAGCGGAGGAAACGAGTACTGGGATAAGCATGAAGCCCTCAAACAACGGGCCTACATCAATGACGGAAACGGCAATTTCCAGGTAAATGAAGACCTTTTCCCCGGAGCTTTCCTGACAGCTTCCTGTGTGCTGCCCGCCGACTTCAATGGGGACGGCCTTGTTGATTTTTTCTTTGGCGGCCGGGCCGTCCCCTGGAATTATGGTGTGACGCCGGAATCCTATCTCTTCGTCAACACCGGCAATGGCCGGTTTGAAGACCATACTGAAGATTATGCCCCTGGCCTGAGGGATGTGGGCCTGGTGAAAAACGGATGCTGGGAGGATATCGACCGGGATGGAGACAAAGACCTCCTGCTGGCCATGGAGTGGGGGCCGGTACAAATCTTTCTAAACAATGGCGGAAAGCTGGATAAAAGGCCCCTCAATGACATGACAGGGTGGTGGAATTTCGTTCTCCCTTACGATTTTGACGGAGATGGCGATATGGATATCCTGGCCGGCAACCTGGGGGCAAATTCCAAACTTCAGCCTACCCGGGAGGAGCCGGTGAGGATGTACGTCAATGACTTTGATGAGAACGGCCAGGTTGAACAGGTTCTGACCTATTACCTGGAGGGAAAGGAGATCCCTTTTGCCAATTACAAAGAACTGACCACCCAAATGGTTTCGCTGAAGAAAAAATATCTCTTTGCGAAAGACTTCGCCAGGGCAACGCTCCCTGAAATTTTTGGGGAAGAAGCGCTCGCCGGCGCTACGGTCCGGGAAGTGAATACGCTAAAGAGCATGTACTTCGAAAATACGGGCGAAGGGTTGACGTTCAAACCCCATCCGCTTCCGGATGAGTTGCAGTTTTCTGCTATGAAAGCTGCTTCCCTTTACGATTTCGACAGCGATGGAAAGGTGGATGTATTGATCGGAGGCAACTTTTACGAGAACAATATTGAAATGGGCAGGTACGATGCCAATTTTGGCAATGTCCTATCCATTGGCGACGACGGCGCTTTCCGCGTTCAGCCGTTGGGCAGCCTGAGGGTCAAGGGGCAGGTTCGCCGCATCAAACCGGTGCGTATCGGCGGCCGCCTGTGCTTTATCATCGCCAGAAACGACGATTCCGTTATGGTGGTGAGGCCTTCTTCCGCCGATAAAGATATGTTGTAAGATAAAAGATTTGTGACAATGAAAAGATTATTGGTAACTTCAGCAACACTGTTTTTGCTGGGAATGTGGGGCTGTAAGATCGATGATGAAAGCAGCCAGCCGCAGCGCAACATTTACAATTTCGAAGAAGGGGTTTCCGTCGAGCCATTCAAGAAAGAGTACAACGTCGGTGACATCTTCTGGATGAATGTCAGCATTCCGGGAAAAATGCTCCGGGATATTATATCGGGCGAAGATATCTTCGTAAGCAATGCGAGGTTTGCGGTCATACTGAGTTCGGAGGTCCTTTCGGCAGACCCCATGCCCCAATCCTCCGTCCGCTTCGATGCTGTTCAGCAAACCGGGGAATTGATCAAGCTGGAGCTTTTTGAAAAAAATGCCGGCGCTACTTTGCGGTTTGGTTGCCCGGAAGACTCTTATTCGCTTAGGGTCGGGCTGCAGTTGAGAGAGCAAGGTAATTATCTGCTTTTCCTCAACAAGGAAGAAGTAACCACCCTCGTTTTCTTCACGGAAGATTCGGATTGTTCCATCCAGAACCTCTTTCCGCCGCCTGCCGAGGCCGACCTGGGCAATGTATTGTTCACTTTCGAAGAGGAGGATAACAACCTCGATGTGTTTGACAGCCTCGCAGTTTCGCCTTTGAGCCCAACTCTTGAGGCTTATCGGGAGGCGCTGGTGAATAAGACGGCATTTTTCCTGCCGGTGCGGTAAACCAGGAAAAAAGTCATTCGTCGGGAAGGAGTATCTCATAAACGGGCAGATATCTCCCGGAGATGCTGCTCTCCAGCCGGCCGATCTGTTGGGCGCCCATTTTTTCATAAAACCCGGCGGCATAGGGGTCTGACTCGATGATCAGGCGCTTTTCTCCCTTTTGCCTTAACTTGTTCAGGAGGTGGTGGAAGGCCATTCCGCCGTAACCTTTTCCCATGCAGGCCGGTTCGATCCAGAAATGCCCGATCTCGGTGCAATGGTGTCGCTCATTGTTTTGGAGGGCGTAGAAACCGGCCAACCTGGCTTTTCCCATTATTTTTATGACTTCGTGCCTCTCGATATCTTCCGGGCTGATCGTCAGCTCACCTTTCCATAGCTGCATCCAATCTTCCGGGTAGCCCCAATGCTTCTTGGCCCGCCAGGCCAGAGCGGAAAGGGTAGGAGCATCTCTGGGTTCGGCGCGAACGAATTGTGGGCCCATGGTGACGATTTCCGTATGATATCAGATAATATTATAAGATCAATCCAGAGCTAGTACTTTATGGGCAATCGCCTCAACCACTTCTTCCGAATCCTGATAGATGACGCCCAGCCCGCCCCCTGCTTTGTAGTTGTCGAAACCCAGGAAGTAGAGCCCTTTGTATTTGCCCTTCCCCACTACCTCTTTGGGCACACTGTACTGATCGAGAAGGCCGTCGGTGAAGGGAAGGAATTCCTCCAGCCGGGCGCGGTAACCGGTGGCGAAGATAACGGCGTCAAAAAGCTCCTCGGAGCCGTCCTCGAAGCGGGCGCCCGTTTCTGTGAAGCTGCTGAGGGCAGGTTTAACCTTGATCTTGCCAGCCTTGATCTGCCGGACGGTGCCGATATCGATCACCGGTGTTTTCCCGGTTTCCCGCAACTGGCGGGCGGGTGGCGTGTCGGACGGCTCCAGGCCGTAGGGGCGGAGGTCTCCGAAAGCCAGCCGCTGGACCCGGGCGCCGATCCAGTCTCCCAGCCAGGTGGGTAGTTTGGCCAGAGTGATGGCGGTTTTCTGAGTGGGGTTGCCCAGAAAATCCCGTGGCACCACATTGGCCGGCCCGCGGACGGACAGGAAGGTGGGGATGTCGTTCTCGCTGAGGTCCAGGGCGATCTCGGCGCCGGTGTTGCCGAAGCCCACAACCAGCACCCGTTGCCCGGCGAAGGGGTGATAGTTCTTGTATTCCCGGCTGTGAATAGCCTGCCCTGAAAACTTTTCTTCCCCTTCGTAGTGAGGGCGGTTGGGAACGCGGTTCAGCCCGGTGGCCACCACCACATGGGGCGCAGAGAAAGCCTTGCCGGAACGGGTATGGACCTCCCAGCCTGATTCGCCGGGCTTGACTGCCGCCACTTCTTCTCCGAAGTGGGGCCGAATGGCAAAAGCCTTGGCGTAGGCGTCAAAATAGTCCACCAGCATTTTCCGGGGAACATAGCGGGGGTAGTTTTCGGGAAACTCCATAAAGGGCAGATTAGAGTGTTCCTTTACGGTATGCAGGTGCAGGCGGTCGTAGTGCCGCCGCCAGGCTGGCGCCACGGCCTGGCTCTGCTCAAGGATCTCAAAAGGGAGGCCGCGTTGCCGCAGCCGGGCAGCCGTTGCCAGCCCGGCCGGCCCGGCGCCTATGATGAGGATGGTGGCTTTTATCATGTGTATATGTGTGTAAGTGCATTGGTGTATAAGAATGCATTCAAACCTGAGAGATACAGCTGCAGCCTGAAAAATTGACGGATACACCTATATACCAATGCACTTATACACTATTATTTCTCCTACAGCCACTTCAGCGTCCAGTCCGCCAGTTTCTGTTTCCAGGCGTTGTAGGGAGGCCTCAGGAGGTCGGCAGTGCTGAGCGGCCATATCTGTTGATAGACGGACCGGGCGTTAGAAAATGCTTCAAAGCCAAACCAGCCGTGAGATTTGCCAATGCCGCTGTTGTTGTCTCCTCCGAAGGGGAGGTTAATGTTGTTGAATTGCAGCAGGCTGTTGTTGATACAAGTCGTACCTGCCCGGGTATGGTTCAGCACCTGCCGGATATTTTTCCGGTTTTTGCTGAACAGGTAAAGAGCGAGAGGCTTTTCCCGCGAATTGATCCTATCGATGGCTTCCTGCAGGCTCCGGAAGCCGATAACCGGGAGCACCGGCCCGAAGATCTCTTCCGTCATCAGGCGGGAATCCTGTGCTATTTCGGCCACCACGGTGGGAGCGATGAAACGGGAGGCGTCATCCATCTGCCCGCCTATGACCGCCCGGGCTCCTTTTTCGAGGGCTTCCTGCAGGGAAGCTTTCACCCGCTCGAAATGATGCCGGTTGACGATGCGGGGATAATCCGGAGAATTCTGAGGGGCCTCACCGTAGGAAGCGTTCAGGTGCCGGCTTATTTTTTTCAGCAGTTCCTCCTTGCAACTCTCGTGGACGAGGAGATAATCCGGAGCGATGCAGGTCTGCCCCATGTTTACATGTTTGCCCCAGGCAATACGGGCAGCCGCTTTTTCGAGATCGGCGGTTTCATCCACTATTGTCGGCGACTTACCTCCCAGTTCCAGGGTGACGGAAGCCAGGTTTTTGGCGGCCGCCTGCATAACGATCTTGCCCACGGCCGGGGAGCCCGTAAAGAAGATGTGGTTGAACGGCAGGTCCAGCAAAGCTTTCGACGTTTCAACTGCCCCTTCCACCAGCGCCACTTCATTTTCCGGAAATAGCTCTTCAACGATCTTAGCCATAATGGCTGAAGAGTGGGGGGTGTTTTCCGAAGGTTTCAGCATCACACAGTTGCCCGCGGCGATGGCGGAAACCATGGGGGTAAACGTCAGGTTGACCGGAAAATTCCAGGGAGCGATGATCAGCACTACGCCTTTGGGCTGGTACTGAATGTAGGAGCGGGAACCCAGGAGTGGCAGCGGCGTTCCTACGTTTTGAGGTTTCATCCACCGCCTCAGGTTGCGGATGGTGTGTTTGATCTCGGAAGTGATGATGTAGATCTCGGTCAGATCTACTTCGAGGGGCGGTTTTTGAAAATCTTTGTACAGCGCGTCGCGGATCTCCTGCCGGTAGTGCAGCAGCGTTTTGTGCAGCCGGCGGAGTTTGGCAATGCGTTCGCGGGCAGTGGCTTTGGCTACGGCAGCCTGGTTGGCCCGCTGGGCTTCGAAGATGCGCCGGATCTCCTGTCTGGAGGTGTCAGTGGTTCCTGCTGTCATGGTTGTAAACTTAGCTTTTCATATTTTCCGCCTCCTTTTCCGCAATTCCTTTTTCAGGATCTTGCCAGTGGCGCTCATGGGAAGTTCTTCCACAAATTCCACCATGCGGGGATATTTATAGGCGGCCATGCGTTCCTTAGCCCATCCGATGATGCCATCTTCCGTAGCCTGTGCCCCCTTGTTAAGTACGATAAAGGCCTTGACCTCTTCGCCACACTCCTTGTCCGGCACCCCGATCACCGCCACCAGTGAGATCGCCTCGTGTTCCATCAACACCTCTTCCACTTCCCTGGGATAGACATTCAGCCCGCCCCGGATGATCATGTCCTTGGTTCGGTCAACGATATAATAATATCCATCCTCGTCCATAATGGCAACATCTCCGGAGTGCATCCACCCTCCTTTCAGGCTCTCGGCATTAGCCTCGGGGCGCTTGTAGTAGCCTTTCATAACGTTGTGGCCCCGGTAGAGCAACTGCCCTTTCTCTCCGGACGGGACGGGTTTGTCATTTTCATCGGCGATCATTACCTCTACGCCCCATACCGGCGTTCCTATAGAGCCGGGCTTGCGCTCCTGATCCTGGTGGTTAAAAGTAACAACCGGTGATCCTTCCGACATGCCATAGCCTTCAATGATCGGTACCTGGTATTTTGCCTCGAAACCTTTGAGGACTTCCACCGGAAGAGAAGCTCCTCCTGAAACACAAACTTTAAGTTTGGAGCGTGCCGCCTCGATAAGCGCCGTCCCGCCGTGGTAATTCAGCAACCCCCAGTACATGGTCGGCACACCGGCAAAGACGGTCACGCCGTGCTTCTGCATGAGGCCAAGCACATTTTCTGCGTCAAAGCGGGGAAGTAATACGCTGGTGGCGCCCCGGTAAGCTCCGGCGTTGAGCAGGACGGTCATGGCAAAAATATGGAAAAGGGGCAGTACGATCAGTTGCACATCCTCTTTTCGGGTCCTTACCAGGTCGGCGCTGAGTACGGCATTCAGCATCAGGTTAGAGTGGGTGAGTTCCGCCCCCTTGGGTTTGCCGGTAGTTCCGGAAGTATAGATGATCACGGCAGTATCGTCGGCCCCCGTCATTTCGGTGAGGAAGGCAGGGGGCTGTCCGGCCATGAGCATGCCCAGGGTCTTAACTCCTTCGATGGGGGAGGGGCTGTCGGGTTTACCGGTGATCAGGAAGAAGTGATCACAGGAGGGAGCTTCCCGAAAACCGGCATAGCCTTCCTCGCCCATAGGCAGTTGAGGCGTACCCTCGAAACAAAGGTAAGCCCTGGCGTCGGAATCCTGAAGGTGATAAGTGATCTCCCGCCGTTTAAGCAGTACGCTCAGCGGCACCACAACGGCTCCGGCCTTGAGGATGCCATAGTAAACGATGGGGAAGTAGGGCAGGTTGAGGCAGCTGAGCGCCACCTTGTCGCCGGGTTGTATCCCGAGGCTGCGCAGGCCGTTGGCCACCTGGTTGGCAGCGGCATTCACCTGGGCAAAACTCAGGTGAGTATCCATAAAAATGAAGGCATCCTTATTGGGGTAGCGGCGGGCGCTGTCTTCCAGGACGACGGATAAATTCAACATGGCCAATATTTTGACAGGGTTAGGGTATTAATTCGGCGCCGGGTGCTTTTCCAGGCTGTGGATGCCCCGGCTGAGCCGTTCCGGAACGGGGGCTTTACGCCTTTGCCGGTAATCATAAGTGACCATTACGGCGTTGGCAATTGCAACCGGCCGCTTATGGCGCCGGCTGAACATCTTACAGTGCATCGTGAACCTGTCCTCCTGCATTTCGGAGACCCGGATGCCCAGTACGATGGTATCAGGGTAGGAAACAGGAAAGAGGTATTTACAATCCTGCTTTGCCAGAATGACCCCGGGCAGCCCTTCTTCCTCCTCCATCACGATAGGGTAATTGAGGTGGTCCAGATAGGCCACCCGCGCGTGCTCGAACCAGCGAAGGTAGATGACGTTACTGACGTGCCCGGCTGCATCCATTTCTCCCCACTGTACATCAATATCGACTTTGATTGGAAAGCTTTTCAGCTCTTTACTGATGTCTGCCATTCGAAATTGCTTTGTATTGGGGTCATGAGAATCTGTTTGAGAGGGTGCCCTAAATTAGGAAAAGTTTTTCAAACAGCACCCCAAATACCCGGCCTGGAGCATTAATAGTTAATTGGCAAAGGTGTATAGAACAGGCGGGGCTGCTCATCCTTAAAAAATACGTATTTATAGAAACCTCCTGCTTTTACAGATCATCTCGTGCAACTTTCGCGTTTTAATACCGTCTTTGTTATCAAAGGCTCATCAGGACGAAAAAACAATAATTATAGCTTAAAGAATTACCCTGTTATCCAAGTGCCGTGCAGGGGATGTTACCCGACGCCGTATGCGCGCGGGGCCTGGAATTCAATGCCGGCAATTATTTACCCGATTGTTAAACCCTAAATTTTTTGTCATGAAAACCTTCCGTATTAGTTTCGTTCTGGCTTTCTGTTTTTTTGCCGCAAGTTTTGTTTCCGCCGCACCGGATACGGCCGTTACCCATTCCGAACTGCGCAAGGAGGTGGCCAAGCTGATCAAGACCCCTGAGCTGGGGAAAAAAGGTATTGCCGAAACGTATGCCTTTATCCATTTTACGGTCAACGAAAACAACGAGATCGTCTTGCTCGACGTGGTCAGCGACAGCGAATACATCAGGGAATACATCACCGAGGCCCTGAATAAACAGAAGGTGGACGCCAAAGGCCTGGAGGCCTTTACGGAATACAACATCAGGTTTGAGTTCCGGTCGGAGAAAGTCTAATCCCTTTTAGCTTTTTCCGGCAATAGTGCCGAAGCATTTTACACTGCTTCGGCACTATTTTTTTACCCCTTCGGCCCTTGAAAATACCGGAAAGGCTGTTGTTGTGAGCGCAGCAGCTTTTTCAGGGAAAAGATATGGGCGGCCAGGGCAAGGGGGAAGATAAATCCGGGCAGCCAGATGAATGGGGTGAGGGTAAGAAAAGCGCTATCCGGAACGGTGGCAAAAGCGCGGTGTGGCCCGGGGAGGGAAAAAAGGCTGATCAGAAGGACATTGGCCAGGGAGGCGATCCCGAAAGTATTCCAGATGATGCCCTCAAACCGGCGATAGCGCCCCCGCCCGAAAAAAACGAAGCCGGCCATAAGGGCGGTGATGCCCACTACGATATCGTAATTGAGCCATTCGAAAGTCAGTTGCACCGGTACGAACCCCCCTTTCATCCCCATCCAGAAGAACAACTCCGTAAAGATCCGGCAGGCCTGAAAATAAGCCAGCCAGCGAATGGGCAATACCCTCAGCGTTAAAGAAAAGAAACGGGAAAAGAGCAGAATGATGATGAGGGCGAAGGGGAGGGCGAAAGCCAGCGATAGCCGTAAAAAGGACGTTTCCGGTTCGTAGAAAAAACCCATATATCCCAGAAGGGCCAGAATGGCCAGCCAGAAGGCAAGGCCGGTGGTGATAAACTGCAGGAGTTGTTCACGCTGGAGCGCGGGGAGATGCAGTTTCCGGAAAGCATGGGATAAACCGAAATACAAGCTGCTGATCAGGCCCACCGTCAGGACTGTAATGATGAGCTGGCCAATGAAAAAGAGGGTGCCGTCCATGCCGTAGCTAGCAGTTGAGGGGTCTTTAAAAGGTACTGAAGGTACGGGATTTAAGATAGTATAAACTTTTGGGGTGGACAAACCTGCTCCCTTAAAAACGGGAGGGGGCGGCCGGTCAGGAAAGGGCAATTAAAGGAAAAGTGCCCCTTCTTTTCGATAAGTAGATGTAAAAATTGTTACACAATTGCTTAAAAAGTTACAATTTAGTAGCTTAATAGTGTAACTGGTAAGAAATACCAGGGTTCGAACTAAGAAAAAGCCGGTAAAATGAATAAAATGGCTGAAAAAACTATTGTTGTTGCGGCCGAGCGTTACGTGACGGAACTGTTGAAGGATAAACTGACGGAAGACCATCGTTACCACAGCCTTAAGCATACCCTCAAAGTCAGGGATGCAGCTTTGGAACTGGGCAGAATGATGCAACTGGAGGAAGATGACCTGGAAGTACTCGGCCTGGCCGCCTTGTTTCACGATACCGGCTTTTCAGAAACTTACGAGGGCCACGAGGCCGTCAGCGGGCAGATCGCCCGGGCGTTCCTTGAAAGCCACGACTACCCGGAAGAAAAGATCCGGCAGGTTCGGTTGCTGATCGATGCAACTTATCCGGCCAAGTATCCTTCCAGCACTCTGGAAAGCCTGATCAAGGATGCAGACCTTAGCAACCTCGGAAGTGAACGCTATTTTGAGACCCTGAAAAATTTGCGCTACGAGTGGGCCATCTTCCTTAACCAGGCCTACGATGACCGGGAGTGGTATAAAATGAATTACAAATTCGTCAAAGACCACGAATATTTCACTCCTGCCGCCAAAGCTTTGTATGGACCTCAGTGGAACGTCAACCGGAAGAAACTCAAGGAGCTTCGCAACGACCATTCCAGTTCAGGAGAAAAAACCGATCATAAAAAAGTGGAAAAGAAATCCTCAAAACTCCCCGGGGGAAACATCTCGGCAAGCAAAAGCGCCCAGATGATGTTTAAAACCGCCCTGCGCAACCACCTTGACCTGAGCAACCTTGCCGATAACAAGGCCAACATCATGCTCAGTGTCAATGCCCTTATCATTACGATCGTAATGCCGCTGGCCGCTTCCTATGTCAGGAGCAACTTATACCTGCTTATCCCTATGGGCACCCTGCTGGCCACCTGCCTGATTTCCATGATCTTTGCCACTTTGGCCACCCGCCCGATCAAAATGATGGGCTACACCAGCCGCGAGCTCATCGATTCGGGGAAGTCCAACCTTTTTTTCTTTGGAAATTTTTATAAAATGACCTTTTCGGAGTACCAGGAAGGAATGGAGCAGGTCGTAGCCGATGATAAAAACCTGGAGAGCTCTATCATGCGCGACCTCTATTACCTCGGCCATTCTCTGGGAAGGAAGTACAACCAACTGCGTATCTGCTACACCATTTTTATGTACGGCGTGATCGCTACGGTCATCATATTCGGGGTCAGCTACAGCCTTTTCGTATCTTAGAGTGTGTTCAAATTTCATACTTCGGGCTGAAATCGCCATTGTTTTGCTTATGCTGCGTTACTCAAATCCTCATTTAGCTATGGCTAAACTCCGGTTTTCCTGCCTTGCCTAAGCAAAAAATTGACTGATTTCAACTCCAAAAACGAAATTTGAACACACTCTTAGCGGACACATTCCCTGGGTGGAGTAACAAAAATACCGACCTTCACAAAAGGCTGCCCTTTAGTGCTGTTACGGGTGGTTGGCCCTCCGCCGGGCGCCACGAACTCATTGCGGAAAGGGATCTGGTACCCTCCTTCCACATTGAACCAGAACCAGGAATAAAGATTGTGGTCGTAAGAGGCTTTCACCGCTATTTCCGAACGCCGGAAATAATAGGGCAGAGCCTGTTCACTTTTGCCGGTGAGTACATCGATGGCATAAGAATCGCTCTGGTATTCTGCTCCGAAGAGCAGAAGGCGCCCTTCGCGGAAATTATAGCGGCCCATGACCGATACCGGAAGAACGGTTTCAATCCCCCACTTGTCGTTGAAGGTCCGGTTATAAATAGCGAAGGGTAAAACCTGGCGGTTAAAGAAATTATCGCTGTAAGTCAGCCCCACTCCCCATTCCAGGTCGGGCCTCGGCTTTACTCCGAATACAGCCAGAGCACTGTAGGTGGCGTACTGGCTTTCAAAAGACATTTTCTGGTCGTAGTCTCCCCGGTAGGAAGTGCGCAGGCGCAGGCCGCCATAATATTTATCGCGGAATGCTTTGGTGATGTAGAGCGAAAATTTATTGTTCCTGAGCGGATTGTCGTCCAGGCTTCGGTACATCTGGCTGGAGCCTGTGCCAAAACTACTGAAGTGATACTTTTCGGAGCCGTACTCATAACCGGCCAGCACCTTCAGGCCCGGAGCATTGACGATCGGAATTTTTATCTTGGCCTTCATCTGCTCAACATGGCTTACCCGGCTGCCGCTGTTTGCCGCTTTAGAAAGAGCATTGTCCGGCAGGAGGGTATGGCTGCCGATGCCGCCGTATTCAATAAGCACCCCCCGCCCCCGGGATTGGTTCCTGACTCCGGGCTGGCAGAATCCGCTCTTTTCCTGAGCCAGTTCCACCTGGTCTTCATCGGGGATATGATGCCGCTGTGCTTCAATTTGCCAGCTGATAAGAACAAAGCAACACAGTGCAACGCTTTTTACCGGGAAGTGAAATGCCATAGTCGATGCTTTTTATGATGGTTTGGACGCAGCAACTTTTCAAAAGTTACTTCTGGTATGGCCGTACCGGCCATATCGTACTTTCTCAGGCAGGGTTATTCCCGCCGCAGCTCGTTTGTTAATTGAGGAAAGGTAAAAGGGATGCTTGTGACGTTTTTTTCAAAACGGCAGGCCCATAAAATTTATTTTGTGGAAGAGGCATTTTCTTAGTTCTACCCGGGCAATTGTACAGTGATGCGCAGGGCCTGGAGCCCCTGTACGCCTTGCAGCTTCCCAATCCTGAGGTCTTCCACCTCCCCGGTGACATAACCTTCGTCGATGAGGTAGTCGATGTATTCGAGATACTCCTGGCGTTCTTTTTCCTGTAGATAAACGATCGCCACTTTCCCCGCCTGGGTCAGCCTTTCTGCGGTGCCTTCGATCAATGCTTTGTCAATCCGCTTTTTCAGAATTTCGTACCGCACATTGTAAGCCCCGTCCACATCGAATTGTTTTTCATCCATGCGGAAGCGAATAGATAGAGGGTTGCTGTAAACGAAGATCAGTTGAGCGGTTGTAAGTGGGACGGGTAAACGGCTCTGCATATTATGAACGATCCGGGCCACTTCGCACATATCGATCAGTTGCCCCAGCCGCAGGTTCCGGAGGTGGGCCATGCTGAACTGGCCTCTCTGCAGTAATGACTGACCCACGTAAAGGTCATATTCCACACCGTCTGTCTTATATTTTTCGAAATAGTGCGGAAGGGCCTTCTGAGCCGCTTTTTCCTGCTCTTCCAGATAGCCTGCTATGGTATTGTTGATCAGGGCGACGCTGTCTTCGTAGGCTTTTCGCTTCCGGTAAACGATGCCCAGTTCCGGGTCAAGGTTCTCGAAGTAGCTGGAAACCGGCCCGGCCAGGCTCGGATAGGTGTTCCGAAGCTGGTGAAACAGAGGATGGATCTCCGAATGTAGCCACTCTACAATGCGGGATTCATCATTCGAATTAAATTCCTTCTGCAGGCCCTGGATATCCCGCTTTGCATGCATCAGATATTGTTTGAGTAGGGGAAAGCGCCCCAGTTCGGCCCCACTTTTCAATATCCTGGAAACCCGGTTGAGGTTCTCAGTCAGGTCTGCCTGTATGGCATCGTTGCGTTGGACGGAAGAACCGACGATATCCGCCTGGCCGTAAAGAGGGTAAACATCGTGAAATACGATCGGGTCGGCGGTGGCATTTCCCGGGCCCTGTTCTCTTTTTTCCAGCAGGTTGTAGGAGGTTTCAATGAATTTCCATTCTACGCTGGGATGGACAGCGGTGTATTGTTCCCGAAGGATGGCTTCCACCTGGTTGTCGATCTCTTCGCGGCTTCGTTCGACGGCCATGCTGAACAGGCCGGTGATCTCCTTAAATTTCAGTTCAATGAAACTGTGCAGTTCGTACGGGTGGGGAGAACCGATCTCCAGCAGCCCGATCACCTGCTCGTCCTTGTTGAACAGCGGGGCGACGATGATGCTTCGGATGCCTTCTTCCAGAAGGTCCTTTTCGATCGGTGTCTTTTGGCTGGCCTCCTCGAGGTCCTCTATCAACAGGACTTCCTTATACCGGCACGCCTTTTCATAGATGGAGTTCCTGTTTTCAGGAGACAGAAGGCATTCGTGCCTTTTGGAAAGGAAATCGAAGCGGATCTTGTATTTGTGGGCGAGGCTGTTTTCCACTGGATAATCAATGGCCGTTACTCCCAGCCGGAGCTCGGGCAGGCCGAAGTTGGTTCGCACCAGGTGTTCCAGCTTCTTTACCTTTTCCGGGTTGACCACCGCGTCTCTTTCCAGAAGGCTGTATTTCAACCGGGACAAGGCTTCTTCCTCTGTGATATCGATCAGGGTGCCGATGACAAAACCCTGAAATTCGAAGTTCTCGGGCGGAATGTGTTGCAGCCACAGGTCAATGTCATATATGTTGCTGAGCAGGCCGTTGATCTGTTCCTTGCTCAGCGGTTTCAGTGGCCGGCGCTTTTTGATATCGACATACTGGATGTCGAGCTGGGTTTTATAATGCCGTTCCAGAGAATGGCCTTCGGGCTGGATGGACAGGGTTATCGGCGGATCGACGTTGATGTTCTGGCCGTAAAAGTGATTCAGGATCAGGCTGCAGGCATTGACGACCATCGCGCAGTAAAGTATGTCATTGCTGTTATTGATTACATATTTTACTTTCCTGGCCTTCATCAACTCTCCCAGCGATGGTGTACAGTAAATGGAGTTCATGTCGAAAGGAGCGGAAACCTTTGCCAGATGTGTCCGTCGCAACGCACCGGGAATGACCATCATCATCAGCAGGTCAACAACCGCTTTGTGTTGGTTCAACACAGAATTGTCCGTTATTGGCCGGCGCAGGGCGGGCGTTTCCTTCAGCTTTTCCATCACCATCCCGGCGAGGGCTGATTCGGCTGCATCTTCCGACCTTGCTTTTTCTTCAAGTATGCATATCAACGGCTCAAAACTCAATACTGTAGAAAAAGGCACCCGTTCTACCCCGATCTCCTTATAGACATCCTCCTCTTTGATAAAGGGCGCCTTCCGGCCTTCATCCCGAAGGGGCTGCTCCTGAATGGTCATATTGGTTTCCATGTTCAATCAGTTTTAGGGTTCCCTTCTGCAAGGTCAGCTGTGTCGGGCCGCCTGAGAAGGTAAGGGTTCAACACACGGTTTGGTATAGGTAAACAAAAAAAGGAGCATTGAGGATGAATGAGGTAAGGGTTATTCCGGCTCAAACGGGAGCACTTTTGTTGAAAAACCATTATTTCTGGCTTCCAGCAGCTGCCGGCAGGTTTCGGCAATGGTCTTTTCGATGGGGTGGTAAGTAAAAGGAAAGGCATCCAGCGACTTTCGGTTGTCATAATAAAAGGTGTAGCTGGATTGGTTGGCGGTTTCCCGGGTGAGGGAAGGAGCAGTTCCGGCAAGCCGGGAATACAGCCAGGCCAGGCGCCAGCCGAGAGCCCGGGCGATGGGAGTGGCCCGGTAGGCGGGAGGGCGGGTATTGAGGTGGCGGCTGATGATGTCCAGTAAGGCCTTATAGGAAAGGTTGGCGGCATTCAGGATAAAACGCTGGCCTTCGATCCCGCTTTCCATCAGCCGGACGGAAAACCGGGCAACATCGCGTACATCGACGAAACCCGAAGCCCCCACCGGGTAAAAGGAGAGCCCCCTGGAAACGGCCTTGAAGATACTCGCTGTGCCTTCGTCCCATTTTCCGCTGCCGAGAATGATAGAGGGGTTTACAACCACGGCCCTGAGGCCTTCGGCCATTCCACGCCACACCTCCTGTTCGCCCTGGTACTTGCTGATGGCGTATTGAGTGTTGAAGCGGCTTCGTTGCCAGAAGTCTTTTTCACTCAATGTGAGGCCGTCGCGCACTCTTCCCAGCGTTGATACAGAACTTACGTGCAATAACTTATCGACTCCTTCGTAGAGGGCGGCGTTGACAACGTTGGCGGCGCCTTCACCGTTGGTTCGCATCATCGGTTTTACCAGGCGGGGAGAGAAGGAAACGATAGCCGCACAGTGGAATACCTTTCTGATGCCTCGCATCGCCTCTTCCACAAATACCGGGTCATTGATATCTCCTTCCACCCATTCAACCTGCTCTTTCGCCGGGCCAAGCAGTTCGTCCGGGCTGCTCGGCCGGCGCATTGCGCGAATGTTCCGATAGCCTTCTTTCAGTAAATACCTCAGCAGGTAGGAGCCTACGAATCCGGTGGCTCCGGTGATTAGTACAGGAGTATTTCTTTCGGCCGGTATTTCTGTCATGGTTTGCTTTTCCACCTTTACTTTTACAGCTGTTTTTTCCACCCCTGGTGTATGGCTCCGCCGATCGCCGGGCGCGCCGCGTTGGTCACGGTGGGCAGGCAGTTGGGTATATTCCCGGCGCGAAGGGCCCCCATCAGGGCGATCAGAGCAGCCTCTTTGAAAGAGGCGATTTCCGGAGCGGCGGCCTCAACGGTTACCGGCCCTGCTTTTTCACATTCTTCCTGAAGGCATTGCATCAGAAAAGTATTGAAAGCGCCGCCTCCGGTGGCCAGCATCCGCAACTGCCTGGGCGGGAGCGCTTCTGCTTTTACCAAACGGGCCACATCCTGGGCCACCTGCCGGGCGATCTGCCGGCAGGCCGTGTGCAATTTGTCTTCCAGCGAAGCATCAAAGGCCAGGTAGGGCCCCACCATCGCCTCCCGGACCCAGTCGTTGCCGAGTGACTTGGGGTAGGGCTGTCGGAAGAATTCCAGGCGCTCCATCTTTTCCAGCAGTTCAGGAACCACTTGCCCGCGGGCGGCCAGTTGGCCCCCATCGTCATAAGGCAGGCCTATTTGCCCGGCGAGGGCATTGAGCACCTGATTGGCGCCGATATTGTCAAAGGCCACATAGCGGCGGGCCCCTTTGCAGGTAATATTGGCGATGCCGCCCAGGTTGAGCATAAAGTCATATTCCGGGAACAGCAGTTTGTCGGCAATAGGGGCAAGAGGGGCGCCCTGCCCGCCCAGGGCAACATCCTGCATGCGGAAATTGTCGATGGCCGGATAGCCGGTTACGGCGGCAATGGCGGCTCCATCCCCGATCTGAAGGGTCATGCCTTCTTCGGGATAGTGAAATATGGTATGCCCGTGGGAAGCGATCAGTTCAGGAGCAATGTCGTGTTGTTCCAGAAAACCGGAAACCAGCCTGCCGATATAACTGCCGAACCGGGCGTGGGCCAGCGCCAATTCCCGGGCGGAAGCCTCCGGCAGGTTGAACAGGCGCTCTTTCCACTCTTCACTGAAGGGTAGAGTGGCCGCCTTCAGTATAGACCAGCTACTGACTGCCGGATCTCCGGTTTCCAGCTCCAGAACGAAGCGGCAGTAGGCAATGTCCAGTCCATCCAGAGAGCTTCCTGACATCAGGCCGATGGTATTGTATTCCTTCTGAGGCATTAGGGGCAGTTTTATTCTTCCTGAAGCGTAAGCGTAAATCCGGCAACCGCTTTGATCTCTTTTTTACTGAGCAGGGTTTCAAAGGGCGGCATGGCATTTCGGCCTCCGGTGATCACAACCAGCCGCTCTTCCAGCCCGAGTTGTGATTTCCTCAGGTTGAAGGCGCCGCTGGCCCCCATGTCACCGTTAATACCGTGACAGGTCACGCAATATTGTTTATAGGTTTTTTCTCCATCCGGTTTGGCCTCTGCTTTTTCTCCGCGGGCATTGACGGCCAGTTGTCCTCCTTCGCCGAGGTTGCCGCAGGCCAGGGTGAAAATAGAAATCCCCAGAAAGATAAACCATTGTTTCATAGCAATGCTGGATTGTTTTTTGTCAACACGTAGCCGTGGCGGCCATGCGGCTCGCCGCCGCAAATGTACAACAAAAATCCAGGGGCAGGGTTGGTTCATCGCACTCCGCTCATCTGAAAAATCAGGGCTTCTGTATAATCAATGAGAACCCCATGCCGGAAAAGTTGTTAATTTTTCAGACATTTCAGTAAATTATCATTCACACATGAGTAAAGGAAATAATATTAAAAATATGGGACAAGGTAAATTAATCACAACAGGGATCGTCGTCTTTATCGCATTGATAGCGATCCTGATCTTTTCTAATGCGACATTTCTGACCATCGAGGCCGGTGAACGCGGAGTGCTCTTCAAACGGTTCGGCGGAGGCCTGGATAAGGAAAATATCTATAACCCGGGCTTCCACGTCATCGCTCCCTGGAACATCATGTATGTTTATGACATCCGCGAGCAACAGATCGACGAAGACATGTCCGTTCTCTCCAGCAACGGGCTCAATATTAAAGTGGATGTTACGGTGCGGGTTAACCCCAGCTATGCCAGTATAGGCGACCTCCACGAAAAATTCGGCCCTCAGTATGTCGAACGCCTGGTGCGCCCCGAGATCCGCTCTTCGGTGCGGGAAATGATCGGGCAGTTCACTCCGGAAGAGCTGTATTCCACCAAGCGAAATGAGGTGCAGGCCCTGATCCAGGAAGACCTGGAGAAAAACCTCGGCGAAAACTATGTCGAACTTAAGGCGACGCTCATCCGTGATATCGCCCTGCCCGATAAGGTAAGGGAGGCCATCGAAACCAAGATCGAGGCGGAGCAGTCGGCTCTGAAATACGATTACATCCTGCAGCAGGAGCGCAAAGAAGCGGAGCGCAAGATCATCGAGGCGGAGGCCAAAGCGGAGTCCAACCGCATCCTCAGCGCCAGCCTCACCGATAAGATCCTCAAGGATAAAGGCATCGAAGCTACTCTCGAACTGGCCAAATCCGGGAACTCCAAAATTGTGATTGTCGGCGGTGAAAGCAGCAATGGCCTGCCGCTGATCCTCGGCGGGAATTAGAGTTCCATTGGCAGAGAAAAACGATGTCTGAACAATGTCACACCCCATGAAAATGGGGTTTACAGAGGCCCGGTTTTATTCTACCTTTGCCCCTGTAATTATTTAGATGCTAATTTTACTTACTGTAACAGTTTTCCTGTTACGTAAGGGGGAATCAAAGGTGCGCCTTCCGGAGTTTCAATCTGGAGGGCGTGCGTTTTTTAGGGGTGGAGCTTTGGTAAAAGCTCCACCCCTTCTATTTTTACAGCATGATAAAAACCGATGCCTGTATTGTGGGAGCCGGCCCGGGAGGGGTGGCCACGGCCCTCAAGCTCAGCTACCTGGGTATTCCCAGCGTTCTGATTGACAAAGCCACCTTTCCCCGCGATAAAGTATGTGGAGATGCCATCAGCGGGAAGGTATCCACGCTGCTCAACCGGCTTGACCCCCATATCCTTGAGCGTTTCAACCAAAGGCCAATACAGGCCGGTGTCTGGGGCATTAAATTCGTGGCGCCGAACCGCAAAGAGCTGGACATTCCTTTTCGGCCGGGTTCTTCCCGCAACGCGGAGATGGCGCCCGGGTATGTCGCCCGCCGCTACGATTTCGACAACTTTCTGGTGGAAGAGGTGCGCCGGCGGGACAATATCCGGTTTTTCGAGGGGGTGGCTGTCGATGGCTATACCCGCTCCGAAAGAGGATGGGCCATTTCTGCGGCCGGTGGCGAACTGGAGGTCGATACCCGCATGCTCATCGTTGCCGACGGAGCCCATTCGGCCTTCAGCCGGAAGGTCGCGGGGCTGGAAAAAGACCTCCGCCATCATGCCGGCGCCGTGCGGGCCTATTTTTCCGGCGTTGGCGGGCTGGATGGACAACCATTCATCGAACTGCACTTTATCCGCTCAGTTACTCCCGGCTATTTCTGGATCTTTCCCCTTCCGGAGGGGCACGCCAATGTCGGGCTGGGGATGCGCAGCGACATCCTGAGCCGTCGAAAGCTGAACCTGCGGAAAACCCTGCTGGAAGTGGTCGAAGAACATCCCGTTCTGCGGGAGCGGTTTAAAAACGCCCGCCTTATAGGGGAGGTCAAAGGGTATGGCCTGCCGCTCGGCTCCAAACAGCGGCCCATATCCGGCAGCCACTACATGCTGGTGGGGGATGCCGGCCACCTGGTGGACCCGTTGACGGGGGAAGGCATCGGCAATGCATTTTACAGCGGCTTCATTGCGGCGGAACAGTTGCAGCAGTGTTTACTGGCCAATGACTTCTCCGCCTCCTTTCTCAAGGCCTATGACCGTAGGGTCAGCCGGGTGCTGGGTTCAGAGATGCGCCTGAGCTATCGCCTTCAGAAAATGCTGGCCTATCCCTGGCTGGTCAATTGGCTGGCCAATATCATTGCCGGAAACCAGCGGATAGTCGCCGTTCTTTCGGGGATGTACAACGATTTTGAGCTGAGGGAACAGCTGGTAAAGCCCTGGTTCTGGCTGAAAATGTTCCTGAAAAGATGAGGCAAAATTGCAATGTCAGGATAAATGCAAAAAAATATTAGAAATGACTGCTTTTTATGAAACTTTTTTTAGAGAATCGCAGTATAATATTATACAATTTGCCTTTGAGATAATTTTAACGGAATTTTTATTCCATCGAGGCAATAAAGCTTAGATTTTTTAGGTTAAGTGAATAATAATTGTTTTTGACGTTGGCTTAAAGTTTCATAAACTAGTGAGTGTAAAGTTGCAGCCTTTGGCATCCGCTGAAGGCTGCTTTTTTTTTGCCTCATTAGCCTGTGGTATTTTCGCATTAACCCTTATTTTTCGGGCCAGATACAAGATTGCAGGAAAATGATTGCCGATATGGAATGGAACGGTTCTGTTGAGCAGTTGCCCCGGTTGGATATAGGCCGGACGCCAAAGGGGGCGATCCGGTACTTCTGGCTGCATATTATTAATAATGGCATCGGAGAGCCGGTCCGGATACCCATTATCATAGCCCGGGGGAGGAAGGATGGCCCCACCCTGGGCCTTACTGCTGCCATCCACGGGAACGAGCTCAACGGCATTCCCGTTATACAACGGCTTTTTCGGGAGCTCGATGTTGAAAACCTTCGGGGAACGGTGATCGGAGGCCTGGTGATGAACGTCCCGGGGCTGCTCCTGGAACAACGCAAGTTCAATGACGGCGCCGACCTCAACCGGATCGCCCCGGGCAATGAGTCCGGAAGCCTCAGCGAGGTTTATATCTATCGCGTGGTGGACCGCATCCTGAAACCGATGAACTACCTGATCGACCTGCATACCGCCAGCTTCGGCCGGGTCAATTCCTGGTACATCCGCGCCGATATGTCCACCCCCCAAACCGCCCGTATGGCCCGCCTGCAAAACCCGGATATCATTCTGCACAACCCTCCTAATGACGGCACGTTCCGCGGGGCGGCCAACAGCCTGGGCATCCATGCCATTACGCTGGAACTGCGCGACCCTCATGTCTTTCAGTCGGGCGTTATAGAAGATGCTCTGCTGGGCATCCGCAATATCCTCTACGACCTCGACATGCTGGATGGAGAGATCCTCTGCCCCTCTTCTTACACTACTCTTTGTGAGCGCTCCTACTGGATATATACCGACGAAGGCGGCATACTGGAAGTGCTGCCCAAAGTGCGCGACCTGATTCCCGAAGGCAGCCGCATCGCCGTAGTGCGGACCATCTTCGGCAAAACCAGCCGCGAATACTTCGCCCCCGACGATGGCATCGTCATCGGCAAGAGCATCAGCCCCATCAACCAGACGGGGAGCCGCATCCTGCACCTGGGCATCAACCCCCGGCAGATCCCTTGTGTGACGGAGGATGGCCGGGATGTGTTTTTTTGAGGCAGGGCGGGCCTTTAATGCTGAAAACATACCATACGCAACCTGAAAGCCTGACGAAAGAGTGTGTTTCTGGCAGCTACATTGTTAAAGTTGGGTTTTTCTAATGTGCCAAACCCGAAAAAGGTTATTTTTACTCATCTTCAAAGAGGCGGCGGAACGGTGGGCGCCGCTTCTCCGGGAAGCCCCCAACGAGCAGCAAACCACAATCAACAACACTAACACCAAGCGCTCATTAACCAAAACCGATTGATATGGTACGCTTTTTTTCCCTGTTCCTACTGGCCGCTATCCTGTCAGCAGCCCTGGGTGCCCTGCTGCGCGCGCAGGTTCCGGCCCGGCTCCTTCCACTGTTTTTGATAGAGAAGGGTACTCTGATCCGCCCAAGCTCTGACACACACACACACACACACACATTCATCCGCTGAAGTCCTGGCGGAGGAGGGCACACAGATGTTGAATTCCGGTATATCAACATCCATTGAACCGGTTCACCCGCCATTCGGCCCGGTAGTCGGCGCAGTGTTCTTGCCGGGGAATTGCCGCATCTGGCAGGGCGCTCCTTTGGGCTCCTCCGCCGGAAGCGCCGTTTTCGATACCTGTAGCTCCGGCGCGGTAAGCATCACAGAACAACAGCCATTGAGCTCCTATGTTACGGATGATTATTTCCTGGTGTTGGCTGAAATGTGCGGAGACGGAGAAGTCATCACCGAGATCAATGCCGCCCCGTCCAACGGTGGGTGGGCAGGCCTGGAATTGCGGGAAGACACCACTTCCAGCGCGCGGAAATTCGGCCTGCGGACCCAAACCGGGGCCTTTGTGCAGGTTTTTCGGCGGGACACGCCCGGGCAGGCGGCAGCCGCCTATTCCTTTGTTAAGCCCACACACAAATGGTTGAAGATAAACCGGTATGGAAGCTACTTTACCGCTTCCACTTCCTATGACGGCAATAATTGGATTACGGTATATGCCACAGCCCTTTCTTTGGCCAACTGTATCAAAGCGGGCGTTTACACGCAAAGCGCCTATGCCGGAACGCCCTCTTCGGCCCTGTTCAACCAGGTTTCCATTTCAGACAGCAGTCCTGTAACGGAAGTGAATTTTGCAGATAGTACGCTCACTGCCAGCCCTGGCGACAGCATACAGATATGTGTGGAGGTCGCCAATTCCTGTGAATGTGCTCCTGCATCGGTAGATGTAGCGCTTACTTCTTCCTCCTCCCCTCACCTGGCCGGCTATACTACCCAAAACCTTGCTTTCACAGACAGTAGTACTCAGCAGTGCTTCACCATTGTGCTGGCGGACACGGCCGCCACTGCCTCCTACACCTTCAGCTTGCAGAATGTGAGCGGGGGGAATAATGGGCAGGTGGGGAGTGTACCCAACCTGTCATTGAGTGTGGTGGATAGTTCCATGGCCAGTGATTTCTTTTGTGGTATTATTCCACCGATAGGCTATGACTTTTTTACAGAAGCAAAAGTTCATGATAGGTTTGGCAACATATATGACTTCGCTCAAATAAAGATCCCAATATCTAACTACAACCCCAGTAGCAGGTTAGTAAACAATGGCCCCATTCCTCCCGGTTTTGAAAATTGCTCTTGCCAGGATCTGGGGATCAACACCGGAAATTTCAATTTATGGTTTGAAGATTGCGATTTGGAAACAGGTACAGGTTTTGATGACCCGGTTGTGGGACAAGATAGAAGGCGTGTTATGTGCACAGTATTTGAATACCTCTCAGCAACCATTCTTCCTAATCCTAGCCAATGCAGTGATTCTATTCCAATAGTCAATGTAAAGGTACAGCCTTCTGATGCGATTACCAATAATGGATATTATGGAAGCAACCTGCCAGCTATGCCGTCAAGCCGGGGCGCGGCTGCCTCAGCCTGCTATTTTGACAATATAGGAATAGTGCATGGCGACCCCTGGATTATTATCAATAGCGGGGCATACCCCCCTCATACAGCCATCGACGAATATCATGGGCTGATGAGAGTAAATTTCAGTGAAGGTTCAAATATTGACTGGCATTTAGGCCTTGCCGCAGGGCCCAATGACCCTATGAACCCGAGGACGGACCTTTACTCGGTATGCCTGCATGAAGCACTGCACATGCTCGATTTTGCCTCCTCGTTCAATGTGGGTAACAACAATCTAAATGACAATTCCTATCTGGAAGGAGGTTATTTCGCATTCGACCGGTTTATGAGGTTGGTTGACGACTTTGGCGCCCCACTTTCAAATAGTGAACCGGTGATCATCAATGACCCTGGCCCCAGCCTGTTTTGGCACTTTAACCCGTCGATAAACGTGCCGAACGATTTTACAGTGGGATGCAATGACCCCAATACCGGGCCAGACCTGGTTTTCGAAGGAGCAAATGGCAATTATCCCTTGCTCTTCGGAAATGCCTTTGTTTCGGGGGTGTCGTTTAGCCACCTTGCCACGGTTTGCGACGGGGCAGCCATCGCTCCATTAGTGATGCAAACCAACTGGGGTGCCAATGATACGCGCAGGACAATAATGCCTCCGGAAGAAGATATTTTAACGCAAATAGGATATAGCCTCAATGGGATAGATAGCTGCTCGGTGGGAGGTGTGAGCAATATTGGGCCTCCTTGCACAGATTCTATTTACAGAATAGGCCTTTGCACTCCAGGAGTAATCTATATTCCGATCGACGACTTAATTGAAGATGGCCCTAATGCAGATTCCATTGCCTTTATCCATCTTCTGAACCCAATTGCAGGAGACGGTGAAGTCATTGATAGCAATGGAATTCTATATTTTAGGTTTATTCCAAGCCGCCTGGGAAGAGTAGAGTTTATCTATGTACCTGTTGGGTGTAATGGGCAATGGGGGAATAATACAAGGCTGTTTATTGAAGTATTTGCTGATGATTCATGCGCCGGTTTCTGCCCGAGCCCCGTTAGCTGCAATGAAGGTTATTTCGATGGCCTCATATGCACCGAATACCATAGCTGTGGCACTCTTCTAAGTAAGAATGCTTGCAATTTGATTTGTAACCCTGAAATATGTGCTACAGCCTATCGGGCACAATTTGTCAATAACCTTATTTGGCCCTTAACGAATAGTAATATAGATCAAACTTTTATAGATATTCCTGGATGGTACGTATCACACAGCACTCCTGATTTCATTCCCGATGATTCTGTTTTTCCAGGTTCTGGTTATTTGAGAATGTTTACAAGTTCTGGAGTCACTGCTGATTATTCAGAGGGAGTTTTCAGTTTCGTTGACTTTTCACCAGAGAATAATTACTTTCTTACTTTATATGCTGGTGTAGCTCCGGTTTTTGAAACTACATTAGATGATACTACTTCATTGATCATCAATTTAGTGAACAGCAACCAAATTATTTATGACCCCATCACTCCAGTAGTCGATGGGCCGTCCCAAGAAGTAATAGATTGGGTGCCTCCGGACAGCCTGCTTGGTTCTCCTGATAGTTTGAGGCTCGCCAGGATCGGCACTTGTTTTTCTCCTGATTCTACTATCTTTAATGCCATCAGGTTTTACATTGAACCGTTTGGCGCCGGTAATTTTGGGAGGTTAGACCTTGCCATTGATAATATCGAAATTGTCGAGGATAATTTCTATGCTGGTGATGATAAAACGGTCTCCTGTGGTAATCAGGTACTGCTTGGAGGGCAATTTTGCATGGCCTCAGATGTTGAAGTTACTTACCAATGGATGGTTGATGGCCAAATTATTGCAGAGTATGAAGTTTTAAATGGAGACATTACCATAAATATGGGAAATATCGACACTGCCACGCATGAGTTGATATTGTTTCCTACAGCATCTGACACCTTTACATTATACAGGCAGTTTACAGATTTAGGAGGGTTGCCGCCAAGTTTTATTCCCTGCAATTCAACGGACACGGTTGCAATAACAGTATTGCAAGGGATACCTACAGCTGATTTTAGCTATCTGGCCGACGAATCCGATTGTTCTGTATCTTTTGAAAGCCTGCAACAAGGAACGCATTCGTGGGATTTTGGCGATGGAGAAACGGACACAACCTCAATGCCAGTTCATAACTATGATGTAGAAAACATTGATACATTTTTAGTCATTCACACACTAGCCAATGATTGTGGCACCAACTCAGATACTGCCCAAATTATCATCGATTGTTGCGATTCTCCCACTCTCACCATCAACTCCACCCACGACGGCTGCGGCAATGTCGATTTTAGTGTTACGGCAACCGGAAACAACCCCACCTTGGTGGCATACAATTGGGACTTTGGTGACGGCGCTACCGATACTTCAGCTACCCCCGGCCACACCTACGCAGGAGAGGGCACTTATATTGTGAGCCTGACAGCTACCAACGACTGTGGAGAGCAAGCCAGCGCCACAGACACCCTGATCATTGATTTTCCTGATGCACCGGACGCCACCTTCACCATCAGCATCGATACGTGCAGCCGGACGGCGAACTTCACCGCTGCCCCCGGCCAGGAAGCCAATTACCACCGCTGGGAATTCGGCGACGCGGCCAACAACACGGCCGATGGGCCAGGGCTGACTGCCGCTTCATTCACCTATCCGGCTGCCGGAACCTACACCGCCGGCCACACCGTCGATGAGCTCACCTGCGGAGAAAGCGATTTTGCATCCGTCAACTTCACCATACCCTCCCTGCCGCCTTTGGGCAACCCCACCCAGGTATTCGCCACCCACCTGGAGTGCGGCGAGGTAGAATTCCAGCTGCGCGACTCCCTGGGCGGCACGCTGTTTTTCGGAGACGGCAGCTCCGCAATTGCCGATACGGCCTACATCTACCATACCTACACTTCATTAGTAGATTATATGGCAACCTACATCCTGGACAACGGCTGCGAGCAGGACAGCTTCAGCTTCACCGTGCCCCTGGCCCAGTATGCCCCGCAGGCGGAAGCTGTTTTGAATGGCGCGTTCTGCCTGGGTGTTGTTGTGGCCGCGGCGGACACGCTTGCCGGCAACAGCTATCAATGGCAGTTTGGCGCCGCCGGCACGGCTGCCGGAGGGCAAGCTACCTATACTTTCGACAGCGCCGGCTTGTACGATGTCATCCTGACGGTGTCGGATACCTGCGGCAATAGTGCGGCGGATACCTTGCAGGTGGAAGTGGAAGAGTGTGACACCACCGCCCTGCTGTGCGGTTGCCCGGCCGGCTATGAGATCCTGGGAGGAGATGGAGATACCGTAAGGCTGAGCACTTTGCTGGCCCTGGGAATATTGCCTCCGGCAGTGCTTTTCAATTCCTGCCTGGCGGTAGCTCCGGGAGTAACCCTGTGGGCAGATACGGACTATGATATCGCCGGCGGAGAGGTTTATATGCACCCCGGCTCGGAAATACTGGTTCGCCCCGATGGCCCGGAAATTACTTTTGCCGTCAGTGGGATGGAGCAAACCACAGGCATTCAGGGCTGCGGGCAGATGTGGAAAGGCATACGGGTGGAAGACTCCCGCCTGGTGCTCAAAGGCGCGCGGGTAGCCGATGCCCGGTATGCTGTGCATGCCCGAAACAAGGCAAAAGTGTTGGTGGACGCCTCTTATTTCAACCGCAATTTTGCCAGCCTGTATTTCAACGGCTCGGGAAGCGAAAGCTTCTCCCTGGAAGCTTTCCTGGCCACCGAAGTGCTGGGGTATCAACCCTTACTGCCACCCTTTGCCGGCCAGTCGCCGGCGCCGGGGGGGCGGCCATACGCGGGCATAGAAATACATAATGACCCGAGTTTGAAAAGCATCGGAAGTACCGGCGGAGCCGCCAACAGGTTTGATGGGCTTCGCAACGGTATCCTTACAGAGAATACGCCGCTGGCTGTACACAATAGTTCCTTTACAGACATCGTAGAAGCTACATCTGAACCCTATCCACTTTCCGGTTTTGGCATCCGCCACTCGGGCGGCGCAGCGCACCCCCTGCTGCAAAGAGGTTCAGGCAACAGCCCCTCATCGGCAGTTTCGTTCAGGAACTGTGCACAGGCCATCCGGGTAGAAGGCACAACGGCCGATATTGCCGGCAATTATATGGTAGAATGCAAAAACGGCGTGCGGGTGCAGCTGGCGCAAAACCGGAATGTCCAGGTGCATGACAACCTTATGGATGTCAGCACTATCGGTATCGAATTGTTGCAAAACGCCCCGCTGGAAGCGCTGGAAGTTGAAGGTAACACGATCACTACCCAAAGGCGGGGCATTGCGGTGGGAGAAACCGGCATCGCCTTTGCCGATGCTACCGTGCGCTTTAATACCGTAACGCTTCAGGGCAAGGGCTACGGCATCCGCCTAAATGCTGTGAACAACCTGGATGCCACCAATAATGAGATTTTCCTGGATCAAGCCGTACAGCCAGCCGAGGGCATACAGGTGAGCGGTGCTACAAGCTGCCTGGTTAAGGAAAACAAAGTGTCTGGCTCCGGTGGCAGCAACCTGGGCATTACTGGCCTTAAAGTATGGGACAGCGATCATACCATTTTCGACTGCAACACCTTCACCGAACTGGGAACGGGCGCAGAGTTCCGGGGCTCCTGTATCGGCAGTACCGTAAGCACCAATACCTTCGATCCAGGTACGGCGGGCATGGGCCGCGGCCTGGTATATAACCCCAACCTGAACATCGGTGTGCAAAGCCATGAGGGGAATTTGTGGGAGGTGAATGGCGGGCTGCCGAATGAAGGGTATGGGGTGGCAGGCGCCGTAAATTTCACCTCTGATTTCAATACACTTGCTGCCAATAGCTTCGAGGTAAGTGACGAAAATCCGCCCATTCAGCCTTCTTCCTTTGCGTTTCCGAATCTTGGAGGGATTCCGCTTCAAATTCTAATCGATTTCTGGTTCCCTTTTGATGACAATGGAGAAGCAGCAATTTGCATTCCCGGCGGCGTAGTAGAACCAGGCGGCCCCAAAGATATCCATCGCCAGGCAGCACGCGGCGAATTACAGGACAGCCTTTATGGAGAAGCCCTGCTTTGGGCGGCCCAGCTTCAATTGTACAAACAGTTAAGCGAAGCCATCGAATGGCCTTCAGATGAAGTGCTGGACAGCTTTTACCTTGCTAATGCCAATACAGCGATCGGAAAATACTATCTTTTAGAAAAGGCGAAAGAAGCATTGTTTCATTACGATTCCCTGCAAGGCGCAACCCTGAATGGCTGGGAAGCTCAATTGCAAGAGTTGATAGGCTATGTCCTCGAAAAAGACAGCCTAATTGCTGCCGGAGTACTTGGTTTAGAAGCCAGCCGGGACAGCCTCTTAGATGAAGCAAGCACCTTGTGCCTTTCTCTGGACTCTTTGGAAAGCGTATTGCTGCAAAGCCAGGTGGTCATGGCTCAGCAGGCTTTAACTGATAATGCTGCTTTGACGGACACGGCTGTTTATCAAAAAAATGAAAAGGCGTTGAATACTGCATTTCTGAATACCCTTGCTCAGGGGAGTAGTACTTTCAGCCTACAGGATCAAGAAAGCCTTTTGTCAATAGCTTCCCAATGCCCCCTTTCTGACGGGCGGGCGGTGTATTATGCCCGAAGCTTGTATCAACTGATAACGGATAAAGATTTTGATGATAATTGTGAAGAAGGGCAAGCTTTGCGTGGGCACGTTATTCCTGAGGCTGTTGCACAACAAGAGCTTGAGGGCGGTATCCGCGTATTTCCCAACCCCGCTTCCAGCGAGTTATTTGTGGAAGGTTACTGTGGCCGTATAGAACTGATCAATCGCGTTGGGCAGGCTGTGTTGGAACGCAGGCTGTCCCTGGAAGAAAGCCTGCATATCATTGAGTTGCCCCAGCTACCCGATGGCCTGTACTTCCTGAAAATCTACCGGAATGGGACCCTTATTTCCTTACACAAGCTGGTAATCCTGAATTAACTTTTTGTTCACCAGGTGGCCATAAAGCGGATATATATCCGCTCTATGGCCGCCTTTGCTTTTCAACTTATGAAAAACATATATGCAACAATATGCTTTCTTACCTTCTTTATTTGTACGCATGCGCAAGAAGCTTTCCAAAGAGAAAAACGGGATTATATCTGGCTGGTGGGAAGTTCTCCAATAGTGAATGGAGGGTACGACATAACGAAATTAGATTTTAATTCTTTTCCTCCTTCAGTAAGTGGGATAGATGCAAATATAGAATTCTGGAAGACCAACTCGAATGTAAGCGATTCAAATGGAAATTTATTATTCTATTCGAATGGAATTGAAATAAGGAATTTTTTAAATGATACTTTAACAAAAGGATTAAGCCCCACCCAATTGACTGAAGGCTTAGGTGACAATGGAAACCTGATATTACAGGGTGCAATATCACTACCTCTTCCTTCCACTACTTTTCAGTACTATCTTTTTCATTGTGATCTAGATTGGATGCCTGGGGGAGGAGTTTGGACTCAAAATATTTATTATACAAAAGTTGATATGAGTGCAAATAACAGCCAAGGACAAGTCATAGAAAAAAACGTGCCACTCATACAGGATACCCTCGAAACAGGAAGCCTCACCGCCGCCCGGCATGCCAATGGGCGGGATTGGTGGCTGCTCGCCCCTGAGGCCAATACCAACCAGTATTACACCCTGTTGTTCGGGCCACAAGGCGTAGAGGAAATTTCTATTCAGGCACTCGGAGGGCCGGTTATGGACGGCGGCGGAAGCGCCGTTTTTTCTCCTGATGGTATCCGATATGCCCGTTTAACTATTGTTTACGCCGGTGGAGAAGCGGACCACTGCTTGAATATTTACGATTTCGACCGGTGTAATGGGCAATTATCAAACCCTATAGAAATCGTTTTTCAGGGTGCTGCCGCCGGCGGAGAGGGCATAGCCATTTCCGAAAACAGCCGTTTTCTATATGTAGTCGGTTTTCTAGATATCTGGCAGTTCGACCTTTGGGCGGATGACATTGCTGCATCGAGAACTTTGGTGGCAGCAAATGACGGGTTTGTATCTTCTGCTAATACTACTACTCCTTTCCATGCCGCTCAACTTGCCCCAGATGGTAAGGTTTATGTCAATTGCTCCTCCAACGCCAATTACTTCCACATCATTCAAAACCCCAATCAAAAGGGCTTGGATTGTAACGTCCAACAGCATATATTGGAAATCCCCACGCTAAACTACCAAAGCATCCCCAACTTCCCCTACTACGGCCTTGGCCCTTTAGATGGCAGTTCCTGCGATACCTTAGGCATTGACAACCCTTCCCCTCAGGCTGCCTTCAGCTATGTCATTGAAGACAGTATTGCTTTTCAGGTAGCTTTTTACGATGGTACGCTTTTCAGCCCCGAGAGCTGGTTTTGGGAATTTGGAGACGGGCAGAGTAGTACAGAGCGGTTTCCCATCCACACGTATGCTGCGCCGGGCGCGTATGAGGTGTGTTTGACGGCGAGTAACCAGACGGGGAGTGATATGTTTTGCGATACGGTGCGGTTTGTTGTTAGTGGTTTGTTGCCGGTTGTTGGTTCGGGGGCGGAAGTTCGGGTGTTTCCCAACCCGGCTTCCGGTGTGGTTACGTTGTCTGCTCAGGGGCTGCCGGCAGGAGTGCGGGCGGCCAGGTTTGTCCTTTATGACGCCTTGGGCCAGGAGGCCCTGCGGCAAAACGTCCCTGTAAAAGGCGATAGTGTTCTACATCAGCTAGATTTGACACATTTGCCGGCGGGGGTGTATTTTTGGGAGTTGAGGGCGGCTTCCGGTGAGGGGCTGGGAGTGGGGAGGGTGGTTAAAAGGTGATTTCTGAAACCTTCTTGGGTGGCAATTTATTCCATTTCCCCGTCTTCGCTTAGGCTCAGCCGGGTAAAATTCCATCAGTCGCTACGCTCGTGTTCCATTGCCGCGCAAGTTATAAGACAGAATTATGAAAGGTCAGAGTAATACAATGAATCGCCCGTTAGGGTGGCCAGATTGCCGGGTGGCAATTTTCCCCAAGGGTTCCTTTGGAGCGTGCCTGCTCTTTGGCGTCTTCTTCAGCGGGCCGGGTAATGAGAGCTTCAACCTGGCCTTCGTGGGCAATGCAGTCCTGGGCGACACTTTACTGCCGCCCTTTGCCGGGCAGTCGCCGGCGCCGGGAGCTAAACCTTATGCCGGTATAGAAATACACAATGACCCCGGCCTGAAAAGTGTCGGCAGCACCGGGGGGGGCGCCAATACGTTCAAAGAGCTTCGCAATGGCATTCTGGTAAAAAACACCAACCTTTTTGTCGAAAACTCTGCTTTCACAGATATTCTTGCCGATGAGAATGAGCCTTATACGCTGACAGGCTTCGCCATCCGGGCGGAAGGCACGGGCCTGGAGCAACTGATCCAGAAAGGGCTGGGGGCAGGAGGCTCCAGCACCTCTTCATTCGACAACTGTACCCATACCGTCTGGGCAAGCCGCATGATGGTGGATGTATCCGCCAACCGCATGTTGAATGTACAGGACGGCCCATACATTGAACTTGCTCAGGACGCCGACATTTTTATCCGCAATAACAACATCACCTGCACACGGCTGGGAGTAGGTTTACAGAATAACGCGCCGGCAGCGAAGGTAAGCGTTGCCGATAATACGATCACCGTCAATGGCAGCCTGTTGCCGATAATCAATATAGCTACCGGCAACGGGATATTGGTGAATGACGACGATGAGGTGCCATTCGAGGATGCTGTAATAAGGGCAAATACCATCACCCTCAACCCTGGTTTCGGCGGCATAATGCTGAATGGCACCAATTCTTTGACGGTGGAGAACAACCCGGAAATAAGGCTGGGGCATTCGAGGGCTTTGTTCGGCATTCTGGTAAACGGCGCCCAACAAGACACCATCCGCGAAAATACGGTGGAGGGCTTCAGCAGCGCCCATGCCAACGGCATACTGGCTATCGGGGCCAGAAGCTCTGTATTTGCCTGCAATACGGTTAAGGACATGAACTATGGTATGGAACTGCGCGATGAATGTACAGGTACGGATATTAATACTAATATTTTCGAGCCGCCGCTGGGGGTGGGGTTATTATATGCTAATGGAGGAATTACTGGCCAGCAAGAGCGGCGTGGAAATCAATGGTTTGGTAATGCCAATAGCTATTCAAGTGGGTTTGCAGCAATTCACAATGGTAATCAGTCTGATGCACAGGAAAGCCAGTATACAATTCATACTTCTCAACAACCCTTTTTCCCTCCTTCATTTTCATCTGCCTTCACTGAATGGTTTGCTATCGAACAAGGAGATTTCGAAGAGTGTGCGTTACCGGGGATAGAAGTAGAGCCAGAAGAAATTTCGGGCATTGAGATCAAAATTGCTGAGGGAGATACGATAGTAAACGCCTATCCGGAGGCAGTGGTTTGGGATGCCCGCAGAGGCCTTTACAGCAAACTGGCCAGGGATACCAGCCTATTGTCTTTGGATACCAGCTTGCAGGCTTTTTATGTGGATGAAACCAGCCATTTGCTCCAGGGTTTCTTTGAAATTGAGGATGGCAAAGCAGGCTTGTGTTACCTGAACGCCGATGAACGCGGACAGGTGGTGGCGCTGTTGCGTTCCGTGAAGAAAGTATTCTTCGAGATCAGCAGGGTTGACAGCTTGTACAACCTGGCCCCAAGCCAGGAGCTGCTGGATCAAAGAGGCGGCTTGTTGTCCACAGCAGACAGCCTGCTCACCCTTGCCGTTCCTCTGGACAGCCTGATAAGGGCCAACCGAAATGCCCGGGCAGACACTCTTGTAACTGCTAATGCTTCGCTTAGTACGCTGGCTTCTTATGAAAAGGACGAACAGGCTGTCAATGACATCTATCTGCGAACCATTGCTAGGAGAGATTGCGGTTTCGACAGCCTGCAGCAGGAACAACTGCAATTGATCGCCGAACAATGCCCCAGTGATGGGGGGCGGACGGTATTCAGGGCGCGTGGCCTGTACCATCTGCTCCATCCGGAAGAAGTGTTCTATGATGAATATTTATGCCAAAGTGAACAACGAACAGGTATTTTGACAGGCGAACAACCGCAGAGAAAAGAGGCGCTGTTTATCGTTTTCCCAAATCCGGGTAGTGATTTCTTAACGATAAGGTATGAAGGTGTTTTCAATGGCCACACCATATCCCTTTTCAGTACGGCCGGCCAGGAAATTCTGAGACAAAAACTGCCTGACGGCGCAACCGGCTTTAATCTTTACCTGCCTGACATGAAACCAGGGATCTATTTTTTAAGGATACAAGAAGGAAAGCTTGATGCCTGGAACACAAAGGTAGTAATCGTTGATTGACAGATCTTATACCGGGAGAGTGCTATTCTGCGACTCTCCCGGAAAAAATTAAGGCTATGCAACAAGTTTTACTCTTGGTTACTTTGTTTTTAATTTCATCGTCGGTTCATGTTGATGGCCAGGAACTATTTAAAAGAGAAAAGAGAGATAATACATGGGTGTTAGGCTATGGAGACCCCCAATTCATTCAACATGGCAGGACAATAGTGGATTTTAATTCTTCCCCACCAAATGTATTTAGGGAAGCGCCAGGTTTAGAAATGGATATTACAGCTGCTGCTATGTCCAACATACATGGAAGTTTGTTATTTTACACCAACGGTTTACAAATTGCAGCAAGAAGCCATGAAATTATTGAGCAAGGTGATAGTATAATGAACGGGCAATTTGCAGAAGATGCTTGGGAAAATGGCTTAGGTTATTTATTGAAACAAGGTGTTCTCATTCTTCCTTACCCTGGAAATGACACTTCTTATCTTATTCTCCATGAGAGGATGGTATGGGGTGGATTCACGAATGGGCTTTACTTTACAGAAGCTGTAAGCAGTGGCACTGGGCTTAGAGTTACTGAAAATAAATTAATACCAATTATTGAAGATAGCCTGGCTTGGGGAGGGCTTATATCCGTACGTCATGCTAACGGACGGGATTGGTGGGTTTTAGTTCCAAAGGAAGAGACTAACAAGTATTACAGGTTATTGGTTTCACCACAAGGCATTGAAATACTAGGTTTTCAGGAAATAGGCAGGGCCATTGATTCTGGATTGTGCCAGAATGTCTATTCACCAGATGGAACAAAATTTGTAAGGTACAATGGAATTAGCCTTCAAGATGGTAGTCATATAGATTTGTTTGACTTTGATCGGTGCGAGGGCCTATTATATAACCCAAAACACATTTCATTTAATGATTCATCTTGGTCAGGTGGGGCTGCTATATCGCAAAA
>JACJYA010000006.1 GCA_020636315.1 Lewinellaceae bacterium
TTTTAGGCAGAAAGCTTTCTTGTTGGTGGGATAAAATCGGAAAGGCGGCACTGGATGCCATCAAGGCGGGGCTGACTATTTTAGTTGGCGGTGGGGAATTCGAATTTAAAGATATAAAAAAAGCAGCATTTAAGGCAGGCGGCATCTCTTTGGTGATTAACGTAATCAGTATTTTCCTCGATCCTGCTTGTAGATGTAACGAAGATGAGCCTTCCGGCACGGCTTGCGAAAAAGCCAAAGGGATATCTATTTTTCCCGGGAACTGCAATACTTTGGAACAAATATTCAAGGCCTGGGGATACAGTGCCCCGCCTGGTACGGTGTTTGAATGGATCGTACAGAACGGGACTTTCCCGGATAATAATAATACGACTTCTATCACTACAATAAGCCCTGAAGTGAAAGTGCGGCAGAACGATCCAAATGTACCAATAACCCTGGCAGTTAACCTTTCTTGTTTTAATCCACAACCTAATTATTTCATTACTCCAGAAATGAGTATTCCAGAACTGGTAAACGACCCGGGCACATTGATTATCTGGGGGGAGAAGGAACTCTATCCTTCCTCTACCTACCACTATAAATATGAATTCTGGGGCACCTGGTTAAACAACATAAACTCGGTAATAATCTATTCCGGCTGTAGCCCACACGGACAGGTAGTCGAATCAGGTATTGACTATGTGAAAATTCAGTGGAACAGTGCTTCTCCTTCTTATCCGACCCCGAAGGTGACAGCAATTGCAAAGAACCTTTGCAGCCAACTGACGGTAACAGAAAACCTGGACATTATTATCCACTGATAAATTCACATTACCTTAATGAGCGGCCAGTTAAAGTTTGCGGCCGTTCATCATTTTAATCGTATAGCCATGAAATCTCTTTTTTTATTTATACTCACCCTTCTTTTTTTGGCTTCCTGCAGGAAGCATAGAGAAGCACTTCCATATAACATAGAAGCTTTAAATAAATGCATAAGATCTTCTGTAGAAAGCAACCCGGAAGAACCTTCAGACGAGCATGTAGAATTCAAGCTGAATAGTAATCGAATCCTAATAAATGATGGAGAAGTGGGATATGAGCAATTTAACGATGTTGCTCAAACTTTTATAACTTCAGGACCGATCCTGAACCCAGCGGAAGATACCTCCAGACATTATTTACTGAGAATTGGGTTTGACCAGCCACAGGAGTATTTCCAACCAACTGCGGATCATTTTTATATTGCCTTACAAAAAAAAGAGAGTCTTAATATTGTCGAGTTTATTGACAAATACATAAAAGTGGGAGAGCTTAAGCTGAACCGGAAACCTCGATGGGATACAACCCTAGATCCTGAATTGGAAGATGGTTTTGCTATCAATTACTGGTGTGCTCATTGTTGTGAGGCAGGAGAACAAGCTCCGGCGGAAGGAGGATATGCTTTTGCTTTCTCGAGCACCAACCCTGAACAGGATGGTTTTTTGACTTGCACTAAGCTGGAGCGGGTTGACCTGGGGGAAGCCATCTGGTATCAGATTGAATTTGAATTTGCCTGCAAGTTGTTTGGTGGAGGGGTCAAAACAGATTCAGGCATCATGGAAAGTATTGTAGTCGGCCAGATCGAAGAAGGAAAAATGGTCGTGGATTTTGTGGTGAAGAAATAGGCCCGCTCCTTTAAGGACTTCAGGAATGCCAGGGCCATTCCTCCGTCATCATGACCCAAAACCTTCGGGAGACCAAGCGCTTCCTCTCCGCCGCCGACTCCGATTGCGGCATTGCCAACGTCAGGGTCTGCCCTGAAAAAGCCCTGTGGTGAATATCTTGGTGCCAGCCCTTATGCTTGGGCTGTCCTGCTTGCTTTGGTTGCTGCTGCTTTCTTTACAGCCAGCTGTCTTTCCTGCCCCAGCAAACCGTTCACAATGGCCTTGACGCTGCGCTGCTTGGGCTCAAAACTTGATGTCACCGAAACAGTCGCCATTTGCTTAGTGCCGTTTTTTTCTCCCTTCTTTCGGCGGGCTTTGGGGTTGCCATCCTGAGCCTTTGGAACTTTCACTTTGGGAACTCCCTTGCCGTCGAAAGAGGCGCTGAAGCACACCGCCTCCGGCTGCGCCTCTGCCTGGTTGGATTCGTAATATGCTTCCACATATTCTCCCAACCCAATGGCGTTACGGGCGGAAGATTCCCATCGCAAATCCAGTCCCAGCAACTTATTGAACAAGTGTACGCTTTCCCGAAAATCATTCTCCGAAGCACTCTCGCCTACTAACTCTTGGATATTATACGACCAGTAGCTGCCCTTTGGCAATTGAAGGTACTCGTCCAGCTTGTATACGGCCCCTAGCCCTTCAACCCAATAGCTTGGCCGTTCTATGGACAGCCACCCGAATAAACTCAGGTAACGCCTCTTTTTGTTGCCCTTGCTTTGGCATTCTGTCGGTGCATCCATCTCAAATTCATATGCCCTGCTCTGTTTCAACTTATTGCCGATAATGTAGCGTAGCAATAACAGCCCAATGCTCAGCAGGTGGCTTAGCAAGCCTTTTTCTATATCGTGTAGGGCAGTAGTGGATTCGATATAGCCATCACTGAGGGCCAACAATTCATTGAACTTCTTTTCCAGTTGCTCCTTAATCCGGCTTTTTTCCATAACTTCATCCGGGAGGTTTGTTGGTCGTGTATTGATGTGTTGTCAAACTCAATCTACGACTTATTGACAAAACCTCCCTTTTTCTCCAATCCCCGCTTTTTTGTCACGCACTCGAATGAAATGCAACCTGGCTTCGATGTGGCTCAGGCCCAAAACCAGGGGAATTTTCTGTTCCAATTTTGAACAGCCTGCCCGGCAGGTTGAGGTTATATCCACAACTCCTTCGGATACCGCCCTTCCTCCACCAAAACCTCAAATGCCTTTCCCACCATAGCCCGGTCCTCCCGGTAGGTCACCCCGTACCATTGCTCCTTATTGGGCAGTACGCTCAGGCGGGCCTTACCTTCCTTGATCAGCTGGTTGACAACGGTGGGGATATAAAATTCTGCTTTGGGTTTGTCCTTGTTGGCCTCAACAAAGTCAATAAATTGCCGGTGGATCTCTTTAAAAATTTGCTGATGGAAACCCCAGAAGTTCATGGACACCAGCGCTTCTTCGGACAGGGGCTGTGTTTGGCCTTCTTCTTCATAAACGATGCTTCCATCTGTCCGGTGGATCCTGTGGCGCTCCACTACATCGGTCAGCAGGCCATTCTCATCTACCTCGCAGATGCCGCGGTTGACGTGGCCGGCTTCCGATAAAGTCTTATTAAGTTGATAGCCGACCATGGCGTAGTGATCGGGAGTGCAGCTATTTTTCAGAAAGCGCGCCATATCTCCAAAGCCGGAAATACCGTAGTAGTCATCGGCATTGATCACGGCAAAAGGTTCATGAATGAGATCGTGGGCGACCAACACGGCATGGCCGGTGCCCCAGGGCTTTTCCCGCTCCGGCAGCTCGCTGATACCTTCAATAGGAGTATTGACTGCCTGAAAGGCATATTTCACCTCAATTTTATCCTCAAACTTATTGCCAAAGGTTTCCCGGAAAGCCTCTTCGATGTCTTTTCGGATCACAAAAACCACCTTGCCGAAACCGGCGCGGATGGCGTCATAAACGGAATATTCGATGATGGGCTCCCCATTGGGGCCGACGCCGTCAACCTGCTTGAGCCCTCCGTAGCGGCTGCCCATGCCGGCAGCCAGGATGAGTAAAGTTGGTTTCATCAATAACTTTTTGAATTGCGCGTTTTTTCAACAAATGTACGGACGCGGTGGTGAACCAGCCAGCGGTGCAACAAAATGCCTCCCACCAGAATGGCGCATCCCAGCAGAAAGATCGCCGTACGGCTCGCCTCGATCTGATCCACCTGGGATTTGTAAAAGGGGCGGACGAAAAGCACTTCTACTGAAATGACAAAGGCGGAAAGCAGAAAAAGGAGGATACTGGCCGCTTTGGCCTTGTTGAGAAAGCCCGGTTCCTTTTTCCGCAGGCATTTCCGGAGAAACAGGATGGGGTCTTCGCTGTGAGGGTCGATCTTGATGAGTTCCCGCAGGATGTATTCTGCTTTCCCGTACTCCAGGGTGTTGTAAAGGGAAGCCGCCTTTCGAAACAGCATTTTCTGATAAATATCTTCTCCTCTGTACATTTCCACATTCTGTACGATGGCCATTTCGATGACCACATCCACCATGAGCAGATGCTTCTGGTAGCTTCCCACTTCGAAGAGGGCATTTACGTAAGCGGTGATGAGTTCGAAGTACTCATCAAAATCGAGGCGCTGTATCTCTTCCTCCTTATCCTCATAGAACCGGATGATACGGCGGTAATTGGCCGCATCGATCTCCTTGAAATCACGGAATATCCTGGAATGGTATGTCGATTGAAAGTAGGGCATTCTACTGAACCGGTTCTAATGCATAAAGTACGGGTTTACTCGGGCTGGCGTCGATCTCGAAACTGGCGATCTGAATGTTCAACAAATATAAACCATCTTTGATGGAATTGTTTACGTAAATCAGCTCAGTGATGGTACAATCTTCCCGGGGTCTTTCCGGATAGGCCCAGAATGCTTTGTGAGCGAGCAGTTTCCCTCCGTCTTCCTCCCGGTCAACCGAGGGCAGGTCGATCAGCAAATGGCGGATGCCCCTTTCCACCAGAAAGCGGATGGCTTCGTGGTGTACATAAGGCGGGTTGGCCCCGGAGTAATTGGTGCGTAGTTTGAGTTCGTCGTTGGGCAGGGTGCGGATGATGAGCGCTTCCACGGTAGGCCCATCCATCAGGGCCTGCTCGAGTTGGGCACGGAAGACCACCCGGTCGCCATCTTCAGTTCTGGTGGGAAAGACGCTCAACAGATAGGCCGGAAAGTGAAAGCACTTCAGACATTGATTGATGGTGTACGGCTCTTTGGCGATGTGCCCGACGCATTCGGTATGGGTGCCGTTCCCATGAGGATTAAAGCGGACGTTGAGAAAGTTCAGCGGCCCACCCTGAGCGGTGGAACCCACAAAATTGCCGGCCACCACCGGCGCCGTTTCCATAGGCGGTGCGTAAAAGCAATTGACGGTTTCCAGCCCTTCCCGCAGCGGTATGGCGATATCCAGAGGTTCAGAAAGATTGGCGCGGAAGTGCCGTCCCTGGTGTTGAAAGGTTATCCACATAACATCAAATATCAATGGTTTCTCGTATCGATCCCCCAGGCCAGTTTGGAACGAATGGTTTCCATGAATCCCACATCCTGGAGTTGAAGGAGGCGAATGGGAAAATCATTCTTCCGCACGGCCAGTTGGTGGGCGGCTGTGATCGTTTCAAACCGGGAATCCAGGGTACACAAAAAGTTTTCCGCCCGGCCTTCGATCTCAAAGGAAATAATGGAGTCATCCGATATGACGATAGGGCGCACGTTCAGGTTGTGGGGGGCTACCGGAGTGATGACAAAATTTCCCGAATTCGGGAAAATGATCGGGCCGCCGCAGCTCAGAGAATAGCCGGTTGAGCCGGTGGGAGTGGCCACGATGATGCCATCCGCCCAGTAGGTATTCAGGTATGAACCATTGATAAAAGTATGGATGGTGACCATAGAGGAGGTATCCCTCTTGAGCAGAGTGCAGTCGTTGAGCGCAAAGCGTATTTCCCCGAAGACGGGAAGGTTGGATTCGAGGAATAACATGCGCCGCTCGTCGATATTATACATTCCCCGTTTCACCAGGCCGATGGCCTCCGCGATCCGTTTTTTCTCGATAGAAGCCAGGAAGCCAAGGCGCCCCAGGTTGATTCCCATGATGGGCACGTTGCTGTCCCGGATGTGAGTGGTGGCCCCCAGAATAGTGCCGTCGCCGCCGAGCGTGATAAAAAGGTCGAACTTCTTCACACTGAAATCCAGATACCCCTCAAAAACCCCGACATCCCGTTTAAACACTATTTTATCCCTGATCTGCTCCAGGTAGGGAGCATAAACATAAGCGTTGATTCCTTCTTTATGGAGCGCATCAAAGAGGTTCTGTATGTGAGGGATGTCTTTATCCTTGAGTACTTTGCTGTAAACAACTACCTGCATGGTTGAAGGATGGCGGGCCAGTGTTAAATATTCAGGTTAAGGTGTAAAAATAACCCATTTTCCAGTAAATCATTGAAGCTGTATTCGATTTGTATGACTTTGTCATAATAAAGGACGATATCCAGCCCCAGTCCCCCACCCCAGAGTATTCGGTTACTGAGGGGGTTCAACCTTCCGGTGTAGGGGTCATTGGCGTACCCCAGGTCATTGTTCAGGGAAAGGTAAAACCGGATCGGCATTTTCTGGAATGCTTTTATGGGGACGGCCTTGCCAAAATCCATTCCCCATTCTCCCAGCCGAAAGCGCAGGGCCGACCGGCCCATCAGCATATCCAGTCCGTCCATGATGTAGTACTCATAACCATGCAGATAGCGGCTTCCAAACCCCATTGCCCGGTTATCGTTATAGGGCTGCTGTTCCCGGATGAAAGAGAATTTGGCGCTGCTTTCCAACCCCAAACTCCATCGTTTGCCCATAGGGAGATAGTGCCGGTAATTTGCCCAGAACGTAAGCGCATTCCGGTCATCAAAAATGCCGAGGCCGTCTTTTTCCAGAATGGCCTCAAAATACTTCCCTTTCCAGGGGTAGGGCCTCACGTCCCTTTTGTCGTAAGCAAACCGGTAGGCCAGGAGGAAGTAGCGCTGGAACGAACGGCCATCCAGAAAGAAATCGGGATTCTTTTCCTGGGTAACGATATCGTCAATCTTGTTCTGACGGTAACCCGTAATAAAATCATGAGAGGCGCGGATGCGGGGGCGGTAGCTCAGCGCCAGGTCGGTTCGGAAGCGCTGATAGAGAAAGTTCTCCTCATCCCGGAAAAAATCCTGCTTGTTTCCGGTAGTAGCGTAATTGATCTCGCGGTTGCGCAAAAAAGCAACTTCAGCCGACAACCCCATCGTTTGGGCCTTGTTGAAGAAAGGCAGGTTGTAGCTGACGGCATATTTTCGGGTGTATCCGTATTTAGCGGAGATCTTGAGCCGGTCTCGCTTGCCGCTAAAGTTGAGGTGAGCGAACTCCATCCCGAAGTTGAGCCGTTGCAGGGACCGCCCCTGTTCCACCCACCAGACGTTGAAATTCCGGTCGGCCAGTTCAAATATGGGCACCGGGTAGAAATACCAGGCTTCTTCAACGTTGACCAGGAGCTGGACTCTGTTGGTGGCGCCCTCCCAGGCCTTGAAACTAATCTCGGCCATATTGAACAGGCCGGTATTCATAATGAGCTCCTCACTGCGGTCCATCAGGACAGACAGCTCGGCCAGGCTGACCGTATCCCCTGCACTGATCAGCATCTCCCGAAGTATGACGTTCTCTTTCGTCTTCTTATGGCCCCGCACGCTGATGCTGTCGATATAAACAAAGTCCAGCTGCGCCTTTACGCAATAAGGGCTAATGAACAGGGCCGCCAAAAAAAGTATGCGCATATTGTTCCACACGACTCAGGGACTAAGGTTAAAAAACTCTGCTCCGATAACACAAAAATTCCAGCCGGTGGCCAGTCGCCGGCCGAGTTGCACTATTCCGTTCTGTTTTTCCCAGGGTTTGAAAAGGTGAGTCTTGACGCTCCCCCTTAACCAAGTTAAAGCTTTTTGTAAAAAGCTAATAGCATACAGGAAGAAATGCAAATAATAAGGTGTAAATGTCACAGCCTTTCCATTATTCCACGAGGGCTGTGGCTTTGTCGGGAGCGGGTTTATTGGCAGGCCGCCTTTTTAAACGTTCAGGTAGGACATCAACGCATCGTAACGTTCCTGAAGCGAACCTACATAATCCGCTTCGTTGAAGGAGGCCTTGATATCATAGTCAAAACGTTCGAAAGTAGCAATGATCGTTTGTATATTCTGCCGGTTGATCTTGATCGTAATATCGACTCGGGTAGATTCCAGGTTGGTGGTAATAAAGGAGCTCAGAATTGCCGCACTTTCCGACTCGACGATCCGGGCGATCTCCGCCAGAGAATAATCCCGCTTGCTCATTTCCAGCACGATTATGCTGCCCGGCTCGGAGAAGGAGGCCATTTGAGCAAAATGCATGAGGAGCGCTTCGAGCGTCACCACTCCAATGTAATTCTCCTCATTATCCACAACCGGAATGAGCGTCAGATGGTATTCCGCCAGCAGCCGAAGCAATTCATAAACGTGGTCTTTCCCGCTTGCATAAGGCCGGGTCATTGACAAGCTGTAGGAACCGACGGGCTCACTGGCATCGTGATTGAGGATGTCGTCTTCAGAGATGAGCCCCAGGAGTTGTTTGTTATTAACGATAGGCAGGTGGCGAACATAGAAATCATCCATCATACTGAGTGCTTCTTCACCCGTGTCAGAAGTCCGCAATGGAATGATTTCGTCGGAGATCAGTATTTCAGCAATCATCGCATCTGTGTTCTATATGATCATCTGTAAAACGAACGTAAGGCATCGGCTGTTGACAACAGATCTGTTAAATTCTCCTGCATCGCATTTCTCTGTCGGTAACATTACATCTCTGTATGTATCACAAAGGCCTCTCAGCCAGGATAACGGGCCATCAGCCCAAAAGTTTCCTTTTCTGAGTAGTAAACTCTTCTTCGGTTAGCAGCCCTTTTTCTCTGAGCTCTCCCAGCCGCTTGAGCTGTTCCAGCAGGTCGGGCTGCCCTTCCAGTACTTCTTCCTGTTCTTCGGTTGGGATTTCAGGGGGTTCTGGCTGAGGTTCCGGTTTCTGTAACCTGAAACCATTCTGTTCAAATTTTTCAAACTCCGGCTGTATGCGCAAAAAGGCCAGGGCGTCGTGTTCCTTTATCCTTTGAAAGTCGTTGAACCCGTTGGCCACCGCCTGGTCCAGGTGAAAAAAGGACTTATCGGTCTTTTCATTCAGCGAATAAGCGCAGGCCAGGTTGAAATGAGTCGCCACATCATTGGGTTCAATATCCAGCGATTTGTTGAAATCTTCAATAGCCCCATCGTAATCATAGTCCTTATATTTTTTTATCCCGCTGGCTTTATAGGGGTTACTGCGGGGCGGCCGGGGTTTTGGCCGCTCATATTGGCGCCGGCGGGGCGGCTCTGTTTTGCGCTCATAGCGCCGTTCTCTTCTTTCTTCCCGCTGCTCACTCCGAACCCGGCGGCGGTAATTGCGGCGGTCGTAATCCGTATCTCTTCTGGCGTAACGCTGGTTGTACTTGCGGTCAAAAACTTCCTGGTCCATTGAAAAAAAGACAATTGCATCGACCAGGGCCACAATCCATATCACCGGAAACCAGAAGAAGAGCAGGTAGAAAACGCCCAGCCCCGTCTGGCCCAGATAGAACCGGTGGATGCCAAACCCTCCCAGGAACAGCGCTAATATGCCGGCTACATTCTTTTCCTTCATTTGCTGTTTAAGTAGTTGGAACTATCCCACTGGATAACTCAATATAAAGAATAATCTATAATAAAGACAATTGTCAAAGGTAGCTTTTGTTTGATCCAATACGGATAATACTAAATTTTGTTAGACGACAGGATGGCATTTGCCGATAAATGAAGCTGTTGAACAGGGGAAAAGGGCCAACAGTCCTCACCGGCGCCGCTGCCTGTTACCGGGAGTAAAGATCTTACAGGTGAGCACGGTAAAATCATCGGGGTAGCTTTGTCCGCCCTTAAAAATCTCCAGCCGCTCCATGAGCTGCTGGTTAAAAGCCGAAGCCGACAGCTTATAATTATTGCGAACAAAACTATACAGCATTTCTTCACTGAGATAGTCTCCCTTTTCATTCTGCAGGTCCGTCAGGCCATCGGTAAAGGAAAGCACCATGGCCTCTCCTTCAAGAGGGACGCAACCGACCTCTATCTCCGGCAGTTCCGGGAAAGAGCCCAGAATGGTGCAGCCTTTGTTGAGCAGGTGGAGCTCGCCGTCGTTGACGAGCACCGGCGGGTTATGCCCTGCATTGACATACCGCAGCGCCTGCCGTTTGGTGTCGTATTCTGCAATAAAAAAGGTGATAAAGCGCTCTCCCTGGGTAATGAGGTTGACCGAAGTATTCAGGTCGATAATAAAAGTGTCCAGAGCCGTCCGCTTATTGATCAGGGTGTGAAAGTTGGCCTGGAAATTGGCCATCAGCAGTGCGGCTGCCACGCCCTTACCGGAAATATCACCGACGCAAAAGACAATCTTCCCGTCTTCGAATTCGATGAAGTCAAAATAATCCCCGCCCACCCCGTAATGAGGCTTGTAAATACTGGCCAGCTCGTACCCGGGTTTACTGGGCATGTTGGTGGGAATGAGCATGCGCTGCATCTCGCTGGCCAGTTCCATCTCCCGCTTCAGGCGCTCCTGCTCCAGCTGCCGTTTGAACAGCCGCTTGTTCTCGATGGCCACCGCGATGATGTTCGTGATGGTGGTGATGAACTGCACCTTATTATACATGTCTTCCTCTTCGCTGAAGCCGCCGATGAAGACATAGGCGATGGGATGGTCTTTGTGGCGGACGGGAATGACCACATCAAACTCCCGTATGAGCGGATGGCCGGTTTCCTCCACATTGTTGAGCCGGGTGTATTTTTCAAAATAGGGAGTGATATCCAAAGACAGCAGTTCGTCTTTAATGCCAATGGAAGAGGCGCAGTCCCAATTGTCCTCATCCCGGATATACAGGGCCATTTTTTTAACGCCGATCTCCCAGCTCAGAAAGGATTTGTACATGTTGAAAAGCCCTTCTGCCGATACGTTGTTGTTGATGGCCTGGGTGATATTCAATAGCCGGTTGATCTGAAGTTGCTTCAGGTTCAGCTCCCGTTCGAGGGCCTCGATATTCGACAATCCTTTTCTCAATTCAGAAAAACCCGACATTATTGTTAAAATTAGGACATCAAAATTGCGCTGCCGCTTTCTGGTTAGCGGAATTTGTAACCGGTTGTAAAGGTGAATATTTCACCTTGCTTTTGCACCGGTTTAGTAAAGATATAAAAAACAGTTGCTAGGCTTATAGCCGAAACGCGAATTTAGCAAGCCGTTAACATGAATATTCTCCTCATTGAGCCATTCCTGTCCGGAAGCCACCAGAAATGGGCCGAAGGATACCGGGCCCATAGCCGGCACAACGTCCGCATTCTTTCCCTGAAAGGGCGGCACTGGAAGTGGCGGATGCACGGCGGGGCGGCCACCCTGGCGGAACAATTCCACCAGTTGAATTGGAAACCGGGCCTCATCCTCGCCACCGACATGCTGGATGTGGCTGCCTTCCTGGGCCTGGCCCGGCAAAGCGCCGCCCATATCCCCACGGCAACCTATTTCCATGAAAACCAGATCACCTACCCCTGGTCGCCTGCCGATGAGGATGTCAGCCTCCAACGCGACAACCACTACGGTTTTATCAATTTCACAACCGCCCTCGCCTCTGGCCGCATTTTTTTTAACTCTCATTTCCACCTCCAGTCATTCCTCGGCGGCCTGCCGGAGTTTCTGAAACAGTTTCCCGACCACCACGGCCTCCATCGGATCGAGGAGATCCGGGAAAAAAGCGAAGTGCTGCCGCTGGGCCTCCACCTCCAGGAACTCGGCCTGTCTGAAAAACCTGAAAAAGCCAGGGAAGCTACCCTTTTGTGGAACCACCGCTGGGAATACGACAAAGCGCCGGAGGTTTTCTTCCGCACCTTATTCCGGCTGAAGGAAGAAGGCGTTCCGTTCCGGCTCATCGTTCTGGGGCGGTCTTACCGGAAAGCTCCGGAGATATTTGAAGCAGCACGCCACCGGCTGAAGGAAGAGATCCTCCACTTCGGATACGCTAAAAGCCGGGCCGAGTACGCCCGGTTGCTGTGGCAGGCCGACATTCTGCCCGTCACCAGCCGGCAAGATTTTTTCGGAGGCAGTGTTGCAGAAGCCATATTTTGTAATTGTTACCCACTCCTGCCCAACCGGCTGGCGTATCCGGAACACATCCCGGAGGAAAAACATGCCGTACACCTCTACGAAAACGAGGAAGAATTATACTCCAAATTGAGAGATGCCGTCCTGCGCATCGGAGCCATTCGGGAGCGGGCGGCCTTCCGGGATTTTGTAGCTCGGTATGATTGGAGTATTTTAGTAGCCGATTACGATAAGGCCTTCGGGCAGCTGGCACAAATAAAGCCCAAATAACAGCCTATGAAATTCATCAGTTATCAGGATAAAAAGATCGCTTATCAATCGGAAGGGAAGGGGACGGCAGTGGTGCTCGTTCACGGCTTCTGTGAAGACAGCAACATCTGGGAAGACTTCCGGGCCGACCTGCTGGAGGAGAACTATCGCGTCATTCGCATCGACCTGCCCGGCTTCGGCCGCTCGGAGGTGGTGGCCCCGATCACTATTGAACAAATGGCGGAGGCCGTTCACGCCGTTCTGCTAAAGCTCAATATCAAAAAGGTGGTTTTCATCGGGCATTCCATGGGAGGATACGCCGGCCTGGCCTTCGCCCGCCTGTACCCGCAAATGCTAACCGGCCTGGGCCTTTTCCACTCTCATCCCTATGCCGACAGCGAAGAGAAAAAAGACAACCGCCGCAAGAGCATTGACTTCATCAAGCGCCAGGGCCACGTCCTTTTCGTGAAGCAGCTCATCCCCGGGCTTTTCAACCCCAAATTTGCCAACAGCAACGCCTTCCTCATTGAAAAACTGACCTACCGCGCCGCCCGGGGAAAAAGCGCCGGGATTATCGCCGCCCAACAAGCCATGATCGACAGAAAGGATGAAACACAAACCCTGGCCAAACTGGAAGTTCCGGTGCTCTTCATCATCGGAGAGGAAGATCCCGCCGTACCGCCCGAAAGCGCCGAACAGATCCACCTCCCTCAAACCGCCTCCATCCACATCCTGGAAAAAGTTGGGCACATGGGCCTGTTCGAAGCCCGGAAACAAACGCAGCGCATCGTCCGGCAGTTCATTGCTTTTTGTGAGGAAAACGCCGTGGCCTGATGGTGGAGCATACCTTCGTTTTTGCGCTGGCCATCGTTCCCGGCATGGCCATCTGCTGGTACATTTACCGGATGGACAAATATGAAAAGGAATCGCGCCTGCAACTGGCCGTCACCTTTGCCCTGGGCATGGCCATCACCTATCCGGTGCTCAAGATAGAAGCCTGGGCCAGCCACTCCGGCTGGGCCGGATCTTCCACTCTGGGCGCTACCTTCGTGTCCTCCTTCATCGTGGTGGCCCTGACCGAAGAACTGGCGAAATACCTCGCCATCATGGGCTACCCCTACTCCCGCCCTTTCTTCAATGAGCCCATGGACGGCATCGTCTATGCCGTGATGATCAGCATGGGCTTCGCCACGCTGGAGAACGTGCTTTACGCTTACCGGTTCGGCTTTCAGACCACCTTGTTGTACTCTTCACCGCCGTGCTTACCACGCCTGCTTTGCCATCATCATGGGATATTTCGTCGGGCGTTCTAAGTTTGCCCTTTCTACAGCGTCAAAAAGCCGGCTGCTGGCCCTGGGCCTGGCCGTACCTATTGGGGTTCATGGGGTTTATGACTTCTTTATCCTTCAGGAATACTACGAGGAGTTGGTACTGCTGGCGCTGCTCATCCTGGGCGCCAGCGTGTACATCGCCACCCGGCTGATTAAGGAGCAGCAGGAGAATTCGCCGTTTAAGGAGAAATAATCCGGCAAACTGTTTTTCCTTGAGTTCCCTCACAGCCGACAACATTGTGTTTGTCCTGAATTTTCTTTACTTTTAATCATTCCAAAAACTAAAACCACCGCCCTATGACAAACGCGCCGATCTTTACTGCAACCTCCTCTTCCAAACTCGCCGCTCACCCGCTTCGGCGAATAAATGTGTCCTCCTTCGCAAGAGCTTCGGCGAATAAATGTGTGTGTGTGTAAAAAGCACACCCTATTTCTGCTTCTGACTTTAGGTACTATTTTCACCCCTGCCCTGCTCTCTGGCCAGGGCGACTGCCCGGCACCGGCCATTCATGGGAATTACGAACAAGGCGAGGCGGGGGAAAGCTTCCAGGTAAAGGTGTATATGAACTTCATTGAATACAGCGATTACGAATGGATCGATCAGCAGGAAGCCGACATCCGGGCCAAACGGGCACTGGATTACCTGAACAGCGTTTATAATGAATACGGCATCTATTTCATCACACCCGGCGCCCCCTGCGGAGAAAATATTGCCAATTTACTGTCCGGAGTGGACCCCGGCCTCCAAACGATTGCCGCCGTCCGGCAATCGGTAACCGGCGGCGCTCACACCGACGGCATTGACATTTACTTTAGGGGAGACAATTATCAACTTGGTGGAAATTCCTTTGGTTTTCCCAGCAACTATATGCACGTCGATGGCGAATACGACGACGGCACAACCGTCCACTGGGCTGGCGATACGCCGGTGCTTCCTCACGAAATGGGGCATTGCCTCGGCCTGATGCACCCCAACCACAATTGCAACCAGGTAAACCCTTCCACCGGCTCCTGCCCCAACGGGACATCCAGTGATTATTGCACCGGCGACCACATATCCGACACCCCGCCTACAACAGCTATCATTACCTGCGACAGCCTGCTGGGTTCAAACTATATGAGCGTTACTTCCAACCCGTTGTGCCGGGAGGAGCTCTTGCTAAAACTTCCGGAAAGCTCCGGGATAGGGCAGGCCATATTCTACAACCTGCAGGGCAATGTGGTGCACCGCTTTCCCCTGTCCGGCGGCCTCAACCGGCTGTTATTACCTCCGGCGCTTTTCAAACCAGGCATTTATCTGCTAAAAGCCCGGCTGGGCGGCGCCTCCCACCAATTGAAAATCGCCATTCACTGATGATCTTTTCACAGGGGAGCCGGAAGCCGGCCGGCTTCCGGCTCCCCATATATTTCCAGGCATGATGTGGAAAAAAATACTCGCGTTTTTTATTTGTTGTTCCCCTTTGTTGTTGACAAGCCAGCCGGGCTTCAACCTTACTCCGCCTCAGGAATACCCCAGGGCGCACTTCAGGAATATGATCCTGGATAATGACACCATTGTCGGTTATGGCATGGCCTTTTCGGATACAACCGACTGGGAGCAAGGGCTTTACATTGCTAAATTTGACTCTGCCGGTATTTTATTAGCATCCAACTTTATCCAGGATACAATGGGGCGGATACTATCGATGGACCAGCACTATGGCAGGGTATCCAAAGCAACAAATGGGGGCTATGTCCTTACAGCTGCGCCAACCACAGGAAAAAGCGCCTTGTTTTTTAAACTCAATTCCAACTTAGAGGTAGAGTTCTTCCAAGAATATACAGATACGGTTAATCTTGGACACTATAATTACAAAGATCCAGTAGAATTAGAGGATGGTTATTTACTTTATGGACAGATTCAACGACCTAATTACTTTAGTGACCCTTTCATAAGAAGAGTGGATAACTATGGAAATACAGTTTGGTTTAATTTTTATGGAGATTACAGCCTTGAAGACGGATTTCTTGATATAAAACTCATAAATGATAGCATATTTGTGGTAGTAGGAGTAGGTATTATTGATGCAGGCAATGCTTATTCCTTTCTTAAATTTATCGATTTAGATGGTAATATCATCAAAGAATGGCAATCTGACAACAACCCTGAAATTGGTTTTTTTCGAAAAGTATTGCCAACAACAAATGGTGGCCTAATGATCTTCAGCCAATATCAGGTAGAAATAGTTTGGTCAACTATTATTGTACAACCCACCCTGGCCAAGCTGGATTCCAACTTCCAGGTGCAGTGGGTGAAGCACTTCGGTAAGGCTGCCAGCCTCAACGCCAGGATCTCTTTTAATGGTATCGAACCAACGGCCGATGGCAACTATATCGCTGGGGGCGAAACCACTGTTCCCGAAGGAAATGGCAACACCCGCCGGGTAGGCTGGCTGTACAAATTCTCCCCTCAGGGTGACAGCATCTGGTCGAAACATCTAAATCCGCCTGTTGGGGCCGAAAGTCCTATCCGCGGCTACTTCGGCGGTGTGGGCGAGCTGTCCAGCGGCAGCATCGTCGCCGGAGGAGCGGCCTATGAGGGCAATGAGTTTTACCCCTGGCTCGTCAAGGTGGACGCCAACGGCTGCTTGGAATCTCCTTGCCCGGTGCTGAACAGCATTGCCGGCCCAGTGGCGGAGGGGGAGGATATCCGCCTTTTTCCCAACCCCGGCAATGGCCGTTTTCGGTTGTCCTGGGAGCAGGCGCCGACAGGCAGGCGGGCCCTGTGTACGCTGTTCGATGCACAGGGCAGGACGGTATGGAGAGCGGAACCGCGCGCCGAGCCGGAGATGGAGCTTGACGCGGCGGGCCTGCCGCCGGGGTTTTATATGTTGGAAGTGCGGGCCGCAGGGCGGCGCTGGGTGGGGAAGGTGGTGGTGGAGTGAGGAGAACAGAATCACCTCAACTTCTCATTCCCCGAATGCCGCTCCGCATCCCGGTTGGTTTTCTTCTCCAGATTTTTGGCCAGCGCCTCGGTGAGGTCAACGCCGGTTTGGTTGGCCAGGCAGATGAGGACGAAGAGCACGTCGGCCATCTCGTCGCCCAACTGGGCGTTGGCGTTGGCGGCGTCTTCCGCTTTCTTGAAGGATTGCTCACCGTACAGGCGGGCCATCAGGCGGGCCACTTCGCCGACCTCCTCCATGAGTATGGCGGTGTTGGTCAGTTCATTATAATAACGTATGCCGATGGTGTTGATCCAGTTATCAACCGTTTGCTGAGCTTCCTTGATGGTCATCTTATACCAATTTTTAGATAAAAAGACGTACAAGCCATTTCCTAATCGACTGGTTGGCAGGTATATGGGCGTTCCGACTTCCGACTTCCGACTTCGAATTTGATATTATTCCCGGTTTTTGCTATCGACAAAAATGGTGACGGGGCCGTCATTGACCAGGTGTACTTTCATCTCGGCGCCAAACTCTCCGGTCTGCACATCCCTTCCGGAAGTGATCTCAAGAATTTTGACAAACTTCTCGTACATGGGGATGGCAAATTCCGGCCGGGCCGCCCGGATGAAAGAGAGGGACGGTTGCCTTTCTTCACGCTGGCGTGCAGGGTAAACTGGCTGACGACAAGCAGCTCGCCATCGACATCTTTCACCGAAAGGTTCATCTTGCCTTCCTCGTCGTTGAAGATCCGCATCTTGGCCACCTTCTGGCAGAGCCACTCGATGTCTTCATCGGTATCTTCATCTTCGATGCCGAGTAGCAGCAGCAGGCCGGGGCCGATCTCTCCCACCGTTTCTTCGTTGACGATGACGGATGCTTCGCTCACGCGTTGTAAGATGATTCGCATGGTTTTCTTTGATTTTAATATATTGTGGCTTCGGCATGAGCCGGATACTCAACTAACAGTAAAAAGGGCCGCCCAGGTTTTTCTACAAAACGCGCCCGGATAAAAATTAGGGGAAAAGTATTTTCACATTCATTTTTATCCGGTAGGAAAAACTAATGATGATGAGGAAAATTACCATAAACACAACCATACTGTTCTGCTTACCATAGGGCAGGATATACTCGCCGCCCAGTGGATCCCCGAACAGGTGCTGCATCCGATTAGCTCTGATATAGAAAAGCGCTTTCCGCCGACCTGAACGGCGACGGAACCACTGACATGGTGATCCTATCGAGGGCTCCGGACAGAATCTGCTGGCAGCTTAGCCAACCTAGCCCTAATACCTTCTCCCTTTCTGAGATCCTTGTGAGCTATGATGACATCTATGACTTCGAACTCGCGGATACCGACGCCGATGGGGACCTCGATATTGTTGCCAGTGTAGATTACCCCACTCGTATTGTCTGGTTTGAAAATACCGGTGATCCGGACGCCCTCTTCCGGGAAGAAGAACTCATCCTGCAAACGTTCTTCATCGACAACATCCAGTTGGAAGACATTAATAAGGATAGCATACCCGACCTGAGTATGTCTGGTAGGGTGCAGAGCTCCGACAGCACCAACTTCCATATCATGCTGGGCGAAGGAGATGGTTCTTTCGCGCCTCCTTCAGGCACTACCTACCGGCTCCAGCTTGGGCTGTTCGAACCGCCTCCTTTCTTTTTCATCACCCGGAAGGTAATGACAGTATTATACATATATATGCCAACTGGCAAATAGGCGCCGACAGGCTGGCGTACCGGATCTCCTTTAACTTTCAAAGCCAGTCTTTCGGTGATTATTCGTTGGTGGGTGATGGCGATTTCAATATCAGAGGAATGACATACTCAACAGCGACCGCCATCCGGAACTTATGGGGTCCGGTTTTCAGGAGGGATCTTTTTCTATACCTACCTCAACGGGGCCTGGCAGCGTATAACGGTTTACGCCGGCCCGTTGGCCAACAGTTGGCGGGCCGTCTTCTTCGATGTGGACGACAATGGGCTGGAAGACATTGTCTTTGGGCTCGACTCCTTCAATGTCCAGCAAAACGCTTTTATCCCCGAACGCCTTTTTCTGGTCCGCCAACAACGGCAACTTCAATTTTGCCCCGCCACAGCCGCTGACTACCGGTGTCCCCAGCGACGCCATCATTCAGTTTCTGACATTGAATGACGACGCCCGGGAAAGCCTGTTCTTTTACCTGGAGGATGAAGTACGACCGGGTTACAAAGCCAGGTTAACCGATGAAGAATGGGGGCCCAACCAGTATTTCCCCATCGGCTTCCTGCCGGGTGGTTTTATTCCCGGCGATGCCGACGATGATGGCGACCTCGACCTTTATTGTATCGATAATGCAGCAAGGGTGATCTTCAGCTTCCGAAATGACGCCAACCTGCGCTTTAATGCCCTGCATATCGAGCGGGTACTGGCTTTCCGCTTACCGGAGATATCAGCGGAGGCGACTTCAACCAGGATGGACGGTTCGACCTGCTCTTCAGTGAGCGGCTACCGTTACCCGACACCGCCTGCTGTGGCTGGAACGCGAAGGCGCCGGATGGACGGAGCACCTGATCGATTCCCAGCAGTACTCCCAGCCCTTCCTTTTCCCGGAAGATATGGACGACGATGGAGACCTCGATATCGTCGCCACCAGCGGGTGCATGCGGTGATCTATTATCCGAACGAAGGCAATGGTACCTTGTTTGGCAGCTTAAGCAGGTAGTGGGAACGGAATTCGCCTACCAGTACCATGCATCTATCTGATTGGGACGGCGACGGAGATAAAGATGTGGTCGCCCGCGTGAACGGCGATCGGAGGCTGTTGCTGTTACACCGGTGGAACGGCAATGGATTTGACGGGCAGGTAACACTTGACGACTACCTTGACAACACTTCTACCGCCCGCCGGTTTGCTCCTTCGACCTGAACCAGGACCAACAGCCCGAAATTGTCGGAAGCACCGCCTTCTTACCGCCTTTATTACTGGGACAATGGAACCCCATAACCGGGCCTGGACAAGTCGCTCTGGATACGCCCAATGGCACCGAATATGATAACCTATATGTCCAGGACATTGACGGAGATGGCGAAAAGGACCTGTTCTTTCTTTTTACAGTTACCCAACAGTCCAACGCAGATCGCCTGGCTAAATGGCCCCTGCTTATGCCCAACCTCAACTGGTCGTTTGCCACAATAGACTCCCTGGGCAGCGCCGCCATCTTCAGGGCGGCGCCTGTCTTCAACAACGTGCCGGACCTGGTGACCTACCATTCCTACGACCATACCATCCGGTTGGGGAGAAACCTGATGGAGCGCCTTACCGTTATCGTGCGCGTATTCTTCGATGTTAATGGCGATAGGGCTTTTCGACAGCGGCGACTTCCCGCTATCGGGTGAAGGCGTACTGCTGGTACCTTCGAAGCATTGCTCACCGTTACCCGGCCTGATGGCAGCCGCCCTACTACCTGTCGCCGGAACCTATACCTTCGAATATCCGTACTAATGAAACCTGGCATATAATGGGCTGGCAGTACGGACGATACAAGTCGAGGAAGGGTCGCCGATCATTTACCTGGATTTTCCGCTTATTCCTGTCAACCCGGAATACGGCATTGAACTCACGGGGGCGTCCTACCCCTGCAGTGTTCGGAAAAACGACAGATGTTTGCCTTCATCCGCAATACCGGGCACTTTTTACGATGAATGGTGAGGTAATGATCGGGCTGGATCCGCTCAACAGTATAGCTCCGGAACAAAGCAGCGGCATCATTCAGGATGATCAACACATAACCTTTCCTTTTGAGGACCTGCCCCGGGCGGGCAATCGCGCTTCAGCCTGCTCGTCGTCCTGCCAGATGCCACCGCCCTGGGCGACACCCTGTTCAACCTGTTTACGGTACGAGGGGCCTACTCCCAATGGAGAGTTGTCTACCGATACCTTTCAACTCAACCGGATGCTTCGCTGTGCTTATGACCCCAACGACAAACTGGTATATACGGAGCTGGATGCCCAGGGAAGGCGGGTGGAAAAAGACGCCTCCATTGTCTACACCATCCGCTTTCAGAATACCGGCAATGCCCCGGCCAGGCGGGTAGTGTTATCAGACCAGCTCGATGAGCAACTGGACCGGCTCTCCTTTCGCCCACTATCCGCCAGCCATGGTTTTGATTGCAGTATCAGCGAAGGAGGGTTGCTGCGGGTCGTTTTCGAGGATATTCAACTTCCGGACAGCCTGAGCGACCCACTGGGTAGCCAGGGGTATTTCCAGTTCAGCATCGGCCAGCTACCGGCCACCGCCCCTGGAGATATTTTCGAAAACACCTCCGACATCTATTTTGACGCCAATCCTCCTATCCGAACCAATACAACAGTTACCCAAATACCCATGCCGGTAGGAACCGAGGATGGGGTACTCCCGGGCTTCAGCCTGAAGGTATTTCCCAATCCGGCACAGGATTGGTTTGAATTTAATGTGCCTGCCGATGCGTTCTACCCCAGTTATCGCATCGTCAATGTATGGGGAGCTACAATAGCGGAAGGTACTATTTCCAATGGAATGGTCAGCGTTATTTCCAGGGCCTGGCCCCCTGGCGCCTATACCATATTAGTTAAAGGAAAGAATGGCCATCCGGATGCAAGCGTCAGAGTGGCCATTACCCGGTGACGGTGTATCTTTTATTCTAAAACAACGTCGGCTGCCCCCCGATCCGCTGGTGCAGTTCCGGGGAGTCATTTTTCACGGAATTCACCTTGTCGGATACCTGATAGTAATCCATTATCCCATCCGGAGGAGGCTTAAGGAGGCCCATAACTTCTTCGATGTTCAGTTGCTGGAGCCAGCGTTGTTGCTGCAATTTGCCGGGAAGGGCAAGGGGCATGCGGTTGTGCAGGGGCGCCACTTCCTTATTGGGAGGGGCGGTAATGATGGAGAAGGTCCTGACGGCATAGTCATCTTTGTACCAGACATCCCAAAGCCCGGCAAAGAGGAGCAATTCCCCGTTTTTCCGAAAGATGCGGTAGGGCACTTTTTTCCCCCCCTCATTGCGCCATTCGTAAAAACTATCGGCCAGCACCAGGCAGCGCCGCTTGCGCAAAGGAACGCGGAAAGAAGGTTTGGCTCCAATGCCTTCCATACGGGCATTGATCAGCTTGCCGGCATTCTTGCCGTCTTTCGACCAGTGCGGGATAAGGCCCCAAAGCAGGTATTCCAGCCGGTTGGGGTGTTCATTGGTAATAACATAGGCATGCTGGGTGGGAGCGATGTTCCAGCTGAGGCGCAGGTTCTGGCCCGTCTCGATTTCGCCCAGTTGCTCTTTTATCTTTTCCGGCGAAGTGACAAAAGAAAACCTTCCGCACATAGTTTCAAATTTTTTGTTCGGCCCCGCTGTTTTATTCCAGGTCGGAAAATACTGTCCTTCAGGGCAAAGCAGGTTTTACACTGCTGTTCACATTCTTATTCTACTACAAATCTTTTGGCCGGGGGCTATTCTTCAAAACAAGAGGTTGGGCCGCTTCGTTTTGGCCTTTTCCACAGCCCAGTTTTGAGGCTTCCATAAAGGTAAGAAAACCAGTAATTTGATGAAACACCTTTTCCACACGAAATGTGTAAATTTTGATAAATGATAATTTACCATTAGCATATTACATTAGTAAGAATGGCGGCTCCACATATATCAATTACTTTAAACTGATTATTTTTTTCGGGGATAACTTCCCTGTTTTCTACAACCGGAAATAAAAAAGGCAGAGGGTGAGTAAAAAAAGTTTTCCGGGCCTGAGGTTTTACACAAGCTGTGGGTAAGTTTGCAGAATTCCGATAAAGTAAGGAAAAGGGCCTGTGTAAAACCTGTGTAAAGGCCAACTCCGGGCCTTAACAATGAATTAACCCAGAGTTAATGAAAAAACTTCCTCACATATTAACAGCCCTAATGATGAGGGGATTTGATTAAAAAAATTATAATATACTACTATTAACCGCTCACCGGAAATGTTTACCCAGCTATGGCCAAACAAAAGTTTGTAGTATTGTTTCTCTAACGAATCGTTTCAAATCAAAAAGAGATGGAAGCAGTTGCAAATACTCCTCCTACGACAAATGAAATGAAGGGTAAACGATACCCTTCCGTTGTAAAGGCCTGGCTGGTCATCGGATTGTTCATGATCTTCATGCAGGTGGTGGTGGGCGGCATCACCCGCCTGACGGGATCCGGCCTTTCCATAACCAAATGGGAGATCGTCACCGGCACCTTGCCACCGCTGACCGCTCAGCATTGGGAGGAAGCGTTTAATATGTATAAGGCCACCCCTCAGTACGCCAAGATAAACCAGGGGATGACGATGAGTGAATTTAAGTTCATTTATTTCTGGGAGTACATCCACCGCCTGTGGGCCCGGCTGATGGGTTTTGTCTTTATCATCCCATTGGCGATCTTCTGGGCAAGGGGAATGGTTGACAGGCCCCTTCTGAAGCGCCTGGGCGTGGTTTTCCTCCTGGCCGCCCTGGTGGCCTCCTTTGGATGGATCATGGTGGCCAGCGGGCTGATCGAGCGCCCCTGGGTGAATGCCTATAAACTCACCATGCACCTTTCTCTGGCGTTGATCCTGTTCAGTTATCTGCTGTGGACTACCTTTAAAACCTTTCAGCCCCGGCGCCCGGTTTTGCACAGCGGCCTGTTAAAAAAGGCGGCAAATGCCATAACTGTTGTGGTTGCCCTGCAGATCGTGCTGGGCGGCATTATGGCGGGGACAAAGGCGGGCCTCTTCTTCCCCACCTGGCCGGATATGAACGGCGAGGCCATTCCCGGCGTCCTGAAAGCCGGCGCCAACTGGTCTGTTGAAAACCTTGTTAATTACGATTCTTCCCTCTTTATGCCTGCTTTGATACAGTTGTTACACAGGAGCATGGCTTATGTACTGACAATCATGGTTTTATGGTTCTTTTTCAAAGCGGTGAGAACGGCTCCTCCGGCTCCCCTGCGCATCGGTTTATATCTGTTGGTAAGTATGTTGATAATCCAAATGGCGCTTGGGATTTTCACTGTGATCAACTCGGTGGGCATGATCCCGGTTGGCCTTGGTGTTTTTCATCAGGCCGGTGCGCTTTTATTACTCACCATCACTTTATTTGTGGATTATCAACTGGGAAAGGTGAGAAATTAACATGTGTGGAAAACTTTGTGGAAAAGTCAGTTGTGTAGCCTGACTCCCGCCTCCTTGAGTTTTTCCAGCAATGAAGGGGAATCCGGATCCAGGTTTTCTATATCTTCCAGCAGCTTTTTGCCCGACTGCCACAAATATCCTTTCCCTTCGGTTGTCGTAGCCATGATGTAGTGGCCATCCGGGGATACCTTGAGGGATGAAACTTCTCCGCTTTCGTTTAATAAAGTAAATACCAGATTTATGAATCCAATATCCTCTTTCCAAATGGATACTACTCCTTTACCTTCTTTTTCCCCGGCGATTACCAGGTCATAGAACAGTCGGCCTTCCCCGGCCTTCCCCGAATAGTTTTGGGGAAATTTTACAGCGTTGATTTTCTCTATACCCTCATTGTAAAAGAAATGAAGGAGGTGTCCATGATCATTCCATACAGCCACTTCTCCATTTGCACTTCCGGCAGCAATTAATCCATCTTCCGATATATCGATGGACGTAATGGGCCCATTCAGCCGTTTCAGCTTTCTGGAGGAATTATCGGTAGTACTCCTGAACCGAATCCAGCCTTTCTTATCTCCGGTAATAAAGTAATTACCGCGTTGTGAAATATCGAATGCCCGAATAGAGGGAAGTTGCCAGAAACGGTTCTTTTTGTGAGGAGAAGGCCAAATCTTTACACTATGCCGGCACCAGCCGAATTTATAGAGGGGGCGTTTGCTTAAACCCAGGCTATCTGCGCCGGGGAATGTATTCATGTGCGACTGGTATAGCACCTTGCCGGTAGGTAACCTCTTGCCCAATACCTGGTTTTTGGAAAGGTAAAGGATATAGGAACTGTCATTCACTTCAGAAAGGAGAAAATCAAATACTCCATTCCCAAACTTAACCTTATCCATTAAGGATTGGAACCCATTGTCATTGAGGCTCCATATTTGTAAGTACTTTTTGTGCTTTTTTTGAGTATAAGTAACCAGGAGGTTGTCCTTTTGGCTGATAACTACACCAGTTGAAGTATTGGATATGGATCCCAGGAGATCGCCGTCTAAATTCCAAAGTTTTGTTTTTCCATTGGTGCCGGTAGTTACTGCTTTTCCGGATTCAGGTGAGAAATCCCCGTCCTTGACTATCCTTTTCCGTTTATCATTATTTTGGGTTTCGTGGGGAAAATCTTTTAAGAAGAAAGTGTCTCTATAGATGAGGAAGTCGCCTAAATTTATTGAAGTACATAGGGAATCGGTGCAGCAGGAGTCGCCTGTAAATTTTAACTGGTTATAGCGGATTATTTTTAGGGCCAGGGGAATATCTGTGGACAACTTACTCAGAGCAAGGGCATTATTATAATTGCAATTGTTGATTTTTTCCAGGCCATTAAATCTTTTCAACTCAAGCAGAAGGCTGTCGATCTTTTCTTTTAAGGTGTCGATAGCAATAGAGTCTTTTACAGGTATGTATTTGATCTCTTTCTTTATAACCGTCTTTGGTTTGTGCTCAGATTGGTTTTTTTGCTGAAGTATTTTCAGGGAATCATATAATTTCCTGTAAAACCTGGTGATCGTATCCTGCCGGTTTGGGTCGCAGGCGGTGGCCATTTTGAGAAAAAGCACCGTGGAAGCGTAGTCCTTCTCGATATAATGCCGTTCTGCCCGTTCCATTATTTCGGTGAATTTACTGCAGGGAGTTTGTGCAAAAGAGCAGCAATAACCAAAGAGTAACAGAATTGGAAGGGTTCTGGTCATTCGCATTGTTCCATTTTTTTTCTCAGGGAGTCAAGTTGGGTAAGGATGTACTGTTCTCTTTCTATGGAGTCAAGCCCTGGATTGATATTGGAAAAAGCTTCCTTCTCAACAAGAAAAGTTTTTTCATTCAGGCGGTATAGCTCACATGCCACATCCCAACCCAAACTGTCATCTGGTGCTTCCAGCAGGCTGGCAGCAGATGCAAATTCATCCGCTCTGGATTTTATCCATAAAAAATTAAGTGAATCCCTGGCAAACAGGGCCTGTTTATATTTTTGAAGCCTATCCTCTGCTTCCTCCCTTTTATCTTTAGCCAATGCTGCCTGTTTCCGGGCATAAAGAAAAGCAATGGCCGAAGTGAAGAACAGGGCCAGGGCAATTGCCGCCAGTATGATGGCCCTTCGCCGGCCCCGCTCTGCCGTTTGGCGCATTTTTTCCGAGAGCTTCTGGCGTTCTTCCTCTCTGGCTTTTTCTTTTGCTTCTTCGGCGGCCTTTAAAGCTTTACGGTTAGCTTCCTCAATCCTCCTTTCCCTCCTCGCGTTAGCAATCGGAATGATAAGCGTATCATGACTGATCTCATAATTATAACCGCCCGTAGTATTGGGTTCCCGCCGGACCAGGAAAGCATCTTCCAATGCATTCAGCAAGGCCTGGCCGGCTCCGTGGCTGCTGTATCGTTCGATCAGGGCATCTCCATCAACACTGAGGCGCCGTGCTTCCTCCACGTTGTTGTCATTGAGCAGCAACAGGCCATCTTCAATGACAACCTGCGCCGCCTTTTGTTCCTGCTCAGTGGAAAGGAGGCCTATCTGTCTTTTGTAATAGGCCTCGAAAATATTTTCAAAAGGAGGCAAGTCTTCAACTTCGATTTCCAGCACCCCATCAGCATTTCGGGTATTTACTTTACCGGATTCAACGCGCTGTTCGATTTCCTGGCAAATGACCTGCAGTTCAAAGGCTTCAATACCTCCTCCGCTTTCTTCTCTGGCTTCCAGCAGCTTGTTGATGATGGCCTCGAGTGCCTGTGGGGAATACACAAAAGGAGGCGTATCAAAAGGCTGGTTCTCCAGTTGGAGGGAGGCTGGCTTAGCGATGGCCTGCTCTGCATCGGCAGGCTTTAGTGCGCTCAATTCGTAACGGTTATCCAGAATAGAAGGAAGGTACCCCTTGAGCCGGTCTAACAAACTAAGCCGGTCAGCTCTGATGGAAAAAAGTACTCTGATATCCAGCTCCCGGGATAGAAATTCGAAATTTTGATCGGAAATACGTTCACCCATATCCCTGATAGGCTGCGGGATCTTTGTGTAGATCAACTCCTCCAGTTCTTGCAAAAATTGGTTTTGCTGGATGGAAGGATAGGAAAAGAACTCCTCAAATTGATCAAAGAGCAGCAGTATGCGCTGAGGGTTTTTGTTTTGCCTCCGCTTGAACTGGTGCCAAAGGTTTTGTTCCTGAACAAGTTCCTGGAGAAAATCACCCTCCGGGTTTAGCGGAAGGGTGTTTTCTATTTTTAACCGAAGCCGGTGCGTGGGGCTTATGCTACTTGTTTCATCTATGAAATTGCCAAAGCGAATGGCTATCGGTTGAAAGAATTGATCACTGTCAGGAGGCGTGTTGAGAAAATAGGGGATAAGGCCCGCATTGATCAGAGAACTTTTGCCGTATCCTGATTTGCCGAAAAGAACCGATATTTTCTCCAGCAGGGTTAGGTTGAGTAGCTCGTCAGTGTCATGGCCACGGCCGAAGAATATGCTTTGTTCAGAAACTTCAAAGGGTTTGACTCCCGGGTATCGGTTCATGGCCTATTAATTTTTTCTAGCAGGCCGAACAGGCTTTGCCGGATCTTATTGAGCTCAATATTGGCATCAGATTGAGTTTGTATTCCTGCCTCGTTATCTCTCTTCCAGGTATTGAACCGGGATGACAACAATAAAGCTTCCGTATGGAAACTGGTATGTAAGGCCAGTCCCTCTAATCGGTTGAACGCTTTTCCCAGTTCGCCGTTTACAACCAGCTTTTTTACTTCCTCAATTGCTTCCTTGGATATTGCTTCTCCCTTTCCATTTACCTGTTCAGCTAATTTCCTTAGCATACCCTCTTTTTCCAGCCGGTCAAACAGCCGGTCAAAAAGGCCCAGTTCCTTATCCAGGAATTGTATCTTGAACTGATGGATCAGGAAGTTCTTTGCCTGGGGGTCAGAGATATCTGTATTCAAAGCAAACTTGGAGCTTTCTTTTTCGGCCAGTAATTGGATCAAAAGCTGTGAGTACCATTTATTGAAGTCAAAACCCAAAAAAATAAAGGAACGGGCATCTTTCAGTTTATTCCTTATTTTTTGAGGAAGGCCCGCCGGTATAATGGAACCAAGGAACTGAAAGAGGTCATCGTAGTCCAGCAAAAGTGATTCTTCTTCCCGGATAGATCCGAAAATATTGTAGATCAAAGGGTTTTGGGCTGTAGGGGCCTCAATTTGGCCGTTCGCTTTACCATTGAAACAAAAGTGGCTGAACTGATGAGCAATCCCGGCCTTTTCAGCAAAGTCCGAAAGCAAGGTATCCGGATTGAGGGAGATGATCAACGGAAGCGGAAGCTGAAGGATCTTTTCCAGAAGCCCATCTTTTATTTCTTCTTTTTTGGGATAGATATACTTCAAGCGGCCGGCAGCCCGGTTTTTTGAATTCTTATCCCGAAATAAAAAAAGGCTTACATTGGAATAGTAATATTCAATAAAGCCGGAATGGTTTTCCAGAATTTTTTCGTGAACGTATTTAGCTATGGGCTTTCCTTCAATTTGGATGATCTCAGGGCCGACAAGAAGAATACACTTTTCGTCTTCGATATCATAGAGTATATCTTCAAGTATCGCTTCTTCGGATAGTTTGGGCATAGGTTTAAAATCTGTTGGCAATCCTGAAAATGGCGAATGGGGTTGTTTTAAGGCCACCGCCAATGAAGGAGGCACATTTATAGTATGTTGAGAATTTACACTTTGGGCTGCTCTTGCCAAATTTTGCACTGCACTGCGTTGCTCTTCGGTCGCGTAGCTTCAGCTATGCTCCCTCCCAGCGCCTTGTTCAGAACAAAATTTGGCGGCGATCGCTCCAAAAGCAAATCCCCAACATACTCTAAAAATAGGTATTTTTTTGATATTCCAAGTTGTGGTAAAAATTCAAGCGGAGATTTTCCTTAATGTTATTTCATCCGCTTGCGGGTTTCATCATTTTCGTTTTTATGCCGGGCCGAAATCCTGGGGTCAGGAATATTACCCGGCCGGTATGATTTGAATAACTTATCTTAGGCTTAAGATAAAACGAAAAAATCATGCGCCTGCTGATCCTTCTTGTTTTTGCATCCCTGACTTTCTACGCCTGTCAGCCTTCCGGCCCGGTAGCCGATACCATCTACCATAATGCCAGGATCTGGACAGGAGATTCGAAACAGCCTTCTGCCTCTGTTTTGGGGGTAAAGGACGGAAAGGTGCTGTTTGTCGGCGAAGATTACGAGGGCTATCAGGGCCCGGAGACGGAGCTGATAGACGTCGAAGGCCGCCTGCTGATTCCCGGATTCATCGACAACCACACTCACTTTCTGGAAGGCGGCTTCCAGCTGGCCAGCGTGGAATTGCGTTCTGCCCAAACGCCGGCGGAATTCATTCAGCGCCTGGCCAATTTTGCCGGTCAACTGCCCGATGACGGCCGCTGGATCACCGGCGGCAATTGGGACCACGAGGCCTGGGGCGGAGAGCTGCCCCGCCGGGAGTGGATCGACAGCGTGTCGGCCGGCCACCCGGTTTTTGTTTCCCGCCTCGACGGGCACATGGCCCTGGCCAATACTCAGGTACTGGAGCTGGCGGGCATTACCAGAGATACTCCCGATCCACAAGGAGGTACGATCGTCAAGGATACCCAAACCGGCGAGCCTACCGGTATTCTGAAAGACGAGGCCATGAGCCTGGTGTATCCCGTCATGCCCGATCGCACCGAAGCGGAGCTCGACGAAGCCCTGCAACGCGCCGTACAGCACGCCCTTTCCCTGGGCGTCACCCAGGTGCACGATGTGAGCAGCTTCGGCGGCTGGACGGACCTGGCCACCTACCGCCGGGCTCATGAGAAAGGGGAACTTCCCATGCGCATTTACAGTTTCGTGCCCATCAGCAGTTGGGGCCGGCTGGCGGACTATGTGGCGGAGAACGGGACCGGCGACGATATCCTCCGCTGGGGCGCCCTGAAGGGCTTCGTTGATGGCTCCCTGGGCTCGACCACTGCCTGGTTCTACGATCCGTATGATGATGAACCGGAGACATCAGGCCTGCTGGTCAGTGACACCCTCGAATTGCGCAAGTGGATACTGGCTGCCGACTCCGCCGGCCTGCAAATCGGCGTGCATGCCATTGGCGACCGCGCCAACGACTGGCTGCTCGGCGTTTACGCCGAGGCCATCGAAAAGAACGGCCAGCGGGACCGTCGCTTCCGCATCGAGCACGCCCAGCACCTCACCCGGGAGGCCATCCCGCGGTTCGCCCAGTTGGGCGTCATCCCTTCTATGCAACCCTACCACGCCATCGACGACGGCCGCTGGGCGGAGAAGCGCATCGGCCCGGAGCGGATCAAAACTACCTATCCCTTCCGCTCCCTGCTGGATGCCGGCGCCCCCCTCACTTTCGGCTCCGACTGGACGGTAGCCCCGCTCAACTCACTGGAGGGCATCTACGCCGCCGCTACCCGCCGCACCCTCGACGGGGCCAATCCCGGCGGCTGGGTGCCGCAGGAGAAGATCAGCGTGGAGGAAGCCCTGCGCTGCTATACGGATGCCAACGCTTACGCAGGTTTCCAGGAGGATAAACTTGGAAAATTGAAGGAGGGACACCTGGCCGATTTCGTGATCCTGTCGGATAACCTCTTTGAGATCCCTCCCGAGCAGATCAAAGACGTGGAAGTGGTAAGGACGGTGGTGAATGGGGAGGCGGTGTATGTGAGGTAGGGAGATAAATTGAAATGCGAATCCATGACCCGTCCTGTGACACCAGGGCTAAATAATAAATGTTCATTGCTTTCAAAAGCCTGAAAGGCTTACAAATAAATGCCCAGGGCAACGCCCTGGGGTGAGGTAGGGAGGTGTTTTTAGCCCTGTAAGGGCGACATAAACAGGGTGTCGCCCTTACAGGGCTAAAACTGGCTGCCATTTTGTTCCTGGGGCGGCGCCCCAGGCAATTATCTTTCACCCCTTTGGGTTTTGTTGCCATTTAGCCCTGGATTCGTATATTGAAATACTATTGAAATGCATGGAAATGAGGCGTCATCTGGCACTTCCGGTAAACACTGCCGGGTTAGCCAACCAGAAGCCTGGCCGAAAACCCGGCAGGAAGGAATACTATTTTTTCAGTAAAACGAGAATCCAATGAAAACTTTTATCTCCACACTTTTATTTCTGGCCCTGGCAACAGCCGCTTTTACGCAGGAAGAAGATAGTGATTATTTCGAACCCCTCCGCGCCATCGAAGCCTGGCTCGATGCCCAGCGCGATTACGAGAACATCCCCGGCATTTCTGCCGGCATCGTCCTGGACCAGGAACTGTTGTGGAGCGAAGGTTTCGGGTATTCGGACCTCGGAGCTGAAGTGGCCGCTACGGATTCTACGATCTACAGCATCTGTTCCATTTCCAAACTGTTCACCTCTATTGCCATCCTGCAGTTGCGCGATCAGGGCAAGCTGGATCTCGACGATGAGTTACAAGAGCACCTCCCCTGGTTTAACCTGAAACAGGCTTATGAAGATGGAGGCCCCATCACCATCCGCTCTCTGCTTACGCATTCTTCGGGGCTGCCCCGGGAGTCGGACTATCCTTACTGGACGGACCCCACTTTCCCCTTCCCTACCAGCGATCAAATAAAGGAAAAGCTGGGTGAGCAGGAAACGCTCTACCCTCCTTCCACCTATTTCCAATACTCCAACCTGGGCATGGCCCTGCTGGGCGAGGTGGTGGCCGAGCTATCGGGCATGCCTTATGAGGATTACATTCAGAAGAACATTTTGGGCAAGCTCAACCTGAAAGATACCCGCCCGGAGATGCCGGAAGCCCTTCATCATGGCCAGCTGGCCACCGGCTACAGCATTGAATCCCGGGAGGGTGAACGGGAAGAACTGGCTTTTTTCCAGGCCCGGGGTATCGCGCCGGCAGCGGGCTTCTCCTCCACCGTCAAAGACCTGGCGGCTTTTGCCTCCTGGCAATTCCGGGCGCTGGAGGAAAAAGATGCGCCGGTGCTCAATGGCAACACCCTTCGGGAGATGCAGCGCGTCCACTGGATGGATCCTGACTGGGAAACGAGCTGGGGGCTGGGCTTTGTCGTCAGCAAAACGGAGGACAACAAAACGGTGGTTGGCCATTCCGGCGGCTGTCCGGGCTATCTCACCCAACTGTGGATGATCCCTTCAGAAAAGGCAGCATTTATCGTGATGGTGAACGGGCTGGGCGTCAATGTCGGCCGGTATGCCACAAGTATGAGAAATATTTTCAAAGCCTACGAAAAGGCAAAGGAGGAGGAAGAAGTCCCGGAAGTGAACCTGGAAGACTACGCCGGGAAATATTACGGATTTTGGGCAGGCGAAGCCCTCGCCGTATCCTGGAAAGGAAAGCTGGCGGTTTTTTATCTGCGCAGCCAGGAACAGAAAAAGCCGGCGCTGGTGATGAAGCATAAAGAAGAGGACACTTTCTATCGCCTGCGCGACGACGGCGAGCCGGGCGAGGAGATCCGGTTCGAGCGGAATGCAGAGGGGAAGGTGGTGCGCATGTGGCGGCACAGTAGTTTTATGGATAAGGTAGGAGGGAAATAAAATTCCTGGGCCATAAACTGTACCATTTTACATTTTCTGCATTAGGAGGGTAAATCCAAGATTCTCTTATCCCTTTAAAACTCCCATCAGTTATGAAATGGCATACACTGAGCCTGATTTTTATTGCCTGTACCTTTCAAAACAGCTTTGCCCAAGCCTATAAATACGCCACGGGGATCGTGGTTGATGCAGAATACGGCACTCCTTTATCCGGCGTGCACGTGCTCGTTCAGCACGCCAACGAAGGGGTGGTTACGGACAGCAATGGGGTGTTTACGATTGAATTATACATCGGCGAAGATACCCTGGTAGTGCGATACCCTGGTTTTTCCACACAACAAGTGCCCGTCCAACCGGATACTATGCGCATTGAGTTGGTTTACGAGATGGGGCTCGATACTATCGCTACGTTTGATCCTGAAACCTATGAAGAAACCTATCAGGTTGTCCGTTACGAGCGCTCCTTCGGGCGGACTTTCCACCCGGCAGCGCCCCCTCAAACTGAGCACTGGAACACCGAAGACTACAGCCCCATTGAAGAGAACGGCGAGCGCGATGTGCTGAGCAGCCCCCTGTCCACCTTTTCCATTGATGTGGACCGGGCGTCCTACAGCAATGTCCGGCGATTCCTCAATGAGGGGCAGCTGCCTCCCGAGGATGCGGTAAGAGTGGAGGAAATGATCAACTACTTTTCCTATAATTACCCGCTGCCGGAGCCGGACGGGCCGCCCTTTAGCGTATATACGGAACTGGCTGATTGCCCCTGGAACGAGGATCGCAAGCTGCTGCACATCGGGCTGCAGGGCAAAGTGATACCCGGAGAAGAGCTGCCGCCCAGCAACCTCGTTTTCCTGATGGATGTCTCCGGCTCGATGAGAGCGGACAACAAGCTGCCATTGGCGAAGCAGGCCATGCGGCTGTTGGTGGAACAATTGCGGCCGGAAGACCGGGTGGCCATCGTGGTATATGCCGGGGCAGCCGGGCTGGTGCTCCCTTCAACGCCGGGTTCGGACAAGCCGGCCATTCTTCATGCGATCGACAAGATGGAAGCCGGTGGCTCTACAGCTGGCGGCGCCGGCATACAGCTGGCCTATCAGACAGCAAAGCAACATTTTATGGAGGGAGGGAACAACCGGGTCATCCTGACGACTGACGGCGATTTTAATGTAGGGATATCCAGCGACGGCGGCCTCACCCGGCTCATAGAGGAAAAGCGCAATGACGGCATTTTCCTGACCGTCCTGGGCTTCGGTATGGGCAACTATAAGGACAATAAGCTGGAGCTTCTGGCCGACAAGGGCAACGGCAACTACGCTTACATCGATAACCTGGCAGAGGCAGAGAAAGTATTTGTGAAAGAGTTGCCGGGCACGCTGTTCACCATTGCCAAAGATGTGAAGATACAGCTGGAGTTCAACCCCGGCGTTGTGCGCACCTACCGCCTGGTGGGCTACGAAAACCGGCTGCTCAACACCGAGGATTTTGCTGATGACGCCAAAGATGCCGGCGAAATAGGCGCCGGCCATACCGTGACGGCATTGTACGAGCTGGAAATGGCTCCTGCGGCAATATCACAGGCTGCTCTCCGCTATCAGGAACCGGGGCTGACCAAAGTAGCCCGCAAAGGGAAGGAACTAGGCTATCTCCAACTGCGCTATAAGTTGCCAGAGGACGAAGATAGCCAGCTGCTGTCAGTTGTAATAGAAAGCCGCTCTGCCGGCTTTCCGGAAGCAACCAATGACTTTCAGTTTGCCGCCGCCGTGGCGGCCTTTGGGATGAAGCTGCGCAAATCTCCTTTCAATAAAAAACTGCGCTTTTCTGATATCTACCGCCTGGCGGAGCAGGCCATCGGCAGTAATCCGAATGGGTACAGGAAGGAGTTTCTGGAGTTGGTGAAGCGGGCGGAAGGGTTTGTTTGGGAGTAACGGTGTAGTTTCATGCTGCTTCTTCCTGTTCGTTGGCTTCGATCAGCTCATCGACCTCTTTTCGGTGGGAACGATAGTAGGCCCAGGCATTTGCAAGGTCTTCAGCCCGCAGATGGGGATAGGCCTTGAGCAGGTCTATCTCACTGGCGCCCATTTTGTGCGCCTGGACCAATACCCATACGGGTATGCGGGTGCGTACAATAGAGGCGGCGCCTCCCATCACACCGGGCTTACTATCAATACCTGGGAAAGATTCTCCCAGATCATTGGCCACCCATTGCAGCAATTGAGCTTTTTCCCCTCTGGGCAATCCGGCTATCATAGCTTCGACTTTTTCCAGCTCACTCATAAACCTTGTTTTTATCAAAAAAATGGCTTTTAGAAACTTACAGTTTCATGCGTATAAAATTAACCATTTTTTTGATGAGTTGGTTGCCGCCGGAAAATTGCGCTACCCTTTCTTCTCCTCCACCTCCACCTGCTTCAGGTACAGCTCATCCAGCTGCTCCTTATGCACGGGCGAGGGCGCGTCGATCATCATATCCCGGCCCATATTGTTTTTTGGGAAGGCGATGAAGTCGCGGATGGAGTTCTGGCCGTTCATCACGGCGCAGAGGCGGTCGAAGCCGAAGGCGATGCCGCCGTGGGGCGGCGCGCCGTACTCAAAGGCGCCCATGAGGAAGCCAAACTGCGCTTCCGCCTCTTCGGGCGTGAAGCCGAGCAGCTTGAAGTTGCGCTCCTGCAGGGCGCGGTCGTGGATACGGATGGACCCACCGCCGATCTCGACGCCATTGATGACCAGGTCATAGGCGTCGGCGCGCAGGCTTTTCATGGTTTCGTGATCGCCGTTGAGCATGCGGGCCACGTCATCTTTCTTCGGCGAAGTGAAGGGGTGGTGCATGGCGTAGAAGCGCTGCGTTTCCTCGTCCCATTCCAGGAGGGGGAAATCTACGACCCACAGCGGTTTGAAGTCGCCGGGTTTCATCAGTCCCAAACGGCGGCCCATTTCCAGGCGCAGCTCGTTGAGTTGCTTGCGCGTTTTCTCTTCCTCGCCGGCCAGCACCAGCAGGAGGTCGCCGGGCTTGGCGTCCATTTTTTCCGCCCAGGACTTCAGGTCCGATTCGGAGAAAAACTTGTCAACGGAAGATTTGAAGCTGCCGTCGGTATTGCATTTCACATAGACCAGCCCTTTGGCGCCTACCTGAGGCCGCTTGACGAATTCGGTCAGCTCGTCGATCTGTTTGCGGGAGTAATCGGCGGCGCCGGGGGCGCAGATGCCCACCACGAGTTCTACACTGTCGAATACCTTGAAGCCTTTATTTTGAGCCACATCATTCAGTTCAGCGAACTCAAGGCCGAAGCGCAGGTCCGGCTTGTCGGACCCAAAACGGCGCATGGCCTCGTCGTAGGTCATGAGTGGAAAATCCGGCAGGTCGATGTTCTTCAGGGCTTTGAATACGTGTTTGGTGAGCCCTTCGAAATTGGCCAGCACTTCTTCCTGAGTGACGAAGGCCATCTCGCAGTCGATCTGGGTAAATTCCGGCTGGCGGTCGGCGCGCAGGTCTTCGTCGCGGAAGCACTTGACGATCTGGAAGTACTTGTCCATACCAGCCACCATCAGGATCTGCTTGAACGTCTGAGGGCTTTGGGGCAATGCGTAGAACTGCCCGGGGTTCATGCGGGAGGGCACGACAAAGTCGCGGGCGCCCTCCGGAGTGCTTTTGATGAGAAAGGGCGTTTCGATCTCCAGAAAACCCTTTCCAGCCAGGAACTTCCTGGATTCCAGGGCCAGCTGGCTGCGGAATATGATGTTTTGCTGTACCGGGTTGCGGCGCAGGTCGAGGTAGCGGTACTTCATGCGCAGGTCGTCGCCGCCGTCGGTGTCGTCTTCGATGGTGAAAGGCGGCACTTTGGAGGCGTTGAGCACGTCCATGGCTTTCACTTCGATCTCGACGTCGCCGGTGGCGCGGTTGGGGTTCTTATTGCTGCGTTCGCGGACCTTGCCGGCAGCGCTGATGACGAACTCCCGGCCCAGCTTTCGGGCGCGTTCACAGAGCTCTGCGTCATCGTCCATGTTGAAAACGAGTTGGGTAATGCCATAGCGGTCGCGCAGGTCAATAAAGGTCATTCCGCCGAAGTCGCGGGTGATCTGCACCCAACCGGAGAGTTTTACTTCTTTGCCAACATCAGAGATGCGGAGTTCGCCGCAGTTGTGTGTACGGTACATGGGTATTATATATTTTTTATGATCATCTTCATAAAGAAGGCACAAAAGTACGGAATTTGCCGTGCCCGTCCTATACCGAAGCAATAATGATTGAGGTGGATGCAGCTAGTTTTTGTATAAAAAGCCGGCCTTCAGGCGCTAATTTATTCCATCCCCGTCTTCACTTAGGTTCAGCCGGGTAAAATTCCATCAGTCGCTGCGCTCGTGTCCCATTAGCACTTGAAGGCCATCTTTAAGCGGCAATTTTCCATTGCCGCTTAAATTTGAGGCCTTTCAATACTCAAATTAAATCTGCCCTTCACTGTCTTGAAGGAAGTTGAATCGGGCGGTATTCCCCTTTTCCGAGTGGAAAAAAGGTTGAATTTAGTTGATCGATGGAATAGGTTTTGAACGGGGTGATGAATACCGTATCCGATTTCAGCGCTTCTGAAAAGAGGGAAAGGTCCGGATGGATGAGCAGCGTTTTCGGGCTTTCACTACCCGAAATGACCAGGCTTTCGTAGGGCACACCCCATGTCATGATCAGAGTGTCCATCGGGGCTTCCTGTTCAGAGAGATAAAAGCGGTTGTAGCCGGCGGGTTGTTGGGCCAGGGTACGGGCGATCCAGCGCCAGCGGGCCTCGTAGGGTTGGTGGTGCAGGGCAATGCTAAAGAGGCGTATGGCCACAATGACGGAGAAAAGCGCTACTGTCCATTGTCCCTTTAGCCGGGGAGCGATGTCGAAAAGGAAAGGAACCATTACAAATATCGTCAGCGCCATGTAATTGACCTCTGCATAGAAGCGGTAGGTGGATTCCGGCGAACCGATATGGAGCAGCATGAGGTAGCCGAAGCAGGCAGCCAGCACCAGGGCCAGTTTCAGCCAGTACCGGTGGAAAAAGTAGAAAAGGGTGACGATGAGCAGGAAAACGGGAAAAAAATACCAGGTGCTCAACGTATTGTCCAAAAATTTGGCGTGTGCCGGCAGGGAAAAATAATTGGGGAAGTAAGCCTCCAGGTTGTTGAAGAAGGTATCGTATTTCCCATCGTCATACCAGTTGCCGGAAAACCTGGACTTTAATGCCAGCACCACCGCCATGATGCCGGCCAACAGCCAGTAAGGCCGGCCGGTGATCTTCTTCCGCAGGTGCAGGCCGAAAAAGGCCCACAGGAAGTAGAAAGGGATAAAGACGAGCGGATGATAGTATGCCAGCGCCACTACGCCCATCGTGCTTACTGCCCACATCCAGGGTTTTTCCTGCCGTGGAAAACGCAGCCAGTAGGCATAGAAGACGAGCAGAGCGCCCAGCCCCTGTTGCTGCTCGGATATTGCCCAGTAGAAAGCGTCATACACGATTAGGGTGTAGAGGAATACCAGAGCCCATCCCAGCAGGTCATTGCGCAGCAGCCGGACGATCAGCGTATAGAAGGCCAGATACAGCAGGGGAAAAGAAATGGAATAGAGCAGGGAGATCACCGGCAGAGGGGCTCCGGCCTTGATGCCTATGAGAGGCAACAGTTGCACCAGGGCTGCCCCGAAGCGGTTGACCATCACTTGCACACTGCCTTCATTGATCAGAAGGAAAGTCTGAAAGGCAACGTCCAGAAACCAGGCGCGTTCGCGAAAAAAAACGGCAGCCAGGGCTACCAGAGCAACCATTGACAGGTAACCCAGGCGGCGAAGGCCGGGCCGGCTCCAGCGGTATGGGGCTATCGGATCCATGGGATAAAGGTATAAAACCAAAACTTTTGGAAACTTGATGTTTACGTTTATCTTGTTTGCCCAAGCACAAAAATGGATTCAATGAGCACCGCGAACACCGTCCGGAAATTTGGAACAGCTCCCGTATTCTTTACGGCCATTTCCACCATTCTGGGCGCGGTGATGTTTCTGCGTTTTGGGTTTGCCGTAGGGCAGGTCGGTATGGCGGGCACCATCCTCATCGTTCTGATCGGGCATGCCGTGACCATCCCCACAGCAATGGCCATTGCCGAGATCGCCACCAACCAGAAAGTGGAAGGCGGAGGAGAGTACTACATCATTTCCCGTTCCTTCGGGTTGGTTATCGGCTCTTCGATCGGCATCGCTCTTTATTTTTCGCAGGCCATCAGTGTGGCATTTTATATCATCGCTTTTTCTGAGGCTTTCAGTTCCTTTTTTGACTATCTGATACAGAATTATCATTTGCATCCGATGGTGGAGTGGTTGCTGGACAGAAAGCAAACGGTGAGCATTCCCGCTCTTTTTGCCCTTACGGCAATAGTACTGACCAAGGGAGCCGACCTGGGGGTGAAGACCCTTTATGTCGTTGTCGCCACACTTTTTGTATCCCTGGTGGCTTTTTTCATTGGAAAGACCGATTATAGCCAGGAAAACGGGCTCGACCTTTTTGCCAATATCTCCGATTACCACCAACCGCCACAAAGGGCCCTCGATACAGCCGCTTTATCCTTACAGGATACCCTTGAAGATGACTATCCGAACCCGAATGTACCCAGGCTGAACCCGGCCGGCCCTTCCCGGCCGGCCCCGCCACCGGTGGAGGTATTCAGCTTTTTTACCGTTTTTGCCATCATTTTTCCCGCTTTTACGGGAATGACCGCCGGGGTGGGCCTCTCTGGAGACCTCAGGAACCCCAGCCGGTCGATACCGATGGGGACTCTTGCCGGCACCATTTGTGGGATGGTCGTTTATTTGTTTATCACTTATAAACTTGCTGTATCGGCCAGCCCGGCCGACCTGGCCGATACCAGCCGCCTCGTCATGGCGGAGATCGCATGGCAGGGTTGGTGGCTGATCCCGGTAGGGTTGGCGGCGGCCACTATCTCTTCTGCCATCGGGTCTATACTTGTGGCCCCGCGTACGCTGCAGGCCATTGCCCGAGACCGCCTGCTGCCTTCCCGGGGCATCAATTACTGGCTCTCCCGGGGGCGCGGAAAGAACGATGAGCCGTTCAATGCCACGGTAATAACGGTGGTTCTGGCCTTCGTTTTCATCATGATGGGAGAGTTGGATGCGGTCGCCAAGATCATTTCCATGTTCTTCATGGTCACTTATGGTTCGCTTTGTCTGATCTCCTTTTTACAACATTTCGCCGCCGATCCTTCCTACCGGCCAACCTTTCGCTCCCGTTGGTTCATTTCCCTGTTTGGGGCCATAGCCTGTTTCGGGCTGATGTTTTTTATGAACCCGGGATACGCCTTCTTTGCGCTTGCCCTGATGGTCGTTTTTTACCTGCTGGTCAGCCGGTATAATCCGGAAAAGAAAAACCTGGCGGTGATCTTTCAGGGGGTGATCTTCCAGATCAGCCGCCAGTTGCAGGTCTTTCTTCAGAAAACGGAAAAAGAACAGACCGCCAGTTGGCGGCCCTCCGCCGTATGTATTTCCGAGCATTCGTTTGACCGCCTTGCTGCTTTTGATATGCTGCGCTGGATATCGCAGCGCTACGGCTTCGGCACCTACATTCACAAGATCAGCGGTTATCTATCAAAAGCGACCCATCAGGAAGCCAAAAAGGCCAAGGACCGGCTGATCAAAATGGCGGAGGCCAGTGACAGCAACATTTACATCGATACCCTGATCAGCCCCTCTTACACTTCGGCGGTCGCACAGGTCATACAGTTGCCGGGTATTTCCGGAACCGAGAATAATGTTCTTCTCACCGAATTTTCCAAGGTGAAACCTGACAACCTGGAGGATATTGTCGATAACTTCAAGCTCATTAAATCCGTCGATTTTGACCTTATTATCCTGGGAAGTTCGGAGCGGGGCTACGGCCTCAAACAAAGCATACACATCTGGATCACCTCCAATGATTATGAGAATGCCAACCTGATGATACTCCTGGCTTACATCATCCTGGGCCACCGGGAGTGGAAGGACGGGCACATCAAGATATTTGCCATTTACCCGGAGGAATCAGCCGATGAAGAACGAGGCCGGCTGTTCAGCCTGATCGAAGCCGGCCAGTTGCCCATCGCTCCTCATAACATTCAGGTCATTCCCCGCAAACCAGATATTGACCCCCGGGAGATCATCGCCGAAAAATCGAAGGATGCCGACCTCACCATTATCGGATTCCGGGAGGAAGTGGCCCGCCACGAAGGCGCCGCTGTATTTAAAGGATATGAAAGTATTGGCAATACCCTGTTCGTCAATGCTGCCGAACAGATCAAGATCAAGTAGGGCCGCACTTTTTTACAATGGCATGACAAAGTTGCCGGCTGCCTTTAACTGTCCTGGACGGACGAGGATGGGATTCTTTTATGTGTATTATAATTTTCTGGAAATCAGTTGTTAATGTGATTTTTGCCTTGCTGCCATTCGCCACCGTATTGGGTATTTGATATTGAATAATGAGTAAAATGTCACCTCGCCAGGTGATATTTGTCATCGTGCCAGCTGTACCCCGATAATAGTTTTGTTTAACCTTGTTGCAGTCTCATGACACTAGGTGTGTAACGGGGATTTATTTTTGCATCTCAATTCTGGAATTATAGATTGGCGCTATGTTGGCAAATTATAAAATACTCACCGTAACACACAAGCTCACTCAACTCAGGGAGATTGGTGATTTTGTCGTAAAGGCGGAGGACGGCGATGAGTTGAAAAGCCGCCTCGAAGAGATCAGGGATCAATTCCAGCTCGATGAGTTGTTGTATCTGCCCACCTGCAACCGGGTGATGTACTTTTTTATTACCGGCCAATCTATCACCCCATCCTTTATTGCCCGTTTTTTCCAGTCTGTCAACCCTGGCCTGCCGGCAGAAACCCTGCGCCACCTTGAAGACGTTGTTCAGTGCCTGGAAGGAGAGGCTGCTCTGGAACACCTTCTCGACGTTTCCGCCTCTATTGATTCTCTGGTTATTGGTGAGCGGCAGATTCTTCGCCAACTCCGGGAAAGCTTTGGCCAGTGCTGGAAATGGGGCCTTTCCGGCGATTTTATCCGGCTGGCTTTTCAGCAGGCAGTAGTGGCTGCCAAGGCGGTCTATTCCAACACCCGCATAGGTGAAAAACCTGTATCTGTTGTTTCTCTTGCCATCCAGCAATTGATGAAGGCCAACCTGAACAGGCATGCCCGTATTCTACTCATCGGCGCCGGGCAGACCAACCAGCTCGTGGGCAAATTCCTGCTGAAACATGCCTTTTCAAATGTAACGGTTTTCAACCGCACCCTGGGTAAGGCCGGGCAACTGGCGGGAATGCTTAAGGGCAAAGCTCAACTGCTGGATAGCCTGCCGGCTTACACCGAAGGTTTTGACTGTTTAATTGTTTGTACCGGGGCAACCAATGCCGTCATCACTCCGGAACTGTATGCTGCGCTCCTTCAGGGAGACAAAAGCCAAAAGGTGGTGATCGACCTGGCAGTTCCCCATAACGTCTCGGAAGCTGTGGTAGAGGACAACGACGTCAACTACATCGAGGTCGAAGGGCTGCGCCAACTGGCGAAAGCCAACCTCGCCTTCCGGGAGCAGGAGATCGAAGAGGCCCGGAATATCCTTAAGGAATACCTTAAAGAGTTTCCTGCCTTGCATAAACAGCGGCAGATCGAACTCGCCATGAGGCGCGTTCCCACCGAGATCAAAGCCGTAAAACACAAGGCCATCAATGAGGTCTTCCGCAAGGAAGTGGAAATGCTCGACGGCGAGGCCCGCGAGCTGATGGAAAGAATGATGGCCTACATGGAAAAGAAATGCATCGGCATTCCAATGAAAGCGGCCCGGGAAGCCGTTCTGGCCGGTAAATAGCCGGCCTTCAAGCGCTAGTGGAAATTAGCGCTTGAATTGTCATACATACTCATCCCCTACCCGGGAACTTCCTCACTTTCTAACCACAGCATCCATGAGAAAGATCCTGGGGATTTCTGCTTTTTATCACGATGCTGCTGCGGCTATTTGCATCGGAGGAGAACCTGTGGCCGCCGCCCAGGAAGAACGGTTTACCCGAAAAAAACACACGGCGGAATTTCCGGGAAACGCCATACGGTATTGCCTGGAAGAAACCGGGCTGGAACTGGACGAACTCGACGCCATCGCTTTTTATGACAAGCCGTTATTAAAATTCGAAAGGCTGCTGGAAACTTATTATGCCTTTGCTCCGAAGGGCCTGCCCTCCTTCCTGAGAGCCATTCCCGTTTGGCTGGAGGAGAAGTTATTCCTGAAAAAAAAGGTACTGGATGGTTTGAAAGAAATAGGGAATTACGACAGGAAAAAACTGAAATTGTTGTTTCCGGAGCACCATTTATCTCATGCGGCGAGCGCTTTTTTCGTTTCCCCCTTCGAGGAGGCGGCAATTCTTACCATAGACGGGGCCGGAGAATGGTGTACGGCCGCCCTGGGGTATGGAGAGAAGAACAAGATCCGGTTTCATAAAGAGATGCACTTTCCTCATTCGGCGGGCCTGTTGTACAGCGCCTTCACTTATTACCTCGGGTTCAAAGTCAATTCCGGAGAATACAAACTGATGGGACTGGCCCCTTACGGAGATCCTGGATCAGAACAGGTTGAGGAATTCACCCGGGCCATCAAAGAGCAGCTCGTTCATATAAAAGCGGATGGCTCGGTTTGGCTGGATCAGTCTTACTTCCAGTATGCTACCGGGCTGAAGATGATCAGGGAAAAAAAGTGGGGTGCTCTATTCGGGTTTTCTCGCAGGAAACCCGACGAGCCCATTGCTCAGCACCACTGCAACCTGGCATTTGCCATACAAACGGTTACCGAAGAGATCGTTCTGAAAATGGCCAGGGGGCTGAAAAGCATAGTTGGCTCGGAAAATGTCTGCCTGGCCGGGGGCGTTGCGTTGAATAGCGTGGCCAATGGAAAGTTGCTTAAAGAAAAGATTTTCCGGAACATTTACATTCAGCCGGCGGCAGGAGATGCGGGAGGCGCCATAGGAGCAGCCCTGGCCGCTCACTACATTTATTTTGAGGAAGAAAGGAAGCCCGGCGGCAAACGGGATCAGATGAGAGGGGCATATCTCGGGCCGGATTACTCCGACAAGGAAGTGGAACGGATGAATAAAAAGGTAAAAGCCGTTGCTGTTCATTATTCTTCCTTTGAAGAGTTGACAGAGTATGTCGCTTCCGAAATAGCCAATGGAAAAGTCGCCGGGTGGTTTCAGGGCCGGATGGAGTTCGGCCCGCGCGCGCTGGGAAACCGGAGCATTCTGGCGGATCCCCGGGATCCCGGAATGCAGAAAAAACTGAACCTGAGTATTAAGAACCGCGAGGGGTTCCGGCCATTCGCGCCTTCAGTACTGGCTGAAGATGCCCATGAATATTTTGGCCTGTCCGGCCCATCACCTTACATGTTGTTCGTCGCGCCTGTAAAAGAGGGCAGAAGAAAGGCACTCCCTGAGCAATTCCAAAGCCTTACCATCCTGGATAAACTGCATTTTCTGCGAAGTGATATTCCGGCTGTTACTCACCTGGATTTTTCGGCGAGGGTACAAACCGTTGACAGGGAAACGAACCCCCGGTTCTGGAAACTGATCCGCGCCTTTAAGGAAAAAACGGGATGTGCCGTACTTATCAATACCAGTTTCAACGTTCGGGGTGAGCCGGTCGTCTGCACTCCTCTGGATGCCTATCGTTGCTTCATGGGCACCGATATGGATGTGCTGGTAATCAACAATTATTTCTACCGAAAAACCGAACAACCCGATTGGCAGGATAAACAAAAGTGGATGCGGCAATTTGTTCCGGATTGATTTATCTTGTGTCCAGGATTAACGGGCTAAAAAACGGAAAAATGGAAGCCATCAAAGACCTTTGGCTGTTTATGAAAGAGCGGAAGAAGTATTGGCTCTCTCCGATAATAATTGCCTTGCTTATAGTGGGCATACTGATCGTGTTCGGGGGCAGCAGTGCAGTGGCGCCTTTTATTTATTCCCTTTTCTGACGAGTATTTATGAAAAACAGGCCATTCGTTGCGGAAAAGGCCATCCTGGCTATTACCGTTGGTTTTATCGGGCTTTACCTGCTGACGGGATGGAGCTGGCCCGTTGTGGCCGCTTTTGCCGTTGGTTTAGCCGGTATGTTATCCGAAACACTGAGCAAAAAGATCGCCTTTTTGTGGATGAAGCTGGCCCAGGGGCTGAGTTTTGTCGTTCCCAATATCCTCCTGGCCCTGGCCTTTTTTCTGGTGTTGTGCCCCTTTGCTTTTTTATCCAGGCTTTTCGGAAAAAAAGATCCTTTGATGTTAAAGGACTCTGCCGGTTCAACCTTCAGGGAAGTTGACAAAACGTTTGATAAAGGCTCATTAGAAAATACGTGGTAGGCTAAAAGTCATTCCAGCAACTTTTCCAGGTAGTGGTACTCAATTCCATAATCCTTCTTGATGGCCTCTACCTGTTCTAATGCTTCTTCCTTCTTCTTGCCTTTCGTGCCCACGATCATCAGGTTCTTCGGAGTATGCTCCGTTGATATAAATTCAAATACGCGGGTTTGGTAGCCGTGGGCTTCCATTAGCAGTGACCGTATGCCGTCGGTGATCAGTTCGGCCTGCCGCTCTTCGAGGATACCGTGGCGAAGGATGGCCTGCATATCCGTCTGGCAGGCCATCTGTTTGCGGATTTGCTTGTGGCAGCAGGGCGCCACGATGATGATCTCTGCCCCGGACTGAATGCCCTTGGCAATGGCGATATCCGTAGCAATATCGCAGGCGTGCAGGGCAATGAGCATATCGATGCGCTTTGGGTGGAAATTATGGATGTCTTCGGCGAGGAAAGAAAGGCCCGTGTACCCGGCTTCCTTTGCCAGCCCGTTGCAGAAATCGACCAGCTTTTGCCGCAGTTCGATCCCTGTAATGGCAGGCTTCAGCCCTAAACCGGAAAGATGATCGTAAAGCGCAAAGGTGAGGTAACCCTTTCCCGACCCCATATCGACGATCTGAGGCGCTGTCGGCAGGGGGTGTTGTTGGAGCAGGCTGTCGATGATCTCGATGTATTTGTTGATCTGCCGGAACTTGGCCTGGCCGGCGGGGAGGATGTTGCCGCTGGCGCTGCTGATGCCCATGGCATGCAGATAGGGGTTGTCGGCCACTTCGATCAGGTACTGCTTTTGGCGGTTGTGCACTTTAGGTGGTTTTTCCTCCTGGCTTGCCGGGCGGGAAAACAGGCGGGGTTTGCGTTTCTTACTGAATTGAATGGACAGGTCCTCCTCGAGGGTGAAGAGGTCCCCGTTGAGGAAGTCGGTTCCCAGCCACAAGGCCACCATCGTTAAGGCTTCCGGAATGGGGTGGTTTCGGGTTTCATCCCGGGTGGAATAGCGGAGGGTGAAAGACATTACCTCTTCGCCTCTCAGTTCGATCAGCCGGCCATAGACGTTCCGGAAATCCTTGTTTTTGCCTCCGGATTTACTGAGCGTCAGCTTGACAAAGCTGCCGTTTTCGATGCTTTTCTGCAGTTTTTGTACGAACTGGCCGGTGATTTCATTCATTTTTTCCATTCGCTTCAGTTATATTGTCGGCCCAACCTCTAAAGAACCCATGCAAAGATAGCCATAACAACTATTCGCATTTACTGCCGAAACAATAGTGGCAGGTATTCTATTTATACTTTCAATTGACCAAAACAGTTTAGGAACAGTATGAAAAAACTACTCTCCATCCTTTGTTTTCTGGTTGCTTTGAGCGGAAGCAATTTCGCTCAGGAAACTTTCCCCTTCAACGGGGTGGAAGACCACCGGGAACGCTTCTATGCCCTGACCGGCGCCACTGTTTTTACAACATACGACAAAAAAGTGGAGAACGCCACCCTGATCATCCGTAAAGGGAAGGTGGTAAGTGTACAGCCGGCGGGGCCGGTGCCGGAGGGCGCCGTTGAGGTAAAGGTACCCGGGAAAACGATCTATCCTGCTTTTATCGACCTGTATTCTGCTTACGGCATGCCGGAACCCAAAGCCGAGGGAGAAAAGCCGGAAAAACAGCCTCAGATGTTGTCTAACAAAAAAGGCGCTTACGCCTGGAATGAAGCTCTGAAACCCGAATTTCACGCCCACGAATTTTTTGCCACAGACGAAAAGGAAGCGAAAAAATACCGGGAACAGGGGTTCGGGATGGTGGTTGCCCATCGTATGGACGGCATCTCCCGGGGCACGTCAACCCTTGTTGCTCTGGGTGACGAACGCCCCCATGAGATGATCGCCAAAGAGGTTGCCGCCCATCAACTGTCTTTTCGCAAGGGCACGTCCACCCAGAGCTATCCCAACTCACTTATGGGTATCATTGCTCTGCTGCGGCAGACCTACCTCGATGCCCGGTGGTACACCGGGCAGGAGGAGGAAGTGAACCTCTCCCTGGAAGCCTGGAACGCCAACCAGGATATTCCTCAGGTCTTCGATGTGGGCGGCCGCATGGAAGCGCTGCGCGCCGCCCGCCTGGGAAAGGAGTTCGGAAAAAAGTACATTCTCAAAAGCGAGGGCGATGAGTACCAGCGCCTGGAAGAACTGAAAGCAACCGGTTCCACTTTCATCGTTCCTCTGAATTTCCCGGAAGCTTACGATGTGGAAGGCCCCTACGACGCCCTGCAGGTCAACCTGGAGCAGATGAAGCACTGGGAGCTGGCGCCTTATAATCCGGCGAGGCTCGTGGAAGCAGGTATCGAGATCGCTTTCACTGCAGACGGGCTGGAAGACAAAAAGGATTTCCTCGGCAATCTTCGCAAAGCCGTCAAACACGGCCTTTCGGAAGAAGCCGCCCTGAAGGCCCTCACCCAAACCCCCGCCCGCCTGATGGGCGCCGGTGAGCTGACGGGTAGCCTGGAAGCCGGGAAATGGGCCAACTTCATCATTACCGATGGCAGCGTCTTCGATGAAAAAACCCGGGTGTTACACACCTGGGTCAAGGGCAAGGCCTATGAAAATGAACCGCTGGATGAAGGCTATCAGCTGGGTATTTACGAACTCCAGGTTGGAGGTAAAGAATATCAACTGACCCTAAGCGGAGAAACCAACAAACCCAAAATGGAGGCCATTGGGGAAGATACCACGGCCATCAAAGTGGAATACAAACGGGAAAATGCCCTGATCACCTTGTCCTTCCCCCCGAAAGAGGATGGAGGCAAAGTAAGGCTTTCTGGGCTGATGGAAGGCAACCGGTGGTCCGGAAAAGGGCAGGATGAAAATGGGCAGTGGATTAGCTGGTCGGCGGTTTTCTCCGGTGAAGCGGAAGAAGCAGAACCGGAAGAGGAAGCAGAATCGGAAGAACTGTCAGAACCCGGCGAGGTGATATTCCCTTTTACGGCTTACGGATGGACGGAACGCCCTGCTCAGGAAACCGTTCTCATTAAAAACGCCACCGTTTGGACCAATGAAGCGGAAGGCATCCTGGAAAAGGCCGACGTATTGATCCGCGCCGGCAAAATTGTCCAGATAGGTTCCGGTTTGAATATCCGCGGCGCAAAGGTAATTGATGCTACCGGCAAGCACCTCACTCCCGGCATTATTGATGAGCATTCTCATATTGCGGTCAGCCGCAGCGTCAATGAAGGCTCGCAGGCCAGTTCTGCGGAGGTCCGCATTGGGGATGTGGTCAACTCTGAAGACATTAACATTTACCGGCAGTTGTCGGGCGGGGTGACCACCTCTCAGTTGTTGCACGGTTCCGCCAACCCCATAGGCGGACAGTCAGCTCTCATCAAGCTGCGGTGGGGTTATGCCCCCGAGGAAATGAAATTTGAAGGCGCCGACGGTTTCATCAAATTTGCGCTGGGAGAGAATGTCAAGCAATCCAACTGGGGCGACGACAACACCATCCGCTTTCCGCAAACCCGTATGGGGGTCGAGCAGGTGTATGTCGATCACTTTACCCGCGCCCGGGAGTACGGCGAACTGAAGCGCTCCGGCAAACCCTATCGCAAAGACCTGGAGATGGAAGCATTGCTGGAGATCCTTGAAGGCGAGCGTTTCATCACCTGCCATTCCTACCGGCAGAGCGAGATCAACATGCTGATGAAGGTGGCCGAGCAGTTCGGTTTCCGGGTAAATACCTTCACTCACATACTGGAAGGATACAAAGTGGCCGACAAAATGGCGGCCCACGGCGCCGGCGGGTCCAGCTTTTCCGACTGGTGGGCCTACAAGTACGAGGTCATGGAAGCCATCCCCTACAACGGCGCCCTCATGCACGGGCAGGGCGTCACAGTGGCCTTCAACTCCGATGATGCCGAAATGGCCCGCCGACTCAACCAGGAGGCTGCCAAGGCCGTCCTTTTCGGCGGTGTATCAGAAGAGGATGCCTTGAAATTTGTCACCCTCAACCCGGCAAAACTGCTGCACATCGACGATCGAGTCGGCAGCATAAAGGTGGGTAAGGACGCCGACCTGGTGATCTGGTCGGATCATCCCTTGTCTATGTACGCCAAAGCGGAAAAGACCTTTGTGGACGGCAGGCTCTTCTTCAGCCGGGAAGAGGATATGAAAAAGCGCGAGGCTATCGCGGCTGAGCGGCAACGCCTCATTCAGAAGATGCTGGGTGAGAAGAAGAAGGGTGGAAAGACGCAGCCCGCCAAAGGCGAACAGCAATACCGGCATTATCACTGTGATGATGACGAGGACGAGGCGCGGTGATCTTTGGGGTAGAACGTGGATACCGCGGATGTGTTATCAATAAGTAGTTTGAAAAATTCCTTTACCCCGTATCTTTAAAAGTCAACTCTCAGGATATGAAATTACAAACCATTTTAAACCTCTGTTTCTTTTGTCTTACGTACGGTACCCTACCTGCCCAGGTGCCCTCTCCCGCCCCGGCTCAGCAAAAACCCCTTCTCATCACGGGGGGTACGGCCCACATCGGCAACGGCAGGGTGGTAGAGAACAGCGCCATTATCATCGAAGACGGCAAGATCACTTTCGCGGAGGAATCGGCCATTTTGCCCAGGCGGGACTATACCGGCTTTCAGCGGATCGATGCGGCCGGCAAGCACATCTATCCCGGCCTGATCGCCCCGGCCACCAATCTGGGCCTGGTTGACATCGGTGCGGTGCGCGCCACCCGCGACTACAACGAGGTGGGCAGTATCAACCCCAATGTGCGCAGCATTATTGCCTATAACACCGATTCGCCCATCATTCCCACCGTGCGCTCCCAGGGGGTGTTGCTGGCGCAGGTTGCACCCCAGGGCGGCCGTATTCCCGGCATGTCCAGCATCGTACAACTGGATGCCTGGAACTGGGAAGATGCCGCATACAGCACGGACGACGGGATCTTTCTGAACTGGCCGGGACTGTTTTCCTACAGTTGGAGCGAGCGCAGCCGCACTAAGAATGAAGATTATTCCAAACAGGTGGAAGAACTGCGGCAGTTCTTTCTTGAAGCCCGGGCCTATGCTGCCCTCCCGGAGCCTTCTCGCACCAACCTGCGCTTTGAGGCCATGAAACCCTTGTTTAGTGGAGAGCGGAGGTTATACATCGAAGCGGAAGATGCCAAAGAGATCACCCACGCCGTCCACTTTGCCGGAGAATTTGGCATCCGGGCCGTGATCGTTGATGGCCGCGATGCCTGGATGGTGGCGGAGTTGCTGAAGGAAAACGATGTGCCGGTCATCCTTCGAGAAACCCAAAGCCTGCCCAACCGAATCGATTCGGATGTGGACCAGCCGTTTAAAACGCCGGCTATGCTCAAGGAGGCCGGCGTACTTTTCTGCTTCAGTGCCGATGGGTTCTGGCAACAGCGCAACCTGGCCTTCCAGGCGGGGCAGGCCGTAGGCTACGGCCTCGGCCGGGAGGAGGCTTTGGCTGGCCTAACCTCCAACACTGCGAAGATACTTGGTATTGAAAAACGCACCGGAACGCTGGAGGCCGACAAAGACGCCAACCTGATCATCTGCTCCGGCGACCTGCTGGATGTGCGGAGCAGCCAGGTGGAAATGGCTTTTATCCAGGGGCGGGCGATCAACCTGGACAACCAGCAAAAGGCCCTTTACCGGAAATTCAAAGCAAAATACGATAGGGGCCGTTAATGTTTTGCTAAAAAACGGCGGCAGGAGGCGAAAGTGCAATGGTGCTTTCGCCTCCTGCGTTACTAAAGCGGAGGTGAACCGTCTTTTTATTAGCAATACTTTGCAACTATTGTCAATTTGAACCTATTTTTAGAGTAGATAAAGTAACTGACATGAGAAAGACCTTTCTGCTGATCATAACCGCTCTCGGCTTTTCCGGCATCGTTCAGGGCCAGTCAAATGGCACCGTTAGTGTCAATGGGCAGCAATATCCATATATCATTGACGATTGCGGAGATACCCTCATTGTGGCCACCCTCGATGACGTTTCCATTTCCACGATGCGGGATTTTAAAAACCGGGAGGATTATCTGCGTTATCGCCGCTACCGCCGTTATGCCACCAAGGTGTATCCCTACGCCGTGGAGGCCATCAAGATCTTCCGGGAGGTGGAATATGCCACACAGACAATGAAAGAACGGCAGCGCAAAAAATACATCAAAACCCTCCATAAGGACCTGAAGCGGGAATTTACCGACCCACTGAAACACCTGACCAAAACTCAGGGCATGATCCTCATCAAGATGATCGAGCGGGAGCTGGATACACCAGTCTATTACCTGATCAAAGACCTGCGCAACGGCCTGACGGCCACCTACTGGAGCACCATGGGCTCCCTCTTCGGGCACGACCTCAAGGAAGGCTACCACGAAGGCAACGACCCTATTCTGGATGCCGTATTACAGGATATGAACGTGTCTTATAACCTCCCGGATGTGCGGGGGACGAAGTGAATGAGGGGGCTGTTGGGGAACTGCTGGATTGTTATATTGTTAGGTGGTCTCTTAGTTTTTGCATCTCGCTCTTGGCAATCCGAATACCGATCCATTAGAACAACCATATAACCATTCAGTAGCTTCCCAAAAGCCAATCATCCAACCATTTTCAAGCCCTTCAGCAGCTAACCCTATGCGAATCCAGGCTAAAACGTCCCTACGGGAGGGTTTACACATAAGTTTACAAAACTGGTTAATCGGTGTTCACTAACTAGGCAAGAGGGTTGTTAAAAGCATATGGATCGTTTCGAATTTTTTCCCGACCAGGCAAAGATTTTGATACTAGGATGAGAACTGAGTAAAGCGTTATCGGTATGGATTTGGCGATTTTCGCTTGGCTCCAGCGACATACTGATTTACTGGAAAGGTTAAGCCAAGGTGCACTTCAGTGATTCATCAAGATTGAGCTATGAACGAAAAGATATTGTCGGCGCCATCGGTTCGTAGATAATGAGAAAGTAGGTTTAGGAGTGGGCGAGCCGAATGCAGAAAGCCAGATGAAGGATAAAGATTTACAAGAGTAACTGGATGTAGTTTAGTTTGCAATTAGGCTTTATCCAGAGGGGATTGGGCTGACGAAGTTGGGGGTTTTGGAAGATAACCGCACGGCGGGGTTCTGCGCCACGCCAAGAATGTCACGAGCTAGCCAACATTGCCTCTGGATTAAGCGCGATGCCCTATTGCATACCCGTCCCAAGTCATCCCTTAGCCCCAAAGAGAATGCCAAAGCCCGCGCCCAGCGTGCTAAACTGCCACTGGCACATAAAGAATCTGGCGCCTGGGCTATCGTAGCCTCCAATACAGCCCTCCAGCTATAAGCTGCCCGGCGGGTTACTTTGTCATGGACCAATGGGAGGAGATTGTTATGAGGTGTTACAACATATTCTGGATGAGGTAAAACGGAACTTCATCGTCAGAGTCAAAAACGACCGGGAGGCTACCCTAACGGCGACGGGCGTATCAGGAAGTTTTTCGGAATTGCTCGCATCACAGCCTTGAGCGACGTTCGCTCTGCCTCTTTTATCCGAGCCTTGGATCATTGTAGCAAATCTTCAGGCATTGCCAGGGTGAAAGCGAAAAAAAGCGCAAAGGCTAAATTGAGTAATCCGTTTTTATTGAAGTAACTTTTCCCGGCACGCCCGGACTTCACTCATTGATGCCCAAGCATCAACCCAGTATCAGCCAACCTCTAACCTTAGTAGAGGTAATGGAAATGGCAGATACGGTTCCTCAGGGGGAAGAACCAGTTCACTGGCGCTTGCTGTGTAGTTGGGCTACCGACGGAGTTCAAGCCGCTTGGGCTGTAGTCCAAGCTTATCAGGGGCGCTGGCATATTGAGCAACTTTTCAGGTGCTGTAAGAAGCAAGGTTTAGATGTAGAATGCTCTCAGTTGCGCAGCTCCGACAGTATAATGAAACTAACTATTATGGCTTTGAAAGCATCGGCAGAGGCCCTGCGCTTAACGCAGGTACGCGACGGTGAAGAGTTCGTGCCCATAGATGATATGTTCGATGAACATAAGCAACAACTGCTGGAAAAACTCAATGCCAAATTATCGGGCCGGACCGAAAAGGTAACCAATCCTCACCGGACGGATAGCCTGGCGTGGGCAGCCTGGGTCATTGCCCGGCTAGGAGGGTGGAAAGGTTATGCAAGCCAACGATCTCGCTCTTGGCAATCCGAATACCGATCCATTAAAACAACCATATAACCATTCAGTAGCTTCCCAAAAGCCAATCATCCAACCATTTTCAAGCCCTTCAGCAGCTAACAATATAACCCTATGCGAATCCAGAGCTAAAACGTCCTGTAGGGACGACATATCGGAAGACGTGGCCCCGAGTTAGGGACGACCCGTGCCGTAGGTACGGGACATAGCGATCAGGCCAACGCCGATGTGCCGTACCTACGGCACGGAGGTTCATTTTTCACCATTTTTTACCGATATTTTGTACCTAACGGCACAATATCTAAGTATCCGGCCGGCGCCGGTAGTCAAATCGCCCCCATTTAGCTCTGGATTCGCATAACCCTATAACAATCAACCAGCTCCCAAAAGCCAACAATCCAACCATCCATCAGCCCTTCAGGAGGCAGCCATTCAACCCTCCTACCCCTTCGTCCAGCTTGTCCCCTCTTTGCTGTCCTTCAGCACGATATCCAGTTCCTTCAGCGCATCGCGGATCTTGTCGGAGGTGCCCCAGTCCTTATTGGCGCGGGCTTCCTGGCGGATGTCGATGATCAGTTGCATCAGGCCGTCGGTGATGCCGTTGCCTTCAGAACCCGCTTCCATCTCATCCTTCAGTCCGAAGATTTCGTAGATGAAGTCGTGAAAGGTTTGCTTCAGGCGGTTGAAGGTTTCCTCGGAGACTTCACCGATCGGCAGGCGCCCGTCCTTCAGGCTGTTCACCTTGGTTACCAGGTCGAAGAGTACGGCCAGCGCTTTGGGGGTATTGAAGTCGTCACACATTTCCTCAGTGACCTGTCCGATCAGCTTTTCGAGCTCCTCGCCAAGGGCCCCTTGCTGCCCTTTGCCGGTATAGGCCAAACCTTGCAGCACCTTGTTGGCCTCCATCAGGCGGCGGAAGCCTTTTTCGGCGGCCAGCAGGGCGTCGTCGGTCAGGTCGAGCGTGCTGCGGTAATGAGATTGCAGCATGAAGAAGCGCACTACCATGGGGGAGTAGGGCTTGCTGAAGATCTCGTTCTCACCCGAAAAGAGCTCCATCGGTGTGATGGAGTTGGACTTGCCCGTCTCCGGGTCCGGCGTTTTGGACATTTTGCGGCCGTTGAGCAGCAGCATGTTGCCGTGCATCCAGTAGCGGACGGGCATGCAGCCGCAGGCGCCGTAGTTCTGGGCGATCTCGTTCTCATGGTGGGGAACTGCAGGTCCATCCCGCCGCCGTGGATGTCGAACTGCTTGCCCAGGTATTTGGTGCTCATGGTGAGCATTCGAGGTGCCAGCCGGGAAGCCCACCGACCAGGGCGAAGGCCAGCGCATGAGGTGGCGCTCGTCGGTACTTTGATCCAGATGGCAAAATCGGAGGGTCGTTCTTTTCATCCTGGTTTTCAGGTCGTCCCGCGTTTCCGACAGCAGGTCTTCGACGCGCTTGCCGGAGAGCTTGCCATAAACCCCGTGGTCCTTGATGAACTTGGGCGTATTGAAATAGACCGATCCGTTCTTGATGTAGGCGTAGCCGTTGTCCAGTATCTCCTGCACCATCTGTATCTGCTCGACAATGTGCCCGGTGGCCGTCGGTTCGATACTGGGCGACAAAGTATTGAGGATGCCGAGGATGTGGTGGAAGCTCCGGGTGTGGCGCTGGACCAGTTCCATGGGCTCCAGCTGCTCCACGCGGGCCTTTTTGGAGATCTTGTCTTCGGCGTCGGCGTCGGCGTCTCCTTCCAGGTGGCCTACATCGGTTATGTTGCGGACATAGCGTACCTTATACCCCAGGTACATCAGGTAACGATAGACGACGTCGAAGGACACAAAGGTCCGGCAATTGCCAAGGTGGACATCGCTGTAAACCGTAGGCCCGCAGACATACATGCCCACGTGGCCCTCGTGCAGGGGTTCGAAAGTTTCCTTCTGTCGGCTGAGGCTGTTGTATATCTTCAGTTCGTGTTCCATTCGGGCGGTTGATTTTTAAGCCGCAAAAATAAGGGCTTTGCGGGAGAAAGAGTGGGTTGGGATACGGATTTTGTGATTCTGTAAGAAATATTACGATCTTATGGATCGATTAGTTCGGTTTCTTGCCAACAAGTTTGGATTTCCCAGACGAGCCTTATCACCGGGTAGGACTGGAATTTTGTATCTGGGGCAGTGAAAAACTCCTTCTCTGGCAACGAAAAGGCCCCCTGATTAAGGTTTCAAGTGAAGGCTCAATCTTTCCAGGGCAAGTGAGATTACTTCTGATGGAACTGTTCCGATTTTACCGATAATTTGCCTTGAGGGCAAAACAGCAAGAAACCCAAGCCGGATAATGGAGTCTTTTAGCAGGCCGGTTTCCTTAAAATAGGCCTGCCCGCTACTCAGCGGTATATCAAAACCCGCTACTTCTTGATGCAGTTGAGTTGAAACGCCACAGAGCAGCCAATCATTGAATGGAGGCATCTGCCTGAGCAATAGCGCAGGCCTTCGCTTTGTTTTTCCATCTGATTGAACGAGGTCCACTAATACTATTTCGCCACTATGCATTCCTTTTGTTGTAATCAGGATTAGGTTCCTTAATCATCAGCTGTTCATAGTCCGGCTCATTCTCGCCATAGGCACGGTTGAGGGAAGAAGACGCCCCTTGCCGCCACTCCTCTTTTTCCAGGGAATCTTCAATATCCAACAGCCTGAGAATGCTGCGAAGCACCCACTCTTCCTCCGTTTGCCTGATTTTTTCTATGATCTTTGCCTGAGCATCCTGAATATCCATCATGGCTTTTTTACTATGAAAGTAAACAATTTTAACGTCCTAAGCCGCGTCGTTTATATGATTCTGTAAGAAATATTACGATCTTATGGATGGATTAGTTCAGGTTAGAGTAGTAAAAATCGGCAGCCACTCATTTCACCAACCGCACCACCCCATACACCGGATAATGGTCCGAAAACCGGGCTCTTCCGATCCGGTGGCCCAGCACCTCAAACTCCGGCCCGGCCATCACATAATCGATCCGCAGGGCGGGTATCCGGCCGTTGTAGGTGATGCCCAGGCCGCGGCCGCGGGCCTTGAAGGCGTCCTGCAGCCCGTTGGAAAGCGTATGGTAGGCGTATGACTGCGGGATCTCGTTGAAGTCGCCGCAGAGCAGCACCGGATGGGGGCTTTCTTTGATCTTTTGAGCGATCTCGTCGGCCTGTTCGGCCCTTAGGATGGCCGTCCTTTTGTAGCGCCCCATCATGCCGCGGATGCGCAGCCAGGTTTTCTTGTCCTGAAGGTTGGCGCCCTCTTCTGCTACTTCCTCGGCGATGTTGGCTACGGAATTTGACTGCAGGTGGACGTTGAACAACCTGACCGTGCGGCCCTCAATTTGCAGGTCTGCGTACTGGTACCCATTGACGCGGTTGGGAAAGTAATGGGTGTCATGGGCCTTAATGGGGTAGCGGGAAAGGATGGCCAGGCTGCCCCCCTTTTGAAAAATGACGTTCTTCAGCGGGCTGTTGGCCTTGATGTAATCGATGAAATAGTTGTCGTGGCGCGGAGAGGGAAACTCCTGGAAGCAGATGATGTCCATCCCTTCCAGCGGGAAGGAGCCCGGCAGTTCTTCTGCGGAGAGGCGGGCGCCGCTTTTCCCTCCGTGGTGGAACCCGAAGGAATTGAAAGTCATGGCCCGGATGCTGCCTTCCGGGTAATCCCGAGGGGTAAAATGCAGGCCGACATAGGATTGGAAGTGCCCCCAGCCCATCAGGATGCAGCCGAGGGAAAAAAGGAAGTATAACTTCTTCATGGCAAGCCAGCCGATGATGCAAAGGAGGTTCCCGAGCAGCAGCCAGGGGTAGAGCAGGCCCACAAACGACAAGGGCCAGAACGTTGCCGGGCTTACATAAGGGGCCAGATAAGCAAGGAGGGTCGTGAGGATGAGCAGGATGTTGATCCACCGCAGGAGGCGGTAGGGTTTACTTTTTGCTCGCATTGAAAAGGAATTCTTTCTCTTCCCGGGTGAGGCTGTCATAGCCCGACTTCTTGATCTTATCGAGGATGGCGTCCAGCCGTTCCTGATGGCCTTTGCCGTTTACGTTGCTGTCGGAAGACGCTTCCCCCCGCTGGTTTCCGCGGTTTCCCCTGCTGCGGTTGCGGTTGGGATTTCGGTAAACTACTTTTGGGCGGCTGCCACGGTTGCCGCTGAACAGGTTCTTGAAGAAGTTGCCGATGGTGTCCATTACGTTGTTGACCGGCGCTGCCCAGTCGTTGCCATTCCTCAGTTGAAAGATGAAAAACCAGCCGAAGGCCGCTCCGCCCAGGTGGGCAAAATGCCCTCCGGTATTCCCGCCCTTGGGTATGAGGATCAGGTCGAGGAAGACCAGTACGGCCACAATGTATTTCAGTTTTACATCCCCGATGAACAGAAGGCGCATGATGTAATCCGGCGCGATGGCCCCGGCGGCCACTACGATGGCCATCACCGCCCCGGAAGCGCCCAGGGCAAAACCGCCCATCTGTCCGTAGGGCATGATGTTAGCGGAGAGGAAGTACATGATGCCACCGGCAATGCCGCCCAGCAGGTAGATAGGCAGCACGCGCTGGTTGCCGATGAAGTCGCCGACGATGCGCCCAAACCAGTACATGAACAACATATTCCACAAGATGTGCCAAAAGCCTTCGTGTAAGAACATGCTGGTGACGAGGCCCCAGGGGTGGGTCAGGAAGAATTTCCAGTCGGACGACATGCAGAAGAAATGGAGAAAAGTCTCGTAAAACGGAGAAGGTTTTCCACCATTACCGATATAGAGAAAGAGGTCGGTAAGGTTGACGATGACGAATACAATGATATTGATGATGATAATACGGGTAACCATATTACCATAGCTGAATTCTCTCTTTACATCATCCCAGATTGACTGCAACATTATTTCTCGCTGTTCAGGTTAATTGAAAAGGCGTTTGAAAATAGGCCTTTTTGCCGATCCCGCCAAGAACTTTGGGCCAGAAACGGTTTACACTCTATGAAACAACTCAGGGTATAGCCGGTTCTACGGGCCAATGGGGAACAAAGTTCCTGAACTGTTGTACAGCCTGCCTGCCAACCCGGATTTCTGGTTGCGGCCGGCACTCGGAAACCGGTGCATCAGCCAGGCAATAATAACCAAGTAACCGGCCCAGTAGGTGTAATAACTGCTTCAGCCTTATAGCCTCGATCCAAACCTTTGCCAGTACAAAATTAATAAGAATCCGAATAAGGCGCCTCCCACGTGGGCAAAATGCGCGACTCCGGCCCCGGCGCCGCCGAAACCCATGAACAACTCGATGCCACCATATATGAGCACAAAGTATTTCGCTTTCATCGGGATCGGTGGGAAGAGCAACTGAATGACCTGGTTGGGGAAGAGCGTGCCGAAACCGGCCAGCAGCCCGAAGATAGCACCGGAGGCCCCCAGCGCCGGATAGTGCATGATGATCGGGTCGGCTCCCAGAAAATTCAGTTCGATAAATTTGACGAACAGATGGAGCGCCAATGCCCCGAAGCCGGTGAAAAAATAGAAATACAGAAAACGCTTGGGCCCAAGCGCCATTTCCAGGGGCGGCCCGAAAATAAATAGGCCGAACATATTGAAAAACAGGTGGGTAATATCGGCATGCATAAACATGTGCGTGACGATCTGATAGGGCCGAAAGAAAGGGGAAGCCGGGTAAAAAATAGCCAGTTGATACCGGCCCCATTCCATATTGTTGATCGAGGCCCCCCAGGTTGGCTCGCCCATCAGCAAAGTGCCGAAATACATCAAAACATTGATGATGAGCAAGTGCTTTACAACGTCCGTAATCCTAAACATATAGAGTGCTGCTGTAAAAGGTTCTTAATAGGAACGCTTTAACCTTCAAAACGTTTGGCCAGCTCTTCCAGCTCGAAGGTGATGAAGCAGTGGCGGCCTGAAGGGCTTTTAAACGGCACCTGGCAGGCGAACAACTGGTCGATCAGGGCTTGCATCTCGGTGGGGCTCAGCCCCTGCCCCCTCCTGATGGCGGCGCTGCGGGCCATGGCGCGGGCGATGCTTTCCTGAATGTCGAGCTTCATATCCAACTGTTCTTTATACTGCTCCAGAAGGGCTTCCACCACCTCCAACTCATCTTTTTTTCCGGCCATTTCGGAAGGCACCCCATTGATCACAAAGGTGTTGACTCCAAATTCCTGAATGTCGAAACCCAGGAGATTGACCTGTTCGAGTATGTCTTTGAGCACAGCTGCATCCTGGGGGGATAGGGTAAGTGTTCGGGGAAAGAGTTGCTTCTGGGTCGAAGCTTTCTGTTGCTTCAGCACTTCCAGGAACCGTTCATAGAGGATGCGCTCGTGGGCCGACTGCTGATCGATCAGCAGGACGCCTGATTTGATCTGGCTCACGATGTAGGTATTGTGGACCTGGTATGGTTCTTTGCGCGTTTGCCCGCCCGCGCCGGCCGTTCTGTTTTCTTCGGAGAGGAGGGGCTCCTGGTGCCAGCTGCTTTCGAGGGTCAGCGGAGCTGAACCGTTGTTATCCGTTGTTTCCGGGTCGAATTCATTTAGCCCGTCGTACAACTGCTGCCAGTTTTTCAGGTTGCTGGCCTGCCGGCCACTGTCATCGGCAGGAGTGTGGCCTGCTCCCGGGTTTTGGGAAGGAGGACTGGGCTGAGAAGAGGCCGAACGCACCGTCTCATCCCGCTGGGGCCGGGGTTTGACAGGAGGAGTGCGGGCAAAGTTGGTATCGATATCGAAATCGAGCGTTGGCATGATGCTGTATTGCCCCAGTGAGTGGCGGACAGCTACTTTGAGGTAATTATAGACCAGTCGTTCGTCTTCGAATTTGATCTCCTGTTTGGTGGGGTGAACATTGATGTCGATGCGCGCAGGGTCCGTTTCTATGAAAATGACGTAGAGCGGAAAAGTGTCCTGGGGCAGTAGTTTTTCGTATGCGTTGGCTACGGCGTGATTGAGGTAAGAGCTCTTTATAAAGCGGTTATTGACGTAGAAATACTGCTCGCCCCTGGTTTTCTTGGCAAATTCGGGCTTGCCGATAAAGCCGGATAGCCTGAGGATATCGGTTTCTTCTTCCACGGGCACCAGTTTTTTATTGGAATGAAGCCCGAAGATACCGATCAGGCGCTGCCGGAGGTTGCCCGGCGGGAGGTGGAACACTTCCGAGCCGTTGTGGTGCAGGGAAAAGAAAATATCCGGGTTGGCGATGGCAATGCGCTGGAACTCATCGATGATGTACCGCATCTCCACGGAGTTGGATTTCAGGAAATTGCGGCGCGCCGGTACGTTGAAAAAAAGGTTTTTTACAGAAATTGTGGTTCCTGAGGAACACTGGCAGGCTTCCTGGTTCTTTACCTCCGACCCTTCGATCTGGAGGAGGCAGCCCAGTTCGTCCGACTGCCGGCGGGTGCGCATTTCCACGTGGGCAATGGCTGCGATAGACGCCAGCGCTTCTCCCCGAAAACCCATGGTGCGGATGGCGAACAGGTCGCTGGCTTCGCGGATCTTGGAGGTGGCATGACGTTCGAAGGACATGCGCGCGTCCGTATCGCTCATCCCGCAGCCGTTATCGATCACTTGTATGAGTGTTTTGCCGGCCTCTTTGACCACGAGCTTGATACTCGTACTTCCGGCATCGATCGAATTTTCCATTAACTCCTTAACCACTGAAGCCGGACGCTGGATGACCTCACCTGCGGCAATCTGGTTGGCTATAGCGTCGGGTAGCAGCTGAATGATATCAGCCATAATTTACCTTCCTCTGTTTAGTGCCCGTAGGAAGCCGAAGCCCCTTACAGGCAATGGTTTAGTAATTGGGACGGCAGCTTCTGCAAGCTTCCGTTTTTTTGCATAAGGCCTTGACAATTCATTCATCCATTCCCTCTAAAACTGCGCCCCGCCACTGCCAACACTGCTGGCAATCTTCGGCAAATATACAGTGATGAACAGGTATGATAAAATGACCAGCATGGCCAATACGCCCAGCAGAATGATATTGGAACGCATCACCTGGCGCTTTCGGAAGCTGGTGTCCTTGGAATAACCCTTTCGGAAATTGGCGGAGAGGCGGGCTTTTATGGCCTCGGCATCTCCTTGCTTCATTGCGTCGATCTGCTTCAGCCGTTCTTCCAGCTCTTCTTTTTTGGGGTCCCAGAAACGGGGCTTGTATTGATACTGCTGATGCTTGGGCAGTTTAAAAAATTTCAGTACGGCCATGATTTGGTTACTATGTTTGGTAATCCTCCGGGGGCTTGCTCATTTCCCGAACGAGAAAAGCATCCGGAGAAAGGGTTATCTGTTTAAAAATGTAAAATACGGTTTTTAGAGCAATTTTTATAGGCTGTTGTTCATCCTCTGAACACCCGAAAGATGCAAATGGTTACTCTCTGTGCCCGGTACATGTGGGCATAAGAGATTTAACAATACAGCCATATAACAATAGTTCCGGAACCCCGGGAAAAAGCTACTGGCGCCTTGGGTTCCAAGCAGAGTTGGCATAACGAAATTGCCCACATGCTTATTCCTTACAGATGCAACCCTGGCCCTACCCGTAGGTATCCCTTACCGAATATTTTGGGTTTTTCACCAAAAAAATTTGCCCTTTTGTCCTGCTTATAGGCATCTTCCCGGCTCAAAAACAAATATATGGCTAGTAGAACTGCTCTCATCACTACTTTATTTTTCTGTATCCTATCCACTTCCTTAACTGCCGGTGGCGTTTCCGGAAAAGTGACGGATGCCAGTGGCGCGCCTCTTGCCTTTGCCACCATATTCGTCCGGGAAACCGGCAGTGGAACCACCACCAATGAGGAAGGGTACTATGAGATCCGCCTGAATCCGGGGACTTATACCCTCGTCTTTCAATTCCTGGGGTATAAGACCGAGTCCCGGGAGGTCCGCGTGGGGCAGCGCATGGAGGTGATAAACGTCAGCCTGCAGGAACAACCGCTGCAGCTCCAGGAAGTAATTGTTCAGAGTAATGGAAAGGAAGAAGACCCCGCCTATTCGATAATGCGCAAGGCCATTGCCAAAGCCAGCTACCACCAGCAGCAGCTGGACAGCTATGAGGCTACCGTTTACATCAAGGGGTCCGGCAGGTTGAAAGACTCCCCTTTCTTTTTGCGCAATACCATGAAAAAGGAAGGCATCGATTCGACGGTGGCCTTCACTTCCGAATCGGTCAGCCGTATCGAATACCAGCGTCCGAATACGTTCAAAGAGACTGTCATTTCCATCTACACCCGGGGCGAGGGCAATGATACCGAGCCCAACGGTTACATCAACGGCAGTTTTTACGAACCCAAGATCGCCGAGGCCATATCCCCGCTTTCCCCCCAGGCATTCGGGTATTACAAATTCAGGTACGAAGGGTTTTTCATGGACCGCGGTTACGGCGTCAACAAGATTCGGGTGATTCCCCGCAGCCGGGGCGAGGATGTGTTTGAAGGCGTGATCTATATCGTGGAGGACTGGTGGAGCATTTACAGCCTCAGGTTAAAAACCTACAAGCTGGGTTTTGGGGTGGAAGTGTATCAGATGTACGCTCCTATCGAAGACAAGGCCTGGCTCCCGGTCAGCCATAAATTCAATGTGGAGGGCAAGATACTGGGCTTTGAATTCGAATACAACTACCTGGCCACGGTTAGCGACTACAAGATCGAGCTCAACCCCGACCTGGAGGCTGATTTCAAGCTGATCGATGAGAAGCTCAATAAGGAACTGGCCGCCGAGCTGGAACGCGCCCGGGCAGAGGGGGATGACAAAAGCGCCGAGATCAAAGAAAAACTGGCCTCCGGCGAAGAGCTCACCCGCAAACAGTTGCGTCAACTGATGCGCGAGTACGAAAAAGAAGAACAAAAAGCGCAGGAAGAACCGGAGGTAGTCATGAACACTTCCATTGTAGTGGATTCCATGGCGCGGCAACGCGACTCTGCCTACTGGGAGGCCATCAGGCCGGTGCCGCTCACCAAACAGGAAGTAAAAGGCTATGAACGCCTGGACAGCCTGGCAGTTGTGGAGGCCGAAAAGGAAGCAGCCGACAGCCTGGAATCCGTAGGGCGGCACAAAAAACGAGGAGGCTTCAGCCCGCTGGATATCATTGGCGGCAGCAATTACAAGGTGGGAGAAAAGCAATACATTGCCCACGGCTCTCTGTGGGACCGCTTCTTCTTCAACCCGGTGGAAGGGTTCAACATTCACACCAATCTTTCCTATTCCATCAATAAGGACAACCGCTTTGCCTTTACCGTCACTCCCCGATACGCCTTCGCCCGCCGGAAACTGACCGGTAAGGGGCAGTTCAGCTACACTTACGGGCCCCAGGAAGAGCGCAACAACTTTTCCCTGGAGGGCGGGCGCTACATTTACCAGTACAACCCCCAGGAGCCCATCAGCAACCTGTTCAACACCTACCTCAACCTGGTCGAGGAACGCAACTACATCAGCCTGTACGAAAAGGACTACCTGAAGCTCTCCCACAGCAACCGCCTGCGGGAGAACATCACCCTCAACTTCAGCGCCGAATGGGCCAACCGCTACGCTTTGGAAAATACGACTACCCAATCGTGGTTTCCACGCGAAGGCCGCATATATGGGCCGAATATTCCGTTTAATGAAGAACTGGAGGGAGAGGCGCCCGAAACCGAAAAGGCCTTCGTTCTTGGCTTCAGCGCGGTGGCCCGCCCCTGGCAGAAGTACCGCATCCGCAACCAGGAAAAAGAACCCATAGAGAACTCTTCTCCGGAACTGCGCCTGGCCTACCGGCAGGGCTTGAAGAACATCGCCGAAAGCGTAACGGATTACAGCTACCTGGAAGTGGGCTTTCAACACAAGATCCGTCCGGGCGTGCGTGGCATTATGGATATCAAAGTGGAGGCCGGTATGTTTCTCAATAAAAACTACGCCGGCTTTGCCGATTACCACCATTTCATGGGCAACCGCATCCTGCTGGTAACCGCTGACCCGGTGGGCAGCTTCCGTTTGTTGCCCTATTACCAGTACAGCACGATGGACAAATTTGCCGCCGCCCATGTTCATTACCAGTTCCGAAAGCTGCTGTTCACGCAGATCCCCGAGGTATGGTTGCTGGGCATCAAGGAAAATGTGTTCGTGAATTACCTGGCGACCCCCACCTCCGATAATTATACTGAAGTGGGCTATTCCATCGACAACATTTTCCGCTTCCTCCGGGTAGAGGCCGCCGTTGCCTTCCAGGATGGAAAGTACAAGGACTGGGGCATCCTGATCGGGATCGCCTCGAATATTGGCGGCAACTTTTCCATTCGGTAAGTAAAAGGAGCTTCGCCTGTTTACCGGTTTCTTAACGGTGCGAGAAGGCCGGCCAATTCACCTTTTTGCAGAAAAAGCACTCCGGAGCTGCAGAGGAAAGTAATGACGGCAAGAGCAAACAGGCTGCCTCCATCTCCGTTGACGACAATGCCAAGGGTTGTCAGGTGAGAAAAAATAGCCCCGCTCATCAATCCTATGGCCAGCAGAGCGCCCAGATAGGCGAAACGGCCGGAGATGAGCAGCGCCCCCGCGATCAGTTCCAGCACCCCGATGCCGATCCTTCCATAAGGCTCCAGCCCCAGAGTTGTAAAAATGTGAACGCTGTCGGGGTGGGCGGTGAATTTATAGCTCAGGGTTTGCAGCAGGATGATGGCGGCGGCGAAGCGCAGGATGGTGAAAAGGATCTTTCGGGTCTTTGTCATGATTGTGGGTTTTGGAAATTCAGGGCAAAGATAAGGCCGGAGGCTGTCCCGGAATGTCCGGAGGTGGACTTGTAGGGCAGGCTGTTCAAAATGGCTGGTTTTTGGGAAAAACATCCCTGCTGATCCGCTGTACAACCACCCTGCCTTTCCGGCTGTTGTTTACAACATAAAAGAGAGGTGTGGCCGGAAGCAGTCCTTTTTGTCCAAAGAACACCAATTGTTTCCAAAGCAGCGGGAAAGGGGCTACCTTTGCGGCGAAATTAGCAGGTGGTTGATCGTTGTTTGTTGAACGAACAAACAACGATCAACAAACAACAACTCTATGAGTGAACAAATAAAACACGAGTGCGGGATAGCACTGATCCGTTTGCTGAAACCGCTGGAGTATTACCACAAGAAATACGGCACTGCCTTTTACGGCCTGAATCAGTTGCAGCTGCTCATGCAGAAGCAGCGCAATCGGGGGCAGGACGGCGCCGGTATGGCCACCATCAAGCTGGACATTCAACCCGGAAAGAAATACATCAGCCGCAAGCGCAGTGTCGCCAGCAATTATTTGGATGACCTTTTCCAGCAGATCCACTGGCATTTCAAAGACTTGCCTGAGGGAAAGCTCAACAACCCGGTTTGGCTCAAGGAAAACAAACCCTATATGGGCGAATTGCTGCTGGGCCACCTGCGCTACGGCACCCATAGCGACAACTCCATCGAGACCTGCCACCCCTTTCTGCGGCAGAACAACTGGATCACCCGCAACCTCATTCTTGCCGGCAACTTCAACCTGACCAATGTCGATGAGCTCTTCGATGAGCTGGTGGAACTGGGCCAGTACCCCAAGGAAAAGTCCGACACCGTGACCGTCCTGGAAAAGATCGGCCATTTCCTAGACGATGAGGTGCAACGCCTGCACACCTGGTACAAGCCGGACGGCTTTTCCAATATGGAGATCAACAACCTGATCTATGAAAACCTCGACATTCAGCGGCTGTTGCGCCGCGCCAGCAAGAAGTTTGACGGGGGCTATGTCATGGCGGGCCTGATCGGCCACGGCGACGCATTCGTCATGCGCGACCCTTCCGGTATCCGCCCCGCTTTTTACTACCACGATGATGAAGTGGTGGCCGTAGCCTCCGAACGGCCGGCCCTGCAGACGGTTTTCGACGTGCGCTTTGGCGAGGTGAAGGAACTCCAGCGGGGCCACGCGCTGATCATCAAAAAGAAAGGTGAGGTTTCCGAAAAACCATACATCGACCAACTGGAGCGTAAGGCCTGTTCCTTCGAACGCATTTACTTCTCCCGCGGCACCGACCGCGATATCTACCTGGAGCGGAAAAAGCTCGGCGAGCAGCTGACCGATGCCGTGCTCGAAGCCGTGAATTACGATTTCAAGCACACCGTTTTCTCCTTCGTACCCAATACTGCCGAAACGGCCTTTTACGGCCTGATGGAAGGCCTGGAAAGCCGCCTCAACGAGATCAAGAAGGAGAAGATCCTCAAAATGGGCAAGGACATCAAGCTCAAAAAGCTGGAAAAGATACTGGCCCTGAAACCCCGCATGGAAAAGATCGTGGTGAAGGACGCCAAACAGCGCACCTTTATTGCCGACACCACTTCCCGGGAGGCCATGGTCTCCCACGTTTACGACGTCACCTACGGCATTGTGGAGAACGACAGGGATACCTTGGTGCTGCTCGACGACTCCATTGTGCGGGGCACAACGCTTCGGGACAGCATCATTCAGATCGTCTCCCGCCTCAAACCGAAAAAGATCGTTATCGTCTCCTCCGCCCCCCAGATCCGCTTTCCGGACTGTTACGGCATCGACATGTCGCGCATGAAGGAATTCGTCGCCTTTCGCGCCCTGGTAGAGTTGCTGAAAAAGGACGGCAAGGAGCACCTGCTGGAGGAAACCTACATGCGCTGCAAAGCCCAGGAGCACCTGCCGCCCGAAGAGATCAAAAATGAGGTGGCGGCCCTGTACGACGAATACCCCTATGAGAAGGTCTCCAAGAAAATTGCTGAGATCGTCACCCCGCCGAAGATCAAACCCGAGATCGAAGTCATCTACCAGACGGTGGAGGGCCTGCGCAAAGCCTGCTGCAACAACAACGGCGACTGGTACTTCTCCGGCGAATACCCCACCCCCGGCGGCAACCGCGTGGTGAACCGGGCCTTCATCAATTTCATGGAAGGGAAGGATGAGCGGGCGTATTAATAGGGCAGGGCTCGAATATCATCTCCGGAATTTTGCAACACTGTGTATCGGCTTAAAACATTAACATTGTAAGTATGTTAAACCATTTGCCCGGCTGAAATATAATCCCTAACTTACCACTACTACACGTTCTAACCTGCCGTTGCCCGGCGATTCATTACGGGCGCAAGGCGCTCTTTGATTTCTTCACCAAATCCCAAATACTATGGCCGATCTCATTTCAGGCAGGTTTACACCTTCATCCGCCGAAGCTCCGGCGGACACACACACACATTTTTCCGCCGACATTGTGCGCCGAAGCCTTGCGAAGGCGCAAACCTTGGCGAAGGAAGAAGTTACATTGCTTAATAAGGCATGTCAGGCTGGCGCCTGTTTTAATCCTTTTGGATGATGCAGGCATCGGGGTAGTAGTGCATGAAGTGGGCCATTGCCTTGGCCTGTACCATACTTTTCAGGGTTCTGAAGGTTTTTGCAAACTCAGGATTCCTGATTATGACGATACGGACCCGGCCATATATTGTGATTCTTTTTCCGTAAACCTTTATAAATGCGGAGATTGTGTGCCGGATACGCCAACCGACCCTTGGTTGTATTTTGGAGACGAGTATGGATTCTTCACACCATTATCGTATGATTCCAGCACACAAACGTGTTCCATTAACCCCTTTCAGCCTTTTTGGGATGTTGACCTCAACAATTATATGTCCTACTACCGGGTTTGCTATGAGCATTTTACTCCAGGGCAGGTGTCAAGGATGAAAAAGGTAATACATTTTGTTCAATACAGTAGTGGTGAGGTAGATATTGATTACCGGTTCATGCAAAACACCCTATCGGACAAACTTGTCATCACCGCCAATACCACCTGGGACGAGCCCGTCGAAGTATGCACCGACGTTTACATCGAAGCGCCGAACACACTAACCATTACCTCCACGGCCTCTATGCATTCCGGCGTCAGGTTTGTGGTGAAACCGGGGGCTGAGCTGCGCCTGGAAGGCGGCGTGATGACGAAAGCCGGCGCCGGCTACTGGAAAGGCATCGAGGTGTGGGGTGACGCCACGGCCACGCAGGTTCCCAATACCGGGCAGGGCAAGCTGTATATAGACGGCGGGCTGGTTGAGTTCGCCACCGAGGCCATTGTGGCGTTCAACCCCAATGCAGCGGGCGGCGATGTGGAATCCACCTCCGGTGGGCTGGTGCTGGCCTTCGACGCCAGCTTCACCAATAATGCCCGCTCGGCGGAATTCCGCAAGTATGGGGGGCAAAACTACGGGCGCTTCGTCAACTGCACTTTTACCATAGACGGCGGCCACTACGGCCACCCCTTCCGGGAGCACATTAAGCTCAACGGCGTGCATGGCCTGCAGTTCATCAACTGCACGTTTTCCAATGACACCGGAGCGGGTAATGTTTTCCTGGGCAAAGGGGCCGGCATCCTGAGCCTGGACGCCAACTTCACGGTTTCGGGCAACCAAACCGTATTCCGGAAACTCCGCTATGGGGTAAAAGCGAGCAATGCGGCCAGCGCTGAGGCTTTTGCCATCAAGGACGCCACCTTTTCCGAACTGGAAAAAGGCGTGCTGGCCACCGGCGCCAACCACTTCACCATTACCCGCTGCACCTTGCTCATCGGCGGCCATGTAACCAACCTGCCGCCGTTCCTGGTGTCTCAGGAAGGGGTACAGGTGAATTACAGCACCGGCTTTTCAATTGCGGACAATACCTGCCTGGGCCTGGCGGCCAGCCAGGATTCAACGGTGGGCATTAAAGTGGTGGATACGGGAAAAGGCACAGATGCTAATGTAATCTACGATAATAAATTTGACACACTATATGTAGGCAATGGAGCAATTGGAGATAATGTAGGAGGACTTACAAGCGGTGGCATCGTATATGAGTGTAATAAAAACCCAGGAAGTAACACTTTCGACTTTTGGGTGCAGGAAGGGGGAGGAATTACAGAAAATCAACAAAGCGCTTCAAGTGAAGCTGCCGGCAACACGTTTTCTCCAGATGTTATTGACAATGAAGGGCATTTCAAGAATTCAGGAAATATAATCAATTACTTTTTTAACAATGCGGAGTCCTCTGAAGAGCCGACCCAATACACGGAAAATAGAATAAACCTCGTGTCTGCTACCTCTAACGACTGTAGCAACGGAGAAATCGGCGGCGAAGTCCCCGTTGGAGATATCGAGCTGGTAAAAGACCGCTTTGAGGAAGCGAAGGGAAAGCACCTGCTTTATAAGGCAGCTTATGAAGCGGCACTTAATGATGGAGACACACCTGGCCTAGTGGCAGAAGTGAACGCAGCCAAAGCTTGGCAAGCCGCAGCTTTGACCAGTGATTTACTGGCTCTTTCTCCCTATGTCTCTCAACAAGTCCTACAGGCTGTCGTGGACAGGCCTACTATTTTCACCAATTCCATGCAGGTGGACGTATTGGCGGCCAACCCGGATGCGGTTCGAAAGGGAGGTTTCCTAGATTATCTGGAGGAGCATTCCAGCCTGAATGAAACAGAGCTAGCGACGGTGCAGGCTGCAAGTATAGCTCAAACCGCTCGCTCAGCTCTGGAAGCGTCTATTTCCGCCGCCTATGCCGGCAAACACCGTTCTGCCGACCTGGTGCTGGCTTATTTTTTATTGGATACCGCCGCTCATCAAACTGACAGCGTGCTGGCCTGGCTGGATCACAAAGGCAGCCTGCATGCAGCGTACCTGAAAGCTGACCTATTGTTCCAAACGGGGCAAGGAGAGGCGGCACAAAGCGCCCTTGACTCTATTCCTCTCTTATTCCAGCTTTCGCAAGAACAGCAAGCAGAGTATAGCAACAAACAAGGTCTATTTCAATTACTGGATAATCAGGCTGATATATTGCAAATGGACAGCCTGGCAGTAGATACGCTTTCTACCATTGCCCAGGAGCCGGGATTAGCGGGCCTTCAGGCAAAAAGCCTGCTGGATTATGCTTATGATGTTGAAATGGAACCTAATCATGACTTGCCTCCTGCTAGCCAGGCACGAACTCCGGTGGGTTCTTTTTCGCAACCACTAACCCTGGCAAATATTCGGGTGTATCCTAACCCTTCAAAAGCAACGGTTACGTTTGAATATACCTTACTAAAGGAAGAAAAGGCAGTGATACGGTTACTCAACACTATGGGGCAGTTAGTAACGGAAATTCCCCTCTCTTCCCATACCGGGCTAAAAGAATGGGACGTTTCTGGCTTAATAGAGGGTGTGTACTGGTATCAGTTGTGGGTAGGCGGAAAGAGCGGGCCTATGGGGAAATTAGCAATTCAGAAGTAGATATAATTCACTGAACAGAGGGGAAGTAGAAAGGATTCTGCTTCCCCTACCCATATTAATTCAACATATTTATAGATGCGAATTATTATATCTCTTTTATTGGTGGCATTCAATGCCCTATCCTTATGGGGGCAAAACACTTTCAGTAAGCGCTTTCACTTTGAATTTCCAGCAGCAGTCTTGACGAGTATTATATCAACCGATAGTTGCTATTATGTAACAGGAGTGATCGCTGATTCCATACCACCATACGAGGCTGGAAATGTTTTTGTGAAATTTTCAATACAAGGAGAAATTGGATTATTAAAAACAGTAAGAGATACAGTAAAATCCTATCAAACCTGGCTAAATAACCTTAAAGCTTTGCCGGAAGGAGGCTTTGCTGCTGCCGGTTATACAGTAGATAGCTTAATGAGAGCCTTATTAATTGTTTATGATGAAGATGGCGATACGGTTTTCACCGCACAGTTTCCCAACCCTTATTATCCAGATGAAGGGTTTATCTTTACTAGAGATATAGAAATATTAGAAAATGGTTATTTACTGTTGAATTGGATCGGTTCTCCTGAAGGCATCAATAATGATGAAATTCAAATTTTAAGGCTAAACAAAGAAGGCGAGTTGTTATGGGAAGAAGAGTATGGGATTACCTCCAAAGATGACACCCCTCACAATATTATTGCTACTCCTAGCGGCTATATTATTGTTTCCATTCGAGACAACACCAATGTCGCCCGTCAGAATTATGAAGCACGCAATCATATTTTTAAAATCAATGAGGATGGTGATGTATTATGGGAATATTTCTCGCCTACTGGCGAGCTCCGGGGCAAGGAAGGTAGGGGCATTGCTACAACTGACGGCGGGTTGCTAGTAATTACTGGGCAAGGAGTTGAGGTATATATAAACCCTGAAACGGGCCAGATGCGCTGGCATAATTACGTTTTTAAACTGGATTCCAGCCGTCAAGAGGAATGGAGCGTATTAGTACGAGATTCTTTCCAGGCCATATCCTATAACAACCAACTTACCTCAGGTATAGAAGTTCAGGATGGCAGTGGCTATGCTGTGGCGGGCAATTTAATTGAAGGCACTCCTGAAGATGGTCTGTATTTCGATGGGGTATTGGCAAAAATATCTTCTGATGGGGTTTTACTTTGGAAAAGATATTACCAACATATTCCAAGCCAAAATACCCGCCACTACATCAACGACTTAGCCCAGGCGCCCGACGGCGGCTTCATCATGGTTGGCGAAGTACGCGATACCATCAATGCCCCCCGGCAGCAGGGCTGGCTGCTCAAGGTGGATGAATATGGCTGCCTGGTGCCTGGCTGCGAGCTGGTGAGCGGGGTAAAGTCATCAGACGACTCCAAGTCGTCCGATGACTTTACGCTGCTGCTCTACCCCAACCCGGTGAGCGAAGAACTGCAGGTGTATTTCTCCGGCCCGGCAGGCGGGGAGCATCACTTCCGCATCCTGGATGCGCAGGGGCGGGAGTGGCGGCGTTTTTCCACCCGCCTTCCAGCTTCGCCGGACGTAGCCGGCCATGCCGGGCGAAGTTCGGAAGTGACGCTGCTGGTGGAGGTGGACGAGTTGCCGGCCGGGGTATATTATTTGCAGTATTTGCGGGAGGGGAAGGTAGTGGCGATGGAGGGGTTTGTGAAGCGGTGAGGGCCTAGGCCAATTTTGCCACCCGGCCGGTTCTCCCCTTTGGGGAGTTAGAGGGGCTGGGACGGGTAGTGGCGATAGAAGCGCTTTGTGAAGCGGTGAGGGTTTATATGAGCTGACAACTTTCTGTTGTCTGCTCATTTCTACAGGTTCAGGATTAAGTCAGCAGACAACGGAAAGTTGTTAGCTGACGGGGGGATAGTTCAATTAAGCGTGTCCGCATTAGGCTAATCCGTTGGTTTCCAGAGTAACAAAGAACCCAGGAACCAGAAACTATGAACACTCCCCTGACGGGGCTTGGTGAGGTGCATTACGCTACATTCCCCTAAGTACCTTCCCTGCCCGCTCCAGCGTCTCCTCCGTTTTGGCGAAGCACAGGCGGATCACTTTGTCTTCGCAACCATTGGAATAGAAAGCCGACACCGGAATGGCCGCCACGCCCCATTCGGTGGTCATTCGTTTGGCGAACTCCATATCCGGCTCATCGCTGATGGCGCTGTAGTCGAAGAGGTAGAAGTAGGTGCCCTCGCAGCGCAGGGGCCGCAGGCGGGAGCCTTTCATAGTTTCGAGGAAGAAATCTCTTTTTTGCTGGAAGAAAGCAGGCAGAGAAAGGTAAGTTTCCGGATCGGCCAGGTAGTCGGCCAGGGCATATTGCACGGGGGTATTGACGGTGAACACATTGAACTGGTGCACCTTGCGGAACTCCGCCATCAGGTGAGCGGACGCCAGGCAGTAGCCTACCTTCCAGCCGGTGTTGTGGAAGGTCTTGCCAAAGGAAAAGGTAGCCAGGCAGCGCTCCCACAGGGCGGGATAGCGGAGTACGCTCTGGTGTTCCTGCCCGTCGTAGATCAGGTGTTCATAGACCTCGTCGCTGAGCACCAGGATGTCGGTGCCGGCGGTGAGCTTTTCCAGCGCCAGCATATCTTCAGCCTTAAGAATGGTGCCAGTGGGGTTGTGCGGCGTGTTGATGATGATCATGCGGGTGCGAGAGGTCACCAGCTGGCCCAGTTCGGCCCAATCCACCCGGTAATCCGGCGCATGGAGCTGGTAGGGCACTGGTGTGCCGCCATTGACCTCGATGGACGGCTTATAGGAATCGTAGGCCGGCTCGATGAGGATGGCCTCGTCGCCGGGGCGGATGAAAGCCGTAATGGCGGTGAAGATGGCCTGAGTAGCGCCGGCGGTGATGGTGATCTCGGTATCGGGGTTGATCGTTGCGCCGTAGAGCTGTTCTACCTTTTCCGCCAGCCGCTCCCGCAGGCCTGCTACGCCCGGCATGGGGGCGTACTGGTTGTAGCCTTTTTTCATGTAGTGGCAAACCAGCTCAGACAGGCGCTCCGGAGACGGAAAATTCGGAAAGCCCTGCGACAGGTTGATCGCCCCGTGCTCATTGGCCAGGGCCGACATGACGGTGAAGATGGTGGTGCCGACGTGGGGAAGTTTGGAGGTGAGTTGCATAACTTTTGGTTAGGATTCGTTTCCATGCAAAAGTAGGAGAAATTTGCCGGCATTCCATCCTGCCAACAGCGAATGGCGAACAGCGAAAAGCAAACTACCCTAACTATACCGCTTATAAACCTTATCGATCGCCCCGGCCAGCTGGTGGTCCTTCTCGGTCACCTTGCCGCCCGCATCATGGGTGTTCAGCGCAAACTCGACAGTGTTGTACACATTGTGCCAGTCCGGATGATGCTGCATTTTCTCGGCGTGGAAGGCTACTTCGGTCATGAAGGCGAAGGCTTCGGTGAAATCTTTGAATTTGAAGGCTGCTTTGAGTTGGTTGTTTTCTTCTTTCCACATGGTAGGTTGTGTTGATGTGTTGATGTGTTGATGTGTTGATGTGTTGATGTGTTGATGTGTTGATGTGCATTTGTGCATTTGTGCATTCGTGCATTCGTGCATTCGTGCATTTGTGTTAAGGGGAAAAAGGGTCAAATGTTCATGAGAAATGGGTGCCATTTTGGAGGAAAACCGATTTTGGCTGAACCACTCTGCCGGTTTAGGGTTCGAATAGAAGTAAAATATCTCTCTATGCCAGACTCCCAATACGACCTTGTGATCATCGGCTCGGGGCCCGCCGGCTCCACCACTGCCCGCTTTGCGGCTCAACACGGGCTGAAAGTATTGCTGGTGGACAAGCGGCAGGAACTGGGCGCCCCCATACAGTGTTCGGGGGCGGTGAGCCGCCACGCTCTGGAAGAGGTGGGAATAACGCCGGATGCCGAGTTCATCCACGAGCCCATCTACGGATTCGGCATTTACAACGGGAGAGGAGAAAAAACCACCATCGACTACCGCCGGCTCAAGCCGGAAGAATACGGCCCGGAGGACGGCAAAAAACCTCTGGGCTATGTGGTGGACCGCCGCCGCTTCGACCGCTACCTGATGACGCAGGCGGAGCGGGCAGGGGTGGAGGTGTGGCTGAAGACGGAAGGCCTTTCCTACCGTCCGGACGCCAACGGCAGCTGCGAGGTTTTCCTGCGTCGCTTCAACCAGGAAATCAAGGTCAAAGCCCGGATATTAGTCGGCGCCGACGGCCTGCAGTCGCAAGTCGGTAAGTGGGCGGGGCTGCGCACCCACATCAAGATCACGGAGCTGGCCAGCTGCCTGCAGTTCATCGTCGATCAGGTAGAAACGGAGGGCCTGCTGGAGATCATCACCGGTCATGAATGGGCGCCGGGGGGCTACGCCTGGGTTTTCCCCAAGGGACATGGCTACGCCGAGATCGGCCTGGGCGTCATTTCCACCATGACGGATAAGGATGCCCAATGGCATCTCGATAAATTCATCCGCCAATCCTTTTTCAAAGATCGCTTTGAAAATTCCCGCATCCTGGAGATACAGGGGGGCGGCGTGCCGCTGGCGGCGCCCCTGCGCACCCAGTATGCCGACAACCTCATTCTGGTGGGCGATGCTGCCCGCCACGTCAACCCCATCACCGGCGGCGGCATACATACGGCCCTGAGCGGCGGATACATTGCCGGCAACTTCCTGGCCGAATTCCTGAACAGTGGCCAACCACCCACTGCCCAAAACCTCGAAGGCTATCAAAACGCCTGGCTGGAAGCCCTGGGCAACAAAATGTGGAAACTTTACGGCGTAAAGGCCGATATTTTCCGAAACAATGACATCGAGGAGCGCGATGCCTTACTGTATCAAACCATGGCCGGCTACTTCAGCCCGAATTCCGAATACAAGAAAATCTGAACACCTATGTCCAAAAAAGAACCCGTCATTTTCGCCATCGGCTGGAACGCCTGCATCAACTGCGGGGCCTGTGTAGCTATCTGCCCGCAGGAAGCCGGCTTCATCAGCCCCTTTGATACCATTGCGGTGGACCGGCCCTGCGATATTGCCTGTTTGTTGTGTGAGGATATCTGCCCGGTGAGTACGATTACCCACAAGCGGGCGTGAGGGGGATTGTTGGATGGTTAGAGGGCTGGATGGTTAAATGGTTTGACCGCAGCATTGTTCAGGCCATCTCAACAATCAAACAATCTAACAATCTACCCCAGAGTTCAAAAGGAAAAAATACCATTTCTTTATCATGACTGAAAATCGTGGTAACATAAAACACCTCAAATGCGACTGATCCAACACAAGAAAGAGGCCTACTGGTTCTACCGCTACCTGTCTATCTTTTACGACAAGCTGGTCAACCCCTTATTCTGGACAAAGCGCATGCGGGATGAGGCGCTGGAGCTGGGGCAACTGGAGCAAGATGGTTTGAAGATCATCGACGTCGGTTCCGGGACGGGCTTCACCACCGAGGGCATTGTGCGGCTGGCTTCGGCAGAAAGAGTAACCTGTGTGGATCAGAGCCCCCATCAGATGGCGAAAGCGAAGAAAAAGGCCGTGTTGCAGGGCTGTACCTTTCAATTGGGCGATGCGGAGAACATCCCCTTCGGCACCGACGAATTCGACCGCTACGTTTCTGCCGGCAGCATCGAGTACTGGCCCAACCCGCAGCAAGGCATCAATGAGGCCTACCGGGTCGTCAAGCCGGGCGGCATAGCCCTGATGATCGGCCCGCTGGAGCCGGAAAACGCCATCGCCCGCTTTATGGCCAATACCTGGATGCTGTTCCCCAAAGAGGAAGAGTATATGCACTGGTTTCGAGAGGCGGGGTTTCAGGATATCAGGGTGCGGTATGTGAAACCGCACTGGGTGACGGGCCGAGGAGAGTACGGCATCGCCATTTCCGGGGTAAAACCCCGGGCGGGCCTGCCTCCGGCGGCAGCGCCTGCTCCGGCAGGCGATGCGGAAGAGAAAATGACGGCAGGCCGGTGGCTGCAACTGGCCGGCAGGGTGCTCATCGGTTCGCTGGCGGGTTTTGTTTTTATTCCGGCGGCTCTGTTCGGCTACCTGCGCCGGGCGTTCAACGGGCAGCAAGAGGTGCCGGAAGAATACCGGGAGCGGCTGAATGGGTATCAGGTTACTGCCCTGGCAGTTATTGTTTTGATTATTGGGCTGGCGATTTATTTAATATGATCATTACTGTATTGCTATTCGGCTGAAAATGCCTGCCCCTACCTCAATCCTAAAGGATGGCCAGGCATTTCCAGCCTTTGCTCCCTTCAGGGTTTGGGGCAAACAAAGGCTTGAAATGTCATTTCGAAGCTGGACCAGATAATTACTTCTAAAAGACTTAATACTATAAACATTCGAAGTGGCCTGGAGGCCCGCGTTCCTGTTAAAGGAACAAAGTAGTGTTTGCTGGTTTTCGAAACCTGTCAGTCTAAAAAGATAAAAATGGACACCCTCAACCAACGCATCCAACACTTCTACGACCGCTCCACTGCCCTCTGGCTGGACACCTGGGGCGAGCACATGCATCACGGCTTCTACGGGGAAGATGGCAAAGCCCGCAAAAACCACCGGCAGGCGCAGGCCGACCTGGCCCTGGAACTGCTGAAGTGGGGCGGGGTGGAAAACGCCTCCCACATTCTCGACGCTGGTTGTGGCGTGGGTGGCAGCGCCCGCCTGCTGGCCCAGCTGTACGATGCCAGAGTGATGGGCTGCACCCTTAGCCCCGTGCAGGCGGAGCAGGGCAGGAGATACAACAAAGCTGCCGGACTGGAGAAAAAGGTGGAAATAAGAGCGCAGGATATGATGAGCCTTTCGGACGCCGACGGCCCTTTCAACCTGGTTTGGTCTCTGGAGAGCGCCGAGCACATCCGGGAAAAGCAGCAAATGCTGAACTTGTTTTTTAAACTGATGGCGCCGGGAGGTAAGCTGCTGGTGGCTACCTGGTTTCACCGCCCCCTGCCGCCGGAACTGAGCCAGAAGGAAAAGGCTTTGCTGGAAGGCATTTACCGGTATTATCACCTCCCTCCCCTGGTGTCTGTTCCGGAGTTGGCGGCAATGGCGAGGGCCAGCGGTTTTGAGCGAGTGGAAACGGCGGACTGGACCAATGCCGTGGCCCCTTTCTGGGGCGCGGTGATGCGGTCGGGTTTCCGGTGGCGCAGTGTAAAAGGGTTGCTTCGGGCCGGCTGGCCAACCCTGAAGGGCGCATGGGCGGTGCGCTATATGATCAAAGGGTACCGGATGGGGCTGATCCGGTTTGGGGTGCTTCAGGGGCAGAAAGGAGGAGGGCAGAAGTTATGAGGCCAATTCAGTTTTGGCAAAGGAGAAAACCGGCGAAAGGATCGATCGATGTAGTGTTCCATTATTGATATATCCCTTATGGATTTTTTAATAAACTTTATTCGCTTTTCCCGCCTGCATACTGTGATCGGCACTACGCTGAGCATCCTGGCGCTTTACTTGCTGGCCCTGTCGTATTCGGGGTATCAGGACTGGCATCTGCCGGAATTGTTCCTTACGCTGGCCAGTTGCCTGGGCGCTAACATTTATATAGTTGGCCTCAATCAGATCACGGATGTGGAGATCGACCGCATCAACAAACCCTACCTGCCGCTGGCCTCCGGCGCCTTTTCCATGCGGATGGGGTATGGCCTGATCACAATATCGGTCCTCCTCTCTCTGGGCATTGCCTTTTACATTGGGAAATACCTGTTATATACCGTGCTGCTCAGCCTGGCCCTGGGTACGGCCTACTCCCTGCCTCCATTCCGGCTGAAGCGTTTTTACTTCTGGGCGGCCTTCTGCATCATTGCCGTGCGCGGCCTCATCGTCAACCTGTTGCTCTTCCTGAATTTTCACTTCATCATAAACGGAAGGCAGAACATCCCGCCGGCCGTCTGGCTGCTGACCTGCGCCATTTTTGTTTTCAGCATTGTTATTGCCTGGTTTAAGGATATACCGGATATGGAAGGCGACCGGCAGTACGAGATCCGTACACTTTCGCTTCGGATCGGCGCCAGGAAAGTCTTTCTGGCCGGCAATATTCTGATCAGTATGGTTTTTGCCTGCCTGGTGGCCTTTCCCTTTTTGTGGAACTTTGAGTTGAACGGGATCGTCTTTTCAGTGGCGCACGTGCTGCTGCTGGTATTATTGTGGGGGGCTAACTCCAGGGTGGACCTCCGGAAGAAAGTAACCGTTCAGCAGTACTATCAGTTTATCTGGTTGCTGTTCTTTATGGAGTACATCACTTTTGCGGCGGCGGGGCTCATTGGGGTTTCCTGAGTTTTCCAAGGTTTGTTTTGGGAATTAACTGGCAAAAAGCAGGCATAGGATACCGCGATAGAATCTTGCGTATTATTCCTTTTTTATGGAAAAGGAAATCCGCTGGCAGCAAAGCCCTGGATGGCCTTCTTCTTCCTTATAAGATAGGCCTTTCTATTTTCCATCATATTGAGAATCCGGAACTTTTAGATCATATCAAAAGGGTAGGGAAAATTTTCTTCCAGCGCGAAGAAATTAAGATTGAGCCTTGACAGATAAGACACCGTTTATCAATCAGAATTAACCTTCTCTGGCATACCTCTCTACTCCCAGAACTTCCAGTTAAACCCCGTTTTTATAGCTGCTCTGTCTTCCTCGCTCAGCATTGGCTTCACTCGTTTCAGGATGGTTGATTTGGACACCACTCCGGTCGTCCGGTCCACCAGTTGGCCATCTTTGAAGAAGAGGAGAGTAGGCAGGCCCATGACCTTGTATTTGCGCACCAGCTTCTGGTTTTTGTCGGCGTCGAGCTTGACGAAACGGGCTTTGCCTTCCAGTTCACGGGAAGCAGCACCGAACTGAGGCGCCAGCATTTTGCAGGGGCCGCACCAGTCGGCCCATACATCGACTACGACGGGTTGGGGGGAGTTGAGTACTGTCGTTCGGAAATTCTTGCTGTTAACCTTTTGTAGCATATCACTTGCTTTTGAGCAAAGATGCACCATGCTGATGCAAAAGTTAGTGATCGAGTGCACAGAAGGGCAGGTTTTTAAGGTCACTGGCCAAAGAACAGGCTATCATATTCGGGAGTGGAATTCGGTTGCCCCTGTTTGTTGGTGTCATAGAGGAATAAAGCTTTAAAAACGGTACTCGCCTTTCTCCTGAGGCAATCATTGGTGGGAAAACTTCTCCTGGAAAAGTTCTGAATACATTGAACCTCATTGAGGTTAACAGGATAAGGCTGCCCTTCCAGGCAGATATTGTGGTATCCTTCCAGAGGAGTGGCAGCTACAACGCCAGGTTTTTGTTTCTTAAGGTTTCCGGGAATAAACACTTCGCCGAAATCAATACTCTTTTCCCGAGGGTTCAAAACTCTGGTGCTGTGGATAACCGGATACCCTTCTCTGTATATCCAGATGTTGATATCTTTTCCTCCCAGGTCGGTAACCGGGCGGAAAAAGCTGCCGTCTTCAAGGAGGGTTTCCTGTATATAATTTCCTTCCTCCTTATTACGGAGAGGGGAGTCTTCGCCAGTGGTGTACACTACTACAGTACCGGCGGGGTTTTCGTCTTCAAATTTTATCTTACCGGTTACGCCGAAGGTTTTTTCGTCTTTTGTGAACCCATAAACGACGAGCACACACACAGCTGAAAACAGGATGAACAGGGCTAGGGTTTTCTTGGCAGCCATGGCAATATCAAAGGCGTTTGTTGAAACAAAGCCTTAAAAGTAGCCACCTTTCCAAAAAATAACAACTTGAAATTGAATTATTTAGGTAAGTTGTACCCAACTTTAACAATTTCCCGCCTCAGAAATTAAAGAGGTATGGAGGAATTGGCCTCGTGTACGACGTATCTCACAGGAGAATCGATATCAATTTCATTGAGTATAACTGCCGCTTTTTCTTCATGGATCAACCGGTTGTCTTGATCTATAAAACGGAGGTTAACCGCTTTTTGACCCAAAGGAAGCCTTGCTTTCATCCTGAACCACCCTTTTTCATCCGTGACTTCGGCAAAATCGTCCACTCCTTCTATTGCTACTGTAATGTTGGTCAGAGGGATTGCTTTTTCGTCAGCTAGTTGATAAAGAACTCCTTCAAAAACAACCTGCTGAGTAGTTTCCGCTTCCGTTTTCAGGATGTGATATTTACGAAGATATACATCGCCTCCCAAATAAATGAAAAGGAGCGTTAGAGCAGAACCCACAAGCCCTACCACGAGGATGGCCAAGGCAGTGGTGGCTTTGTCACGTATCTTCTCCCACAGGTTCTGGAAAAGCGTTTGCTCCTCGCTGCTCTTATTGCGCCCCCGGCGACTGTGCCAGAACCGTTTAAGAAACCTGTTCTTCATGACCGAAAAATTTAAAAACCCTATGAAATGCCTGTTTCCAGGCTGGCCATGAGATTTAATTTGTTAGCAATAAAAACAGGATACCTCAGGGTTTAGTTCTGTTTTTAGCGAAAATTCGCTAATTTAACACAAGGGGCAGAAGTAAGTGAAGCATATTATCCGGTTCTATACCCTGGATATTTCCCCATCTTCGCCTCTTTTGAGTAATTTTACTCCATGAGTAGCGATCCCCATCAATCTTTTAACAAACAACAGGCCAATCATGCAAAATACGCTCATACCCATTGCTTTTTCCCGAAAGACCCCCCTGCCGGAAGGAGGTAGGCTGCTGGCCACCGATGTCGGAGGCACCAAGGCTGACATGGCGCTCTTCGTTATGGAAAATGGCCGGCCGGTGCTTAAGGAAGAACACCGCTACGCCTCCTCAAGGTGGGACTCCCTGATCGATATGGCGCTCGATTTTTGCGAGCAGAAAAAGATACCGAAACGGATGAGCATCTCCTTTGCCGGGCCGGTGAAACAAGGCAGGGCCGAGGGTACTAACCTTCCCTGGGACATAGACAGTGAGGGCCTTCGCCAGGCATTGAACATGGACACGGTTTTCCTGATCAACGACCTGGAAGCCAACTGTTACGGACTGGGTGCTTTGCAGGAGGATGACCTGCAACTCATTCACCCCGGAGAAAACCCCGAGCCGGGAAACGGCGCGGTCATTTCTCCTGGCACCGGCCTTGGAGAGGGGGGGCTATACTGGGACGGAGAGGCTTTTCATCCATTTGCCACAGAAGGGGGGCATGCGCATTTTGCCCCCCGTCATGAACGCGATTGGCGCCTGTTTAACTATCTGGCCGAACAATACGGCCACGTCAGCTGGGAAAGAGTGGTTTCAGGAATGGGAATCACCAATATTTTCCGGTTCCTGAGGGATATAGAACAGATGGAGCCGCCTCCCACCCTGGAACACATTGAGGCGCCTGCCATCAGCCGGGCAGCAGCTGCGGGCAGCCCCATCAGCCAGGAGGCTATTCGCCTCTTTTTTCGCTACCTGGCATGGGAAGCCGCCAATCTTGTCCTTAAATTCAAAGCAACCGGCGGCATCTACATCGGAGGCGGTATCGTACCCAAGATATGGAATGATGTTCACCGCGACATTTTTAATGAGAATTTCTTTGTCGTTGGCCGCCTGGCATCCCTGGTAAAAGCGGCGCCGGTTACCCTGATCCTCAACCAGAAGACGGCCCTGATGGGAGCCGGGTGGTATGGGGCCTATGGGTAAAAAGAGATGACAGGATTGTCCGGATTTATACTTGCGGACTCCAGCATCATGTAAATCTTGTTAATTCTGTCTGTAATTTATTCACTCCTCAGCGCCTTCACCACTTCATCTCTGTCCAAAAAGCGCCGGGTTATCAGCACTATCCATAGTACTCCATTGGCAAAAATAAGGCTGAGGAGCAGGGTAATGCTCCACGGCGCCCCCTCGATGTGAGGGTTCAGCCACGCTGGTAAAGTGGCCAGTAAAGAAGTGGCCAGCCCGATGCCGACGCCCATCAGCAGGAGGTATAAGTGCTCTAGCACGATGACCCTCAGGATCAATGCTTTCGGGAAGCCCAGGGCCTGTAGGAGCCCAAGCTCGTTCCTCCGGTTCAGCAGGTTGCGGGCCAGAACAATGGCCAGCCCGATGGTGCCGATGATCAGCCCCAGCCCGCCCAGGGCCATAAAGATGGACAGATAGGTATTCTCCACGGAATTGAACTCGGCCAGGCGGGCTGCAGCCTCCTGCATTGTCCATCCGTAGTCGCGGAAGCTCTGTTGCAGTTCCTGCTGAATGGCAGCCTTTTGTTCCGCTTTACCATCGATCAGAAAAACATTGGATCCGCTGACGGAGGGGAAGTGTCGCAGAAAGTTATCCTGGCTGATGAGCACGCTGCCCTGGAAAATGGAATTGGCCAGGCCTCCAATGAGTTTCAGGTTCAGTGTTGCCCCGTTCTCATCCACGTATTGGAGCGTATCGCCCACTTTGAGCCCCAACCCCCACTGAATGACCGTTTGGTCGGCAATGGCGGGTATGGTATGGCCGGGCCAGCCCTGTTCGAGAGAATGCCAGGAGGGGGCGATATTCATATCTTTCGCCTCGCCGGTGAAGCTGAACCGCCCGGCAAGGCCCTTAGGGTTAACTCCAAGTATCCGGGGGCTGGCCGTTCGGTTCAGGTTCAGGCAACTGGCGTCGTCGCCCTGATATTCCAGCAGTTGTACTACCGTGTATTCCTTTTCCAGCCCGGCCTCAAAGCGTATGACTGGCGTGTTCAGGTTGTTTAATACCGGAATGGTGGACTCGGCAAAAAAGAGAAAGCCTCCCGTTCCGCTGCTTTTGTCCCTGGCATCGCTGAAGAAATCCCGGCGGTTGGCGCCGGTGGAAACGATAATAAAGGCCGCAAGGGCAAAGATAGCCACCACTAGAAAACTACGGCTGGCATTTCTGCGGATATTTTGCCCGATGAGCACGGGCGTTGTCATCTGCGGGCGCTCAGAAGCTTGTTCCCCCCGGTGGATCCACTTATGGGCGCCCAACAGCAGGGATAGCAGCAACAGCCCTCCGGCGGCAAAGAACACTCCGGCATTTCGAAATTCACTTTGGGTATAACTCCAGGCCACCAGTAGAGCTGCCGCCATGCCGCTGCCGGACATCAACAGGTTTTTCAAGATGCTGCCCCTGGATTTTCCCGGCCCGGCGATTCCAACCTGCAGCGTATGCGGCCGCTGGCGGAGCAAGCGGCTGAGAGAAAGATAAATGACAGCGAGGGATAGCATTGTGCTGATCAGAAAACCGATGGCAAAGGTGGCCGGCCGGAGAACGGATACCAGCGTCTGGGTTCTTACGATATCCGTCCAGATGCTGTTCAGGGCGGCAAAAACGGCCTCGTTGTACCCGGCAGCCAGCAGCAGGCCGAAGGCGGCGCCGGCCAGAACAACCAGCATCCCTTCGGCGAGCAGCATTCCTTTTACCTGCCGGTTGGTGAAACCCAGGAAGGATAAAGTGTCCACCTGGGCCGATCGCTGCTCGGTGTTCAGTTGGAAGAGCAATACTGTCAGCAGAATGCAGGCCGTTATCAGAAAGAAGCTCAGGCCGAGGAATAGCTGGCTGAAATCCACCCCGTTTCTGGCGGCAAGCCGGGCATTATCCTTCACCGATTCAACTTTGAATCCGAGCTGGAAAGGATCGACATATTCCTTTACGGTATTCTCAATATCGGTGTCGGATTGCCCGCCGGCGAACCGGATGATAGTGCTTTCTCCGAACCGGCTTTTCCATAACTTCCTTGCGTGGGTGTAGGAAATATAAGCCTTTGGTGTGCCCCGATACTGTTTCCAGTACGCCTCATCTTTGTCCCGGATCTTCTCCAGTCCGATCGGCACGCCGGTTTCCCAGTCGCGGCAATTGCCGGCATCCGACAGGCCCGGCAATTGGGGCATCAGGCTTTCATCCGCCCACCGGCCCTCCACCGGCACGATCTTTTTTATGGTAAACCGGGCGGTTCTTTCTTCAAGTTCCCGCAGCGGGCCGATGACAAAATAGTCCATTTGGATGGTGTCTCCTGGGTGAGCCTTCAGGTCTTTTGCCAGCCATTCGCTGATAATTGCCTCTTCGGGCAGCAGCTCTTCTTCCGGCAGGGTGGAAACAAAGGAATAGGGTGTTGACCGGCTTCCAACGGTGAGGGCATTCACAAAGTAAGTGAGCAGGAATTCCTTCGGGATTGGCGCTTGCTGCAGGCCCTCCTGAATGGGCCTGTCAATGAAAACGCGGCCGGAAGTGAGCTCGAGGGCATTTTGGAGGGTATCCCTCAGCAACTCAAGGTTGATGTCTTCGAGTGTCCATGAGTGGGAGAGGGCCTGCTCTATGGCAGGCCGGTTTACTTCGCTGCTGGCGGCTATCAGTAAATGATTGGCTTTGCCACCGGCTTCCATGGCTGCATTGAGGAAGTCGAGGGAGAGGAAAATATTGAAAGGCGCCGTCTGAATATTCTGCAGGTGGAAGCGCCCCATCTCCTCTTCTTCCAGAATGCCGGCGACGGCCAGCCGCAGCGGCTGGATCAGCCCGGCATCGGATACAAAGGGCGCATTGAGCGGAATGAGGCTCAGCTTTTTGATCCGGATGAGGAATTCATCTCCTGCTTTCAGGTTCATCCGGCCCGCCAGGTTGCGGCTGATGAAGGCCTCCCCGGCGGCAATGGCTTGCAGCCGGGAGGGGCCTCCAACGGCTTCAACAAAAGATTCATCGATGCCCAGCACCTGTACTTTGGGCAGGTTATAATGGCCGCCTTCGCTCGTTGCCATTCCTTCCAGCCGCAGAAGCGGGGCTACTGGCCGGCCGATCGCTTTCTCCAGTCGGCTCGCCAGGGAAACGGTAAAGTACCGGCCGTCTGCAGAAATGGTATGGGTGGTTTTGCCCAGCCTCAGCTCCACAATTTTTTCCAGAGAATACTGCACGGAATCTCCGACGATCAACGCTCCGGTGATGACCGCTGTGCTTATGGCCACGCCCAACGCCAAGGCCAGGTTCTGCTTCCGGAAATGCCGGAGGGTTTGCAGGATGAGCTGGAGTAGGGTCATGTTTTTTAATGGTTGTTAGTTGTTATTTTTTGGTTGTTTGTTATTGCTGGCTGTTGGGAGGCTGTTCTGCCAACTGCCCATTTTCCAGGGAGAGTACCCGATCTGCCCGGTTGGCAAGTTGAAGGTCGTGGGTGACGATGATCAGGGCCACACCGCTCGTCTGGTTCAGCTCGAAGAGCAATTCGGCGAGCCGGGTGGAGTTTTCGCGGTCAAGAGCGCCGGTAGGCTCGTCGGCCAGCAGCAGGCCGGGCCCGTTAACCAGGGCGCGCACTACCGCGGCCCGTTGGCATTCACCACCGGAAAGTTCCGCCGGCTTCTGGTGGCGGCGCTCCCAGATACCTACCCTTTTCAGAAGTTCCTTCCCCCGGCGGGTGCTTTCTGCTTTCAACCGGGCATCCTTTAGAGGGGTGGAGGGCAACAGGATGTTTTCCAGCAGGGTGCACTGTGGAAAGAGGTGGTGCTGCTGAAAGACAAAGCCGATCTCCTGGTTGCGGAAGGCGGCCAGTTGCCGGTGGGAGAATTGGGTGACGTCGTCCCCCCGGTAAAGAACCCGGCCCTCGTCAGGGCTGTCCAACGTGCCAATGACGTTGAGCAGAGTGGTCTTTCCGGAGCCGGAAGGCCCTACGATGGCTACACTCTCCCCCTCAGCTACCTGAAGCGACAGGCCGGAGAAGATCTCCCGCCCCCCGCCTCCTGGCGAAGGGTAACTTTTGCTTATGTTTTCTACAGTTAAGAGCATTGGAGTCGTTATGAAAGAGTTTTCGCATTTTTTCTGCTGATCACCTGCTCGTAGATGATGGCCATCTGCGCCGCCTTGTCATGGAGGTGAAAATGCCTGGTGATGGCTTCGCGGCCGTTGGCGCTCATTTGGCCGAGCCGACGGGAGTCGAACAAAGCCTCCTTCAGCGCCAGGGCCAGGCTTTCCTGGGTGTTGGGCTCATAAGTTATTCCCCCTCCGGAGGTGCAAATGATCTCCGGGAAGGCGCCCAGCTCCGGCTGTACTACCGGTATTCCCGAGGCGAGGGCTTCCAGCAGATACAGGCCAAAGGCCTCTCCTTTCCGAACGGGAACCGACATCACGGACACTTTTCTGAAGAAGGCTTTCCGGCCCTCTCCCTCAAAATCTTCGTGGAAATCCACCCGATGAAGAATGCCTGCTTTTTTGAGCTTTCTCTTCTGGGCCTTAATAAAGCCGGCGTCATCCCGGGTAGATCCTCCGCTGAGGACCAGCCTGGTTTCCGCTGCTTCCGGATCGGTGGAGAGCCAGATGAAGGCATCTATCAGGATGTCCAGCCCGTTTTCGTGAGACATGCGGGAGAGAAAGCCGATATTTTTCGGTTTTTCCGGCGCAGGAATATACTCATATTCCCCGGGGTCAACTCCCAGGTAAAGGGTGTGTAGTTTTTCAGCAGGCAGCCCCATTCGGCTCTTCATCAGCTGCGCATAATGGCTGCTGACCGCAATAAAGGCATCGACATGGGCCGCTTTCCGGCTCATCAGGTTCCATACTTCTTCAGCGGCGTCGCTGTGCATGGCATTTACCCATACGTCTTCATCCTGTAGAGAGCAAACCACCGGCACATTCAGTTTTTCCCGGATCCGGTGGGCAAGCCCCAGCAACAGGGCATTGGATAAGTGGATGACATCCGGCCGGCAGTGTTCCCCGATCCAGTTGGCCAGTTGATCCAGCTCTTCCCCTTGTTGGCCATCCTCCCCCAGGAGCATGGATACGGTCATTTCCTCCAGGCCGGCAGCCCGGGTCGAACCAGCGAAACGGGAGGCGGCCTTCAGCGCCGGCCCGGAGTTTAGCAGGCGGCCGGCCCAGGCGGGCGCGTGGCGGAAGGCCGGCCAGAGCTGCTTCAGGTAAATGCTGATGGCTCCGTAAAATACCGGAACGCCCTCCAGGTCGTGCTCGTCGGCAAACAGGGGGAGGTACATGGGCACCTTGATGACCTCGTGCCGCAAGGCCCGCAGGGCGCTGACGTACTTACTGTCCCGCAAACAATTGCCGCAGTAGAAACTGCCGCCGGAGCCGGGTATGATGTGTATGATCTGCATCTGGTGATTAGGTTGTCTGTTTTTAGTTTCCGGTTTTTAGTTGGTCTCCGAAACAATAGAACTTCCCGTCACTGCCTCCGATGAAGAACCTGCCTGAGGCGCATGCGGGCGTCGCCGATATGGGGACGCCCAGTTCATAGGACCACATTACCGTCCCATCCTCCAGGCTCAGGATCTCGACATCTCCCCGCATATTCACGGCCAGTACTTTTCCGCCGGCGATGACAGAAGAGGCATCGATCCGGCTGCCGGAGCGGTGGCGCCAGATTAGCTCGCCGGTTCGCTTGTCGATGCAGTAAATGTTCTTATCGCGGCTGCCGATGACGATCCGGTTTCCCTGCAGAGAAGGGGAGGCAATGAAGGGGAGGTTGTACTCCGGGCCTTCGAATTGCCAATCGAGCTCCCCCGTTGCGATATCGATACAGGAGAGGCGGCCGTCATAATCGCCAACATAGGCCTTGTTGCCCTCAACGGCAGCCGATCCGGCGATGTATGTGGCTACATCCACTTTTTTTTCAAGCATACCTGTTGGCATGTTTATGATGTGCAGAAACCCGTCGCAGCCGCCGAATACGGCTTTGTCGCTGATGATGGCGGCGGCGCTGTTGATGTAATTATCCGATTCGTATTTCCATTTCAGTTTACCCGTTTTCGCATCCAGACAGTGCAGGGAATAATCATAACTGCCCACGATGACCCGGGCCTCACTACCTTGTATCCACCAATTGGGCGCCCCCATGATCTGGTTGTCCGTCTGGTAGCTCCACAATTCCCGGCCAGTGTAAAGGTCCAGGGCGAGGAGGGTGCCGTCCATGTTTCCGACGAAGACGGTTGCCTCAAAGATCAGGGCGGGGGCTTCGATGGCATTTTCGGTTTGAAGGCTCCACAGCTGCTTCCCCTCCATATTGACCCCATACAGGCATCCGTTTACTGACCCCACGACCAGAATGCCGTTGCACACCACCGGCGAAGCTTTGATGTCGTCTTCTGCCTGGAACGTCCAAAGCAGCCGGGGTTGGGCAGGGAGCCTGTCGGCAGTGACGCCCTGCAGTTGCTGTCCACCACGGAAGGATGGCCAGCAATCCTTAGTTTGGGCAAGGAGGCAGGAGGAAAGAAACAAACCAAATATGGAAATAATGAGCTTCATCTATATAAAAAATTTACGCTTATTACTCCAATAGTGCTATAGCCGCCGATCCGGAGGGTCGGGGCTGCGAAGGGCCAGCGCTCCGGTCGGGCAGGCCCGGACAACTTCTTCGGCAATATCGTCGAGGCCCGTACTGAGCGTTTCATGGAACGGGGTGCCAATCTCTATGTCGAAACCTCTGCCGATGAAGGCCATGCCATAGGTTTCGCGGTGTTTTTCCGTCAGGCGGACGCAGATCCCGCATTTCACACACTTCTCCGGTTCGTAAAGAGCTGCTCCGTTTTCGATAACCTTTTTGACGGCTTTCCTTTCCGCCCCTCCGAACCGCTTCTGATCAGCCCGGTACGCATCGGCGTAGATGCGGAGTTTGCAGGTGTCAATTTTCCGGCAGTCGCAATGGATGCAGCGGGCGGCTTCCTCCAGCACTTCTTCCAGCTTCAGCCCCTCCGACAGGCCGTATATCGGCTCAACCCGATGGTGATCGTTGGATTCTTTAAGGAATTCCTGCACTTCTTCCGGAAGGATGCGCCCGAAGCGGGAGTTGAAAATACCGGGCTCCCCTTTCACCTCCTCATCCTTCAGGTACTGGAGGAGGCAGTAGGAAGCCTCCTTTCCATGCCCTACCGACTTTACGGCCATTCTCATCGGCTTGAGAACGGCCCCAATGGCAAAAACGCCGGGCAGGTTGGTTTCGTAAGTACTTCGGTTGGCCTGTATCCCCTGTTTGTAGGTTTCTAGGCCCCATTCCCTCAGGGGTTCTTCCAGAGGGCCGGTGGCGATAACCACCGCGTTATAACTTTCCTTTAGCCGGAGGAAGGCATCTTTATCGATGGCCTCTCCCATCCTGAAGCGGACGCCGGTTTTTTCAATGAAGGAGATTTCCCGATCGAGAACTTCTTTGGGCAGGATGGCTTCGTCGATGGCCTGCAGCTGGCCTCCGGCGACGGGCGCCTTGTCGAAGATGGTGCACTGCACGCCTCTGAGCTGAGTGTGGTAGGCCGCCGCCAACCCTGCCGGCCCGGAGCCTATGATAGCCACTTTCCGGCCTTGCAAAGCGGGTTCTACCTGTTCGGGCAGGCTGGGTTCGTACAGGCCGGAGTCTGCCGCATACCGCTTCAGCAGGCAGATGGATACGGGCTCGTCGATATCTTTTCTCCGGCAGATCTTTTCACAGGGCGCCGAGCAGATCCTGCCCAGTACGCCAGGCAGGGCAATATCTTTCATGACTACCTCCAGGGCTTCGTCGGCCTTCCCGTTCTGTAGCAGCCGGTTCATCAACGGTATGTTCATGTGGGCAGGGCAGGCCTTGGTGCAGGGCGCTTCGCAGTCGCCGACATGGTCGCTGAGCAGCAATTCAAGGCCGGTTTTCCGGGCTTCGAAGATCTCTTCATCGTCTGTAATGATGTCCATTTCCGGCTCCACCCTAAGCGAACAGGAAGGGATCAGTGCTCCGGTGCGGGCGTCTTTCACCAGGCACAACATGCACGAGGTGTAATGCTCCAGCCCCTCGTAATAGCAGAGGTGGGGGATGTCGTACCCCAACGCCTGCAGGGCCGGGAGCAGGTAGGCGCCTCCGGCAACTTCAACTTCCTTATGGTTCACTTTAAATCGGATCATAGCTTTTCATTGAACATCGACGGCCTCGTAGGGGCAAACCTCGAGGCAATTATTACAGCGGATGCACAGCTCCATGTCTATCTCGTGTTTTTCGTGGGGGCGGAACGCGATGGCTTCCACCGGGCATTTCTGGGCGCAGATGGTGCACCCGATACATTTTTTATTGATGGAATAGGTGATCAGCTCCTTGCATTTGCCGGCGGGGCACTTGCCATTGATGTGTGCTTCGTATTCGTGGCGGAAGTGTTTCAGTGTGGTCGTCACCGGGTTGGGGGCGGTTTTGCCCAGCCCGCAGAGGCTGCCCTTGCTGGTCCAGCCGGCGAGCATTTCCATCTCTTCCAGGTCTTTTACCTTTCCCTTGCCGGAACAGATCCGGTCCAGGATCTCCGTCATTCTGCGGGTGCCGATGCGGCAGAAGGTGCACTTCCCACAGGACTCATTCTGGGTGAAAGACAAAAAATATCTGGCAATATCCACCATGCAATCGCTGTCGTCGAGGACGACCAGCCCTCCCGACCCCATCATGGCGCCGGCCTCCCTGAGCGACTCGAAATCGATGGGGATGTCAGCCAGGCTGGCCGGCAGGCAGCCACCGGAAGGGCCTCCGATCTGTACGGCTTTGAACTGCCGCCCGTTGGGGATGCCGCTGCCGATCTCTTCTACGATCTGGCGGATGGTGGCGCCCATGGGCACTTCGATGAGGCCGCCCCGGTTGACCTTGCCGGTGAGGGAAAACACCTTGGCTCCCTTGCTGCCCTCGGTCCCTATGGCACTGAAACGGCCCGCTCCGTTCTTCAGTATAAAGGGGATCTGGGCGAACGTCTCGGTATTATTGACCAGTGTCGGCTGTCCCCAAAGGCCTTCCTCCACCGGATAGGGCGGGCGGATGCGCGGGAACCCCCGGCCACCCTCAATGGAGTTGATCAGCGCCGTTTCTTCGCCGCAGACGAAAGCCCCTGCCCCTTCATAGACCTGTAGGCGGCAGCTGAAATCCGTTCCCAGAATACGTTCTCCCACCAGCCCGCGTTCCCGGCAGACATTCAGGGCCTGTCGGATACTTGCCGCTGCTTCCGGGTATTCTGCCCGGATGTAGAAATACCCTTCCGAGGCTCCGGTGGCGTAAGCTCCGATGAGCATACCCTCGATGACGCGGTAGGGGTAGGACTCCAGCAGCATGCGGTCCATAAAGGCGCCGGGGTCGCCTTCGTCCCCGTTGCAGATGATGTATTTGGGGCTCTTTGCTTGAGCGGCGAGCATCTCCCATTTCTTTCCCGTGGGGAATCCGGCGCCGCCCCGCCCCCGCATGCCGCTATTCTTCACTTCCTCTACAACGGCTGTCGGCGCCATCGTTTCCAGGCACTTTCTGAGCGCTTCAAAGCCGCCCCGGCTGAGGTACTCTTCGATGTCGGCCGGGTCGATGCTGCCCCGGAATTCCGTAGCGATGGGTACCTGCTGCCCCAGGAAGGAAGCCACCTGTTTGTCTTTGGCATCGAGTGCGTTGATCCTCATGCCATTGCCGTCGGCTTCATCCTGGAAGTATGAAGCTGCCTTGAGCACATTAATCCTAAATCGGTCGATCAGCCGGCGGGGCCGGAAATGCCGTTCCAGGATGTGCCGCACATCTTCGGCCTGTACCTGAGCGTAAAAGTGCGGAGGCTGTCCTTCGGGAGCCACTTCCACGACCGGCACCTGGCTGCACATGCCCACGCAGCTGACCGGTTTGAACCGGACGTTGAGGCGCTCTTCGGCCAGCACCTTCTCTACAGCCTGTTTCACCGCTGCCGTACCGCTGGCCGCGCAGCAGGAGTCCAGCGTGATCCTTACTTCTCCTTCCGGGCGTTCCACCGGCTTCCGGGCCGGCCGTTCCTTTTGCTGCCGGCTCAATTTTGCGAAGTCGGCCAACAGTTTTTCCGCCTTGCTGGAGTTCAGGTGGGGATAGGTAATGCTGTCGGCCTGCACCACGGGCGCCAGCGCACAGCAGCCCAGGCAATGCACCTTTTCCAGGGTGTAGGTGCCCGTTTGGTCGGTATGTTCCCCTTCTTTCAGGTCAAGTTTGCGGCTGAGGGCGTCATAAACCAGGCCCGCCCCTTTGACGTGGCAGGCTGTGCCGTCGCACACCTTGATGATGTGCTTACCGGCTTCGAATAAGCGGAACTGAGAATAGAAACTCGCCACACTGACGATCTGTTGGGGGGTGATCTGCGTGTGCTCGCAGACCCGCCGGAGCGCCTCTTCGGGAAGATAGTTGTATTTGTTCTGTATAGCCTGAAGAATAGGTATGACAAAACGCTTGTCCGTGCCTTCCCGAGCAATGATCTCATCTATGTCGCGATAGTCTATTTTCATACATGCTCAGTTTCCTATGCAGTACAGGTGTTTTTCTCCGCGCAGGTAGATCCTGCTGTTGGCAAAGGCCGGGGTAGCAACTGTCCTTTCTCCCAACGGAGGCTCATTGACCAGTTGCATTTCTTTGTCATGGCGCAGAATGTGCATGACACCTTCCCGGTTAAGGGCATACACCCTTCCGTCGGCGATCACCGGGGAAGCATAGAATCCTGAGTCGGACTCAAACTCCCATAGTTTATCACCTTTCGTTGCATCGTAGCAGGCCAGTACTCCGTAGCTGGTGGCGATGTATAATAAACCGTCAGCCACTGCCGGGCTGGCCACCTCGGGAAGGTACTCATTCGTTTCCCAGGCGATCGTTCCGCCGCCTTCGGGGCGGATGGCTACCAGCCGGGCGTATTCGTTGGCGGCAAACACCAGCCCGTTGCCGAAGGCCGGCGAGGGGCCTACCTCACCCATCATGCAATCGACGCACCACCGTTCTGCTCCGCTATCGGTATCGTAGCCGCACACCAGCGGGTCTGCCGACAATATGAGCTGGTATTTTCCGCCGATGGGCGCCAGTATGGGGGAGGCCCAGGATATCTTCACGTTGCGCTGGGTTTCCCAGAGGGTTTTTCCGGAACTACAGTCCAGCGCCATCACCCGGCACCCCTTGTTGGTGTCATATTGTACAAAGAGTTTCCCCTGCCACGTTTGCAGGGAAGAGGAATGGCCGTAGTGGTTGTCGGGTACGCCCAGGTTTCTCGACCACACTGTTTCGCCCGACATGTCCAGGCCAGCAACATCGCCGGTGGCGAATATGGCATATACCTGAAGGCCATCGGTGGCGAGGGTGGGTGCTGACAACCCGGTGTCGTCCGTCGTTTTCGGAGGTGCCGGGGGAGAGCCGGGAATGTTTTCTACGGCCTTCTGCCACAACAGGGCTCCCGAATGCCGGTTGTAGCAAAATACCAGCTGGCTACTCTTGCTGGCCGCGGCCAGGAACAGTTGATTGCCCCAGATGACGGGCGAATTGTTGCCTTTTCCGGTGAGCGTTGTTTTCCAGAGGATGTTTTGGCCTTCCGGCCCGTTCCATTCCGTCGGTATGTTTTTCTGATAGGCAATGCCATTGCCGAAAGGCCCCCTGAATGAGCCGTATTGTTGCCGCACCACCGCTGCTTCCGGGTAGCTGGCCGTTTTGGGGAGGGCGGCCTCCTCATTTGCTGCAGGTTCGATCTCAGTGGGCGCTGCTTCAGCCAGGGAGGAATCTGCTTCCACAACAGGAGCAGCCTGCGGTGAGGAGCCCTCGGTCCCGGCGTAGGCGACTTCAATGATTTCGATCTCCTCGCTGGGGGCAGCTTGTGGGGGTGAGCTTATCGCCTCAAACTGTTCGAGGTGGCTTTGGGTGAAGAAAGAAGCGGCCAGCGCCAGCAGGGCCAGTGTTGCGCCACCGGTCAATACTCCCCTTTGGCCGAGCTTTCCGGCCAGGGAAACATCCGGTTCCTCCTCTTCCGGCATCTCGATGCTGGCCGTCAGGTTGTTCAGCGCATTCAGGGAGATACCGAAAATGAGGGCGCCGATCAGCAGCAGAATAGCCCCGGTATTGAGTTGCCACTGGGTATTGAAAAACGCTTTTCGGGCGAGCAGGTCCAGGTTCCTGATTTCGACCTTCAGCGCCTCGTTGTCTGGTTCAGCCTCCAGGCGCTCGAGCAGGGCTTCCATGGCAGCATTTTCCAGCGGGCCGGCGCGGTTGGCCTGCAGGTAGTTGAGCAGCAGCAACAGGGAAATGAAGGTGCAGGCGATGGCGGAGCCAACGGCCAGCCTGGAGAATAGTAGTATTTTCTGGCCTCTGTTCATGCGGTCCAGGGTTCTTTTCCAACCGGGCAATAGTCCATGCAACGCCCGCAGCTGAAACAGTTGCTTTTGTTCGGTTCGTAATCCTCTCTTCGACGGAATATCACCTGATTGATCAGCATCATGCCAGCCACCAGTCCCATAAAGGCGCCCAGGATCATGGCCCCCCGGTAAAATTCATTTCGCTTGGCTCTGGCTGCTTCTGCCAGTTCTTCCGTCGTTTTCCCTGAGGACAGGAAAGCCTGTACGTCGAGGTTGTCGGGGTCATCCTTCACTTCGGGGTGAGTGGCCAGCAATTCCGCCAGGCGCACATCCGGATGGGCATTGGACAGCAGCACATGCGCCCTGCTGCCCAGATAGCCGCCGGCAACCACCAGAATCGGAAGTAACCCGGCATAGACGAGCAGCCGCCGGACATTACTCTCCCGGCTTTCCAGTGGCTGAGCCGGCGCCGGCGGCTCAATAGCGTCAAAGGGACAGGATTTCGCGCACAGCCTGCAATCGATGCATTCCGCCGGAGTGATGCTCAGGTGCCTTTTGGAAAACCGGGACATCCAGCCCAGTATAACGCCGTAGGGGCAGAGAAACCGGCAGTAGGGCCGGGCGACAAATAAGCCCAGCAGCAGGAAGCCAATGCCGAGCAACACCATAATAAAGCCGGCGTCCAGCCGGAAAATACCCACGTAAGGGTCATAACGGCAGATGATGAATTCGGTGCCGGTAGCCGCAAACAAAACCGCCATCCCCAGGTACAGGTAGGGGATGAAGCCCAGTGCCTTGCTGACTCCCGGAGAAAGCTTCACCGGACGGGCCACCAACAGGTCCTGCATTGCTCCCAGGGGGCAGGCAACAGCGCAGAACGTTCGGCCGTGAAACAGGGTGAAGGCCAGAGGGATCACGAAAAAGGCCAGCGCCGTCAGGGGTATGGCGTACTCCGGGTGGAACAACGCCAGTGCCACATTTTGTATAGATCCGATCGCACAGATGCAGCCCAGGCGGTAGAAACCAAAATAGCCCAGCGAGAATACGGACAGCCAGAGGATGGCCTTTCTGGAACGCTTTCTGAAGATGAACCGGGAGGCCAGCAGCAGCACTACGACCAGAACGAGTATATCGAGGTATTCCAGCGGCAGCCACCTGGGGGCCGGTAGTTCGGGAGCGGGTTGTACATAGCCCGACTCAAATTCGGGGCGGGGGAACCGCTGCTGGGCATAGCCTGCCCCTTCCGCAATGGAGAGCAGAAACGCCAGAATGGCCCTTACCCGCTTTTTCATTTATCCTGTTTTTATTTTTTCAGTAACTCGCATTTTGTCTTGCGAACCGCCAACCGCCAACCGCGACATTAGCTCCCAGCAGGCTCCACAAACCCACCCTTAACCAGATAAGGGCTGCTCGCCGGCACCCGTTTGATCGCATCCGACGGGCAGAGCCGGGCGATGGAGCATTCGTTGCAGTTCTTGCACAGGCTGTGTTTGATCTGCAGGTGCAGAGAGCCGTTTCCGAAAGAGGCGCACCCCTTTACGCATTTTGCACATCCAATGCATAGCTCTTCGTTAATGATGTATTCGAAATAGGGGTCTTCGATGTATTTCCGCTGTATGGCCGAAGTGGGGCACAGCTGGTTTTCCGCTCCGGTGCTGATCTCATTGGCCCCGGGGATGAGGTAGCCCCCGCACAGGTCGCAGTAACCGCACAGGTCGAACGCATGCACGCATTTGACCGCCGAAGGGGAAAGCACGCACTCGTCGGCGCAACGCCCGCACTGCGTACAGGCAAAAGGGTCGATCTGCCATACCCAGTCCTCCGTAGTGGCTTTGCCGATGGCCATTCCCCCAACGGCGCCTACCGCCAGGGCCAGGCTCAGGCGCATGCCGCTTTCCAGGAAATCCCGCCGGTTGTAGATTTTATCTTTTCCCATCGGCTTTGTTTTTGGTGCTAACATCCGTCTGCCCGGGTGATTGCCGGTAGGCTGCCGCCCGCGGCTTGCCGCAACTGTTGAGCTTTCCACAATGCCCACAGAAGGGGTTCTCATTGCAGGATGGCGGATTGCTGTCCGCCTGCTTCAATGCCAGGTATCCGCCCAGCAGGCCCAGTGCTGCTGCCGACAGCCACCTGCCCGAATCCTCAAAGAATTTCCTCCGGTTCATAGCTGTTCCTTTTTCTCAAATACGCGGATCATCTTCCGGTCCAGGTCCAGTGCATAGATGGTGCCTTCCGGAGAAACGGCGATATCGGGAGCTTTGCCGTTGTCTTCAAATTTTTCCGGGGGTGCTACGACGGATTCCAGTTCGCCGGAAGGCCGGTGGACCTTGATGCGGACCATCCGTTTTTCGCTGGTGACGAAGGACCCGTCCGGCAGGAAGGCCATGTGCGCCGGATTGCAGCAGCCGGTGAACCCGTCGATGCCCTGGGAGGTATTTTCCCAGAAAGTGCGCAGGGTTCCGTCGTTGGTATATTGCTCGAAGCCGTGCTTTCCGGGGTTGACCACCCATAGTTCTCCGTCGTTGTTCACCGCCAGGTCGAAGGTGGGGCCGGGGACGATAAATCCGTGGAAAGACCCCTTGCCGGTTTCTCCTTCAATGAAGCCCAGAGGTGCTCCGCTGTCCGCCGAGAATTTGGCGATGCGGCGGTGGCCGGCGTCGGCGGCGAAAAGGATACCGTCTTTCAGGGCCAGCGAGGTGATCATGGTGTTCTTGTCCAGAGTGTCCCATTGCGCCATCTGCTTTCCGGAAGCATTCAGCACCTCGATATGCGAGCGGAAGGCTACGAATACCTTTCCTTCCTCCGTAGGGAACAGGCAACGGGGAGAAGCCGACAGGCTTGCCTTGAGTAATTCCCGGCCTTCAGGAGTGATCACCTGGAGGAAGGAATCGGCGCCGATATAAAGGCAGCCGCCGGCATAGGCGATAGCGGCAGGGTACTCGCATTCCAGCCGGATATTGCGGGTTTCCCGATACTGGATCAGCGCCGGGTCAACGGACCGGAATTCCTCAATGTCCATTGCATAGGGGTTGCCTTCTCTTGCCGAATTGAAATCGGCCACCATTATGGCGGCAATGGCCACCGCCAGCAGGGAAAGGAAAATATAAAGCCCTTTTTCTTTCATGGTTTGTAGTTTTTCCGGCATCCGGGTTTGGGGTTTACCAGTAGGAGGTGACACCTTTTGCATTTGGACACTTTGCGGTAAAGGCTTCGCCTTTTTAAGCCCTCAGGTCAATACATATCATCTTCCGGGAATCTCTCAGGATCAGGTAGCCATCGGCCAGGGCAAAGGGCGCCCAGGCGTCGAAACCATCAAACAGTTGCACCTGATCGAGTTGTTCGTAACGGGTTTGGCTGGGGTTTACAATGGTCAGCACTGCGTGGTCATCCAGGATATAAAGCTTATTGTCGGCGATCATATAGGGGCCCAGCCCGAAACGGTTGGGCTTTCCGCTGGACCAGACAACTTGCCGGATATTGTCCGGATGGACGCACACCAGTTCGTTGCGCAGTGTTCCGGCGTCTTTGGGCAGAATGCCGTACAGGTAGCCGTCATAATAGATGGGCGTCTGCTGTTCGCTGGAAAGCCCGTCTTTGGGTTTGTATTCGGCCAGGACTTCTACCTCAAAGGCTCCGTCTTTTTCCTTCAGTTGCAGAAACATGCTGCCGGCCCCGTAACCGGCCGAAAGGAAGATCCTGCCATCCGGCAGGCAAACCGGAGAGGGAGCGACTACAGAGTGGTTCCATTGGGCAGTGGCCCAAAGTACCTTTCCCTTATCAGGGCCCTCCGCCGCTATTCCCGCCACGCCGCCCACCGCGCTGTACACGTACATTTTCATGCCTTTGAACTCAAATGGCATAATGGAAGAGTGGGACATTTTCCATCCCTTTTCGTTGGGCGTTTCCCAAAGTACTTCCCCGCTGGCGCAATCGACGCCGACCAGCAGGGCCTTCCCTCCGGTGGCCAGAATGGCCTCCTCTCCATCCAGCAACGGGCACTGGCCGGTGTACCAAAAAGGGATCTCCGAATCATAAGCCCGGCTTATGTCCAGCCCCCACAACAGATCGCCGGTAGGCCTGCTCAGGCACATGACATGCCCGGCCGGGCCGATGGCCAGAATGTACTTTTCATTAACTGCCGGGATGGTTCGGGACAGGCCGTGGTTGCGTTTCAGATTGATGTTATGCCACCTTCTCCAGAGTTCTTTTCCGGTTTTTAGTTCGAAGCACCGCAGCATGTCAGCGCGGGCTTCCTCGTCATAATCCAGTACATAAACGGCGCCTTCATATATGGCGGCTCCGGCATGGCCCTCCCCCAGTTCTTTCGTCCATAAAACCTTTGGGCCGGAGGGGCTGAATTTGTCCAGCAACCGGATATCCGACTTGCAGATGTTATCGAAACCGGCGCCCCGGAAGCGAGGCCAGCTCTCCGGCATGGAGGTGAAGGCTGTCGAAAATCGTTGGAAATGCTCTCCGATGGCCACCTCTTCCAGAGCGGCGGTAGAGTCGGGGCGGTTGTCCATGCCCGGAACGTTCACCTCAAAGTGCCGGGAAGGGTCAAACGCCAGCCACCAGGCCAGGACGGCAAGGGCTCCGATCAGAGGAGCTAAAAGAAACAGGTTATGTTTGGTTGCCGTTTGCATAGGACGAGCGAAAAAGTGGTGGTGGTTTGTCGTTCGTTGCCTGAGGCCCGGGCGAAGCGAAACCAACAACGGTTAACAAATAACAGCCTACAAATCCAGGCCGACCTTATAAACGATCAGCGTGTCCCCGTGGCGGACAAATAAAAGCTTATCGCTGATCACCGGGTGGGCCCAGTGCTGGCCGCTGCCCAGGCTCACTTTCGTCTCGCCTGCGATTTGAAAACCGTCGGGAGTGGGCTTAACGAGGGCCAGTTCGCCCCGCTGGCTGTACCAGTAGAGCATACCGTCAGCATAGATGACGACACCGTTGCCCACTTCCGTAGTAGTGTATTTCTGCTCGCCGGTTTCCCAGTCGATACACTGCCATTCCCGGTCGGAATCGCCGGACCCGTAGATGTATCCTCCGACGGCTACCGCGCCGCCGATGCGGCTGTTCATCGTATTGCAGAACCATTTTTTGGTGGCGGAGCTGCCGTCTTCACTGAGCTCAAGCATAACACCGCCCTTGCCGTAGCCGCTGAAACAGAAAACGGCCCCATTCTGGTAAATGGGAGTGTTGGCATGAACGGAGTACTGGTTGGTTTGGGGATGAGACCAGAGCAGCTTGCCGCTATCGGCATCCAGCCCCAGGATGTTGTTGGCGGTCATGGTTACCAGGAGTTTCCGGCCGGGAAGCTTGATGAGCAGCGGCGTACAGTAGGCGGAGATATCCCCTTTGCCGGGGGAAGACCAGAGCAGTTCGCCCGAATAGCGGTTCAGGGCGATGACGTTGTTTTTTGCCCCGCCGGGAGTACAGAACACCTTTTCGCCATCCACAACAACCGTTTCCGTGACCCCCCAGCGAATATTTCTGCCGTCGAAGTCCCGGAATAAGTCCTTACTCCATTTCTTCGTGCCATCCTCTGCGATCATACACACCAGCCGCCCCTCGCCGGAGAGCATGTACAACAGGTCGCCGGCGACGGTTACCGCCGAACGCGCACCGGGGTAGCTGCTGGCAAATTCAGGGCCATAGGGCGCTTTCCAGAGCAGCTTTCCATTTTTGCTGAGCGCATATACATAACCGGTTTCTCCCTCCATACCGGTTACGAAAACCATTCCATTGGCTATTGTCGGGGAAGAATAGCCTTCGCCCAGCCCTTCGAACGTCCAGGCGATCTCCGGGCCGGAAGCCGCCCAGGTTTTCATCAGCCCTGTTTCGGGGTAAATACCATTGCCGTTCGGGCCGCGCCACCGCGAGGCCTCCACTTCCACCTGGCTGTAGGAGAGTGATGCCAGGCTCAACAGGAAAACAAAGATTGCCGGAGCTTTCATAATGCGGGAATTGATTAGGAAAATACGGGCAGCTCCGGCTCCACCCTGATCCGGAGGCGGAGTCCCTGAAAATATTGGTCAGATAAGGTAAACCTTTTGCTCAGGCTGTTCGGTGATTTTTGTCAATTGAGAAGTTGATAATCTGCACTGGGGTAAGGAGTTGACAGACAATTTATTATTGAGTGGTGGCTTTGGGCATTTTCCTGTTTTGTAGGAGTTTACAGGGTAGTGTTGCAGCGCAAAGGGAAGGTAGTTTTCCTGCAATTTACCTTTGTCGCCTCAGAGGTTCACCTGCCTGCCCACCTCGAACACCCTGGTAACCGGAAGGTGAAAGTACTTGGTCGCATCCTCCGCATTAGCAGACATGAACGTAAAAATGCGGGATTGCCAGATGTTCATCCCTATGCCCTTTTTCGGGATCAGTGTTTCCCTGCCCAGGAAATAGGTGACATCATCGAGGTCGAGCTTCAGTTTCTTTTCGTGCTCCTGCAAAAGGTGCATCAACCGCTGAACATTGACGCTCTGAAAATAACCGTAAGTTGCGGTAACCTGATAAAAGTTGTTCCCGGCCACTTTTAATGACCAGTACTTTTTCTTCCTGAAATAGGGGATATTCCGAATGTTTATTTTCAGAATAATGATCTTTTCGTGCAGCACTTTGTTGTGCTCGATATTGTGTTCCAGAGAAGGTGGAAGATAGCCCGCATTACCTGAAAGATAAACGGCGGTGCCTTTCACCCGGCGGACATTCGTTTCCTTAAGGGATTCTGCAAATTCATGTATAGGGGTAGATATCTCGCCGATCCTGCGCTTCACCAGCCGCCTCCCTTTCCGCCACGTAGCCATCAACAGATAAATAAATCCGGCGATCAGAAGCGGCAGCCAGCCTCCCCGGAGTATTTTCAGGCAATTGGCGGTTAGGAAGCTCAGGTCCAGAACAAGAAAGAAAGCCGTAAGGCTTACCACTCCTATCCAAAGCCATTTCCATTTGTTGCGCATGACGATGAAGAGCAGTATATCTGTGATGACCATAGTAGTGCTGACCGCCACTCCGTAAGCTGCTGCCAGGTTGCTGCTCGTTTTAAAAGAAAATACCAGCATTACTGTAGCAAGGAACAAAAGCCAGTTGAGCAGTGGCAGATAAACCTGCCCCGCCTCTGTCTCTGAGGTGTGCTGAATAGCCATTCGGGGAAGATAGTCTAGTTGTACAGCCTGGAAAGTAAGGGAGAATGCTCCGGAAATGACGGCCTGAGAGGCGATAACTGTCGCTCCGGTTGCCAGGATTACCATAGGATACAGCATCCAGTCCGGGCAGAGATAATAAAAGGGGTTGGCGGCTGCTTCGGCGTTGCGGATCAGAAGAGCCCCCTGCCCGAAATAATTAATCAGCAGGCAGGGCAAAACCACTGTAAACCAGGACAACCGGATCGGCCGTGGGCCGAAGTGGCCCAGGTCGGCGTATAAGGCCTCGCCACCAGTTACAACGAGAAAAACAGCTCCCAGTACGAATAATACTTTCCATCCTGCACTTTTCAGAAGCAAAAGGGCATGAACCGGGTTTACGGCCTGCAGCACCTCGGGCCTTTTTACTACAGAAAGTATTCCCAGAACAGCTATGGTAAGAAACCAAACCACCATAACCGGCCCGAATATTTTACCAACCCCGGAAGTGCCTCTTCTCTGGAAGAAGAATAAACCGAAAAGGATGCCGATAGTAATGGGAAGAATATAAGGATTGAAAAGGGGAGTGGCTACTTTCAGCCCTTCCACTGCACTAAGGACAGAAATAGCCGGTGTAATGATGCCGTCGCCGTAAAGAAGAGCAGCGCCGAAAAAACCCATTCCCAGGACGATCGCATAACGCTTTTTGCGTTTTTTGGGCAGGGCCACCTCCATAAGCGCCAGAATGCCGCCCTCCCCATCGTTGTTCGCCCGAAGGATGATCACCAGGTACTTAACAGATATGATCAGTATCAGTGACCAGAAAACGAGAGAAAGCACCCCAAGTATGTTTTCCTGAGTAATGGGCAGGGCATGGCTTCCATTGAAACATTCTCTCAGGGCGTATAACGGGCTGGTTCCTATGTCGCCGTAAACCACTCCGACAGCGCTCAGGGCGAGAATAAAAAGATATTTACCTTTGCGTTCGGGTTGGTTGGGATCGGGCATTGTTGGTCTTTTACACTATTCCTCTAGTTTTCTCAACATTTGAGCCCTGGTTCCGGTTCTTCAGCTTTTCCCTCTGATCAGCTGCATTACACTCTTAATTCTAATTCGAGGTGCAATTATTCAGTCTCCACGGGTTCCCGGAGTACCTGTCGAACTTTTGCATCTGTTACCACATTCCGCTTGCCTTCTTTACTCGACAGATAAGAATAAATGGACGGAATGACATAGAGGGTCAGCAGGGTGGCAAACAGCAGCCCCCCGATGACCGCGATACCCATAGATACCCGGCTTTCCGAGCCGGCCCCCAGGGCCAGAGCAATGGGCAATACCCCCAGGATGGTCGATAAGCTCGTCATCAGAATGGGGCGGAAGCGGGCTGCTGCCGCATCCTTGATCGCGTCCAGGCGTTCCAACCCCTGCTCTTTGCGTTGGTTGGCAAACTCGACGATCAGGATGCCGTTCTTGGCCACAAGCCCGATCAGCATGATGACGCCGATCTGGCTGAAAATATTGAGGGTTTGTCCGAAATAATCCAGCGATAAGACGGCTCCTGCCAGGGCCAGCGGCACGGTGAACATGATGATGAAGGGATCGACGAAGCTCTCAAACTGGGCCGCCAGTACGAGGTAGATCAAGATCAAGGCCAGCGCGAAGGCAAATACAAGGCTGGAAGAACTTTCGGCAAAATCCTTGGACGGCCCCGAAAGCTCGGTGTAGAATCCGTCGCCCAGCGTTTTTTGGGCAATGGCGTCCATCGCTTCAATACCTTCACCGATGGTTTTGCCGTCGGCCAGAGCAGCTGAAACGGTAGCTGACACAAAGCGGTTGAACCGGAAGAGGGTGGGCGGGGTAGTCTGCTCCTGCATGGTGATCACATTATCCAGCTGGATCATCTTGTCGTCCTTGTTGCGCACATAGAGGGATCGCACATCAATTGGCTCGTTCCTGCCTTCCCGCTTCATCTGGCCGATCACCTGGTATTGTTCTCCGTTTTGGATGAAATACCCGAAGCGCTGGCCGCTGAAGCCCAATTGAAGGGTCTGAGCAATGTCCAGGACTGAAACGCCCAGGTCTTGTGCTTTTTGGCGGTCAATATGTATGGTGAGTTCCGGTTTGTTGAACTTCAGGTCCACATCGACGAAGCTGAAAGTGGGGTCCTGGCTGGCCGCCTCAACGAATTTTGGCAACGTTTCCCGAAGTTGGCTGAAGTTGGGCGCCTGCAGGACGTACTGCACCGGCAGCCCGCTCCGGCGGTTGCCAATACTTTGCTCTTCAGAGAGGAAGGTGACCGCCCCTGTCAGTGAACTGACGGGGCCCCGCAAGGCATTGAGGATCTCCGACTGGGACCGTTCCCGCTCTTCGGGATCGGTGAGGATCACCCAGGAAAAGGCGGAATTGACGGAGGTGGATGCTCCGAAGCCCGGAGAAGTAACCGACCCGACGCTTTCCGCTTCCGGTGCATTTTCCCGGATCGTCTTTACCAGTTTCAGCACGTATTCATCCATGTATTCGAAAGTGGAACCTTCCGGGGCCCGGACGAAGGCGCGGATCCGGCTGCGGTCCTCCAGGGGGGCCAGTTCTGACGGAAGTTCCCTCCCGATATAGTAGATCATAGCTCCGGCAATGGCCATGATGACAAAGCCCAGCCACCTGGCTTTCATGAAGGCGTTGAGGGTAACGCGGTAGCCATTGGTGAGCCACACGAAAAAGGGTTCGGTGATGCGGTAGAAGAATGGGTGCCGCTCGCGCCGTTTCAGGATCTTTGACGACAGCATGGGCGTCAGCGTCAGGGCAACGAACGAGGAAATGATCACTGCGCCGGCAATGACCACTCCAAATTCCCGGAACAGGCGCCCGGTCAGGCCCTGGAGAAAAATAACCGGCATAAAGACCGCCACCAGGGCAACGGTAGTGGCAATAACGGCAAAGAAGATCTCTTTGGCTCCCAGCAGCGCAGCTTCCAGTGGCTCCATTCCCGCTTCGATCTTGGCATAAATATTCTCGAGAACGACTACGGCATCATCGACCACCAGGCCGATGGCCAGCACAATGCCCAGCAGGGTCAGCACATTGATGGAAAAGCCCGCAATGTACATGATGAAAAAAGATCCGATCAGAGAAATCGGGATCACCAGGACGGGGATGACCGTCGTGCGCCAGTCGCGCAGGAAAAGAAAAATGATGAGCACCACCAGCCCGAAAGCGACGTAGATTGTCTGGTTGACCTCGTCGATAGAGGCGCGGATGTATTCGGTTGTGTCAAAACCGATGCCCAGCTGTATGTCATCCGGCAGGTCTTTTTTGATCTGCTCCAGCCGGCGATAGACTTCATCGGCGATTTCGATGTTGTTGGCGCCGGGTTGGGGAACGATGGCATTGCCCACCATAGGCACGCCGTCACGGCGCAACACTGTGCGCAGGTTTTCCGGGCCCAGTTCGGCGGTGCCTACATCCCTGAACCGGACAATCCGCCCGCCTTCTTCTTTCAGGACGAGGTTGTTGAACTCTTCGGGAGTGGTCAGCCGGCCTTTGGTCCGGACGGTCAGTTCGGTATTAGCTCCTTCGATCCGGCCTGAGGGCAGTTCAATATTTTCCCGGCGCAGGGCATTCTGCACGTCGAGCGGCGTCATATCATAAGCCGCAAGCTTTTCCGGATCGATCCACAAGCGCATGGCGTAGCGTTTGGAGCCCCAGATGCGGATCTCACTGACGCCGTTAATTGTTTGAAGGCGTTCTTTGAAAATGTTGTCGGCGATATCGGTCAGTTCCAGCAAAGAGCGCCGGTCACTTTGAATATTGAGAAAAATGATCGGGTCGGAATCGGCGTCGGCCTTGGACACTACCGGTGGGTCGGCGTCAGGAGGCAGTTCCCGGACCACCTGTGACACTTTATCCCTTACGTCATTGGCTGCTGTTTCCAGGTTTACCTCCAGGTTGAATTCAACAGTGATGGTGCTGCGGCCGTCCCGGCTTACCGAAGTGATGGACCGGATGCCGGCGATCCCGTTGACAGATTCCTCGATGGGTTCTGTGATCTGAGATTCGATAATATCGGCGTTGGCCCCTACGTAACTGGTGGACACTGTAATGATCGGAGGATCGACGCTGGGATACTCCCTGACCCCCAGGTAAGTTAACCCAATAATCCCGAACAAAACGATGAGGATGGACATCACTGTTGCCAGTACGGGGCGTTGTATGCTTAAGGAAGACAGGCTCATACGGGGGTGGTTTTAGTTCAGCTTGGAAATAGTGACGTCGGCGCCCGGGCGGATCTGCAGCAGGCCGGTAGTGATCACCGTGTCTCCGGGAGAAAGGCCATTCGTGATCTGGATGAGGGATTCCCGGCGCAGGCCGGTTTCCACTTCTATTTCTTCGGCCTTGCCGTTGCGGTAAACATAGATGTTCTGGGTGTTCAGTTCGGGTACGAGGGCCTGGGTGGGCACCATTATGGCCTGCCCGAATTCCCGGAGGTTGACCGTGACGTTGGCGAACGCACCGGGCAGTATGCTTCCATCGGGATTGGGGGCTATGGCGCGGAGTCGGAGGGTGCGTGTTTCAGGGTCAACTTTTGGTTCTTTTGCGATGACAGTTGCGGTGTAATCACGAGTGGAGCCATCCAGGCGGAAAGTAACTTTTGTACCCTGTCCGGCAAGATGGCTGTATTTTTCCGGAATGTTGAACTCGAGTTTTATGGGATTGATGCTGATCAGGCTTACAATGGGCGTGCCCGGCGACAGGTAACTGCCTTCGCTTACCATCCGCAGGCCCAGCCTGCCGCTGAAAGGAGCCCGGACCACCCTCTTTTCCAGCTGGGCATCAATCAGAGAAAGCTCCGCCTTGACTTTTTCCACTTCGGCCACGGCGATCTCATATTCCTGAAGGCTGACTCCTTCTTTTTCATAAAGCGCCTCCAGCCGTTCGGCGATCTTTTCATTGAGGTTGCGCTGGACTACCAGCCGTTCCCGCTCGGCGAGCAGTTCTTCGTCATCGAGTTGGAGCAGCAGGTCTCCTTTGTTCACCAGCTTCCCCTCCTGAAACAAAATTTTGGTGACTTTCCCCGGTACTTCACTACTAATGGATACCTCCTCATTTGGAATGGTAGATCCATTAACGGTAATGATGTCCCGCAGGGCTTCCGGGTCAACCCGGACAGCTTCTACCGGAATGGCGGGCCTTGCTCCGGCAGGCGGAGCACTGGCTTGTTCTTCCGTCGGCGGTTCCGGTTTTTTACTCTTTAAAATGTCCGATTGGAAAAGGACAAAACCCACAGCTATAACAATTATAGCTATCAGTGCAATCGTTCGGGTGGCTCTTTTGGTCATAAAACGGTTGGCGTATGTGTCAATTAGTAAAATTAACTCTTTTTGCCGTTACAGAGTTTATCCGGAAGGGCGCTAAAATAATATTAACATAAAACCGGAGTAAGCGGGTGGACAAAAACCATCAAACAAGTCAGCCATATTCCCCAATATGCGAAGTTGTAGTGAACATCGGCTACCCCTGATCCGTCTAAAAAGGGCATTACCCGAAAAGTTCATGTTTTTTGGGTCCGTTTTCCGGATAGCGCAAAGCAGTAGAAAAAGACATGAATGCTTCTGAAATTTGGATATCCGGATGATTTGTTTAAGTATATAAGGTAGCATCCTGATGTATGCCGGGCAGAAATAAGTGGCCGGCATGCGCAACAATAACCGATTTTTCTATTCTTAAAATCCTGAAGTTTTATGGCAAACCGTTTTGCACTATTGGGCTGGAGCCTTCCTGTAATTGAAAGTATGCAGAGGGCCGAGCTCCCCTATGTCGTTGTATCATTTCCCGATTTTGAAAGTTATGCTAAAGAACACAACATCCCCTTTGTGGGCTATCGCCTGGATGAATTTGGCAGCCATTCCAATTCGCTGGCGCTGGCCGAGCTGCTGCGTCCGTACAACGTGGATGTTGCCGTCCCCCTGTTTGAGGAAACGGTAGAATGGGCCGGTGCACTAAACTCCATTTACCGGGATGACCCCCGGGTACTCAACCGCGCCTTTCTCTTCCGGAACAAGGCCATGATGAAGCGCAAAGCGCTACTGGGCGGCCTGCGGGTCGGCCTTTTCGAGGAGATCCACAACCACGAACAGGCCCACAAGTTCCTGGACCGCCTGAACGAAGCTGAATTGCAGCTGCCGGGAGAAGATGATGCCTGGTTTCACGTCAAGCCTTTTGCCTCCGCCGGCACGGTGGGGCACCGCTTCATAAAATCCAGGGAAGATATCGATAAGAAGATCAAACCGGCTGACTTTCCCTGCCTTGCTGAAAGCCATTTGCGTGGGCAGGAGTTTTCCTGCGAAGCTTTTATCCACAAAGGAAAAGTCCGTTTTCTCAATATTACGGAATACGTCAAGCTTGGGTATTCCAATTTCATTCCCGCCGGCCCTGAGCTGGAGGCCAAACGAGAGCTCATCCACAGTGAGATCCAGAAGCTGGTGGATGTATTCGGCATTGAGTACGGGATGATCCACCCCGAATGGTTCCTCACCGAAGACGGGCGCCTCAACTTTGGCGAAGTCGCCTGCCGGATACCCGGTGGCCATATTCTGGAACTGGCTTCCCAGGCTCATGAGTTCGATGCGCTGCTGGCCTTTGTCGTCAGCCACGACCCCAGCCTTAGCGATGAAGAACTCGACAGGTATTTCCCACAGAAGGGCCATACGCCTAAGCAATATTACGGCAATGTAATGGTCTTTCCGAAGAGTGGGCAGATCACCCGCCTGGAAATACCGGAGGAACTTACAGAAGAACCCTACTATCTGGACAATAACCTCGTAGAACCGCTCGGCCCGCAAAAGATCGGTGGCCGCGAAGGATTTGGAAACCACTTCGGGACGGTGAATTTCGCCGGAGAGGATGCAGAAAAAATGAGAGAGTTACTCAAGCATTACGAAGACGTACCTTTCTATGTGTAGGGGGGGGATTTTATGTTAAATGTAAGAGGGGTTTAATTTCTCCTTCGTTATTTGATTCAATCTCCCGGGCCGCTGAAAGCATCGGCCCGTTTGAGAAAGTACCAATACATGGAATTAACCATAAACGAGTTAGAGAACCGTTTTCTGGAAAGCCTGGCGCTGTTCAGAGCAGCGCCGCATTTCAATAAGAAGGACAGAAAATCCCGCCTGCTCAGCCAGGCGGATATGTTGTGCAGAACAGCAGAAGGATTGGCATTTTTGTATGAATCTATTCCGCAGGCCAGTGAAGCGGGGCTGTTCAGCGACTCCCCGTGGGAAAAGCCGGAGCACCTTGTTCCGTATCTGGTGGGAGGGACTCTTCTGGCAGGCTATCCGGGCAGCACTTTAGAAATTTTGAGTGAATTGCGCCTGGCCGCTATCGCGGAAGAAAGAATGGCGCATCCAGGTTTTTCTGCCGGGCAGGCACGCAATTTTCTGGAAGAAATGCTGGTGGCTAATTTTGAGCTGGCCTACGAGGATTTCTCAGAAAAGGCGTGGGAACAATACGCCAAAGGCGAACTGGAAAAGATCCGCCTGTTGTTCGACTTCATCCACCGGTTTGTTCCGCTGGAAGGGTTGAAACCCAGGATTGCGGATGCAATTGAATCCCTGTCGGATCACCGCCCCATCGTTATGTCCAAAATGAAACGCATGCTAAGGGTGATCCGCAAGCACTTGCCATTGGATGGTTCAGATGTGCACAACGGGCGGCTCCTCAAGTTTATCAATGCCTATTACCGGCCAACGGCCATAGCGGAACAGCAGGGTACGCTGGAAAATTACCGGCACTTTCTGGAACACGCTGATAAGGCAACAGTGGAAGAAGAATGTGAACAGGCCGGCGAACAGATGGCCAATACCGGCCTGGTGTCTGATTACCAGCTGGCTCTGCTTTACCACGTTGTGAAAAAATATCCCGGCCTGGTGCCGGTGCTCCTGCACCTTAACTCTCACGGCGTTGCGGAATATGAACGGCACGAAGCATTCGTTGACCTGCTCGTTCAGGAGTTCATCGTCCCCGGGAATAAACAGGCTGTTTATGGCCTGGCCCGGGTGTTGCAGCGAAACTTACTATCCAGAAAGGTAACCTGGCATGCTTTCAACCGGCTGATCAGGGTGGACATACATCCCGAGGTAGCTAAAAAACTATTGAAAGGCAACCTCACAGAGGATAAGGCCACTCCGGCCCAACTCCTGATAGGGGGCGCCCTTTGTGTACTGGGCCAGCCTCTGGGCGTACGGCAGGGCAACAACCCGACCTGCCAGTCGGCACGAGGGATCAGCATGTGGAGCCGCCATGCACCGGGCAAACTCATCAATCTGCTGATCGACGCCGCTACAGCCAATAATGTAGTCTTTCGTTATGAAGGCGAACTGATAGAATCGGCAACAGTAGAGGAAGGCCTGGCCCGGCAATTCGACTATTCGCTCGACCCGGTTTCCATCGTTCTTGTTCCGCACCTCGATAAGATTTATAACGAGATGATGAAAAGGGCGGCAGTCAAACATCTTGGCGTTGACCCGCACATCTCGGTGAACCCGGCCTTCTACGGCCATTGGATACAGACCGGATTCCTGTCGGTTTACAATGCCGTGACCGGCCTGATAGATAAATATCGGGGTTTTGTTCGCATCTTCTATGCTTCTTTCCATCCGCAGTACAACGGTGGCCACCATCTGATCTATCCCGTGCCATTGGGTATTTTTATCACGGATGCATCTGCTACTATGTTAGGCTATCACGCTGTTTCCTTACTGCGCATTGAACAATCGCCGGCGGGGGAATGGCGGGCGTATTTTTTTAACCCCAACAGTGAGGGGCGGCAGAACTGGGGGCAGGGCATCCATCCCACTGTTTCCGGGAACGGCGAGTTCCACGGAGAATCCTCAGTGCCCGTCCATCAATTCGCTTCCCGTGTTTATGCATTCCACTACAACAACCTGCGCCTGGAGGGCATAGAAGAGAATGTGCCCGAAGCGATTGTGGAGAACGTGGAAAAACTGGCCCGGGAAAGCTGGGGGCGAAAGTACCGGTGGGCCATAAAGTAGGGATTAAAAAATAAATCTATTATCACCAATTCAAGTACAGAGCAATGACATCTTCACACCACTCCCATTATGATGCCTTCGTCAGGAATGTAAGGCATTCCTCCCGCATAGAACTCAGCCAGGCTGCCCTGAAAAAGAACATCAACTTTCTGAAAAGGAAGCTGGGAAGCCACCCGCGCTATTCGGCAGTTGTGAAAGCCAATGCTTACGGCCACGGAATTCCGCAAATGGTGAGAATGTTGGAGAACTGCGGCATCACCCATTTTTCAGCAGCCTCAGCATACGAAGCGGAGGAGGTGCTCGAATATTGCGGTGAATCCTCTGATATAATGATCATGGGCATTCTCTATGACCAGGATATTGAATGGGCGATTCGAAATGATATTGAGTTTTACGTTTTTAATTACGATCGCCTGCAACTGGTGCTGGAAAAAGCAAAAAAGCTGAACAAGAAAGCCAAAGTACACCTGGAAGTGGAGACCGGAACCAACCGCACCGGCATGACGGAACCCTTTTTCAGAAAATCGATCACCTTTCTCAGGCAGCATCAGGATTACTTTCAGTTTCAGGGTGTTTGTACTCATCTTGGAGGAGCGGAGTCGCGCAGCAACCAGTTTCGGGTCGATCAGCAGATTCATCGATTCAGGCAGTACCTGGCAGAACTGAAAAAAAGGAAGTTCATGCCCACATATCGGCACATCGCCTGTTCTGCGGCGGTTTTGGCCATGCCGGAAACCCATTATGACCTTGTTCGCATAGGAGTTGCCACTTATGGATTCTGGCCGAGCCCCGACATTTACTACCAACACCTTCAGGAGGCCGGAAAAGACAAGGATGCGCCAATGAACCGGATCATTTCCTGGAAAACGGATGTGATGGACATCAAAAACGTTCCGCAGGGAGAGTTCATCGGGTACGGCACAGCCTATCAGGCCTTGAATGACATGCGGGTGGCGGTGATCCCCGTCGGGTACAGCAATGGCTATCCGAGAGGGCAATCCAACAGTGGCCATGTACTTATTCGCGGCCGCAAGGCTCCCATAACCGGGCTGATCAATATGAACCTCTTCATGGCCGACATATCCCACATTCCCGGAGTAGAGATCGGTGACGAAGTGGTATTGCTCGGAAAGCAGAAGAACAATACCATCAATGTGAGTTCTTTTACCAATTACACCCAACTCATCAACAATGAAATGCTGAGCCGCCTGCCCAAAGCCATTCCTCGCAGAATTGTGAAATAAATGGGCTGAAAAGTGCATAAATAATTCAAAAAATGAAAAAAAAGCCACTTGTTTTGATAAAATACGGCGGAAATGCCATGTTGAGTGAACGTCTTAAGCAATCCGTCGTTCAAAATATTTGGAAGCTTCATTCAAAAGGGTACCGCATTGTACTCGTTCACGGGGGCGGCCCTTTCATTCAGAGAATGCTGGAACTGGTAAAAATAGAATCGGAATTCATCGAAGGGCATCGGAAAACTTCTTCTGAAGCACTAAAATACATCGAGATGGCGCTGAAAGGAGAAGTGAACGGGAGCCTGGTGAACCTGTTAAACAAAACCGGGCTGAAAGCCATTGGCCTGTCGGGCAAAGACGGGCGTATGGTGCTCGCCCGCAAGCGCTATCACCTGAAGAAGCAGAATGGCAAAGAAGTGCGGCTCGACCTCGGGCAGGTTGGCGATGTTGAACAGGTGGACACCTCTCTTCTGGATACCCTTCTGGAGGAGGGATACCTTCCGGTAGTCACCTGTATTGCATCTGACGAGGAGGGCGATGATTATAACATCAATGCCGATATGTTTGCCGGCAACCTGGCCGGCGCCCTTGGAGCCACCCATTATCTGGTCCTGACCGATGTAGATGGGTTGCTGGAAGATATCGATGACCCGTCCTCTGTCATTCGCAAATTGAACCTGAAAGAACTGGATTCCCTGTATGGCTCTGTGATTAAGGGAGGAATGATACCCAAGCTGGAATCCTGTGAGCTGGCCCTCCGGCAGGGCGCCCGTTCCGCCCGCATCATCAACGGCACCAAACCGGAAGCCATTTTTGAAGCGGTAAACACCGAAAAAATAATCGGAACCGAAATATGCTTATAAAAGAAAGAACGACGAATGCGGCCTTGCACGAGGTTGACCAACAGTATTACCTGCCCACTTTCAAACGCTTCCCCCTTGCCTTCCGCAAAGGAAAAGGTGCCCGCCTGTGGGATGTGGAAGGGCGTGAGTACATCGATGCCCTGGCGGGGATCGCCGTGTGCAACCTGGGCCATTGCCACCCCAAAGTGGTGCAAGCCATTCAGGAACAGGCGGAGCGGCTGATGCACATCTCCAATTTCTTCGTCAGCGAACCCCAGGTGATGCTGTCCAAAAAGCTGGTGGAAATTTCCGGCCTCGACCGGGTATTCTTTTCCAACAGCGGAGCGGAATCCGTCGAAGGAGCCATCAAGATAGCCCGCAAATACGCCCACAGCAACGGGCGCGGCGGCGGCATCATTTCCATGAAAAATTCCTTTCACGGCCGAACTCTGGCCACTATCGCCACCGGTAAGGAACGGATGCAGCGCGGCTTCGGCCCCATGCCCTCCGGTTTTCACCGGGTCCCTTTCAACGATATTGAAGCAGTTCGGCAAACCGTGAGCGAAGATATAGCCGCAATAATCCTCGAACCGGTACAGGGCGAGGGAGGCATCAATGTTGCCAAACCCTGCTACCTGCGTGCGCTGAGGGAACTGTGTGACCGGGAAAACATCGTGCTCATCTTCGATGAGATCCAATGCGGAGTAGCGCGCACCGGAGAATTTTTTGCCAAGGACCACTACGAAGTGCAGCCCGATATTATGACCCTGGCCAAAGGGCTGGGCAATGGCCTGCCCGTCGGCGCCATTCTCAGCAACGAAAAAGTGAGCAGCACCATAGAATTCGGCGATCACGGTACTACTTTCGGCGGCAACCCGATGGCCTGCGCGGCGGGCATGGCCACCCTGGAAGCCATTGAAGAAGAGGAACTGCTGCGCAAGACTACCCGTAAAGGCTTCTGGCTGAAGGAAATGCTGGAGGAAAAGATCGGCCGCCACCCTGCTCTGAAGCAGATCCGGGGGCTTGGATTAATGATCGGCGTGGAATTCGATTTCGAGGCCAAACCCCTGGTCCTGAAAATGATGGAACATGGTGTTCTGGCCAACGCCACCGCCGGCAATGTGCTCCGGCTGGTGCCGCCGCTGGTGATTAGCTTCGAGGAACTGGAACGCCTGGTGGAGGTGATCGCGCTGTCGTTGAAGGAAATTCATTGATTTGAGAAGGTTCTTACAGTTTAGGAAACCGGAGGAGCCCGAAAAGAAAATTATGATAAAAACAGGAATTGTCGGCGCTACCGGATATACCGGGTCAGAACTGGTGCGCCTGTTGTATAATCACCCGGAAGTTGATATCAGGATCATTACTTCAGAAAGCCGGAAGGGGGAACGCTTCTCCGATATCCATCCCCATTTCCAGGGGCTTGCGGATTACGAACTGCAATCCGCAGATAAGGTGCCGGAGGAGGATCTCGACGCCGTTTTTCTGGCGCTTCCCCATGGGGTTTCCATGGACTATGTAAAAAAGTTTGCCGGTACGGGCCTTCGGATGATCGACCTTTCCGGAGACTTTCGCCTTTCTGCTCCCGATGTTTATGAATCCTGGTATGGCAAAGAACATACCTTCCCTCAAGGCTTCAAAAAGGCGGTATATGGGTTGCCGGAACTGCATCGCGATGAGATCCGAAACTCCCGTCTGGTGGCAAATCCGGGTTGTTACCCAACCAGCGCTATTCTGGGGCTGGCGCCTCTGGTGAAGAACAATATCATCATCCCGGGACAGGTGGTAGTGGATTCCAAGTCGGGAGTGACCGGCGCGGGGGTAAAGGCCAAGCCGACGACCCACTATTCCAATGTAAGTGATAATTTCAAAGCTTATGGCCTGAAACGCCACCGCCACACTATTGAGATCGAAGAACAATTATCCGGGCTTTCCTCCAACGGTACTATGCAGTTGCAGTTTACCCCCCACCTTTTGCCGGTGGACCGGGGCATTCTTTCGACCATTTATACGCAGCCAAGAGAAGGGGTAACGGAAAACCAACTGAAGGCCCTGTACGCCGATTTTTATAAAACCCACCCCTTCGTCCGGCTCCGGCCGGAGCCTCCGGCACTCAAGGATGTGCGGGGGTCCAATTTCTGCGACCTTTTCGTCACTTACGACGAGCGGACCAACCGGATCATTACTCTTGCCGTTATTGACAACCTCGTTAAAGGGGCGGCTGGCCAGGCTATGCAGAATATGAACCTGATGTTTGGCCTGGAAGAGGAAACGGGTTTTGTGGCGGTGCCGTTGAATCCGTAGAGATTTCTGGGTTTCTGGGTTACTGGGGTTACTGGAAGTGAAAACGAAAAATCCCTTTTGGGAAAAATTAAAATAAAATGATAAAGAATCTGACCAATGTCCGGGGCATCCAGTGCTGGGGCGCCCACATCGGGATCAAATCAATGCGAAGAGACCTGGCGATCATCTATTCGGAAGTGCCAGCCAGTGCTGCCTGTACCTTTACTCAGAACAAGGTGGTTGCGGAGCCGGTAAAGGTATCCCGCGAGCATGTAAAAAACGGCAGGGCACAGGCTATCGTCTGCAATGCAGGCAATGCGAATGCCTGCACCGGAGAGCAGGGGCGGCGAGGAGCGGAAGCCATGGTGGAGGCCATGTCCGAGTCTCTTGGAATTGACAAGGAACTGGTGCTGGTGGCTTCAACCGGGCTGATCGGCGAGCCTTTTCCCACCGAAGAAGTGGTGAACGGAATAAAGGAAAATGTCGGTAAGATTTCCAACGACTCCAAAGCCGGCTCCTTTGCCGCCAATGCCATTCTGACCACCGATACCTTCGCCAAAGAAGGCTTTCTGGACTTTGAAATAGGTGGACAAACCATCAATATTGCCGGCATCGCCAAGGGTTCAGGAATGATCCACCCCAATATGGCGACTATGCTGAGCTTTATTGTCAGCGATATTGCCATCGAGCCTAAAGTGTTGCAAAAAGCTGTGAAAAAAAGTGTGGACCGTTCCTTCAATGTGATCACCGTTGACGGAGACACCTCTACCAATGATATGGTGGCGGTACTGTGCAACGGCCTGGCCGGCAATGATCCGATCGAATCGGAAGAAGATGAACGCTACCCGCTCTTTCAGCAAAAACTGGAAGAAATGATGATCCACCTGGCCAAGCTGATCGTCTCCGATGGGGAGGGGTCTTCGAAATTTATCGAATACAAAGTTACCGGTGCGCCGGATGAGAGCATTGCCCGGCAGCTTGTGCGCGCCATTTCCGATTCCTCTCTGGTCAAAACCGCCATGTTCGGGCGCGACCCCAACTGGGGGCGCATCATCTGTGCGGGAGGCAACGCCGGAGTGCCCTTCGATTACACAACTGTTGACCTCTTTCTGGGGGATAATGAAAAACTGGTAAAGGTTTTGGATAAAGGTGTCCCTGCAAACTTTGACCGCAACAAGATCAAGCGGCTGCTCCGGGAGTCTCACCTTCGCATTCATCTGGATATGAACCAGGGCGAAGGCGAAAGCATCGGCTGGGGTACGGACCTGACGACGGATTATGTGCTGTTCAATTCGGTATATACGACTTGATGGGGTTGCTTTGGGAGCATGGCATTGAATGCAATATTTAATGGAATCATTCCAAAAATTAATTTTCCACAATTGGAATGAAATTAATTCAAAACCAGCCAAAAGTTAATTCAAAATTATCTCCGTCATATTTCTTGCCGCTTGGGAGAGCCACCCAAAGCCGCAGGGAGAGGTCCATTTGTAAAGATTTGGACTGGGTCATTACGTTTTTATTACTTGTGTATTTGATAGTCTGTCATGAAGGCCATTTTTTGAAAATAAATAGTAAAAAATGTCTATTGGGATTAATCTTGATATTGTTCTTATAAAGATTGTTAAGAAAGTAATCCCACCTCCATCTCTATTAACAACTTTGGTTCTGGTTAAAAATTTTCCAAACGTTCTATGATGATAAAACTCCAATACAGAATAGTAGGCTAAATAGACTATAAAACCTAAAGATATACTGTATAAATAATTGACTAAATACGAACTAAACCTAACAAAATAAAGGTCAAAAATATAGGCTACTGAAAAATATAGGGTTAACCACGCAACTGTATCAATAATAAAATTTATTAGTCGAATAATTGAGTGTACTGAACTACCAGAGAAATCGTTTTCATGCTCTTGTTTATTGATATGTTTCTTCATTTATATAAACTTATTTTTTTTGACTTTTCTCCCCAAAGCACACTACTTTATGTCGGAAAGATTGTTCATTAATTTAATTGTGTTTTTATCAGTTACTTATCAGTATTCCCCATAAACTCGGCTAAATGTTTCATATAGTAACTGCTAAATAAGAATTCTTCTCCAAATGCTGCAAATACCCACATTATTAAGAATAAAATAAAAAAACTGGCAAAATCTCCTCTTATATCATCTATCGAACTTAAATCAATTTCACCAAAATGGATTTCCAAAAATGGTTGAATACAGATGTCAACGATAATAAATATGATTATTGCAAGTAATAGACCTTTTAGTATTGTACTTAAACTTATCTTTTTCCCAAATCCAAATTTTGCCCAATTCCAACCACTTTTCCATAACAGAAATAATGCTATAAAAAGACCAAAAAAATACCCAAAATTTCTATCTGCAATAGATAATATTGGTGCAACAATCATTACGATTATTACTATAAACGGTTTAGATAGAAATCTATATAATTTATTTATCATTCGCTTTTTCGCTTTTTTTTATGCCACATAACGGTATTGTGCAAACAATGCGACACCGCTTAGGTGACCTAGCCGTTTTGCACTTTGTTCGTTGCCTCCTCATATTTTATTTTACGAAATACATATCCAATTCCCCTTTCCCCTTTGCGTGTATTTTCCCTCTATACTCAGTGGAAAATTCTTCTTTGATTAAATCGTAGGTATATGCTGAGATATTGATCCTGCCGGCTTCTCCATTCGATTCGATTCTGCTTGCTGTATTTATGGTATCGCCAAAGATGTCATAGGCAAATTTTTTCTTTCCAATAACACCAGCGGAAATGGGGCCGGAATGGATGCCAATCCTCGCCGTCCATTTGATGGCGCTGATTTTATTTCTTTCATTTAAAAAGTCGATCATCTTTTTTCCTGCCCGAACGCAGCGCAGAGCGTGATCTTCCAAAGCTGTAGGCAGCCCGCAAGCTGCCAGATAAGCATCACCAACAGTTTGGATTTTCTCTACCCCTTCCGATTCCATAATGTCATCAAATTGACTAAAAATTTCGTTGAGTTCTGCTATCAACTTCTTTGTCGGTATCGAAGCGACTATATTGGTAAATCCTTTAAAATCAGAAAATATGATCGTCACCTCTTCAAAACGCGCTGGCTCCACACGTCCTGTTTCCCTTAATTCTCTGGCAACTTCCTCTGGAAGGATATTATACAATAATTGCTCGTTCAAAGCATTGGACATGAGTAGTTTTTCCTCTGTTTCTTCGTAGGTTTTTACGTTTGCATTTAATGCCGGTATAGATGAAAGCGACAGGGCTACATTAAAAAAAAGCATCAAATTGAGAAGATTAACAGATAACTGAAATGTGGGAGGATAATAGCTGGTGTAAATTGTGGCTCCTAAAAACAACAGAAACATAAGAAACCCTACCACAAATTTATATTTTATAGAGCCTTTGACATTAACCTGAGCATTTAATCCCATAGGTATAAAATGAAATTGCATGCCACTTTTCCAACCTAAAATAACCATTGCTGCCCCGATAAAAATTACATGAACGAAGGCGGTCATACTGCTTGCCAGTTGGTATTTTCTCTGAGAGGCCCAATATAAAGCTGAAAGCATCAGCACACTAACGACAATTCCCAGTTCAGATAAAATTGGAATATCATTAGCGATAAAAAAAATAGTATGTAGGCCAATCCAGATCGAAGGAATGATTGCCGTAAGGATATTGGTAGTATGGTAACGCTTTTTCCTTTCCTCCAAATCTGAAGGTACAATAAGGTCTATGATGGGTTTCATTTTATCAACTTGTTTTCTTTCAATTTTCGTGGCATCGAACTATTACATTAAAGCATCCTCGTTTACACCAAATACAAAGTACATGTTCAATAACTCCTGGTGCATCTATATTCTCAATAGGCCCAGGCACAGCCCTACGCCACCTCCCTCAACTTCTTCTTCAGCGCAAACAACTCATCCCGATACTGCGCAGCGGAAATGAAGTCCAGTTCCTTTGCCGCCTTTTTCATCTTTTCTTCCGTTTCGGACAGCATCCTTTCGATCTGTTCCCGGCTGAGGTAGTCCAGGACCGGGTCAGCGGCCAGGCTGGGTTCGTCGGGCTCTACATAGGCGCGCTCTTTGGTGCCCCGGATATCCAGTATGGATTGTTTGCTGAGGATCTCTTCCCGGCTGCGGCGCACTGTTTCGGGTACGATGCCGTGTTCTTCATTATAAGCCATCTGGATGGCGCGCCGGCGGTTGGTTTCGTCAATGGTGTTCTGCATGGACTCAGTGACCTTATCGGCGTAGAAGATGACCAATCCGTTGGCATTTCGGGCGGCCCGTCCGGCGGTCTGTGTCAGGGAACGGTTGTTGCGCAGGAACCCCTCCTTATCGGCATCCAGGATGGCGACAAGGGACACCTCGGGAAGGTCCAGCCCTTCCCGGAGCAGGTTGACGCCAACCAATACGTCGAATTCGCCCAGGCGCAGGTCCCGCAGGATCTCCACCCGTTCCAGGGTATCCACTTCAGAGTGGATGTAGCGCACTTTGATGTTCAGGCGTTGCAGGTATTTGGTCAGTTCTTCCGCCATGCGCTTGGTGAGGGTAGTGACCAGCGTGCGTTCTTCCCGTTCCATCCTCAATTTGATCTCCTCCATCAGGTCGTCGATCTGGTTGATGCTGGGCCGTACATCGATGGGAGGGTCCAGCAAACCGGTCGGCCGGATGAGTTGCTCGACAATGACGCCGCCGGTCTGTTCCAGTTCGTAGTCGCCCGGAGTGGCGCTAACAAAGACGGCCTGATTGACGAGGCTTTCGAATTCCGTAAAATTGAGCGGCCGGTTATCCATGGCGGAAGGGAGGCGGAAACCGAAGTTTACCAGGCTGAGCTTGCGCGCCCGGTCGCCACCGTACATGCCCCTTACCTGTGGCAGGGTCACGTGGCTTTCATCGATGATCATCAGGTAATCATCGGGGAAGTAGTCCAGCAGGCAGAATGGGCGGGTGCCGGGCTTGCGGCCATCGAAGAAGCGGGAGTAGTTCTCGACGCCGTTGCAGTAGCCAAGTTCCTTCATCATTTCCAGGTCGAAGGTGGTGCGTTCGCGGATGCGTTTGGCTTCCAGCAGGCGGCGTTCCCGTTCGAAGTATTTTTCCTGTTCGTAAAGTTCATCCTCGATATCGCGAATGATCTGATGGATGCGGTCTTTGGGTGCTACGTAGAGGTTTGCCGGGAAGATCGCAGCCGTTTCCATGCCTTCTATGCGCTTGCCGGTTTCGATCTCGATCCGCTCGATACTTTCGATCTCATCGCCGAAGAAAGTCACCCGGTAGCCATAATCGACATACGGGAGGTTGATATCGACCGTATCTCCCCGGACGCGGAAAGTGGCGCGGCGGAAGTCCGTCTCCGTGCGGGAGTAGAGGCTGTCCACCAGGTTGTAGAGGAAGCTGTTCCGCGAGATAACCTGCCCCTGTTTGATGCGAATGATGCTGCTTTTGTAATCTTCCGGGTTGCCCATACCATAAATGCAGGAAACGGAAGCCACAATGATGATGTCTCTTCTTCCGGAAAGCAGGGAGGAGGTGGCCCGCAGGCGGAGCTTGTCCACCTCTTCGTTGATGGACAGGTCCTTTTCAATATAGGTATCAGTTACGGAGATGTAGGCTTCCGGTTGGTAATAGTCGTAGTAGGAAACGAAGTATTCCACGGCATTATCGGGAAAAAAATCCTTGAACTCGCCGTACAGCTGGGCCGTCAGTGTTTTATTGTGAGTCAGAATGAGCGTGGGGCGGTTGAGCTCGGCAATGACATTGGCCATGGTGAAAGTCTTACCCGACCCGGTGACGCCGAGCAATACCTGTGCTTTATCACCGGCATTGACCCCCTGCACCAATTGTTCGATAGCCTGAGGCTGGTCGCCGGTAGGGGTAAAAGGAGATTGCAGTTTAAAGGACATAGAAAGCCTCCTGGTTTATGTTTCGTAAAGATAGCGAAAACGCCTAAAGGAAACGCCTGAGCAGGAGAGGTGGTTGAGGGGAATTAAGGAGGAATTGCTTTTTCCGGCCGTGCCCAAAGGGGTACGGCCGGAAAAAGCAATTAAGCAGTAACCGCCGCCAGGTTTTTCTCTCTTTCTTTTTGTACGAAGTACATATCGATGAGCCCCTTGTTCTTTGCCTGCACCTTACCGCGGTATTCGCAGTCAAACTGGTATTTGACCAGCCCGTAGGTAGTACTGGAGATGTTGACCCTGCCTTCTTCGCCGTTGGCTTCCATGCGGGAAGCTATGTTTACGGTATCTCCCCAGATATCATAGGCGAATTTGTTGACCCCTACCACCCCGGCGACAACGGATCCGGTATGGATACCGATCCGGGCCTCAAAGTAAGGTTTGCCCAGGCGCATCTTTTCCTGCTTCTGTTCGTCGAGGAACTGCTGCATTTCCAGGGCTGCGCGGATGATGTTGTAGGGCATGCCGCGGCGGCCGGTAAGGCCGGAAGCGCACATATAGGCGTCACCGATGGTCTTGATCTTTTCGATATCATCATATTGGGTGATGATGAAGTCAAAAGCCTTGAAGCACTTGTCCAGTTCTTCCACCAGTTCCTCGGGAGAGAGTTGTTCGGAAATGCTGGTGAAATTTTTGAAGTCGCTGAAAAGGACAGTGACCTGGTCGTATTTCCGGGCTTTGGCCTTTCCATATTCTTTCAGTTCTTCGGCGATGGACCGGGGCAGGATGTTGAGCAGCAGTTCATCCGACCGTTCCCGTTCCTTTTCGATGATCTTGTTCTTGTCCTTGAGGCGGCTCCGGGAACGCCGGGAGATGAGGAAAAGCACCAGGAGCAACAGGGCCAGCAGTGTACCAAAGGAGGCCAGGATAAGCAATTGCCGCTGCCGGGCGTCAGCCTGCTCGGCGATGCGGCGGTTTTGTTCTGCTTCCAGAGATGCTTTGGCCAGTTCTGCTTCTTTGGCCTTCAGGACGGCTTCCTGTTCGAGGCGGGCCCGGGTCAGCGTTTTTACTTCGCGTTCCTTGGTTCTGGCCACGGAGTCGGCCCGTTCTTTGGCCACGGCAATGGTGGCCAGGCGTTCCTCCTTTTCAGTGATCTGCTCTTCCACGATGGCCTTGTCTCTGACCAGTTCCTGCTGTCGTTGCTGGAGGCGGTCCCGGTCGCTGAGCAGGCCCTGCCGTTCGGAGTTCAGTTGGTTGATCTCCTCTTCGAGCCGCCTTTTTTCCTGAAGAAGGGCTGCTCTCTGGCGTTCGTACTTTTCTTCCAGGTCACTGATGCTGGTGCCTTTCTGGCTGAAATAGTGGAAAGCTTCCTCGACGATATGATAAGCTTCGCGATAGTCCCGGTCATCTTTTTCGATCTTGCTTCGGCTCTCCACACTTTTGATGATGAGGTCGGAATCACCGGCCTTTTTGGCGGCGGCAAGGGCCGTATCGAACCAGGTTTTGGCGTAGCGGTCATTGCGGTCGCGCACGTAGGCTTTGCCAACGAGGAAGGCGGATCGTGCCGTCATTCCGTCATTATTCAGGTCCCGGGCTAGGTTAAACGCCTGTTTGCCGTATTCGATCGATTTTTCTTCGCTGGAACGGAGGTAAGCTTCGCCCAGCTGATAATTCAGGAACATTTTATCCTTGCTGCTGCTGGCCTCCTGGAGTTGCTTTTCCAACTCTTCAATGGACTGGGCCTGTGCGAAAGTGAAAACACCAAGGCATATCAGGAGCAGGGTGAATAAACGTTTCATATTCTCAGGTTTGCATTAGGGCCTCCCGGTATCCAAAACGGCAATTGGGCAATATTTGTTACGCGGCAGGCCAATCTGCTGCATGTATTCTTAAAAAAGGCTGGCCAGGTTGGCAAAAATACAAACAGAAAAAGGTTTAACCTGTAAAAAATCAAATGTAAAAAATAAAAACAAGGTGCCGGGACGAAAACAGAACCAAAACAACAGGTATGCCGGCCAGGTAAAGAGAGCGCCGTACGGCTTTGCCCGGCTGATGAAAATCATTGAGCCCGGCTGATATTCATCAGTTGCCGGACTGCCCCATTTGTTGATATTGTCTTTGTAAAGTATTCTCTAACCGTTTAATACAGAAAAGATGAACGTCCTAGCCCCTGTCAAAACGCTGATGACCACAAACCTGATCACGGTTAACCCCGGCGACAAGCTGATCCGGATCAAGGAGATATTTGAAAAGAACAACATTCATCACATACCGGTGGTGAGTTACAAGCAGATAGTAGGGATGATCAGCAAAACGGATTTTGTTTATTTCATGCGTGGTTTTAGCCGAAATGAGGAAGACCGGTTTGTAAACGAGGCCCGCCTGCGCGCTTATAAAGCAGAAGACATCATGACCAAAGGGTTGGCCAAGCTGAACCCGAACCAGCGCATTAACGTCGCTCTGGAGATCTTTCTGGAAAACCGTTTCCACGCCATTCCTGTCATCGAAGAAGAGACGGGTGAACTGGCCGGCATTGTGACCACTTTTGACGTCATTAAGGTGCTGTCCCGCGAAGAAGTAACCGCCAAACAGATACTGGACAGCAATAAAGGATGAGTGAATTCATGCATTTGCATCTTAAAATATTAGGTATCGGATGCCGGAAGAGCAGGGCCCTGAAAGCGAATGTGAAGCAGGCGCTGGCCCGCCTCCCCGGGCTGGAAGCCGATCTGGATGAAGTGACGAGTGTGAACGGCATTCTGGAGTACCAGATCACGGCGGCCCCTGCTCTTCTCATTAACGGTGTCCCCGCCTACGAAGATGAGGTGCCTGGTGTTGAAGAGTTAGTTCGTGTTTTATCGCCATTTTTGCACAAGCCCCTGCCTATGAAAAAGATCCTCGTTCCCATCGATTTTTCAGATGTAGCCGCCAATGCCTACCGCTTTGCCCAAAAGCTTGCCGGTGAGGAAGTTACTGAAGTAAAAGTCATTCATGCTTATCATCCTTCGTTTGATTATTCGAACCCTTATCTGGATATGCCGGCAGCGGAGTTTGAATCTGTCAAGCGCGAATTGATGAAGAACTTCTTAGAGGAACATACTGTCGCCGAAAGCGGAAGAGGGGCCGTCGCAGCCATGGCAAAACCCAAAACGGAACTTTGCATAGGGTTTGCCGGAGAAGAGGTCGTACGGTTGTCTAAAGAAGTGGACCTGGTGGTGATGGGCACTACCGGGCAGGGCAACCTTATGGAGCAGGTCTTCGGAAGCGTCTCCACCCATGTGGCCCGCAACGCTCACTGCCCGGTATTGCTTATTCCCGGCAGTTGCCGGTGCCAGGGGTTCAGAGAGATCGTTTTTGCCAGCAATTACAACGCAGCGGATGAAGCCATACTGCAACAGGTAATGGAGATGGCGGGAGCGGGGCATGCCAACGTCCACTTCGTACATGTGGAGGCCGAGGCCGGAAAGCCCTACTCGGTGGCAAAAGTGGAATTTGAGCAGGCCGTTCGGGAAAATATGCCGGGCATCGGTTATACTTCTGTGGAGATCAAATGCTCCGATATAGAGGAAGGGGTGGTGAAATATGCGGAGGATATCGGCGCAGACCTTATCGCAATGGGTACTTTACGCCGGGGTTTCCTCGAAAACCTCTTTCACCGTAGTATTACCAAGCGGATGGCCTTCCATACCAGGGTGCCTTTGTTGGTGCTGCACTATGACAATTAGCGGCTCTCGTGGCTCATCTTTGATAAGCCAAGCGCTCAAACTTTCCCACATTCGGAGTAAAAAGCATAGGCCTCCTTGCCCGGCGGGAGCTGTGCCCCTGGATTCATTGTGATAAAATGAATACTTTTAGGGGTCAAAAAAGTGAACTATGCCAACTGCCGAACAGGCTTACCAGAATATCATCAAACACATTGAAGAGAACCGGCTGGAAGATGCTGTTTCCGGCCTGCTGGCATTTGCCGGGGAGCATGGCCCGGATAAGATGACGGCTGTACGCATGCGCCGCTCAGACTGGAAAACGCTGGAGGAAGAAGCGCTCCTGTTGGGCAATACGAGCAGTATCCGGGAACGCCGGGGGGCCCTGAAGCTCGAGCTTTTTCGACTGGCGGATGCTATCTTGAAAAATGCTGCCGAAAAGCCGGCTGCTTCTCCTGCTGAGAGTGGAAGCCATATTCCGGTGGCGGCGCCTTTTTCTACCCCCCGGGGCGAAGGGCCGGTAAAAGTTTTTCTGGCCTACGCTCCCGGCGAAGCCGACCGAACCGGAGGGGCGGAACTTCAAAAGAGCATGGCCCTTCTGTTGCACCTCAAGCGGGTGGAAATTTTCGATCAGCAGAAAAGCCCCGTGGGCGCCCGGGAAGCTACACTGGCAAAAGCCATGGCCGAAGCAGAGGTTATTCTGCTGTTGTTGAGCAACAACTTCCTGTCTGACCTGGAATGCCTGAACCTGCAGGAAAATGCCTTTAGCCTGTATCAGCAAAACCGGGCTGCAGTAGTGCCCATCCTATTCAATCCCTGTGAATGGAAAGAACTAGATATCGGCCGTTTGCAGGCCCTGCCGCGCAATGGCCGGTTCGTGTCACAATGGGCCAATGCTGATGAAGCCTTCACTATGATCAGCCGGGAGATCAGCGAGCTGGCTAAAAATATCCGCAGCCGGCTGGACTACGGGGAGCCAACGGCAAAGCAAAACCCGAAGGCTCAGGCCAGGCAGCAAAAACGAGCGTACGATACGGCCATGCTCAGGGATCTGTTCCGCAAGGGCAACACCGGAGCCCTGATCAAACAACTCATTCACATAACCAGCGATGATGGCCCCGTATATGATGAGGTGTTGCTCCTGGAACAGCGCTGGAAAGCGGTCAGTGAAGACGAAAAGAACAACACCGCCAGCCAGGAGAGCCTAACCATTCGAAAAAACCAGTTGAACCAGGGCCTGCTGCAACTGATCCGGGAGATGGAAGGGGCGTAAATGCCAGGGTTCTTTTTCTTCAGAGCGGAGCTTCCGGGAAAATCTCAGGAGAGCGCGGCGGAATTGTTAAGTACCTTTCATTATTAGATGGTTTGCCGGGCCTCTGCCGATAACCGGCATGGTGATATTGAATTTACATGCTACTTACAAGTAAATATTTTTTGATCACTACTAATGTGCTTGTTGTGGAGGAACAACAAGGAAACTATACAGATCCAAGCCTTGGCAATTCCGCCGCAGCCGGCAAAAAAACGAGAACCAATGAAATCTTACCTCTACAAACTGCTGTTACTGGCTGCCGGCTTTTTCTTCTCTTTTTCCGGCCTTAGCCAGGCTAATTACACCTACCAGCTTGACCTGAATAAAACAGAGAATGGATTATTGTCCGTGAAATTAACTACCCCATCGATCGGCAAGGATGTGGTTGATTTTACCTTCCCCCTGGCTGTGCCCGGCTTTTATGGTAAGGACATGCAGTTCGGCACCATGGTGGCGGAGTTAACGGCTTACGACAAATGGGACATGCCGCTTCCGGCTGAACGGATAAAACAGAATCAATGGCGGATCCGGGATGCCAAAGGGCTGCAGCGGATAGAATACAAGGTGCGGAATATGTGGAAATATCGCATGCAAAACTCCAGATACCTCCCGGCAGAAAACTTCTTCATCGAGGAACGTGCTTTCCTGCTCAATCCCGGCGGATTGTTCGGTTACGTGGAGGGTATGGAGAACCTGCCATATTACATCTACATCGTACGGCCCAAAGGGCTTTACGCCTGCAGCGGGATAAAAGGAATGTCGGCAGAAGCTGCCAGAGATGCTTTTTCCTTTAACACTTACCGGGAACTGGCCGACCACCCCATCCTCTATTCCGAACAGGAGCCGGTGAGCTTTCCGGTGGCCAATGCGACAGTTGAAATAGCCGTTTTTTCCGAGCGTAATGTCGTAAGCCCGGGCCGGATAAGGAAAGTTTACGAACCTCTTCTGTCCAAACTGGGAGATTACCTGGGAGGTGAACTGCCGGCCGAAAAATATGCCTTCCTTTTCTTTTTTTACGACGGAGAGGTTTTCATTCAGAAAGCGCTGGAGCACACCAACTCCTCGGTCTGGGTATGGCCCGAAAAGTGGGATGCCAGGTTGCTGAAAGCCCCCAGCCTGGAAGAGGGGCTGGAACGGGAAAATATGCACAAATTTCTTCACATCTATGCTCCGCTGAATATCCATTCCAAAGAGTGGCTGGCGTTTGATTTCGATGAGCCCCGGATGTCCATGCACCAGTGGCTGTACCAGGGCACGACGGAATACCTCTTCTATCATGCCCGGGTGAACCAGGGCCTCATCCCGGAAAAGACTTTCTTCTGGTTCGTCAATGACTTCCTTTCCGCTGCGAAGGATTTCCGCCAGGATGTTTCTCTGACGGAGGTGAGCCGCCGCACCTACAGCGGCCTTTCCGATCAATACCCCAACCTGGAGGTCAAAGGGGCATTGGCCAGCCTGTTGCTGGATATCGAGCTGCGCGCCCTTTCCGGCGGGAAGGATAGCGTGAAAAAACTGGCCGGGGGCCTGGTTTCCCGATACGGGCAGTATAAAGCCTTTGAAGATGCAGAGTTGTTCGACGTTATCACCGAAATGACCTATCCGGAGATTGGGGAGTTCCTCAAGAACCATGTTGGCGGCACAATGCCCCTGCCCATCAATGAGGTTTTCAACAAGGTGGGTATGGAATACGATGCCGGAGACAATAAGGTCTATCCCAAGCCGGATGCGACGGAGAAGGAGCTGGCGCTGAGGGAGAAGTGGTTGTATGGGGAGTGATGGAAGGTGTAAAGGTGGATAAATGTAAAGGTGTAAATGTTGGGCCCGGAGGCAATCACCAGCAAGGCTTTGAATTATTATTCCTGGAACTGGCGAATACCTTCGTGTATTCCTGGTGTTTTTGTGTCTTTGTGGCGAAAAAAGCTCCCGGAAGGCTATCCAAAGAAAGCCCTTATGAGCAAATACACGCCAATCATATATCAAAAACCCGGCATAAATAAATATCTTGGACATTAAACAATGACAGTAAGGCCAAAACCGTAAATCCCATACTTCATGCCAGCCCAGAAGATCCAGGCCATGATCAGCAGCACCGCCCGCGACCTGCCGGAGCACCGCAAGGAAGCCCTTGACGCCTGTCTGCGCCAAAGCACGGCGCCCCTCATGATGGAGCACCTGCCCGCCAGCGACGAAGAGGCCATCGGCGCTTCCCTGAAGCTGGTGGAGGAGGCGGATATTTACATCGGCATCTTCGCCCACCGCTACGGCTATGTGCCGAAAGGGCACGAAATATCCATCACCGAAATGGAATACAAGCGTGCCGTAGCGCGCGATATCCCCCGCCTGATCTTCCTCATGGACAAAGAGCACCCCATCACCATCGAAGAGGTGGAGGTGGAGCGCGCCGCCGAACTCAAAGCCTTCAAAACCCGCTTGCAGGAAGAGAATATTGTCAACTTTTTCAAGTCTCCTGCCGACCTGCGCGCTCACCTCATCAACAGCCTCTCCCAACGCCGGGATAAGGACCCCACCGCCTACCACTACGTGAGCGACATCCCTCAGCCGCCGGAGGCCTACATCGCCCACCCCTACACCCTGCTGCAGGCCCACCGCCTGGTAGGGCGCCAACGGGAGCTCAACCTGCTCACGGACTGGGTAGTAAAAACCAAGAAGCCTCACGCCACCATTTTCAACGTCGTTGCCATCGGCGGCATGGGCAAGAGCGCGCTGACGTGGAAGTGGTTCAACGACATCGCTCCCCAGGAGATGAACCCCCTGGCGGGCCGCCTCTGGTGGAGCTTCTACGAGAGCGACGCCCGCTTCGAGAACTTCATCATCCGCGCCCTGGCCTACGTAAGCCGTCGCTCCCGCGAGGAAGTGGAGAAGATGCACCCCTCCGAACGGGAACGCCAACTCCTGGACATCCTCGACAAAGAACCCTTCCTCCTGGTGCTCGACGGCCTGGAACGCATCCTGCTGGCCTACGCCCGCATGGACGCCGCCCGGTTAGCGGACGATGAAATAGAAGAACGAACGGCAAATTTTGTGGCGAATGTCTATGGCCTGCCGGAGAGCGCCGCCCAGTCGTACACCGGCCAGCACCGCCTCCGCAAAACGACGGACCCGCGGGCGGGGATGTTCCTGCGCAGGCTTGCCCAGGTAAAGGCGGCGAATATCCTCGTCAGCACCCGCCTGTACCCCGCCGAGCTGCAGGCGATCACCGGTGAGCCTATTCGAGGTTGTTCCGGTATTTTTCTGAGCGGCCTCAACGAAGACGACGCCCTCAACCTCTGGCGCGCCTTCGGCGTGAGCGGCTCGCGGGAGGCCCTGCTGCCGCTGTTCCGCCGCTTCGAGCGCCACCCCCTGCTGCTGCAGTCCCTGGCGAGTGAGGTTGCCCACTTCCGCCGCGCCCCGGGCGACTTCGATGCCTGGAAAAAAGCCCACCCGGCCTTCAACCCTTTCGAGCTGCCGCTGGTGCAGGCGCGCACCCATGTGCTGGAATTCGCACTTCGCGGGCTGGATGGGCCGGCGCGCAAAGCGCTGCAGGTGATCGCCGGCTTTCGTATGCCGGCAAGCTATGACACGCTGGCCGCTTTGTTCGTGGGCGACGGCCAGGCGGAAGAGGGAGCGTCAAAGCTCTTCCCTTCGGAAACCGGCCTGGACCATACCCTGAAAGAACTGGAAGACCGCGGCCTGCTGGGCTGGGACAAGCGCGCGAATCGCTACGACCTGCATCCCATCGTGCGGGGGGTAGTGTGGAGTGTGCTGAAAGAGGAAGGAAAAAGAGAGGTCTTCAGCTCCCTGCAGGCGCATTTTGAGGCGGTGCCTAAGATCGAGAATTACCTCGATGTCAACCGCCTGGAAGACCTCACACCGGCGATCGAGTTGTACAATACGCTGATCGGCTTGGAGAGGTATGAGGAGGCGTACATTGTTTGGAGAGACCGGCTTGATGATGCCACCCTCTACCGCCTGAGCGCCGGCCGCCAGCGGGTGGAGCTGCTGGAAATGCTCTTCCCCGATGGGGTGGACAGGTTACCGCGGCTAAGTAAACCAGATATGCAAGCATTCACGCTCAATGCGCTGGCACTCAGCGGGCAACCGGGGCGGGCGGCGCCTTTGTTTCGTAAGTCCAATGAAATTGATGAGCAGAGGGACGATAAGCAAGGCGTCAGCATCGGCTTGGGCAACCTGTCGAACGCCCAACAGTTAGCTGGTGCCCTGCGAGAATCAGAAGCCGCTGCCCGCCGGGCGCTGGCCATCACGGGGGAGCAAGAGGACCGCTTTTGGGAAGCGGCTAATTTACAGTGGCTTGGATTGACGCTGGCAGCGCGGGGTTTGCATCAGGCTTCCGGACAGGCGCTGCAGCGCTCGCTTCGGTTGTTAATTGCCCGATCGGAAAAACAATCAGAAGGTTTGACAAGTGCCTACCTAGCCCAGCGCGCCCTGTGGCTGGGTGAGCCTGCCCTGGCTCTACCGCTGGCCACCCGCGCCTGGGAGTTGGCATCTTATTTGAGTTTAGAGCGCGATTTCATCCGCGCCGCCCGCCTGCAAGGCGCCGCCGCCCTGGCCTTGGAGAACTATCCTCAGGCCGATGAGCGCCTCCACCACGCCCTCACCCGCGCCCGCGCAGTCAACCTGGTGGAAGAGGAACTCCCCGCCCTGCTGGCCCTGGCCGAGTTGCGCCGCCACCAGGGCCAGCCGGCCGCCGCCCGCGAGCTGCTGGACGGCGTCTGGGAGCTGGCCGAGCGCGGCCCCTACCCGCTCGTCCACGCCGATGCCTGCAATGTGCTCGCCCAGTTGGAGCGGGATGCGGGCAATGAGCCGGCGGCAGTGGAAGCAGCCATCCGCGCCTACGAACTCGCCTGGTGCGACGGGCCGCCCTACGCCTACCACTGGGGGCTGGAAAAGGCGAAGCAGCATCTGAAGGAACTGGGGGCAGGGGCGCCGGAGCTGCCGCCGTTTGATGAAAGTAAATATGAGCCGATGGTGGAGGTGGAGATCAATCCGAAGGATGAGTTTTTTGAGTGATTTGGACGTGCGTACCAGATTCATCTTGTGCGTAGTAACCGGCCACCTTTGGAAGCCGGTCCGGGCAGGAACTTTGATCTCATCATAAATGTTCCTAACTTTAAGCAAATTCTGTTTGGATGGAAAAATTTATTATTGAACTGAAAGACCTTTCTAAACGCACTTTCCTGATCGAACTCCTGGCTCAATTGGATTTCATTGATGTCAAGATCAGAAAAGATGAAGAGGAGAACCCCGCCGGTGAAGAAGATTATGACTTTTTTCAGTCTGCCGGTTTATTCGCTAACCGCGATATTGACGCTAACCAATTAAGAAAGGAGGCGTGGCGAATTCCCAATTGATCCTTTGTGACACCAATATCCTTATCGAGCACTATAGAAGGAATCTTTCGGTAATTGCTGAACTGAAGAAAATTGGACAGCCCAATATTGCGATTAGCATCGTCACTGCCGGAGAATTGATCTATGGAGCATTGAATAAGCGAGAACTTAGCCAAATTCTTAAAGATATTGCACATCTGAATTTATTTCACATCAATCAACAAGTCGGAGACATTCAACTTCAATTAATGGCTGATTACTCACTCAGCCATAATCTTACCCTACCGGATGCTTTCATAGCGGCTACTGCTCTTCATCATGCTATTCCCTTGTATTCTTTGAATACAAAAGATTTCAAATACATTCCAAAGCTGAAGTTATATTTGTAATTGAATAGATCCTCATCTCGAATTTGGAATTCCTTAAAACCTGTGTAGGTTTAAAGCCCTGAACAATCTATGGAAACTACAAAGTCGATATTTCAATTCTTAGCCGTCAAAGAAATTGACTACATCAATTGCCCTATTTCTACTCTTTTGGAAGCCCTCGAAGGCTATTTCCATTTCAGGACAAGAAAATTAAACCTTTGAGGTTTCTGAAACCTCAAAGGTTTTGACCTGCGATCAATTCGTCTTCCGGTAATTCATTACCGCCAGCACATTCACTGCCAGGGCAGCCGTCAGCATCACGATCACGTGGTGGCGGATGTCCATCAGGTTGCTGCCTTTGAGGAGCACCATGCGCATCACTTCCACGAAGTAGGCAACGGGGTTGAACCGGGTGATGGACTGCGCCCAGGGTGGCATGCTTTCGATGGGCGTAAACAAACCACTCATCAGGATGAAGATGATGAGGAAGAACCAGGAGATGAACATCGCCTGCTGCTGGGTCTCGGTGATGGTCGATACCAGCAGCCCCAGCCCCAGCACCACCAGCAGATAGATGGCGGCAAAGCCGAAGACCAGCCAAAGGCTGCCCACAACAGGAATGTCGAAGATGAGCCAGCCGACGAACAGGCCGATGGACAACTCCACCAAAGCAATAATCCAGAAGGGCAGCAGTTTTCCGATGATGAACTGGTACTTTCTGATGGGCGTCACGTTGATCTGCTCGATGGTGCCGATCTCCTTTTCCTTTACGATATTCATGCCCGAAAGGAACATGCCGATCAGGGTGACCAGCAGCACCAGGATGCCGGGCACCATAAAGGTCTTGTAGTTCATTTCAGGGTTAAACCAGTTGGAAAAAGTAACGCTCAGGCCGGGGAGAGCGGGCCGCGCCGCCAGGCTTGCCCATTCCATTCGGATCTGGCTGTTGAAGTCCTGAATGATGGCGTTGGCGTAAGCATTGGCCAGTCCGGCCTGCACGCCGTTGATGGCATTGATGGAAAGCTGCAGGCTGCCTTTGTTTTTCCGTAACAGATCCCGTTGGAAATGAGGTGGGATCTCCAGAAAGAGGTCGGCATTGCCCCGCTGTATCTCGTCATAAGCCACCCGGCTGGAGAAGGAGTGCCCGACGATGTTGAAATTGCGGCAGGCCCGGAACTTTCCGATCAACTGCTGGGAGGCCTGGCTCATATCGTTATCCACGATGTAAAGGTTGATGTTCTTTACCTCAAAATCCGCTGCATGCGCCAGGATCACCAGCTGAATGATCGGCATCAGAAAGATCAGCGGCAGCATCACTTTGTGCCGGAAGATCTGAAGGAATTCTTTGCGAACAATAAAAAGGATCGTTCTCATCAGACTAAAAATTTTTGATTGATCACCCTCGTCTCCTCATCTCCCCGTCTCCCCATCTCCATTTCTACTCCAACCTGATCTTAAAATTCCGCACACTTGCCCCAATGAAAAACAGGGCCATTCCCGTAAGTATCAGGCTTTCCTTCCATACAAACCCTACGCCGGTTCCCTTCAGCATGATGTTCTTGATGATGATGATGAACCACTTGGCCGGGATGATATTGCTGAGCACCTGAAGTACCTTTGGCATCGATTCGATCGGAAAGATGAACCCCGACAGCAGAATGGTCGGTAGCATCAGGGCCATCAGGGATATCAGCATGGCCACCTGCTGGCTCTCGGTGCGGGTCGAGATCAGGATGCCCAAAGCCAGAGAGGTGACGACAAACAACAGGCACTCCAGCCCAAGCAACAGAAGGCTTCCCTTGACCGGCATGCCGAATACAAAAGTGCCAAGCATCAGGATCACTACGGTATTAGCCAGTGCCAGCAGAATGTAAGGTATCACCTTACCGATGATGATCAGCGACGGTTTTAGGGGCGAGGCCAGCAAGACTTCCATGGTGCCCAGCTCTTTCTCCCGCGTGATGGCGATGGAGGTCATCATGGCGGAGACCAGCATGAGAATGACGGTCATAACACCGGGAACGAACATAAAAACGCTTTTCAGCCGGGGGTTGTAGAGCATTTTAACTTCCGTGTTAATCTGCATGGGAGCAGCCTGTCCGTGGTTCTGTTCCCGCAGTTGCTGTCCGATGATGGCGGAAGCGTAATTGATCAGCGTCGTGGCCGTATTGGGGTCGGTAGCGTCGGCAATAAGCTGGATCTGAGCAGGCAGGTGGCGGCGTATGTTTTCCTGCAGGTCAGGGGGGAAAACGACGGCCATCTTGGTCTTTCCCTCCCGGAAATGCTGTTCGATCTCCGATACTTCCCTCAGGTTTTCGTCAATGAGAAAGTAACCGGAGGCCACCAGGCGCTGGGTGATCTCGCGGCTCATTTCTCCCTTCGACTCGTCGAGAATGGCAATGCGGGCATTGTCGATCTCATTGGTGATGGCAAAGCCGAAGAGCAGCACCAGCACTACCGGCATACCCAGCAAAATGAGCAGGGTACGCCGGTCCCGGAATATGTGGTAAAGTTCTTTTTGTATGAAAATACCAAACTGCTTCATGATCATTACTGATTGGGGCGGGTGAGCTGTAAAAAGACATCGTTCATCGATTCGGCGCCGAATTGTTCCTTGAGTGCCCGCGGTGTGTCGAGGGCGGCGATGTGCCCGTCAACCATGATGGAGACGCGCCCGCAGTATTCCGCCTCATCCATGTAGTGGGTAGTCACAAATACGGTCATTCCTTCCGAGGCCGCCTTATAGATCATCTCCCAGAATTGCCGCCGGGTGATGGGGTCAACCCCACCGGTGGGCTCGTCGAGAAAGACGATCTCCGGGCGGTGCATAATGGCTATGGAAAAAGAAAGTTTCTGCTTCCAGCCCAGAGGGATGGCCTTTACCAGGGTGTTGGAGTAGCCCTCCATGCCCAGGCTGGCCGTCAGTTCCTTTTCCTGCCGGCGGATCTCCCGTCCCGGCAGGCCGTAAATGCCGCCGTAAAAACGGATGTTCTCCCGGACCGTGAGGTCTTCATACAGAGAGAACTTCTGGCTCATATAGCCGATGTGGCGTTTGATCTTCTCTGCTTGCCGGTAAACGTTAAAGCCGGCCACCTCCGCCTGCCCGGCTGTCGGGCGCGATAAGCCGTTGAGCATGCGCATGGCCGTGGTCTTGCCGGCTCCGTTGGCGCCCAGAAAACCGAAGATCTCGCCCTTCTTTACCTCAAAAGTGATCTGGTTGACGGCGGTGAAATCACCGAATTTTTTGGTCAGTTTATCTGCGGTGATGGCTGGTGTCATGGTTGGTTTAGTTTATTGGTTGACCTCCTCTTCCTGTCCCATCAGTTCCATAAAAGCGTCTTCGATCGTAGCTTGTGCAGGATGTATCTCTATATCAGTATGCCCTTTTCCGGCCAGATAAGCCTGAATGGCTTCCGGCCAGATCGGGTTCTTCAGAGCCAGGTGTACATTCTCCCCGAATGGAAAGGCGCTGTGGGTGGATTCGAATGCTCTCAGGTCCTGGATCAGGCGGTACATGTCATTGGTGCGCACGGCAAACAGCGGTTTATCAAAAGCACTGACGATCTTCTTCGGCTCGTCAATGCTGAGGATATGCCCTTTCTGAATAAGTGCCACCCGTTCGCACAGGCTCGCTTCGTCCATATATGGCGTGGAGACGAGGATGGCAATGCCTTTCTCCTTCAGTTTTCGCAGCATTTCCCAGAATTCCTGCCGGGAAACGGCATCGACTCCGGTTGTCGGTTCATCGAGCAGCAGTACGGCCGGTTTGTGGATCAGTGCGCAGGAGAGGGCCAGCTTTTGCTTCATCCCTCCGGAGAGCTTACCGGCTTTCCGCTTGCGAAAGGGCTCCAGCTGTACATAGATATCCCGGATCAGATCGTAATTTTCTTCTATAGAGGTACCAAAAATGGTGGCGAAGAAGTGAAGGTTTTCTTCCACCGAAAGGTCCTGATACAGGGAAAAGCGCCCCGGCATGTAACCGATGTGCCGGCGGATCTTGCGGTAATCTTTCCGCACTTCCCAGCCGTTGACCTCAGCGTACCCTTCATCGGCCAGCAGTAAAGTTGCCAGTATGCGGATCAGGGTAGTCTTGCCGGCGCCATCCGGGCCAATGAGGCCAAAGAGCTCTCCCTGGCCCACCTCAAAGGATACCTTATCCAGAGCAACGACGCCTTTTCCATAGCGCTTGCTGGCCGATTCTACTTTTATGGCGTTTGTGGACATGGTGGAATGTATTTATGGATTTTTGATTTATTTGCTGGCTTACGGCCACTCTGCAACTAACCGGATTTCAACGAGCGGCAGGAAATCGCACATCAAAAATCATACATCAAAAGATCACTTCGCTGCAGTTTCTTCCTCTTTCCCGGGCAGCACCACTTCTCCCGGCATGCCGATCTTCAGGGAACCGTCGTTTTTGACCTTTACTTTGAATGCGTAAACGAGATTTACTCTTTCCTCTTTGGTTTGGATGGTCTTAGGGGTGAACTCTGCCTTGTCAGAGATCCAGCTAATGGCGCCGGTGAGGCTTCTGTTAGTTTCTTTGTCCCGGTCTATCTGCACTTCTACCTGCTGGCCGATCTGGATGTGAGGCAACTGTTCGCCGCTGATATAGGCGCGGAGTTCCAGCTCGTCAATTCCCGCGATGGTGTAGAGTGGTTTACCCATTGCCACCATTTCGTGAGGCTCCGCAAGCTTGAGCAGGACGGTACCCTCAATTGGGTTGGAGATATAACAACGCCTGATCTGGTCACTGACCAGGTTGATCTGGGCCTGCAGAGGGGCGATCTCGGCGAGGATGCTTTTATTGAGGTCTTTATTCTGGGAGCGGGCGGCTGCGATCTGCTTATCCACAACCTCGATCTGGCCTTGTATATCATCCAGTTGTTTAGGTGTGGCGGCATTGTCGGCAACCAGTGCTTTCAATCGCTTTTCTTCCCGGGCCAGATTCTGTTTTTGCTCCAGCAATACATCGATCTGCGGCTGGACCTCCTGGGTTTTTCCGGTTATGGCCTGAATGCTTGCCAGGAGCTGTTGCCGTTTGAGGTGCAGCTGAGTGGTATCTATAAGGCCGATGAACTGGCCTGGCTGTAACTCCTGGCCTTCTTCCACATCAAATTGCAGGAGTTGGCCGTTGCCCTCAGCGGAGACGATCACTTCCTGAGCTTCAAAGTTGCCGTAAGCATCGGCTGTTTCACCGTTCTCCTGGCAGGCCGTTAGGGTGAAGGCGGCAAGAAATAAGAATATTGAAGACTTTTTCATAGGAAAAATATTTTAGAGCTGTCCTTTAAGGGTGAGGTATTCAACTTTTATCTGTTGCTGCTGCAAGGCGTGCAGCTGGCGGTTGAGCCGGGCCTGGGCCAGGGCGTTAGCCTGGGTGATGTAGTCGGTAGAAGTGGCTACGCCCTGTTCCAGCTGAGCCGAAACCTGTTCCAGAACCTGCTCCTGCAGGCGGGCGATCTCTTCATCGCGTTGCATGAGTTGTTCCAGGGTTGCGATGTCTTCCAGGTACTTACCATCCATCCGCTCAATCGTAGATTCAAATGATTCCTTTTGCTGGTTCACCATCTGGCTTCTCAGGGCCAGAAGCTGGCGGTCGCGATCAGACTGTTCCCAGTCGAATATTTTCCAGGAGAATTTCACACCGCCCATTGCGAAGGGGCTGAGGTTCTCATCGAAGAAGTTGAGTGGGTTGGGCAAACCTAGGCCCGCCTGAACAAAAGCTCCGACCTTGGGGCGCCGGGCAGCGGTGATCATATCTTCCCGGGCCAGTATGCTTTCTTTCTGGAAGTTGAACAATTGTAGCTCCGGCCGTTGCAGTTCTGTTCCGCCAAGCGCCTCCTGCAAGTCGGGGAGGGCAAATTCAACATCAGAAGTCAAGGGCTCCCCGATCAACTCTCCAAGGCTGGCCACCAGCCCGCGTATGGCGCCTTCGGCCTGTTCAATTTCCGATTGCAGGCGCAGTACTTCAACCCTGAGCTTATCGATGTCTGCCGGCAGCACTACCCCGTGGCGCTGGCCTGCTTCCAGGGTTTCGATCTTTTGTTCCATTGTTGACTGGCTGTTGCGCAGTATTTCAATACGTTCCCGCTGCATCAGGATGCCGAAAACGAACTGGTTGACCTGGGGCTTCAGTTTGTCCAGCTCCACCTGCACCTGTTGCCGGTCGGCTGCCAGTTGGGCCTTTTCGATCTTCTGGCGGGCTTCATTGAGCCCTCCGTCGTAAATGGTGTATTGCAGGTCTGCCGTAGTTTGGATGCGGTAAAGCGGAAGGTTAAGTGCGGATTCTCCCGGCGGCAGCGGCAACTGGAACGGGAATTGCACAACTTCCGACTGCAGGCTGGCCTGTGCATTCCAGCTGATCTCGGGAAGGCGTTCTTTCTGAATGCGTTCCAGCTGCAGGGCATTGGCCTGCTCCAGCAGGGCTGTCTGCCCGGAAAGCGGGTAGTGCGCCTGCGCCTTTGCGTAGCAATTGGCCAGAGAAAGGTTATCCATTTGGGTAAATGCACTGAAAGGAAGGGCCAGGATAACTAAAAACAAGGGTAATTTTTTCATCGGTTTATTAAATTTAACCAAATGGGCAAAACTCATACCCTAATGGCGTTGTGGATAAAGTCGATGATCTCCCGCTTTCGCGTTTCCATAAGTTTCAGGTAAGCTTCGTCGTCAACCTGGGCAATGCCCTGGAACATCGGGCGGGCAATAAAGGGGAAGGCGCATAAGGACAACATATTCAGAACCAGGTGAAAAGGGTTGACCTCCCGTATCCTTCCGGCCTGTACTTCCATCTGGATCTGGCCGATGAGGGGCAGGAAGTTTGGCTTGCTTCCCCGGTTCAGGATCTCCTTAACAAAGGCATCTCCCTTCTGATTGAGTTCATTGATCACAAAGGAAGGAAGCATGGGATTGGAGATCAGAATGTCCATATATTGCTCTACAAAGGCCTCTATCTTCTCAAAAAGGGGCATATCGGCTGCAAATACTTCATTGATACGTAAGGCAAACTGGCCGAAGGCCTCGATGAAAACGGAGTGAAAAAGTTTGTTCTTGCTGCGAAAGTAGTAGTGCAGCAACCCTTTATTGATACCTGCTACATCTGCGATCTCCTGCATGCGGGCAGCCGCAAAGCCTTTCCTGGTGAAGACCTCCCTGGCGGCACGCAGTATTTTTTCTTCGGTTGTTACTTCCATTTTCATTTTACCCAAATGGGTAATTTTAGACAAATGTAATAACTTTGGCCATGCGGCGCAAGGGATGAAGGGAAAAAATGAAAATTTTCCTGATAGGTTGGTGTAAATGGCTACCATCCTGGGAGGAGAAAGGGATAGCCCGTGGGGAATTGATGTTTTGGAGCCTGCCTGGTATGACATTTTTGAAAAAAAGAACAGCCGACAACCTTTTTAGAGGTTTGAAAATGAGTCGATTAGGCTTTTTTATCTACTAATAAGCTTGAAATGATAAGGAGAAGTTTGCCTGAGTTTTGTCTCGGAAAGTATTGGAAAAATGATGTAACTTCGGCATAGCCATATCCTTTCTTGGTGTCGGCTAGTGGCCAGGCGAACTTTAAGTCGCCTGGCCACTAGCCCGGAGGCTATAAGGAGGGGAGGATAGTAACGGGAGAGTCAGAAAAAAAGCTGGTTCTTAAAAACTAAATCCAACTGAAGCCTGAAGCGTAAGGTTGCGATCATTATCATCCCGGAAAATGAAGTTTTTTTCTTCATCCAGTTCTTTTCGGGAAACGTCGCGTTCCATTCTGGTTAGGTCGGAGAGGCCGTAGTTCACTCGCATGCCGACATACAGCCCTTGGTTGAGGAAGAAGGCCAGCCCTCCGATTAGTCCGAGGTCAATTGGGCGGAAGAGCTTATCCGTGCTTTCGATCTCCTGGTAATTGACGCCCAGGGTTTTGGGGATCACAACAACCTTGCCTTCGATATCCCGGAGTTCAACGTCGTTGGCATCGGTACGCTGGAGGGCATCATCAAAATAATTGAATTCCAGGGCAATGATGAAGGGGTCAACGGGAGTGCCCCGTTCCGTTTGGCCGGAAAAAGAAAGCTCCCCGGAGCCGCGGGAGGATACCAGGATGCCAAGGTTGAAACCGCCGGAGACTTCCAGCCGCCCGAAGCGGCCAACGGCCATAAAAGGTATATCGATATAGGAATTCGTGATGGAAAGCGAGGTGTTCCGGTTTCCTGTAGCGTATATGCGGCTCTCATCCTGGGTATTCAGTATCCAGAAGGATTCGCCGTTGTAATTGTAATCGGTACCTTTCTGAGAGTACAGCAGCTCGGCGCGCAGGCCGAAATAGTCATTAAAGAAAAGATTGGCGGTGGCGCCAACGTGGAAGCCGTTCGAAAAACGGTACTCCTCGAGATCGCTGCCGCTGCTGCTCGTCTCCAGTGGGCCCCTGATGGTGGAAAAGTTGATGCCTGCGCGGAAGCCGCCGGAAAATTCCTGAGCAGTGAGCTGAAAACAACCCAGGATTGCCAATAACAGTACAAGTGAAAGCCGGTTCATTAAACGTTCTTTTTTAATTGTGTATTTAAGCAGGTGCATATTGTTTCATCCAGCCAGTTGGGGGGCGCCTTTATAAGACTTTCCTGAGCCAGGTCCGGTTGGCAGCAACTTCTTTTCTTTATTCAATGGCAATGATGTCAAAACCATTGCCCTGTTTATCAGAGCGCGATCTTCAGATAAACCGGGCAATGGTCTGAATGCACTACATCCGTCATCTGGTAGGCATCCAGCAGCTTGTCTTTGAGGTTTTCAGTAACGGATTGGTAATCAATGCGCCAGCCTTTGTTCTTCTCCCGGGCTCGGGCTCGGTACGTCCACCAGCTGTATTCTATTTTGTCGGGGTTGAGATAACGGAAGGCATCGACGAAACCATTGTCGAACCACTGGTTCATCCACTCCCTTTCTTCGGGCAGAAAGCCCGAGTTGTTTTTGTTCCGCACCGGGTCATGGATATCGATCTCGGTATGGGCGATATTGTAATCACCTACGATGATCAATTTGGGCCGCTCCTTTCGCAATTCTCGGGCCCATTGGTGGAAGTCGGCAAGAAACTCCATCTTGAAGGCCTGCCGTTCATCACCCGTCGTTCCGGAGGGAAAATAGCAGTTGAGAACCGACCAGTCGCCGTAATCGGTGCGCAGAATACGCCCCTCCTGGTCGTATTTTTCGATGCCGCAACCGACAACGACATCGTCCGGTTCGATGCGGCTGAAAGTAGCCACCCCACTGTATCCTTTCTTCTCGGCGCTATGCCAGTGTTGCTCATACCCCAGGGCTTCGAATTCACTGGTTTCCTCAACCTGCTCCGGCCGGGCTTTGGTCTCCTGCACGCAGAAGATGTCAATATCGCTGTCTTTTATCCAGTTTAGCAGGCCTTTTTTGAGTGCAGCCCGGATACCGTTGACGTTGTAGGAAACAATGGTTTTTGGCATGGTTGGGTCGGTTTGGCCGACAAAGATAAGGAAAGTCCTCAATTAGCCGAAAACCTCAGGGTTTTTGGTTTGACCAACCGTTCAAAATCCTGATAGGACATTCTGATCAGTTCTGTATGGGAACCCGCATTGAAGGCGATCTCTTCATCCTCGGCCAGGCTTTCGGCAACATAAACATCCATGTTGTAGAGGTTTCCGAAGGGAGGCATGGCGCCTACTTCACACTGAGGAAAGAGGCCTTTGAATTCTTCCTCGCCGGCAAGTTCAACTTTGCTGGCTCCGGTCATTTGCTTCAGCTGCCTGAAGTCAATGTGGTAGGAAGCAGGCAGAACGGCCATGGCCATCCGGCCATCTACCTTGACCATCACTGTTTTGGCCATTTCCTTGCCGGGAATATGAGCGGACGCGGCGGCCTGCTGGGCGGTATAGGCCTCTGAGTGGCTGATGGACACATACCTGATCTTGTTGCTGTCCAGAAATTGTTTTAATTTTTGTAGTGGCATAATGGTCGTTTTTTGGTTAAGGAAATTGTTTCATGATTTCGCCTGGTTCAGCAGTTTTCCTGAAGCTGTCAGCCAATCAATATGGCTGATTTTCCCCAAAAGTGAAATGACAAAGGTCAATGGAACGGGTTAATTCGTGCGTACAGAAAGCCTCATTTTTTAATGTTCATCGCCTGCATGATATACATACCCACCAGCCGGCTGGTGATGATGGCCCGGTTATTTAAGGTTATTGCATTAACCCGATATCTTCAATGATTTATGTCATTTATTCTACCCTGAGGATGGCATATCTTCTCAGGTTGGATTAATGTGGTATTTAGTCCGTCCCTCCCTCGATAAAAAAGAAAGCTCATGCGTAAGAGAAGCAATTCCAAAAACAGCGTATTGAAATCAGTCCAAATCCTTATCCTTTTTGCCATTCTGCTAAACCCGTTCTCTTCCTGTGATAATGGCCTTTTCCCCCACCGCCCCCTTCTGGTCGAAAAATACGGACCGCTGGTAAAGGACACGGCTGGTATTTTTGACCTGCCGGAAGGTTTTACCTATACCATCATTTCCCGGGCCGGCGAAGTGATGAGCGATGGCCTGCTCACTCCCGACAGGCCGGACGGAATGGCCACCTTCCCGGGCGGCCGGGGCCGAGCCATTCTCATCCGAAACCACGAGCTGATGCCAACGCATAACGGCCCCTTTGGACAGGATGGCGCCCTGGCAAATAAAGTGCCGGAAAACAAAATTTACGATATGGGAAGCGGAACAATGGTGTGCCCGGGCGGAACCACCACCCTGATCGTCAATGAAGAAACACTGGAAGTAGAACGCTCCTTCCTCAGCCTTGCCGGAACGCTCAACAACTGCTCGGGCGGCCCAACGCCCTGGGGTTCCTGGATCAGCAGCGAGGAGATCGTTGTCGATTCCGGCGTCAGCGGTTACCAGAAAAGCCATGGCTACAATTTTGAAGTACCGGCCTCCGAAGAGACCGGCCTGGCCGGCCCGGTGCCATTGAAAGCCATGGGGCGTTTCCGCCATGAAGCTGTGAGTGTTGACCCCCGCACCAGCATTGTCTATCAGACTGAAGACCTGGAAGATGGGTTGATCTACCGGTTTATTCCCGACCATCCCGGCCAGTTGCGCGAAGGTGGCCGCCTGCAGGCCCTTGCCATTAAAGGCCGGAAGAGCCTGGATACCCGCAACTGGGATGAACAGCTTTTCCCTCTGAACAAACCCCTGGAAGTGGAATGGATCAACCTGGATCAACCGGAAGCCCCCGATGATGGCCTCCGCTTTCGGGGCTTTCGGCAGGGAGCTGCCCTGTTCGCCCGGGGCGAAGGCATGTGGTTTCGGAACAATGAATGTTATTTTGCCTGTACCAGTGGCGGCAGGAAGCACCTCGGGCAGATCTTCCGCTATATCCCCAGCCCCTATGAAGGCACGCCACAGGAAGAAAGCCAGCCCGGCACCCTGGAATTGTTCCTGGAGCCCAATGATTCCGAACTGGTACAGTGGGGCGACAACCTGACCATTGCGCCCTGGGGTGATCTAGTGGTCTGTGAGGACAATCCCCACCCCTACCTCTTTGGCGTAACTCCCGAAGGCAATATTTATAAACTGGGTCGAAACGTGGGCTTCAAATCAGAACTGACGGGCTGTGTATTCTCTCCTTCGGGCCGCACGCTGTTCGTTAACATCCAGCAGGCCGGGCTTACTCTGGCTATTCAGGGGCCGTGGGAAGGTGAAGTGCTTTAGCTCTTCAATGCTTCCAGCACATTTTCTGTGGCAAAAGGCATCTGCCGCTTTCTTTTTGCCTTTCGGCGCTCAGTTTGCCCAATGCTTTCCCGGCAGCCACCCCTCAAAAAAAGCATACATCGCATACAACTCCAGGGCGAATGGCAGATACCCCAGGTAGCCCAGCAGCGGCATTTCAAAGACGTGCCAGAAGTCCACGTACGGCACCTGATAAAGCCACTTGGGAGAAGAATAGTAGTTCCACATCTCCCAGAAGAATCCGCAGGTGAGGCCTCCCAGCCAGAGGGCTAAGACGAGGCGCCAGTCCCCCTCAGCCGTCCTTTTGATCAATGAGGGTTTACCCAGCCACAGGTTAATGGGGTCCATAATGAAGAACAAGGACATCCAGATGAAGGCCATGCCGTACTGTGGCCAGATCAGGGTGGCGGCCAGCATAGCCCAGCCTGCCAGGAAGAACAGCCATACGGTGGCCGGCCGACTCCCTAGCTTCCATCCGGGTTTCAGTTTACGGAGCCAGGTAAAAGTCAGGAAAAGTTGAGCGGTGGAAAGTACCGCTGGCAGAACGATAGAGAAATTCAGGGTGCAGTAAAGGTAATATTCCAGGTTGCTGAATGATTCAATGGGCGTATAGAGCCAATACTCCGTGCGCGCGTTCAGCGCTTCGAATACCCACCAGAATGGGGCGGAAAACAGAAAAAGCAGGGCAAACCCCTTCGGGTTCCGGGTGAACCAGGAGTTGCCCTTCCGGTAAAAGATGAGGGCGTCAGTGGTGAGGATGTAGCCCAGCCACAGTGGGAAAAAGGCCCAGTGCGAGCGCAGGCCGGTAAGGCCCCAGTTGAGATACCAGAACAGGGCGGTAAGGATGATCCCCACCCAGCCGTGGGCGGGCCAGGTGGATCTGGCAGGTGTACTTTTTGCTGTAGGCATACGTGTCCGGAATATTAAGCCTGATATTTGAAAAGGATCTTCTCCCGCCCCACATCGATGACCGTCATCTTCCCGGCGGGCAGCACGATCTCCCGATCGCGGTTGGAAAAATACAGATTATACGCCAGGGAATTATTGCTCCACGACCACTTCACGGCAATGGAATAGGCATCATCACTTACCATCCCGGCAAAGACAACCTCCACCTTGGCCTTGAACAAACCCGGGCGGACGGTGGCGGATTCGCCTAAACGGAGGGTGTATTCTTTCGTTTCTGACATAGGAGGATCACTGTTTTATTTGAATTGAAAGGAATTATCTCTAAATTTATAAGGTTCAGAAGTAAAAATGGATGATATATGGCAGTCCAATTGGTGCGCAGGTTGATTAATGTCGAGGAATACATTCGAATGATCGAGGTGGGTATTCTGACAGAACAGGATAAGGTTGAATTGATCAATGGTTAAATAATTGAAATGAGCCCGAGTGGAAGTAAGAGCGGGTATTCCTGAATACTGGATCGTTAATCTGGAAAAAAATGAAATTGAGGCCCACAGGTCTCCGCACGAAGATATATACACTTTAAGGAAGATTCTGAGGCCTGGTAAAACCATCACTTTTTGGGGCTTAGAGGCTGAAATAGAGGTTTGTCAGCTTTTGGGTTAATATCTGTTCGGACGCTCGAGGCATCACTCTGCTGCTCATTACCTTCCTACCCCTATCTTTTCCTATCTTACCGCAAATAAGACAAGTATGAATATGCCTCCCATTCACTATTCCGCCATTCTTGTTGCATTGATCCTTTTGAGCCCGCTGTCATCCGGGCTGGCCCAAACCCCTTACGCCCCGGAGAAACTTACTGCCGAAGACTACGCCCGGGGCGAAAATGCTTTATACCAACATACCTCCAACCTGGTATTCCGGGACGATGTCCGCCCCAACTGGATCGGCGGCCACCGCTTCTGGTACCGGAACAGCATTCCGGAAGGCCATGAATTCCTACTGGTGGATGCAAAAAGTAAAAAGCGGATGCCGGCTTTCAACCACGAAAAACTGGCGGCGGCCCTTCAGGAGGCTACCGGCAAAGACAATACGCCCACCAACCTGCCGTTTTCCCGGTTTGAATTTACGAATGAAGGGCAGGCCATTACCTTTGATGCCAAAGGCCAGCGTTACACCTGCAATTTAAAAACTTATTCCTGCACCTCGGAGGAAGCGCCGGAACGGCTGGGCCGCCAATTTTCCCTTTCGCCGGATGGCGCCAAAGCTGCCTTCATTCGCGATTTCAACCTGTGGGTGAAAGATGTAGAGAGTGGGGAGGAAACTCAACTCACTACCGATGGGGAGGAAGATTTTGGCTACGCCACCAACAACGCAGGCTGGCTGAAAAGCGAGCGGCCGGTTTTGCTCTGGTCCCCTGATTCCAAAAAGATCGCCACTTTTCAGCACGACGGGCGGGGAGTCGGGGAAATGTATATGGCTACCACCAACGTCGGCCACCCCAAACTGGAAGCCTGGAAATACCCTTTGCCCGGCGACAGCCTGATCTTCCGCATCCACCGGGTGGTGATCCACCTCGACGGCCCGAAAGTGGTGCGCCTTCAGATGCCGCCCGACCCGCACCGCTCTTCAGTCACAGACCATGTAGCCTCCTGGGACGGTACCTTCCTCGATGTGGAATGGAGCCCGGACGGTTCCCAACTGGCCTTCCTGTCCAATTCCCGGGACCATAAGGAAGCCATTCTGCGCGTGGCAGACCCCGAAACAGGAGAAGTTCGCAAGGTACTGGAAGAACGGGAAGAAACCTTCTTCGAGTCCGGTTACCGGAACAGCAACTGGCACGTCCTCAAAGAATCAGGTGAGGTGATCTGGTTTTCCCAGCGCAGTGACTGGGGCCACCTCTATCTCTACAATCTTGAAGACGGCCAGCTAAAAAACCCGATAACACACGGAGAATGGAATGTGCTTCAGGTATTGAAAGTCGATGAAAAGGGACGCACCGTTTACTTTACCGGAGCGGGCAGGGAAGCCGGCGACCCCTATTTCCAGTATTTGTACCGCGTAAACCTGGATGGTTCCGGACTGAAGCTCCTCAGCCCGGATAGCGCCAACCACGAGATATCTCTATCGCCTTCCGGCGAATATTTTGTGGACAGCTATTCTACGCCGGCTACGCCCCCTGTAACGGTATTGAGGAACAACAAAGGAGAGAAACTGCTCACGCTGGAAGAAGCCGATATTTCCCGCCTGCTGGCATCCGGATGGGTACCGCCCCTGCCCGTTACCGTTAAGGCCAGGGATGGCGAAACGGACTTATACGGATTGCTGTTCCGGCCCGCCAACTTCGACCCCCAGAAGAAATATCCCATCATCAACTACATCTATCCCGGGCCTCAGGCCGGCAGCGTTGGCAGCCGTAGCTTTTCGGCTTCCCGCCGCGACAACCAGGCCCTGGCCAACCTGGGCTTTATCGTCGTGGCCATAGATGCCATGGGGACCCCCATGCGCTCGAAATCCTTTCACGCTGCCTACTACGGCAATATGGGTGACAACGGCCTGCCCGACCAGGTAGCCGGTATGAAGCAACTGGCCGGACGCTACCCCTGGATCGACCTGGAACGGGCCGGTATTTACGGGCATTCCGGGGGTGGTTTCGCTTCTACCGACGCCATTCTCAGGTATCCTGATTTCTTCAAAGTGGCCGTGAGCGGCGCCGGCAACCACGACAACCGCAACTACGAAGACGACTGGGGGGAAAAATGGCAGGGGCTGCTGGAAAACAATCCGGACGGGACTACTAACTACGATAACCAGGCCAATCAGTTACTGGTGGAAAACCTCAAAGGCAAGCTGCTCCTAACCCATGGCACCATGGATACCAATGTGCCGGTTTACAACACCCTGCTGGTCGTAGATAAACTGATCGAGGCCAATAAAGATTTCGACCTGGTGTTGTTCCCCAACCGGGGGCACGGTTTCGCTATGGAGCCATACATGTTGAGAAAACGGTGGGACTATTTCGTGAAAAACCTCCTGGGCGCCGAGCCGCCAAAGGAGTATGAATTCAATTTGAGCCGGCCACGGCCATAAAGCGGACCGGCTACAGGATGAGGCTTATCATTTGCCACATCTTCAGCATTGAAAGGACGAAAATCCGGAGGAACTTCTGTCCGGAAATCGATATTTTAAGAAAAGTTAACCTGATTTAATCCACCAACTCCTCCCTTTCCCTTTCTCTTTCCTCTTTTGCCAGGCGGAAGACATCCTGGGGGTTTATACACAAAACCGCCCGCTTGCCCCGCATGGCGATTGGGGCCTTGATCAGTTGCGGGTTGGTGCGCAGCACATTGAGCCAGCCTTCTTCGTCAAACTCCTTTCCCCTGATATTTTCCTGATAGTAGGGGTGAGACTTATTCAGAAGGTCCTTGGGGTCCATATCGAGTGCTGTGACGATCTTACACCATCCGGTGAGGCTGTTGTAAGGACTTTGTTCAAAAGAGTAGGCCTCAACATAGTTGGATATGCTCTGCGCATACGCAACCGTTTTGCGGCCACTTTCGGATTCCGGATTGTAAAAAATTAAAATTTCGCGCTTGTTGTTTTTCATGGCTCAAGATTTTGGGATAATTAAATTATTCGGGAATAAACTTTAGATAAGTTAGCCAGGTCAAAATTATAATGCAATGATTTACGTCATGCCAGCAACTCCTGGCCCGGGCTGCTTTGAGGTTCTCATCGTTTCTCACTATAGTATCTCGTGCTAGTTTGGGGTTAAAAAATCAGGTTGGTTTTTTTTCAACTTTTCATACCGGCTATCTTTCACTTTTTTATCTACCTTTAATTCATGGCACAAACAAAACAAAACCAACAACTCCGGCGTACGCTCGGCCCGCTGATGCTTTGGGGGCTGGGCGTCGGTTACGTCATCTCCGGTATGTATTTCGGATGGAACCTCGGCCTGGAAAAAGGCGGGACACTGGGCCTTGCGGTGGCTACGGTGTTCATCATCGTCATGTACCTCACTTTCACCTTCAGCTATACCGAACTGGCCTGCGCTATACCCAAAGCCGGGGGAGCATTCGATTATGCCGTTCGGGCGCTGGGCAAAGACTGGGGCTTCCTGGGAGGGATGGCCCAGAATATTGAATTCGTTTTCGCACCACCGGCTATCGCCTTTGCAATCGGCGCCTATCTGAACATTTTTATCCCTTCCGTTCCAGTGCTGGCCATCGCCATTTTTGCCTACCTCATTTTTACGGGGCTCAACATATATGGGGTGCAGGCGGCGGCCTCTTTCGAGTTGGGCATCACGATAATTGCCGTGCTCGGGCTGCTTCTGTTTGCCGGCTCCGCTTTACCTGAGTTTGAATGGAAGAATATGCAATACAACGCCCTGCCCAACGGCTGGGCCGGCGCCTTTGCCGCCCTGCCTTTTGCCATCTGGTTTTTTCTGGCCATTGAAGGGGTGGCCAATGTGGCCGAAGAGGCCATCAATCCTCAGCGCAATGTGTTGATCGGTTTCGGCTCGGCAATCCTGACCCTGGTCGTGCTCTGCCTGCTTACATTCATGGCTTCGGTAGGAGTGGGCGGATGGGAAGCCATCGTTTTCCCGGAACCGGGTGCTGCCCCTTCCGATTCTCCTCTTCCTCTGGCGATGGCCCGGACGGTTGGCCCAGGCCACTTTCTATACAATGCCGTTGCCTTCATCGGCCTTTTCGGCCTGGTAGCCTCCTTTCACGGCATCATTCTGGCCGCCGGCCGCGCTACCTTTGAGTTCGGACGGGTAGGGTATGCACCGGCCATGCTGGGAAAGGTGCATCCGAAATTCAGGACTCCCGCCAATGCTCTGCTCATCAATATGGGAGTAGGCATTATTGCCCTGTTGACCGGAAAAACGGGAGAGATCATCACCATTGCCTGCTTTGGTGCGCTGAGCCTTTACATCATATCGATGGTGGCCTTACTGGTGCTCCGCCGCAAAGAACCCGGGCTGGAACGGCCATTTAAAGTACCGCTGTATCCCTGGTTCCCGATCATTGCACTTTTGATCGCCTGCATCGCATTTTTAGCCATCACTATTGATAACCTTACCCTGGCTTTTGTGTATTTTTCGCTTTTGCTGATCGCCTACATCTGGTTCCGGTTGTTTTACGGAGAGAAGGAGGCGAGAGAATAGGTGCTAATCATTCATTATTGAAATAAGAAAAACAACAGATGGAGCCCAAAGGCATGCTGGACCTTCAGCATCTGAAAGACAAAGTAACTAATGAAGAGGTAGAGACGGTCATTGTTGCTTTTACAGACCACTATGGCCGGCTGGTTGGCAAACGGTTTGATGCAGAGTTCTTTGTTGAAAGCGCTGCCCGCGAAGGAACTCACGGCTGCGATTACCTTCTCACCACGGATATGGAAATGGAACCCGTTCCCGGTTATGAATTCGCCAACTGGGAGCTCGGCTACGGCGACTTCCATCTTGTTCCCGACCTTTCCACCCTCAGGATGGCCAGCTGGCTGGACAGCACCGCCCTGGTGCTCTGCGATGTGATCGACGACAAAAACCATCAGCGGGTCAGGGAAGCTCCCCGTTCTGTCCTTTATCACCAGCTGGAACAGGCAGGGCAAATGGGTTATGACTGCTTTGCTGCCTCCGAACTGGAATACTACCTCTTTGAAGACAATTACCGGCAGGCTTTTGAGCAGCACTATCAGGGGCTGAAGCCAACCGGCTGGTATCTTGAAGATTATCACATCCTACAGGGCACCCGTACGGAGCCCTTTACCGCCTCGGCACGGTGGCACCTGAAAAACTCGGGAGTGCCGGTGGAGAACTCCAAAGGGGAGTGGGGGCTGGGACAGCACGAACTCAATATCCGCTACGCCGAAGCTTTAGATATGGCCGACCGGCACGTCATTTTCAAACAATGCCTGAAGGAGATCGCTGACGATATGGATATGGCCGTCACTTTTATGGCCAAATTCGATGCCGAACGGGCGGGCTCCAGTTGCCATATCCACATGAGCCTTTGGCACGATGAGATCAATGCCTTTGCCGGCAACAGGCAATTCGGCCCGGTGGAAGGCTCCGACATTTTCCGCTGGTTCCTCGGCGGCTGGATGGCCCACGTGCCGGATGTGATGCCTTTTTACGCCCCCACCGTTAATTCTTATAAACGCTACGTCGATGCCTCCTGGGCGCCTACGAGGCTGGCCTGGAGCTATGACAACCGCACCGCCGGGTTCAGAGTAGTGGGCAAGGGGCAAAGCCTGCGCATCGAGTGCCGCATCCCCGGAGCCGATTGCAACCCCTATCTTGCTTATGCGGCGGCACTGGCTTCTGGCCTGGACGGCATTCGCAACAGGATCGAACCGCCGGAATGTTTTTTGGGGGATATCTATGAGGCCAAACATCTGCCCCGGGTTCCCTCTACTTTGAAAGAAGCCGCTGGCCGCTTTGAGAACAGTGAGTTTGCCCGGCAGGCCTTTGGGGAAAAGGTAGTGCAACATTACAGCCACTTTTTCCATAAAGAGGTTGAAGCTTATGAGAGCGCAGTGACAGATTGGGAAAGGAAAAGGTATTTTGAACGAATTTAACTCTACTTATGCGCTTAGAAAATAAGGTAGCCCTCATCACCGGGGGCAGCAGCGGCATCGGCCTGGAAACAGCTTTGCTTTTTGCAAAAGAAGGCGCCAAAGTTGTCATCGCCGATATCAATGAAGAGGGCGCCCAAATGGCCATCGCCCGCATTGGAGAACAGGGAGGAGAGGCTGTCTATTGTCATGCCGATGTTTCCCGGGCGGCGGACTGCGAGCAGATGGTTGCCTTTGCAGAAAAAACATTCGGCAAGCTGAATGTCCTCTTCAACAATGCCGGCATCATGCACAACGATGACGGCGATGCCGTCTCTACAGCAGAGCGCATCTGGGAACTGACGATGAACATCAATGTCAAAGGTGTGTTTCTGGGCTGCAAATACGGCATTCCGGCCCTTCGTCGGGCGGGGGGCGGTTCCATTATCAACACGGCCTCTTTTGTCGCCCGTTTGGGCGCCGCCACTCCGCAGATCGCCTATACGGCCAGCAAAGGAGCGGTGCTTTCCATGACCCGCGAACTGGCCATCATCCACGCCCGCGAACACATCCGGGTGAATGCCCTCTGCCCGGGCCCGCTGCGGACGGACCTGCTCATGAAGTTCCTGAACACCGAAGAAAAAAAGCAACGCCGACTGGTGCATATTCCCATGGGCAGGTTCGGGGAAGCCAGAGAAATGGCCGCCGCCGCCCTGTTTCTGGCCTCGGACGAATCTTCCTACATGACCGGTAATGAACTTCTGGTGGATGGAGGCATTACTGCTGCCTACGTAACTCCCGAATAACAAAGCGTTTTATGGAAAATACCTTTCAGGTGATCAGCCCCATAGACGGTTCCGTTTATGCGGAACGCCGGCTGGCTTCAGAGCCGGAGATCGAGGAAGCGCTGACAACTGCTGAACGCACCCAAAAAAGCTGGAAGGCCACCTCCCTGGAAGAAAGAGCCGCCATCTGCCGGAAAGCAGTGGCTTACTTTCAGGAAAATACCGGCCCTATAGCCGAGGAACTTACCTGGCAGATGGGCCGCCCCATACGTTACACCCCCTTTGAGATCAGCAAGGGCTTTCAGGAACGGGCGCACTACATGATCGATATTGCGGAGAAAGCGCTGGCTTCCATCTTGCCCGAAGAGCAGGCCGGCTTTCGGCGGTTCATCCGACGGGAGCCGTTGGGAGCTATCCTGGTGCTGGCGCCCTGGAATTACCCCTACCTCACTTCCGTCAACGCAGTCATTCCGGCCATCATGGCAGGCAATGCCGTCATCCTTAAGCATGCACAGCAGACGCCACTCTGCGCCGAACGCTATGCCGCAGCATTCGAATACGCCGGCCTGCCGAAGGGTGTTTTTCAATACCTGCATCTGTCTCACCGGCAGGTGGCTGACGTTATTGGTGATGAACGCATTGCCCATGTAGCCTTCACCGGGTCAGTGGAAGGCGGCAGGGCCATTCAGAAGGCCGTCAGCCGCCGCTTCATAGCCGCCGGGCTTGAACTTGGCGGCAAGGACCCCGCTTATGTCCGGCCCGACGCCAGCCTGGAGTACAGCATTGAGAACCTGGTTGATGGCGCATTTTTCAACTCGGGCCAGTCCTGCTGCGGAATCGAGCGCATCTATGTACACGAAAAGCTTTTCCGGCCCTTTGTGGAAGGCTTTGCAGAATTGACGAAAAAATATGTGCTGGGCAATCCTTCCCAGCCCGAAACGACACTTGGCCCAATGGTACGCACTTCCGCCGCAGACTTTGCCCGCCAACAGGTCAAAGAAGCATTGCAGAAAGGAGCTCAAACTCTGGTCAGCTCAGAGTTGTTTCCTTCTGACAGGGATGGCACACCTTACATGGCGCCTCAGGTACTGATCGATGTCGATCATTCTATGCGGGTGATGACAGAAGAAAGCTTCGCCCCGGTAGTCGGCATCATGCCGGTAAAAGATGATGCCGAGGCCATACGCCTGATGAACGACAGCCGGTACGGGCTTACCGCCTCCATCTGGTCGGGCGACGAGAAGGCCGCCATTCGGATCGGCGAGCAGATCGAAACGGGCACCTGCTACCTCAACCGCTGTGACTACCTCGACCCCGCCCTGGCATGGACGGGGGTGAAGGATTCGGGAAGGGGGTGTACTTTGTCTTCCCTGGGTTATGAATCATTAACCCGGCCCAAATCTTTCCACCTGAAGATCAGGCAGGATTGACGGGAGGCTACCCTGCCGGTGTTTCGGATTGGCCACATTTGGTAAACCCGGCAGTGTTTACCGGCCTTCCTGCCCATTAATTAAATCATGATCAGGCCCATGAAAGTCGGTTTACTGGAATGTGATCACGTGGGGGAACAATTCCGCCACATCGGGGGAGACTACCGGGATATGTTTCCTGCCCTGTTGCCGAACCTCCGGTTCGAGCTCTTCGATGTTTGCAACGGGCACTTCCCTGAATCGGCCGATGAGTGCGATGCCTACATTTGCACCGGGTCAAAATACTCGGTTTATGATGACATCCCATGGATACACCGGCTGAAATCCTTTGTCCGGGATATCCATTCTACCCAAAAGCCCTTTGTCGGCATTTGTTTTGGCCACCAGATGATGGGCGAGGCATTGGGCGGTAAAGTCCGGAAGGCTGAAGCTGGGTGGTGCGTGGGGGTCCATTCTTTTTCTCTGCTTCAGCAGGAGGAATGGATGGCGCCTCCGGAAAAAGAGTACAAACTGCTGATGTTGTGCCAGGACCAGATCCAGGAGTTACCGCCAGATAGCCGGGTGCTGGCACAGGCGCCCGACTGCCCGGTGGGCATGTTCACCGTCGGCCGCACCATGCTGGGCATCCAGGCCCACCCGGAGTTTCCCAAGGCCTACATCGACGCCATCATCCGGGACCGGGAACCGCGGATCGGGACGGATAAGGCCCGCGCGGGACTGGAGAGCCTGGGGCAGGGGCTGCATACGGAGCTGATGGCGCGGTGGGTGAGGAATTTTTTGGCGGGGAGGTAAGAGGGTTTGCAGGGTAATAACTTTGTACGAGTTCAAAACTAATGTACGCAAAGTTCCCTGCCTGCGATGGCCTGAAGATCAACTTTAACAATCACCTGCCCTTCAGTAAATACACTTCACCATTGGAAGAGTGCCTACAAGAACGAACCAAAGAAATGTCCAGAAAATATCCAGTAGCATTTCCAGCCTTTTTTGTGCTTTAGTAAAAGGTTCATTATTAATTAGTTATCCATTTTACTATGCACTTTCCCCCAAATCAGCCCATGACAAACGGCGGTCAACTGTCCTGGATTTATAACCAGGGATGCCGTAACTTGCCCATTGCAAATGCCGGTGCTTTTCTGTACTTTACGTGAAAAACGACTGCTGATGCAAGAAGAATTTGACATCAACCCAGAACTATTATTTCCTGTGTATCCTGACACCCATCCCGATGAACAGATCTTGTTCCTGCATTTTCTTGAATATGAGAATGATTATCCGTCTTTCGAAATTCTGATCCGGGAGTACAGTTATTCCTCCGGTGCACTGAAGGTAAAAGGTGGACAAGAAAACGTTTACTTCCGAAATGAAGAGCAACAACGGCTGATCGTATTAGAGGAGGCAGAAAACCGCCCAGGCTTTTTTATCGCTTATTACAGCACCGGCCCGGGCTGGTTTTCGAGTGTCGACTTCTTAAAATTCCACCATATTTTAGGGCGGGCTCAGAAAATATTCAATGATGAATTGAAAAATAAGTACAATTATGAAGCGGAGCAGGTCTCGGACCAGTAAGCGTAAAACGACAAAACACTGGGAGGAAAAGCAGTACGAAGGCAAGCCAATAGGGAGAAGTAAGGTTTTTGTAAAGGACGAGATCTGTCCGGCCTGTAACGGCACCCAGTATGACGAAAATGGCGATCCCTGCACTATTTGTATTAGAGGTGACTTCAGGCAAAAGTTCTTTTATATTGCAATCGGCCTGGCTGCTGCTGTTTTTGCTCTGCTGCAACTGCCTGGAGCGGCCGGGAAAGATCGAAGGTTTTGACAAGGCCGCCTTCAAAAAAGACATCCTGGAGATCATTGGGGCGCAGCTGCAGCAGGCGGCGTGAACTCAAATCTTCTCCTTAGCCACCCGCGCATGCCACTCATTTAACTTCAACAGGGCCGCCGAGCCATACCAGGGGTGCAGTTCCATCACCAGCCGGCCCGCCTGAATCGAAGGGTCGGAAGCGGTGAGCGCCTCTGCCTCCTCCACGGTACGGACGTCGAAGACGTAGATGCCTCTGATCTCTCCACTGTCCATAAAAGGGCCGGCGAGGACCAGTTTGCCTTCTTCCGCCAGGCGGGTAATATTATCCAGGTGAGCACGTTGCAACCGGGCCGCCTCCAGGGAATCCTGGCTGCGGGTAGGGCCGGCCTTGAGGAAGGCCATCACATACTGCTTCATGCCATAGGGGTCGGCGCCCAGTTCCCGGGCAAGTTCGGCGTCATAACCGGTGGAGTCCATAACTTCTTCACCTGGTGTGTCGGACGTTTCGGAAGCGGCAGAGGGGGCTGGCTGGTTGCAGGAGGCCAGCCAAAGGATGCCGAAAAACAGAAATAGTCGGGCCATGATGATCTTTTTTTTCTGAAAATTAAGAAAAGTTGAGGAATTGCAGCAACTCCTCCCAATCAACAGCAGTTTCCTCCCCATCAATGACAAAGATCTCCGGCAATGGCTGCCTCGGCTGGCCGAACTGCTGGAAACTTTCCCAGATGTGAACCATATACCAGTCCGGCTCTTTACCCCAGCGGAGGTCCTGCGATTTGCGTTCCATAAAAGTTTCCCGGCTGACTTCCAGAAAAAAGCATTTGTCATAAAGGGCATTGGTGGCCTCATCATAAAATGCCATCAGGCCCTCGGCGATGACGATGTCATGAGTTGTGGAAGCCTTCAGAATAGCCTGTCGAAACCGCTCAAAATCGATGGAGCCGGGATGTTCCCAGTCTGTTTTCCCCCGGATCTTCGGGATCTCTTCTTCCGGAAAGACAAAATCATCCTGGTGGAGGATGACAGTGGTAAGGCGCTGTTCTCGAAAATGGCGGGCCAACCGCTTGGCCAATGTCGTTTTTCCCGACCGGCTCACCCCGCCGATGCCGATAATCATTCTTTGTGTACTTTTGCTGATAAAGGCAGAATACCCAATGGAACTAACCGCACTGCAAGTTATAGAATTTATCGCCGTGATAAGCGGCATGACGAACGTTTATCTGCTCACCCGCGAGAAGATCATTGCCTGGCCATTCGGCCTGCTCAGCGTAGGGCTTTACATTTTCATCTTTGCCGAATCGCGGCTTTATTCCGATGTGATCCTGCACTGCGTTTACGTCGTACTCAACATCTACGGCTGGTGGAACTGGGCGCACAGAAGGCCCGAGGAGGATGAGTTGCCCGTCACTCGTTTGTCCAGAACCGAAATTGCCGCCTGGAGCGCCCTCATCCTGGCGGGCTTCATCGCCTGGGGCAGTATCATGAAGGCCAATACCAATGCCGACTTCCCCTACCCCGATGCATTCACCACGGTGGCCAGTCTTGTCGCCCAGTTCCTGCTGGCCCGCAAGAAGCTCGAAAACTGGATCATCTGGATCATTGTGGATATCGTGGCCATCAATATTTATTTGCTGAAAGGATTGAACCTGACTTCGGGCTTGTATGGGGTATATCTGTTGCTCTGCATCAAAGGGTGGCGCGACTGGCGGCGGTCGATGGAATGAAGGAATCTACATCGCCATGGATGCAAAGCTGGCGAAGGCCAACAGGCCAGCCTCAAAAAGTAGCTCCAACCGTTGCAGTTTTTCCAATTGAACAGATGAGCCTGCCCCGGATTTTTCAGGCCTCCCCGAACGCCCGGATAACGAGTAACGGATAACGGATAACGAGTACCACCTAATGCTCCGCCTCCCATTCCTCCAGGTAGCGCAGGCAGGCCACATCTTCCTCGTCGGTACTGGGGGTGTTTTCGAACCAGGCGTCCAGCATTTCCCGGGCTACCTCTTCCGAGGTGGCGCGCAGGCTCATGCAGAGGACATTAGCGTCGTTCCACTTTCGGGCGCCGGCTGCCGTCTTAGCATCTCCGCACAAGGCAGCGCGGATGCCCTTGACCTTGTTGGCTGCCAGGCTGATGCCGGTGCCCGTCCAGCAGAACAGCACTGCCTGATCGTATTTGCCGGCCGCTACCTTTTCGGCAACTTCAATGGCCACCTTTGTCCATGGTGCAGGGGTGGTGACGATCGCACCGTAGGTATCAACTTCGTGCCCTCTTTTCCTCAGCTCCTCAACGATAACTTCGGTGAGATGAGCCTTCATATCACTTCCTACTGCGATTTTCATAGATCCTGTTTTGGGTGAAAATAACACAAAACCTCTGTCCGGAAAAGCCCGGGAGCTTAAGTTCCCTCACGCTGGCTACTTCAATGCCAAAAATCTGGTAGTCAAAAATTTATGTAAAATCCATTCTATTTATTGCCAAAAATAAGACAGGACAGACAGGCGTTTTCTGTCCTGTACATTCTCAAAAAAAGAGGGTAGCTTTACGGAGGGCGCTTCCTCCAGTGAGCAGGAGAACTTTTTGCACCCGTTAAGCAATGCCAGTCTCCTGCTCACTGGGGGAGGGGAATCAGCGCCGGATCAACTTCAAACCAGCGCTCACCTGTCCATCCTGTTGAATCCGGGCGAAGTAGATGCCTTTTGCCAGTTGGCTGCCTACTTCCACCTGCCCTTTTTCATCTCTTAAAACTACCTCCTCCACCGGCTGGCCAAGGAGGTTGTAAACCACCAGCCGGGCTTCTCCCCGCCAGTTCTCGATACTGTAAGCCAGTTGGAAAGCTGTACTTGATGGATTGGGAGATGCACTGAGGGAAAAAGCATCAGAATCCAGGGGCCTGGTGGCGGTGGTGCCGAGGTCAAACACCTGGAAGTTGTCAATGGCTACCTCGGAAACGTCCGTATTACCGCCGCCGTTGACCTCAAAGGTTACCTGCATCTGGCTGCCGGGGGTTATATAGTCGGATATTTTCAACTCAGTATGTTCCCAGGCTTCCTGTCCGATAACGCCGGGATGGCCGATAGTAACAACAGAAACTGTTGAATCGCCGTTGGAGATCCTGACCAGGATCTCGTCATTGCCCGGAGCCAGGTTGTTGGGGTTGACCGTCAGCAACCAACTCTCGAAGGATATCCAGGGTTCCGCCATGTTTGAAACATCGAAGGCAGGCGACACCAGGCGGGTTATCCCCGTGACCAGCAACCCTTGCTCCAGGCTGTTGATATTCCCGGTGATGTAACAGCCATTGCCGGGATCATCCGAATCTTCACCGGTTTGTACGGTAACCGACTCACCGGTGGGCAAGGTAGCATTCACCTCAATGGGCGGAACGGCCAGTTCAAATTTTCCGAAAAAGGCATTGCCGGATACGGTCCATCCGAGATCCAGCAAAAAGATGTCCTCTATGCCCTTTTCAAGCTCTACAGTTATGCCGCCAGTGTTGGCATCTATATCCTGTACACCGGAAAGAGCAGTACGATAGCCCCACTTCCCGGCAATGATTTCGTATGTTCCTGCATAAACCCCACTGGCGGAAAATGTGCCGTCATCTCCTGAAACCGTTTCGTAGGTTATGTCTTCACTGATGATCTGCACCAAAGCGCCGTCAACAGGTTCGCCGCTATCGAGGCCCGTAACCGAACCGCTCAGGGTGAAACTCTCCAAAGCCTCCAGTTGCACATCGAGGAGAGTAACTTCGCCGTTGTTCATTTCGACAGTTGCTTCCGCCGGCAGATAGCCGAGCTTGGAAACTTCAACGGTGTAAGTGCCGGAAGTGGCGATCCCCGTCTTATATTCCCCGGCAACATCTGTTTCCGCAAACGGGAGTTCATCCACGAACTGGACCCGGGCGTTGAGCAGGCTGTTACCGTCGGTATCCGTCACCCGGCCTTCCAGAAAACATCCCCGGACGTAATTTGGCTGCAGCACAAACAGGCCATTGCCGCGGTCGGAAACGATGATCAGTCCGGAAGGCAGAAAAGGATAAGCGCCCCAGGCGCCGGAAAAACCGCCATTGGCGCCGAGGAACGTGTCGAAGTTGCCCACTTCCACCAGGTTATCAGGCCGGGAAGCGTCGAGGACGATGCAGCCGTCGGTATAGTAGGAAACGATCAGGTAGTCATCCCAGACATGCACATTATGGGGAATGACCCCTTGCCCCAGCGTGGCAAACGGGCGATACTGATCCAGTTCCTCTATGTTATTCAGGTCGGAAACATCATAGGCGGCGACGGGCGCATCGGCGGTTTCGTCAGTAGTAAATAATACCGTACCATCATCGGAAAGCCAGCAGTTGTGTGTGAAATCAGCAGGGGTCGGATGGGTGGCCAGCAAGCTTACTGCCTGCTTATCGGAAACATCCTGAACCGAAAATACACCGGCATAGATCTCTGCGCTGTACAGAAGGTTGTCGCGGACGTAGGCATCGTGAGAATATATTGCCCGGGCCTTGCCGGCATAGGCGGGATTGCCCGGTTCGGTGAACACATCGACGAAGACTAAGCCACCATTATTGATGTTACATCCGGAAAGATAGGCATAGCCGAACTCGTCGATAAAAATATTGTGGCAGGACGATAAAGTTCCCAGGCCTGAAATGTTGGGCGACCAGTCCCAGGAGTCAATGGCATCGGGCAGGTTAGACAGATCGATCACGGCCAGGCCGCCGCTGGTCTCATTGGTCACATAGGCAAAGGTGCTCCAGGTCTTGATATCCCGCCATCCGGAATTGGCGCCGGAAACGAAAAACAGTTCCTCCGGGTTGGCGGGGTCGGCCAGGCTGACGACGGAAACGCCGGTTTGCAAACCAACCAATGCATATTCCGTGCCGTCGGGGGCTGCGTAGCCCCAAATGTCATTTACTGCCTGATCATACCCCAGCTGCCCAACGAGAGAAACATTGAGGTTGGATTGTGCAGAAGAATAGGAAAACAACAGAAGAACAAAAAGTGAAGTAAATAAAAGTTTCATAGATCAATTGGGTTTGGTAATCAAATGAATTCGGGAACAGGCCAAAGGTTATTCCATTTCCCAAAATCTCCCAATTTTCTCTATGTATTTTTGGCTATTCCAGACAAACGGATAAGTTAGCTCTCCTTTTCCACTTCAGGGGCGGCAAAGCATTTCCGTTTTGTGTTGCCGCAATTGGAAAGATGAGCCGGTTGCCCGTCCGGCCCCACCGGCCCCATGGTGCGGAGGCACCAGTAGGTGGTGGTTGCGGGGTCGAAATTGAGGAAGGGTTTGTCGCCGCCTTCGACGGTACCATAAGCGTTCTTGCCGCGCAGGAATCGGCAGTAGTGGGTTGGGGAGTTCATGGTGGTTTGTTATCTGTTGTTTGTATTTCCGGAAGCCTGGAGGGATTTAGATGTTTAGGCTGTATGGGAACTATTTAGGGTTTAGAAGTCTAACACAATTATGGTGAAACAGTTCCACAGCCTCATGGCTGAAAAATCAACAAAAGAACCATGAAACTATGGAACCGTTCCAAAGCGGGGCCTAACTGGCCGCTTCCATAATTGTTCGTTTCAGCAGCGTTTTGAACAGGTGGACCTTATAGCCGTTGTAGGCCAGAGGGGTGGCGCCTTCGAGGGCTTTTTCGGCAGCCTGTTCAATTACCTTTTCATTGATGGACTTGCCTTTCAGCACTTCCTCGGCGGATTCACGGCGCAGAGGAATAGGGGCTGCCGCTCCGAAAACGATGCGGGCATCCCGGCACTTTTTCCCATCCATTTGCAGCACTACCGCCACATCGCCCATGCTCCAGTCGTAGCTTTCCCGCTGCCCCTGTTTAATGTAGTGGGCGCGGGTGCTATCCTGAACCGGCGGCAGCATGATGTTGGTAATGATCTCCTGGTTGGTGGCCACATTTTCACAGGTGACATCTACATTGGAGGGGGTAAAGAATTCCGAAAGCGGGAGAACACGCTTACCTTCAGGGCCGGTCAGTTCTACCTTGCCATCGTAAGCCACCAGGGCAGTAGCCAGAGAGGACGGGTGCACGCAAGGGCATACATTGGTCAGAAAAATGGAATGGAACTGATTCTGCCCGATCTGAGCAAAGCAGGTTGTTCCCCCTTTTTTCCGGCAGTGGTGGCCGTTGCTTCGGAAGTACCAGCAGCGAGGCCGCTGCATGAGGTTGCCTCCCATGGTGGCCATGTTGCGGATCTGAGGGGTGGCTGCGTGGGCGGCCGCCTGATACAAGGCCGGGTAGTGTTGTTTCACCTCTTTGCTCTTCTCCAGATCAGCGATGGTAACCATGGGGCCGAACTGCAGGCCTTTCTCTTTATCGAAGGAAAGCTTATCCAGCCCCGGTATGTTCTTCAGGTCGATCAACCTGCCCGGCTCCAGGATTCCCTCCTTGATGAGGTCGAGCAGGTCGGTGCCCCCTGCTTTGACGACCCTGGCCGAGCCGTCAGTTTTCTGCACCATTGCTTCCGGCACCGTGCTGTCCATCATGTCCAGGGCTTCAGCGATGCTCGGCGCCTTTATATATTCAAAACGATTCATATCGGTTTTAATTTTTGCTTTAAAAAATCAAATTCAGCTCACACCCAGAGCGGCCAGCACTTTCTGTGGCGTCAGGGGCAGTTCATACAGGCGTACGCCGATGGCATTATAAACCGCATTGGCGATGGCTCCGGCAGTAGGGATATTTGCCGGTTCGCCGATCCCGGAGGCGTCGGTGCTGGAGAAAGCTCCGTAATGTTCGATGAGCACCGTTTCGATCTGGGGGATCTCTTTCGAATACGGCAGCTTATACTGTTCGAGGTTGGCATTGACCTGATAGCCGGTGTTGAGGTCCAGGATGCGGTCTTCATAAAGCGCATAACCAATGCCCATGATGACACCGCCGTTGATCTGGCTTTCCACCTGAAGAGGGTTCAGCGGGCGGCCGCAGCTGTGAGCTGCAACGACGCGCTCCACTTTGATAAAGCCCGTTTCCGTATCCACCAGCACTTCGGCAAACTGTACCGACCCGAGGCGGCCATACCCGATACCGTTTCCGATCTCGAACCCGCCGTAGTCATCCGGGCGGCTCGCCGTGGCCATCACCTGGTTGGTGCGCATTTTTTTGGTTGCTTCGCCGAAAGACATCTTTTTGGAGCTGTCGGTTTTGGAAAAGACCTCACCGTTCTTCATATCCAGGTCGGAGAGTTCAACATCCCAGGCGCCGGCCACCTGCCCCAGTAATTCCATTTTGGCTTTATACGCTGCATTGCGGACAGCAGGAGTGATGGAGCCGGCCGTAACACTACCGCCGGAACCCGGCCCGTCGGGATACAGCGTATCGCCGATCTTGACGGTGATGTCTTCCGCCATCAGGCCCAGCTCTTCGGCAACTACCTGAGCGAGGATGGTCTTGGTGCCTGTTCCGATATCCTGAACGCTGGACATTATCGCCACCGAACCGTCCTTATTGATGCGGACCGTGGCAGAGCTGTTGAGGTTGATGAAACGTGTCCAGTGCCCCTGCGCCATGCCGAATCCCCGCTTGATGGGGCCGGGGTCGGAACCCGGTTTTTTATACTTCCAGCCGAAGGCTTCCGCTCCTTTCATGCGCTGAATCTTGCGGACTTCATGTTTGTCAATGAGGTCCCGGTATTTCACGGGGTCCATTCCCAGGCGCTCGGCAGCTTCATCGATCATTTGCTCCAGGGCAAAGACACCCTGAACGTTTCCCGGCGCCCGGAAAGCAGCGCCCGGCCCGGCGTGGGTAAACACATCGTACTGGGCCGTTCGGAAGTTCGGGCATTCGTACATATCCTGAGCAACCCGCCCAACGCCGGCGCCCAGGCCAACGCCTGCCGTACCGTAGGAAGTGAGGTCTATAGCCGTGATCTTGCCGTCGTTCCTGAATCCCATTTTAAGCATCTGGTGGGAATTCGGGCGGTTACCGGCAGAGAGGTGCTCTTCCTCCCGATCGAGCATCAGCTTCACCGGCCGGCCGGCTTTTTTGGAAAGCATGGTGGCCATTACGCCAAAGTGGCCGGCGCCGAATTTGGACCCGAAACCACCACCCATATATTCGGTGATTACCCGAACTTTGCTTTTGGGCAGGCCGAAAAGCTCGGCCAGGTCGTCCCGAACACCGGCAGTATTCTGGGTAGAAGCATAGACCGTAAGCAGGTCCGGCTGCCAGTCGGCCACTACGCCATGTGTTTCCAGGCAGCAGTGAGTCTGAACCTGGGTGCGGTATTCCTTCTCCAGGACGAAGTCCGCCTCAGCAAAGCCCTTTTCAACATCGCCCCGGGGCCCTCCCAGGAAGCTGCCCGTCGTTGGGCCGCGGAGGTTGCCCTTTTGTTCATCAGCAGCTTTGACGCCGACGTCCCCCTCATTGCCTCCATCTTCGATCACCTCTTCAAATACGATGGGGGCGCCCTTCTTACGGGCCTTGTCCAGTTCGAGAACAAAGGGTTTGGTTTCGTATTCAACTTTAATGAGCTTCACTGCTTCGTTGGCAATGTACTGAGACTCGGCAGCTACTGCTGCAATAGGCTGCCCGACATAGCGAAGCCGGGGCAGCTGATCCATATTATAAGTTTCCGCCGGGGCATCGTGGCCGCTGTCTCGTTCTACCGAACCTCCGGGCTCCATGAGCAATACATGGACTGCACGGACGCCGGGGTAGCGGCGCGCCGCCGAAACATCCAGAGATTTGATAATGGCATGAGGATGAGGAGACCGCAGGAATTTGCCGAATAGCATACCCGGTAGTTGTATATCGGCAGTATATTTGGCGGCGCCCGTCACCTTATAAATGGCATCAACGCGTTTGGTGCGCTTGCCAAGAACGTTCAGCTTTTCATTAATGGGTAAGGCCGGCGGTTCATCTATCGATACTTCCCGCTCCATTTCCGTAAGGTTGTGCCCGGGCACGCCGTAGGGAAGTTTCACCTTTTTAGAATAAAGGTGCTTTACCGGGCCGTGCGCTTCGGTATCCGGCGCAACCGGTAAAACTATTTTCTTTTTATTGGGATTGGCCATAATTTCATTTTTTTCTTTAGCCGGGCTGCTTAACCCGGAATGTTTTGGAATAACAGAAGGGCAGAGGCCGCATCATTTCATCTTTTTGGCTGCGGCCAGAGTAGCATCGAAAACCTTCGGGTAGGTGCCACAACGGCAAAGGTTGCCGCTGGTGGCCAGTTTGACGTCATCGAGCGAGGGGTTGGGGTTGCGCTCCAGGAGGCCGGCGCAGCTCATGACCATACCGGGTGTACAGAAGCCGCACATGGAGGCGTCATGTTCTATAAAGGCTTCCTGTACCGGATGCAATTCTCCGTCTTTGGCGAGGCCTTCCACCGTGGTAACTTCGCGGCCGTCCACGTCCACGGCCAGCGTCATGCAGGAATTGACGGGCGTGCCGTCCACCCAGACGGTGCATGCCGAGCAGGAGCCCCGATCGCAGACCACTTTGGTTCCGGTGAGGTGCAGGTGTTCGCGCAGGGCATCGGCCAGGGTGGTGCGCGGCTCTATCCAGAGGGTTCGCTGCTGGCCATTGACCGTAAGGCTGACCTCTGTTTCTCCGGGGCCCATGAGGGCCGTTTTGGCAGGAGCCGGCTCCGCTGGTTTAAAACTCAGCATGCCCGAAGCCAAAGCTACGGTGCCTGCCGTGGTCATACCGGCTCCCCGCAGAAATGCCCGCCTGGAAACACCTTGTTTCTTTTTCTCAGGCGATCTTTCTTTGGAATCGTTCTTCATGATTCTTTTTTTGGTTGTTGGTAGAATAGGATATTTTTCGAAGGATGATAAAAATACAAAAATTTGCACCGGTTTGGAAGTGTTGCCTGAATTAAGTGGAGGGTAAACTGCCTGCAACCAGGCTTACACTTTTTTCAGGCTCCGGCCGCAATCAACCTGGAGCAGGGCGCCATTTATCGGAAGCGTTTTTTTTCAGGCCTTGTGCCTTTCAAAGATATCGAAAGGCAAACTGGCCCCGGGAGGGGAAAATTGCTAAGTCAATGCCCGAATGCATATTACTTCAATCCAGAGCCTGTGATAACCCGGGGCTTCTCCGATTGTCAGCCTGACTGGAATTCAAATAACATTTGTGTGTAAACAACAGAATTCAACAATTATTTTACATTTTTAAATTTCTCTACTATATTAGTCGGCAATTCAGAGAAAAAAACCAAAAAACGTTAACAGATTTTGAAACCGACGAACATCCAGGATCCGGAATATTTCCATAAAGTGGTGGACTGCCAGTATGCCTGCCCGGCCCATACCCCGGTGCCGGAGTACATCCGGCTGATCGCCGCCGAACGCTATACGGAAGCCTACATGGTCAACTGGGAATCCAACGTTTTTCCCGGCATTCTCGGGCGCACCTGTGACCGGCCCTGCGAGCCGGCATGCCGCCGCGGAAGGATAGAAGAAGAACCAGTGGCCATCTGCCGCCTCAAGCGGGTGGCCGCCGACAATAAAGAGGAAGTCAGGCACCTGATGCCCGCCATTCCCGAAAAGAAGAATGGCAGGAAGATCGCCCTCATCGGCGGCGGGCCGGCCTCCCTGACGGTTGCCCGCGACCTGGCGCCGCTGGGCTATGAGATCCATTTGTACGATGAATGGGATAAGGGCGGCGGAATGATGCGCACCCAGATCCCCGCCTTCCGCCTGCCGGAGTCCGTCCTGGACGAAGAAGTGGACTACATACTCGATATGGGAATTCATACCCATTTCAACAATTATGTAGAAAGCATGAAGGAAGTCCTGGAAAAGGACTACGACGCCATTTTTGTGGGTACGGGAGCTCCCAAAGGGCGGGATCTCAACCTGCCCGGCCGGCAGGAAGCCGGCCCCAGGATACATATCGGCATTGAGTGGCTGGCCAGTGTGGCCTTCGGGCACACCACCAGGATCGGGAAAAAGGTCATCATCCTTGGCGGTGGCAATACTGCCATGGATTGCTGCCGTACCTCCCGCCGCCTGGGGGGAGAGGATGTAAAAGTAGTAGTCCGCAGCCCGTTCAAGGACATGAAGGCTTCTCCCTGGGAGATCGAAGACGCCCAGCGGGAAGACATTCCCATCCTCAATAACATGCCGCCCAAGAAATTTGTCGTGGAGAACGGCAAGCTCAAAGGGATAATTTTCGGCAAAGTGGCCGCCATCTACGATGAGAACGGCAAGCGCAGCCTGATCCCTACCGGCGAGCCCGATGTCTTTATCGAGGCCGATGACGTCATTATAGCCATCGGGCAGGACAATGCTTTTCCCTGGATCGAACGTGACCTGGGCATCAAGTTCGGTAAGTGGGACCTGCCGGTAGTAGATAAAACCACCTTCCAGTCCACTCTCGACCGGGTCTTCTTCGGGGGGGATGCCGCCTTCGGGCCGGAGAATGTGATCACCGCGGTAGCCCACGGCCATCAGGCGGCGGTCTCTATCGACCTGTTTTGCCGGGGAGAGTCGGTCTATAACCGGCCGGCGCCTTACACCAACCTGGTCAGCCAGAAAATGGGCATCCATGAGTGGAGTTATGACAGCCCCGTGGTCGTTGACCAGCGCTATCTGGTGCCTCACGCTGAAAAAAAAGTGGCGCTCTCGAACCGGAAGGTGGAGGTTGAACTTGGATTTGACAGGCCGACGGGGTTCAAAGAGGCCCAGCGCTGCCTGAACTGCGATGTACAAACCGTTTTTAATACCAGCCGTTGCATCGAGTGTGATGCCTGTATGGACATTTGCCCGACTTCCTGCATCACCTTTACCACCAACGGAGAAGAGGACGGCCTGCGCGCCCGGCTGCTGGCTCCGGCCAACAATACCGAGCAGGACCTCTATGTCTCCGAAAACCTGCCCACCGGCAGAGTAATGGTTAAAGATGAGGACGTTTGCCTGCATTGCGGCCTTTGCGCCGAGCGTTGCCCCACCGCGGCCTGGGACATGCAGAAATATTTGTACCAAGTGACAAAAGCAACACCAATATGGAACATATCCGAGCAGTCAACGATATAGTTGTCCGGTTCGCCAATGTGAACGGTACCGGTTCTGCCAGCGCCAACAACATGTTTGCCAAGGCCATCTTCCGGATGGGCATACCGGTAACGCCCAAGAATATCTTCCCTTCCAACATTCAGGGGCTGCCAACCTGGTACGAGGTTCGGATCAGTGAAAAGGGGTATCTCGGAAGGCGGGACGGGGTGGACCTCATGGTCTGTGTCAACCCGCAAAGCATGGCGCGGGACGTGGAAAGCGTAAAACCGGGAGGATATTTTGTTTACGACAATACCAAAAAGCTCCACCCGGAGTTTATCCGGGAAGATATTCACTACATCGGCATCCCTATGACGGCAATGGCGATGAAGCACTACAGCGACCCGCGGCAGCGGCAGCTGTTCAAGAACGTGATCTACGTCGGAGCGCTATCAGCTCTGCTGGATATCGAAATGGAGGTGCTGAAAGGCATTATCGAAGGCCAGTTCCAGCGGAAGCAAAAGCTGATCGCGCCCAACTTCAAGGCGCTGGAACTCGGGGAAAGCTACGTCCATGAGCACTTTGAATACCCCCTTGGGATTCGTTTGGAAAGGCGGGACAATGTTGGAGACCAGATCCTCATCGACGGCAACACGGCCTGTGCACTCGGCGCTATCTACGGGGGTGCGACGGTAGCGGCCTGGTATCCCATTACGCCTTCTACTTCAATTGTCGGGGCGTTTGAAAAATACGCGCATAAACTTCGCATCGATCCGGAAAGCGGCAAAAACCGGTATGCGATTGTGCAGGCCGAAGACGAACTGGCCGCCATGGGAATGGTCATCGGTGCATCCTGGAATGGCGCGCGGGCGTTCACGACCACCAGCGGGCCGGGCGTTTCTCTGATGAGCGAATTCCTGGGCCTGGCCTATTTCGCTGAGATCCCGGCAGTGCTGGTCAACGTGCAGCGGGGCGGCCCATCGACGGGCATGCCGACCCGCACCCAGCAGCCGGACCTGCTCTCTTCAGCCTACGCCTCTCACGGAGATACGCGCCATGTGCTGTTGTTTCCCAGTTCGCCGGCGGAGTGTTTCGAATTTATGGCCAAAGCTTTTGACCTGGCCGACCGCCTGCAGACCCCCATCATCCTCATGTCGGACCTGGACCTGGGCATGAACGACCACGTATCACCTCCACTGAAATGGGACGACGACAGCCGGTATGACCTGGGCAAAGTACTGAGCGCTGAAGAACTGGAGAAAATGGAGGAGTTCGGCCGTTATCTGGATGTCGATGGAGATGGTATCCCTTACCGGACCATACCTGGTACGCACCCGACCAAAGGCTCATTTTTTACACGCGGTACTTCAAAAGACGAATATGCCCGCTACACGGAGAATGGAGCGGCTTATGTACGCAATGTCGATCGCCTGCTGAAAAAATGGGAAACGGCCAAAGAATATGTCCCGGCGCCAGAGTTTTACCAGGAGAAGAACGACAACCCCTATGGCCTGATCTTCTTTGGCACAACAACCTACGCGGCCCTGGAAGCTATGGAACTCCTGAGGGAAAAGGGCATCGCTCTTGATGCCATGCGCCTGCGTGCTCTACCCTTCAATAAGGAAGTCCGCCGTTTCATCGATGAACACGAGCAGGTATTTGTGGTGGAACAGAACCGCGATGCCCAGCTCCGTAGCCTTTTGATCAACGAGATGGACCTTTACCCCCGGCAGCTCATTTCGGTATTGAACTATGATGGACAGCCTATCTCCGCCGATACGATCGAGCAACAGGTTATTGAAAAACATCCAAAAGAAAAGCAAAAAGATGACATACATAAAGCCGAAGTTCCGGCATCCTGAGCTTCCGAAAAACAAGATCGGTTACGCCAAGGCGGATTATGAAGGCGCCATTTCCACTCTGTGTGGCGGTTGTGGCCATGACTCCATCAGCGCGGCCATCGTACAGGCCTGCTATGAGCTTTCTATCGAGCCCCACAAGCTTGCCAAGCTTTCGGGTATCGGTTGTTCTTCAAAAACGCCTACGTATTTCCTGAGTAATTCTCACGGTTTCAACGCCGTTCACGGCCGCATGCCGTCTATCGCTACCGGCGCCAATATGGCCAACCGGAATCTGATTTACCTGGGAGTATCCGGCGACGGTGATTCGGCCTCCATCGGGATGGGCCAGTTCGTACACGCCATCCGGCGCAACGTGAACATGGTGTATATCGTGATGAACAATGGTTGCTACGGGCTGACCAAAGGGCAAAACTCCGCCACGGCCGATATCGGGTCCGTAAGCAAGGGGGGGTCTGAGAACCGGTATCCGGCCATCGACCTCGTCGGTATGGCGCTGGAACTGGGCGCTACTTTCGTAGGCCGGAGTTTTTCGGGGGATAAAACCCAACTCGTTCCCCTGATCAAAGCAGCCATGTCGCATCCCGGCTTTGCGCTGCTGGATGTTGTATCGCCTTGTGTTACGTTCAATAACAAACCCGAATCGACCAAGTCTTACGACTATGTTCGGGCACATCTGGAAGCTACCGCCACCCTGGATTTTGTGCCGGAAAAAGAGGAGATCACCGTAAGCTACCCGGAAGGAGATTCCGCCCATGTAGAATTGCACGACGGCTCCGTGATCCATTTGCAAAAGCTGGCCCCAAACTGGAACCCCACCGACCGGTATTCGGCCGTCAACCGCCTGCTGGAAGCTAAAATGAAGGGGGAAGTGCTTACCGGGCTGCTTTACATTGACCCCAAAAGCCAGGAAATGCACGAATTGGAGAATACGGTAGCCCGGCCCTTGAATACCTTGAGAGAGGAAGAACTCTGCCCGGGGCAGGAGGCTCTGGAGAAGATCAATGCTTCGTTCAGATAAGCAGAATCTCTATTTAAGAGCTCTTGAGTGTGAAAAATATTATTGTTTTTTTAATTTGAATGTAACCCTTATGCACATGTCTCGTAGAAGATAGAGGAGGGGCAAAAAAAAAACCGGCCCTGTGTGGGCCGGTTCCAAAAGAGCTTTGAGAGGCTATCTACATACCAAAAATGAGGATATCCTTTGATATCCCCGAAATCTTTAATGGGATTATAATATAAAGCATTCGTGGGATTACAACTTTTGCAGTAAGTCTTTCTCGTTTTCCTCCTCTTTCGAAGGATGCTGTCAACTGTTTCTGACTGTTTATCATCGTTGACAATACAAATGTCTATAATAATTCCAGGGTTGTGAAGTACATTTCCGCAATTTGCTGTGTTGAAGCAATGGATATTTTATTTATAAATTATTGTTTTTCAGTCTTTTAAATAAAAAATAAGCCTCATTTCTGTATTTTTGGTGTTATTTTTATGTTAATTTTCACTAGAAAAGGTTGTTTTTTTTTGACTTTTTCCCTTAAAAAACACCTCTGAAGCTTCATTTTTTTCAAGGCCCTGGCAAAAAAACGCTGCGGGTTCCTTCCTTTTGTCTTTTCCCGGGGTATTAATAACCAGCGTTTCTCAAAAAACTTATTAAAAAAATATATTTTGCATGAAATTCCTTTTGGTTTAAGGATCATCTTCAAACCCAAGTGAAACCAAAAGCACTCATGCTAAAACGCCTGATACTCATCATCGCCATATTGGGAACGGGGTTCCGGTTCTCCTCTGCGCAGGAAACTGCAGTGCAGCCCTCCAATGCTCATCCAACCGCTGAAAAACCCGTACTTGAGTTCTACCCTTCTCAATCTATTGAGATCCGTGGCCTGCTCGGACAGGGGGAAAGCTTTACCAGTTATCTACTGATCAGCAGCGCCCGCAATATGCAGCTGACAGCTAAGGCCAAGCCGCTCAGGGATGCAGATAAAGGCACTTTTCTGCGTTCCGATCTACTCTCTCTTTCTCCAAACAGCATTAGTATTGAAGCCGGACGGGATGCGGAACTTACCTTCACCGTTAAAGATGGCGCTGAGCCGGGAACCTATACCGGCGAGCTGGAACTTTTGGATGAGAAAAGTAAGAACAGCTGGGCCGTCCCGGTTGAGGTAAGCCTGAGGCATGATGCAAGCGCAAAGATCTTTCCCGAAGATGAAGCTCCGCAGGTGAATACCGTCAGCCGTTCTTTTCTCAATTTTCTTTTGCCGGAAAGCATAAGGCAGGAGGGGATCAACATCCGCATCGATAATGAAGGTGATGAAGAACTGGCCATTTCCAATGTCTCGCTGGCATTGAAAGGGCAGGGTACCAATGCTGCTTTTACGGAGGCTTTCCTGAAACTCGACACCAGCCGGCTCAACCTGGAAATAGGCCCCAAAGGGTTGGAGACCTTATCTCTCAACTTTGATAAAAATGCTTTGAAAACCTTGCCCACCGACATTTATAAAGGAGAGTTCAGGGTGTATTTCAAAGATGCTTCAGAACCACTTTCCACTACAGTGACCGTCAATAAGCGCATGGGGGCTGTGGGGGCCATCCTCTTGCTCATTCTGGGCATTGTCGTCGGCCGCTGGATAAAGGGCCTGGATAAGGCCAAAAACCAGATCGAGCTGATGGATCGCTTCGTTCCTCTGCGCGTCAAAGTGGATAACCTGACGGACAAGCTGGCGCAGAAACAATTGTGGGACGAACTGGCCCAACTGGAAAAGGAGATCGATAAAGTTCAGAGCGACGAATCCAGAGCTGCTGTGGAGGAGCATTTTCCTCCCGTGGAAAAGAAGATCGCCCGGATACAGGAGCTGGAAGCCCTGTTCGAACGCCTGAGCGAACAATTCAAGGAAGAAAAAGCCAGCAGTGAAACCAAAAGCCAGGCCAGCCAGCAGCTTCGGGTCGCCCGAGACGCTATTCTGGATGGCAAGGAGGAAGAGGCTCAACAAGCTCTGCAAAAGCTGGATGAACTGATGAGCGCCATCAGCAAAGACAAGAGCAAAGGCATTCTGGATGAGGTTATCCTCCCGGCCGCTTACAGCGTCAAAAGGCAGATGGATAAGCTCTTCGAAACCATGAAGGACGGCGAAGGGGAAAAAGAAAAAGCAGAACAGCCCGGAGGGTGGGAAAGCTTTTTCTTCCGCGCCATGCAGCTGATCTCCGGCGTAAAAATGTCGGCCCGGTTCCGCTATGGCTTTGTCCGGCCTCTGGTTACCCTGGCTACATTCATCGTCCTGCTGCTGCTGGGATTCAACGAGATCTACATCAACGGAGGGGAAACCTTTGGCGCCGCCGGCATCATGGACTACCTCAAATTATTCCTCTGGGGGGTCGTGTCGGATGTGTTCTCCCGATCCCTGACCAGCGATGACCTGGTGGGTGGTTTTATTGGAAAATAGAAACGAGGCGCCGGGCCTGCCGGAGTGCTGATGGGGACTGTTTCCGGGTTTTTCACCCGGAAGAGCGATAGCGAAGATGGGCTGGGTTTCTGAGTTTCTGGAAACCAGTGGTTAAGCATAATCCAGACACACTTGATTGAACCATCTCTGCCGATACCGCAATCGGGTTGTTGCCGGTTAATCTCCGGGCAATAACGGCTATGTCACAACAAACAACTCACAACCAATACCAAGAAGTAAAACCCAAAGATAATGGCTACCAAAACCAGATCAAAGGAAACCTTACCTGCCCTCTATGCCCTCTTTGTGGGCATCAACAAATACCCTCAGCTGCCTGCCGACAACCAACTGGAAGGGTGTGTCAATGATGTCAACCTGATGAAAAGCCTTCTGGAAGAGGATTTCATGAAGGCGCGGTTCGGAAAAATCCATCTTCATGAACCCATTCTGGATACAAATGCTACCAAGGATAACATCGTGAAGGCTATCCGCGGCCACCTGGGCAAAGCCCAAAAGGGGGATTTCGCCCTCTTTTATTTTTCCGGCCACGGCATCCGGGAAAAGACGAGCATCGAAGCGTTCCGGGAAGAGGAAGTCGATGCCAATATAGGCGGCATCATCTGCACCGACTTTCGGGGCTCCGGAAAAAAGGACCCGGACGATACTGTTTTGTGCGATAAGGAATTCCGATACCTTATCCGGGAGCTGGCGGAAGAAGAAGACGGCTCACCAGGAGCCAACGTCATCGCCCTGTTCGACTGCTGCCACTCCGGGTCCAATACCCGTTCGGTAACGACTGAAAAAATCCCGGCAAAAGCCCGGCAGATCATGCGGCAGGCGCTGCCGGAAAGAAGCTGGAAAGGTTTCATCTTTCACGATCAGCCAAAGCTGGAGGAAATGGTTAAAGGGGACAAAATGCTGGACGAGATACTGCCCCAGGGCCAGCACATCATGATGGCAGCCTGCCTGGAGGTGGAACTGGCCTGGGAAGCGGGAACCACCCAGAGCAACGGCGCCTTTACCCAGGCGCTGACCGATGTGGTGAAACAGCATAGAGGAGACATCACCTACCACGACCTCTACACCCGCATTCTCAACCGCATGCGTTTTTACCATCAGGAAGGGAGCCGCCACGACCAGCGGCAAACCCCGCAGTTCTACATCAACACCCGGCAACCCAACGACCGTTACAAGGTGTTCCTGTCGGATCAACGCGCCAGCCAGACCGGCGACTGCACCCTGGAGTACAACCAGGCGGAAAAGGAATGGCGCATCAGCCTGGGAGCTTTGCATGGGGTGCCGCCCAACAGCATGGAAGAAGGGGTTAAGGCCGTGGTATTCCCGCACAAAGACCGCAAAAAACGGGAGGAAGCGCGGATACTCAAGGTTTATCCCATGCATTCAGTAATAGAGTTTCCCAAGGGGTTGGATGCCGGCGAAGGCCCCTTCCTGGGCAATGTGGAGGGCCTGGCCATCCCAAAACAAAAGGTTTTCCTTTCCGGAGATAAAGCCGGAGTGAAACTGGCGAAGGAAGAACTCACAAAAATGCTCGAAAGCGCCAAAAGGCGGCTGTTCGAACTGGTGGATGATGAAAGCAAAGCCAACTACGTACTCCAGGCCAATACCGGGAAATACCGATATCACCTTCCTTTCGACCCTGCCCGCCCACTCATCCGTTCCACCTCGTATGTCAACTCCAGCGGCGAACCGAGCGCCGGTAAAGTCGAAGAGGTATTCAACAACTTCAACCAGATCTCAGAGTGGTCTTTCCTGAAGAACCTCAACCATTACAACGCAGAGGTGCCTTCGGATAAGAAAGGGGATACCACCATGTACCCTGTTGAGCTACGCCTGTTTGAATACGTCGGCAATGGAAAGGAAAAGCGGATCATGCCAGCAGGGAACAAGTTTACTTTCGAACTCAGCGAAGACAAACCTAACATCTGGATCCGTTTTGAGCTGAAGAATTTCAGCCCGGAACTGCTACACACCAGCCTTGTGTACATGCCTTACAACTTCGGCTTTTATGCCGATGAAAAAGCCTGCTTCCTGAGGGCTCCGCAGGTCGTCATCGACAAAAACGAAAAGGTGTATTCCCGGAAATTCACCCGCAAGCAGCCGGACGGCAGCGATCCCGCTAAGGAATACCTCCGCCTGAGCGTTGATAAATACACCAGAGATTATAATCTGCAGGTGGAGCAGAATTTCATCAAGTTGCTGAACAGCAAAACGGTCTTTGAGATCAAGGCCCTGCACATGGAACCTCTCCCTTTACCGGATGAGGAGCCCAAAAAAGGCAAAACCAGAGGTTTTGATTTTGATGATGAAGAGCCTGAATTACCCGAATTCGAGTGGGAGATCCGGACGTATGAGCTGATCATCAGCAATCCGGAGTACGAGCCGGAGAGGTAGCCTTTTGCCTGACTGGGATAGTTCAAATAAGTGTGTCCGTTGTGCGCTAACCCGCTGGTTTCCAGGGGCCAGGAACTCAGAAACAAGGAACTATGAACACTCCCGCCTGACTTGTCAGCTTGTTTACAGGTCAGATGTAAGGCACTTCCGACAAGCCTTGCCCCTTAAACCCCAACCAGCTTCCAATAAGCTAAACTTCTCTATGCTTAAACTCATTCCGCCAGTTCCTCCGCCTCCAGCATTTCCTGCCGCAACTGCCGCCTTTGGTTGAGGATCTCTCTGATCCAGTTGGGAATGACGATGGCGCCGGCGAGGAGGTAAGTGTAGTAAGACAGCAGCCGCCAGATGGTGGAAATAAGCGTGGCGTAGGTGGGGTTGGAAACATAATCGCTCAGGAAGCCACCGAAAAGGATCTCCACAAAACCCGCTCCTCCCGGAGTGGGGCTGAAGGCAATAATGACAAACATCGTTTCCAGGCGGGAGTAGAGCTCGAACTGGGTCCAGAAATCCAACGGAATTTTCGTGATAAAGGCAATGATCAGGCAGTTGAGCAGCAGAAAGCGGCAGGACCAGGCCGTGGCAGTTGACAGGAACGCCCCCAGGTGAAATTTCCAGTTCTGCTGCTTCAGGTGAGTGGAGGCCAGGATCATTTCATTCCCCAGCTCGATCGCCCGGCGGCGGTAGCGCTTCAGGAAACGAACCCGGGTGAAACTTACCAGGACGCGTTTCATCTGTTTGGGGTTGATGAACAGGCCGTAGTAGAAAATGCTGCTGTACAGGGCCATCAAAGAATAGGCAAAGAGAAAATAAAAACCCCAGGCGCCTATATCATCGATAGTCTTCACTTCGGGGCGGATCATGTGGGTGCCGAAGAAGAGAAAGAGGATCGGCAGGGTGCCGATGAAGAAAAAGCTGTCTAAAACGATGGTGTATAAGACGATGGTGGCGGTTTTGGCCGTCGATAATTTTTCCTGAGCCAGTACGAAGAAGGCCACCGCTGATCCGCCGACCGCTGTAGGCGAAACCGCTGAGCTGAACTCCCAGATGAAAATGAGCTCAATGCATTTGCTCCAGGTGAACTCCCCCTCCGAAAGAATGTGAAGCCGGGTGGCATAAGCCAGGTGCCGGATAACCAGAATCAGCACGCAGGCGATGATCCAGAACAGGGTGTGCGCCGTCCAGTTTATCTGGGCAAATTCCTGAGGGTCAAACTGCCGCCAAAGCAGGTAACCAACTGCCACTATACCCAGCAGAACAGGCAGGATGATGCGCGACACTCGGATCGATTTGAGTGCCTCCTGGTGCTCTTCATCAAAGTGCTCAAGCGTGCTGTGCTTCACGAATTTTTATTTTACCCGACACGTATTGGCAACAATTCTTTTTGTCCTGAGTTGTGCCGTTTCCAAGAATTCCCGCAAAGTTGCAGAAAAGCAGGCAATTATGGTTATCTTTCTGCCTGTGAACTAACCTCAATTTTATGAGTCTTCTCTATTTCCTTATCGTCGGCGGCATCGCCGGCTGGCTGGGCGGGCAGATCATGCGCGGCTCCGGTTTTGGCATCATTGGCAACATCGTTATCGGTATCATCGGCGGCGTCATCGGCGGGTGGTTGTTCGGCCTTTTGGGCATCAGCACCAGCGGCGGGCTGATCGGTTCCATTATCACAGCGGCCGTGGGCGCAGTAGTGCTGCTGTGGATCGCCGGGCTGGTCAAAAAATGACCGCTTTGCTGATACAGGGGTATTATGGAAACCGATGACCGCATCGAACGATGGCGCCTGATCCTCGGCCGGCAGGCTGACCCCGATGGTGAAATACAACTCCAGGGGCAGGCCAAAGGCATGGATAAAGTCCTGGAAGCCCTCTACGATTCCGACCGCAAAGCAGGCCTGGGAAGTTCTTCTCCCAATGTCAACCGCTGGCTGGGAGATATCCGCCGCTATTTCCCTACCCCCGTCGTACAACTTCTACAAAAGGATGCCCTCCACCGCCTTGGCCTGGAACGCATGTTGCTTGAACCGGAACTGCTGGAAGCCATTGAGCCGGATGTGGAACTCGTCGGAACCATCCTCTCTCTCAATAAGGCCATGCCTGACCGGACCCGGGAGTCGGCCCGCATCGTCATCCGCCGCATCGTCGAACAACTGGAGAAACGGCTGGAAAACCCCATGCGGCAGGCCATCCGCGGCAGCCTCGACCGCTCGGTGCGCAACCGGCGCCCCCGCCTCAATGAGGTGGACTGGCGCCGCACCATCCGCGCCAACCTCAAGCACTACCAGCCGGAACTGAAGGCCATCATTCCCGAACAGATCTACGGCTTCGGTAGAAAAAGAGCTCATCTCAAAGACATCATCCTCCTGGCCGACCAGAGCGGCTCCATGGCCACTTCGGTCGTTTATGCCGGTATTCTGGGTTGCATCATGGCTTCCCTGCGGGCTTTGCGCACCCATCTTGTCGTCTTCGATACCAGCGTTGCCGATCTCACCGAATACCTGGACGACCCGGTCGATCTGCTGTTTGCTACTCAATTGGGAGGGGGCACGGATATAGCGAAAGCCCTGGCCTACGCTCAACCGCTCATCCGGCGCCCCAATGACACCATCTTCATTCTCATCACTGACCTCTACGAAGGCGGGCGGGAAGAAGACATGCTCAAACGGGCGGCGGCCATCAAGGCCTCAGGCGCTCAGTTCATCACCCTGCTGGCCCTCAACGACCAGGGGGCGCCCTCCTACAATAAGCAGCTCGCCGGCCAACTGGCTGGGCTGGGTATTCCCGCCTTCGCCTGCACACCCGATCAGTTTCCCGGCATGATGGCGGCGGCGATCAGAAAAGAAAACATGCATAGCTGGATGGACAGGGAAGGAGTAGCCGCAAAGAATTGAGTTTCTCCGGATATCTCCTATTCCACCAGATGCTCGGTAAGATCACTTTCGGTTTCTTCCAGGAGCCTTGTAACATCAGCAAAGGCCGCATATTGGGAACACAGCATGATCGGATAGGTGACGAAAATGCCCACGAACAATAATATGACTCCGGCGGAGGCCAGTAGCCCCAAAACCAATGTAAAAAGGAAAATGATCAGCCACTGTTTGGTGATCAGTTTGCGGCTCATTTCCAGGGCTTCCCAGGGCCCCGTCCGGTAAAAAGCGATCAGCATGGTTGCCCAGCCATAAGCGATGCCCAGGTATATGGCCGGAATGAAAAACAGGATAGACCAGGCGGGAAATCCGGGTGGTTCGTCCATCGCATAAGGGTGGGATTGTGCTTCGATCAACCAACCTAAAAAACCCGAGGTTCCCCAGGCGATGAACATAGGGATCAGGCTGGCCAGTATGACGAGGGTAGCAAAAAAAGTTGCCGTCGCCAGCGGCCCGATGAAGTCGAACCCTTTGAAAAAGTCGCCGAACTCCACCTGTTCTCCTTTATCCAGTTTATGCGCCACCAGATAAGCGCCCACCACAAGCGCCGGAGAGAGGAAAAAACCACTGGCAATAGACCCGATAATGGGGATCAGGCTGGATACGACGACGATTATTCCGGCTACAAAAGAGAAGCCGATAAAACCGCCCGCATTCTTCTGAAAGATTTCAAACCCCTTGCTGATGTATTCGCTGAAATGAAATTCATATCCGTTGTAAAGGATATCCTGAAGTTTTTTTTCCTGGTTCTCGTTCATGATTTGTAATTTTTGAGGTTTTGGCGATGCCCTAAAAATATGATAATCAGTGGATTTATGTGCGTTTTTGTCGCGCAAATTGAAAAATCAGGTGCGGACAGAAGGCTGCTGATTGTCCCGTTTTTTAACGAGAAGAAGAGGTAACTTAGCCTTCGGGCTTTAGCCGGTGCGTACTAGTGGCCAGGCGAACTTTAAGTCGCCTGGCCACTAGTCAGCCTCTATCTGGCGATCACCTGCTGCCCGCTCCAGTGTTGGCCCTCTGCTATTACTTTCACAAAATAAACTCCATTTTCCAGGCCTTTAGCTGGCCAGGTAAGCTGGTGGCTTCCCGCCGGCAGAAGGCTATACTGCCGGTGGAAAACTGCCTGTCCCTGAGCATTGAGTAGGGTAAGGCTGGTTTCTGAAGTTTTCTGAAGGGTAAGTGTTAACCCACAATTTTTCACACAAGGGTTGGATAAAAGTTGAACGGACAGGCGCTTAGGGTTTTCCTCTCTCCCGACACTGGCCATCCCCGGATTTTCAAACAGCACGATCTGGTCAACTCCCTCGTCTGTGCCGCTGATGTCGATGTCGCCGTCGTTATCCCGGTCGTGGAGGATAGCGCAGGAGGCCAGGTTGGGCGACGGCAAGGTGGAAGCAAGTGTGAAATTGCCTTCTCCGTCGTTTTCGAATGCGGTAAAAGTAGGACCCGAATAATTGCTGGTGACGATGTCGATATCACCGTCGCCATCCAGGTCTCCTAAGTCGATGGCCAGGGGGAATTTCAGGGCGGAATTGGAATAATGGACGGGAGCGGAGAGCTGGCCGGTTCCGTCACCAAAGGAAACCGCCATGCGGTTGCCGTTGGAATTAGAGGAGGCCACATCGGCGAAACCGTCTCCGTTAAGGTCGGCCGCGGCGATCATCCAGGGGCTGCCGGTGACGGAAACCCTGTCGGAGAGGGTAAAGCCCCCCTGCCCGTCACCTAGCAGCAGGGCCAGCTCCGGGTTGTTGTACATGCCGATGAAAATGTCGGGAATGCCGTCGTTGTTGGCGTCGGCGGCCGCGCAGGCGGTTTCGCCGTTGCCGTCCGTATCCATAGGCTGGGCAGTGAACTGGCCGGTTCCATCGTTCAAGAGCAGCGTCAGGTTGCCGGCGATGCGGTTGGTGACGAAAATATCATCCGCCCCGTCGCCGTTGCAATCGAGCACCACCAGGCCGCGGGCACCCTCATCAGCGTGGTAAATTTCCGGCTGGGAGAACCCGCCCTGGCCGTCTCCGAAAAGGATCCGGACTTCATCCTGGTGGGCGGTGCATACGGCAAAGTCGATCTCTCCGTCTCCATTAAAGTCGGCCCCTTCGTTCGGGCTGGGCTCCTGGCTGCCCATGGGCAGGACGGTAAAATCCGGGTATCTGCCGGTGCCGTCGTTCAGCAGAATGCGCAGGTCGTCGGTATGCTCATTGACCACCACCAGGTCGGAGAAACCGTCGTTGTCAATATCTCCGGCGTAGGCGCCATAAGTTTGGAGGTAGTCTTCTTCCGGCAGGCGCAGGATGATGGTATCTACCGGGCTTTGCTGCAGGCTCCCCACGGCGGCGGCCACCCAGAAGTTCCAGATGTAACCCCGGCCCATCGCCTCCCCCGCAGCGCTGCGAATCCCCCGGGTGAGGTTAACGGTTACCCATTCACCGGCAATGAAGGGCTCTGTCGGCACTACTTCTATGCGCTGCCCTCCGTTAGCCAGTTGCACAGTGGCCGCCAGCGGGCCCGACCAGCGGCCGAACACTTTCACCGTTCCGCTATGCACACTGGACTCCTCCAGCGGCATATCGAAGTCAATGGTGATGGCGCCCTGTTGAGCAGCGGAAACTTCCAGGTTGGCCGGGAAATGGGCCGTTACCCGGGGGGCCTGGGCAGTGGCCCACTGGCAGGCCAGGAAAAGGTAGAGTAGGGGGAACAGTCGGGTCATCATAGTTTTTTTTCAAGAAAAATAAGGAATTTGAGCTATGTTCCGGCATTGCTAAACTCCTAAACCCAGTAGGGATAGTTCAAAAAAGTGTGTCCGCGTTAAGCTAACCCGCTGGTTTCCAGGGCAACGGGGAACTCAGAAACCAGAAACTATGAACACTCCCACCCAGTAAAGCCCCCCGAAAAGCCCTAAACTTCTCCACTCCTAAACCCATTAAGCGCCCAACAAGGCTCCTCTTTAACTTTCTGCCACCTCCAGTCGATAACCGACGCTGTGAATGCTTTTGATCTTCACCGTATCGTCTCCTTTTAGCAATTTTCTCAACCGGGAAATGAACACATCCAGGCTCCTGCCCACGATCACCCCTTCATCTCCCCAGACCTCAGCGATCAGCGTTTCCCTTGGGATCACTTCATTGGCATTACGGGCTAAAAAGAACAATAACTTGCTCTCCCGGAAAGTCAGCTGTTGTCGTTGATCTCCCAGCCGGAGAGTTTGATTGTAATGGTCAAAGCTGAAATTGCCCAGCGGCATGGCAGCACCGGATACGGAGGAGGAACCGTCAGTTGTATTTTCCTTTTTCCAGAAAAAACCTATCCCGGCAATGATCAGAAAGATCAAAAGGAACAGGGAAAATTTCAGGCCATGCTTTCCGCCGGGCGAGGCGGAGGAGGCGGAAAAAACAACAGCGATGTTATTACAGCCCTGCCATTGCTCCCGGCCGACGCAGGGAACTGCGTCTTCGGCAAAAGCGGCGCGGTTATAGCCAAGTATTGGAATATAATCATCACATCGTTTGACTACCACCTCATAGTCCCGCTGAATATCATAGGAGATCAGTGCCTGGTTGAGCAATTGAGGCAAAGTATCATAGCTGAAGGCGCTTTCCAGCATCAGCGTGAATTCGCCGGGGCCGGTTATTTTAACCGGAGGGATTGCCGAACGCTCATCGCCCCCCAGTTTGAGCAATTCATGGCCCACCTGCCGCAAAGCCAGATTGGCCTTGCGGGAGAATTCCTTGTCCTCCCCGCCATCTTTTCCGTAATAATTCACAACACTAAAGGCGGAAAAGAAGAACCCCACACCGAAAATTATTAGAACTGTAAGCTTCATGGTTGCAATTTAAATCCCTTTACAAAGATCTTAAACCCTTTTACATTTCGTTTACATTGTTTTACAGGGTTTTGTGGCTTTTGCCGGGCTACCTGTTCATTTTTGTGAGGATAGAAATTTTTAGTAATCCAGAAAAAAGAATACTCATGCAAATTGCAAAATTATTTTTCTCCACATTGCTGTTTCTTTGCATTTCACTTTCCTCCCAGGCCCAGTTATCGGCTACGCTCCCGTTCCTGGACTTTCGCCCTGTATCTAACTACAACGATTGCGCAGCTATCCTTTTTAACGGCAAAATGCTGGCCGATGAATATTCTCCGGAAGGAAAATGCAAACTGGGAGCAGACATGAAGGGAATCCTGACGGTTGCTGAGGTGAAATTGCCGGCCACCTGCAATACCCAGGCCAACAGCATTGCTTTCAAAGTGGCCATCAAGAATAAACGGGCCAATACCATCTGGATGTATTCGGAAAAAGCACTTCAGGAAGTACAATTGGAAGATATCCTGAAAAAATGCGAACCGGGGGACCGGATCATCTTCATGACGGTTGACCAACGCTATTCCCTGCCTCATCATGAGGTTGAAGTGGTGTGGGGATGTTAGTTTGTTTGGTTTAGGAGTGGAAAAGTTTAGGAGTTTAGAAGTTTAGTAGATCCGGACATAAAGAAGTGATAATATCAAGCTATAAGTTCTTGACATTCAGAGGGAAATTTCCAACTTCCCATTTCCGACTTCCGACTTGATCTATAGGCAGGCTAACCCGCTGGTTTTCAGAAACCCAGAAACCAGAAACCCAGAAACTATGAACACTCCCAGAGCCCCTTCTAAACTCCTAAACCCCGAAATGCCCCACCAGCCCTAAACTTCTAACCCCATTTAAGCCTCCAAACAGCCCATTTCTGTTATTTTGTGAATGAGATCATTTTTTTACCCGACAATTACCATTATGATGAGGCTCATTCCAACCCTTTTCGCACTCGTTTTCCTTTCTGCCTGTACCGGTTCAGAAAGCAGCGAAGGCCAGCCGGCCGCCCTTTCCGCCGGCGACGTCCTCCAGCGCAGCCTGCAGTTTCACGACCCGCAGGACAAATGGCCCGGTGCGGCCCTTCACTTCGTCATCGACGAGCCCCGGATCGAAAACCCGGAGCGCCAGAGCGAGGTATTCCTGAACAATGCCAAAAAAACCTTCAGCATCAACCGGCGCTATGGCCAGACATTGATTACTCGTGGTATTGTCGGGGATAGCTGTTACAGTATGGCCGATAGCGTATTGGTCAACCCGGCGGATACGGCCACCATACGCCTTCACCGGCTGGAATGTGAGCGCACCCGGGGGTACCGGGCATTCTACAAACTGCTCAATGGCATGCCCATGAGCCTCTATGCCCCGGAAGTGCAACTGCTGCCGGAAGTGGCGGAAGATTCCATCGGCGGCCGAAAGGCGCTGCGGATTGCCGCCCGCTTCAACAACCCCGTGATCGGTGAAGAGTGGTTCATCTATTTTGATCCCGAAAATTATCAACTCCTGGGCTACGGCTACGCCGACGAGGGCGCCGGCGAGCTCCTCCGCCTCGACGGCCTGGTGGAGGTGGGCGGCATGAGGCTGCCCCGCATGCGGCATTGGTACAACCGGCTGGATAATTCCTATCTTGGTTCTGATATTTATGTGATCGTAGAAGAACTATAACCATGAAAAGAGTAACCGGCATCGGCGGTATTTTCTTCAAAGCCAAAGACCCCAAAGCATTACAGGCCTGGTACCAGAAGCACCTCGGCCTGCCCGCCACACCCGACGGCTATATCGTCCTTCAGTGGGGGCAGGAGGAGGGCGATTCGGGCTATACGGTGTGGAGCACCATGCCCGAAAGCACCAAATACTATGCGCCCAGCCAGGCGCCCTTCATGATCAACTACCGGGTGGACAACCTGGATGCCCTGCTCGAAGTGCTGCGGGAAGAAGGCGTGGAGGTCGTCGGAGAGCCGGAGGAGTACGAGTACGGCAAGTTCGGCTGGATCATGGACACTGAAGGCAATAAGATAGAACTGTGGGAGCCGAAGGATGAGGTTTTCCGGGAGGTGAATAAGCTGGATTGAAGGGCTGCCATTCTACGGTTTCTGTATGATCTCTGATGTATAATACAGTGGTTTTCCATTGTCATCATTAATAGCGGTGTTGATATACTCCCAGCATTTTTTAGTGTAGTTGAGGTTGTGATTTTGCTAAGAGTATGTTTCAAACACAATACACTCTATTCCCATTCTATAGTATTTGTTATTCATTATTTAGGATATGTTTGGAGGCCAAGGCTTTTTTTGGCAGGCTTTCTTTACAGAAGTTCTCTCCCGGATGGAGTGGGATCAGACAAATTCCTGTGATGTTGCTTGCTTTCAAAGCTTCAGCAAGCTTGTTATTGACGATCCAAACATTGGGAAAAATAAGCGCAAAATGATCAAATTGAATTATTTCCTCTCTTAAATGAAAGTTTTTTACGCAGAAAGAACCTTTTGCTGATTGGATAGTGGCTTCCAATTCAGCAAAATTTTTTGCCTGGAATTCCTTTTTCGTACTGGCAGGAGGAGAAACCGTGAAATCATAAGTAGTTAACTCTAAAATGGTTTTAGAGTAATCCACATAGTGGTTCATCTGTTGATACTGATGTATGATTTGGTATGGAAGAGTATTTCCTTTTTTGTCCAATACCTTTGCCTCGAGAGTTTGAAATCCAGGGGAGGTGAAATTTTCTAAAATCTTTAAAAACTTGGGGCTAACCAATACATTTATCGGAAGCCCCAGGGTGCTCGAAGAAAGTAGGTCGGTTAATTTTGCTTTGCCCTCCAATTTATATTCAGGAAAGCGGAATTCGTTCGGAACCTTCTTTTTTTGATAAGGAGATAGTGGTGCATAAACAAAATGCTTGGAATAAAGAGATTTCGCCTGGGGAAATGCAGACCCTATTTCTTTATGATCTGGTGAATGATAAAGTATGAAATATTTCACTGCCAATCTATTTTAAATGTAGAACCCAACCATAATCGGTTGGGTTCTGAAAAGTTCGATTATGGAATATCCGGCAAGTCCAAATTATTGATATTCGGCCCTGTCGCACTGTTTCCGATAGTGTTTTTTATCAGTATTTGCCATTGTGCTATTGCTGTAGCTGCTTGTTCGGACGTTGCATCAGGATGCAAATTATCCCATTCTGTCAATTTTGCAAGTATTTCATCACTATATCCTTGGTGATTCCCAGCGTGCCGACTAGTATGCACCGGCCATCCATTCGCCGGCATATTCATATGGAAAGGGTCGACCCCATCCGGCAGGCCATTAGGGTTCGCACGGGCAGCTTTTTGAACCAGTGCATTATCCCACAGCGCTTTTGGCACCACATGATGAGCTCTCATATCGACATTATCCAGGGCCGGATAAACAGCCTTCCAAACAGTCCGGTAGGAGCTTCCATGGCTAAACCCGACCAGGCCGCCTACTTCTCTCCAGACAAAACGGCGGGTCTTTCCACCAATATTCACGGCCTTTTTCAGCAACCGCCCTCCGTTGATGATAGCCCCACCAGGCAGGCCGGCGGCAAAACTCAGCGTAGCGTCCGTACCATTTCCTTCAATAGCATAGAAAAATCCGTTTGCAATGTCACAAGGCGTACCCAACCCTTCAATTATTCCACAGCCATCCAACATAAAATGCAGGCCATCCTTAAAGAGCCTGAGCCTGGCAGTCAATTCAATACGCCAGTCCGGCCATAGAGGGTCGTTTTGATACTTTTGCTTTAATATTAGTATTTCATCCTGCAGGATTTCTGCATAGTACTGCCCTTCCGGAGCATCCGTCCATCCGTCATAGTCATCGATGCCCTCGGGGCAGCAATCATCAATATACTGAGTGATGAGTTGCAGGCTGGCTGGAGAAAAAAGTTGATCAAGCCCCAAAACTCCTTCCAGGTCGCTTTGTATCGCCCAGGTAATCGCCAGTAAAGCTTCGGCATCTCCGCTAAATTCTGCTGAAAAATCCCTGGTCACTTCGAATTCTGCCGGATGTCCGAATAGCCACAATAACTGTTCTCTGTCAGGGTCAAAGCCCTGCAACGCACCAACCCAGTTAACTACCTCCCGAATTCTATCCTTAGCCTCCTCCGAATACCCTTCACCTTTCCAGTAGTTTGCGATCCAATAGACTCGCTCAGGCCCCTCAGGATAAGGCGGGGTAACTGTCAACCAATTTATCGCTTCTGCTGTAAAAATATTTGTATATCCGAGGCCGAATACAGAAACTAATAATGCTTCGTTTATGCAGTGCTCAAAGTATGGCGAGAAAGCGTCACAGCCGATCAATTCTGCCGTCTGAACCAGATCATCCAGAGAAGTGAAAGATGCAAAAGTTTGTTCATGCGTATCATAATACTCCTTAACCCTGGCATAAAATAAGTCTTCGTGTTCCTGATAACCCGGACATTCAGGACACTCAATATGCGTCAGTACATTCCACCAGTTATTGGCATTGTATTCCTCCCCGCAGTCCAGGATGTAATACCACAGGCACCGAACTTCCCGCTCTTCAACCCGGCCTTCTCCTCCCGGGCGGGGCCAATCAAAATAACACCTGCTGGGGTCGTCATGTCCAGGGTCATAATAGATATCATCGCCAAAACGATCATCGTCAGAAAGCCAGTCCCAGAAATCATCCCACATATCTGAGAAATCGTCCCAGAATTCCTGGAAATCCTGCCCTCCGCCGACACTTACAAAATCCTCCCACACATCTTCATTCCAGAAATCATAGTAATCTCCATATTCTTGTTCATAATTGACTTGCCACCACTGTATTACATAGTTTTCAAATTCTTCCTGACTGACCCCATATTGGAGCCAATCCTGATCTTCGTAATTGATAATTCCATCGCTATCGTGATCCAGATGCGGAGGCATGTTCGACAAGCCGCCGAACCAATTTGTCTGAGTATTAAGGTCGGAGCAGAATTCCAGGAAATGCCAGTTACAGTTCTCATCAGGCGGCAAGGCAGGGTCCGGCCCCAGATACGGGTTTTGATCCAGGATATCTACACACTCACAGAAAGCTTCCAAAGCCTCTCCCTCGACACCAAAAAGGAGTTTATCGTACCCCGCCAGGGCATTGTTATATGCCAGGTTTCGTATTGGATCACCATTTTCTGTATCGAGGAGTTCCTGCCGGCTGATGGCATTTATGACGAAGCCATTTTCTTCCTTAATAGCAGTGATCAGGGCAGTCACCGCCGGATGAGTGTCGAAGGCCAAAGGTAATAAGATGTGAACTTTTTCAGTTTCATGGTCTTCGACGATCCGGGCATGTCTCCAAACCGGGTAGCCCGCTTTGTTTACAATCCCCTCAATGAAATTATGGATCTCGTTCTGTTCGGCTATTTCATTGTATAGCCTCACAAGATCAGGATGGTATATCAGGGAGCCATTTTCTTCATTTCGGCTATCTAATGAGCTCGACACTTGAAATTTCTGGTAAGAATTCAGATCGAAAAATGCGACTTCCTTTTCTGACCACGAATATCTGTCAAAGCCATTTTCAAACCGGACGGAGCCCGACTCATGTTGTGGAGTAATATTCTCCGGTTCCTTTTTACAGGAAAACAACACGTTCAGGGATAGCAACAGGACTGCTATCCTCAAAAAAGTTTTTGAGAACATGATCCAGATTTTTTAAATTAACCAATAAGATAATTCTCCACCTTCATGCTAGCAATGAAAGCAGGCCTTAGCTTAGGAAGTTGTTCATATTGTTTAAAAGAGAGGAAATACAAGAGCATTTTACTCCCTCTATCTGACGCGCACTACAATGATAAGATATAGTGTTTTTTTTTGCAAGGCGTACCCGTTTTTTTAACATATTAAAGACATTAAAAATATAAACGTTAACCTCCTATCTCTGTTCTTACAAAAACCGATCACCATGAGACAAGCCTATATCCTCTCCCTTCTCCTCCTCACCGCCTGTGGCAGGGTCAACCCGCCGGTAAAGGTGTTCGAGCCTTCCAAACTGCCGCTGGACAAGATCAGCCTGCCCCAGGGCTTCAAGATCGCCATCTTTGCGGAAGGTGTCAAGAACGCCCGCTCGCTGGAGCTTTCCCCCGGCGGCACCCTTTTCGTGGGCTCCCGGGGCGAGGGCAAGGTCTATGCCCTGAAGGACAATGATGGCGACTTTCGCGCCGATACCGTTTACACCATCGCCAAAGGATTAAAGATGCCCAACGGCGTCGCCTTCCGTGACGGCGACCTGTACGTGGCGGAGGTGAGCCGCATTCTGAAATTCGAGAACATTGAGGAAAACCTGGCTAACCCACCCGAACCTATCGTCATTTACGACAACTACCCCACCGAGACGCACCACGGCTGGAAGTACATCGCATTCGGCCCCGACGGCAAGCTCTACGTGCCGGTCGGCGCCCCCTGCAACATCTGCGAATCGGAAGATGAGATCTTCGCCTCTATCACCCGCCTCAACCCTGACGGCACGGGCATGGAGATCGTGCACCGGGGCATCCGAAACACTGTCGGTTTCACCTGGCACCCGGAAACCGGCGAACTGTGGTTCACCGACAACGGACGCGACTGGCTGGGCGACGACAAGCCCGCCTGCGAGCTCAACCACGCCCCACACGACGGCATGCACTTCGGCTTTCCCTACTGCCACGAAGGAAATCTGCCCGACCCGGAGTTCGGCGACAAGCGCTCCTGCGATGAGTTTACGCCGCCTGCCCAGAAACTGGGGCCGCACGTGGCGCCACTGGGCGTGGAATTCTACACCGGCCAGCAATTTCCGAAGGAATACCGCGGCCACCTGCTCCTCGCCGAGCACGGTTCCTGGAACCGCAGCAAGAAGATTGGCTACCGCGTCATGATGGTCAAACTGAATGGGAACGAAGCGGTGAGCTACGAGCCTTTCGCCACCGGCTGGCTGGACAAGGGCGACGCCTGGGGCCGCCCCGTCGATCTGGAGCTCCTGCCAGATGGGTCCATGCTGGTGTCTGATGATTTTGCGGATGTAATTTATAGGATATATTATGAGCGGTAGAGGGATATGGTTAATTCGGATGATTGAACATAGGTTGATATCTGAACCATTCCAAATTAACCTATCAATCATTTATGCAGTGACACGAGCCCGTGTCCTGAGGTTCTCCCCCACCTCCCCCAAAAACTCCTCCTGAATACTCCTCGTCTTATCCCGGGCGTACCACTTCTGGGCGGTTGCCGTCAGCTCCTGGTAGCGCTTTTTCTTTGCTTCCTTATCCGTAAGTATTTCCATATCCTTTTTGGCGGCCAGGGTCATCTCCTGTACGGCCGCCGGGCGGGGGCCCCAGGAGCCCAGCACCTCCAGTGTACGGGCGTCAAGGAGGATCACCTTGGGGATGGAGCGGCCGCCGTTGGTCAGGAAGGCATTCATGATCTCCGGGTTTTCATCGCGGAGGATGAGGCGCAGTTCGACAAGCTCACTGGCCTCCGCCATTTTCTGCAGCACGGGGATGATCTGGGCCGCATCCCCGCACCAGGCTTCGGTGAGGGTAAGCCAGATCATCGGCCGGTTGATCTGCTGCAGCTGTTCTGTAACGCTTTCCATCAGGCGGGTGGTCTTGTCCAGGCGCTTCATGCGGGCTACGTTGAGCTGTGTGTAGTGGATCATGGCCTCGCTGTGGTTTTCTCCGGTGGTCTTGCCCTGGGTCAGCAAGTCATCCGTCAGCTGGCGGTAGGCTTCGTAAGTCATAGCTTGAGCTACGACTTCACGGCTAATCTTTTTCATACTACGATTTTTATCCGGCACCGCCCAAGGGGCGTGTGTCCTCGGCAAAGCCGGGGCTCAAAAAAGGCGGAAACGAATCAACAAATTTTACCGGCTCTGGGAACCGGATAACGAATCGACGAATTAACGATTCAACAACACTACTCATCCAAATGCCGTTGGGCGGCATTTTGTTTGAGGGTGGGCGAAATAAGTTGAATTAACTGTCGCAGGCTGGCCTGATTTTCTTCTAACTGGATGGCGCTCAGTACGTCTTCTTTTTCCCGTTCGGTGATGTGGAAGGAGATAGATGCCTGCAGTTTATTCGCCTGGGAAGGGCGGTACATGAAGCGGATGACGTCAAAATGATCTTTGCCCAGGATGTCATAGATAAAGCCCAGGGTATTATCGTGCTCGAATTCCTGGCGGACCAGCATCTTGCCGGCGATGCCGATGGGGTTGATCAGCGACTCGATGATGCCCTGCCCTCCGCTGGGCGTCACCTGCTCGAGCTTTTCCGAGCTGCTGATCTGCAGCAGCACCACGCCGCTGGTGTTCTCCCGTATCCAATCCTGAAAAACCTGGACAAAACGGGTGGCGGAGATCACACCGTAGTTGTCGATAAAACCCGCATCCATGACTTCGACTTCCGGTTTACTGGGAAGGTGTACGGTCGGCAGAATGTAAGGATAGGTGGCGTTCATGCGCAGGGCGGTCAGAAAGCGCAGGTTGCCGGCGTCCTGCCCGGCGAACATCCATCCGAAATCGACGGCGTCGGCTTCCACGGCGTTGGGGTGAGTTTGGCCCACCGGAGCCATCATCATGTAAGAAACGCCCTGGGGTGAGATGATCAGCCGGCGGGCGTCGTTGATGATGCTGGGGGTGAGAAAAAGCATGGGGATGAGGGCTGCATGCTCCGCCTTCCGGTAGTCGCCTATGGTTTTGTCGAGGATGTATTCCGTGTTCTCATTCAGCTGCTTTTCGAAGATATATCCCCGGTCTTTGTGATAAGTGTAACCGCCTACCTCAAATTTGGCCCAGGGCAGGAAGAGGTCATTCGACACAATGGTAAAGGCGATGGAATTGAGCAGGTCCCTGGTGATGTTGTCGATGTACTGCTGGCTGTAAAGCGGGATGGGCTCCCCCAGTTGTTGCCGCAGGTAGAGCTCCCGCAGGTAGGCCATGCCCAGCATCCCTCCGGAGGCGCCGGTCATCAGGGCGGTATGATCCAGGAGGCGGCCTTCCAGGAGGCTGTCGGCCGTCTGCACCACCTGCATGGCCCAGCTGGCCGCCTTGAGGCCGCCGCCGCTGACCGACAGGATCACCATCCGGGGCGGCGGGTGGCCGGCGGGGGCCGCCTTGTCCCGCCAGCGGTTGAGGATTTCGACCGTAGCCGCCTTATCTTTTTCCACCAGCGGAGCCCCACAGACATCCTGTATCTTCTCCACCGTGTAGGCCGCCGGAGGCGACTGATAGTCCATTCCGTATGCCCGGTTCTGGTGGTTGAACGCCTCGGAGCGGGTAATAAAATTGATGATTAGCAGCCCGACGATGATGACCGTCACCCGCCATTCATTGAACCAGTAAGTCACCGCCCCGATGATGGCCGTCAGCACGCTGGCCAGGATGAACAGGCTGGCGCCCGCCGGAATCCGGAAAGGAGAGTAGTCGATGAGATAGCCCAGGGCCAGCAGCGTCATCATGCTCAGCAACTGCAGGATAAGGGCATTAAGGTGGTTCTGCTTGAAGATGCTCATCAGCAGGCTGCTGTCGTAGTGGGCCACGCTGCGCACAAGGCGGGGGGTGAGCGACTCCGAAAGGTAAGTCGATACCTTCCAGCGGGAGGTGTCCTGCTTGATGTATTCCAGGTCAACATGCCGGCGGCCGGGAGCAAAGCTCTTGCTGAGGTTCGGCGGTTTCTCATTCCGCTTTTCGTAATAGGAAATATCCCGGTTGGTGAGCTGGAAATAGAGAGAGTAACAGGACACCAGCGTGAGGCACCCCACCAGGAAGCCCAACCAGTTCATTAAAATGATACCGTAGCCGAGGTTTTCGTAAAACCGCTGAAAGTGTATAGCTACCCCCATGTAAAAAAGAAAGAAAAAGAGGGGCAACACCATGTTGTTGATCACAAACTTGGTAAAAGGGCGGGACAGAGAGGCCAGAAAGGGGAAATAATGAGATGTGAGCAGGTAAATGGTCAGGTTCCAGCTCATAAAAAAACCGCCGAAAGCCAGCCCCACAAAGAAAAAGCTCCAGAAGTTGACCTGTCCCAGATATTCCGGGTCGAGAAAGAGGTACTGCAGGCCGTACTTGCGCCCCAGAGAGCCCGACAATAAGAGTGCAAAGAGGATCCACAAGCCAACCAACAGGTGGTTGCTGCGCAGGTGCACGATCAGGAGCTGCACCGGAAAGGAATAATACAGGTTGTGGAACCATCGCTTCATCACGGTATAAATTACCGATTTCTGAGGGAAGAAGCTACTGGAACGGGAGATTTAGTTTAGAGCCGGTAATGATCAAAAAAGAATGGTATGGAAAAGAAAACAAGCCGGAACAGCATACAAAATGCGAAAAATCACTCCTTCAACTGAGCAGGGTCATTGTTTTACAGACATTTTTTCGCATCAATTGTAGTGCAAAAATGTCTTTCTCTTCGCAAAAGCAGCCGCTGTTTATACAGCCCGGCCTTTTCTGGCCCTTTCTGAGAGGTATTGGCTCATTCATTATGAAAAGATAAACGAGCCTGAGAATAAAGGATAGCGGCTACTACCGCAATGATCAGAGCAACGCCGACTTTACAGTAAACGGTGCAGTAAAACACCGTTCCGGCGCCCGCAATGCTGGCAATGATCCCGGCCACTGCCATGAAAAGGTAAACTGCAAAAACAGCTGCCGGCAGAAAAAGGGCGATTCGCCATAAGAAGGATTTCATCGTGGTAGTGTTGGTTAAACTATCTGATAATCAATAATAAGGTACAATTCCTAGGTCATTAAAGCCAGAAAACCGCTCGGCAGAGCCTCTCTATTAAGAGTGAGATTTGTCACAAAAAAACACCAAATGAGCCGCTCATGATCATCAATACACTAAAATGTAAGAATTGCCCGGTAAAATCGTGCGCTGCCTCTGTTCTTGATGACCTCGAATTAGAGCTGATGTCCAATAACGTTTCGGAAGCTCTGTTTGAGAGAGGGGAATCTTTGTTTAGAGAAAATATCCTTAACGGCCACGTCACCTATATTCAGTCCGGACTGGTCAAGATACACATGAAGGCCGACGGCGGAAAGGACTACATCATAAAACTGGTCAAGGCGCCGGCTTACCTGGGGCTGGCCACTATTTTTGGCGACCGGATCAACAATTACTCCGCTACTGCTCTGGTGCCGACCACCGCCTGCTTTATCGACATTGACACTTTTAAAAGCCTGATCCACAAAAACGGTGGTTTCGCTTATGAGATCATCGCTGATATTTCCCGCAATGAATTGCTGGATTACAAACGCTTCGCCATACAGAGCCACAAACAAACGCCGGGGCGGATCGCGGGCGTCATCCTCTACTTTGCCGAAAAGGTCTATCAAAACGACTGCTTTGAGCTGCCCCTCTCCCGCAACGAAATTGCCGAACTGATCGGCATTTCCCGGGAAAGCGTCACCCGCGCCCTGATGACCTTCAAAAAAGACGGCATCATTGATATTGAAAAGCACCGGGTGCATATCCGGAAAATGGAAAGCCTTCAGGCCATCGACCGGTCCGGATAAATCCGGGGCAGCCAGGCTATCCTGACAAGCTCTGTAAAAAAGCCTTCTCCATGCTTTTTGGCCGCCCCAAACTTCCGGGCAGGCTGTTCAAAATTGAAATAAAAAGTTCATCGGGTTTTTAAGAGATACGAATTCCTGTCAATCAGGAGAAATTTTTTGTTTCAACAATGCAAAACATTTTGTATCTTGTCATGCCCTTTTACCGGCTCCATTCCTCTTCCAATACTTCCGTTGCCCTTTCAACATAAAGAACAGAGCCAATGAAATACGCCCGCCACTTTTTTCTGCTGTTTCTGGCCTTTCTTTTTTATCGGGCCAATTCGCAAAGTATCATAAATGCAAGCCGGCTTTCCGGCCCTGTTGTTCTGGACGGCGAGTTAGAGGATGAGGCCTGGAAAGCGATTAGCCCCCTTCCCTATAAGATGCAAATGCCACAATTTGGGACAGAACCTTCTGAGAAGGCAGAAGTATTGCTGGCCTACGACGAAGAGTACCTGTATCTTGGAGGGAAGCTCTGTCTGAGTGACCCTTCCTATCTGCGCCCCACTACCTTCAAACGCGATGCCTCCGACGGCACTACGGATTATTTCGGCATTATTATCGATAGTTATCGGGACAAAGAAAATGCCGTCGCCTTTTTTACTACTCCTACCGGCCTGCGATGGGATGGAGTGGTCTGGAATGATGCCCTCAGGGAAGAGGATATGAGCATTGACTGGAATACATTCTGGGATGTGGCCACCACCCACTCCGATACGGGCTGGTTTGCTGAGATACGCATCCCCTGGAGCAGCCTCCGCTTTCAGGATAAGGATGGAGAGGTAGTGATGGGCATCATTTCCTGGTGGTACATCGCCGCCAAAAATGAAGTGGATATCTTTCCGCTGATACCTCTGAAGTGGGGCTCAATGAGCGGCTGGAAACCTTCCCGGGCACAGGAGTTCCGGTTTGAAGGAGTGCGCAGTAGCAAACCGCTGTATATCGCACCTTATATCCTGGGTGGGTTACAGCAAAGTTTTGACCTGAATGAGGAAGAAACCGGGTACGTAAAAAAACGGGAACCCTCCCTGGAGGCTGGCCTGGACCTGAAATACGGAATTACCAGTAACCTGACTTTGGATCTTACCGTCAACACCGACTTTGCTCAGGTCGAGGCCGACGACCAGCAGGTCAACCTCACCCGCTTCGATCTGTTCTTCCCGGAAAAACGGCTTTTCTTTCAGGAACGCGCCAGCATTTTTGACTTTAGTTTTGACGGTTTCAACCGCCTGTTCTACAGCCGCAAGGTCGGGATCAACGAAGATGGGGACCCGGTGAGGATATACGGTGGCGCACGCCTCGTTGGGCGGGCCGGAAAGTTTGACCTCGGCTTCCTCAACATGCAAACGGCGGCCTCTGAGGGCCTGAATCCGGAAAATTTTGCTCTGCTCCGCCTGCGCCGGCAGGCCTGGAATGAGAATACTTACCTCGGAGGGATCTTCACCAACCGCATGGACTTCAGAGGCAATTACAATACTACGTGGGGGATGGATGGCATCATCCGGCCATTTGGGGATGAATATCTCACCGCCCGTTGGGCACAAAGTTTCGAGAATGGAAAAACCAACGAGCTGTTCTCCCTCCGCCCGGCAAGGGCCTATCTGAACTGGGAACGCCGCCGGTATGACGGGTTCAACTACAAGCTGAGCCTCTCTAATGCTGGCGAAGATTATTTACCCGGCATGGGCTTCGAACTCCGGGAAAACTACACCAGCCTGGAACCCCGGCTGGCTTACGGCTGGCTGATGGGCGAAGGCTCGAAATTCCTTAGGGTGCAGGCTTTTCTCGAAGGCTTGTGGGTGGAAAACCACGGGTATGAAAAAACGGAATCTGCACTTGCTGCAGCCGGTGTTCAGTTTGAGACCAAGAAAGGCTGGGGCGGGCAATCTACCCTCCTGATGGACCACGAATACGTCGCCGATACCTTCGAGCTTTCGGATGAGGTGGCCATCCCCATCGGTGAAGAATACGACTTTTTCCAGGCCTCCGGTTTCCTCTATTCCCCATTCACAAATTTAGCCGGTGCCCTGGTGGAATACACCGTCGGCCAGTTTTACGACGGCAACCTCTTTTCCATCGGCCTGAGCCCACGGGTAAAACTGTCTTCCCACTTCGAACTGGAGGGCTATTACGGATACAACTACGTCCGCTTCCCCAAAAGAGATCAGCAACTGGCCACCCACCTCGCCCGGCTGAAAGCGCTGTACATGCTCGACACCAAATTCTCTATTGCCGCTTTCCTGCAATACAACAGCCTGGACGAAGTATATGCCGGAAATATCCGCCTTCGTTTTAACCCGCAGGAGGGCAACGACCTGTACATCGTTTATAATGACCTGCTAAACGGGAACCGGAAAAGGGAAGTGCCGCATCTGCCGTTTACGAGTGCAAGGACGGTGGTGGTGAAATATACTTATACTTTTCGGTTGTGAAAATACGAGTGCCCCGAAATAAAAAGTTTCCCCACCTGAATAGAAACAAGAATGAACAAATGCGCTATTTTACTCTTGATTAAATTGTAGAGCACTATGTAATTTCTCAAAACGAGAATAATTATGATCCCCTTAAAAAATCCCACCCTCTTCCAAAACAAGGCCTACATCAACGGCCGGTGGGCGGAAGCTGAAAATGGAAAAACCTACCCCGTAAAAAATCCCGCTAACGGCGCCCTGATCGCCGAAGTGCCTGATATGGGAGCTATCGAAACCAAACAGGCCATCGAGGCAGCCAATGCCGCCCTGCCGGCCTGGAAAGCCAAAACGGCAGGAGAGCGGGCATCCATCCTCCGCCGCTGGTACGAGTTGCAGATGGCAAACGCCGATGACCTCGGGTTGATCCTCACTACCGAGCAGGGCAAGCCTCTGCCGGAAGCCATAGGGGAGATCCGCTACGGCGCTTCTTTTGTGGAGTGGTTCTCCGAAGAGGCCCGGCGGGCTTACGGAGACGTGATCCCCGCCCACGGGCCCGACAAACGCATCGTTGTGATCAAACAGCCGATAGGAGTAGTGGCGGCCATTACCCCCTGGAATTTCCCCAATGCCATGATCACCCGGAAGGTGGCGCCAGCCCTGGCCGCAGGCTGTACGGTAGTAGTCAAACCGGCCCAGGATACGCCGCTATCCGCCCTGGCGCTGGCAGAGCTGGCGGGCCAGGCGGGATTTCCGCCCGGCGTTCTCAATATCGTTACCACCAATTCTCCGGCAGAGGTGGGGGCAGAGCTGACTGCCAACCCCATCGTCCGAAAGCTGTCCTTTACCGGTTCTACCCGGGTGGGCAAGCTATTGATGGAACAATGCGCCGGCACAGTTAAAAAGGTTGGCCTGGAACTGGGCGGTAACGCCCCCTTCATCGTTTTCGATGATGCTGATATCGACGCGGCGGTAGAAGGCGCCATTGCTTCCAAATATCGCAACGCCGGGCAAACCTGCGTATGCGCCAACCGCCTTTATGCCCAGGATGCCGTCTATGACGAATTTGTTGAAAAACTCGCCGGAAAAGTGAAAGAGCAAAAGGTTGGCCCCGGCAATGAAGAAGGGGTCGTCATCGGGCCGCTCATCAATGAAGCGGGCCTGAAAAAAGTGGAAACCCTGGTCGCTGACGCATTGGAAAAAGGCGCATCGGTTATCACCGGCGGAGGCCGGCACAAGCTGGGGGGCACATTCTACCAACCCACCGTCCTGGCCAATGTCGATGCCAGCATGAGAATGACTAACGAGGAGATATTCGGGCCCGTCGCTCCGGTCTATCGCTTCAAGGATGAGCAGGAAGTGATCGCTGCCGCCAACGCCACCCAATACGGCCTGGCATCGTACTTCTACGGCCGGGATACAGGCCGCATCTGGCGCGTTGCCGAAGCGCTGGAGTACGGCATGGTGGGTATCAACACCGGTATGATCTCTACTGCGGTGGCGCCATTTGGTGGCATCAAGGAAAGCGGTGTCGGGCGCGAAGGGTCCAAATACGGCATGGAAGAATTTATGGAAATAAAATACCTGTGCTTTGGCGGGATATGAGGTTGTTGTCTGATGAACGTTGCCGGTCGATAGCTATTCTCCTGGCAACTAACAACAGAAAACAAGTAACCAACAGCAGCCCCTTACCCCAACAACTTTCTCAAATCAGGCCACAAAGCCGGCGTCTCTGTCTTGTACGCCTCGAAGTCCGGCCTGCCCTCATACTTCTTTTCCAGCATAGGCACGCCCGATACGCGGGTGAGCAGCCAGGTGAGCACTACCGGGCTGGCCAGGCTGATGTACCACTGCCCACAGGGAAGCAACAGCAGCCACATCCCCCACCACAAGACAATTTCCCCAAAGTAATTGGGGTGGCGGGAAAGGCGCCACAGTCCTTCCGTCATGATCTTGTTCCCGCTGTCCGGCCGGGCCTTAAAGCGCTGAAGCTGCCAGTCGCCAATTGCCTCCCAGAGAAAGCCTGTCAGCCACACCAGCATCCCTGCCCACTGATACCATTGCAGGCACTCCGGCGCCGGCCGCTGCATCAGCGGCAGAGCGACCACCCACATAAAAAAACCCTGCAGCATAAAGACCTGAAGGTACGACCGGGGAATCACCCAGGAGCCCCACTCTTTTCTCCATTTTGCATAACGCCAGTCTTCCTTACCCTGCCGCGCCTGGCGCAGGCCAATGTGTAGCGCCAGCCGCCCACCCCATAAGGTGGCGAGAAGGGCCGGCAGCCAGCTCCAATGATGAGGATACTGGAAATGCAGGTACCAGGCAACGACAACAAAGCCCGGGCCCCAGCCGACATCAACGATGCTGTTGTCTTGCTTCCACCAGGCGATCAGGAAAAAGAGGGTCATATAGGCCCAGATGAGCAGTGCGGTGTCAAGGTATGGGGAGTACATGTTTTTGTTTTTTGATTTTGTTGTACCAGACTTGACAAGTTTTCCGATAAGTGCTTCGCTATAAACTTGTCAAGTCTATCAACCACCTGGATAGGAGCCTTCCCTCACTTTACCCCCCACCCCATTATCCCGGCCGTTTTTCCCTCTTTAAGTTGCACCACCGCCCGGATGGCGGCCGTTTTCACTGGCCGAAAGCGGGTTAAATTGTAATCGTGCTTCAACAGCTCGCTCTGTTCGATCACCTCCACGGGTTTCCAGGCGCCGTTGTCGAGGTACTGCACGGACCAGCTTTCCGGCACATCCACCTCCGGGGCCCAGGAGTAGAACCAGAACACCGCCACCTCACAAACCGTTCTGGAATCCGGAAATTCCTGAACCACCCACTCTTCGGTTCCCTTGTGGGGCCACCAGCAGAAGGTGGGAATGGATAAGCTGGGCGTGATCTCTTCGATCCATTTGTGTGCTCCTTCACCGGAGGCGCCGGGCTGATAATAATAAGAGGTTTTCAACAGTGGCCGAGGGGCTTCTGGTTTCCACTCCCGGGCATCTTCGCCATCGCCAATTACCGGAAAAGCAGAAATGCGCAGGCGGGCAGCGCCCATGGGGATCAGGGTTAGCGCTTCTTCCGGAGAAGAGGAACGCACCGGGCTGGCCTGCAGGGTATCCACCAGGCCGTACTGGTCCAGCGTCCAGTTTGGAATTTGGCGGCCCTTTATCCGGAGTTCGATGGGGCTGCCGGCCAATGCCCAGGGTTGATCGCCGGCCGGCCAGTTTTTTTCAATAACCTCAACATGGCCAGGACTCAGGCCGGAAAGCCCGTAATTCCAGGGAGAACCGGCAGTGATTTTGAAAGCCGGCCATTCGTCCGTACCTCCGATGCGCTCATATTGTTCATCGATCTTCAGCGAATAAGCCAGAGGGCCTCTCCTGACCGTTGCGGCATTTTTGTTCTCGGCCCAGCGTTGCACTTCCACTTCCATGGGTAGTGTATAAATCACCTCATCCCCGGGCTGCCATTTTCTGGATATTTTCAGGAAGGCGCCTTCCGTTCCCTTAAGCTCAACTTCTTTGCTGTTTACTTTCAATTCCGGTGCGTTGCACCACTTCGGGATACGCAGATATAAGGGGAAGAAGCCCTCCTTTTCAGGATCGACCTGCAGCTTCATCTGCCCGGAGAACGGGTATCTGGTTTCTACCCGGATATTCACTTTGATGCTATCCCCTGCCCAGGCCGTTACGCTGGAAGCAGTGGGTAGCACCAGCGCCAGCCCCGTATCGGCGGTCGCCATCCAGAGGTGCTGGGTGTAATAGGGCCACCCATGTCCATGATTGTGCTGGCAGCAGCGGTGGTCGCGAGGGTCCATGCTCATCATAGATCCGGGGTTATAAATGCCCGGGCACTTATTGGCCTCATCCGATAGCGCCATATTGGGAGCGGTCATATAGCGCAAGGCGCGAAAATCGGATGTCATGGCGGCCGGCAGGGAATTGAAGGCCACCTCCTCACAGCGATCGGCCCAGCGCCCGTCCCCGGTAATACGAAGTAATTCTTCGCAGGAATACATCATCTCCACCATGCCGCAGGTTTCGATGGCCTGCCGGGGGCCGGTCAGTCCGGGGTGGCTGTCTTCATCGCCGCACCACATACCGCCGGGCACCTGCCCGTAGAGGCTGTCCATGGTGTGAATATTCCGATAAGTAGCCAGCAGGTGGGAAGAATCGCGGGAGAGTTGATACCAGATGGCCGGTTCGCGGAAAGCCTGTGCAAAATTCACATTGTGCCACCCGGGGATGCCGCTGACATAGTCCGCTGTATTTCGGTGGATCTTTGCCGCGAGCGCCGGCAGGAACGTGTCGCCGGTATGGTTGTAAAGCCAGATTACGCTGGCCAGGTTATCCCCTCCGCGGTGGTGCTGCCAGTAGGATTTCAGAAAAAGGCTGTCCGGGATGCTGTTTTGCCAATGAAAATAACGCTGGAGCAGGCTGATCACCCGGCCATCTCCGGTAGCCTCATAATGGGCCTTCAATGCGCCCATTACGATCATATTGGGCCAGAAATCGGGTATGCGGGCCGCCCCGTTTGCAGCCTCAGGGCCGCCGTAATTCGCCACAGTGCCAAAATAGCCGTCAGGCCGTTGGGTTCTCATAACGGCTTCCAGCCAGAGGAGCGCCTCATCGATCCGGCTGCTATCCTGCAGGACGTAGGCCAGATTGGTAAATCCGCGCAGCCAGTAGGGCGCCTCCTCCCAGGGAGAATGGCCCTGCCCTTGCGGGTCCAGCCAGGCATTGCCCTCCTTGTCTAAAAAATGGCTGAGTTCACCTAAATGGCCGGCCATCCCGGCTGCCGACAGTTCCAGCTGCCGGCGCACCCATCCCTCCGGGCGGATCGCCCCTAACGGAAGCTTGTACAATGGTGAGGGCTCCAAAGGAGGGCGGTTGCCGGTGTAAAAAGGATTGGACCCCCCTGTCGGCAAAAGGCCAATCCGCTCAACGCTTTCTTGTGGTTCACAGGAAAACAATACCAGGGTGAGAAAGGCAAAATACGAGCTTATCATTAATTTTCTACCGGTCCATTTTCCCATTGGGTTTTATGCTTTTCCAATTTACACTATCTTAAGATAAGGCAAAATTTGAGTCATTTGCTATATTCACTTCTGATTTCTAGCCCAAATAAATACAAAAATGAAAAGAAAGATGGCCCCGGGTTTACCATTCCTGTTGAGTATGCTTGTGGTTTTTGGTTTTACCAACCATGCAGGCATTGAGAAAAGAGCTGCCTCCCGCCCTGCGAAAGTTCAGGAATACATCGACAAATACCGGTACCTCTCCGTAGAGTTGAATGAAATGACCGGTATTCCTACCACCATCATCATTGCAGTTGCCGGCGTAGAAAGCGACTGGGGGACCAGCGAGCTGGCCAAAAGCGCCAACAACCACTTTGGCATCAAGGCCAACGAAGACTGGCCGGGAGAACAGTACTGCAAGCCCAGCCTGGAGTACATTGATGGTTTTCCCATGCAATCCTGGGAATGCTTCCGCAAATATGCTCTTATCCGAAGAAGTTATGAGGATTTCGGGCGGTTTCTACTCACACGCCCCAACTACAAGAACCTGCTTTACTACCCTTCCTGGGACAACTGGTCGTGGGCCATGGGCCTGCAGGCCGGTGGGTATGCGACCGACCCGGGCTACGCAGAAAAGCTGATGCAGGCAATAGAAGAGTACGAGTTGTATAAACTATAAGAGGTTCCTAGTTTCCCAGATAAGCCCTTTTCCTGGCCTGGGCATTTCTTCTGACATTCACATAGAACAGGTTGAAATCCCCCGCGTGGTAGTTCTTCCTCAACAAGAGAAAACTGCCCGGAAATTTGGGTTTACTTGCCCAGAGGACATTATCATGGATCTCTGAGGAAACTTTGAAAGAAGCACAAGCCGGAAAGTATGGATTTATCCGGCAAATGAAATATTTTAGCGGCTGGATATAATACCGCTGATTTTTGAATCCTAACCAAACGATTGTACCATGGCCTCAGCAATGCGAAACTACCAGCGAACCGCCCTTTTTCCAGCTCTGATCTTCTTTTTTCTTATGGCAATGATTTCCTGCACTTCCGAACCGCCGACACCCAAAGATCTTTCCAAAGAGAACCTCATCCCCAAACCGGTTTCCCTCACTGCCACGGGCAGCTCCTTCCGGCTAACCGAAAATACCGGGATCTATGTGCAAACCCCTTCTGACGGCTCCAACGAGCTGACGCAGCTGGGCCAGTATCTGGCCGATCTTCTGAAGCCCGCCACCGGCTTCCCGCTTCCGGTCAATGCTACCCGAGAGGCCCCTTCAGCCGGCAATATCTACCTGGCCCTTTCTGCCGGCGATGCGGAACTGGGAGAAGAAGGTTATGAACTGGAGGTTACAGAAAGCCTGGTAAAGCTTAGCGCCAACACCCCCGCCGGCCTGTTCCGGGGCCTGCAGACGATCCGGCAGCTGTTGCCGCCGGCTATTGAAAGCAAGAAAGTACAACCCGGCCCCTGGGAGATCGCCAGCGGCGCCATCCGCGATTACCCGGCTTATGTGCACCGCGGCGCCATGCTCGATGTCTCCCGGCATTTCTTCGGAGTAGATGATGTAAAACGCTACATCGACCTGCTCGCTTTCTACAAATTGAACGTTCTGCATCTGCACCTCTCCGACGACCAGGGATGGCGCATCGAGATCAAATCCTGGCCCAACCTGACTGCTCACGGCGGCAGCACCGAGGTCGGCGGCGGCGAAGGAGGATATTACACTCAGGAACAATACGCCGACATCGTGCAATACGCGCAGGCCCGTTACATCACCCTCATCCCCGAGATCGATATGCCGGGCCACACCAACGCGGCGCTGGCCTCCTACGCCGTGCTCAACTGCGATGGGAAGGCCACCGAACTGTACACCGGCATCGAGGTGGGGTTCAGCACGTTGTGCACCGATAAGGATACGACTTACAAGTTCATCGATGACGTGATCCGGGAACTATCGGCTCTCACACCCGGCCCCTATATCCATATCGGCGGCGACGAATCGCATGTTACCAGGAAAGACGACTACATCTATTTTATCAATAAGGTGCAGGACATCGTCCGGTCGCACGGCAAACAGATGATCGGATGGGATGAGATCACCCTGGCCAGCCTGAACCCCGGCTCCGTGGCTCAGTTCTGGGCCAATGCCGACAACGCCAAAGCAGCGGTTGAACAGGGGGTAAAACTCATCATGTCGCCGGCAAAGAAAACCTACCTCGATATGCAATATGACTCCACGACTGCACTGGGCCTGCACTGGGCCGCTTACGTGGAGGTGGACAGCGCCTATATCTGGGATCCGGCTACTTATGTAAAAGGCGTTTCGAAAGAAAACATCCTGGGCGTCGAGTCCCCGTTGTGGACCGAAACCATCACCAATATGGACGAGATCGAATACATGGCGTTCCCCCGCCTGGCCGGCCACGCTGAGATCGGCTGGACGCCGGCCGCCGAGCGAAACTGGGAGGAGTACAAAGTGCGGCTGGGCCGCCATGAAGCCAGGTTCAATGCAATGAGGGTGGCTTTCTATCCTTCTCCCCTGATACCCTGGGAGGAAGAGGCCTCCGGAGATCAGTAATATCAGCCTGGCTCAATTGAAGCCAGGCTCCAATCAAAAATTTCACCCGGCTCGCAGAGACGGGCAAAAATCAAAACTACCTCCCATGCTCTACACCCTAGAGATCTGCTGCGACTCCGTCGCTTCCGCCATTGCCGCCGCCCGGGGCGGCGCCGACCGGATAGAGCTTTGCGAAAACCTGGCCCAGGGAGGCGTTACACCCAGCGCCGCCAAGATCAAGATCGCCAAAGCGGAGCTCAATATTCCGGTTTTCGTGCTGATCCGCCCCCGAAAGGCAGACTTTCTGTATTCCGGGCTGGAATTTGAGATCATGCTGGAAGACATTCGCCAGGCAAAAGCTCTGGGAGCTGACGGCATTGTCTCCGGCGCGCTGAATGCCGATGGCTCTATTGACGAGGCCCGCACCCGGCAAATGGTGGAAACAGCCCATCCGCTGCCCTTCACCTTTCACCGCGCTTTCGATATGTGTGAGGATGCGAAAAAGGCGATCGATCTCCTTGCCGGCCTGGGAGTGAAGCGCATACTGACTTCCGGCCAGCAGCCCAACGCCGGAGAGGGGAAAGCCAATATCAGGGATTTTGTGAAGTACGCCGGTTCCCGCATCGGAATCATGGCCTGTGGGGAGTTACTTCCGGAAAATATCGGAAACCTGCTGGATATTGAAGGGCTGACAGAGTATCATTCCGCCGCTCGTAAAGAGGTCGAAAGCGGCATGCAGTACACTGGTTCGGTGAACATGGGAGACGAGGCCGTACAGGATGAATTCCGGTGGCATGAAGTGGATGAAGAACTGGTAAAGGGGATGAGGGCCGTATTGAATGGTTAGATTAACCCCCTTTTCCTTTATTCCGGCTGCCCGCTTTCCAGCCCGTCCGGGTTGAAATTAAGCTGGAACCCGATCTTTTTGTTGGGCTCATCGTCGTCATAATCTTCCCAGTTGGTGATCTCCTGCATGAAGTCTTCCATGTGACGGATGAAGTAGGGCTCTTTGAGTTCTTCGGGCCGGTAGATGGCAATGGTCTTCGGAGGCCGCGGCTGGCCGTAGTTCTCAATAAAGGGATAGTTGATCAGGACGATGATCTTGCCGTTGAAAAGTTGCTGATAGACCAGGGACCCGTTGTGCTTGATCAGGTCGCGGCGCACTTCCTCATTGACTTTCTGGAACATGCCGCTCTTTGCCGTGCCCAATGACAACAGGACCGCTTCCAGGTTTTCAATCTCCGAACGAGTGATGACTTCAGCTTCCAGGCTGGTGGCGGTGACCAGGCGCTGGAGGATATTGCGTATTTTCTCGCTCAGGCCATTCTTCCACTCTTCCCTGTATTTCAGGGTATTCTGGAGTACTTCCTTGTACTGGTCAACTTTGCGTTGCAGGCTGAATATTTCCATTTGTAAGTCATCCATATCCTTTTTTTTGAGGTTGAGTTTACAAGGTAATCATTCACAAGCGGTAAGAAAAATCAGGAAAACAGTATTTTCGCCTCATGCTATTGGCAATTGACATCGGGAACTCGAACGTCACCTTCGGACTGGCGCGGGGCAGCCACTGGAAACATACCTGGCGGCTGCCGACCATGGCCGATGGGGAGGCATTGCTGTATTACGAAGTGCAGATCACCAATTTTCTGCTGGAAAACGACATTTTGGCGGAAGAAATACAACAGACAGTGATCAGTACCGTGGTTCCCGCTCTTCGGGCAACTTTTGAAAAACTGGCCTTCCACCTATTCCGGACTCAGCCCATCCTGGTGGGCCCGGAGGTCTATCCCCGGTTGCGGCTGCGGGTCACCCGCCCTGAGGAACTGGGCACCGACCTGTATGCCAACGCGGTAGCGGCCCATTATCTGTTCAAACAGGATTGCATCATTACCGATTTCGGTACGGCGCTCACTTTTACTACCATCAACGCGGCGGGAGAGTTGCTCGGGGTGTCCATCGCCCCCGGCCTCAAGACGGCCATTTCATCCCTTTTTCAGAAAACGGCCCAGCTTCCGGAAGTGCCATTGGAGTTGCCGGCGTCGGCCGTTGGCAAGAATACGGTTCACGCTATTCAGAGCGGTATCCTGATCGGCTACGTGGGCCTGGTGCGGCACCTGCTGCAGGCCATTCGAGAAGAGCTGGGCCAGCAGTATATTGCCGTTGCTACCGGAGGCCTGTCTTCCATTCTGCACCCTCTGAAAAAAGAATTCCATTCCATTGAACCCAACCTGACCCTGGACGGGCTGCGGCTGATCGGGGAGGAGATTGGCCTGCAGGGGGCATGATGGGGCTGTTGGTTGTTTACTGGATCAAAGACACCAAATCTCAAGGGACTGTTGCAAAAGCTAAGAAGTCACCTAACAATGTAACAATCTAGCAATATAACAATCCAGCAGTTCCCCTGAAGCCAGTTTACCCCTCCTGGCACCCTCAGGACAATCAACTCCATTTGGCCTCAACAGGACAATCAACCATGAACACCGAAACCAATGAACCATCCCTCCTCCTCTTTGTTTCTCCCCTGATTATTTATGCTCCATCTGGCAGCTTTACCAGGAAAATGGTGCATTTTTGCTGTTTTTTAATACAACCTGCTGCAATGAGGACTGAACAAACCCGGTTAACGCCCGTCGGTATCGACGATATGGCGGCTTACATTCCAAAGATCTACCTGCCTATCGCCACTCTGGCGGAAGAGCGCAACCTCGAGTACGCCAAACTGAATAAAGGGTTGGGCCTGGAAGCTATGGCGGTGGCTGACGCCCATGAGGACGTGGCCACGATGGCCGCCAATGCCGTTCTGGAACTGATGGAAAAGAACCGCCTCCGCCCTCAGGAAGTGGGGCGCATATACATGGGAACGGAAAGCTCGGTGGATGGTTCCAAACCGATGGCCACTTATGTGCTGGAGATGCTTACTCAATATTACGAGGCGCTTTATGGCCCTGACTGCTTTCTCAACTGCGATGTCGTTGACCTCACCTTCGCCTGCATAGGAGCGGTCGATGCTCTGCAAAATACGCTGGACTGGGTGAAGGGTGGAGAAAACCGCATCGGCATAGTCGTGGGTTCCGACAATGCAAAATACGAGCTGGGCTCAGGCGGTGAATATACGCAAGGCGCCGGTTCCATAGCCCTCCTGGTGAAGCAGAACCCTCGCCTTATCTCCATTGGCGATGCCTGGGGCGTGGCTACCCGCCCGGTGCACGACTTTTTTAAGCCACTGCGCATAGCCACTAAGGAAAGCCTCCTGCACGAAGCCCTTAAACTGGCCGGAAAGGGCTCCCAGGCTGCCCGCGAAGCCCTCAGCAGGCTTGCTGAAATGCCCCCCAACGGAGGCGTGCTGACCAGCAGCGAGGCCAACATCATGCTCCACAAGGAGACGCCGGTGTTTGACGGCCCTTATTCCAATGCCTGTTACCAGGAGCGCATCCGGGAGGCCCTAACCCATTTTGCACCCCAGGCGGGATACGATGTGCAGGCAGAGGCCATATCTGGAAACTGGGACAAAATGGCCTTCCACCTGCCCTACGCCTTTCAGGCGCGGCGTATGTTCCCGGAAGTGTATCTGATGGAAGCCAAAGCCACTGGAAAATGGGCCTCCTGGGCCAAAGAGTACGGACTGGAAGAGCCGGCCCGCGAAAATTTCGGGGATGAGGCAGCTTTCGAAAAAGCCCATGGGCAGTTCCTGCGGGCGATCAGCAAAACGGATGCATATCAGGTTTTTGTACAGGAAAAGATCGCCGCCGGAGAACGGGCTTCCTCCCTGGTTGGCAACCTCTACACCTCCTCCATCTTTTTGTCGTTGATGAGCATCCTGGAAACAGCCCTGGAAGGAGGGGAGGAATTGCAGGGCCGCCGTTTCGGTTTCTTCGCCTATGGCAGCGGCTCCAAGTCGAAAGTATTTGAAGGAGAGCTGCAGGCCGGCTGGAAGGAAGCCACCCGGCAGTTCCGGCTGATGGAGCGGCTCGCCCGCCGCACGGCTATTGATTATTATACCTACGAGCAACTCCACCGCGGGCAGGCGGCAGAAAGCGCTTTGCCGGTGCAGAATGAGTTCTTCCTAAAGGAAATCTGCCATGAAAAAGGTGTACTGGAAGGCGCCCGCACCTATGCCCGGGCAACTGAAGCAGCGGTACTTGAACCGGGAGCATAGTGGTGTTTTTTCCAACTTAACCTTCTTTGTATTTCAGGTTTTTTAGTACTTTTATCGGAGCTCTGTGGAGAAATGGGCCGGTTGTCCTTCGACAACTGCTCCTATTATCCACAGGTATTTATTATTAACCTAAAACCCATTCATTATGAGGAAGCCAACATTGTTGCTTGCCCTTCTCTTTTCTATTTCATTATTCTATTGCAAACAGAATACTCCCGCCGACAATACCAAAGAGGAAGCACCGGAAGAAGCATTTACCAACCCTCTGAAGGGAGCCTGGAAAATAACTGCCTGGAAGCCGTCGGACTCTACAGGGATGGTGGAGCCAAGGGTCGTTCAGTATAAGTTCTATACCGATGATCATTTTTATTTCGTAGGGTATGACGACGTAGCGGACACCGTAGTGCAGGCCGGGGGCGGCACCTATACCATCAATGACAGTACCTTTACGGAAACCATTAGCTACTCGACCTGGGATTCGCCCAACATCACGGAGGCATATACATTTGACTATACGATGGGCGATAATGGTGAGACCTTCAAACAACGGGGCGTAATGGAGTCGAACGTAGAGGGAGAAGAGGACTTTGACCTTGCCGAAGATTATGTGCGGGTAGGGCCTACCATAGATGCGGAAGTAGCGGAAAAGGCGCCGGTGGGCCTCTGGAAGATCACCAGGTCGCTATACGGCGACCAGGAAGAGGCGATGCCTCCTGCCGATAGTATGATGGTGCACAAGCTCATTACCCCCACCCATTTTTATGTCGTTACCTACAATAAGAATAACGGTAAGATGGACGGCATGACCTTCGGCACCTATGAGATGAAGGACGGCAAGTACGTGGAAACGGTCAAGGCCACGACCCGGAGCATCGAGCTTATTGACAAGATGATCCCCTATGAATATGAGTACACGGGGGACAAATTCAGCCAGAAGGGCGTCCTGGAATTCACCGACGGGCCATTTGAGCTGGAGGAATATTATACGAGAGTGGAATAGGGGATACAGTTTAGAAGTTCAGGCGCCGCGGCTTTCAGCGCGGCTGGTTTAGAAGTTTAGAGGCGCCAGCAACATTAATACTCTAAAACGGGGAATAATATTGAAGGCGGGGGCCTGAACTGCTAACCCTTTTTGCGGTAGCATTAAAAAAAGAAAAATCCTAAGGAATTTTGGCCCGTAGTGTCAGAATTCTGGCCTATTCTAATACACCAAGAGGTTAGAAAAAACAATTACCGTTATTGGTGTTTTCTTCTCAACCACCCTACTACCAGCAACGCCACTCCAGCCGCATTCACACTCCCATGCACTGCATACATCCAGGGGATGTTGAGCAGGGGTAGGGGATAAACCGAGCGCCAGCCATACAACAGAGCCAGCACCATGCCTCCCAGCAGAAATATCCCGCCGAGCACCCAGTAAAACGGCCCCCCTCTGCCGTTCCCCGGCTGAGTGGCCAGCTGAAAGTGGCGGCCGGCTACCCCGGCGCCGCCCAGCGCCATAATGGTGGCGGCAATAAGCTCCAATACCTCCGGGCCATGGTAATGGGTGGTCAAAATGCCGATCGCTACCAGCGGTGGCCCCAATATGGCCAGCCAGCCTACCATTGACGCCAGTGGGCTATCCCAGTTGCGCAGCGCCAGCCCCGTAACCAACAGGAGCAGAAAACCGGCAAAGTGAAAGTGAACGGCCGTCAGCAACCCGGTCACCGGATCGAAGCCGAACAGCGGTCCGCCCAGCCGGTCTGCCATGGCCCATATCGCGCCGACAATCAGATAAAAGTAAGCCGCCGTAGCGCAAAGCAGCGACAGTCTGAACGGTTTGCCTCCCATCAGCACCATCGCCGCCCGATAGGCCAGCCAGAGAGACAGCAACAACCAGGGCAGGGTGCAAAAACCAGCCGCCTGGGTTGGTGGCAGCAGGAACGCAAAAGCGAACAGGATGGCCGCTGGGAAGAAAAAACGCAACAACCGGGACGGAATAGGTACCAATACGCCACTGGCCGCTACTGCCAGCGGCGCCCAGAGCAACGGTACGGACATCAGGATGATCCGCACCCAGTCGGGAGAGGTGAACGAAAAGGGCCAGAGCCAGCCGATCACACCTCCAAGCACCATCGTGCCGAAGGTAAGCGTTATTTGTAAGCCTTTGCTTTCGTTTTTGCTCATGACCCCTGTTTTTGTACAAATGCCTGCATGGAGGCGAGCGAATCCCAAACAAAACGCCGCTGGTAACGGCGGGCAACGGGATAACCGATCTTTGTCAGCCACACTGCCGGACGGGAGAAGGCCCGGATCCGATACCACACCGTTCCGTCTTCCTCCATTTCCACCCAAAAACACTCCTCTCCCTGCTCTACGTGGCCGGGAAGGGTGCCGTAGGCAAAGCCGAAACGGCAGTTTTCCTCAAAGGTATAAACTATGCGGCAGGAGTTGAGCCACCACAGGCCACACAGACGGAAAAGGACGATAACCACCACACCTTCTTCAATGGGAATGGGCCGGGGGTAAATCCGCGTCCATGAATCCGGGAACATAGCCCACGCCAAAATGCCCTCTTTGGCCCTCTCCAGGCAGGCCTCTCCGCTGCCCAGTTTTATCTGGTTCAGGTCGTGGTCATAGCCTGCGGGGTAGCCGGGCCGGGCGGTGGCGCCGATGTTTTCCGGTTCGTAAGAAAACGGAATGTTCCGACGTACCTTCCGGTAGCGGTTGAGCAAGTCTGGCGATGGTGTCTTTCGGGTGAAATACATTGGTATCCATTGAAATGGGAGCCATAAAATTAAATTTAATTTTCATTTATTTCAAAAAATATTGAAAATAAAAAATTTGGCTTTTTCAGCCCAATTCCCCAATTTTCCGCTTACCTGCCGCAATCCTTGCCGTAAAAGCCTCCAAAATCAGTAACCATGCTTTGTCCCAGGACCATTGCCCTCACTTTATTTTTGGTTTTTCTGTCCGGTTTCGTTTACGGACAGCCCCGGGAAAACATTTTCCCAAACCTTAGGGGGGAGCGGCTGGCCAATGCCCTGCGCGCCAATTACAAACCCCGGAATGTGCTCAGTTACGCCCAGGCGAAAGACATTCTTTACAGTGAGATCGATAACAAGGGAGATAGCGTTTATTGTGTGTATTCCGGCTACCGGCTATATCTCGCCCCCAGACAGGACCCCTCGAAGTACCTCTACCAGGGTGGCAGTCCGGACGGCATCAACTGCGAGCACCTCTGGCCCCGCAGCAAGGGAGCAAAGGAAGGCAATGCCGGCAGCGATATGCACCACCTCTTTCCCACCCGCACGGAAGTCAACGAAGCACGGCGGAACTACCCCCTGGGGGAAGTCGATGACCGGCAAACGGAACGATGGTTTGGCCCCGAAACGGCCCGCAACAGCCTTCCCCCCGAACGGGAAATCGACACCTACAGCGAACTTGGGGACGGCCTGTTCGAGCCACGCGAAGATTTCAAAGGAGATGCAGCGCGCGCCCTGTTTTACTTTTATACCATGTACAGAGAGGAGGCCATGCAGGCCGACCCCCTGTTCTTTATCATTCAACGGGAAAACCTTTGCCACTGGCACTTTCAGGACCCCGTTGATGAGGAGGAATACGAGCGCAGCCAACGCATCGCACGTTATCAGAGCAACCGGCCCAACCCCTTTGTAGCGGATCCTTCGCTGGCCGGGCGGATGTATTGCAGTGGGAAGGAGTGAAGGTTGCGTGATTGAATTGTGCTTATGGATGATAGTTAAATTGTTTGATTGTTTTTGTGAGCTTTTGAGGGAGCTGGTTTATTTTGCCTGCTTCCAAGCCAGTTTGGCGGCGGCCAGGTCTTCCAGGGCGTGTCCTACCGATTTGAACAGGGTGATCTTCTCCGGGCTTTGACGGCCGGCTGCTTCTCCCCGGCATAGGCTGAACAGGTCGCCGGCTATACCCTCCTTTTGCAATATTCCCTTGCGGATGGGCTCAAGAATATCACCGCTTTCTTTCGGCGCTCCTTCCAGCGTATCCACATAAACGACGGAGCAGTGGATAGCCTCGTCGTCCGCTTCCCTCATGTTGGGCCTGAAGGAGCCAACCAGGTCCAGATGTTGGCCGGGTTGCAGCCATTCGCCAAGGATGAGCGGTTCCTGGCTCAGAGTAGCACAACTGATGATGTCGGCCTGAGGAACGGCGGAGGGGAGATACTGGATTGGAGTGAGAGAGTATTGGCCATTTTCCAGGGCTGCCGCCAGTGCCTCCCCTTTTTCGGGACTTCTACCCCAGAGCAACACATTTTCTATAGGCCGAACAGCGGCATGGGCCCGAATGAGGTAGGGCGCCAGGGCGCCGGTGCCCACCATGAGCAGGGTGTTGCTGTCCGGGCGGGAGAGGAAGCGGGAGGCCAGAGCTGAGGCGGCCGCCGTTCGCAGGCTGGTCAGGGCTTTGGCGTCCATTTGCAGGATGGGCGTTCCCGTTTGGGTTTCGAAAAGGGTGTAAATGCCCTGGATGGTGGGTAGGCCCTGCCGCCGGTTATGAGGGCTCACTGCTACGAGCTTAACGCCGAAGTATTGGCCGTCGTCCCAGGAAGGCATGAGCAGCAAGGTGCCTTTTTCCTCTTCGCCGGTGATGAAATAGTCGTGGTGGTGGCGCATAGGAGTGTGGTGGCGGCCGGCGAAAGCGCGTTCGAGTCCATCTATGAGAAGGGAGAAGGGCAGCAGAGCTTCCAGTTGTTGGGGGGAGAGGAATTGCATGTTAGTATTTTTCAGCCAGATGGAAGGCACTTCTGAAGTGCCTTCCATCTGATACCACGAATTAATTATAAACCAGCTTCACTAACCTCAGCCGGTTGCGGCGTTCGCTGGGGATGATGAGCTCGCTGGCGTTCACCTGCACGGCGTCGCGGAAACGGAGCCTTAGCTTGAGGTTCTCGGTACTGAGGAGGCTGTTGCGTTCTGATTCGCCATTGCCTTTGAGGACGTACTCGCTGACCGTATTTTCGTATTTGATCTCATCGTTAAAGATGAAGCGGAGGTTGCTGGGCGTTTTGAACAGGAAATAGGAAGAGTACATGCCATCGTCGTCCTGAGAATACTGTTTTTTGTGCAGCACCGTTTTCCAGTGAGTTTCGCCGGTCGGGTGGATGGAGATGACGAATACTTCGTCGTAATAGTAATCCACCGCAAACCGGCCGCTGACGTCGTAGAATGTGCGGTTCACACCCGCTGCCCGCCTTTCATAAGTACGGTTGCGCTCTCCGATGAGCAGGACGCCGCCGTCGAGGCGCAGGACGACTTCCTTGATGCTGGCTTCGGCCAGCCCCTTGGTCTTATCACTCTCTTTACCCAGCAATGCACTGATGAAATCTTCGTCAAACGCTGTCAGAGTCAGCTTATACTCATCCGGATTCTGGGGAGGAACATTAAGATAGAAATACCCGTCGGCCCGGCCCAGGTTTTTGTCCGAATACAAGCCGGCGGCGATCAGCCGGTCGTTGAGGTGGTCATAGGTGAAGTAGGCGTCATAGGTCAGCTTATCGGGCATGGGGATGTCATACCGGACCAGCTTGGAAGAAAGCCCGTAGTAGGTATGTATTTCGAAGTAGTGTTCTTCCCGTTTTGACCGGAAGTTGTTCTTTTCCAGGACGAGCGTCATATTGCCGTCATTGTCAACCAGCATCTCCCGAAAGTTCTGATAATAACTGAATTCCTCCGGCTGGAGGATGGCCTGCCATTTCAGGTGGAGGTTGTTCAGGTCGATGGAATAAGCTTTGATCAGCTCCTGTTTTTCCAGAAAATAGACCAGGCCTTTGCTGCGGTCTTCCGAACGGACGAACTCAAAGCCGGGATTATAGAACAGGTAGCCCAGGTCGGCCAGGCTCACAGAATCGATCAGGTTGGCGCCCGGGCCGTATTTGTGGGCCTTCAGGATGGTATGGGACTTTTGCCGGAACTGGTAAACGATGGTGAAATCCGTTTTGCCCGTCACGACCCCGATGACCTTGGGTTGGCGTTCGTCCAGTTCAATGTCTTTAGACCAGGCTTCTTTCATTTGCTGGTTGAAGGCTACTACCTCGAAGGAGGTTCCCTTATCCCGGAAGACCAGGGTGTTGCCTCCCAGGTCTCCAATGAGTTCATAGGCAATATCACTTCGCAGTATGATAGGTTCCGAAACCGTTATCTTTTGAGAAAAGGAAAGCAGGGGCGCCAATATCAGGATCAGTATATTAATGTTTTTCATAGCTCCGGTTTATTGCATCATTCACAGGCTCTACAATAAAAATAATCAATTCCCTATTTATGTTCGTGCAGATGTTTGTCATATTACGAAATGTTGGCGCAATTATTTTGTTCATCAAGGGGCGCCGGCAGAGTTTGCTTATTAAATTAGGCCCTCCTTAGCGCATGACAGGAATGGATACGTTGTTTTACATCATTCTGGGAGCAGGTACTTTCTACGGTCTGGTTTTGCTACTGGTGTACGGGCTGCAGGAGCGTTTTGTTTTTCAGCCCCATCCTTTGCAGCAGAAGCACCGATTTTTCTTCAATGTCAGCCAATGGGAGGAAACCTGGCTGGAAACCCGGGATGGGGTACGCCTGAATGCATTGCTTTTCCAGACACCCGTGCAGGAAAAAAGCAAGGGAGTCATCCTGTACCTCCATGGCAACAAGGGCAACCTTCAACGCTGGGCGAAACACCAGGGCGCTTTCACACGGCTGGGGTACGATTTTTTTGCCATCGATTACCGGGGCTACGGGAAAAGCGAAGGGCGCCCTTCGGAAGAAGGGTTGTATATAGATGGCGAGACGGCTTACGGCTGGCTACTGGAGCATTACCGGGAGGAGGACATTGTCATCTACGGCCGTTCGCTGGGTTCCGGTGTTGCTTCCCGGCTGGCCGCCCGGCGCCGCCCGAGGCTGCTCATTCTGGAAACACCGTTTGACAATATGCCCAACGTAGTGCGCGCCATCACCCGGCTGCCCATCCCCTATTCGCTCTTCCGGGTCTGGTTTCCCAACGACCACCATCTGAAACAGGCTAAGTCCCCCAAATATATTTTCGCCGGTACGCGCGACCGCGTCGTGGAATACCGGCTATCGCAGCGCCTGCGCCCCCTGCTTCACTACCCGGAGGCCTTCATCACCATCGACGGAGCCGGACACCGCAACCTTGACACCTTTCCCCGATACCATTATGAGCTGGAACGGGTGCTGGCCCGTTATGAATGACGTCGGGGGCGGTTGACCAGGATTAGCCGCTTCTACCCTCTTAAAGGGACTGTTCATAGTTCCTGGTTTCTGAGTTCCTGGTTCCCAGGGAACCAGCGAATTAGCGTAACGCGGACACACTTAATTGAACTATCCCCTCCTCAACCCCACCCAGGCTGCCAAAGACATACAAGCTTTCCTCAAAAACCACAGGCAAAACCCTTATATTTGCCCCCCGTTATGAGCAAGAGAAACAAACTGCAGAAATTCGCCGAACTCCTCACCTTCCCCAATGTATATGAGAACTTCAACCCGATGGAGCCCCAACTCTACGGCATCAACGGTGAGCCGGTGAGCATGAAGGGCGAATGGGCCTCTAAGCATTTCGGGAATGACAACCCCATCACGCTGGAGCTGGCCTGCGGAAGGGGAGAATACACCCTGGGGCTTGCCCAGCAGAACCCCCACCGCAATTTCATCGGCCTGGACGTAAAAGGCGCCCGGATCTGGAAGGGCGCCCGCATCGCTCTGGAAAAAGGCCTGAAAAATGCCGCTTTCCTCCGCATCCGCATCGAGCAGGTGGCCAATTTTTTCGAGCCGGGCGAGGTGAGTGAGATCTGGATTACCTTCCCCGACCCCTTCCTGCGCAAAAGTAAGGCCAACCGCCGCCTTACCGCCCCCCGATTTCTCGACGCCTACAAGAAGGTGCTCCGCCCCGGCGGGCTGATCCACCTTAAGACTGACGAACCCAACCTGTACGAATTTACGCTGGAAGTACTGGCCGAATACCCCGGCGCCGGGATACTCTACCAGGAGGAGGATATCTATTCTAAGCCGTTGCCTGTGCCGGAGCTGGAACTGAAGACTTATTATGAGCGGATGCACCTGGAGGAGGGGAAGGCGATCAAGTATGTAAGGTTTCGGTTGGAGGGCCAAAAGCGGCATTAATAAGAATAAGTTTCATGCTTTCTTTTAGTTTTATATGAAAGAATAGAAAAATGAAAGAACTAAAATTAAACCAGGAGGTCTTTGACCTGTACGATAGCTATGTTCATAATGGAATTGGCCGTCGGGAGTTTGTGGAACGGCTCAGGGTGTATGCCGTAGGGGGGCTCACCATCCCGATGATCCTCGATTATTTATTGCCCAAATATTCCGAGGCACAACAGGTCAGGGCCGGTGACCCCAGGCTTAACTCAGAATATATAGAGTACGAATCTCCCAAAGGAGGCGGCAAGATCCGCGGGTTGCTTTCCCGCCCGGTGGACAACAAGGAGAAACTGCCCGGAATTGTGGTGGTACATGAAAACAGAGGGCTCAACCCTCACATCGAGGATGTAGCCCGCAGGGCTGCCCTCGAAGGTTTTCTATCCCTGGCGCCGGATGCATTGACGCCACTTGGAGGTTATCCCGGAAATGATGACGACGGCAGGGCACTGCAGCGGCAAAGAGACAGAAATGAGATGCTGGAGGACTTTATCGCCGCTTTCGATTATTTGAAAGGCCATCCTGAATGCACTGGAAAGATAGGCGTAGTCGGTTTTTGCTTTGGCGGCTGGATCTCCAATATGATGGCAGTAAGAGTTTCGGATCTTGCGGCGGCTGTGCCTTTTTACGGTGGGCAACCGGCAGCTGAGGAAGTACCGAATATTCATGCTCCGCTCCTTCTGCACTTTGCCGCTTTGGATGAAAGGGTCAACGCCGGCTGGCCGGACTACGCGGCCGCATTGCAGGAAAACAATAAAGAATACAGCGCCCACCTTTATCCGGATGTCAACCATGGGTTTCACAATGATACCACGCCGCGGTATGATGAAGCCGCCGCCAAGCTTGCCTGGAAAAGAACGGTTGATTTTTTTAATGCCAAATTGAGGTAGAGATTATTAGTTCTTCTTTCTTCACCTACGCTGCATTAACAAGTAAACACTTGGAATCACCAGCACATTCAGGAAGGTCGAAGAAACCAGTCCGCCCAGGATCACTACCGCCATCGGGCTTTGAATTTCGTTACCCGCCTGTCCGCCGGCCAATGCCAGAGGAATCAGGGCTAACCCTGTGGTCAGGGCCGTCATCAGGATCGGGTTTAGCCGGTCAAGAGAGCCGTCAATAATGGTGTTTCGCAAGTTGTTCTCCCCATGCAATACCTGAAACCGACTGACCAGGAGGATTCCATTTCGGGCGGCGATCCCAAACAAGCTAATGAAACCGATCGTGGAAGCAATGGAAATAATACCGGTTGTAAAGTGTACAATGAATACCCCACCGATCAGGGCCAGCGGTAAATTCATGAGCACAATACCCGCCGGTCTGACCACATAGATGTTGACCGCCTCTTCCGGCCCGGAGCCGTCTATCAGGCCAGGGCAAGCCAATATGAAAAGTGCATTAAATTATATGTATCGTTATCCTGGCAATCGCCCGTTATGGACGGCAAATACAAAGCCATGCATTGTATGGAACTACCATTTTGCTTTTCCAATAGCTGGTATGAAGGCTGAACGGCAGGAATTCAACAGAGAAAAGGCTATAATAATTGTCCAGGAGCCGATGCTCTTCATAAGACAACTTGTGCTTCAACCTTGACTTCAAAGCCGAGCAATCCGGAAGCCAGCCTTTCAAAGTTCCCCTTTTCGCCGGATATGTAAAACCGGTGCGCCCCCGCCAATTCAGGGCTGAGCAGCTGCCGTTCTTCCAGCACGCGCTGCAGCTGGCGGGCAATGGCGGGCGCGGGGTTGATCACGGTGGCGCTGGGGCCGGTGATCTTTTCGATCAGCGGCTGGACGAAGGGGTAGTGAGTGCACCCAAGCACAAAAGTATCGGCGCCGGCTGCCAGCATGGGTTCGAGTATTCCGCGAAGGAAAGTTTCCATCTCCGGCCCGTTCAGCAGGCCGTTCTCTATCCGCTGAACCAAACCGGAGCAGGGGTTTTCCAGCAGTTCGACTTCTTTGGCGTAGCGGTGCATCAGGCTGGCGTAGCGCTGGCTTTTGAAGGTGCCGTTGGTGGCCAGCACGCCCACTTTTCCGCTGAGGGTGGCCCGGGCACCGGGTTTTACGGCCGGCTCCATACCGATGAAGGGCACATCCGGCCAGCGTTCGCGCAGGTAGTTGAGCGCGGCGGCAGTAGCGGTATTGCAGGCTACTACGATGGCTTTGCACCCTTGCCTCAAGAGAAATTCAGTGATCTTTGCACTATAGGCTCGGATAGCGGCGGCGGGTTGGGGGCCGTAAGGAAGGTGAGCGGTGTCGCCGAAATAGACGATCTGCTCATTGGGAAGTTGTTGGATAATGGCATAGGCGGCCGTCAGGCCGCCTATGCCAGAATCGAAGATGCCAATCGGTTGGCGGTTGGAAGTCAAATTACAAGCCGAGTTTAGCTTTGACGAGATCTTCCACATTCTGGGAATCTGCGGCATAGAGGATGACCCCTTCGTCGAAGATGAACTGAAATCCATTCTCCTTCGCCACGTCCGTAATGGCCTGGTTGACCTTTTCCAGGATGGGCTGCAATTCCTTATTGCGCTTATCCTGGAGCTGCTTCATCATATCTTGTTCGAACTTAGCGATTTCGGCCTGCTGGTCTTCCAGCTTCTTGGCCTCCTCTTCCTGCTGTTTGGGCGAAAGGTCTCCGCTGGCCGCTTTCTGCTGAACGACGGCATAGTCCTGCTGGAGTTGCTCCACCATGCTCTGGCCTTTTTTCTGCAGTTGCTTCTGCAGCGCTTCCAGGTTGGCTTCCATTTGCTTCACTTCCGGCATTTCTGCCAGGATGGCTGTGGAATTCACGTAGCCGAACTTCTGAGCCTGAACAGTGCTCATTGCGCCAATTACCATCAACAGAAGGCAACTTATGGTTACAATACGCTTCATTTTGTGTCCCTTTTTTTGTTTTTGGTTATCAAATGATGCAAAACGGCTGCAAAAATAGCGGTTTTGCGGCGAAGTAAAAACCAAAGTTTTGATTTACTTCAACTTATCCATGACATCCGAGGTTTTGTCGTACTGCGGATTGGAAAAGATCATACCGGATGAGCCCGATTTGTCGAAAATGAAATCGTAACCCCTCTCATTGGCATATTCTTCAATGGCCGCAAAGACTCTGTCCTGGATAGGCCGAACGAGTTCCTGCCTCCGCTTAAAGAGCTCGCCTTCCGGGCCGAACTTGTCTTTCTGCAGGTCGCGCACCTGTTTTTCCTTTTCCATGATCTCGTCTTCACGCTGTTTGCGCGCTTCATCACTCAAAAGGACTTGTTCTGCCTGGTAACGGTTGTACAGGCCTTTGATCTTATCGTATTCCTGAGCGATTTCCTGACGCCAGGTGGAAGCCAGTTTGTCGAGCTCCTGCTGGGCGGACTGGTACTCCGGGATACCTTCCAGAATGGTGTTGACATCAACATAAGCAATGCGTTGCGCGTTAGCGGATACGGCCAGAAACAGGGCCATGGAAAGCATAATCAGGATCTTTTTCATTTTTGTGGTGATCATATGCCTTGCTTTGAATTTGGTTTGGTAAAAGTATTTGTCTTTAAGCCTTTGGTTATCAAGCTTCAAAAGTACAATTTTCTATTTATCTTTTGCTTTCTTGGACGTGGCCTAATATCTCTGGCCACAATGGGTTTTCTCTGCCCTCTATCGTTTCCCCTTCTCCAACCTTCTCTGAATTAACGCCTTATAATACAAAGGATGTAACGTGCTGTCCACCTGTTTAACGATCATTTAACGGCCATTTCCCCCATTTTAACGAAAAGGCAACAAATTCAGGGTTTCCGGGTTTCATTGTTTTAAGGCTCTATGGGGCCGTCGCGGGTAGAATCGTGCATTCGTGAAATCGTGAAATCGTGAAACCAATAACCACCATATCTTTCTTCCAATACGGTACTATTCCTAACCGGTGGTGGGCTTTCCGGCAGATGGGACTGGCCGGCGCTCAGCTCGCAACGGTGGAAGGGCTCCGGTTTTCCAAAATGCTGGGAAGCGGAAGTGGAAACGGATTCAGCATCTGGCCCGATTTCAGTACCTACGGTCTGTTGGCCGTGTGGGAAAATGAAGGTGCTGCCCTGAGTTTTTTTGAAGAGCACCCGTTGTTCCGGGAATTCAAACAGCAATGTGCCGGCTGGTGGACGGCCTATATGCTCGCAGTCCAGGCTCACGGGGAATGGGATGGCAGCCAGCCTTTTCCCATTTCCGGCACATACGACCAGAACAAAGTCGTTGGCGTCATCACCCGGGCTACCATTCGCGCCCGCCACTTGTGGCGCTTCTGGCGGTTCGTACCATCTGTCAGCCGCTCGATGGACGATAAGGCCGGGCGTATTTTCTCCAAAGGCATCGGCGAATTGCCACTTGTACAGCAGGCTACCTTTAGCCTCTGGGAGAACAGCCAGGCTATGACAGCCTACGCCTATCGCAGCCGGGAACACCGGGAAGTGATCCGCCGCACCCGGCAGCTGGGATGGTACAAGGAGGAACTTTTTGCCCGTTTTCACCCTTACCGAACTGAAGGAAAATGGAATGAAAGCGGCACTCCTTTAGATGGGTTTCTGAAGGAATACCCCTAAATTTGCACCAATCCTCGATTATGCGAATCCATGAATTCACGATTATGCGAACACCCCATGATCAACCTCAACCATAAAACTTTCGGACAGGGCAACCCCATTGTCATCCTGCACGGCCTTTTCGGCACGCTGGATAACTGGCAGACATTGGGCAAACAACTGGCGGAAAACCACACCGTTTACCTCGTCGATCAGCGCAATCACGGCCGTTCGCCTCATCATGACGATATTGATTATCCTTCAATGGCGGAAGACCTGTTGTATTTTCTGGAATCCAACTGGATATTCAAAACGGCCCTGATCGGGCACTCTATGGGCGGCAAAACCGCTATGCAGTTTGCTTTGATGCATCCGGATATGGTCGATAAACTGGTGGTCGTCGATATTGCTCCGAAAACATACCCGCCGGGCCATCAGGATATCTTTGCCGCTCTCCGCAGCCTCGACCTGCGGGCCATTGATGAACGCAGTGAAGCAGACGAACAGCTCAAAGAACCGATTCCTGATCTTTCAATCCGCCAGTTTTTGCTCAAAGGCCTCACCCGAACCAAGAGCGGCCACTTTCGCTGGAAAATGAACCTGGAAAGCCTCTACCGGAACTACGACAACCTGCTAGCGCCTCCGGAAGCAGATGCGCCTTACGAAGGTGACGCCCTCTTCATCCGGGGAGGAAAATCTCCCTACGTCAAGGATGAAGACTTCAGCCTGATCAGTGAATGGTTCCCGAAAGCCCGGGTAGAGACCATCCCCGAGGCCGGCCACTGGGTGCATGCGGATGCGGGGGAGCAGTTGGTGGAACTGATTCGGGGGTTCGTAGATTCGTGATCTGCAGATTCATTGCTTAGCCTACGAATCCCGATTTAACGAATCCCAAATCCACAATAATGCCAGGCATCTACCTCCATATCCCCTTCTGCAGACAGGCTTGCCACTACTGCAACTTCCACTTCTCCACCTCGCTGAAGTACAAGGAAGAAATGGTGGAAGCCATGTTGATGGAACTGGAACTGCGGAAGGATTATCTGGTGGACAGAGAACTGGACAGCATCTACTTCGGCGGCGGCACTCCCAGCTTGTTGACGGAAGGCGAACTGATGCGCTTTTTTGAGAAAATCGGAAAATACTTCACCATCCGGCCGGATGCCGAGATTACCCTGGAGGCCAATCCCGATGACCTCACAAGAGAAAAGATCGCCGCTCTGCGCCGCACGCCCGTCAACCGCCTGAGTATCGGCGTACAATCCTTTTTTGAAGAAGACCTTCGCTTCTTTAACCGCGCCCACAATGCCCGTGAAGCACGAGCCTGTCTGGAGCAAGCCCTTGTTGCCGGCTTCGATAACCTGACCATTGATCTCATCTACGGCTCACCAACCACCAGCCATGCCCACTGGGAGGAAAACCTGAAAACTACCTTCCAGTATGGCATTCCGCATGTTTCCTGCTATGCTCTGACGGTGGAGGAACGCACCGCCCTGGCGCATTTTATCAAAGCCGGCAAGGTAAAACCAGTGGATGAAGAGCATGCCGCCCGCCAGTTCGAAATGCTTGTAACCGCCATGCAGGCAGAGGGATACGTCCAATACGAGATATCCAACTTCGCCAGGCCCGGCCATTTCGCCGTACACAATTCCAGTTACTGGAAAGGGGAACCTTATCTGGGCATTGGCCCTTCCGCCCATAGCTACAATGGCGAAAGCCGACAGTGGAACGTGGCGAATAATGCGAAGTACCTGCGTGCTTTGAAAGACGTGAAAGATGCTGAAAATCTGGCTTCTACTCTTTTCGGCATCGAATACCTCACACCTGCCGACCGCTACAACGAATACGTCATGACCGGCCTGCGCACCATCTGGGGCGTAAGCCTGGAGCGCCTGCGGGAGATGGGCCCCGGGTATGAAGCCCATTTCCTCCAGCACATTCAACCCTTCCTGGCCAACGGCCAGGCCAAGCAGGAAGGGGAAACGATCCGCCTGACGGATGCCGGCCGGTTTCTGGCTGATGGCATTGCTGCGTCCGTTTTCGCTGATAATGCCTAACCAACCGATTGGCCTGGCTCGTAATTATTCAATACATTTACCAACCGCTCCATATCCTCCTCCGTATTGTAAAAATGAGGCGCCACCCGCAACATGCCGCTTCGCGGTGCACAAACGATATTCTCCTCCTTCAACCGCATTCTGATGCCCTCCAGGCCTTCGCAATAGATGGAGAGAATGCCCGACCGGTGCTCTTCCTCGAACAACAGGGGTTTGAAGGCGGGATTGTCAAGCCTGTCGAGCAGAATATTCTGCAGCCGGATGGCCTCCTGAAAGATGGCATCCGCCCCGTAGCGGGCATGAATTTCCCGGAGGCAGGTGGCCAGTGCGGCCACCAGATACACCGGAGAGGTACTGAATTCGAAGCGGCGGGCAGATGAGGAGGGGTTCCATTCGAGGTTCATGAAGTCGAACTCCTGCACCATCGTCTCTGCTCCTACCTGTACGGGGCGCAGTTTTTCTCTGAAGGCGGGAGAGGTGTAAAAAACGCCGATCCCCATAGGCCCCAACAGCCATTTCCAGCCGGCGGCGGCCAGGGCCGAGATATTCATCTCCTCCGGATAGATGGGTTGAACGCCCAGGCTCTGAGCGGCATCGATGACCAGGTCGATACCCCGCTCCCGGCACAGTTGTCCCAGTTGTCGCAGGCCGGCAGCATAACCACTGGTAAACTGAACGTGGCTCAGGGCTATGATCCTGGTCCGGGGAGTGATCAGGGCCTCCAGCTCTTCCATGCTCCACCGGCCGGTCACCGAAGAGGGAATATCCTCCCTGGCGGGGATGCTGGAGAGCAGTTTCAGCCTGACTCCCCGCGTCACTTCCTGCAGTTTCCAGGGATGGAAATTGGCGGGATATTCCTGAGTGAAAGTGATCACCTCATCGCCGGGTTCGAAGGGATAGCCGTTGGCCACCATTGACAAGGCATCGGAAGTGTTCTTAACGGCGGCGATATTTTCCGGCCGGGTATGGAGGAGTGTGGCAGTATGGGTTTTCAACTCGTTGAGTTGTTCCATATAGGCTGTTAATACACCTCCGCCGCCCCGCTTTTCCTGAGCGCGGAGCAGCTCAACAGCTATATCCGCCGCTTTGCTGTAAAGAGGAGAGACGCTACAGTGGCCGATGAAAGTCATTTCCCGGCGGGAAGTAAAGAGAGATGGAGACTTGTCGAAGTGCATAAGGCTTTTGCGTCTAATATAGATAATATTACGCCTTTTTCAGGTTTCTGTCCCGTGTTAGTGCTTGTTTGGAGTCCAATCTTTGAGCCGCCTCCAAACAAGCACTAACCGGATTAGTTCCGCCTCCTCGGGATGAGGCTGGTGGGATACACCACCACGCTCTCATTGCCATCCTTGCCTACTGCCGCCACACCGAAGAGGTAGTTGTCGATGATGATGTTTTCCAGGGTATAGTCCGTCACTTTGCCTACAAAACGGGAGTACTGCCACTGAGGAGCGGTCGTCTCCCGCCAATAAACCTTGTAACCGGCCAGGTTGGGGCCGTCGGGAGATTCCCACTGCAGGCGGGTGGAGGGTTCCACGGCGCCGCCGATCATCAAATTCTGAGGGGGTGGAGGCGCCCAGGCCAGGGCTGCAAGTGTAATGGTATTGACGGCAGTCAGCCGGGCGGCGTAATCGAAATCCACCCCTTTGATCACATCTCCGTACTCGATGCCATTTTCAGTTCGAATATCCTGGTGTTGCCGGTTGTAGTTCTCATGAGTCTCCATGATGCGGACACCGGGGAAGCCCTCGTCGTTGAAAGGGCGGTGGTGGCCGCCCCTGCCAAAACGGTCGAGCCGGTAGATCATGATGGCCTTCAGGTTGTCCATATACTGGCTGGTAAGCCGTTCGATGTAGCGGGCCAGCTGCCGGGAGGGGCCGTCAACTTCCCCTCCGTAAAAGCGGTTCCAGGTGCGGAGGCGCTCGTCGGCGGTGGCGGGGGTGGGCTCTGAGAAGACGCGGAAGGAGGAATTGTCTATTACCCCATCTATTCCTTCGATGTTGCCGATCATATCGTTGTTCAATACCCCGATGATGTCCCAGCCTTCCTCTTTGGCCACCTCCGCCATGTATTTGCCGCCGAACAGGCCCTGCTCCTCACCGGAAAGGCCGGCGTAAACGATACTTGTGGGGAAGCGGTACTTCGTGAGCACCCTCGCGGCCTCCAGCGTGCCGGCCATACCGGAGGCGTTATCGTTGGCGCCGGGGGAATCGGAAACGCTGTCCAGTGCATCGGAAACGCGGGAGTCGATGTCGCCGCTCATGATGACGTATCGATCCGGATACAGGCTGCCTCTTTGAATGGCCACTACATTAACCACCCAGGTATCTTCCACAAAACGACGGTTGCCCTCGGCCGGCACCAGGCTTCGCTGATAAAATACCTCCAGGCACCCGTCGCAGGATTCGGAGATCTTGTCAAACTCGGCTTTGATCCACCGGCGGGCAGCGCCGATGCCTCTGGTGTCGGAAAGCGTATCGGACAAGGTGTGCCGGGTGCCGAAGCCGACCAGTTTTCGAATATCCGCTTCGATGTGTTCGGCGGAAGGCGCCCGGCTGATCTCCAGCAGGCGAGGGTCCATTTGGGGAGGCGCCTGGGAGGCATCCTGCGCCGACAAATTCTGAAAAAAGACAAAGGCGAAAATAATGGAGAAGATTCTGAACATAGCCATGAGGTAGAACCGTTTTGATTATAGATAATAAACTGAATTACGGCGCCAAGGTTCAGCCCTTTTTAGCTTGTATTATGTACCTCAGGGTACTGACATTTATCATTGATAAAATCCTGGGATTTTCAGTATTTATCATATCGGAGATATTCTCTCAACGAACTCGTAAAACTAATCGCTATGCGTACTGCAACTGAGAAAAGCGCTGCAAAAAATAAAATGATACAGCCCTTCAAAGTGAAAGAGGCCGTGGTTGGCCTGGCTTTGGACCGGGCGGATGAAGCCGTGCTGAAATACCTCAATTTTTTCAATGGCCCTATTTCCATTGAGGGGCTTTCGTTCCTGCACGTTATACCCAATACCCGGGCGAGGCTCCCGTTGACGATCGCTCCCGGTGTAGAGATCAGCAAAGAAGACGAAGAAAAGGCAAGCCGGGAACTTTCGGAAAAAGTAGCCGAAGCTATACCGGCCAGGGCAGCCAGTGATATTCAGTATTTTGTTGAAGACGGTTCGCCGCTGGAGAAACTCCTGGCGCTGGCCGATGAGAAGAAGGCGGATTTGCTCGTTATTGGTAAAAAAGCCGATACGCTCGCACATGGCATTCTTTCCAAAAACCTCATCCGGCAGACGAAAGCAAACGTTATGGTAATTCCGGAGCATACCACTATAGCGTTGAAAAAGATACTGGTGCCGGTGGACTTTTCTGACAACTCCACCAGGGCGCTGAAGACAGCACTGGCGATCAAAGAACAGGCCGGCGATAAAGTAAAGGTCTTTGCCATCAACATTTATCAGAGGCCCAACCTGATGTCCTACAAACTGGATATGACCCCCGAGCGCTTCGAGCAGAATATTCAGGAGAACCACGAGAAAGGCTTCGAGAAATTCATGAAAGAAGAGTTGCCTGAATACGCTGATGCAGTAGAACCCATCCTGATCTGGAACGATATGCCCGATGTAGCCCACCACATCATGGAAAGCGCCAGGGAAATAGGCGCCAACCTGATCGTGGCCGGCAGCAAAGGCCATTCCAGGCTGGCGTTGATGCTGCTGGGAAGTACGACTGAAACCCTCCTGAACATCAACACCAGTATCCCTGTTCTGGTGGTCAAATAAGCAGGTGCACAATTGGTTTCCCATGAGGTTGTTCCGAATGCTTTTCTACCTTCTCAGGAAGGAAAAGCATTCGGAAGCTTTATTTCAGGCCAGACATACTGAAGTAGCTAAATTTATCGTAATATTCCCGCATGTCTTATCAAAACGAACTCAACACCAGCCAGCGCATTCTGATGGGCCCCGGCCCCAGCGATGTGCACCCCCGCGTACTCAAGGCTATGGCCACTCCGCTAATCGGCCATCTGGACCCCGAGTTTGTCGCCATTATGGACGACATCAAGGCCATGGCCCAACTCACTTTCCAAACCCAAAACCACCTGACCTTTGTGGTGTCGGCCCCCGGCAGCGCCGGTATGGAAACCTGCCTGGTGAACCTGCTGGAACCAGGAGATGAAGCGCTGATATGCATCCATGGAGTTTTTGGCGGCCGTATGGCGGACATAGCAGAGCGGTGCGGGGCAAGGGTAACCCGGGTGGAGGCGCCCTGGGGAGAGCCCATCGACCCTCAGCGGGTGAAGGAAGCCCTGGAAAAAGGCCGGCCGAAACTCGTGGCTGTCGTGCATGCGGAAACTTCAACCGGCGTACTGCAGCCGCTTGAAGAGATCAGCCGGATGGCAAAAGATGCCGGAGCACTGTTTTTAGTTGATGCGGTAACTTCCTATTGCGGCACAGAGGTGAAAGTAGATGAGTGGGGCATTGACGCCATCTATTCCGGCACTCAGAAATGCCTGAGCGCCCCTCCGGGCCTGTCGCCCGTATCGTTCAGTGAACAGGCTGTAAAGGTTCTCGATCAGCGCAAGACAAAGGTGCAAAGCTGGTTCCTGGACCTGTCACTGGTGAAGAGTTACTGGGCGGGCGCCAAGCGGGCCTATCATCACACGGCGCCGGTATCTTCCATGTTCGCCCTGCGGGAAGCTTACCGCCTCGTCCTGGAAGAAGGGCTGGAAAAGCGCTTTGAGCGCCACCGAAGGAACCATGAACTGCTGAAAAGGGAACTGGAAGCACTGGGCTTTGAATTTCTGGTGAAGCCGGCTTACCGCCTCCCAATGCTCAATGCTGTTGTCATCCCTCCGGGGGTTGATGACGCCCCCACGCGAAAACGCCTGCTGGATGAATACAATATCGAAATAGGCGGCGGTTTGGGTAAGTACGCAGGAAAGATCTGGCGCATCGGCCTGATGGGAGAGAGCTCTACACCTAATCACGTGCACATGCTCAGCTCGGCCCTGAGAAATATCCTCTAGCGGCAATTTTCAGGCAGGGACGGCTTCAACCAATGGGGAAAGCGCCGGGTAAGACAGCGAAGCAGGAGCCCCTTCTTCGCTGCAAAAGCCAACAGTATCGGGTTAAATCGTGCACGGCTTTATAAAAATGCTTATATTTGCCTTGCTCAACACCCTGTTTATCTTACTTATGGGAATGGATGGCTACTATAAAATTCCTTCCTCTTTTCTTTTCAACAGTCAAACCCCGGTATCCTGTAACTGTCAGCGTTTTGCAACGCCCCTGCTTGCTCCAGTTGAAAGCGGCTTTCTTCATGATTAAAGCTGCTAAAGGATGATCATAACTTTTAACCGATAAAATTTGATACAATGAGAATGCTAATCCATCTTTTTATCGCCGCTTTGTTTATTGCTGCTGCACCTTACCAGGCCCAGGCGCAGGACCTTACCAAAGAGGAACTTAAATACTGGAAAAGCCAGGCAAAAGAATACAAGCGCAACCCCGGAGCATTGAAGGAGTTGTCTGAAGAAGCCGAGATGGCACAAAAGAAAGCCAGAGAAATGGAACTTAAGATGACCCAAATGGAAGCTGACCGCGTCTCGAATGAAAACCAGATCAACCAGATGCAACAGGAGATATCCAGCCTGAACAGCCGGCTGATCACTGCACAAAACGCCATTCAGCAACTTAATGAAGAGAAAGCGTCAATGCCGGCCAAGGGCTCAGATATGTCAGGCCTGGTTTTCCGCGTGCAGATCGGCGCCTATGGAAAAACCAACATCCCGGGCAACCTCGACCAGGAAAATGACAATATGGACCTGGAAGTGGAGGGCGGCCTGCAAAAGATACTGATCGGGCATTTCCGCAATTATCAGGACGCCGATGCACTGAAATCCCACATGCAGAAGATCGGCGTGAAGGATGCCTGGGTTGTGCCTTACCGCGATGGAGTACGCATTACCCTGGCCGAGGCTGGAATTGAAGTGAATTAAACGATCCCTGAAACGGGGTAAAAAAAGGCCTTCCCGGCGTCTGGCTGCCGGGAAGGCCTTTCGTTTTTGTTTGTTTTTTAATGTTTCACCAGTACTCTTCTACTGGCCGTATTTTCTTTTGTAGCCAGCCTCACTACATACAACCCGTCAGGCAGGTTGCTGATATCCATCCGCAATTCCTGCGCCTGGGCGTTCATTCGGCCGGTTTTGATCCGCTGGCCGCTGGCCGATAACCATTCTACCTGCAGCTCCTTTTCAATAGGTTGGCCGAAGCTCAGCCATACTTCGGTTGCCGCCGGGTTTGGGTACAGGCTGAAGGTGTTGCCGTCCACCTCCGATTTAGTGCTAACCGTTGTTTCCGTAGTAAAGGAAGATATCTCGGAGGGGCTGTCCCCGCATTCTCCGGAAATAACGATCCGCCAGAAATAAGTGGTGCCCTCTTCCAGTTCCTGGGGCAGGGTCAGAGAATTGCCGCTGACAGCCGACTCATAGACTATGGCCCCCTCAAAGTCATTGGCATCGGTGGAAATCTGAAGGCGCTTGGGCAAAGATACAGTAGAGCCCACGCCCGTCCAGAAAAAGAAAGGGGTCAGGCTGACATTTTCCCGCCCGTCGCTCGGCGCCTGAAGGGCCGCCGGTTCGGCAAGGCCGATAACGTGCACATTAATAACAGCCTGGCCTTCGTTAACGCCATCAGCTGCGTCGATCACGATGCTGGCATCTCCTGATTCCAGCCCGGTTACGGATACCGTCACGATATCGCCGGGGCTGGCGTCAACCTGGCTCAATTCTACTGACAGCGTCCCGGAACTGCCTTCCGTAGAAAGCGTTACGCCGGATGACAGAAAATCAGTACCCACCTCGATGGAAAATTCGGTGGCAGCCCCTATACAGGCATTGACGTCCGTCACATTGGCCGTTACCGAGGTATAAGGCGGTACTTCTATGGCCTCAAAAATGTAAAAGCCGTTGTTCATATCAGAGATCAGCGCCCGCCCGGAGGGAAGGACAAAGATACCCCAGGCGCCGGCAAAGAATTCAATATCCGGGCCGTCGTAAGTATCGTAATAGGCGACGCGGCGCGGGAATTCAGGGTTGGAAACGTCATAAACCTGCAGGCCGTCATAGTAATAGGATGTAAACAGCAACCCATCTTTCGGATAGACATTGTGAGGGATCTGGCCCGGGAAAGAATTGGCGTTCATCGTAGAAATAACGTGCATATTGGAAAGGTCGCTGACATCTACGATCTTGATGTCCCGGCCGTGGGTTTCATCGGTCAGGTAATAATACTGCCCGTCATCGGACAGCCAGCCCGAGTGGTTGTATCCCTGCTCGATGTATTCGGTCATTGTTCCCAGCAATTCCGGGTTGGTGGGGTCGCTCATATCCATGACGATGAAACCGGCCTGCCCGGCATTCAGGTACGCAATGTTGTCCCGCACGTATAGATCGTGAATATAGGGCAGGGGAACATCCACAGAGGGGTAAGAGGCCAGCAATTCCGGTTGCTCCGGGTTGTCCAGCGACAGGATAAGTAAGTTGAACCCGTTGCCGCCGACAGCGTACAGGCGGGCATTATCTTCGTCGATAAAGATATTATGGGTGGTGCGGATGAACTCATTCGATTCATAGACAATCTCCACCGATTCCGGCAGGCCGCTCATATCAATTATCTGCAGGGTGCTGGCCCCTTCGTCGGCCACTGCGTACGCATAATGAAGGTAGGTCTTGACGTCCCGGTGCCCGATGGTATTGCCCTGAACTGTGGCCGGGGCAAAGGCAACCGGCTCCAGTACTGACTCCGTATTGCTCAGGTCGAAAAAGTGGATCCCCAGGGTGGAGGTTTGGATACCGATCTCTTTATCATTGACTACTGCTCCCCAAACGTCGTGATAGGGGTTGGCAAAAAAGGCCTGAGGAATGCTCTCATCGCTCCAGTGGCCGATCAGGGTGGCTTCACGGGGTTGGCTGATGGCGAACAGAGGCATACAAAGGAGTAGCGCAAGTATGCAATTCTTCATAGTGGGTGATTTTGGTAAAAAAATAGGTTTAACAACTAAAGACACTGGCCAGCTAAAATAGATGCATCAGATCAGGCATGCAAAAAAATGCTACCAGAGTACAGGATTCTGGTATGAATTGGGGCGGCTATAAGCCAAAAGGAAAAGAAGGAATAGCTTTTCATGGTTGGTTATGAATGAAAAATAAACAGGACTGTACAGTTTTAACCCAATTTAAACCTTGAAATCTACATAAGATACGGCTAATTTTTCAAATATTCCCCACTCGTGGATGTTCAGTGAAATTCAATAATACAACACCTTCACCTCATCGCCCTCATCATCCGTCATAAAGAAGCGCACCCGTTGCAGGTTGTTATCCTCATCCAGGAGGTCGGCGCCGAGGTGGCTTTCCAAAGAAGTGAGCCGTATGGCGGTGGCGGCGTCCTGCAGAGAGGCCACCCGGTAGAATTTTCCCCTGCCGTAGTCATCAACTGCCCCGAGGCTGGCCAGGCCGTAATCCATTTTCCCCTGCTTCGGGCTGAAAGAAGAATTTTCAGAATCGGCCACCTCCAGGCGAAGATTGCTTTTTCCCGGTTTGCCGTGGAGTCCTACTCCCTGGGCTTTCGCTTCCGGTTCGTAGTCAGAGAAAGTGTCAAAGAAGTGCCGGGCGACTTTTTCCAGGTTGCCTGCGGTGAGTTCGCCGGCCATCACTTCGTTTTCTGGGGAGGCGATGCCTTTTTTGAGCTCAAAAGCGACAGCCTGGCCGGGGTCGGCGGCTTCGAGGGTGCGGACGATATCCTGCAGGGTCTTTACCGGTTGGCCGTTGACGGCGGTAACGGTATAGCCGACCCGCTCTTTCAGCCCTTCCGCAGCGGGGCTGCCTTCGATGAGGCTGTGAATGAAAGGGGGCGAGTCCGGTGCTCCGAAGAGCCCTTTGGAGGAAGCGAAAACAGCCCCCAGGAAAGCACGGCGCACCCGGCCTTTGTTTTGCATCATTTCCCGGAAGAGGCTCTGGGCCAGCCCCCCTTCCAGTGCAAAATTCAGCTGGGAGAAGAGGTAACTCTGTCCATTGTCGTTTCGGGTGTGTATCCAGGTGTTGATGCCGATCACTTCGCCCTCTTCATTGACCAGGGGCCCTCCGCTGTTTCCCCAGATCAGGGTAGCAGTGTGTTGCAGGAAGCCGAACCTGCCCGTCGTCGGCCGGAAGAAAAGCCGGTTCTTTCCGCTGATGATCCCTTCGGTAATGGTGTAGGGATAGCTTCCCAGCGGGTTGCCGATGGCATAGGCCTTCTGCGCCAGTTCTGCCTCCTTGTCGCTGAAGGACAGTGGCTGTATTTCCTCTCCGGGCTCTTTGCCATCAAATGCAAGGATGGCCAGGTCGTAAAAGCTGTCGCCCCCTACTACTTTCATCGGGTATGGTTCGCGGGTGATGCTGTAAGCGGTTATCGCTCCCGTTTTTCCGGAAGCGGCGTCGATGACATGCACATTGGTCAGCACAAAGTAGGCGCCCTTGTATTCTATGACGAATCCGGATCCATTGGAGAAGGCGTCACTCATGTCCGGTGACCCTTCGTAGGCGATATCGGCATAGGTCTTGTTCCCTGTAAACCCGAGCACCCGGTCTTCATCGCTCACATCCAGTACTGCTACAGTGACCACTCCGGACAAGGCGCGCTCCAGGGGTGGAATATCCGGGCCCTGGCCCTGGAGGATGGAGGTGAAAAAAAGCAGGGCCAGGAGAGAAAAGGCTTGCTTATCCATGGCGCAATGGTTTTTTTTGTGGTTATTTCAAAAGGTATTTCGGGGAGAGCTGTCCGCCGATGTTTCTTCTATTTGAATAACCGGCATAAGGTTACCTCCCTTTCATGATACTCAAAATAAAGATCGGAAATTACGAAAAAGTAACTGAACCTTACCCCTCTGTAAGCGTTGCATGAACATGGAAACTTTGAAAGGAAAAACAGCTCTTGTCACCGGCGGCAGTAAAGGCATAGGCTACGGGATCGCCGAATCACTCATCAAAGAAGGCATGAATGTAGCGGTCACCAGCCGCTCAAAAGAAGCGATTGATGAAGCCGCGGGCAGGCTCAACAAGCTCGGCCCGGGCAAAGCCATTGGCATTGCCGCCGACGTCCGCAACCTGGGCGCCCAGCAGACCGCCGTTGAACGCATCCTCCGGGAATGGGGCCGGCTGGATGTGCTTATTGCCAATGCGGGCCTGGGCCACTTCGGCTCCATCGAAGACCTTACCCCCACCCAGTGGCAGGATACCATAGACACCAACCTAACCGGCGTATTCAACAGCATCAAGGCTTCCATCCCCGCCCTGAAGGAGTCAGAAGGCTATATCATCACCATCGCCAGCCTGGCCGGCACTAACTTCTTTGCCGGCGGCGCGGCCTACAATGCCAGCAAATTCGGGCTGGTGGGCTTCACCCAGGCCGTTATGCTTGACCTGCGCCACTCCGGGGTGAAGGTGTCAACTATTATGCCGGGATCAGTGGCCACCTATTTTAACGATCATACCCCCAGCTCAGCCGACGCCTGGAAGATCCAGCCCGAAGACCTGGGGCAGATGGTGGTGGGCCTGCTGCGCATGCACCCCCGAACCCTGCCCAGCAAGGTGGAAGTGCGGCCCAGCCAGCCGCCGAAGAGATAGGGGGCTTCGTGCTTTCTGGTTTATTTTCTGGAATGGCATACAGGCCATGGAGCAGGGTTGAAAAGTTCATTATAAGGTAGCCGGAAGGCGATAGTTTATAATTCCCGGGCCTCGCGTTGCTTTGATACATAGTTCTTTAAACCTTACTCTGGCAGTATTTAATTCTGTATTTAATAAGAAAAACAGTCTTTTTTGCAATTTCATTCTCGTCGGGTTAACAAAAGCCAATACAAAAATTGACATCTGTCATTGCCCTGCTACCCCTTCTGAACTACCTTGCCCATAGAAAGCAGGGGTTACCAAAACATCCCCTCTTCCGCGCGTATGAAGGACGAAGAAAGGATAATGGTGCAACTCCCTTCTGAACATAGCCATCTGCAGGTAAAGCAGGTAAAAATAGAGAAGAGTACATCATCTCCGACGCTCGTTTTCCTTCATGATGCTCTTGGATCTATCGCCCAATGGAAAAAATTTCCTGAAAAGCTGGCTACCCGATGCCGGCTCAATGCCATTGTTTATGACCGCTTCGGGCACGGCGGCTCCGGTCCGCTTCAGTGTACCCGCAGTGAAGAATACCTGCACCGGGAGGCTCTGGAAACCCTTCCGGCGCTGTTGAGGCAACTCGGGATAACCCGCCCCATTCTGATTGGCCATAGCGACGGCGGCACTATTGCGCTCATTTACGCCGCCTACCACCAGCCTGCCGCGATCATAACTGAAGCTGCCCACGCCTTTGTCGAGGAAATTACCCTTGAAGGCATTCTAAAGGCAGTTTCGGGAAAAGCAGTTATCGTCCGAAAACTGAAACAATACCACGGAACAAAAACAGAAGCCCTCTTCGATGCCTGGGCTGATACCTGGCTGGATGACAACTTCCGGCATTGGAGTATGGAAGGCCTGCTTGACCGCATAAACTGCCCGGCCCTGGTCATGCAGGGAGAGGAGGACGAGTACGGGTCGGAGGCGCAGGTGGCCCGCATAGTGTCCGGCATTGGGCCCAATGCCGAAGCTTTTTGGATAGAAAATTGCGGCCACGTTCCCCACCGGCAGGCAGAAGAGGTGGTTTTGAAGAAAATGGCATCCTTTATCGAGAAAATTAAGTGGCCGGCAAAGTAACGAAGAAGTTGTTTCTCAACCGTTACCAAGCTCAGCCCTGCCAAATAAAACCAAGGCTTTATGAAAGAAAAACTGAGTTATACCAGCGGAACCTGCAACAAACCCTTGATCGGGAAAACGATCGGCGATCTTTTCGATGAAATTGCTGAACGGTATCCGGACAACGAAGCGCTCGTCGTACACCATCAGGATATCCGCCTGACATACCGGCAGCTGAAAGCGGAAGTGGACAAGTGTGCCCGTGCGCTACTGGCCACTGGTGTGGAGAAGGGTGAGCGGGTGGGCATCTGGTCGCCCAACTGTGCCGAATGGGCCATCGTGCAATACGCCACGGCGAAGATCGGCGCCATCCTGGTCAACATCAACCCCAGCTATCGCCTGAACGAACTGGAATACGCCCTCAATCAATCCGGGTGCAGCCTGCTGGCCACTGCTGATCAATTTAAGAAATCGGATTACATCGAAATGCTGAACAGCCTGGCGCCGGAACTGGCAACCAGCCAGCCGGGCCGGTTGAGATCGGAAAAGTTGCCGCACCTGAGGTCCATCGTCCACCTGAGCCAAAACCAGTACCCCGGAATGTGGAACTGGCAGGAATTTATGGAGAGGGGCGAAACGGTTGCTCCCGAAGCCGTTGCCAGCCGGCAGGCCCTGTGCTGCTTCGATGACCCCATCAATATTCAATACACCAGCGGCACCACCGGTTTTCCAAAGGGAGCGACCCTGAGCCATCACAATATTCTGAACAACGGCTATTTCGTGGCCGAGACAATGAACTTTACGGACAAAGACCGGCTCATAATTCCGGTGCCTCTGTACCACTGCTTTGGCATGGTGCTGGGCAACCTGGGCTGCCTCACCCACGGCGCCACCATGATCTATCCCAGCCAGGGCTTCGAACCGGAAGCCGTCCTCCGCGCTGCCGAACAGGAACGGGCTACTGCCATTTACGGAGTGCCTACCATGTTCATCGCCGAACTGGAAGAGCCCAATTTCCATAAATATAACCTTTCGAGCCTGCGTACCGGCATTATGGCCGGAGCACCATGCCCGATAGAGGTCATGAAAAAAGTGAAGACCATCATGCACATGCCGGAGATACAGATTGCTTACGGCATGACCGAAACCAGCCCGGTGAGCACCCAGACCTGCCCCGGAACGCCACTGGAAAAGCAGGTGAGCACGGTGGGTAAGGTGCACCCCCATCTGGAGATCAAGATCATCGACCCAGAAAACCAGCGCGTGGCGCCCCGGGGAAAAGAAGGGGAGCTTTGCACCCGCGGATACAGCGTAATGCTTGGCTACTGGCGCGATGAGGCGAAAACCAGAGAGGCAATTGACGCTGCCCGATGGATGCACTCCGGCGATATCGCCACCATGGACGACGAAGGGTACATCAACATTGTCGGGCGCATCAAGGATATGATCATCCGCGGCGGCGAGAACATCTATCCACGGGAGATCGAAGAGTTTCTCTTTACCCACCCCAAAGTGAGCGAGGTGCAGGTCATCGGAGTTCCGGATGAAAAATACGGAGAGGAAGTGATGGCCTGGATAAAGCTCAGGGAAGGAGAAATGGCCACGGAAGAAGAGATCAAAGCCTACTGCCGGGGCAATATCGCTCACTACAAGATCCCGCGCTACATCCGCTTCACCGAGGCCTTCCCAATGACGGTCACCGGCAAGATCCGGAAGGTGGAAATGAGGGAGGTCAGTGTGAAGGAGCTGGGCCTGAAGAAAGAGATGGAGATGGCGTAGGTTTCCATTCTTCCTTCTTTTTTCCTAACTTGATTCACGGGAAAACACCACTAACCAGAAAAACCCATGAGGAAAGGCGGGAAACTAATGCCAAAAAAACAGATAGGAAAAGGGATAGCCTTATTTCTTGCCCTGTCTCTTTTTGAATTCTGCCAGCCGGCAGCCCACACAAACGAAAACGAAAAAGGGCCGGCGGCTTCCGGCCCTGACACTACCAGCCTGCATCTGGCCTCCTCCGGCCAGCTCGACGATGTCATCGGCCTCAATGAGCGATGGGTTGGAGGGCTGGAGGGAATGATCGCCCGCCGCCGCATCCGGGCATTGGTGCCTTACAGCCCCACGAGCTATTACATTAACGGTACCGAACGAAGCGGAATCGCCTATGAGGCCATGTCCCATTTCGAGCAGGAGCTCAACCAGAAGATGGGTCAAAAGCAAAAAATCAATATCGTATTCATTCCTCTTTCCCGCGATCAACTGATCCCGGCTCTGCTGGAAGGGTATGGGGATATTGTTGTAGCCGGGCTTACCATAACCCCCGGGAGGCAAAAGCTGGTGGATTTTTCCCTGCCGGTCCTTACCGGGGCCAGAGAGGTTCTGGTTTCAGGGCCGGGAGTAACAGAGGTTGAAGGGTTTGAAACCCTGCTGAAGTATCCGGTTTACGTTCGGCGGTCAAGCAGCTTTTATGAACACCTGCTGGCCATCAACGACTCCCTGCGGCATGCCGGCATGCCGCAAACCAACATCAGGCTGGTTGAAGAACAATTGGAGGATGAAGACATTCTGGAAATGGTCAATGCCGGCCTTTTTTCCACGGCGATCATCGATGAATACAAAGGGCAACTCTGGGCACAGGTTTACGACAGCCTCACTGTTCACCACGATATCGCCATCTATGAGACAGGTGAAATAGCCTGGGCGATGCGAAAAGACAATCCCGAATTCAAGGCCCTGGTTGACGAATTCGTAGCGAGAAACAGGAAGGGCACCCTCCTGGGAAATATGATCTTTAACCGTTATCTCACCCGGGCGGATTATATAAAAAAAGCCTTTTCTGCGGAAGACCGCCGGCGTTTCAAGGCCACCCGCGACTATTTTATGAAATACGGAAAAGCCTACAAACTCGACTGGCTGCTCCTGGCCGCTCAGGGTTTCCAGGAGTCACGCCTCAACCCCGGCCTCGTCAGCCCGGCCGGCGCCGTAGGTATCATGCAGGTCAGGCCCAGCACAGCAAAAGACCCCAATATCGGCGTCCAGGATGTACATAGCCTGGAGGGTAATATAGAGGCCGGAGCCAAATACCTGCGCTTTATCATTGACGAATATTTCATCAGCCCCGATATTGATTCTCTCAATGCCGGCCTGTTTGCCGTTGCGGCTTATAATGCAGGCCCGAACCGCATCCTGAAGCTCCAGAGGAAAGCCGAGGATAAAGGCCTGGACCCCACTGTCTGGTTCGACAATGTGGAAGTGATGGCCGCCGGGGAGATCGGCAGGGAAACGGTGGAGTACGTGAGCAACATTTTTAAATACTATACCTCCTACCGTTCTCTGGCCCGATATATGTGGCAGACGGGAAAAGACCCGTTCGAAGGGTGGTGAGAGTGTTTGAATTGTTGTATTGCCAGATGGTTATTTTGGACAAGCTCTAAATTGTCTTTTGCAGGCAGGCAGTAAAACAAGATACACCTACCCGCTTAGGTTTCGAATCTGTTTTTCGTATTAAACCCCATTCTCCTATGCCCAGAAAAAACCTTTACGCCATTCTGATCGGCATCAACGGCTACAGGCGCAGCCCGCTGGAAGGCTGCATCAACGATGTGCTCGCCATCAACGATTACTTTGAAAGACTTTGCAAGGCTCAGGGAAAGATAGAAGAGCCGGACAGTGAGGCGGAAGTAATGAGATGGAAGCCCGTCTTCCTGCTGGCGCCACTCGATGAAGAAGAGGCCAGGATGTTGAAGGACAGAAAGATCCGATATACAGAACCCACCCGGGAGAACATTATCAAAGCTTTCGATCATTTTAATAAGGCCAAACCAAAACGGGGAGATTTCGCCCTGTTGTACTACAGCGGACACGGTTCTTTCATCGAAGCACCGGAGGCATTTGCCGATATTTCCCCTCAAGGTGTTCTGCAAACTCTCGTCTGTTACAACAACCGGGAATCCGGCCAGCATGACCTGCTCGACAAAGAACTGGGTTACCTGATTGCAAAGGCCTTTCATGGCAAAGCTTCCTTTGAAAGGAAGGAAGGTGATCCTCCCGGAGTGCATTTCCTGTCTGTCATGGACTGCTGCTTTTCGGGGAGTAATACCCGGAGTGATGAGCAGGACATAAAAGCGCGCATGGAGAAGGCGGGCCCTGCCATTTCCGGAGAAGATAAAATACTGGGATTTTCTAAGGAAGGAAATGAGTTTTACGTGAAGTTCACAGAAGGGCAAAAGAGGGTACAGCCGGGTGGGCTGATGCACGCCCGCTATGTCAACCTATCGGCTGCCCGCGATTCCGAAAAATCCCATGAAAAAACCCTGGACGTTGTTGTAGAACAGGGAAAGGCCAGAAAGAAAAAACATGGGATATTCACCTACAGCCTGCTGAAAACCCTGGAACAGGGCGGTAGCCGGATCAGTTACAGAGAATTGATCCGCAGGGTGGAAATGGAAGTGCGCAGCAATATTGACGATCAGATCCCCATACTGGGCATGTCGCAGGCGCAGGATGACAACCAGTTCTTCCTGCGCAGCGAATTCGCACCGCCGAAACGGGAATTTGAAGTGGGTTTCAGGATGAGGGATGGCAGAGAAGAATGGTTCCTCAATGCCGGCATCATACAAGGTATCGCTCCCCCCGCCGGAGAAGTTCTTACCAGCTTTAAACTTACCGATGGAAGTGAAAGGATCGTGAAAGCCAAAGAGGTGCGCTCTACCGAATCCATTCTGGAAAATAAGGGATGGACGGAGGCAGATAAAGAACACAGGCTATTGCAGGCAGCTATTCACGAGATGCCCTTTCCAAAAATCCTCCTGGGATATGGAAAAGGCCTGCCCGAGGCCATGAAGCTCCCAATCGAAGAGGCAATGGAAAAAAGTCCGCCCCAATATGTGCGCTTGGCAAAAGAAGGAGAGGTTCCCGAATATGAGATCCGGGCTATAACCGATCAACAGAAGGAGCAAAGCTACATCCTCACCCGGCCGGGCAGTGAGATCCCGCTATTCCTGCGCAGCGACTCGGCCAGGAATTTCCTCTCAGATGCCGATAAGGTGGGCAAATGGGAAAGTGTGCTGCGGATGAGCAACCCGGACACGGAAATACCCCGGAACGATATTATTATTGAAGCGAAAAAGCTGGAAGGCGTGAAGTTTTCTCTGCGGGATTTCAATCAGATCGCATCAGAACGGTACGAAACCTTGCCGGACGATCCGGATGTCATCACTGTCACTTATAAAAAAGACGGAGGCAAACCGGTACAGCCGGCCATCAAGCTGAGGTTGGTGCACAACTCGGATTTCGACAGCTACTGGGTTGGGGGCCTTTACCTGGACAGCCAGTTCGGCATCACTCATGAGTATCTGCCCATAAGGCAGCTCGGGGAAGCCAACGAGTTGTACCATCTGGACATGGGGTTTCAATACGCCGGAAAGTCCTTCGATGCCATCCCCTTGTCTATGAACTCCAGGTACCACGACTTCGGCATTACGGAAACTACCGATTACATCATCCTCTACATTGCCCGGCATCGGTTCAGCCTGGAACAATACAAACAGGAAGCCATCCCCCTGGACGTCACCCGGAAAGGGGCTCTTTTTGAAGATGGGGGGGAGGTCAATACCGACGATTGGTTTACCATCAAAATACCCATTCACATCATCAGGCCACTGGAGAAGGTTCAGGTTGCTGCCGGGTCAGCTGCGATCATAGGAGGGCTTTCCCTCCGGACACCTCCCGGATTTTCCGCCGCATTTCAGTTTACTAACCGGGCAAGCGCAGGGCGCAAGGTGGAAAAGCTGCTGGAAGAGAACCCCGGGCTCCAACAGAAAATATTCCTCCCTCCCGGCCATCTCTGGGAAAGTACACAAGGCAGTGAGGCTGTTTTCTTCCGAAGCCCGGCCATGCGCCCCGATCATCACATCAGCATTTTGGAACTGACTGATATTGCAGGCCATTTGAGTGCAGATGCCCCTCTGAGCATTACTCCCGGCCATCCGCTGGCTGACAACGAGGCCATTCTGCCTTTTGGTTACGATGCTCAGAAAGGCCATTACTTTCCCATAGGCCACATCGATGAACGTGGAGAGGTCCTCATCACCCGGCTTCCCGGCCCTACCGCCGGCATAATCGGCGGAGACGGCATTCAGGAGGAGGAGGGCGACAGCTCAGTCAAACTGTTCTTCCACAAAGTGGTCGGAAAACCGCCGAAAGGAGAGCTCGGCAGTTTCCGTATGCGGGAGGGATGACTCATATTCATCTCAATATCTCACTTGAAGTGCTTCTTCAGGAAGTCAATGGCATTGTTGTACATGATATCCCGCACCTTGCCTTCGATATTGCTTTCATCGTAATCGTGCTTTCTGTCTTCCCTCATCATCTGGGGCAATTCCTCGATGAGGTTTCTCTCCAGTTTGGGATACTCTTCGGCGCTGGTGCAGTTATTGAGCGGGTCGATCAGTCCGTCAAAGTCAGAACCCAGGCACATTTGCTTCCATGCGCGTTCTCCGCCGACTTTTACGGCATGGAGAATGTTGTTGCAAAGATGGCGGAGGTGCTTGCGTTCATTAAGTTCGCGCCCGCGCTCTTCCTCCCCGGAAAATTCGCCGCTGGCAATCGGTTCTTCGTGTGTTTCATCTTTGTATCCAGACAGGATATAATTAAGCTCTTCGGCGCTGAAGAACTCTCCCTGTACCTCCTGAGACCCCATGATTCTCTGGTCGAGGCTGAGGCCGATCAGCCCGCCTGAATCGAGGATCTCGGTGATGTCCTCATCATACAGATTGATGGACCAGGGGTTGAAATGCGTTTTGTTGAACAATCCTCTGCCTATACCTTTAGGGCGTTCGTAAAATACTTCTACAAAATTGCCGCTCCTTCTGGGAGGCTCGCTGAAGTACTGGACAATCGTCTGTGGGTCCTTACTAATGCCGGTAAAGCCCATGTGTGTGCCTATCAGGGGGATGTTATCGTAGCCTTTTTCTTTCCGGTACTGATAGAACTTATGGCGGGAAACCACGCTCATGTGTTTGATGTCGATCAGAATGCGATGGCCCTGGCTTTCGTCGTAGGCCATATCGATCACCTCCTTACCTGTATCCGTAATACCGAAGCCATTGGGTTTGAACTGGTCGTTGCCCTTGATCATTTTCATCCCGTAGGCATGGGTCGATAACGGATACTGGGTCATGTGGACAAAGGTGAGATACAGGAACCGGTGGGGCCCCTGTTTGAGCTGGCGCAAATTTTCTACTACATTGGTATTGAACTGTTCCAGGGCGTGCCCGCCTTCCAGCGCCAGGATGAGGTTCATCTTGTCATCTTCCGCTTCATCAATGCTGGTGATGATGTTGAAGGTACGGCCGTTGGCCCCCTGAGATTTCCTGAGGTGCTCGATCTCTTCATGGACATACCCCAGATAGTTGGAATAGCAGGGATGGTCCAGCATCTCGTCATGCAGGACGGTAAGTTTAGGCGCCAGGTGCTCGATGAGAAAGCTGGAGGTCATGGGGCGTTCCATGGCATAAATAGCAGAAACGGCCACGCCAATCTTTCCTTTTTCCATCTGGTCGAGGCAGCACTGAGAACGGATAATGCCAATAGGGCTCTCGAGGTATTCCCAGCAATCGACCCGGCGATCGGGGTCAGGGTGGCTTAAAAATGGTTTGAAGGAAGGGTGGAGGTGGAAGTCAAAAAAACGGTTCATAAAAAAGGGGTTAGATGCTATGTGAATTCAGGTGTCGCCTAAAAATAACAAATATGAGGATCAGGGGTATAATATTGGGGATAAATTTTAGGAAAAGGGAGGGAAGGATTGAAAACTCACCATAATTTGGTAATCAATTTGTTGTGGGGTAAGGGTCGTCGGGTTAGGCGGCACGGGCCCCGCCACAGGATTCCTTCTTCCAATATTTTGTGCCTGACTGTACAAACCCCGCTGGGAGCCACAAGTGAACCTCCTATTGCTTTTGGGTAATTTAGCCCCTGATTCGCATAACTCATACTTCGCCCGCCCATAGTCGGGCTTATGCCCACGAAAGCCAGGGTGAATTAATAAAACGACTTCAATACACCGGCACCACCCCTTCCGGGTCCTTTTCTCCTCCGAAGCTGTAGGGGTCCTCGCCGTGCACCTCCAACTCGCGGGCTGGCACCGGCAGCTGGGCGGGAGTGCCGTACTGAAGCCCTCCCAAAGCATCCAGTTCCGTATAATCCAGGCGGGGAGCAGACCGGCGGCGGTCAAACCAAAGGCCCATGGGGGCAGTGTTGAGCAATTCGATGGCGCGCTCGTAGCGGATGGCCCTCAGCACTTCCTGCTCGGAGGCGTTGCCGGAAAGGGGGGGCAGTCCTCCTCTGGAAACTCTGGCGCCTGCGTTGATCACGGCAATGGCCCCGCTTTTATCGCTTTGCCAGAGCAGGGCTTCGGCTTTCAGCAGGTCATTGTCCGCCGCCAGAAATACCGGCATAGGCCCGGAGGAATGGCCGTCGCCGGCAAAGCCGGGAAAAGCCTGGTTGCGGTTGTGCTTGTAGTGGGAAAAGTTCCATTCACCGGCCTCTGCCGGGAAGCTGTTGAAGGGGACAAAGACAAAATCGGAGGCCAGCCGCTGGTCGTTAGATTGGGCAGTTGGGGAAGTAAGGGGGGGCTCGCCCTGAGCTTCCACTTCCGGATAGCGGGGCGGCTGGCTGGGGTCAAGGGCAGCGACGAGCCGTTGATCAACTCTTGCCCAGAAAGGGCCCATCCCGGTCTCAGCGAAAGCGTACTGCTGGTAGCTCTGCCACAATTTACCGTCTGCCAGGGGGGCAAAATCTTCCTGCAGGCCAGCTTCGGCGTGCGCCTCAACGGCCGCCCAGTCCACCTCCAGGTTTTCTTCCGGCGTCCGGGGCCACTGCGCCAGGAAGCGGGCGGCGTAGGAATGGGAAAGACGGGCAAACTGCTCTGCATCCAGCGTCAGGCCATTGAAAGAAGTGTGGATAAAATCCGGCCCGAGGGCCCCGGCAATAGAAATGGCTTCTTCCAGCTCATCAACAGCAGCTCCGGCCATTTCGCTATAATCAGAAAAGGAGGGCATGGCATCCGGAGCATCGCTTTCATTGACCAACAACCCTCGGTCGAAAATAAGCCCAAGGTATCCCCAACTGACACCCCGGAGAAAATGAGCCGCCGCCAGCACCGACTCGTCCTGAGGGCCGCCCTTGTCAATAGAAATACCTCCGTCCAGCGCCGCAATTACATCACTGGCGCTGGCCGCTGCTGAAAGGCAGCCGTACCAGGGGATCTCCGCAACCTGACGGTACGTTTCATTTTCCGTCAGGCGGTTGTTATAGGGCGCCCGGGGTTCGTCGCTCATCCGGCGGGCGCCAAAGTCGTCCATGCCCAGAGTGAGGGCATCGGCCGTTACCGATAAGGCAATAACCGGAACAGGGCCATGGACTGCCTGCCACCAGGCAGCATACCCGGCATCCAGTACCTTGAACAAGTCGCCGCCGCTCGCCAGGACGTCGTTCCTCCCCGGGTTATTCAGGTTGAGCGTATTGATGTCTTTACAGCCAGCCAACGCGAAAAAAAGCAGGCCAAAAGACAAAATATAACGGATAAATATTTTCATTTCCCAAATGATTTTTTTCAAAAAATTCGGTACCTCCCTAAAAAGTCAGCTGCAAACTGAAGCTGAAGGATCGGCGCAGGGGATAATTGAACGCATCCACAGGAAACAGGCCGGGGCTCCCTCCCGGGGTTCTAACATCGCTGCCGGGTTGCCCGGCAAAACGACTGGACAGGTTGTAACCCAGGGCAGGTACACTGGCGACATCCGGGTGGAACCCGGAGTAATTCGTTTTGGTAAAGAGATTCCGCCCGATCAGGCTGAATTGAATACTCTCCACAAAACCGCCCAGAAAATGCTGAAGCCGGGTGCTCTGCAGAGTGTAAGAAAGAGCGGCTTCCCGCAGCATGAAAAAACTGCCGTCTTCCACAAAGTGGTTGTTCGGCCGGCCTTCATTGTAAAGGCCGCTTCCTTCAAAGAACCCGGCGGCTACATCCGGGTAGCGGCCGACATCAGCGTGGCGGCCGTCACCGTAGAGGTACTGACGGGCCAGGTTGTAAACCGCCCCGCCTTTTTTCCAGTCGAATAAAGTATAAAGTTTCAAACCTTTATAGGCGATGATATGGGCAAAACCCACCCTGAAATCAGGATTTATGTCCCCGATTGGAGCGATTACAGGGTTGCCTTCTTCGTCCATGAGGCGGTAAGGCCGTTCTTCCGGAGTGCCAAGCTGGTCTTTGCGAACCACATACCCCAAATCGTTCAACGTATATTCGTTGGGGTCGATATCCACCTGCTCCGGCAACTGGTCCAGGCTCGTCGCAAAAACTTCTCCCACCATGGCCCCCACAGGCAGCCCCTCCTCTACCCGAAAGAAGTTGGAGCTTTCCAGGCCCGGGCCGGTATTATAGGCCGGAATATCCAATTGGGTTACGGCGGGTTCAATACGGCTGAAGGTAGTGGTGAGGCCCCACCGGAAATCGCTGTTCTTTATTTTGAACAGGCGGGAGAAATCCGTATGCAGGCTGCCTTCGTAAATGGTGGACTCCAGGGCGCCGGCGTTCTGCCACTGGCCGGTAAAGCTGGAGGCCCCGGATAACGGCATCAGCAGGATAAGATCTTCCGTTTTGGATTTGACATAGTTGAATTCCAGGGTGAAACCTTTGAGAAAGGTAGCGTCGATCCCAACTTCCGTTTCCGTCGTCCTGGAAGGGCTGAGAAAGGCATTGCCCAGTGTATTTTTGGCCACTACTCCGTTGATCAGTTCATAGGACTCGAAACGCTGGCCGAAGGCCGGCCGGTTGCCGGCTGTACCCACTGCCGCGCGCAGCTTGAGTTCCTGGAAGAACTTCATTTTGATGTCCTCCGTCAGGCGGTATGCACCGGCAACCCGGTAGTAACTGTGCCAGCGCTGTTCCGGCCCGAAGAGGGAAGATTCTTCACGGCGGAACAGCCCGCTGAAAATGTACTTTTTCTTGTAATCGGCATCCGCGACAAGGAAGCTGCTATAGGCCACCGCCTCTTCCATGAGGGAAGATGCTTTGATGTTGCTCTGGGCATTGTCCAGAGAATGTACTCCCTCGAACGCCAGGTTTTCTCCTCTGCCTTCTGCATAATCCATCGTCAGGTCTTCGTATAGAAAGCCGCCCCGGGCCGCGAGGTTGAACCCGGAGAAAGTTTTCTGAACAGTAGCATCGACCTGGGAGGTAAAGTAGCTATCCACTCGTTGGGACTGCAGTATGGCGCCACCATTGCTCCCTTCTACTCCTGCTGTCACCTGGGGCCCGAACAACCCCGGGCGAGTTGTACTCAGAAAGCCCTTTTTCACAAAGTGCTCATAGTCATGAGAAGACCGGTGGAGGGAAGCGGCGTAATTCAACTTCAGCCAATCTTTGGGGCGGTAACTGGCCCCGATACTCCCCATCAGGCGGCGGCGGCTGAGGTTTTGTTCGGTATTTTCACGCCAGTAGAGGGGATTGGTAATCCCCATACCGGTATTGTCGATGTCCCAGTCGAATTCGGAATCATCCTCTTCATTTCCGGCATCCAGGCCGAAGATGGGGGTGAGCAGCAGAGTGTTGGCCAGAAAACTGCCGGGGCCATTGGATATCGGGTTGAGCACTTCCTGTTGGGAAGAGGCGTACATCGAGCTCAGCTGCAGGCTGAAGCGGTTGCTCAACTGGTGCTCCAGGTTGGCGCGGAAACTGTGCCGGGTGTAACCGTCAAATCCCTGAATGGCGCCCTCATCCTGCAATCGGTGAGCGGAAACCAGGAAGTTGGTCGATTCCGCCCGTCCTTGTACGGAAAGGTAGTTGGACTGATAGGCGCCCTTGCGGAAGAGTATATCTTTTTGATAATCCTGAAGGTTGGGAAGGGGCGTGTCATAAGCCTCATCGGCTTCAAGTGCGCCCAGAACCGGCTGCGGGCCTGCCGGGTCGAGTATCTCCCGGTTGGTGGCCGTGTTGATGGGGTAAGCCCCGGGCACTTCCGAATAGCCCACTTCGCCGCGATAGGTGACGCGTGTGTCACCCACCCGCAGGCCACTCCCTCTCCGGGTAAATACCTGAATGACGCCATTGGCGCCCTGAGAACCGTAAAAAGACGAAGCCGCCGCTCCTTTGAGCACTTCGATCTTTTCGACATCATCGGGGTTGATGTCCACCAAAGGATTCTCTCCGTTCATATAAATCCCATCAACGATGACAAGAGGGTGCTGCCCATTGGCCAGGGAAGTTGCCGAACGAAGCTGGAGGTAGCCGTCCTGCCCGGGTTGCCCTCCCGTTTGGCTCGCGTAGAGGCCGGCCACTTTGCCCTGGAGGCTGGTGGCAAGATAAGGTGGGGCGGCAAGGCTGAGGAGTTCCTCATCAACCGCCCCGGCAGAATAGCTCATCGCAGCCTTCGCCTGGCCGGCCGCCGTACCGGTAAAAATGGATTCAGAGAGTTTGGATGACTTGGGGGCCAGGGCAACTTCAATCCTGCTCTGGCCCGAAACATTGACCTCCAGCGTTTGGTAACCCGCCAGGGAGAAGGAAAGTATGGGGGGGGGCGCAGGAGTGAAAAAACTTTGTTCAACGCTGATCTCAAAGCTACCGTCCTTACCGGTCAGCGTTTTTTTTCCGGACCCTTTGGCCGCTACACTGGCTTCTGCCAGTGGTTTGCCGGTATCGGCGGAGATGACAGTGCCGCGCACCAGAAGCTCCTGGGCAAATAAATTCCCGGAGCCAAGTACGAGTACTCCCACTATCAACCAGAGTTGAAGGGGTAAATGTTTTCTCATAGAATTACTTTGTTTCTTTGGTTTTGTCGGATACCGGAAAGGCCTTGGCCCAGGAGTCCGGCATTTGATTTTTCCTATCTCAACACTTGTATTTCAATTGGCTCATCGACCGGGGCCGACAGGCAGCCCCAGCTCTCATCCTGCTTTATGGCCAGCACCAGATACTTCCCGGAATGGAAGGGCTGTGCCTGGATCTCGAAAGCAGGCGATGACTGAAGCTCTTCGGTTCCCGGGGCAATCACCCAATCCTGCCCTCCTTCCGGCAAATGGTAAAGGCTGTAACGGTAAGCTTTATCGTAAAAATCGTATTCAATGGTGACGAGGTCACCGTCCTGTATGGGCTTTTCTGCAATGACCTGAGTTGCCCGGAAGATACGGCAGGGAGCAAATTCCGAGATGGGGTGTTTGGGGTGCTGATAATTGTTGGAAGCGGGAACGGCCCGGCCTCCTGCCCTTGCCGCCAGCCCCCCGCTCAGCTGTACACCCGTTGCCGGTAAAGCTTCCGGTTCAGACAATACCGGCTCTTTGGCTTGTTGGTGATAAGCCTGCACCATTTCATCCCCGTACTTTGGCCCTTCGCCCAGCACATAGGCCGCTTTGCGGATACCGCCGGGGGTGCGAACGGCGATTTCGTAATAGGCAGTTCCTTCTTCCACTCCCTGTATCAACTCGCGAATGCTGGTTTCGGGTTTTCTGCCTTTAACCAGAAGCTTGAGATCTTCGGCGCCGGGGCCTGCCCATACCATGTATTCACATTCACCATCCTGGCAGCAGTCAGGATTTTGCCAGGAGATATAGAGTGGCTGGCCCGGGCGTTCGGGCACATAGATCAGCTGCAGGCCCTCTATCTGCTGGCAGGCGGCGGTGTTTTCCGAAAAATTTTCCCGGCCGAAGCCTTTCACTCCTGCCGAAGAGGTAGTGAGCGGAGTTTCCGCTTCCTCGCCGGCATAAGCGGCCTGTTCCTCTTTCCATCTGGCAAAATCGTCTTTTTCTCCGGAAGGCATTTCTTCCATTGCGAGCCCCGGCGCCCGGTATTCAGCGGCGGATTCCGCCCTGATCCAGAATGAGCTGATCGGGATTTCCTTGTTGGCGCCCTGCGGCCGGATACACACCAGAACCTGCAGAGGGTGAATGCCGCGGCTGAGGTCCCGGCTGTCGAGGCGAACCCGGAAAGGAACATCTTCACCGGGAACGAGCGCAACCTGTCCTACTGTAATATCCCGGTAACCGGGGTGAACGTAACGCACTTTGGCAAAGGGGTGGTACGCCGAACAAGGAGAGGCGGGGTCCAGTTCAATAAAACCGGTTATCAAATCCCCTTCGAGTTTAGCCTCACTTTCTATTATACAGGTATCCGGCAGATGGCTGGGAATGGCCGCTTTTGCTGTCTGGGTTGGCGGAAGAAGAGGAGCTGCCAGTTCTTCTTCTCCGGGAATACGGACGGAAGTGCCGACCGTTTGAATAACGGGATCACTGCACTTGTCGCCCCAGGCCAGCACTCTGAAATAATATTCGCCGGGTTCCAGGGAGCAAAGAGGTTCCGTTCGGGGAGCAACGCCAAGGGCCTGTTGCTTTTTCCCGTCCGACCGCAGGGGCCGCCATTGGCCCAGGCCGGTTCGGGCCTCAACGCTGAACGACCAGGGCATCCCCTGGCAATTGTCGCATTGAATGAGTACGGCCGGGCGGTTGGCCACACCGCAATAGCCGGCAGGTTCTACTTTTATGAAAAAGTTCGGTTGTTTGCATGGCTGAGGTTCAGGGGCGGGAGCCTTAGGTTGCTGCACAGGTGGCTGAGCGGCGTAGGCCGGAGCAGGCTCCTCTTTGGATTCGTAATGAAAGCTTTCCTCCAGGACTTTGGAAGAGAACTTCCGTGAAAGGGAGCTCGTTCCCCGGTAATCTATTCCAATGGTATAAAAATGACGGCTTTTCAAGCCATCGATGACGATCTCGGCCTGCTGGCGGTTGCCGAACTCCTGAAGCCCTTTAACGAGGCGTTTCTCTCCACTGCTCATCAGGTTAGGCCCCAGGTCTTTGACCCAGAAAGAAGCCTCCAGTTTGTCGAGGCTGGGATGGGTAAAGTAGAAAGTCATTGTCGCAGACCCTCCCTGCGGGCCATAAGAAACAGAGGCATGGAATTCCGGCTCTTCTTTGCCAAAAAGCCCCTCAAAGATCTCTGCCTGGCCCTTCAGTTGAACGGCCAGAATAATGCATAATACCGGGATAGTCAGTAATTGCTTCATAACAGCTTTTAATGTTGTAGCGTTTGGTTTTATTGCTACACGAGCCAAAAATGAGGAGTTCCAGTAGGTGTGTGGCCGCAACCGGCAGTTCTTTTATCCTGCTTTGGAAGTGATTTACCAGGCCGGCCTCATTCAGGTTTTTCGTCTGTAAACAGGGTGTTTTACGAAGGCCGTCTGTTATTCAGGATATCTTGAGTTGGTTCAAAATTCAATCAATGGCCTGCAAGCTGCAAATTTTGCTTCATCCGGCCCCGACACCTCGTGTACGGGGTAAACTGTTAAATTTTTCGCCGGATTTCCCGCATCCGGCTGCAAAATTTGCCTTGGCTGAAACAAAATTTTCTCGCTTTCGGCTCACCATTGAAATTTGCACCAACTCTTAGTTGCGCTGCAAATATAATATTTTTATCATATCTGTTATTCAAAGAGGGGGCTGAATTTGGAACAGATTATGTTAAAGTTCAACAATTTCCGCTTTAACCCGAAAGTGAGTTGACGGCAAAAAGGCCTTCCCCGAGCGCCAAAGCGGGAATTGCCGGTAATGGTTCTTTCCCGGTGCCCGATGAATTACTGGTTACCGGCGAAATTGGGTTCCCGAACTTTCTTTTGATAGAGTTCCTGCCGGGCCTGTGAATTCTCTGGCCGGGTAATGTCTTTCATTTCCGCCGCATCGGGGTGGTTGGGGTTGATCTCTCGCCCCAGGAAGGAAAGGTTGTTTTGTTTCAGCACCTTCTGGGTTTCGAGGTTGGCCTCATCGATCAGGCGGCCCATGTCTTCTTCGGTAATGTATTTTCCGGTTTTCAGTTTGCGCCGGGCGATCTCTTTGGCCACTTCCCGGCCGACTGTTTCATCGTAGTAGTTCTTCCATTCCTCCACATTGTCTTTATCGCTGGCGGCCGGGGATGCCGTATGCTCATAGCTGACGCGCTCCCTGACGATCTTCGAACTGACCTCATCGGCCACATACCCCGCCCTGCGCTCCATTTCCGGAGACACCTTTGTTCCTTCCGCCAGAGCGGTACGAACTTCCTCGTCGTACCGATCCAAACGGAATTGCTGAATGGCCTGGCGAAGGGCGTTGTAAGAATAATCCCCCTGCCGGCTTAACCCTTCCAGCCAGCGTCCGCTGTTGGCGGAATACTTAAAGTAAGCTTTAAGGCCATCCCGGTACGAATTTTCCTTTATTCGGGCCAATGGCATGACGACCTTATTCATAAAGTCATCCCAGCTATCAATCTTCTCCCCCTGTTTCAACTTGGTAACGCCAAGGGCAAGGGATATTCCTGCCGGCACCCCTTTATCCAGGGCCTGGGCCGTAGCCGTTTCTGCAAAACGGTTGACGAAGGCAGCCGGGGAAGCGGAAGGTTGTGCACTGCGGGAGGATGCCTTTTGGCGGAACTCGTGATAAGGTTGGGGGTGGTAATCCTCCCCGTTGCCGCGGGCAGGCTCGTCGGCGGCCACTTCAATAATCCCCGGGTTTTGCCCTTCTTCTGAGGCAGCACCAGAAGAAAGCGGGTTCAGGCTGGCGCTGGCATGGTTCTGTTCCTGGTTCTTCAGGGTGATTTTAACACCTGCCTTATCCAGCATTCCGATAATGAGAATGAGTGCAAAAACAGAGCCGAGGAAGCGCAACAACATACCTGCTCCCCCACTCCCAGGGTGTGAGTAGTGGTGTTTCATGAGTTATAATTTTTTTTATATAGAGGCCGACTTAATATCTTAAGCCGCCTAAGATAGGGAATAAAATTCAGTAAGGAAAACCCGGGGCAATGTTTAAATGGAAAGGCCGGAAAAGTTTAACAAACGGTAGAGGATATGGAATAGCGGCTGTCCCGGAAGGGCCTTCGAAGGCCTCTTTCGGGACAGCCGCTTGAAAGGATCTATTCCGCGATAAACCTTACCACCTTCCGATGTTTACCTGCCGTCAGCCGCAGGAAGTACATGCCGTACGGAAGCGTCAGCTCGTATTGGCCGGAGAACCGGCTGCCGGCCGAACGTTCTCTGCGCTGAAGCACATGGTGGCCGGTGATGTCAACAACTTCAACGGCAAACTCCTGATCCTGGGGCAGCCCTTCGGCTTCGAGAAGGAAAACACCATTGTTGGGGTTGGGAGATACTTTTATAGAAAAGCTGCCCGCCTGAGGCTGGCTCACATCCACCGTTTCATCGACGGTACTTCCTTCCCAGATGCCGCGGCCGAAAGTGGCGGCATAGAGCTTGCTTTCGCCCGGCAGGATCTCCAGTTCGCTGACGATCACATTGGGCAGGCCTTCGTTGTAAGATTCCCATTCGTCCAGGCCGTCATTGATGTAATACACGCCGATATCCGTTCCGATATAAATGCCATTCACCGGCGAGTTGGGGTCCTGGACAATACAATTGACCGGAACATTTGGCAGGTTGTAGGAAATGTTCTGCCAGCTGTCCCCACCGTCATAAGACCGGAATACCTTCATGCCTTCGGAAAAACCCCCTGTCGTTACCCAAACCAGGTTGGGGTCATCGTCATCGGCGGCGACGTAGGTGAAGAATAGATCATCAGGCAATCCTTCCGTCACGTTTTCCCAGTTTTCCCCTCCATTGCGGGTGCGCCACATGTAGCTCGGCTGGCCCAGCGAGTGATAAATGCGGTGCGCGAGATAAATGTAGTCCTTGTCGGCAGGAGAAACAGCAAAACCGGAGGTAGGAAGGCCCGGCACAGGGAAGTCGGACAACTGCTGGAAAGAGCTGCCTCCGTTAGGTGACCGGTAGAGGTTGGTATAAGCTACGTACAATACATCCGGGTTGCCGGGTTCGAGCATGAATGGCGTTGTCCAGGCGGCTCGTTCATTATTTTCGGCAGGGATATTATTGCTTATGGTAAAAAAATCATCCCCCCCATTAATGGACATCGCAATGCTTCCGTATTGATAAGAACCGTAGATGATATCCGGGTTTTCCGGATGGATGAGCCCTTCCATGCCATCTCCGCCGATCACGCTTTTCCAGTTGCCGTTTTGCTTTATCCAGGTGGAGTTGTCCTGCGCACCGGTAATAAGGTCGCCGGGGTTGGCCCGGCTGAGGCCAAGGCGGTAAAAGGAAGAGATCTGCATGCCGCCGGCGATGTCTTCCCACTGGGTTTGAAAAGAATAGGTATTGTAGTTCTGGGCCGCATCTTCAGAACCCAGGACGATCTCATCCGCCCGGGAGACCCCACCGTCATTACAGGCGTAGAATTTGTTATCCAGCGGATTATAGGCCAGGAAGTGCTGGTCGGCATGGATGCTCTGGCGAGAGGGGCTTCCGGCCCAGTAGGAGGCCATCCTCCAGGTCAGGCCGCCATCTTCAGAACCCCATAGGTTGATGCCTCCCGTATAGATCCGATCGGGGTCATCGGGATGCACGAGGATGGTAAGATCATAGGTGCCCTGCCCGCCGCTGCCGCTGCCGCTGTACCAGTGAAGGATATTGGGGCTGTCCGAACGCTCTTCCCAGTTGTCTCCGCCATCGGTTGTCCTGAACAGGCCATAAAATCCACGGTTCATACTACAAGCCAGCGCATAAACGTAATCGGGGTTGGAAGGAGAAATAGCCAGCTCTATTCGCTGGGCGGCCCCGGTTGCCGGTATTCCCGCCTCCAGCTCCGTCCAGTTCTGGCCAAAGTCGGTGGACTTCCATATTCCGGCACTGCCGGCATCCAGGTTGCGCACGTAAGCGGTAGAAGCATAAAGGACATTGGGGTCATCCGGATGACGTTCAATATCCCAGATCATTTCATCGGTGATGGTATTCCAGGTATTGCCGCCGTCCTCCGAAGTTTTAATGCCGAAAAGGCCGGCAGCAACAAGGCGCTGGCCATTTTCCGGATGGACGATCACGCGCCGGGTGAGGGAGCCATCTCTTCCGGTTTGGTCGAACGCCAGGCCAGTAGGTTCCCAGCTCTGGCCGCCGTTGGTAGTCTTGTAAACGCCCATACCATAATGCGTATGGCGTTTGCGGTCATCGAGGTCGAGAGCCACGCCGAGGTAGGCGTAATCGCCGACAGAGACATACATCTCATCCGGGTTGGAGGGGTTTACGGCAATATCGCTGATGCGCAATATCGGCAGGCCATTGTCGAGGGGCAGCCAGCTCTGGCCCCCGTTGGTAGTCTTCCAGATACCTCCCTGGGCGACGCCCACCCAAAACGTATTGGGGTCAGTAGGATGAAAAGTGATGCAGTTGATCCGCCCCATACCGCGGATGATATGCGGAGTAACTATCGTCGGATAATCTTCCGGGCCGGCCGGCATCCAGCCGGGGCTGCGTTCTGAGATGCGGTTCTGTTCCGCGGCCACCTTTTCCACAGCCGCTCTGAAGAGCGGTTCCTGGTTGCCGAAGGTGCCGTCTGCGCCTGCCCGCATGGTTTGCTCGTGCAGCCAGCGGGCGTACCATTTCCACCCCTTTTCCTCGGAGAGTTCCCGTTGGGCTGCCCAGTTGTCAAAGGCAGCCTCCAGGTGTTGTATTTTCAGGGGTTCACCGGCCTGCCTGCCTGCCGGCTTCAGGAAATCCTGGGCGTTGGCGGAAGGGGAAGGGAGAATAGCAATAAGGCATACTAATCCGAATAAGCATTTTTTCATAGAGCTCAGTTTTTTGCCCTGAAATTAACGCTTTTGAGGCATTGCCAGACAGGGCGGAGAAGTGGGTTTGGAAGGTATGCGACAGAATCTGTATTCCCGGCTATTCCTGTATTTCCAGGGCTTCAAATAACTCATCGAGTTCATCAAAAGACTTGAAACCTGTTTTTTCCTCTTCCCCGCCGCGGACGTTAATGCCATAAAGATTCAGGCTTTCCAGCGCCTCCTGCAATGTTTCAGGATTAAAATCCAGGCTGAGGATGACGGGATATTCCCGGCACAGCTGCCCCAGTTGCTCCACCGGCCTACCCTGCAAAGCACCCCAACTGATCCCGTTTTTGTCAAAGTTGAGGATAAATGCTTCCACATAGGGTGCCGTTTGCGGGAAAGCCGCGGCCGCCTCCCGCAGTTTGCCGGCATCTTCCACTACAGTTTCGAGTAGAATGGGCACCTCATTCTCATGAAGAGCCTTCAGGGTTTCTATGCTGCCGAACCTTCCGATCTGTACCCCGTCCAGTTCGAGCATATCCACAGCAGTCAATATTTCTTCAAAAGATTGCAGGCCGAATTCACCAGCCACCTTTACGCCGTCTATCCATTCTTTTATTGCCTGTGCGGCCTGCGGCTGGATATAAGCCTCAGAACCGGGGTCAAAATTGAAACCCAGCCATTCAATTTCCCAGGCGGCAAAGTAGCGGGCGTCGGTCAGGTTGGTAACCGAACTTGCCTTTACTTTTGTTTTCAGCATAAACCAAATGTTACCACGAATTGTCCTATTTTGTAAACCGTACAAAAGTAAACAATAAAATGCCGGAACCCACGTATTATGACCTGGTTTATGCCGTCGTTCGGCACATCCCCAGGGGCCGGATAAGCACCTACGGGGCCATTGCCGACTATCTGGCCCTCGGCTCCGCCCGAATGGTAGGCTGGGCTCTGAACAAGAGCTTCAGCAATGATGGCGTGCCGGCTCACCGGGTCGTCAACCGAAAGGGAGAGCTCAGTGGCCGCAACCACTGGCCCACCCCGACGATGATGCAGGAAATGCTGGAACAGGAAGGAGTTGAAATAGAGGACAACCGGGTAAAGGCATTTGATAAACTATTCTGGCATCCGGCGGAAGGGCTGGGTGATGGTTTTGAACCGTTCTGACACTTTATATTGTAAAACAAACTGTTTAAACCTGACTCAATACCATGAAAAAGAAGATTCTGGCCGGCATTCTGGCTCTCGCGGCTTTCAGTACTTTATCCCTGGCCCAGCCCTCTCCCATCGGTACCTGGAAAACCATTGATGATAATACCGGCGAGGCCAAGTCTCATGTAGAGATCTACGAAAATGGCGGCAAACTGTACGGCAAGATCGCCAAACTGCTGAAGTCATCACCCGATAAGGCCTGTGAAGAATGCCCGGGTAAGAAAAAAGGCAAGCCCCTGATGGGCATGCTGGTCATCGAAGGCCTGGAACCCTATAAGGATTACTGGAGAAAAGGAACTATTATGGACCCGGAAAATGGCAATGAATACGGTTGCAGCATCTGGTTTGAAAATGGCAACGCCGATGAGCTGAAAGTCCGGGGCAAACACTGGACGGGGCTGTACCGGACGCAGACCTGGTATCGGGTGGAGTAGGAGGTGGGGTTAGTGGGGTTTCTGGGTTTCTGGTTTCTGGTTACTGGGGTTTCTGGTGATTGGGTAAGGCAGGCCCAATGAACTCAATCAAACCATTCAACTCAATCAACCGAAATTAACTTTGGAAGCCTATTGCTAATCCGGGAAAAAATTTTATCGGGGCAGGCAATAATGATTGTCCCTTTATAGTTTTATAGGTGAATTTTCAAGGTAATTATATAACCAAACTTCCCTGTATGAAGCAAAAGTTTACACCGAACGATCTCATTCAATACCTCTACAATGAGGTGAGTGCTACAGAACGCCTGGCAATGGACGAGGCGCTGTACGAAGACCTCGGGCTGAGGGAGGAATTCGAGGGCCTGCAGGTGGCCTTCCAGCAGCTGCCCCGTGTTACCTTCCGCCCCTCCTCACGTACCATTCAGGATATTCTGAAATACAGTGAGAAGACAGCTCTGGAAAAGCACGCCTGACCGAAGGCGCCCTTTTCAAAAAGCCCCTGGCAAAAAGCTTTGCCAGGGGCTTTCTTTTTGCGTATTTTACTCAAAACTTGACAAATTGCGGCTTAGTACTTGTTTGAGTCAAACAATTTATTTAGATTTGTAAAACATTGAAACAAAAAGTTGATTAAATAACACCTCAAATGTCCGATACCAACAAGCAAGACCGGGAAGCGAAAATGAAAGCGCTTCAACTAACCGTCGATCGGCTGGAGAAAACCTACGGCAAAGGCACTATTATGCGGCTGGGGGACGACAGCGTGGTCGAGGTAGATTCTATTCCCACAGGCTCGCTGGGCCTCGATATCGCCCTTGGCGTCAATGGCCTTCCCCGGGGAAGGGTGGTGGAGATCTACGGCCCGGAATCGTCCGGTAAAACGACCCTGGCCATTCACGCCATTGCCGAATGCCAGAAACAGGGCGGCATTGCTGCCTTCATCGATGCGGAACATGCTTTCGACCGCACTTATGCCAGAGCACTGGGGGTAGATACGGAAAACCTGCTCATCTCCCAGCCCGATAATGGAGAACAGGCGCTGGAAATTACGGAAAACCTCATCCGCTCCGGCGCTATCGATATCATTGTCATCGATTCAGTGGCGGCATTGGTTCCCCGCTCCGAGATCGAAGGCGAGATGGGAGATTCCAAAATGGGGCTGCAGGCGCGGCTGATGTCCCAGGCCATGCGCAAATTAACCGGTACCATTGGCCGGACAGGTTGCTGCTGCATCTTCATTAACCAGCTGCGGGAAAAGATCGGCGTAATGTTCGGCAACCCGGAAACCACCACGGGGGGTAACGCCCTGAAATTCTATGCCTCTATGCGCCTGGATATTCGCCGCTCGGGCTCTGCAATTAAGGATAAGGAAGGCAATGTAGTAGGCAACCACGTAAAAGTCAAAGTAGTGAAAAACAAACTGGCGCCCCCCTTCCGGGTAGCGGAGTTTGACATCATGTTCGGCGAAGGTATCTCCAAAACCGGAGAGATCGTCGATCTGGGCGTGGATCACGATATCATTCAGAAAAGCGGGGCGTGGTACAGTTATGATAACGCCAAGATCGCACAGGGCCGTGAAGCGGCCAAGCAATTCCTGATGGATAATCCGGAAGTGGCGGTTGAGATCGAGAAAAAGATCAAGAGTAAGATCCTCGGCCTGCCACCGGAAACGGAAGCTAAAGACAACGGCAAGGCCAAGAAGAACGAAAAAGAAGAGGCCAAGTCTTAGCGCCTTGCTACTGTGGCCGCAGGTTCACAGCAGCCGGAGGCCAATACTCCGATTACAGGTTGATTCGCGAGTTGATACTTGCGGGCCAACCTGTACTGTTTTAGCAGCAGAGGCCAGAGCCAGCGCATTCCTGGTGATAGCGCCGGCGCCTACTTCCAGCGGAAGGTTTCGATCATGTGCAGAATATCATCTTCTACGAATTCATAGATGGGCTGGAGGGAATCGGGGCGGGCCTGGGTATTGAAATAAAGAGCGCCCCTTAGAAAATTGTCAGTACTGTCTGTGAGGTAAAACTGGAAGGGAGAGGCTGCCGGCCCCTCGATGATAAAAGCGAACCCATTTACATTTCCTTCTTTTTTTATAGGCACTTCCTGAATGAAGTTTGCTTTTTTGTTGTGCCATTCCACCAGTTCAAAAGCGTCGTTTTTCAGTTTTTCGAAGGATGCTTCGGGCCCAATGGGGTAATAGCTGCAGTATAGCCTGCTGTCGAAGGCCGGTATATAAATATCAAACCAACAGGGATTGGCCGGCTTTTCATCAAAGAAAAGGGTGTCCTGCTGGGCTTCTGCATAGACAGGATATTCGAAGGTGAAATTGCAATAATCCTCATCAAATTGCTGATATCCTCCCTGGGGATACTCCACCCTGGGGTAGGCACGGGGCTTGGGCGTATAGGAAGGCTCTCCTCCACAGGCGCTTAGAAAAAGGATAAATAAAATCAGAAAGTGGAAAAAACAGGCCTTTATATGGTTCATTGGTCTTAACGCATTAATTAAGGTTTGGGCAAGGTAAAAAGGATCTGCTCGATACGCCGCCTATTCACAGAAACGACCTTAAAGCGGAATTGATTGTAAGGGATCTCGGAATCCACCTTGGGAATGACACCGGTGATCTCCAGGATGAGGCCTGCCAGGGAATCCGCTTCTCCTTTCACTTCATCGAAGGTGTTGGTATCTATCCCAACGATCCGGCAAACATCATTAAGCAGAGTTTTGCCCTCAAACAGGTAATTGAAATCGTCGATCTTTTTGAACACGACCTCCACCTCATCGTCGAACTCGTCCTTGATCTCGCCAATAACTTCCTCCATAATATCTTCCAGAGTTACAATACCCGAACTCCCTCCGTACTCGTCAACGACTATCGCCAGGTGCAGGTGCTGCTGCTGAAACTCTTTGAGCAGGTCATTGATCTTTTTGGCTTCCGGCACGTAGTACACATCTGTGCGAATGAGTTCCTGCCACTCAAAATCATTTCCTTCGTTGAGGTGGCCGAGAAGGTCTTTAACGTAAAGGATACCGGCCACATTATCAAAATCGTTTTCATAAACGGGAATACGGGAATAACCGGATTCCCGGACGACCGAAAGCAATTCATGGTAATCGATGCGAAAATCGACGGCCACCACATCCACCCGGGAACTCATGATCTGCTTAACGGTTACTTCTCCGAATTTTACGATGCTCTTGAGAATATCGACGTCCTGCCCGGCATCTTTTTCCTGGCTGACGGTCAGTTCGATAGCTTCATCGATGTCTTCACGGCTGGTGAGGTTGCTGCCGGGCGCCGTGCTGGCCAGTTTGCGCTCGATGATGCGGGTGGTATTGACTAAAAGGTTGTTCAAAGGGCCAAGCACCTTTAACAGAATAGTAATGGGCCGGGCCATCAGCCGGGCGAGGCGAATGTTATTGATCTTGGCATATACTTTAGGGGCAACCTCTCCGAAGAGGACAAGCAGAAATGTTACGCCAACTACCGTGATCAGGAAACCGATGAGCCAGGACCAGTAAGCCACGCGCTCCGGCCCGGGTTCTCCCCACAGGCTGGTGAGGTGAGTAGCCCATTGCCCGAAAGTATCCTGAGGGATGGCCTTCATCAACACGAATTCCGAAAGGATGACAATGGCGATGTTGATGAAGTTATTACTGATCAGAATGGTGGCCAGCAGGCGGCGCGGTTTATCCTTGAGCGCAAGAATGCGCTGGCTGTTGGTGCCATTTTCCTGCTCCAGGCGTTCGAAGTCATTGGGGGTGAGGGAAAAAAAAGCGACTTCCGAGCCGGAGATCAGTGCCGAACAGACCAATAGCAGAATAATACCCAAAATACCCAGGAGTGTCTCCACGGAAAAAACGAGGAGCAATAAGATCACCGGTGAAAAACAGTAAACCGGACTATCAGGTTCAGGTTCCAAAAAAAAAGGGGTTAGTTACACCATAATTCGCACTGTCCTGTTTAGAACGGCAGGTCATCATCAGCTGCTCCGCTGCCGGATTCCTCCGGCATGGAACTGGCAGCGCCGCCGTTGTCACTGTTCATATCCTGGGAGCTGGTGCTTACTTCATCGCCAGGCGCTGGGAAATACCCTCCGGAGCCACCAGCGGTTTCATCGCGCTTTCCGCCACTGATGATGCGAAAGTAGCTGGCGACAACTTCAGTAGTATATCGGTTGTTGCCATCCTGGTCCTGCCAACTGCGATGAGTCAGCTTACCTTCAACATAAACGCCCATTCCTTTTTTGAGGGTGCTTTCCGCCCTTTCCGCCAGGGTTCGCCAGACGACGATATCGTGCCATTCTGTCTGGCTCTGCCACTCTCCGTTTCTATCTTTATAGTTTTCATTGGTGGCTATTGGGAATTTGGCCACTACTGCCCCATTTTCCAGCCGGCGTACTTCCGGGTCACGCCCCAGGTTACCAATCAATATTACACGGTTTACCATCTCTAACCAGATGTATTTTAATAAAGATTAAAAAATACTGATCTTCTCAGGAAGGCCATTCCCCTCCGTTGCGGTGTATAAATATAGCTAATAAAAAGCTTTAGCCCAAAAGCGAAGCCATTAACTTTCCAGGCTTTTTCTATGGCTGTTTCCATCCTGCCTGTCTGGCAGGTCAGAAAAGGGAAAGCTGTTCCTGGTTCAGATATCGGCTGATGATCTTTGGGAACGCAAATTTACTCAAGTTTTTCTGATCAACGGCCAGGAAGTTTCCCGAATGCAGGGCCGCTCCGGGAGGAAGCCCTACTTCCCAGAAGAAAGCAATGATCTTTTGGTGAGTTAGTTGCTGTTGATAAGGCAGGGAGATGCGATGTACCTCAGCCTCCTGCCCGCTGAAAAGCATTTTCCACACGGCACTTTTCCGAATCTCGCCTTCATCGCGGGAGAGGTGAGGTAACTCCAGCAGGGGGAATTCATACAGATTTTGCCAGATGTCATTTCCCGTCCGCTTGCGGACCAGGGATTTTCCCTTGTGGCTGATGACCAGGTAGTGAAAAAAACGCTGGCGCTTTTCGATCTTCTTTGATTTAATGGGAAGGTTGGCCACTTTCTTTTTCTGGTAAGCAGTACAGGCCATACGGAGTGGGCAAGCTGGGCAGCTCGGTACTTTTGGGGTGCATTGAGTTGCGCCAAAATCCATAATGGCCTGGTTGTAGTTGCCAGGATCCTGGTGGTCCAGCAGTTGCTGGGCCAATTCAGCAAATTCTTTTTTCCCCGCGGAGGTATCGACCGGGGTTTCAATACCGAAAAAACGGGAGAGCACGCGGAAGACGTTACCATCCAGCACAGCATGAGGAAGGCCGTAAGCAAAAGAGGCAATTGCCGCAGCAGTGTAGGGCCCTACACCTTTCAAACGGAGAATACCCTCGAATGTATCGGGAAACCGCCCCTCCAGTTCTTCGGCAATATAACGTGCTGCAGCATGCAGGTTCCGGGCACGGGAGTAGTATCCCAATCCTTCCCAGAGTTTCATGACTTCATCCTGTGGCGCTTTGGCCAGGTCGCGGACTGTGGGGTAGCGATCCCGAAAGCGTTCGAAATAAGGCAGGCCCTGTTCCACCCGCGTTTGCTGAAGAATGACTTCAGACAACCAGATGAGATAGGGGTCACTTTCTCCTTTCCAGGGCAGGGGCCGGTGGCTTTGAGCGAACCATTCCTTCAACTGTTTTCTGAAAAACAGATGCTTGTCCTTCTCCATAGTCCGGCAAAGATAAAAAACGGCAGTTATTGTTTGAACGACAGCCCGGGCACAAAAAAAAGAAGCGGCTGGCCTTTCTGCCGCCGCCCCTGATTACCATTGTAAACTTTTAAGCATGCCCTAAGGCCTCACACCTGCACGGCTGCGTAGTTCCTCTATGCTGGAATAGCGTTTGCCGATGACTTCTTTGAGTTCCTTTCGCGCAAAGAAAATACGACTCTTCACAGTTCCCAAAGGAAGCTCCAGGTGGTCGGCAATTTCCTGATATTTATAACCATGATAATGCATGAGGAATGGAATCTTGATGCTGTCGTCCAGGTCTTCCACCATTCTGGCAAGTTCCTTCATCATGATGTTGGATTCGGCTTGATTGGCAATTACAACACTACCCGAGTTGATATAATAAAGGTTTTCCGTAGAGTCCATAATGGTGTTGGCTTTCACCTTCTTGCGGTAATTGTTGATGAAGATGTTCTTCATGATCGTGAAAAGCCAGGCTTTGAAATTCGTACCCGGGCGAAATTTATCTCTGTTAGTCAGGGCGCGGTAGGCCGTTTCCTGAAACAAGTCTTTCGCATCCTCAGTGTTCTTGGTGAGGTTGTATGCAAAAGAATTCAGAAGGGTGGACATTTGATCGAACCGGCTATAAAATTCTGTAGTGGACATGGCTATTTTGTTTAATGTTGCAGAGGAATCTCTTTCTTTTGTTGAATCAAAGATATGTAATTGTTAAACAAAATGCAATTTTCCACACTTTTTTTGTCCGCAGAAATAATCTTTTTTGTCACTCAATAAATGGTCGTGTTTTTAAGTAATTGATATTCAGTAAATTAAATCAATTATTTAGAACTTTTTTTCTTTTACAATTTTCAAAAAAAAATGAAAATTAGGTCTTTTTGTCGAAGTTTGAATTCTTGAATTCATACTAAAGCGGCCTTTTAGAGGCAGAAAATACCGCTGTCCCGATTGTCAGGCCAAATTTGTTTAACTTCTCAAAAAAAAACTTAAACAACTCAGTGCCAGTTATTTCTGAGCATTTCGGATGAGAAATATCGCTACGGTGCTAAAAACGATGTTGGGCAGCCATATTCCCAGGAAAATGGGAATGGCCTGGCCGGTAGCGAAAACGATGGCGAAACGGGAAAAGAAAATATAAAGGGCTCCGATACCGATGCCCATGGCCAGGTGAAGGCCGATACCTCCCCTGATCTTACGGGCTGCGATGGACATGCCGATAATGGTAAGAATAAAGATAGTAAAGGGTTCGGCTGTTCGGCGGAGGAGTTCGATCTCATACTTTTGGGTATTGCCGACACCCCTTGCTTTCTGGTTTCGGATGTACTCCTTCAACTCCGCCGAGGTCATCATGGTCTGCTGCTCCTTGTAATCTACAAAGTCGGCAGGCGTCAGGTTAAGTGTAGTGTCGATCTCCTTGCCTATTCCAAGGATGAGTTCTTCCTTCATCCCATGGAAAGTTCGTATCTCGTAGTTTCGCAGTTTCCACTTGTTGGGAGGGCCAATCCATTCGGCCGTGTTGGCCTTGAGAAGGTAAACCAACTCATTGCCTTCAAATCTTTCCAGCCGGAATTTCCGGGCGGTGCTGTCCCGCTTGCGATAGTAGTTGATATACACTTTGGTGTCCGGCGAGAGGAACATGTGTACATCCTGGGTTTTCCCCTTGTCGTTATCTCTCCATATATAGGTGTGTACAATATCCAGGCGGGTCTTATTCCCCTTGGGAATAAAGTAATGGTTTCCGGCCAGATGCAGCCCGGCGATAAAAGTAGCTGCGATCATATAAGGGCGCATCAGGCGGGGAAAACTGACGCCCGCATTGAAGATGGAGATTATCTCGGAATTATACGCCATCCGTGAGGTAAAGAAAATGACTGCAATCAGGGTAAAGAGAGGCCAGAGCAACCCATCAATATAGAGCAGAAAATTGGGATAGTAATCGATGTATATCTCTTTCTTGGTAATGGGTTCTTCAATGAATTTTTCGACCTTTTCACTAAAATCGATGATGCCGGAAATCATCGTGAAAATGAGGACCGTGAAGAAGAACGTACTCAGGAATTTTCGGATAATATATTTGTCGAGCGTCTTCAGCATCATTAATATCCTTTCTCAGGACAAGTAAACGTTTGAGGTACTCAGATGGTGTTGTATTTGCCAGGCCTTAACAAAACTACAACCTTCTTTGCACCTCCTTCACCATTTGATTCTTCCAATTGAGGAAATCGCCGGCCTGAATATGGCTGCGGGCTTCCCCTACCAGCCAGAGGTAAAAACTGAGATTGTGCAGGCTGGCGATCTGGGCTCCCAGGAGTTCCTTGCTGTGTATCAGGTGCCGAAGATAAGCTTTATTATAAAAACGGCTGACATGGCAGGGGCCTTCTTCATCAATGGGGCTAAAATCTTCCTTCCACTTGGCGTTCTTGATATTGATGATGCCCCGGGCAGTATATAAGAGGCCGTGGCGGGCATTGCGCGTCGGCAGCACACAATCGAACATATCAACTCCGAGAGCAATACACTCCAGTATATTCTCGGGCGTGCCTACTCCCATCAGATAGCGCGGCTTTTCCTTTGGAAGTATGCCACAAACCAGCTCCGTCATTTCGTACATCTCCTCCGCCGGTTCTCCGACTGACAGCCCCCCGATGGCGTTCGCCTCCCGGCCGAAAGAAGCCACTGTCTCCGCTGATATCTTCCGCAGGTCCTTGTAAGTGCTGCCCTGCACGATGGGAAACAAAGCCTGCCGGTAGCCGTAGAGCGGTTCGGTATGGTCAAAGTGTTGGCAGCAGCGCTCCAGCCAGCGGTGAGTCAGGCCCATCGACGACCGGGCATAGTCATATTCGCAAGGATAGGGAGTGCATTCGTCGAGGGCCATGATGATATCTGCACCAATGGCGCGCTGAATATCAATAGCAATTTCAGGGCTGAAAAAGTGGGTGGACCCGTCGATATGAGACTGGAAGGTAACTCCTTCCTCCCTGATCTTACGGCGATGGCTCAGCGAATAAACCTGATAGCCACCGCTATCGGTCAGTATGGGATGATTCCAACTATTGAAGCGGTGAAGGCCACCGGCTTTTTGGAGTACTTCGATGCCTGGCCGCAGGTACAGGTGGTAGGTGTTACCGAGGATGATCTGTGCCCTAACCTCCTTTTCCAGGTCTTCTTGCTGTACACCCTTTACACTGCCCAGTGTTCCCACCGGCATAAAAATAGGAGTTTCTATCACCCCGTGGCCAGTGGTGATCAAGCCGCAGCGGGCAGAGGATTGTGTGTCGGTATGCGATATCGAGAATTGTAGCAACCCCAGTGATTTTAGATCCGGAAACGGTGTTTGTCCAATTTCAGCATTACGGCGATCATAATGGTAAAGCCCATAAGGGAAGACCCTCCTTTGCTGATGAAGGGCAAAGGTATGCCAATGATCGGCATCAGGCCCATGGTCATGCCGATGTTGATGAAAAAGTGAATAAAAATGATGCCTGCTACGCAGTAAGCATAATGTCGGGAAAAGCTGTACCGCTGGCGTTCAGCGATTATGGAGACCCGAAAGAGCAGCAACAGGAAGAGTACGATAATCCCAAAAGTGCCAATAAAGCCCTGCTCTTCTCCAATAGTGCAGAAAATAAAATCAGTGGACTGTTCCGGAACGTAGTTGCCTTTGGTCATGGTTCCCTTCAGGAAGCCTTTGCCCTGCAAACCTCCGGCCCCGATTGCGGTCTTGGATTGAACGAGGTTGTAGAGCGAGCCACGCTCATCGCATTTTTCAGGTTGCAGCCATACGTTTATGCGGTCCTGCTGGTGAGGCTTCAGAACGTTATTGAAGGCATAGTTGGCGGCAAAGGCCAGGCTGGAACCAGCTAACAGAAAGAACAACAGGCCGGCAACCAACCGGCCATTACGCTGTTGATAAAGCACATACCCCAGAACGATAACGGCCAGCAGGCAACTTATCAAAACATAAGGCAGATAGTCCAGCCGGGCCAGGTAGTAGCTAGCCCCGGCAACTGCTGCCGCGCCTAATACCCAATACAGGCGCCTTTTGCTTTTAAGGCTGTAGGACATGGCGAGCAGTACCAACAAGGAAAGAGCAAGGGCTATTTTTTCGGGCTCGGCTACCAGCCCTGCGATGAGCAGGGCGGCCATCACGCCGGCAACGATATAATAGGAGGGATTGAGGCCTTCCCGGAAAAGCACGATAAAAAAAGACAAGAAAACCAGCGCCGAGCCGGCATCGGGCTGAAGGAGGATCAAAATTATGGGCCCCAGTATGATCATCAGGGAAATAAACTGGGAACGCAGGTTTTTCAGGTCCGTACTGTATGAACTGAGAAAACCTGAAAGTGCCAGCGCAGTACCGAACTTGGCAATCTCCGAAGGCTGAAAAGAGAATCCTCCGAAAGAGAACCAGGAAGTAGCCCCTTTGATATTGGCGCCGAAGAAAAGCACCAACACCAGCATCCCGAGAGAAACCGCATAAATGGGGTAGGCAAAAGTTTGCCAGAATTTCCAGTCAAAAAGCATTATGAAGGCGAAAATGAGGCCGCAGATGCCGATCCAGATGGCTTGCTTACCGGCTGAAGTGGACAGAAAGCTCCCCTCCTCCATATTGCGGAACTCCTCAAAACCTACTGAAAAGACCATCAGCCACCCCACGATGACCAGTGCCAGGAAAAGGCTGAATGCCACCAGGTCTATATGCCCAAGGATCGGGCTGTTCCCCTCTCTTCTCGATGCCCTTCTTCTACGCATTTACTGTTACATCTTCCTTTAATAATTGCCAATCAACTCTCTTGGGTGAATGGCGTCGTCGCGCACCAGATAGATGCCCGGATAGTCCCGCTCCAGTATGTACTTCAGGCGCAGCGCTTCCAGCTTACTGGAAAAAGCGCCGGCACGCAGCTTGTAATACGGCGCTACATGCACCCAGTCCACCGGGATGGAAGGATAGCGATACTGGAAGGATTGCTTGACGCTCTCCAGCCGCTGCCGGTCGGGTGTAGCCAGTATCTGGACCCGCCAACCATCAACGAATTGCCTTGCCTTGTTAGCCTCCACAAACCGGGCCATCATTTCTCCGATAGGAGCATCTTCTTCCACGAAGACATTCTGTTGTGATCTGGCAGCGAAGACGCCTGTTACCAAAAACCATCCTAAAAATAAGAAGCGGGCCATATCATCCTTTTTTTGCCCAGGCCGGCATCAATGCAAAACGAAGTGGCCTGTGTGCCGCAAATATACTACATTTAGTGCAACTATGGCTTGTATTTTCGAACACACTCTTAATTCCCGGCCATCAGTTCTACCGGCTCCGCCTCGGAGATTACCAGTGGAATGTCCGCCCGGATAAGCTTCTGTCGTGATGCGGCCAGCCCTTTGTAGGGTAGTTGATAACGGCGGCGCGCCTCCTCGTCCCAAAGCTCCTGATATGCAGCTATGAGCTCATTATATACCTCCAGGTAAGCCCGGTAACTCGTCCCCCGGTCGTGTTGCAGCGAGATCACCGCTCTTTTGGGCGAGCTTGGCCGGGAAGACAACGCCCCGGGGTTCATAATGAATGTCTTCGCCCGGGCGCGAAGCTGGCCCGGCTCTGCCCGCCCTTTTTCTACAAACAGCTCGTTTTGAGCATTAATCCGAACCTGCAGGACATTCCTGTCCGGGATAGGCCTGGGAGGGGCTTCCGCCCAGGGAGGCAAGCCGACCTGAATACCGGTATCCACTAAAATAGTAGTAGTAACCAGAAAGAAGATGAGCAGAAGGAAAGCAATGTCTGCCATAGAGCCGGCGTTGATCCGATTTTCCGGCCGGCGATCGTGTTTTTTGAACATAACTCGTAGATTTGGTGAGGTACTCCACCCTGAAAAACTTCAGGGCCTGAATAACGGGTAGTTTAAAGACGAGAATGTTTCAAACAGACAGATGCCACGGCGGCCAATTTTGGTGGACGGCCTTTATTCATTCACACTTTAATACACACCTTAACCATCCAATGCTCAACTTCCTCCATCGCTGGCGTGCCCTCTGGGACCCCAACCGCTACCACGGCTGGGGCCGGCGCCGCAACTACTTCGAAGGCTGGTATTTCAAGATCGTGGACCCTACTGAACGTTACGCCTTCGCCATCATCCCAGGGATATCCATGGACCAGGACGGCAACCGGCACGCATTCATTCAGGTGCTTGACGGAAAGCAATGTACGGCCGCTTATCACAACTTTCCCGCCGAAGCTTTTTTGCCGGCATCCACGCACTTTGAAGTACAACTCGGCCCGAACCGCTTTTCCGATGGAAAGATGGAACTGGAACTGTCCGAACTCAGGGGGAAACTCCACCTGAAGCATATTTCTCCCTGGCCCCGGATGCTGGGGGCTCCCGGCATTATGGGCTGGTATTCCTTTGTCCCTTTTATGGAGTGTTACCACGGCGTGGTAAGTCTAAACCACCGCCTGGAGGGGAGGTTGCAGGTATATGGAAAAGAAGTGGACTTCACCGGAGGAAAAGGTTACATCGAAAAAGACTGGGGGCAGTCCTTCCCATCTTCCTGGATCTGGGCCCAATGCAACCACTTCGGAGGAGAAAGCAAAATTTCACTGTCGGCCTCTGTAGCCCGAATCCCCTGGGTCGGCAGCCATTTCATCGGGTACATTGTGGGGTTCCTGCTGAGAGGACGGCTTTACCGATTTGCCACATACACCGGGGCCTCCATGCGCGCCACACTTGGAGACAACGAGGTATTCCTCGCTTTTCGGGATAAAAAACACCGGCTGGAAATCGTCGCCCATAAAAAAGGGGGGACGGGGCAGCTGGTATCGCCGCTATCAGGAAATATGGTTGGTAAGGTAAACGAAAGCCTTCAGGCTACCCTGGAGGTGAAACTTTTTAAGGGGGGACAATTGTTATATTCGGGCGAAGGCCGCCATGCCGGCCTGGAAGTAGCAGGGCCGGCCGAGGAGCTTCTGACGGCAGAATGGCGCCGTTAGTAGATTCCCAAAGCCAAAGTCCTTTTTATTCCTTATTTTTGAAAGACAATGTGTTGAAAGATGAAAAATCCGTTCCAGCCCTATATCAAGCAGTTTTCCGAGAACAAATTCTGGAAAAAAACCGCACATTTCGCCAAGCAGGCGGGGGTTAAAACGGTCTATTCCGCCCTCCTCCTTTTCTACGCCTACCGCCGGAAAGAGACCCCTACGTGGGCTAAGAGCATCGTACTGGGCACTCTGGGCTATTTCCTTGCTCCCTTCGACGCACTGCCGGACCTTACCCCTATCATCGGCTATACCGACGACCTCGGCGTGCTCTCCTTTGGATTGGTTACTATTGCCTGCTATATCAACGAAGGCGTCCGCACCAACGCCCGCAAACAACTCGGCCGTTGGTTTAAAGACTACGCGGAAGAGGACCTGCTGGAAGTGGATTCGAAATTGTAAATCATGAATCGCACATCATAAATCATAATTCCTCCCTCCCCTCCCTCCATGTTAAAATCATTCCAAATTAGGGCAAACACTTTTCTGATTATTTGTTTTTTTGCAACTTTGAGTTGTAACTTCAGAACTTACCTGTCTCTACCCTAACCTTGTACAATCCCAAAAGCTTGCCTGATTTATGGCTCAGAAGGACATAGCCATAAGATTCTATGGTATTAACAGAAAATCATTTTCCCATGAGATACGACGCTATCAACCCTGGCTTATTTCAACTAAACCGCAAGCGCTTCATGCGCAAAATGCAACCGGACTCCATTGCCATCTTTCAGTCGAACGACCTGATGCCGCGCAGCGGAGATACGTTCTTCCCTTTCCGCCAGAACTCTGGCCTGTTTTACCTCTCCGGGCTAGACCAGGAAGAAACGGTGCTTGTATTGTTCCCGGATTGCATCAAGGAAGGGTTTCAGGAACTGGCTTTTATCAAGCGTAATGATGAACATACTGCTCTTTGGGAAGGCCAGAAATACGACAAGGAGCAAGCCAGTAAAGTATCCGGCATAGAAAAGATATACTGGCTCGATGAAATGGATAAGATACTTCATGAACTCATCCTGCTGGCCAAGCGCATCTACCTCAACCTTAACGAACACGACCGCTTCCAGTCGGAGGTCCTTCCCAAAGATGTCCGGTATGCTCACTGGCTTATGGAACGCTACCCGCTGCATAAATACCACCGTTCTCAGCCTATTCTCAAGAAGTTGGCCATGGTCAAATCTCCGCTTGAAATAGAGCTCATTCAACGGTCCATTGACATTACCGGTAAAGCTTTTCGCAGAGTCCTGGAAAAAACACGCCCCGGCGTGATGGAATACCAGCTTGAAGCCGAAGTCGTGCACGAATTCATTTCCAACGGCGCCAACGGCCATGCCTATGAACCGATCGTTGCCAGCGGAAAGAACACCTGTGTCTTACACTACGTCAGCAACAATCAAAAATGCCAGGATGGCGACCTGCTGCTGCTCGACTTCGGCGCAGAATATGCCAATTATGCTGCGGACCTCAGCCGCACTATTCCGGTCAACGGCCAGTTTTCGCCCCGGCAACGTAGTGTTTACGATGCCGTCTTGCGGGTACTCAAAGGTGCTCGGCAAATGCTCGTCCCCGGCGTCACCATTGAAGAATACCACAGGGAAGTAGGTAAAATGGTAGAGAGCGAGCTTTTGAAGCTCAAACTGCTGGACAAGGCGGATATCAAAAATCAAAACGAAAAATACCCGGCCTATAAAAAATTCTTTATGCACGGCACCTCCCATCATCTGGGCCTAGACGTACATGACCTTTCCAACCGTTATGACCCCATACAGGCAGGTATGGTATTCACCTGCGAGCCCGGTATCTACATCCGCGAGGAAGGACTGGGTATCCGGCTGGAAAATGACATCCTGGTCACCGACCACGGGCCGGTTGACCTGATGGCCGATATTCCCATCGAAGCAGAGGCCATTGAAGAGGCCATGAATGCCGAGGTGATGGCGCCGTAAAGGGTAGCCCTTTAATTGCCATCTCATTCAACCAGATCGAACCCAATATGACGGACCCCCGTAAAAAACTTCCCCTTGACCAGGATATCCTTCAGTTGCTGCAGGAACGGGACCAACGGGCCATTACGCTGTTGTATGAGTATTACTCACCGGCACTCTATAACATCATTCTGCAATTGGTAAGGGTGGAAACTGTGGCAGAGGAAGTCTTGCAAGACGCCTTCCTGAAGATCTGGGAAAAAGCAGAACAATACGACCCCCAAAAAGGCAGGTTGTTTACCTGGATGGCCAGGATCTGCCGAAACTTAGCCATAGACACGTTGCGATCCGGGCAATTCAAAAGGGGAAATAAAACCGACACTCTTCCGGATTCCGTATATCATGATGAGAACCTTACCCAGCAACCAGAAGAAACAGACCCGGGTTTGAGAAGGATAGTCAGTAAAATGGACGAACAAAGCCGCAAGGTCATCGACCTGTTGTTCTTCCAGGACTACACCCAGAGCGAGGCCAGCGAGCATCTTGGCATTCCTTTGGGTACGGTCAAGTCGAGGTCCAGAAAAGCCATTCAGGACCTGCGCGCTATCCTTAAAAACGAAGGATTGGTTTCATTTTTATTACTTTCACTGATCGAAACGTTGAGAAGATACCTTGGATATTAAAGCCTACATAGCATCCGGCATTCTGGAGCAATATGTTCTGGGAAAACTCTCCCCGCAGGAAGAGGCTGAGGTGGAGCAAAATGCCGAACAGTATCCTGAGATCAGACAAGAGCTCACCGCCATTGAAGTGGCTCTCGAGGAATATGCGTTATTGCATGGAAAGACACCCCCGCCCGGCGTATTATCGGCTATCCTCCAGCGGCTGCATACCGAAGAGGGGGCCGGCGCCAAACCATCAGAAAGGCGCCTGAAAGTGTTGGGATATGCCGCCGGCCTGCTCCTGGTAGCGGCAGTAGCCGGCATGCTGGCCCTTTACCAGGCAAACCGCCGGCAACATGGGGCCATTGCCAGCCTGAATCAACAGCTCATCCAAACGCAGCAGTCTTGCGACAGCATTCAGAACACAGCACAAAGGATGGAAAGCCTCCTGGATTTTGTAAGGGATCCTTCCACACGGGCCATAGTTATGGCAAGCACCGGGCTGGTTCCAGATGCAGTAGCCACCGTTTTTTACAATGCTGAGAACCAGCGTTCTTTAATAGGTGTAGAGCAGCTGCCCACTCCCGAAGCCGGTAAGCAGTATCAACTCTGGGCCATTACAGAGGGCGGGCCGGTAAGCATGGGGGTTTTTGAACTGCCCGAAGCCGGGCGGCCGCTTCAGGAGGTTTCATTTGTGGAAGGAGCCCAGGCCTTTGCCGTCACGCTGGAAAACCGGGGAGGCAGCCCCACGCCGACACTGGATCAGATGTATGTCCTGGGCAACAATAGCTAACCGGCCCGTAAGAATTGAGTTGAAAATAAGGGCGGGCAGGCCTTGATTCCTTTTCCTTTTTATTACGGGCCACATGAATGTAGCCCGTCCAAAAAGAAAGGGAGTAAGCGTTCGCTCACTCCCTTATATACTCAGCAAAATGACTTTTCTCTTTGTCAGAAGGCCAAGCCACGTCAGCGTCAGCCGTTCAGTCCATTCTCCACCCCCGTAACCAGAAGTGAGATCTCATTATTCAGCACTTCAATGAATCCACTCTTAATGTCGAAAACCAGCGTTTTTCCCGCTTCATTGCTCTCCTTGATTGCTCCGCTTTCAATATCGAAGTACCGATATCCTCCGCCGGCAGTAACAATAGAGACCTTTCCTTCTTCGAGAGAGGAAACGATAGGAGCGTGGTTATTCAGTACCTGAAAAGCGCCCTGGCTGCCCGGCACTTTTACCGAATTGATATTGCCTTGGAAGATTTCCTTTTCCGGGGTAAGAACAGAGATGTTCATAACAAACTTTAGATTTGAGGGCACAAGCAGTGCCTCTGTTTTTATTTAGGAAAGGGCAACCGCAAGCTGCCCTTTTTCCTTTCTGGCATTTTCGGCCTATGGCCTTTAATTTGCTTCCGCTTCCTTCAGCATCTTCTCTCCCGCCTCGATCGCTTCATCGATCGACCCCTTGAGGTTGAAAGCGGCTTCCGGGTACTGGTCCACCTCACCGTCGATGATCATGTTGAATCCACGGATAGTCTCCTCGATGGGCACCATTGTTCCCGGGATACCGGTAAAGGCTTCCGCCACGTGGAACGGCTGAGAAAGAAAGCGCTGTACGCGGCGGGCGCGGTGCACCACCAGTTTGTCTTCATCCGAGAGTTCTTCCATACCCAGGATGGCAATGATATCCTGAAGTTCATTGTAGCGCTGCAGGATGTTCTTCACGCGCTGAGCGCAGTCGTAGTGCTCGTCTCCAATGATGGCCGGGTCGAGAATGCGGGAGGTGGAATCCAGCGGGTCCACAGCCGGGTAAATGCCCTGAGCGGCGATCTTACGGCTCAGTACCGTGGTGGCATCCAGGTGGGCGAAGGTCGTTGCCGGGGCGGGGTCGGTAAGGTCATCCGCCGGTACGTAAACGGCCTGTACAGAGGTGATGGACCCCCTCTTGGTGGAGGTAATGCGCTCCTGCATAAGGCCCATCTCGGTAGCCAGGGTAGGCTGGTATCCCACAGCAGAAGGCATCCGGCCCAGAAGTGCAGATACCTCAGAACCAGCCTGCGTGAAACGGAAGATATTATCGATAAAGAAAAGGATATCACGGCCGCCCATAGGGTCGTTCATATCGCCGTCACGATAGTATTCGGCAATGGTCAGCCCGGAAAGGGCCACACGGGCGCGGGCTCCGGGAGGTTCGTTCATCTGGCCGAAAACGAAGGTGGCTTTGGAATCCTTCAACTCTTTCATATCCACTTTGCTCAGGTCCCATCCGCCTTCTTCCATAGACTTCATGAAACCCTCGCCATATTTGATGATACCCGCTTCCAGCATTTCCCGCATCAGGTCATTACCTTCACGGGTACGCTCGCCTACTCCGGCAAACACGGAAATTCCTTCGTATCCCTTGGCAATATTATTGATCAGTTCCTGAATGAGTACGGTCTTACCTACACCGGCGCCTCCAAACAGGCCGATCTTTCCGCCTTTCAGATACGGCTCGATCAGGTCAATAACTTTGATGCCCGTATAGAGCACCTCTTTTTCCACGGAAAGCTCTTCGTAGGTTGGTGGCTTGCGGTGGATAGGCGCAGACTGGTCTTTGGCCACGGGGCCGATGCCATCGATGGCTTCTCCCACGACATTGAAGAGGCGCCCTTTGATCGCTTCGCCGATCGGCATGGCAATGTTCTTGCCGGTATCGACCACTTCGGTGCCACGCGTAAGCCCGTCGGTCGAGTCCATGGCAATCGCCCGGACGCTATCTTCACCGAGGTGTTGCTGGACTTCCAGCACCAGGGTTTCCCCGTTGGGGCGCTGGATCTCGAGTGCATTCAGAATTTCGGGGAGTTTGGAACCTTCCTTGGAGAAGCTTACGTCCACCACAGGGCCGATAACCTGCTTGACTTGACCTGTGTTTGCCATATTTTTGCGAGTATTTTCTAGTAAAAATGAATGGATTCTCAAAAATCGCTGCAAATTTAGGCTTTTGTACTGATAATCAAAAGAGAATTCATTCCTGAATCTCGCAAAAAACGGCCATTTTAGGGGTTGTTCTTATGGGCGGAAATTCGGCAAAAAACGAAAAAGCCTATTAAATCAGAATAAATAATCAGGAGGCTGTGATTTCTCCGAAATTTATTCTAACCCATAGCGGGTTGCCGTATTTTATTTACTCTGCCCCGCCAGTTGGGCCGAACCAAAAATTTTTTCCGCCGGCCGGCTTTTTTCAGCCACTTGCGCGAAAAGTACTTAACAGCTGGCCTTTCCATCACTGGTGCCAGCATAATATTTGCACAACATTTTTCGGGAAAGGCCGTAGTTTTGAATTCATGATCAGCATCCTGTTGCCGGTTTTTAACAATGGGCCCTTCCTTGAAGAATGCCTGGATTCCATACTGTCCCAATCGGAAACCGGTTGGGAGTTGATTGCCGTCGATGACTACTCTACCGATAACAGCCGGAAGATCATTCAACGCTTTGCGCTCCGGGACTCCCGCATCCGGATGCGCCGCAATACCGGCCCCAAAGGCATCATCCCCGCTCTGCGCCTGGCCCTGAAATACAGCCGCGGCAGCTACATCACCCGTATGGACGCCGACGACCTCATGCCTGCCGATAAACTCCGGCGGCTGAAGCGGTTGCTGCAGGAACACGGCCCTAGCTGCATCGCTACCGGAAAAGTCCGCTATTTTTCGGAAGGAGAACTGGGAGAAGGGTATCGGAAATACGAGCGCTGGCTAAACGGGCTGATGGACAACGGCCGGCATTACGAAGAGATCTATAAAGAGTGCCCCCTGCCTTCTCCCTGCTGGATGGCTTATCGGGAAGCCCTTCTCATCTGCGGCGCCTTCGGCAGAGATGTTTATCCTGAAGACTACGACCTGGCCTTCCGCTTTTACAAACACCGGCTGCGGATCGTGGCATCAGGAGAAGTGCTGCACCTTTGGCGCGACCATTCCGGCAGGGCATCCCGAAACCAACCGGCTTACGCCGACCCTACTTTCCTGGGGTTAAAACTGAAGTACTTTCTGGAGATCGACCATCGGCCGGGGCGGCCCCTTGTGGTATGGGGTGCAGGGCGAAAGGGCAAGAGCACCGCCAAATTCCTGCAGCAGGAAGGTGTCCATTTTTCCTGGGTGTGCAATACGCCCTCAAAATGGGGAAAAGACATCTATGGCATCCGCATACAACCGGTTGAAGCCATCGCTTCCCTGGATAATCCCCAGGTGATCGTATTGGTAGCTGCCCCGGATGCTCAACCCGGTATCAGAATGCAATTGCAGGAATGGGGGTTGGAAACCCGAAAAAATTTCTTTTTCTTTTCCTAGTATTTTGTCGGGGAAAACGAATAACGAATTTTAGCCGGCTCACAGAGACGGCCAACGATCAACGAAAACATGATCTGGGAAGCACTCATCAGAATAGCGATCATCGGTACCGAACGGGGTACGCTTCCTGAACCGGCCCAGGAAGCATTATCCCGTTTAGGGGTCGATACGGAGGCCGATCCGGCAAGAGCTGTACTGGAAGGAGCAGCTCTTTATCATCAATTGCGGCGAGCCGGATTCCCGATCGGCACTTTCGAAGGAGAACTTCCTCTTCAGGCAGAGGCCGCCCCGGAAGGTAAGAGTCCGGTTTCAGGCCGATCGGCCCGCCATTTGAAACTCATCCTGGAAGGAAGGTTCCGGAAAGCCCTTCCCGAATACTTGCAACTGCTGAAAACACACCAGAAAAGCATTCCTCCCGAGCACCTGTCGGCGCTGTTCTACTTCAGCCTTAAATCTGATGCGCTCTGGCGGATACTGCAGGAAAGCCTTTCGCCATTCTGCCGCTGGCTCCTCCGGCAGAACCCCGACTGGGAAGCTCTGGCCGGGCGGGAAGATGTCGAATCCTGGCCTGATGCCATGCACAAGGAGCAGCTTTCCATGCTCCGGTATATTCGCCGGACGCAACCGGCAGAGGCCATATCGCTGTTGAAAAACAGTTGGGATGAGTACTCTTTTTCCGAAAAACAGGCCTTCCTTAAGGAAATGGAAACGGGCCTCGGCCGGTACGACGAACCTTTCCTGGAGCACTGCCTTAGCGATAGCCGCAAGGGAGTACGCACCGCCGCGGCCCTGTTGCTGGCCCACCTGCCGGATTCTGCCCTTTCCGGGCGGCTTTTCTCCCGGGCCAGGGCATTGTTCCGGGAAGAAAAAAAGGGGCTGGCCTTCCATTTTCCGGAAAAACTGGACGATGAACTGAAAAGAGACGGCATCGGGGCTGCCAGCAAGAAGCATCCCGAGGGCCAGCGCGCCGGCTGGGCTTTCGAGATGATCAGCCGGATCCCGCCCCGTCGGTGGGAAGAACACTTCAGCCGCCCTACTGTCGATACCCTTCGCCTTGTTGCCGGAACCAACCGAAAAAAACTACTTCTCGAGGGGTTGGCCAATGCGGCCATTCTTCACCAGGACCACCGTTGGATAGAAGCCCTGCTGCGCTACTGGTGGCGAACCGATGATGAGGAAGGCTGGTCAGGCAATACCGGTAAATTGCTGATGGGAAATCTGCCCGATCCGGTATTCAATGAAATCGCTCTCCAGCACCTGCGGCAAAACCCGGGCTTCATAGAAGAAAAAAGTTTCATCTCCCAAATGCTGGGGCTGGGCGCTCACAACTGGAATGATGCCCTGGCCCAGCTCGTGCTCCAAGGTTTTCAGCAGTGGCTTTCCGGCGCCCGCTCTTACTTCTGGAACCTCTGGCATTACAAGCGCATCCTGGAGGTGGCAGCGTACCGCATCAACCCGGGCCTGCTGGAAAACTTCCGCACGGGCTGGGATGCCCGTTCGCCGGTATGGTATCGTTGGGAAAAGGATGTGGAGCGCTTTCTCAAGGTGCTGGCTTTTCGGAGGGATATGAGAGGGGAAATGAAGTAAGAAAAACTTAATTTCGCTAGTGGACGGGTGGCTAATACTGACAGGCTGAAGCCATGCAACACACTCTAAGCCCACCTGGCCATCAACGAAAATTTTTTACCTGAAAATCTTCGAACATGCCAGACCAGAGCATTCTCCGCCTGCCGGCTGAAGAAGCCTACGCTAAAGAGCTAAAGGCCCTCAGAGCTGCCGATAATCACCCCAGGCCTCCCAACTGGCTGCTCTCCCCCCGGGCGGTGGCCACCTACCTCCTGGGCGGCCAACTGGAGGACGGCACCGAGATCGAACCCAAATACTACGGTAGCCGCCGGCTCATTGAGGTGGCAGTGGCCACTCTGGCCACTGACCGGGCCTTACTCCTCACCGGCATTCCGGGAACGGCCAAAACCTGGGTCTCGGAACATCTGGCGGCAGCCATTTCCGGTACTTCCCGCCTGTTGGTACAGGGGACTGCCGGGCTGAGTGAGGAGGCCCTTCGGTACGGCTGGAACTATGCCCGCCTGATCGCCGAAGGGCCGTCGGAAAAGGCACTCGTTCCCAGCCCCATTATGCTGGCCATGAAGGAGGGAAAGATCGCCCGGATTGAAGAACTCACCCGTATCCCTTCAGATGTTCAGGATGCCCTCATTACCGTACTTTCCGAAAAAATATTGCCCATTCCCGAGCTGAACACCGATATACAGGCGCGCCAGGGCTTTAACATTATTGCCACTGCCAACGATCGCGACAAGGGCATCAACGAATTATCCAGTGCACTGAGGCGCCGTTTCAACACGGTCGTCATGCCCCTTCCCGCCAGCCTGGAAGAGGAGGTCACCATCGTCAAAAACCGCGTGGCCCAGATCGGCTCTACTCTGGAGCTTCCTCCCAAAGCAGCGCCCATTGAGGAGGTCCGCCGGCTGGTGACCATCTTCCGGGAGCTCCGCAATGGTAAAACAGAGGATGGCAAACGCAAGTTAAAATCGCCGAGCAGTACATTGAGCACCGCCGAGGCCATTTCCGTGATCAGCAGCGGGCAGGCCCTGGCCACCCACTTCGGCGGCGGAGAGGCCAGCGCTGCCGACATCGCCGGCGGGCTTGCCGGAGCAGTCATCAAAGATCCGGTGCAGGACAAGGCCGCCTGGCTGGAATACCTGGAAACGGTGGTTAAAGAACGCGACGGATGGAATGACCTGTACGATGCCTGTAAAGAGCTGACAGACTAATGGTATTCAGCAGCGCCCTCTTCGTTTTCTACTTCCTGCCGGTATTCCTGCTGGCCTATCTGGCCACCCCACCGCCCTGCCGCAACTGGACGGCATTGGCGGGCAGCCTGGCCTTTTATGCCTGGGGCGCTCCTCTTTTTATCTTTGTGCTCATCGCTTCCAGCCTGGCCGATCATTTCATCGCCCGCAAGATCGGCAGGCTTTACGACAGCACGTTGCGCCGGCGGTGGTTGTGGGTTTCCATTGCGCTTAACCTCGGCCTGCTGGGATACTTCAAGTACGCCAACTTTTTTGTCGAGAACATCAACAGCCTGCTGGTTAACTTTGGAGCCCAGCCGGCGAAATGGGCGGAAGTGGCGCTGCCTATCGGCATTTCCTTTTTCACTTTTCAGAAACTGAGTTATGTTATTGACGTCTATAACCGGCGCATGCCCGCTCTGGAAAAGGCAAGGGACGTACTTCTTTATATCGCCCTTTTCCCCCAGTTGATCGCCGGGCCCATTGTTCGTTACCATGAGATCGCTGAACAACTAAACAGGCGCAGCCAGAATTACAACCTCAACCACCGGATCAACGGCTTGTTCCGCTTTGCTGTAGGCCTGGCCAAGAAGCTCTTCATTGCTGATGTGATGGGCGCGGCAGCAGAGGATGCCTTTCAGATGGAAGCCATCGGAAACCTGAGCACTTCCGAGGCATGGATTATCATTACAGCTTATGCTTTCCAGATCTATTTCGATTTTTCCGCCTATTCGGATATGGCCATCGGCCTGGGTAAATTGATGGGGTTTGACTTTCCGGAGAATTTCAACTTCCCGTACATCTCGGGCAGTATCACCGAATTCTGGCGGCGCTGGCATATTACCCTCAGCAACTGGATGCGGGATTACCTCTACATTCCGCTGGGGGGGAACCGGAGGGGGCGCCGGCGCACCTTTTTCAACCTGTGGATAGTCTTCCTGTTGTCAGGCCTGTGGCACGGGGCAGCCTGGGCTTTTGTCTTGTGGGGCGCCTGGCATGGCTTGTTTCTGGTTATGGAAAAACTCTTTTTGCAACGCTGGCTGAAAGCGGCAGGAAGGTGGATAAGCGTGCCGGTTACCTTTTTTGTAGTACTCATGGGCTGGGTTTTGTTCCGGGCCGAATCGCTGGAGATGGCAGGCAAATATTACCAGGCTTTGTTCCGCTGGCAGGAGGTTGAGTGGCATTTTTCCAGCCAGTTCTGGTTCACCTTCACCCTGGCTGCCCTGATCAGCTTCACTCCCGCGCTCGGCAGGCTTTCTTACCAGTTGGATGAGGTTTATCATAGCCGTATTGGCCTGGCCATAACGGGCAAAGGCGCCTTTTCCCTGGTGATCTTAGCCCTTTGTTTCTCGGAAGTGGCCGTGAGTGGCTTTCATCCGTTCATCTACTTCCGTTTTTGAAAAATGAAAATATGCTGATCGTAAAAAGAGTGGTTTGGACGCTGGTTTTGCTGTTGCTTTGTGCCCCGATGCTATTGCAACTCTCCGGTACAATACTGGGGCGGCCGCTCAAAGGATGGCAACCACCACCCGAACCGGACACGCTAAGCTGGGAAAGCTGGTCCGAAGGCCAATGGCAGGGCTATGCTGAAGAGCAGGCCCGTTACCGACTAAATGCCCGCCCTTTTCTCGCCCGGCTCAACAACCAGCTGAAGTATTCCCTGTTTGGAAAGCTGAACGCTCACAACATCTTCATGGGCAAGAATGGCTACCTGTACGAAGGGATCTACATCTGGTCGTATCTTGGGATGGATTATCAGGGGGAAGAAAGCATTGCCGAGAACGTGGCCATGCTGGAATCCATAGCCGACAGCCTGAAAGCCAACGGCAGCCAGATGCTTTTTGTGCTGGCCTCCGGCAAAGCGACGTTTATGCCCGAAAACCTGCCGCCCCGCTATGACACCATTCCCAAACGCACCAACAACTATGAAACCTACCGGCAACACCTGCTGCAGTCGAGCATTCCTACGCTCGACCTCAACCAGTACCTACTGGATATGAAGGATACCGCCTCATATAAACTATATACCAAAGGGAATACCCACTGGAGCGCCTATGCCCTCTATTCCGTTACGGATACGCTGCTTCGGACGATCGAGCAACTGCTGCATAAAGACCTGCCGGATTATTATTATGGGCCGCTGGTGGTGGAAGATCAGGCCCGAGGCCTGGACGACGGCATCTTTCAGTCCCTGAACCTGCTTTGGACAGGCCTGAAAGACGAATATGCCTACAGGGATATCCTCCTGAACCCGGAACAACCGCCCGGAGTTTACCGCCCGAAAGTGTGGGTAATAGGCGACAGTTTCTACGGCACCCTGATGGATGCCCGCATCCCCCACCGGTTTTTCAGCGATAGCTCTCTGTTTTTTTATTATTTCAATGAAATGAGAACCCTGGATGGAAGGCACTACCCACTTGACGGCACAGAAAAACAACGCCGGGAAGTTGAAAAACAGGACCTGATCCTTATCTTCATCACCGACGGCAACATCGGCGCCTGCTGCTGGGGAATGACGGGAACATTTTTCAATCTATTTAATTAATATGTACAGCGTTTACGGCATACGGCATCATGGCCCGGGCTCCTCGCGCAGCCTGTTGCGCGCACTTGAAGCACAGCCGCCGGACTGCCTGCTCATTGAAGCGCCCGCCGACGCTGAGCCGGTGCTGGAATACGCCTTACACCCTGATATCATTCCCCCGGTGGCCATTTTGCTGTACGATGATAAAGACCTGAGCAAGGCTTCCTACCTGCCCTTTGCCGGCTTCTCTCCGGAGTGGCAGGCTATTCAGTACGGTTTGGCCCAAGGCATTCCGGTTCGCTTTATGGACCTTCCCATGAGCATGCAGTTCCAGATGGAGGAAAACGAAAAAAGCCAGTTGGAGATCCCCCTGCCCTCTTCTGAGAATGAGGGGCCCATCGTCAGGGACCCTATGGGATACATCGCCGAGATCGCCGGTTATTCGGACAGTGAACGCTGGTGGGAGGCTACTTTCGAGCAACCGGATAATGAAAGCGACATTTTTAAATCCATTGTTGAGCTCAACACCGCATTGCGCGATGAACCGGGCCGGCGGGAAACCCGCCATAACAGAGTACGGGAAGCTTATATGCGAAAGGCGTTGCGAAAAGCACTGGCTGATGGTTATAAAAAAGTGGCCGTCGTTTGCGGAGCATGGCATGCTCCTGCTCTTCACAACCTGGCGCGTTTTAAACCCAAAGAAGACAACGCCCTGCTCAAAGGCCTGCGCAAAAAAAAGATCGCGGCCACCTGGATCCCCTGGAGCTACCAGCGCCTGGCCTTTCAAAGCGGCTATCGGGCCGGCGTTATTTCTCCGGCCTGGTACGAATTGCTTTTTGAACGGCGCGGCGATGCCGTTCAGTGGTGGATGGCGCGGGTAGCCGGGCTTTTGCGAAAGGAAGGATTCAACGCTTCTGCAGCCCATGCCACCGAAGCGGCCCGCCTGGCCTACACGCTGGCTGCTCTCCGGCAACTGCCCATTGCCGGTATTGAGGAAATGAAAGAAGCGGTTCTCGCCGTCTATTGCAATGGAAATGAAGAACCCCTGAAGATCATAGAAGAACAACTGATCATCGGCAACGAGATCGGTGAAGTACCAGCCGATATTCCCCAGGTCCCCCTCCAAAAAGACCTGGAGAGCCGCATCCGGTCCCTGCGCCTGACGAAAGCCTTCAGGTCCGCAGTCCCCGAAACCAAAGAACTCGATCTGCGCAAACCCAACCATCTGGACACCAGCCACCTGTTGCATCAGCTCAATATCCTGGAGATTCCCTGGGGTTCCGTACTGGAAGCGCCGGAAAACCGGCTGGGCAGCTTCCACGAAAACTGGCGCCTGGAATGGCAGCCGGAATTCACCATTAAAGTAATTGAGGCAGGCATGTGGGGCAATACGGTTTACAACGCCGCCACTTTTTACATTCAGAAGAAAGCCGCTGAAACCGATCAGCTTTCTGTGCTGGCCGGGTTGGCGCGCGAAGCTTTACTGGCCGGTATTACCACTGCTTTCGACCCTCTTGTTGCCCGTATAGAGGATGCGGCCTCTCTTGCCAAAGATGTTTTTTTACTGATGGAAGCCCTGCCACCCCTGGCCGATATTGCTCGCTACGGTGACACCCGGCAGACCGATGTCGGATCGGCCCGGGCACTGATCCGGCACATAGTGCCCCGCATCTGTATAGGCCTGCCCGGAGCCCTGCTCAACATAGAAGAGGGCCCCGCCCGGGAGTGGCTCAACCTTATCGTTCAGAATAACCGGGCCATAAACCTGTTCAGTGAAGAGGCCGAACAGAGCCTTTGGGCCAACGCGCTGAGGAAGATAACAGAGGCAGGCGTTGCCCACTCCCTACTCCGCGGATTGTGCGCCCGAATATTATTCGACCGTTCGATACACCTTCCGGAAGAAACGGCCCGGCTCATGAGCTATTCCTTGTCGGCTGCTGACGAAGCCCAGAACGGCGCCCTCTGGCTGGAAGGGTTTCTCTACGGGAGCGGGCTCCTGCTCATTCACATTCCGCAACTATGGCCCATACTCGATCAATGGATCGCGGAAATGCCCGCCAGCCACTTCAGCGAAGTACTTCCGCTTCTTCGCCGGGCATTTTCCAACTTTACGGTTCCGGAACGCGAAAACATGCTGCGCATCGCCAGAAAAGGGTATAAAGAACACCATCAGGAGGATTCAGGTGAAGCTGCTGCCTTTAATCAGAAACGGGCAAAGACGGTGTTGCCAACCGTAAGGCTGTTGCTGGGGCTGGAGTAAGTTGTTGTTTGTCGGTAGTTGATTGGGATCACTCCAATACTTAATGAGAATTTAACGCGCGCTTAATGTTCAATTAAGCTCAATTTGTGATTTTTGTGTCGTATTCAGAAAGAAAGGGATCAAAAGAAATAAATGTTGATTTCTTGCTGTCATCTTCTCTTATGATGCTAATCTTTCCTGCAATCTAAAGTCGCTTTCGTGGCCAGGGTCGTGTTGCCCAACATGACGCTGGCACCTTTTTAATCCAGGCTTAATAAACACTTAACATCCAATTCACAAGAGAAGAAGATATTGAACCGCGAAAAGTATTCGTATCCTATACTGTAGCCCTATAAATGTTTCTTTGCTGGCTATGCTATTCAGGCATAGCCTTTTTTTTACCTTCTGCGAAAGATTTCATGTCCTTCATTCTTCTTCTTCGAAAGTGTCCTGTTCTTTATGTTCTTCCAGCCAGAAGTTGTTGTACCCCAGCCCGACGGTAATACTGATCATCTGAAGGTTGAGCAACTCGAGTAAGGCCAGGAAGGTAACAATCGCATGGATGCGGTTTTTACATTCCGTAAAAACTTCCTTGAAGCTGGCCCGCTGGCCGTTGCGCACTTTAGAAAAAATATGAGCCTGCTGCTCTTCGATAGTATAATTGAATTGTACGATCCGGTGCACTGACTTGGGGTGAGTCGTTTCGAACTGCTCCATTACCCGTTCGAATGCCCGGAGAAGTTTGAAAAGAGTAACCGATTCCAGCTCGGCATCCACCAGAGCTTTGTTGGCAATGCGCTGCAACTCCCGGGATACGTTGCCCCGGTAGGACTGCATACCCCGCTGCTCTTCCATTCGCCGCATTTCTTCCAGCACGCTTTTATAGCGTTTGTATTCCAGCAGGCGCTGCACCAGTTCTTCCCTCGGGTCGATCTCATTGCCTTCTTCATCGACCGGTTTGCGCGGCAGCAGCATCTTGGCCTTGATGCGACAGAGTGTTGCCGCCACCAGTATGAATTCGCTGGCCAGATCGATGTTCATCCGCTCCATCTGCCGGATGTATTCCAGGAAGTCATCTGTGATCTTTGCGATGGGGATGTCGTAAATATCCAGTTCGTCCCGCTCGATGAAGAAGAGCAGCAGGTCGAAAGGGCCCTCAAACTGAGGGAGTTTTATGGTGTAGGAGTTATCCATATACTAAAGGTCCAGTTTGATTTGGGGTTCTTTCAGGCCTGAAATTTCTGCATAAATATCCTCCATCCGGATTTCAATGTTCAGCGAATATACGGGCACCATTTTACCCAGGCCAATAATGGTTTGCATACGCCAGTATTTCCCGTCTTCCCTAAATAAGGTATCTACGATCGGTTGCTCCTGGTCTATCAGGATATATTCTTTAAAGGAAGGAAGAGAGCGATATTTCCGAAATTTCTCTCCCCGGTCGTAAGCAGCTGTATTGTCTGAAAGAACTTCTATGATCAGAACCGGATTGATGACAGCATTTTCATCTTTATCCGAAACTTCAATATCGCCACAAACGACGCTGATATCCGGATAGACGTAATGGTTCAGTTTATCAAAATATATCCTTTGATCACTGTTGAAAACAGTACAACCTTTCTCTTTCTCAACCCGAAGGGCGTAAAACACATTCCCGCAGATCATGTTGTGTGAAATAGTACCGCCGGACATGGCCACTATTATTCCATCCCTGAACTCGTGTTTTTCTTCCGAATGAGCTTCCAACTCCAGGTAGTCCGAAATGCTGTAATATTTTTTTGCACCTTCACCTTCCATAGGCTGCTTTTTACAAAAGTAACGATTATAACCTAAATTTGCCCGATGATAACAAAAGGCAAACTCTATCTCATCCCCGCTCCCCTGGGCGAAGGCGTAGCACATACTCTTCCCCAATATGTCATCGACATCCTCCACCGACTGGACATTTTCATCGCCGAGCGCGCCAAGACTGCCCGGCGGTTCATCCGGGAGACCGATCCTGTAAAACCCTTCAGCGAACTCACCTTTTACGAGATCACCAAGCATACACCGCCCGAAGAACGCGCCCGGTTTCTGGAAGATGCCGAAAAAGGAAAGGACATCGGCCTGCTTTCCGAGGCGGGCTGCCCGGGCGTGGCCGACCCAGGCGCCTTCGTCGTGCAAACCGCCCACCAGCGAGGCCTCGAAGTCGTACCCTTGGTTGGGCCTTCCTCCATCCTGCTGGGACTGATGGCCTCAGGCCTCAACGGGCAGCATTTCTGCTTTCACGGCTACCTGCCGCCTCGCCGCCCCGAACTCGATAAGGAATTGAAATTCCTCGAACAGCGCGTCTTCAAACACAACCAAACGCAGATCTTCATCGAAACGCCTTACCGCAATATGGGCCTGATCGAAACGGCCATCAATGTACTTTCACCGGATGTGCTGTTCTGCATCGCCGCCGACCTGACGCTGCCTGCGGAGTATGTACGCACTCTGGCCATTCGGGACTGGAGAAAAGAAAAGGTTCCAGATCTGCACAAGCATCCGGCTATTTTTTTAGTGGGGCGGTAAGTGAGGAGATCTCCAAACCCGAAGCTTGCACGAGGGAAATTTATTATTACTACAAATCCTTGCTCCTTTGTTATTCCCGCCTTAAATTCAACCACAAGCAATCCAACAACAAAAAACAGAACCATGTCAGACATCCCCTCCGTCTCCAACACCAATACCAAAGCGCAGATCCTAAAGGCCTATAAAGAACTCACCGACATGCTCAGGCAGGAACGCCAGGAAAATACGGCCATGAAGCGTGAGCTGGAAAATAAACGCAAGATCGTTGCCAAAGCAGAAGAAGCCACACAAAGTGACGCCCCACTCGGCATCGCCGTACTGCGGAAAGCTCTCAACGATGAGCTCGACAGGATCGAGAAGGCCATGTCCGAAGAGCAGGAAAAGTTCGAACAGTTGCAACAGGCCATCGCCATCGAAAAGGAAGCTCTGGAAGAGCTGTATAAAGTCAAGGCGGAAGCAGAAAGCCTGGAGGCTCTCATCATCACAAACAAGCAGGCCCGGGAAAAGCTGGAACGCGAAATGGCGGAACGGAAAGCGGAACTGGAGGAGGATATCGCCGCCTCAAAACTGAAATGGAAGCGCGAACAGGAGGAATACGAATACCAGCTCAAGATATTGCGCCGTAAGGAGGAAGACGAGTATCAGGAACAAAAAACCCGGCAGGAAAAAGAGCTAACTGAACAAAAAGCCGCTTTCGAAAAGGAAATGGCCGAGCGCCGCAAAGCTCTGGAAGAACAGGAGGAAGAACTCGCCTCCCTCCGCAAGCAGGCTGCCGAGTTCGACACCCGCCTGCAAAAAGCCGTCGAAGAAACCGAAAAAGCCGTCAGCGAACGCCTGAACCGCGAGTTTGATTACACCCAGAAGCTCCAGGCCAAAGACCTGGAGGCCGAACTCAAGCTCAGCAAGCAGGAGATCGACAGCCTGCGCGCCAAGATCAAGGAACAACAGGAACTCATCAGCAGCCTGAGCAGCAAGAGCGATACCGCCACCCAGCAGGTCAAGGATATTGCCCTGAAAGCCATCGAGACAACCGGCTCCCGGCAGTTCCAATCCTATCCCCCGGAAAGAAGAGGAGGCGAAGAAAAGAAAGATTAGATCATTCTTATTCCATCAGCAAGGAGATAGCACTTGCGATTCTTGATGCGTAATGTTTAATTTACGATTTTTGAGGTTAGATATATCCTCAAAAAGGGCTACTCCCTTAAGCTTCCATCCAGGATAAATCACACATCACACATTAAATATCGCACCTCCAACGTGGCCCTTCCCCTCCCTTTCCGTCACAAGGCTGAAAAAGTTAGTTTAAAAACCAAACTAAGCAAACTATTTCCAAAAGGCTGTCGTTATTCTGGCAGACAAACGAATAAAGGCTTTGCCTGAAAACCATTGAAAAATTCCAAACCATGACGACGCTTGCCATTGCCGAAAAACAGCTCCAGCAAAAGGGGTATCTCGATATTGATGTGGACCCTACCCTGGATCTGTTTGAAGAAATTGAAAAGCTGAAGAAGGAAAAGAATGCCATCATTCTGGCGCATTATTATCAGGAACCTGACATACAGGATATTGCCGACTACATCGGCGACAGCCTGGGCCTTTCCCAGCAGGCTGCCGATACGGATGCGGACATCATAGTTTTTGCCGGAGTGCATTTTATGGCCGAAACGGCCAAAATGCTATCTCCTCAGAAGAAAGTGCTGCTTCCCGACCTGAAAGCAGGCTGCTCTCTGGCCGATTCCTGCCCGCCGCCGCTGTTCCGCAAGTTTAAGGAGAAGTACCCGGATCACGTGGTAGTCAGTTACATCAACTGCACGGCAGAACTGAAGACACTAACCGATATCTGCTGTACTTCGACGAATGCCCTGCAGGTCATTGAAAGCATCCCGGAGGATAAAGGCATCATCTTCGCCCCGGATGTCAACCTGGGCCGCTACCTGATGAAAAAAACCGGGAGAGACATGGTGCTGTGGAACGGCTCCTGCATGGTTCACGAGATATTCTCGCACGAGAAGATCGTCAAATTAAAAATGCGCCATCCGAACGCTCAATTCATTGCTCACCCCGAATGCGAGGAACACCTTCTGGAAATGGCGGATTTCATCGGTTCCACCACCGGACTGCTCAATTTCACAAAAAGAAGTGACGCCACCGAGTTTATCGTGGCCACTGAAGTGGGGATCATCCACCAGATGCAAAAGGCCTCGCCGGAGAAAACCTTCATTCCCGCTCCGCCCGATAATACCTGTGCCTGCAACGAGTGCCCGCACATGAAGCGCAACACGCTGGAAAAATTATACACCTGCATGAAATACGAGCAACCGGAGATCACTCTTCCGGGCTGGGTCATCGAGCAGGGCCGTGCTTCTATCGACCGCATGCTGGAGATCTCGGCCAAGGCAGGGTTGTAAGGAATATGTGAAGAAACCCGGGTGCAGGTTGAACCGCTCAAAGATTCAAATGACTCAGGTTTCCTCTCCTCATCTCATACCTGTGTAAAACATCATCAATCCCTTCCAACCCGGCCGGAAACGTAACATTAATAGGTGTAAAACTCCTGAATTTTTACCAAGTTTTGACAAACCTGCCCTTCGCCAATTTTTATTCTTTCTTCGTTGCGGATTTTTGAATTTAATTGCTAACTTTAGCAACCCTGAAAAACCGCATCCCCAATCGGAAAAAGGATACCCAAAAGCAATGCATCTCAAAGGCACCCACAAATTCCATGCTTCTGCTAACGATCTCTGGTCTAAACTAATGGACACCGGCACGCTCGCCAGAATAACTCCCGGCGTTTCCAAACTGGAAGAGATAGGGAAAGACCAGTACAAAGCCATCGCTGAGGTTAAAATGGGGCCGGTGAGCGGCTCCTTCTCCGGCAACCTCAATGTACAGGATAAGCAGGAACCTCGCAGTTTCGTTCTCAACATCAAACAAAACAGTAAGATCGGCAATGTAGCCGCTGATGTAAAAATCGAGTTGCAGCCTGTTTCGGATAATGAAACGGAATTGTCTTTCGACGGCAAAGCCAACCTATCCGGACTGCTTGCCCGCACCGGCCAGCGCGTTATGTCTGGAGTTGCCAACACGCTGAGCAAACAATTTTTCAGAGCGCTGGAAGAGGAATTGGCTAATCCCGGCAGTTGACCTCCTGAGTGCGTTGGCGGCATCAGCCTGTATTTTCTTTCTGAGCATGTCCTGTTACCGGCCCTGCTGAAACCCGATCGATCAAACCATATCAATTATAACCGAAAAAGCAGAATTTTCCTATGGCAACAACAATTCAGGTAACGGTGAATGGCAAAGTTCACAGCCATGAGGTTGACCCGCGGACGCTACTCGTGCAATACCTGCGCGATGTCCTGGGCCTAACGGGCACTCACATAGGCTGTGACACCAGCAACTGCGGCGCCTGCACCATCTTGGTTGACGGTAAAGCCGTTAAATCATGCACCATGCTCGCCGTACAGGCCGATGGATGCGAAGTAAAAACAATTGAGGGAATGGCCGAAGACGGAAGCCTTCACCCTTTGCAGGAAGGCTTTCGCGAAAAACATGGCCTGCAGTGCGGTTTCTGCACCCCTGGCATGATCATGGCCTCGGCAGACCTGCTGAGCCGGAACCCCAATCCTTCTGAACAAGAGATCCGCGAAGGGCTGGAAGGCAACTTCTGCCGTTGCACGGGGTATCACAATATTGTGAAATCCGTTCAGTACGCCGCAAAAAAAATTAGTGAACAAGAAAAAGTAGCCCAATGACTAATTATATAGGAAAAGCAGTCAGGCGCGTTGAAGACAAGCGCTTCATCACCGGTAAAGGACGCTACACGGACGATATCACTTTGCCGGGAATGGCCCATGCTTATATCGTCCGCAGCCCTTATGCTCACGCCAGAATAATCAGCATTGACACTTCTGCTGCCGAAGCGATGGAGGGCGTCGTTAAAGTATATACCGGAAAAGATATTGCCGAATCGGGCATCAATGGGATTCCCACCGGCTGGCAGGTCAATTTCAAGAACGGGGACACTATGAAAGAACCGCCTCATCCTCTGCTGGTTGCCGATAAGGCCCGCTATATGGGAGATGCAGTGGCGGTAGTGATTGCCGAGAACCGGGAAATTGCCCGCGATGCTGCAGATATGGTTGAGGTCGAATACGAAGAGCTCCCGGCTGTCGCCGGCCCGAAAAAAGCGACAAAGGACGGCGCCCCCCTCGTCCATGACGATGCCCCCAACAACCTTTGCTTCGACTGGGAACTCGGCAACCCCAAAGCCGAAGTCGATGAAGCCCTGGATAGGTCGCACCACATTACTACTCTCGAATTTACCAACCAAAGGGTAGTTCCCAACGCGATCGAACCCCGCTCGGCCATCGGCCACTACGAATCAGCCAGCGATAAATATACTTTGTACACCACTTCCCAGAACCCCCACCTGACCCGCCTTCTGATGTGCGCCTTCGTTTTGGGCATCCCCGAACATAAGGTTCGCGTCGTTGCGCCCGATGTGGGCGGCGGCTTTGGCAGCAAGATATTCCACTACGCGGAAGAAGCATTGATGATCTGGTGTTCGCAACGCCTTAACCGCCCCGTCAAATGGACCGCCGACCGCAGCGAAGCGTTCATGACTGACGCCCACGGCCGCGACCACGTCACTAAAGCGGAGATGGGCTTTGACAAAGATGGCAAGATCACCGGGCTTCGGGTGAAAACCTATGCCAACCTGGGTGCCTACCTCTCTACTTTTGCGCCTTGTGTGCCGACATGGTTACATGGCACTTTGTTGCAGGGGCTTTATACCACACCTAAGATCAACGTTGATGTAACCGGTGTGTTTACCCACACCACTCCCGTTGACGCCTACCGGGGCGCCGGCCGCCCGGAGGCCACCTACCTTTTAGAGCGCCTGATGGACACCGCCGCCCTGGAAATGAAAATGGACCCGGCGGAGCTGCGCATGAAGAATTTCATTCCTCCCTTTGACGGGGTAGAACAACCCGGATACCAGACCCAGGTCGCTCTGCAGTACGACAGCGGCAACTACCATGGCGTCCTCGAACGCGCCCTGGAAATGGCGGGCTATGACGACTTCCGCAAGGAACAGGAAAAAGCCCGCAAGGATGGCAAGCTATTGGGGGTCGGATTCTCCACCTATATCGAGGCATGCGGCATTGCTCCCTCGGCGGTTGTTGGCGCCCTGGGCGCCCGCGCCGGACTATACGAGGTCGGGCAGGTGCGTGTGCAACCAACAGGCACTGTGAGCGTCTATACCGGTTCTCACTCGCACGGGCAAGGCCACGAAACAACCTTCGCTCAGGTGGTAGCAGACCGGCTCGGCATTCCTATGGAAAATGTGGAGATCATCCATGGCGACTCAGAGGCGGTAGCCTTCGGCATGGGCACCTATGGTTCCCGAAGCCTGGCCGTGGGCGGCAGCGCCATCATGAAGAGCCTCGATAAGATCATTGAAAAGGGTGCTAAGATCGCCGCCCATACGCTGGAAGCCTCTGAAGAGGACCTTGAGTTTGCCGAAGGCAAATGGACGGTAAAAGGCACCGACAAGAGCGTTGGGTTTGGAGATGTGGCCCTCACCGCCTATGTACCTCACAATTATCCCGAAGGGCTGGAACCGGGGATGGACTTCTCCAGCTTTTACGACCCGGCCAACTTTACCTATCCTTTCGGCGCCCATATTGCAATCGTCGAAGTGGATAAGGACACCGGGAAGGTTTCGCTGAAGCGGTTCATAGCCGTTGATGATGTGGGCAATGTGATCAACCCCATGATCGTTGACGGGCAGATACACGGAGGATTAGCGCAGGGCATTGGGCAGGCGCTGTTCGAAGGGGCCATTTATGATGAGAATGCCCAGTTGACGAACGGTTCCTATATGGATTACACCATGCCAAGGGCCGATGACCTGCCCTCTTTCGAACTGGACCGCCAGGTGACGCCCTGCCCGCACAACCCGCTGGGCGTCAAAGGCGCCGGTGAAGCCGGGACGATCGGTTCTACTCCGGCAGTGGTCAATGCCGTGATGGATGCCTTGTCCCCCTTCGGCATCAAAAACCTGGAAATGCCCCTTACCCCGGAACGGGTATGGCGGGCGATGAACTCCTGATCCTTTTCAACTATTTAAACTGCAAAACCATGATTCCTAATAAATTTGATTATCACCGGGCCTCATCGGTTGACGAAGCCATCAGCCTGATGGCCCAGCACGGAATGGACGCCAAACTGCTGGCAGGGGGCCACAGCCTGCTCCCTGCGATGAAACTGCGGCTCAACCAACCGGGAGTGTTGATCGATATTGGCCGCCTCGACGAGCTGCGCTACATCAAAAAAGAAGGTAATGAACTGGTTATCGGCGCCGGTGCGACCCATGATGACATTGCTCATTCAGCCGCAGCCCGTAGCACGTTCAGCATGCTTTCTGAAGCTGCAGACCTGATCGGCGACGTACAGGTCCGCAATAAAGGCACCATTGGAGGAAGCCTGGCCCATGCCGACCCGGCGGCCGACTGGCCCGCCGTCATGCTCGCCGCCAACGCGCAGATCGAACTCCGGGGCCCGAATGGCGCCCGCACGGTCGCTGCTGCTGATTTCTTTACAGGCTTCTTTATGACTGCCCTGGAAGACAACGAGATCATTACGGCTATCCGGATAGCCGAGCCGCCGAAAGGCACCGGCAGTTCTTATCAGAAATTCATGCAACCGGCTTCCCGCTTTGCGATTGTCGGCTGTGCCGCCGCCGTAACCGTGGATGGAGGAGTTTGCCAGAAGGTAAGCATAGGTTTCACCGGCCTTGCCGACGGAGCCTTCCGGGCTTCCAACGTCGAAGCGGCGCTCACCGGCAAAAAACCTACTGAGGAAAATATTGCCGCTGCCGCTCAGCTCGCCGGCGAAGGAGTAATGCCTATGAGTGACCACTTTGCTTCGGAGGAATACCGCCTCCACCTGGCCAGGGTTTATGCCGCACGGGCACTTACTGCTGCTGTGAGGTAACCGAAACGAGATGAACAATCATTAATTGTTTTGAATTTAAGTAAGGCGGGATCAGTTCCCGCCTTTTTCTATGTTCTTCTGCAAAACCAGTAAAAACACCAGCTTACCATGATGCGGAACGAGGGACTGGAACGAATACAGAAAATGCTCCGGGAACAGGGATACATCACCGAGCCATCCATTGTTATGTCTGTTTTTCTGGCCATGGAGCTTCGCAAACCGCTACTCATCGAAGGGCCGGCCGGGGTGGGGAAAACCGAGATCGCTAAAGTGATGGCCTCAGCATTGCAAACCGACCTTATCCGCCTGCAGTGCTACGAAGGCCTCGATGCTACTCATGCGCTGTACGAGTGGAACTACCAGCAGCAGTTGCTCCACCTGAAGATGGCCGAAGATACCGGGAAAACGCTGGAAGAAAGAGAACGGGACATTTTCAGCGATAAGTTTCTGCTCAAACGGCCATTGCTGCAGGCCATCACTCACCACAAGCCTCCCGTCCTGCTTATCGATGAGATCGACCGGGCCGATGAAGAATTCGAAAGCTTCCTGCTGGAAGTCCTTTCCGACTGGCAGATCAGCATCCCTGAGGTCGGTACGGTCCGCGCCACCCACATCCCTCAGGTGATCGTCACCAGCAACCGGGTCCGGGAGCTTTCGGAAGCCCTGCGCCGCCGCTGTCTTTACCTGTGGATCGAATACCCCGGGTTTGAAAAAGAATTGAATATCGTTCGCAACAAAGTGCCCGGCATCGATGAAAGGCTGGCAGAACAAGTGTGCCACTTCATGCAGGAAGTGCGGAAAATGAGGCTGGAAAAAGTCCCGGGCATTGCCGAAACGCTCGATTGGGCCATGGCCCTGTCCGCCTTACATATAGAACATCTGGACAAAGAGCTCGTAGAATCCACTCTCGGAATTATCCTCAAAGACTGGCAGGACATCCGGCATACACAGGATTCTCTTTCAGCGCTGTTTGAGAAGGTTGGGGTCGTTTCCAAGCTAGACAACCTGTAATGTAAGCCGGGGCATACAACTTTGGGTAATGTATCATTGGTTACAAAACTTTTCCCTGTTTCATCCGATTTTTATGCTTAAAACCACCATTCAATGAAAAGTAAGCTTAATCTGTTGAAAAATGGCAGGCTCATTTTTTCTGCCGTAATCTTAATGGGTTTATTCTCCTGCAGCCAATCGAATGAAGCAACCGAATCGAATTCGGACGGAAATAAAACGGAAAATGTTCTGGCCTCCGCACGGGAAGAGCCTTCTTCTGACGCTATACAATGGTTAGGTATCGAGGAGGCACTGGCGGCACAAAGGGAAAACCCCAAGCCCCTCTTCATCGACGTTTACACCGACTGGTGCCACTGGTGTAAAGTTATGGACAGCAAAACCTTTTCCCGGCCGGAAGTAGCCAGGTACATGAATGAAAATTTTCACCCTGTGAAGTTCAATGCAGAAAAAGAAGCACCACTGACCTTCAGAGGACAGGAGTTCAAAGTGGTGGATGCCGGAAGAAGAGGCATTCATACTTTTGCCTATGCCATCCTGGACGGCAGAATGAGCTACCCTTCTTATGTTATTCTAGACAACCAGCTGCAACGCCTGGGCATCATCAAAGGATTTAAAGAAGCGGAACCATTCCTCCAGGAGCTGAAACAGGTTCGTTGAATTCGTGATTCGTGATTCGTGGATTGAGCCACTTTATCTACATAATTCAAGTTGCGATATACTAACCAGCCGGCCTAAAATGCTTGATCGCAACTTAGACTTAATAAACCCTAATTCCCCACCATGGAACTGATCCTGCGCCAGACGAGCCTTAGCGCCAATATTGTTGCCTTTTGCCGGTTCCTTCGGCAGAAAGGCTTTACCGTTGGGCCCCAGGAAGAATCTGATGCGCTTCTGGCTTTGGAAAAGCTGGCTCCTTTCGGGGCCCCTGATGCCCTTCAGCTCTGCCTGAAAGCCACGCTGGCCCGTACGCTTCCCCAGCAAATGCTCTTCGATGAACTTTATATACAGTATTGGAGAGAATTGGAAAAGGCGGTCAATTCAAAGTCCAGGGAGGGCGCACCAGAACAAAAAGCGGCCAGTGGCAAAGGGCAGGAACAACCGCCCAGGGCCCAATCCATTAAAAACTGGCTACAAGGCAGCCATGCCCGGGATACAGAGGAAATGGCCACTTACAGCACTCAGGAAATGGCCGGCCGGAGAGACTTTTCTTCTTTTCGGGAAGAGGAGCTTTGGGAAGTCACCCGCCTGATACACCGCATTGCCCGATCTCTGGCGCTGCGGCAAAGCCGGCGCAGAAAACGCTCCAACCGCCCCCTTCAACTTGACCTTCGCCGCACCTTGCGGTTGAACATGAGGCGAGGCGGAGAGATTTTGGAACTGGCTCATTTCGAACCGGCCCGGAATAAACAGCAGATCGTATTACTCTGTGACGTCAGCAAGTCAATGGACCTTTACAGCCGCTTTCTCATCCAGTTTATTTATGCTTTCCAGAATGCCTGCCGGCGTATAGAGACTTTCGTTTTCAGTACTTCCCTGTATCGGGTGACCAGCCAGCTGCGGCAAAGAGACTTCGGCACAGCTCTTTCCGGGCTGGCTGATGCCGTCCCGGGATGGTCCGGAGGAACAAAAATAGGAGAGTCCTTCCATGCATTCTGCAAGTATTATGCCGGAAAGCTGCTCAACAACCGCACTATTGTGATCATAATGAGTGATGGATGGGATACCGGCAACACGGAACTGCTGGCGGAAAGTATGCGGATCATTCAGAGTAAATCAGCAAAGGTCATCTGGATGAACCCACTGGCAGGCAGTACCGGCTTTAAACCCAACACGTCAGGGCTTAAGGCCGCTATGCCTTTCATCGATATCTTTGCCGCTGCACATAATGTTGAAAGCCTTCGGGACTTACACCGCCACCTGAAGTAAGGCCCGGTTGGAATTTTCGGCGTTAGGTTTGGAAAAAATGAACTACCACCCACCTGTTTTGTTCTGATTGTATTCCAGAACAAAAAAGCCAAACCGACTCATGACACATCTTAAAGAGGGAGACAAAGCTCCGGATTTTCAGGGTATAGACCAGAATGAAAATGAAGTTGCTCTTTCCGATTTCAAAGGAAAGAAACTGATCCTTTATTTTTACCCCAAAGATGATACCCCGGGTTGTACGGCAGAAGCATGTAACCTTCGGGACAATTACTCCGTATTAAAAAAGGAAGGCTTCGAATTGCTGGGGGTGAGCCCCGACAACCCGAAGAAGCACCAGAAGTTCATCGACAAGTACAGCCTGCCTTTCCCACTGATCGCAGACACAGAAAAGAAGATCCTCAATGACTATGGCGTATGGGGGCCGAAAAAATTTATGGGCAGGACATACGATGGAGTACACCGGACAACCTTCGTCATCGATGAGGAAGGAAAAATAGAAAAGGTATTTACAAAAGTTAATACAAAGGCACACGCCGAGCAGATCCTGGAAGGGATGGCAGAGGCGTAGCGCCTGTACTATCAGATGCGATGCTTTAGCGAGGAGGCCACTTTTTGAAAAGTGCCCTCCTTTTTTTACAGGTCCAGGTCGGCATCAAAGTTGACCAGTTCCACAAAAGCGGCGATCCGCTCCTTGATCTCCTTGTTGGACAACCCTTTCAACCGTTCTATACTAAATTTCTCTACGCAGAAGGAAGCCATTGCCGAACCATAGATCACCGCCCGTTTCATGTTTTCAAAGGAAAGGTCATCTGTCTTGGCAAGGTAGCCGATAAACCCACCGGCAAAGGTATCTCCTGCACCGGTAGGGTCATAGACTTCCGCCAGGGGCAGGGCCGGGGCGAAGAAGATATTACCTCCCTCAAAAAGCAGGGCGCCGTGTTCGCCTTTCTTGATAACCAGGTATTTGGGGCCAAGGCGGTGAATGGCATCCGCCGCTTTTACCAGTGAATGTTCTCCGGACAACTGACGAGCTTCTTCGTCGTTGATGACCAGGACGTCGATCATCTTCAGCACTTCCAGCAGGCTTTCCATGGCGGTATTCATCCAGAAGTTCATAGTATCCAGCGCGATCAGTTTAGGCCGTTGCCCGAGCTGTTCGATCACTTTCTTTTGAATGGAGGGGGTCAGGTTCCCCAGCATAAGATATTCTACTTTCTTATAATGCTCCGGGAGGACAGGATCAAAATCACCCAGTACGTTGAGCTGTGTATCCAGCGTATCCCGGTCGTTAAGGTTGTTGTGATAACGGCCAGACCAGAAGAAGGACCGTTCGCCTTCCTTTACCTGAAGCCCATCCAGGTTGACTCCCCGGGAACGAAGATAATCCAACTCTTCATCCGGAAAATCATCTCCTATTACAGAGACGATCTTCAGGTCTTTCGTGAAATAGGATGCGGCCAGGGTAATGTAAGTTGCGGCTCCTCCCACGACCATCTCCGCCCGGCCAAAAGGTGTTTCAATGTCATCAAAAGCGACAGTGCCAACGGCAAGTAGGCTCATATCAGTAAGAATTTTGGCGTCCTGACTAACAGCAAAGATTCAAAAAGCAACCTTTGAGAAAAAACCGGTTTTCTGAACGATTGCTCGTTATTTGCCGTTAGCCGGGACAGATATTTTTTTGGAAAATTATTCAGCAAAGATTGCACTTTTATACCGGAAGTGATAACTTTGCACTCGCCTTTTGAAGAAAAGGTTTTTTAAGGATAAAATATGCCTCAGTAGCTCAGTTGGTTAGAGCGGCGGACTGTTAATCCGTAGGTCCAAGGTTCAAGTCCTTGCTGAGGCGCTAAGCCCTGAACGTAATGCGTTCGGGGCTTTTTTTGTGCAATCCTGTGGCCTATGCATTACGTTTATATTCTGCACTCTCAAGCCGCTGATAAGTTTTATATTGGCCAGACGCCCGATATAGACACCCGCCTTCTGTTCCACAATGAACTGTCCGAAAATTCCTTCACCTCCAGGTACAGGCCGTGGGGGCTGAAACTTAAGATCCTTGTCAATAACCGCAGCGAAGCTGTTACCATCGAGCGATATATCAAAAACCGCAAGAGCAAGGCCTACATCCGAAAACTCATCCAGGAGGAGAGTGCAGTGGCTAAACTGCTGGCAAAGTTCAAGATCAACCCGCCTGGCTCAGTTGGTTAGAGCGGTCCCGCTTTTTTGAAAAAAGCGGGATTAATCCGTAGGCCCAAGGTTCAAGTCCTTGCTGAGGCGCTAAGCCCTGAACGTAATGCGTTCGGGGCTTTTTGTTTTGTGCAATCCCACCAATTCTGTTATGCACGTTTATATTCTGCACTCTCAAGCCGCTGATAAGTTTTATAGACACCCGCCTTCTGTTCCACAATGAACTGTCCGAAAATTCCTTCACCTCCAGGTACAGGTAGTAAGAGTGGGGCTGAAACTTAAGATCCTTGTCAATAACCGCAGCGAAGCTGTTACCATCGAGCGATATATCAAAAACCGCAAGAGCAAGGCCTACATCCGAAAACTCATCCAGGAGGAGAGTGCAGTGGCTAAACTGCTGGCAAAGTTCAAGATCAACCCGCCTGGCTCAGTTGGTTAGAGCGGTCCCGCTTTTTTGAAAAAAGCGGGATTAATCCGTAGGCCCAAGGTTCAAGTCCTTGCTGAGGCGCTAAGCCCTGAACGTAATGCGTTCGGGGCTTTTTTTGTGCAATCCTGTGGCCCATGCATTACGTTTATATTCTGCACTCCAAGGCCGCTGATAAGTTTTATATTGGCCAGACGCCCGATATAGACACCCGCCTTCTGTTCCACAATGAACTGTCCGAAAATTCCTTATTTGAGTGGTCCCGCTGAAACTTAAGATCCTTGTCATCAACCGCAGCGAAGCTGTTACCAAGCGATATATCAAAAACCGCAAGAGCAATACTTACATCCGAAAACTCATCCAGGAGGAGAGTGCAGTGGCTAAACTGCTGGCAAAGTTCAAGATCAACCCGCCTGGCTCAGTTGGTTAGAGCGGTCCCGCTTTTTTGAAAAAAGCGGGATTAATCCGTAGGTCCAAGGTTCAAGTCCTTGCTGAGGCGCTAAGCCCTGAACGTAATGCGTTCGGGGCTTTTTTTGTGCAATCCTGTGGCCTATGCATTACGTTTATATTCTGCACTCTCAAGCCGCTGATAAGTTTTATATTGGCCAGACGCCCGATATAGACACCCGCCTTCTGTTCCACAATGAACTGTCCGAAAATTCCTTCACCTCCAGGTACAGGCCGTGGGGGCTGAAACTTAAGATCCTTGTCAATAACCGCAGCGAAGCTGTTACCATCGAGCGATATATCAAAAACCGCAAGAGCAAGGCCTACATCCGAAAACTCATCCAGGAGGAGAGTGCAGTGGCTAAACTGCTGGCAAAGTTCAAGATCAACCCGCCTGGCTCAGTTGGTTAGAGCGGTCCCGCTTTTTTGAAAAAAGCGGGATTAATCCGTAGGTCCAAGGTTCAAGTCCTTGCTGAGGCGCTAAGCCCTGAACGTAATGCGTTCGGGGCTTTTTTTGTGCAATCCTGTGGCCTATGCATTACGTTTATATTCTGCACTCTCTGATAAGTTTTAGGCCGCTGATACACCCTTCTTCCTGATAGACTTTATATATGGTAAGACGCCCGATATAGACACCCGCCTTCTGTTCCACAATGAACTGTCCGAAAATTCCTTCACCTCCAGGTACAGGCCGTGGGCGCTGAAACTTAAGATCCTTGTCAATAACCGCAGCGAAGCTGTTACCATCGAGCGATATATCAAAAACCGCAAGAGCAAAGGTTACATCCGAAAACTCATCCAGGAGGAGAGTGCAGTGGCTAAACTGCTGGCAAAGTTCAAGATCAACCCGCCTGGCTCAGTTGGTTAGAGCGGTCCCGCTTTTTTGAAAAAAGCGGGATTAATCCGTAGGTCCAAGGTTCAAGTCCTTGCTGAGGCGCTAAGCCCTGAACGTAATGCGTTTCGGGGCTTTTAATTGCAATCCTGCAACGTTTTATGCATTACGTTTATATTCTGCACTCTCAAGCCGCTGATAAGTTTATAGGTAAGACGCCCGATATATAGACACCCGCCTTCGAGCGATATTCCACAATGAACTGTCCGAAAATTCCTTCACCTCAGGTACAGGTAGTAGAGGGGCTGAAACTTAAGATCCTTGTCAATAACCGCAGCGAAGCTGTTACCATCGAGCGATATATCAAAAACCGGAGATTCATCCACCATTGTTGCAAAGGCAAAGCCTACATCCGAAAACTCATCCAGGAGGAGAGTGCAGTGGCTAAACTGCTGGCAAAGTTCAAGATCAACCCGCCTGGCTCAGTTGGTTAGAGCGGTCCCGCTTTTTTGAAAAAAGCGGGATTAATCCGTAGGCCCAAGGTTCAAGTCCTTGCTGAGGCGCTAAGCCCTGAACGTAATGCGTTCGGGGCTTTTTTGTGCAATCCTGTGGCCCTATGCATTACGTTTATATTCTGCACTCTCAAGCCGCTGATAAGCAATTACTTCAATTATAGGTGTTTTCAGGTGGCGAGGCCATCATCTTAGCGATAGCACGGAGATTCATCCACCATTGTTTTACGGGCCTTTGGAATTTGGCATCCACCAGTTCAGGCCAGCGGGCCATATCGACAAAATCGACTTTGCCCTTTTGCAGTCCGATAAAAGACACCGGTTTGTTCCCTTCCAGGCATTCGGTGATGAGGTATTCGGTGCACAACCGGGCCAGCCTGATGGCCAGGATACGGTCGTAGGGAGAAGGGTCACCCCCTTGTTGTAAATGGCCGAGGATGGCCTGGCGAACATCGAACAGATCGCCGCCTTCTTCTTCAAAAAGAGCCGCCATAAAGCCGGTGCCGTAAAGCGAATTGGCTTTTTCATTTCTTATCATCAACCCCAAGCGCTTTCCTTTGGAGAAGCCGTCCACCAGGTTTTCCAGGTCCTTTTGCAGGTCTTTGAGCTTAACGCCTTCCTCATGCAGATAGACTCTCTCCGCACCGGTGGCGATCCCGCTGATCAGGGCCAGGAACCCGCAGTGCCGGCCCATTACTTCCACGACAAAACATCTCTTGGAAGCCACGGCCGATTGTTTGATCTTATCAACCACCTGAACGATATTGTTCAGCGCCGTATCAGAACCAACACTTCTTTCGGTGCCGGGCAGGTTGTTATTGATGGTTGCCGGGAGGCACACCATGGGGATGTTGAAAGCCGAAAAATCACCTCGCCTTTTATACATATCATGAATGTCCTGATAGCCTGACCAGCCCCCGATCATGAGAATGGCATCAATTTTCTGTTCTTCAATCGTTCGGGCAATGGCATAGTAATCCGTTCCGGAAAGTGGTTTTCGGTTGGTGCCCAGTTCAGCGCCTCCGATGTTAACCCACCCTCCCACGCTCATCCAGTCCATCTCTTTGATACTTCCCCGGATCAGGCCCTGAAAACTATCACTGACCCCCAGCATGGTGTGTCCGTGGTCCAGGCCGATGCGTATTGCGGTTAAGGCAGCGGTGTTCATTCCAGCTGCCGGCCCTCCACCGTGCAATACGGCGATCCTCAACCTCCTCTGGCCACGCGGAGCTCCGCTGGGCAGGATTCGAAGCATTACTTTCAGGGTCTCATAGGCTTCTGAGAACCCTCCGCCCCGCAGTTCCATGGCCTGGTTGTAATCACCCGCCTCGATCAGGCTCCTTATCCTGTGAGTATCGCTTACACACTCCATTAAAGGAGCTGTGATGACATCATTTTCCTGAACCCCTATCAGTAACGGTTCATCTTCGGGCGAACTGGTAGCTATCTTGTCCACGGCCGTGCACCCCAGCAGGGTCGTCATGTATCGGTCATAAGCGCTGGGCGCTCCTCCTCGCTGGACGTGGCCCAGAATGGTTACCCTGGTGTCTTCTCCCAGCCGTTCTTCCAAAACTTCTTTTACATAGGTGCTGCCGATCGGGTTCCCTTCCGTATCCCGGGCTCCCTCGGCCAGGATCACAATGCTGTCCCGACGGCCGGCGGCCCGGCCCGCTCTCAACAGTTCACACATATTGTCTTCCCATTCGCCGGGTTTGGGAGGGTCTTCCGGAATGAGCACCCAGTCGGCCCCACAGGACAATCCGGCCATCAGGGCCAGATAACCGCAATTCCTTCCCATTACTTTCACGACAAAAGTCCGCTGATGGCTCGCTGCTGTACTGATGATCGCATCGACTGCCTCGGTTATCCGGAATAAAGCAGAATCGGCGCCAATGGTCATATCGGTACCACACATATCATTGTCAATAGAGCCCACCAGGCCCGTCAGGAAAATGGAGCGGTACTTTTCTGCTCTTTCCTGGCTGATCTTGCCTTCGGCAAGCAGGGCATCGACGTGTTCGGGCCATTCCTGGCGGAGTATGTTTGCCCCGGTGAGGCTGCCATCGCCACCAATGACAATCAACGCATCGATACCCCGGCTTATGAGGTTTTCCACGGCCTGGCGCCGCCCCTCTGTAGTCCGGAAAGCCTCTGACCGGGCCGAACCGATAGAAGTACCGCCTTTGTGCAGTATTCCTCCTACAGATGACCAATCTGCCTTTCGGATGTAATCCCCACCAAGGATCATACCTTTATATCCCTCGTAGATCATATATATATCAAACCCCTTGTGGACGGCTGCCCGCACCACTGCCCGGACAGCCGGGTTCATTCCCTGGGCGTCCCCGCCACTGGTCAGAACGGCAATAGATTTTTTTCCTGTCATACCATGGTATTGTTGTTCAATCTGCAAATATCCTAATTTATCGAAGCCAGTCTATTCGAATAAGGTTAATTTCTCATTATCCTTTTTTATCCACTCAAATTAGCCAAACAAGAGAAATATAGAACAAAAATGGCCTCGCAGGGAAAAAAAACAGGATTTTCATGGTCTAAACTACAAAACCAATATTGGAAGCCAGGTTCATGCATAAAAGCCTAGATGTGTTAGAACGCGCCCGTCAGGGCGATCAGGCCGCCTTCCGCCAGCTGGTGGAAGAACATGAAAGCCTGGTGCGTTCCACCGTGGCTGGTATGATCGGTAATACTGCAGAGGCCGATGATGTGGCGCAGGAAGTTTTCATCCGCTTTTACAGATCATTGAATGATTTCAGAGGAGAAGCTCAGGTGGGGACATACCTCACCCGAATCGCAATCAATTTATCGATCAACGAATTGAAACGGCGCCAGCGCAAAACCCGTTGGCTGTCCGCCATCCGGAGGGAAGAAGGAAGCCTTGCCGCCGAAGACTTTAGCATGAACCCCGGCCGCCAGGATTTGCACGATACTTTACGCAAAGCCCTTCAGGTGCTGGAGCCGGAGTTCCGGGTAGTAGTAGTATTGCGCCTCATTGATGGTTATTCCGTAAAGGAAACAGCCGAGATACTGGGGCTTCCCCAGGGTACAGTAGCTTCCCGCCTGGCCAGAGCCCAGCAGAAGCTGCGTGAAATTTTGAATAAATGGTTATAAGAATATGAAAAAGGAAGCTATAGAAGAGTTGCTGCTTCGTTCTTTAGACGAGCCGCTGTCTGCTAAGGAGCACACCCAGCTCGAGGCCGCACTGAAGGATTCGGCAGAACTGCGCCGGGAAAAGGAACAGCTGGAAAAAAACCGGCGCCTGCTAAGTAGCCTGAAGCCTGTACCCAACAGCACCTTCGTGAACGGCGTAATGGCCAGGTTGAATACCTCTCCGGTAGAGGCGACTCTTCTTTCTATGCTGCCACGGGCCGCAGCGGCCTGCCTGATCATCCTTTTGATCACGCTCATCGGGATCTATATGGCGGAGGGCAGCCTTTCCACCGATGCCATCATCGGGGTAAATAACCTTGCTCCCGAAGACGCCTATACTTACCTGGAGTACTAAAAAAACAGCAATGAGAACTTTTAAAATAATTGCAGCAGTGTTCTCCCTCGTTGGGATCGGGTTCATCGCAGGTTTCTTCACTCACCGCTATGTGGCCCTGCAACAGATACACAAGGTGGCCGAGATGCGTCTTCCCCCGGGGTTTGAAGAACATTTGTATCATATCATAGGCGCTGATTCGGAACAGCAAAAGCAGCTCCACCCGATCGTCCATAGCTATGCCGGCCGGATCTCGGAAGTCCATACCGACTTCAGGGCCCGGCGGAAAGCACTGATCGATTCCATGCACCAGGAGATCAAACCACTTCTTACCGAAGAACAAGTACAGAAGCTGGACGATTTTTCCCGCCACTTCAGAGAGCGCACCAAAAAAAGAAGGCCCCCTGAGGAAAAAAACCACCAGCACGATGGTCTAAGGGAAAAAAGGAATTCCGATTAAACTTTCTACCCGGGAAATGATCCAAGCAAAGGTTTATGAATTGGGACTGTTAGGAAAAACTCGAATTTTTTGAACCCAATTTTTGTCAAAAAACAAAAGAATTTCGCCATGAAAATGCATAAGCAATTGTTTAACACCCTTCTGATCGGTGTTTTTTTACTGGCCGCCACTGCCGTTTTTGGCCAACCGGGGCATCACGGCCATCATCCGCCCGGTATGAAACAGGGGCCCATGTTCTCCATTGGTGACCTGATGGAAATGAAAACCGAACTTCAGCTTACTGATGAACAGATGGGCCAGCTCGGAGAACTGAATACAGCTTTTGAACAAGACCTTCAAAAACTGAAAGGCCAGGACTTCGAGTCCGGAGAAGATCACCGTGAAGCCTTCCACAACCTGGCAACGGAATACAAAGGCAAGCTAGGCCAGGTTCTCACGGAGGAACAACTGGCCAAGCTTGAAGCTATTAAAGCTGAACGCCGCGCCCGCCATAAAGAGTACATGGATAACGTTGATAAAGATGGCCTGCGCAGCGAGCTGAATGCTTACCACGAAAAGAACATCCGGCCGGTAATGCAGCAGCAACGGGCCAAGCTGGACGAAAAGATCAGCGCTGAGGATAAAACTCTGATCTCCGAGCTGCGCACCAAATTTGAAGCTAACCGCCAGGAAATGCAACAGCTGAAGGATAGCCCTGAACACAGCCGGGACGACTTCAAGGCCATGCGCGAAGAACATAAGGACGAAATGGAAGCATTGAAAGGCCTGGTGGAAAAGTACAGTGAAGATATCGATGCCGTATTGGCGGAAGTAGAAGGCCAACAGGAACAATGGCACAAGGATATGCGGGCCATTCATGAGAAATATGCCCCTAACCCGGAGGAAGGCCACAGAAGAGGCAAAGATGGTAAAAAGGGGAAAGGAGAAAAGCAGATGCGCCGCCCCGGCCATCCGCCCCATCCGGGCCCCGGGATGCCCCCTCATGGCAAGGACATGCGCAAGGGCCACTTCCTGCTGCTCGATCCCAATGCTCCTGCCGAAACTTCGATGGAAGGAGCCGTCACAACCAACGTGAAAGTCTATCCCAACCCGGCAGCCAACCGGATGACCCTGGAATACACCCTGCTGAAAGCCGGCAACGTTCGTATCGAACTGCGCGACAAAGAGGGTAATCTTACAAAGGTGGTCGAAGAAGGCCAGAAAACCGCCGGTGATTACAGCCTGCCGGTTGATGCCACTTCCCTTCAGGATGGCGTTTACTATCTGACGATCGTCAGCCAGGGGCAACAGACAGCAACTAAGGTGGTGGTTGCCAAGCAGTAGGGGGAGGTCGGGATTCGGGATTCGTAGAATCGTGGATTCGTCCAATGCATACACTTTGCCGAATTCCGAGTGCCGTCCGTCCTTGCTTCGCGGCCTGGTAAAAATGCCGGACACCGGAATTTAAAACTTTCACCCACGAATGCCCGGGGCAATATGTCCTGGGCATTTTCTTTTGATAAAAGTAAGTAGGGCAAGGAGAAAAAAAAACTATGGATAGCCGGATATTGATAGACACACCTGAAGGGTTTAACAAAAAATTAGTAAATTAGCACTTCAACTTAGCCTGCGCATAGAGAGTTAAACCAACCAGCTATTTTTCTTTTTTAAGACAGTTGCTTTTTTTTAGCCACTCTACCTCTAATGAAGAGAGCCGGGGGAGGCCAATACAACTATAAGCTAATGCTCGTCAAGACCTTTGCTGCCGCCGTTCACGGCGTTGACGCCCGAAAGATCACCGTTGAAGTCAATACCGGAGGCTTTGTCGCCGCCGGCAAACAGTTTTATCACCTGGTCGGCCTGCCGGACAATGCCGTTAAAGAGGGCTTCCAGCGCATCGAAGCTGCCATTCAGAATATCGGATTCCGTATGATGCGAGTTAAAACCGTGGTCAACCTCGCCCCAGCCGATATCCGCAAGGAAGGGTCGGCATATGACCTGCCCATCGCCATGGCCGTCATGGCCGCGACCGATCAGGTCAACGGCGAAGAGCTTGATCAGTACATCATGATGGGCGAGTTGTCGCTCGACGGCAGCCTGCGGCCGATCAAGGGAGCTCTGCCCATTGCCATTATGGCCCGCAAAGAAGGATACAAAGGCTTCATCCTTCCCAAACAAAATGCCCGGGAAGCCGCCATTGTCAACGGGCTCGACGTTTTCGGCGTCAACAGCCTGCGGGAAGCGGTGGATTTTCTCGGCGGCGAACTCAAGATAGAACCCAAGATGGTGATCACCCGCGATGAATTCTTTGAAAACCAAAACATTTATGATGTCGATTTCTCTGATGTAAAAGGCCAGCAGAACATCAAACGAGCGTTGGAAATTGCGGCCGCCGGCGGCCACAACGTCATCCTCATCGGCCCGCCCGGCGCCGGCAAAACCATGCTGGCCCGCCGCCTACCCACCATTCTGCCGCCCCTCAACCTGCACGAGGCGCTGGAAACGACCAAGATCCACTCCGTTGCCGGTATGCTCCCGCCTGAATCCTCCCTGATCGCCACGCGGCCATTCCGGGCGCCCCACCATACCATCAGCGACGTGGCTCTGGTTGGCGGAGGCTCCAACCCCAACCCGGGGGAGATATCTCTGGCCCACAATGGCGTTCTTTTCCTGGACGAGTTGCCCGAGTTCAAGCGCTCGGCGCTGGAGGTGCTGCGCCAACCCATGGAAGAGCGCCGGGTGACCATCTCCCGCGCCAAGATATCAGTGGATTATCCCGCCGGTTTTATGCTCATTGCTTCCATGAACCCCTGCCCCTGCGGCTACTATAACCATCCCGACAAGGATTGCGTCTGCGCTCCCGGCCAGATCAAACACTACCTCAACAAGATCTCCGGCCCCCTGCTCGACAGGATCGACCTGCACGTGGAAGTCACGCCCGTCTCTTACGAGCGCTTAACTGGCTCCGAAATGCCTTCCGAAACCAGCGCCGACATTGCCGCCCGCGTCGCCCGCGCCCGCGAAATGCAGGAGGCCCGCTTTAAGGACAACCCCAACATCTTCAACAATGCTCAGATGCCCAGCCGCATGGTGCGGGAGGTGTGCCAGGTGAACCAGGCGGGGCTGATGCTGGTCAAGAAGGCGATGGAGAAGCTGCAGCTCTCGGCCCGGGCGTATGACCGGATTTTGAAGGTGGCGCGGACGGCGGCAGACCTGGGGGGGAGTGAGGGGATAAGGATTGAGGATTTAGCGGAGGCGATTCATTTTCGGTCTTTGGACCGGGAATCGTGGGCGGGGTAGGCGCGACTTCGCCATCGACTACGCAAGGCTTCGTCGATCAGAGAAGGCTTCGTCGGACGGAGGCGGAGGCTCTGTTGCTCCACTGGTGCAGGGGCTCTACCAGTAAAATATTGACTTATAAGTGAAAAATAGAAATTATTTTATAGTTTTTTCGTTTAAAAGTTTATCCAGGTGAAAACATTTGCGGAAATTGAGGAGCTGTACAGTTTTAGAAAGGTTACTTATTATTCAGTCAGAATAGAAGGAGCTGAGTTGGACGAGATGGAAAAATTTATCGTGCGCCACAAAAATGTTTCGGAGTTTAAGGAAGAATTCGAAGACCTAATGGCATGGATAAAGTATATCGGCGAAAAAGAAGGAGCAAACCTGAAGTTATTCAGGGATGAAAGCTCCGCACAGGCATTACCTCCGGAATACAGTGAGATGAGAAAAAGAGGAATGCTGAAAGAAATAGGATATAATTTAAGGCTTTACTGCCTTCGAATCGATGGGAATATTGTGATCCTTCTTAACGGAGGAGTCAAAACAAGCCAGAAAGTTCAGGACAGCCCGGATTTACTGTCAAAATTTCGGTTGGCTAAAAAATAAGTGAGGCTGTGACGAAAAAATTTGTCATCAAGGAATTATGGGTAGAGGGGCAGGAGCTAAAAGGTGATTTTGAATTAATACTTTAAAAACGGGAACATATGCCAAGTAAAATATTTGAATCGGCTATCAATAATGTCAAACCTGAACATGAAGCCTTCATCAGAATGTCAGTTGACATTTCCAAACGCATCCAGGAACTGATGGAGGTAAAAGGGATGAAGCAAAATGAACTGGCCGAAGCGCTGGGGAAATCGCCGTCGGAAGTCAGTAAGTGGTTGTCAGGTATGCACAACTTCACCTTGAAATCCATTGGGAAGTTAGAAGTTATTCTGGGCGCACCAATTTTGGTGAAAGCAACAGATCACCCGATTAATGAAAAGGAATTGCGGATGAGGATTTCCTCTCTGAAAAAAGAGTTGGAGCAATTGGAGATTTTGGCTACTCGGCCGGCCTGATATTGCCCCTCCAGTTCATATAACCACCCCGACAAGGATTGCGTCTGCGCTCCCGGCCAGATCAAACACTACCTCAACAAGATCTCCGGCCCCCTGCCATTGTCCGGCGAAGCTTTCCGCCTTCATTGAAATTATGGTGGACGGAAAGCGAAGTCGGATCGGCCGGATCGACCTGCATGTGGAAGTCACTCCCGTGTCCTACGAGCGGCTGACGGGCAACGAATTGCCTTCTGAAACCAGCGCTGATATCGCCGCAAGGGTACAGCGAGCCCGCGAAATGCAGGAGGCACGCTTTAAGGATAATCCTAACATCTTCAACAATGTTCAGATGCCGAGCCGCATGGTGCGGGAGGTGTGTCAGGTGAACCAGGCGGGGTTGATGCTGGTGAAGAAGGTGATGGAGAAACTGCAGCTCTCCGCCCGGGCGTATGATAGGATTTTGAAGGTGGCGCGGACGGCGGCAGACCCCAGGCCAAACTTCCAATCCCATTCCTTCATTCCAAATATCCAGCAAGGCAAAAGGACACCCTGATAGGGAAACAAAGAAAAATATTTTAAGGAATGAAGTTTTTTGCGTAGCTTCAGCTAATTACCTTTTCCAATAACTTCAGTTAATCCACTTAAGGGAAGTGGAAATAAATACCTTCCCTTGTTTTGTCTATGGCGAGGACGGTAGCTCTAATTCTAACCCTTACTTCTTTTTTCTCTTTCCCATCCTTTTCTCAGGGAGTACAATATTTTGAAAATCCCATTGTGTTAAAGAATGCTCAGGTAGGTGAGGTTTCAGATGCTGTCATTGATAACAATGGCTTTTTATGGATCGCCGGTACCGATGGGTTAAATAGATATGATGGTGATCAGCACAAATATTTCAGGCATGATCCTTTGGATAGCTCGTCTTTGTTTTCCAATTACATCAACGATCTGTTCCTCGATGAAGAGAACAATCAACTTTGGATATCCACTAAGCATCCCGAAAAATGCGGGATAAGCATTCTGGATCTGACAACGGAACAAATTAAAAATGTGGAATTTGATCCGGAAGGTACAGCCGGATTAGCGGGAAGGCAATTGCGTTGGGTCACTAAGGACCGCTTTGGCAGCTATTGGGTTTTAGTCTGGGAAAAAGGGCTTATGCAATTTTTGCCGGAACGAGATTCTATTATCGAAATTCGCTACCGGCCAGATGAAAAGGAAGCCAATTTCAATCTACGCCAGGCCAATGCTTTAGGTGGTTATACTTTTGATGTGTTGAATGATTCTATCCTATGGATCAGCATCACGGATGGTATATTAAAATTTAATGTCAGAACGCATCAATTTAACAAATATACCATTGGAGTAAGCAAGGGAACAGGTTTCGACATCAGAGACATTTTGCACCACTCCGATAATCAGGTTTATGTTGCCACCTGGCATGATGGCTTATACCGCTTTGATCCGGAGCAGGAGGAATTCACCAAAATCAATATGGAGTTTTTCTCCTATACGCCCAAGGACTTTAGAACCAGCATATTGGGCCTGGCCAGGAAATCATCCACCCATTTATGGGTAACTACCCGCGCAGGATTGATGGAATATGACCTACAAAAAAACACAGTCCGCCTCCTTAAAAAGAATGATTACACCAAAGAAAAATATTACGGCGTTTTTCAAAGCGATCAAAAAAACAGAGCGATATACTGGATATTCAACAGCGTTTACCTTTTTGATCCATTACGGCAACAGAACAAGGTATATTCCCGGGATACGAAAACAAAATATGGGGGAGGTGGCTTTATTGTCCGGCGAGTGGTAGAAGATGAAAATACCGGAAAACTATGGATCGCCGCGCAATATTCGGAAGGGCTTTATCGGTTGGATCTGCAAACAGCGGAGTGGGAAGTATTTACGCTGCCGAAATCCTATTATGAGCAGACCGAAAGATTGTCCATCTGGGATGTATTAATTACCCAAAGCAGCGAAGTATTAGTTCTTCTATCAGGTACTGGCCTGTTTAAAGTGTCCGAAAAAGAAAAAAAACTGGTTCCCTGGGCGTTACAACCCGATATAAAAGGGGTGACCTGTCGCAGGATGATCGAAGACAGCCAGGGCAATATATGGGTTGGAGGAGATTATGAAGGGGTACTTAAAATTGATCCCAACAATAAAACCATTCGCAAATTCCAAAAGGAATTCCTAAAACAGGATTCAGTAGAAATTGGCTGGGTAAAAGATCTTCAGGAGGATCGAAACGGAAATATCTGGATCTGTACGAAAGGGTATAGTGTGTACAATCCAAGCAAGGATACGATCTACACTTTTCCTTATTTCATCCCCGATAATAAAACATGGTATGAAATTTTTGGCCTGGGCATAGACGGAGAAGGAAATGTATTGATCGGCTCGCAGGAGAAAGGCATTGGGATAACGGACGCCGATCACCCCGAAAAAGGAGTCGTAGCCTATTTCGACAAAAGCAATGGTTCGCCTACCAATTATTCCTACAAGCTGCTGCTGGATCAACAGAAGAACGTCTGGAGTTGGGGCCCCGGATTAACCAAAATAAATCCCGGCCGGAGCGCTGTAAAGTTTTTCAATTCAAGGTATTTTACGCACACCGAGTTCTGGTCATTGGGCTTGCTGGCCAATGGGAATATTGTTTTAGGTGACAGAGATGCCATTAGCATTGTCAACCCCGACAGCCTGCGCGTCAATGAAGAATCAGCGCAACCTTATGTTCTGTCCTTCAGGGTTTTTGATGAAGAACGAAAATTGCTGTCTTCCCCATTTCAAGCTACCGATATTTATTTGAAACCGGATGAGAATTTCTTTTCCCTGAATATTTCTGCACTTAACCCCGTCTTTTTTGGCCTTACAGAATTCCTGTATCAACTGGAAGGCGTTGATCCCGATTGGGTGAACCCCAAAGGCCGCAGGTATATCGCTTACACCAATATAGCCGGCGGCAATTATAAGTTTAAATTGAAAGCAAGGAATAATGAAGGGGTTTGGAACGAAACGCCTTATGTACTTCGCATTCATATTGCCATTCCCTGGTATCGCAGTTGGTGGGCTTATGCTGCTTATATTTCCCTGTTTTTTGGAGCGCTCTATTTCTGGAATCGCTTTCGTCTAAAAAGAAGGTTGGAAAAAGAAGAAGCGCTTAGGTTGCAAGAATTAGATACTTTCAAAACCCGGTTTTACGCAAATATTACGCATGAATTCAGAACGCCCCTGACGGTCATACAAGGAATGGCCAATGAACTGGAAGATCATCCGGAGCAGGAGCCTGCGCAGAAAATAAACCTCATCAAAAAGAACAGCCGCCATCTTTTAGCGCTGGTCAATCAAATGCTCGACCTTTCCAAGTTGCAGGCGGGAAAGGTAAGTCTGGATTTAAAGCAGGATGACATTATACTCTTTGTTAAATATCTGGTCGAATCCCACGAATCCTATGCCAAAATGCATAATCTCGGCTTACAGTTTTATTCCGAAGAGAAGGGATTATTAATGGACTTTGACGCTAAAAAACTGGAACAGATCCTGGCCAACCTTTTATCAAATGCGATAAAATTCACTCCGGAACATGGAAAGGTCCTCGTCGTCGCAAAGAAAGTTTATCGTGCGGAAAAACCCTTCTTAGAAATCAAGGTAAAAGACAGCGGCATTGGAATATCGGAAGAAAATCTTCCCCGTATTTTTGACCGCTTTCATCAGGCCAACCCTATACATAATAACCAGGGCAGCGGTATCGGCCTGGCTATGGTCAACGAACTTGCAAATGCCATGAATGGAAGTATAAAGGTAGAATCCGTTCTTCATGAAGGTTCCACTTTTTCAATCACGCTTCCCGTTCAAAACCAGGCGCCCCTGGCCAAAGAAGCAGATCAACATACATTCAACTCATTGCCTCTTTCCAAACGTTCAAAAGAACAGGAACCGGTTTTGTCTGAGAATGGGCTGCCTATCCTGTTGATCATTGAAGATAACATTGATGTGACCCATTACCTCAAAACCTGTTTGAAAGGGCATTATCAGATCATAAGTGAAAACAACGGAAAGGCCGGGGTCGAAAAAGCGCTGGAGATATTGCCGGATGTCATCATCAGCGATGTGATGATGCCGGAGATGGACGGCTTTGACGTGTGTAAAACATTGAAAGAAGATGAAAGAAGCAATCATATTCCGATTATCCTTTTGACGGCAAAAGCTACCCAGGAAGATAAACTGGAAGGATTAACTCAGGGCGCCGATGCATACCTCATCAAGCCTTTTGAAAAAGCGGAACTGATGATCCGGCTCGATAAATTGATGGAGGTCAGAAAAACCCTTCAAAAGAAATATAGCCAAACGCTGATCAGCAGCCGGTTCAGCAACATTCCCATAGCATCCAAAGAAGATACCTTCATAGAAAAAGTGGAAAAGATCATTCTTGCCAATCTGGAAGATGAAGATTTTTCCATTGATGAATTTTCCCGACAATTGCTGCTCAGCCGATCCCAGGTGCACCGGAAGATCAAAGCGCTTACCGGCATGTCTCCCGCTATATATATACGCAATGTCAAGCTTCAAATGGCCAAAGAATTACTTAAGTCAAAGGATCTTTCCGTCTCCGAAGTAGCCTATAAATGCGGGTTTAAATCGCCTGTCTATTTTTCCCAGGTTTTTAAAAAAACTTTCGGCGTCTCTCCAAATTCAACCCGTAAATAATTCCCGCCTCCTATGAGCGGCTGACCGGTTTTGAGATGCCTTCCGAAACCAGTGCCGACATCGCCGCCCGCGTCGCCCACGCCCGGGAGATGCAGGAGGCGCGTTTCAAGGACAATCCCAATATTTTTAATAATGCCCAGATGCCGAGCCGCATGGTGCGGGAGGTGTGCCAAATCAGCCAGGCAGGGCTGATGCTGGTGAAGGCCATATCTTCCAATCAATGCAATGTATTACGCCGAAGGCTGTACTATAGCCCTTGAAGATGGGGCATCAACCGGGTATCAGATTGAGAGTTGAAGGGGTGAAAAGTGCATCTTTTATTTTGAATTGGGATACCTCACCCCCCAAAGCGATTGACAGGAAAGCCGTGATATGGCTGAAGCTGGTAGCAATGCATTGGCTTTTTTTTGTAATTTGTTCCGCTACCAGGTAGCGGGAGGGGCCATTGATTGAATTTTGAACAAACGCTTAGTAAAGCAACTGCCTGGAGAGCCCACCCAATCAGTATTGCCCGGCCGTACATGGCAGTCAGATGAGCTGTTGATTGTGCTCAGCAGCCTATTCGAGAACCTGTTAACAAATGAATATTCAAATCCGGCATATTTTGTGGGTGCTTTTCGTCTTTGTTCTGTCCTGCTCGGAGGATAGAACAGGCGGTTCTGTGCCGGAGCAGGAACTGTTAAACCAGACGCTACTTCCCGACACATTCCTGATCAATAACTTGGGTGATACAATACCCAGGCGGCCCTCTATTCTTGCCGTGGGAAAGCGAATCGATCCAGATAGCGTTGCAAAGCCCAGGCGGATACCCATCAGGAGCGTCCCCAGGGTGAGGCAGGTATCCGGCAATGTACACCCGGCCAGTGCGCCCAGGGTTGTACCGGTAACAGTGCACCCAAAAGTAATCACGCCTGGAGAAGCCGGTATTCCACATCCCCAATCCGTACCAGCTAGTAAGAAGGTAATGGCGGCTCGGCAGCCGAAGCCCATTCCCGCCGGGGAATGGCAAATGAAAGAAGGGGCTTTATTCGATATTCAATATCTGGACGTAAAACAAGGCCTTAGCGGGCCATTCGTTCTTTCACTGCTAAAGGATAGCCGAGGCCATATTTGGCTGGGATACTTTGGCGGAGGCGTAAGCAGATATGATGGAAATACCTTGGCTACCTATACACAGGAAGAAGGGTTGGCCGGCACAACGGTGAGGGCGATGGTGGAAGATGGCCAGGGGCATTTGTGGTTTGGAACGATGAACGGGGTTAGCCGGTATGATGGAAATGTATTCACCAACTATTCCCTCCAGGAAGGTTCCGGTGGAAATGTGGTCTGGGCGATATTCAAAGATAGTCGGGGAAATATATGGATCGGAACGGACCATGGAGTCGCCCGATATGAATCGGATACTGAAGGCGGGGAGGAAAGTTTTACCTGGTACACCATTAAGGAAGGGTTGCCATCTAATGCCATCAGGAGCATTGCGGAAGACAGCCGGGGACATTTGTGGTTTGGTACGGACGGCGGCGGCGTCTGCCGCTTCGACCGGCAGCGATTTACCCACTACACAATGGAACAAGGCCTGGCCAGTGATAAGGTTTGGTCGATACTGGAAGATAGCCGGGGCCGTTTGTGGTTTGGTACGGACGGCGGCGGCGTCTGCCGCTTCGACGGGGGCTATGAGGAGGGGGGAAGTTTTGTACAATACACGACGGCTGAAGGCTTAAGCGGCAATTTGATCCTGTCCATATTAGAAGATAGCCGGGGCCATCTTTGGTTTGGCACGAGGGGAGGTGGGGCGACTAGTTTGGATTTCGAAAGCGGTGAGGAGATCTTTAGACATTTCTCTACCAGGGAAGGTTTGAGCAACAGCAGTGTATGGTGTATGCTGGACGACGAAGACAATGGCCTCTGGTTTGGAACCTGGGAAGGAGGGATCAACCGCTATCTTTACCAAAGCTTTGTTCGCTACACGGCCAGGACAGGATTGAGCCACCAGGATATCAAAGCAATTTTTGAGGATAGCCGGGGGAAATTGTGGTTTGGAACCTGGGGCGGCGGCGTGAACCAATACGATCCGGCCGCTTTTGCCGGACGAGGAGGCTTTACCAACTTTTCGACCGCGAATGGATTGAGCAACGATTTTATTTCAACCATCTTTGAGGATAGCCAGGGCCACTTATGGTTTGGGACAATCGGTGGCGGCGTGCTACGCTATGATGGAAAAAGCTTTGTCAATTACACCGTTAAGGAAGGGTTGAGCGATGATTCCATTTGGTGTATACTGGAGGATCGTCAGGGGAACTTCTGGTTTGGAACCGGGTGGAACGGGCTCACCCGGTTTGAGCCTTCTGACGATCATCTGAACGGACAGTTCACTCATTTTACCATTGAGCAAGGCCTGATCAGCAATTACGTTTGGTCGGCACTTGAAGACAGCCGGGGAAAATTGTGGTTTGGGACCTGGGGCGGCGGGGTTTTTCGGTATGACCCTCCCGGGGAGGGGCGCATGGAAGGGCTATTCACACACTATACAATCCATGAGGGGCTTTGCAGTAATCATGTCAATTTTATTTTTGAAGACAGCCAGGAGAAGTTGTGGTTTGGAACCTCCGGGGGGCTCACCCGGTATGACCTGCATACGGAAGAGATCCGTGGTTTTACCCAAAAGGAAGGATTGAAAGATAATCTGACCCTGTCTTTTTTGGAAGACGGCAGGAACAATCTATGGATTGAATCTAAAAATGAGATCCAGGTGTTATCCAGTTTGCAGGCAGAAACTTTATTGAAGGCGGATCAGAAGGAAGAGAACAGGCCTGTATTCTCCTTTGGGAAGGGAGATATCTTATCCAGAACCAATCCGGATCCTAACAATAACAACGTTTTGATCGACCGGCAAAACCGGATCTGGTGGGGCGCCAAGGACGGAGCGGCCGCGCTTGATCTGCGGCATTTCCATCCCTCATCGAAACCTCCGGAAAACTTAACGCTATCGCACCTTGAGGTCGGCCGGGAATTTGTCGATTTCCGGCAGCTCCGGGATCCGGCCTATCGCCGCAACTTTTCCTTTGGAGAGGCATTGAGCTCGTCTTTTGATACCGTAGCTCCATTCACCAATTACCCAACGAATCTCAGCCTATCCCATAAGATCAATCACCTGGCCTTTCATTTCTCGGCCGTTGATTGGGATGCTACACGGAGATTGCGATATAGCTACTTCCTCGAAGGGTTAGATGAAACCTGGAGTATTCCGCAGACGGAAAGCAAAGCGGAGTATCGAAACCTTCCCTACGGGAAATTCACATTCAAGGTGAAGGCAATGGGCGACGCCCAGATCTGGAGCGAACCCTTTGCATACCGTTTTGTTATCCGTCCTCCCTGGTGGTTTAGCTGGTGGGCCTATTCTCTTTATGTGATTGCTTTACTTTTATTACTGGGCGCCTTCTACCTTTACCAGCGCCGGCGCTGGATCTTACAGGCCCGCCTCCAGGTACAACAGGAAAGAGCCGACCACCTCATGGAACTGGATCGTTTCAAAACCCGTTTCTACACCAATATCACTCATGAGTTCCGAACGCCGTTGACAGTGATCAATGGATTAGCGGATCAGATCGCTGAGCAGGAAAAAATTGGCGCCCCCATCCGGCGCAATGCAGATCGGCTGATGAACATGGTCAATCAACTATTGGAACTTTCCAAGCTCGAAAGCAATAGCCTGGCCATTGATTGGGTGCAAACTGACGTTTTCTCCTATCTGCAATACCTGACTGAATCCTGCCATTCCCTGGCTGAAAACAAGAAGCTCAACCTGGCTTTTTTCGCCAAGGAGGATAAGTTGGTAATGGATATTGATGAAAATAAACTACAACAGATCCTGATCAACCTGTTGACCAATGCCATTAAGTTTACCCCGGAGTACGGCACGGTCAAAGTCATTGCTTCCCAGGTATTGAGAGAAGGAGATCCCTTTCTGGAATTGAAGATACAGGATACCGGGATAGGTATCTCCCCGGACAAACTTTCCCATATTTTTGACCGCTTTTACCAGGTGGATGGCGCCTATCTTGCCGCCATAGAGCGCAGCCGCACGAATACCCGGCCAGATGGTGGAGCAGGTATCGGCCTTGCCCTGGCCAAGGAACTGGCTGAACTCCTGGGCGGGCGCATCGAGGTGCAAAGTGAATTGGGGAAAGGCACTACCTTCAAGGTGTTATTGCCAGTGCACCGGGATGCTCCGGCCAAAACAACTGTCGATTCGGCTTTCCGTTTTACGCCGGCGATCCCCCTCCCGGCGGCTTCTGATGAGTTAATGGCTTCCGATAACTCCGGCAATGACGGGAAGCCCCAGGTCCTGATCATTGAAGACAATGCCGACCTGATCGAGTACATTGCCTCTTATCTGCGGCCCGAATTTGATATTCAGGCTGCCCGCAATGGTAGAGACGGCCTTTCAAAAGCCTTGGAATTGGTGCCGGATGTGGTGCTTTGTGATGTCATGATGCCGGAAATGGATGGTTTTGAGGTGTGCCGGCGATTGAAATCAGACCGGCGGACCAGCCATGTTCCGGTTATTATCCTGACTGCCAAAGTGGCCCGTAAAGATAAGATTGCCGGCTTGTCGCAAGGAGCAGACGCCTATCTGACGAAACCTTTTGACAAGGAAGAATTACTGGTCCGGATACACAACCTCGTGGTCCGGAGTAAATATCTGCGCGATCGGCTTACCAATCCTTTTACTACCGGGGATCAATCTGGGGAACTGGAGCGACGGGAATCCGCTTTCCTGGAGGAATTGCGCCAGATCATAGAATCCAACATGGCCAACGACCTGTTCGATACGAATCATCTTTGCCGGGCCCTAGCCATGAGCCGCGCTCAACTACACCGCAAACTAAAGGCACTGACGGGGCAACCGACGGCCGCTTTTATCCGTTCCTTCCGCCTGAAAAAAGCGAAATCACTCCTGGAAACCACCTCTCTGCCTGTCGGAGAGATCTCTGTGCGGGTGGGCTACAAGGATTTCTCCCATTTCAGCCGCTCGTTTTTCAACGAATTTGGCGCCAAACCCCATGAAACGCGCAAGTAATTGATTGTCAATTGTTTGTTTTGTTTTCTTTTCCCCGGCATGAAACAAATCTTCTAAAGGCTTGCCTTTTTTGTTACAAATGTTCCAAATTTTGAAAAGCCAGGACTATCGACAGGGCCTGGTTCGGCCATAACTTAATCGAAGTATTTTGAAAACCAAAATACGTTGCCATGAAAGGCCCTTAAATTTGGAATGGACGGAGAGCTTGTTTGGAGGCCAATCTTTGAGCTGCAAAGGTCTCTTTTTTGATGACACTTCGTTGCTTTTTTTGATCGTACCTATGGGTACGCTCTTCAAAAAGACGCCTTCCCGACACTTCGTGTACGGCACAAGCCGTTTCATCAAAAAATTGACTCTTTTCGCTTTCAAACCCGGCCTCCAAACAAGCTCTGAGGGGCATCAGTGCCTTTTTAGGATTAAAGACTTGACTTGATGGATACCCAAAATCGAAATTCCCCGGACTCCAAGCGTAACTTTTCAGGCCAACCTGATCTTAGTGCGCTCGCAAAAGAGCACCCAACTCAATCAGCGGCTATTCAGGTTCCCGAAATTTCTCTGCCTAAAGGAGGCGGGGCGCTCAGGGGCATCGATGAAAAATTTGAGGTCAATGCCGCAAATGGTACGGCTGCATTTAGTATTCCCATGCCCGTTACGCCTGGGCGCAATCGTTTTTCTCCTACCCTATCTCTAAGCTATAATTCAGGCGGAGGAAACAGTCCTTTTGGCCTGGGTTGGTCCCTCGATTTGCCTGTCATTCAGCGAAAAACGGATAAAAAATTACCCAGATACCTCGGTGGTGGAAAAGAAGACACATTTGTGTTTTCAGGTGTGGAGGATCTGGTTCCCAAAGCAACAAGTGAAGTAGCCGCTCAAGATGATAACGTCTTTACAGTCCAAAGATACCTGCCGCGCATCGAAGGGAGTTTTGCACGTATTGAAAAAATTATTCACCCCAATCCGGATACGGGAATCTATTGGAAGGTAACCACACGGGAAAATATCGCTACCCTATTCGGCAGAACCACCACCGCGCGAATTGCCGACCCCGGAGATCCGGCCCGCATCTTCCAATGGCTACCGGAATTCACCTATGATGATAAAGGCAACTGGATAAAATACAGCTATAAGGTCGAAAACCTGGAAAATGTACCCGATAACCCCTTTGAAAAGAATAGGATAAACGGTTTGGCGCCATTTGCCAATACCTACCTTAAAAGTGTCCGGTACGGCAATCTAAAGCCCTATTACCCTGAAGCAAATCCTGTCGGGGCTTACGATCCGCCAATGCCCGATGAGCAGGAAGAATTTTTCTTTGAGCTGATCTTCGATTACGGAGAACATGATTTGGACAATCCCAAACCAGACGATAATGGACTATGGAACTACCGGGAAGATGCCTTCTCCTCCTACCGGGCCGGCTTCGAAATTCGGGCCAATCGCCTTTGCAACCGAATATTGATGTTTCATCACTTCCCGGAGGAAAAGCAATTTGTGGGGACGCCGAAGGAAGAGCCTTTTGGAAAAAACTATCTGGTGCGATCCCTGAATCTGGATTATCAGCCGTCTTCGATCAACGATTCCAACCAGTCAGAAACGACTTACCTGACTTCGATCACTCAATTCGGTTATATCCGAAAACCCGACGGCAGCTATTCCCCAAGATCATTGCCTCCGATGGAGTTCACTTACCAGGCGCTTCACTGGAACGATCAAATAAAGGCCGTCAGCGAGGAAAATATCGTCAACGCTCCGGTTGGGCTGACCAATAATTACCAATGGGTGGACTTGTACAACGAAGGCATTTCTGGTATTCTGACGGAGCAAGGCACCGGCTGGTTCTATAAAAGCAATTTGGGTGATGTGGACGGCAATGGCGAAGTTTGCTTTGCACCGGCCCGGGAAGTTATTCCCAGGCCGTCCTTTTCCGGCTTGTCAAATGGCGTACTATCTATACAGGATCTGGCGGCCAATGGCGAAAAGCAGGTGGTGGTGAACAGCCTCGGCCTGAACGGCTATTTTCAATTAACGCATGACAACGGTTGGGAAGCCTTTCAGGAGTTTGCACAGGTCGCCAATATCGGCCGGCAAGATCCCAATACCCGCCTGATCGATCTGAATGGCGACGGGCAGCCGGAATTGGTAGTAACGGAAGAAAAAGTATTCGTCTGGTATGCTGCCGATGGCAAACGAGGCCATTTGCCGGCAGAATACGCTGCAAAAACACTGGATGAAGAAGCCGGCCCGGCCATCGTGTTTGCCGATCAGGAGCAAAGCATCTTTCTGGCGGATATGTCGGGCGACGGAATGACCGATATCGTCCGCATACGCAACGGGGAAGTATGCTACTGGGCCAATATGGGCTACGGCAGGTTCAGCGCAAAAATCACCATGGATGGTGCGCCCATATTTGATCACCCCGATCTATTCAATCCTCAGTATCTGCATCTGGCCGATGTGAGCGGCACCGGCGCCACGGATATCGTGTATTTGGGGACAAATACATTCAGGGCTTACCTGAACCTGAGCGGCAATGCCTGGAGCCCGGCTCACGAAATTGATCCTTTCTTTCCAATAGATGGCAATAGTAAGCTTTCCGTTGTCGATCTCCTGGGAACCGGTACGTCTTGCATTGTTTGGTCATCCGATCTGCCTGCCTATGCCGATGCTCCGATGCGTTATATCGATCTGATGAACAGCCGGAAACCGCACGTGCTGATCCACTACAAGAACAATTTCGGCAAGGAAACCACCATCGAATACAAGAGCTCTACTCATTTTTATCTGAAAGATAAACTGGCAGGCAGGCCCTGGATCACCAAACTTCCGTTCCCGGTGCAGGTGGCCAGTAAAATGATCGTGGAGGAAAAAATAACGGGGGCCCGCTTCACCAGCCAATATCGTTATCACCACGGTTATTACGACCACATTGAGCGAGAATTCCGAGGTTTCGGTATGGTGGAGCAGATCGACACGGAACATTACGACATCTATAAAGAGCATACAAATAGTAGGAACCAAACCACAGATCTCACCTTGTACCAGGCGCCCGTTCTGACCAAAACCTGGTACCATACCGGGGCTTTTCTGGACAGGGATAGCATTCTTTCACATTTCAAAGAAGAATACTGGCAGAAAGAATTCCTGAAAAAATTTCCTTCGGAAAACCTATTTGCCAATGAACCGGAATTGCCCGACGCACACTTATCCGATGAAGTACGGGCATTAAGCGGCGATGAATTCCGGGAGGCGCTGCGAGCGTGTAAGGGCATGGTGCTCCGGCAGGAGATATTTTCGCTGGATGCTCCTGGCGGCGCTACGGAAGAGGCGCTGAAATTGCAGAGGAAGCCCTATTCCGTAGCTACTCACAATTGCCATATTCAGTTATTGCAGCCCAGAGGGGAAAATCGCCACGGCGTTTTTCTGGTTACTGAAAGCGAGGCCCTTACCCTGCATTACGAACGAGATGAATCCGATCCTCGTATTGCCCATACTCTGAATGTCAAAATTGACAACATTGGGAATATACTGGAAACGGCCTCGGTGGTGTACCCGCGTAAGCAGGAAGATGCCGGGTTGCCTGACGAGGCCAAAAAGGAGCAGAAAAAGACGCTTATCACTTTCTCCGCGAATCGTTTTGCAGTTTATCAACATGATGAAAATACCAGCCAGGATGCCGATCTGCCACACGCTTACCGCCTGCGCCGGCCTTCCGAAACAAAAACCTACGAGCTGAATGACTTGCCGAGAAATAATGGCCTTTATCAATTGGCTGATTTTAAGGCTGTCCTGGATGATGACAAAGTGAAACCCATTGCTTATCAGGTTGATTTGGATACGGAAACCGATCCGTTCCCGGGCAAACCGAAAAAAAGGTTGATCGAGCACGTGCGCAGCCTGTACTACAAAGACGGCCTATCAGCGGCTTTACCCTTTGGCCAGTTCGAACCCAAAGCCATTCCTTACGAAAGCTACCAACTCGCTTATACGCCGGAATTGCTGACGGATATATTCGGTCAAAAGATCAGCGGCCAAAATGGCGACATGACTTCCGGAAAATTCATGAATTGGGACGGCAATTGGTGGGTACGCTCCGGTGTCATTGAATACGACGCCACTTTCTTCCAGCCCGTAGCCTATACAGATCCGTATGGCTCAAGAACTGAGGTCCGTTACTACAAGGACTACTTTCTGCTGATAGCAGAAACAAAAGATGCCCATGATAACAGGGCGAAGGCCATCTCCTTCAACTTCCGGGCCCTTGCTCCCCGGCAATTGCGTGACGCCAACTATAATCTCGCGGAAGTGCGGACGGATGAACTCGGCCTGGTGAAAGCCGTGGCAGTTTTAGGAAAAGATCTGGATGATGATGGAATACCCGAACGGCAGCTGGCCGATAACCTCGATGGGATAGAAGAGTGGACGGACGATGAGCAAGGACTTATCCTGGACTTCCTCCAGGAGGAAAACTCCAATGAGTTAAATCAAAAAGGGAGAGTATTATTAAAAAATGCCACCAGCCGCTTTGTCTATGGCTTTGGCTGCTACCGGGCGTCTTCAAAACAAGGCGGCCCGCCTGCTCCGGTTGTGGTGGGGGCCATCAACAGAGAACAGCACCACAGTCAAAACCCCGACAGCCCCATACAACTGCAATTCGAATATTCCGACGGACTGGGCAAGGTAGCGATGGCCAAAGTGCAGGCAGAACCGGGTATGGCCAAAAGTTTTTCTATTGATCCCGGCGGAAATATCATTTTCGATGAAGTAAATACCGACAAGGATTACCCCGATAGCCCCCGGCTGCGTTGGGTAGGTGCCGGCAGGACGGTACTGAACAACAAGGGCAATCCGGTCAAACAATACGAACCTTACTTCTCTGTAACACCCCGTTTCGACCGGGCGGAATTCCTGGCGGAAGTCGGCGTCACACCCATTTTATATTACGATGCGCCGGGCAGGCTCATCAAAACCGAAATGCCCGACAAGACTTTCGCCAAAGTGGAATTCAATGCCTGGGTGCAGGTGAATTATGATCAGAACGATACCCTCCGGCTAACCGGTATGGATGGTACAGTTGTGGAAAACCCATGGTACACCGATCGCATCCACCGGCAAATCGATGATGAATTGACGGCTGCGGGAAAAGGCCCCGTTAAAGAGCAGCAGGCCGCCCGAAAAGCTGTCGTTCATGCAAATACGCCGTCTGTAGTTCACCTGGATACATTGGGCAGGCCCATCCTGAGTATTGCTCATAATAAAAAGACGGTGCAACGGGATGCAACCGGGAATCCGGCCGATTACGAGGATGAATTTCATGCTACCTATATCCAACTCGATATTGAAGGCAACGCCCGCAGCATCACCGATGCCCGCGGCAATGTAGTGATGCGCTACCGATACGATATGCTCGGGCACCGGGTGTATCAAAACAGCATGGATAGCGGCGAACGCTGGATGTTCAATAATGTGATGGGCAATCCGGTCAGGCGCTGGGATAGCCGGGATCATCTTTTTTCCTTTGAATATGACGCCTTGCAGCGGCCGGTCAGGATGCGTGTGGCCGATGAGAATGGGGCAGCGCCATTGGAGAAAGTATATGAAACGATTGAATACGGCGACGAAGCCGGAATGACTTTCTCCTCCCGCCTGGCGGCCGCAATGGCCAACCGGATCGGTCAGGTAAACATCCACTCGGATTCTTCCGGGAGAGTGGAGTTTATAGCATACGATATCAAAGGCAATTTGCTGCGCAGTCAAAAAAGGCATTTGCAGGGCTACAAAGAATTACCCGATTGGAACGATGCCGAAAACTCCCAACTGGAAGAGGAGATATTCCAACTGGAAACGGAATTCGATGCCTTAGATCGTCCGGTCAAAGAAACCGTAAAACACTGGGGCAAAACCCCTGACGAACCGGAGGACCTAGCCAGGCCCAATTCCTCTTCCTACACCTACAACGAAGCCGGGTTGCTGGAAAAAGTAAAAGCTGTGGTGAATGGCAAACCCGAAAAGGAGTTTGTCAAAAACATCAACTACGACGAAAAGGGACAACGCACCGAAATTCAATACGGCAACGGTGTAACCACTACCTATACCTACGACAAAGAAACCTTCCGCCTCATTAATCTGCGCACCGTGCAGGCGGACGATAACGGAAAAGTATTTCAGGATTTAAAATATACTTACGACCCGGTAGGCAATATCACGGCCATTCGCAATGATGCCAATGATGTCATTTTCTTTAACAACCAACGAGTTGAGCCGGACAACGATTACGAATACGACCCGCTCTATCGCTTGATCATGGCGACGGGCAGGGATCACGCCGGGCAGATCGCCAATGGTAAACCCGCGTTTTACCACCGGCCCGATGGCCAGCTTGACAGCGCCAGAACACAATTGCCCCATCCAGGAGACGGCAGCAAGATGCAGCGGTACCGCCAGTATTACGAGTACGACGAAGCAGGGAATATGGCCAGGCAAGTTCACCGTTCCGGCTTGCCGGGGCATGAATTTCGCTGGACAAAGGCCTTCGGTTATAAGGATACCAACAATCAATTGAAGAAACTGACTTTGGGGGAAGGAGCGGCAGGCGAGAATGATTATACCTTCGATGCGCACGGAAATATGCAAGCTCTGCAACCGAATGCGGCAAATGGCGTCTTTGCTCTATCCTGGAACCCCTTCGACCAACTGGAAAATATCAATCTTCCGAATGACGGCCAGGCCTACTACACCTACAATGCCGCCGGACAGCGCACCCGCAAGGTGATTGATGATGGAAACGGCATCCTGAAAGAGCGCATCTACTTTGGCCATTTTGAAGTGTTCCGCCAACGGGACGGCCTGGAGCGGGAAACCTGGCATATACAGGATGACACGCAGCGTATTGCACTGGTAGAAACCAAAACTAAAGACGTACCTGGCGACGATTCTCCTGATGAGCTAATCCGCTACCAATTCAGCAATCACCTGGGAACGGCCTGCCTGGAACTGGACGACAGCGCCACCGTCATCAGCTATGAAGAATATTACCCCTATGGCTCGACTTCTTACCAGGCTGTAAATGCGGATATCAAAGCGGCGGCGAAGCGGTACCGTTATACGGGTAAGGAGCGGGATGAGGAGAGTGGGTTGTATTATTATGGGGCGCGGTATTATGCGAGTTGGTTGTGTAGGTGGTGTAGTGCGGATCCGGCGGGGTTGGTGGATGGGGGGAATTTGTATTGGTATGTCGCCTCGAATCCTGTAAGATATATCGACGAAAAAGGTAAACGAAAAAAAGACAGGACAATAAGGACGCTAGAAGATTTTGAGGCTTTTTTGTCCAGAACAGGAAAAATACACCCAATATTTAAGCATCTTTCTTTCAAGGGTTCTTCTGATAATCAGCCAAGAAGAGAACACCTAAAATTGTATTTCGATTCAACTCCGCCAAGACCAGACTTAGGAGGGAGAACAAGTAGGCCCAGATTTAGAATGACTGGAAGTGAAGAAATTAGAAAAGGAGGAAAAGATGCATTAATGATTTTAGATCATCACATGAACTTGCAGCTAATATTCCAGTGGAGACACTGAAAAGAGATGGTTACATCTGTATTCTCAATGAGTTTAAGACGGGGTCTTATAGAAGGAGGAAAATTTGGTAGAATGAATTTACCGGATCCGAAGGAGTGACAGATGAGGACATAGCTGCTCACTCACTTGCCTTGCATGGTTCAAATGAAGCAGCAAAAGGAAATAAGCTATTAAGTTTTAAAATTGAGCCAAAACCGAGGAAATGATAAAGTCAGATGTTGGAGAAAGGTGGTCTGAAATCCATGGTGGTGATTCGTAAAAGCTGATGATTTTGTGAAATTGAAACATAGAATTACTATCATTCAAAAAGAAGCACTGAAAATTATTAAAGAAAACTTTGAGCTGAGAAGAAAGTTAGTTGATAAACGATATGAATTAGAGTATACTCAAAGCTTGCTTAATAATATTAATCGAGATTTTGCTGAAATCAGGCATACTGAAAAGTACAGTAAATTATTTCTATTGAATCTGAAAGAGATTATGTCTAAGACCTGGAAACAAAAAGAAAATCAAATTCTGATATATAACACAATTACACCATGAAGAAATTTAGAAGAATTAATACTTTCTGTCCTCGCCGAGTCTTTTGCAAGTGACTCGGGATAGTAACCAAAGCCCACAGAGCCCTTTCATAGAGAGACTAGTATGTCGGCTAAGACGAAAGAAACGCTTGGGATCAGCGTTGTGGCCAATTCATAAAGTCAGGATCAGAATTCGCAGAATTAAAGAATTCACAGGATTGCTATCCTGAAAATCCTCAAATCCTGATAATTCTGATACAAACAATTAAAAAAATGATAAAAAACAAACTAACCTACGCCATTATCGGCTGTGCCATGAAGGTGCACAATAAAATGGGCCCCGGTTTCCAGGAAGTGATCTATCAAAGATGCCTGGCCATCGAATTGGAGCGGGCAGGATTGTCATTTGTGAGAGAGCAGGAACATGCTGTTTATTATGACGAAATTCAGGTAGGTACAAGGCGGGCAGATTTTGTGGTGGAAAATAAAGTTGTGGTGGAACTAAAGGCTAAAGTAAAGCTGGAAGATGTACACCTGGCGCAGGCCAAGAATTATACCGTCGCTTATGATTTCCCGCTGGGGCTGTTGATCAATTTCGGCGGGAAAAGCCTGGAGCATAAGTTATTGTTTAATCCGAAATATAATGGCCAGGATCAGAATTTGCAGGATTAGAGAATTCGCAGGATTGCTATTCTGAAAATCCTGCTTCAGACATTATATAAAAACCTTCCGCCATGCTCAAAACAAAAACCAACACCAGCAAGCCACCCAAAGAAACCTACCGCATCTCCGGCATTATCCGGACCGAAAAAGGAATCCCGGTGCCTGGCCTGCTCGTCAAAGCTTACGACAAAAAAGCCGGACAAAAGCTGAGGCCATTAGGAAATGCTGCCACCCTTGGACAGGGTAATTACGAGATCAACTACACCCAAAGGGTAACGGCGGCAATGAAAACACAGGGCGCAGACCTGCTGGTGAAGGTATATGGTGCAGATAAGAAGTTAATTGCTGAATCCACTTTACTAATCAATGCCCCTAAAGATGCCCGCATCAACCTGACCGTACCCAATGAGGTATATCTGGGGCCTTCCGAGTTTGAGCAATTGGAGTCCAAAATAAAGGCAGTGGCCGCGGAGGAGGATTGGAGCACACTGGGTGATGATGATATCGCCTATCTGTCGGCCAAACTTCAGCTTAGTGATCAGAAGATCATGCGATTTATCCATTCCTGGAAGCTGGCGGCGGAAACCGGGGCATACCCCAAAGAATACCGGCTTCCCCCGGCCGTTTTTTACGGGCTTCTGCACGATGAGCGATTACCCGGGCTTTCCAGTCTGGTTAATCAAAGCGAACGGGCGCTGAAACAATTGCTCATCCAGGCATCCTCCGACAACCTCATCCCTGCATTGCAGGAAAAACAAGCCGAAGAATATGTCGCCACCCTTAAGGAATTGGCTGTGTACATAGCACTACAAGGCAAGAAAGACAAAGAAGTGTTTTCGGTCAAGGGTATGATCGATATTTTGGAAGACATGCCCGAAAATCTAAAAAACAGCTTCGTTCGCAGCTATGTCCTGCAAAATGGCCGTTCGGATAGCCGGAACGTCAGGGAATTGCTACCAGATAAAGAAGGACAAAAGTACCAGGAACCTATACAGGGCCTTTTCACCCTCTCTGCAATGACCGGGCAAAACCTCTCCCTGGTTGAAGCCCTCTACCGCGATTTAAAAAATCCAGACATCGGCGACTACACACATATCCGGGACCTGGCTAAAAAGGGCCAAAAAGAGTGGAGCACTTATTTGAATGAAAAGAAAGTACTACTGCCCAGGCAGGAAAATGGGAAGCGGCTTACCCAGACTGCCTATGCTGAAGAACTGGCCAGCACCTTTAAAAAAGCCTTCCCGATGGTGGATTTTGTGCATGCCCTGCAAACATCCAGGGTGCTGCCCCAAAACCGTCAACCGAGTACGGGCCTTTCAACCTTTTTTGCCCAGAATCCGGATTTTCATTTACAGCAAAAAGCCATCGATAACTTCTGGGCAGACGCCAACCTAAAGGGCATTTCCAAAGCACAACAAGCGGGATTACTACAGGAATTGCGAAGCTGGCAGCGCGTCTATAAACTCCTGCCGGATGATGAGCAGCGCAATGAAAAATCCATCACACTAATGGCGATGGAGCCGCCCCTCGACTCCGCCATGAAGATTGCGAACCTGAGCAAGTCCGGTTTTACCGCTATTTGGGCAGATGCCCGGAAAAAAAGTACGCGCGCGAGCCAGGCTGAGTTGCGTGCTGAAGCCGACATGATATACAAACGCGCCCGTTTGATGGCCTTTATGGTGTCGGCAACCAGTTGGAAATATTCTGCGGCCCTGGATGTAGTGCGGCCAATGGTTGTGCCGCCTGCAGTTGAAGCGCCTGCAACAAAAGAACCAGTTTCAACAGTTAAAACGCGTGGCATACAAAACTACCTGCCGGACACCAATACCTTACTTGACCAGCCGTATTACCGCGAAGTACTGAAATGCCAGTCGGTATTGAGCCCGGCTGCTTATCTGCAGGAACTTCTGGCAATTCCCATATATAATACTGGCCAGCAACTGACAGTTGGCGATCAACTAAAGCAAAAGCGCCCTGATATCCTACTGTTGCAACCGACCACCCAAAACACGGAAACACAACTTCCGTACATCGATCTGGTAAATGAGATCCTGGAGCGTTTAGTATCGTATGGGCAGGAAGACGAATGGAATTTCGACCTGCAAACCACCTACTCTGCCGAAGAACTGGAACTCAGGGCGGAAAATGAATTTTCGCCAGCCTATATAAAGCCGGCGACGTATCGGTATTCCATGTCGCTCCCCTGGGATAAATGGTACACAGAAGCTCGCCTTTATCTGGATTACCTGGATATACCACTATACCAACTGATTGAGGCCTTTCGACATGTAGTATTGACGAATAATCAATTCGATTATACAAAACGCCGAATCAATCAATTGAACGCCATACCTGCCATGCGGTCATTCTGGGGGTTGACGGAACCGGCTTATATTTACATAAAGGATAACCTGTCTGGTAAACCGCTAAATACCATTTTTGGCATTTCTGAAGATCAACTGGAAACAGAAGGGAAAAAGCTCTCTGTACTAATGCCCCTTTTAGGTTTTTGGCAAGGGAACAAAAAAGGTGATACCGGAGCCAAAGAACTCATACTCCTGCGCCAGACCCTTGGAACTCGATATATCCAGGATGCTATTCCCTCCGGACAGCCACCCATCGATATCCTGTTCACGGACGATCCTTTGGAAGGAGAACTGTCAACCATTTCAAAAGACATTATCATCCGCCTTGCCAAGTTCGAGCGACTGCGTCGCACGCTTGGCTGGACGCCAATGGAACTCCACCAGGGCATTATGACTTTTGCCAAAAGGAGCGTACTCGATTATGATCTGCATACCGATATTTTCAACGATAAAGTGCTCCTTCAGCTTTCCCATGTGGAGCGCTTGCGAAAAGCAAAAAAAGGCGCCAGTGTTGTTGAATTACTGAGCTGGTGGGGGCCAATGGAATCAGGGGCTGGTTTTACCGCCCTTTCTTCCCTTTACGAGGCGGAGGAATTGGAAGGGAATCATAAAACTTTGTACGAAAAAGTCTTTTTGAATACATCGCTTTATTCGGAGCTGGGTGAAAACGCCCATGAAGAATCAGAATGGAAATATTTCGAATTACGCCCGGATGGATACGAACTGAATAGAATAGACGTTCATTCGATTACCCAGCATCAATCACTCGTAGCAGCCGCGCTCCACCTGAGCGAAACGGATTTGGTGGCCTTGATTAATTTTCTGGCCGGAGAACACAAGTGGATCGTCCAGCCTATTATTGGAGGCGTTAAAGATCCCATCTATTACTTTTTCAGAAATTCGCTCAGCCTAAAAAACCTATCGGTACTCTATAAGGCCGTTTCGATGGCCCGTTACCTGGGAATTACTATTCCGGAATTCATTTTGGCTTACCGGCTTTTAAATCTGGAAATTTTCAAGGTAAAGGAAACGGCAGGTTTTTGGGGAATGCCGCCCAGTGTGAATATCGAAACGGAAGAAACCGTCCTGTTTGTCGAATTTGTGGAGCAAATCAAACGCTCGCCTTTTTCCATTCGCGACCTGGCCTATCTCTGGCAGCATCATACTGAAACTGGCCAGGAACTGGAACTGGTGCACCAGCGCATCAGGTATTTCATTGAGCAGTTAAAGACTGGATTAGATACTGCCGAAAATCAACAACCTGATCCTCAGGTTGAACTGCTTGATCCTATTGAAGCCATTTTGAATGGAATGGTTCAAAAAGGATTTAGTGCAGCGGATGTCCGGGATTTCAAAATTATCCTGGAAGGGCATTTCGCAACACTTCCCAGGGAACCGGAACAGGAAATTACCGATGAAGCACTGGCGGAACAAAGAATCAGAGCGCTCTTCCCTACGCTCTCCGAGGACAGGATGGCCGACCTGATTAAGTTTCTTGTCACAAACCGTCCTCTGTCATTCAATAATTTTCAGTACTCAAAACTGTTTTACATTGTCAATGTCGTTCCACCGGATACCTATCTCAGGCAACGTCAGGAAATCATTCTAAAACTAATTGAACAATACGGCTTTGCTGATGATACCATACAGGAGGTTAGAACGGTTTTGGAGCAGGATGGCAGGCTTGGCAGCATTGGAGGAGAAGACTCGGAACTAATGAAATGGGCCCGGCAAAAACTGGAGGAGCTGTATAAGGTATTGCCGGCTCAATTGCCTCCAAATTTACATCTGCCTACATTAAATTCTCATATAGCAGGATTGTTTAAAGGCCGGGATGTATTGTTTGACTATACCTACCCTCTGTTCATCAAAATTATCTCCAAATCCCTCAACACGGCAATTTACCTAAACCGGGAATTAGAAGCCTTTTCAGGCTTGCCAACCAGGATTATTCAAGCGCTGCTCCATAGCATCCTGAACGGATCGGAGGCGGGGGATACTATGTTTGGCGACTTCCTCAACTGGCTCTCTCCCCAAAGCAGTACTTCTGAAGAGGAAATTCACCAACACCTGCTCCGCCTGGAAAAGATCAGTTGGCTGATCAAAGAGTGGAATTTGACGCCGGAAGAAATCGAATACCTGGCCGAAAACGGCAGTGATTTCCACAACTTCGATTGGAACCAGGTTCCAGTTGCTAAAGACGAACCTGCTCTGAATTTTGAACAGTGGAGAGGATTGATGGCATTCGTAAGTGTCCGGGATCAGCTATCCGTTAAAAAAGGAGATATCCTGGCCTTTTTCAGGCAGGCAAAAGCCGGCGAGGGAGGAGCAGCGGAAGAAGCATTTCAAACTTTGGCTTCCCTGCTGAATATGGAATACGACGAGGTAAAAACCCTGGCAAGCCACATCAGATACCTTGACCTGGAAGATGGCCAGGAGCCGAAAGATGGCAAACTGCGCATCGGGGTTCTTAGGAATGGGGAATCACTCCAACCATTGTTGGAATTGGCCCGGCTCGCTAAGCGAAGCGGACGTTCCTCTTCCACCCTTCAATATTGGGTGGAGGAGGAGGATGCCAACTGTATAAGACTGGAGGCCGCTTTTCCGGAATCCTTCGACGACCTGCTCCGGCACAAAATCACCGTAGTGGAACAGATTCGCAACGCGGTGAAGGCCCAATGCAGTGAAGAGCAATGGCGGCAGGTAGCCCGGCAATTTAGGGATCAGATGCGCATTCTGCAACGTGACCATTTGATGGAAGTGATTACCGGAGTAAACCGTACATTTTCCTTTGAGGGTTTCTACAATGCTTTCCTCCTTGACCCGCAGATGGATCCCTGCATGAAGACCACCCGTGTCAAACAGGCAATCAGCTCGGTGCAGCTCTATATTCGCCGCTTGTTAATGGGACTGGAAGAAGTTACTTCCGATATAAACCTGGATGATTTAAGAACAGACTGGAAATGGAAAAAGCACTACCGCGTGTGGGAAGCCCAGCGCAAGGTTTTCCTTTACCCTGAAAACTGGATAGAACCGGAGTTGCGGGATAATAAAACGCCGTTTTTTGAAGATTTTGAGGGTGAGTTGGCGCAGGGGGAACTAAATGACAAAAATATTGAGAAGGCCTATAAGAATTATTTGCGGAAAGTGGATGAGGTGGGGGATTTGGAAATAGCTGCTTTTACGGAAACGATCGTAGAGGAAGAGGGACTAGAATTGAAACGTTTTTATGTTATTGGCCGAACAAGATTAAAGCCTCATTCGCACTTCTTCCGCATACGAAATGAGAGTAATATTTGGTCGCCCTGGGAGCGTATTGACCTGGATATTGAATCGGAGGTAGTTCTGCTAACAGTTTACAGGGGCGCCCCTTATTTATTCTGGCCCAGTATCAAGGAGCGTGTTCAAAAACTGGGGCAAGACAATCCGGATGATGAGAACAACGACAAAAATAACTACCTGCCGGTATTTGAGATTCAATTTAACTGGAGCCGCTATGAAGATGGGCGATGGCAGCCAAAAAAGAAGGCCGATGGATGTGTTGAGTTAATGTATGATTGGAAGTATCAGGAGTTGTTTGAAAAACCGGAAGAATTGATTCGCTACAATATTGGTATAGAAAATGACCGGCTTTCGATTGAGTTATTTATTCCTAGTGTTAATTATACTAATGTAGAACAAGATCCTGTTTTCCCAATAACCTCCCGATTTACCTGGGATGAAGGAAAGTTTAAGGAACATTTTGCAGGCATTAAAAAATTGGCCAATGATATTGATTGGTCTTATATCTACGGTGAGAATTTTAATAATGAACCTGCACAGAATTTGACTTCTGCAGTAGAGTCACTCATGAATTCTGCTGAAAAGATCACTTCGAATAATTTATATTTCAGGAAGGATAATCACTTTGATTATATCCATAAACTTGCAGTTGGGAAAATCGAAGATCGCAACCCCGAACGCATTGAGGCAGAATGGACTCAAGGATTGTTAGGGACTTTTTTTGATGTGATTCCTTTTCAGTTTAACAATAATAAAAGTCATTTCCCAGATAATCCTCCATCTACAGGTTTAAAAGGCTTAAAAGATGATGACAAAGGAAAAATAGACATTGCTCTGGACAAGTTTAATTCAATACAGGATAGCGATATCGATCTTGAGGATCATGGCTATGCATATGCGCGGCCTCCTGGATATTTAAAGTATATACGTTTTGCCAGAATAGAATTTACTGGATACAAATTGGTGGAGGAGATCAGAAATGCAACCGGATATGTCAATGGAATAAATTTTGATTCCAGCATAACTGGCTATGGAAATATTATCGAAGATGAATATTTAGATTTACCATACAATTATCCTTTCCAGGAAATCACACTGCAGAATAATTTATTATGGGTCAAATCCAATAAGATTAAATTTACTGACAGGAAAATTGGGGAGGCTGACATTATTTTCTTTTCTACCTCAAAAGAGCCCTATTCATTATTATTTTCGAATGGTGTTTCAAATAGATTTTCTTTTTCTGATTCTAACGGCACTTTTTTTACTACCTGGGACCAGTTTCACAGAAAATCATTTTCGCCTGCTCATCCTATTTATTCTAAATTGTATCCTGGGAATGTGCTGAAACTTGACGCTCATTTTCATCCATTTATCAGTTCTTTTAATAGTACTATGGATGACAATCGCCTTGATGCCAAAAGAAAATTCGAAGGCGTACTCAATTTGCGTGAGCAAAATAAATCACTTCCTTTTTATGAGCTTTACGATCTATCGACTAATATTTCTGAAATATTTAATGATTATATTTCTATTAGTGACTTAGTTTGGGGCAAGCCTAATCTCTCAGTAGATTTCAAAGGAGGCCCATACAGCTTATACAACTGGGAAATCTTCTTCCATATCCCCTTTACCATTGCCGTTCGCTTATCCCAGAACAAAAAATTTGCCGAAGCCCAGCAGTGGTTTCATTATATCTTTGATCCCTTTGGTTCTTTTTCTCTTGATGATTCTGATCCGGAATCCCCCAGCCGCTACTGGAATTTTCTGGAATTGCACAAATTAAAAGGCGTCAAGAGCCTGCAGGAAATATGGGATGATGTTGGGGAACGGGAAAGCCAATTAAGTGAACTGGCAGAAGACCCCTTCCAGCCGCACCGGATTGCCCGCGACCGCCTGAGCGCTTATCAAAAGGCAGTAGTAATGAAGTATCTGGACAATCTCATCGCCTGGGGAGATCACCTCTTCGAACAAGATACTATCGAAACGATCAACGAGGCCACTCTTCTTTACGTTCTGGCAGCAAAAATCCTGGGCCCTCGTCCGCGATTGCTACCCAGTGAGCAGGCAGCCGTTCAACAACACGCTTTAACTGGAAGCAGGACCATGCAGTTGGCCAAATATTCCGAAGGGCTCGAAACAGCGGAAAGCCAAATGATGCTTTCGGTTGACTTTCAGGCGCCCGGTTTCGCTACCTTTGCACTGGAACAGGCTTTCCCCATCACGCAATGGCATCAGCAGGCAACTGCCTTTATGGCCCGTGGCATAGAGGGCGAAACCATCGAACAGGCTGTATTTAACGACATACCACATAACAGCAAACTCCTGAGCTACTGGGATACAGTGGCCGGCCGCCTTTTCAAGATCCGCCATTGCCAGAACATCGAAGGCCTGGCCCGCGAACTGCCCATCTTCGAACCGCCCATCGATCCCGGCTTACTGGTGCGCGGCAGCGCCCTCGGCGTCGATATCAGCGAGCTGCTGTCCGGCCTGTATGCACCGTTGCCGCCCTATCGCTTCCGGGTGATGCTGCAGAAGGCGAATGAGTTCTGTGCCGATGTGCGCAGCCTGGGTGGGGCCCTGCTCTCTGCCCTGGAGAAAAAAGACGCTGAGGAGCTGTCACTGCTGCGGGCCGGCCACGAAAAGCAAATGCTGAGACTGGCCCGGGAGATCAAAAAGCAACAGATCAGTGAACTTCGGGAAAATCTGAAATCGGCTCAGGTATCCCTGGAAATGGCGGAGGGGAGATATGAGTTTTACAGTTCGCGTAAGTTTGAAAATTCGAATGAAAAGCAGCAGGTTAAGAAACTGGATTATGCCCTTGTTTTTAATGTTGCAGGACAATTGCACGCTGCTGCAGCCTCCGTTTCTTATTTAATCGCCAATTATCACACAAATACAGATGATGGACGGACAAAAATTGAAATGGGGGGAAGAGCATGGGGAGACGGTCTAAAGGCTACCTCTGAATTTCTCAATATGGTTGGTGGTATCTTATCCCATCAAGCCAACATGCATTCCATCCAGGCCTCCCGTGAGCGCCGCTGGGACGATTGGCAATTCCAGGCCCGGCAAGCCAAAAAAGAGATCAAACAGATCCGGAAACAGATCCTGGCCGCTGAGATCCGCCTGGCCATTGCTGAAAAGGAATTGTCGAACCATGAGAAACAGCAGGAGCAAGCCGAAGAGATCGAAACCTTCATGCTGCATAAATTCACCAATCGGGAACTGTATCACTGGATGATCTCCCAAATTTCCGGCATTTATTTCCAAACCTACAAAATGGCCCTGGAAGTGGCCCGCATGGCGCAGCGCTGCTATCGCTATGAGCGTGGGGACGAAGCGGCTACCTTCATCGGCGCCGCCTACTGGGATAACCTGAAAAAAGGGCTCCTGGCCGGAGAAAAACTCCAGTTCGACCTGCGCCGCATGGAACAGGAATATTTGCGAAAAAATACCCGCGATCTGGAACTGACCAAACATATTTCCCTTAAGGCGCTTGATCCGGTTCAACTGAACCGCCTGCGCTATGAAGGGAAATGCACCATTCAAATTCCGGAGCTGCTCTTTGATCTGGACTATCCTGGCCACTATTATCGGCGCATCAAATCGATGAGCATCTCTATTCCGGCCATTGTCGGGCCCTACAGCGGCGTTAACGCCACGCTGCGGCTACTCAAAAGCAAAACCCGCATCAAAGACGAAATGGATGAACAGGATGAAACGGCTCTAAGCCTGGATCAGATGGTTAATACCGGCCAGATCGCTTTGAGCTCCGGCCAAAGCGACAGCGGTTTGTTCGAACTCAACTACAACGACGAACGCTACCTGCCCTTCGAACTGCGCGGCGTAGTGAGCACCTGGGAGTTGGAGTTCCCGGGCCAGTTGGAACAGTTTGACCGGACCACGATCTCCGATGTGATCTTCCACATGCGATATACGGCTCGTCAAGGGGATGAAACATTTGAACAAAACGTCCGTGATAAGATCGATAAAGTCTTCAATGGGGAGAACCCACCCGAGAACCTGGCAATTGCGCTGGATATTCGCCGGGAATTTCCGGCACTTTGGCAACCATTTATTTCCAGCTGGAAGGAAGATGGTATCCGCGAACTTTCCCTGAACATCGCTAAAGATTACTTCCCGTACTTGCTGCGTCCTTTCTCGACCAGAGTGAAACAAGTATCTCTTTTTTGCGAACTAACCGGGGCGCCGGATGCCAACGAACCGGATAAAAAATTGCAGCTTGATATCCAGGCAGCAGATGCATCTTCTCAGCCTGTGTCGTTGACCAGGGTAATGGATGCGGAAGATAGATATTTCTACCTGTCTGATCGGTTAGACTTACATCCGACAGGGTCAGATCCGAAAAGTACAGGTTTGGGCGTACCGGGTGGCCTGAAAATACAGGCCGAAAATGGAGTGCTTCCGGTGGATAAATTGAAAGAACTGATCGTGGTGCTTCATCTTTACACTTATCAATAAGTGCCAACTCCCTACAGGAAGAAGCTACAGGGAGTTGGCAGCCCGGGTATTGTCAGAGGGCTGAATCAGGCCGGATGTTTTAAACGTACGACAATTCCTTCAGCTGGCGCCCGTGATAACGAATGGCTTCCCACCAGGTTTTTTTGGTGTGGTAGGGAATGCCATATTCCTTCGCCGTCTGGCGGACGATCTTCGACAGTGCCGGATAATGAACATGGCACACCGTGGGAAAAAGATGGTGCTCGACCTGGTAGTTCAGCCCGCCTACAAACCAGGTCAGCAGTTTGCTGTCCTGGCCGAAATTGGTAGTTGTCAGCAGTTGGTGGATGGCAAAATTGTTTTCCATTTGCCCCTTTTCATCGGGCAGGGGGTAATCATTTTCCGGCATGACGTGCGCCGGCTGGAAGACCAGGCTCAGAATGAGGCCCGCCACCAGGTGGGTGCACAGGAAGCAAAGCAGGATGAACCAGGGTGAAAACGGCAGGATGAGCATGGGAAGCACCAGCACGTAACCATAATAAACGGCTTTGGTCAGAACGACTTCCAGCAGCATATTGCGAAATTCATTTTTGCCGGTGAGCAAACCCCGCTCGCGAAATTCAAACAATTGGGAAAACTCCTTGGTCGTTACCCAGGAAAGGGTCATAAACCCGTAGAGCAACCAGGCATAATAGTGTTGGTAGCGGTGGATCGTCATTTTGCCGGCATGGGGAGAGAACCTTAATATCTTCACTCTGCTGATATCTTCATCATACCCCTGAATATTGGTGTAGGTATGATGGAGAACGTTGTGTTGTATTTTCCAGTAGGCAGCACAACCTCCGACCAGGTTCAGGAGGTACCCCAGAAAGGTATTCACGGCCCTGTTGCTGGAATAGGCGCCGTGATTGGCGTCATGCATGATCGATAAGCCGATGCCGGCCACCCCGACGCCCATTAGCAGCCAGAGGCCGAAGAAAACGGCTTTGCTCTCCACAACGGTCAGACTCAGAATGAAAGGAACAAGGTAAAGAGAGATCATGAAAACGGTTTTCACCACCATTGCTCCATTGGCATGGCGGGAAATCCCTTTTTCGTCAAAGTAGGCGGCTGCGCGCTGCCTGAGCGTAGAATAAAAATCGCCGCGCTTACTTTTTGGATAGCGGATAGTTGCAGATGATGTAGATGCCATAAAAAAAATTTGTGCCAGTTGGCAATTGAAAGTTTGATGATAATGAAAAAAAAATAAAGGGGAAAGATAAGAATTATGTTTCAAAGTGTAGTTTCGGACTTTTTTCAGGCCATGATTTTTTCCAGAAAATTCGGTGAAAATTGTAGGGAAAGCAATAAAAGAGGGTGGAGTTTAGCAGGAGAACACCTCATGGCCCATAAGGATTCTACTTTCTTTTTTTGGGTGTTAATGAGAACTCTTTTTTCCGAACAGATTTGGCAATCACTAAAGGTTCAGCCTGCCTGCTTCATAACCGCTTAGTGTTTTTCACTGACCAGTACGAAAGCGGGCGGTACATTAAGGGGTACAAAGTTTACATCCACATTACCGAAAACGGTCTCATAAAGGCTTTTGGTAAGAAGGGAATAATGCACCTGAATGTAAAGGCCACTTTTCCTGAGGTATTTGTGGCAGATGCTGACGATCTTGTACCCCAACTCTTTGGGAAGGGCGACAAAGGGAATAGCGGAGATGAAAAAATCGACTTCCGTAGCTCCGATCCGTTCCAGGTACTCTCCTAATTTTTCAGCGGAGTCTTCTGCTATGATAAGCCGCTTATCCTTGATCTTGCGCAGGCTTTCACAAAATTTGGGATGGACTTCGAAGGCCAGGAGGGTGGCGTCCGGATGCATACTCTTCAGGATGTGTTTGGTAATGACCCCGTCTCCGGCGCCAAGTTCAACAATAAGGCGGGCATCCTGAAAATTGACATGTTTGATCATGCCCTTACAAAGGTGCCTGGAACTACGGGCAACTGTACCTACTGTTTTCAGGTTTTTCAACCCCTCCCGCAAGAATTCAATACTTTTCATATAGTGTTAATTAAAGTCGCTTCCTATGGCCCGGTGTGGTTATTCTGAGGCGTGCAGCACAGGCTTCCCGCCATTCACTTTCCAGATTAATATGAATATGAGGATGGGATCGGGATTAAAAATACGAGCTTTTTGTTAGTCGGCGTAATGTTGAAGGTCCGGAAAGTTAATAATATTCCTTCTGGCCATCATCTTATCCGCCCGAAGGCCATAGATGTAAGGCACGACAAAAGCGCTGCGCTGGCCCGATTCGAGCAGTTTCCGTCGGAAGGCGTCGGCATCAGCAAACAGGGTGAAAGCTCCCAGTGTATATCGGTAATAGGCCAGGTTGGGTTCTTTTTCGACCATGGCATCGGGGAATTCTTCCAGGAGCTTGCCTTTGAATTCTCCGCTCAGGGAATAAACCTGGATTTTGTAAAGGAGGTTCTTATTCAAAACATGGCCAGGTATGGCTGAGGACAGCCCTGTTTCCAGGTCGGGAACGACCAGGGTTTCGGGCGCATCCTCTGGTTTTTTGAAGGAAAACTCGAGGCTGTAGGCTCCGGAGCGAAGAGAATGGCCTTTGGCGTCGCCACTCCGCATAAAGATGCGGGTGGCCCCGACGCCTTTCTGCATCAGGTAGCCGGCGGCAATTTCCGCCTGCTTAATGCCCTGGAACAACCGTTTGGAAAGCGGCAGGTTGCCGGTGTGATAGGCCGTAATGATCAGGTGCAGGCCGGGAGTTTCTTCCATCAGGGCCGCAATCTTATCCAACTGCGCCTTTTGTTCTTCATCCAGTATCCTGTAGGTGGGTTGGAAAAAGAAGGGGGGAAAGGTGTTGGCGGAGCTTCCTCCTTCCGGGATATTGCTTTCGGGCGGGGCTTTCGGGCCATCGGGAAGGGCCGTGGCCAGGTCCTTGCCCGAAGGGGCCACAGTTTCCCGGACCTGGGCAACTACCTGCGGGCCGGAAGCAAGAGGGTTAGGTACGACGATCTCCATCTCTGGCAGGAAACTATTGAAATAGGCGATGTAGAGGTCGCGCTGTCCGTAACTGTCCTTGCGGGAGGAAGAAAAATAGGCGGTAAAACCATCTTTGGCAATGCGGAAATAAGCATCATCGCCGGCAGAATTGACCGGGATGCCGATGTTTTCCGGTTCGGTCCAGCGACGAGAACGGCTGTTGTAAACTGATTTCAGGACGTCCAGCCCGCCCAGGCTGCGGCCGCTGTGGTTGGAGCTGAAATACAGCGTTTTTCCATCACGTGCCAGGAAAGGTGTCGTTTCATCGTAGGGCGTATTGACTACGGGGCCGAGATTCCTGGGCGCCGACCACCGGCCCCGGGAATAGGAAGAGGAATAGAGGTCAAGCCCTCCGTAACCGCCGGGGCGCCGGCTGGAAAAAAACAGCAGGGTATCATTAAAGAAAAAGGGAGTACCGTCTCCTAATGCCGTATTCATCGGCCCCCGGAAAGGGTCTGAGGTGAAGGCCCGCTGGTCGGCTTTTTTGAAAGTATCGATCAGGATCTGCCCTTTTTCCGGAGACCACCCTTTAAAGTAGTATAGAGCAGTACCGTCTTTATTGAAATCGAGCAGGATCTCGTGCTGCGGGCTGTTCAGCAGATGGTGCAGAGGCCTGGGGCTTTTCCAGTTTCCGCCTGCCCCTTCCATTTCGGTGGAGTACATATCACTGAAGTAATGGCCCAGGCGGTTATCCTGCATACCATTATCATTGCGTTTCCCTCCCATGTTTCCGGGCCGGATCGAAGAGAAATAGAGCTTATTGCCGAAATTCTGGCTGAGTACAGGGGCAAATTCGTCGTATTCGGTATTTACCGCCGGCCCCATATTTTCCACACCTGCCTCTGCTGGTTTGAACTGCAGTTCCATTCCCCTGGCGCACCGCCGGACTTCATCCCAGACGATTTGCCGGTTGGGATGGTTGGACTTTATCTGCCGGAGATAATCTTTATAGGAGTCGGCAGCTCTGGCAAACTGGTGCATGGCATGGTAGATCTTGGCCTGATAGAGCCAGCACTCAGGGTAAGGCGCCCTGGAGGTATTGATCTGTTCCTGGAACAGCGACAGGGCTTCATTGAGCTGGTTGAGGTGATAATGGCAAATAGCTTTAAGGAACCTGGCTTCCGGGTCGGTTTTGGTCAATTCGCGGGCGCCATTGAGTACGGCAAGCGCATCAGAATACTGCTGGTGGAAAAAATATTCTTTGGCTTCTTGTTTCTTTTCAACCTGTGCCTGCGCAAAAGCCAGGCTAAAACAAGCTACTAAGGAAAGTATGAAGTATTTCATGGCCCCCTGCTTTGAAAGGCACCCCCTGTTGGCAGTGGCCACTGCCAACAGGGGGAGTTGCCTTTTTAGTTTTCTCGTATGGCTGCTGCTATTCGGGCACGCCATTATGAGTATTTGTTATCCGATAACCCAGGATGTGGCCACAAACCAGGTTATATTTCCTGCTGATGGTCAAACTGTTCCAGATAGTCACCGACGCGGCGGAGGAAAGACCCGCCCAGGAAACCGTCAACAACGCGGTGGTCATAGGAGAGAGACAAGAACATCATCTGCCGCACCGCTATCAGGTCTCCGAATTCGGTTTCAACGACTGCCGGTTTTTTGCGGATAGCGCCCGCCGCCATAATGGCCACCTGCGGCTGGTTGATGATGGGCGTTCCCATTACATTGCCAAAGGTGCCGACATTAGTCAGGGTGAAAGTGCCATCCTGTATTTCCTCCGGTTTGAGCTTGTTCTCACGAGCCCTGCCGGCCAGGTCGTTTACTTTTTTAGTGAGGCCCAGTAAGTTGAGGTGGCCGGCATTTCTGATAACCGGAACGATCAGGTTGCCGCTGGGCAATGCGGCCGCCATCCCGATATTGATATCCTTTTTGCGAATTATCTTCGTCCCCTCAACAGAGATATTGATCATCGGGAAATCCCTGATGGCTTTTGCTATAGCTTCGATGAAGATGGGCGTAAAGGTGATCTTTTCACCATAGCGTTCCTGAAACTGCTTCTTTACTCTATTACGCCAGTTGACGATATTAGTTACATCAACTTCGACAAAAGACGTGACATGAGGAGAAGTCTTCTTGGAATGGGACATGTGCTCGGCAATCAGCTTGCGCATGCGGTCCATCTCGATGATCTCCGTATTGCCCTCTGCGTAGGCGGCAGGCTCGGGTGTGGGTTGTGCTTTTCCAGTAGGAACACTGGTGGGTTGGGTTTGAGGCTGAGGCTGGGCCCGGGGGGCTTCCTGCCGTTCTTCGACAAAGGCGAGGATGTCTTTTTTAGTCACCCGCCCCTGCAGGCCGGAACCTTCGATTTGTTCCAGTTCTTCCATACTGATGTTCTCCTTCTCAGCGATCGTACGGACAAGAGGAGAGTAAAACCGGCCGCCGGAGCTGCTGTGTTCTACGCCGGCAGTAGCCGGAACGGGTTCCGGTTTGGGTTTCCTGGGTTGTTCTGTACCGTTCTTTTGTCCATTTTCAGAAACACCGCTGCCGGATGCCGCTGTGGATTCCCGGCCAGCCGGGCTGGCTTTGGGCTCTGCTTCTTCTCCCTCCGTCCCGATAATGGCAATAGGCTTGCCGACTTCCACCGTATCATTCTCCCCATAGAGTATTTTCAGGATGGTTCCATTTACCGGCGATGGGACTTCAGAGTCCACTTTGTCTGTGGCGATCTCAAGAATGGCTTCATCTTCTTCCACCGTGTCGCCCACCTGTTTTATCCATTTGAGGATGGTGGCTTCCATAATGCTCTCCCCCATTTTGGGCATGATCAGTTCAACTTGAGCCATAAATTTTTCTTTGGTTGTATAATTTGGTTCTTATCTGGCTGGCTAACAAACTGCAAAATTAGCCGAATTCTCCCGCTAATACAAATAACCTGGAATATACAATTGTTCGAAGAGCGCCCGCTTTTCGGGCCCGATTGCGGGAATGCCGGTGCACGGGAGTGGGAGGAGGGGAAAAAGGGTGTAGGTGTAAGTACTGTGCCAATAATGTTTTGTAACACTGGGAAAGACTTGACAAGTTTTCTCCCGGCCGCCTTTCGGTAAACTTGTCAAGTCTAACAGAATTTAATTGACAAAGCAGGATTCGCCTGGCTGAGCATACGGGCGTGCATTCGCGGGGGCGTTACCCTTCACATACCAACGAATCCCGAATCCACGAATCCCGAATCCCCGGCAAATAAATTACGCCTTGGCCTCCCGCTCCTTCAGAAGGAACTGCCGGATAAAGTTGAGGGCATGGGTGGAACTGTACTCAATGTTCTTCAGCCGGTCTTTGCCGGCATAGATACGGCGGGTGAGCACTTCATGCTCATCACCAACGGCCATCCAGATGGTGCCGACCGGCTTCTCCTGCGTTCCTCCCCCCGGGCCGGCAATGCCGGAAACGGCGATGGCTACGTCGGCTTCCAGCAATTTCAATGCTCCCCGCACCATCTCTCTGACGGTCTGTTCGCTAACGGCGCCGTAGGTATCCAACGTTTGGGGGCTCACATCCAGTTGCTTCATTTTTACCTCATTGGAATAGGCAATGAGGCTCCCTTTGAAATAATCGGAAGAGCCGGGTACAGAGGTGATAAGATGGGCCAGATACCCGCCGGTGCAGCTTTCGGCAGTGACGAGCATTTTTCCTCGTTCCTTTAATATACGGCCGATGGCTGCTTCCAGGCTGTCGGTTTCGAAGCCGAAAACCAAAGCACCAAGCTTATCCACGATTTTTTGAGCGAATTCATCCAGTTGGCGGTTCAGTTGTACTTCATCGGGCAGAGAGCCGCTCAGCCTCAACCGCACCTGTCCGAGGTTGGGAAGGTAAGCCAGTTTGATATGTGGCGGCAGCTCATCTTCCAGTTCTTCCAGTTGCTCGGCGACTCTCGATTCGCCTTCTCCCGCGGTGAGGATGGTCCGGTGAGCGATGGGGAATCCCGGGAAGAAACGCTTCAGCCGGGGGATTACCTCGTGCTCCATAAGATACTCCATCTCATAGGGCACGCCGGGCATAGACACCACAATTTTCCCGTTGTGTTCGAACCACATGCCGGGGGCCGTTCCCATTTTATTGGGCAGCAGGGTTGCATTGGTGGGCATAAAGCACTGCTGCCGGTGCCCTTCCGTGGTTTTTCGCCCCAGCCGCTCGAAAAAGCGCACGATCCGGGCGTAAGTCGGCTGGTGGAATTCAAGTTCCACTCCGAAGAAGGCGGCCAGTGTCTTTTTGGTAATGTCGTCTTTGGTGGGCCCCAGGCCGCCGGTCATCAGTACGGCGTCGGCCTGGCCGAGGGCTTCTTTCAGTGTGCTCCGAATGTCTTCTTCGTGGTCTCCCACAGAACTGATGCCGCTGATGCTGGCTCCTGCCAGGTTGAGTTGCCGGGCCATCCAGGCGGAATTGGTGTCAACGACCTGGCCGATGAGGATCTCATCTCCAACTGTGATCAGGTGTATTTTCATGAGAATTAATAATAGATTTAAAGGATAAAAGTTGCCAAAAATAAATATGCCCGGCTACTCGAGGCGTTTTTTTCCGGCCGGCAACAGCATCTTTATCTCTTTGAGATGGAAAGCTTCCTCGGTTCCCCCGTGGCGGATGAGCAACTGCCCCGAGGCGCCGATACCGGCGATCTCTCCTGTGAACTGTTCTCCTTCCGTGCGTTCGAAGCGGGTTTTTTTCCCCATCCTGTACAGATGCCGGAGGTATTCTTCCCCGATGGCCTGCCATTGGCCCCCTTTGAGTTGAAGGTAGCGCTGCTCGAGGAACAGGCAGTAGTCTTCAATGAGCGACGGAAGTTCGTAGGAGCGGCCAGTGGCCAGATGCAGGGAGGTGGGGTTGGGAAGAAGAGGAGAAAATACCCGCTGATTGACGTTTATGCCTACCCCTACTATGCAATTCTGGAACCCTTTTTGATTGAGGCTGGTTTGAATGAGGATGCCGGCAACTTTTTCCTCTCCGATGTAGATGTCGTTGGGCCACTTGACTTTAACGGGTTTTTCTGTGTACCTTGTGATAAAGTCTTTTACGGACAAGGCCACTGCCTGGTTGAGCAAAAATTGCCGGTGGACGGGCAGGAAAGAGGGGTAGAGAATAACGCTGAGGGTGAGGTTTTGTCCTGCTTCCGCTTCCCAGGAGCTGCCAATTTGTCCTCTTCCTGCCGTTTGATGCACGGCCGAAATGACAGTTCCCTCGCTTGGTTTACTTTTTGATAGAAGTTCAGCGGCATAGAGGTTTGTGGAAGGAAGCGAGGGAAACTCGTGAAAAACCTTTCCGATAAAAAGGGTGTTTTTCTTACGCAAAAGAAATTTATTTGGTAATTTTATTTGTTTAATGACAAAGTAACGAAGCACTTATTTATTAATTGACAAAATTAACAAAATCTGAGTTTGAATTCACAAGTTAAAGTCAAGCAGCGCAAGCTCACAACCGAAGAATTAAACGAATTGATCATTGACAGCATTCAGGATATAAAAGGCAGGAAGGTTGTAAAACTCGACCTGCGCCGCCTGGAAGATGCACCCACTGATTTCTTCATAATTTGCGAGGGAGACTCCACCACTCAGGTTAAAGCTATCTCCGACAACATACAGAAACGGGTAAAAGAGGAGGGCAGGATACTTCCCTCCCACGTGGAAGGAGAGCGAAATGCCCTCTGGATCTGCCTGGATTTCTTTACTACGGTGGTACATGTATTTTATCGGGACACCCGTTCCTTTTACGACCTGGAGCACCTTTGGAGCGATGCTCGCTTCACAGAATACGAATCTTTATAGGTTTTGGCCAATACTTGGCCGATATTTGGCAACGAAATGTCGGTTGCTGCGTTACTAAGGGTAAGTTTTTTAAAACAGGGGTAGGCAAGAGCCCCTGTAGTCGGCGAGCGGCAGGCCCCAAAGCCCCGGGCCGCCTGATTTTCAGGCTCCGGAAACAAAGCCTGCGGCTGCATTCCCCAACGGGTTTAAGCCCCTCACGGGTAACGGGCAGTTAAAAAGAGAATGTATTAATGGAAAACACAAATAATAATAACAATAACGAGAATGGCAAGCCATCAGGGCCGAAGTTCAATTCCTATTGGATATACGGAATTATAGCTTTGTTCCTGCTGGCTTTGAACTTCTACAGCATGTCGGAGGGCACCCAGGAACAGGTGGACCGCAACCGCCTGGGAGATATGATCGTGCGCCAGGACGTTGAACGGCTGGTAGTCGTCAATGAAAAAAGGGCTTACATCTATATCAAACCAAGTGCTCTCGACCAGAGGAAAGACTATTATTCTGATGCCTCCAAAAGCAGCTTCGGCGGCAGCCGTTATCATTACTGGCGGGAGATCGGTTCGGTAGAGTCTTTTGAGAACTGGCTTCAGGACATACAGGATGACGCCGATATCCCTCGCGACGAGCAGATCAGCCCGAAGTACGAGACCAAGCAAAACTGGCTTACACCGCTGCTCGGATGGGTGTTGCCCATCGTTATCGTCGTGGCTATCTGGATCTTCATCATGCGGCGGGTCAGCGGCGGGGCCGGCGGAGCCGGTGCCCAGATCTTCAACATCGGCAAATCAAAGGCCACCCTGTTCGACCAGAACAGTAAGGTATCCGTCACTTTCGAAGACGTCGCCGGCCTTGATGAAGCAAAGGAAGAGGTCATGGAAGTGGTCGATTTCCTGAAAAACCCTAAGAAATATACCGCTCTTGGCGGCAAGATACCCAAAGGGGTCCTGCTGGTTGGCCCTCCGGGTACCGGTAAGACCCTTCTGGCCAAAGCAGTAGCGGGAGAAGCCGGCGTGCCTTTCTTCTCGATATCCGGTTCAGACTTTGTGGAGATGTTCGTCGGTGTGGGTGCCTCCCGGGTGCGTGACCTTTTCAAGCAGGCTCGGGAAAAGGCGCCCTGTATCGTTTTCATCGATGAGATCGATGCTATTGGCCGGGCGCGCGGGCGCAACAGCTTCCAGGGCGGTAACGATGAGCGGGAAAATACCCTCAACCAGCTTCTGGTTGAGATGGACGGCTTCAGCACCGACAAAGGGGTTATTCTCATGGCGGCCACCAACCGGCCGGATGTGCTGGACACTGCCCTGCTCCGGCCGGGGCGCTTCGACCGGCAGATCGGTATTGACCGCCCGGACCTGAAAGGCAGAAAGTCCATCTTTGCCGTTCACCTTAAAAACATCAAGACCGGCCCGGATGTGAGCCCCGAAGCGCTTTCCGAAATGACTCCTGGTTTTGCCGGCGCCGATATCGCCAACATTTGCAATGAGGCGGCGCTGGTGGCTGCCCGCCGCAACAAAAAAGCGGTGGATATGGATGATTTTAACTATGCTCTGGACCGCGTTATCGGCGGGTTGGAGAAAAAGAATAAACTGATCTCTCCTCAGGAAAAGGAGATCATTGCCTATCACGAAGCCGGGCATGCCATCTGCGGATGGTACCTGGAACATGCTTCCCCTCTGGTGAAAGTTACCATCGTTCCGCGGGGGATAGGCACCCTGGGGTACGCTCAGTACCTGCCGAAAGAGGAATACATCACCCGGACCGAGCAACTGCTCGACCGCATGTGCATGACCTTCGGCGGGCGGGCTGCCGAGTCCATCATCTTCGGGAAGATCTCTACCGGTGCTCAGAATGACCTCGACCAGGTGACCAAAATGGCTTACAGTATGGTCACTATCTTCGGTATGAATGACAAGGTCGGGCAGGTTTCTTTCTACGCCATGTCGCAGGATCAGTTCCAGCGGCCCTATTCCGATGATACGGCAACGCTCATCGACGACGAGGTTCGCAAGCTGGTGGAATCTCAATACCTCCGGGCCAAAAAGTTGCTTGGGGAACGGAGGGAGGAACTGGAGATACTGGCCCAGGCTCTTCTGGAAAAGGAGGTGCTTCTCAAATCTGATGTGGAGCGCATGATCGGCTCCCGCCCGAACGGCGAGCAGGGAGAATCCAAAGCCAATGGCTTCGCTGCCCTGGATGAAGAAGAGGAGCAGCAACCGGAAGCTCCCCGGGAGAAGATTTAAGTAAGTGATCAAATCCCCTCGATCAAAAACGTCAATACAATTTTGATCACTTAACCTTCAGGGCTTTCCCTGGCCTCATATCAAGTGGCCCCGGCCTGTAGCGAGACAGGCCGGGGCCGCTCGTTTTTAAGATTTTTCGCCGGATTGCTTTTTTCCCGCTGTCCTGCGAAGGAAGGGGTAGCCGAACACAGCAGCGAGAATGATCAGCACCCCCCAGTAAAAGCCCGGTGAAAGATCCTGGTGTTCTTTTAGAATGAACCATGCCAGAGCTATACCGTAAACAGGTTCCAGGTTGACTACCAGGTTGGAAGCAAAGGCGGAAAGGTGCCGGAGGGAACGCAGGGCCAGGATATAGGCCAGGGTCGTACACAGTAGAGACAGAATGATGAGATAGGCCCAGTCCGCCGGTGCAGGCATAAGCTGTATCGGTTCATCGCTTTGGCTGATATAGATGGGTAGCACCAGGCAGAGGAAAAGCCAGGCGCTGCCCAATTCCAGAAAAGTGATGCTCATCTCGTCGGAACGGCCGATGAGCTTTTTGTTTAGAGAGGCAAAAAAAGCTGCTATCAGCGCAGCAGAAAGGCCCGCCAGGATGCCCGCATTCATGGAAGCTTCTGTGCTGGAGACGATAAGCGCCATTCCGGGGATAATGGCCAGTCCGAGCACCGCTTCGTGCCAGCGCATCCGTTGCCGCAGTATAAGCGGCTCGGTGAAGGAAGTGAAAAAAGAGGTAGTCGCCATACAGATGAGCGTAATGGAAGCATTGGCCAGTTTAATGGCTCCGTAAAAGGCCAGCCAGTGCAGTGCCACCAGAACACCTACGCCCATAAACTGAAGGATGGTTACCCTGGGAAGCCGGCGTAAAGCCTTCCCCCCCCGGATCAGGAAGAGCAGGCTCAGGCTTGTGATCAGAACCCGCCACCAGACGATAGCCAGAGCAGAAAGCTGAATGAGGCCACCCAGGATTGCCGTAAATCCAAAAAGGAAAACGGCAATGTGCAGCTCCAGGTATGCGCGCTTTTCATTATCCATGAATAATGGTTTGGCCTGCAAAGCAAGAAAATTCGACAGACTTTCCTTATCTTTAGGGGGTATAAAATTGAGTGGAAACCTTAAACGGATGAGGCCTTTTTTGTGTTTTCCAGCAAAGCACAAGCTAAAAAGGCCTTGACGCCCGCCAATTCATTCAATAACATAAAAACAAAAAAGGTATGTCCGTAAGCGTAGGTGATAAAGCACCGTCTTTTTCGCTTTATTCCTCTGATAAGAAGGAAGTATCTCTTAAGGATTACGAAGGCAAAAATGTTGTCCTGTTGTTCTTCCCCATGGCCTTCACCAGTGTCTGTACGGAAGAGCTTTGCTCTTTGCGGGACGGCATCGCTGAGTACAATGATGCCAATGCAGAAGTGCTGGCCGTTTCAGTAGATTCCCCCTTTACCCTGGATAAATTCAAAGCAGAACAGCAACTCAACTTCCCTTTGCTTTCTGATTTTAACAAGGAAGTCTCCCGTTCTTACGGCGCACTTTACGAAGAATTTGTCCTGGGGTTGAGAGGAGTTTCCAAGCGTTCCGCTTTCGTCATTGACAGAAATGGAGTGGTGCGTTATGCCGAAGTACTGGACAATGCGGGGAACCTGCCCGATTTTGCCGCCGTGAAAGAAACTTTAAGCCAGCTGAATTAGTTGGTTGAAGTATATCTGCCTGACAAACAGACAGTGAGCAAAAACCAGAATCATCAACGAAAATCCGGAAACATGATGGACGAGTTGTACAACTATATGATGGGAGAAGAACTGGAGGAAGTAGTGGTTGAAGAAGAAATTTCGGATTCGGACATTGGCGAACAGGCACAACTTATTGTTTATAACGATGACCACAACACATTCGATTGGGTCATTCAATGCTTCCGGGAGGTGCTGAACCACACGCTTGAACAGGCAGAGCAGCTTTCCCTTATCATCCACTTCAAGGGCAAGGCCACAGTGAAAACGGCCCCCAGGAGTGTGCTCAAACCCAAGAAAGATGCTCTGGTGGACCGGGGGCTGTCGGCTGTAATTGAAGAATAAAGTTACATTCCTTTTAAGAATGCCCGTTTTCTGGCTTTCTGAAAAAAACCTGGTTTTTCCCAACCCTGAACTTGCCGGCCCCCAGGGGGTACTGGCCATCGGCGGCGACCTTTCTCCTCAACGTTTGTTAAAAGCCTATCAGATGGGCATCTTTCCCTGGTTCGGCCCCGGGGAACCGATCATGTGGTGGTCGCCGGACCCCCGGTTCGTCCTTTTCCCCGCTGAGTTGAATGTGTCCCGAAGTATGCGCCCCTATTTCAATCAACGGAAATTTGACGTCACCTATGACCAGCAGTTTGAAAGTGTGATGAGGGAATGTGCTTCCCAATACAGGCCCGGCCAGGGAGGGACCTGGATTACAAAAGGCATGATCAGAGGTTATACACAGCTTCATGAAATGGGGTATGCCCACTCTGTAGAGGTATGGCAAGAGGGGGAACTGGCAGGAGGGCTGTATGGCATTGCCCTGGGCAAGGTATTCTATGGAGAATCCATGTTCATGAAGGTGAGTAACGCCTCCAAATTCGGGTTTATTTCTCTGGTGCGCGAGTTAGAGGCCCGGGGCTTCTGGCTGATCGACTGCCAGCAGGAAACGCCTCACCTGGCAAGCCTGGGCGCCAGAAGCATCCCCCGAAAAAAATTCCTGGGCCTTCTGGAAAGGAATAGTTCGGAGCCTACCCTGAAAGGGAGTTGGGCCGGTTGGAGTAAAGAGGATAAATAGGCTCATGCGATACACTTCCGCCATCCCGATCATTCTGCTGTTGCTGTCCTTCACCTTTGGGGAAGATGAAGCCTATCCGCAGCATTATTTTTCCGCTCCGGTTCCCGGGCCTCTTCGCTTATCGGGCACTTTTGGCGAATTGCGCCCGGGGCACTTCCATGCAGGAATCGATATAAAGGGCAAAGTGGGGGATGCCCTGCTGGCTGCCGCAGAAGGCTACGTTTCGCGTATTACGGTTTCTCCTGACGGTTACGGGAAGGTATTGTACCTGTCGCACCCTAATGGTTATACGACTGTTTATGCCCATCTGGCCCACTTCAGCCCGGAACTGGAAGCCTATGTGCGAAGCCATCAGTATGCCATCGAATCTTATGCTGTGGACCTGCAACCCGAGCCGGGGCAGTTTACTTTTAAGCCGGGAGCAGTTATCGGAGCGATGGGAATGACCGGCCACTCTTTCGGGCCTCATCTCCACTTTGAAGTGCGGGGACAGGAGGGTAATACGATGATCAACCCGCTGGAGTTCGGGCTGCCGGTCGCAGACCACCGGCCGCCTTTTATGGGGCGGCTTCGCTTGTACGCCATCGATAGAGAAGGTGACAGTCATTTACAGAACGATAATCGGCTCAGTAAAGGGCGGGAGGGCCGCTATCGCCTCGAACAGGGAGATACCCTCTATACCCATTCTCCGTTGTCGGGGCTGGGCCTGGAAGTATTCGACCATCAGGATGGAACCGCTAACCGCAACGGGGCCTACAGCCTGAAATTGTACTTTGATGATTCGCTGGCTTATTATTTTAATACAGAACGTTTTCAGAAGGAGGAAACGCGCTACCTCAATGCCCACCTGGATTACAGGGCGCTGCAGGAGGATGGCTTTTATTTTAACCGGCTTTACCGGATGCCCGGGAATGGTTTTTCCGATTATGTAAAAACCGGTGGCCTGATATCTCTGAGGCCGGGAGAAACAGCGAACGTCCTTCTGGAAGCCGGCGATATCGCCGGCAATACCGCAAAGTTGAATTTCGTGCTCAAGCGGGCCAAAGGGCCGTTGAAAATAACACATCCCTACTACAATTACCGCCTGCCCTTTAATGAGGAAAGCGCCATTCAAACGCCTTCGCTGGAACTCTATTTTCCGGAAAACAGCTTTTACGAAAACCTGGATCTTCACTATGAACCCATTCTTGAAGACTCCTACGGGATCTATTCCCTGGCCCATCAGATCCACTATCCGGCAACTCCCGTACATCACTATTTTCAGATCGGCGTACGGCCTACTATCCTTATCCCGGACCAGTTGAAATCCAGGGCCTTTGTAGCCCTCTGCAGCCCCGGCGGCGCTATTGTCAACTGCGGAGGGGAATGGAAGGATGGTTTTCTGCAAACCCGGGTGCGTTCTTTCGGCACCTACTGCATTCTGGCCGATGAGGAAGCGCCGTCCATTCTGCCGCTCAACCTGAAGGAAGATATGAGCCGGGCTGCATCCATCGCCTTTCGGGTCAAAGACAATTACGAAACAGCTGCTAATGTGCCAGGCCTGAAATACCGGGGAACGATAGATGGCCACTGGGTGTTATTCGAATACGACGCCAAGCACGGACAGCTGGAATATTTTTTTGAAAACACCCTGGCGCAAGGCAGACACCAACTGAGGCTTGAAGTAGAGGATGCGGTGGGGAATATTGCCCTCTTCGAATATCAGTTCCGGCGTTAATTTTTTACAATTCTTACCCAACATCCTCCCGGCTTCTTTCGTCTTCTCTTCAAACAAACATGATCAAGCTGTGAAAATGACACGCATTTTTCTGCCTGTAACCCTTTTCCACCTCTCTGAATCCAAAAACTGAATATCATGAAAAGGATAATCCCGCTGTTTTTATTGAGTATGTTGCTGTTATTCTCCCAATGCAACGAAGATGATCCCATCAAAGGGCCGGACCTTCCGGTGGGCATCGACTGCGATACCAACGCCGAAGCCTGTGCGGTAAGTGCCGCTAATACGGAATTTGGTTTCAACCTCTTCAGGGAACTGAACGAAGAAACACCCGATGACAACATCTTCATTTCTCCTTTAAGTGTGGCGACAGCCCTGTCCATGACGGTCAACGGCGCTGAAGGCCAGACGCGTGCCGATATGATGGCGACGCTGGAACAAAATGGCGCCAGCCTGGGTCAGGTCAACGCCGGTTTCCGCCAGTTGCTCACCTTACTGCCTGCGCTCGATCCGGAAGTACAGCTTCTCCTGGCCAATTCCATCTGGTACCGGCAGGGTTTTCCAGCCAGGGAAGCCTTCCTGGCGGCCAACCGCGATTACTACGACAGCGAAGTGGCCGAGCTGAATTTTGCCGACCCGCAGGCCAGGGTAACCATCAACAACTGGGTGAATGACAACACCAACGGCCTGATAGAGTCGATCGTCGATGGCCCCATCGCCTCCAATGTCGTGATGTACCTTATCAATGCCGTTTACTTCAAGGGGGCCTGGCGCCAGCCCTTTGACCCGGAACTCACCGGTCCGGCGGATTTTCACCTGGCGGACGGAACCACCACCGAAGTGGATATGATGAACTTCGGCCAGGATACCCTTCCCTATTTTGAGAACGAGCTGTTCCAGGCCATCGACCTGGCTTATGCCAATTCCGCCTTTTCCATGAGCGTTTTTCTGCCCAAGGCCGGCCATTCGGTTGATGATATCATCAGCCAGATGAATAATGCGAACTGGCAACAGTGGACGGAGTCTTTTGCCAGCCAGGAGTTGTTCTTCCATTTTCCCAAGTTCAAGATGAAATACGAGGAAAGCCTCGTAAAAGTGCTGACGGATATGGGAATGGGCATTGCTTTTGTTCCGGGAGGCGCCGACTTTTCCGGCATTGCGGACGCTCAACTGAACATCGATGAAGTGAAGCACAAGGCCGTTATCGAGGTGAATGAAGAGGGTAGTGAGGCGGCGGCAGTTACCTCCGTGGTCATCGTAGAAACATCCGTGCCATTGATTCCGGCAATGTACGTCGATAAACCCTTTGTTTTTGCCATAAGGGATACCCAATCCAACGGCATCCTGTTTATCGGCAAGATGATGAACCCCAATGAGTGATTGGGTTGGTGGTTTATAGGTATCAGCCGTTGGCGATTGGTGGTTAGCGGTTAGCAGGCTGCACCAATATCCAGGAGCTAAACGCCAACAGCCAATCCCAATCTTCTCAATAAAATCTCCATTTTCTTACAAATACAATGCCTCGGCGCGGTGCGCCGGGGTTTTTTATTCCTTTTTCTGATGAACTTCTTTTGCGGCTTATGCCTTCTACAAAGAGTTTAGAAAAAATTACCTTATGAATTCAGAAAAATGGAAATCCAGAAAAGTAGTGGTCGTCGGAGCGGGCGACGTAGGCGCGACCTTTGCTTTTTCACTGGCACAGAGCGGCCTGGCCGACGAGATTGCACTGATAGACCTCAATAAGAACCTGGTGGCGGGCCAGGTGCTCGACCTCTCCCACGGCATGCCTTATTATCCGCCGGTCAGCATTCACGAAGGGGATAAAGAAGACTATGCCGATGCCCAGGCTATTGTCATTACCGCGGGCGCCAGCCAGCGGCCGGGAGAATCCCGTCTCGAGCTTTTGCAGCGCAATGCCCGCATCATGGAGGGCATCGTCGATGACATCATAGAGCAGGGGTCTGCAGCTGTGATTCTCATTGTGGCCAACCCGGTGGATATTCTGACACGGGTAGCCCTGGAACGCTCCGGATGGGACAGAAGCCGCGTCATTGGCTCCGGTACGGTGCTGGACAGCGCCCGCTTTCGTTACCTCATCAGCCGGTACTGTGGAGTAGGAGTTCACAATGTGCATGCTTATATTCTGGGCGAACACGGCGATAGCGAGTTTGCCGCATGGTCGCTGACAAATATAGGTGGGGTGCCGGTGGACGCTTACTGCATGGAAAACGGCACAAAAGATACCTGGCAAAACGAAAAGTCCCGAATTGAAGAGCAGGTCCGTCGTTCCGCCTATCACATCATCGACTATAAGGGGTCAACGTATTACGCTGTAGCCCTGGCCCTTGTAAGGATCATCGGCGCTATTCTGCGCAACCAGAGTAGTGTGCTTACGGTTTCTGTTTTGCTGCAGGGCGAGTATGGCCAGGAAGATGTTTGCATCAGTGTACCCTGCCTGGTCGATGGCGACGGCATGAAACGGGTTATTAAAGCAGAACTTACGGAGACAGAGTCGGAAGCCCTGGCCCGTTCGGCGGAGGTGTTGCGCAAGGCGTATGGCGTACTGGCTTAAGTCCTTTATTTTCCGGGCATTGTCGGTAGGCTCGCCTTCTGCCTGTAGGAAATCCAGGAAAAATTTGTTAACTTATATACTTTCATCGGAAGTGAATTAACCTAACCTGATTTGCCTATGAAAAATTACCAGAATAAACCGGTCGAAAGCGACTCGCCTAAAAATGAATTTCAGGGTGCTCCCGTTTCAGATTATATGGTAAGGGAAAAAGACCTGATCACCTTCAAGCCGGAGACGGATATCATGGAGGTCGTGGATACTTTGCTGCAGCATGAAATTACGGGTGCTCCGGTACTCAATGATAAGAAGGAACTGGTCGGGTTGATCGATGACAAAGACTGCCTGAACGTTTTGTTCGCCAGTACATACCACAACGAGCCCGTCAGCAAACGAACCGCTTCCCATTTCATGTCCAATGTCATGAAAACCCTTAATGTGCACGCCGATATATACGATGTGGCCGATATCTTTCTTAAAAGCCCATACAAGCGGTTACTGATCGTGGATGACGAGGGCAAGCTGATCGGACAGATCAGCCGACAGGATATCCTGCGGGCGATCCATGACCTGAATACCAACCCTCGTTAGAGAAAAGGCCTTTCTTTCAACTATCGGTAGGAGCACTTTCCGTCCCGAATGTGCTGTTCGAAATCCTCCTTAAAATATTTCAGTGCGCTTTGGAGGGGCTCCATGGCCCCGGGAGCCAGTGCACAATAGGTATTACCCGGGCTGAGGTAAGTCGTATGGAAAGAGAGGACTTCCAGGTCCTCGGGTTTGCCATTGCCTTCTTCCAGGGCCTGCAGGGTTCTGGCCACCCATGGGAGGCCTTCACGGCAGGGCGTGCACCACCCGCAGGATTCCTGGGCGAAGAAGCGTTCCAGGTTGCGGACGAAGCCGACCGGGCAGGTTTTGTCGTCCAGTATGATGACCGTGCCGGTGCCCAGGCGGCTGCCGGCGTCCATCACGCTGCTGTAGTCCATGCGCAGGCTTAAATGTTCCCCGGTCAGGAAATCGGTGGAGGCGCCCCCCGGCAGCGCCCCCCGGAACCGGTAGCCGTCGAGCATGCCGCCGGCGTGTTCTTCGATGATCTCTTCAAGGGTGGTTCCCAGGGGTAATTCCCAGGCGCCCGGCCGTTTTACCCTTCCGCTGGCGCCGTAGATCTTGGTGCCCCCTTCATCTGTATAGCTCAGCCCTTTGAACCAATCTGCTCCGCGGCCGATGATGTGTGGGACATTGGACAGGGTCTCTACGTTATTGACGATCGTGGGCTTTCCGAACAAGCCGCTGGCCTGCGGGAAAGGCGGCTTGTCGCGGGGAGTGGCTCGCTTGCCTTCCAGGGCGTTGAGCAGGCCGGTTTCTTCGCCGCACATGTATCGGCCGACACTGACGTGGATGTTCATTTCCAGGTTGAAGCCCGAGCCGAGAATATCCCGCCCCAGATACCCCGCCTGATAGGCTTCTCCAATGGCTTCTTTCAGGATGTCGGCTGCGGATTTGTAGGCCCAGCGCAGAAAAATGAAGGATTCACTGGCCTGAATGGCGTACGCCGCCAGGATCATGCCCTCCAGCAACTGATGGGGATTGCCTTCCAGCAACAGGCGGTCTTTGAAGGTGCCGGGCTCCATTTCATCGGCATTGGCGATCAGATATTTCTGCCGGGGGGCGTCTTCGCCCATGGGCACGAAACTCCACTTCATTCCGGTACCGAAGCCGGCTCCGCCCCGCCCTTTCAGATTAGACTGTTTCACCTCTTCGGTTACTTCGCCCGGCTCCATTTTTTTCAGTGCTTTTCGCAACGCCTGATAGCCGCCTGCCGCCTCGTATTCTTTCAGGTTCAGAGGGCCTCGGGAAGGATTGATATGTTGGGTCAGTGGCTTTTCCATTTGCCAGAAAGTTGTGGTTTAAAAAAATAGCCGTTTTCATTTATACTGTTCCAGGATATCATCCAGCTGTCCGGCTTCAAGGCCGCGGTGCAGGTCTTCATCGACCATCAGGGCCGGCGCGTGGTCACAGGTGCCCAGGCAGACGGTAGGCAGGAGGGTGAACCGTTTGTCAGCAGTGGTCTCCCCCCAGTCTATATTCAGCTTTCGTTTCAGGTGAGCCTCCAGTTTTTCATTCCCCATTATCCAGCAGCTGATGCTATCGCAAACCAGGATGACATGGCGGCCTACCGGGCGGCGAAAGATCAAATTGTAGAAAGTGGCCACACTGTCCAGCTCATGAGGGGACATGTCCAGGAATTCCGCAAGCTCGCGCAGGCTTTCATCGGAGATCCAGCCGCGGTATTTTTGCAACACATTCATAGCCTCCAGGCAGGCAGCCTGCCGTTTAGGCATCTTTTCTATGTGAACTTCTATTTCTTTTCTTTCTTCTTCTGTCAGCATGGTTAATGATTTTTCAGGTTGATCAGCGGTCCACATCCGCCAGTACATAATCGACGCTGCCCAGTATTGCCAGCAGGTCCGCCACCGAATATCCCCGGCTGATAAAGGGGACCATCTGAATGTGAGGAAAGGAAGGGGTGCGAATACGGGTGCGATAGGAGGTAGTATTGCCGTCGCTGATGAGGTAATAGCCGTTGGCGCCTTTTGTTGCTTCGATATTGGCGTACGCTTCCCCGGCGGGGATCACCGGCCCCCAGCTTACATTCAGGAAGTGATTGATCAGGGTTTCGATATCGTGCATGGTATTTTCTTTCAGAGGGGGCGTCGTTAGCGGGTGCCGGGATTTGTAATCCCCTTCCGGCATATTGTCGAGGCATTGCTCGACAATGCGTAGGCTTTGCCGCATTTCCTCGATGCGTACCACTGCCCGGCTGTAGCAGTCCCCGTTGTCCGCTACCGGTATTTCGAAATCGAACTGGTCGTAGGAAGAATACGGCCGCTTTTTGCGGAAATCCCACTCCATGCCGGTGGCGCGCAGGCCAGGGCCGGTGACACCCCAGTCGATGGCCTCGCCGGTATCGTACACGCCGATCCCTACTGTGCGGCCTTTGAAGATGCGGTTTTTCATGACGAGTTTGTCGTACATCCGGAGCCGTTTTGGAAAATAGTCAATAAAATTCCGGACCGGCTTTTCCCAGCCCTCCGGCAGGTCCTGGGCTACCCCTCCGATTCGGAACCAGTTGGGGTGCATGCGGGCGCCACAGATGGCCTCAATGATGTCGAAAACGCGCTCCCGGTCGGAGAACATGTAAAAGACGGGAGAGAGTTGGCCCACGTCCTGGGCAAAAGTGCCGTACCAGACCAGGTGGCTGGCAATGCGGAACAATTCGCAGAGCATCACCCGGATCACCTGCGCCCGGGGCGGCACTTCGATGCCGGCCAGGCGCTCGACGGCCAACAGGTAGGCCAGGTTGTTCATCACACCTCCCAGGTAATCCACCCGGTCCGTGTAGGGGATGTAAGTATGCCAGGATTGCCGTTCCCCCATCTTCTCTGCCCCCCGGTGGTGGAAGCCGATGTCGGGGACGACATTGACAATATCTTCTCCGTCCAGTTGAAGCACCAGGCGCAGTACGCCGTGAGTGCCGGGGTGCTGAGGGCCAAGGTTCAGAAACAGGAACTCGGTGTCTTCCGATTCCCGTTCCAGCCCCCAGTCTTCGGGGTTAAACTGCAGGGCTTGCTGCTCGCGGGCCTGCTTATCCTGGGGCAATTGAAAGGGCCCCATTTCGGTGGCCCGGGCGGGGTGTTCCTTGCGAAGAGGGTGGCCCTCCCAGGTTTGAGGCATCAGTATCCGGCGCAGGTGCGGGTGCCCGGCAAAACGGATGCCGAACATGTCGAAGGCTTCCCGTTCGTACCAGTTGGCATTGGGCCAGATATCGGAAATGCTGGCGGGAAGCTGTCCGTTTTCTTCCAGAGCCACCTTAAGCCGGACATCAGCATTGCGCTCGAATGAAAGCAGGTGATAAACCAGCGTGAAGGCGGCTTCATAGCCGTTGCGGTGTACTCTGGCGCGCTCATCGATAGCAAAAAGGTCGTACAGCATCGAGTAAGGACGGCTGATGTCTTCTTTGAGAAAACGAAGCACCTTTTTGATCTCCAGCGCCGGGATCCAATATGTAGGCGCCTCATCGCGGGTGGCTTGAGTGCCGATTTGCCCTTCGCCGATCAGGCCCTTGAGTTCTTTGGTCAGTTCTTCCATGCTGAAAATAGGTTTACCGGTTTGGTTCCGGCGGATTCAGTTCTTTTACTTCTTTTTCAGGTATTCTACCGATGGCGGAAAATGGGGAGGGTTTCCTTCCGCCTGCCCGGACGGAGTGATTTTCCTCATTCTCTTTCGGCTGTCTCTCTTCAGGCCTCGCAGCGCCGGCGGTTCTGCCTTATGCAGCCCCTGGGGCCCGATTGTCCAGCTCAGCGGGCGTTTTTCCTTGCCTACCGCTTCACGCAGGAGGGTCAGCCCCTCCATGAATGCTCCGGGCTGGGGGGGGCAGCCCGGCACATAGAGGTCGACCGGCAGGAATTTGTCCACCCCCTGGACGACAGAATAGATGTCGTACATGCCTCCCGAATTGGCGCAGGAGCCCATGGAGATCACCCAGCGGGGCTCCATCATCTGCTCGTAGAGGCGCTGGATAATAGGCGCCATCTTGACAAATACGGTGCCGGCGATGACCATCAGGTCTGCTTCCCGGGGGGTGCCCCGGATGACTTCGGCGCCGAAACGCGCTACGTCATACTTACTGGTCAGGCTTGTGGCCATTTCCACATAGCAGCAGCTCAGCCCGAAATTGAAAGGCCAGATGGAGTTCTTCCTGCCCCAGGCAACCAAATCCTGCATGGTGCTGAATAGTATGCTTTGCTGTACAATCTCTTCGTAAGAGCCGTTGCCCTGCGTCGTTTCGGCAGGGTTGTCCGGCTTGGTTATCCACCATTTCATTTTTTCTGTTTTCGTTTTTTTAAAGCCTTGAGGATCTTCCGCCCTTTCGGGCCATAGTCCAGCGCGCCGGTGCTCCATTCGTAGGCAAGAACGACCAGCAGGATGCCGACGAAGACGAGGGCGCCGATGAAACCGGGCCAGCCGGCTTCTTCATAACCGATGGCCCAGGCCACGATGAATGCGGTTTCCAGGTCGAAAATGACGAAGAACATGGCGATCAGATAAAAATCGCTGGAGAAGTGCAGGCGGGCGCTGCCGGTAGGCATTATTCCGGATTCGAATACCTCCCCGGTAGCCTTTTCGGCGTGCCGCTGGCCCAACAAATAGGACAATATGAGAATAGCGGTGACGGCCACGAGCACTATAGCTGCGTAGGCCAGAATTGGCCAGTAGGATTCATTCTGTAGAGCATTTTCCTGCACAATTACTTGTTTTAAACAGGCAAGGCTTTTTTCAATCCTTTATACCTGCGTGTTGAATCAATAGTTTTTATCCGGCTACCCACTGGTTGATCCACCCCATCATTGCCTGAGGGGATATGCCCAGCCATACCAGGGCAACCACCAGCAGGGCCAGTATCAGCCCGGCTCCGGAGAACAGGCGTAGTTTAACCGGCTTCTGCTCTTCCGCTTGTGAAAACATGGCCACCACGATGCGCAGGTAATAGTACAACCCGATAACACTTGAGGCCACCAGGATGAACAACAGAGCCCACAGGCCTCCCTCGACGCCGGCAGCAGCGATGTAGAACTTGCCCATGAAGCCTGCTGTCAGCGGGATGCCGGCAAGCGACAGCAACATGGCGGTGAATGCTGCTGCTGCCCAGGGCCTGCGCCAGAATAATGCCCGGTAATCCGATACCCGTTCTGCCTCTTCCTCTCCGGATGACAGGTGCGCCACTATCCCGAAAGCCCCCAGAATAGTAACAAAGTAAGCTACCAGGTAAAAGGTGGCGGCTCCGGCGCCCATCTTCCCTCCCGCCAGGAAGGCGACAGCCAGGTAACCCAGGTGCGCGATAGAGCTGTAGGCCAGGATGCGTTTCACGTTGTCCTGCAACAGCGCCAGCAGGTTGCCGCCCAGCATGGACGCCGCCGCAAAGAGGGCGAAAAGCAGCGTAAGAGACGGAAACTGATAGCCACCGGCCTCGTTGTAAAAACGCAGAAGCAGAGCGACTACTCCCCCTTTTGACACAGTCGCGACCAAAGCGCTCACCGGCGCCGGTGCGCCCTCATATACGTCGGCGGCCCACATGTGGAACGGTACCAGCGCCAGCTTGAACCCGATGCCGACGATGATCAACCCGAATCCGGCGATGGCGAGGGGAGAAAGGGCTCCGGCCTGCGCCAGGTGAACTCCGATATCGGAAAAGCCCAGCACTCCCGTTTCGAAATAAACAAGGGCCATTCCGAAGAGCAGGAAAGCGGCGGAGGCTGCCGCCAGGATCAGATACTTCACACCGGCTTCCACGGAACGATCCCGCGACTTTACCAGATAACCGATCAAGGCGTATAGGCTGGCGCTCAACAACTCCAGCCCGAGAAAGAACGAAGCGAAATGGCGCGACGCCGCCAGGATAACCGCCCCCAGGACTGCCAGCAGGATGAGGACATAGTATTCTTCCATCTGCTCACGAAGCGGTTGAAGGTAGGGGTAAGACAGCAGCACCACCACCAGTCCCGCCGCACTTAGCAGGGCGGAATAGAAGAGGCTGAAACCGTCGATGGCCAGCAGGCCACCTACCGCCTGGGGCATTGTGCCCGACGGAAAAAGAGAAGTGGCAAAAGCCCCGGCCAACGCCAGCCCGGCCAGCCAGCACGCCAGCCGGTGGTTGCGCCGCGCGGCGATCAGCACCAACAGCAATACGGAAGCAGCTGCGATGATCAGCAGCGGTAATATGTTTCGAAAGTCCTGTATTGTCATGAGCTTTCTGTTAGTCTAACTTTGTGGTTTTCGTTGTGTTTTCGTGTTCCGGGAGCAGTAAGCCTTGTTCCTCGTCCATTTCTGGCGGCCCTGTTTCCGTTGAGGCCGGGGCCAGGATAGTCCGTATGGGCCCATCGGCACTGTTCAGTATCGGCCCGGGGTAGAGCCCCAACCAGAAGATCAACCCCACCATGGACCCCATCACCAGCCATTCCCTGACGTTCAGCCGGGGCAGGGTTGCCTTTTCCGGAGGAGGGCCATGGAGGGCCCGCTGTACCATCCAGAGGGCATAGGCGGAGGAGAAGATCAGCCCCAGGGCTGCCACGGCAGCCCACAGAGGAGCAGCCTGCCAGGCTCCGAGCAGGGCGAGAAATTCAGCGACAAAATTGCCGAGCCCCGGCAAGCCCAGCGATGCCATGGCAAACAGCAGGGCCACCGCTCCCATACCCGGCATGGCCTTCCAGAGCCCTCCCATTTGGCTGATGTCGCGGGTGTGGAGGCGTTCCTGAATGTAACCGGTGATGATGAACAGTGCGCTTGTGCTGATACCGTGAGCGAGCAACTGCATTACAACTCCCTGGTAGGCGATCACGTTGAATGCAAAGGCCCCGAGCAGGACGAACCCCATGTGGCTTACACTGGTATAAGCAACCAGCCGCTTGAGGTTGTTTTGGGCAAAAGCCAGCTTGGCGCCGTATATTATGCTGATAGCTCCCAGGGCCATCGCTACCGGGGCAAATTGCCGGGCAGCTTCCGGAAACAGAGGGATGGCAAAGCGCAGGATGCCATAGGCGCCGGTTTTCAGCAGCAACCCGGCAAGGACAACGCTGCCCGCTGTCGGCGCCTGGGTGTGCGCATCGGGCAGCCACGAATGGAAGGGCACAGCCGGTAACTTAACCAGAAAGGCGGCCAGAAAGCCGAGCATCAGCCAGGTTGCGGCCGTGCCCGAAAGCTCCGTCCCCAGCAATTCCGAATAGTCGAAAGTATAGCTCCCGGTATTTTGCCCGTGGATGAAATACAGGGCCAGAATGGCCAAAAACATCAACAGGCCGGACGCCTGGGTGAACAGGAAGAATTTGAAAGCGGCATATACCCGGTTCTCGTGCCCCCAGATGCCGATCAGGAAATACATCGGTACGAGCATTACCTCCCAGAAGAAATAAAAGAGGAACAGGTCGAGGGCCATGAACACCCCGGTGATACCGGCAAGTATCCACAGGAGGTTGAAATAATAAAAGCCCACCTGCTCCCGGATCTGAGTCCAGGAAACCAGCGCCGCAAGAGCACCGACGAAAAAGGTAAGCCCCAGCAACAGCAGACTAAGGCCGTCAATAGCAAGGTGGAAATGAACGCCGAAGGAGGGTATCCACGGCGTGTTGAATTCAGCCAGCCACAATCCCGGTTTTCCGGCTTCCCCGGCCGGAGCGGATGCCGCAAAGGCGAGAAGCAGGATCAGGTTGGCGGAGGAAGCGGCCAGTGCAATCCACCGGGGCAATTCCCGGTTCCATCGGCTGGCTACCCAGGCCAGCAGTCCGCCTCCTATTAGTATTGCTAAAAACCAAACCAGGATCATGACAATGCTATTATGGTGATAATGATTACAGCACCCAAACCAATGCCAAAGGCATACCAGCGCAACCTACCGGATTGGGTTCGGCTCAGTAAGGGGTATAATCCCCGATTGGCCCGGGCAATTGTGGTATAGAAATAGTCAATAAAATCGCGGCGGTTGACGGCAGAAAGCCATTCAAAAGGCCGAACGAACAACTGGTCGTACAGCCAGTTGAAACCCCAGCCATGGAACCACAAGCGGTGCAGGCCGGCAAAGGAACGTTTTGTGGCGGTGGCCAGCTCCGGCCTGCGCAAGTAGAAAAGATAGCCCAGGAACAACCCGCCCAGCACCAGTACCGAGGCTGCCAGTTGGAACGTGAATTCACCGGCGCCCAGCCCTTCTTTAATGGCAACGGACGGCAGCGAGTGGCTCAGCCAGCCGGAGAAAAGCTGTACTTCGCCCATATTATGCGGCAACTCAATGAACCCGCTTCCAAGAGCCAATACGGCCAGCACGACCAGTGGAATGGTGATCAGCACGCCCGGTTTCCTGTCGGGTTCCCGTTTCGCTTCACCGAAAAAGGTGAGGATCACCATGCGCGCAGTATAGGCGGCAGTGATCAGCGCGCCGAGCGCTCCGGCGGCCCAGAGCCAGGGGCTTCCGTTTTCACCTGCCCACGCGTACCACAGGATCTGGTCCTTGCTGTAGAAACCGGCCGTGACGAGGGGAAGCGCCGCCAAAGAGGCCGCTCCCGCGGTGAAAGTCCAGAAGGTGACAGGCATCTTTTTTCGCAATCCTCCCATTTTAAACATATCGTGTTCGTCCTGCATCGCCATGATCACCGCTCCGGCGCCCAGGAATAACAGGGCTTTGAAGAAGGCATGGGTGAAAAAGTGGAAAATGGCCGCCGACCAGGCGCCCAGTCCCAGGGCCAGGAACATGTACCCGATCTGGCTGATCGTGGAATAGGCCAGAACGCGTTTTATATCCGACTGGGTAAGGGCGCTGAATCCCGACAGCAGAAGGGTCGCCGCCCCGATGGCAGCGATCAGCGCCATCACTGCCGGCGCCAGCTCAAAGATGGCATGCATTCGGGCGATCAGATAGACGCCGGCGGTAACCATAGTAGCGGCGTGGATCAGCGCGCTGACCGGCGTGGGGCCGGCCATGGCATCGGGAAGCCAGGTTTGTAGTGGTAGCTGTGCCGATTTACCGAGGGCGCCGCCCAGCAGCAGGAGCGCTGCCAGAGTCGCCCGCTGGCCACCCGGGCTCCAGGTTTGCGGAGCGGCTATGGTAATTGCCGGTATGTCAAGTGTGCCGAAAGAGGTGAAGAGCAGGAACAGCCCCAGGGCCATGGCTGTATCGCCAACTCTGGTAATGATGAATGCTTTGCGAGCGGCATAGCCATTGGAAGGGTCCTGATACCAGAAGCCGATCAGCAGGTAACTGCCCAGGCCGACGCCTTCCCAGCCCAGGTACAACAGGATCAGGGAGTCAGCCAATACCAGAATGAGCATGGCCCCCACAAAGAGGTTCATGTAGGCAAAGAACCGCCGGTAACCTTCGTCTTCCTCCATAAATTCTACGGAATACAGATGTATGAGGAAACCCACCACTGTTACCACCAGCACGAAAATCAGGGAGAGTGGGTCGAGGTGCAGAGCAATGGGAGAGGCAAACTCTCCTGCTTCTATCCAGCTCCAAAGACTTTGCCGGAATACATATCCCGCAGGAGGCGCCGAAAAGAACTGAATGCCCACCAGGATAGCCAGTAGTGCCGACAGGCCTATGCTCCCGGCGCCTACCCATGCTATAGCCTTTCTGCTGAACAGCCCTCCCATAACGGACAGAAGAAAGAATCCGGCTAAAGGGATCGCGGGTATGAGCCATAAAATTTCCAACATGGTGTATCTGGTTTTCCTCTTTGAATTTGATTTTTCAGCCGTTCATTCGGTTGATCTCATCGGTGTCGAGCGTTTTGTATTTCTGAAAGATCTTCAGGATCAGCGCCAGGCCAACGGAAACCTCAGCGGCAGCCATGGCCAGAATGAAAATGAACATGGCCTGGCCGTCGGCACTTCCCCATCGGGCGCCGCCCAGGATGAAGGCCAGGCCGGCTGCGTTGAGCATGATCTCCACAGATAAAAGCATGAAGATGATGTTGCGCCGGATCAGCAGGCCAGCCAGCCCCAGGCAGAACAGCACTGCGGCCAGCAGCATACCTTGTTCTATGAATGTCGGTGTCATTGTTCCTCTTCTTTCAGATAGCGATGCAATTGTTTTTTCTCCCGCCGGCCGATGTGATAGGCGCCTACCAGCCCGGCCATCAGCAGAAAGGCGGCCATTTCCACGCCCAGGAGGTAAGGGCCGAACAACAGGGCGCCTACCTCTGCCGGCAATACGGGTTCGAACTCGCTCCAGGCCCCGCCCCGCCGGATGGCGATCAGATAGGCCAGTTCGGCAAAAAGTACCAGGGTAAGAATAGCTGGCAGCACCCATATCCGCGGGCTCAGAAGCCGGCGTTCCCATTCCATGGCCTGCTTGCCCAGATTGAGCATCATGATGGCGAAAACAAACAACACCATGATGGCGCCGGCGTAGATGATGACCTCCAGTGCTGCGGCAAAAGGGGCGCCTATAACGAAAAACAGAATGGCCAGCGCCAGAAGCGAAACGATCAGGAAAAGCAGGGCATGCACAGCGTGCAAGCGGGTGATGGCCAGCGCCGTGGCAGTGATGGCGATCAGGGAGGATAGGTAAAAAACAGCTTCCATGGTTAAGGCAGTAAATTTTTGATATCGATGGGCGGGTCTTCCCGTTCTGATTCTCCCTTGTCTTTACTTCCGATGGCCATCCCGGATACATGCCAGTAGCTGTATCCGTGGTATTTCCCCTCGCCGTCGATCAGCAGGTCCTCCTTTTCGTACACCAGGTTTTGCCGTTGATACTCGCTCATCTCGAAATCCGGAATCAGCTGAATGGCGTAGGTCGGGCATGCTTCTTCACAGAACCCGCAAAAAATGCAGCGGGAAAAATTGATCCGGAAAAACTCCGGATAACGGCGGCCATGCTCGTCTTCCGTGGCCTGAAGGGCAATACAGTCAACCGGGCAGGCCACCGCACATAGGTAGCAGCCCACACAGCGCTCCCCACCGTCAGGATCCCGGGAAAGAACAATGCGGCCCCGGTACCGGGGAGGCAGTTTGAATGGCTCATCCGGGTATTCGACAGTGATTTTCTTCCCGAAGAGGCGGGAAAAGACAGTCCATATTGATCGGAGGATACTCCACATGATTTTCGGTTTTGAATTGAGCAGTTACTACAACAACAGATATCCCGTTACCATCAGGTTGATCAGTGCCAGCGGCAATAGTATTTTCCAGCCATAGTTCATCAACTGGTCGTACCGGGGGCGGGGCAGTGATGCCCTCAACAGGATGATAAAAATGATAATGGTAAAAGTCTTGAGCAGAAACCAGGCGACTCCAGGCAGGAATTCCGGCCCCAGCCAGCCGCCGAAGAACATGGTTGTGGTGAAAGCAGACAGCAGAGTGATCCCGATGTATTCACCAAGAAAAAACATGCCGAACTTCATACTTGAATATTCGGAGTGATAGCCGGCGATCAGTTCGCTTTCCGCTTCGGGTATGTCGAAGGGGAGCCGGTGGAGCTCCGCCACGCCGGCAATGAAGAATACGGCGAAACCGACGAACTGCGGCACGACATTCCACATCCCCTTCTGAGCCATGACGATCTCTGAAAGGTTGAACGAACCCGCCATCATTACCACACCCATCAGGGATAAACCCATGAATACTTCGTAGGTGATCATCTGGGCCGCTCCCCGCATAGCTCCCAGCAGAGAATATTTGTTGTTGGACGACCAGCCGCCCAGCACAACGGCATAGACGCCCAGGGAGGCCATGGCCAGAAAGAACAACACGCCGATATTCAGGTCGGCAACCACAAAGCCGGGAGCGAGCGGGATGATGGCGAAGGCCATCAGCGAGGTAAATACGACTATTGTTGGCGCCAGAATGAAAACGGCCTTATCGGCAAAGGGCGGTATCCAGTCTTCCTTGAAGAAAAGCTTAATGGCGTCGGCAATCGGCTGCAATATTCCCAGAGGGCCAACCCGGTTGGGCCCGCGGCGGTCCTGCCAGAACCCCAGAAACCTCCGCTCCAGCCAGATCAGGCCGGGTGCGATGATCAGAGGCACGAGGATCACGCCTACGATGATTAACCAGTAATTCCAGGTTGTATCCATACCGCTTCAGGTATTGGGTTAAAAAATGTGGCCCCGGGGCTTTAGCCATCTGTCAGCTCTGCTGGCTGGTGCGTATATCCGGAAGGCCTTCCCAGAAGGGAATTCCGGGGAGCCCCCGGGGCATCCCGGCGAGCCCGGCTGGTAATGAAGGCAGCAGGCGGACGGGTAATTCCAACGCCCCTCCCGGTAGTTCTAGCCAGGCTATTTCCCCTTCTTCCAGTTGTGCTTTGCTTGCGTCTTCCGGATTGAGGGCCAGATAGGGCGCCGGCATTCGCTCCCGGATAGCCGGCGCCAAAGCGCTGGTCTCTTCCTGGCCGAAAATGTGGCAGATGGGGGCCAGCAGCCAGGTGTCCGGCCTCTTTTCCCATTCTTCAGGGATTTCTTCAAAGTACTGTCCTTCTTCATTTCCGGGCTCGATGAGCCGCTTCCCCGGATCTCCGCCATGGAGATGGCCTCCCACCTCAATCTGATATTTGTTGATGGACTGGACAGAATTCCAGCCGGGCGACCAGTAAAAAGGAATGAGTGAGGACGGCGGTTTCCCGTGATATCCCTCCATAGAAAATGCCAGGGGCGAGTCGGGGTCAGGCGGCGGCGGCGGCTCGTCCATGGTTTGGTTGGCATGCATGGCCGTCCGGCCGCTGTATCGGTGGGATTGCCGGGCGATGCGCTGGCCGTTTATGCGGAAGCCGGGCGGCGGCGCCAGCTCATCAATACCCCGGAATACAGCTTCGGCCTTTGCCAGGCCCCGGGTAATGTCGTCGAGGTTGGCTAAGCCGTTCAACTCTTCCCTACCGGCAATGCCGGCGATCTCATGCAACCAGCGCCAGCTCTCCCGAATGGGGCTTTCCGGCACGTAGGCCTGATAATAGCGCTGCGCCCGCCCCTCCTGGTTGACCAGCGTGCCATCGGATTCGGCAAAGGCTCCGGAGGGAAGCACCAGGCTGGCGCTGTCGGCCGTGGAAGTATGAATATGATCTAGTATCAGTATCTGATGAGGCTTATCGAGGAATTGTTGCACCTTCTTTTCTTCTGCCCGGCGGAATAAGTCGTTTTCCAGGAGGACCACCGTGTCGGCTTCCGCATTGAATGCTTCCTCCAGGGGTTTCCCGCCGAGCAGGGCCAGGCCGGCGGTATTGGCTTCCGGAAGGACGAAGCTGAGCAACGGTGATTTGTCTTTTTGTTGCAGCGCGAGGCATATATTGGCGGCTGCTTCCAGGAGGGCCGGCGATTGCAGGCTCGCTCCGGCGATGACCAGCGGATGGTTGGCCGAGGCCAGGGCGTCAGCAACTTCTCCGGCCAGGGCATCCGTTCCTTTCGGCAATTTTTCAGGGGCGGGAGCTGCGGAGTTTATTTTTTTCGCAACGGCAAAGCCCAGGCGGGCCAGCCCTGCCGGAGCCGCACGGTGAGTTTGGGCAGCGATGTCGTCCAGCGGAGTGGAATAGGGCATTGCTATGTAGATCGGGCTTCTGGTATCCTGGGCGGCTTCCCGGACGGCATGGTCGTTCCAGCTGGGAATATCCAGGCGGCCGGCAATGCTGAATTGCTTATGGCGCGCTGCCTGCCGGATTGCCAGCGCCATCATGGGAGCGGAATTGGTGAGATCTTCACCGAGTACCAGTATGGCGTCCGCTTTTTCGATCTCTTTCAAGGAGGGAGTCTTGACGGAAAAAGAAGTGAGAATTTCCATAGCCTTACGGGCAATTATTCTGTCCGTCCGGCTCATACCGTCGTAGAAATTGTCAGCGCCGGCCAGCTGCTTCAACGCGAAATTGGCTTCCAGCGATGCCCGGGGGGAGCCGATGGCAACCACCTTCTTTTCTGGGCTGATCAGGGCGGCAGCCATTTCCGTGGCCTCCTCCGGGTTCAGCGGTTCGAAGGCGCCGTTCCGCTTTGCAAAGGGCAGGCGCAGCCTGTCGTCACTGTTGACAAATTCATATCCGAAGCGGCCCCGGTCGCAGAGAAAATAGCCATTCACATCCGCATTATAGCGGCTCCGGACACGGCGCAGGCTGCCGTACCGTTCGCCGGTAATGATGTTGCAGCCAAGGCTGCACTGCTGGCAGATAGACGGCCCGTTGGAGAGGTCCCATTTACGGGTATAATGTTTCTTCAGCGTTTTGTCGGTAAAGACGCCCGTCGGGCAGACCTCCACCAGGTTGCCGCTGAATTCGTTTTCCAGTATTCCATCTTCATGCCTGCCGAAATAAACGTGATTGTGAGCAGCGAAAACATCCAGGTCCTTCCCGCCGGCGTATTCCTTGTAGAAACGGACACAGCGATAGCACTGTATGCAGCGGTTCATCTCATGGTTGAGGAAGGGGCCGAGGTATTGGTTGCGGTAGGTGCGCTTGTTGAAGCGGTAGCGCCGGTAATTGTGGCCGGACATAACGGTCATATCCTGGAGGTGGCATTCTCCCCCTTCGTCGCAGGTGGGGCAATCATGGGGGTGGTTCGTCATCAGGCTTTCGATGATGTGGCTGCGGAAACGCCGGGCTTCGGGATTTTCGATTGAGGTCCTCAGGCCGTCTTTTACCGGCTCCATACACGCCATTGTGATCTTTCCCTGTTCATCATCTTCATCCTTGAATTTTTTGACGGCACACTGCCGACACGAGCCTACGGACCCCATGGCGGGATGCCAGCAGAAATAAGGCAGGTCGAGGCCCAGGGAAAGGACAGTTTCCAGCAGGTTTCTGCCTTCTTCTACATCGTAGGATTTGCCGTCGATCACTATTTTCACCATAGCAGGCCAGAAGTTCAATGATTGAATGGAAAGGGCACAGGCCTCTTCAGGCATGCCCCGATTGGGACTTTGGTAGCAGCACTTGGGCAGAATAAGGAGCCGGAATGGAAAAAGCAGTAAATCCGGCAGTGCCGTCATGGAGGTGTAACAAAAAAATTCAGGAGATGTGCAAAGGGCCCGGTTTTAATTTGGGGAAAAGCTCCGTTCGGCCTGATCAGCAGAATGGTGAATAGTTGGCCACCCGCCAGAAGAATTAGGGCAAAGGAGTTGAAAAATGGCTGGTTTCATCCCTGAGAGATAGTTTTATCAATTGTGCTGGCGTTACGCCAACGCGCTGGTTTCCCGGCAACCAGGAACCAAGGAACCCAGAAACAGCCCCTGTCATGAGGCAGCCAGGGTAGCATTCACCTTCTCCCTGATCTTTTCCAGCACCTCATGCGCTTCCCGCAGGCTTTTCACGTGATCCTTCACCAGAATAAAATATTTGTTGGATTGCTTGAAGCTCAGCCCCCGGCGATGCCCTTCTTTATTCACGAAGTCGAGGATATTCTGAAATAAATCACTCTCAAAATAGGGCGATTGGGGGTTTTCCACAAAGTAGCAGCGCAGCTTGTCATTCTTCAGGATAAGCCGTTCAAAGCCCAGTGCCTTGCACATCCAGCGGAGGCGGAGGCCTTCAAAAAGCTCCATCACCTGGAGAGGGATGCGGCCGAAGCGGTCCCTCATTCTGTCCTGAAAATCTTTCAGCTCTTCCTCCGTCTCCAGGCTGTCCAGTTCGGTGTAAAGGCTGAGTCGCTCCGAAATGCTGCTGACGTATTCGTCAGGTATTAACATTTCTACGTCTGTATCGATCTGTACATCGCGGACGAACTGGGGATTCTTCTCCAACTCCTCTTTAAACAGCTCCTTAAACTCGCTTTCCTTCAGCTCCTGAATGGCCTCCTGCAGGATCTTCTGGTAGGTTTCATAACCAATGTCGGCGATGAAGCCGCTCTGCTCGGCGCCCAGCAGGTTGCCGGCGCCGCGGATGTCCATGTCGCGCATGGCGATGTTGAAACCGCTGCCCAGGTCGGAAAATTCCTCCAGGGTCTTCAGTCGCTTGCGGGCCTCGGAGGTGAGGGTGGACATGGGTGGGCTGAACAAGTAGCAAAAGGCTTTCTGGTTGGAACGCCCAACCCTGCCCCGCAACTGGTGCAGGTCGCTCATGCCAAACTGATGGGCATTATTAATAATAATGGTGTTGGCATTGGGGATGTCCAGTCCGGTCTCAATGATGTTGGTGCAGACCAGCACATCGTAGCGGCCGTCGATGAAGTGGACCAGCGTTTTCTCCAGCTTGTCGGAATCCATCTGGCCGTGGGCAGAGGCGACCTCCACATCGGGGCACATGCGGCGCACCATTGCGGCTATATCGGGCAGGGTTTTCACCCGGTTGTGAACGAAAAACACCTGGCCGCCGCGATTTACCTCGTAGTATATGGCCTCTTTAACGATTTCTTCGTTGAATATGCGCACTTCCGTATGTATGGGCTGCCGGTTGGGCGGCGGCGTGCGGATGATTGACAGGTCGCGCGCCGCCATCAGGGAGAACTGCAGGGTGCGGGGGATGGGCGTGGCAGTCAGCGTGAGGGTATCGACGTTTACTTTGATGTTGCGGAGTTTCTCTTTGGCGGCAACGCCGAACTTTTGTTCCTCGTCGATGATGAGCAGGCCCAGGTCTTTGAAGCCCGCCTTTTTATTGAGCAGGGCGTGAGTGCCGATGACGAGGTCGAGGTCTCCGGCCTTCAGCTTGCTGAAGATCTCGTTGCGCTGGGCGGTGGTCCGGAAGCGGTTGATATAATCGACGCTGACGCCGAATTCCTCCAGCCGTTCCTTAAAGGTGCGGTAGTGCTGCAGGGCCAGGATGGTGGTCGGGACGAGCACCGCCACCTGCTTACCCCCGACAATGGCCTTGAAGGCAGCGCGTACAGCTACCTCCGTTTTGCCGAAGCCGACGTCTCCGCAGATGAGCCGGTCCATCGGGCTGGCCTTCGTCATGTCTTCCTTAACATCGTTGGTGGCCTTGAGCTGGTCGGGGGTATCTTCGTAGATGAAAGAGGCTTCAAGTTCGTTCTGCAGGTATCCGTCGGGCGGAAAGGCAAAGCCTTCGGACGCTTTGCGCTTGGCGTACAGCTTGATCAGCTCACTGGCAATGTCCTTGACTTTTTTCTTGGTGCGGCGCTTGAGGTTTTTCCAGGCTTCGGACCCCAGCTTGTCCACCTTGGGTGCGGTGCCTTCCTTGCCGACGTATTTGGTTATCTTGTGCAGGGAGTTGATGCTAACGTAGAGGATATCGTTGTTCTTGTAGATCAATCGCACTGATTCCTGTACGTGCCCATTGATGTCGATCTTTTCCAGGCCGGAGTAGCGGCCAACGCCGTGGTCGATGTGCGTAACGTAGTCGCCCGGCGTCAGCTCGCGCAGCATGCGCAGGTTGAGGGCCTGGTCTTTGGTGAAACCCTGCTTCAGTTTGTAGCGGTGGAAGCGCTGGAATATCTGGTGGTCGGTGTAGCAGGCTACTTTGAGATCGAGGTCGATGAAACCTTCGTGGATCGAGGTGGGAATGGGGTGGAAGTGTACATCGGCGTTCAGGTCTTCAAAGATAGAATAGAAGCGCTCGATCTGCTTGGGGTTCTCGGCGAAGAGGTAGTTCTCGATCCGGGCCTTGCTGTTTTCGTTGAGGTTGCGGATCAGCAGGGCGAAGTTCTTGTTGAAGCTGGGCTGAGGGCGGGTGGCGTAAATGATCTGTTCATTTAGCTCTACAGGCTGCACGCTGTCTGTCAGACAAAGAAGGGGAAACTGCTCGATATCCTCAACGATCTCGTGCGGACGTATAAAGGCCCGGTCGCGGAAGATCTCTTTTAGTTCTTCCTCCTTCACCAGCCGAAGCGCCTTGGCAAACTCCTCTGCCTTTTCAAAACACTGCGTGAGCTTGTCGAGCAGCACCTGGAAATCCTTCACCCACACGGCCGTCTTCTCCGGCAGAATGCGCAGCATGGAGACTTTCTGCTCCTGCGAGAATTTGGTGTTGATATTGGGAATGATGGACACCCGGGCGATGTTGCGCACCGAAAGCTGGGTGGTGGGGTTGAAGGTGCGAATACTTTCCACCTCCTCATCGAACAGCTCGATGCGGTAGGGATATTCGTTTCCGAAAGAAAAGATATCGACGATGCCGCCGCGGATAGAGAACTGCCCCGGTTCGTAAACGAAATCCTCACGGGCAAAGCCGTATTCCACCAGCACTTCGATCAGGAAATCGACATCCAGCTCCTCTTTGATGGCGATATCGATCCGGCGTTCGTTGAGGATCTCCGGCGCCACCACCTGCTCGAAGAGGGCCTCCGGGTAGGTGACGATGATCTCGCCGGATGCCGGGGAGTTGACGATCTTGTTGATCGTCTCGGTGCGCTGCAGGGCGTTGTTGTTGTTGAGCTCTTCAAAGTGCATTGGCCGTTTGAAGGAGTCCGGGAAAAAGCGGATGGACTTCTTGTCGAGCAGGTTGGAGAGGTTGTTCTGAATATAGGCCGCCTCTTCCTTATCGTTGGCAATGACCAGGTGGCTCCGCGGATCGGCCAGGTGAGTTCCGGCCAGGACAAAGGATTCCTGTGCGCCGGCCATTCCGGTGAGTTTCAGCCGGGCGGGCGTTTCGGCCTGTATGGCCTGCACAATGCGCTGGGTGCGCTCTTCTTCACGGTACAGCTGCAGGAGCTGTTCAAGGTTGTTGTTCACGGGTGCAAAGATAATGTTCTTTGAGAAATCGCGCCGGGCCTTTTGCAAAGTAACTTCCTTCACAGAACGCCCCTTCCGAAAAACCTTACCTTTGCCTAATAATTGCCTTGTTTGTAAAACACAAAAAATCGAACAGATGAAACAGATCTTTTTTCTCCTCTTTTTCTCCTCCGCTTTGCTGGCTTCCTGCCAGCACTCTGGAAACGGCAAAGTTTCCGGAGAAGCCCTGGCTGCCAAGGCACATGCAGGCGTGATCAGTGAAGTGCTGCCGGCGAATGCCTATAAGGCCAAGATGGCCGAACTGGGTGAGAACTTTCAGCTTCTCGACGTGCGCACACCGGAAGAATACAATCAGGGGCACATAGAAGGGGCAATGAATATCAACTTCTACGACGAGGATTTTGCTCGGCAACTGGAACAAAACCTCAACAAGGATAAGCCCGTAATGCTGTATTGCCGTTCCGGCCGCCGCAGCGCAAGTGCCGCCGGGCAACTGGAAGCTATGGGCTTTAAAGAAATTTACGACCTCAAAGGCGGGTTTTTGGACTGGAAGGAGTAAATTTTTTGTTGAAGGATCGGCAAATAAACTTAAACAAATTGCCGGGATTGCTGTTGATTCCCTGTATTTCAAGAAACAAAACCCTTCTTTGAAAAACTCCGTGGGACAGCCGAAGGCCGGACAACGGCTGGCTCTGTAAGCTAAACGAGAGCCGTGTTTCCGGACTCCGGCTGGCTCAACTCCACGAGATTTTTAGAAGAATCAAATCAATAGCAAGCTTTGGCAAAGCAAATTGTCGTTATCGGTTCCGGGTTTTCAGGCCTTTCCGCCGCCTCCAGCCTCGCGCAGAAAGGGTATGATGTTACTATCCTGGAAAAGAACGCCGTTCCCGGGGGGCGCGCCCGCAAATTCGAGGCGGAGGGTTTTATGTTCGACATGGGGCCCAGCTGGTACTGGATGCCGGACGTGTTTGAACAGTACTTCGCCCGGTTCGGCAAAAAACCTTCCGATTATTATGAGCTGAAGCGGCTCGACCCCTCTTACAGTATTTACTTCGGCAGGAATGATGTGATGGAAGTTCCGGCGGAGATGGCAGCTCTCGAAACCATGTTCGAGCGCTACGAGCCGGGCAGCAGCAGGAACTTACGAAAATTCCTCGCTGAGGCGCAGTACAAGTATGAGGTGGGCATGCGGGATTTTGTACAAAAACCCGGCCATTCCTTTCTGGAGTTTGCCGACCTGAGGGTCGTGTCCAGCCTTTTCCGCCTGCAGATGTTCACTTCCATGTCTTCCCACGTTCGGAAACTTTTCAAAAATGAGCAGCTCGTTCAGTTACTGGAGTTCCCCGTCCTGTTCCTGGGAGCTACCCCGGAGAATACGCCGGCACTTTACAGCCTGATGAATTATGCCGATATGGCCCTGGGCACCTGGTACCCGATGGGGGGCATGCACAAGATCATCGAAGGGATGGTAAGCCTGGCGGAGGAACTGGGCGTGAAGATACGTCTCAACCAGGAAGTGAAACAGGTTTATGTGCCCAACGGGCATGCCACCAAAGTGGTAACTCAGGATGCGGAATACCAGGCCGACATCGTAGTTGGCGGAGCCGACTATCACCACGTCGAGCAACACCTCCTGCAGCCTGAACACCGCACTTACACCGAACGTTACTGGGATAAGCGGACGATGGCGCCCTCTTCCCTCCTCTTCTACCTCGGCATCGATAAGAAGCTGAAAGGGTTGCACCACCACAACCTCTTTTTCGATGCCGATTTCAAGAAGCACGCCGTTGAGATCTACGACGACCCAAAGTGGCCGTCCGAACCGCTCTTCTACGTCTGTGCCCCTTCGGTGACCGACTCCACTGTGGCGCCCGACGGAAAGGAGAATTTGTTCATTCTGATCCCTCTGGCCCCTGGCCTGAAAGATAGTGAAGAGCAGCGCGAGAAATATTTCGACGTCGTTATGAACCGTCTGGAGGATCTGACGGGACAGGATATTCGCAACCACATTGTATATAAGCGGTCTTTTGCGCACGAGGATTTTGAGAAGGACTACCATGCCTATAAGGGCAACGCTTATGGCCTGGCCAATACCCTGATGCAGACCGCCTTTCTGAAGCCGAAACTGAAGAGTAAGAAAGTGAGCAACCTGTACTACACCGGGCAGCTGACCACCCCCGGCCCCGGAGTGCCCCCTTCGCTGATCTCCGGCCAGGTTGTCGCCGATGAAATATATAAAGCTGTGAAACCCTAACTGTCAGTTAAACCGATAACGCTATGATGGAATTGTATAACCAGGTTTGCGAGGAGTGCAGCCGCCACATCACCCGGCGCTACAGCACTTCCTTCTCCATGGGCATCCGGGTTTTTGACAAACGCTTCCGGGGGCCCATTTACGCCGTTTACGGTTTCGTCCGTTTTGCGGACGAGATTGTGGATACTTTCCACGATTTTCCCAAGTCGGAACTCCTGCAGCGGTTCCGGGAAGACACTTACCGCGCCATCGAAGAGCGCATCAGCCTCAACCCGGTACTGCACGCTTTTCAGGCCACTGTGCACAAGTACCAGATCGAAAGAGAACTGATCGATGCCTTTCTGGACAGTATGGAGATGGACCTCTATCACGACCGTTATCACGACAGCCTTTACAAGCAGTACATTTACGGCTCGGCGGAGGTGGTCGGGCTGATGTGCCTGCGCGTATTCTGCGAAGGGGACGACGCCATTTACCAGCGCCTGAAAGCCCCGGCCTGCAGCCTGGGCTCGGCCTTCCAGAAGATCAACTTCCTGCGGGACATGAAGAGCGACTTCGACGAGCGGGGGCGGGTGTATTTTCCGGGTGTGGATTTCACCCGATTCACCAACGAGGACAAACTAGCCATCGAAGCGGACATCAAAAAGGACTTTGATGATGCCTACAAGGGCATTGTGCAGCTCCCCAAAGGCGCCCGCTTTGGCGTTTATCTGGCTTACATCTACTATGTCAACCTGTTCAAGAAGATCAGAAGCGCGCCGGCTACGCAGGTGACCAAAGAACGCATCCGGGTGCCGAACCGAAGGAAGGCGGTTCTGTTGTTCAGCTCGGCCCTGAGGAATAGCTTGAATTTGTTATAATTTGCGGGAGGGAAGACTTGACAAGTTTTCCGATAGGGCCCAGCGGAATAACTTGTCAAGTCTGGATTTGAAAAGAGATATGGAATCATTAGTAACCATGCAAAATAAGGCAGCCAACCCGCCCCAAAGCACATTGTTAAAAGCCGCCCTCATCGCCCTGCCCATTCTGCTCATCGGCATACAGTGGCTCACCGACGGCGTGCAACCCGGCAACCTGATGATGGAAGTTCCGGCAGTGCGCCACCTCTCCTGGCTGGAAACGCGATGGGTTTATTTCTACCTGCACCTCTTCACTTTCGTGCCCGTTTTTTCCCTCAGTTGGGACAAGAATGTCCATTACTACAAGAAGTGGAAGCCCCTGCTGCCAGCCATTGCCATTGTGGGAGCTGTATTCATTCTTTGGGATGTATTTTTTACGGTGAAGGGCGTATGGGGGTTCAACCAGCGGTACTTCGCCGGCATTACCCTACTGAGCCTGCCCGTTGAGGAATGGCTGTTTTTCTTCACCGTGCCTTTCGCCTGCATTTTCATCTACGAGTGCCTCAACTTTTACATCAAGCCGGACCTGCTGGCCCGCATCGAGCGGCCGGTGACCCTGGGGCTGGCCGCCGTTTTTCTGGTGGTGGGTTTCGTCTCTTGGGGGCGGCTGTACACCAGCACTACCTTTCTGCTGGCGGGTTTTTTCGTTTTTTACCACTTTCTTTTTCTCGACGGCTCCTACCGCAGCCGCTTCTATCTGGCCTTTCTGGTAAGCCTGCTGCCATTTCTCCTTGTAAATGGTGTTCTGACCGGCGGCTATACCGAAGAGCCAATTGTGATCTACAATCCGGAGGAATATCTTGGCATCCGCATCACCTCTGTGCCGGTGGATGATGCGGTGTATGGTTTTTTGTTGTTGTTCGGGGTGGTGACGTTGTATGAAAGGTGGCGGTAGGGGAATGCGTTCAGCGCGGATCAATTTAGAACCCTAGGTCCATTACAATTTTCAGGTTCTCTTTAACCTTTTCCTCCAGTTCTTTCGGCAGGTTGCCAATGTTCTTGACAAGCCTCTTATTATCAATGGCCCTAACCTGGTCGACCATTACAGCGCTTTCCTTTTTTAGGCCGTCCTTTGATTTATCGATGGTTACTCGGAGAATCGTAACGCCCTTCTTTACATTGGAAGTGATTGGGCATATCAGGGTGGAAGGATGGGCCTTATTCAGGAGGTTGCTTTGCACGATCAATACAGGCCTTGTCTTTCCAGGTTCTGTTCCAAACCTTGGATTCAGGTCTGCCAGCCAGATTTCGAACTGTTTACATTTCATCTTCCAGAGCTTCAAATTCCTTCAATACTTCCATAGAATCTTCAGCTACTATTTCAGACTCTTTCAGTAGTTGCTCTTCGATCAATTTCCTTTTCTGGTACCGGTTATAGAAAGCTACCGCCTCGTTGATGTAACTATTCCGGCTTATATTTAAGAATTCCAGGAGGCGCTCCGCTTCTTTAAATACCTGATCCTGTAATTTTAGTGATATGTTTTTCATAGCAAAATTTTACTGCAAAAGTATATTAAATAATGATATCATTCAAGGGTATTTCTGTTAAAAAAACTACCTTGAACAATTAACCATTTTACTTGTACCTTTGTAAAAAAGCAAAAGCCTGGAATTTTATGTTCGACAACCGCCCCGTAACAGAATGGCTGCCCATCACCCGGGAAGAGGTGGAGATGAGAGGGTGGGATGAGCTCGACGTCGTGCTCATCTCCGGAGATGCGTATGTGGACCATCCGGCCTTTGGCACGGCGGTCATCGGGCGCATCATGGAGAGCGAGGGCCTGCGCGTGGCCATCGTCCCGCAGCCCAACTGGCGGGATGACCTGCGTGACTTCAAAAAAATGGGGCGGCCAAGGCTGTTCTTCGGCGTCACATCCGGCTGCATGGACTCCATGGTCAACCACTACACGGCGGCCAAGCGCAAGCGGTCCACCGATGCCTATACCCCCGGTGGCGAAGCAGGCTTCCGCCCCGACTATGCCACCACCGTTTACACCAAGATCCTGAAAGAGCTCTACCCTGACGTGCCGGTGCTCCTTGGCGGTATCGAGGCCTCCCTGCGGCGGGTGACTCACTATGACTATTGGGCTGACAAACTCTTCCCGAACATCCTGGAGATGAGCGGCGCCGATATGCTCGTATATGGTATGGGCGAGATGCCCCTGCGCGAGATCATTCGCCTGCTGGAAAAAGGCGTGCCTTTCGAATCCATTGATACCGTACCGCAGACGGCCATCCTGCGCGCTAAGGAAGAGACACCTAAGAATAAGAACTGGGAGGACCTCTGGCTCAACTCCCACGAACGCTGCCTGCGCGACAAGCTGGCCTTTGCCGCCAACTTCAAGCACATCGAGCAACAGTCCAACAAAGTACAGGCCAAACGCATCCTGCAGGAGGTGGGCGGCCGGGTGCTGGTCGTCAACCCGCCCTATCCGCCTATGACGGAAAATGAGATCGACACCTCCTTTGACCTGCCTTATACCCGCATGCCGCACCCCAAATACAAAAAGCGCGGCTCCCCCCCGGCCTACGAGATGATCCGCTTTTCGGTGAATATGCACCGGGGGTGCTTCGGAGGCTGCAGCTTCTGCACCATTTCCGCCCATCAGGGCAAGTTCATTGCCAGCCGGTCGGAAGAGTCCATTCTTAAAGAAGTAGATGCCGTTACCAGGATGCCCGACTTCAAGGGGTACATCAGCGACCTGGGCGGGCCCTCGGCTAATATGTACAAGATGAAAGGAAAGGTGCAGGAGATCTGTGACCGCTGCGTGGCGCCGTCCTGCATCCACCCCGTCGTCTGCTCTAACCTGGATACCAGCCATAAGGCCATGACCGAGCTGTACCGCAAGGTGGACGCCCACCCGGAAGTGAAGAAAGCTTTTGTAGGCAGCGGGATCCGCTATGACCTTTTAGTGGACAGTTATAATAAGAATAATGACGGCAGCCTCGATGAATATATGGAGCAGGTGGTCACCTGCCACATCAGCGGCCGCCTGAAGGTGGCGCCCGAGCACACCTCCGACGCCACCCTGCGCGTCATGCGCAAGCCTTCCTTCAAGTACTTTCATGAATTCAAGAAGAAGTACGATAAGATTAATAAAAAGCACGGCCTCAACCAGCCGCTGATCCCCTATTTCATCTCCAGCCATCCCGGCTCCGAGGTGGAAGATATGGCCAACCTGGCCGCTGAAACCAAGGATATGGGTTTTAAGCTGGAGCAGGTGCAGGACTTTACCCCCACCCCGATGACTGTAGCCACCATTATATATTATACTGGTGTGCACCCTTATACCCTCAAGCCCGTATATACCGCCAAATCGAAGAATGAAAAACGGCAGCAGCACCTCTTTTTCTTCTGGCACAAGCGGGAAAACCATCGGGCTATCCGGGATAAGCTGACAAGTATTGGACGAGAAGACCTTATCGAAAAACTGATCGAGGATAAGAAAAAGCACCACAAGCGGGAGTATATTAAAGGACGCAGCCACAAAAAGAGAAAAAGCAATCGTGGGAAGAAAAGCCGCAATAGAAAATAAGGTGTTCCAGTGGGCAAGGCTGCCTGAAATCAGGTTTTTTCGGCTCCTTTTTTCTTCCCTTTAAAAACCTGAATCCCGAAGGAACTTTTTCAATAGCAGGGATGTTAACTTTTTGCTTTAGGTAATTTGACCCGATAACTCACCGAAAGAGGAGAAAGCCCAAGAAAAATTTTTGTGCGGTTTTTTGGAAAAATGGCAGAATTCTGATTGCTGTATGCATCCTCTCAAAGGGCCGGAATGCAAAACTGCCTTTCGCCAAAAAATATTCTGGCCGGAGTGATAGCGGGATGTCCAAACAAAATTTTGAAAGGCCTTGCATAATTTAAAACGGGCCATTACCTTTGCATCCGCTTTAAAAGAAAGCGAAGGAAAAGATAGGCTTGGATGCGTTAAACAGTGTGCATACGTGGCAGAAAAAGCGGGAGAAAAACGCCTGAAAATTTTGCCAGAAGTTAAGAAGAGTGTATCTTTGCCTTCCCTTTGCGGATGAGCGGGGGGAAAAAGTTGAAAAGCAACCTAAATAAGGTTAGCAAGATAAAAGGAAGTTGCCCTTTGTGCTACGCTTTACAGTGTAGAAGACTGAGGGTTAAAGTCCAACAAGCCGGCGACGAGGCTGGCGAAAGAGTTCATTGACACTGTGGTACAAGAAGGTAAGCACTACGCGAAGCGAAAAAGCTTCGAGAATTAAAAGAACCACGTTAGATCCGACTGAGTTAGAAAAGTGCCGTAAGGCATCAAACTTTTTTACTATGGAGAGTTTGATCCTGGCTCAGGATGAACGCTAGCGGGAGGCTTAATACATGCAAGTCGAGGGGTAACAGGGGCTTCGGCCCGCTGACGACCGGCGCACGGGTGAGTAACGCGTACGCGACCTACCTCCAAGAGAGGGATAGCCCCGGGAAACTGGGATTAATACCTCATGTGATTATAGGGCTGCATGGCTTTATAATTAAAGTTCAGGCGCTTGGAGATGGGCGTGCGTCCCATTAGCTAGTTGGTGAGGTAACGGCTCACCAAGGCGACGATGGGTAGGGGCGTGAGAGCGTACCCCCCACACGGGTACTGAGACACGGACCCGACTCCTACGGAGGCAGCAGTAAGGAATATTGGACAATGGAGGCAACTCTGATCCAGCCATCCCGCGTGCAGGATGAATGCCCCTACGGGTTGTAAACTGCTTTTGATAGGGAAGAACTCCATGGATTTAAGGGTGGCTGACGGTACCTTTCGAATAAGCACCGGCTAACTCCGTGCCAGCAGCCGCGGTAATACGGAGGGTGCAAGCGTTATCCGGAATCACTGGGTTTAAAGGGTGCGTAGGCGGCGCAGTAAGTCAGAGGTGAAAAAGCCGTGGCTCAACCATGGAATTGCCTTTGATACTGTTGCGCTTGAATCAGGTTGAGGACAGCGGAATGTGGCATGTAGCGGTGAAATGCATAGATATGCCATAGAACACCGATTGCGAAGGCAGCTGTCTGTACCTGGATTGACGCTGAGGCACGAAAGCGTGGGGAGCGAACAGGATTAGATACCCTGGTAGTCCACGCCCTAAACGATGTTCACTCGACGTTGGTTGGCGCTTGGGTTCAGCGTCCAAGCGAAAGCGTTAAGTGAACCACCTGGGGAGTACGTCGGCAACGATGAAACTCAAAGGAATTGACGGGGTCCGCACAAGCGGTGGAGCATGTGGTTTAATTCGATGATACGCGAGGAACCTTACCTAGGCTAGAATGTGAGCGCCACCCCGGAAACGGGGGGTTCCTTCGGGACGCGAAACAAGGTGCTGCATGGTTGTCGTCAGCTCGTGCCGTGAGGTGTTGGGTTAAGTCCCGCAACGAGCGCAACCCTTGTCCTTAGTTGCCAGCATGTAAAGATGGGGACTCTAAGGAGACTGCCGGCGTAAGCCGCGAGGAAGGTGGGGATGACGTCAAATCATCATGGCCTTTATGCCCAGGGCTACACACGTGCTACAATGGTGCATACAGAGGGCAGCGAAGCCGCGAGGTGGAGCCAATCCCAGAAAATGCATCCCAGTTCGGATTGGAGTCTGCAACCCGACTCCATGAAGGTGGAATCGCTAGTAATCGCGCATCAGCCATGGCGCGGTGAATACGTTCCCGGACCTTGTACACACCGCCCGTCAAGCCATGGAAGCCGGGGGTACCTGAAGACGGTGACCTTACGAGGAGCTGTCTAGGGTAAGACCGGTAACTAGGGCTAAGTCGTAACAAGGTAGCCGTACCGGAAGGTGCGGCTGGAATACCTCCTTTTAAGAGACGCGGTTGGGTTTAGAGTGGAGGAGCTATAAGCGAGGTGTGGTGTATTACCTTCTACCCAGTGCAATGGAGATAAGTTCATTCAAAAAAGGAAAGAGAAGCGAGCGAAACGGGACGAGAGAGAAGCGGAACGCGGAGAAGCTCAGCAAGGAAGAGTTCCGTGAGTTGCATCTTGAATAGTCTCGTAGCTCAGCTGGTTAGAGCGCTACACTGATAATGTAGAGGCCGGCGGTTCAAGTCCGCCCGAGACTACTGTGTACGCCGGAGCCTTGGCGAAGGCGTACTGTATCACACTCGAAGTAGTTGAGAGCAAGGCGAAGCCCGCCTACGCTAAAGCTACGGCGGGTGAAAGGGGGATTAGCTCAGCTGGCTAGAGCGCTAGATTTGCATTCTAGAGGTCATCGGTTCGACTCCGATATCCTCCACATTTAACCGCCGTAGCTTTAGCGCAGGCGGGCAGCAGCGAACGGGCTGCTGGCCTAAGATAATTGAAGTACCACAGGGCAGCATCAAAGAGCTGCCGATATTGAAAGAGAGAAGAGGTAAAGCCCGCCAGGGGGCTGAAGAGAAGCGGTTCGACTCCGCGCTTACCTACTAAGGAGCTGTTGAACTTCCCGTTGTGAATCAACCCACCAGCCTGAAAGATCAGCCGGAAGGGGTCAACGCGAAGGCTCCGCAAGTTCATTGACAAGTTGGGAGAGAATAAGGTAAACGAGAAGCGGTAATTGAGGAATCAATTACGAGTTTCGAGTTTTAAATCGAGCAAAGAGCGCTAAAAGGAAAAGCCTTTACCGGCGAAAGAAGCGTGAAAAGGGCACACGGTGGATGCCTAGGCTCTCAGAGGCGACGAAGGGCGTGGTAAGCTGCGAAAAGCTACGGGGAGGTGCAAACGACCTGTGATCCGTAGATGCCCGAATGGGACAACCTGCCCCGGTGAAGCCGGGGCGAGCGATCGCGAACCCGGGGAACTGAAACATCTAAGTACCCGGAGGAAAATAAATCAATTGAGATTCCCTGAGTAGTGGCGAGCGAAAGGGGATAAGCCCTAAAGCTATTATAACGGTAGTGGAACTGCCCTGGAAAGGCAGAATCTTCTGTGCAGAAAGTGAAAGCCCTGTACACAAAATTGTTATAGTAGTGAAACTGAGTAGGGCGGGACACGTGAAATCCTGTCTGAAGATGGGGGACCATCCTCCAAGGCTAAATACTCCTGAGAGACCGATAGTGAACCAGTACCGTGAGGGAAAGGTGAAAAGAACCCCAAGAAAGGGAGTGAAAAGAACCTGAAACCGTGTGCTTACAAGCGGTCGGAGTCCCGAGCGTAGTCGAGGGGTGACGGCGTGCCTTTGCATAATGAGCCTACGAGTTACACCTTACTAGCGAGTTTAAGTGCTTCAGGCACGGAGGCGAAGCGAAAGCGAGCCTGAACAGGGCGAATAGCTAGTAGGGGTAGACGCGAAACCGAGTGATCTACCCATGGGCAGGCTGAAGTTGGGATAGTCTCCCAATGGAGGACCGAACCAGTAAACGTTGAAAAGTTTTTGGATGACCTGTGGGTAGGGGTGAAAGGCCAATCAAACTCGGAGATAGCTCGTACTCCCCGAAATGCATTTAGGTGCAGCGCCAGGGAGAGTGTCATGGAGGTAGAGCTACCAATAAGGCTAGGGGCTTCACCGCCTACCAACCCTTGATGAACTCCGAATGCCATGACACTGCACTGGCAGTGAGGCTATGGGTGCTAAGGTCCGTACCGAAAGGGAAAGAACCCAGACCATCAGCTAAGGTCCCCTAAGTATATGCTAAGTTGAACAAACGAGGTGGGATGCTATGACAGCTAGGATGTTGGCTTGGAAGCAGCCATTCATTTAAAGAGTGCGTAACAGCTCACTAGTCGAGCGTTCCCTGCGCGGAAAATGATCGGGCATCAAGCATATCGCCGAAGCTATGGACCCTACACGAAAGTGTGGGGTGGTAGGGGAGCATTCCAGTAGGGTAGAAGCTGTGCTGTAAGGCATGGTGGACTAACTGGAAAAGAAAATGTAGGCATGAGTAACGATAAAACGGGTGAGAAACCCGTTCGCCGTAAGACTAAGGGTTCCTCGATCGATGTTAATCAGATCAGGGTTAGTCGGGGCCTAAGGTATAAGCCGAAAGGCGAAGCTAATGGGAAACGGGTTAATATTCCCGTACCTGCATACGTTAAAAAAGGGACGGAGCTGTGGACTGCCCGCGTGCTGACGGAATAGCACGTTAAACCCTTCGGGGATAGTACAGCGAGCCTGCAAAGGCGAGCTGATAGTAGCGGAAGACAGCTTCCAAGAAAAGCCGAAGTATGCAGCCCGTACCGTAAACCGACACAGGTAGTCGAGGAGAGCATCCTCAGGCGCTCGAGTGATTCGTGGCTAAGGAACTAGGCAAAATAGCCCCGTAACTTCGGGAGAAGGGGCGCCCCAGCAATGAAAGGGGCTGCAGTGAAGAGGCCCAGGCGACTGTTTAGCAAAAACACAGGGCTCTGCCAAAGCTGAAAGGCGAAGTATAGGGTCTGACACCTGCCCGGTGCTGGAAGGTTAAGGAAGGGGGTTAGCGCAGGCGAAGCTTTTGACTGAAGCCCCAGTAAACGGCGGCCGTAACTATAACGGTCCTAAGGTAGCGAAATTCCTTGTCGGGTAAGTTCCGACCTGCACGAATGGTGTAACGATCTGGGCGCTGTCTCAGCCACGAGCTCGGTGAAATTGAAGTATCGGTGAAGATGCCGATTACCCGCAACGGGACGGAAAGACCCCGTGAACCTTTACTATAGCTTCACATTGAGCTTGGATGCAGGATGTGTAGGATAGGTGGGAGACTATGAGTATGGTACGCCAGTACTGTAGGAGTCGCCGTTGAAATACCACCCTTCCTGTATTTAGGTTCTAATTCCGCTGAGCGGAAGACAGTGTGTGGTGGGTAGTTTGACTGGGGTGGTCGCCTCCAAAAGAGTAACGGAGGCTTGCAAAGGTGCACTCAGCATGGTCGGTAATCATGCGTAGAGCGTATTAGTATAAGTGTGCTTGACTGAGAGACCGACGGGTCGAACAGGAACGAAAGTTGGCTCAAGTGATCCGGTGGTTCCGAATGGAAGGGCCATCGCTCAAAGGATAAAAGGTACTCCGGGGATAACAGGCTGATCTCCCCAAGAGCTCATATCGACGGGGAGGTTTGGCACCTCGATGTCGGCTCGTCACATCCTGGGGCTGGAGAAGGTCCCAAGGGTTGGGCTGTTCGCCCATTAAAGTGGCACGCGAGCTGGGTTCAGAACGTCGCAAGACAGTTCGGTCCCTATCTGTTGCGGGCGTTAGGAGTATTGAGAGGGCTGACACTAGTACGAGAGGACCGTGTTGGACGCACCTCTAGTGTACCAGTTGTGCCGCCAGGTGCACCGCTGGGTAGCTATGTGCGGAACGGATAAGCACTGAAAGCATCTAAGTGCGAAGCCGGCTCCGAGATGAATACTCCATTGAGGGCCGTGGGAGATGACCACGTCGATAGGCTACAGGTGGAAGTGCAGTGATGCATGGAGCCGAGTAGTACTAATTGCCCGAAAGCTTCTGGAAAGGTAGAAGCACCACCTTCAAGCGCACTTTGCCGCCCTTTTTCTCTCCCTACACTTGTCATAAAAGAAAAAGCCCGCCATTCCTCCGAATAAGAGGGGTGCCGGCTAAAGAGCCGCTGGTGGCTATAGCGAGAGGGCTCACCTCTTCCCATTCCGAACAGAGAAGTTAAGCCTCTCAGCGCTGATGGTACTGCCCGTAAGGGTGGGAGAGTAAGTCGCTGCCAGCTCAATACAACTTCAAGCCCCTGTACGCTCCCGCGTGCAGGGGCTTCGTCGTTTCCAGGGAGACTGTCTCAAAAGATTAAATCAAAATATTACCTCAAAATAATATTCTGCCCTAGCTGCCCGTCCGGTTCTCCCCTTCGGGGAGTTAGAGGGGCTGGGACGGGCAACAAAACATTATTTTGGAGCCTTTTTCAAGTAATTACTTTTGAAACAGCCTCTATAACTAACGGCTTACCTCCAGTTGATCCAGCTAACCCTCTGCACCGGACTTTTTAGGCTGAAGGCTTCCCTCCCCTCTCTTACTCTTTTCGGGCCATAAAAGCACTCTAAACCGGGCGCTAACAGCTTACCGCCAACCGCCAACTGCAATTCTCCCTCCTTTTTCACCATATCCATAGGAATTTTTCAAAATTGATTTCTTTTTCAGGGCTGATAATGTATCTTTTCTCTGAAAATGCGTCTAAAGGGTTGGTCTGAGAGTATTGACTTCCCCCTTCTGCGCACCTTTACCCTAAAAATTGGCCCCTTGAGTAAGACGTGCAATAAATCGATGAAAGACCTCGAGGTGATTCATCATTACCTCGACACGCAGGCGTCCAGGTGTTTCAACCTTCTTTATGAACGATATGCCGGCAAGATCTACAGCAAGTGCATATCGATGCTGAAGGAGGAAGCACTGGCCCAGGATGCTACCCAGGAGATCTTCACCAAGATATTCCTCAACCTGTCGAGGTTCGGGGAGAAGTCGAAGTTCTCTACCTGGGTGTATTCCATTACTTATAATTATTGTATTGACTTCCTGAGGCGAAAGAAAAAACAGAAAAACATTTTCTCCGATGAGATGGAGAAAGCACCGGAACCGGTCGATGACGGGACTTCAGAAAAGGAATTGCTCGAGATGGAGATCGGCCAGCTGAAAGTAGTCCTGGATAACATACCGGCCGGAGACCGGGCCGTCCTCCTGATGAAATATCAGGACGGTATGTCCATAAAAGAAATTGCGGATATTTTAGATAAAACAGAAAGCGCCGTTAAAATGAAAATCAAACGGGCCAAAGCCAAGGCGCAGGAAACGAAAAAAGAACTGTTTAAAGAACAACCCATTTAATGAGGATCGGATATGAACAATTTCCAAAGACTGGAAGAAGAACAGGCCAGGCTGTACGATGCCTCCCGGCGGAGGGATGTACAGGAAAACCTGTCGCAAACCTTCGGGCTGTTTAAATTCATCGGGCAGATCGTGGATGTGTACCTGCCGGCTATGATAGGGGTTTTGGTTTCGGCGGCGGGAGGAAAAGGCCCGGATGGCAGAAACCAGGGGTTGAACCGCCCTCCCTCTGAAGGCGGAGAACATCCCGGCAAAGTGGGGCCTCATCCTCCGAACGGAGATGCGCCCCGTCGATAACCGAAAGACTTTTTTCCCCTTAACCCGAAAAGTTATCATCATGATCATTCCTTTACAAACTGACGCCCTGAGTAAAGGGGTTGACCTTTGGCTGGTCCTTCAGGACCTCCTCCTCGGCTTCGCATCGGTGATCCCCAACCTCCTGGGGGCTCTGGCGGTTTTCATCATTGGCCTGATCGTATCGAAGGTCGCCGCCCGGTTTGTCCGGCGGATACTCGTCACCATTGGAGCCGACAAACTGGCGGAGCGGCTCAATGAGATCGAGATCGTCTATAAAAGCAACATCCAACTGGTGCCGAGCACCCTCCTTTCGAAGGTAGTCTATTACTTTCTGTTGTTCATTTTCGTCGTAGCGGCCACCGATATTCTGAACATGCCGGTGATCTCTCAGCTAATGGGGGAGATCCTGAATTACATTCCAGTGCTTATCTCCGCCATGGCCGTTTTCGTTGTCGGTTTGCTGGTCAGCGACTTCCTGAAGAACGTGGTCAAAACCACCTGCGAATCGTTGGGGATACCCGCAGCTGGTATGATCTCAAGCGTCGTCTTTTACTTCCTTTTCCTCAACGTGGCCATGATCGCCCTCTCTCAGGCCCGGATCGATACCGAATTCATACAGGACAACCTATCCATTATCCTGGCTGGGGTAGTGCTGGCCTTCGCCATCGGCTACGGCCTGGCATCCCGGAATATTGTGGCCAACTTTCTGGCGTCCTTTTACAACAAAGGCAAAGTAGGCATTGGAGACACCATTGGCGTCGAAGGCATTAAAGGAAAGGTCATACAAATGGATAATTCTTCGATCGTGCTACAGGTAGAAGGAAGGGAAGTACTGGTACCCCTGAGCAAACTGGCATCCGAGACGGTTGAGATCTTTGAGCGTGGCCAGCCGGAAACGGAGGGGCAGGTATAAGTAACCCTCCTTTCTTAAAGAACTCAGGCACCCTTCGCTTATGCCTGTACAGGAATATAGATTTCTGCGCTGTAAAGCCCGGAAATCTATATTCTCTCTGTTTTCCGCAAAACAAAACACTGTCGTCCAACCTTAAACGGATAGCCGCACTTGCTCTGAGCAAGCCCCATTAATTTCAAGAGTTATTTCATAAAACAAAATGAAGAATGATGTACAGATCACTATTCACTTTCGCAATTCTGTCATTCATAGCCTTTTCGGCTGTTGCACAGACCGAGGAGGAACTGAAAGAAATGAAGGCACAGAAGAAGGAAGAGATCAAGGCGCTGGAATCCCAGATAGCAACCCTCAACGGGGAAGTAGCTGATATCAATAAGCAACTGCTGGAATTTCCCAGGTGGGAAACCGGTGTGTTTGGTATTGTTGGCGCCAACCTGAATGGCTTCAGCGACTGGTTCGCAAGGGAAAAGCCAAATAGTACAGCCATAGGGTTAAGCTTCAGCGCCAACGCCTATGCCAATTATTTCACCAGAAAAACATTCTGGAGAAATGCCGGAAACCTGAATATTGGTTTCACCAGGCTGAAAGAAAAAGACCGCGATGGCAATGTGGTCGAAGAAACGGAGTTGAAGTCCCCGGATGTGGTCAACTTCAGTTCTCTTTTCGGGTATAAGCTGTCCGAAAAGTTGGCCATCTCCGTATTGGGCGAATACAGAAGTACTTTCCTGGAGAACTTTAACAACCCAGGCTACCTCGACCTCGGCACCGGTATAACCTGGACGCCAATTGAAAACCTGGTCGTTGTGGCGCATCCGCTCAACTACAACTTTGTCTTCGCTGAAGCAGGAAGCACCTTCGAGTCTTCCCTGGGCGCAAAGATAATGGCGGATTACACCAAGGAGATACTCACAGGGGTAAACTGGAAATCCAACCTCTCGTATTTCCTGAGTTATCAAGACCCGGATTACTCCAACTGGACCTGGGTGAACGGCATCGCTTTTCAGGCCTTGAAGAAAGTGGGCGTTGGCCTCGAGCTGGGGTTGAGAAGCAACAAACAGGAAGCCATTGCCAAAGAGGTCGCCGACAATCCCCTGCAGGTTTATTACGTGGCCGGCCTGACTTATAGCTTGTAACTTTAGACTTTTCCTCTCCATTAAGGAATATTCTTAATGGCCTGCCCCGCTGCACAACACTGCGCAGCGGGGCTTGTTTTTTCTTGCTATATTCATCCGTAAAATAAGCAGGATATCCATGAGACGCTTCCTCCGCCGCCTTTTCCGCCTGGCGCTTCTGGCCCTGGCCGTTATGCTGGGCATCGCCATTATCAAGACAATAACCTTCACTTCCCGCCAGATCCCGGTGGAGCCGCTGGAGAAAAGGCCGGTTGAGGATGCGGTCGGCGAGCGCCTGGGCAGGGCAGTCCGGTACCCAACTGTTTCCCTGCCCGGCAGCATCGATACGGCGGCCTTCATCGGGCTGGATACCTTTCTGGAACAACAGTTTCCACTCATCGATTCTCTATTGGAAAAGCGCACAGTCAATGGCTTCAGCCGGGTGTACAAGTGGCCGGGCCGCAACCCCAAACTGGCCCCCATACTGCTGCTGGCTCATCAGGACGTCGTTCCGGTCGATGAGGCCAACAAAGAGGAATGGGCTTTTCCGCCTTTTGGCGGTAAGGTGGACGACGGCTACATCTGGGGCCGGGGAACCATGGATATGAAAGGCATGCTGATGGGCATCATGGAGGCGGTGGAGGAATTGCTGAAAGAGGGCTATTCTCCCAACCGGGCCGTTTACCTGGCCTTTGGGCATGATGAAGAAACCCAGGATGGCTACGGGGCAAAAGCTATCGCCCGGGCCTTCAGGGAAGAAGGGCTGCAGTTTGAATACGTTATTGACGAAGGGATGATGGTGCTGGAAGATGCTCTGAGTGGCCTGCCCCACCCGATGGCGATGATCGGGGTGGCTGAGAAAGGGATCGTTACCCTGGAGCTGATTGCCAGGGTGGAGGAGGTTGGCCATTCTTCCCGGCCGCCGAAGGAAACGGCTATCGGCCTGCTTAGCCGGGCCATTGTACGGTTGGAGGAACACCCCTTCCCGGCGAAGATCGACGGGGCCACGGCCAGCCTGTTCAACTATGCGGGGCCGGAAATGGACTTCTTTTACCGCGTGCTGTTCGCCAACCTTTGGCTAACGGGCGGCCTGGTCAAGCATCAACTTGGCTCTGACCCTTCCACCAATACGGTCATTCGCACCACCACTGCCCCGACGATCATTCAGGGTGGTTTTAAGGACAACGTCCTGCCTTCAGAAGCCAGGGCACAGGTGAACTTCCGGATACTGCCCGGCGAAACGGCCGGAACCGTGGCTGATTACGTCCGGACAGTGATCGACGACCCCCGGGTAACGGTAGCAGTTCCGGCGGGAAGCACCCCGGAAGACCCCTCGCCGGTATCCGGAACCAATACGTTCGGATTTGAGGTCATTCAGCGCACCGCCCGGGAGGTATTTCCGGATGCCATTGTCGCCCCCGCCCTTTTCGTGGGATTTACCGACAGCCGGCATTACCTGGGTTTGTCTGATAATATCTATCGGTTCTCTCCCATGCGTATTCGACGGGCAGACCTGCCCCGGATACACGGACCCAACGAACGCCTGGGCCTGGACACCTACAAGGATATGATCCGTTTCTACCTCCGGCTGATCGAGAACAGCTGCAAATAAATTAAGGTGACGCCTTCGCAAAATGGCCGCCACAGGCAAAAAGGCGTCGCCTTCCACTCGGGCAATCGCATTTCAAAGTTTTTCCTTCCATGATTAATAGATCATTTCCATTAGATGCGATTGCCCTGCGCCTTCCGCCAGGAACCGCCAACGCTTCAGCGCTCGCTGAGAATAACCGGAGGAGAAAAACAAAGGCTTTCCAATTGCTTAATATTGCCGTTGAAAACGTTGAAATCGACGTGCCCGTCGATGCCGCTGATCTGGCCGCGGTTGCCGTACTGCCAGAACTGCCAGTCCCGGCCACAGGCCAGCCGGGGTTCCCGGGAGCTGTAGCGGGCAATCCATACGGGGTAATCATTAAAATGGCCGGCCAGGTATTTATTGTAGAACTTGAGGTTGGTGTAGAGGATGGGTTTGGTGTTGAACCGGATCTCCATCAGGTAGAGCCAGGTACGCACCCCGCTGATGAGCTGCACCTTAGACACCCCGTCCAGCACCTCGACGTCCAGTACGGGAGGGAGGTCTCCGTATTCCATCTCGACGGTGCTTAGAAAGTTATCCACCTGCATTGCGGCGGGGAAAGTGGGACGGAAAAAATGGTAGGCGCCTCGGTAAAGGCCCACCCGTTTCATTTCATCCCAGTTTCGGCAGAAGAGCGTATCGTATAGCGTAATGCCTTCACTGGCTTTCACAAAGGCGAAATGGATCTCCTCCCCCACCACCGAGTCCCAGTCGATCCTGGACTGATAGTGAGAAATATCAATACCATGGACCTCGAACTCCTCCATGCGTATGGTCTGGTGTTCGCAGGCCACCAGGGCGATGGCCAGGAATGATATGCTCAGGATGTACCGCATAAGTCCTTTCTACCTCGGTTTCTGCATAGTATTTGTCTGTATTAAATATCGGCAAAAAAACAGTCAGTTAAAAATACCTATTTCCTGTTTAAGGTTTCAATAACATTTGTCATCTGTAATGTTTTAACGGTCCGTCCGGAGAAAGGATGCATTTTATGAGAACCGGGAATGACGTACAGGCAACCATTTTATCGTTTTATAGTTCGCGTGGCATAAAATGTTAATTTTCGGGTTAGCGCAAACTATAACAATAATAGTGGCCGGCTTAACGCCATTTTCATTTTTGACATTCTAAGCCGCTTTGTGAAGTGGTGACGGACACTGCCCTGTTGAATGAGATGGAGCAACTGATCGAGCCGGGCCTGGGCGGCGAGATGTGTGACTGCCAGCTTATAAAAGTCTTTCCGGGCCTAACTACTGAAGAGGTTTGCATTACTACTTTGGATGGCGATCCTTTATACATACCCCCATTCTGGACAACAATGCTGCTCTATAACTGCACCACCGGAAAAAACGAACAAAGCATCAGCGCCGCGCTGGACAGCATCAGCGCAGGAAGGATTTTGTATGCCCATCCTAATTATGTAGGCCGCGGCGATGCGGAGTGTGAGGACCTGCTGTGTGATGAGCAACATTCTCTGTGGAACACTCCTGCAATTTTCCCCTTAGTGCTTGTTTGGAGGGGGCGCTTTGGAAGCGAAAATGGCTGATTTTGGGTTCTCATAAGGCTCATTTTTAAGCTCATAGTGGAGCTATGGGCGATAAAATAGCCGAAATGAGGTTCCGAAAGCAGTCATTTGCAGCCCGAATGGGCCCCTCAACGGTGTGACAACACCCTCTACGCCCACCCATTGACTCCTGATACCTGTATGGATTTCCCAGATGAACCAGTGCTTTATTTCTATCAACGAGTAGGGTTGGGATATGGGCCCATCGGAAAAAGCGCCAACAACCCGGATGAGTGGTTTTTTTTGATTAACCGGGAAGAATCCTCAACAGGTAATGAAGGTTCGGAGATATGGAAAGTGGACACCTGCTCGGGCAGAAAGCAATTAATTTTGGATAAAGTCAAAAGCCAACCCAAGATAAATGAGCAAGGCTGGATGATCTTCCGGAGGGCCTTCGACGGGTTAATGTACAAGATCTCTCCGGAGGGAGACAGCTTGAAAGCGGTATCCAACCTGGTTGCTCATGACCTTTTCGACTGGTGCCTGGATGGCGAGGCCTTTTTCTACCGGGCGCGCTTCAAGGACGTCGCTTATCTGGTATCCATCGACGGAACAGTACTGGACAGCTTCGTCATGGATTATCATGCCGTAGCCGGGCGGGGAAACCGGGTTGCTTTATCTCTGGAAAGCGACCTTACAACCACCAATTCGAGAATTGCGATCCTGAACCTCACCAATGGAGCATTGGCCGAAGTGGCGGACCTGCAGGAAGTGGGCCTGGGCGGCCCCCTGGCCCTGGCCTGGGAGAGTGATGAGTCTCTGGTTGGCACATTTTCTGCAGGGCTATACCGAATTGACGTACCTACCGGAGAAGTAGAGGAAATAGAAGGATACTGCGAAAACCTCTTCTATTACTATCCTGTAATTGACCCCGATAACCCTTACTGGTTAATTCTGGGAAAGAGGGATTATGAATATCCGACAGAATTTGCACAAGTCAATTTTACGGCCAACGTGGTGTTGTATAACACGGAAACGGGACAGGAGTGGCAGCTGGACCTGGATCAGTGAGGAGTGGGTAGTTTAGAAGTGGAGGAGTTTAGGGGAGGGCAGCCTCCTAAAATTTTCTCCTCAAACAGGCCCCATAGAGAAAACCCTCCCGATTTACTGGTGAAATTGCAATTATTTTTTATATAGCAGGAGTTTTAACCCAACCCGTTTTTCATGGCGAACCTACGCCAACTTTTCTTACAGCACGTCGCCCAAACCAGCCCCTCCCCTTTGATGCTGGAGGTGGAAAGAGCCGAGGGCATGTACCTCTACAGCCCGGAAGGCAAGGCTTATCTCGACCTCATCGCCGGCATAGGGGTCAGCTGCCTGGGGCACCGGCATCCGGCGGTGGTGGAAGCGGTGAAGGCGCAGCTCGATAAGTATTTGCACACGCTGGTTTACGGAGAATTTGTTCTTGCTCCCCAGGTGCAGCTGGCGGAATTGCTGGCTCGTTGCCTGCCCGATCCGCTGGATAGCGTCTATTTCGTCAATTCCGGAACGGAAGCCACGGAGGGCGCCATGAAGCTGGCCAAACGTTACACCGGCCGCTACGAGATCGTGGCCTGCAAGCAAGCCTACCACGGCAGCACCCAGGGGGCCGCCAGCCTGATGTGGCCCAAAGATTTCACTCAGGCTTATCACCCGCTCCTTCCCGGCATCCGGCATATTGAGTACAATTGCGAAGAAAACCTGGGGCAGGTCAACGAAAAGACGGCCGCTGTAATAATGGAAACCGTCCAGGGCGAATGGGGGGTACGCCCGCCGGCCGAAGGCTACCTGAAGAAGGTACGGGAAAGGTGCGATGAAGTGGACGCCCTGCTCATCTTCGACGAGATACAGGCCGGCTACGGCCGTACCGGCAGCCTTTTTGCCTTTGAGCAGTACGGAGTCGTTCCAGACATCCTGCTACTGGCCAAGGGGATGGGCGGCGGCATGCCTATCGGCGCTTTCATCGCTTCTAAAGAGATTATGAACGCCCTGTCTGATAATCCTATCCTCGGGCACATCACCACCTTCGGGGGCCACCCGGTGAGCTGCGCCGCCGCCCTGGCCACCCTGGAGACTTTGCTGGAAAGCGATCTGATCCAGCAGGTGAAGGCCAAGGAGCAGCTGTTCCTGGAGCTGTTGCAACATCCTGACATTGTGGAGGTACGCAGTGCGGGCCTGTGGCTGGCGGTGGAACTGGAAAGCTTTGAAAGGGTGCAGGCCGTTATCAAACACTGCCTGGAACAGGGGCTGATTACGGATTGGTTTCTTTTTAACAGCCGCTCGCTGCGCATCGCGCCGCCGCTGATCATTACGGAGGAGCAGATCCGGTGGGCGTGCGGGGTGATATTGGAGGCGTTGGAAAAGACGAGGTAAAAGATTACGGCCGCTAAAGGGTTAGTGCAGGGTAAAACATTCACAAACGGTAATTATCCATTTTCTTTTTGCATCCTGGTGGGAGATTACAGCTCCTTCCGCAATCTGGCCACCGGAATATTAAGCTGTTCCCGGTATTTGGCCACTGTGCGGCGGGCGATGTTGTAGCCTTTTTCCTCCAGGGCTTTTTGCAGCTTCTGGTCGGATAAGGGCTTGCGCTTATTTTCCTGGGAAATGACCTCTTCCAGGATTTTTTTCACTTCCAGAGTAGATACCTCCTCCCCTTCCTGGGTAGAGAGGGATTCGGAGAAGAATTCTTTGAGCCGTTTGGTGCCGAACTCCGTCTGTACGAACTTGCTGTTGGCTACCCGCGAAACGGTGGAGATGTCGAGCCCGGTGATGTCAGCGATGTCCTTGAGGATCATGGGGCGGAGCTTCTTCGGGTCGCCGGTGAGGAAGTAGTCGTATTGGTATTGCAGGATGGCGTACATGGTGCGGTACATGGTGTCCTGCCGCTGCCGGATGGCGTCAATAAACCATTTGGCGGCGTCGATCTTCTGTTTGATGAACATCACAGCTTCCCGCTCCTTTTTGTTGGCGCGACGGCCCTGGGTATTCCTTTTATAAGCCCTAAGCATATCTCTGTACTGGTCGTTCACGCGCAGGTCCGGAGCGTTGCGGGAATTGAGGGTCAGTTCCAGCTCGCCGTCGCGGTTGAGGATGATGAAATCGGGTACGACATACTGTGTAGAGCGGGCGCCGCTGCTGGAATAGCCGCTGGCCGGTTTGGGATTGAGCTTGATGATCTCATCGATGGCCCCTTTGAGGTCATCCTCAGTGATGTTCAGGCGGTTTTGAAGTTTCTGGTAGTGTTTTTTGGTAAACTCATCGAAGTGTTTTTCCAGGATCTCGATGGCCAGCACCAGGCTGTCCCACTCTTCGAGGCTCATGTCTTCGAGTTCTTCCTGGTCTCTTTTATTGTAGAGCTGGAGCAGGAGGCATTCCTGAAGGTCGCGGGCTCCGATGCCCGGAGGGTCCAGCCGCTGTATTCGTTTCATCACCTGGAGGATCTCCTCTTCAGTGACAAAGACATTCTGAGAGAACATCAGGTCGTCCATGATGGCGGCGGGCTCCCGGCGGAGATAGCCGTCATCATCAATGCTTCCGATGATCTGGTGGGCTATTGCTTCCTCCCTTTCATCTTTGAACTCAATGAGGCCGAGTTGCTGTTCCAGATAATCGTGAAAAGTGCTTTCTACCGGAATAGGGATGCTCTTGTCCTCTTCTTCAGCGCTGTAATTGTTTGCCCGTAGTTTGTAGGAGGCGGGGTCATCCTCGATATAGTCGTTGAGGTAATCGTCCAGTTCATACTTATCTTCCTGGGTGCCGTCATCGCCTGCCAGTTCTTCTGCGTTGTTGTCTGACAATTCGGCCAGTTCATCCCGTTCCTGGCCTTCTTCAAGAGCAGGGTTGGCCTCCAGCTCCTCCTTGATCCGTTGCTCCAGCATGGCAGTAGGCACCTGCAGCAGCTTCATCAGCTGGATCTGCTGCGGGGACAGCTTCTGGAGCATCTTCTGGCTTAAACTCTGCTTTAACATTTTTCTTCGTTTTTCCTCGTTGCCTAATAGTACGGCGAAAAAAGGAAGGAATTACTACCCTGAAAGGGCTATTTTCCTTTTTTCCGGCCAACTCAGTTTTTAAAAAATGTTTTTGGGTAAAATATTGTTTGAGGCAGGGCAAAAAACCCTGGAAAAGATAATCAAACTATTTAAGCTATTTACTCAAAATTTCTATCTTTTGCAAGTGCTAAGTAGCCTTGCAGCAGAGGAGCGGGCATTGGGAGATACCAGCATAAAATACGAATACTAATATATAATGTTCCAAAAATATGTCAAAAACCACTAATGTTAAAAAAATGGAGGAACGCGTAGCGGCCCTGCGCCGGGAAATGGCGGAATCCCGCCTCGACGCTTTCATCATTCCCAGCCAGGACCCCCATCAGAGCGAGTATGTTGCCGATCACTGGAAAGCGCGGGCCTGGATCTCCGGATTTACCGGTTCGGCCGGAGTGGCTGTGGTAACTCCTGATCATGCCGGATTATGGACTGATTCGCGCTATTTCATTCAGGCGGAACAGGAGCTCAAAGACAGCCCTTTCGTACTGCACCCGCTGAAAGTGCCCCATATGCCCGAGCATATTGACTGGCTGCTGGAAAACCTGCCGAGAGGCAGTACGGTGGGTTGTGATGGTAACGTCTTTTCTCTTTCTCAGGCCAATTACCTTCAGCGAAGGCTGGAAAGCAAGAGCATGTCTCTCGCCTACAAAGAGGACCTCATCGGTCGCATCTGGACGGGCCGGCCGCCGCTGCCGCGCAATGCCGCCTTCGAGCTGGATGAGGCCCTGGCCGGACAAAGCCGCGCGGAGAAACTCCGCCTGATCCGCAGGCAAATGAAAGGAGCGGAATATTACCTGGTGCCTACTTTGGATGACATCGCCTGGGCGCTCAACATCCGGGGTGCAGATGTGGAGTACAACCCGGTTTGCATCAGCTACCTGCTCATTGGCCATAAGGCCGCTCATTGGTTTGTCCATGAGGAGAAGGTTCCCGGCGTCCTGCAAAAACGGCTGCAGCAGGACGGACTGCACCTGCATCCCTACGAGCAACTGGAGGGCTTTCTGACAGGGCTTGACAAAGACTGCACCCTTCTTTACGATGCGGGTTCGACGAGTATTGCGCTGTTTGAAGCGCTCGAAGAGGAACAGTGGAAGGCCAGCCGGAACCTCATCCGCCCCCTGAAGGCCATCAAGAACGAAACGGAGGTAAAGCACATCCGCCAGGCCATGCGGAAGGATGGCGTGGCCCTGCTGAAGCTCTACCGCTGGCTGGAAGCCGAATTGCAGCACCGAACCGTGAGCGAATACGAGCTGGCGCAGCAACTGGCGGCCTTTCGCAAAGCTCAGGGCAATTACTATGGGGAAAGCTTTGCCGCCATCGTTGGCTATGCCGCCAACGGAGCCATCGTCCACTATAAACCCGAACCAGATACCTGTGCGGACATCCGCCCGGAAGGTATCCTCCTGCTCGACTCCGGCGGGCAGTACCTGGAGGGCACTACGGACATTACCCGCACTACAGCCCTCAGTGATCCAACCGAAGAGCAGCGCCGGAATTACACGCTGGTCCTTAAAGGCAATATTGCTTTGTCCAGAGCCGTATTTCCGGAAGGCACCGCCGGGGTGCAGCTCGACATCCTGGCCCGCATGCACCTCTGGCGGGAGGGCCTCAACTATGGCCACGGCACCGGCCACGGTGTGGGCTTTTTCCTCAATGTGCACGAAGCACCGCAGGGTTTTACCCCGAACCCGAAGAATGAGCGCGGTGAGACACCTTTTCAGGCCGGCATGCTCACTTCCAACGAACCGGGGTTTTACAAAGCCGGGGAATACGGCATACGGATAGAAAACCTGGAGCTGTGTGTGGAGCACCGTTCAACGGACAATGGCCGCTTCTTCGCCTTCGAACCGGCCACGCTATTTCCCATCGACCTCAAACTGGCGGACCTCAGCCTGCTGACTCAGGAAGAAAAGGGCTGGCTCAACGATTATCACCGAAAGGTGTTAAATGAATTGACGCCGCTGCTGAACGAAGAGGAGCAGGCATGGCTGGAGGAAAGGTGCAGGGCGGTTTAGTTATATGGCTATAGTGTTTGATTGCTGGCAAAGCTCAGAAGGATAATCCGGTTTTTTAGGATCTTTGAGTACTATTGGAAAATGATGCAGTTTGGGTGAATAGTTATTTAGTTTTAACATGATCACATCAACCACCAAAAAGGATATACGGCAACTCAGCCAATCGGAGTTGGAGGAAGTATTTAAAGGCATTGGAGAGCCTCGTTTCCGGGCGAAGCAGGTCCACGAATGGCTGTGGAAAAAAGGGGCTCATTCCTTTGATGCGATGACCAACCTGTCCAGGAAGCTGAGGGAGTTTCTGGATGAGAACTTCGCCATCAACGGCATTGCCATTGATAAGGTTCAGCACAGCACGGACGGCACCATCAAGTCCCGGTTTCGGCTGCACGATGGCCACCTGATTGAATCGGTACTCATTCCGGTGCCAGCCGATAACCGCTACACGGCCTGTGTCTCCTCACAGGTTGGGTGCAGCCTCACCTGCAAATTCTGCGCTACCGGCCGGATGAAGAGGGTGCGAAACCTGGACGCCGGAGAGATCTACGACCAGGTGGTGCTGGTCAACCGGCAGTCGGAAGAGAAATTTGGCCATCCGCTGACCAATATCGTCTATATGGGGATGGGAGAGCCGTTGCTGGCCTATAAAAACGTGCTGGAGAGCGTCGATCGGCTGACTTCGCCCGATGGCCTCAACATGTCGCCCCGGCGCATCACCATCAGTACAGCGGGAATTGCCAAAATGATCAAAAAGCTGGCAGATGATGAGGTTAAATTCAACCTTGCTCTTTCCCTGCACGCCGCCGATGACACCAAGCGCGATCAGATCATGCCCATCAATGAGCAGAACAATCTTGACTCGCTGATGGAAGCACTGCGCTATTTCTACCGCAAGACCAGGAACCGCATCAGCTATGAATACATCGCCTTTCAGAATTTCAACGAAGGGCTGGAGGATGCCGCCCGCCTGGCGGAACTCTGCAGGCACTTCCCGGTGCGGGTCAACATCATCGAATACAACCCCATCGACGGAGCGCCTTTCCTGAAAGCGGCGGAGCACCGCATCGACGATTTTGCGAAGTACCTGCGCGAGCAGGGCGTGATGGTAACGGTACGCCGCAGCCGGGGCAAGGATATCGATGCGGCCTGCGGGCAACTGGCGAACAAGGAATAAAAACAGATGACAGGCACTTCCGAAGTGCCTGTCATCTACAAAAAACGCCACCGCAAGGCCCTCGCGGTGGCGCTTTTTCTTGACTTGTAACCGAACCATTCTACCCTTCCAGCAGAGACTGATATTTCGCCCGGTCGTTGAGCAGTTTGACGGCCTCTTCGATCTCCGCATCATTGCGCAGGCCCATTTTGATCTTGCCTTCCTGGTAGTAGAAACGGCTGGATATCTCCTTTTCGATCAGGTCGATGATTATGGCCTTATTTTCCATCAACGCATTCTTTTTGGCGGCGTCGATACTGGACTCCACCGCTTCGATCTGAGCGGTGAGGTCGTAGCCTTCCTCCGTACTTTCGTCCTTAAGTTCTTTCAGCAGTTTTTCACTATCCGTATCGTAGTCGAACTCCCGGCTTTCCAGGAACTTTACGAAGCCATCAAAATCTTCAAACCGGAATTCTTCAACACCCGGGATATCCTGGTGCTCCAGGCAGAACTGAGTGACGTAATCGAATATGAGGTGCTGCTCCAGCAGGCCCTGGATGATGTCGGCGTCGGTAAACTTATCGATCATGACGTCAGGCTTGACGCCGCCGCCATCGAGCACAGCACGGCCATTGCGTGTTTTGAAGGGCGTACGCTGGTCGTCCGGGATGTGGATCGGCTCGCCATCTTCGTATTTCACGCTCTGTATGCACCGGCCGCTGGGAATGTAATATTTGGCTGTTGTCAGTTTCAATTTGGAGTTGTAGCCGATGTCGCGGGTATTCTGCACCAGCCCTTTGCCGTAGGAGCGTTGCCCGATAAGGACGCCGCGGTCGTAGTCCTGGATCACTCCGCTGACGATCTCCGAGGCCGAAGCGGAATTGTTGTTGATCAGAACGGCCAGGGGAATATCCAGGTCAACCGGCTGGTTCATGGTGCTGAAGCTGCGGTCCCATTCTTTTACCTTGCCTTTGGTAGTGACGACCAGTTCTCCTCTGGGGATGAACACATTGCAGACGTTGACTGCTTCGTTCAGCAGGCCGCCGCCGTTGCCACGCAGGTCAAAGATGACGCCTTTGAGGCCGGGATGCTGTTCTTTGAGTTCCCGAACAGCGTTGGCCACGTTTGGGCCGGCATCGCGGGTGAACGTGGTCAGGGCGACGTAGCCGATGTCATTGGCGACGATCCCGTGATAGGGGACATTGGGCACCTGCACCTCCCCCCGGACGAGCTGAATGTTGAAATCTTCCTCATTGCCGGGCCGGCGGATGGTCAGTTCGACAGAAGTTCCCGGAAAGCCGCGAAGGATGTTGTTGATGGCTTCGGGGTCCTTGCCGGTAGCATCCTGTCCATCAACGGCAATGATCTTGTCGCCGGGGCGCAACCCGGCCTTATCGGCGGCCTGGCCCTGATACAATTCGGTAATGGTAACGAAATCTCCCATTTTCTGGCTGATCGCCCCGATGCCATTATATTTGCCTTCGGTCATGAAGCGGTACCCTTCGATCTCTGATTCAGAGATATAGTTGGTAAAAGGGTCGAGGGATTCCACCATGGCGTCGATACCGATGCGCATCAGGTGGCCCGGGTCAACATCATCGACGTAATAGGTATTGATCTCTTTGTAGAGGTTGGTGAAAATCTCAATGTTTTTCAGTATCTCAAAGTACTTGTTGTCAGGCTGGACGGTGGCAGCCATGCCGATGAAAAGCAGGCTGACAATCCCGGCTAATTTTAATATCCGCTTCATGAGCAAAAAGGATTTTGATTATTAACGTAACGCAGTTCATGGATTTGGTTACGTGATAACGGGTTGTAAATCGTTGTTTTTTAATGAATAAGGTTCATTACTGACGACGCTTCAGCTGGCCCGGTTGTCCGGTTGACATATCTGGCCGCAAATTTTTTCAGGAGTTTTCATACAGGAAGTCCACAAACAGACGGGGGGGTGAAGCATCTCAACAATGAGTTGTTTACAGGATCGTTAAAGATAGTGGCTTTAGGTGGCGATTGTCAAATTTTAACAAATGTTTAATGCCGTTCGAAAAGTTGAGGGCTTCCCGGATAAGAAAATAACGTCCGGCAGGGCCAAATGTTGTAGGAGAAGGATACTTCCCTTTGCTCTGAGGCAGCTTGTCGCGGCTTGTATTGGGCTCGGGCTGGCTACGCTGCCCGTGGGGCAGCTGTATAGCCAGGTAAGGCTGATGGTGGAGCCTCTGGATACCACTGCATCTTTTGTTGAACGTTTTGTATCTCCCCCTGGTGCTTTTCCCGACTCTATGGCAATGGCAGGTTTCCTGAAAGACAAAGTTGGCCAATTGCAGCGGGAAGCTTATCTGGAGGCCTCCGTTGACAGCCTCGTGCAGCAGGACAGCAATTTTATCGCTTTCCTCCATCTGGGGCCGGCCTATGAGTGGGTGCATTTGAACGTCGATAGTATTCCGGAGCTTTTTCTCGATGCCTCGGGTTTTCGCGAAAGGCTTTACCGGGGGAAGCCATTTAGATTTGCCCAGTTGCGGCGGTTGCAGGAGCGTCTGCTGGAATATGCCGGGAACCATGGCTATCCGTTTGCCCGGGTTTGGCTGGACGACATCCGGGTGGGCAACGGGCAGGCCAGTGCCCGGCTGCGCCTGGGCCGCGGCCAGCTCATCCTGATGGAAAAACTGGAAATAGAGGGGGATGTAAAGATCAGCAATGCCTACCTGAGCAACTATCTGGGTATCCGGGAGGGGGCGCCTTACAATAACGGGCAGGTGCTGCGCATTCGCAACCGGATCCGCGAACTGCCGTTTTTACAACTTGACGAAGACCCCCAGGTTAATTTCCTGGGAGAAAGAGCAACCCTTCGGCTACTGCTCAGTAAAAAACGGGCCAGCCGTTTCGATTTCGTGATCGGGGTGTTGCCGCAGAACGCCAGCGGCCGGCAGGAGAACAACCGCAATTTGCTGGTTACCGGGACTTTTAACGGGGAACTCCAAAACCAGTTCGGCCTGGGAGAACGCATATTCGCCGCTTTCGAACAACTCAGGCCGGAAACCCAGAAACTGGACCTCGAATTCAACTATCCTTATGTGTTGGGTTTCCCTTTCGGGGCAGACTTTAGCTTTAATCTCTACAAACGCGATACTTCCTTTCTGGACCTCGAATCCGACCTGGGCATTCAATACCTTTTCGAAGGGGGAAATTACCTGAAGGCATTCTGGAATAACCGCTCTTCTTCTCTGCTGACGGTCGATGAGAAGCGGTTGGGACAGCAACAGCAACTGCCACCTACCCTCGATGTGCGCAATGCCTATTTCGGCCTGGAGTATGCCCTGCAACGGCTCGATTACCGCTTTAACCCGCGCAAAGGATGGGCTGCTTTCCTGCGGGGCGGCGCCGGCATCAAACGCATCGAACGCAACAGCAGAATTGTAGAACTGGGCTACGGCGAATTGTACGACACCCTTACCCTGCGCAGCTTCCAGTATAAGCTCAATGTCCGGCTGGAGGGGTATCTGCCTCTTTTTAGCCGCAGTACCCTCAAAGCAGGCCTCCGGAGCGGGGCGATCATTGCTGAAGAGCCCGTCTTTTTCAATGAGCAGTACCGCATCGGCGGCAATCAATTGCTGCGGGGTTTTGACGAGGAGTCCATCTTTGCAACCCGTTACGGGGTGGGCACTCTGGAATACCGCCTGCTCATCGGGCAGAACTCTTACCTCTATGCATTCGGCGATTACGCTTATGTGGAAGACAAAACCTCCACCAAAAATGTGACGGACCAGCCCTACGGTTTCGGCGCCGGCATCACCTTTGAAACGGCAGTTGGGCTTTTCGGCGTTAGCCTGGCCTACGGCAAGCGGCTGGGTAACCCCATCGACTTCAGTGCCCCAAAGGTGCACTTCGGATATGTGAGTTTGTTCAACTGAAATTATCGTTTCGACAACCATTCCAGCAGCTGGAACGCTCTGGACGGGTATTTCCAGACCCTGAAATACGGCGCCTGCTGTCCGCCGAACTGCCGGAAAAAACTTTCCACTCCGGGTAGCATGCTCCCTTCAAAATCAAAGAGGAGCCCTTTGCCCGCCACGAATTGAATGCTTGCCCAGATGGCCAGTGCCGTAGCGCCCGGCATTTTCACCTGGCTGTCAAAGCCCGTCAGTAATAGGTAAGCCGATTGTGTGTCCCAGGCGATATAAGCGCCGGCAGCAGGGTGGCCCTCCTTATTGAAACAGACAAAAGTTGTCCTGGCCTGGTGTTCGGCCAGTGCCCGGTCCATCCGGGAAAACCATTCCCAGGTGATCGGCTGGTTGACCCCCTTTTCCCGGAAGCGCTTTTCAAAAAGCCCGAATACCGGCCTGGCGTCATCAAGCTGTTTAACTTCACAAGACCGCGCCGCCTTTTTGATCTCGTTGCGAAGGCCGGAGCGAAACCCTTTCCATGCCTTTTCCGCGCCGCCCTCCAGGTTCAGCCGGTAGGTGTAAAGGGTCGTTTGGCGGTAGCCCTGCCAGTAAAAAGGCAGCCAGTTGGTGACCGACGGGTGGAATTCCTGTTTGATGGCGTGAACAGCGGGCAACTGGCTGATGAGCTCCTTATAGTACTTGTGTTCCAGGCTTAGTTTTCGGATATCAGGATGCAGGTGAGGGCCCAGATATTTGCAGAAGTAGGGCATGGCGAGGTAGCGAAAAGGCCCTTTTCGTTTCAGAAAATAAGGCATGGCGGCTACCAGTTGGCCGTTTTCCTCTACCACCGCTGCATTCCACTCCCCTCCCACACAGACGGCATCCAGATGCCAGGGCTGGGCGAAGAGGGGCACCTGGGGCGCTTGCCGGCAGTATTGGCGGTATAAGGCCTGGTCGGGCATAATGTGTATTTTATCGTATCCGGCGTTTTGAGTAAACCGCTATTAAATTTTACGGGCAAAGAGCAGTCCATCGCGCACGGGCAACAGCACATTTTCCACTCTTTTATCCTCTTGTACTTTTTCATTAAACCGGTGGATCGAGCGGGTATCCGGGTCGCTTTCCCGTTCATCTGTCACCACTTTACCGCTCCACAAAACATTATCGGCGATGATCAGTCCGCCGGAACGCACTTTGCCGATCACAAGGTCGTAATAAAGGGAATAATCCTGCTTGCCTGCATCGATGAAAACCATATCGAAAGGGCCTTCCAGAGAGGGGATCACCTCCCGGGCGTCACCGATGTGCAGGTGAATTTTATCTTCCAGCCTTGCCAGGCCGATGTATTTTCGGATGAAATACTCGAGTTCCGGGTTGGCTTCAATAGTGTGCAGGACGCCTCCCTTGGCCAGGCCCTGTGCCAGGCAAATGGACGCATAGCCGGTGAAAGTGCCGATCTCCAGTATGGCCTTGGGGCACAGGAACTTGCTGAGCATGGTGAGCAACTGCCCCTGCAGGTGGCCGGACAGCATCTGGGGGGCCAGGGTTTTCAGGTGGGTTTCCCGTTCCAACTGGTGCAGGAGTGGGGGCTGAGGGGAGGTGTGCGCTTCACAATACTGGTTGATCTTTCGGATGAAATCGTTCATTGGGTCGGATTTAACTTCCCAGCTAAGTGGTAATTAAGAAATAAAAAACCGGTGGAGGTTGAACAGCTTGATGATCGCCAGGACAACCACCAGGATCAGCAGGCGGTGGGCCCATACATTGGCCTTTTGGTAGCGCGAGGCGTAATGCGCCGTAAAATACCCTCCGGCGGTTTGTCCGGCTGCCATGATAAGGCCTATCCTCCAGTCTATGAGGCCCTGGCTCTGGAAGATCAGGATCACCAGAAAGGTATAGGCTCCGACAACGAAGATCTTTACAGCATTGGCGTCGATCAGGCTGTAGTGGGCATACAGGACCATTACCGCCAGGAAGAAAACCCCCATGCCCATCTGAATGAAACCACCGTAGAAACCAAGCGCCAGGTAGAGTGGTATGGCGATCCAGGGGTTGGTCTTCCGGTCGAGGTCGGTGCTGCGCAGCCAGCGGCTGGGTTTTATCAGAATGACGAAAAGCATGACAACCATGAGGAAGCGGAAGACGTTCTTAAACTCCTCGTTGCTCACGTTGACAGCTACGATCACTCCAATGACTGCACCGAGGATATTGAGTGAGATGGGCAGCCAGCTTCTGCCGATGTTTAGTTTGCCATTTCGCCAGAAGGCGACCGTTCCGGCAGCGCTTTGGGTGAAGATCCCGATGCGGTTGGTGCCATTGGCGAGGTTGCCCGGCAGGCCGATCAGTTCGGTGAGAATGGTCAGTGTAATGGCTGAACCATTACCTGCCAGGGTGTTGATGCTTCCGGCCAGCGCGCTGCCCAGTACCGCAATGAGATAGTGATACCATTCCAACTGCATGGTGTGTTGTGTTTGGAGGGCAAAGATAGTCAGGCAGGATGAATATTACTGTACATTGCAGCGTACCAGCCGCATTTCGATATCCAGGGGTTGATCGTGAAAGAAACTGGTGTACTGGATCAGCCCGATGCCTTTGGCGTAGAAATCTGACTGGTGGCGGCTGTTTCCCCCGGTTTTTATGTCTTCGGAGGAGGCGAGGTAGAATGTCCGCCGGTATTCAAGTGCATCGAAGGTTCCATAGGGGACTTCTATTCCTTCCGCCAGTTTGATGCAAACATCACCTGACTGAGCGCCTTCAGGAAGAAGGCCGTCAGGAAGGTCAATGGTATCTCCGGTTAAGGCGGTGCTGAATAGCAGGTGCCCTTCCGGGTCCATGGCTTCCGGCCCCGAGCAACGCAATACTGTACGGTATTCCTGGCCCAGCCTCGACCCTTCCAGGATGAAATAATCGGAACGGCCGATGAGGGTATCTTTCAGAACGTAAATGCTGTCTCGTTTGTGCAGGGGGGTTACTTCGCCTGTTTCCAGGTTGACACTGTAGCTCTCGTAAACCCAATAATTGCCTGGTTGCAACTGGAGGTAAGCTGCAGCGTCTTCATATCCGGGCTCCACCCAATCATCTTCCACTGGAGTGTCCAGTTTTTCCTGGCTGCAGGATAACATGGAGCCGATAGCAAAGAGCACAACAAAACCGGCGTTAATTCTCATAGATAAAAATATAGAATTTCATCCTCCCCAATTTTCAGGAATGCTGCCTGTTGGAAACCTGCCCACAGGGTGTCCGGCGTAAGCACCCAAAAGATAAAAACTGATGAGGCGCCCGGGGAGTTTAAATCAACCTCAAAAATAACAGCTATTCTTTTGTTTTTAAACTATTTATCCCATAAGAGCGCTTTTCCGACAAATGGCCTGCGCCTATTCCGAATAATAGCATGCTCCGGTGAGCATTTGCCTCTGTATCCTGTTGTATAGGTGAACCAGAAATTTGATAATCAATTAAATACATTATGATTAATGACAATAGCCGAATAGCAACCGTTGACCATGAAGCCATACAAAGCTGGGCGGAAGCGCGGGAAGCCCGCCCGGCCCGGCTCAGCCGCTTCGAGGACGAACAAGTGCCGGGGCGCATTAAGTTTCGCTTCCCGGGAGATGATTACCCTGACGAGGAGGGGCTTTCATGGGATGAATTTTTTGACATTTTCGACCGGGAGCGCCTGGAGTTTGTCTTCGAAGATATAGCCGACGAGGCAGTTGAAAATGGCAACCTTTACCAGTTTCGCCCCCGGGAATATTGATGGCGGAAGGGAAGCCGTTAGCCTTGCTGCAGCCACTCTCCGATGAGTTGTATGGAATCCAGCATATTGCCGCAGATCTTTTCTACGAACCGGCCGTTCAGCTGTTGTTCAGAATATTCCTCCCGGGCGAGTTTCAGTGCTTCTTCCCCGTCGAAATCGACGTAGGACATCCGGGCGGTGAGCTCGTCGGAAGGGCGGCCGAAGTCGTAGCTGGGAAGCAGAGCCACGCCGGTATCTTCCAGCAACTGCTCACACAATTGATGGCTGTTCAGGATGCCCCGGTGAATGAGCTGCTCTTTGTAAAATGAAAAGTTGGGGAAAAGGTAAAAGCCCCCCTGGGGTTTGGGCGCAAAGATATGCAGTTCGCTCAGTTTGGCATGAAGCGTGCGGCCGACTATCCGCAGAATGCGGCGGGCGTCCTTCAGATACCGGTTGATGGCTGGGTTTTCTTTGAAGGCCTCTACGGCCGCATATTGGATCGGGGCGCTGGTAGAGGTAAAGGTTTCACTTGCGACAATGGCCATAGCGTCGAGCAGCCAGCGGAGAGACTCCGGGAAAATGAACATGCCGAGGCGCCACCCTCCGGCGCCGCACCACTTTGAAATGCCGCTGCTGATGATGGTTCCTTCCGGGTAGAAGCGTGCGATGCTGACGTGCTGCCCGGCGTGGTGAAGTTCGCCATAGATCTCGTCAGACAAAAGAATAACTTTGTACTTACGGGCGATGTCCGCCAGTTTTTTGAGCTGGGCTGTTGTGTAAGTCGCTCCGGTAGGATTTGCCGGATAATTGAGCACGACAATCCGGGGCCGCTCCGGGTCCACGGCACAGATGGACTCCAGCTCTTCGGGAGTAAGCCGCCAGTCGTTTTCCTGGTGGGTTTTCACCCAATTGACCCGGCGGCCGATGATGACGGCCTGAGGTGAGTAGGATACCCAACTAGGAGTTGGGATCACGAGGTCACCGTAATAGACCAGTTGAAGGAGAAAAAGCAGTTCTTTGGAACCAGGGCCGATCAGCACATCCTCGGCAGTGCGATTAATGCCCTGTCGGGATTCATAATACTTCGCAATGGCCTCTCTCAATTCGAAAAGCCCTTTTACTGCCAGATAATCCTTTTCGTGCGCATGCCGGCGCAGGCTTTCCACTACCGGTTCCGGTACGGGAAAAGGGGATTGGCCGAACCCCAGGCGGTGGACTTTCTTGCCCTGTTGCTGAAGTTCCCGGGATTTTTCGTTAATCGCCAGGGTGGCTGACTTTTTCAGCCCCCGGATGTTGAGGTTGAGGTCTATGCGGATATTCTGCTGCTTGGCCATGGAAGAGGGATTTTGTACTGAACAGGAAATGGCTCCATTATACCGAATGGAGCGGTAAAATCCACTACTCTCCAGCCTGAATCCGCATTTTCTCCTTGAAAGCAGCCTTGAGGATCTCATTTCGGCGGCGAACGGAGGGTTTGGCATATTCCCTGCGTTTACGCAGCTCCTTGATCAGGCCTGTGTTTTGAAACTTGCGCTTATAGCGTTTCAGGGCCCGGTCAATGTTTTCGCCTTCTTTTACTTCAATAATCAACATAAAAAGAGCTTTAATTATCAAAGCAAGTTATCAAAAACCAGGCAATTTTGGAAGGCCTGCTGCATCTCAATAATCAATCTGGCTTTCCTCCAGCACGTGCCGGTGGGTCTGCCTCGGTTGCGGCTTTGGTTTGCGGGATAAAGGATACTCATTTTCGAAAAAGAATTGCCGCTTACCGAAAGCCGGGTACAGATCGTCCAGCCAGATGGCGTTGGGGTCATACCGGGCAAAGAAGGGCCTGGACACCCAATCCGGGTTGCGCCCTTGAAGGAACTGCAGGGTGAACACCTTTTCACCGGCGACTTCGCCGATGCCCAGTACCTGTACTTTACCTGGCCCGGCAGACATGGACGGGCCGCGTACGGTGCGGGCTATTCCACTAACTTTCTGGTAGGCCTCTCTGAATATTCTCCATGCCCGGGCCAGTTTGACCGCGAAATAGTGCTGGGCGCCGGTGTCACGGGCGACGAACATGTAATAGGGAATGCATCCCAGCTCCACCTGCTTTTGCCACATGGTTGACCAGTCTTCAGGACGGTCGTTGATGTTGCGCATAACCGGAGACTGGGTACGGATGACGGCGCCGGTGTTGCGCACCCGGCGGATCGCGTTTTCCACGATCCCGGTCTGAAGTTCATTCGGATGGTTGAAGTGCGCCATAAACGCCACGTGTATTCCTGACTTCTCCGCTTTTTCGAAAAGGGCCATCAGTTCGTCTGCATCATCATCGTTTACGAATCGCTGGGGCCAGTAACTCAGGGCTTTGGTGCCGAACCGAATGGTTTTGAGGTTCGGGAGCTTTGCTTCGATAAGGGCTTCGAGGTATTGTTTTAAAATTTTCGTTTTCATGATAAGGGGGTCGCCACCGGTAAACAGCACATCGGTTACCTGAGGGTTGGCGCGCAGGTAACGAATGATCAGTTCTGTATCACGCATGGCGAACTTCAGCTCGTTCATTCCAACAAACTGGGGCCAGCGGAAGCAGAAGGTGCAATAAGCATGGCACGTCTGCCCCTGGCTGGGAAAGAAAAGCATGGTTTCCCGGTATTTGTGCTGTACTCCGGTGAGCTTGACATCTCCAATGAGGGGCACGTTGTGTGCGAGCTGCCCGGCGGGATGCGGGTTGAGCTCCATCCTGATCTTATTGGCGATGATCTTGAGTTCCGGCTTCCTTGCTCCGCTTTTTATGGCTTTGGCCATTTCCTCATAGTGTTTCGGCTGAAGCATCTCCTTTTGGGGGAAAGTAAGGACATAGATGGGGTCTTCCCGGTAGTTATCCCAATCAATCAATTGATCTACGACGTAATTATTGGCCTTGAACGGCAATACGTTGCCCACTACTTCGATATCAAAAAGTTCTTCTTCACTCAGGCGGTTTTTGATCTGTAGTATTTCGCGAAAGTTTCGGAGAGTATAAGATTGGTATCCTTTCATTTTTTATACTGAGATTTATAGGTTTAAAATAATTTATCTTATTGGGGCCGGGCCCATTTTACCAGGGGCTCTGAGGGTGGAACGCCTGCCGGTACAGCACATTCATCAGAGTCGGCAACATACTGTTGAAAATAGTTTTTACAGGAACAATAAAATTGCGTCTTAAATTAAAACACGGGTTTTGAATGCTAAGTTGCAGGGCCGGGAGGATACCTGCGGCTGAAAAATTGTCCGGAAAAGGAGCGAAAAGAGCCGCTTATCCGGAAGGCAGGCACACTCGGGATATGTTCAAAGCTGCTGAACTTTGCCGCAAATGGAAACGCATCTTTTCCCGGGGTACGGTGTGTAAGATAAGAAATATTTTCTATAGAAACTACTTGATTGGAGTCAAATGCCCAATATTGAATTCAGGCAGCTAGGAAAGCTCTTCGGCGTTCTCTTCACTGGTATCGATATTGAGGATATCGTTGATGGCGTGGAAGGCATCGGTGAGTTTTTGGAGCTCTTCCTTGGACAGTGATTCCAGTTTATCAGAGATCTGATGGTGGAGAGGATAGGGGGTGGACTCCAGTATTTTCGCGCCTTTAGCGGTCAGGGTAATGAGGCTTACCCGCCTGTCGTTCAGGCGGGGTAGTTTGGCGATCATGCCTTTTTTTTCCAGCCGGCTGATGATGCCCGTTACGGTACTGGCGTTGAGCTTTAGGAAATCCTTGATGGCTTTGTGAGAAGCCTGGTAATTGGCCTGGCCTTTCAGGAAAGTCAAGGCAAGGAGTTGAGGGATGCTGATCCCGTGCTCTTTTTCCAGCCGCTTGCTTTCCAGGTTCACTGCCCTGGAAATCTTCCGAATGTTGATAAGGATTTCAGCGTAGTTCATTTACAAAATGGCTAGAAGCGAATAATCTGATAAAGATAAGCACAAAACAAAAACGCCGGAATAGCTGGATGCATATTCCGGCGTTTTTTTCGGGAGGATAAATTTTAGATATCGATATCGTCGTCCTCGTCCTCCTCTATCGTGGAATCCAGCCCGAGGTCTCCATCGTCATCCGATGACTCATCGGCAAACTCATCGAGGTTGGCGATGGACTTGTCGAGTTCATCATCGGTATCATCGTAGAATTCGCCGAGGTTGAAATCATCATCGTCATCATCAAAGTCTTCGGGCCTGGGAGCAACTGGCTTGGAAGGAGACTTTCGGATGATCTTGGTGATCACTTTCTTTTCCCCGGTTGGCTTGGGCGTTGGCCGGTCGGCGGAGCTCGACTTTCGTTCCGGGGTGGGGTTTTGTTCCTGGGTTTTGGCTACCAGGCTTTTGGTGGTTGTCGGAACGGCCAGCAGGCGCTTTTTGTCAATCAGCTCGCCGGTGATGATGCAAATGCCATACGTTTTATTCCGGATACGCACCAGAGCATTCTCCAGGTCCTTGATGTATCTGCGTTGGCGGATGGCCATATTGTTCAGCATTTCCACATCGTTGTTGATGCTGCTGTCATCCATCCAGTCTCCTCCGTGTTCGTCACTGGTATTCTCTGTGATCTCCAGGATCTGTTCCTGCAGGGAGTTGAGCTGTTCCTGAGCGTTGGCCAGTTTTTTCTCGATCAGCGCTTTGAATTCAGCCAGTTCTCCATCAGAGTACCTCACAACAGTGTTTGACATTACTTACTGTTTGTTGGTTTTGAAAATGATGCGGCAATTTAAAAAATCAAATCTGAAAAAAAACTGAAGATTTGTAAAAATCTGCCATTCAATATAAGAAACGAAGAGGTAAAATTCAAATGGGAAGGAATATGAATTTTTCAGGCGGCCTTTGCATGTCGGGCCCAAAATCCATTCAGGCAGATAAATTTCCCCCTTCAATACTGAATTATTTCTGAAGAAATTAGTCGCTGAAGGGGTTGTTGGCCGAAAAGGGCGGAAAGGCGTTGAAAAACAGTTGGGAGGCGAATATTTTTGCAGGGCTTATGGCGTTTTCCTTGGTGAAGTAATTTCAAATGTTTTTTGATCACACTTTTAAACAGACCGATATGACTGTTGCCAGCCGGCTGGTAAAAAAAGGGATCTCTCTGGTCCAGCAAATTGAGCAAAAGCGGCCTTTTCCTGCCCAGGTGCAGCGGCGCACCCTGCAGAGCCTGTTGAAAAGGGCGGAACACACTGCTTTCGGGCGGCATTATGGATTTGGAAAGATCGCGATGTCGGATAACCCCGAGCAATTATTCCAGGAAATGGTTCCCATGCACGACTACAACCGGATGTTTGAGGAATGGTGGAGCCGCACGCTGGCCGGGGAGCCCGATGTTTCCTGGAGGGGCAGTGTCAAATATTTTGCTCTGAGTTCGGGCACTTCCGGGGCGGCCAGCAAGTATATTCCCATTACCAATGATATGCGGCGGAGCATGAGGCAGGCGGCATTGCGCATGTTCTCCTGCCTGCCCCGTTACGGCCTGCCACCCAGTTTTTATACCAGGGAATGGCTGATGATCGGTGGGAGTGCTTCTCTTCAGGACCTCGGCCATTGCCATGTCGGCGACCTCAGCGGCATCAATGCCAGCAACCCACCGATGTGGATCCGCCGGTATTACCGCCCCGGCACCCGCATCGCCCGGATTTCCGACTGGGATGAGCGCACCGAAGCCATTGCAAAAATGGCCCCCCAATGGAACGTCGGTGTACTGACCGGCCTGCCCAGCTGGGTGCAGCTTACCCTGGAACGCGTCATTGAATACCATGGCCTGAACCACATTCATGAGATCTGGCCCAACCTCAGGATATTCGTCTCCGGGGGGATTGCTTTTGGCCCTTACCGCAAGAGCTTTGAAGAACTGCTGGGCCACCCCCTGATCTATCAGGATTCCTATCTGGCCAGTGAAGGCTTCATCGCCTTCCAGTCGCGCCCGGGCACCAGTGCGATGCGCCTGCAGTTGAACAACAACATCTTTTTCGAATTTGTACCCTTCAATGAAGAACACTTCGATGAGGAAGGCCAGCTTCGCCCGGAGGCTCGTGCCCTTACCATCGATGAAGTTAAAGAAGGAACGGACTATGCCCTGCTCATGAGCACCTGCGCCGGCGCCTGGCGCTATCTGATCGGCGACACGGTCCGCTTTGCCGATAAGGAGCGTTCTGAGATCCTGATAACCGGCCGGACGAAACATTTTCTGAGCATTTGCGGAGAGCACTTATCGGTCGATAATATGAACCAGGCGATACGCCGCACCGAGGCGGCGTTGAATGTAAAGATCAACGAATTCACGGTTTCAGGTGTTAAAGCAGGTACACACTTTGCTCACCGCTGGTATATCGGCTGTAGCCCTCAGGTTGACCCGAACATCCTTTCCAAAGTACTGGACGAGCAGCTTATGGCAGTCAATGACGACTACGCGGCCGAGCGTTCCGCCATGTTGCGCCCTCCGCAGGTTAGCGCTATCGATGCAACCATCTTTTACGACTGGCAGCGGCATACCGGGAAGATGAATGGGCAAAGCAAGTTTCCCCGGGTAATGAAAGGAACCCAATTAGCCGAATGGGAAGCTTTTGTTCAATCAAAACGATGATTATGCATTTATTGTGGCAGGGAGCCTTTCTGGGGCTCTCTCTGAGTATTCTGGCAGGCCCTATGTTATTCATTCTCATTCAACTTGGGATTGAAAAAGGCTTCCGGGCAGGCGCCACTGCCGGATTCGGCGTATGGACAAGTGATACGCTTTATGTGCTGTCTGCTTATCTCGGAATTTCTTACCTCCTTCAGCTCACTCAGTGGCAGGGGTTCAAATTGTGGGCCAGCATTGCCGGAGGGCTTATTCTCATCATAATCGGCACGGCCACCCTGCTCGCCCGCCCGGCAATGAAAAACAAAGATGGCAACGAGCCCAGCCACAACTGGACGAGTTACTGGTTGAAGGGCTTCTTCGTCAATACGTTTAATCCTTTTACCGCTTTTTTCTGGATCGGGGTAATGACAACGGTTTCAGCCGACGGGCCGCTCTCTGCGACAGATGCCGGCCTGTTCTTTGGCAGCATTATTGGCGTTATTATTATTACAGACCTGATGAAAGTCCTTTTGGCCAAGCGCATACAAAACTGGATGCAATACAGCTACCTGCTGGCCATGCGGCGGGTTTCGGGGACGGCTCTGGTATTGTTCGGCGTTGTGCTGATGTTCCGGGGGATGATGTAGGGAGAGCGTGGTTTATGGCTTTATTGTTATATGGTTAAATTGTTATATTGCTTTGCGGGCAGGCGCCGGGATAGTTCAAATACATGTAAGTAGGGGGGACACAATTAGGTTAACAATACAGCCATATAACAATTCAACAATTACCCAAAAAGCAACGGCCATTACGCTCCGCATTCAAAGAAGGCCATGTTAAACTAAAATTGTCCAGGTACTTATCCGCCTTCCGTTAACCCGCTGGTTTCCAGAGTGACAAGAAACCCAGGAACCAGAAACTATGAACACTCATCAGGCGCCCGCCGGGCTGGAACACTCCCGCTCCCCAAAGGCAACAATATAACCAAATAACACTCCGGTAGGCCGCAAGAAGGCATCAATATAACCATATAACTCCCACATGGATGAAGGATACATCAAATTTGACGCTCACTGGAAAAAGGCCCCTCCCCTGCCTCAGGCGGATATCTCTGAACTCAATATTTTTCGCCGGCGCCTGTATTGCCTGAAGCTGATCGGGGCTTATGGCAATGGCATTGGTTATGGGAACATCAGCCGGAGGCATGGGAAGGAAGAACAGTTTGTTATCTCCGGGTCAGCAACCGGGAATTTTCCGGTGCTTTTGGCAGAGCACTATGCGCTCGTCACCAGAGTGGATGCCAGGGAGAACGAGTTGTGGTGTGAGGGGCCGGTGGTTGCCTCCTCAGAGTCGATGAGCCATGCGGCTGTTTATCAGGAGTGCCCATGGGTGAACGGAGTGATCCACGTCCATCACCCGGGGCTTTGGAGAGCATTGTTGCACGAAGTGCCTACCACCGACAAAAGTGCGCCTTATGGTTCTCCGGAGATGGTGGCTTCCATCATTCAGTTGATGCGGAAAACCAGGCTGAAGGAACAGAAAATATTCGTCATGGAAGGCCATGAGGAGGGCATCTTCACTTTCGGGCATTCGCTGCAGGAGGCGTTTGGCGTTTTGATGATGTATTATCATGCCTTTCTGCGCGAGGACATTTCCTCCGAAAGGGGCTGAGTGCAAGAAGGAAAGGGCCTAGGAGCCTGTCGGAGAAGCACTTGATGGCCTGCGAACGGAAAATATTGTTCTGCACTTCGTTGCGCCTCAGTCGCGTAGCACCACTATGCTCCTTCATCGCGCCTCGTTCAGAATAATATTTGCTCGTTCTCGCCTCACCAACACTTCTCCGACAGGCTCCTAGAGTTTGTAATTTTAGTTTTTTATATCCCCTCGCAGCCCTCTAACTCCCTGAAAAGGGAGAACCCCCTCCCGCAAACACTACTGTTTGGTTGTGTCGCGGGTGGATGCATCCCGCTTTTTGCGGGACTGGGAGGCAGCGCAGGCAGTATCAATTTTAAACAAACTCTAAATTACAGAGTACTTAATTTAAACAACTTAATCATTCGGGCTTTATCCCTTCCTCTTTCAGGTGTTTGCCGATATTAAATGTGTGTCCCTGAAGTAGCTCAATATCCTTATTCCAGTCGATGATCTCCCAGTTTTCATCTGGAGTTGCTACCAGGACTTTTTGCGTTTTAGTGGTGGCCCAGAAAACTTTTTTCACGCCGAAATCCAGCATTTTCTGGACTTTGGTGTGGATGTACTCATTCTCAGAGAAGGATTCTTCCGGGCCAAGTTCGCCGTCCAGGTCCACTTCGAAAACAATTTTGGCGGGCACATCCGGATAATGCCTCGTGATTTTTTCGGCGGGTAAGGCCTTTTTATCGAATATGGCGATGTCATTGGAAAGGTTGTTTCCCTTATCAATATGGCTGCCTATTTCATTGGTGAATATCCTGAACAGGCGGGTATCTATTGCCAGATAACAGATCTTCAGTAAATAGCTGAGGATCTCAGCTTGTAAACCACTACTACCCATAACATCTTCAAGGGTTTTGTTTTTAGCCAGTACTTCTTTGTAGCCTTTGTAGTAAACAGGCTTTCCTTCCAGTACCTCGTAAACGAGGTAAGCTGGAATTTCCTGGTTTCCCCCTTGCGCTTCTTTTTTCTTCCGAGTGGCCTGCATAAGCAAACTTTTTCCTAAGTTATGGTTTTTCTCATAACAAGTAAAGGCAGTATTTTGATTTCAAGCTTATTCAATGGCATACGCATCACATAACCTCACGGACACCATCGTTGCCCTGGCAACCCCTTCCGGAGTGGGCGCCATCGGCGTCATCCGCCTGTCGGGAAAGGAGGCAGTCAGCATTGTCAATGAGGTATTCCACGGGAAGGACCTTTCCAGGCAGCCCACCCATACCATCCACTTTGGCACCATCAGGCATGATAACGGCCGTATCCTGGACGAGGTGGTGGTTTCTCTTTTCATTGAACCGAAGTCTTACACCGGGGAGAACGTGGTGGAAGTTTCCTGCCACGGTTCCGGTTACATCATACAGGAAGTCATACAGCTCTTCATTGAAAAGGGGGCGCGCCTGGCGCAGCCCGGAGAGTTCACCCTGCGCGCCTTCCTCAATGGCCGCATGGACCTCAGCCAGGCCGAGGCGGTTGCCGACCTGATCGCCTCTTCTTCTAAATCCTCCCACGCTATCGCCATACAGCAGATGCGCGGCGGCTTCAGCGACGAGATCAAAAAGCTGCGCCAGGAACTGGTCGATTTTGCCAGCCTCATCGAGCTGGAACTCGACTTCGCAGAGGAAGATGTAGAATTTGCTGACCGCGAAAAACTGCGCCAACTGGTAACCAAAATTCAATCCATCATTCACTCATTAATTCAGTCCTTTAAACTCGGCAACGTGCTGAAGCACGGCGTCAACACCGTCATCGCCGGGCGGCCCAATGCCGGCAAATCGACCCTGCTCAATGCGCTGCTCAACGAAGAGCGCGCCATTGTCAGCGAGATCGCCGGCACTACCCGCGACACCATCGAAGAGGTGCTCAACATCAACGGCGTGCAGTTTCGCATCATCGATACCGCCGGCATCCGCGATGCGGAAGACACCATCGAGGCCATGGGGGTGGAAAAAACGATGCAGAAGGTGCAGCAAAGCGCCCTGCTGGTTTACGTGTTCGACGTCGTCAAAACCCAGCCCGAAGAAGTGCATGCCGACCTGGCCAAGCTGATCCACGAGAACGTGCAGGTGATCGTGGTGGCGAATAAGATGGATTTGAATCCTTATACGCGGTTTGAGGACTATTTTCCGAAATCGGAAGTCGGAAGTCGGAAGTCGGAAGAAGAAAAATCGGAAATCGGAAGTCGGAAGTCGGAAACGGGCGAATGGCCCTCCGGCCCCCCACTTCCGACTTCGCACTTCGCACTTCGCACTTCCCACTTGGCCTGGGTTCCCATCTCTGCCATCAACAACATGAATATCGAATACCTCAAGGAGGTGCTTTACGATTCAGTCATCTCCAAAAAGCTCAACCTGGAAGGCACCATCGTGGCGAACGCGCGGCACTACGAGGCGCTGCAGAAGGCGCACGAGAGCCTGGACAGGGTGATGGGGGGATTGGGGGATGGGGTGACGTCTGACTTCGTCGCCATGGACATTCGGGCGGCGCTGCATTATCTGGGGGAGATTACGGGGGAGATCTCGACGGATGATTTGTTGGGGAATATATTTTCGAGGTTT
>JACJYA010000007.1 GCA_020636315.1 Lewinellaceae bacterium
GTTGGGACTGCGACGACTGCGCCCGGTTTTTTTCCTTTATTATTCCTTACCTGGGAGAGGAGCATCCACCGAAGTTGGGACTGCCTTTGCGCGCCGAAGCTTTCTTCGGGAGCCAAAGCTTTACGCGAAGGCTCTATGCGAAGGCGGGGACATTTCAGAAACCCAACTACGCCGAGGCTTCGGCGGACGAAGGGAGAGGAGCATCCGGTGATGGTGGGTTGGGGAGCTAAGTTGTCTTGTGTATTCTTGATTGCGGGACCCATAGCCTACCGGAAAGCGACACCTCTTTTCCTGTTGCTACTCCTTTTGCGGAAGTGTCACTTTTTTTGTCTGCCGAAAGGCGGTGCCATTTGGGTTATCGCTTGAAAAACAGAGAATTATTCCGGAGATTGGGCTCAACAAAATATCCTGAAACCATGCATCACCCGACAATCACCCGCAAAGGGTTCCTGCGCCGCCTGTGTGCCGGTGCGCCAACACTGCTATTTTTTCCTCATCTCAATACTACTGCTTTCCGGCAGGATAAAGAGCCACTGGGCCGAAAGCTGGTCCACGAGTTCGTTTTGCAGGCTCACCGCGACCTGGACAAGGTGAAGGCCATGCTGGAAGAAACGCCCGCCCTGCTGCATGCCGCCTGGGACTGGGGTGGGGGCGATTTCGAGGTTGCCCTGGGCGCCGCAAGCCATGTCGGCCATCGGGAACTGGCCGAATACCTTCTCGGACAGGGCGCCCGGATGAACCTGTTCACCGCCGCTATGCTGGGTAACCTGAACCTGGTGAAGGCCATCACCGGCCCTTATCCGAAGCAATTGTTTACCAAAGGGCCGCACGGGCTTTCCCTGATGCACCACGCCAGAAAAGGCGGAGAGCACGCTTTGGCAGTCGTCGATTGGCTGGAAGCGCAGGGCGTGAAAGAGTAATAGCATTTTGTGATGTCCATCGCTGACGGCCCCTCCTTTCTTTAATGCCGCCATCGGAGTGGGCGCCCTGGTATTTACCATCCTGCTGGCCCTGGCCTTCAACTACTTTGAGCGGGATAATGCCACCTAAGCACATTTACACTCTTACACTTTTACACATTAGCACTTTTACACATTCACACATTCCCCCCCCCTCTGTGACCAACCTCACTGACACCTTTCCCAAACCCCTGTACTTTGCGGGAAAATCGAAAAGATCAACCCAAAAAAGATATCACTTATGGCAATATTCAATGAACAGGTCAGCAAGCAGCTGACGGAGATCCTGAAGGAAATGAAAAACGAAGTCAGGATCGCATTTTTTACGCAGGAAGTCGAATGCAACTCCTGCCGGGACGCCCATACCTTTGTGGAAGAATTTGCCGGCCTGTCCGACAAGATCAGCTACGATGTTTACGAACTGTTGAAGGACAAAGAGGTGGCGGAAAAGTACGGCGTGGATAAAATACCCGCCATGGTGATGCTCGACAAAGACGGCAATGATTACGGAATCCGCTTTTACGGCATCCCTGGAGGCTACGAGATCAATTCTTTCCTGTCTGCCCTGAAGGAAGTCTCCGGCAACCACGAAGAACTGCCGGAAGAACTGATGCAGCGCATAAAGGCGATTGATAAGGATGTGCACATTCAGGTGTTCGTCACGGCCACTTGTCCGTATTGCCCGGGCGCCGTGGTGGTGGGCCACCGGCTTGCCCTGGAGAACCCCCATATCAAGGCCGACATGGTCGATGCGGCCATTTATCCGGACCTGTCCATGAAATATAGTGTTCGGGGCGTGCCCAAGATTGTCATCAACGAAGACCACGAACTGGTGGGCGCCCAGCCGGTAACGGAATTCCTCCGGGTACTGGAGAACCTGAATTAGGGGCCGTTGGCGGTTAGCTGTTAGCGATTGGCTGGCAGCCCATTACAAACAGATACCTGTTTTACTAAATCCATAAAGTTTTTTCAGGAGCCATCCCGGGACTTCCGGTGATGGCTCTTTTTCATCCAGGCCTCGAATGAGGCAATCCGGATTCCCAAATCAAAAATCCCAAATCAAAAATCCCGATTCCCACCTCCCCCTCTCCACCAGCTCGCCAGGCCCGAGCCCGTCACGTTCATCAGCGGGCCGAAGACGGCGGGCGCCAGGCCCATGGTGGACACCTTGCCCATTTCCAGGGCCAGCCCGCTTGCCAGCCCGCTGTTCTGCAGGCCGACCTCCAGAGCGATAGTGCGGCAGGATTGCCGGTCGAGCCCAAACAGGCGGCTGGCCCAGTAGCCGAAAAAATAGCCGGCGGCATTGTGTAGGGCGGTGGCAAAGATGAGGGTGAGGCCGATGGTGAGCAGGCTGTCGCGCCCGGCGGCGGTGATGATAGCAATGATCACGGCGATGCCAACCATTGAAACCCTGGGCATTACACGCGCCAGCCAAGGAAAACGCTCATAAAAGAAGTGGTTGAAGAACAAGCCGGCGACAACCGGCAATATTACGATGCGCAGGATGTCCAGCATCATACCCCAGGCATCAATGGGAACGAGCTGCCCGGCAAGGAGGGACATCAGGAGAGGGGTCAGGAGGGGCGCCAGCAGGGTGGCGATGGCCGTTAGCGTCAGGGAAAGGGCCAGGTTGGCCTTTGCGATAAAGGACATCACATTGGACGCCAGCCCGCTGGGCGAGCAGCCCACCAGGATGAGCCCGGCGGCGATCTCGGGAGGGAAGGAGAACACCTTTGTCAGGCCGAACCCCACCAGCGGCATGATGGTGAATTGGCAGAGCAGCCCCACAAAGACTCCTTTGGGCATGCGGATCACTCCCATAAAGTCGCGCAGGCTCATCGCCGTGCCCATTCCGAACATGATGATCATCAGCAGAGGGATGATCAGTTTTTTCAGGTCGAATCCCCACAGCTCGCGGAAGGGAGCAGGGTAAAAGAGGGAGGCCGTCACGGCGGCTATGATCCATGCGGTGAAGGCCAGCCGCCGGAGTTGCTCTGATCTGCCCAGCCCGATGGCCAGCAGGATGAAGAAGAGGATAACGGCGGGCCCCAGCCATTGTTCCTGCCCGGCCATAAATAGAGCGAGGATGGCCATCAGGGCGAGCGCGGCGGCAAGGATAAAGTGGTTTCTCATTTTTTACATTCCTCCGGAAGCCTTCGTATTGGCAAACCCTTTTTCTTTGAGCAATTCGACAATCTTATCCCGTTGATTGCCCTGAATAAGGATTTCCCCATCCTTAACCGAGCCGCCGACACCACATTTGGACTTGAGGTGCCTGCCCAGTTCCTTGAGGCTGTCTTCAGGGCCGACAAAACCGGTAACCAGGGTTACCTCCTTTCCTTTTCGCTTCTTTCGGTCGATCAAAACCCGGAGCTTTTGTTGCTGGGGAGGAAGTTCCTCCGCTTCCTGTTCCTCCCGGTATTCATATTCGAAATCCGGGTCGGTTGAATAGACTATTCCTTTCCGGTTGTTTTTGTTCTTCTTGCCCATGTAAAGTAAGGTTTTTCTTTTTTTCTATTAACCACAACGAATATGGCCTGCCTTTGTTTTCGCCGGCGCTTCAGAAGGCCCGGGAATAACCGACTCCAGGGCTGTTCACCAACTGAGTGCTAAAGGTTGAAAAATAGAAATATCCCAGGTCCAGCCGGCTGTTGTTGCGGGCGAAACTGATACCGAAGCCCGGATACAATGTTTTGCCCTCCTTCCCGGGTAAAAAGAGGTTGTCGATCAGAATGTGCCAGGGCCCGGAAAGCCGGAAAGCTCCTCCTGCACTGAGGACGAACCTGGAATCACTATTCGACCTCAGCCCCACGGCATAACCGGCATTGAAGTTGAAATACTTGTCTTTTTTGCCCAGTGTGGAGGCCAGGTAAATATGCGCCGTCCGGGGAAATTCCGGTTCCGGGGAAAGAGAGAACAAAAAGTTTATCCCCGCACCAATATTGAGGGGCCCTTCCGAGTTGCTGGCCAGGCGGGTGCGGACAAGGAAGAAAAAAGGAAGGACGTAGCCCATGCCGATGCTGTAATGGTTGGTCGCGGCGAAGTCCACCTGATTCCATGCCAGTTGGGTGTTTCGAAATAGCCGGCTGCCTTTGGGAGCGCTAAATGCAGTGTTGCTGATGAAAAGATCCTGAAAAAAACCTCCCTCGGTTTTTTTATTCAGCCTGCCGGGCAGGCGGGCATTCTCACCAGTGGCTACCTCGACGCTTTTCAGCGTACTGAGGTCAAAAAAGAGCGTGTCGCCACTGCGCAGGCGGAACCCGAGCTCCGGCGGTTGGAGGTAAAAGACGTTCCCCAGAAAATGGTCGCCACGCTGTGTGACGAGCAGGTGCAGTTGGCTGGTGTCCCCGAGGCGTACGCCCGGGGCAATGATCTCCTGGCACAGGATTGAGGCTGAAATGCCCAGAAAAATGATAACAAAAAGGAAGCGCATAGCCTTTATCGCTTTTTTACACCCCGGAAAAGCCGGGAGATGCATTTGGCAGCAAATATAATGATGAACCTTTGCTTAATAAACTCCCGGTACTATTGCCAGATCCTCCGGTATGCCTTACCTTAGTAGCGAAGCATTAATAATTAAACCCTTTCCGGATTGAAACCAGTGCAACAAGCTACCAGCCATATTTTGATGGTCCGCCCGGCTCACTTCGGGTACAACCAGGAAACTGCTGTCAGTAACGCCTTCCAAACCATGGATGAATCTCTTCGCCCGGAGGAAGCCCGCCGGCAGGCAGTCCTTGAATTCGATACATTTGTGGAAAAACTCCGTTCGGCCGGCGTTGATGTCATCGTGCTGGAAGATACGGATACTCCGGTTAAACCCGATGCGGTTTTCCCGAACAACTGGATCACTTTTCATGAGGACGGCACCGTGGCCACCTATCCGATGAATGCTCCGGCCCGCCGGCTGGAAAGGCGGGAAGATGTGTTGGAAACGCTGGGTAAGCGTTTCTTGATCAGCCAGCATCTTCGGTTCGAGCATTTCGAAGAAATGGACATGTACCTGGAGGGTACCGGCAGCCTCATTCTGGACCGCCCCAACCGCATTGCCTATGCCTGCCTGAGCCCTCGTACCGATGAGCACCTGCTGGATGATTTTTGCGACAAAATGGGGTATGAAAAACTGGCCTTTATCGCCGTCGATGGGAATGGGCAGGAGGTCTATCACACCAATGTCATGATGGCGCTGGGGGATGCTTTCGTGGTGGTCTGCCTGGAATCGGTCAGAGCAAAAGGCGAACGAGAGCGGTTGCTGAATAAATTTGCGGCAACTAAAAAGGAAATCATCGAGATCTCCCTGGATCAGATGATGGCCTTTGCCGGTAATATGCTTCAGGTGCGCAGTAGAGATGGTAAACCCTTACTCGTCATGTCAGAGCAGGCCTACAAATCTTTGCGCCCGGAGCAGGTGCAGCAAATTGAAAAGCATGCCAGTATTCTGCACACGCCCTTATATGTGATCGAAAAGTACGGGGGCGGCAGTGCCCGGTGTATGATGGCCGAGGTCTTTTTGCCAGAGAAATAATACGGGAAAACTTTGCCTTCCGGGTAAAAGAAAGAGGCTCGCCAAAAACCTGGCAAGCCTCTTTTTATCAGTAGCTATCCTTTCCTTTAGAAAAGGCAGGACTTACACTTTACTTAAAGATATAGCGAAGCCCAAGGCGCATGCGCCAGCGGGAGCTGAAGTCGCTGATATCCAGCGCATCTTTTCCTACTGCTTCTTCAGTGTAAGAGAATTGTGGTGTGGTGCCGTCATCAGCGTATCCTACAAAGTCGTACAGGAAGTAGTTATTGAAGTCGCCTGGTACGCTGTAGCGAACGCCCCAACTGGAGTTCAGCAGGTTGGCCAGGTTAAAGACATCCCAGCTGAATTGCAGTTTTTGGGTCTTGCCTCCTACTTTCAGGCCAAAGTCCTGGCGCAGCGACAGGTCGAGATAGCTGACGTAGGGCATCCAGTTGGAGTTCTTTTCAGCATAGCTGCCGCGGTTTTTGCTCAGGTACGGATCATCCTCGATGAAGGCGTTCAGGCGGTTCCATTGTTCCTGTGGGGAAACGCCATCCGTTTCTACCAGTGTGATCTCATTCTGGTTGGCGGGTATCCAGATCAGGCTTCGGTTACGGCTGGTGCTACCCGTCTCGTTGTTGATGTTCCGGCCGCCGGAGCCACCGATCACGTAGGAGTAGGGGCTGCCTTTCAGGCCTTCGTACAGCAGTGAGAGGGTAGTAGTGGCATTTTTTTCAGCGTTCCAGTCCACACTATAGCTCAGGGCGCCCAGAACACGGTGGCCGAGTGCAAAGTCAGAGCGGCCAAGGACCGGGAAGTTACGGCCATCGATGCTCACCTGCCCGCGCCACTGAGAAGAGTTCTGAGAAGAAGTACCTTCATTTACCGCTTCGGCGTCGCCATAAGTGTAGGAGAGGCTTGCCGTCAGGCCGAAGTCAAACTCCTTGGCCAGGGCAGCGGTGAGGGTATAGGTATAACCGTCACTGGTGTTACTGCCCACATAGATGCCTGCTCCGTAGGGGTCGGCAAGGTCTTCGCGGAGAAATACCGGACGGTTGTCGCCACCTGTATTGGTCCAGTTGAAATCTACAGTGGGGTCGGAGTTGACGTTGGTGTAAACGACGTTGTTCAGGGTCTTGGTGTAAACCCCTTCAAGTGTAGCGGCTATGCCGCCGGGCAGTTTGGTGTCAACTGCCAGGTTGCCGCGCAGTACCTGCGGATATTTGAAATCCTTGGTGAACAGGTCCACCTGGCCGGACGGAACGGAGAAGCTCGGGTTTTCGTATTGCTTCTGGATATCGGCGATGAAGTTGATATCCCCGGGAATGTCGCGTTCGGAAACGCTACCGATGGTGACGCCGTTGTTGTTGAACATAGCCCCCGGCCATACGAACGGAATGCGGCTGGTGAAAATGCCGATACCGCCGCGCAGTATTGTAGAGCGGTCGCCGGCCAGGTCATAATCAAAACCAACCCGCGGAGAGATCATCAGCTGTCCATCGGGAGCAACACCCCCTTCCACATCTTTTGCGACATCGTAATTCTGCCGGAGGACAGGGAGTGTCTCTGAATTGAAAGAGGAGTGGATGGCCGGGTCTGTAGTGATGACCGGAATATCCAGGCGAAGGCCGTAGGTCAGCGTAAACCGCGGGTTCACCGTCCATTCATCCTGTGCATAGAAGCCCAGTTGTATGGCGTTGAAGTCAGAGGCGGCAGCAGATCCGTCACCTGTCAGGTCGTCAACGAGAGAATAAGAACGGTCGTATTCAATGGCAGGCTCTCCATTGAGGAAGGCGTCAATATTCTCGAAGCGGTACGTTCCGTAGTTCTGACGGATGAACAGGTTGTATATTTTGTAGAATTCATTGTGGGTACCCAGTGTGATGGTATGGTTACCTTTATAGATCTTGAAGTTGTCGGTGATCGTAAAGATATCCTGGTCCAGGGCATTACCCGTAGAGAATTCCTCAGAACCCAGAGCGATGGTTCCTGCCCCGTCCTCGATATAAACGTAGGGGAAGTCGCTACCGATCGGGTCACGGTCATCCCGTACGGCCGTAAAACCAATGATGAGGTTATTGCTGAAGTCGGTACCGAAGGTGGACTTCAGTTCCAGAGCAGAGGAATTGGTCGTACTCGGGAAGAAAACGCCATTATTGGAGAAGTTGATGAAACGGGAATTGGAAACGTTGCGGTCAATGTTTTCCGCCTTGGTGTAGTTGTGGCGAAGGGTCAGGCGGTGGTTCTGGTTGAGGTTGATATCGAGCTTTCCAAACAAGGAAGTCCCGTTCAACTCATCCGCAACACTGCCAAAGGTACCCGGATCATAATTATAGGTATTCCTCAGGAAGTCGCGCAGGGTGTTGAGCTGGCCCTGGTCGGCATCGCCATCATAGACGCCAAAGTCGAATGGTGAAGGTGTCTCGTCGCGGCGAAGCTCCGCATTGACGAAAAAGAATACTTTGTCCTTCACGATCGGGCCGCCCAGGGAAGCGCCGTAAGTTTTCTGAGAGAACTTGGCTACCCCTTCCCGGTCATTGCCGGTGCGGTCGGTCAGCGTTTGGTTGGTCTTGCCAACCATGCTTTCGTTCTGCCAGAAGTAGTAGGCCGTTCCCTCGAAATTATTCGTACCCGATTTGGTAACAGCGTTGATGCCGCCGCCGGCAAATCCACCGAGGGTTACGTCGTAGGGAGAAAGAACCACCTGGAACTGGTCGATGATGTCGATGGAGAACGGAGCGATGCCCGTCTGGCCGCCGTTGGTGCCTTGAGAGGATAATCCGAAAACATCGTTGTTCACTGCCCCATCGATATAAATGGCATTGTAGCGGTTGTTGACCCCGGCAAATGAGGTGCCGCCGCTGTAGCCGGTTGCCTGAGGCGTCAGGCGGACATAGTCGGCCAGGTCCCGGTTCAGGGTAGGAACGACATCAATATCATCGGAAGTGATCTGCGTACTGGCGCCGGAACTGGTGCCGGTAGTACCCTGCCGGGCCACTACCTGTACCGCTGCCAGCTCGATGCCTTGTTCCTCGAGCGAGAAGTCACGCCGGAACGTTTCACCCAGGCGAAGGAAAATGCCGTCAAGCACGGTTTCTCCATAGCCGGTGTAGGAAATAGTCACTTTGTAAGGGCCGCCGACCCGCATGTTGGGTATGCGGTAGTTCCCTTCAACATCCGTAGCGGTGCCGAAAGTCGTACCGGAGGGGAGGTGTACCGCCAGAATGTTGGCCCCGATCAGCGGTTCGCCATTTACATCCTGGATCTTACCTTGCATGGAGGATGTCGTGACACCCTGAGCAAGCCCCATCCCATGAAAAGCCACGAGGAGTGCCAATGCACTCAGTGCTCTCATTAGCATAGATAATCTCATAAACGAGTGAGTTTAAATGAACAAATAATTGTTTGGCTTCGGCTATTTAAAAAATAGCCTTCAGTTTCTTTAAATGCTTAGTGATTGTTTGACGTTGCCGGGGGCAAAAATAAAGCAAAATCCCCGAACTCAATAACTCTATCCTACTTAAGAAATACAGTTACGGCGGCAAATGTAAGCAGTAGATGTTAAGCGTATATTAAATCCTTATCGCTTAGGTTAAATTCCGGCCGTGGACAAGGCCTGATGTGCGTAAACCATCGCCTGAGTGCGATTTTTGAGGCCGGAATGGCCCCGGTTTGAAATATGAACTTGTCCTTAACACAAAAATGATCTAAAGGCGAGCGCTTTTCTTATCATTCCGTTATTTTTGCATTAACTAACCTCTCCATCGAATTCTTAAACCAATAATTTCCAATATGAGGCTATTTACCTATTTAACCTTGACCGTATTCTTCTCTTTTGCCCTTCGGGTTTCCGCCCAGCAAACACATGAAGTTACGGTACAGAGCAATTCTTTCACCCCCCAGGAACTGACTATTACCGCCGGGGATATGGTCACCTGGAACAACATTGGGGGAATCCACAATGTGAACGGGACAACCGCGACTTTCCCGGACAACCCCGAAGGTTTTGGCAACGGCGCAGCGGCGGCATCGCCCTGGTCCTACTCCTTCACCTTTACCCAGCCCGGCACCTACGATTACCAGTGTGACCCGCATGCGGCCCTGGGAATGACCGGCACCATAATTGTCGAGCCGGGCGGCGTGCAGGAAACGGACCTGTTGCTGACCGGGGTTTATGATGGCCCTCTTACCGGTGGAACTCCTAAAGGAATTGAGTTATACGTATTGAATGATATCGCAGACCTGAGCCAGTATGGTGTCGGCTCGGCTAATAATGGCGATGGTTCGGATGGGGTGGAATTCACCTTCCCTTCCATGTCAGTGACTGCCGGTTCTTATCTTTATCTTGCCAATACCGATGTGGAATTTACCGCCTTTTTTGGCTTCAACCCCGACTTTGTCGATAACGGAAGCATGTCTATTAACGGCGATGATGCCATTGAACTGTTCCTGAACGGAGTAGTGGTCGATGTCTTTGGAGACATCAATGTTGACGGCACCGGCGAGCCCTGGGATTACCTGGACGGCTGGGCTTATCGGGTTGATGGCACCGGCCCCGACGGCAGCACCTTTGTACCCTCCAACTGGATCTATGGCGGCGAAAATGCCCTGGAAGGGGGTATGACGAACAGTACCGTCGATCTTCCTTTCCCCGCCGGGACTTATGACCCCAACGGTTCGGGGGTATTAACGGCCAATAACGATGTGGTTATCACCGATGTCAATATGCCGGCTACCATTGATGTGCTCGGAAATGATTTCCTGCCGGGCGCAGTTGAGTCTCTTACCGTCACTTCCGGCCCCGATAATGGTGGAACCATGGTCAATGCCGATAACACCATTACCTATACGCCCTTCCAGGATTTCTGCGGCACCGACGCATTCACCTATGAGGTCTGCGTTGGAGGAGCGTGCCAATCGGCTGAGGTGAGCATTACCGTTACCTGTCCAGTGTTCTACCCTGAATATTCTATCGGAGAGGTATCCACCATTAATGCTATTGGAGTAGCCGATTCTCTGGGTGTGGCCTGCCAGATCCAGGGAGTAGTCTATGGCGTCAACCTGCGTCCGGACGGCCTCCAGTTCACCATTATTGACAGCAATAATGACGGAATCGGAGTTTTCAATAATAGTGGAAGCCTTGGATATACGGTACAGGAAGGCGATGAGGTTGCCATTCAGGGGGAGATCGACCAGTTTAACGGCCTGATCCAGATCCTGGCGGCCAGGGTTGATCTTGTCAGCAGCGGTAATTCCCTGGTTACTCCGGATGTGGTGACAGCCCTGGGAGAGGCTACGGAGTCTCAGCTGGTGCGCCTGGAGAACGTCTCTTTAGTGGATCCCGGACAGTGGAGCGCCGGAGGTTCCGGTTTTAATGTGGATGTGACTGACGGTTCGAATACTTATACCGTCCGCATTGACAACGACGTTGACCTGTTCAACCTCCCTGCTCCTTCCGGCACGTTTAGCGTCACCGGCATCGGAGGGCAGTTTGACAGCAGCGAACCCTATGATGGCGGGTATCAGTTGCTTCCCCGCTACATGGAAGATATTGACCCCTACAGCGATGTTCTGGACCCATCTCTGGGAAAAGATATTGCCTTTTTCCCCAACCCCGCTCAGGAACAAGTGCTGGTGCTTAGTACAGAGCCTCTTGATGCCGTTCGCATCCATGCGCTGAACGGCCAGTTGGTGAGGGAATGGAAAGAGCCTGCTGTTTCTGCCCGCCTTGACATCTCGGGCTTACAGGCCGGTACGTACGTGATCACCTTCGTTCAGAATGGCAAATTCTGGGCGCAGGAGTTGATAAAGCAGTAAATTCATGATTTCATGGCCGTGCGGTTTTTATTGTCCTGGAGTGCAGCAGAATCGCACAGCCGTGAAACCATCTAACCATATACCTAACCATAAAACCTTTATGGCAGACAAGAAGCGCATAGGCCTGGCGCTTTCCGGCGGAGGAGCAAGAGGTATCGCTCATATTGGCGTGCTGCAGGCCCTGGAAGAGGTGGGCATTTTCCCGGATGCAATATCGGGGGCCAGTGCCGGCGCAATTGTAGGGGCTTTATATGCTTCCGGCATGCGGCCGGAGGAGATCATGGAATTTGTGAAAAAGGCCAGTTTTTTCAAGATGTTTAAAGTGGCCATCCCATTTTCCGGGCTGACCAAACATACCTATCTGCGGGAAAGGCTGGAGGAGAGCATAGCCGAAGACAGCTTTGAAGCTCTGGAAAAAAAGCTCTTTGTCGCCATTGCCAACCTCAATACCGGGGAATGTGAATGGCGCCATTCGGGCGCTCTGTTTGATGTCGTTACGGCCTCTTCGTCCATCCCGCTGCTTTTCCAGCCGGTGGAGATCGACGGGCAGTTTTATGTGGACGGCGGCCTTCTGGACAACATGCCGGTGGCCCCTCTGAAGCCGGTTTGCGATGTAACCGTTGCAGTGAATGTGATGCCCCATGTGGAAGTTCCCGGAAAAGCCGTTCAAAACCTTATCGGGATCGCCCAGCGGTGTTTCGACCTTTCGGTGCTGGCCAACACCCGCCCTAACATGGATCGTTGCGACCTGCTGATCGAGCCGAAAGAAGTGCACGGGTTCAACATTTTTCAGATCAATCGCTACGAACCGCTGTTTGAGATAGGCTATAAGGCGGCCATGGAGCAGATGGGGGCGTTGAGGGCGTTGATTGGTGATTCGTGATGCGATTAATTCAAAAAAACGGCCATTTCCTCTACATCCAGGATCTGCACATCAATATTATTCATCAGGGTGGTGGCAAGGGAAAGGCCGTAGTAGTCCACTTTCACCGGGAATGATTTGTGAGTGCGGTCAACCAGAACGGCAACTTCGACCTTTTTGGGCAGCACGTTGAGAAATGGCTTCATGGCATAGAAAAGGGTTCGCCCGGTATTGGCGACGTCATCGATGATGATGACCGCCTTGCCTTCGAGCTTTTCCAAAGGGAGCTCGACCTGGACTTCCTGGCTGAGCGGTGCGGCAGGATTGACCCGGACACGGGCCAGGGTTACGGGAATGTCCGTTATTTTAACCAGTTCATCAAATAGCATCCTGGCGAAGCACAGGCCGGTTTTATTGATCCCTATAAGGATGAGTTCTTCTTCTTCGAAGTTGTGCTCGAGGATCTCGATAGCAAGGCGTTTGATCTTTTGCTTTATTTGTTCCTGGCCTAGTATTTTCATGATCTTGGCAGAATGGCGTTTATTTCGGGCTAAAATTAGGGATTTGGACCACAAATTCCGCGCCCTTGAGAAAAATGATTCTATTTTAGCCCTGATTCCTTTTTTTCGTCAAGGTTAGCCATTATTTTAGCGAAAATTCGCTGAGCATAAATTGCCGCTAAATGATACAACAGATCGCTTTTATTGCCGTTACGCTTCTGGCCTTCGGGTTGGCCTGGCGGAGTTTCTCGCGGGTGCGCCGCAACATTCTGTTGGGCCAGGATGAGAAGATCAGTGGAGATACCGGAAAACGATGGCGCAACGTCCTGCTGGTGTCCTTTGGCCAGCAAAAGATGTTCTCGCGCTGGATCCCGGCCATTTTTCACTTCTTCATTTATGCTGCTTTTCTGATCACGCAGGTAGAGCTGATAGAGATCTTTATCGATGGAGTTTCCGGGCATCATCGCTTTTTTGCGGATAAACTCGGAGGTTTTTACACTTTCGTCATCAGCTTCATTGAAGTGCTGTCGATCCTGGCCTTTGTGGGGACGATCATCTTTCTGGCCCGCAGAAACCTGTTGAAGGTCCCCCGTTTCTGGACGGTGGAAATGAAAGGCTGGCCTCGCCTGGATGGAAACCTCATACTCATCTTTGAGATCATTCTGCTCATCGGGATATTCAGCATGAACGGGGCGGATACGCTTCTTCAGGATATAAACCCGCAACATTATCCGGAGACGGGCCGGCTGGCGGTCAGCACCTGGCTGGGCCCGGCTTTGTTCGGCGGCCTGAGTGAGGGCGCTTTGCAGGTAGTAGAACGCTTTGGCTGGTGGTTGCACCTGCTCATGGTTTTCGTTTTTTTGAATTACCTGCCTTATTCGAAGCACCTGCACATATTGCTGGCTTTTCCGAACACTTATTATGCGCGGCTGAAGCCGAGAGGTGAAATGGAAAATATGCCCGAAGTGATGAATGAGGTGAAGAGCATGATGGGGCTGTCTGAAAGCGGAGAGGATGAGGCGATGGACATGGACGCTGAGTTGCCGGAGTTTGGCTCTAATGATGTTTTTACATTGAGCTGGAAAAATATCATGGATGCCTACAGCTGTACGGAATGCGGCCGTTGTACTTCCGTTTGCCCGGCCAATATTACAGGGAAAAAGCTATCTCCCAGAAAGATCCTTATGGATATCCGTGACCGTGCAGAAGAAGTGGGCCGCAATATAGAGAGTGGTAATGAGGAGTATGCCAGAGATAAATCCATGCCGGTGAGCAAGAACAACTACGACGATGGGAAATCGCTTTTCGATTACACTACGCCGGAGGAGATCCATGCCTGTACTACCTGTAACGCCTGTGTGGAGGCCTGTCCGGTCCTGATCAACCCTCTCGAGCCCATCCTTAAAATGCGGCGTTATGAAATACTCACCCTTTCTCAGGGGCCTCAGGAGTGGGTCCCGATGTTTACCAGTATGGAAAACAGCGGTTCGGCCTGGGCCATTCCGGAAGACCGGGACAATTGGGCCAGGGAGGCGATGAAAGGGTAGGGGGGCCTTGAGATGTTGGCCGTTAGCTATTTGCCATTAGCTGTTGGTGCTGCTGCCAGTTGAAAGAAAAATCCTTGAATAGTGAAATAATAAAGGAAAAACAATGAGTGAACTCAAAATCCCCAACATGGCCGAACTGGCCGCCGAAGGCCGGGAACCTGAGATCCTTTTCTGGGTTGGTTGTGCCGGTAGCTACGATAACCGCGCCCAGAAGGTGACCGTGGCCTTTTGTAAGATCCTCAATGCCGTAGGAGTGGATTTTGCAATCCTGGGTAATGAGGAGCAATGTACCGGCGACCCTGCCCGGCGCTCCGGTAATGAGTTCGTCTTCCAGATGCTCGCTTTGCAGAATATTGAGACGTTGAAAATGTACAACGTCAGGAAGATCGTAACGGCATGCCCGCATTGTTTCAATACGCTGAAGAATGAATATCCTGCCCTGGGCGGCAATTATGAGGTTATTCACCATACTCAGTTATTGCAGCAACTGATCGATGAAGGGCGCATCAGGATTAAGGAAGGAGGCCCTTTTAAGGGAAAACGCATCACCTATCACGACTCCTGTTATATGGGAAGGGTTAATGGCGTTTATGAGGCGCCCCGGAAGGTTTTGCAGGCGCTTGATACCGAACTGGTTGAGATGAAGCGGTGCCGGGCCAATGGCCTGTGCTGCGGCGCCGGAGGGGCGCAAATGTGGAAAGAGGATGAGCCTGGCAACAAACGCATCAACGTCGAACGGGCGGAAGAAGCCCTTGAGGCCGGCGCAAGCATCATTGCCGCCAACTGCCCCTTCTGCCTTACCATGATGGAAGACGGGGTAAAAGCTAAAGACAAACAGGATGAAGTGATGGCCTATGACCTGGCGGAACTAATCCTCAATAATATGGAACCCCGATAAGGTTCCAGAGCAACGAGAAACCCAGGAACCAGAAACTATGAACACTCCCCGGTAAGCCACCCGCAAACCCAAAAACAAAACCTCAAAACTACCATTCTTCTTAAGTGTTATTTTACTCGAAGAGGACTTTCGAAAGTTTTGATAATAATAGACCATGGATACTTACAAAATGCTTCCCGATACCACTCGAGTCTGGATTTACCAGGCCAACCGGCCATTTGAAGATAACGACATCCCTGAGATCCGCCGGAAGGCACAGGCATTCGCTCAAAGCTGGGTGAGCCATAACCGGCAGTTGCGCGCCCATGCTGACGTTTTGCACAACCGTTTTATCGTGCTGATGGTTGATGAAAACCAGGCGGACGCCAGTGGGTGCTCCATAGACAAATCCGTTTACTTCCTGAAACAGTTGCAGGCGGAATATGGGGTAAACCTGTTCGACCGGATGGTTTTTTCTTACAAAGATGGCGATGAGGTATTTACCGTGCCGCGCGAAGAGTTTACCCGGCTGTATCAGGAAGGAAAGATCAATGATGACACCCTGGTGTTTGACACCCTCGTCGGCAATAAAGGGGCACTGGAGAATGAATGGGTCAAGCCGCTTAGCCAGAGTTGGCACAAACGGATGGTGTGAATGCGGGAAGGATGGGTGTTCGTCCATGAAAGCGCAGGTTCTGTCAGTTTGCTGCTTTCAGGAATCAAAAAAAGCTTAAATTCTTCCTCAAAAATTGGTAAAGATGGAGTTTTCTCCAGATCAAACCGGAAAACGGCCTCTTTGTATTATCCTTGCCTGAAGGCAGACAAAATTCTAGCAGTCCGGGAGAAAACTCCAAAAAATTACACCTATGCTAGGTAAAGTGAAAAAATGGCTGGGGATCGAAGGGGTAAAGCTCGAGCTGGTTTTACCCGAAGAAGTAGATGCTGCTGCACAGGAAATATACGGCAGTATTCGCTTTCAGTCTCTCAACCCGCAGACCGTTACCGGGATAAAAATTGTGCTTATCGAAAAATATACCCGGGGGCGGGGTAAAGAAAGGCTGATCGATGAATACGAATTGGGCGTCACCGAACTTCACCAAACCATCGACGTTCCCGTTGAGGAGGCTGTGGAGATCCCCTTCCGGTTACCGTTCAGCCTGGTCCGGTCCAACATAGAGGAGTTTGGCCAAAAAAACCTGTTCTTCGGCGGTTTGGCCAAAGCAGCCAAGGCTCTGCGCGGGGTCAGGTCGGAGTTCAGAGTAGAGGCCGAGGCCCATGTAGTGGGCGTTGCTCTGAACCCCTTCGACCGCAAAGCCATAGCAATCAGGCTTTGAACCCTTCTTTCCAGCCTTCCCGATCAATCACTGCACTTCTTCCTCAGCCTCAGCATTTTTCTCTGTGAAAGAACGGATGATCTCTTCGTCATCCTTTCCGAGGTTTTCAAGAAGGATCTGGGCGTCATCCACAAAGTCATCCTCCGGGTAATCAGCAATAAATTTTTCGTAGAGCGCCTTCGCTTTGTCCAGTTGCCGGAGGTCGGAGTCCAGCGTAAAAGCCTGCATAAATAACGCCTGCGGGGCTCTTTCGCTTTCCGGATATTCTTCCACAACCTGGGCATACATCTTCAGTGCTTTATCGTAGGACCGGATGGTCCTGGCGATTTCGGCGCCCTTATAAAGCATTTCCGGCGCCTTTGGGGAATCAGGCAGGATCAGGGCATAGAGCTCGGAGGAGGTAATGAAATTATTGGCGAGGCGATATTCAATACGCCCGGTAGAGTCATCGAACATCTGGCTGCCCATTTTTTTGATGCGGGACTCCAGGTCCACCAGTTTATTCGGCAGCTTCTTATGGGCGGCATTAACTTCCTCCGAACCGGGAAAGGCCTGGATCAGGGCCTGATACACCGTTATGGCGTTATCTTCATTGCCCAGCTTATCCTGATAGATATCGCCGAGGAAAATGACAGCTTTAGGGGTATTCGAAGAGGAATAATACTCCTTGATGGCCCTTTTGAGAAAGTCAGTTGCTCCGGAAAACCGGTTCATTCGATATTCCAAAGCTGCCGCTCGGTAAAGATACCGCGGCGTTACTTTTGTATCTTCCGGGAACTGGGCAATGTAACCCTCATAAGCCTTTAATACTTCCTGAGCCTTTTCCGTAGTGGGGTCATCTTCCAGATGCTTCTCCAGCTCGGTGATCTGAGCCTGCATCTTTTCCTCTTCAGACTGGCAGCCCATCAGGCTGATTAGGGTGATCAAAACAAGCAGATACTGATATTTCATGACGGGAATTTTTGATTGCCTTTTGATGTGCCCAAATTTAAAAGACTTTGGTTTTAAATGGTTTTTTATCCGGAGAAAAGATGAATTTAATCACTCCCAGATAGTTTTGGCCCTAAAGCAGGCCTTAGTGCTTGTTTGGAGGGGGCGCTTTGGAAGCGAACCTGCCCGCCTGCTGTGCCGCAGCCCGAATGGGCCCCTCCAAACAAGCACTTAAACAATACTCGACTTCTCCTGTTTCCCTGGCATAATGATTTGAAACCTATGTCCAAAGTCAGTATTTTCTGGTTCCGCAGAGGCTTGCGCCTGCAGGATAATGCCGGACTGTACCATGCCCTGAAAGGCAATCACCCCGTCGTTCCTTTATTCATCTTCGACCGCGAGATCCTGGATGAACTGGAGGATAAAAAAGATGCCCGCGTGGAGTTCATCCGCGATACCCTAAAGGAAATGCGAAAGGAGCTGAAAGAAATGGGCTCCAGTATAGTGGTGCGCTACGGCTTCCCGGAAAAGATATGGGCCGGGCTTCTGGAAGAGTACGACATCGGCGCCGTTTACACCAACCACGACTACGAGCCCTACGCCATCAAACGTGATGATAAGGTCCGGAAATTACTGGAAGAAAACAACATCTCCTTTCATACCTATAAGGACCACGTCATCTTTGAAAAAGACGAGGTGCTGAAAGACGACGGCGATCCCTATGTCGTTTTCACTCCCTACAGCCGCAGGTGGAGGGAAAAGCTGGAGAGCAAAATGGTTGCTGTCACCAACGAATCCGGAGAAGAGGAAACCATTTCCTACTACCTGAAGCCGTATCCTACAGAGGATCATTTCGACAACTTCGAACGCATGAGCACGCCGCCCTTTCCCACCCTGGAGGAGATGGGCTTTGAGCAGGCGGACATCGAGATCCCCTCCAAAACAGTGAGCCGCGGACTGATCCGTAACTACGACAAGACGAGAGACTACCCGGCAAAAGACGGTACTTCCCGCCTGGGTATTCATTTTCGTTTCGGCACCATCAGCATCCGGGAAAAGGCCCGCCGGGCCAAAGAACTGAATGACACTTTTCTCAACGAACTTATCTGGCGCGACTTCTACGCCATGATCCTGGCGCATTTCCCGCACGTCGTTGACAATTCCTTCCGGGAGAAATACGACTTCATCAAATGGCGGAACAACGAAGAAGAATTCAAAAAGTGGTGCGAAGGCAGGACCGGTTACCCCATCGTGGATGCCGGCATGCGGCAGCTTAACCAAACGGGGTATATGCACAACCGCGTACGTATGATCACCGCCAGCTTCCTCACCAAACACCTTCTGATCGACTGGCGCTGGGGGGAGGCCTACTTTGCCAAAAAGCTGCTGGATTACGAACTGGCCAGCAACAACGGCGGCTGGCAGTGGGCAGCCGGATCCGGGACGGATGCCGCTCCCTATTTCCGCATCTTCAACCCCACTTCTCAGCAAGAGAAATACGACAAGAACCTGGAGTACGTCAAAAAATGGGTGCCCGAGTACGGAACTTCCGATTACCCCGAGCCTATGGTCGATCACAAGGAAGCCCGTGAGCGCTGCCTGGAGGTTTATAAGGCGGGGCTGGGCCGGGCGGAGGGTTAGGGTATAAATGTGTTTGGGTGTAAAAGTGTAAATGTGCGGCCTGAAGGGCTGACTCCTTTGAGTTTTATCCCTGGATTCACATACGAATATACCTTTCTACACCTTAATCGGCGGATGTTCCTTCAGAAACTTCAGCACTTCCTCCGGTTCATCGGTTATAAAAAGCAGGTTGTAATATTTTTTGCCTCTGGCCAGTTGCCGGAGCAGGGGGAAGATAGGCGTTTCCACCTCATAACGGTGCCTGCCAAGAAAGACCATGGGGCTGTAATAATTAAAAGTCCCATAATGGTTCTGGGTGGCGTCCATGAAGATCTCCTGGGTGGTGCCGGCGCTGCCGGGGGCACAGACGATGCCGTAGAGGCTTATAGCCAGCAGTGTGTCCTCCCGTATGCTGTTGGAAAAATACTTGGCGATATGAGAGGCGAAGAGGTTGCTGGGTTCGTGCCCGTAAAACCAGGTGGGGATGGCGAGGTTGTCGGTTCCATCCGGGTATTTTTCCAGGACTTCGATTGCCTGCTGATGGTACCCTTTGTCTGTATAGTGGGGAGCCTTTTTCAGGATGGAGATGGCGTCCAGCAAAGCGGATTCTTCCCTGCCGCAGAAATAAGCGCCAAGGTTGGTGGCTTCCATGATGCCGGGGCCTCCGCCGGAAACGATGAAATACCCGTTTTCCGCCAGCAGCCTGGCCGTTAGAGCTGTTTTTTCAAAGAAGAGATTATCGCGGCCCGTACTGTGCCCGCCCATAAACCCGACGCAGGGGCGCTGGGTCATCCCATCGTGGTCGAATGCCAGCAGGTTGCGCAGGGCATCATCGATGGAATGGTCGTGTATCCGTTGCCAGAGCGCTTCGTTAATATTGGGGTTAAATTTGGTGGCAGAGAAGTGCCGGTATATCCGGATATCGACGCTGTTGTCTTCTTTCTCGCTAAAACCTTTCATCAGTTCCTGCCAGGAATAGAGCGAGCAGCGGAACGGGTTGTAGGGGAGGGTAGAGGGAGCCTGATAAATATAGGCGCCTTTTCTTCGCAGGAGGATCTCCTCATCCAGGCTTAATACGCAACCCAGAAAGGTGGTGTTGTCAATTTCAAATTTCTCCCAGTTTACCTGTTTACCGGTGAAGTCCAGAGCCTGAAGAGTAGAGTTTTTCAATGAAGCTCCGTTTTGGCGAAACTGCTCAAAAGTCTTGATCTCGGTGATCAGCGTTTCGCGTTCCCGTATATTGCTCATGCTGTTTCCGTTAGTGCCAGAAGGGCATGGTGAATTTCCAGAACCTGCGAGATCAGGGAATGTTGGCCGTCGTTGTAGATGACATAATCGGCAAGCCTCATCTTTTCTTCTTCGGGCATCTGTTTGTGCATTCGGGCGAGCACCTCTTTTTTAGTGGCCCCATCGCGCTCCATGACCCGCTGAATGCGCAATTCCACTGGCGCAAACACGGTGATCATTTTGTTCAGGTGTTGGGAATTGCCGCTTTCGAACAACAGTGCAGCCTCCTTGATGGTGTAAGGGGTGTTTTCCTGCGCCTGATGCCACCGGTCCGCATCTTCGGCAACAGCCGGGTGAACGAGGCGGTTGAGCTGTTGCAATTTTGCACCGTTATTGAATACTTCCCCGGCGATAAAGGGCCGGTTCAGGGTTCCGCCTGGGAGGTAGGCTTCGGGGCCAAAGAGCTCTTTGATCCCGGCGACCAGCCTTGGGTCGCTCACCATTAGCTGCTTTGCCCGGCCGTCGGCATAATAGACCGGAATGCCAAGAGCTTCAAAGACCTCGCAAACAGTCGTCTTGCCGCTCCCTATCCCTCCTGTGACCCCTACTTTTAGCTTTGGTTTTTTGTTTTTACTCATAGTCTTGTATGCCGTGTATCTGTCAAATTCCAGGGCCGAAAAAATTTTCGTTTCGAAAGTTAGTAACTTTCTCCTATATTGGATCGATAGGGCGCTTAGGAAAAGCCCTGACCAAGTAGTGATTAAAAAGCAGTATAACAAATTTAAACGTATTGGCCAGAATTCAACGTCTGATTTTCCTTTTTATCCTTTGTTTTTGCCGGTATGCGTTGCCGGCACAGGATGTTCATTACTCTCAGTTTTTCCATGCGCCTCTATCTTTAAATCCGGCATTGGCCGGTGCTTTTGACGAAGACCAGCGCTTCAGTGCCGTTTACCGGAACCAGTGGGCGAGTGTTCCGGTTCCCTACGAAACCTTTTTTGGGGCCTATGATCAGAAAGCCTTTCTGCCCTGGCTGGGAGATAATTGGCTGGGGCTGGGAGGCGCGTTTACTTATGACCAGGCGGGTGATGCTTCCCTGAACTGGCTGCAACTGGCCCTCCATGGCGCTTTCAACTGGCGGGTTGCGGATGAGCACGTGCTCTCCACCGGGGCCCAGCTTCGCTTCGGGCAGCGTGCTCTGGAACCCGGGCAGTTCAGCTTTGCCGACCAGTTCTCTGACAATGTCTTCGACCCTTCGGCGCCCACAGCGGAATCTTTCAGTTCTACTGCTTCGGGTTATTTTAGCCTAGGGGCTGGCGTCAACTGGTTCTATGCACCTGCGCAAACCCGGACCCGGGCCTGGGCAGGCCTGGCGGCTGCTCACCTGAATAAACCGTCGATCTCATTTTTGAATGACGGGAGCATAAAGTTGCCCATGCTTTTTAATATACACCTCTCCGGAGTAGTGGAAGTCGGGGAGCGGTGGGATGTAGTGGCCAACCTGCTTGGACAACGCCAGGGCGCCTATCAGGAAGTAGTGGGGATGGCGGGCGGACGTTATCACCTGAGCCTCGAAAAAGGCAGGGCGCTGGCGCTTCAGCTGGGCGCCGGATATCGCCTGAGTGATGCGTTGATAGCCTATATGAGCGTGTTTTACAAGAACTGGAGGTTTGGCCTGAGCTATGATGTGAATACTTCGCCTTTTATTGCAGCAACTAACCGAAACGGCGGGCCGGAGTTTTCTGTGCAGTACGTGATCAGCCACGTAAAACCACCGAAAGAATTCAAAGCCTGTCCCATTTTCTGAATCTGGGGTTTCCGAAATTCCGGATCCCGGAAAACGCCGCTCAATGACAGTATCAAAATGATAAAGACTGGTTTAAGACTCTTCCTGCTGACTTTCTGCCTCCTTTCCGTGGCCGCTATCCCGGCCGGGGGGCAATCCTTCAAAGCCTATGTAAGGGCTGCTGAGGAGGCGCTGGAACAAAAGGATTACAACGCGGCTCTCCAACACTATGCCTCCGCGTTGGAGTTTCAGCCAGAGAATACCGGCATCCAGTTTCAATATGCTGAAATTGCCCGCCGTTTCTACGCCTACGAGCTTGCGGAGCAATACTACAGTATGGTTGCTGATAGTAAAGAGGGGAGCCGCTTTCCACTGGCCAATTACTGGCTGGGAGTAGTGAACAAAAGCCTGGGGCATTATGACAGGGCCAAAGCCTGTTTTCAAGCTTACCTTGCCGGCAGGGGAACGGAGGAACCCTATGTCTCCAGAGCAACAGAAGAAATAAATACCTGCGGCTGGGCAAAGGAAATGGCGGCGGAACCGGAACCTGTCCGAGTAGAAAACATGGGAAGAAAGGTGAACACTGATTATTCGGAATTTGCCCCGGTTCAAACCGGAGATACGCTTTGGTACTCTTCTTTTCGCTACGGCCTGGAGGAGGATGACCATCGCCCGGAGCGCAAGATCACCAAAGTACTGTACCAGAGAGGAAACAGCAGAGGCCGCCCTATGCGCCGGGGATTCAATGACGATGCGATGCACACCGCTCATACGGCCTTCAGCCTGGATGGCAGCCGCCTCTATTTTACCCGTTGCCAGTATGTCAATGCAACTGAAATTCGCTGTTCCCTCTATTACCGGAATAAGGACAAAAGAGGGAGATGGAGTTCCCGGGCGGTGAAACTTCCCGAAGAGATCAACCTTCCCGATTTTACTTCCACCCAACCCAGCGTCGGGTATGATTCCACACTGAAGGCCGAGGTTCTTTTCTTTGTTTCCGACAGGCCGGGAGGGCCCGGCGGCCTCAATCTGTGGTGGGCAAGAGTGGAGGAAGGGGAGAACAACTTCAGCCGGCCGGCCCTTTTGCCTGGCCTGAATACTGATCTCGATGACATTACGCCTTTTTTTCATACCCCTACCCAGACGCTTTACTTCAGCTCGGAAGGTTATCCTGGCCTCGGCGGGTTCGATGTATTCCGGTCCCGGCGTTCCGGAGGCTGGCAGGCGCCGGAGAACCTGGGCGCCCCCGTCAATTCAAGCTACAATGACATTTACTACTTTCTGGGTAAGGATGGCCTTTCCGGTTATTTTTCTTCCAACCGCCCGGGGTCGTTTTATCTGGATGAGAACAATAAGGCCTGCTGCAATGACATCTACCGTTTTGAACCCATTCCGGAAGAGCCGCCGACAGGAGATACGCTTCCCCTAGCCGGCCTCCCTCCCGTTCAGCCGGAACTGCCGGCAACAGAACCCGATATTCCAACCCGCCTGGAGGACTTTCTGCCGCTGGCCCTCTATTTCGATAATGATGAACCCGACCGGCGTACCCGGCGAACCACTACCCGGAAAACTTACGGGGAAACGTATGAAGCCTATTCCCGCCGCCGGAATGATTACATGGAGGCTTTCGCCGGCCCTCTGGAAGGGGATAGAAAGGAAGAAGCGGCTTATGCCGTCGATGAATTCTTTGACGAGGAAGCTCAGAAAGGACATGATTTTCTGATGCGCTTTTCAGAGATTCTGCTTCACCGATTGCAAGCCGGGGAAGAAGTGGAGATATTCCTGAAAGGCTACACCAGCCCCCGGGCGAAAAGCGACTACAACCTGGCGCTGAGTAAACGCCGGATCAGCAGTGTCCGAAACCATTTTCAAAATTACAAGGATGGCGTTTTCCAGCCTTACCTGGAAAGCGGGCAATTGAAGATAACAGAGCGCCCCTTTGGAGAGGCCGAAGCCGCCGGCACCGTCAGTGATTCTCTGGATGACCTGCGCAATTCCATCTATCACCCTGATGCCGCCCGGGAACGGAGAGTGGAGATTCAGGAGATCAAGCGGCAATGAGCCTGGCCCCGGGGAGGTCAATCCTGGCCCTCTTCGGGCATCAAAACAACCTGAATGAAATCATCCTCTTGCAGATAACGCCGGGCTGCCTTTTGTATATCATCAACAGTCAGGCTTTCAATGTACGGTTCATACTTTTCCAGCATGATCCCCTCAAGCGCAATGCCATATTGCAGGCGGGTGCTGATCTGCCCCAGCCAGAAACCATTTTCCTCAAGGTTCTTGATCCGGTTTTGACGCTGCGTTTCCTTAACCTTTTTTAGTATATCTTCGTCAACAGCCTGATTTTGTACGGTGGAAATGACCTCCCTGGCGGTGGCGATCATTTCCTGAGTTCGTTCGGGCTCGCTGTTGAAAGAAAGGGTAATGCGGTAGTGGGGAGTTGGAAAGGGAAGTGCAATGCCGTTAACATTGACTCCATACACCCCACCTTTATCCTCCCGGAGGGCTTCGCGCAGGCGGATGCGCAATGCAGAAAGCAGGGAATAGAAATGATACCGCTGAAGGCCTCCATATTCAAACGCACCGTGGTAATTCATTTCCACCAGGGCCTTGGGCGCTTCGCCCTTAATGATTGTGGTGTCAATATGGCCTTTGGCAAGCCCGGCTCCTACATCCTTCCACGATTCCCGCCGGCCCGAAGAGGGAAGGTTGCCAAGATAAGTGGCGATGAGCGGTTCCAGCGTTTCCGGTTCGAAATTGCCGACAAAAACGAAGGTGAAATCGCCGGCGTTGGCAAAGCGCTCCTGATAAATATGTATGACTTCATCAAGGCTGATCTTCCGGAGGTCTTCAAGGGTAGTGATCTGCCTGCGCGGATTGCCTTTGTACTTGATCTGGTTTTTTACATCTGCATAATAATAATAAGGGTTGTCCATCATATTTTCAAAAATGGACGCCTGGCGGGAAAGATAGGACAGAAAAACAGCAGAATCACGGCGTGGTTCGGTAAAATAAAGATAAACCAGGCGGAGCATGGTTTCCAGGCTTTCCTGGTCGCTGCTGCCACTGACTCCTTCGTACAACTCGTTGATGTAAGGCCCTGCACTGGCCGTTTTGCCGGCGAGTTTTTTCTGCAGTTCCGGCATGGAAAATTCGCCCAGGCCACTCTGGTCAATGATGGCCGCCGCGTTGGCGGCGCTGTAGTATTCCTCCAGGCTGTAAAGGGAGTGCCCCCCCGGGCTGAATGCCGACATCAGTATCTCGTCATTCTGAAAATCGGTAGGTTTGAGATAGGCTTTTACCCCGTTGGAGAGTTCGATCAGGGTGATGCCCAGGCTGTCCAGTTTTTTCCTGCTTATGATGGGTACAGGGCTTAGCACTTCTTTGATGAGCGGAGCATCATTGATTTTATCGACATAAGGCTCCAGGCTCATAGTGTCAATTTGGGCCAGCAGATCCAGAATTTCTTCTCTGGAGGGAAGAGGGGATTCTGCGTGCTCCGGGCCGGTGATGATGGCCACCCGGTTGCAGTCTGTAATCCATTGCCGGGGCAGGGGGTTAATGTCTTCGAGCGTGATGGCAGGGAGCAGTTCCTGGTACAGGTGCAGCCGCTGCTCCGGGCCAGGGATCGGATTTTGGTCAAGAAAATTATAAACATAACGGCTGGCGAGTGTACCGGATTTGGTTTTTTCTCTTTCCTTATAGTCGTTTTCCACGCTTTGCATGATATCCGCCTTATGCCGTTTGAGCTCCGTTTCCGTAAACCCGTGGAGCAAAGCCCTTCTCGTTTCCCGGAGTACTGCGCTGATGCCCTCGATGGCGCCGCCTTCTCCGACAAAAGCGTAGATCGTATAAGCACCCAGGTTGCCGACATCACTTCCATATCCGGAATAGGCAAAGGTAAAAGGAGGATTGGGCTGCATCTGCACCTCTACCAGCCGGGCGTTTAGCATTTTGTTGTAAAGGCTGTAGGTGAGTTGGCGGCGGAAATCTTCAATGGTGGTTACCGGCTTTTCTTCGTGTTTATAGATCACCTGTACCCGGGTAAAGGCTGCTTCTTTATCGGTGGCAATGACCGTAAGGGTTTCCTGATGCCCGGGCACTTCGTAGTCCTTCCGGGGGCGGGATGATTCCGGGTTTTGAAGGCCTGAAAACCGCCGGATAACTTCTTTTTCCATCCAATCCACCTCAAAATCGCCCACGGCGATGAAGGCCATGAGATCCGGACGGTACCAGTCTTCATAAAAACGCCGGATGGTAGCATAACCGGCGTTTTCGATGATCTCAGGTTTACCGATCGGCATGCGGTTGGCATAGCGTGAGCCTTTGTATAAAACCGGGAAATATTGTTGCTGGAGCCGCTGGTCCGGGCTCAGGCGGGTACGCCATTCAGAAACGACCACTCCCCGCTCCTTGTCGATCTCTTCGGGCTCGAAGCTGAGCCCGCCGGCCCAGTCTTCCATGATCAGGAGGCCTTTTTCCAGGAGTGGAAGGCTGTCTGTCCTTGCCTGCAACTTATAAACCGTTTCTTCAAAGCTGGTGTAGGCGTTCAGGTCGGCGCCGAACCGGGTGCCGGTTTTTTCAAGGTAGTTGATCAGCTCGTTCTTCTCAAAATGTTCGGTCCCGTTGAAGGCCATGTGCTCTACAAAATGAGCGATCCCCAACTGATCCTCGTCTTCCTGCAGGGAGCCGGCATGGACGGCCAGCCGAAGCTCCGCCCGGTTCTCGGGCTTGGGGTTGTATTGAAGGTAATACCGCATTCCATTGGGTAAGGTGCCCGTCCTGACACGGGGGTCAGTGGGCAGGGGCTGGCCGGAAGGCTGGGCAGAAAGGAGAAAGGACAGGAACAAGCCGGAAAGCGCAAGCAAATTTCTCATAGTATCTACTCGAGTTTATAAAAATAAACGCCTTGGTAAATGATCTCGTATGCATCAGGTGAAGGCGGAATAGAAATCTGGTGCGGGTACAAAATAAAAACGCGGATGGCCGCTACCCCGGGCCGAAGCAGATTTGGCCCGGTTGATTCGCATCATCCGCGTTTTGATTTTGTACAAACTCTGAATTATCGCCTGCGGCGCCGGCTTTTCCGGCGGGCAGCGCCCCCTCCTGTATTTCCTGCTCCCATGCCCATTCCGGGCATTTTACTCATTTTGTGCATCATCTTACGCATCTGGTCGAACTGCTTGAGGAAAGCATTGATCTCGTGGATGCCCTGGCCGCAACCGGAGGCTATTCGCTTTTTCCGGCTCATGTTCATGATCTCGGGATTGGCCCGCTCCTGAGGGGTCATGGAGAAGATGATGGCTTCCACCTTATTGAACGCACTGTTGTCGATATCCAGGTTTTTAGTCATTTTGCTCATCCCCGGTATCATGTTCATCAGGTTTTTGAGGTCACCCATTTTACGGATCTGGCCAATCTGTTCCAGGAAGTCGTTAAAATCAAATTTATTCTTTTTGATCTTCTTCTCCAGCTTTTTGGCTTTCTCCTCGTCGAACTGCCGCTCGGCCATCTCCACGAAGGAGATGATATCGCCCATGCCCAGGATGCGGCTGGCCATTCGGTCGGGGTGGAACACGTCCAGGGTATTCATCTTTTCCCCCATACTGACGAACTTGATGGGTTTGCCCACCTGGTATTTGATGGATAGGGCAGCACCGCCCCGGGTGTCACCGTCCAGCTTGGTCAGCACCACCCCGTCGTAGTCGATCCTTTCGTTAAAGGCTTCGGCGGTGTTGACGGCATCTTGTCCGGTCATGGAATCCACGACAAAGAGGGTCTCGTTGGGTTGTATCGCTTCCTTGATGTTGGCGATCTCCGTCATCATCTCTTCGTCGATGGAAAGGCGCCCGGCCGTATCGACGATGACTACGTCGTGGTTGTGAGCCTGGGCGTGAGCGATCCCCTTAAGAGCGATCTCTACCGGGTTTTTGTTCTCCGGTTCCTTATATACAGGTACTTTGACCTGTTCGCCAATAACGGTGAGCTGGTCAATGGCAGCGGGGCGGTAAACGTCGCAGGCAACCAATAAGGGGCTTTTTTTCCGTTCGTTCTTCAGGTGAAAGGCCAGCTTGCCGGAAAAAGTAGTTTTCCCGGACCCTTGCAGGCCGGCGATCAGGACGACGGCAGGCTTGCCCTTGAGGTTGATGTCTTCGGCCTTTCCGCCCATGAGTTCTACCAGCTCGTCATTGACGATCTTGATCATCAATTGCCCGGGTTTGACGGATTTCAGTACATTCTCCTGCCCCAGGGCTTTTTCCTTTACATTGTCTGTAAATTCCTTGGCGATCTTGTAGTTGACGTCCGCTGCCACCAATGCCCGGCGGATCTCTTTGACCGATTGGGCGATGTTGATATCTGTGAGTTTGCTTTCTCCTTTTAAGGTCTTGAACGCGCCTTCCAGGCGTTCGCTTAAACTGTCAAACATAGTGGGTCGTGGTTTATGCGCTTCAAAAGTCCTGCAAAAATAATAAAACTAAGCAGTGAATTCAATTAATAAACAAGCTCTTCCCCTTCCACCCCGGAATCCAATAACATAAATGGATGAACGCAACTAAAGTTTGATGTAACCCAAAAGAAAGCGGAGGAAGATAAATAGGAGGGCCACTGGTGAAAAGCTCCTAATTTTTTTTGGCTCTGACAAATATTAGAAAACGTTTTGTTGTGTTTACTGAGATAATCCTTATTTTTATCCGGTAAGCCAGAAAGCTTCCTTATTTTATACCTGGCTTTACTGGCCGGCAAATTCTTCACCAAAACAAAACGAAATATGTCCCTACCCTTAAGACTATTGATCGCTTTTGTGGTGTGGTTGCTCTATTTTCTACTGACGTATAACGGATGCAGGGATGAGCTCTGTTATGCATGCGGAAAAGAAGGGGAAGCCACCACCAAAGTGGTGAGCCCTGCCCCCGACTCGGGCGTAGCGGCAATACCTGTTTATCCGATATACTTTAAATGGTCGGATCCGGAGGCTTATACCAACGAGAACTTTGACAGCCTGCGCCAGGAGGTTCTCGCCGGCATGTCTGATAAGAACCTGTTAAAGATTACCGGAATGTACTTTGAAGAAGAGCCCAAACCTGAGGGGTATGATAACCTGGGTTTTGCCAGGGCAGAGAAGATCCGGGCCCTTTTCGGAGACGCCATACCGGATGAACGTGTGGTAATACGCGCCCGGACCATGGATGAAGCCGAGGGCGTCCGCGAAAATCCATTCTCGGCTTCCGCTTTCGAATGGGAAGAGCCGGAAGAAAAAGTAGCAGAGACGGTGGAAGAACTCGATGACCGGATCATCATGCGCTTCCCGTTTGGCTCTACCCAGAAAGAGTATGACCCCAAGGTAGATGAATACCTGAAAAAACTTGCCGAGCGGGTCAAACAGACGGGCGAAAAGATTACCCTCACGGGGCATACCGACAACGTCGGAACGGAAACCACCAACGTTCAACTGGGTATGGAACGGGCGCGCGCCATTAAGAACATTCTCATTGGTGATGGGGTCGGCGCCGATCAGATCGAAACCATTTCCAAAGGAGAAGAACAACCGGTTGCTTCAAATGATACCGAAGAAGGGCGGCATGAAAACCGCCGGGTAGAGGTTCGCCTGATCAAAAAACAATAATCCATTGCAAAACAAAAAACTGACATAACAATGAATACAGATAATACCTTGTTGCTGGCCGCCCTGGAACCTTGCTGGCTTTGGTGGCTGATCCTCTCTCTTGTGGCGTTCCTCCTGGGATTTTTACTGGGCGCCCTGCTGTTCAGTAACCGCAAGCGCCTCAAAGAACTGGAGGAAGAGAACGCGCGGCTGAAAGCCAGCCTCACCACCATGGAAAAGGATTTTATGAGCCTTAAATATCAGCATGAAGAGACGCTGAAAGAATTGGAGGAATCCAAGCGAAAACTGAGGAACTGTGAAGCGGATAAAATGATCATTCAGGGTAGATATGACCGGCTGAAGGCAGAACATGAGGCTGAAAGTAGCGGGGGTGAAACCGAAAAGCCGGAAACTAAATCGAGAAACCTGGGCGGTATGGTGTTTGCTACTCCGCTCGGAAAGGTCAAACAGGATGACCTGAAGATCGTTGAAGGCATCGGCCCGAAGATCGAACAGCTTCTCAGAGATGCGGGCATAAATACCTGGCGGGACCTGGCGGCTGCTTCTGTTGAACGCCTCAAAGAAATCCTGGCTGAGGCAGGTGAACGCTATCGCCTGGCTGTCCCGGATACCTGGCCGAAACAGGCCCTGCTGGCTGCGGATGGCAAGTGGGATGAACTCAAGGAACTGCAGGACCGCCTCGACGGGGGCAGGGAATAGCCCTCAGCCTGCTGGTTAAGAGCAGGAAGAGTATTGGCCCTCTGTATCAGGAGGTTGAATACTTTCCGCCCGGGAGCCGCTTTCTAATGTAGAAAGTGGCTCTTGCCTTTTTCGGTAAACCTATGCCCCTGTTTGCCTGTTTTGCCATGAAAAACCAGAATCCATGTTGAAAAATATCTCCTTGTTATTTGTACTGGCTTTCAGTTTGTTTTGGGCTTGCCAGCCCGCCTCTCCTGAAAATGCCTCCGGAAGCGCTATTGCCTCCCGGGATTCGGAAGCCAACCCTGCGGCTCCCGGGTTCAATGCAACCGGTTCTGATGATCGAGCCATTGCTATTGCCGATTCGGTAATGTTGGCCATGGGAGGGCGTGAAGCCTGGGACAGCACCCGTTTTCTGTTGTGGAACTTCTTTGGCCGCCGAACCCTGCTCTGGGATAAAAAAACCGGCTGGGTGCGCATAGAAATCCCGGATGACAGTACGGTCTATATCGTCAACATTCGCGATATGTCCGGGCTGGCGCGCGAGGGCAACCGGCTTATTAAAAATCCCGATACGCTGCAGGCGCGCCTCCAGCGGGCCAAAAGTATCTGGATCAATGATTCTTACTGGCTCTTTATGCCTTTTAAACTGAAAGATTCCGGGCTCACACTGAAATACCTGGGTAAGGATACCACTCAGTCAGGTATTCCTTCCTACGTACTTCAGCTTACCTTCCAGGGAGTGGGAGATACGCCGGAGAATAAATACCACGTCTTCGTCGATACCTCCAGCTATCTCGTCCGGCAATGGGCTTACTTCCGGAATGCCGGAGATGAAAAGCCTGGTTTCATCACCCCCTGGGATGACTACCGCAAATACGGGAAGATTCTGCTAAGTGGCAATCGTGGAGAACGGGCATTGACCGGCATCGGGATCTTTAAGGAAGCCCCGGCCGGGGCATTCACCTCCACCGAATTTCTTTTTGGCCAGATTAACTGAGCGTATGGGTAGGGCGGTATAAAATGCCTGTTCTTTTGATAAAAAGGTTTACACCCGTTGAAAATTAGGCTATCTTTGCGGCTGATTTTTTTTGAACTATAAACCGACAAGTGATGCCTTCGATCTCAAAGAGGGGTGAAAAAGTGCCCATGTCGCCTTTCCGAAAGTTAGTACCTTTTGCTGATAAGGCCAAGGCCGCCGGAAAACGCGTTTATCATCTTAATATCGGCCAACCGGATATTGAAACTCCGGCCTATGCTCTGGAAAAGATTCGCGCTACAGACATTAAGGTTCTGGAATACAGCCCAGCAGCCGGACAGGCTTCTTACCGGCAAAAACTGACAAATTATTACCAAAAATTTGATATCGATGTCAGCGCTGAAGAGATCATTGTCACTACCGGAGCTTCGGAAGCCATACAATTTGCTTTTCTCGCTTGTCTGGACCACGAAGATGAGGTGATCGTTCCCGAACCGTTTTATGCCAATTATAATGGCTTTGCGCAGATTGCCGACGTGCGCATCCGGCCCATTACCTGCTACATCGAAAGCGGGTTCCGGCTTCCGGATACGGCAGCTTTTGAGCGAATGGTTAACGCGGCAACTAAGGGTATTTTCATTACCAACCCCAATAATCCCACAGGCTGCTTTTATTCAAGAGAATCTCTGGAAGGGTTGGCAGAACTGTGCAGAAAATACAACCTTTTCCTTTTTGTGGATGAGGTTTACCGGGAATTTTGTTATGACGGGAATGAGTTTTTCTCAGCCCTGAACATTCAAGGCGCGGAAGAACATGTGGTCGTCCTGGACTCGATCTCCAAACGGTACAGCGCCTGCGGAGCCCGCATCGGGGCACTGGTTACCCGGAATAAACAGGTGTTGGATGCGGTGACCCGTTACGCCAAGCTCCGGCTCAGCCCTCCGGGTTTGGGCCAGATACTGGCAGAAGCTACCCTCGATATGGAAGAGTCCTACATCAATGAGGCCAGGGAGGAATACTCCCATCGCCGGGATGTAGTCTATGAACGGCTCAGAAGTATGGAGGGAGTAGTGAGTTACCGGCCGGGAGGTGCATTCTATTGCTTTGCCAAATTCCCGATTGATAATGCGGAGCGCTTCTGCCGGTGGATGCTGGAGGATTTTGACCTCGACGGGGCAACGGTAATGTTGTCTCCGGGCGAAGGTTTTTATGCTACGCCTGGCCTCGGAGTTGATGAAGTCCGCATTGCTTATGTCCTGAATACAGAAGTACTTCACGCAGCGATGGATTGCCTTGAAGCTGGCCTGAAGGCATATCCCGGACGTTTGGATAAGGTAGAACCTGCCTCATTGAAGGCTCAGGCCCGGTGAACAATGCCTTGGCCGATACCTGAACAATAATCATCTAATCGGGTTACGGTATCACACTACAAAATTGTACCTTTGCGGTGCTTTGTACAGCAAGCTTGTTTTTGATCGGGATTTTCCGATCTAAGATACTGGTTTTCAAAACAATAGGTCAGTAGGCCGGATTGGGTTAAGCCCCTCAGTGGCAACTCCTCCCGTCCTGTTTCCATGGTCCTAAAGCTGAATTGATGGATAGAAATACGATAATCGGGCTAACGCTTATTTTCATTTTGCTGCTTGTCTGGCAACAGATGATGCAGCCCACTCAGGAAGAAATAGAGGAGCAACAGCGGCGTCAGGACTCGATAGAAATGGTTCAACAACGGCAGGACAGCCTTCAACGGGTTGAAAAAGACACAACTTCCAGCCTTGATGTTGTTGAAACAGAAGATGATTCCCTGGTTTTGCTTCAGAAACAGGCGGCATTCGGGCCTTTTTCCGGTGCGGCTACGGGAAAAGAGGAGGAGATTGTCCTGGAAAACGGCCTTTTCAAAGTAACCTTTACCAGCCTGGGAGGAAGGATCAAGGAAGTAGTGCTTAAAAAGTACTTTAAGGTGATCGAAGGAGAAGATGGCAAGGATACTAAAGTTCCCTTACCCTTGCTTGAAGATGAAAAAAACAAGTTTGAGTATTTTTTCCCCGTTGCCAATCTCCCCACCGGAGGGGTCAACAGTGGAAACCTCTACTTTGAAGTTGTTCAAAAAGATCAACAATCGGTCACGTTCCGTGCTCTGGCAGATAATGGCGGTTATTTCGAGCAGAAATACCAGATATCTCCGGAGACGTACAAGATCGACTACGATGTGCGTTTTGAAAACCTGAATACCCTGATCAGCCAGAATGCCGGTGAAGTCCGGCTGAACTGGGTTAACTACCTGAGTAAGCTGGAAAAAAATACCGTTTACGAACGCCGCTACTCGACAGTCTATTTCAAACCGGTGGAAGAAGACCCGGAATACTGCTCCTGCACTTCGGATGATGTCGAGGAGGTTAAAAACCAAAGGGTCAAATGGGTTTCCAATGCGAATCAGTTCTTCAACAGTTCTCTGATCGCCGAAGATGCATTCAACTCTGCTGTTCTGGAAACCAAAATGCTGCCGGAGGAGAGTAATGACCTTAAATTGCTGGTTTCTGAGATCAACCTGCCCTATAGCCATGCTCCTACCGAATCCTTTTCAATGGATTTTTACATCGGCCCGAATGAATTTGACCGGTTGTATGCATTCGGCAACAGCCTCCAGGATGTCATTCCCTTTGGCTGGAGTATTTTTGGCACCATCAACCGCTGGGTGATCCGCCCCTTGTTCAATTTCCTCTCCGGCTTTATCGGGAGCAAGGGTATCGTTATCCTTTTCCTTACGCTTATCGTAAAATTGCTACTTTACCCGCTGACATACCGCATGCTCTATTCCCAGTCTAAAATGGGAGCCCTGAAGCCCAGGCTGGAAGGCATGAAAGAGAAATACAAGGACGACCCTCAGCAGCAGCAGATGGAAACGATGAAGCTATATCGGGAATTTGGAGTTAACCCGCTGGGAGGCTGTATGCCCATGGTACTGCAGATGCCAATATGGTTTGCTCTTTACCGCTTCTTTCCGGCTTCAATTGAATTCCGGCAGGCGGGTTTTCTCTGGGCAGACGACTTGTCATCCTACGATGTTTTTGTCCAGTTACCCTTCGAACTGCCCTTCAACATGGGAGCCCATATCAGCTTGTTCACTTTGCTTTGGGCAATAACTACCCTGATCTATACTTATTACAATACCCGGCACATGGATATGTCTGCTAACCCTGCCATGAAGTACATGCAGTACATTATGCCGATTATGTTCCTGGGCTTTTTCAATACTTTTGCCTCGGGCCTTACCTGTTATTTGCTGTTCAGCAACCTGTTCAACATTACTCAGACCCTGGTTACAAAGAATTATATTATCGATAACGAGAAGATTGAGAAAGAGCTGGAGGATTACCGCAAAAAACCCAAGAAAAAGGGCGGGTTCCAGCAGAGGCTGGAAGCAGCACTCAAAGAACAGCAACGGATTCAGGAACAAAAGGATACACAGCAAGGGAAAAAGAGAAAAAGATAATTCTTCGGGAAATCCTGGTATGAGACGATTTTTCCGGTCAAAATGGCTGTTTTTCTTTATACTGGCCGCTGCCTGTAACAGAGGGTGGGCTCCGATAAAGGAAAGCAGGGTTTCCGAAGGCTCCGCTCCCGGCACAGATACGTTGCTGCAGGCCCCGGAGGTTTCCGGCTTGGAAGACTCTCTGCTGCTTCCTCTCACGGAACCCCGGCTGATGGCCAGCCTGAAACATACGCCCTGTTATGGACACTGCCCGGTTTATGAAGTTCAGTTCTACTCCAATGGCCAGGCACTTTATAAGGGCTTAGAAAATGTACCTCTCCAGGGAATCTATCTGGCCATAGTGCCAGACAATACCATCCGGGAGATCCTGGAAAAAGCGCGGGAAATCCGTTTTTTTCAGCTCAGTGATTCCTACCCGCTAAACGGCAGGCCCATAGCTGACCTCCCGCAGGTTATCACGTATCTCAATGATGGGCGAAGGGAAAAAACCATAGTCAACAACCACCTCGCTCCGGTTGAACTCATTAACTTCGAAAGGTTCCTGGACAAACTTGCAATGGAGATATCCTGGCAACCGAAAGTGGAGTGATTTGACTCATGCAAGTTACCGGAATTCCACTTGCCTGAAATTTTCAGGGATAATGGCTATTACCTGATCTCCTTCCTGCTCAAACCCGGTTGACTGGCCGTCCGCCAGGCATTGATTCACCTGAAAAGGCAACCCGAATAGCTGTAAACGGAAGCTGTGGTAAGCTGTATTAAAACTGCCTTCCCATTCCTGTTCGATGCGGAACGATTTTTTTTCAGAAGTGGCCTGGAATGTCCGGAGTTTATATTGTCCTTCCCTGTAATCATAGCGCTCTCCGGCATCTTCGTAGAGCTCACTTTGGCCTTGGCCGTAGTAACACCGAAGGGTGATGGAATCAAACGCCTTCTCTCCAACATACTGTTGAACAGGGTAATTGGGGATGACCGAACCCTCCTTCACAAAGACGGGAATCCTGTCAGGGCGGGTTTTAAAAGTGGCCATCTGCTTTCCTTCATAGCGGGTGCCTGCCCAATAGCTGTACCATCTTCCCTTTGGCAGATATACTTTCAGCTGTTCTGATCCGGGGGCGAGGGCCGGGGCGGCCAGAATATGGCTGCCGAAGAGGAATTCTTCTTCCCGCTCCAGAGCAACCGGGTCCTCCGGGCTATAGAGGAAGAGGCTGCGAATAACCGGGCTTCCGGTTTGCACGTATTGCCGGAATGCTGTGTAAATATAGGGGAGGAGCTCGTACCGAAATTCGATGGCCTTCCTGGCCAGCAGGGTGTTGTCTTCTCCAAAAGACCAGGGTTCCTGGTCCATGCGGTTTTCTTTTTCGGCAGCCTGTATCATTTCAGCCTCGGCCTCGGCGGCGCCGTCTATGTTGTTGCCCATGGAATGAACCCGGTAGAGTGGATGAAATACTGCCAGTTGGAGCCACCGGATGAAGAGTTCGCCGTCCGGTTGTTTGTCAAAGCCGCCGATATCTGAACCTACAAAGGAAAAGCCGGACGCGCTCAAGCGCTGACACTGGAGATTGGCCAGGCGCAGGTGTTCCCAGGTGGCGGCGTTGTCACCTGTCCAGACGGATGCGAATCGCTGGCCTCCGCTGAAGGTGGCCCGGGTCAGTACGAACGGCCGTTTGCCGGGTTTTAACTTTTTCAGGCCTTCAAAAGTCGCTCTCGACATTTGTTGGCCGTAAACGTTATGAGCTTTCCGATGGTCGCAGGGATGCCCGTCATAGTGGTGAAGCACATTGTCCGGGCAGGTGGCGCCTTCCACTTTAAAAACTGCCGGCTCGTTCATGTCATTCCAGAAACCACTGACCCCGTCCTCGAGGTAAAGGCCCTTGTACAGGCCGCCCCACCATTCCCGGACGTCCGGGCGGGTAAAATCAGGGAACACACAATCCGGAGGCCAGACCGGGCCCCTCATGAGTTCTCCGCTGGAGCGGCGGGCGAAGGCCTCTTTTTCCATTCCTTTTTGATAAACCCGGTACTTTGAATCCACCCTGATGCCCGGATCGATCATGACTACGGTTTGGAAGCCCTGTTGTCGGAGTTTCCCGATCATAGCGGAAGGATTGGGAAAATAATCCTTATTCCAGGTAAAGCACCGGTATCCGTCCATGTAATCAATATCGAGATAGATGGCGTCACAGGGGATCCGGCGTTTTCGGAATTCCCCGGCGAGTTCCAGCACTCTGCTCTCAGGATAATAACTCCAGCGGCACTGGTGGAAACCCAGGGCCCATAAAGGAGGAAGTTCCGGCCGGCCGGTTAGCCAGGCATAACGCCGGGCAACATCCATCGCCGCCGGGCCGTATATGAAATAGTAGTCCATCTCTCCTCCGTCGGCCATGAAAGTGGTGGCGCCCCGTTGCTCACTGTCGAAGTCAAAATGAGTGCGGTAGCTGTTGTTGAGAAAGATGCCATAGGCCACTCCCTCTCGTACCGAGTAATAGAAAGGGATGGACCGGTAGAGGGGATCCTGGCCTGTCTTATAAGAAAACGAATCGGTATTCCAGTTCTGAATTTTATGGCCCCGGAGGTTGGCTGAACAGGTTTTGTCCCCCATGCCAAAATAAGCTTCCCCTGCCCAAGCCTTGTGGGTTACCTTAACCTGGCAGATACCATTCATAATGGTTCGGCGGCAATAAAAAGGCGCTTCCTCCTGCAGGATCAGTTTTTCGCTTTCGGCATCGAAAATGCTGACCTGAAGGTTTTCCTTGAGGATGCGGCAGACGGCCTTGCTGGTTCGGAGGAAAAAATGCGTACTGTCTCCACCGGCAGTAACCTGAGGAAGGCTGCGCCTGGCTTCCGGATCGGTAGCATAGGAAAAGCCGCTTTCGAAACGCCCCTCAGGGGCATAGCGGAAGCGAAAAATGTCATCGGAAACTACTTCTACCTTCAGGGTTAAGCCATTTTCGGATTCATAGACAAAGGCCTCATCCTTTTCGTGGTAATGGACTGCAATTTTGTCCGGCTGGAATTCGTGATATATATCCCGATACCGTTTTCCGGTAACGGTGTCTTCATCTTTTACCGTGCCGGCCTCGGTATCATGATGTTTACTGTGTTGGTTTTCCATGCCTGAAGTCTGTTATTCTTTTTATTGATGAAGAGGTCAGGGCAGAACTTTGCGGCCTGCCTGGCCGGAATACTCAAATTCCGAAACCCATTTGATTTCCTCCAGAACCTCTTTTTTCGCCTGTTCCAACTGAGTTTCGTTCCATTGGAAGTATTCCTGGAAGTCTTTCAGTATTGTTTCCATTACCGGCCTTATACTGGGGAGGTTAAAATACAACCTGCCGGTTCGGCGATTGAAAAAGTCCATGGGCCGGAAGGCCAGTTCGTGATGGACGGCATACCAGGCTTCAGCCCTGGCCAGGGCCGTTTCAGGGCCGTCACTGAACGTTTTCAGCTTTTCCAGAATTTCACCTGTCTGGCGGCCATAATTGGATACCAGGTATTCGGCAAAGGAACCATTTAATCCCAGTTCCCCAAGCTGCTGGCCTATTGCCTGCTGATAGGCCCGGACCTCTTTTGAGTCTTTAAACGGGCCACCCGATAAACTGATCTTGTCAGTTTTGCCGGGTTGTAAGGCCTTGCCGTATTCTTTACGAAGTTTTTCTCCCAGTAGAGAGGTAATGCGTTCGGCCATCCTGCGATAGCCGGTCAGTTTGCCTCCTGCAATGGAAATGAGGCCCGAATCCGATTCAAAGATCTCATCTTTCCGGGACATTTCGGAGGCCGTTTTCCCTTCTTCGTAAATGAGGGGCCGCAACCCTGCCCAACTGGACTCCACATCTTCGGTTTTCAGGTTCAATCCCGGGAACATCCGGTTCGTTGCAATCAGCAGGTAATCCACATCTTCCTGATTGATGGGTATTTTGTCGGGGTCTCCCTCATAAGGAGTGTCGGTGGTGCCGATGTAGGTTACCCGCTGCCGTGGAATGGCGAATATCATTCTTCCGTCCGGAACATCAAAATACAACGATTGCCGCAGCGGGAAACGCTTGTGAGGTACGACGATATGCACGCCTTTCGACAGGAAAAGACGCTTGCCTTTCAGCGAGTGGTCTTCCTTCCGGAGAGTGTCCACCCACGGGCCGGCTGCACTGACAACATATTTTGCCTTTATTTCAAAGGATTTGCCGCTGGCCATATCCGTACAATTTGTACCTACGGCCTTTCCTTCCTGGTAAATCAGGCTATCAACCCTCGCGTAATTGAGGCATACTGCACCATACTTTATCGCCGTCTTGATGTTTTCAATAGTCAGGCGGGCATCATCCGTGCGATACTCCGCATAATATCCGCTTCCATGCAGGGCTTCTTCCTGGCTTTTGAGCAGGGGTTCTTTTTCCAGTGTCTGCTCTTTGGAGAGCATTTTTCTTTTGTCCTCTCCTTTTACCCCGGCGAGAAGGTCGTAAACGAGCAGCCCGATTGAGGTGCTTAAAGGGCCGAATGTACCCCCGGTTACAAGGGGGAGCAGCATTTTTTCGGCAAGGACGAGGTGAGGGGCCAGCCGGTGAACGATAGCTCGTTCACGCCCTACTTCCCTTACCAGCCCAATCTCAAACTGCTTGAGATACCGAAGGCCCCCGTGGATGAGTTTTGTCGATTTGCTGCTGGTCCCGGAAGCAAAGTCATTTTTTTCAAGCAGAGCTACTTTCATGCCTCGGGCGGCAGCGTCCAATGCAATTCCGGCCCCGGTTATGCCTCCTCCGATAACGATCAGGTCATAAGGTTCGTTTTTGAGTTTATTAATGATTTCTTTTCGATACAAGGAGGAATGCAGGCTCATAATTGAGTTGTTTGTTTTTGAAGGAATTTCCACTAATTTACCGAAGTGAAATATAACCACTTTGTGTTAAAAATACAATAAGTCGCGAAGGGCTCAAGCTTACTTTCTATAAAACGATACGCAAAAAATTGTTTGAAATGTCAGGCAGGCGGACCAAAAAATACGATATTCTGGCGGTTGGAGAGCTGCTGATCGATTTTATCTCCACGGATTTTGCGGAAAACCTGGATGAGGCCCAGAATTTCAAGCGGCTTCAGGGAGGGAGCCCGGCCAATATGTGTATGAACATGGCCCGGCTGGGCAACAGGCCTGTGCTGGTGGCTTCCCTTGGCGATGACGATATGGGGCGTTACCTGCTCAAATTCGTACAAAGCCTGGGTGTGGAATGCCGCAATGTCCGTTCTGTAGATGTTCCAACTACATTAATACTGGTTACACGTTCCCGGAATGTTTCCAATTTCGAAGCGTACCGTGGAGCCGACTGTGAGATCACTGACCAACAATTCCCTCCCGGCATTTTCGATGAGATAGCTCTTTTTCACACTACTTGTTTTGCCCTGAGCCGGGAGCCTGCTCAGGGCAGCATCATGCGCGCTGCGAAACAGGCTGCTCAGAAAGGATGCCAGTTGAGCATTGACGCCAACTACGCCGGAAAGATATGGAAAGATCAGCGGCAGGCCCGGCAGATCGTGGCAGAATATTGCAACTACGGGGCTCTGGTTAAGGTGAGCGAAGTGGATTGGGAGCGCCTTTACGGCTCTAAACTGGAAAGCCCGGAAAAAGCAGCGGACTATCTTCTGGGGCTTGGGGCAACCGAAGCCTGCATCACCCTGGGGAGTGAGGGCTGCCTGGTGGCCAATGAGGGAGAGCGGCTTTTTCTGCCTGCCCGGGAAGTGGAAGTCCGGGATACCACCGGGGCAGGCGATGCTTTCTGGTCTGGTTACCTGACTGCCTGGCTGGATGGCGAGCCTTTGGCTAACCGGGCCAAGGCGGGCCGCCGTATGGCGGAGCTGAAATTAGGGCATTTCGGGCCACTGCCCAACCGTATTCCCAAAATGAAGGTTTATGAGGATTTCGATCAGTGATTAACCTTCGGGTTTATCGCTTTCATCATTGATGATCCCGAGAGCGCGTGCTCTTTTTTCCCAGTTCTTTCTGGCCAGCGACTGCATGTCCTCGATGTTGTCCTGTTCATCAACGATCTCCATACCGATCAGGGTCTCTATGACGTCTTCCATGGTAATGATGCCTGCCATCCCTCCGAATTCATCAACGACCAGGGCGATATGTTCCCGTTTTTCCATCAAACGGTTGAACAGGTCAGGCAATGCCATTTGTTCATTGACGATCATGATCTCCCGCATGATTTCCCTGAGGGGCTTGTCTCCGTTATTGTGGATCATGCAACCCAGGATCTCATCTTTTAGGACAAAACCGTTGATGTGGTCTTTAGTGTCTTTGTAAAGAGGAATTCTGGAAAACTGTAACTTCTGATTGGCCTGATAAAAACTGGCGATCGGCATTTCCTGGTCAGCCGCTTTCACTACGGTCCGGGGAGTCATAATGTCTTTTGCCCGGATCGTGTTGAGCCGCATGAGGTTTTGAATAATCTTGGATTCGTTGCTTCTGAAAATCCCTTCCTGTTCCCCGATCTCCGCCATTGCGGAGAAATCCGCCCGGCTCAGGACACTTTTTGATTTGTCTTTTTTCATTTTTCTGGTGATGAACTGGCTCAGCCACACCAGGGGGAGGAGCGTATAGATCAGGATATTAATGGCGTTGGCGGTGAAACCGGACAGTTGTTCCCAGTAATTGGCGCCCAGCGTTTTCGGAATGATCTCGGAAAGGATGAGAATGGCCAGTGTCATTACAGCCCCCACTAATGCTTCAATCGAGAAAGGCATTTCAAGGCCTCCGAGGATCATTGGGGTATCACCGAATTCTTTGCCGGCCTGGGCTCCCACACCAATAGCCCCAAGGGTATGGGCAATGGTATTGAGGGTTAGTATGGCGGATAAAGGCCGGTCTATGTCATCCTTGAACTGTTTGAGCAGCCTGCCTGTCCGTGCCCCCTGCTTGTATTTGATCTCAACAAAAGAGGGAGTAATACTCAATAGAACTGCCTCCCAGATGGAACAGAGGAAGGAAAAACATATTGAAAGCATAAAGAATAAGATCAACAAGCCCATGTTGCCGGTTTGCCTGCGAAATTAACAAAGTTTCACTCTTTGACAAATTGTCATTAGGCCCGGGACAGGAAGTACCGCGGGCTTGCCGCGAATTTTATGCCCACACCTCTTTTGAAAAAAGCACCCTCCCCGGGAAAAATGACGAGAGCCATCCCTGTAAGCCGGGATGACTCTCCGTTGAGTTTGGATTATTTCAGCTTTAATTCAAATATATCTTCTGGTAGGGGATTATCACTTCTTTGGCGCCAAGGTTGTTGATTTCCCTGATCCGTTCGACGGTCATGCCATACATGCGGGCGATCCGATACAGGGTGTCACCTTCCTGCACTACATAAAAACTCCGGGCTGTATTCTCCCTTGAAGGAGCATTAGTTCTGGCAGCTCCATAATCCTGAGCGGTACCGGCGCCGGCAGGGGACCGGCTGGAGAAGCTGCCGGAAATCAGCCCTTTACTGGTTAACCCGCTATTGTCAGAGCTGGTGGCGCCGGTTTCGATCCGGTTGCCGGTAATGCTGTAAAAATCGCCCTGCGGGCTGTATTCCCGGCCCTGAGATGGAGCAGATGGAGTGGCAGGTTGGGCCGTGGCTGCCGGGGGGGCAGTTGGCCTGTCCAGAAACAAAGGAGTATTTCGATAATTGTATTCCTGGGCGGAGTAGGCAGGCCTCTGGCCGAAGTTGTCTTCATTGAAAGATTCGTCCGGGGCGGGAGGCGTAGTGGCGGGCGTTCTGCTGACAGCCTCCGTTTTACCTGTCGGTTGTTGCAGGGCCGGCTGATAGTAGCCGGAGTTGGCCCGGGGTTGGACGGTGGAATACCCCTTTGGGGTATATTCCTGCCCGGTACTTTGCAAAGTACCGGAAGCGCCGGTTGAAGAAGGAGCCTGCGGGCACTCACAATCAGAAGTCTTCAGCGGTTGGCCGATTTTCGCCACCTCATTACTGCCGAGGTTGTTAAATGCGCGGAAACGCTGTTCTGTATAGCCGTATCGCATGGCTATTGAGGCTACTGTTTCACCGGGGCGGACGATGTGGTATTCTGTATCGCTGCTGCCTCCTCCTCCTCCTTTTGCCGCCATTGTTCTTGCAACCGGAGTGGGAGAGGGGGCAGTAGCTTCATACCCGGCCGGGCCACCCAGGGTTTGGATCTGCCCTTCTTTTGGAGTAGTGGTTTCCTTTTTCTGAGAGGGGCTGACCTGCAGTTTCTCTCCAACGTAGATGGTGTTGGAATTGCCCTTATTATTCCAGCTTTTGAGTTGATCGACACTAACGCTGTATTTCTTGGAAAGGCGGAACAGGGTTTCGCCTTTTTTTACCGTGTGGTATTCGGTTTGGGTAGCAGCAGTGGTTGCTGCCGGCGTTTCAGCGGCTGGCGCACCTCCCTTGGCCACCATGGTTTCCGGACGGGGCTCCACAGTGGAGTATGCTTCCGCCGGCTGGCCGGAATCGGCTAAGGCATCCGGTTCTTCCGGTTCAACAATACCTTTACAGAGCTGGCGAAGGTATTTATCCAGTTTCTTTCCGTTTACTTTTTCCAGGCGGAGCACGTTACGCATGGCATCGGCAGCGTTAATTCCACTGCGCTCTTCGACGATGCCGACTTCCGGGATGAGCTCGATGTTGGTGTGTGGGTTGCCGGCAAATTCGGCCTTCTGCTGGAAGAGGAAGGTGCCGGAACAATCGTTTTCGAGCATTCCTTCGAAATAAACCTCTGTCTTGGGGTTTTTATACGCGATGTTTTCGCCGATAGTCCCAAATTCCGTGTCAAACTGAAACCGGTATTTGGGAGAATCGTAAAGGATGTGGCCGTCAGACCGGATGTAACGCGCAGCAAAGGTAATGGGAGAAATGAAATAGCGGTTATTTCCTTTTTTCAGGACCATGAAAACCCTTTCGATGTTGCTGTTGATAGCATTGACCAGTTTTTCATCGAAAACGGCATTGTTGCATTTGATGACCTGAGCGGGTGAAAAGTCCTGGGGGGTTGTGCTTTCAGTACCTACCTCCAGCACGATCTTGACGCCCGGGCTGGTATTGACGTGATAGGCCACGTAGTCACTTTTATCGTCGCCGTTGAGGGCGACGTACTCCAGCCTGTCCATACAAGATGGATCATAAAGAATGTAAAGGCTGGCTGCGTTGGCGGCACTGAAAAGAAGCGTGAAGAAGAGTGCCAGAACGGTTTTTTTCATGATGGATTAATTTATTAGTATTCCTATGCGCTTCAAAGTTCACCTATAAAAGCTCTAAAGCTTAGTAAGTTAATTGATATCAGCAACTTATGCAAGTAATAAAAAATTAAGGTGCTACCCATTCCACAAAACAAGTTGCTGAAAAGGCCAGGGGGCCGGGCCAATACAGCCGGCCTTTGCCGGCAGGGCCTGCATTTACCTGTTCTTACAATGAGTTTAACGGGCAATTCGGCAAAAAGATTGCATATTGCTGATTTCTACTGGGGGGAGGGCAGGTTGTTGTCCACCAGGCCCATGTTGACGGCATATAGTACCAGTTCTGAAGCAGTGTTGAGGTTCAGCTTCTTCATGATATTTTTCCGGTGGGTATAGACTGTATGTGTACTGAGGTTGAGGCGGCCGGCTATTTCTTTGGCGATCAGGCCCTGGGCCACCATTTGCACGATTTCGATCTCCCGGGGGGTTAGAGGGGTGGAATGGCAGGGGGCGTCTTCATTTCCTTTAGAAAAACTTTTCTCCAGAAGGAAATCGAGAACTTTAGTACAGAAAAATTTCTCTCCCCTGGCTGTAGCCTTAATTGCGTCGGTGATCTCTGTTTCTTCACAGGCTTTGGTCAGGAAGCTGTTGACACCCAATTCCAGAATATCGAAAATGTTCTTTTTGTTATTGTCTGCACTGATGATGAGGATGTTGGTTTTCGGCGCCGTTTTTTTGATCTGCTCGACGGTGGCCCGGCTGAAGTTTTCCGGCTGGTCATAATCGAGGATAACGACCTGGGGGGCATGCGCCTGGATTTGTTGAAGGAGCTGTTTTTCCCTGGTGGCCTCTGCTATTATTTTGAATTGCTCTCTGCCCCGAAGCAGGTGTCTTAAACCTAAACGGACGAGATAATGCGCGTCTGCAAGAATGATGGTTATCGGCCGCATTTTTTGAAAACTAAAGTGCTTTGCGAAGTTAGCTATATACCGGCATTTCAACAAATTTATTTAGACTTAGTTTAGATAAGGCTTCAATTCCGTTCCTGGTATTCGTAGGCGGAGGAAGAATTTTCCGGGTTAAACTCCTGAGGTTCAGCCCCCTGCCTGAATTGCACCCTCAGGTTGTACCGGCTGTTCATTCCCTTAATGGCGGGAGTAAACATGGTATTCATCAGCTCTACTGCCTGCGCTCTGGCCTTATCCATTACATCACTTTCCAGCGCTTCGCGGCGGAATTCCGCCCGGAGAGCATTGAAGTTCTTGTTGAGGTCCACGCTCTTCACCTCCCTCAGCCACCCGATATCCAGTTTATCGATCTTCGGATAAACTTCGTGAGACAGAATGGTGGGCTCGGGCAGGGTGATCGTAACGATACCCGTTTTGGGGTTCAGATTGATATCAAAATACTCATCGAGCTTAAAACCGACTTTCAGGATGCTGATGGCGGAAACCTCTATATCTGAAGAAGAGACAGCAAAGCCTAAAACTCTGGTTTGCAGTTGTTTATTTAATCCTTTCTTATCTCTTACTTCCATAGTGGCCAATTCGGCAATGGCTTTTTCCACCTTTTCCTGCAGCAGGCCCCGGGAGCGGCTGAAATCCTCAATGGCGGCTTTTTCTTTCAGGCGATTCAACAAGGGGTTAAGGGCCTCCTGCATGGCTACGCCACAGGGGGTGTCCACACTCTGCCCTTTGGCGTAAATACTGCCACCCTTTGTGGGCACCAGGGTGGTGATGATCTGGGTGACCAGAAAACAGGTATATTTGGAAGCCACTTCCCGCAGTACCTCGATGGCGTTGGCCCCCTCATTATCATACCAGGTCTGATAGAGGTTGGAAGTAGTGTCTTTAAGTGCTACGAAATCGTGATAGTAGAGATTGCGGAGGTAAGGGTGGTGTTTTTCGTACTCTTCCCGTATGCGGCCCTTGTCGGCCTCACTGAGGTTCATCCGGTTGGCGACGTGATACAGGATAGAAAGGTTGATTTCATACACGAGGTCGTTGAATTCCCGGCGGTAACGCTGGGGGTTGGATAAAATGGCCAGAGCGTTCTCTTCGTCTATGTTGATCTCGAAATCGGAGGGAATGTAATTGACCTGTATTTCTTTGGGAACGTTGGAATAACCGGGAGGAGAAACAAATTTTTTAAAAAGGATCATACCGACCAGGCTGATGGCCACGATCAGCAAAAACGCCCTAATTGCATTTCTGGATCCCTTTGGATTCGGATAATCTTTGCGTGCCATTTATCTGTTTTTATGGCCCTTTGACAAATTTTTTACGGGTGCAGCCCTGATTGTGGCGCCTGGCTGCTGACCTGAATTGATCAAAGAACTATCTTTTCTTATACAAAATGATCCTACTATTTGTTTGACGGAAAAACAGGCAAAAAGATTCAATTTTTTCTAATTTAATTGACTTCGAACAGGCACTAAAAGTGCTGTTCATAGTATTCTACGACCTTTTCATCTGTAATGATGTCCTGCATACGGATAGGTTGCTTCAGCACCAGTCCGTTCAGGCTGCGGCACCTGCTTAAGGCCACATAGGCCTGGCCGTGTTCAAAAGCTCCCCGGCCCAGGTCTATGATGGCCTTGTCGAAGGTCTTGCCCTGGGATTTGTGGATGGTGATGGCCCAGGCCAGTTTTACCGGAAACTGGCGAAAGGTGCCAATGGTTTCCGTGTCGATCTTGTCGCTTTCGGTGAGGCTGGGCTTGTAGCGCAGTATTTCCCATTCCATTTTACCTATCTCTATCCTTCTGGGTTGCCCGCCTTCTTCTTCCACGGTAACGGTGATGGTGTTATCGCCCACATCTGCTATCTTGCCGATGGTGCCGTTGACGAACTGTTTTTCCGGGTCGTTCTTGATGAACATGACCTGGGCGCCCAGTTTGAGTTTCAGTGCCGGTTCGGTGGGGTAAAGCTTCGGGTTAAAATCGCCGGTAATGTCTGCCAGATAAACCCTTTCGGGGAGGGGGATCTGATTCAGCTCCTTGTTGTTGATGGCATCGACGCTGGCATTGCGGGCTGAGAGCGTGATGTAAAAATCCTCCGGCTCGAAATGAGGAAGGCAGCGGCTGTTGAGGTCTTCCAGGTCGTCATAGTCGATGCGGTTGAGGCGGACAGCCTCCAGCAGGCGGAGGAAGTGGCGGTTTTCCTGGCGGTAAACTCTGCTGAGTTCTATTTTTTCCAGTTCAAAGTTTTCCTCCTGCATAACACGGGCGGAGAAAAAATAGGGTGAATCGTACTCCATTTGAAAACGCATGGCCTCCACGTCGCTGGCCACCACCGGCGGCAGCTGGAACAAGTCGCCGAAGAACACTACCTGCAGCCCGCCGAAGGGCAGGGGGATATCCCGGTTGATGCGCAGGAACCAATCGATGTTGTCCAGCAGGTCGGCCCGCACCATGGATACCTCATCGATGACGAGTACCTCCATATTCTGGTACAGGCGGCGGTTGCGCCTTTTTTTGATCTCGGAAGTGGCTAACGGCCGGGGCGGGAATCCAAAGAAGGAATGAATGGTCTGACCCTTTACATTGAGAGCGGCAATGCCGGTTGGGGCAAGTACTACCACCTTTTTGCGGGTAGTATTGCGGAAGAGTTGCAGAAGGGTGGATTTACCTGTGCCAGCCCGCCCGGTAATAAACAGGTTACACCCTTCCTTTTCGATCCGGTCGAGGGCATATTTGAAGTCGGCGTTGAGTTCCAGCGGTTTTTTGTCGATCGCCATGGGTGGGTTGAAATTTAGCCCTAAAAATACGGAAATTGATTAGCAGATAAAAACACGGTTATTGGCTGGCATTTCCTCTGTCCCCGGGCCTTTCCGATTTCCGGAATCTGGAAGTTCTGATCTTTGTAACAGGATCACAATCCCTCATGAATTTACTCTGCAAAGAGATCGGGGGAAGGTTATTCCACTGCTTTTACCAGTGCCACATAAACCGGAAAGTGGTCGCTGTACCCCCCCATGTAGGCTCCGCCGCCGAAGGTGCGGAACGGGTAGCCTGCGTACTGCCCGCCTGTTTGCAGCAGGTATGGTTCGTTGTGGATAAAAACTTTGTAGAACTTATACCCTTCCGCCTTTTCATTAACCAGGCCGTAGCTGAGCAGGATCTGGTCGAACAGGCTCCAGGCATCACGATACGCCAGCGTACCGATTCCTTTTTTGAAAAGGTTGTACATGGGGTTATAAAACCCTCCTCTGGAGACGGCCTCTTTATCTCTTTTGGCGTTGAGTATCTTTTTGACACTGGGGCTGATGGGGTCGTCATTCAGGTCACCCATGATGATGACCTTGGCATTGGGGTCTTCCTGCATCAATGAATCAGCGGCATTTTTGCAGATCATGGCGGCGGCATTGCGAAAAGGCTGGCTGGCGGCCTCTCCACCACTGCGGCTCGGCCAGTGGTTGACCATGATGTGGATGAGCTCGCCGTCGTACAGCCCTGAAACGAGGAAAACGTCCCGGGTAAAGTCCCGTTCGCCACTATCGCGGTAAATAACCAGTGGCATGGCTTTCGTACCCAGCAATTTGAAATATTTCGGATTGTACAGCAGGGCGACATCAATGCCCCGCTCATCGGGCGAGTCGTGGTGGACGATCTGGTAGTTTCTGTCCTTAATCGCCGGTTGCTGAACGAAATCTTCCAGCACCTTCCGGTTTTCTACTTCCGAAACACCCAGAATGGATACGCCGTCTGGGGTGATCTGCGTCCCCAACTCCGAAACGACCCGGGCCAGGTTGTGCAGTTTCACCTGGTATTTTTCCGTATTCCAGAGATTGCTGCCCGAAGGGGTAAATTCTTCGTCCCTTATATCAGGGGCGTCCAGGGTATCGAACAGGTTCTCAAAATTGTAAAAGCCGATAATGCCAACCTTGTACTGATGCTGGGCATCGGCCCGGCTGGAAAGCGTCATTATAAGTAAAGAGAGAAATAACAGTCTGGAAAGCATAGTATGTCTGAACTTTTTTGGTATTGGATTTTGAATGATCTCTGATCCAGAGGATTCCCTGGCGTTTTCGCCCGAAACCTAAAGAGATACAAACCAGGAACGCACTCCGCCCCGTCTGCTGCACGGCAATGATATTAACTTTCGGTTAAATTTTTCAAAAGTTTGGCTCAACAATTATGCATTTCTTCTAATTTTGCACTCTCTATTCAAGTGAGTTTTGTTGATGGGTTGATCAGGATAGCCGGCCCTGCATGCGGCGCACGGCAACAAAATCAACTCAATCACCCAATGCCCAATCAACTATCTGCCATCCTAAACATACTCTGAGTCCTTCAGTATTCTCGAAATCAAAATAATTATGCATTTGAAAAGCACAATTTTTACTCTCTTAAGCTTTCTTCTGGCGCTTTCCATTCACGCAAAATCGGTCAACGTCCGTGGTATTGTCCATGACGGTGAAACCAAATCCCCTCTGGAAGGAGTGGTTGTTGAAATGGACAATTCCCGGGCTACCGCAGTGACGGACGAGAAAGGGGCTTTCCTTTTCTTTGGTGTCGAAGAGGGCGAACACACCTTTACCATCAATGCGGAGGGCTTTGTCACTCAGTCTCTCAGCGTTCAGGTGGAAAGCGATGGTGAACAGGATTTCAACCTCGGCGTTATCGAACTGGCTCCTCAAGAACAAGAGTCCGGAATTGTAAACAAAGAAGATTTTATTCCCACCATTACTTTGTCGGATGAAGACCTGGAACAGGAATCGGACAACCAGAATATTTCAGGGGTGCTTTCCGCTTCCCGGGATGTCTTTGTCTCCACAGCCGCCTTTACCTTTGGGTCGGCGCGATTCCGTATTCGGGGGTACGACTCGGAGGAAACCGATGTTTACATCAACGGCATCCCTTTCAATGAACTGGAGAACGGAAGGGTATTCTGGAGTGCCTGGGGCGGGTTGAATGACGTAGTCCGCAACCGGGATACGGAAGTGGGGCTCAACCCGGTGCCCTATACCTTCGGAGGGCTGGGAGGGGCTACTTCCATCGACACCCGGGCTTCGATGCAGCGCCGGCAGATCCGCCTGACCTTTTCCGCTTCCAACCGCAGCTACCGCAACCGGGCCATGGCGACCTTGTCAACCGGTATGATGGATAATGGCTGGGCCGTCTCTTTTTCCGGCTCTCACCGCTGGGCCAATGAAGGCTATCAGCCGGGAACCTTTTATGACTCCTGGGCTTACTTCCTGTCTGTTGACCGGAAACTGGGAGACAACCACCTGTTGAACCTCAATGTTTTCGGCTCGCCGACTAAGCGGGGCAGGGCAGGGGCCAGCACCCAGGAATTGTACGACCTGGCGGGAACCAATTACTACAACCCCTACTGGGGCTATCAGAATGGGGAGGTACGCAACTCCCGCGTGTCCGATATCCACCAGCCGGTGGTGATCCTGAGGCACGACTGGACGATCAGCCCGAAAGCTACCCTTACCACTGCGGCCTCCTACCAGTTTGGCCGCATCGGCAGCTCCGCCCTCAACTGGTTTGACGCACCGGACCCTCGCCCCGACTACTACCGCAAATTGCCGAGCTTTTACCGGCTGGCGGGGCAGGACGAAGCGGCCTCCATCGTCGAAAACAACCTGCTTTCCAGTGAAGAAGAACGGCAGATCCAGTGGGATGAGCTTTATGAGGCCAACCGGAACAGCCAGCTGGATGAAAAATTCGCCTATTTACTGGAGGGAAAAGAATATTCGGGAAAGTGGTCCCAGTATATTATCGAGGATCGGCGGTATGATACGAAGGAGATGAACTTCTATTCCAATTACCAGCAGGCAATCACTTCTCAGTTTAAAGTGAGCGGCGGCATCGCTTACCGTTCCCAGACGGTGGAAACTTTTAAAACGGTGGAGGACCTGCTGGGCGGTGACTTTTTTCTGAATGTAGATCCTTTTGCCGTACGTGATTTTTCCGATGACTTTGACATCCAGCAGAACGACCTGAACAACCCCAGCGAGATCCTCTTTGAAGGAGATGTTTTCGGGTACAATTACGACATCGACGTGCGCAAGGGCGAGTTGTGGATGCAGGGAGAGATGACGCTCCCGAAAGTCGATCTTTTCCTGGCGGGCAGTGTATCGAATACTCAGTTCTGGCGTACCGGAAAATACCGGACCGGGCGATTCCCCGACGATTCTTTCGGGGAGTCCGAAAAGCAGAAGTTTACCAATATTGGCATCAAAGGAGGCGCCACGTATAAACTGGATGGAAGGAATTATTTCTTTGCCAATGCCGCCTTCCTCACCCGGGCGCCTTTTGTCCGCAATTCTTTCGTTTCTCCCCGTACCCGCGACCAGGTGGCGCCGGGACTTGACAGCGAGACCATCTACGGAGGTGAAGCCGGTTACCTGTTGCGTTCGCCGAATATCAAAGCGAGGGCAAGCGCTTACTACACGCAGTTTGAGAACAGGATAGACCTCATTCAGTTCTACAATGACCTTTCCCGGTCTTTTGGCGCTTTTGTAATAAACGGCCTGAACCAGCGCAACATGGGGGCAGAACTGGCCATCGAGGCCAAGGTTACGCCCAGCCTGAGCGCCAGTGCAGTGGCGGCCCTGGGCCAGTATATTTACAATTCCCGGGGCACCGGCTACCTGTACGAAGATAATTCAGAGGCTTTTGATATCGATGCTCAGGGCTTCGAGGTCTATTCTGAAAATATCTATGTTCCCGGAAGGCCCCAGAACGCCTACACCCTGGGCCTGCAGTACCGCCCGCGCGGCTATTGGTTTGCCTACCTGAACTTCAACTACTTCGACGGGGTATGGATCGATTACAACCCGCTTTCCCGGACGAGAGAAGGCGTACTTGGAGTTGAACCCGGCTCTGAAGAGATCGAACGGATCATCGAACAAAAGCGAGGTGATGATGCCTTTACGGTGGATTTCTTCGGAGGAAAATCTTTCCGCTTCGGCGATGTCTTTTTATACCTTAATGTAGGGGTGAATAATATTCTGGACAACCAGGATTTCATTACCGGCGGTTTCGACCAGCTCCGCTTTGATTTCGATGTCCGGAGCGGAGATGATTCCGTATTCATCCCGCGCTATTACTATCTCTACGGGAGGAACTATTTCCTTAATGTGAGCCTGCGATTCTGACCAGGTTCAGTATTTGTTAAAACTGTCAATTGAAGTAAAAAAACAATCATAATGAACTTCGATATTAAAAATCTCATCTATTTGTTCTTCTTTGCCGCACTGGCCGGCGGCTTTTCTGCCTGTGTGGACCTCAATTTCGATGAACCGCCAACAAACGGTACTCCTTTAGAGGTAGAACCCAATACCACTATTGCTGAGCTCAAGGCACTGTATGTTCCGGGGAAACTTACTCCGGTTGAAGGGGATGTCATTATCCGGGGGGTCGTAGTGGCTGATGACCGTTCCGGCAATTTCTATCGCTCTTTCGTCTTCCAGGATGAAACCGGAGGCATTGAGGTGCTGATTAACCTGACGGATTTTTATAACTTCTATCCCATAGGGCGGGAACTGGCCATCGACTGTCAGGGGCTTTATCTGGGGGAATACAACGGGGTCATTCAACTGGGCGGATATACCTATATCGAAGGAAGTGCAGAACAACTGGGAGATATCGTGGATTACAACCAGCGCATTTCCCGGGGTATGCTCGTCGGAACCCCCGAACCTACGATACGCACCATCAACTCGCTCGGAAACCAGGACATCAGCACGCTAGTAAAGCTGGAGAATGTCGAGTTCGCCTTTTCTGAGGTGGGCCTGACCTTTTCCGATGCTTTCGGCCAGCAGACCCTCAACCGGACCATTCAGGATTGTGATGGCAATACCATCGTTCTTCGCACCAGTGGGTTCGCGATATTTGCCAATGATACCATCCCGGAAGGAAACGGGTCTATAGTGGCCATATATAATGTATTTGGCTCCACCAAGCAGTTGTACATCCGGGAACTGAGCGATTTACAGATGGATGGAACAAGGTGCAACGGCGGCACGGGGCAGGAAGAGCTGGTTACCATTACCGAAGTACGGGATGTTTTCAATAATGGAGGAACAGAAGGCCCGGTGGATAAAAAGATCAGAGGAGTAGTCATTTCGGATAAGGACAATGGCAATATCGACCCCCGGAACCTGGTCATCCAGGACGCCACCGGAGGTATTGTCGTCCGGTTCCAGAGCGCCCATAATTTTGCTCTCGGCGAGGAAATTGATATCGTCGTCTCCGGGCAGGAGCTTTCCGAATACAATGGCCTGCTCCAGGTGAACAATCTTTCCAATGAATTGGCCAAATCCAATGGAGCCGGTAATTTGCCAACTCCGCGGGCAGTGACAGTACAGGAAATACTCACCGACATCGAAGCCTGGGAATCCACTTTGGTTCAGATCAGTGACGCCACTATTTCCGGCTCCTCTTCTTTTAGTGGAGTAACGACGGTGAGCGACGCCACCGGTTCTGTCGATATGTACACGCGCAGCCAGGCCAGTTTCTCCGGAGACCCTCTGCCGACGGGAACCGTCACTCTGACCGCCATCGTTTCCCAGTTCAATGACCCGCAGCTGACCCTCAGGAACGCCGGCGATGTTAGCGGAGGGGGAACCGGAGGGGATCCTCAATTGATCAACCTGGCGGACGTGCGCAGCCTTTTTGCGGGAGGAGCCTCCTCCGCCCCGGCGGCAAAAAAGATCCGTGGAGTAGTGGTTTCGGACAAGGATAATGTCAACTGGGCAGACAGGAATCTGGTCGTTCAGGATGAAAGTGGCGGTATCGTCGTTCGTTTTGCCTCTCCTCATAATTTTGCACTGGGAGAGGAGATTGAGATCAATATTTCCGGGCAGGAGCTTTCCGAGTACAATGGGCTGCTTCAGGTCAACAACGTTCCCAATTCCAATGCCATCAGCTATGGGCCGGGTGCGATGCCGGATCCCCGGGCAGCTACTATTGAAGAAGTTCTCAACAATGCGGAGGCCTGGGAATCGACATTGGTAAAGATCAGCAATGTATCCTGCCCCGATGGAGGAACTTATTCCGGTTCAAAAACGCTGGATGACGGCACGGGCACTATCGTTCTGTTCACCCGCAGCCAGGCTACCTTCGCCAATGATAATGTTCCCACTGGAGCATTTACGCTCACTGCCGTCGTTTCCCAGTTTAACGAAACCGAGGTGAACATCAGGAACTTAAGTGATATTGAACAGTAACCTAACCGGCAGAATAAAACAATTTTGGTACTAATGCCTTTATAGAGGGAGTAATACTAAACTAAATTACTCCCTCTAATTATTTTGCGTGCAATGACCATGCCGGAAAAAAAAGCAAAGCCATTCTATTTTAAGCAATTTACCATCCATCAGGACCGGTGTTCAATGAAGGTGGGTACGGATGGCGTTTTACTGGGCGCCTGGGCAAATACGGATGATGCTTCTTTCATCCTTGATGTTGGCACCGGGAGTGGCCTCATAGCCATTATGCTGGCTCAGAGAGCCTCTGAGGCCGAAATACACGCCGTAGAAGTAGATCAGGCAGCCGCCGAACAGGCGCGGGAAAATATGAATGCTTCCCCCTGGAAAGATCGCCTGAAGGTTCTCAATACTTCCATCCAGGAGTATGCCCGGGTTGCTGCCCATGGATATGACCTTATTGTCAGCAATCCACCTTTCTTCTCCGGAGGGACTTTCTCACACAACCAGGACCGCACCAGCGTTCGGCATACGGTAAAACTGCCTCATGGAGACCTTCTTTCTGCAGTCCGCAATTTGTTGTCTCCCCAAGGCCGTTTCAGCCTGATCCTTCCGTACATCGAAGGCCTTCGTTTTCAGGAACTGGCAAGGGAATACCACCTTTACTGTACCCGGGTTACAGAAGTGAAGCCCAGGAAGGACAAACCTGTAGAGCGCTTACTTATGCAGTTTGAACGCAAGGAAGGATCACTGGAAAAAGGTTTCCTTACCATTCAACACGAAGAACGGAATGACTGGACAGAGGACTACGTCCGGTTGGCGGGAGATTTTTACCTGAAGATGTAGGGGAATTAAAGGGAGGGGACGAAAAACGGGAAATGAATTTGTTTCATTTCCCGTTTTTCAAATGTTTTACCTTAGAGATGCTTGTTTGGAGGCCGGATTTGAAAGCGAAAAGAGTCAGTTTTTTGGTGAGACGAGGTGTTTTTTGAAGGGCGTACCCGGAGGTACGGCCAAGAAGAAGAACGAAGTATCACCGAAAAAGCGGCCTTTTTTAGCTCAAAGGTTGGTCTCCAAACAAGCTCTTAGCTTTCTTCTTCCTGCAATTCAGATTTTTCAGATTCTGCTAATATTCTTTGTGCTGCTTCCAGGATAGAGGTATCTTCCAGGTGAACAATACCTCCGTGCGGGCCCGGCTGGATATGTTTGTCGGCAATTTCGCCGTCGGAGAATTTGTTGGCTCCAAAATAGTTGCGTACTGTTTGCTCATTGAGATTCAATTCTTCGGCAATTCTGCGAACACTGCCGGTGGGCAGTTTGTGCTTGATGGCTCGCAGCTCCTCGAATGTAATATTCATAGCTGAAAAAATTTAATTAGGAAATCAAAGGATAACAATCCTCTTGTTTTGATAAGCAAAAGAAAGTTAAACCTTTTTCCAAATAATTCAAAGAAAATGCGGAGATGCTTGCCTAAAATTTGACCGGGCAATGATTAACGTTAAATAGAGGAGAGGAAAAAGGAAAAGGGTTACAGCCTTAAGCGGGGCGTTTATTCGCTGTGCTGCAACCCTTTATGAATGGAATCTACTGATCGAGTTTCGCCGTAGCCTCGGAAGTAGGCGCAGGCGGTGTTGTATTAGCCGTTTTTTCCGGGCTTTCACCTTCTTCAACTCCCTCTTTATTTTTTTCCTGGCCCGGCCATACTACACTGGGGCATGACAGCAATTGTTCGACATTTGGCCCCGGTTTGGGGAAAGGAGCTTTAACGTAAGCGCTGAGGTTGTCGTTTTCTGCCAGTTGCTTTAGGAAAAAGGCAACAATAGGCAGCCCTGTATTGGCTCCCTGCCCCAGGCGAAGGTCCCGGAAACGCACTGCCGGCGATTCTGCTCCGACCCAGGCGCCTGCTACGATCTTTGGGGTATAGCCAATGAACCAGCCATCAGATTGGTTCTGGCTGGTGCCTGTTTTGCCCGCTAGTGGAAACTTCATATTATAGCGGTAGCGGATGCGCCGCCCGGTTCCCCGGTCAATGACTGCCTGGAGCATCTGGTTCATCACATCGGCTTCTTCCTCCCACATGGGATGCTCCCAGGTGCAGGTATCTTTTTTGAGTTCATTATCAATGAGTACGGTCCCATCTGGTGCTTCCACCCTGCGGATATAGTGAAGCTCCGGGCGGGCTCCCCTTTTGGCAAAGGTGCTGTAAACAGTGACCATATCTTTTAGGGAAACCTCCACAGCTCCCAATGCGATGGCAGGGACTGCGGGAATTTCAGTACTAATGCCCAGGTGGTGAGCCAGGCGGGCTACATTGGCCGGGCGTGCCTGCATCATCAATTGTACGGTCACGGTATTGACGCTGTTGATCAGGCCTCCTTCAAGGGAGTAGTATCCTCCGTAATCATTGGTGGCGTTTTTGGGCATCCAGTATTCGTACTGAGGGTAAACCTTAAGCTGATTGGCATAGTAGGAGCACGGAGGAATGCCTTTCTGTAAGGCCGTGGCATAAACAATAGGTTTGAAAGTAGAACCTACCTGCCGCCTGGACAACACGTGGTCATACTGGAAGTATTCATGATTGATCCCTCCGACCCAGGCCATTACTTCTCCGGTATTGGGGTCCATGGCAAGGAACCCTGCGTTGAGCAGCCCCAGGTAATACTTGATGCTGTCTAAAGGGCTCATCTTGCGCATTTCTTTTCCGCCCTCCCAGGTGAAGACTTCCATTTCTACCGGAAGGCGAAAAACAGAATCAATATGCAGGCTGTCCAGCCCTGCGTTTTTAAGGTTCTGGTAGCGCAGAGATTGTTTTTTGGCCATTTCCAGGACACCCTCCGTTTCCCACGGGTCCGCTCCGTTCAGGTGCCGGGTAAATTCTTTTTGCAGGCCTTTCATTTGTTGCGCCACAATATCTTCGGCAATGGCCTGCATTTCCGGATGGAGAGTGGTATAGACCTTTAACCCGTCGGTATAGATGTTGTAGGCCATCCCATTGGGTTTCCGCTTGTCCCGGAGTAACGTTTTGAGTTCCAGGCGCAGGTGTTCTCTGAAATAGGTGGCAGGGCCCTTGTTATGGGTAATCGGGAAATAGTCCAAAGACAAAGGTTCTTTTGTCAGCGAATCGGCCAGCCGTTGAGGCATATAGCCGTATTTTGCCATTTGTCCCAGGACGAGGTTGCGCCTTTCCGTTGCATTCTGAGGTTGAGTAATGGGGTTATACATGGTCGTGGCCTTCAGCATGGCCACCAGAATAGCCGACTGAGAGGGGGTCAGCCGGGAAGGGCTTGTATTAAAAAAACGCTGTGAAGCCACCTTGATGCCGAAAGTGTTTTCGCTGAAGGGAACAGTATTCAGGTAAAGTTCCAGCAGTTGTTCTTTGGAATGCAACTTCTCAAGGCGCAGGGCAATGAACACCTCCTTGATCTTATTAATGATCAGCGAGTATTTTCCGTAATCTTCCCTTGGATACAGGTTCTTGGCCAGTTGCTGGCTGATGGTGCTACCTCCTCCGGAGGCCCGTTCTCCCTTGAGCAGGGTTTTAATAAATACCCGCGCCCAGGCCCGGAGATCAACTCCATTGTGTTCAAAAAAACGCGCGTCTTCGGTGGCGATAAGGGCATGAACGAAATGCGGAGAAATATCCCGGTACCTCACGTTGCTCCGGTTTTCAAAATAATAGCGGCCCAGCAGAGTGCTGTCGGATGCATATACTTCAGAGGCTACATAGTGGGTTACTTCTGCGAGGTCTTCTTCGGTAGGAAGTTTGCCGAATGCTCCGGCTGCAATACTGCCGATAAAGGAGATACCGGCAAGAAAAGCCAAAATCAGGGAAAGCCTGATGCCTTTGACCGCCCATCCGGCAGCAGGATAGTCGATCCAGAAATTATACCAGCTGACTGCAAAGCGGCGCTTGAAATTGATCCATCTGTCCTTCATTGTACGTCTGTTTGATCATGGGATAAATGCTGTTTAAACTTTCAGGCAGTGCCTTTGGAAAAGCAGTGCCTGAAAGCTCATGGCTGAGGGGAACCTGGACAGAGCATTGAAACCGCGGGAGAATGGTTTCCTGCACCTTATTTTTTAGCTGCTGTAGTTTAAGACGTAGAAGGTTTGGTTTAGATACACTCCCCACTCATGAAATTTTTCACAATTAAGAGCGGGTGGACGTTGGCTTGATGATATGTGCTTATTTTCCTGCTGAGGGCCGGGCCTCAATTTTGCTCTCTGCATAGGGAGAAGAGAAGCATCTGGCCATGGGGAAGGCTTTAGAATTTAAACACATAGTTTATACGGTAAGGAATTGGAGTAAGTTCCATTTAAACGGATGTTTTTTTTAGATTTTTGCCGGGGCAATAACCTTATTTTCAGGCAACTGCCCCGGCAAGGTTCACTGTCCCTCTTTTTTTTCCTCGAGAATGATTACATCTATTTCTGATTCCCTGGCCATTCTGTTGAAAGCGGGGATATCATCATTTTTCAGGCTGTAGAAAATGGAAAGCTGCAGGTCAATTTGCCGGGTAAGGGCCCTCCTGGTTTCGTAGGCCTGTTCAGTTGGCCGGAAGTCGCCGACTCCCGCAAGGGCATTGAGGTGAGCCAGTTTATTGGTCAGTTTGATAGGGTAGTTGAGCGGATCCTGACGGCTCTGGTTTTTGATTTGATAAAGCTCTTTTTCCACAGCAGTCATCACCGAGTCAATGGCATTTGCCTTTGCCGCCAGTTCCTTTTTGCTTTCATCTTTTTCCCATCGCCCGGTGAAGTGTTTTAGTTGCTGGCGGATTTCCCGAATGTCAATGATAGCCTGATGAGCCTCAGAGACTTTTTCATTTACCTCCTGAAGGAAGGTAAACTGGGCCTGGAGGTCTTCGCCGGTGCTGCCTGAGCGCGGGTCCTTAAGTATGCGGAATGTTTTTTCCATCTCCTTGGCCCCCATGCGCAACCGGGCTATATATTCGCCGGGCACAGCCTTAGGGCCATTCAGCCCTGCCCACCACATGATCATGCCTTCAAAATCTTTTGCACTGGGGTAGCGCATGTCCCATACAAAAAGGTTGGAACCCTGCCTGGCGTCGAGCTTGTCTTTTTTATCTTTTGCATGATTGGAGAATTCCCGGATCAAAGTTCCATCCTTTTCGTGAAAGGACAGAGCAACCAGTGTAGTCGTATCTTCCTCGGGAAGTTCTTTGATATAAAAATAGGCCAGCACGCCACCGGGGTGGTTAACACCCGCATTTTTCGCTTTGAGATCCTGGCTGCCTTCCATACGATAAGCGTTCCCTGGACGGAAAAGGAACATTTCACTTCCGGTTACCTCTGCATTGAGTTGATGCAGGGGGGTGAGGTCGTCGATCAGCCACAGCCCCCTGCCCTGGGTTGCGGCAATGAGGTTGTTTTCTTTGACCGCAAGGTCAGTTACCGGCACAACAGGAAGGTTGAGCTGGAATTCTGACCAACTGGCCCCGTCATCGAAAGAAATGTACATTCCCGACTCCGTGCCGGCGTAGAGGAGCCCTTTCTGTTTGGGGTCGGCCCGGACAACCCGGGTAAAGTGCTCCTTTTCAATCCCATTGGTGATCAGTTGCCAACTCTTTCCGTAATCTTTCGTCTTATAGAGGTATGGGCGATAATCTCCCATTTTATATCTGGTGCCGGCAATATAGGCTCCTCCTTTGGTGAAAGGGTCTGGCTCTATGCTATTGATCATCATCCATTCCGGCATAGTGGAAGGAGTGACGTTTTCCCAGTTCCGTCCCGCGTCTCTGGAAAGGTGGATAAGGCCGTCATCCGACCCAACCCAGAGCAGGCCTTCTTCATAGGGAGATTCCATGGCAGCGAAAATAGTGCAGTAGTATTCTACCCCCGTATTGTCTTTTGTGATCGGCCCTCCGGAAGGACCCAGCCTGGTGGAGTCATTGCGGGTGAGGTCCGGGCTGATCAATTCCCAGCTTTGCCCCCCATTATAGCTGACATGGAGGTGGTTGGAGGCTGCATATAGCTTGTCCGGATGGTGGGGAGAGAAAAATATCGGGAAATTCCACTGAAAGCGGTATTTCATGCCTTCCGCGCCGTGCCCCATGGGGTTATCGGGCCAGACGTTAATGGCCTGTTGCTCTCCGGTGCGATGGTTCAGGCGGGTCAGGAAGCCCCCGTAACTGCCTCCGTAAACGATGTCATCATCTTCAGGATCGACTGCCAGGTGAGCACTTTCCCCACCCGCCGTAGGTTCCCAGTCGCGCTCCGAGATAATATTGGATTCGGTGCGGTGCAGGATACGGATGGTGGAGTTGTCCTGCTGAGCAGAATAAATGCGATAGGGAAAGTGGTTATCGGTAGTGATGCGGTAAAACTGAGCAGTCGGCTGATTGTGATAAGTACTCCAGTTCTCACCGCCGTCGAATGAGATCTGAGCTCCCCCATCATCTCCGATGATCATGCGCTGGTTATCCTCTGGTGCGATCCACAAATCGTGGTGGTCACCATGAGGGGCAACGTAGGGTTTAAAGGTCTTCCCTCCGTCGGTGGATTTGTGGTAACGTACGTTCATTACATATACCACCTCTTCGTCCTGCGGGTCTGCATAAATCCGGCTGTAGTACCAGGCGCGTTGGCGCAATGAACGGTCGCTGTTGGCCTTTGTCCATTTTTCGCCGCCGTCATCCGACCGGAAAACGCCCCCGTCTTCCGCTTCAATGATGGCCCAGATCTTTTCAGAATTAACCGGTGAGACGGCTACCCCGATAATTCCTTTAAGGCCTTTGGGGAAACCTTCCTTTTTGGAAAGGTCTTCCCAGGTATCGCCGCCGTCGGTACTTCGCCAAAGGGTAGAGCCCTCTCCGCCGCTTTCCAGGCTGAAGGGCGTTCGGCGAACCCGCCAGGTTGAAGCAAAGAGTATCCGGGAGTTGCCGGGGGCCAGAATAAGGTCAACGGCCCCGGCATCGGCATTGGCGAACAGGATGCGCTCCCAGGTTTTGCCTCCGTCCCGGCTCCGGTAAACTCCTCGTTCCTCACTTGACTGATACAAGTCGCCCATTACTGCGGCGTAAACCAGGTTGGGGTCCCGGGGATGTATTCTTATCCGGGAAATATGGCGGGATTGCCGAAGCCCCACCTGCTCCCAGGTTTTCCCTGCATCCAGGCTTTTCCATACGCCATAACCGAATGAAACATTGCCCCGGACCGTCTTTTCTCCGCCTCCGGCGTAAATCACGTTGTTGTCATATTCACTTACGGCTATCGCCCCGATGGAACCGCCAAAGTAGCCGTCGGAAATGTTTTCCCAGGTTTGGCCGCCGTCTTTGGTCCGCCAGACACCACCGCCGGTGGAACCAAAATAAAAAAGGTTGGGCTTTCCGGGCACTCCGGTGACGGCACAGGAACGCCCCCCACGGTAAGGGCCGATGTTTCGCCACTGAATGGCATCATAGAGCCGCTGAGCATATTTAGTCGTGCCCGGGGCTTCCTCTTGATCTTGCTGAGCGTGGGCAGCCCGGAAATTTAAACAGGTAAAGGCGAGTAGGGTACAAAACAGAATCTTGTTCCTTAGCATTGGTCGTTCGTTTTATTTTGTGGGGAACTTGATTCCGGTAAGTTATGTTTTTTTGCAGGCTTTACCGCTCGTTTATGGCAAAAAACCAAACACAGGATACCTACCTGTCGGACAGCGTTATCTTTTTAGCCGAAGACCTGTTCCCCTGCTGTATTTCCAGAAAGAAAACACCAGCCCCGTTTTGGGATAAATTGACCTCATCGCGGAACGTTCCTGAAAAGTTGCCAAGGTCGTACAGGTAGATCAGGCGGCCGGCCTGATTATAGATCCGGATAGTGGTTTCGTTGGTAGTGGGAAGCGTAAATTCCAGTTCGAATTTATCTTCTTCCTGTTGGATGGACAACTCTTCAACCGCCAGGTTGTTAAGTGGGCTCATTTCAATGTTTTTTTCGCGTTTCAACCGGGCGGATTCCTCAGGGTTCAGATTCCTGATGTCGGCCTTTACTTCACGGCCTTTACCGATGATAAGGGCCTGCCCCTCACCTTTATTGAAGTAGCGGTTGAACCAGTCTCCAGGCTGGGGAGCCGGTTCGATCTCCATTGTCACGGCCTCTTCGGGCTTGGTTTCACAATAGGATTTAATGGGCCCGCTTTTTTTCATCTGCCGCCCCTGCCGCAGGAATTCCACAGTTATCCTTTCGCCGACTTTCATCATGTTGATGGCGGTACTAATATCCTGCCAGTCCAGCATGCGATAATCGTTTATCGAAACGATATGGTCTCCGTTTTCCATCCCTATGGCTTTTGCGGTTGAATTTCCAATGATGTTTACGGTGACTCCTTCCATTTCGTTCTTCGCCTTTTGGGAAGGCGTGATGCCAAAGAAGGGGTCGTTGCACTTGTCTTTTTCCCGGGAACTGCTTTCCCCACGAGAACCGAAAGTTACCTGAAGAGTGCGTTTTCTGCTCTGGCGGAAAAAGTAAAGGGTGGCTTTCTGCCCGGGTTCGTATTTGTGAATGATATGAGTGAGATTCTGCTCTTTTCCAGTCCGGTATTCATCGACTCCGTAAATGTAATCGAATGGCATGACGCCGGCCCGTTCTGCAGCACTGTTTTCCACTATCCGGGTTACATAGCTGCCATAAAGGTTGTCGAACCCAAGTTTACGTGCTTTTTCGTGGGATAATTGCTCGGAATAGATGCCCAGGAAAGCCATCCCATCGAGGCTGATATCCGGCTTCACCCTCAGTATGGCCGGGCTTTGCGCTGCGGTTTGTCCGTAAAGCAAGCCTGCCAGTAGCAAGCCTGCCAGTAGCATGGTACAGTATTTCATTTTACTTTTTTTGCTGATGGAGGGCCTTTACCCGCCACCGGTAACACTTTTTTGTTAAATAAGGACTTAATTCAAAGACAATTCACTGTTTATTATGGTTGCTTTAAGGAACCATCGGCTCTGTCAGATAGTAAAAATGGCCGATTCTTTTTTTTTCACAGCTAAAGGCTGGCTACCTTCGCGGGATGTTTGTCTAACAACCTGCAAATTCGATGAGAAAAAAGTTTCTGCTTGGGGTTATTGTGCCGGTTTTGGTGCTGGCGGCCTGTAAAACAAGGCAACCCATCCGCCCCGCCGAAGATTACGAGAATCTTTACGAGGAACAATTATCGGTGATCAATGTTCCGGTGGATATAAGCCTGAGAGGACTGGAGAGGTCTTTAAACCAGGAACTTGATGGAGTCATTTACGAAGACAATGACATTGATGATGGAGATAATATGAGGATCAGAGCAGAAAAAAGTGAAGATATCCGCCTGGGTATCGATAGCCAGTTGATCAAATACCGGATACCTCTTTCTCTTTGGGTCCAATATGATATAGGGATAAGCAGGGTGGAAGCCGAAGGAGAGATCTCTATTGACTTTAAAACGGCTTTTGCGGTAACGGAAGACTGGAATGTCATTACTGTAACCGAGATAGTCCGGTATGCATGGATGAAAAAACCACGCCTGAAAATGGGGGTGGTAAACCTGCCCATTGGCTTTATCGCCGACCTGATCCTCGAAAACAGTAAAACGAAACTCACCAGGAGTATTGACGGCCTGGTTCAGGAGCAGTTCGACCTCAGGCAGATCGTAACGGAGGCATGGGAAGAAATGTTCCGGCCCATGCTGGTCTCCGAAGCATATAACACCTGGCTGACCGTAAACCCCCAGGCCATAGGGATGACCCCTCTGGAAATGAAAGGAGACAGGATAAAGGGAACTATTTTCATAGAAAGCCGCCCACGTGTAAATATTGGCCGGCCACCGGCCCATACCACACCAGCTTTTCCCTTGCCTCCGTTGCAGTTTCGGCAGGATGCCGGAGATGATTTCACCATTCACCTGAATACTCATATTTCTTATGAGGAAGCGGAACGAATTGCGAAGTCGGAACTGGTGGGAGAAACTTTTTCTCAGGGCAGGCGGTCTGTAACGGTTGAAGATATAGAACTATACGGGCAGGGGAACAAAATCATTGTAAATACGGTCCTTTCAGGAAGCTACAACGGTAGCATTTACCTTGCCGGCAAGCCCGTGTATAACTCCAATAAGAATGCCATCGAGATAGAAAGCCTGGATTATGAACTGGGTACCCGGAATTTCCTCCTCAAGTCCGCTGGCTGGTTACTGAAAAGCACCCTGAAAAACAAGATTGAAGATAATATGAACTTCCTGCTGGACTACAACCTGCAGGAGATGAGAACGCAGTTCCAGGAACAGTTGGAGGCCTATGAGATAACCGATGAGGTCGTATTGAACGGGGAACTGCAGGATCTGGCTATCCGGAATGCTTTCCTGGCTCCCGAGTCCATTATTGTTGACCTGGCTTTGAACGGCCGGTTGAACATAAATGTAAAAGGATTGGATAAATGAATTCGGCTATTCTGTTTTTTCCATCATGAGAAAACGTTCTTTGCCCGCTTCCTCCATTTTCAGGACCAGGGAATCCGGGGTGAGTTTTACAATCTCCACTGCTTTCTCCGTCGAGGCCTGGTTTAAGGTATCAGTCGTGAATAAATATTTGGAGTGGATATAGTAGGAGCCGGCTTCCCGGTAGTTCAGCGTGCTGAAATAGGCGTACCCCTTTTCCCCGAACGTCATTTTTATTTCACTGGGGTTCACATTGATCGGTGTTCCTTCTTCAGTAACGGCTATTCCTGTCCACTTTCCTATGAGCAGGTTCTCGTCAACCGGGGAACATGCGGTGAGCATCAAAACCAAAAGGTAGCAGAGTTTTACTATTTGATCCATTTGTCGGTGCGTTTTCTTTTTAAAATCAGCAGGAGGGTTCCAGGGTTTTGTTCCACCGAGAATTTAAGAGAACATTAAAAAATAAAAATGACAGAAGGTTTTGTGAACTACAAAAGCCACAGTGCGCTTGCTGTGGCTTTTGCAGTTGAGTTTGATAAAAATGACAGCTGATTACGGAAGAAGCGGAATGAGCAATAAAAAGGCTATTGCCCCCCCCAGGAAGCCGATAAGGGCAAGCCAGGATACCTTTTTAAGATACCAGATAAAGTCAATGCGCTCCATTCCCATCGCAGCAACGCCGGCTGCGGACCCGATGATCAGCATACTTCCGCCGGTACCGGCAGAGTAGGCAATGAATTGCCACAATTTGGCGTCCATGGGCAGGTCGTACATCCCCATTGATGCAGCTACGAGAGGTACGTTATCGATAACGGCTGAGGCAAAACCAAGCAAAATAACCACGACATCCTGGTTGGGGATCACTTTGTCCAGCCATTCGGCGACGTAGCGAAGGGTACCTACCTGGATTTCCTGCCCTTCGTGCATAACAGACCCAAATACCAGGCTTTCCAGGGCGGCGACTGCCATCAGGATACCTAGGAAGAACAATATACTGGACATTTCGATCCTGGAAAGCGCCTTATGAGCCGAGAACATGTGGCGACGCGATTCTGAAAAATCCTCCTCCGGGTGTATGTATTCAGACACCAGCCAGACCACTCCAAGGCTGAGCATCATCCCGATATAGGGAGGTAGGTGAGTGAGGGTTTTGAATACGGGTACGAAAACAATAGCGCCCAGGCCAAGATAGAGCATGATAGTGCTGCTCAGCAGTTTCTGAGCTTCCAGATCACCCTCGTCTTCATCCAGGGTTATCTCGCCCTTGAATTGCGGGAGCAATGTGGAAATGAATACAGGGAGGGCAAAACAGACAATGGAAGGTATAACAAGGTGTTCTATCAGCCCGAAGGCCGAAACTTTATTGCCGATCCAGAGCATAGTCGTGGTAACATCACCGATTGGAGACCAGGCGCCTCCTGCATTGGCGGCAATAACGATCAGTGACACAAACCAGATCCTTTCGTTTTTGTCGGTCACCAGCTTTCGGAGCAGCGTGACCAGGACAATGGTCGCCGTCAGGTTATCGATGATTGCAGAGAGGATGAACCCAAGTGCACCCACAATCCAGATTAGTTTTTTCTTACTCCTGGTCCGCACGTAGCTTTTGAGTACTTCAAATCCCCGATGGAGGTCAATGATCTCAACAATGGTCATTGCGCCGATCAGGAAGATGAGGATCTCAGCTGTTTTGCCTAGGTGATGAAGCAGAGTATTGTTGAAGCCCTCGGCTGCTCCGCCGTGGCCCTCTGCTCCAGGGCCGTGGCCTGCGGCGCCCACCAAACTGAAGACCTCTTCGTGGGAATCAACGACCGAAACCCATCCAAAATTAAAGCCAACAGCCAGTATTGCCCAGCACAATGCTGCCATAATCAGCGCCGGGACGGTTTTGTCCAGGCGCAATGGATGTTCAAAGACGATGGTGATATAGCCGAGGATAAAGCATAGAATAACTGCAGTTGCCATGGATTTCTTTGTTGGTATTAACGGTTTTGTTTTGCGCTGACAGCGCCTGGCGGCCCTAAAATTATAACTTTCTTACTGCTGTGCCTATTCTTTTTGTGATAAATCTGTAAAATGATCAATACGGGAACTGTTTGTCTGTTTATCCGTTTTGTCGTGTAGAGCTTTTCATTATTTTTGCATGTCCAAAGAAATTGAACAGAATGGTAAAGATCGGAGATGTAGAATTGGGTGAATTTCCATTGCTCCTCGCACCGATGGAGGACGTGAGCGACCCTCCTTTCCGGGCGTTGTGTAAGGCGCAGGGGTGCGATATGATGTACACGGAGTTTATCTCGGTTGAAGGGCTTATCCGGGATGCCGATAAAAGTGTCCGGAAGCTCGATATTTATGATTACGAACGGCCGATTGGCATACAGATATTCGGAGCGGAACTGGACTCAATGATGCGGGCTGCCGAGATCGTGGAGGAGGCCAGGCCTGAAGTACTGGACATAAACTACGGATGCCCGGTTAAGAAGGTGGTTAACAAAATGGCTGGTGCGGGCATCTTGCAGGATATTGATAAGATGGTAGAACTGACCAAAGCAGTAGTTAGCTCTACCAACCTGCCCGTTACGGTAAAAACCCGCCTGGGATGGGATGATAATACCAAGTACATTGAAGAGGTAGCGGAGCGCCTTCAGGATGTTGGGATCAAGGCACTGTCCATTCATGGCCGCACCCGAAAGCAAATGTATAAAGGCGAAGCTGACTGGACCCTCATCGGAAGGGTCAAAGAAAACCCCCGTATCCATATCCCTATCTTTGGCAATGGAGATATTGACAGCCCCCAAAAGGCTAAAGAATACCGGGAGCGTTACGGCGTTGACGGAGTCATGATCGGCCGGGCGAGTATTGGCTATCCCTGGATATTCCGGGAGATCAGGCATTACTTTGAAACCGGAGAACTCCTGCCTCCCCCTACTGTGCGGGAGAGGGTTGAAGCAGCCGCAGAACACCTGCGCCACTCACTGGAATGGAAGGGAGAGCGGCTGGGCGTCCTGGAAATGCGCCGCCACTATACCAATTATTTCCGTGGATACCCAGGTATTAAAGAATTCAGGAAAATTCTGGTTACTGAAGAAAACCCGGATACTTTATTTGGCGCCCTTCGTGAAATAGAAGCCCATTACAGCGAAGCCGAGTCTCCGGTTCACTAAAAGCGAATGCCTTGGTTTTTAATATTGAGCCTCACGAGCGAAAAATTTTTGAAGTCATCAGCCAAACGGCGGAAGAACTGGAGTATCCTGTCTATGTGGTTGGCGGGTATGTCCGCGACCGGCTTCTGGCGCGCCCTTCCAAAGACATGGATATTGTTTGTGTGGGCAGTGGTATCCGGCTGGCTCAGAATGTGGCGGCCCGCCTTCGCCCCATTCCCAGGGTTACGGTTTATAAACGTTTCGGAACGGCCATGCTTAAACACCGTGACCTCGAGGTGGAATTCGTTGGCGCCAGGAGAGAGTCATACCGGTCGGATTCCAGAAAGCCTGTTGTTGAAGAAGGTAGTCTCGAGGATGACCAAAACCGCCGGGATTTTACCATCAACGCCCTGGCCGTCAGCCTGAATGAAGAAGATTATGGTTCTATTATTGACCCTTTCGATGGCCTGGAACACCTGGAGGCTAAACTGATCAAGACGCCTCTGGAGCCGGGAAAGACCTTTTCAGATGACCCCTTGCGCATGATGCGGGCCATTCGCTTTGCCACACAGCTGGGGTTCACCATAGATCCGGAAACTTTTCGGGCTATTGGCAAATTCCGGAACCGGATCAACATCATTTCCCGGGAGCGGGTCACCACCGAGCTGAATAAGATCATTGAAGCTGATGAGCCTTCCGTGGGCTTTAAACTGCTCTTCGACACCGGTTTGTTGAAGCTTGTTTTTCCGGAGATGGCTGCTCTGCATGGGGTAGATGTACGCAACGGGCGCGCTCATAAAGATAATTTTTACCATACAATACAGGTCCTTGACAACCTCAGCCGCAAAACGCATAACCTCTGGCTCCGCTGGGCGGCAATCCTCCACGATATTGCGAAACCTCCAACCAAGCGTTTTCACCCTGAACAAGGGTGGACTTTTCACGGCCACGAAGCACTGGGCGCCGCCATGGTGCCCCGCATTTTTAAAAACCTGCGCCTTCCTCTGGACACCAAGATGAAGTACGTGCAGAAACTCGTCCGCCTCCATCTCAGGCCCATCAGCCTCACCAAAGAGAATATCTCTGATTCGGCTATTCGCCGGCTCCTTTTTGAGGCCGGTGATGACATCGATGACCTTATGTTGTTGTGTGAGGCAGATATTACCTCCAAAAATCCCCGGAAAGTAGCCCGGTATCTGGAAAATTATGAGATGGTGCGGGAACGCCTGAAGGAAGTTGAAGAGAAAGACCATTTGCGGAACTGGCAGCCTCCGGTCTCAGGGGAAATAATTATGGAAACGTTTAACATCCCACCTTCCCGCGAGGTCGGGGTTATCAAAAATGCCATCCGGGAAGCCATACTTGACGGAATAATCCCTAATGAATACGAGGCGGCTTTTCAGTTTATGCTGGAAAAAGGGAGAGATATCGGTTTGACTGCGCCACAAAACAATCAATGATCCCGGAACTAACCGGAGGTTCCGCCTCTGACGAGCAAAGCCCAGCTGATTCATCAGCTGGGCTTTGGCTTCATAATTGATCAGAAGTATATTCTAGTATCTTCTGTCTCGACCACCGCCGTATCCACCGCCGCCGCCGTATCCGCCGCCGCCGCCGCCCCGGCGGGGGTTATCTTCCCTGGGGCGAGCCTTTTTAACGACAATTGTCCTGCCGTCGAGCTCAGAGTCGTTCAATTCGTTGATTGCTGCCTGTGCTTCATCATCGTTGGGCATTTCAACGAATCCGAAACCTTTGGACCTGCCTGTAAATTTGTCCATAATGATTTTGGCGCTACTGACTTCCCCAAATTCCTCGAAGGTTTCCCTCAAAGTGTCTTCATGAGTGTCGTAACTCAGTTTTGCTACGAAAATGTTCATTACTAAGAATTTAGATTGTGGTAATTTGAGACTTTTATGCGTAGCAAATTCAGGCTGGACTGATAGTTTTGCTAAACAAAAAAATGCTCATTCATTACGTAAAGATATCTATTCTGCATTAGGAAGTAAAGGGTTAACAGGAAAAAGTAGGGCCGGGAAAGGGCGGAAGAAAGAAAAAGCCACCGCTTCCACAAGGGTGATGGCGGTGGCTTTTCTTTTTCGGAAAAAGTACCGCACAAGTATCAGGGACGTTTTTGGACCCTCGAAAAAAAACACGTATAAGGCCGCCGGTGTGGTTCAGTAATCCCCTTGTCTCCGAAGAGAATCCCGAAGGTTATCGGGACTGAGGCCCGCCCTAGTCACACCAAGTCTAACCCTAATTTGTTAAAAATGTAGAGTCAAAACTTTTGATACTTGCACGGTGGCAGATAGCTGCTTTAGCTATCGGTGAACACAAATTAATAAGGTTTTGCATCAAAAGGCAACTTTGAATTGTAAAAAATTCTATACCGCAGGCTTCCTTACTCCTTTTTTCTGGGTTTTATTTCCAGAAGGAGAGAGATGATATGGGAAAAAGTATTCTCTTCGCTGCCCAGGTCCGTAAATGCATAGTCAATCTTAAGGCTGGCGATCCGCAGGCCAACTCCCAGGCTCGGGCGCATCCGCAGGTTCTCGCTGTTATCAAAATCTTTAATGCGCTGGAACTGGTTCAGCCCGGCCCGAAAAAAGACAAACTGCTTGAAATCCGCCTCAATGCCGAAAGCCGGGTCGATGCTGAAGGGGCTTGCCGAAAGTAGCGTATTGCGCTGGCCATCAGTAGTAACAATGAGGTCCAGTTCGGGAAGAAGCCCTACATTGCCCAGTTCAAACCTGCGCCCTGCGCCCAGGACGAGTTGAGGCTTTGTCACTTCAACGCTGTTGATGGGGACTTCATTATTGGTGAGTTCGAGCACTTCTTTTTCCTCTTCCGTAAAGCTGAAGGACCAGGCATTGAACGTTGTCGTAACATCTTTAGCCAGCATGCCGAATTGCCATCCGTTGTTCCGGTACTGAAGCCCTAAGTCCACACCGAACCCCCAGGAGGTGGCAAACGGCCCGATCCTGCGGTGGACGACTTTGATGTTGCCCCCGAGGTGGAGGCGTCCCTTCTGCGTTTTCAGCCGCTGAGCATAGCTGAAAAGAAAGGCATAGTCTGCTGCTGAAAACTCGACGATATTATCGAAATTGATACTTCCATCACTTTCATAGAGGCTAAGGGTATTCGGGATCTCATCGATGCCAAAGCGGATCACGGAAAGCCCCAGCCTGCGCTGTTTGCTGGATAAAGGCAGGGTGAGGCCGAGATAGTCGAACTTTCCTATACCGGCAAACCATTCGGAGTGCATCGCCCCAACCTGCAGGCTTTCCGATTCATCGAGGTTGGCAAGGCCCGCCGGGTTCCAAACACCGGCAGTAACATCTTCGGTACTGGCAATCACTGCATTCCCCAATGCCTGGGCACGCGCTCCTACGCCAATGGAAAGAAATTCATTGCTGTATTTCTGGGCTTGCAGGGCGATGACACCAGAAACCATACAACAGGATATGACAGTAAGTCGTACTGTTCTCTTCATACTTGATCATCAGTTTGTGTGTAGCGAAGGAAACCGGTAGATGCTTTGAAAATCTGCCGGTTTTGCATTGATAACGCAAGTATAGCATTTTAAGTGTAAGGCCGGCAGCTCAGCCTGCATTTTTGTCATCCAGTAGTAATCTACAGGCCGTTTTCCTCAAATTCTGCCTTGAGGTCCCGGTTGATGGCAATGCTGGCATTCAGTTCGAAGCCGACAAGGAGAATGAGAGAATTGAGTTGTATCCATAACATCAGGGCTATAATGGCGCCAATGGAGCCGTACAGTTCATTGTAAGTGTTGAACTCATTGACGTAAGCGGAAAAAATGAGCGAAGTCAGGATGCACAGTACGGTGGCAAGGGTCGTTCCCGGAGAAAGGAAATGGAAGCGCCGGATGGCGGCGGCGCCATAGCGGTATATCACGGCAATTCCTAAATAGAAAAGGAAAAGAATAGCCAGCCACCTTAGAAACTGGATCATCACTCCGGTAAATACATCCCAGTGCACCAGTTCATAGAACAAGCCGAGGATGAATTCGCCGAGGATAATGAGAATGACTGCTCCCATAAGCAAAGCCCCCATCAGGAAGGTCAGCCCGGTTGCAATAATCCGTTTTTGGACTTCGCTCCGCTTTTTGAAGGTTTTCCTGTATGATTTTTCGAAACCCTGCATTAAGGCCAGCATTCCGTTTGAGGCAAAATAAATAGCCAGAATAAAACCGAATGACAAGAGGCCAAAGCGGGGGTTGTTGGTAATGTCATCTACAAAGGAAAAAAGGCGCTCGCCAGCCACCCCGGGAAGAATGCGCTGAATCTCACTGCGCAGGTAAATGTCAAAATTTTCACCTTCCGGAAGGAAGTCTATCAGTGCGAATTTGAATATCGGGATAAGGGTGAAAAAGGCGATAAGAGACGGAAAAATAGAAAGGAAGAAACTGAAAGCTATAGCGTTGGCGCGGGTGAAAAGATCATAGCGCTGGGACTCATGGTACAAAAAGACCATTACGTCGTAAATGGGAACCTTGAAAAAACCCGGCAGGGAATGTTCCTTGGCCCATTGAATGGATGCTTTTAACCAGGGGTGGTTAAGAAAATAATCCTTAATTTTTTTAAGGTCGATCTTTTTCAAAATGCGGTATCAGTTTTTCCACCAATAAATCAGGAGCGGGAATCGTACGCTGGGTGGCCACTTCGACAAAGCAGAGTTTTACCGTACCTCCGTTGACCAGTTTTCCTGCTTCGTTGAACAATTCCATATGAAAAACAATATACTGATCGGGGAGTTTTCTCAGGGTAGTCCTGATCGTAATGAGCTCGTCGTAGAGTGCCGGCCGCACGTACCGCGTATTCATGCTCATCACGGGCATTATGATACCATGCTCGGACTCTAACGCCCGGTAGGTCAGGCCCAGAGACCGGATGAGTTCTACCCGCCCGATCTCATAGTATTGGGCATAATTGCCGTAGTACAGATAACCCATCTGGTCGGTTTCTCCGTAGCGCACCCGTTTTTTAAATTCGTGCGTGTACATGGTTTTTGCTTTTTCTCCGGTATTAACCACTTTCCCGGCTGCCTCACAATCTGCAATCCGCAACGGAGAACAGCTGGCCCTAAAGGTCCTCCCGTTCGATAGGGCAGGTCATACAATGAGAGCCCCCCCGGGCTCTTGACAGTTCATTGGAGGGCAGCAGTATAATGGTATTGGTGATTTCCTCCGGTTTGATGATCCCATCTTTGAATGCAGCCAGAAGCTCGCGAGCGTGGGCAGTCCGGTAACCGGCCTTCTCGAAAGCCTTTTCCGTCATGGGGTTGCGGTCATAAGTCAGGGCGACCCCGGGCTTTATGGTTACCAGGTTGCAGCCATCCGTCCACTGTTCTCTTTCCTGATAGGGGGATTCTCCGTCTCCGCTCCAGATGAATTGCATCTTGGAGTTGATCTCAGAAAGAAGGAATTCCTTAACGGTAGGGTAGTGGCGTTCTACCCCATCCTGGCCGTAAACCGTTACATAGGAACCCAGGCCGTCCTCCACGATCGGCTTGTAAGCGACGAGGTGGTTGCGGCTGATCTGAGTGAAAACGGTATCTATGTGCATATAGCTGCGGTCATTGGGGATATTGACCTGTACCACGTGCTTGATTACCCCTTTTTCGATAAGTACATCCTTCAGGGATCTCACTGCGTATTCCGTTGTGCGTTCGCTGCAGCCAATGAGGAGGTATTCTTTGTTGAGAATCATCATATCTCCCCCCTCGATAGAGATCATTTCCCCGCGCCGGGATGGCGGAAATTCATCAACCCGGTTCAGGTTGATGATGCGCCCGTTTTCCCGCAGGTCCCGAAAGATCGGATGGGCCCAGATGATAAAACGGGTCAGGTAGTTCTCCCGAAACCGGGCTTCTTTGGCTGGTTTGGTAATGACGACGTGGTCGTTGACCGTCACAGCGATATCCCTGGTGAAAATGAAATTGGGAATGGGGTCAAACAGGAAATAATCTTCCTCGGGGTAATAACCGTTGACCAGCACCTTGGCGAGCAATTCGTCGGGCATACTGAGCAGCATATCCAGGTAACTCGTCGGCAGTTCTTCGTAATCCACGATCCGGGAAATCATTTCATGCTTGCTTTCCTCGTCGTGCCGCAAGGCTTCGCGCAGAAGGTTGGTGGTGCCCAGAACATTCTCGCTACCAATGAAAAAGCGAAGTACGTTGGTGAAAATATCGTGCTCTTCCTGCATGCGGGGAAGGTAAACGATATCGTCAAAAAGCAACTCTTCGGCTCTTTTGGGAGAAATGCGGGCAATTCCTTCATCCGGCCTGTGGACAATAACCCGCCGAAGCATTCCGATCTCGGAAGACACATGAACTTTGTTGGCCATATTCGTCGAGGCTTTAATTTTCAGGGCTAAAACTCAACTACTTTTTCTATTTCGTATATGGAGTTGATCTTTCCGGCAAAGATGCAATAAAATCGTGGATTATCATTGAGTATTGAGATCTCAGTAGGCCGCCCGTCATCGATATAACTGGCCTTAAGTTTGGATTTTATGGTGTACATCGAGGTGAAGTACTGGAACCCCACTTCTTCACTGAAGTAGTGTTTGATCTGGCCGATCATTTTCCGGTAGTTGGATTGCGGGCGGGCGGGGCAGGAACTGCAGATGGATGGAAAATCCGGCCGGCATTCGGGGTTCAGTGCCTGGCAGTCAAACGTGGGAAGGTTGTCATAAGACACCTTGTGATGGGTATAGGCAACGGAGGATAAGGACAATATCCCGGACAATCCGTAGGGCATCAGGGATCCGAACTGCCCGTCCATGACGGTCAGCCCGATGTCTTTTACCTGAGGGGAGGTGACAAATACCATTTCCGAGATCTCATGCATCAGGTCAATATCCCGGACGCCAAACAGCCGGTTGATGGCATTGCTGCCGGCATAGGTGGCGTTGATCACCTGGCTGGCCTCCAGCTGATGGCGTTCGCCGCTTTCCAGGGCCGATACCTCGACACTCCAGCAGTTGCCCTGTATTTCTGCACTTTCTACCCGGTTATACATCCGGACGTCAATATTTCCCTGTCCTTCTTTTAGCTTCCTGCGGTAGTATTCGGCAATGAGAATTGGGTCAAAGGAGTATTCCGTGGTGGCATAAAGTGCTTCCAGGCGATGGTAATTGAAAAGAGGGTGGCGTAGTACCGGTTCGCACCGGATACCAATAAACTCGCAAAAGCGTTCGAATTGGAGGCTGTCGGTAAAGGAACCGAACCGGTCAATGGCGTAGTATTTCTCGAACTTGAAGTTGATAAACTCCTGATGGTCAGCCGTAAAGCGGGATTTGTTGTCGTCTGACATCAGAGCGGTGGCCACACTTCGGGGGTAGTGGTATCCACTGTGAAGCCGGGCCTGGTTCACGATGGAGGCCTTTTTCAGGAGTTCCTTTTCCTTTTCGACAATACAGATCTTCAATCCGTGTTGCGAAAGATACAGCGCCGCATATATGCCGAATATTCCGCCTCCGATGATCAGAAAATCATACTTTTCCCGCCTGCTTCTCATGGAGTTCCTTTAATCTTTCATACAAATCCCGGTAATTATAGGTTTTAAGCGCGCTGAAAAATTCAAGGCTGTCCTTCAATTGTTTGGAGGTGGAAGCGCCCAGGAGAATGCCGGTGACATCCGGGCTGTGGTAAGCGAAAGTCATGCCGCAGTGGTTGAAGGAGGAAACACCCGGGCGGCCTTCGGCCCGGGTGGCTTTCCCGAGAATGGCCTTCAGCGGACGGGCAATGGCGGGTTCTTCCTCTGTCTTTCCTCCTCTTGCCATAAGCGAGCTTCCCCGGCCGTATTCTTTCGGGTCCAGTTTTATTCCACCGGCATTGATTCCGTAGGTGATGAAACCGGCTTTCCCATGAAAGGGCTTGTACCGGGGGTAGTCAGATTGAAGGATATTGTGTTTGAACTGTATCCGGAAATTAAAACCGAATTCTTTATTCAGCTGAGCATAGGCCTCAGGATGTTTAATTCCTGAAAGCCCCGCTCTTACCCCTAGTTCTCTGGCTCTGGCAAGGGCTTCGAGGCTTTCCCTTATCTCTGCCTCAGCCGCCCGGTTGTCCCAATGGATCATGAAGGTATCGAGGTTGCTGCCGAACAGGTTGCGGTACTCGTCCAGAAGCATCAGCAGGAAGCTTTTGGAAAGGTTGTTTTCCGGAGTCCGCATATTGTTGATGCTTCCAACCTTCATCATCACTTTGAGGTCCTTTATTTCATGGGCTTTTATCCATTCCAGGAGGATATTTTCGGCCTTTCTGAAATCTTCGGGCCTCTTGTTAATGGGGTAGTTGGTAGCCCCGTCCACTTCCCGGAAGCCGTGCCGGTAGAAGTCGTCGAGCAATTCAAAACAGGCCGCCCTGGGGGTAGTCCAGCCCCACATGGCGGTGCCCAGAATGAGGGTGGGAGAAGGTGAAGAGGGTATGGTGGGCTGATTTGACGGCTTCATGACTCGACGGTTCTGTTTTTTGGGGTTTATCCTAACCTCAAAAGCCTGTAAATGTCTTTTTTGTCCATTTCCCTTACTTCTCCGGACTTAAGATCCTTAATTTCCAGCCGTTCGATCCTGGACCGCACCAGTCGCAGTACCGGGAAGCCGATTTTGGCGCACATCCGCCTGGCCTGCCGGTTTTTCCCTTCTTTCAGTTCCAGTTCGATCCAGGAATCCGGGATCGATTTGCGCACGCGGATGGGAGGGTCCCGGTCCGGAAGAGGCGGTGGCTGGGAAAGGGCCCGCGCCTGAGCCGGGAGGGTTGTGTATTCTTTTTTGCCTACGCGGATCCTAATGCCTTTCCGGAGCTTTTTCAGGTCTTCTGTTTGAGGAACACCTTCTACCTGAGCCAGATAAGTGCGGCTATGGGCATAGGAAGGGTCCAGAAGGAAATGGTTCAGGCGTTTGTCGTTGGTGATGATCAGCAGCCCCTCGCTGTCCTGGTCGAGGCGCCCGACGGGATAGACGTCTTTCGGAAACTGGAACAACTCCCCCAGCGTATGATGATTGGGGTGTTCTCTGGTGAACTGGCTGAGCATCCCGTATGGCTTGTAGATGATAAAATATCGTTCCATGACCGGGCCTATACATTGAACCGGAAATGCATGACATCTCCGTCTTCAACTACGTATTCCTTTCCCTCCACAGCCATTTTGCCCGCTTCTTTAACGGCATGTTCCGAGCCCAGATTTACGTAATCGCTATATTTAATCACTTCAGCCCGAATGAAGCCTTTTTCAAAATCCGTATGGATTACGCCGGCGGCCTGTGGGGCTTTCCACCCCCTTCGGATGGTCCAGGCGCGAACCTCTTTTTCTCCGGCGGTAAAGTAGGTGATCAGGTGAAGCAGGTGATAGGCGGCCCGGATAAGCTTGTTGACACCGGGTTCGTCAAGCCCCATTTCTTCGAGAAATTCCTGGCGTTCTTCCTTGCTTTCCAGCTGAGCGATCTCCGCTTCGATATCGGCGCTGATCCGGATCACTTCGGCGGGCTCACCGGCGACGGCTTTTGCGAACGCTTCAGTATAAGCATTGCCACTGCCAACGGAGTCTTCATCCACATTGCAGACGTAGAGGATGGGCTTGGACGTAAGCAGGAACATGTCTTTAAGCAAGGCGGCGCCTTCCTCATCCAGTTCCAGAGACCGGGCGGGCTGGGCTTCTTCAAGGTGCGTTTTGATCTTTTCGGCGATGGCTACCAGTTTCAGGTCCTCTTTTTTGCCGGTTTTTGCCTGTTTGCGCAGGCGCTCCAGGCGTTTTTCTACGGTTTCCAGGTCTTTGAGCATCAGTTCGGCGTCAATGACTTCCTTATCCCGCACCGGGTCAACACTGCCATCAACATGAACGACATTAGTATTGTCAAAACACCGGACGACGTGGATGATGGCATCTACCTCTCTGATGTTGGCCAGGAACTGGTTACCCAGCCCTTCTCCCTTGCTCGCGCCTTTGATCAGCCCGGCGATATCGAGGATCTCGATTGTCGTTGGCAGCACCTTCTGCGGGTTGACCAGCTCGGCAAGGTGGTCGAGGCGGGGGTCCGGCACGGTGATCACGCCGATGTTGGGGTCTTTGGTCGCAAATGGATAATTGGCAGCCAGGGCCTTGGCGGAAGTCAGTGCATTGAATAACGTTGACTTTCCAACATTCGGCAAGCCCACTATTCCACATTTCAATCCCATATCTGTTGTCGTTTTTTTATTATGAGGCCCGGGTATAGCAAAGGCCTTTCAATACTGTCAATTTTTTAGCGCCGCAAAGATAAAATAATTACGGGTAAGCGCAGAGGTATTCTCATTTCTCCTGGCTGCAGGTTTATTCCTTCCGGACAACCAAAGCCTGTTTACTTTTGTATCTAAGAAAAGCATGAACACCGGCTTATGAATTTTCTGGCGCACATTTTTCTTTCCTGCGGGCACGAAGAACTGCTGATCGGCAATTTTCTGGCGGATTACCTCAATAATGAACAGGCCCGGCAATATCCTGAAGCCATACAGGAAGGAGTGCGCCTGCACCGGGCAATCGATACCTATACCGACAACCATCCTGAGGTGCTGAAAGGGGTGCGGCGCCTTTATGAAGCCCACAGCAAATATGCCCCGGTTATTATCGATGTGTTTTACGATTACCTGTTGTCCTGTAACTGGCATCGCTATTCTGATCAGCCCCTGCCGGAATTTACCCGGGAAGTATATCAGGTTCTGGAAGAAAACATGGCGCTCATGCCTCCGGGCCTGAAGAGGCACCTTCCAATGATGATCGCAGACGACTGGCTGCGTTCTTACGGCTCGCACAACGGCCTGGCTATCACTTTCCGCCGGATGAAGAACAGGGTGAGCCGCCCGGAGTATCTCGATGGCGCCCTGGAAAGCCTGATGTTGCATCATGAAGGCCTTAATGAAGAGTTTAATACTTTTTTCCCGGAGGTGATCGAATATGTACACAGTGAATTCCTGAGCCAAATCCCGAAGGGGTGATAGGGCATTGCCAGGAGTTATTTCCGAAATCCCTATCTTCACTTTTTTGTTTATCAACACCCAATATCCGGTAAAGAAAATGCGAACTACGATCTTTCTGGCAATGGTGCTCCTTGCCGCCTCCCCACTCGCCGCTCAGCAAGCCTTTTCCGTTTTGCCTCATCTGGTGGAGGCTGAAAAAGACGCCAGCTTTTTTGTTTTTTATGACTACGCTCAGTTCGATAACCATTCCGGCGATTCTTTGCAGATGCGTTGGGTCAAGCTGGAAGAAAGGAGGATACTTTCCGGCGGGCACGGCCAGTCCGGCGTTTGGGAAACCGCCATCCAGGACCCTTCCACCTATCACAATCCGGCAGATGGGGTGGATAGTGCTGATTTTGTCCTGCCTCCTGAAGTTACCGGTACAGACAGGTTTATACTCCAATTGTTCCCAAATGGCGTTTCCGGCCGTTTGATTGCCCGTTTCCGCTTCTTCCCCGTCGATGCTCCTGCGGATTCTGTAACCGTAACCTTCGACTATATCGCGAACCCGCCTACTGCCGTCCGGTTCCCCGGGGAGGTTGCCGGGCTGAAGATATTTCCTAACCCTGCCCGGGAGCATATTTTAATCGACTGGGCAGATTCCGGAATCGGGGTTAAAAGGGTGAGGTTGACGGATACCTCCGGAAGGGCTTGCCGGAAGGTTTCGTTAGAACCGGGGATGCAACATATTGCGCTCCCCGTATCCGGCTTGCCTGTCGGCCCGTATTTGCTCTGTTTACAGTTGAAGGCAGGGGGTGAAGTGGTAAAAAAAATAATGATTGAATGACCGGGTTTCCCTACCCCTCGAAGTGGAGCGAGATCGTAAAGGTGCGGGATAACAATTTCTCCAGTACCGTCGATTCCTCCAGGTTGTCGTTATAGATGAGGGTATTACCCAGCCCGTGTGAGATCTTGAACTCGGGAGAAAAGATGAAGAACGGGAAAAAGAACTGAATTCCGGCGCCGTACTCCAGAGAGAAATCATTGGGAGAGATCTTTACCAGTGATTCAGCCTGCCGGCTTCGGGAATCGCTGGCCACATCAAAAGAATATTTGACCCCGGCGATGACAAAGAGCCGGAAATCATTGTAGGGTTTAGATTTATAACGGATCTGAAAAGGCATTTCCACCAGGACGGATTCTACTTTCCGCTGGCTGAAGGAAGCCAGGCGGCCCACTTTGTTGTACTGGATGTTGCGTTCGGCAAAAGAGAGGGTGGGGAGGAAACGAAAGTCAAAATCTTCCCCCATTTTGAGGTTGGTTACAATGCCGAGGTTGAATCCAGGGCCGCTTACAGACTCAATACTGCGGATACTATCGCTTTCCAGAAAGGAGCTGGACCGGAATGGTTTGAAGGAAGAGGTATTATACCCCAGCGTAATACCAAAATAATAGGGTTTTTGCTGGAAGTCGAAATAATTGTAATTGTTTCCGCCGGTTCGTTGGGCCGCAGCGGAAAAATACAAGGCCAGGGCCAGGAAAAGCAGCCCTACTTTTCTCCCGTGTAAATGGAGCAGATTCCCAGTGTCTGTGGTATGCATTGATTCGATTTATAACCGGTTTTTTCAAGAATTTTGATGAAATCGTCTCCGTCCGGAAAAGCCTGTACGGATTCGTACAAATATCGGTATGCCTTGGGGTCTTTAGATGTCAGCCTGCCGATCAAGGGCAGGATATTGGCAAAATAGAAATTGTAAAGTTGTTTGAAGGGAAAGATCTTCGGCCTGGAGAATTCCAGGACTACCAGGCGCCCCCCATTTTTCAGCACCCGGCGCATTTCCGCCAGGCCCTTTTCCAGGTTTTCATAATTGCGCACACCAAATGCAACGGTAACTGCGTCAAACGTATTGTCCGGAAAAGGCAAATTTTCCGAGTCGCCCACTTGCAGCTCGATCTGGCTTTGCAAGCCGCGCCGGCTGATTTTGGAGCGGCCAATATCCAGCATTTCTTTGGAAATATCAATACCGATGATGCGTTCCGGTTTCAATTGCCGGGCCGCTTCCAGGGCAACGTCAGCTGTTCCGGTAGCTACATCCAGTAAAGTTTGTACATTATATCCCTGCAATTGCCGGATGGCCCGTTTGCGCCATATCGTGTCGATGCCGGCTGATAGAAGCCTGTTGAGAAAGTCGTAATATGGCGCAATGCGGTCGAACATTCTGGAGACCTGGCTTTTCTTGCCATCCTGTTCGTCGTAAGGCTTTACTTCCTGCGGCATAAAAGGTCTGTTTGGTTGTCGTTAAATGTAATTCCCGCAAAGATAGTTTTTAAGCCGGCCTGCTCGGCCATAAAATCGCAAAATCCTTTGCTTTTTTGAATTTTGCGTTGCCGGAACCGGCTGAAAATTTAATGGAATTACCCCATCGGATAGTTGAAAAAGAGCTCCTGGTTTTGACGCTTTTTTCTTATCTTTGCATGTCTTTACACGGCGCTTCTTGAAACAATACCCGAAGCAAAAAGATCATTAAAGCACAAAAAGCGTAAATGCCTTTGAAACAGCGAATTATCCCCGTCAACATCGAGGATCAGATGAAGTCAGCCTACATCGATTACTCGATGTCGGTCATTGTCTCCAGAGCATTGCCCGATGTGCGGGACGGACTTAAGCCGGTTCACCGGCGAGTGCTCTATGGTATGTCAGAACTTGGGCTATCCTATAATAAAGCGCACAAGAAATCAGCCCGTATTGTAGGTGAAGTATTGGGTAAGTACCACCCACACGGAGACTCTTCCGTCTATGATACCATGGTGCGTATGGCGCAATCCTGGTCGCTCAGGTATCCTCTGGTCGATGGCCAGGGCAACTTCGGCTCAATGGATGGTGACAGCCCTGCCGCCATGCGTTATACGGAAGCCCGCCTGCGCCGCATTTCCGATGACCTCCTGGCGGACATCAATAAAGATACGGTTGACTTTACTTTGAACTTTGACGACTCCCTGGAGGAACCTTCCGTGCTCCCCACCAAGGTGCCCAACCTGCTGATCAACGGCGCGTCCGGGATTGCCGTAGGGATGGCTACCAATATGATGCCCCACAACCTGTCTGAAGTCGTGGATGGCATCATTGCTATGCTGTTTAATCCTGAAATCCAGGTGGATGAGCTGATGCAGCATATCAAAGCCCCGGATTTTCCGACCGGCGGCATCATTTATGGTTACCAGGGCGTGAAAGATGCTTTCGAAACCGGAAGAGGGAGAGTCGTTGTCCGGGGTAGAGCTGAAATCCAGACTGCCGCCAGCGGGAAGGAGACGATCATCATCACGGAAATTCCCTATCAGGTCAATAAAGCTTCCCTGGTTGCCAAGATCGCCGAGTTGGTCAATGACAAAAAGATCATCGGTATTAGTGACATCCGGGATGAATCGGACCGACAGGGCCTGCGCATTGTGGTCGATATCAAACGAGACGCCATTGCTAATGTGGTGCTTAGCCAATTATACAAATACACCCCGCTTCAGACCTCATACGGGGTGAATAACGTGGCACTGGTAAACGGCCGCCCCCGCACGCTGAACCTGCAAGAGATGATCCGTGAATTTATTAAATTCCGGATCGAGGTCATTATCCGCAGGACGCGTTTCGACCTGCGAAAAGCCATTGCCCGGGCTCACATCCTGGTCGGCCTGCTCATCGCACTGGATTATCTGGATGAGGTGATCGAACTGATCCGGAAGTCCGGCACCCCCGATGAAGCCAGGGACGGCCTGATGCGGGGAGATTTCATCGATGATAAAGACGCTTTCTGGAAAAAGTTCGGCCCGTTGATCGAGGAGGCAGATACCGAAGAATACCCCCGCGAGGAAAATAATGTACTGTCCGAGGCTCAGGCAAGGGCTATCCTGGATATGCGCCTTCAGAAGCTGACCGGGCTGGAAAGGGACAAAGTTCGCGCGGAATACGATGAGATCCAGAAGCGCATAGCGCACCTTAAAGCCATTCTGGAAAGTGAGGATCTCCAGCGGGAGATCGTCAAAGAGGAACTGCTGGAAGTGAAGGAAAAATACGGCGATGAACGGCGTACCGATATCAGCTTCGCCGACGGAGAGATCAGCATTGAAGACATGATCCCCGATGAGGAAGTGGTAGTGACCATCTCGCATCTTGGTTATATCAAGCGCACGCCGATAACTGAATACCGGACGCAAGGCCGCGGGGGGCGGGGGTCCAGGGGCAGTAAAACCAGGGATACCGATTTTATTGAACACCTCTTTGTCGCCACTACCCACAATTATCTGCTCCTGTTTACAGAGCAGGGAAAATGCCACTGGTTGCGGGTCTATGAGATTCCGGAGGCTTCGAAAAGTTCCTCCGGCCGGGTGATCCAGAACATCCTTTCCATACCCAGGGAAGACAAGGTCAAGGCTTACATTATTATTGAGGACCTGACAGATGAAGACTTTGTCAATAACCATTTCATCGTCTTTGGCACTAAGCGTGGCCTGGTGAAAAAAACGTCCGTTGAGGCTTATTCCCGCCCCCGTGCCGGCGGCATCAACGCCATAACCATCAATGAGGGAGACCAACTGCTCGAAGCCCGGCTGACCAATGGAGAGAATGAGATCTTCCTGGCCAGCCGGAATGGGAATGCCATCCGCTTCAACGAATCAAAGGTGCGCGCCATGGGCCGTACTGCCGCCGGCGTCAGAGGCATTAGTCTTAACGACGATGGCAAAGATGTCGTTGTCGGTATGGTCTGTATCGACCCCACAGAGGAAGACACTACCATTATGGTCATTTCGGAACGCGGGATGGGCAAGCGAACGGAATTCAGCGAATATCGCTTGACCAACCGCGGTGGAAAAGGGGTGCGGAATATGCTTGTGACCGGAAAGACCGGCGGGGTGGTTTCCATTAAATCCGTTCAGGATGAAGACGAGCTGATGATAACCAACCGTTCGGGTATTGTGATCCGGATGGCGGTCAGCGATGTTCGCGTAATGGGCCGTTCTACACAGGGCGTACGCCTGATTCGCCTTGACCCTGATGATGAAATAGCCGATGTAGCCGTGGTCAGGGAATCGGAAGAGGAAGATACGGATGTAGAAAGGCCAGCTGCCAATGAGGAGGAATAACGGCATAAAACATAGCCCGGCTCTTTTTCGTTGTTTAATTATGGGCCTGAAAAGTTAAAGTTAGGCACAATTTTGTCGATATTTTTAACATTTTGTAAATGCCCATTGACGCGGAAATGGCGTCAAATCTTTAGATTTGCATCAAAACATTGACAAAATAAATAAGATTTCACTATGAAAAAACTTATTCTGGGCCTCATGGCCATTCTGCTCATAACAGCGGCATACGCTCAAGATGGGAAAAAGGCACTGAGAGAGGCCAACAAGGCTTTTGGGGCCTATAATCTCGATCCTACAGGGAACAAGGCGAAGTTAACAGAAGCAGTTGAACAGATCAACCTGGCGCTGGAAGACCCGGAAATTGCCAAGGATCCTTCGGCCTGGGCTTCCAAGGGTGAGATCTACAACGAAATCGCTAACCAGGTTGTGGCTGTCCGCCAGTTGGGTATGGGAAGCCTGGATGAACTGCCCAAGGTAAAGCACCCCGCCCAGGAAGCTGCCGAAGCGTATATCAAATCTTACGAACTGGCAGATAAAAAATGGCAGACCAAAGACGCCCTTAAAGGCTTCCAGATTGCCCAGGGGAACCTCAGCAACATGGGGATCTTCCTCTATGAAGACCAGGATTACAAAGGTGCTTTCGAAGACTTCAAGATGGCAGTGACCCTTCACGAAAAACTGAAAAAAGAGGGTGAAAAAAGTTCACTGGACGCGGAAGATGACTACAACAACCAACTGTACATCACCGGACTGGCTGCGCTGAACGGCGGGCAGCCGGAAGCTGCGGCAGAGTACTTCCGCAAACTCTATGAAATGAAATACGATAAGGCGGCCATTTACGAGGCGCTCTACAAGATCGAAGCCGACAAGGACATCGAAGCCGCCTACAAGTATCTCGAAGAAGGGCGCAAACTTTTCCCGGATGACGTTTCGCTGCTCTTCGCCGAAATCAACCACTTCCTGCGCATTAATAAACTGGATGAGCTGATCGGCAAACTCGAAATGGCAATTCAAAAAGAACCGGATAACGTGTCTTTGTACTCTACTCTGGGGAACGTTTATGATAACCTGCAACAGCGGGAAATGAAGGATGGTAATGAGGAGAAGGCCCAGGAGTATTTTGATAAGGCGCTGAAGTACTACAACCAGGCTGTCGAGAAGGATCCCGAATATTCCGATGCAGTTTACAGCATTGGCGCTTTGTACTATAACAGGGCTGCCTCCATGACCCAGGAACTGAACAAATATGCGGATGATTATTCAAAGGAAGGCCTGAAAAAATACGAAGATCTGAAAGACAAGATCTTTAAGGAATTCGATAAGGCATTGCCCTACTTCCAGAAGGCAGAGGCTTTGAACCCCAGCGATATGAACACTCTGATCGCTCTCAAAGAGATATATGCCAGAAAGGATGACCTGGAAATGTCAAATGAATTCAAGGAACGCCTGGAGAAAGTGCAGAATGGAGAGGCAATAGAGGCTTCCTACTTCAAGAAATAACCACCGGGCTCTCGTTGCAGAGCGCAACAGAAGGGAATCTCGGCAATCAGCTGGGGTTCCCTTCTCTGTTTCCAGCCTCCGCCTCCTTCTGGTGCTTCGGAAAAGGGTGTGAAATTTTTCCGGCAATTCGTTACCTTCGGGACTTTTATAAGTCACAAACCAGATTTAGTTACAAGAACTCATCCATGAAGCAAGCTATCAAAGTATTTAAGTTTGGTGGCTCCTCTCTGAAGGATGCCGCTGCTGTCAGGAACGTAGCCAATATCCTCCGGAATTACAATAAAGAAAAACTGGCCATTGTCGTTTCTGCAATGGGGAAAACGACTAATGCTTTGGAAACCGTAGTTGAAGCCCATGCAGCACGCAACGGTGAGGCGTTCTCCATCCTGAATGATATCAAAGCCCAGCACTACCGTATAATTGATGAGCTTTTCGGAAGGGAAGATGAAGTTTACGCTTCAGTCAATGACACTTTTGTAGAGGTTGAGTGGGTTTTGGAAGAAGAACCCCACGAGAATTACGATTACATGTATGACCAGATCGTATCCGCGGGAGAACTGGCCTCTTCTAAAATTGTCGCTGCATTCCTGAATAAAGTAGGCCTGAAAACGCAGTGGCTCGATGCAAGAGACATCATCCTGACCGATAACATCTTTCGCGAGGGCTGGGTGCAGTGGGAGGAAACACTGGAACGCTCCGCCAAAATCGCCCGGCCTATGCTCGAAAAAGAAGGGTTCATTCTCACCCAGGGTTTCATTGGCAGCACTTCCGAAAACTTTACGACCACCCTGGGAAGAGAAGGGTCCGACTATACTGCGGCCATATTTTCTTATTGCCTTGATGCGGACGATATGACGATCTGGAAAGACGTGCCGGGAGTACTTACTGCTGACCCGCGCCTTTTCGAGAATGTTGTCAAGCTGGGCCGGCTTTCCTACAGAGAGGCGATAGAAATGACTTATTATGGCGCCAAGGTCATTCACCCCAAGACCATCAAACCCCTCCAGAATAAAAGCATCCCGCTTTTCGTGAAGTCTTTTATCGAACCGACAGGAGAAGGCACGGTGATCTCTGATGAGGTGGAAGATAATTATCCCCCAATGGTAGCCGTCGAAACGAACCAGTGCCTCCTTTCCATAAGCACTCTGGATTTTTCCTTCGTAGCCGAACATCACATAAGCTACATCTTTAACCTTATCGCCGGCCTGCGTATCCAGGTGAATATGATGCAGAACTCGGCCATCAGCTTTAGCCTCATCATAAATGACATCGACGATAAGGCCGACCGCCTGGCCGAATTGCTTAAAGACAAATTTAAGGTTATGATGGACAGAGGCCTGGAACTGATCACTGTCCGGCATTATCAGCAGGATGTCCTGGATAATCTGCGCCGGGGCAAGATCGTGTTGCTGGAAGAGAAGATCAAAGACAAGACCGTGCAGATGGCCGTAAAAGATGTGCCGGTAATGCGTCGCAAATTGGTGCCGGGCAAGCCCTGATGGCTTTCCGGGGAGATTGGAGAAGGTCATGCTTTCCTTCTCCCGCCTAGAGGAAGGATGAAAGCGCCCCAATACAATTCCGTTATGCCTTCAGGAAAATAAAAAGCTTAGGTAGTCAGAAATTATTCATTATATTACCGGAGACAAAAGAGTTCTCAGTAATATGAAGCGTGAATTTCAGGTCGCTATCTTGGGCCCTATCCCTTATGACCATATTACAACGAGTAAGGGGCAGGTCATTGTAAAGTATGGCTGTGTTACCCATCCCGCCATTGCCTTATCCAGGTTGCTTGAAGGTAAGGGAAAGGTTTTTCCCGTTACACACATCCGGAAAAAGGATGATGCCGGTGTGCGAACCTTGTTTTCCGGCTATGAAAATATTGGCATGGATGGGGTCTATTCGCATCTTGACCAGGGCGATGTTATCCAACTGCGGTTTATTGACCAGAATAACCGCCTTGAAAAACAAACGGCCTTTATGCCTCCCATTCGCCCGGAAGACATCGCTCCGCTTATCCATTGCGATGTTTTTGTCTGTGTGCCGATCTCCGATTATGAAGTGCCACTGGAAACTTTGCAGTACATCAAAGCCAACCGAAAGGAAAATGCCATTACCATTTTTGATGCTCACGGGCCAACCACAACCGTCACTACGAACGGTGACCGGCTCCGAAGGTTTTGGGTGGAGCGCGACCTGTGGCTGCCCTATATCGATATTCTGAAAATGAATATCGAAGAGGCCGGTTGCTGCTGGTTCAAGAAAGAGTATAAGGCCGAAGAACTAAAGGAGGATTATACTGAACTCTCCGAAAGTGAGATGGCAGAGTTTGCCATTTATTCGCTGCAGCGAGGCGTCAAGGCAGTGGTGATCACCCTCGATTCCCGGGGGTGTATGGCTTACTCCATGCCGAACGGGCAGTTTAAGGCGGAATTCATCCCCTCCGTCCGGGTGAAGGAAGTGATTGACACCACCGGATGTGGTGATTCCTTTGCAGGCGGCCTTGCTTTTGGGTTGTTGGAAGGCCAGAATGATTACATCCGGGCAGCCCAGTACGCTAATGCCCTGGGGGCTTTGAGAACCCAGGGCACCACCTTTGAGGTATTCAGAACTCTGGAGGAGACCAACGAGATTATCCGCCGGAATTATGAAGAACAGGCCCGGGTCTAGCCTGGCCCTGAAAAGAAGGATAAGCATCCTCCCTGAAAAAAGTACAAGATTATCAACTGTGCTAAAGGAATTTTTGAATTTTCTTGAAAAGGAACACCTCCTGGGGCAGGATAGCCGGACATTACTGGCTGTCAGTGGAGGAGTAGACTCGGCCGTAATGGGGTATTTGTTTCGGGAAGCCGGGTTGGAATTCGGAGTAGCACACTGTAACTTCCAACTTCGGGGAGAGGCCTCTGAAGAAGATGAACGATTTGTTTCGGCCCTGGCAGAGCGCTGGAAAGCGCCGTTTTTCTCCCAGCGGTTCGATACCCAGGGGTATGCCAGGGAGCAAGGGGTGTCTATTCAGGTGGCAGCCCGGGAACTCCGGTACGCCTGGCTTGAAGAGGCCAGAAAAAAGAATGGATTTACCCATATTGCTACTGCACACCACCTGAATGACAGCATAGAAACGCTTATTTTTAACCTTACTAAAGGATGTGGGATACGGGGGTTGCATGGCATTCCCGTGAAGAACGGACATGTTGTCAGGCCATTGCTTTTTGCCAGCCGTGAACAACTCGAACAGTATGCAAAAGAAAAAGGGGCCTCCTACCGTAAGGACCATACAAATCAAGAATTTAAATACCAGCGCAACAAGATCCGGCATCAGGTTATTCCCGTTTTAAAGGAGATCAACCCTGCCTTTGAGCAGACCATGGCGGAAAACATAACACACTTTCGCCAGCTGGAGCACTTGCTGGATTGGGCCATGCGCCACATCGCTCAGGAGACAATCCTTTCCTATAGCAGCCCTTTCCGGTTGAGCATTAAAGAACTGGAATCATTTGGCCCGGTGCTCCCCACCGTCCTTTTCGAGCTGCTTAGCCCCTATGGTTTCAATTCCAGCCAGGCCCGCCAACTTGCCCGGAGCCTCAGGAGTACCGGTGCTTTTTTTATCGCACCCGGTTACCGGCTGCTGGTGGAACGGGAAGAACTGGTAGTGGAAGAGATTTCTGCCAGGCCAGGATCGAAGGAATATCAACTGAGCCCGGAAACCCGGACAATAAAAGTGCCTGGAGGTAAACTGGAGGCGAGGCTCGTTAATGGCAAACCTCCGGCTTTTCCCGATACCAGTTGGGAAGTGTATCTCGATGCCGACGCCCTTGAGTTTCCCTTAACCCTGAGGCATTGGAAAACCGGTGATGTTTTTCAGCCGCTGGGAATGAAAGGAAGCCACCAGAAACTACAGGATTTCTTCAACAACAATAAAGTAAGCCGGTTTGAGAAAGAAAAAATCTGGATATTGGAGGATGCCGGTGGCCGCATCTGTTGGATACTGGGCCATAGGATTGACGAAAGGTTTAAAGTAAAACCCTCTACCCGTCATTACTGGGCGTTGAATTTTATCAAGATGTAGCGGCAGCTTTTTTCTTGTAAGGTTCCGTGGAAAGTAAAACTTGTTATGAAAAAGAAAGCCTTATTATTCAGTTGTATTTTCGCTTCCTTACCTGGCCGCAGCCCACTTGTACTTCAGGTGAAAAGCCCTTCCGGAAAGGTTTTGTTTACCCAAAGGGTTGTCAATACTGAAGATTAAATGCTATGAATATTGAATTGGGGTTGATGAGGTTCAGAGATCTGCTCAAAGTGAAGCGGGAAAAGGGAAAGCGCTATATTTTTGACCCCATCCGGAAGAAATGGCTGGTGCTTTTGCCCGAAGAGCTTGTCCGGCAACTGGTAATCCATTATCTTTTGGAGGAGAAAAATTACAACCGAAACCGGATCAACCTCGAAAGAGGGCTGAGAGTCAACTCGCTTCAGAAACGGTTCGACCTGCTGGTGTATGACATGGAGGTCAACCCCTTCCTCCTGGTGGAATGCAAGGCCCCTCAGGTGCCTATTTCCCAGGATGTTTTTCACCAGGCTGCCATCTACAATATGGAATTGAAAGTCCGGTACCTGCTCATTACCAATGGCATTGAAACTCTTTGTTGTTCGATAGATTACCAGAAAAAGTCTGTTGAATACCTGGAGGCCGTTCCGGAATATGCCTGAAACTCAGTGTATATTCGCAAACTGAAGCCTCCGGCTCATTGTTTTATGGAAAAAATAAGCTCTGACCAAATTATGGAAACCGAAACCATCCTCGTAACGGGCGCCAATGGCCAGATTGGCACCGTGTTAACCGAAGAACTGCGGCGGCGCTTCGGCACTTCGGCAGTATTATCTACCGATATCCGCCAGACGGGCGCCAATAACATCCTGTTTGAAGAGTTGGATGTGCTCGACAGCGCCAGGTTATCTGCACTCATTGAGAAATATGGTGTAAAACAGATCTACCACCTGGCGGCCATTCTGTCGGCTAAAGGTGAAAAAAATCCGAAATGGGCCTGGGAAATAAATATGGCCGGCCTGTTCAATATTCTGGAGGCAGCAAGAAAATATGGCCTCAGAGTTTTCTTTCCCAGTTCAATAGCCGTATTCGGTGGAATGACCCCCAGAGTTGACACTCCGCAGCATGCCGTCCTGCAGCCGGAAACGGTTTACGGAATCAGTAAGGTGGCGGGGGAGAACTGGTGCCAGTATTTCCATCAGAAGTACGGCGTGGACGTCCGCTCCGTCCGTTATCCCGGCATTATCGGATACGAATCCCTCCCGGGAGGCGGTACGACTGATTATGCTGTGGAGATCTTTCACTCCGCCGTCAAGGGAGAAGCCTATGAATGCTTCCTGGGGCCGGATACCCGCCTGCCTATGATGTATATGCCCGATGCCATCAGGGCTACTCTTGAACTGATGGAGGCGCCTTCGGAAAAGATCAGGATTCGCTCCAGTTATAACCTGGCGGGCGTGAGCTTCACTCCGGCGGAAGTTAAAGAAGAGATACAAAAACACTACCCGGCCTTCGAGGTTTCTTACAAACCCGATTTCCGCCAGGAAATCGCTTCTTCCTGGCCCGAAAGTATAGATGACAGTTATGCCCGGGAACACTGGGGCTGGAAGCCTCAGTATGGGCTTCCGGAGATGGCCTCGGATATGCTGGAACATCTCAGGGAGTATTATGCCGCTTCTGTTTCCTAACCCCTGTTTTGGCCCCTTTGCTTTTCTCGCTGCCGCTGTAAGAGGAGAAATTTCGGTCAATCCCGGAGATTTGTCGGCACTTGAGAACAATATGGCCGTTATGGAGATCCTGGATGCGGCAAAACTGTCGGCGGCTGAAGGAAAAACCATTGAATTGAGTAAATAAAACCAAAAAAACTCATGTATAAAAACGTAGAACCAACGCTGGAAAAGGAACTGAAAGAGATACGAGAAGCGGGCCTGTACAAGGAGGAACGAATCATAACCACTCCTCAGTCCGCCTCGATCAGGACCCAAAGTACCGGCGAGGTACTCAACTTTTGCGCAAACAACTACCTGGGCCTGTCGTCCCACCCGGACGTGATCAAAGCCGCCAAGGAAGCCATTGACACGCACGGATTCGGCATGTCCTCAGTCCGGTTTATCTGTGGGACCCAGGATATCCACAAAGAACTGGAACGCAAGATCGCCGGCTTTCTGGGAATGGAAGACGCTATTCTTTACGCCGCTGCCTTCGATGCCAACGGCGGCCTGTTTGAGCCCCTGCTGGGTGCAGAAGACGCCATTATTTCAGACGAACTCAACCACGCTTCTATCATCGACGGTATCCGCTTGTGTAAAGCCCAACGCTTTCGCTACAAGCACAGTGATATGGCGGACCTGGAAGAAAAACTAAAAGAGGCGCAGAGCGCCCGCCGGCGCATGATCGCCACAGACGGTGTTTTTTCCATGGATGGAGATATTGCCCGGCTGGATAAGATTTGCGCCCTTGCAGACAAGTACGATGCATTGGTGATGGTGGATGATTGTCATGCCACCGGTTTTATCGGTAAGACGGGGCGTGGGACCCATGAGTTTAACAACGTCATGGGGCGTGTGGACATCATTACGGGCACCTTTGGCAAAGCTATGGGAGGCGCATCCGGAGGGTTTACTGCATCCAGAAAAGAGATCGTCGATATGCTTCGGCAGCGCTCTCGTCCGTATTTGTTCTCCAACACTCTGGCGCCGGCCATAGTGGGCGCTTCCATCAAGGTGGTGGATTTGCTGAGCAGCAGTACTCACCTGAGGGACAAACTGGAAGCCAGCACCAGGTATTTTCGCGAAAAGATGACGGCTGCCGGTTTTGATATCGTTCCGGGAGAGACGCCCATCGTCCCCATTATGCTTTACGATGCCAAGCTGTCTCAGGAATTCGCGAACCGTTTGCTGGATGAAGGGATCTATGTCATAGGTTTCTTCTATCCGGTAGTGCCCAAAGGGAAGGCCCGGATACGCACTCAGATCAGTGCGGGCCACGAGCGGGAGCATTTGGATAAGGCGATCGCCGCCTTTACGAAAGTAGGGAAAGAGTTGGGCGTTTTGAAATAGCGTCAAACCTGTTGAGGGCCGGTTCCCTTTACAATTGTGCAGCAACCGGCCCTCAGGCTTTCTTACAGCTTCAACATCCTTTTCGTCTTCTGCCGTCCATCCAGCTGAAGGCGGAAATAGTAGTTCCCGGCCGGCAGCCCGTGAGCTTCGAACCTCACCTCATGTTGCCCGGCCGGCAGCCTCCGGTTGGTGAGTACTCTGATCTCATTTCCGAGGTTGTTGAATATGCTCAGTTTTACCCATTCCCCCTCCGTATGAAACCGGATGGCAGCCCAGTCACGAAATGGGTTCGGGAAACTGTTCACCTCTATATCCTTTCCGAAGTTAAGAGCTTCCTCTGCATTGACGGCCGTACAGGGTTGCAAGACAGGCAAATATTGAAATTCCTCGTGTAACAAGCTACGTATCTCCATCTCTTCCACTTCGAACCAATCCATCAGAACAGAACCATAGACATCCCGGAAATCAAATTGCATGGGGACTCCTTCCTGCGGTTCAACCTGGCCGGGTATCTCCGGGTTGTCACCCAACACCCCGGGCTTGACGCACGAGCCAAAAACCATCAAGGGGGCGGCAGATCCGTGGTCAGTCCCATAACTGTCATTTGAGCGAATTTGTCGGCCAAATTCAGAGAAGGTTAAACCCACTACGCGTTGCTCCAGGCTTTGGGCCTGAAGATCGGCCTGGAAAGCAGCAATAGCTTCTGATAGGTTCTGAAGCAAGGTAGAATGCTCTCCAACCAGGGGTTTGCCGGCTTCGACCTGGTTGGCATGAGTGTCAAACCCACCGATACTGACGACATAAACCTTGGTTTGCAAACCTCCCGAGATCAGCAGAGCGACGTTTTTTAACTGTTCTCCCAGCCGGTTGCCATCGGGATAATCAACCATGTTGGCGCCCATTTCCGCCGCACCCGTAATGCTTTCCGCGTATGCGTTCGATTGGGCAATGGTCGTTCGCAGGAACTCCAGTTCTTCTCCATAAGGAGTATCCGGCACATCCCCTGGAGCCCCCTGAGTCAAAGGGGTGAGAGAAAAGGGGTCATTGAGGGTCATGCTGAAATTGGCGGCCGTGCCCTGGCAGGTTTCCGAAACGATGCTGCCCATGGTAATGGCAAAAGGATGCGGGTATTCTTCATTGGGATACCCCTCCGGGAATTCGCCGTGGTTGCTTTCGAAGTAGCGCCCCAGCCACCCGGTCGTCCAGCTTTCATCGGCGGGGGAGCCACTGGTCCAGATGTCCGTTGACCGGAAGTGAGACCGGTTTTGTTCCGGATATCCTACGCTCTGAATAATGTTGAGTTTGGCGCTGTTGTAGAGGTCCAGCACTCCACCCATTTGTGGATGGATGCCGAGGGTATCTGAAATATTAAGGATATCAATCTCCGGTATGATAATATTGAGCCGGGCATTGGCCAGGTTGTCATACTGGTCCAGTGGGATGAGCATATTGAGGCCATCGTTGCCGCCGTTTAGCTGTATTATGACGAGCACCCTGTCGTTATCAGCATTAAGGGTGCTGAACAGGGAGCGGCGGGGCATGGCAGAAAGGCGGAAGCCGTTCAACAGGACGGGCACGCTCATTGCCGTACCGGCTGCTTTGAGAAATTTTCTTCTTTTCATATTGGGAAAGATTGAAAGTTCTTAGATGTTTTTATTGAAAGATGAACACACTCTTAGCTCAGGTAAAATTCAGGCATGCTCAGCATGGCCTGGATTAACTGCCTTAGCTTTGTTGCTACCGCTTCCGCCAGTTCCTCATCATCCGGATTGGCCAGGTAGAGGTTATACTCGACGGTCCATTCGAAATCGGGAAGGCCGGGGATGAGCACCTCCTTTAACGCCGCTTTTTGGTCATCGGTAATGGGCTGTGGAAAGAGAATCTGTACAAATTCCTCTATCAATGCATTCGGGTCGTTGGGGTTGTCGATTGTCTCCACGAAAGCCAGAGGGTCGATCCGGACCCGAAAATCGCCGGCAGGGAAGCCATTGAGGGCCATAGTATCCGTCACCAACATACGGATGGGCAGGGTAGTGGCGTTGATCCAGGTCCGGTAATACTGTGGTTCCTGATAATATGCCTTCCAGCCTGCCACCTGAGGAGGATTGTAGTACTCCATCTGCTGCAGGACGGTACTGTTGAATAAGGCAAGAAAGCCGTTATACCTCGGCCGCAGGGGCTGTGGGAATTCTACCCCGAATGGTTTGATGGAGGACATGACGAAATCCAGCGGGTTCTTGATCATGGGCCCCACGTTTAGCATGTCAAAGAAGTGAGCGCTTCCGAGCAGGGCTTCCAGGGCCGGCTGTATCTCGTAGTCGTTATCCACCAGTAACTGGGCCATAGGAGCAATGACATTTTCTTCGGCATTGTCGTCGATCACATAGTAAACGAACCAGCGATAGAGCTTCCGGCAGATAAAGCGGGCGGCCTCATCCTGCTGAAAAATAACATCTATCAGGTGGGCATATTCCTGGTCACCCATATCTTCGATCAGGATATTGTTGAAGCGGTGGGAGAGTTGCTTCTGGCCGGAGTCATGTTGGAAGGGGCGGAAGATGGCCCCCACGGAAATTCCGGGATTGGTTGAAAAAAAACCGACATCTCTCCATCCGGTCAGCACCCGCGCTATTTCCCGGATATCATCTTCCGTATAATTGGTATAGTCGCCGGGGCCGGCCAAAGGGCCTTTGCCGATGGTAAAGAGTTCAAGCAATTCGCGGGCAAAATTTTCATTGGGGGCGGTTCTGGTATTTTGGTTGCCATTCAGGAAACGCAGCATGGCCGGGTCTATCGTTACTGCTTTGACCAGTTCCCGGAAATTTCCCCAGGCGTATTTGCGCAACAGGCTGATGTGTTTGTACAGAAATTTTGCATCGTTGATCTCTCTTACGGCGAAGTGGTTGTGCCAGAAAAGAGTGAGTTTTTCTCTTATCGAGGCGCCCTCACTGTACAGCAATTCCATGGTCCAGGCCCGGAGGCTTTGGCGCCGGTAACCTCGCACATTGACATTTTCGTAGTACGGAGCGTCAACCCAGGTTTGGCCGACGGGAACCTGAGGGTCCTCCTGGAAAAAGTGGTTCAGAGGAGGTTCCGGCAGGGGAAGAGGAGTAAAGAGCTGCTCCAAGGTAGGCCCAAGGCCCTGGCCGGCGGCCTCCCTGATCTGTACGTAAGTAGGGCCGAACAGTGCCCGCCGAAGGAGGTGGGCCGCCTGTTCATATTCCCATGGCCCGGTGTAGGGTTCAAGCCCGGAGTTGACCAGTGGCGCCGCAGCAGTGGCGGCTGTCGCAGGGCCTCTTCCCAATAAAGTGGCAATGGTAGCTCTTCTGTCCATAGCAAAAGGTATTTAGGATGTGATGAATTGCTATTGGGGGTAGGCTGTTGGCAACACTCAGCCCTTGTATTCAAACGCCTGTATGAGGGGCATTTGTGAACCTAAAACGCTGATGCCGGTTTGCAGGCCTAACGGCTAACTGCCAATGGCCAGTAGCCAACAGCAAAATTTTTTAGGTAGGACTTCTCAAAAGGACAAAGGTTTAACCGGGGAAGATTGTTACCTCTAAACGCCGCTTTTTCCCAAATTAGTATTTTTTAGATATGGAAATGATTTGCGCCATCTTGTAAATCCGGTTGATCTTATCTTATCTTTGTTTCCTGTTTTTCGGTTGAAAAGTATTCACTCCCCTGCCCTTAATGCCAATTGCCTCGGACTGTGAAGCAGGGAGCAGGCAAGATGTGCTGCAAGCCCGGCAGTCATAACCATCTTTTATTTTGACTAAAAAAAATCCCTTAATGATAAAAGCTTGTATTTTTGACCTCGATGGTGTTATCGTGGACACGGCTAAGTATCATTTCATTGCCTGGCGCCGCCTGGCTAACCACCTTGGGTCTGATTTTTCGGAGGAGGAGAATGAAAAGCTGAAAGGTGTTAGCCGTATGGATTCCCTTAACCTCATACTGGAGTGGGGTGGTATCCAAAAGACGGAGAAGGAAAAGAAAGAACTGGCCGAACTTAAAAATGGCTGGTATCGCGAATACATTCTGCAAATGGACCCAAGCGAGATCCTTGATGGCGTTTTGCCTTTTCTGGATCATCTCGCCAGGATAGGAATACGCATGGCGGTGGGCTCCAGTAGTAAAAATGCCGGTACTATCCTGGATCAGGTAGGGCTGACACACCGTTTCGAGGCGATCATCGATGGTACGAAGATCACGCGAAGTAAGCCCAACCCACAGGTGTTTGAGATGGGGGCCGAAGCGATGGGCGTGAGCCCGTCAGAATGTATCGTCTTTGAAGATGCGGAGAAGGGTATCGATGCTGCTATTGCCGGCGGTTTTTTCGCCGTCGGCGTGGGCAAAGAGGAGAACCTCGGACATGCTCATTACGTGATTCCCAATTTTATAGGCGTGGCCTTTCAGGATATCCTGAAGGCCATTGAAGGGAAAACACCCTGAGGCCGGGACATCAGCGCGGTATTTCTTCCATTGTCAATCAAAACCTTAAACCACAAATTCAACGTATGAAAGAGTACCTCAAACATGATGAATGGAGTATTATTGAGGAAGGATTCCATAGAGAGCACAACCGCATTTCGGAGAGTGTATTCAGCATTGGCAATGGCCGTTTCGGCCAAAGGGCCAACTTTGAAGAAGATTTTTCCGGAGACAGCTTGCAGGGCAATTACGTTGCCGGTATTTACTATCCGGATAAGACAAGAGTAGGGTGGTGGAAGATTGGCTATCCGGAGTATTTTGCCAAAGTTCTCAACGCCGCTAACTGGATCGGAATAAAAGTGGAGTTCGATGGAGAAGCATTGGACCTCGCCGAATGCAAGGTTGAGGAATTCCGCCGGGAGCTCAACATGCAGGAAGGATACCTGGATCGGAGTTTCACCGCAACGATGGTGAGTGGAAAAAAGGTAAGAGTCCACGCCCGCCGTTTTTGCAGTATTGTCGATGATGAAATAGGAGCCATCCGCTATGCGGTAACTCCCCTGGATTTTTCCGGCACGCTTACCCTCACCCCCTATATCAATGCCGATGTTGTTAACGAAGACTCCAACTATGATGAGAAGTTCTGGGTGGAGGTCAACAAAAAAGTCAAACGGCGCTCGGGCTATGTAATTGCCGAGACCAAAAAAACAGAGTTTCAGGTTTGTACTGGAATGAAATTTGCCCTCTACCGGGATGGCGAGGAACTCGAATTCAATTCCTTCCGCCTTCAAAAGGAAAAATATGCTGGTTGTTCCGTTGACCTGCATTGCGAAGAAGGGCGGGAAATCGTTCTCTACAAATACGCTGCTAACGTTTCTTCCTTGAATTACGATAAGGAGGACCTTCTTGAAATGTGTGAAAAGGCGGTCAAAAGAGCCTATAAAAAAGGCTTCAGCCAGTTGATGTCGGAACAGGCTCAGGCCTGGAAAAACAAATGGGCGGAGGCCGATATCCGCATTGAGGGAGACGTGGCGGCTCAACAGGGCATACGCTTTAATATTTTCCAGCTTTATCAAACCTACACCGGAGAAGATGAGCGGCTGAACATTGGCCCTAAAGGTTTTACGGGGGAAAAATACGGCGGCAGCACCTACTGGGATACGGAAGCTTATTGTTTTCCTTTTTATCTGGCTACTGCCGACCAGCACGTCGCCCGAAACCTGCTCATTTACCGTTTCCGCCACCTGCAAAAAGCGATCGAGAATGCGGAAAAACTCGGTTTTAAGGACGGCGCCGCCCTTTATCCGATGGTAACTATGAATGGAGAGGAGTGCCATAATGAATGGGAGATCACCTTCGAGGAGATCCACCGCAATGGGGCCATTGCTTATGCTATTTACGATTATATCCGTTATACCGGTGAAAAGGAGTACCTCATTGAATACGGCCTGGAGGTGCTCATAGGCATCGCCCGCTTCTGGGCTCAACGGGTTCATTTCTCAGAGCGGCGGGGTCAGTACGTCATGCATGGCGTCACCGGGCCGAATGAATACGAAAACAATGTAAACAACAACTGGTACACCAACTATATCGCCCGTTGGTGCCTGCAGTATGCTTTGGAAGCCCTGGAATACGTAGAAGCCAATGCCCCGGAAAAGTTTGAAGAACTCGAAGAGAAACTCAAATTCTACAAACACACCGAAACCGGGAAATGGAAAGAGATCGCGGAAAATATGTACCTGCCGTATGATGCCGAGTTGGATATTTTTGTCCAGCATGATGGCTTTCTGGATAAGGAGTTGCTCACAACAGCTGACCTGGATAAAAGTAGCCGCCCCCTCAATCAAAACTGGTCCTGGGACCGCATCCTCCGGTCGGTTTTTATCAAACAGGCTGATGTGTTGCAGGGCCTTTACTTTTTTGAAAGCGATTTTGATGAAGATACCATCCGTCGGAATTTCGATTTCTACGAGCCACGGACGGTACACGAATCCTCGCTTTCGCCCTGTGTACATGTCATCCTGGCTTCCAGGCTGGGAAAGGAAGAAAAAGCCTATGAAATGTACCTGCGTACGGCCCGCCTCGACCTGGATGACTATAATAACGACACTGAAGATGGGTGCCATACTACCAGTATGGCCGGCACCTGGATGGCCTTCGTGAAAGGTTTCGGAGGAATGCGCGTTAATGATGACAAAGTCCAGTTCAGCCCTTTCATTACCAGAAAATGGAGCGCTTATTCCTTTAAAGTGCGCTTTCGCGGGAGCTATCTGGAGGTAAAAGTGACCCATGAAAAGGTGGCCATTCGCAATCATAGTGATACGCCATTGACCGTTACCGTTTTTGGCGAGGACAGGATGGTTCCCGCCGAAGGCAACATCGAGGTGGCCCATTAGGGCATTAGTGAAATAACAACAAATTATTATACCATGAAAAATTTATTTATATGTATCCTGCTGGCCGGCCTTTGGTCTTGTACCGGAGATGGTAATACTCCGGGGCAACAGGCCGGCAATCAGACAGATGATACCGGAGCTGTAGCCGGCTCCGTTGCGGATGCTCCCAGGCAAAGCGCTTCAGGATCTTTCCTCGCCCCCCTTCCACCCATTGACCATCCGATGGCTCCTATTCTCCTGAAGGACTATTGGGTCTTTGAGTTTTATGTCGTCGATGATCCGGCTGCCAGAGCTGCCAACAAGGGCCGCTGGTTCCGGTTTTTTGAAGATGGCACTTTTGAGTCCGGGCGGTGGCAGGAAAAAACGGGTTATGGTTCCTGGAGCATAAAGGTTGAAGATGGCGATGTAATGCTTTACGTGGACAATATTGTTGATGCGGATGATGGAGAGTGGGAGATACAGGGGGTAAACAAAGATAAAGATACCATGACCTGGGTAGGAGTTAACAAAACCAGTACTGCCGGCGTAATTACCAAAGTGATCAACTTGTTGACCATGCCGACCAAAGCTCAGTTTGGCGTGGAATAATTTCTGGCATTGAAAAGGGAAGGGGCAAATCCTGTGGCCAGGTTTGCCCCTTCTTTATAGTTACAGATCTTTTTTAGTTCTTGATCAGGTCATAAGTATATCCTTCCGGATACAGCTTCATGGTCACCGTGTAATTTCCGGCTTCCGGCACAGAAATATCGGAACCTCCTGCTTCCAGCGATCCGTCTGCATTATCGTCGCCAAAGTTAATATCCCACCCATCATTGGCGCGGAACTTGATCTTGGCGGCTGTAAGGTCAAGGGTAATTGTCCATTCGAAGTCATTCTGAAAAGTCATGTTAGTGTCGTCAGCCCACCCGCCGGGTGTAGCGTCTCCGATCAGGCCCCACTCCGTTTTGGTGAAGGTGGCAGACTTGTCGTTGAAGTCGATGCGGATCTGGTAGAATCCGTTTTCACTAACCATGGCATCCTGTTCGCCTTCCTGAATGATAAAGCCGGGGTTGGCCGGGTCAATGCCCCAGTCGCCTGCCCAGTCCCGCACCTCAAGAAACTTGAAGCCCTGGCCGGTTTCTGCAGGTGCATAGACTTCAAAAACCCCGTCTCCGACCTTCATGAATGGAATGGCATTCCCTGGGGTCCATGCGCCATGGGCCGCCAACCCGCCGACCAGGAAAAGCTGGTCAGGGAATAAACCTCTCACAAATTCGAAGCTGTATTCCAAAGTCTTATCGTTGAAGACAACTTTATATATGGCATCGCTTTCCGTAAATTCAATGTTGTCACCGAATTCTTCAGCGACACCATCACCTTCGGCATCACCCCAGTTGCGGCCCATAAAGCTGGAGTATTCCGCGAATTTAAACTTATCACCGGTTTTCAGGAGAACTTCCGGAAGCACCCAGGTATTGTCAGCTACCAGGCTGAAGGAGTACTCGTCTCCCGAAAATTCATTGAAGGTACCCAGCAAGTACAAACCACTGATGTTGGTTGCAAATTCTACAAGCGGGCTCATCGTGTAAGCCAGGGTCTGGTCATTGAAGCGGAACCTTACTTCGCCACTGGGGGCGCAACCGGCCGGCGTATTGGGGCCTCCACCACTGGTAACTTCCACAACGCCATCGCATTGGGGGTCCCCCCAGTCCACCATCCAGTCCACCGTGTTCTTCAACTTCCATTCGCCACCCTGGAGGTCAACAATAGCCTCCCAGGTATAATCGGCCACCAATTCCATTTGCGTTGAACCCCATGCGTTGAACGGGCCGGAAAGGTACATTTCGTTATTGTTGGCGGCAAAGGGAAGAAGGGAGATCTCAAATTTAGTATCCCGCTTGGTTTCCTGCCCTTTGGTGTCCGTCACGCTGATGCTGATGTTATAAACGCCCGGGCCCAGGAGCTCGGCGCTGAAGGTGCTGCCGGGAATGACCAGAGAGTCCGTAGTTCCGGAGAGGCTCTTTGTCTCGGAAGCCAGCTGGTTTCCAAAGTCATCAGACAGGGTTACCGTTGCCGTTGACAGAGGAGAACTCAGCCCGTCCGCAAATTCTACCCTGATGTCAAAGTCGCCGATCACTACCTTGCTGTTATTGGCAGGAAAAATGGAGATGATCCCCGGAGGGAAATCGGTCAGTGCCGCCACATTGATCTCATCTTTGGTGCAGGAAAACACCAGGGCGAGCAGGCCGATAAAGAGTGAAAATATTTTGATTGTCCTTTTCATGACTTTCATTAGTTTAAATCGCACAATAGTTTATCCATGGTGCTTCGAAGAAGCCTCATGGTGATATTTTTAGTACCCCTCGTTCTGGTCCAGGTTCGGGTTGGCAAGCAGGTCGTTGGCCGGGATCGGGTACAGATTGCGGAAGGCCGGGGTGGTTTTCCCTTCCCTTGTGCCTCCTTTCCAGGGCCAGATACCGTTCTCGGTAAAGAGGTTGTAGCGGATCAGGTCCTGGCGGCGATGTCCTTCCCAGTAAAGTTCGCGGCCGCGCTCGTCCAGAATAAAATCAAGAGTCAGGTCGCCATCGGAAATATTGCCGGTAGTGCCATTATAAGCGCGCTCCCGGAGTAGATTGATGTAATTCAATGCTGTACCCCGGTCACCTCCCTGTCCGCCGCGAAGTACGGCCTCGGCATACATCAGGTAAGCATCGGCCAGGCGAAACATCGGGAAGTCCGTATCCACAAATTCCAGGTCGGAACCAGGGGCCCCGTCGGAAGTGACATTCTGGTATTTGGGCACCGCATAGCCATTGGAAAATTCGCCGATGGCTTCGATGGATTTACTCTGCCCGTTGGTATAAAAGATGGCGCGCTCATCAATAGCTCCGGTTTCATCCGGGAACAGGTCAACGAGGGCGCTGGTCGTGCGCAGGCCGGCCCAGGGAGAATTGACCCCATAATCTTCGGCAGTCATATTGCCGCCGATGCAGCCGTGAACCAGATAAGTAGTTCCACCGTAAGTCTGGGTCGCTTTACCGTCAAAAGCAATAGGGAAAATGATCTCGGGTGACAAGTGGTTGTCAGCCAGAAATACATGATGATAGTCATCCTGAAGGCTGTAAGCGCCGGAGGAGATGACCTTGTCACTGGCTGCAATGCATTCCGTGTAATAAGGTTTGCCGGTGTAAACCTCCCCATTGAGATACAGTTTAGCCTGTAACATCCACAGGGCAGCCCGGCCGGCCCGGCCGTAGGCATTTTCGCCTGGGGCGATCATGTCGTTTTCGATCTCCTGAAGCTCGCTGGCAATAAAGTTGAAAACCTCTTCACGGCTGGCCTGCCGGGGGCTGCTTCCGCCCACGGCCTGTTCTTCCGTATAGAATGGAATATTGCCAAACATATCGATCCCGTGCCAGTAGCTCAAAGCGCGCAAAAAGCGGGCTTCAGCCCTGAAAGCAGGCATTTGCGCCTTCACCTCTTCACTTACCCCCCGGCTGTCCAGCTTGTCATCGGTAGATTCCCGAAGGAATTCGTTGGCCAGGGAAACCTGAAAGAATATCCGGTAATACAAAGCCCGGACAAACTGGTTGGAACTACTCCAGGTATGGTCGCTGAGGTCGGGTAGGCCATCGTCATTCCAGCCGATGACGGCTTCATCTGTCGGCAACTCCTGCAACTGCCAGTACTGGCGGAGGTATTGAGAGAAGCCTTCGTCCAGGCCCTTGATATCCGCGTTGCCGGCAGGACCTTGCTGTCCGGTCACCGCAAAGCCGGCATAGATCCGGGTGAGGAAGCGCTCATAGGCGTCATCCTCTGTGAAAAACACGTCCGGTGTGAGGTCGTTCTGTGGTGTCACGTCCAGGTCTGTGCAGGCTGAAAGCACCATCAGAATGAAAATCAGAGATATATTTACGATCTTTTTCATGGATCTGCTTTTTAAAGTCTAATAATTAAAGTCCCAGGCTAAGGCCGAAGATAAACCCGCGTGGCCGGGGATAGGGAGCATTGTCGATGCCATTGTCCACCTCCGGGTCTAGTCCGCCGTACTTGGTCAGCACAAACAGGTTTTGTGCCGTAGCGTAAAGGCGCAGGCTGGAAAGGCCGCTCTTGGGCAGGAAAGTATAGCCCAGAGTGATGTTGTCCAACCTCAGGAAGGAAGCGTCCGATAAATAATAATCGGAAAAATACTGGGGAGTCATAAAACCGCTTTCCAGGACAGAACTGTGCAGGTTGTAGAGGACATAGCGGTCATTTCCGATGCCGGTGCCCTGAACGCGCTGATAGGTTCCCCTGTTGGAAGCATTGTTATTATAAACGTAGTTTCCAACCGCGCCCCGCAAAGTGAAGGCCAGGTCGAAACCTTTAAAGCCGAAGTTGGAGGTCAGGCCATAAATGACATCGGGCGCAGGAGAGTTGATCACCCTGCGGTCATCTTCGTTAATGATGCCATCGCCGTTGCGGTCAACGTAGATATCGAGGTCATTGGCCTCCCCGTCTTCATTATGGTCAATGCCATCGCTTAACGGCAGGCCATCAGCTCCAAGCTTGTGTTCATAGAGGTAGAAGGAATTGACCGGAGAGCCCACCTGTATGATCTGAACGTCACTACCTACCCCCCCGGAGATGCGGCCGGTAAGAATTCCGGAACCGGCAATATTGCTGATTGCCTTCACCTCATTGATGTTATAGGCAATGTTGCCGCTCAGGTCCCAGGAAAGGCCTGGCCTGTTTACAATGGTGCCATTAAGGGTAAGTTCCACACCCTGGTTGTCCAGCTCGCCGATGTTGGTCAGTACGCGGTCCGAGAGGTTGGTGCCTGCGGCGACAACCACTTCGAAAAGGAGGTCCTTGGTATTTTTATAGTAGTAATCGACCGAACCGTTGATGCGGCCATTGGAGAAACCAAAGTCCAGGCCGGCATTATAGGATGAAGTCTCCTCCCATTTCAACCCGGAATCGTAGGGGTCCGGACGGGCAGTGGTGATGAAGATCGGTGTTCCGTCAGCAGCGGTCCCGACCTGATATTGTGCCCTGGAGTCGCTGAAGGAGTATTTAGGCAGGTAGCGGTAATCTCCAATAGATTCCGTACCAGTAACGCCATAGCCCAGGCGGAGTTTGAGGTCGGAGAAAACCCCTTTCAGGCCGCTGGCAAAGTCTTCTTCCAGAATTCGCCATGCGAAAGCGGCAGAAGGGAAAAGCCCCCAGCGGTTTTCCGGCCCGAAGCGGGTGGAGCCGTCCCGGCGAAGGGTAGCGGTCAGCAGGTAACGCTCATCAAAGTTGTAGTTCACCCGGCCGAAGAAAGAGATCAGTCGGTTTTCCCAGATGTCATTGTCCGGGAAAATTTCTTCTGCCAGGCCAGGGTTGTTGACGCCGAAAGCGTCTGTTGACAATCCCCGCCCTTCGAAGAGGGGGTACTCCTCGTGAAAATCCTGATAGGAATAACCGGCGACGATGTCCAGGCGGTGCATCTGGCCCAATGTTTTCTTATAGTTCAGGTAGGCATCCAACAGGTAGTTGGTGCGCGTGTAGTTCTCTATTTTGATCCGGCCATTGTAATTGGCAACCTGGGTATTGATGTAAGTAGTCGGTTCGAACTCTGTCTTTTCGCCTTTGTTTACGTCGTACCCCAGGTTAGTCTTGAAGCTCAACCCGGGAACAAAGTCATCAAATTTGTATTCCAGGTCAATGTTCCCGATGCTGCGGAAGGTCTGGCCCTGGTTCTCTTTCTGTTCGATCGCCGAAACAGGGTTTCGTGGGGCCAGGGCATTACCGTACTCAAAGAAGCCGCCGAATGCCGTGTTGTCCGGGTCCAGAACAGGTTGAGTAGGGTCAAAATCCCAGGCTGCCCCGATGCCCGGGTCAAAATAGTCCTGGGTCTGTGCACCGCGAATGTTGGTGTTGATGATCAGGCGGTCATCAAAAAGTTTGTGGTTGTAATTGCCGCTGAAGCTGATCCGCTCCGTTTGGGATCCCCGGATGATACCTTCCAGTTTCTGGTAGCCGGCAGATAGGCGGTAACCGATGTTTTCAGCTCCTCCCGTCATGCTGAGCGAGTGGTTTTGCCCCTTGGCGGTTTGCAGCATCTCATCAAACCAGTTTGTGCTGGAGTTGCCAAGGTCCTCTAAACGTGCGGGAGCGATGTAAGTGACCACATCGCGAAAGGCCTGAGCATCAAGTAACTGAGGGCTACCCGCAATTTCGTTGACCGTATAGTATCCTTCGTAATTGATCCGCGGGCGGCTGCCTGCTTTCCCTTTTTTCGTCGTGATGATGATAACGCCGTTGGCTCCCCTGGAACCGTAAATGGCAGTTGCCGACGCGTCTTTCAAAACGGTGAAAGACTCGATGTCACTCGGGTTGAGGAAGTTCAGAGGGTTCCTTCCTCCGGCAAAGCCTTCGTTGTCAATAGGGATCCCATCGATGACGTACAACGGCTCATTACTGGCGGTAACAGACGTACCGCCCCGTATGCGGACTTTCGTGCCTTCGCCCGGAGCACCGTTGTTGGAGGTGATCTGAACGCCGGCCACCTTCCCGGCCAGCAGGCTCTCAGGCGATACGATGGCGCCTTTGTTGAAGTCCTCATTCGTAATTTTGGCTACAACGCCAGTGGCGTCTTCCTTGCGGGCAGTTCCATATCCAATGACCACCACTTCTTCCAGTACTTCCACATCCTCACCAAGTTGAAAATTCAGGGTAGTTTCCTGTCCATTCAGCACTGTGGCGGTTTGGGCCAGGTCTGCATACCCCGTGTAGGAGGCGCGAAATTGGTGCTCTCCGGCCGGGACGTTTTCAATGACGTAATTTCCATCAAAATCAGTTGCCGTCCCCCGGCTGGTTCCAACCAGAAGAATAGTGGCGCCGATCAGAGGCTCCCCGTTTTCATCTGTCGCCGTACCCTTGACCGTGCCTTGTGCATAGGCCTGAACGGCCAGCATAAGCACTGCTGCCAGAGCTACGATTAAGCGTAGAAAATTTTTCATAAGAGCTACAGTTTAGATTTAGTTTGGTTTGCGTGGTATTCCGTAAAACCTTTATGATTAAGAAAATACCAATCATGCTTTAGTGGGTAAACTCACTAAAAACCAGTTTGAAGAAATAGGCGTAAGATCTTGATTTTGTGAAAAATACAGGTGCTGAGTAATAGCTGAGTGAAGCAGTTGAAACGGTAACTAAAGATAGGGCAAATATATTTGTTGAATATCAATTTGCCTATTCTAAATTGAAATAATTTTGAACCCTAAACCTGCTTTCGGAAATATTCTTCAACTGAGGCTTCCTCAGCTTACTATTAATTTCGCGAATGCAAAGAAAGCAATTTGCAGGAAACTTCAAAATGACGTTTATCAACCTAAGTGAAGTTTCCTGCAAATTGTGCCGGTGGCTTTACTGCTTGGCTATACTCAGGCTCCCTGTCCCATCATTAAATAAAAACTGAACCAGGTACAGGCCAGGGGCCAGAGTTCCGGTATCGATCCCGGATCGGTTGGTTTCCCAGGGTTGCCAGGGAACAACTTCCCGCCCCTGATAGGAAAGGATTCGGATGGCCCGGGGTGGGGTGGAAGCCTGGAGAAACAGCCGGTCGCCTGCCGGATTGGGGTACAGGCGTATCCCTTTGCCTGCAAGAACTTCCAATCCGCTGGTTACTTCAACCAGTATTGTTTGCGATTGAGCAGCACATCCGTTTGCGTCAATTGTGGAAACGGAGTACAGGCCACTTTCTTCTGCGGTGTAACTCTGGCCGGTGGCGCCGGAGATTTCCACGCCGTCTTTATACCATTGATAAGCAGATGCCGGGGAACTGGACAGGGTGTTGACATCCAGTTCTATGGTAGGAACGATGGGTTCATTGAAGACGACTTCAAGATCCGGTTCGATGGGCAGGGAGCAATACTCCGTATAAGCAACGATCTGATAGGAGCCTGAAGCCGTTATGGAATAATTATTGAAAAAAGTATCGGCAGCCATGCTGTTGGCTTCCGAAATGGTATAATATTGATTTTCTGAGCCTTCGGTGTTAATGCCCACCACATCGGAGCCGGCACAGTAAGTATCCGGAAAGGCGATATCCAGGAGGGGAGAAGGCATTTGCCCCAGAATGACTTCCAGTTCATCCGAAAGGCTGCTGCATCCGTTGCGGGATACTTCTACCTGATAAATTCCACCTTCTGTAATATCGAGGGACTGGCCTTGCTGTCCTTCCAGAAGTTCTCCGTTCAGAAACCAGTTGTAGGTGTCTCCTGGAGAAGAGGTGGCAATGGCTGGTGGCGCTTCTCCGCAATAAATAAAAGGGGATTCGGGAAGTACGGCTTCGGGAAGTGGAGAAAAGGCCAGGGTGATTTCCTCAGAAGCCCTGGTGCAAAGGCCGTTGCTAGCTACTAGCTGGTAGGAGCCGGGCTGCGTGGCGGCCAGTTCGGGGCCAGAAGCCAGGAATTCCCCATTGAGCAGCCACTCGTAAACTTGTAATCCTTCCTGGCTGGCGGCCAGTATTGTTGTATCTCCTTCGCACCCATCCAGCGAGCCGGAGGCTACCTCTATACTTGCCTCAAAGGCCGGGGGCGGTTCGAAACTGATGCTGTCGGCAGAGAGAACGAAAAGGCCGTGGCTGATGTCAGAAGCAATAATGTTCCCTGAGGGAAGAAATGGATATACCCCCCAGCACCCCTGATAACCGGAATAGTTCTGGTTTTCGGGATAGGTGTCGTAATAGGCGGCTTGTCTTACTGAATCCGGATTGGATAAGTCGAAGACCTGCACTCCATCGTGGTAGTAGGAGACGATGGCGTAATGGCCTCTGATAAAAGGGTTGTGCGGTATGCTGTTGGTTGCGACAGGAGCCAGCAGTTCAGACCGGAACAGGTCCAGGATATCAATATTAGACAGGTCAGAAACATCGGCCAGTTTGAGGCTGGTGCCATGGGTTTCATCTGCAAATATGAGCATTGAGCCATCTTCGTTCAACCAACTGGCGTGGTTGTACCCCTGTTCGGGGTAGGAGGTAAGGTTGCCCAGAACCTGGATGTCGTCAAGGTCCGACAAATCATATACCCACAGGCCGTTCCCCCCGTGGGAACAATAAGCGATGTGATTGCGTACATAAATATCGTGAAAATATCCTCCCGGGAGGGGCCTGGTACCCAGAAATAGTGGTTCTTCCGGGCTGGAAGAAAGGTCATAGGCGGCGACTCCATTGGAAATGGCGTTGCTGCCGGCCAGATATAGCCTGCCGGTAGGCTCGTCGATGAATACATTGTGAGAACGGGTAAAAGTGGCGTTGTCCTGGAAGACTAAAGTGACGGAATCCGGCAGATGGCTCAGGTCAAATACCATCAGCCCGTCAGTTCCCTGGTCGGCGACGGCGTAGGCATAATTGCCGTAGGTCTTGAAATCCCGCCAGATGGAGTTGGTGCTGCCTTCAAAGCGGCCGGCCTCTTCAATGTTGGCGGGGTCGGTTATGTCAAAGAAATGAATATAGCGGGCGGACCCGACAATAGCGTATTCACGGCCTTCACAATCGGCATAGCCCCAGATATCATTATATCTGATACTGCCGGCGGCCGGAAGTTGAGGGTCATCCCAATGGCCTAATAATGACATATTGAGTTTATCCTGGCCCGGGAGCAAAAACGGAAGGAAGAATAAAATGAAGATAATGGCCTTTTGCATATAGTTATTTTGTTTTAGGATTAATCGATACCAGCCAGTTGACCGGCCTCAGTTTTTATTGTTTAAATTTGTCCGGGCCGTTATTTTGTGGCAACAGACAAAAGCATGAGTAAAGATAAAATTTTAGAAGTAAAGGGCCTTCGAACTTCATTTTTTACAGACGAAGGAGAAGTCAAAGCCGTCGATGGGGTGAGTTTTACCATCCACCGGGGAGAAACCGTGGGAATTGTTGGGGAATCCGGCTCCGGAAAATCGGTCACTTCTCTTTCTATAATGCGCCTGGTGCCGGGGCCGAATGGAAAAATTACCGGAGGAGAGGTGCTTTATTATCCAGAGGGTGGGGAAGAGGCGGTTAACCTGCTTCAGGTACCCCGGAAGCAAATGCAGCACTACCGTGGAAATGAACTTTCCATGATCTTTCAGGAACCTATGTCTTCCCTTAACCCGGTCTTTCGTTGTGGAGAGCAGGTGGCGGAAGCTATCCGGCTGCATCAAAAGGTAAATGCGGCTGTGGCCAGGGAAAAGGTCCTGGCCTTATTTGAAAAGGTGCAATTGCCTGATCCGGAGCGGATCTATAAGGCTTATCCCCACCAGTTATCCGGAGGGCAGAAGCAACGGGTGATGATCGCTATGGCAGTGTCCTGTTCTCCCGGCGTGCTGATTGCTGATGAGCCTACAACTGCTTTGGATGTAACGGTTCAAAAGGCCATTCTCGACCTGATGAACGGCCTGAAACGGGAGATGCACTCTTCCATTATCTTTATTACTCACGACCTGGGGGTCATTGCCGAGATCGCCGACCGCGTGATCGTCATGTACCAGGGCCGGATTGTGGAACAGGGAGGGGTGCTCGAGATCTTTTCGAAACCGAGGCACCCTTACACGAAGAGCCTCCTTGCCTGCCGCCCGCCTCTCGAATACCGGCTTCGGCGGCTGCCGGTGGTGAACGACTTCATGGAATCGGCCCTAAATGCTGATGGCATTCTGGAGATCAGAGAAAAGAAAACCTCTGTAGAAGGAGTGTTGTCAGAAGCAAAAGTACCGGCATACGAGAGCAGGCAACGCATCAAGGCACTTAAAGAGCGTCCGGCCTTACTTGAAGTGGAACAGTTGAAAGTCTGGTTCCCGGGAGAGCGGAATTTCTGGGGTAGAACCAAGGGGTTCATCAAGGCAGTTGACGGGGTTTCCTTCCAGGTCTTTCCCGGTGAAACCCTGGGCCTGGTGGGGGAGTCGGGTTGCGGCAAGACTACTCTGGGGCGCACTATCCTGGGGCTTACCCGGCCAACGGAGGGCAATATACAGTACAAAAAACAAAGCCTGCCCAGGCTCAGCCAGGAAGAGATGAAACCGCTTCGGCAAGAGATGCAGATCATTTTTCAGGACCCGTATTCTTCCCTGAACCCTCGCATTACCATAGGCAAAGCCATAATGGAACCCATGGAAGTTCATGGGTTATACAACGGAGAAGATGAACGCCGGGAAAGAGCCCTTCAGTTGCTGGATATCGTCAGCATGGAGTCCAGATATTTCAACCGTTATCCCCATGAATTTTCAGGTGGCCAGCGGCAGAGAGTGGCCATCGCCAGAGCCCTCGCCCTGAACCCCAAGTTTATAATTTGTGACGAATCGGTCTCCGCACTCGATGTATCCGTACAGGCCCAGGTGCTCAACCTGTTGATGGAGTTGCGGGAAAAATACCGGTTCACCTACATTTTTATTTCGCACGATTTATCTGTGGCCAAGTTTATGAGCGACCGGATGATCGTCATGAATAATGGCAGGATAGAAGAAGAAGGAATAGCAGATGACATTTATGCCAACCCACAGAAAGAGTACACCCGAAAACTGATCGAAGCCATCCCAAAGGGGAGGGTTGAGGATATTGAACGCCGCCTTTCAGATAATTACCAGACATAAGAGTTTTGGTGGTTTCGAAAAGCCTCCTTATCTTCAGTGGATATTTTTGAAAACAGGACCACAGTAAGTACTCACCCGGCCTCATTAAAAAAGTAACCTCCTTTTTGAGCTTTTTTTTTAAACAACCTAAATAATATGAGACTAGTACGACTACTTACTCTGCCGGCCTTACTGGCCTTGTGTTTTAACTTTGTGGCAAATGCCCAGGTCAAAGTGGCGGTCACCCCGGATGGCCCGCCCAAAGCAATGAAGTACCAGGAGTTTTGCCAGGACCTTTTTCCTTTACCTGCTGCTGCCCCTCTGGCAGTGAACCCAGTCAACATCAACCTGCCGGTTGCTTTCCGTGCGGGCTCTGAGTATCCTATCGGAACCACTCTTTATGACTCCCAGAGTAATGCTGCTCTTGGAAGCCGCATGTCGCGATCTTCCGACGGCCGCCTGATGGGAGTATGGACGATGGCTCTGGAAGCTGGAACTGCGGACCGGGGCACCGGGTACAACCAGTATGCAGATGGCGCCTGGGGAGACCAGCCGGCTACCCGCCTGGAGAGCGACCGTACCGGGTGGCCCAGCCATACGGTGACGGAGAGTGGAACGGAAGTCACCATTGCTCACTCTTCCGGTAGCGCATCTGATTTTCGGATCATTACCATGCGAAGGGAAGCAGGCTCCGATACCTGGGTAGAAGGTGTTGTGTCTTCCACCATCTATCCGGCTGACGGAGGGCCCGGCTTGTTGTGGCCCCGCGCAGCTGCGGGTGGGGAGTATGTGCACATCATTTCCGTGACTGCCCCAACCGCCAATGGCGGCGGCCCTTATGAAGGGCTCGACCCCCATCCTCTTTATTATCGCTCCAGTGATGGCGGCGCAACCTGGGACATGGTCGATGTCATTCTGCCCGGCCTGGATTCCACGACTATCACCGATATGGCTGCCGACAGCTATCAGATCACTGCCAAAGGGGAAACTGTGGCGATCGCTTTCTTTGACTCCTGGCAGGACCTGCTTGTAATGAAATCTACGGACGGGGGCGCTACCTGGGAAAAGCTGACAGTGGTGGACTTCCCTCTTGACCGTTATCAGGTTGACCAGGGTTATACGCTTGACGACCTGCCCCCTTATGATCCCGCAGCACCTGATTCACTGGCCATTTTCACCAGTGACGGCACCGGGTCCGTCCTGATCGACAACGATGGAAAAGTTCATGTTTTCTTCGGCGCCATGTGGGTACTGGATGATGACCTGACAGATGGTACAACTTCATTCTTTCCTACGACCGATGGCCTGATGTACTGGAATGAATCTTTTGGCACAGACAGCCTGATGGCCATTGCTTTTGCCGAAGACCTCAATGGTAACGATACCCTAGATATCGATGTGGATGGAGTCAACAACAGCTATTTCTTCGGCCTTACGGCTTTGCCTACTTCCAGTATTGATGCGGACGGCAATATTTTTGTCTCTTACGCTTCCATTATGGAAGGAGACGAATTCTTTAACCTGGAAGACAACCAGCATTACCGGCATATTTACGGGGTAGCTTCTGCCGACGGAGGGGAGACCTGGCTGGAACCCTTCGATATCATCAACCCGGATGTTGTACTCGAACCGGATCTGATCAACTTTATGGAAGCGGTGTTCCCCTGTATGGCACAGAATACAGCGGGAACGATTGACCTCATTTATCAGCAGGATTTCCGCCCCGGCACTTTTATCAGGGACGGAGACCCCCAGGAAGTGAATTTCATCAACCACATTTCGCTGACGCCGGAAGAATTCGGGCTAGTCAGCAAAACGGAAGAAGTTGTGCAGCCGGATTACTTCCAGCTCGAAGTCCAGCCCAACCCGGCTACCAATGAAGCCGTCGCTACCTTCCGGCTGGAAAACAATTCGCAGTACAGCCTGAGCCTGCTCAACATCATGGGACAGAAAGTTGCAGATGTAGAAACGGCTAAAGGGTTTACTTCCAACCAGGCCCGTGTGGACGTTAAGGGGCTCACTCCGGGAATGTACCTGCTCCGCCTGCAGGCGGAAGGCAAAGTTTCCGTAGCCAAATTAATGGTTAAGTAACGTTTGAATGTCGCCGATTTAAGCGATGAGGCTTGTCAGAAGGCGACTCTGAGTTCGCCTTCTGACTCCGGAAAGCCGCTAAAAGATGCAAGCCATCCCGAAGTTTTCAATCGGGATGGCTTTTTTTATAAGAGAGTAGGGGGATATGCCAGTTGGAAGCATCACCTAAAAAAGAAATGTGGCGAGGCCTGCAACCTTTTTCGTTTTGCCCCCGTCTATCCTACAGAAGGTTGATCCGAAAAAAAGGTGATTCGGCCGAGGAAACCTGCATTTTTGGTATAAAACCCTTAAATTTGACGTGACTTTTTAAAACAAACTCCCACAATGAAAAAGTCTAGCACCCGCACTGTTCTGTTTTGTTTACTGTTGGCGGCCAGTATCGGCTCCTACATTTTTCTCAATTCCGTCTCTTCAACCGCCACATCGTATGAGCAGGCGGCAGATCAGGAAGAATACGAAGAAGCGAGCGATGCCAAGGTTATCCTACCGGATATCCATCTGGTGAAAAAAGTGATAGAAACCGGTAAGCGGCTGATACCTGCTTCTTAAGAAGCCTGTAACGAAAAAAACGGATGTAGGGATTAAACGCTTTACATCCGTTTTTTTATGCCCCAACATGAACAATTCCTCTCAATCCTGCCTCTTTTTCCGCCAGTACCTCAACAACCCCGCCACACTCATCCATGCCGGGTTGGCATTTTCGTAAAGTTCATATTGTGCATCGGTTACACCGGCTTCTTCGAGTTCTTTTCTGACGAAAGCCTGGAACAAAGGAGTGATTTCTTCAGCCGTTTTATTTGCCTCGAAGTGAGGCAGTATCCATTTGGCCCAACGAAGCAATCCGGCTTCGAGGTTATCGAGGTGCTGGCTGATTTGACCGGCAGGGATAAGCCCAAAATGGGTCAGGTAAAGGTTATCCAGGTTCAACGAACGCAGCAGGTTAAGAGAATCCTGCCAGTCCTCGATATTGATATCCGGAGGAGGGCAGGGAGGCATTACCGGGCCTCCTTCGATCTTTACCCCGGCGACATCTCCTGCAAACAGGCTGCGCCCTGCTTGCCAGGCAATATGGTGGACGGCGTGCCCGGGAGTATGCCAGGCCTTCAGTTCTATATCCCCAACTTTTATCACTTCCTCATGGCCCACTGTTCTGAGTTTATCATCCGGGATAGGTTTAAGCGTACTCCAGAGCCGTTCCATGCCTTCTTCTCCGTAAATGCGGGTAGCTGAAGCCAGCAGCTTGGACGGGTCTTCCATGTGTTTTTTGCCGAAAGGGTGGAGGTAAACCGTTGCTCCGCGTTCGGCCAGGGCCCATGCTGCCCCTGCATGGTCGAGATGGATATGGGTGATGAAAACCTGTTTAATGTCCTCGAGGCTATACCCTTTTGCTTCTACTGCCTTTTTCAGCGGTTGAAAAGTAGAATAGGGCCCCGTTTCCACCAATACAGGCCCTGAAGAAGCCTCAAGCAGAAAGGCAGCAATGGTATCGGGTTTATCCTGAAACTGAAGGTCTAATATGTTAATCATGTCTTTTCTGAATTATATTTTACTCAGTTAGAATTTTCTCCAATAACTTTATTTAACCAAACGAAAACCCATTCAAAAAATCCTGTACATTCATCCGCCGCCGGCCTTCCATTTGGAGTTCATGAACGAGGACATAGCCGTCAGCAGTAGCGATTTTCAGCCATTCTTTATCATCTGAAAGAAATGTACCCGGAGGATGTTCGTGAGCCACAGTTTCTTTCGTTGTTTTCAGTACTTTAAGGATTTTTCCATTAAGCGTAGTCCAGGCAGCAGGGTAGGGGCTCAGGCCCCGAATAAAATCATGGACTTTTTGAGTAGGCTGGTTAAAATTGATCTCACATGTTTCGTGAAAGATCTTGGGTGCCTTTGTAGCCTGGCTGTCGTCCTGTTTTTTTAGGATATAATTACCTTGCTCAATGGCTTTCACCGTCTTCAGGACTACCCGGGCTCCCAATTCCATCATCCGGTCGTGGACTTCACCTGCTGTTTCGTTTTCTCCAATGTCCATTTTTTCCTGGAAGATCAGGTCGCCGGTGTCAATTTCCTGCCGGATGAGAAAGGTGGTTACCCCGGTCTCTTTTTCACCCTCCATTATTGCCCAATTGATAGGGGCGGCTCCTCTGTATTTGGGCAAAAGAGAGCCGTGAAGGTTAAAAGTCCCGTATTCGGGCAATGCCCAAACTACTTCAGGCAGCATGCGGAAGGCAACGACGACGAAGAGGTTGGCATTGAGCCGGCGAAGTTCTTCAAGAAAAGCAGGATCCTTCAGGCGGGCGGGCTGTAAGACCGGTATCCTCTGTGATACTGCATATTTTTTTACGGCGGGTTCCAGCAGCTGTTTTTTCCCGCGCCCGCCTCTTTTATCGGTAGCGGTTACCACACCGGCGACATCATAACCATTTTCTACCAGGATACGGAGAGAAGGAACGGCAAATTCAGGCGTCCCCATAAATACAATACGCAAACTCATATGCGAGAAGTTGGTTTTATACCCGACTGTTTTTATTTTAGTACTTTCACCACCAAATGCCATTATGAACTCCACATTCACCACACCCGCCATTCTAACACTGTTCCTGGGGTTAGTGTTGTCCACTGCCTTTCCAGGTAATGCCAATTTGCCAAAATACCTCGGCAATAATAAGATAATTTCCGCTCAATTTGAATCGGGCCTTATCCCCGGAGACACTATTCCTCCAAAAGAACAGGAAAACTTTGACCGGCCCTTTGGCTCTTCTGATTATCAGTACAAGCCTTATGCTCCGGACCCTTTTGCTGAAAATAAGGAGGCGCCTCCAAAGGTTCTTCAGGACCAAAAAGTTGAAACCGGCGATTTCAAACCTCGCCTTTATCGGGTCCCTGAATCCTATTCCGGTTTCAAAATAGAGATAAAAAAGGTACCCAAGCCCCTAACTGCCAGCAACGATATTTTCTTCCAGCATGGAAAGCTGTTTGCTGAAAAACTTCAGGATGGGAATATTTCCTATATGGTAGGGGATTTTCCCAGTGAAGAGGAGGCCAGCGTCTTTCTTTCGGATTTTCTTGCTCAGAGATATCCTGATGCGAGAGTAGTCAGATACGATCAAGGAGAACGTGCGAATTAAATCCCGGACAATGCAGGAAATCGAATTTAGCTGGGAAACCAGAGATGGATTGAATATTTATGGCAAGGAATGGAAAGCCGACAATCCTTCCGGAGTCATCTGCCTGGTCCACGGCCTGGGAGAACACATTAATCGTTATGGACATTTTGCCCGGTTCTTTACAGCCCATGGTTATAGTATTATCGGATATGACCGGCGCGGGCATGGCCGGTCCGGCGGACAGAAAGGGCATGCGCCTGACGCAGATGTCCTGCTGGATGAAGTAGCTCACCTTCTGATCGAAGCGGAGATCCGATACCGGGACTTCCCGGTTTTTCTTTACGGCCAAAGCCAGGGAGGGCTGCTTGTTCTGGCCTATGCCCTTAAACGCCACCCCAATATTCAGGGAATAATTGCTTCCTCTCCCTGGATCCGCCTGAGTTTTGAACCGGCAGGGGTCACGATTTTTCTGGGGAAGCTCGCACACAAGATATTTCCTGCCTTCTCACAGCCTAACGGGCTGGACACCAAAAGCCTTTCAAGGGATCCGGCGGTAGTCCGTGCGTATGAAGAAGACCCACTGGTTCACGACCGCATCACTGCAGCAATGGGTATAGCCATGCTTGCTCAGTCGAGGTGGCTGGATTCCTATTCCGGCCCATTCCCGGCGCCGCTCCTCATCATGCATGGTACTTCTGATAAGATCACTTCACCGGTTGCCAGCCGTGAGTTTTCGGAACGCCTGGAAGGAGATGTAACTTATAGGCCCTGGGATGGGTTTTACCATGAGATCCATAATGAGCCAGGTAAGGAGGAGCCCCTTGAGTTTGCACTGGATTGGCTCAATCAGCACCGGAAAATGAAGAAATTAGGCAAGCAGCTCTAAAACCGCTGAATGGATTCGATAATATAAGATGGCCGTTGCTTGATCTCATTGTAAATATTGGAAAGGTAGATTGACATGATATAAAGGTTGAGGCAGGTAGTGGCGAAGAAAACGGCGATAAGGATGACCAGAAATGTCCATCCGGAAAAAGGTTCTCCCATATTGCCGAAAAGGTCGATTCCCGTGAATTTCACTTTAAGAGCGTTGACGATCACCCCGAGCAGAAAGACAACGGAAAAAATAAATATCCATAAAAGCAGGCTGCGAAGGAAAGTGGTAAATGAGGTAATCGCAACGAGGGAGGTTCGAAACCGTTCCGCAAAAGACTCATCGATAGCCGGATGGAGCGGCTTATCCGTTTCCAGAAATGCCGTTTTGTAACCAACGATCGAATAGATGGCCTTCATGTACCGCAGGTTTTCCCGAAGGCGTAGAAGAGAATTAAGCGCCCGCCGGGAGATGATCCTCGTATTGTGAGCCATTTCATCGATCTTCAGCGTGGAATAGTGTTTTAGTAAATAATAGAACAACTTGTAAAGCGGTTGAAACCGAAAACCTACCCGGCGGCCTTTGGCGCGCAGATAAACGATATCAAAATGCTCCTGGGTTTTCTCGAACAACCTTATAATCGTTTCCGGTTCCTGATAAAAGTCGAATTCAAAAATTACCGTGTAGTCTCCGTTTGCCCGGTCCAGCCCCGCTAAAATTGCATGGTTCCTGTTGGTGGTGCGGGAAAGGTTGAGCAAATATATGTTGTGTTTGAGTTCATCGGGAAGTGGGTCGATATAAGGTGGAACCGAAGCCTCAGGATTGTTGTTAACCAACACAACTTCAAAGTCTGAAAAATGCTCCGAGAGGACAGGAAAAAGGTTGGAAAGGTATTCCGGAAGCAACTCCAATTCACGAGGATGATAGATTACGCCGACGATGGAAATAAAGCTATTGTACATGAAAGGGGCGGTTTATTATCCGGCAGGTTGATGCAGGCATTAAGCCTGCCGGGGCGAAAATTAGCCAATAGAACTGATACTTCCAAGGCCGGATTTGGGTAAGTAAACCTTAAAAAAATGCTAAATTCAGCGGATTTTGATATAAAAGGCCTTGTTTTTTAGGAATTTAGTTTTAAATAAGACGCTAAGGCCTTATATTTCGTAAATTGTGCCGGCGAATGTAATCGCTTTGCGGCAAATTTTGTTAGCAATTAGTTAGAGGCGTACTGAGAAATGCCACGTAAATTTCCGTTCTACCAGCAATTAGATGCCATGGACTGTGGGGCGACCTGCCTGAGGATGATTTCCCGTCACTTCGGCAGGTACTATTCCCTGGAATACCTCCGGGAATTGACCTACATGGGCAAACAAGGGGTGACTTTGTTAGGCATCAGTGATGCAGCCGAACATATTGGCCTGCAGTCATTGGCTGTCAAAACTACGTATGACCGGCTGGCCCGGGATATCCCCTTACCGTGTATTGCTCACTGGCGGCAGGAACATTTCGTCGTTGTCTATAAGGTCAACAACAAATACGCCTGGGTTGCCGACCCGGCCTCCGGCAGGTACAGGCTTTCTAAAGAAGAATTCCTGAGCAACTGGGTCAGCGATAAAGAAGAAGGAGAAGACCTCGGAGTATTGTTACTGCTCGAAACCACACCGGAATTTTTTGCCCGGGAGGGTGAAACGACAGACAAATCCGGGTTTGGGTATGTGTTCTCCTACTTTAAAAAATACCGTCCGCTGATCATTCAGCTTATCGTTGGGTTGTTCCTGGGCACCCTCTTACAACTGTGCTTCCCCTTCCTGATGAAAGCCATAGTGGATAAGGGGATTGACACAGAAGACCTCAATTTTATTCAGATCGTCCTCTTCGCTCAGCTCATCCTTTTTGCGACTCAACTGGCTGTGGAACAGTTCAGAAGCTGGATATTGCTTCATGTGGGAGTACGGGTCAACATCAGCCTGATATCTGACTTTCTGGCTAAGCTGACCAGGCTGCCCATCAGGTTTTTTGACTCCAAGATCACCGGTGACCTGATGCAGCGCATCGCCGACCATGAGCGGGTTCAACGGTTTCTTACCTCCACCTCGCTCGTTTCTATATTTACCTTTTTCAACTTCCTGGCTTTTTCTTATATTCTTTATCGCTGGCACAAGCTGGTATTCCTGGTATTTTTTGGCGGGACAGCCCTGTACCTGGGCTGGGTGTTCTTCTTCCAGCAGATGAGAAGAGAACTGGACTACAAGCGCTTTGACCAGTCAGCCGACAACCAGAACAACCTCATTGAGTTGATCAATGGAATGCAGGAGATCAAGTTGCACAATGCTGAAAAGCAGAAAAGGTGGGCATGGGAACGGATACAGGCACGCCTTTTCAGAACTTCTGCCAGTTCTTTGCGCATTGGCCAGATTCAGCGGACAGGTGCTTCTTTTTTCAATGAGACGAAGAACCTGATTATCATCTTCATCGTTGCCCAGGCCGTTGTTAAGGGCGACATGACTCTGGGGATGTTGCTGGCCGTCCAGTACATCATCGGCCAGCTGAATACACCTCTGGGCAACCTGGTCGATTTTCTGCGAAACATGCAGGAGGCCAAGATCAGCCTGGAACGGATGAATGAGATCCATTTAAAGGAAGATGAAGAGCATGCCGGTGAAAAGATCATTCTCCTGCCGGAATCCGGCGACCTGGTTTTTGAGAAAGTCTCTTTTCAATATAATGGCCCTCATTCGCCAAATGTGCTGAAAAACATCAACCTGCGTATTCCCAAAGGGCAGACTACTGCCATCGTCGGCACCAGTGGAAGTGGAAAGACTACTATGCTGAAGTTGTTACTCAACATCTACCAGCCAACCGAAGGCGCCATCCGCCTGGGAGACATCAACCTGGTCAACATCAATAACCGGCTCTGGCGCAGCAAATGCGGGGTCGTAATGCAGGACGGTTACATTTTCTATGATTCCATCGCAAAAAATATTGCTCTGGGCGATGAGATCATCGATAAGAAAAAATTGCTTAAAGCCGTAAAAGTAGCCAACATCCAAAGTTTTATCGAATCCCTGCCGCTTGGGTACAATACCAAGATCGGCCAGGAGGGCCTCGGCCTTAGCCAGGGCCAAAAGCAGCGGCTGCTGATCGCACGGGCTGTCTATAAGAACCCGGAATACATTCTTTTTGACGAAGCGACCACGGCCCTGGATGCCTATAATGAGATGGTTATTATGGAGAACCTCGAGGAATTTTTCTTCGGCAGGACGGTAGTTATCGTTGCTCACCGCCTGAGCACGGTCATGAACGCAGATAATATTGTTGTCCTGGAAGGTGGTGAGATCGTAGAACAGGGCAACCACGAAGAACTCACCTATCTCCGGGGCGCCTATTATCAGCTGGTTCGCAACCAACTGGAATTGGGCGCATGATCCTAAAAACTCCGCCGAAAATGAACGAGTACGAGAACATTGAGATCCGAAGTGAAGAAGTTCAGGAGATCCTGGGGACTCCGCCAGGCTGGATGGCACGCTATGGTACGCTCTTTGCATTTGTTGCCATCGTTGTAGTGGGCTGGGTCGGTTTCCTCTTAAAATATCCGGATACCGTGGAGGCCTCCATCACCATTACCACTACAGACCCCCCGAAGAGACTGGTTACCGAGACCAGAGGAAGGGTGAAGAAAGTGCTGGCAAAAAATGAGCAGGAGGTAGAAGCCGGGCAGGTTCTCATCGTATTTGACAACAATGCCAGCCTTGAAGATGTCATGACCCTGGAAAATGCCATTATGGCTGTTGGAAATACCCCTTCTGATTCTACTCTTCTGGCTTTTTCGCTTCCCGGAAATGTGGTGCTGGGGGAACTCAAGGATGAACTCTATAGTTTTTACCGCCGACAACAGGATTTGAACCAGTTTCTTTCTAATCCTTATGACAACCTGAACCTGCAGCAACTCAACAAAGAATTGGGAAAGGTGCAAAGCATGATCCGCAGCGACCGGGAGAGATGGGCAACCATCGGCCGGCAGATTGAATCGGTGGAAAAAAGGCTACGCCGGGAAGAACAGTTATCCAGAGAAAATTTGCTTGCCGAGGAACGCGTGTCGCGAACAAGAGAGGAACTGCTGAGCCTGCGCCGGTCAAGAGAGGGAATCGAAGCCTCCATCAAAAGTAAAGAACTGGATATGGATGGAATCCGCTCTGAGATGAGTGGCGTTCGCCAGGTTACAAAAGAGGGGAGAGAAGAAGCCGCCATTGCTATGCGGGAGAGTTTTCAGGCACTGCAAAAAGCAGTCGAGGAATGGAAAAGGAAATTTGTCATCAGCTCTCCGATTAAAGGCATCGTATCGTTTAACCTGGAAAGTATAAGTGAACAGCAATATGTAGAGGCGGATAGAGAGATCGGGGTTGTCGTTCCTCTGATGAGGCAGAAAACCAAAGGTTTTGTACAGGTCGATATGTCCCGTTCGGGAAAAATCCACTCTGGCCAGAAAGTAATCGTCAAACTGGACAGTTACTCCTACGCGGAATACGGAGCTATCGAGGCCAAAGTTGACAAGAAAAGCCAGGTGCCAATTGAAGGCAAAATCATCATTGAAATTGGTTTCAGGGATGAACTGGTTACCACTTTGGGAAAAAGGATCGAACCTTCACGCGAAATGAAAGGCGACGCCATAATCATTACCAATGACAAAAGATTCATCGAACGGGTCTTTGAACGGGTGCGCAGTAAGGTAACTCCGGAAGGGTAGGGGCAAACCTGAGTCGGAATCCATTCTTTCAAGGGTTGTGTAAATGTGTATAAGGGCCTGGCGTAAATGACTAGTTGTCTTTTTTTACACTTATACACTCACTTTTTGAGCGGCGCAGGATACACATTTACACGAACCGGAAAGCCTCTTCTACAGATGGATCACTTCGTCATAAGCGGCAGCGGCAGCTTCCATAACAGCCTCACTCATGGTGGGGTGCGGGTGGACAGCCTTAATGATCTCGTGCCCGGTGGTTTCCAGTTTGCGGGCTACGACCACTTCCGCGATCATTTCAGTAACATTGGCTCCTATCATGTGGGCGCCCAGGAACTCTCCGTATTTTGCGTCAAAGACTACCTTGACAAAACCCTCCTTGGCTCCGGCGGCGCTGGCTTTTCCGGATGCTGAAAATGGAAATTTTCCAACCTTAATCTGGTAGCCGGCATCCTTGGCTGCCTGTTCGGTATATCCTACCGAAGCCACTTCCGGGCTGCAATAAGTACAGGAAGGGATATTATTATAATCAAGGGGGTGTGGCCCCAGCCCGGCGATCCGTTCTACACAGATGATCCCTTCGGCGCTGGCAACATGGGCCAGCGCAGGCCCTGGTACAACATCTCCAATGGCATAAACGCCGGCAACATTAGTCCGGTAATACTCATCCACTTTGATCATGCCCCGGTCGGTTTCAATACCGAGTGCTTCCAGTCCGATATTTTCCGTATTGGGTGTTACACCGGCGGCAGAGAGAACGATATCACATTTAATCTCCTGGGTTTCTCCTGTTTTTCGGCTCTTTACCAATACCGTACAACCACGCCCTTTGGTATCTACCGATTCCACAGAAGTGTTGGCCATTACTTCAATCCCTCTCTTTTTGTAGATCTTACCCAGCTCTTTGGAAATATCGGCATCCTCCCGGGGGACAAGCCCCTGTTCAAGGAATTCTACAATAGTGACTTCCGTTCCGATAGAGTGATAGAAATACGCAAACTCAACTCCTATAGCGCCTGCCCCGACAACCACCATTTTCTTCGGTTGCTTTTCCAGGCTCATGGCCTTGCGGTACTCGATCACCTTTTTCCCGTCAATTGGCAGATTGGGCAATTCCTTTGCTCTGCCGCCGGTTGCGACGATGATGTGCTCAGCGCTGTATTCTTTCTTTTTGCCCTCCGTATCCGTGACTTCGACTTTTTTACCCCTTGCCAGCTTTCCGTTCCCATTAAGGACGGTAATCTTATTTTTGCGGAAAAGGAAATTGATCCCTTTGCTCATGCCGTCGGCTACGCCCCGGCTACGCTTGATCATATCATCAAAGTTGGCGGAGGCATTATCTACTTCGATCCCGTAATCCCGGGCGTGTTGTATATATTCAAAAACCTGGGCACTTTTCAGTAATGCCTTGGTCGGGATACACCCCCAGTTCAGACAAATACCGCCCAGCGATTCGCGTTCTACAACGGCAACTTTCATTCCCAGCTGGGAAGCACGAATAGCCGCGACGTAGCCGCCCGGGCCACTCCCAATAACAATAAGGTCAAATTTATCCATGTCGGTTGCAATGTTTTGATTGGCTAATCTTTGCGAAATGGCAACAATCGGAGAAATACCATTGTTTATCGCCCGCAAATATACTCAGTTCTTTGGCTATGACGAAAAAAAGATGGAGGGGAGCTCCTCAGGAGCAGGAGAGAAATAAAAAAACCCCGCTACTTTTATGCAGCGGAGCTCATCTTAACTTGCTGATACTATAAATCTTATATAAGAGAAAAATCTCTTCAAATTCAGAACGGCAAGGTGCGAAGAACTCCTGTATCTAATTGCTGCAGAAACTTTATTAACAGGAAAAGACAGACAGAATAGTATCTTCTTTGAAACCGCCCTTTTGCCTTTCGTTCCTAAAAATAGGAAACTGAAACAACCCGGGCAAAAAAAGACACTGACAATTTGTCGGACAGCAAAATGTTGAAAAGTATAATTCTTTTGTTTAAAAAATTGATTTTCAATATTTAATGAGTAAATATATCATTTAATATGAAAAACCTCTTTCGGGAGAAGGGGCTGATAACCAGTAGCTAAAAAATTTGAGCCAATGGCATGTTTTTTCTGTTTTTTTTTGCCATGCCGCAAATTAATCACTTGCTTGCTACACTACCGGAAGGCTGTTCGCTAAGCGTGACAATCAGCAGGTTCCCTTTTTCCGTCCGGCCATCATCAATTTTGGCAAAGAAGCCCGGCTGTAGTTCAGTGCTCTGCCCCAGTGTTAGTTCCATGCTTCTTTCTTTTATGGCATCAGCTAAAGATGCATAGATCACATAGGCAGGCCCCAGGTGCCCTAACCGGTTGAATTTGTTAATAGCTTCCTGTATCCAGTAACTGGATGGAGCTGCCTTGTACGGTTGAGTAAGGTAAAAACGAAACTCCTGATGAATATAGTCGCATCCTGTCTGAATGATGGATAACTGAAGCCCATCTTCAAAAGACAAATCTTCTACAGCCCTTTCCTCTTCCAGTTGAAAGCCATGTTGCAAAACGCTTCTCAATCCTTCGTTAAAGATGGGTTTGGGAGCCCCGTATCTGCAATCCGCGAACGGGTCGGCCGATGAGGAAGGGGCTTCTTCCATGCAGCTGCTCACAGTAAAAAGGATAAGAAAAGCAAACAAGAGCGGGGGGCCTAATTTTTTGAAATTAAGCATGTTCACAGGATTGATAATAGGTTATACCGGGGTTGGCCTCCGGCGTAATAATGTCTGGGAGAAGGCTTTATGGATCGATGTGAGGAGTATCAAACAGGGGAGCATTCAGTTTATACGCAGCACCACATAATAAGTTCCAATAACTCTTGTAATTTTTGGGTTGCGTTTTCCTTTGTTTACCAGGGAGAAGACAGATTCCGGCCGTTCGAAAAAATGATGGTTAAACAATCAATTTGGTTTTGGCGTTAGTGTAGGGGTTTTAAAAATACACAGGCTAAACCAGGCCAAACAAAAAAATACCTTATGATCAATTCCAATTATGAGGCCAACGGCGTTGCGGCGCCTCACCTCAACGGCAACCCGTCCCGATATGCTGAAGCTTCCACCGACGAACTCGGTGACCAGCACATCGCCACCTCCTATGAAACGCCACTGAGGCCGGATGCATTTGAAATGCCGGATGAGGAAAAAATGGTGAAGATCGAGAAACATTTCCGCGAGATCATGGATATCCTGGGCCTGGACTTAAGGGATGATTCTCTCCAGGGGACTCCGAAGCGCGTCGCAAAAATGTTTGTACGGGAGGCCTTTTCCGGGTTAAACCCCCTGAATAAACCCAGCATCTCTTTATTCGAGAACAAGTTCCAATACCGGCAGATGCTGGTGGAAAAGAACATTCAGGTTCAATCCTTCTGTGAGCACCATTTCCTGCCCATTCAGGGGCATGCACACATTGCTTACATTGCAAATGGCAAAGTCATAGGGCTTTCCAAACTGAACCGCATAGTGGAATACTATGCCCGCCGTCCACAGGTGCAGGAAAGGCTGACGGTGCAGATCGCCAAAGAACTCAGGAAAGTCCTCGGGACCGAGGATGTCGCAGTCTATATTGATGCACGGCACATGTGCGTCGAGATGAGGGGCGTACAACACCCGAACTGCAGCACTGTAACGACTGAATACAGCGGGAAATTCCTGAATGAGAATACCCGCGCAGAGTTCCTGCAGGCTATTCGATAAAAAATAAACAAACTATGGCAGTTGAGATCCTTGCCAATAAAAACGTCCTGGTTGTCGGTGCTACAGGTGGGATCGGTTCCGAAGCTACCCGGCTAATCCGAAAGAGTCAGGCAAAAGTATTCATCACCGGTGAACCGGGATAAATTTATTAATGTAAAAGAAGCTGGCAGAGCAGTATGGTTCCTTTGCCAGCAACCCAGTTCAGGAGTTGTGTCCGAGATGGTTATCCAGCCTTTCAACCATCAGGCGGTTTAGATTTACCAGGCCCACTCCTTTTTTCTGCAGCTTTGTTAAGTCGGAAGGTAGCTCCAAGCTTGCCTCTTAACAGTTTTTGTCGCCTAATCTTAATGGGGTGAACCATTGCTCTTCCAAATTATTATTGCACAAGCCATGGGAGCCCCTACTTACCTTGTGTAAAACAATATTATTTTAATTTATTATTTTGTTTTTTGTGTATTTTCGATATTTAAGTTAAAAAAATAGAATTAATACTCTCAAAAATTCTGAATCGCTGCTAATTATCACCTCTTTTGGGTGACATTTGTTATTGCCACAGGCCGGGGCATCTTCTACATTGCCAATGGATAAACCTAACCAATATGATGACCCTGACCAAAACTTCAAAACTCAAGGTGGACCGGTTTCTGGATTGGCTAAAGCAGCGCACTCCAAATGAGCCGGAATTCCATCAAGCCGTCAGTGAAGTGGCGCGTACTGCAATTCCTTACATCGAAGCCAACAAGAAATATCAGGGGTTCAGCCTGATGGAACGGCTTACAGAACCCGACCGGGTGCTGACTTTCCGGGTAACCTGGATGGACGACCGCGGCCGCATACAGGTCAACCGCGGATATCGGGTCCAGTTTAACAACGCTATCGGCCCTTACAAAGGTGGGCTTCGTTTCCACCCAACGGTCAACCTGGGCGTCCTGAAATTCCTGGGCTTTGAACAGATCTTCAAGAACAGCCTTACCGGATTGCCGATGGGCGGAGCCAAAGGGGGGTCTGACTTTGACCCCAAAGGAAAATCCGACGCCGAGGTGATGCGGTTCTGCCAGGCTTTTATGGGTGAGCTTCACCGCCACATCGGCCCGGATACAGATGTACCAGCCGGAGATATCGGAGTTGGCGCCCGTGAGATCGGCTTCCTATTTGGCATGTATAAAAAACTGAGGAATGAACATACCGGAACGATGACCGGCAAAGCTCCTCAATTCGGCGGAAGCCTTATCCGCCCGGAGGCTACAGGTTATGGAACGGTATTCTTCGTCGAAGAAATGCTCAAACGGCAGGGCAAAACCCTGAAGGACAAGATAGTGGCCATCTCAGGCTCCGGGAACGTCGCCCAGTTTGCTGCCGAAAAGGCCATTCAGAAAGGCGCCAAGGTAGTTACCCTTTCAGACTCTTCCGGAACGGTTTACGACCGCCAGGGGGTTACACAGGATAAGCTGGAATGGTTGATGGAACTCAAGAACGTTCGCCGGGGAAGGATCAAGGAATACGCCGACAAGTTCGGAGTACTCTATATCCCTAATGGCAAGCCATGGAGCATCAAGTGTGACATCGCACTGCCCTGTGCTACTCAAAATGAACTGGATGAGTACGACGCTCGCGAATTGATCAAAAATGGCTGTATGGCCGTAGCCGAAGGAGCTAATATGCCATCGACTCCGGAAGCAGTGCACCTGTTGCAGGAATCTAATGTCCTCTTCGGGCCGGGTAAAGCCGCCAATGCCGGCGGTGTAGCCGTATCAGGGCTGGAAATGTCTCAGAATAGCCTGCGCCTCTCCTGGACCCGCGAAGAAGTGGAAAAGCGCCTGAAGGACATTATGGTCAATATTCATGAGCAGTGCGCCCGATACGGCACTGATGACGAAGGCAACATTGATTATGTAGCCGGTGCGAACATCGCCGGGTTCGTCAAGATTGCCGAAGCTGTCATTGCTCAGGGGCTTATTTAAAGCTGGCCGGGAACAGAGGTTGATCTACCTGACCCCCTGAAACAAAAAACGGGGTGGAGAAGGGCGGATTCATCCCGGCAGTTAAGAGCGGGACTCTTGCTGAGCGCTCGGTAAGAGGGGGGAAAATGGTTTGTGTCAGGAAAAGTAATTTTCCTTTGCCTTTAGCTCCACTTTTCACCAGTAGCGCGAGGCATGCAAACCGCTCAACCGGCCACGCGGCCACGCTGACAGGTGGCCGAATGGGGTTCAAAGCTACGCCATTCGCCAGGCTTTGAGCCCCTTTATTTTTTTTCCGGGGAAGGGAAAGGGGCCGCCCTGGGAATACTTGCTTTTTCCCTTGCCTGCAAAAGGCGGTAGGCTTTTCCAAAATCAGGGATGCCATACCCCAACTCCATATCGGGTGAGCCGGCCTGAGAGGAACTTTCTTTTATGGCTTCAACAATTTCTGCGTTGGCTCTGTCCGGAAAAGCTTCCCAAAGACAGGCAACCAGGCCCGCTACGATCGGCGAGGCAAAAGAAGTACCCGAGCTGATAGAGGCCTGGAAAGCAAAAGGGTCAGCAACAGTTATCCAGGAGCCGGGAGCAGCAACGTCTGGTTTGATCCGGCCATCGGCAGTTGGCCCCAGGGAACTGAAAGAGGCTCGTTCTCCGGAAAAATCAATTGCGCCAACCGATAAGGCCAACCGGGCATCAGCTGGTATGCCAATGTATTTCCATCTGGAATCCCCCTCATTCCCAGCACTGGTAACCACTATCATCCCCTTCCTGAAAGCGATATCTGCTGCCCGGCTGGCTACCGAGGTCTGTCCATCCAGGTTTTCGAAACCATAGTTCATTTGCCGGTCATTGAAGGTGGTATAGCCCAGTGAGGAATTGACCACGTCAGCCCCCAGGCTGTCGGCATATTCCAGCCCGGCCACCCAGTGACATTCCTCAATACGGTATTCTCCCCTGGTATCTTCCGTTTTGATACATGCATAGGTGGCAGCAGGAGCTGTTCCTACCAGGACACCTGGCACATTAGCCCCCATCGTGGAAAGTACGCGGGTGCCATGCGTACTGGACTCATACGCTTCCATATCTCCGTCAACAAAATCACGGGCCAGTAAAAGCCGCCCCTGTGCCCGGAGGCTGTCGAAGAAAGGGCTTTCCTCAACGCCGATGAAACCTCCGTCAAGAACAGCCAGCCAAATTCCCGTACCCATGTACCCCAGTTGATGTAGGGTATCTCCATTTAACCACTGTATTTGTCGGCTGGCATAGCCATAATACTGGCTGTCAAGTGGAGGAGTCAGGAGGCTGTCAGCTTTGATTGCTGTTTTTCTCCTGCTCCTTTCTTCGTACGGAAAACCAACGTATTCAACCTTATCGACAAATGGAAGGCCGGCGATTACCGGAACACTATCTTCAGAAACAAGGGCTGTGGCCGCATTGAGCCAACGGGAACGGTGATGGATAAAAGCCCCTCTGCTTCTCAGGGAATCCAGATAGGCAGGGTTGGGCGGAAAGTCCTCTTCTGTAACCGGGATGTTCCTTTTCTGCCGGCGGGCAATGGCCCGGTTTGAAAGAAACGCATCAGGGTTCTCAATGGAGTAGGGGCTATCCGCTTTATCGGTGAAAGTAATCCAAAAATATTTGAGAGTGCTGTCAGGTTTTTGGGCGCCCACCTGAACAGCAGGCAGGAAGAACATGGCCAGCAGCAGCCAGGGTGTACATTTCATTTGTCAAAGAATTTCTGAATCCAGTTTTGTCCGGAAAATTTCTTCCATTTTCTCCATAATAAGGCCAAGCAGAGCCGTTTTGTTGTATTCCCTGTTGATTTTATAAATGGAGTCTTTTAGCGAATGAGGGCTCGTCACTCTTCTGACGGGCTGTTTTGTGTAAAATTCCTTTCGGTGCAGTTTTCTTGGAGTAGAAAAGGCTTCATTGCCAATCATTACCAGGTACTGAGCAGGGGCTTCCCCTTCTTCAGTCCACTGTTGTGCACCTTCTTCTTCCTGTAAGAAGAGAAAACAGCAGGGGCCGCTCACTGAAAATTCTAAGCCCCAAAGGACATCGCCGGGTTTTTCCGGCCGGGGCCGGGACGAATTGCCAGGGTGCCACGGATGTTTGATATAGGCTTCTCTTTTTTTCTTTTTGCCGGCGTCGCCTTCACTATGAGATGCTTCATTGTAATAACTTTCTCTGAACCAGACGCTGTGCGCCTGAAAGGAATAACCCTTCGCTGCGAGAAGCTGCAGATAGAAATCGGTTAAAGGAAGGGGATTAGCCCCGTAAATAGAAAGGTGGCAGCTGTTAGCTTTAGGTTGCAGGCGGGAATACACTTCCATTTTCAAATTGAAAAAGGAATCCTCCCATTCCTGAAGGCTTTCGGTCCACGCCGGTTCGTAGGGGCCGGCATCCAGGCAGGAAAGCGCCAGCTTCATCTCCAGCTCTTCAATCTCATCTTTAAGTTTGTCAACATGCTGGCAGGTTTCGAGGTAATAGGTATATCGATCAGCTTGCCGGCGGTTGTTCCAGAATCGTTGTTTGGCCTTCTTCTTTTTTCTTTCCAGGATATCGAGTTCACTTAATAACCTTATATACAAATGCCCTTCCTGCATCCGTTCAATCTGCCTGCGAAGAGCACTGGCATGGTCGGCGTGGCTGATCTTGGTGTATTCTTCCAGCAGCAGATCCAGCCCTAACGGGTCAGCTTCAGCTTCGATAACTATTTTCCCGTCACTTACAGTAGCCCTGACCTCGAGCTGGTCGTCAGAATCTTCGGTATTCAATACCCTGGAAAGTGGAGCTACCAGCTCTTCTCTTATAGTCCGCTGGAGTTGCCGGGCGCCGTATTTGCCATCATAACCTTTTTGTGCCAGAATATCCAGCACTTCTTCTTCGATGTCGAGGTTAATTCTTCTGAATTGAATGCCTTCCCGTTTACGCAGCTTGGAGATCTCGCGTTCGACCACAAACCGGACGGTAAAACGGTCGAGTGGAGCAAAGGGGATTATCTGGTCGATCCTGTTGAACAATTCCGGGCGGAAATACTTCTGTACCTCTGAAAGAAAATGCTCTTTAACCACCTCTTTATTCATTCCCTGCAGCCACCCGATGGGGTTGGAAGAGATCGTTTGGGCGCCGATATTGGAGGTCATGATTATGATGGTGCTGCAAAAATTAGCCAGTTTTCCCTGGGAATCGGTGAGGCGCCCTTCCCCCAGTATCTGTAGCAGAAGGTCAAAAAAAACAGGATGAGCTTTCTCAATTTCATCAAAGAGCAGTACGGAGAAAGGGTCTTTCCGGATGGCAGCGGTGAGCAAACCGTCGGAAAAGTAACTCGTACCTGCCAGCCTGGCTACTGCGTATGGTGAAGCAAACTCGCTCATGTCAAAACGAGTAAGCCGGTTTCGGCTGCCGAACATAAATTCGGCGAGAATTTTGGCCAGTTCGGTTTTGCCAACTCCGGTGGGGCCGACAAAGAGCAGGGACGCAATGGGCCTGCCACTCCGGGTAAGGGCTGTTTTCACGGAAGCCAGCACATCAACAACACTTTCAACGGCAGTCTCCTGGCCGAACACTTTACTGTTAAAAAGGCTTTTAACATCAGTGGCGTCCATAGGCAAGGCCGGGTCGATCATGAACGCGGGCATGCCTGTTTCTTCACAAAACTGGTGAATGACCTCCTGCCTGGAAATTTCCAGCCGGCTGTCGGCCGTTCGGGCAGAACTGCTTCTGTTGATGAGTAGGCTTTCCAGAAACCGTATAGGCTTGCCCGGCATCCCCGCATAAGGAGTAAACCGCCGGTTGAGGCGGATGACCTCCCGTATGGCTTCCTCTTCAATGCTGACGCTCCTTACACTGGCAATATCCTTTACTTTCTTCAGGATAACCTCTTCCAATTGCTTCTCTTCGGGTTCTTTGAGGTGGATTGCCTGAAAAAAGGAAATGTAATTGGGGCTCTTTATCTCTATCTGTGCCAGTTCCTCCTCGGTACACTCGGAAATTACCGAAATTTCACCCCGGCTAATGAAAGGGCGGAGATAATCTGCCATGCTGACGTCGTTGCCTTCGTATTTACCAACTTCGAACAATTCCATCAGGTTGCGAATGAACAGAATACTGCCGGTGGCTGATAATTCCTGGCAAAGCAATGAAAGATTTTCCTGCCAGCCGGTATCTTTCATCAACTCCTTTATCAGAGTAGATGCTGTTGTCTCCCAGACCTGTGGCTTTATCCGCCTTTTTTTCTGCTGCCTTGACAGTTCCCAGACGAGGGCTGTTTTGCCCGAACCGGAAGGGCCTACCAATAGCACATTCCGGTTAAACCTTCCCTTCAGGGCTCGTACAAGCTGGCTCATTGGTTCTTCAATCCCATAAGCCACCTGCCGCCTGATGTTCAGCAGGCTGGCCACCTGAGGCAAAAGTTTTTCCTGTTTTTGGCCCTTTAACCCTTCCAGTTCTTTGGGTGAAGGAGCATGAAGTGTGATTCTTTGTTGTTGAAGCTCAACGCCGCTGAACCAGATAGCCGAAACGATATCCTGAACGGCATTCAGGCGCTTTTTCCGGGTAAAGTCAAGCCGGACGGCTTCTTCCAGCCTTTGCTGAAGGCCCTCTTCATCATCGGCGAAAGCCTCAATGCCCAGCGTTGGCATTATGCCCCAGACACCATTCTCCTGAAAATTGAAAAAGTAGGGAAATTCCAGGCTAAAGGAAGGATAGCTGATCTCATCCCGGGCCTCATCGAACTGAATTTCCAGGCTGCCCTTGTAGAAATCGCCGTTGTGGTACACCTGCAGTAATTCACTAAGTTGCCCCCGGTTCAGTATTTTTTTCTGCAGCGCCTCGGCGTATTGTTCGGATACCAGCCGAAGGGGTTGGCCCAGGCGCAAGACGTTATTATCAGCCAAAGGCGCCAGCAGGCTGGCTCCCGGCTGAAAGTGCAGCCTGAATGCATAAAACGGAATGGTGAATTTATAAGCCATGCACCAATACTACCTGAGGACCCAAAAGTAAGGTTTTTTATATGTTTTTTCCCAAAACAACATCTCCCATTATACGATAATGGCGCCTTCGGCTTCATCGCCAAATAAAAGATGGCGCCCCTGGCCATAGCGAAAACCGCTGATGAGGGCCAGTAATGCATCAAACTGGTGCCAGGAATCCAGCTTATCCTCCTTCAACGGAAAAGGGAGGTGGGAAGACAATGCTTTTGTCGCAACCGGAAGACAGGACAAGCTCTTCTTGTATTGTTGGCGGCCGATACCAAGTTCCCTGGCCAAATAGGAGGGATAGACTTCCAATATTTCTACTCCTTCCTTCCTAAGCTGGGTTTTTAGCTGAATGGCGCGGGCAGTAAGGCCTCCGAGGAACATAGGAGACATAGCCTTCAGCGCCCTGTCCGCTTCCCTGTAAAAAAAATCATTACACCAGGGCAGGCCCCGATAAACGCCGGGCAGGCTCAAAGGAGCATCCAGAAACAAATGGGTAGGGTTCCAGGCGCTTACCCACTCGCGAATAAAGCTGTCGGCATCTTGTTTCCGCTCGCTCTGTAAAAGACAGGCCAGGTTGTTTTCCACAAATGCGATAGCAGTTGTCCCTGCCAGTTTGCTGCCGTAGTCTATTCCCGCAATTCTCATACTCCCGGGTTTGTTCAACGGGAAAAATCGATCAGTGGCCGATGAGGTGTTGGAAATACCGCAACAGGTTTTCGGCCACAGGGTCCTCCGTTGACTTTTGTTCGTAAACAACACTCGAGTCCAGGTAATATTCTTCTCTTTCCTCCAGTTTCCGGCGGATGAAATCTTCCATCTCCCCCTCATTCAACCCTTTTAGCAAAGGCCTCTGGCCTTGTTCACGGGCCAGGCGGTGGGCCAGTATTGCAGCCGGTGCACGCAGATATATGGTCACCCCGTGCCGGTTCATCCATTGCATGTTTTCGTGAAAACAGGGCGTGCCGCCGCCACAGGAAACCACCACATTTTTAAACCGGGCCATCTCCCGCAAAGCATCGCGTTCCAGCTTTCGGAAGTACATCTCTCCTTTTTTTTCAAATACTTCCCTGATGCTGATGCCCTCTTTGTGCTCAATCCATTCATCCAGGTCAACAAACTTAATTCCTGCCCGTTCGGCCAGCCGGCGCCCGGTAAAACTCTTTCCACTACCCATAAAACCGATCAAAAATACTCGCATAACTAAACGCAAAACAATTCAAACCCTCGCAAGTTACTATAAGAGTAATAACGATGCATGCTCGCCAAAACTTTTCTTACATTTGCATGGCTTGCCCTTGCAAAAGGAAAAACTGTAAATTATGAACCGATTCATCCTGCTAGCCGTTGTCCTTGCTGCCGTTGCCTGCAGCAACACCCCTCAAACCGGAAGCGAAAAATCACTGGAAGAGATAAAAAGCGACGGCTCGATCCGCAACTCTGAGATCATTCGCAGCCCCGTCTCCGCAAATGAGCCTCTGGATACCGTCAATGTAGCCAAAATGGCTTTTGAAGAAGAAGATTTTGACTTTGGCGAAGTTGATGAAGGAGCGGTTGTCGAGCATACGTTTCACTTCATCAATACCGGCAAAGCCCCTCTGTTGATTAGCAGCGCCCGTTCTACCTGTGGATGTACTGTCCCCGAATGGCCCAAAGAGCCTATTGGCCCTGGTGAAAGCGGAAAGATTGAAGTTAAGTTCAATACAAGAGGGAAGAAAAACAAACAGACCAAGCCTATTACAATAGTCGCCAATACCTATCCGGCAACGTCAAAGGTCTTTATTCGGGGCTTCGTTCACCCGGCTGAAGGCGGACAGGAAACTCAGTAGGATAATTTTTCTCAATCTGAATTTTGATAAAGCCACACAAACGAAAATCCATTCAAAATGACATCATTTGATTTGCTTTTGCTTCAGGCAGGAAATGCAGGCATGTACAACCTCATTTTCATCGGCGCGATGATCCTTGTCTTCTGGCTGTTTCTCATTCGCCCCCAGCAAAAACGCCAGAAGGAACAGAAAACTTTCATGGACGGCCTCCAGAAAGGGGATGAAGTGGTGACCGCCAGCGGGATCATTGGCCGGATCAATAAAATCGAGGAAAATGTCATTACTCTGGAAGTTGCCAATAAAACCTATATCAGGATAACCAGGGCAGCAGTTTCAAAAGAAATGACAGATTCCTTCTTTGCCTCAGATGATAAGGATAAATAGAAAAGCATTTACGGTAAAAATAAGGGAAGACAGGGCTACCCTTCTCGCCTGCATAGGGATAGCCTTTGTCTTCTGGTTGCTGATCAAACTCTCCCAGACTTACCGGGCCGAAAAACAGGTTCTTTTCCAGTTTGAGATTCCCTCTGACAAGGCACTGGCCACTCTTGCCCCCAATGATATGACCGTTCAACTTGAAGGAACCGGCTGGGATCTGATGTTTGACTTTTTTTCCAGCCGCACCGTTAAGCTTTCTTATGATATGTCGGGTATAACCCAGCTCAACCTCAACCGGGCCCGGCTGAGGTCAGATATCGCACAAAACCTCAATTCCAATGATATCAGTATAATGGAGATCAACCCCGAAAGCCTCAACCTCACGCTGGAAGATAAATCCACCAAGCCTGTACCCGTAATCGTCAGGGACAGCCTGAATTTCGCTCCGGAACACCATTTGAAATCTCCGGTTAAGGTCAGCCCTGATTCCGTTGAAATAGCCGGGCCTGCTTCTCTGGTATCCACGATTGATAAATGGTACACCGATTCACTACAGCTGGATAACCTGAAAACTACCACAACTCAGGTGGTAAAACTGGAAAAACCTCCCCGGGAACTATCCGTTTCGGTAAACCAGGTGGAAGCTCAGATAGAAGTAGAGCCCTTTACCGAAAAGACCATGTACATTCCTCTGGTCATAAAAAATGCCCCGGACAGCCTCCGCATTTTCCCGGATAAGATAAACATCAGCTGTAAACTCGGGCTCAGTAAATACGATTCCGTTTCCTTCCGGGATTTTATTGCCGAAGTTGACCTCAAGGGCATCTCTGCCAATGCTCCGAATAACAGCGTTCCGGTGGTGATCACTCAAAAGCCGGACTTTGTAGAAAGCCTCCAATACACTCCTAAATCAGCCAAATTCTTCATCGTTGAGCAACCGGAGGAGACAGAAGCGGAAAATCCAAAATCCGAGTAAAATTTTGTATTTTTCCGATACAGCATTTGTTAATTCCAACCAAAAGTTCAGGTATGGCAGGTCATAATAAATGGTCAAAGATCAAGCGAAAGAAAGGTGCAGCAGATGCCAAACGTTCCAAAATGTTCAGCCGTATCATCAAGGAAATCACGGTTGCCGTGAAAGAAGGCGGCAATGGCGACCCGGACTTCAATCCCCGCCTCCGGCTGGCGGTGGCCAACGCCAAAGGAGTCAATATGCCTAAGGAGAATGTAGAACGAGCCATTAAAAAGGCCCTGGAGTCCGGAAGTGGTGACCTTCACCAGCCAACCTACGAAGGATACGCGCCCGGTGGCGTCGCCGTTTTTGTAGAATGTACCACCGACAACCTCAACCGTACCGTTTCCAGCGTCCGGTCCATCTTTTCAAAAGGAGGCGGCAACCTGGCTACCTCAGGCTCCGTTGATTTTCTCTTTGAACGGAAAGGCATTTTTGTGGTCGAAAAAAGTACCCGAAACCTGGAAGATCTGGAACTGGAACTCATCGACGGGGGAGCGGAAGACTTGGAGGTGGATGATGATGCGGATGAGATTACCATTACGGTTGATTTTACCGACTTCGGCAACATGCAGAAAAAGCTCGAAGAACTGGGCATTGAGCCCAAAGGCGCTAACCTGGAACGCATTCCAACCACTACCACTGCGCTGAGCCTGTCAGAGGCCAAAACCGCCCTCCAACTGATCGAAAACCTGGAAGAAGATGATGACGTGCAGAACGTTTTTCACAACCTGGAAATGACAGAGGAACTGGAAGCGGCCCTGGAAGAGTAGGGGGGAGGGCAAAAAAAAACTGCCCCGCACATCCGTAAAGGAAGGCGGGACAGCCCACACACTATGAGAACACCCATTATTTTTTAGCTTCTTCGAAGCTTATCTTTTTGCAGTTTTTTGCGAATTTTCGCCTGCTCGCTTTTTACTTATATAGACGCACAATTACCCCCTCTGGTTATGTGGGAAAATGTTATTCTTTTGTTATAATATTTGAATTTAGTTAAGGCCCTCTTTGTATCAGGCTGGCCGAGAACAGGTTAGCGTAAAAAGTAGCAGAAACAACGATAAACCCTTGTCCATGATCAAACCCAAAAGTGTTGAGGAAGTAATCGAAACGGCCAGGATCGAGGAAGTTGTACAGGATTTCGTCAACCTCAAGCGAAGAGGAGTGAACATGATAGGGTTGTGCCCCTTTCACGCAGAGAAGACCCCTTCCTTTACGGTCTCGCCTTCAAAAGGTTTTTACAAGTGCTTCGGTTGCGGGAAAGGGGGAGATGCGGTCAACTTCATAATGGAGCTGGAACACATGGATTTTCCGGAAGCCATACGCTATTTGGCGAAAAAGTATGGCATTCAACTGGAAGAGACGGAGGTTTCCCAGGAAGTAAGAGAAGAGCAACAATACAAGGAAAGCCTTTATCTGGTCAACGAATACGCCAAGCAATATTTTCAGGATCAGTTGTTCCTTACAGATGTTGGAAAAAGCGTAGGCCTGCATTACTTCAAAGAGCGAGGGTTCCGGGAAGAGGTGATCAAAAAGTTCGGGCTGGGGTTCGCTCCCGATAAAAAGGATGCCTTTACCCTCAAGGCCACCCACGACGGGTACAATCTGGACCTGCTCAAAAAACTGGGGCTTACCAGCCAGTACGGCCGCGATTTTTTCCGAAACCGCGTTATGTTCGCCATCCACAACCTCTCCGGCAAGGTGATCGGCTTTGGCGGCCGCATCCTGGTAAAAGACGTAAAGGCGCCCAAATACATCAATACCCCGGAGACGGATATTTACAACAAATCCAAGGTGCTCTACGGAGCATTTTTCGCCAAGCGGGGCATCCGCCAGGAAGATGAATGCATCCTGGTGGAGGGCTACACTGACGTATTGTCGCTTCACCAGGCCGGGATCGAAAACGTGGTGGCCTCCTCCGGAACCTCGCTGACCGTCGAACAGATCAGGTTGATTAAACGATATACGGAGAACATCAAGATCCTGTACGACGGCGATCTGGCAGGCGTTAAAGCCGCCCTGAGGGGAATGGGCATGGTGCTGGAACAGGGGCTGAACGTGAAGATCGTTCTGCTGCCCGAGGGAGAAGACCCGGATTCTTACCTCCAAAAAGTGGGCACCGAGGCTTTTCGGGAATACATCACTCAGGAAGCTAAAGATTTCATCATGTTCCAGGCAGGCCTCCTGCAGGAAGAGGCCGCCGGCGACCCAGTGAAGAAGGCCAAGCTGATCAAAGATATTGTTGACAGTATTGCCAAAATACCCGATCCGTTAAAAAGATCTCTGTACGTACGGGAATGCGCCCGTATTATGGAGGTTGAGGAACAGTTACTCGTCAATGAAGCCAACAAGGTGGTTGCCTATAACTTTAAAAAAGGCCAGCAGGAAAAGGAAAGAGAACGGTTGAAGGAAGAAGCCCCTCAACCCGGCGATACTTTTCCGGCGCCTCCCGTTCAACCGAGGGAGAAACAGCCATCTGCCGGGGACGAATTTCAGGAAAAAGACATCATCCGCATTCTGATAGCAGGAGGAGAGAAGGTTTTTGATGCGGAACAGAACATCAGCGTTGCTCAATACATCCTCAGTAATATTGAAGATGTAATGGATAATTTTGACAATAAGCTTTACGGGCAGGTGGCCCGGTCCTGCCATGAGCGCCTCCTTGCCCAGGAGCCGGTTGACACCAATTACTTCCTGAACCACTCCGGCCAGGAGATCCGCCAGTTGGCGATCAACCTGTTGAGCACCCCCTATGAATACAGCGAAAACTGGGAAAAACGCTGGGACATCTTCCTTTCCTCTCAGAAGATGCCCGATGAGAACTTCGTCAAGGACAGCACCCAGGCCCTGAAGCGTTTTAAGCTGAAAAAGCTCAATAAAATGATCCGGCAGAATGCGGAAAAGATAAAAAAGCTGTTCGAGGAAAAGTCTGGTGACTACATGGTTTACCTCAAGCTCGACCAGAAGCTGAAGGCCATGCGCAACCAACTGGCAGAGGAACTGGGGACGGTGGTGTTGTGAAAAAGGTGAAGGGATGAAGAGTCCCCCCTTCATCCCTTCAACGGCTTATTGATTCCTGCCGATGCAATTCAAGTCCTCAAAGGCCTGCTTCAGGCGGGCTTTGAAAGATTGCTCACCGGCTCTGAGCCACTGCCTGGGGTCGTAAACCTTTTTATTGGGCTTATCCTCTCCTTCGGGGTTGCCGATCTGAGTTTGCATATAATCGCGCTTGCCTTCGTAGTAGTTGCGAACGCCGTCCCAGAAAGCCCATTGAAGGTCGGTATCGATATTCATCTTGATCGCACCGTAGCCGATGGCCTCTCTGATCTCTTCCTGAGAGGAGCCTGACCCGCCGTGGAAGACAAAATTGATGGGGTTTTCACCCGTCTTGAACTTCTCTTTTACGTATTCCTGGGAATTTTTCAGAATGATGGGTTTCAGTTCGACATTGCCCGGTTTATAGACGCCGTGGACGTTGCCAAAGGCGGCGGCGATGGTGAACCGGTTGCTTACTTTGCGCAGGGTTTCATAAGCATAACTCACTTCTTCAGGCTGCGTATAGAGGCGGGAGCTATCGACATCCGTATTGTCGACGCCATCTTCCTCTCCACCGGTCACCCCAAGTTCGATCTCCAGGGTCATGCCGATCTTATCCATACGCTCGAGGTATTTCACGCAGGTTTCGACGTTTTCCGTAATGGGTTCTTCGGAGAGGTCGATCATGTGGGAGCTGTACAGCGGATACCCCCGGCTTTTATAAAATTTTTCGCCGGCATCGATCAGCCCGTCGAGCCAGGGAAGAAGCTTTCGGGCGCAGTGGTCGGTGTGCAGGATTACCGTAACGCCATAGGCCTTAGCCATGGTATGAACGTGCATTGCGCCGGAAATACCACCGAGTACTGCTGCCTGTTGGTTGTCATTGGACAAGCCTTTTCCGGCAGTAAAGACAGCGCCGCCATTGGAAAATTGAATGATCACCGGAGAGTTGGCCTCCCGGGCGGTTTCGAGTACGGCATTGATAGTATTGGTGCCGACTACGTTGACGGCCGGCAGGGCAAAATCATTTTCATTGGCGTACTTGAAAAGGTCCGTCACCTCATCTCCGTGAAGCACTCCGGTTCTGAAGCGGGTGGAAGTTGCTGTGGGCATAGAATCAGATATTTTTTTTTATAAAAATGGCTATATCGCGACAAGCCCCTTTTGGGCAAGGCAATATAGCCATTTTTAGGGATTCCCGGGAATGCGGGAAGCATAGACTCTAAATCACGCCTTTCTCGGTAAGGTATCGTTCGGCATCCAGTGCAGCCATACAGCCGGTGCCGGCGGCGGTCACCGCCTGCCGATAGACGTTATCCTGGGCATCTCCGCTGGCAAAGACCCCCGTTATGTTTGTTCTGGTGCTCTTGCCATTGGTCTGGATGTAACCCGTTTTATCCATGGTGATCCAATCCTTAAAAATATCCGTGTTCGGCTTATGCCCGATGGCTACAAAAAAACCCTTCACCGGAAGGGTGGATTCCTCCCCGGATTTATTATTGACGGCCTTCACTCCTTCAACATCATTCTCTCCAAGGATTTCCTTAGCTTCCGTGTTCCAGTGGACCTTGATGTTTTCCGTATTGAAGACTCTTTCCTGCATGATCTTGGAAGCCCGAAGCTCGTCCCGCCGGACGAGCAGGTGAACAACAGGGCACAATTTGGAAAGATACAGGGCTTCCTCAGCCGCCGTATCTCCACCTCCGACGACTGCCACTTCCTGGCCGCGGAAGAAGAAGCCGTCGCATACTGCACAGGCGGATACCCCTTTATTGGTAAGCCGTTTTTCCGATTCGAGGCCCAGCCATTTGGCACTGGCGCCGGTGGAGATGATCACACTGTCGGCGTGGATCTCATTGCCCGTTTCCGACCAGGCTTTGTGGACCGGGCCGGTGAAATCGACTTTGGCAATCATTTCATACCGGACGTCGGTGCCGAAGCGTTCGGCCTGTTTCCTGAAATCCTCCATCATCTGCGGGCCCATGATACCATCGGGGTATCCGGGATAGTTTTCCACATCGGTGGTGATCATGAGTTGGCCACCGGGCTCTTTTCCCGTGTATAAAACGGGTTCGAGATTCGCGCGGGCAGCATATACTGCTGCTGTGTAGCCTGCCGGCCCGGAGCCGATGATCAGGCATTTTACTCTTTCAATACCTTCAGACATATGTTTTTCGCTTTTAACTTAAGGCCCAAAAATAAAAATAATAGAATTTGGGGTATGTAATTTCCGTCACAGAATAGGCCTGCTCATCAAAACCCTTTGTTGAAACGCCTGAAAAGGAGTACTGGTTGACCCTGAGGCAGGGACGACAAGGGAAAACGGCCTTCCGGCAACCGGCTCTCGCCGGGAATTTTCCATCATTGGCCTGTTTTTTTGTAAGCCCTGGAATTTTTTCGGTATTTTTAAGTGAATTTTAGAAGGAAAACAGGCAGATCATGGTTTATCCCCTGGCATTTACCGGCGCTTTAGCCAGCCTGGCGCTGTGGTTTTTTTACCGGACAAATGAGGCGAAGAGCAGAATTTTCCAGTCTTCTTTTTTTGGAGCCCTGGGCCTTTTTGTTTTATCCGTATTGACGGCTGAGGCTTCTGTGGGAATTAAGCTGGGTACTTTGTTTCGCGACTTGCTGGCCTTGTCCGTTTTCGGGCTGGCCTTTCAGTTGCTTTCCAACCACAGGCGCTTGCTGGCCGTGGGAAGTGTGGTTGTCGTTACAGCTTTCGGCTGGTATTACACGAGTTTTATGAGCCAATCGTTCTCTTCCGAAGCATTAGGCCAGCCGGTTTACGATTCCTCAGGGGAGCTGCTGGTCGAACTGGCGGAGGGCAGCGGAGAAGAGGCACTGGCCACTGCGGTTCGAAAATACGGCCTGGTTCTCGAGCCTGCTTTTACGCCAGCTCATCCGGAAGCAACGGAACTGGATGATTATTACGTGGTTGATGTACCTCAGCAGTTTGCCGGCCAGTTGGATGAAATAATAAAACAGTTGCAGAATATCAGCACGGTAGATTGGGTGGAGCCGAATGAAACGGTTTCCATTGACCCCGAGCTCTCCCGGCGCCTGCCTTCCATCAATAAGAAATTCGGTATCGACGACCCCGGGCTGGAACATCTTTGGGGGTTTGAGGCCATGGAAGTCGATAAGCTCTTTGAATACATGGAGGCGCAAAACCTGGCCCCCAAACGCAAGGCGCTGATCGCCATTCTGGATACCGGAGTGGATGGGGCGCATGAAGACATTAAAGCCAATTTCCGTTCTACAAAACCAGCATACGATAACGACCCTAAAGGGCATGGCACCCACTGTGCCGGCATCGCCGCTGCCGTATCCAATAACGGAGTAGGGATAGCCTCCTTTTCGAGGGACAATGCTTTCGTTGAGGTGACCAGCATTAAAGTATTAAGCGCTTCAGGTATGGGGTCTCAAAAAACCATCATTCAAGGAATCCTGGAAGCAGCGGATAAAGGCGTGGATGTCATTTCCCTTTCCCTGGGTGGCCTCTCCAGCCAGAGTAAAGAAAGGGCTTATCAAAAGGCAGTAGAGTACGCCAACGAAAGGGGAGCGATTATAGTGGCAGCTGCCGGCAATTCCAATCGCAACGCCAAAAATTTTGCTCCTGCCGGAGTACCCGGAGTGATCGCCGTAAGCGCTCTTGATGCAGAGCTTAACCGTGCGGTATTTTCCAATTACATCACGGATCTGAAAATGGGCCTTGCTGCTCCCGGGGTAAACATTTATTCTACGATCCCCAATGGCAGGTACAGTGCTTTTAATGGCACTTCCATGGCAACCCCTTATGTTTCCGGCCTGATCGGGCTGCTCAAAAGCCTGGACCCGGAGATAAGCACTTCAAAAGCTTACCAGATACTCCGGAAAACCGGCAAAAAAACCAAAGCCGTTAAAGAAACCGGCCCACTCATTTTTCCTTATGCCGCTGTGAAAGAACTGGAGCGCCAAAATCAAAACCCCTTGTAAAATCAATGATGGCCACCTGGCAAAGCTGCCCAATGGAGCCTGCAGCTGTACCATTCACAGCCGCGGGCCTTATTTCTTTCCTTGCCTGATCTTCCTTTCTCTCCCACAACTTTTTACTATTTTTACGCCATTCAAATAAATCCTTTTGCATGGCAAAATTCAGGGTGAACCACGAACGCAAAGGCAAAGGCAGTTCCGGAAGTATGGTCGTGAAAGTGGGCCTTTTCAGTGCCATAATCGGAGGGCTGTTTATCCTCTTTAATAAGTTTACGGGAACTACTGCTACAATTCCCGGAGAAAACGGGGATGAAGAGAATATTGAAAACCTTCATTATCTACCGGCCTCAACCACGGGAATGCTTATCCGCCATCATTATTATGACTTATCCTATTCTGAGGAACACGAACAGGCGGAGTGGGTAGCCTACCGGCTTACCCGCGAGGAACTGAAAAAACCCTGGGTGGAACGCGTTGACAATTTCCGCCCCGACCCGCAAATCGAAAGCGGGTCCGCGACTCCTGATGATTACCGCAATTCCGGATATAACCGCGGGCATCTGGTTCCCGCCGCCGACCGGGCGTTCAGTGAGGAGGCCATCGATGAAACCTTTTTGATGAGCAACATCAGCCCCCAGGCCGCCAATTTTAATAAAGGCATCTGGAGGGAGCTCGAAGAACTTACCCGTTCATGGGCAAAAAAAAATGGAGAGCTCTTTGTCATCACCGGGCCCATCCTGACACAGGAACCAAAAGGGAAAATAGGAGAGAACGGCGTTTCTGTCCCGGCAGCCTATTTTAAAGTTCTTCTCGATGCTGAAGAACCTCAGGTTAAAGGGATCGGTTTTGTTATTCCAAATGAGGTAAGTTTTGAACCACTATACCGGTTTGCCCGGCCCATAGATGAAGTGGAAAAGCTTTCCGGCCTGGATTTCTTTGGGGAATTATTGCCTGCTGATATTGAAAAGGAGGTGGAATCCGAGTTCAATATAGACCTTTGGGAGTTCAGCAAGGCCAAGTTTGAGGAGAGAATTGAAAAATGGAACAATCAATAAAATATGGCTAAAAGAGAAACATTCATCTCAGAAATAGAGGAAGGGTACAATTTTAAAGGACGGTTCATCATCCTGGGAGGAGCTATGCTGGATGGTGAATGCCTGTCCAATACTCTGGTCAAGATCCCTTTAAAAACCATGAACCGCCACGGCTTGATTGCCGGGGCTACCGGTTCGGGGAAAACGAAAACGCTTCAGATCCTTGCCGAGCATCTTTCCCATCAAGGCGTGCCTTCATTACTTATGGATATTAAAGGTGACCTGAGTGGGATTGCCGTTCCAAGCGCTGGCCACCCCAAGATCGATGAACGCCATGCCAAAATTGGCATTCCTTTTGAACCGGGTGGCAGCCCCGTCGAATTCCTCACACTTTCCGATGAACCCGGTGCTCGGCTCAGGGCCACGGTTACCGAATTTGGGCCGGTCCTGTTTTCCAAGATACTCGGCCTTAATGACACCCAGGCAGGTGTTGTTGCTGTAGTGTTCAAATACTGTGACGACAACGAATTGCCTCTCCTGGGCCTTGAAGATTTCAAACAAACCCTGCAGTATATCACCAATGAAGGTAAGGTAGAGGCAGAAAGAGACTATGGGCGCATTTCTTCCGCTTCGGTTGGAGCGATCATGCGCAAGGTCATAGAACTGGAACAGCAGGACGCCGGGCGTTTTTTCGGCGAACGTTCCTTTGATGTGGATGACCTGCTGCGAACAGATGCGAACGGACGAGGCATTGTTTCTATTCTCCGGTTGACGGACATTCAGGATAGGCCGAAGCTTTTCTCTACTTTTATGCTGCAAATGCTTGCAGAAATCTATTCCAATTTCCCGGAAGAGGGAGATATGGACAAGCCTAAGCTCGTCATCTTTATTGACGAGGCACACCTCGTGTTTGAGGAAGCATCCGATGCGTTGATGGACCAGATTGAAGTCATCGTCAAATTGATCCGCTCAAAAGGAGTAGGGTTGTTTTTCGTCACCCAAAACCCCGCTGATATTCCCGACGATGTGCTGGGCCAGTTGGGCCTGAAGATCCAGCATGCACTCCGCGCGTTCACTGCCAAGGACCGCAAAGCGATCAAACTGGCGGCTCAGAACTACCCCATCTCAGAATTTTACGATGTAGCCCAGGTGGTTACAGAACTCGGTATCGGTGAAGCTCTGGTAACGGCGCTGAATGAAAAAGGGATTCCCACACCACTGGCCCATACCCTGTTGAGGGCTCCGGAATCCCGGATGGATGTTTTGACGGAAAAGGAGATCGGCGATATCATACGCAGATCAGCGATTATTGACAAATACAATGAAGAAATAGACCGCGAAAGTGCTGAGGAACTCCTTGCAAGAAAACTGGAAAAGGCCAAGGATAAGACCATTCAGGAAGAAATGCGCGATCAGCAGGAACGAGCCCGAAAGACGTCCCGCCGCACGGAAAAATCCGCTATAGAAAAGTTTATTTCCAACCCCACAACCCGGCAGGTTGCCCGTACCGTGGCCAGAGAACTGACCCGTGGCCTGCTGGGGGTGCTGGGAGTTAGCAGTTCTTCCCGCCGTCGGCGTTAGTCACTGACAAGAACAGGACGGTAAGTCGCCTGATAAGTTGACCAGGGAGTTTTTTTGTAATGTTCCCCTGCAAAATAGGTGGCGATACGTTCGAATTGCTGAGGAGTCTTGAATCCAACAATGGACTGGATGACTTCAAGATTTTCATCCAGAAAAACAATGGTTGGAAAGCTGAGGCGGCCCTTCAACAGTTCTGCTGCCAGTTCGTGATAGCCACGCTGTCCGTTCTTTACATATTTATAGGTTTTCCCTTTATATTCCAGCTCGGTGTGTTGTTCCGCATCGAACTTGACGGGATAAAAATTTTCATTGATATACCGGGCTATATTCGGTTCCTGGAAAGTTGCTTTGTCCATCCGCTTGCACCATCCACACCAGTCAGTATATACATTCAGCAGGACTTTTTTCTTTTCTTTTTGGGAAAGCGCCATTGCTTCTTCCCATGTCAGCCAGTGAATGGCATCTTCATTGTCCAGCCGTAATAGTTTTTGTGTATGTTGAGACGGCGTGAATGAAAGGGAGCTCCAGGCCAGGAGCACTGTGAAAATAACACTGATCCTTTTCATTCCAGATATTTTTTCGGTTCTGTGCAACAAAAGTAACAACAAACAAACAAAATATTAAAGCGGCTTATGGTACCCGCCGGGCATTTTAATTTAAGTTTAACGATTGTCAATGATTACGGAAAAACAAGAGCCGATCCTCTCCCAGCGGATGAATTATTTCAGGGGGCCCCGGAAGGAACGGCGCCATCCGCCCTTCCGGGACGTACTTGCCGGCGATGAATACTCTTGCCTCATCCCAATAGCCCTTTTGTATGAATTGCCTGAGGGTTTTAATGCCACCTTCAATCATCAGGGAGGCAATATTCCGGGCTGCCAGGCTTTTCAAAAGGTTTGCAATCATCTGGCCGTTAAAGGGGAGGTAATGATATTGAACGTTCCCGGCTTTCGGCTCATGTGGCGTTTCAGTATAGACATGAGTGGATTCAGGCGCGTTGAAGATCGCCAGGGATTCAGGAAGTTTCCCGTGTCGGCTGAGCACAATCCGAAGGGGAGACCGCCCGAAGTAAAACCTGTTGGTAAGCCTTGGGTTATCAGCGAGAACGGTTCCGGCCCCAACCAGAATGGCGTCGGCCTCGCTTCGCCACTTATGGGTTAATCTTTTGGAGTACTCATTACTCAGCCACATCTGACGATTGTCTGGCGGAGCGAAAACCCCGTTTCGGGATTGGGCAAATTTCAGGATAACATAGGGCCTGTTCTGCTGAACAAAAGTGTTCCTGGGCAGGCTTAGAAAGTAACCATCCTCCCGGAGCACCCCGACTGTTACTTCCACCCCGGCTTTTCGCAGGCGGTCTATTCCTGCTCCATCGACTCCGGGAGAATGGTCGATAGAGGACAAGACCACTTTCGGGATCTTCTTTTCAAGGATCAGGGAGGTGCAGGGAGGTGTTTTGCCGTGAACATCACATGGCTCAAGAGATACGTAAAGGGTAGAGTAGGGGATCAGATGAACATCGGCGGGGAAGACACTATTCACAGCATTTACTTCGGCATGTGCCTGGCCATAGGCCTGGTGAAAACCTTCGCCGATGACCCTTCCTTCAAACACAAGCACCGCGCCAACCATTGGATTGGGAGAGGCCCTCCCGGCTCCCAGCCGCGCCAGGTCAAAGCAACGGCGCATGAATATCTCGTCCCGCCTGTCCATGTCAGATTGTTCGGTTTTTCCTGTTTCAAGCGTAAAATGAAAAATTTCCTTCGTATTCAAGGCTGGGAAATCTAAAAAAACCAAAAATATTTTTGCATTCCGCCTGGTTCAACAAAAAAAATACGTGAAGCTTTCATTCTTCTTTGAAAATCGTTAAATTTCGGAGAATTCCACCCCGTACATAATAAAAATAAAATATATCTGCCTTTCTTCAAAAGAAAGTTTCCCTATTTCAGTGAGCTTCAGAACATTAACAACCAAAACCCAAAGAGCGTGCTATATAAAGTCAAACTAAAAAATGCGGACGAAAGCGTTTTGTTAGACGACCAGGTCTATGAATACTTAACATCAGACCCCTATCTCGTCAAGGTGGATTTCATTAATAACCTCCGCCGTCATTCCAGCGGTTGCGCTGTTTTTCAAAAGACCTGGAAAAAGGCCGACGGGGGTTACAAAACAGAGACCATTTATCTGCACAAACTCGTAGCGGAAAAATTTCTGCTGGACTCTAAATCCCATTCTAAAAACCTCGTAGGCGCCAAAAATGGGAACAAACTGGATTGCAGGCTTGAAAACCTCGTTTATCGCTCCCGGTCAGTGGCAAGCCGGAAGCGGAAGACCAGCAGTAAAGTCGGTTATACCGGAGTATATAAGGAAAACAATCGCTACAGAGCAGTAATCTCTGTCAACCGAAAATCCGTCCATATCGGAATGTTCGACACGGCTGAAGAAGCGGCAATGGCGTACAACAAAAAATCAAAAGAATTATACGGGGACGATGGAAAGGTAAATGTCATCAAACCCCGAAAGGACAACGAAGAATTTTAAGGCAGGGGCAGCTACTTCATCTCATCAGGTTGCAGGAAAAGTTTTTACCGCTCTTGTCATTTCCCTTTTTCCGGGAGGGCCTTTTGGCGATTCTACTTTAAAACCTAAGCTTTTCAAACTGCGTTTAACCACCCCTTTGGCGCAGTAAGTTGTAAGCACGCCGTCTTCTTTTAATGCATCATACATACTCCTCAGAATATCTTCTTCCCATAATTCGGGCTGGGCATTTGGCGCGAAGGCATCAAAATAAATTACATCGAAAGTATCCTGATAACTGAGCTGCTCAAACCGGCTTTGGTTTTTGCGGAAGGAAAAGAAAGGGCTAATTTCTTCTGTCTGCCCCCAATCCATCTCATGAAGATGCATAAATGCTTCTTCCAGTGAATCATCCAGGAGCTTAGGGTAATTCAGCAGTTCTGCCTCCTGAACGGAAATGGGGTAGGCTTCTACCGCTTCGTAATATACCGGCAGCCGGCGTTTATTCGCTTCCTGCATGGTTAAGAAAGCGTTGAGGCCGGTACCAAACCCGATTTCGAGAATATTCAGATTTTCTGCCCCGGGGAGCCGAAAGAACATCCCTGCCTCAATAAATACGTGCATTGATTCCTGGATGGCTCCATATTTGGAATGGTAGCTTACACCAAAGGTGTCGGAAAAAATAGAATGGGAGCCATCCTGGGTTTCAAAAATTTTGCCTCTACTCATGGCTGCGTCAGGCGCCGGTTTCTTTTTAATTAATGTCCTGGCTTTTGCCTATTATCGAAGAAATAGGCATCCAGGCTTCGGGCCTCAATATTCAGATGAGAACTGTGATAAATACAACGCCCTTCCTGAATAAGAAGTAACTGCGGTGATTGATGAGTTACTCCAAAGTACTGAGCGACGAGGCTGGATACCTCCCTGTTGGCAATCAAGTCCAGGAAATAGGGAAGAACTAAACGCTCGCCGTGGGGCCATTCCCTCTCCAGGCGGTGCTTGGCCAGAGAACTGAGCGAGCACCGCGTGCTGTGTTTATAGATGATGCAAGTGGTAGAAAATGATTGTTCTACGATCTCTTCTATCTGGCTCGCTGTCCTCAGGGGCAGCCAGTTGATCCTGCCCATTTATCGTATGAAGTTGATTACAGAAGTGACAACTTCGATCAGCTGGCCGTCCATAGAAAAATTACTGGGGCATCCATAGCCGCGGTTACAGGAAGAAAAGACACTTGCCATAGCTAAGAATGCGGCTACAGCGGCAATCTTTCTGAGGTTTTTGTTTTTCATTTTTTTGCTTTTTTCGGATATGTTCTTATCAATTGTTGAAACGAACCTGAAAACTGCCTTATTATAAGCTTTCGGTGCAAAAATAGGAAAAGTGGCGCTAACTCACCACTTTATGTTAGATAATGCCGCCGAATGGGAAAAAGTTGAGTGCAAACAAGAAAAGCATAAGCTTGTTATACCCTATAGTTTTACTATTTTTGCAATCCTAATCATTTTGTCTGGCGAAACCCCTGCTTTGGGCCGCCACAGAGATTACAGAACCAACTAAATTAAAATAATGGCAAGAAAAATAGCCCTTAGAGAGGCGTTGCGGGAAGCCATGGTTGAAGAAATGCGCCGTGACGATACTGTATTTTTGATGGGAGAAGAAGTCGCCGAATATGATGGTGCATACAAAGTTAGTAAAGGTATGCTCGAAGAATTTGGGGCTCGCCGTGTCATCGATACACCCATCGCCGAACTTGGCTTTGCCGGAATTGGGGTGGGCGCTGCTATGAATGGCCTTCGGCCGATCGTCGAATTTATGACCTGGAACTTCGCTGTCCTGGCTTTCGACCAGATAGTCAATAACGCAGCGAAAACCCTTTCCCAGTCTGCCGGAGAATTCCGTTGCCCCATCGTTTTCAGAGGGCCTTCCGGTAGTGCCGGGCAGTTGGCTCAGCAACATTCCCAAACCTTCGAGAGCTGGCTGGCGAACGTGCCGGGCCTGAAAGTGGTCTCTTGTGTACATCCCGCTGATGCCAAGGGGCTGCTTAAATCCGCTATCCGGGATGATGACCCGGTGTGTATGATGGAATCGGAATTGATGTACGGCTATGAAGATGAAGTGCCGGAGGAAGAATACCTGGTTCCCATTGGGGTAGCGGCCGTTCGGCGCCAGGGAGCGGACATTACCCTGGTATCCTTTAACAAAATGATGTTCCCAACTCTTGAAGCTGCCGAAGAATTAGCCAAGGAGGGAATAGAAGCTGAAGTGATCGACCTGCGGACCATTCGCCCTCTGGACTACCAGACAATTGTCGATTCTGTAAAAAAGACGAACCGCCTGGTCGTCATAGATGAATCCTGGCCACTTGCCGGAGTATCCGCCGAAGTCGCCTACGGTATCCAGAAGTATGCTTTCGATTATCTCGATGCCCCCGTCACGAGAGTCAATGCTGCCGACACTTCCCTGCCTTATGCACCGACGCTGGTCGATGCCTATCTGCCCAATGCGGAAAAGATCGTCAAAGCAGCAAAGGAAGTTATGTATATGAAGGCCTAACCTTCAACTGGTTGTTCAGGATGCAGAAAGCTCTTTGTTTCTTCCGGATCCTGAACAACTTTTCTTTTCCTCTATATGCTGCAGAAATCCATCTCTTTTTTAGGACACTTGCCACCAGAGCAATGGTTCTGGCTGATGTTTTGTGCCCTTCTAATCGGGCTCGCCAAAGCTGGTGTAAAGGGCACCGGTATGTTTGCCGTACCGATAATGGCAGCTGTTTTCGGTGGTAAAGCCTCAGTAGGATTGGTGTTGCCGCTGCTTTCCATGGCCGATGTTTTCGCCGTCTCCTATTATAACCGTCATGCAGAATGGAAATATATCTGGCGGTTACTTCCGGCAGCTGTACTGGGGGTGGGTATCGGCATTTGGGTAGGCTACAAAGTGGAAGATGAGTTTTTTACAGGTATGATAGCTGTTATTATCATCAGCAGCCTGGTGCTCATGGTGATTCAGGAATTTTCAGCCCTCTCCGATAAACTGGTAGGCAGTTGGGGCGTAGCTTCTGTTTTCGGGGTTTTGGGCGGATTCAGTACGATGATCGGAAATGCGGCCGGCACAATTATGGCCGTTTACCTGCTGGCCACCCGAATCCCCAAAAACAGTTTTATTGGAACGACAGCCTGGTTTTTCCTGATCATTAACCTATTTAAATTTCCTTTCCATATTTTCATCTGGGAAACCATTACAACAGAGAGTTTCCTCATTGACCTGGCCGCGCTACCCGCTATCATCACAGGTGTTTTTTTAGGTATCCAGATCGTAAAATACATTCCTGAGAAGGCTTTTCGCTATTTTGTGATCATAATGACCTTTATCATTTCCCTGAGGTTGTTGCTGGGATGATGAAGGCATTGGCTGTTCCCCTTATCCTCAAAATTAAATTGAAAATGGCCTACCGCTTTTCACTACCGCTCTGCCTTTTAGCATTTTTTTCATTTTCAAATCCAGTTGAGGCCCAGAGCGGCTTCCGGCACTCGCCTTCCAGCGTCTCCGTCGATGAAAAGGGGCTGATGCGTTGGAGTGATACCGGCGAAGAAGTTTTTGGGTTTGGGGTTAATTACACCGTACCTTTTGCCCATGCCTTTCGCAGTGCAGAACGGCTGGGCGTTTCACGCGAAGATGCTATTGCCGGCGATGTGTATCATTTTGCCCGGCTTGGGTTCGATTTGTATCGGGTTCATGTTTGGGATTGTGAAATTAGCGACACGCTGGGTAACCTTCTGGAGAATGAGCACCTCAGGCTTTTTGATTACATGCTTTCTCTGATGAAAAACCGCGGTATGCACTTCGTACTCACCCCGATCGCCTACTGGGGCAACGGGTGGCCTGAACCGGACGAGCCCACTCCGGGATTTTCTGCGAAATACGGAAAGGAGCAATGCCTGATAAATGAGGAAGCAATAAAGGCACAGGAAAATTACCTTTTTCAGTTCCTGAACCATACAAACCCCTATACCGGGATAGCTTATAAGGATGATCCTGACATTATTGCCTTTGAAGTGAGCAATGAACCGCACCACCGGGGAAGCCCGAAAGAGGTAACGGCTTTTATCAATCGGATGGTTCAGGCAATGCGCAGGACAGGCTGCCAAAAGCCAATTTTCTACAATGTGAGCCATAGTGTCCACTTAATGGAATCCTACTTCAATGCAGATATCCAGGGGGGGACATTTCAGTGGTATCCCACCGGCCTGGGGGCAGGAGAGGAGCTGGGCGGAAACCTGCTCCCCAATGTCGATAAGTACCGGATACCCTTTGACGACATTATCAGGGAGGCCGGGGTGGCAAAACTGGTTTACGAATTTGATGCTGCCGACGTTGGCCGTTCTTATATCTATCCTGCCATGGCCAGGAGCTTCAGGGAGGCTGGCATACAGTTAGCCACCCATTTTTCTTATGACCCTACCTTTATGGCGTACGCCAATACCGAATATAACACCCATTATATGAACCTGGCCTATGCTCCTCAAAAGGCCTTAAGCCTGATGATCGCTTCAGAAGTATTCCACCGCCTTCCATTGTACGGCAGTTTTGGCAGCTATCCGGACAATACCACTTTCGGCCCATTCCGGGTGAGCTATGAGGAAAGCCTTGCAGAAATGCTCTCTGAAAAGAAATTCATCTACACCTGCACTACGGAATCCACCCCGCCAGCACCGGAGAGGTTGGAACAAATCGCCGGATTCGGGCATTCTCCTGTGGTTCAATACGATGGCCTGGGGGCTTATTTCCTTGATAAAATCGAGGAGGGGGTGTGGCGCCTGGAGGTAATGCCGGATGCCGTATGGGTAGGAAACCCTTTCGGCAGGAACAGCCTGGATAAAAAGGTGGCGGTAATAAAGTGGAAGGAATGGCCAATAACCATTGAACTGCCAGGCCTGGGAGAGAACTTTACCATCAAAGGGCTAAATCAGGGCAATAGCTATATTGGCCGGGCAGAGGGGCAATCGTTTGCAATTTCTCCCGGAGCTTATTTGCTGGCCCGGAAGGGAATGACAGCCGGGGTAAACGGCAACAGCCACTGGAAAAATATTTTATTAGGAGAATTTTCTGCCCCTCCCGAAAATGTCCGCCAACCCCATGTTGTACATCAACCACTCCAGGAGGCCATTGCCGGCCGGGACTTAGAAGTAAAAGCGACTGTTGTTGCTCCCGGAGCTATCACATCGGCAGAACTTTATGTTTACACAAGAGGGCGGATGCCCGATATCCTGAAAATGGAATGCACCGGGGGGTACGATTACACAGCTTCCATACCAGGAGATCTTACAAATAAAGGGTTTCTTCGTTACTATATCGTAGTTAAAAATGAAAATGGCTTTCACTCCTTTCCTTCAGGAGCGAAGGGGAGGCCTACGGACTGGGACTTTTTTCAGGACACTCCTTACCGGATTCCCCTCGTAGAGAATGAAAGCCCTGTCTATATTTTTGATGCCTGGAAAGACTCGGATAAACTGGTTCGTAAGTGGTTGCCCGGGTCACACATCGCACCGGCCGGCTTCCCAAACAAGGCGGAGCTATTATGTAACGTAGAAAAACTGTTCTCACCCGACCCTGAAAATCAAAATGGGGAAAAGCACTTCGATTATTCTTTCCGGTTCTTTTTCGGGGAAAAAACAAGGGGAAGGAAAGAAAGCCTTAGCCATAAAAAAGCGATCGTTATCCGGGGCAGAGCACTCAACGACAAGCCCTGCCCGCTCCAACTGGCCATTGTCCTGAAAGACGGCTCCGCTTTCGGGGGGATGCTGCAAATACAACCACAAAAAAAGGATTATGCCCTTTCCCTGAGTGATTTAAAAAGAGTGAAACTGGTTACTCTCCCCAGGCCGTATCCGACTTTCCTTCCGTACTATTTCGACGCTTCTCCGGCAGAAGATTTTGACATCAATAATGCAGAGAGTATCCAGTTTTCGATCGGCCCCGGAATTCCGGAAAATGAAAGAAATGATGCCCATGGGATAGCTATTGAGAGCGTGCGCCTGGAGTGAGTTTTTTAACTGCAATTTGTCATTCTTTCTGCTGACGCTTCTCATTGGAAAATTTCCAGGGAATCGTGATGTTGAATTTGGGAAAATTTACCCGGCCTTTATTGGCTTTAAGCGGCGTTTTCCAAGTCATTGAAAATCAGCAGGCTGCCTTCCTGGTTGACCATATTTGATGCAACCAAAAGAATGGAGGATATCATGAAAAGACAATCTTTTTTCAACCGGCTCGCCAACAAATTCAGGGAAGTATTTCAATACCTGAAACGCCTTGTGAAGCACCCACCTGACCCGAGGCGTTACGGGTGGGGGAGTTAAGCTCCTGAACTTGCAGGCATAAGCCTTAATTCCAAAAAGTTTGTTTGGGTTCCAAAGGATGAATTCCCGCAATTTTTCCTGTGAAAATTGTGGCCTGATATTCTTTGGCTTTGTCTAAAAAACAAAGGATGATCAATCCTTTTTGGAAAACAGGCTGAAGTTGTTGTTTATCAATGAGTTAAGTTATTGATTTTTTTTTTAGCCAAAAGGAAACAATTTTCCTGCGGCCGACGTTTAAAAACAGTACATATCCAAAATAATTAAGTATCCCATGTTGACCTTGTTAATCCTCTCTGTGCTGTGGAGCAAGCGCAAGAACCTGCGCGAGTACCTTCAGAATTCCGTTGTTTATTGCCGGCTGTTTACCGTAAGGTGCAAGCCTGAATGCGTGACAGTTCCGGTAGATAAACAAAGCTAGATCAAGGCTGAATCTGGCGCTTGAGCACAAGTGTCATCCCTTTCTCTTCTGAATGCCATATCATAATAGACGTGGCATGGGAAAATCTTTTGTCTATAAGTAAGTTTCTCCTTCCTGGCCTTCCTTTGAAAAACCAGGGGGTAGGAGAGTCCGCTTTAGTGTCCCGGAGCCCCCGTTTCCGTTTCCTCTTCCATATTTGCCACTCCATTTGTTTATTTTATTTCATACCAACCAGTATGTATTTCTTAATCTGCACCAGATTAATGTAATCAGGAAATATGACATAAAACAGAAGTTTTTATGACCTTCGTCATTTAAGGCAGGAGAGGGGTTGTATAATTTTACCCTCAAAGCCTTAAAATATGCGTAATCTTGTACTTGTAGCATTATCCTTATCTATCCTGTTGTTGCCGATTACCACCCTGGCGCAGCACGAAGATCATCACGAACTCAATTCAGCGGAACATACCAATGGGTATTTTCGGGCAGCCGTTCTTATCGGGCACACTTTTGTTCCCACAGGGCCTGAACCGGACCGGCTGGCTGTTCCTTCGTGGGGGCTCGACCTGGAATACTGGTTCAGCCACAAATGGGGAATCGGGCTGCATAATGACCTGGAGATTGAAACCTTTCTGGTGGAGCATGAAGGCCAGGAGGAGGTGTTAACCCGGGAATATCCTCTGGTGCTTACGGTGGATGCATTGGTGAAGCCCTGGAAACAGCTGGTGCTCCTGGTGGGCCCAGGCCTGGAATTGGAGCGCACCGAGAATTTCTTCCTGGTGCGTGCCGGAGTGGAATACGAATTTGAACTTGGCCACGGCTGGGACATTTCTCCTACTTTCTTTTACGATACCCGGCAGAATGCCTATGATACCTGGTCTATTGCGCTCGGTGTGGGAAAAAGGCTGAATTAAACCACTGCTCTTTCGGCACTTTCATTACCCTGCATAATTAAATGTAAACCAGTTTATTATGCCATTTGCTTTATTTCAGGGTTGACGCTTTGATTTCCTAACATTTCAGAATCCGAACCAGTCGGAGAGTTGTTCTATAGAAAGATGATTTTTTGCACTTCAGCGTAGCCAGGTTAATTGCATTTAGTCCTAAATCAGATAAAACTATGAAAAACCATCCATCTATTATTATCGCCGGAGCGGGCGGTATTGCCGAAGCTTTAGGATTGATATTAGCCGAATGGAGCCCCGAAGCCCCTCGTCTGTGGATCGGCAACCGGGATATGCACAAGGCTGAAAAAGTAGCCAACTGGATCAAGGAGGGGTCCACCCGGGATGTCGAAGTGCATGCCTTCCATTTACCGGAAGGAGAGGACTATCCCGATGAAGCCCGGGCGATCTTTATAGAAGGCGGTGTACTGGCCGATTGCCTTCCGGGTAAGGAAGCACCCAGGATGGCGAGGTTGGCACTGAAATATGATATGCACTACATCAACCTGACGGAGCATGTTCGGGAAACAGAAGAGATAAGTGGCCTGGCTAAAGGGGCAGATAAGGCGTTTGTACTGCAGTCTGGCCTGGCTCCAGGGTATATCGACATTCTCGCTCACGGGATGTTCCGGGAGTTTTGTTCTGTTCATCAGGTTAATAAAGTGGATGAACTACTAATGAGAGTTGGAGCTCTGACTCGCCATGCCGCTTCGCCCTCTTATTACGGGTTTACCTGGAGCCCGGTAGGAGTAGCCACCGAGTACCTTGAACCGGCTACCGTCGTCCGTGATTTTGCAAAGAAAATTGTGCCTCCGCTTTCGGAACGCAAGGTGCTACGCCTCAACGGAACTGCCCTGGAAGAAGACCTGACATCCGGTGGCGCTGCCGACCTCCCGGATGCACTAGCCGGCAGGGTGAGAAACCTCGATTATAAAACCCTTCGCTATCCCGGACATTACGAGTGGGTCAGCCAGCAACTGAAAGCCATCGAGGCAGCCGGCCAGGAAAGGATAGAGGAGCTTCAGCAACGCATGGAGGCGGTCATTCCTTTTTTGGAAGATGATATAGTTTATATATATGCAGCTGTACAGGGCAAAAGCAAAAGTGGAACCCTGCGGCGCCATGAAAAAGCTTTCGAGATCCGCCCACAATATGTTGGGCGCCACCTGCTGCGGGCTATCCAGACGACTACAGCAGCTCCACCGGCCGAAATGGTGCTGCAACTACTGGATGATAAATATAACGGCGTTGTGTTGCAGAGCATGATCAACCCGGAAGGCTTTCTTAAAGGAGAGATCGTACAACGGGTTTTCCGCAGGCAACAAACAGAAAACGAAGTGTCGTTAGCAGCAGAAATGTATGCCTGAAAGACACTAACGAACCCGCAGTTCCATTCCCAGGCGTATCAGGTTACTGCTTAGGCCGTTCAACTGCCTGAGCGTTTCGACGGTCGTCTGGTAGCGCTGGGAAATGTTCCACAGCGTATCTCCTTTTTCTACGGTGTGGAACATTACTCCTGGCGCCGTTTCCGGCTTTAGGCGAGGAGGTTCTTTAACTTTCCCGCCTCTCAATTTAATAGTTTCTGAGACAGCGGGCTGTTCGCCAGGGTCCATTCGGTTGCGTTTAAGCAGATCTTCAAGGCGGATACCATAGCGCTGTGAAATATCGTACATCGTTTCTGAAGGCTGGACCTGATGGGTATCAACAGGCCCCCTGAATGCTTTTTTCTTTCCGGACAGGAACACTTTCTGGCCTTCAGGGATCAGATAGCCCGTAGGAAGATCTTCATTATATACCAACAGGTCAGTAAGGGGAACCCCTGTTCGGTTTGAAATGTCGCGTGCGGTTTCATAACCCGAAGCCAGAGTAAAAGGCACCTTATTTGTGGTTAATATCAGAGGGGGAGTAATCCCGGTTGGCTTTTCAGTCGCGACATAAGCTGGCTGATCAAAATCGGAGAGTTCATAACGGCCAATAAGGCTGATGAGCTGGGCGGCATAAGTCGTACTGGTAGCATAACCAGCCTGCTGTAATCCCCTGGCCCAGCCTGTGTAGTCTGTAGGAGGCAGTTCAAACAAGGGCCCGTATCGATATGCTTTCTGGGGAGAAGCGATGAGGCTGGAATGGTCTGCAAAACTTGCCTCTACGGTAGGGTAGGAGCGGAAACAGGATTCCTCGAGATAGCCAGATTGGCTGTAATCGTCATCCTTTTTGTAGTAGGCGGCGCCACTCCAGTTATCCCCACACTTTATTCCAAAATGATTGTTGGCACGGACCGCCAGTTCGCTGCGGCCGGCATCGGATTCCAGTATTCCCTGGGCGAGGGTGATGCTGGCCGGAATACCGGTGCGTTCCATTTCCCGGATTGCAATGTCTTTGTATTGGCCGATGTAAAAAAGGTGAGCTTCAATACCTTGTCCGTATCCGGAACAGGTGGCAGCTATCAGGAGAAACAAAAACAAAAAAGGCTCCTTTGAAGGCATAGCAAATTTTAATTGAGCAACATTGCCTGAAATTTAAAAATTCCCGATAGGGCGGGTTTAAGGAAAAATTAAAACTTCTATTTAACATAATATAAATTATAGGCAAACAATAGTTTATTTTTTCCCCCGGACAACATCCCGGATATTTGCAGAACTCCGCACAAGAGCATGTGCTGCGCCGATCCAGTTTCACTGGTTGTTACAGGCATGCGCTGTAACCACGGTAAATTTAGATATCTATTCCGGAATAATTTCAGGTTTTATTCACTGCTAAAACTCAGGCTGCTTTAAAAGGCCTCTTTGCTTAAATCCACTTATTCAAACAAATTGTTGCGGGTTGTTTTCACCTAATCTCCCCTACTTCACATTTCTGAGAAAATAAAGTACGAAAAATTTCGTACTTTAATGCATCATCAGCTGGAAACAGAAAAGGCTCCCGCTGTAGTAAACGGGAGCCTTTTCTGTTGACATCAGCAGGAAAAGGATCAATTCCAATCCGGCATATCTGCGTTTTCAAAAAGAATTGTCGGAGTCAGATCCTGAGCCTGGCTCACATCCACGGTCTGAATTTTGAAGGGGCCGATATTGTCAACCGGCTTATTGGCGAAAAGGATTTTTGCTCCTCCCTCAATGAAGCGGGGTTGAACGTCATTGGTACCTGCTTGTTTCCTGGCAGACAGGTCTTTCAGGTCCAGTCCATTTGTTCCAATCACGTAAGTATGTATCCGTGTGTCAAGTGGCATCCCATCCGCCGTGAATTTATCGTATGAATTGTAGGTAAAAGCTATCTTTCTTCCTGTAGGGTCAAAAACCGGATGCCGGAACAGGCCCAACCCATTTAGGGGCAGGTTCTGAATAACGGCTGGAACCGAATCCATCTGGAACACATACAATTTGCTTTGGCTGTTATCGGCTCTTTCAGCGGTCGCAACAATGTTGTTGTTCCGGGATGTCCAGTCAACTCCGGTAAAAAGGAAGCCTTCATCTGCCTCGGCAATCTTTTTCAGGCCGCTGCCATCTTTGTTGATCCGGTACAAGCTTCCGAAATTCATGTACAACAATTGGTCTCCGGTCGGTGACCAGCAATAGGTAGCAAGCTTTTCATCCTTTGACTTTAGTGGAACCTGGCTGGTTACTCGCCTGGGGTTGGTGCCGTCCCTGTTCATAATGGAAATGTGGACGTCCGGGCCGTCGAGATGCAGCACCGCCATCTCATCTCTTAACACCGGCCTCAACCTCGGCCTCCAATAAGGCATTATGCCGTTTGTAAGTTGATACGATAATTCTCCTAAATCCTGATTCTGGGTGGATTTTCCACCAAAAATTGTAAGGACATTATTTACAGGCCTTACGAAAGTGAATCGATAATCATCTCTTGGGTATTCGCGCACGGAAAAACTCCATACTTCCCCATATACGGGCGAATTGATGCCATCGCTGGCAATAACCTGCCAGAAATATTTCCTATTGAACCCCAGCCCGGATACATTCAGGAATGTATCCGTCATTGCCTGGGCAAGAGGTATAGCGGATGTCGTATCAGAGGCAAAAAGGTAAACATCGTAGCTGAGGGCGTCTCCATCTGCGTCCGAGCAGCTCCAGGATAGGGTGATGCCGGGCTCTGTACCCAGCGTTCCGCTGGCGGGCTGCGGAGCGGACGGCAGATTGGGCGGGCTATTACTATCAATGGCTTTAGACATCAGCAATTTTACAGTATTTAGCCGGTCTCCCTCCAACTGTATGCTTACAATGGCATCTTCGTAGCCCGACAACCTCCCGCGAATGCTGTAAGACCCTTCTACCAGAGAATCTATTGAAAACTCTCCGAACTCATCTGTTATCACCAGGTCGGATTCAGGATTTGTAGTAACGCTCACACCGGGAAGAGGAAGAAGAGATTCTGCGTCGAGCACCTCCCCTGCCAGCCGCCCGTAAGACTTTATTGTAATGGGATCTTCCTGGCAGCTACTCAGAAAGGCCAAAACGGCTATGATCAAGGATATTTTTTTCATGGGATTATTTCTTTTTATTGCGGTTCAAGTAGTATTTGATACCCAGCCTGGACCGATAGAAGAAATCGTTGTATTTGCCATTAACAACTCCATCGAGACCGTCACTCATCAGGTAATTGTTATCTAAGGCCAGCTCCAGGCCCAGGAAGTCCGTCAGGTAATATTCCAGGCCGAGCCCCGCATTGATCTTCAGGTGAGTATTGGAGGTAATATTATTTGGAGCCGGGCCGTCAGGCATCATCAGCCCACCTCCGGCAAACAAGAATGGCGATATGCGGTCCGTCGGTAATAACCTCAACCGCACCGAACCATCAAAATAGGTTACTTTGCGGTCAAATATCTGCTCAGTGGCCAAACGGCTCTGGCCAAAACCGAGATGAAAAGAAATGCTTGGTGAAAATACGGCTGTAATACCGGCCTCTATTCCCGGCTGAAGCATAGGATTGGGATAATCGCCCTGATACAAAAGGCTGGTCCCGCTCAGGGAAAAGGAAGAATAATGCTCGTAGCCTGGGCGGTGGCGCCCCAGCAGGTCGATATCGTCCATTTCTTCTTTTTCCTGTTCGTAGGCAATCAAGGCACCATTCATCTGGTTTTGCTGAGAATTGTCTGCTCGCCACAGGCCGTCTTTTACTCCTTCCAGGATCAGGCTGTAAACTGCTTTTTCAATAGCTTCTGTGACGGCCATATCAGCAGGTTCATTGTAAGTAAACCCTGTTTCAACTTCCAGCAAACGGCTGAACTTCACAAAGCGGAAAAGGCCGCCATCCACCGCCTGAGAAAGCAAGGTCTTAGAAGTATAAACGTTTTTCAGAACCCGCCCGGATTTGGTGGCAATAGCCCTGAGGTAAACCGTTACCCGGTCCTGGCGGTATTTGCCCGAACCGCCTGCTCCGAAATAACGGACTCCTACCCCACCCGTTACGATATTCGATTCGTAGGAAACAATCCCCCCTTCTATGATCATTCCTGCAAACAGGAGCGGTGAGATCAAAGATTGCCTGGAATTGTCCTTGTTGAACTCCATCCGGGTAGAACGGATGATCTTGCGCTCATTGAGCAGGTTTCCGACGTTCTCCCGCTCAATAACGGTAAACCAGCCGGAGTCCATCAACGTCTTGATCAGAATATTAGTCGCACCCTGGGTTACAGCAGTTGACCAGCTTGTCCCCACTTCGGTTGGCTTGTATTGCCCGGTTTGGTCCCGTAATTTGTAAACCGCTACAATGATCGGTTCCTCCGGCTGCGGAAGGTTGCGCAGGTGATAATTAAATGGCGTTTCTTCCCCAAGCCGGGCCCTGGTCGTTTTCATTGGCTGATTGAGATAAGCACCACAGCCGGAAAACATCCATGAAAAAACAAGGACGGCTATCCATAAGTACTTTTTCATGATAAGGAGTTTGGAAAATTCGGAATTTGGATAAAAGCTCGACTACCCAGAGCCATAGAGTAGCTATGCTATCCTGACACGGGTAGCCAAGCCATCCAAACTCTAATTTTTATGGATATTAATTCAGGTAATTCTGTCTTAGAGATAAGGTATTGTGATCTGAGTCTGGTTACCGGTAGATAAGTCGTTGATGGTGATCACCAGCCCATCCAGGCCAGGGACAACATCCACGAGGATGTCTCCGAATTCGTAAGTCCCGGTCTGAATACCGTTTTCACCGAAAAAACTATTCGAATTGAGCAGGTTTCGGGATAACTGGCTCAGCAACTGGTTGTTCAGCGATTCTGTGAACCGGTCCAGCGAGGTTCTCCCCGTATTGTTCGCGTTGGGGTCGCTCAGGGTGTTCTGTGCATTTGCCGAGTTCAGCAACCAGCTGTAATTCAGGTAATTGCCCCCGAAGGCAGGATTTATCGGAGTATAGGTGAAATCCTGGCCGTATATAAAAACAGGAGCGGCAAGTAAGAAAAGAGCAAAGAGTTTGGATTTCAAGTTCATCGTTTTAGGAATTATAATTGTTAGTAAATACCTTGAAGGTCATCGCTGAGGTTCTTCCCCGTTTCAATTCTCTGGAGAAGGATTCTTTGCAACCTGGCGTTCACATATCCGGCCAGGCCTTCCAGATAATCATAGTTGGGGCGGAGGTTAGTTTCCACCACTTTATCATCATCCAGCCAGACAACCAGGCGGGTTGTTAAGCCTCGTCCCGGAAATTCCTCCAGCTTGATAAAAAAATCACCCGCTCCCGAAGGAGCTTCCCATTTGGAGTAGAACAGGTCATAAAGTTCCCTTCCCGCCCGGGTGCGGGTATTGTCGATAATGAACCCGCCGAATTCGAAGCCGGATTGTTGGCCCTCATAATCCACTTCCTGAGAAATATCCTCCTGATACTCGTTTTTTTCTTCTTGCTTCTCCGCTGAATAGACAAGCGTATCAGAATCCATAAGAATGTCCTGGAAATAAACCTGAAAGATAGCTTCGAACGATTCCAGGCCCTGCAGGCCCATCCTTTTCGTAACCAAAACCCGAGCCTCATCAGCGCTTAGTTTTGCCTGCCCATCCTGGCCGTAAGATATCTCATTGTTCTTCTTGTCTTTACCAGAAAGAAAGAAATCAAATCCAAGGATCACTTCGCTTTCCGTCGTATTCTGAACCTGTGCTTTCAGCGTAATGTCCTGGCCTTCCAGTTCATAGGTGATACTTCCTTGCAAAGCGGCTTCCTCTTCGAGATCCTGCCCAAACAGCATGCTTCCGCAAAGGATCGTCAATGCCAAAACCGACAACAACTTCTGCATAGTATGTGCTTTTGTCACCCAGTCCTGTGTGTTTGTTACATTGTTTTACCCACGTTCACCTGTTTGTACGGGAACCGTGCCGGGAATGTTTCTTTATGGCTTTAAAAAAATTGCGGTTATTTTTCTGAAGGGCTTTCTTCTGACTGTGTTGAAAGTTCCAGCGTATCGGAATCCAGGAGTTTGTTCCGATGGTAGATATCCAGGACAGCAGTTACGCTGCTTCCTTTATGCCAGGAGATGGCAGTAGAAGAAAGGGATTTTGATTCCAGGGCTGCTAATTCTTTTTTACCTCCCTGGCTATTGGAGACTGTATTCTTATGGCTGTCAGATTGGTTGACCTTTAATTTATAGGTTAGAGTAAGGCTTTTGTTGGATTGGTTCTCACATAGAGCTTCCAGGCTCAGCTTGTTACCATTAATTTTATAGCGGATCTGTCCGTCCACTATGGCTTTTTTTCCCGTGCCTTGCCCGAATAAAAAAACTACACTACACAAAACTATCATCAAGACTGAGAGCAACCTTAGCATAATAAGTTTGAAAATTTAAAATCCGCGCCTGTATAGAAGCCCTACCCTTTCGGAACTCCCCGGCAGGAAGCAATTCAGGTTATGTTATTGCCGCCGAGGTTGAAACGGCTTTCGTGGGCACATTATTTTATATAGGAATTCAGGTCTTCCACCTGAATGTTCATATCGGAACCTGTGAATTCGATGGTATAGTCCAGGCCATCGATGTTCTCTGCCCGGTGAGTTACATTAATATTATTGCCATTCTGTATAAAGCGGGCATTGATATCTTCTGTATTGCGATAGTCCAGTTGGAGCGAGTTATCATTTCCATCCTGTAGGACTCCTATGGTCGTTTCGTATCCTTCGAGGCCTATATCCGTATAATTGCGGTTTCCGTTCTGGCGTACGGCAATACCATTCTGGTCACCATCCATATAAAGGTAAACCTCATTGTAACTCCCGCTTTGCTGGACATCAGCCAATTGCCGGTTGTACTGCTGGATTTCCACCACATTAGAGGAAGCCTGGTCCAGGATCACATTGGTAAGGTTTCTGTCAATGGTAGGGGCTGCTTCCAGAGCTTCGATCAGTTCGTCTTCTGTATTATTACCGCCGCCGGACTGAGCGCTGAGCCAGAAAGGCAAAACTAAAAGAAAGGCTAAAGCAAGAGTATTGATCTTTTTCATAGTGGCGTACTTGTACTTATGAAACAGGAAAGAGAAAGAGCTGGTTCCAACTCTTTCTCTAACCGTATCTCAATTATTCAGGTTCGATTACTTCTTCTGGAATACATCAACCGTGTTGCTGTTGGAGCCATCGGTGATCATAACATCGCTGGTGCTGTAGTTTCCGAACTGAGAAACGTCAACATCGTTCTCGCTGCTATCGTTGTAGATACCGATGCTGGACTCGTGGTTTTCACCCTTCTGGTACACGTCAGCGTAGTTTTCGTCTGAGTTGTTGGCAATGCCTACCTCAGAGTCGAGGTTGTCACCATCCTGCTCAACATCTACGCTGTTGTCATCGGAATAGCCGTAGATGCCAACTTCAGAATCGTTCTCGTCACCATCCTGGTTTACATTAACTTCATTGTACCGGTTCTCGAAAACGATCTCGACATCCGACTCGTTGTCGTCGCCATCCTGCTCGATGTTGACTTCGTTGCCAAGGTTGAACTGGTCGATGGTAACATCGGATTCGTTGTCCTCACCTTCCTGGCTAACGTCAACGGTGTTGAGTTCGCTGAAGTTGGAGATGGTTACGTCAGAGTTCTGGTCTTCACCATACTGCTCAACGGAAACCATATTATCACCACTTGCAGTGAAAATGTCAACGTCAGACTCGTGGCCGCCGTCGCCTGCCTGATAAACATCAACGAGGTTGAAATCAGACCCATCGAGGATATTCACCTCAGAGTCGTTGTCTTCGCTCGCCTGGTGAACATTGACATCATTGGTCCAGCTTTCGTCGATATTGACTTCGGAGTCGTTGTCTTCCTTATCCTGCTCAACCGTAACGACGTTTTCCCAGCTGAAATTGGTGATGTTCACCTCACTTTCCTGGTTTTCGCCGTCCTGGTCAACGCTGATGGTGTTCACGTCTGAGTCGTAAAGAACATTAATTTCCGAAACGTTTTTCTCGTCGTCGTCCTGATCCTGCTTAACTACAATGATGTTATCATCACTGCCGTAGGAAACAGTCACATCTGATTTGTTATCCTGGGCCATGGCCGTGCCCGCGACGAAGAGAAGTGCTGTGATCAGTAAATAAATCTTTTTCATGTCCGAATGATTTGTTTTAGATTATAAGAATGTTAGCAAAAATTAAAAGCATAAGGTTTTTGCCCAAACAAAATAAGGCCGTCAGCCCTTCAACAGGGCATCCCGCCGATTTTTGGGCAGGAAGGAACGGATAGTTCCTCCGCATGAAATTCAACTTTGATTGGTAGCGTTAGCCTCGTTTTGGGATTGGCGATGATCAAAAGAGTAGTCTTCTGAAAATCTCAATGGCAAATATAAGAACAATCACACTCACTATTCTGCCATTTTTGCCTGTTATCCTGCCATTTTTAATATATTTTCAATTTCAATGGCTATTTCGGAGGTAGGCTGCTGGCCTCATACCAAAGTATTCTTCAAACAACTTGGAAAAATAATCAGGCCGGGAATACCCGACTGACATCGCAGCTTCTTTAATCGTAATGCCTTTTCTTGCCCGAAGCAGTTCTTTGGCCCTGGCCAGCCTTGCTACCTGGAGATACTGGTTCGGGGTATATCCGGTTTCTCTTTTGACCCGTCTGTAAAATTGCCTTTCACTCATGTACAATTCTTCCGCGATCTTGGGAATAGTTAGGTTTGGGTCGTGCAACTGGCTGGATATAATGGCATTCAATTTAACCAACCAGTTTCTTTTCAGTTCCGAGATTTTTTGATCGTCAGGGGATTTGGTGCTACTATTCATTACGTATTATGTTTGCACAGAGCCATCAACCCAATTGAGAACACGCAGGAGCTAGCGCTTCGGGTTGGGGTATCCGGCGAATTGGTTTATTACCGAAATTTTGTTTCAATAACCTTTGGGGGAATCTGGCGACCAGGTAGTTGGTTGAATGGTAGTAATCTCAATGGCATCAGGGATGTCCCTTGTTGCCTGCTGGATTAATATACGCCTTTTTTCATCAATTGTTACAAGGCGGGGGAGAAAAATTAAAATTTCCGATAGACGGAGAACTGCAGATCTGTGTTATAATATTTTTTATTTTCTTCGATTGCCTGGACTGAACTAAGGCCGAAACACCCTTTGGTAAAACGGACACCCAGGCCCCAGTGGCGATGGAAGGACCATTCCACCCCTGCTGATACCCCGAGGTCAAAACTTCGCAGTTTGGGTTCACTGCTGGAAGCGGCATTGTTTACCTGGCCCGTCGTTGGAGAAGTTGAAAGTGCGTCTTCTTGTTGCTTTCCGGGTAGGGAAAGCTTTTCCAGAATGAAAGAGGGCCGGAGGCCTGCAAGGAGGCTCCATTGCCGGTTCAGTTGGTATTTTCCCAATAGTGGAGTTTCCAGGGCGAAGAAATCCTTTTGTGCCGTTCCCCTGGAAATTTGATCAAAAAAGTAACCGTTGTTAGATTCCAGCCTGGCCGATTCTTCATAGGCAATAGAGAGGTTATTTACATATTTCAGGTGTGCCTCAGCCTGAACAGCCCAGCGTGGGCCAACCCGAAAGCCGGCAAAAAATCCGCCAAAAGGATAGGTGGAGGTAGCGTCAGGAAGGTTGGTTAAAGAGTAGTTGGCTCCCAGGAAAAAGCCTCCATAAAACTGCCTGGTTCTCCTGCTTGCTGATGTTGATGTATTGGTGGGAAGTAAATCTTTCTCCGTAAAGCGCTGCGAAGTAACAAACCGGGCCACAGCCGGCAGTAATTCAGGCATTTCAATTGAAAGATTATTCGCGGAAGACAGGAAGGCCGCTGTTTTTTCTTCCTTCTTTTTACCGGCATAATGCGGAAGGCTTCCCTCCTTGCCATTTTTTGCCAGGTTTCTTTCTGTGTCTGTTGTATAAATGTTCAGGCCCGGTTCGATATCAAACATTGGCACTGAAGTATGGGCTTGATCTGCCTGTGAGCTATTCATCCCGAAAGAAGTAGCTGGATGCGCAGGGGCCCCTGCGGATTTGCTATGGCCTTCAACGCCGGAGGCCGGAAAGGCTGAGGGAAGTTGGGCAGGGTTCCGGGCTGGTTCCACCTTTTCAATTTGGGCAATACCGGGCATAGGTATTGGAAAAGCGCCGAGGCCTTCAGGTATTGACGCCTTACTGCACCACAAGCCGGCCAGATACCCCAAAACCAGCGCCAGAAAGACCAACCCCGGCAATTGCCAATTGAGCTTTCGGCCAGGGCCGGATACGTCATCCAGCATTTGTTCCATGGCGTTCCAGTCCCCATCCGTATAGGCTTCCGGTTGGTGGCGCCGGATCTTCTGCCCGAACTTTTCCCAGAATTTATCGTGATGACTCATGATGCTACCGTTGATAATTTTGAAGTAAACGCTTCAATTCCTGCTTTGCGGTTGAAAGGTGCCATCGGGAGGTCCCTTCACTCATCCCCAGTTGCTCGGCGATCTCAGCATGTTTGAACCCTTCAATAACGTAAAGAGAAAAGACGGCACGGGTCATAGGCGCCAATTGTTGAACGAGGGCCAGCAGGTCCTCTGCGGCCATTTTATCCAGAACGGAAGAAGGGATAGCGGCTTCTTCAACATGATCCAGGGTGGTTGTTCGGTTTTTTTTGGCCTTACGCACGTGGTCGATACAGGTGTTGATGGCAATTCGGTTGATCCACGCCGGGAAAGCCTTGTAGTCTTTACATTGGTGCAGGGATTGAAAGGCTTTCAGAAAAGCCTGGTTGACCAGGCTTTTGGCCTGGCTGTGGTCTGTGGCATAACGCAGGCAGATAGCAAAAAGGCCATTGTAGAACTGTTGGTACAGTTGCTGCTGGGCCCGCCGCTCCCCGGATTTACAGGCCTCGATGATATCGGGGAGCTCCAAAGTTTCCTGTTTGCGATCTGCCACCACATGTATAGGTGTCAACCTGGCATAATTATCCGCCATCTTCTCCGTTTTACGGTCTTCAATCAATAGGACGCAGGCTTCCCGGAGAACGTTGGCAAAATTACCGGATATTTCTTTTCGGTGATTCAAAGAAGCAGGAAGGTGAGGAGAAATGCAATAAAACTTAATGCCAGGCCTCCGACAAAAACGCGGTAAGCATAAGTCAGAAGGCGATATTTTTTCTGAAGGACAAGCCCCAGGTTATAAAGGTCGCGCGAGAGGTCATCGTAAAGGACGGCCTGGTCCTCTTTCAACCCTCGGAGGTAATCAACGAATTCAGCCTTGGGTATCTTTAGAAAATTCCCGAAATAAAGGAGGCTCACCCGATGCTCCCGGACGTCTTCTTCCGTAAATTCCTGGCCCGAAACTTTGGGCATGGCGGAAAAGACGGCGAATGAAATGGCCGTGAGGGAAGTCAGCATCAGAATAAAAACAGGGACGACAAATTTCAGGTTTTCACCAAGCGTCAGTTGAGATAAAGAGATGCCGGCACTGGCCGCAGTAATCAGAATGGACAATACCAGGGTATTGATGCTAATGATCATATTCGCTTTTCCGTCGGCGATGGAACTCAGGTTGATGTGGTTGCGCAGAGTAACCCGGTAGATCGTATCCACTCCCCTTCCGAAATCCTTTCCGGTTTGTTTCCGGATAGTGGCCTTTCTGGCCTTGGCCAGGGTTTCCTTATGCCCGGCAATATTCTTGTTCCTCCGGGAAGAAAACTCTTCCTGGGCCCAGATGGTATGGAACTTGGTTGACAACTGAAGGTCCAGCAGTTTCCGGTTCCACTCCAGCGAAGTATAACGTTCACCGGAGATCTTTTCTTCCTCCAGCCTTAAAAGCTGCCCTCTCCTTTCAAAACGTTTCCTGCCCAGGAAAGAGTAATTGGCGTCGTGCAACATTCTTTCCGCAATGGAATCCGGGACTTTATCGTGTTGGGTACTGAGGATCAGTTTTTCAACCCGTTGAATTTGTCCTTCCGAAACCCTCTTCCCCTCCAGAAACTGCCTGGCAACTGCGGTACTCCGTTGCTCATGGCCATCAGGACCATCCGTATAGCCAGTATCGTGGAACCATGCCGCCAGTTGCAGTAAGAAACCTTCCTCTTTACCCAATTGAGCTTTTTTCGCTAAAAGGCCAGCAATTTCTGCGGTTTCTTCCGCATGGTCATAATCGTGGAAGACATACTCCGGGGGTAAGTGTTCCGCCAGATAATCATAAACGTATTTTCGGGCTTCCTGCAGAAGTTCTTTATCCATTTTACCGGTGTACACATAAACTAAAATGCCAATATACGAATAGGCAGGCTGACAGAAAACAGTTTTGGAATTTGATTATCCAGAAGTCCCGGGTACAAAGTCAAAACAGGCTCAACTGAGGATTGCGGTATTTTTCAAAGAGCTCAAGATTGTATTCTGGTTTTACTTTATCCCGGAAAAACTTCTGTTTCGCCAGCTTAAATTGCTGGGCGATGATCTCCGCCACTTTACCCTCACCACGCATTCGTGTACCGAACCGGTGGTCGTTTAGCTGGCCGCCGTGGCAGTCTCTGATCCGGTTCAGTACCCTTTCCGCCCTGTCGGGCATGTTTTTTCTGATCCAGTCTTCGAAGATCTCCGCCACATCCCCATTCAGCCGCACCATGGTGTAGGCAATAGAACCGGCCCCGAGGCGGCTCACCGTTTCCGCCATTGAAAAGATCTCGTGGTCGTTTAGGCCAGGAATGATGGGCGCCAGCATTACGTTCACCGGTATGCCGTTTTCCGCCAGGCTCTGAATGGTTTTCAGGCGGTTATGGACCGAAGCCGTGCGGGGCTCCAACACCCGGCGGAGGCCTTCATCCAGGGTTGTCAGAGAGATTGAGGTGCGAACCAACCGGTTTGCAGCCATTTCCTTAAGTATATCCAGGTCGCGCAGGATGAGGCTGTTCTTAGTGATTATGCCAACTGGGTGGCGGTATTTCCACAGCACCTCCAGAATACTGCGGGTGATCTCCAGCTCACGTTCAATGGGCTGATAACAATCAGTATTTCCCGATAACATGATCGGCTCAGGTTTCCAGGATTTTTTGCGGAGTTCCTGTTCCAGTATTTTTGGAGCATCTGCTTTGACCAGAACCTTCTGTTCAAAATCCAGGCCGGCACTGTAACCCCAATAATTGTGGGTATTGCGGGCGTAGCAATAAATACAACCATGCTCACAGCCCTGATAGGGGTTCATGGACCAGCCCATGCCTATATCGGGGCTTGCAACCCGGTTGAGCATACTTTTCGGATAAACTTTTATGTATTGCGTCCGGCCTTCCCCGGCCTGAGGTTCCCGGCCTTGGCCATACTGATTGAACCGGTTGGCGGGATTGATCTGCGCTCCCCTGCCCCTTATGTATTTCGGGTCCGTTTCCAGATAACTCATTTTGTTTATTTTTCCGAAATTTAAAACAATTTATTTATTTTTACAAGCACCTAAAAGAAGTGGTTAATGTCTGTCTTTTCCTTTCCGCAGAATTCCCTATTTTGCTTTTCATCATAAAACCGGAAAGAACAATCATGAAAATCTCCCGAAAAAGTTTTTTCAAAGGAATTGCCCTGGGGACGGTTTCTCTCCCTTTTCTGATCCGTGCCTTTGGAGGGAAAAACTTTGCCCAGGAAGGCAGCACAGGTGCTCCTAACGTCCTTACGGCCAGGCAGTACCGCTGGAAGATGGTCACCACCTGGCCTCCAAATTTTCCGATCCTGGGAGAAGCCTGTAATAAATATGCCGAGCTGGTGGAAAAAATGTCGGGTGGGCGTATCCGCATCCGTGTTTATGGCGGGAATGAACTGGTGCCTGCTCTGGAAGCTTTCGATACTGTGCGTACAGGAGGCGCTGAGATCGGCTCCGGCGCCGCCTATTACTGGGCGGGAAAGGCGCCGGCAGCTCAGTTTTTTGCATCTGTCCCTTTCGGTATGAATGCCCAGCAACTGAATGCGTGGATATTGGGGGGCGGAGGGATTGAACTCTGGGAGGAGCTCTACAGGGATTTCAACCTGGTGCCCATGCCCGGGGGCAATACCGGTGTACAAATGGGAGGCTGGTTCAACCGGGAGATCAACACAATTGATGACCTCAAAGGGCTGAAAATGCGCATACCGGGCCTGGGAGGTAAAGTGTTGGAAAAGGCCGGCGGCGCCCCGGTGCTATTGGCAGGCGGAGAAATCTATACCGGCCTGGAACGTGGGGTCATTGACGCTACGGAATGGCTGGGCCCTTACCACGATACATTGATGGGCTTCCAGGATATTGCCCGGTACTATTATACACCCGGCTGGCACGAAACAGGAACCATGCTGGAGTTCTTCGTCAATAAAGAACAGTACGATAAGCTGCCCTCTGACCTGCAGGCCATCCTGAAAACTGCCGCTGCCTGGAGCAATATCTGGACCCTCTCCAATATGGAAGCCAAAAACGCCCTTGCTCTGACCACTCTGGTGGAAAAAGGCGTTTCTATTCGGAAATTCCCGTCTGATGTCCTGGACAAACTTCGCCAATATACAGAAGAAGTGATCTCTGACATCACTGCCAGTGATTCCTTCAGCCGGAGAGTCTATGATTCCTACGACTCCTTCCGTAAAAAAGCAGCCAACTATTCCCTGATCACGGAAAAAGAATTCTACGATAAAATCCAGAAGAGTGGCGGGCTGAACCTGGGTTAGGCCGGTTCATTCAATGAGGAATAAACACATACACTATTTCCGGAAAGAGAATAACCGCCAGGAGGAAGATCAGCTGAATGGCCACAAAAGGAATAATTCCCCTGTACAGATGGGCGGTCGTTATTCCGGGCGGAGCCACTCCTTTCAGGTAGAATAAGGAAAAACCAAAAGGAGGTGACAGGAAGGACGTCTGCAGGTTGAGCCCCAGAAGTACGCCAATCCACACCAGGTCGATACCGAACTGGATAAAGATGGGCGCTACGACGGGCACTATGATGAAAATGATCTCAATAAAGTCGATGAAAAACCCGGCTATAAAAACGATAACCATCACCAGGGCGAGAAAAGCCGTAGAGGAAAGGTTGGCTTCCCGGATCATGCTAACCAGGTATTGATCGCCTTCCATTTCGCGAAAAACGAAGGAAAAAGTGGTGGCTCCCAGCAAAATGATAAAAACCATGCTGGTGAGATGGGTGGTCTCCCTGCCGACTACTTTGAGAACCTCCAGGCTGAATTTGCCCTGAATGGCCGTCAGAATGGTAGCTCCCAGGGCTCCTACTGCCGCGGCCTCAGTTGGCGAGGCAATTCCGGCAAAGATTGAACCCAGGACAGCCACGATCAGGAAAAGTGGCAGAACAAATGCCTGTATAACTTTCCTCAGATATCCATCCTGTTTGAATTCCCGGATATCCTCCCGGGGCATCTCCGGAGCCGACTCGGGGCGAAGAGTAGCGATGATTGCGATATAGACAATATAAAAGACTACGAGCAAGAGGCCAGGGAGTAAAGCCGCGGCAAAAAGATTGCCTACAGATACGTTCAGAACACTCCCCAGCAGGACGAGAACAACCGAGGGCGGGATAATCTGGCCCAGAGTCCCAGAGGCCGCGATAGTGCCGGTGGCCAGTTCTGGACTGTAGCCTCTTTTCAGCATTGTAGGAAGGCTGATCAGCCCCATAGTTATCACTGTTGCGCCGACGATCCCCGTGGAGGCTGCCAGCAAAGCGCCAACGATCACCACACTTATGGCCAGCCCCCCTTTGAGTTTCCCGAAAAGGATGGCCATGGTTTCCAACAGGCTCTCTGCCAGCCCGGATTTTTCCAGCATGATGCCCATATATATGAACAGCGGAACAGCCAGAAGAACATAATTGCTGACAACCCCCATTATCCGGGGGGGCAAAGCGGTGAATGCCGCCGGATCGAGAAACAACAACGCATAAATTATGGAGATCCCTCCCAGGGTAAAGGCTACAGGATAACCATACAGGATGAGCAGAAAGATACTGATGAACAGAATGATGGCCAGTATTTCCATATCCCCTAAAGGTTTTCTTTTGTTGGTTCCTCTGATCGTTCCGGCTCTTTATATCCTCCCAGGACCAAAGCAGAGTCGATCAGGCTGGCAATGCCTTGAAGAAGTAACAGAACAGCTCCCGCCGTAATGGCAAATTTTATCGCATAACGGGCAGGAAGCCCTCCCGGGTCCGGGGAGGCCTCTCCTATTTTAAATGAGATCAGGGCATAATCGAAGGAGGCATAGATCACCAGAATACTCCAGGGGATGAGAAACAGAATGGCCCCGAAAAGATTCACCAGTGCCTGGTCCCGAGCGGAAAATTCGGCATAAAAGAGGTCAACCCGCACATGGCGGTCATGGCGGAAAGCATACCCGGCTCCCAACAAAAAGATAAGTGCAAAAATATGCCATTCCAGTTCCATGATCCATGCGCTGGTATTGCTGAACAGATAACGGGTGATGACGTCAAAACAGACCAGTGCAACCAGGACAGTGGTGAGCCAGGAAACACTTCGCCCTACCCATTCATTGAGCTGGTGGATAGCGGAGGAAGTGAATTTGAACCATTGAACCATAGGGAAGGTGTTGAATTCCCGGGAAAAATAAGGAAAAAGCCCTTTCGAATGGAAATTCGAAGGGGCTTTTCTTCAGGCGGGCCACCCTCAGGTGGCTGTCAGGCGCTACGGTCATACTGGCCCAAATCAAAAAATTCGATGATCCTGATCAGTTTTTCTGCATAGCGTTTATCCGTCGCATAGCCTGCCTTTTTTAAGCCATGGGCCCATTTCCGGTAGTCGGTTTTCCGGAGTTTGAGCAGGTGTTTATACCGGGAACTGCTAAGCAAAATGGAATGCTCCCGAAAACTTTCCCCGGGAGATTCAAAAACGCGAAACATATCGTAAATATCATCGTCTGTATAGTTCCGGCAGGTGCATCCCCGGCATTTTCGGCGGCATTTGATGCCAAAATGATTATTGGACTCACGGGACAGGCGGCTATCGCCCGCATTGGATTCCAGTAGCCCCTGCGCCAGGGTAATGCTCGCAGGAATACCGTACTGTTGCATTTCTTCCAGGGCTAAAGGAGCAAACTGCCTGATATACCGCTTGCAATTACTGATCTTTTGTTCCACGATGTCCGGGTGCACATTGTGCCGGCGGGCATAATCAGGGCTCAGGACAAAAGTCAGGTTGGAAAAATCATTGGCTGTCCGGCTGTCCCATTTTGCCTCAACTCCTTTCCTGTCGTAACCAGTAACCTGAGAAACGTTACTCGGCTCATTTTCCCGGTAGCTCACAGGCAGAACTACCGGTTGAACAGGCTGCACTCCATCCGGGCTGATGACAACCTGATCGGAGAATCCGGCAGGGGCAGCATTGAGATTGAATTGTACACTGATATCCTTAAAAAAAAGTATGTATATACCCAGGCCCATCAACAATGCCCTGAACCAGTTTCGGTGGATGTACTCCGCAATTCCGTTGGCGGGCCCATAGGTCCGGGAATGTGTAAGCGTATAGTCCATAATGCTCAACCTTTTGTTTTAGTAAAAATGAAGTTGAGCAAAATTAAAACATTTTTGTTTTAATTTCAATAATTAAAAACTATTTGTTTTAATTAATTTTCCGAAGCCATTAATTCTATTGCTGCCTGAACCGGCTGGCCACAATCAATTCCTTGGTTCGATGGCCATAGGTGTAAAAACCTTCACCCGATTTCACCCCCAGTTTACCCGCCATTACCATATTGGCCAACAATGGGCACGGGGCGTATTTAGGGTTGCCAAAGCCCTCGTGCAAAACATTGAGTATGGAAAGGCAAACGTCCAGCCCTATAAAATCCGCCAGTTGGAGGGGCCCCATAGGGTGCGCCATTCCCAGCTTCATCACGGTATCGATCTCTTCTACTCCGGCGACACTTTCGAACAGGGAGTAAATGGCTTCGTTGATCATCGGCATTAGGATCCGGTTGGAAACGAAACCCGGGTAATCATTGACTTCGACAGGCGCCTTGCCCAGTTTTTTGGAAAGGCCCATGATGGCGGAAGTCGTTTTATCAGTGGTCGCATATCCCCGGATGATCTCTACCAGTTTCATGATGGGCACCGGGTTCATGAAATGCATCCCGATGACCTGGCCCGGGCGCTGGGTGGCTGCGGCTATTTTGGTGATGGAAATACTGGAGGTATTGGTGGCCAGGATAGCGCCCTCAGGAGCATGCTCGTCCATTTCTTTAAATATTCTGATTTTCAGGCTGATATCTTCTGTGGCCGCTTCAACCACCAGGTTAGCATTCGCAACTCCTTTGGATGTGTCCGTGAAAGTTTGGATGCGCCCCAGAGTAGCCTTTTTTTCTGCTTCGGTGATCTTTTCCCTGGCCACCATTCTGCCCAGGTTCTTTTCGATAGTGGCAATACCTTTATCGAGGGCTTCTTTGGATATATCCACTAGATTGACCTGATGCCCGCCCATTGCGAAAACGTGGGCGATGCCGTTTCCCATAGTGCCGGCGCCGATAACAGTTATGTTTTTCATATCTCAGCCTTATTTGGTTAGGCTGCGAAGATAAGGCAGGACAGCTAAATAAACCCAATATTCAGGGCTGACTTTGGTCAGCTATCCAGAGAGTGAAAAACGAGAAGCCCACCAAAAACTAATATTATATGCCTGGCGCCTTTTACTTTCCCACCTCTGGCCGGTCCAGCAAGGGCTCATTGTTCTCGAAATCGTAAAGAGCCAGGCGGCGGAGATCGTAGTAGGCCAGCCAGAAGGTGCGCAGGGCAGTAATGTAAGCTCTTCTTGCATTGGCCTCCTCGCTGATCGCGATGTTGAGGTCGGTGACCAGGATCTTCCCGATGCGGTATCTTTTTCGGGTAATTTCGAGGCGCTTCTGAGCGACTTCGTAGGCTCTCAGCGCCAGTTGAACCTGGTTGCGCAACAGGCTGAACTGCTGTACCTTGATGAGGACCTCCCTTTCAAAATTGACTCTTTCCTGAGCGACCTGAAGTTGTGCCAGTTGCTGGTTGGAATGGGCGATTTCCAACTGAGCCCGGGCCTTTCCCCAATCGGCAATAGGAATGTTCAACCCCAGGCGCACCTGTTCCTGGTCGAGCGGCTGCACATAGGCATCCCCGATCTGGGGGCCGGTCTGCGACAAGCCGAAATAACCGTTGATACTAAAATCAGGGCCTACGTTGCCCTGCGCTGCAGCCACGTCCCTTTCCGCTTCCAGCAACTGGCGTTCAAAAGCAATCGCCTCGCTTCGGTTCGCGCGGGCATATTCCAATGCCAATCCTGCGTCAATTTCGAACACTGGAAGCTCAACCGGAGGAATCAACTGAAAATGAACAGGGTGGCGGATGCCCAGGAAATTACGCAAACGCTCGGTGCTGGTTTGCAGGTTGAGTTGGTTTTCGGCTACGCTCGCATCGGCATTCATAGAATTGAGCTCAATCTGTAGAAGCTCTGTCTCGGCGATACGGCCCGCATCAAAACGCCCTTTGGAGATAGTCAACAGGGTATCAGCGTCGGCCTTGTCGCGTTGGGCAGCCTCGAGGTTCAGTTGGGCAACCAATACCTCAAAAAACAAAACGGAGGCCTGATAGGCGACGCCTTCCATATCTTCAGAATAGCTCCGCTCAGCCTCTTCAAAGGCCAGTGGTTGTATCCGTTTATCCCATTTCAGGGCGTTGAAAGCAAAAATGGGCTGTTGAAAACCGATGGCCAGAGGGGTGCTCAGGTAGGAAACAGCCCCCGGATTGTTGCCGGCGGCGAAAAGGTCAATGCGCTGAAGGCTGGTGGTGGCGAAAACAGACCCTCCTGTAAGCGTTATGTCCTGTTCCAGGCTGATGTTAACCGAATTGCGCATGAGCGACCGGTTTATGAAAATATCTCTTCCGTCCGGCTGGGTTACTGCCTCGATAGAACGGTTGAGGTTGGGTAGAGTGGAACCGAAATTGATCTGTGGCCTGTAGTTGGCCAGAAAAGCCTGGTACCGCCAGTAGTTGTTGCTTAGAGCGGTATAGGCGATCTGTACATCGGGAGCATCATCCTGTGCAAGAGCAACAGCTTCCTTCAGGCTGAGGCGCAGCGTATCGGCCTGTGCCGAGAGGGAATAAAAAAAGAGAGCAGAAAAGATAGTACTAAGAAGTATTCTCATGGCCATTTTTTATGTACCTGTACGCAAAACGTTACAGTAAGAAGATTTCAATCCGAACGCAATGCTTTGATGGGGTCCTGCCGGGCGGCTTTTTGGGCGGGAAAAATGCCGAAGGCAAGCCCGATCGTGGCTGCAACTCCAAAGGCAAGCAAAACCGACCAGGCGGAAACCACTGTCGGAATGTCAGCATAGGAGGAAATGGTTTGGGCTGCCGCTACTCCCAGCAAGATCCCGATCAGCCCGCCGATCAGGCTGATGAACACCGCCTCAAAAAGGAACTGGAAAACGATATCCCTCCGGTTGGCTCCCAGGGAGCGTCGGACGCCGATCTCCTTAATGCGCTCGAGTACGGAGGCCAACATAATGTTCATGATACCTATTCCCCCAACCAGCAAAGAGATGCCGGCAATAACGGCAAGGACGAGGTTGAAAGTATCCTGGGTTTTTTGTTCCTGTTCGAGCAACAGCTCCGGTACTTCCACTTCAAAATCCACCTGCCCCAGATGGCGGCGTTTCAGCAGGCGGGCGATCAGGTCAGCGCTGGCGCGCAGCTTCCTGGAATCATTCACCTGGACCACTATCCTGTCAAGCTGGTGATAGTTATTCTGCTTCCCCTCCTCATTGCCTTCTTCACCAAGGCTCTCCTGAGTGATGAGCCCCCGGTTCTTAAACCGGATCAGGGCCGTCGTTACCGGGATATAGATATCGGCGTTGGAATTTCGTATTCCCAGCTGGCTGAGGTTTTCTCCGCTGCCCTGGCGCTGTTCCAGGACGCCAATGACCCTCAGCCAGTTGTTGCCGCATTTGATTTGCTTGCCGATCGGATCCTCTTCGCTGAAGAAACGGGCCTTTATTTCCTTTCCGATAATACAAACAGCGGCGCCCTGTTCCAGATGTAAATCGTGAAACCACTGGCCGGCTGCAAGGCTCAGGACATTGAGGCTGAAGTACGCATTTGTGACTCCGACGCACCTCGATTGTTCCAGCCGGCTGCTGCGCACTACGCTCAGAGGGATGACCACCTCCGGGCTGGCTTTTTCCAAAGTGGGCAACACTTGCTCAATTGCCTTGACATCTTGCAGGGCAAGCCCTGGAGAATAGGGCTTTTTTCCCTGGCCTTGCTGGCCCTGGCCCTCTGTAGCCTGGCTTTGCTGTTGCCATTCTGTTTCGCTTCCCGGCAAGATGCTCCTGATGATAATATTATTCGTGCCGATGAGCTTCATCTGCTCCAGGATGGACTGTTTGGCGCCAGTGCCGATCGCCAGCATGGCGATCACGGCGGAAACGCCAAATATGATCCCTAATGCGGTGAGAAAGGATCGGAGCTTGTTGGCGTTCACCCCTTCCAGGGCAAGTACAAAGTTAAAGGCCATGCGTTGCATAGATCGGGCTTTCCTCATTCAATGACGATCATTTCTCCGCGGGCCTTTCTTTGAGAACCGGATGGTTCCTGCCCCTTAACTTCCCTCCGTTTTTCCATGGCCTCGGCCTGCCGCTTGGCTTTTTCTTCTTCCTGTTGCCGGTTTATCCTTTCTTTTATTTCAGGGCCGATGGGCACAAAAGGGGCGTCAAGTTTTTCCTGAGGAGGGGAAAGGTAGATCATATCTCCTTCTTTCAGTCCGTGGTGGATGATGATCTCATTGGCGTTGGCCATTCCGGTGATGACTTCCTGCCGGATAATCTGCCTGCCATCGGATCTGTAAACAAAGGACAGGCTGTCGTTCTGAACCGCCTCGATGGGAATGTACACCATATCCTCGAAAACAGCAGTGACGACTTCGTTGCTCGTTGTCATGGCGGGCCTTAAGATAGAATCGGTTTCGCTGAGCTGTATAATGACTTCAAAGACTTTGGCGTCATAACCGCTGATCTGCTCTCCGATATTAGCCACTTTAGCCACCCTGCCCGAATAGGAACGGCCAGGGAAGGCATCGACCTTTATTTCCACCTGCTGGCCTTCCTGCACTTTGCTGATATCCACTTCGTTGACATAAGCCTGGGAGATCATATCTTTCAGGTCTGGCAATTCGGCAACTACGGGGTCCCAGGCGCTGATGCGGGCACCGGGTTCCTTCTTTCCGCGCCAGCTACGGGCGTAAATGACCATGCCCGATTCGGGAGCAATGATGTGGAATTCATCGGAAAGGCTCTCGTATTTCTGCAGTTGGGCGAGGTTCTGCCGCAGCAGAGCGTCGATCTCCTGGATCTTAGCGATCGACTGCTGTTCCTTGAGCTCGTATTTTTTGATCAACTGCTGATAGTCCCGTTCTGTGCGTTCCAGGTCGAGTTCCGCCTGCCGGATTACCGATCGCGGTTCGTATTTACTCAGTTCTACCTGCAGCAGTTTTTCCTTTTTGGCAAACTCCAGGTTGGCCAGTTCGTCACGTAGCCCCCGCATTTCAATAGCGGTATCGATTCGGGCCTGTTCAAGTTGAGTCTGTATTTTTTCCACTTCCGTCTGAACATTGGCCATTTTTCCCGCCAGTTCTGTCCGGTCCAGAGAGGCCACATAGGCCCCCTTTTCCACTACAGTTCCTTCCGGCACCAGGTCAGAAATAGTGGTTTCATAAACGCCGGCGGCACGCATGCCCTGGGGGGCACGGATCTTAATGCTGCGCTTTGCAGCCAGCTCTCCGGTAGCTGTTACTGTTATCTCAAACCGGCCTCTTTTTACTTTTGCCTGCAAGCCTTCTTCCTGAGTTTTTTCCGAAGGTGCGAAATAAAAATACCCGGCTATGCCGAGAGCCAGAAGAATAATAACAGGGAGTAGAGTTCTCGAGCGCAACATCTTTTTTTTATTGGATTGCTGGAAAATAGTAAAAGCATTCCGGCTTTGTTATTTCTTGCGGTATGATTAACATTTCCATAATTTCTGCTCAAGGGGGCGAAAAAAAGCGCTCCCTGAGAATCAGTTGATTGTGAAAGATATCAACAACCATCGAATTGTTATCCACATTTTGGGAAGAACAAGTTTTTCCATGCATGTTGGTACAGGCAATTTTCTCAATGTTTGTTATAGCGGGCAGGGTATTATATTTACACGCCCGGGCCTTCAAAAAAATGGCAAAACTTTTCAACATCGGTTTTATGTTTAGAGATTTTTTGCCAACTTTGTATTCCTCCGCTATAATGAAGGGCACGAAACACAACCACCTGCGTGATAGCGGCTTTTGGGCAAAAGATACAATCCGCCAAGCGCAGCCTTATGAACCTAACTTGCTGATACTCTAAGTTTTAAGTCCAACACACACTTATTTGTTAACTACAGCATTATAACTGGCGATGACAAGAGATCATGCTTCAGTCTGGGATAACTGTCTTCAGGCAATTCGCAAGAACGTAAACCAACAAAGTTTCAAGACCTGGTTTGAACCCATCAAGCCGGTCCGCCTGGATAACAATGCACTTACCATTCAAGTCCCGAACAAGTTTTTTTACGAGTGGCTGGAGGAGCATTATGTAAACCTGTTGAAGACAACTATCCGCCGGGAACTGGGAGACCGAGGCCGCCTGGAGTATCAGATCCTCATGAGCCACAATAACGGGAACAACTCCGGCCTGAAAACCAACGGGAACGGCAAACCTGCCCGAGAGGGCATTGCTCCCGGCATGATCGACACGCAGGCCATTAAGAACCCTTTTGTCATCCCGGGTATCAAAAAGATCAAAATTGACCCGCAGATAAACCCGCATTATCTGTTTGAGAATTATATCGAAGGAGACTGCAACCGCCTTGCCCGTTCGGCCGGCATGGCTATTGCCAAGAAGCCCGGAGGTACTTCCTTCAACCCGCTGGTCATCTTTGGAGACGTCGGGCTGGGAAAAACTCACCTGGCACATGCCATCGGAAATGATGTACTCCAGCGTTTCCCAGGCAAAACGGTATTGTACGTTTCTTCTGAAAAGTTTACCAACCAGATCATACAATCGATCAAGAATAATGCCGTCAATGATTTCGTTAACTTTTACCAGCTCATCGATGTGCTGATCGTTGACGACATCCAGTTCCTGGCCAACAAGCAAAAAACCCAGGAGATCTTTTTCCACATCTTCAACCAGTTGCACCAGAACGGCAAGCAGATCATCCTCACTTCCGACCGCCCCCCCAAAGACCTCGACGGTATGGAAGAACGCCTCATCTCCCGCTTCAAATGGGGCCTTTCGGCCGACCTGCAGGCGCCCGACCTGGAAACCCGCATCGCCATTCTGGAAGCCAAAATGAACCAGGAAGGCATCGAGATTCCGCAGAACGTCACGGAGTTCATCTGCTACAATATCCAGAACAACATCCGCGAACTGGAAGGCGTCCTGGTTTCCCTCGTTGCTCAGTCCTCGCTCAATCAGCGGGAGATCGATATGGAGCTGGCCAAACGCGTGATCCGCAACTTCGTCAAGCAGATCAATAAGGAGATCACCGTGGATTACATCCAGAAACTGGTGGCCGAACACTTCGACCTGGGGGTGGAAAAGCTACAGGGCAAAACCCGCAAGCGCCAGGTAGTCATCGCCCGCCAGCTATCCATGTACCTGGCAAAAAACCTCACCGACAAATCGCTCAAGGCCATCGGCGAAAACTTCGGCGGCCGCGACCACAGCACCGTTATTTATTCCTGTAAAACTGTCCAGGACTTAATGGAGACGGATGCCATCTTCAAGGATACAGTCTCGGAACTGGAGAAGAAGATCAAGATGAGCCTGCACGAACAGTAAGTTGTGTATTGAAAAAACAGCCAGCCTTCCTTGGCTCCCGGCTGTTTTTTCAATACCGGCTGAGACGGCACCGCGTATTACCTGCCTCCTCCTTCCCCACCCGAGTGGCAAGTGCTGGTGAATGGCCTCTACGGCCGCGCCCGCTGCATCGGGTTCGTAATCTTTCCCTCCTTATGCGCCTTGAACACCTGGAAGCGGCTCGGCACCTCGTGCACCGGCCAGTTGTTGTTGCTCTCGTCGATGTCGGCGGTTTCGCGGTAGGGGTCCAGGCGGATGGCCGTAACCACCTTATCTTTCACAAATACTTTTGAAAACTGCTTTTCGTTGTGGCGCCATACCTGCACGGGCACGCGCTCTACTTCTTTAGTACCATCTTCGAAGGTCCATTCCAGAATGACGGGCATCACCAGGCCGCCCTTATTGCTGAAAAAGAGCTCGTAGTAATTGTTTTCGGCAAACAGTTTTTTCTTCTCTTTCTCGGAATAGGTTTCCTCGAAGAGTTCCAGAGGCATCTGCACCAGGGAGTCTTGTGTGTTCCAGGGCTCGTAATCGGTATAGAAATCGCGAAGGGCGGGGTCTTTTTCAACTTCGGATTTCATGCCTTCCTCCCGGTTGCGGATCTTTGAAAGGTCCTCAAAGGGTTTTTCCCGCTTCTGTATCGTAATGGTGATATCCTTCTTTTGCGGGTCGTTTTCCAGGTCCGCTTTATACCATTTGATGCTGTCCAGAGCAACATCCACTGCATCGGTGGTATAGAACCACCCTCGCCAGAACCAATCGAGATCGACGCCGCTGGCATCTTCCATGGTGCGGAAGAAGTCGGCAGGCGTAGGGTGTTTAAAAGCCCAGCGGCGGCAGTATTCGCGGAAGGCATAGTCGAACAATTCCCTGCCGAGGACGGTCTCCCTGAGGATGTTGAGGGCAGTAGCGGGTTTGCGGTAGGCATTGGCAAAGTAGTCCAGGATATTCTCGCTGTTGGTCATGATGGGCTCAAGAGCTTCTTTGGGCAGGGCCATATAGTCGGTAATGAGGTGCGCCGGGCCGGACCAGGGCTCGTAGTTGTTGTCGAACTCCCGCTCTGCGAGAAACTGCAGGAAGCTATTGATCCCTTCGTCGAACCAGGCCCACTGCCGCTCATCGCTGTTGATGATCATGGGGAAGTAATTGTGGCCTACTTCGTGAATGATCACCGAGATGGCCTGGTGTTTCGCCATTTCCGTATAGGTGCCGTCCTCTTCCGCCCGCCCGGGATTGAAGCAAATCATGGGGTATTCCATTCCGTTGGCCGCTTCCACCGAAATGGCCGACGGGTAGGGATAGGGAATACTGTATTTGGAATAGGTCTTCAGGGTATGCGCTACGGCGCGGGTGGAAAAGCGGCTATAGATCGGATAAGCTTCCTTGGCGTAATAGCTCATACACATCACCCGCTTTCCGGTTTCGGTAATGTGGGGCATGGCATCCCAAATGAACTTGCGGCTGGCCGTCCAGGCAAAATCCCTTACATTATCGGCCTTGAAGATCCAGGTTTTGGTTTCCTGCGCAGGCTTGGCCTTTTCATTTTTCTTAGCCTCGTCCAGGGTAACGATCTCTACCGGAGCCTCTGCCTTTTGTGCCTTTTTCCATCGTTCCATTTGGTTTGGAGTCAGTACGGTGGAATAGTTGAGGCATTCGCCGGTAGAGCCTACTAAGTGGTCGGCGGGCACCGTCATTTTCACCACGAAATTGCCGAAGGTGAGGGCAAACTCGCCCCGTCCGGTAAACTGGTTGGTTTGCCAGCCTTTGAAGTCGCTGTACAGGCACAGGCGGGGGTACCATTGAGTGATGGTGTAAAGGTAGTTGCCGTCTTCGGGGAAAAACTCGTAGCCCCCCCTGGCAAGGTTGGTTGCCTGGCTGGTCTCTCCGAGCAGCCCCATCAGGTCGATGCGGTCCACCAGATAGTAGTGCCATTTGACCCGGAAGCTGAACGACGCACCCGGCTTAAGAGGTTCCGGCAATTCCACCCGCATTACTGTTTGGTTGATCATGTATTTGAGGGGATGGCCGTTGGCGTCTGTCACCTGTTCTATCTTGTCGCCGAATTTATCTTTGCCCTTTGCCGGCTCCAGGTTGCGCAGGTCTTTCTCACTCATCACCGGCTTGATGCTGCTGGGGTCGAAATACTGGTTGTCATTTTCCGGAGAGTGCTGGTTCTCATCGAGCTGCAGCCAAAGGTACCTCAGCGTTTGAGGAGATTGGTTGAAATAGGTGATTAGCTCCGTTCCGTCCAGGCGCTGTTCTTTGGTATCAAGAGTGCACTCGATGTCATAATCACAGCGCTGCTGCCAATATTCGGGGCCGGGAGCGCCATCCCAGGCTCGATAGTCATTGGGGGGCGGAAGTATATTGCCTAGCTGTTCAAATTTATTGGCATGGGTGGCGTTGGGATTGTTTTGGCTGAATACAGGAATGGCTGCAACCAGCAGAAAGAAAAGAAAAAGAAGATTTTTCATGGCGAAAGGCATTGAAGATGAATTAGTAACGTAAAGCTAAGAATTTTCGCAGACCGGGAAAGGGATTAAAATTGCTATTAATAAGCCTGGCAGGGCCTTTTGAGGAGTCAAAGGCCCATTGGGAGAAAATAGAAGCGGAATTGACAGGTTTTATATAACAGTTATGGTGTAGGAATGCCGGAACTCCTCCCACCCTTTCAGGGCTACAATCCCTTCTTTGTCCGCTAACTGGCGGTTGTGCTTAGTATTGTCCGTCACACCGAACCAGGGCTCGATGCAAACAAAGGGTGCAGTGGAGCTCTTCGACCAAATGCCGAGGTAAGGAAAACCTGAAAAATCAAGTGTCAGAACAGGCTTGTTTCCTCTCTGCAAGGAGACTGAGGAGGACTTCAGCCCCTTAAAAATGAGGGCATCCTTATCGAAAAGGTTATCGGTAATGGGCAGGGTTTGTTCTCCATCCAGGATCTGCTCCCAGGTGCCGTTGCGAAAGCCGTTGATAATGCGCTGGATGCTTATGGCCTCCGGCCGGTTGAAAACCAGTTGGTAATCTGAGCGTTTCTCTCCCTCATAGAGTGGGCAGTTGAAGGCAGGGTGCCCGCCTATGGAGAAGTACAAAATATTTTCGGAAGGGTTGGCTACCCGGTAGGTTATCGCCAGTTGGTTGTCCTGCAAGGTATAAATGACCTGTAGTTCGAATTCGAAAGGGTAGCGCTCCCGGGTAAAGGAGTTGCTTTTGAGGGAATATACAAGTTTATTGGCCTGCCTTTCCACCAATCGGAAAGGCAGGTCGCGCGCCAGGCCATGCTGGCTCATTTTGTAGCCTTTCCCTTTGTAGTAGAAGATCCCGTCTTTGAGGGCTCCTACGATGGGAAACAGAACAGGAGCGTGCCGGTTCCAGTATTCGGGGCCTGCCTGCCAGATGTATTCCGTTCCGGTTGATTTTTTTATCAGGCTGCACAGTTCACCACCCTTTTCCTTTATGGCGATGCATAAGAATTCGTTCTCCAGTGTCGCTTTCATGATCAGTATGTACGTTGCCGGCAGAGAGAAGTTACATCAGGGCGGGAATGTAATTCAAAGCACTCCCTGGGGTTCTCTCCGGAGCGCCCGGCTTTCGGGCAAAAGATTGAACATAGCCGGAAAACACCCGTTGTATAAGTGAAATGTTTAATTGAAAAAATCACACCTATGTTGTTGATAAACAATTATTTAAAGCCTTTTGGCTACATGCTTTTGATCATGGCGGCCATGTTCTTCACCACATCTGCACAAGGCCAGAATAAAGATAAGACGAAGTATATTAAAGTGACCGAAGAAGGAACGTCTTACGAATTGGTAGGTATGGAGTCGAATGTGGTTTATAATCCCTATACTTATACCTGGTTTGCGTGGGAAGAGCCTGTTTATAAAACCTCCAAAGAGGAAATGACAAAGATGGTTCCGGTTTCCGCCTTTGACCGCCCCCCGGTATTTAACGGAACCTGCCTGACGATGGAAGACCAGTTTGAATGTTCTAACCGCAAGCTCCGGGAATACGTAAACAATCATTACTTTGATTATCCGGACAAAGCACAGAACCGAAAGCAGGAAGGGGTGGAATACGTTACCTTTACCCTCAATGAAAACGGGAAATTTGACGGTAACCTCAGAGTCGTTTCAAAAGATGCCGCCAACCCTTGTATGGGCTGCGCTGACGCAGCCGCCGATATAGTGGCTTCTATGGAAGACATGTGGTTCCCGGCCATTAAAGACGGCGAAACCGTAAAAACAGAACTGACCATACCCGTTCGCTTCGAACTACTGAACAGGTAATGGGCTACCATAAATAAAACGAGTTAACCAAGTTGAAGAGGCTAGCTAATTAAAAGTGCTAGCCTCTTTTTTATTGATTACCAGTAGGCATCTGAGGGTGATCTTCATCAGAATTCCGTAGTTTAACGGGGCTGATTTTTTCTAAAAAAACTTTCCTCAAAATGAGAATCCTTACCTGGTTGTTTGCCCTGTTCTTGAGCAGCACCCCTCTGGTTTTGTTTGCTCAGGACATACCGGACGCTGCAACAAAATCCTTTTTGCAAAAAGAAGGCATTAAAGACATTATGTTTAGGGTAGCCGACTGGCAACTGGCCCACCCTCGCCGGGAAATAAGCCCTATCGACTGGCATTATGGCGCTTTTTACACCGGCCTCCGGGCTTTGTACGAACTAACCGGCGAGCGGCAATATCTGGACAAACTCCTCCGGATAGGGCAAACCCACCACTGGAGGCCATTGGACGATTTCTTCAACGCCGACCGGTTGACGGTTACTGACAACTGGGCGTGGTTGTATGGGTTGTCAGGTGATTCCATTATGATCGAAAAGTCCCGCTGGATAATGGATGCCCACCTTGCCCGCAATTACAAGGAATTGACAGATGTCCACTTCCAGGACAACCCCTACCGGCTGGAATGGTGGACCTGGTGCGACGCCCTGTTCATGGCGCCTCCGTCCTTTGTGCAGATGTGGAAAGTAACCGGAGAGGATAAATATTTGCAGTACATGGACGCCCAGTGGTGGAAAACCTCAGATTACCTCTATTCTCCGGAAGATTCCCTTTATTACCGGGATGACCGGTATTTTGAAAAGCGGTCGGACAACGGTACCAAGATATTCTGGGCAAGAGGAAATGGCTGGGTAATAGCCGGGCTGGCACGCCTGCTCACCAACCTCCCGGAGGACTACCGCAACCGGGAAAAGTTTGAACAGCAATACCGGGAAATGGCCCACAAATTGCTTCGCATACAAGGGGAAGACGGCCTTTGGCGGGTCAGCCTCCTGGACCCCGCCTATCTCGACATCGGCGAATCGAGCGGCAGTTCCTTTTTCACTTTCGCCCTTGCCTGGGGCATCAACAGAGGCCTTATAGATAAAAAGTACGGGCCTCAGGTTGAAAAAGCCTGGGCCGCCCTCTGCGCCAATGTGAACGCCGAAGGCCGGCTGGGCTTTGTTCAGCAGGTGGCCGGCGACCCCTACCCTTTCTATGCGGACCAGTCGCATGTGTATGCTTCCGGCGCCTTTTTGCTGGCAGGCAGACAGGTGTATGAGATGGTTGATAAGGAGGGGCGTAAGTAAGAGCTTGTTCGGATTTTATCCTTCCAAATCTGCTGGAAGAGGTGCAGGGAGACCTTTATGAGTCTTTTATGCAGAATGTCAGGGAAATTGGAGAAGGGCAGGCCAGGTTGCGATACATCCTGGATGTCCTCCGCTTTTTCAATTATTCGACCATCAAAGGCAATAGAAAATGGGAACCAATTAAACTATATTTTCCTATGTTAAAACATTACTTCAAGGTCACTTTCCGGCTTTTTGCCCAAAACAAGATCTATATTCTGATCAATACGCTGGGGCTGGGCATAGCCCTGTCCTGTTGTATTACCGCCTATATGATTTTTGCCTATAACCTGGAATTTGACCAATTCCATAGTGAAGAAAATATATCCAGGATATTCAAGATCCACTCCCTTATACAAACTAAAACCGGAAACCTGGAAGAGCATATTGCGGCCCCCATACCGCTGGCTCCTGAAGCTTCTTTAAATGTTGCCGGTATCGATCGATACACTCGTTTCATCCGTGAGAACGGGTTTATTCAAAATGGTGAAACGGGCTTTAGAGAGAACATTGGGTTTGCGGACAGCACCTTTCTGGATATGTTCGATTTTCCCTTGACACACGGCGCTTACCGGCACTTCAAAGACAAATCCAGTATTTTTTTATCATTGGCGGTTTTTTCCTGACCGATATCTTAATGTCTGTCATTTATGAGAATCACATTACAGTGAGGCTTTTGCCGGTAGTTTTGTGTGCGATGCTGATATTTGGCGCCGGGTTGATTACGACTACAGGCTCTATTCTCAAGGCTGCCGGCGCAAATCCGGTGGATACATTGAGAAGCGAATAGGTTTTATTATACTCCGCTGCAATACCCGGCATTGTCCAATGGGCATAAAAAAAGCCCACAGTATAACTGTGAGCTCTTCGTCGGGGCAGCAGGATTACTCCTTACACTCGTGTACTTCGTGCTCGAACCTGCGGTATTCACCCAGTGCCGGGACGCGCTAACCGGGCTGTGCCATGCTCCCGGCACTGGGCAATGGGCATAAAAAGCCCACAGTATAACTGTGAGCTCTTCGTCGGGGCAGCAGGATTAACCTCGGTATCCTGCTCCCACAGCGGCGCGCTAACCGGGCTGCGCCATGCCCCGTATGCACTGGGCAAGGCATGAAAGCCCACATATAACTGGATTGCGGGGCAGCAGGATACCTTACAGTGTATTCGTGCTCGAACTCTTTCCCACACCGACGGCTAACTGCGTGAGCCCACTGGCAATGGCATAGCTGTATTGTGAGGTCGGGCAGCAGGATTACTCTCATTGTCTTTGAAGTGCTGAACCTACTCAGCCGACGCCAACGGGCTGTGCCATGCTCCGAGCAATGCATAAAGCCCACAGATAAATTCGTCGGGCAGCAGGTCCGTTTAAGGCGCCTAACCGGCTGCTTGCCTCACCCAAGTCAGCGGGCGGATGCCTGAATAAAAGCTATGGTGACGGCGGGTTTACCCGCGTTTTGAAAAGCGGTGGTTTCAGCCACTCACCCACGTCACCGGGTAGTTGCCTGAATCAGCAATATGCTTGGTGAGGGGGGAGTATGGCGGTTTAGTCCCGCTTTTTTTGAAAAGCGGGATGGTTTCAGCTATTATCCGCCATAGCTTTATGCGAAGGCGGAGACTCACCCACGTCACCGGGCATTTAATCTGATTACTTCCAGCTGGCATTCCAGCTCTTTTCGAAGCGAATGCAAAGGTAAAAACCCAGAGGGGATTATGCAAGGTGTTCGCTTTATTTTTTGCTGCCTTTTTAGGCTTCCGGCAAAACCCTCCTGAGTTTCAGGATCATGGCAAACAACGATACCCACATTGGGAAAGTTCCCGAAATAAGCACACCCGCTAAATAAAAGAAAAAGGATAACTTTCGGTTATGAAATGGATTAAAATAATCGGGAAAGTAATAGCTGGGGCCCTCATATTACTTCTCATGATTTTTCTGTTTGGCCCCAGGCCGGATTTCCCATCCTATACCGGCAGGATAGGCCCAATCAGTTGGCCTCTGGAGGCACTGGACTCGATCATTCAAGCGCGGGAAGCGGCAGTGCCCGGCCTCAAACCCGACAACCAGGCGCGGATCATCTGGGCGGATTCCGCACGCCGTACGCCTTACTCTGTGGTTTACCTGCACGGGTTTTCCGCCAGCCCAATGGAAGGGAACCCGGTGCACCTGGAGTTTGCGGCCAGGTACGGGTGCAACCTTTACCTCGCCCGCCTGCCTCAGCACGGTATTAATGACCCTGAGTCCTTTAAAAATGTTACGCCAAAAGACTGGGTGGAAGCGGCAAAAGAAGCATTGGCTATCGGGCAACAGCTGGGGGAAAAAGTTATTCTGATGTCCTGCTCAACCGGCAGCACCCTGTCCATTTATCTGGCGGCGGAAAACCCGGATGCGGTGGAAGCCCAGATCATGTATTCCCCCAATATCGCCATTGCCGACCCTGCAGCCGGAGTACTCACCTATCCCTGGGGGCTGCAGGCCGCCCGCCTGCTGGTTGGAGAATACCGAACCATCCCTTCTTTTATGGGCTGGGAAGCAGAACAATACTGGACGGTAAAATACCGGACTGAAGGATTGGTAGCGCTTCAGGCCCTGCTGGAGGAAACCATGCGGAAAGAGGAATTCGAAAAAGTAAAACAACCTTTCTTTTTAGGCTATTACTTCAAAAATGAAAAGCAAAAGGATGAGGTTGTGTCCATTGAGGCTATGCATCGGTTTTTCGAACAAGCCTCTACCCCACCCCGATCCAAACAGATGATAGCTTTCCCGGATGTGGATACCCATGTCATTCCCTCCAGGCTTTTTTCCAAAGGCCTGGAGGAGGTTCAGGCGGCTACTTATCGCTTTGCAGAAGAGGTGCTTGGATTGAGAGTGAGGGTTGAGTAGTTTTTTAAATTTTAACCATAAAGAAAATTCTAACTGAGTAAAAGAAAACAAAAAAGGGAACAGCTTTAGAAAGCCCGAACTCATTTAAACCTTTCCAGAAAATCTTGTTTGCGGGAATTGGCCACCTGAAGTTCTTTTCCATTTGTGAGGATCACTGCCCCCCCCTTCCCCTTAATGTAGCGCTTCACGTAATCCAGGTTGACCATGTGAGACCGGTGTATGCGGCAAAAACCCTGGGCGGAAAGCAGGCTTTCGTAGTATTTCAGTTTCCGGCAGATCATCGGATGCTGGCCATTGGAGAGATGAAAGCTCGTAAAGTTGTCATTTGCCTCACAGTAGAGTATATCTGACAGTTCAACCACTTCAAAACCGTCGATCAAAGGAAGGACGATCCGTTGCTTTTGCCTGGCTCCCTGGCTGAGGTTTTCCTTGAGAATGCGGGCGGTGTTGAGGGCTTTATTTTCCTGCAGGCGCTTCCGGGCCTTTTCAACAGCCTGGATGAGTTCCTCTATGTCAACAGGCTTGAGGATATAGTAAGCGGCACTCATGTTGAGCGCCTGGATTGCGTACTGGCTGAAGGCAGTAATGAAAATCACTTCGAAATTGACCTCATCGAGTTGCTCCAGCAGGTCAAAGGCATTGCCATACGGCATTTCGATATCGAGAAAAAGCAGTTCAGGGGAATGCGCGGCGATCGCAATTTTGGCCTCGTGGATGTTGGCGCACTCTGCAACAACCTCAATACCCGGGCAATATTTAGAGGTATAGTTCCGCAGGCTTTCGCGGCTATCCTGTTCATCATCCACAATAATGGCTCGAATGCTGCTCATGCTGGCATTGGAATATTCAGTATAACCGCTGTTCCGGGGTCAGGCCTGCCCGGAAACTGGTCTTCAATAAATAATTCATATTTTTTCTGGTATGCCTGGTTGATGAGGCCGATGCGCCGGCTGACATTCTGCAGGCCGGTACTACTGTATTTTGCCTGTTGCTTCGTTTTTATTTCAACAGAACGCTTCCTGCCAATTCCATCGTCGCGGACCACAACTCTAGCCACGTTGCCCTCTTTTTCAATGACAATTTCCAGCCTGCCTTTTCCCTCTTTATACCGAAGGCCGTGCCAGATGGCGTTTTCCACAAAGGGCTGGATCAACATGGGGGGAACCTCAACGCCGGCGTAATCAATTTCAGGGCTCTTTTCAAAAGAATAATCGAATTTGTCCCGAAAGCGGAAATGCTCCAGTTCGAGATACAACTCCAGGAGGCCCAGTTCTTCTTCAAAAGAGATAAAATCTTTTTGACTCTGGTCCAGCACCAGCCGCATCAGGCGGGCAAAACTGGAGAGGAACCTATTGGCGGAGCGTTCATCATTTCTGGAAATGAAATTGTTTACGCTGTTCAGGGCATTGAAAATGAAATGCGGGTTCATCTGGGTTCGGAGGGACTTGAGCAGCAACAATTGGTTGGCTTGTCGGCGCCGGCGTACGTTCTTCATGATAAAATAAAAAGAAACAACCGCTCCGGCCAGCAGGAGGCAAAGAAAAATGATAAACAGGCGCTGGCTGCGCACCTGGCTTTGCAACAGGGCCTGCTCTTTTTCCTCAATATCGAAGTCTTTGACCAGAAGGTCGATCTTTCCCTGTTCTTTGAGAATGGATACCTGCCGGTCCAGTTCATCCTGCTTTTGCTGAAGCACTTTTTCATTTTCAGCCATAAACTGCCGGTAATCTTCCAGAGCAGCCTCATAAGCCCCCCGCTTCAGGTTGAGTTCAGAGCTTTTTTTATAAACTTCTGCACTGCTGGCGGGATTGACATCCTTCCGGATCAGGCTGCGGGAGGCATTGACATATTTCTCTGCCTTTTCCAGGTCGCCCTTGTTGAGATAAAGGTCAGCCAATTGCAATTGCTCTCCGATGCGAGCCTCCGTAGGGAGTTGAGTGTTCTCCTGGCTTTTAACGGTGTTGAGGCTCAGCCCGATCTTTTCCTGCTCATCCTGTGAGGACTGAATGATCGCCCGGTTTGCCTTTTCTATGGGAGCATAGTCTTCATAATCGAGCTGTTGCTGCTGAATATAACTGAGCGAATTAGAGTAGGATTCCAGGGCGCGGGGAAGGTCCTGCTGGGAAACAAATGCCTGGGCCTTTTTGGCGTCAATCCTGGCGACGCCTATACTGTCCAGTTGTTTTTCGAAAAAAGCCTGAACCGAATCATAAAGCATATTCCCCTCCCTGTAATTCCCGGCGGCAGTGGCAAGGTCCGCCAGCCCTTCCCGGCAGCGGGCGGCCAAATGTTCATCGCCAGCGCTATCCAGGCATCGCCTGAAATGGGCCCGGGCATCCGGCAATTTTCCTTCTTTCAGTTCGGTATTGCCCAACTTGTACAGGATTACCGGAATGAGCGTCGAACTCTTTTCCCGGCGAAGCACACTCAACGCCTCCGCATACCGCTGCCGGGCCAGGGCCGTTTGTCCGATCTGCTCATATATATCTCCCAGTAAAAGGTAAGCCTCGGACAAAGCGCTCCTGTTGCCCGTTTTTTTGTTCCTCTGAAGAAGGCTTTCCACCATTTTTATAGCTTCCTCCGGGTGGGAGATGCTTTGCTGGCGAGCCTTTACCAACAGGGGGTCCGTCACCTTCCACAGGCGGGAATTCTGTTCCGGCTGTGCCATAACTCCCTGTACGGCAAACAGCAAAAGCAAAAGCAGAATGGAAAGGTTGTTTGTCATATTTTTCGGTACCGCTGGATAAACTCCTCGGCAGCTTCTTATTCAAAGATATAATTCTTCCGTCAAATGCCTCAAGAGTAAAAAAACATAAAACGCCTCTTTCCTAAAGCCAGAGGTTAAGCTCCCGTTTTCAAACCGCCTCTTCCCAAACCGGAACTTTTTCTTTCCTTTTTTTTCACTGACTTTAGAGCCGAAAATCAAAAAACACTTAATATGAAATTCAGAAGCACCACCCTTACAACGATCGCGATCAGCCTGGCAGTTCTATTTGCAGGCGCCATCCACATTTCCGCAACTGTCGGGTTTTTCCAAAAATGGATTCCTAAGCTTGCAGCAGCGTCCGTTGTTCCTGCATCCCAGCCGGTTAACAACGCCAATGCCATACAGGTGGCTTTACTGCTGGATACCAGCAACTCCATGGACGGGCTCATCGAGCAAGCCAAATCCCAGCTGTGGAAGATCCTTAATGAATTGACGCGGGCCAGGAAAGACGGCCAGGTTCCGGACCTTCAGATTGCCCTCTACGAATATGGGAATTCCGGCCTTTCTGCCCAAACCGGCTATATCCGTCAGGTTCAGCCCTTCACCAACGATATGGACCTGGTTTCCGAAAAATTGTTTTCCCTAACGACCAATGGAGGGGAGGAATTCTGCGGGCAGGCCATCTATTCCTCTCTCAATGAGCTGCAATGGGGCGCCATCCCCAGTTCACTGCGGCTGATCTACATCGCCGGCAATGAACCTTTTACCCAGGGCAGAGTACCTTACGCCACAGCCTGCTCCCTGGCAAAAGAAAAAGATGTTATTATCAATACCATCTTCTGCGGAAATTATGAAGAAGGCATCACAGGGCACTGGCAAAGTGGCGCTTTGATGGGAAAAGGTGCTTATTCGAATATCGACCAAAATGCAGCCACGGCATTTATCGAGACCCCTTACGACGATAAGATCACTCAACTCAACCTCAGGCTAAATGCCACCTACCTCGCCTACGGCGCCGAGGGGCAGGAATATAAAACCAACCAGATGGTTCAGGACCAGAACGCCTTGAAATACAGTACGGCCAACGTCGCTGACCGGGCTGTTTTCAAAAGCTCCGCCAATTACAGCAACGAGAAGTGGGATCTGGTGGATGCTTACAAAAGAGACAAGAAAATCCTGATAAGGGAAAGGGAAAATATGCCGGATTCTTTGAAACAACTGAGCCGGGACGAGCTGGAGAATGAAATACAACAGCTGGCACAGGAAAGAGAATCCATCAACCAGGAGATCCGTGAGTTGGGGGAAAAGCGCCGGGCTTACCTTGAGGCAGAAACGGAAAAAGATACTGCTAAAACAGAAAACAGCCTGGGGGCATCCATTCTCAAAGCGCTTCGGGAACAGGCAAAAAAGAAGGGTTTTGTGATTGAATAAGCTCTGAGGCATGACTTATGCTTTTTAAAGCCTGTGTGCTGAAAGTCACCAAAAGCTATGGACAGCAGGCTTATACTTGTTGGTAAAAACCAAAGCCAACGATATGAGACCTATCAGCTTAACCCTGTTCTTGTATTTTGCACTGATTACCCTTAATGCCCAGCAGGAGTTCAGCCTTCAGCTCCGGCCTTTTACCATAGAAGGTTTTACCGGAATACAATCATTTGCTTCCGGGCAATATGAAAACTACATTCTGCTGATCGGAGGGCGAACCGACGGGCTTCACCAACGGCAACCTTTTGCCTCCTTTGACCCGGCAGGGAACAATACATCTATTCAGGTAATTGACCCTGTGAGCCGGGAGCGGTGGGCCGTTTCCGCCAGCAGCCTCTCCCCTGCCCTGGCAGAGCAGTTGCAGTCCACCAACATGCAATTCTATCAGGAGGGAGGTTTTCTGTATCTCACCGGCGGATACGGATACAGCCCTAGCGCAGGCGATCACATTACCCATAACCGCCTCACAGCCATAGCAGTAGCCCCTTTAATTGAAGCCATTATCGAAGGGCAGGACATCAGCCCTTATTTTCGGCAAATCACCGATGATTTCTTCGCGGTCACCGGCGGGTACCTGGAAAAGGCGCAAGAAACCTATTACCTGATAGGCGGGCAGCGCTTCACCGGAAGGTACAACCCTCACAACGGCCCTTCTTTCGTCCAGGAATACACCAATCAGATCCGTAAATTCAGGATCATAGATGACGGAGAAACCCTCAGCGTAGCCGACAAGGAGGCCATCACCGACGAAGTAAACCTGCACCGGCGGGATTACAATGTCCTGCCCCAGATATTTCCCGACGGCACTTACGGCATGACTGCATTCTCCGGAGTCTTTCAACATACCGAAGACCTCCCTTTCCTGAATTCTGTTGATATCAGGCCTTCCGGTTATACGGTCAATAACGATTTCCTGCAGTATCTGAACCACTATCATTGCGGCACGCTCCCCCTCTACGATGCCAACAGCAACAGGATGCACAGCGTTTTTTTCGGAGGGATCAGCCAGTATTTCCTCGATGAAAACGGCGCCTTAATACGCGACGATAATGTTCCTTTCGTTTCTACTATCGGAAGAGTGAGCCGGATGGCCGGTGGGAATATGACGGAACAGAAGATCGGAGAACTGCCTTCCCTGCTGGGTTCAGGTTCTGAGTTTATGCTCCTCCCGGGAGTTCCACAGTATGCTCCCGGCATTATTGACCTGGCTGCCTTGCCGGAAGACACCACCCTTATCGGCTATCTTATTGGGGGGATCGCAAGTACTCAGCCCAATATCTTTTTTATCAATAACGGCACCCAAAGCTGGGCTCAAACGACGCTTTTTGAGGTCCATTACATTCCGGAAAGCACCACCTCCTATCACTTCCTTGAAAGCCATTCCATTATTTCCAACCTGGAAGCCTATCCTAACCCTGCAAAGCAGGAAGTCAACCTGGACTTCAGGCTGGCGGAAAGCACGGGGCTGGCAGCTACAGTACAGGATACAAACGGCCGAATAATATCAGTACACCGGTTTCCGGAAATGGCTGCCGGTTTTCAAACACTTAAGCTATCTCTCGCCGGGATCTCTCCGGGAGCATATATTCTTGTCATTACCGATGGCAGAGAACAAAAGCATGTTACCGTAATGGTTGAATGATGCCTTTCGGATGGATGGCAGAAGGGCTTTCAGGATGTCTCTGGAAAATTATCCCTAATTTTATCAGCGAAAACTGCAGTCCGGCCTATGGAGAAGGTGATCATCGTTGCAAAATCCGATAATAACGTTATTGGCAGGAATGGGGCCCTACCCTGGCAAATGCCCGCCGACCTGGCCTTCTTTTCCCGCCAGATAAAAGGATGCTACCTGCTCAGCGGGCGCAAGTCTTATGAATCGGCTCAGGGCAAAGAGATCTTTAGCAACAGGCCCTTTGTGATTCTAACCCGCCGAAAAGGGTTTCAACCCGAAGAAGGGAAGGCCGCCCACTCTCTGGAAGAAGGTATTTCGACAGCTGAAGCCGATGGAGCCAAAAGGCTTTGTATCCTCGGTGGGGAAGAAGTCTATCGGCAGGCGCTAAAAGTAGCAGACAAGCTGATCATAACGGAAATCCATACCGAGATCGAAAACGGGAATGCCTTTTTCCCCGACATAAATTTCGGGCACTGGAAGGAATACAAACGGGAAGACCACAAGAAAGACCGATATAACCCTTATGATTTCTCTTTTGTCTTTTACATCAGGGTCCGTTAAACGGTTTTTAATCTTTCTTATTCAGTCAATACCCTCAATTTTCGGCCGGGCCAGAGTAAATACCCGGGAAATGTTGAAGCCGAAATGTATGCCTCCGTCCAACCAGTCTTCGACTGTCTCAGTGACGTACCCCTTCTCGATCATGGAGGTAGAGTTCGTGAAGTGAAGTTGAAAAACGTGGCCTCCTGTTTCAATATCAAAACCCAGGGAAAAAGCGTTGCGGTATCCAGGAGCCAGTTGATCCGGAAGAACGTAAATATACTCTGCATTCAGCGTGATCCGTTTGGTCAGTTTTATCCGCCCCGCCCCTCCGATAGCAAATACATCATGGTGTTCTGCCGAAGTCTCCACCAGGTTGCGGTGAACTACGGTTGGGGATAACTGCAAGGTCAGCCCTTCGCTGAATTTCCGCCCAAGGATCATCTGAAAAGTATAGTACAACCTGGAACTGAAGTAATTCTCCCGGCCCGGGTTCTGCCATTTCAGGGTTTGTACGGCTGTGCTGGCAAACACGGCTGCGGTAAGTGGCATTCTCCGTTTGCCGGTGCTTTGCCTTAAAAATTTATACTTGACAAAACCGTCATAGGTTTTCTGAAAGCTGCTTCTGCCCAATCCAATAGTTAGCTGGCTGGTGATTCCATAGTCTGCCCCAATTCTTATGCTGGCATTATCCAACCCGAAAAGTTCATAGGTGCCACCGTTCAGGGTGCCGAACCGGTGGGAGATCTTGACGTCCAGAACACCGGCAGCCGTACTTTCGAGGGAATGCAGGTTCACCACCCGGTTGGTTTTGAAACTGGCTGAAACGTAATCCGTAGTTTCTTCTTCCTCACCCAATAGAGAAAGCAGGCCGCCATCCTGAGCCATCAGGTTGCAACCGGCCAAAATATACAGAAGTAACGGAAGTATTTTTTTCATCCACCTTTTCATTTACAATAAGAAAAAAAAGGGGGTTGTGGCCCCCTGGCTGGTATGGCATGGAAACAGGTCAGGACCCTTTTTTCAATTCTTCGAGCCCTACTTCAACTTCTATTCGGACCTCCCGGGCGATGTTGTCACGCACCACAGCGGGGATCTCAATATCATAATCGGCAACCAAAACCGTAAAGCTGGAGACGGCACTTATGGCCCTGTCTTTCACGATGAACTTACCCGGCGCTTCCACTTCCCTGGTTACCCCATGGATGGTGAGGTTGCCTTTTACTTTAACGGGATACTCCCCGTCTTTTCCCAGGTTCACTTCTCCCATGTCGGGCACCTCTCCCTTAAAAAAAGCTTTGGGATATTTACTGCTTTCCATATAATTTTCATTGAAATGCTCCTGCATCAACGCCTTTTCAAATTGAAATGCTTTTATCAGGACGGCAAATTCCATTTCTCCTGTTGTTGCATCCAGGACCGCTGTTGCTTTGCTGTTGTGGGCCTCGATCTTTTCCACCGGAGCATCCGAGAAAAAAGAGACTTTTCCCTCCCTTGTGAAATATTTCTGGGCCTGAAGGGTAGGCCCCATCATCAGGGCTGCCGCCACCAAAACAAAAAAGAATGCTTTTTTCTGCATGATCAATCAGTTATTTGGTTCGATTTCATAAATGAGTCATACTAATACACAGCGCACCAGCACCACATCCATCAGCATGCCGGTGCATATACCCTTGAAGGTTACCTTCTCGCCGGGTTGAAAATCTGTTTTTTCCTGTTTGGAAAGATTATCCAGCTGACAAATGACACCAAACAGTTCATTTCCCGTTTCCAGGGTAACACTGATATTTCCATCATCCCCTTTGCTGACTTCCTTGACCGTACCCGTAACCTTGATAACCTTGTCGAGGTATTTCTGGTTAGCGGCAGACTCGTCGGCCTCAAAAGCTGAAAAAAGGTCCGGTGCATTGAGTGCGACATCAGCTTCAGCCCTGGCCATGTTTTTGAATGGCTTATTGTAAATAAAGTACCCCGTGCCCAGCCCAAGCAAAGCCAGGAATAGGCCAACGGCTAATAATTTTTTCATGATAACCTGATTTTGTCTGGTTCCAGAATATTTAAATTGCTCATCCTTCAGGTGGTTAGTTATTGGGGGCCCCATCAGTTATCCACTGTTCAATTTTGAGGATGTCACATTCGGGAAGTTGGGCGGCCCCCTGAGGCATTGGAGAGAAACCGGGCTGGTGCTGAATTGCTCCCAGGAACCGCCCATTATCGACGTACACTTTTAGGTTGTTATACCCTTCCAGCGTAATTCCTGCCGTATTAACTGCCGCACTATGGCAAACATAGCAGTTCCCCGAAAGTAAAGGCTGAACGGTACCGGAATAGGAAACACTCTGTGTGTCACACTCAACCGCCGGGTACAATTCTTCTTCAACATCGTAATAACAACCCGTGATACCCAGTGCAAAAAACGTGATGGAAAAAAAGATACACCTTTTTATTTTCATTATTCAGCTTCTGTTGGTTTGTGTATTGTAAGGATAACTGAAAAACCGGCCTTTTGTTCCCGCACTCAGTTCTCGGGAGCGCCGGCATTTATCCAGGCACGGATCATGAGAAGATCACAATCCGGAAGAGGTTCAGCGGCCCCGTATGGCATAGGGACAAACCCCGTTTCCCAGGCCAATGCGCCATAAAAGCGCCCTTCATTTATTTTTGCCACCACGTTATCATAAGCCTCCAGGACGAAACCTCCAACCGGGTTTGGGCCCTGATGGCATCCCAGGCAGTTGCTTTCAAGGATAGGCCGGATATCAGAAACGTAACTTACCGCTGTTGTGTCACACCCGCCGGCTCCCGGATCACAGCTCTCATTTTTTGCCCCCTGAAGTATCCATTCAGCCACTAAGCTGACCTGGGAAGAAGACAATGGCGGGTTCGGAGCCTGGGGCATACGCTTGTCCGGGTCATTTTCAGTAATCACTTCGTACAGATCACTCCTGCTGAGGTTAAAAGGAGTAATTTCTCCGGTTGCCATTACTGACTCGTAGGAGGTAAGGATTACCCCTTTTTGAGCAGAATTTTCATCATGGCAGCCACTTTTTGCACAATTGGAACGCAGGATAGGCAGAACTTCAAGTTCGAAATAAACCACATCCGGGTCACAGGGCGTTCCTGTGGCCATTGTATCCGTCGGGTTATTGCCTGTGGTATCTGTAGGGTTGTTATTCCCCGTAGTATCGATGGGGGTAATGTCTCCATCGATGGTAAATGGTTCATGCTGGCAGGAAAAAAAGCTCAACCCCAGCCCCAGCCCAAAGATCAAAACCGGCAACCCGTATTTTTTTATCTCCATAATGTTCAATAATATGCAGCCAAAAGTAGGCCATCTATCTTCAACTGTCAATTCTGTTTCTCCGAACGGGAATTTTCCCTCGCTGAACGGGAAGGATTATTTGTAAATGACAAACAGCAGGTCATTCGTCATGGGTTACAGGTGACTTTTGTCCTTGTTTCTTAGGCCCTGCCATGGAAACTTTGCACTACTTATTAAAATTGCTAAAATCAAGCCCTCCATTTATGAGATCAGAGAAAAAAATCGAAGCCCTGAAAAAAGCAGCGCTCCAATATCATGAAAGAGAGCGCCGGGGCAAGATCGAAGTGGTATCGACCAAACCGTGTGTAACTCAAAATGACCTTTCCCTTGCCTATACCCCCGGGGTAGCTGAGCCCTGCCTTGCCATACAGGCCGATCCTTCCCGGGCCAGGCTTTATACGGCTAAGGGCAACCTGGTGGCCGTAATTTCCAATGGAACAGCCGTCCTCGGGCTTGGTGACATCGGCGCCCTGGCCGGCAAGCCCGTCATGGAAGGCAAAGGAGTATTGTTCAAGCGTTTTGCAGATATTGATGTGTTCGACATCGAACTGGATACCAAAGACCCAGTAGAAATTGTCAAAACCGTTCAGTATCTGGCGCCTACCTTTGGGGGCATCAACCTGGAAGACATTAAAGCTCCTGAATGCTTTTATATCGAAGAAGAACTTAAAAAGCGGCTGGACATTCCCGTTTTCCACGATGACCAGCACGGTACGGCCATCATTTCAGGCGCGGCACTTATCAATGCGCTGGAATTGGCTGAAAAGGATATCGATAAGGCTAAAGCTGTATTCTCCGGAGCCGGCGCCGCTTCAATTGCCTGTGCAAACTTTTATATGAATCTCGGCATCAAGCCGGAAAACATATTGATGACGGACAGCAAAGGGGTGTTGTGGAAAGGCAGAGGGGATGAGGGGAAAAACCCCTACAAAGACAAGTTTTTCCGGGAAACGAGCGCCCGTACGCTGGAGGACGCCGTCCGCGGGGCCGATATTTTCTGCGGCCTTTCCGTAAAAGGTTTGCTGACCAAAGAGATGGCCTCCACCATGGGCCCCCGTCCGATCATTTTTGCCATGGCCAACCCGGACCCGGAGATCTCCTATCCGGATGCCAGGGAAGCCTGCCCGGACGCCATTGTAGCCACCGGGCGGAGCGACTACCCCAACCAGGTGAATAACGTCCTGGGTTTCCCCTTCATTTTCCGGGGTGCATTGGATGTGGAAGCTACGGCCATCAACGAAGAGATGAAACTGGCTGCCGCTTACTCCCTGGCCAACCTGGCAAAGGAAGAAGTACCGGAAGCCGTTAAGCGGGCATACGGGGACCCCAACCTTAAATTCGGGCCCGATTACATCATCCCGAAACCGTTTGATTCCCGTGTACTGGTATGGACCGCCTCCGCGGTGGCGGAAGCCGCCATCCGCTCAGGAGTAGCCCAGAACCCAATGGATATTGAGCAATACCGGGAACAACTCATGGACAAAGTTGACTGGTCGAGGGATGTGATGCGAAAGATCTACATACAGGCGCGGAAGGACCCCAAACGGATTGTTTTCCCCGAAGGCAACCACCCCAAGATCATCTGGGCCGCCAGTGAGATCGTACGCGAAGGAATTGCTCACCCGATCCTTCTGGCAAAGAGCAAAGAAGAAGTCCTCGCATCCTTTGAAGAATTGAACCACGACCCCGAAGGCGTCGAGATCATCGAACCCAAACGATGGCCCTACCGGCAGCAATATATTGACTTCTTTTATGCCCAGTCCCAGCGCAAGGGAGTCACTCAATCCCGGGCCAGCCTCGCTCTTCGCGATTATTTCCACTTTGGCGCCCTCATGGTTCAACATGGCCACGCCGATGGGATGGTCGCGGGTGTGGGAGCCAGCTATCCGGAGGTGCTCACCCCCGCCACTCAGGTGATCGGCCCCAGAGATGGCGGCAGGCTGATCGCAGGGCTGTATATGCTCGAACACGACCATCGCCTGTATTTCTTTGCCGATTGCACGGTCAACGTCAATCCCAGCTCAGAAGACCTGGCGGAGATCGCTTTGATGGCGGCAGAACAACTGGAACGCCTGCAACTGGAACCCAGCATTGCCATGCTTTCTTTCTCCAATTTCGGATCGGTAATGGTGCCCGAATCTGAAAAAGTGGCAAAAGCGGTTGAACTGGCGCGCCTTCAACGGCCGGACCTGATGATCGATGGCCCGATGCAGGCAGATGTTGCTCTGGACCTCAATTTCCTGAAGGAAACCTATCCTTTTGCCAACATCTCCAAACGGCCGAACCTGCTCATATTTCCCAACCTCGATGCCGGCAATACCAGCCTCAAACTGGTCCGCAAACTGATCAAGGCGCACTACATTGGCCCCATCCTCATCGGGCTCAAAAAACCGATCCACCTATTGGCCAGAGGCGTGGAGGTCAATATGATCAGTAATATAACCGCTATCGCAAGCGTAGATGCGCAACAGGTGGAGGAGAACAGGAAAAAAGAGGCCCTGCATTCGGCCAACGGGCTGTAATTTCCTGAAGAAAAAACCTGTAAAAAAGGAGGGCGGAAAGTTTTCCGCCCTCCCAAAAAAACGCTTACCTACTTAAGCGAATCTGTTCTGCGACTAAGAATGCGCCCTATTGAATGATCATTTTTCCAATATAATTGCCGGAGGATGACCGCAACTCAAGTAAATACATACCAGGGGGTACAGGCGCCTGCAGAGGTACTGACATAACCGGGCTGCCTCTTTCCGTTCCTTCTGCAATCCTCTCTCCGCGAAGGCTGAACACAACATAATTGACGGGCTGTGAATAATCAGCAGGAACCACCCCTTCAACCATCCATCTTGTAGTATTTGTCCAGGCCGGATTCGGGAAAATTTTCAGAGGCATAGCTCTGATTAAAGGTTCTTTCGTATCCGTCAGGCCGGCCTGCAATTCCCGGCAGAAAGCTTCATTGCAGCCCAGCAGAGTATCCTGAGCCAGCAGGCATACCGTATATACCCCCGGTTGATCATAAGTATGAAAAGGGTTCTGGACATTGGAGGTAGCTCCATCCCCGAAGCCCCAGAGCCATTGATGAACCGTTCCTTCTGTTTGATCAATGAATTGCACCCTAAGGCTTTCTATTTCATCAAAAACCACTGAAAATCCAGGCAGGAGTCCTGCGCAGGGTTCAGCACATTGGGGAACATTTATGCGCACCGTATCTGAACAACCGGGGTTTTCAATATCCAGAACAGCTAACTCGTGCTCGTTTCCGTCACCAAAAAACAGTACCTCCAGTTCATTGAGAATGCCTGGCTGATAATCAAACTGCCCGATATTCTCTCCATCAAGTGATAGTTGGAACCCTCCGTTTCCACCGACACCCTCAAATGATATACTGGCCAGAACAGAATCTCCCTGACAAGCCGGCGCCGCCGTGATCATACCAGCCATGCCTATCCCCCCCGGGGCTCCATGAGGGATGCAATAATAGGGATGCGCCCCCGGCTCATGGATTACGACTTCGAAATCAGCTCCCTGCCCCAGAAGTCCACTGTCCCAACTGTCCACTCCACTGGTGGCATCCGAAGTGGTGGTATGGGCCATTTCTCCCGTCCAGAAAAACATTACTGTATCACCGGCGGTAACGTTGAGTTCTTTGGGTAAGAATTCAAAGTCCTTCACTTCAACCAGGTGCCTCCCTGACTCAGGGAAAGAAACAGCAAGGTTGCCGACCAGGCATTGTATATTACATGCAGGAGCAGTGAATAGGGTACTTGCTGCACAAAAGCTGACATCCATATCCTGGATGGTCAAAACATGCTGAGCGCTATCACCGGGAATATTGATAAGCGTAGAATTGTAGCCTGCATCGTTTGTATAAAGGATGGGGCCCGCCAGGTGTTCCCCGTCAAGAAAGATATTGTATCCATTATTGCTGCCGTTCGTCGTGGAAAAACTTACTGTTACAGAAGCCATACTGTCATTACAGGGGCCAACGGCTTCAATTTCACCGGACATGCCAATTCCGCCCGGCCCGCCGTGGGGAATGCAGTAATAAGGATGCAGGCCTGCTTCGGTTATAACCACCTCATAGCTGGCGCCTTGGCCCAGCAGCCCGCTATCCCAGCTGTTCGTACCCGTTATGGCATCCGAGGTGGAAGTATGAGGCATTTCTCCCTTCCAGATAAACTCGACCGTGTCTCCAACCAAAACCTGAATATGCGCCGGATAGAATTCAAAATCCTTTACCTCCACCAGGTGCCTGCCGGGCTGCCCGCTGTTAACGGTGAGCCCCTGCACTTCGCAAAGTGGCCCACATAATGGCGTCATTATGTTTGATGAAGCCACACAGGTAGTGCTGTCGATATCGCGGACTTCCACCAGCCGTTCTCCTCCTGTTCCCGTAACCTGTATTTCGAGGATGGTAGTATCCGTCGGGCCGTATGAAAAAGGATCCGGTTGATAGGGGTTGCCATCCACGAGGACTACAAACCCATTATTGCCCGTTCCCGCGGTGATGACTGTGAGTTCGACAGGTACCTGTCCTTCCTCGTTGCATGCTCCTGAAACGACAGCTTGAAGCGCTAAGGAACAGGGCATACTTTGGCCACAATCCGGTACTAAAATGACTCGTTCGGCTGTGCAGATCGTATCCAAGGCATCCTGCACAAGGACGGTGTGTTGCTGTCCATCGCCGGGAATAGAGAGGGGTACAGAATTGAAAGTGTTATTGGCATAGAGGTAAGGGCTTTCCTGGGTGATTTCTCCATCGATAAAAACATTGTAGCCTTCTGTATTTCCCCCAATGGCGTCAAAACTAAGATTTACAACTACATTCCCTCCGTCACATGGGGGTGTTGCAGTTATCATACCGGACATACCCACTCCTCCGGGTGCTCCGTGCGGGATGCAATAGTAAGGGTGCTCTCCTTCCGTAATTATAGTTACCTCAAACACATCTCCCTGGGTTAACAGGCCACTGTTCCAACTGTCCGGGCCGGTAGTGGCATCGGAAGTGGAAGTATGGGCAATGACGCCAACCCATTCAAACCTTACCACATCCCCAACTCTGACTTCCAGGGCTGAAGGGACAAACTCAAAGTCTCTTACCTCTACAACGTGAGTCACTGGATTTCCGGCATCCGAAACGGATAGCTCCAGGTTTGTTATGGCGCACTCCTGGCTACAGTCTGTAGTTATCAATGTCGTTGATGCCGTACAGGCAGGAGTTTCAATGTCTCTCACCTCAATGTTGTGCTCTTGTCCGTCGCCGGCCACATTTACAGAAACAATGGTGGCATTACCACTGTAGGCAAAGCTGTCCACTACAACACCATCCACCATTACTTCAAAGCCCGCAGCCCCGCCACCTATATTATTTACCGTTAATTCCACAGGCAGTTCATTGTTTTCGGAACAGCCACCGGTTTCCTGCACACTAAGGCTGAGTTGGCAGCTCGCAGAGTTACAGTCCGGGGTAGTAATAGTTGTTCCAGCTATACACCCGGGATCATCTACATCCCGAACAGTCAGGGTATGCCCCTGTCCGTCGCCTGGAACAAGGACAGAAACGATGTTATTTCCATCAGGGCTATAGCCAAAGGTGCCCGCCGTATTGTTATCCACCAGCACTTCATACCCATTGAATCCCCCACCCTGCCCGGTAAAAGCTACCTCCACCGACACCATCTCATTGGTGCAATCAGCCTGCACCGTAATGGACCCGCTCATTCCAATTCCCCCCGGCGCCCCATGTGGAATGCAATAATAGGGGTGCACGCCGGTAGAGAGTACAGGCGACTGGTAAGTTGCCCCCTGGCTCAGCAGTCCGCTGTTCCAGCTGTCGGGGCCTGAAGGCGCATCGGATGTCGAGGTGTGAGCTACACTACCTACCCACTGCCATTCTACCACATCCCCCGAAGCGATGGTAATGTTCCTTGGATTGAAAGCAAAATCCTCTACCAGCACCGTATGTACTGTTGAAGTGCCGGTGCTTGCCAATAAGTTGGTAATGGCGCAATTGATGCTGCAATCCTGAGTTGTCAGGGTTGCAGAGCCCGTACAGGCAGCATCATCGTTGTCACGAGCCTCAATAACATGGTTCTGCCCGTCTCCCGGAACATTGATAGAAATGATTGCCGGTCCGGATGAGTTGTAGATAAAAGGGCTGCCGGGCGCCAGGTTTCCATCGATATAAATATTGAAGCCGGAAGCTCCTCCGTTGATGGCATTTACGCTCAGCTCAACAGGCACTTCACCGGCAACACTGCATCCGCCGGCCTGCCCGGCCAATACAGAAATGCTGCAGGCAGGCGCGATACCGCAGTCAGGAGCTGAGAAGGCCTGAGAAACGAAACAAGTAGAGTCTGCAACATCCTGAATTTTAACGACATGCATAGCCCCATCTCCAGCAATGCTTATGGTGTTGCTCTGAGGGCCTGTTCCCGAATAATTAAAAGGGCTGCCCTGAACGGGAGCACCGTCCAGCAATAAGCCATACCCCTCCGGGCCGGCTATAGAAGTATTAAAAGAAACCTCCAGGGTGAAATTGCCGGAAGCCGGGCAATTGGCGACAATTATTCCGGACATCCCCTGCCCGTTTGGGCCTCCGTGCGGGATGCAATAATACCCATGAACGCCAGGATTGATAATGTTAACGGTAAAGACAGAACCGAATCCGATCACCCCGGAATTCCAGCTGTCCGGCCCGGTAGTGGCATCGGAAGTAGTGGAATGCCCGTCTCCCACCCATTGGAACTCTACTGCGTCACCGATAGTGATCGTTGTGTTCTCAGGAGAAAAAAAGTTGTCTCCAATCTGCACGACATGAGTAACGCCACCGGACAGATTGACATTCAGCCCGGACAAAAAACAGTTGGACGTGCAATCGGGCACGGAAAAGTTATAGGTAGCGGCGCAGGTCCCGATATCCTCCGATTGAACGCTGATTTCGTGTATAAGCCCGTCTCCGGGTACCGTCGCATTTACAATTACGGGCTGGCCAATTCTAATTCTGAATGGCCCACCCGGAAGCAGCCCGCCATCAACGGCGATGTTGATGTCTCTTGCATTATCGAACAGGTCATTAACGGTAATGATAAGGGGAATTTCATCATTGGCGTCGCAGGCGCCCACCGAAACGCTCACTTCCAACTGGCAGATCTCTATACGAATACAAGCCTCACTGGTGCAACCACTTTGAGTGGTAATGGACAAACATACATCATAGGTGTTTGCATCCGGAAAAGTGTGGGAAGGGTTTTGAGCCGTGCTGGTGCTCCCATCTTCGAAATCCCAGAACCAGGAAATGACGGGGTCTCCGGCAAGTGATGTGGAAGCATCTGTGAAATCGAAAGTCAGCCCGGCCTCTTCAAAAGTAAATGCGGCCTGGCAACTCTGGGCACAGACAGCATGTGCCTGGCAAATCAATGCGATTGTCCAAAAAAACAGTACGGGTGTCCTCATTTGTTAGCAGCCTTTTATCCCAAAAGAAGAAATGATTCCGGATTAAAAGTAGGCAGACAAATATCCTTCGACAAAAAAGAAAACCTGAACGGGAAAAAAAGCCCTCCGAACCGGAACCAGAATATTGCCTATTTTTTAGCATATTTGCTTATCTGGTAATCAGCAGTGGAACCTGCAAACTAATAATTATGATCAAGCTTTCAGAAATTCCGACAACGCCTCCGCCTGATGTCGATGAAGATAAACTCAAAGACAAAACTGACAAGCTCGTTGAGCGCCTCGGAGAATTACAAAAGGTGATGTTTGCCGAACAAAAACATTCTGCCCTGGTCATTTTTCAGGGTATGGATGCTTCGGGTAAGGATGGAGCGGTGAAGCACGTTTTCAAAGAGTGCCACGCCCAGGGCATACAAGTATATAGTTTTAAGAAACCGACCGATGAAGAGTTTGCCCACGATTTCCTCTGGCGCGTCCACAAACAGGTTCCCCGGCGGGGAATGATACAGATCTTCAACCGCTCCCATTATGAAGACATTCTCATTCAACGGGTACACAGCTGGATAGATGACAAAAGGGCAGAAAAGCGGATGAATGCCATCAATGCTTTTGAAGAACTCCTTGCTTTCGACAACCATACCGTTATTTTTAAATTCTATCTACACATCTCTTACAGCCAGCAGGAGAAAGAGCTGAAAGAACGGATACGGGAAAGGGACAAGAACTGGAAGCACAACCCCAACGACTGGAAAGAACGGGAACACTGGGACGACTATATGCGTTGTTACGAATACGCCATCAATAAAAGCAGTATCCCCTGGACCATCGTCCCGGTCGATGAACGTTGGTACCGGAATTATATCGTTGCCAAAACCATCGTCGATCAGCTGGAAAAACTGAACATGGAATACCCTCCGTTGCCTGAGGGTTGAAGAGAGGGGGTCGGAGAGAGGGAGACTAGGTGACTAGGTGACTAGGAGACTAGGAGACTAGGTGACTAGGTGACTAGGTGACTAGGAGACTAGGAGACTAGGAGACTAGGAGATAGGGGGAGAGGGAGACAGGATTAGGGGGTAATAAATTAATAAAAAACTAATTTTTATGGGCAACCTGGATAAAGTCAGAGTTGACAAGTGGTTGTGGAGTGTCAGGATATTCAAATCCCGGACTATTGCCACCGATGCCTGCAAGTCGGGCAAGGTTAAGGCCGGAGGCACACCGGTCAAAGCCTCCCAGATGATCCAGCGCGGAGATGAACTTGAGGTACGCAAAAATGGGTTTAACTTCCGGTATAAAGTGATTGACCTTATCCAGAAAAGGGTGGGCGCCCCCGTTGCACAAAAGTGTTATGAGGATCTTACTCCCGAAGAGGAATTAAACAAATATAAAGATTGGTTCGTAGGAAAAGCTGCCGCTGAAAAACGGGAAAAGGGCGCCGGGCGGCCCACTAAACGGGAACGCCGGGAAATCGAGCAATTCAAAAAAAACCGGTTTTAATGCTTAGAAGTGGCTATACTTTCAGGCCATGCCATTCCTTTGTCCGAAGATACCACAACGTCAATGCCAGCATTACCATCCAGTAGAAGATCTCCGCCGCCCAGGCCCAGGGCAGCCCGCCGTTGGTATAATTCACTTCGACATAAATGTAGGCCAGATAGCCCAGCGCACACCAGGTCTGTATCTTCAGGCCGTAGTAGGTAGCGCCGGTGCCTGCCAGGCCGTTGAAGAAAACACTCCCGATCGAGAAAAGGGTCAGAATGCCCACTAATACGTATAGAATAGGCTGGGAATCGGTTATCAGGGACATATCCTCCGAACCGAGAAGAGGATACAGGATCTTATGCGGTAAGAGAACAACAGGAAGTGTAATGGCCATAGTGGTTAGCCAGGCGATCTTGGAGGTTTTCCAGATAATCGGGACTACCGCCTGCCGTTTTTGCTGTCCGATGAAATTGCTCACCATGGTGTTGACGCCGGAAGCAAACCCCCAGGTAGGAATGGAAAGCACCAGATAAACCATCCGGACCAGGTTAGTGATCGCCAGTTCGTGTTCTCCCAGATTCTCCACGATCCCGAAGAAAACAAACCAGCTGCCCAACCCGACGAACGCCTGAGCCACAATAGGGATGGAAAGGCTGTACTGCTGGCGAATGAGTTCAAGATCCACCTTTGGCAGATGAAACAAGTGGTAAGACCGGGCCCGGCGGTCCAAAAGGATATAAATGAAAAAAACGATAAATGCGACAATTTCAGCAATGGTGCTGGCCAGCCCGGCGCCGGCGATGCCCATTGCCGGCAAGCCCCATTTGCCAAAGATAAGGCCATAATCCAGGGCAATATTTACCACCCCCAGGATCACCGTATCCACAATGATGAAGCTGGTGCGCGCCACCCCGGTGTAAAGCGCAATGACCGCCACCCCGGTGTAGCTGAAAAACACCCCCCAGGACCTCGTCTCCAGATATTCAAGGCTCCTGGTAAAGACAACCGGGGAATCAACGATGAGGCTGAAAAAATAATAACAGCCATACTGCATGAATAAGAACATCACAATGGCCAGGCCGAACTCAAAATATACCATCGAATAGAAGGTCCGCCCCACCTCGTGGAGGTTGCCTTCTCCTGCCCGGCGGGCGATCATGATCTGCCCGCCCCGGGAGAACCCATATCCGATGGCGGCAACAACCAGGTAAAAAACACCAACGAACCCAATACTGGCGAAGTCTTCCTGGCTGAGGTGATACAAAAAAACGCTATCGCTGAGCGCAATCACATTCTGCGCAGCACTCCCCAGCATGATTGGGGCGGAAATAGACAAGATCTGGCGATATGACGTTCGAAGGCGCATTGCTGCGCAAATGTAGCATTTTCGGTTGAGCTTAGGTAAGAGATTTGTTACCGAAAGCAAGGCTTTTCGCCGTGGTGCATCCTTCTGCTTTTCAGGCAGGAAAACTTTACCTTGCTTTAAGCTTTCCCCGGCTTTTTTTTGTTAAATGTATTTTACCTCCAAATTGAATCTGTAATGCATACCCTCAAGAGACTGGAAGCCCCCCGGGCTGCGAAAAAACCGAAGGCCCTTACCATCCACGAAGACACCCGGACCGACAACTACTACTGGCTCAATGAACGGGAGAATGAGGAGGTGATCCAATACCTTAAGTCGGAAAATGACTACAAGGAAAAAGTGATGAAACCTCTGAAGCCTTTTCAGGAAAAGTTGTACCAGGAGATCATCGCCCGGCTGAAGCCGGACGAGGAATCGGTCCCCTATAAAGATAACGGTTACTACTATCTTTCCCGCTATGAAAAGGGCAAAGAACACCCTATTTACTCCCGAAAGAAAGAAAGCCTCGAAACTACGGAGGAGGTCATGCTGGATGAAAATGAGCTGGCCAAACCGCACAACTATTACAACATCGGAGGCAGAAGCGTAAGCCCGGATAACCGGTTGCTGGTTTTCGGCGAAGATACCATCAGCCGGAGGATTTTCACTCTGCGTTTCAAAAATCTCGAAACCGGAGAAATGCTGAAAGATGCCATTCCCGGCACTTCCGGTTCAGCCGCCTGGGCCAACGACAACAAAACAATTTTTTACGCAGCCAAAGACCCTACTACACTGCGCACCCATAAAGTTTTCCGCCACGTGCTCGGAACGCCCGTTGAAGAAGATGTGGAAGTGTTCCATGAAGATGACCCCGCTTTCCGGGCGTTCGTCTATAAATCAAAATCCAGGAAATACATTATCATTGGTTCTTACTCTACCCTGAGCCACGAATACCGGGTGCTCGACGCCGATACCCCCGGCGGGGAGTTCAGGGTCATACACCCCAGGGAAAAGGAACTGGAGTACGATATCGCCCATCATCACGACAAATTTTACATCCGCACCAACCTCGATGCCCGGAACTTCCGGCTAATGGTAACCAGCGAGGACGCCACCACCAAAGAAAATTGGAAGGAACTCATCCCGCACCGCGAAGATGTCTTACTGGAAGACATGGACATCTTCGAGGAATTTCTGGTGCTATCCGAGCGCAAAAACGGAATTACTCAATTGAGGGTCCGCCAGTGGAAAGGGCCGGAACACTACATCAACTTCGGAGAGGAAGCCTACCTGGCCTATGTTTCCATCAATCCGGATTTTGATACGGACTGGCTGCGCATTGGTTATACTTCTCTCACCACTCCCAATACCACCTATGACTACAACATGAGGAGCAAGGAGCTGAAAATGCTCAAACAACAGGAAGTCATCGGCAGTTTCAAACCGGAGGATTACCACTCCGAACGGTTGTACGCCACTGCCAGAGATGGCGCCAGGATACCCATTTCAATGGTTTACAGAAAAGGTTTTCGAAAGGACGGCAACCAACCGCTCCTTCTTTATGGCTACGGTTCTTATGGCCACAGTATGGAGCCTTATTTCAGTTCTGTTCGGCTCAGCCTGCTCGACCGGGGTTTTGCTTTCGCCATTGCTCATGTGCGTGGCGGTGAAGAAATGGGAAGGCATTGGTATGAAGACGGCAAACTGCTGAAGAAAAAAAATACCTTCACGGATTTCATCGATTGCGCGGAATACCTGCTCAAAAACCAGTATTGCAGCCCGGAAAAGCTCTTCGCAATGGGCGGAAGCGCCGGCGGCCTGCTCATGGGAGCCATTGTCAATTTGCGCCCGGAGCTATGGAGCGGCATCGTTGCCGCCGTGCCCTTCGTCGATGTCGTAACCACCATGCTCGATGACACCATTCCACTGACCACCGGTGAATACGACGAATGGGGCAACCCAAACGAAAAAAAGTATTACGAATACATCAAATCATACTCCCCCTATGATAATGTAGAAGCCAAAGATTACCCACCCATGATGGTTACCACCGGGCTTCATGATTCCCAGGTTCAATACTGGGAGCCTGCCAAATGGGTCGCCAAATTGAGGGAATTGAAAACAGATGACAACCCGCTGTTGCTCCATACCAATATGGAAGCAGGCCATAGCGGCGCTTCCGGGCGCTATCGCCGCTATGAAGAAACGGCTATGGAATACGCCTTTCTGCTGAGCCTTGCCGGGCTGGCGGAGGAAAAAGTGCCGCCCGGCAAATGAAATAAGAGCCTCAAAACAGGTCAGCGCACCAGAATTTTCTTGCCGATGGCCTTTCCGTTTACGATGACCCTGGCGAAATACAGCCCTGCCGGAAGCCCTCCGGTATTGACCGTTGTGCGCTCTCCGTTCCATTGCCTTTCAGCCACCAATTGCCCTGAACTATTGAAGAGGCTAAGGCTCTTTTTTCCTTCGGCGCCGGCCTGCAGAGTAACCCATTCACCTGCCGGATTAGGGAAAACCTTCACTATTTCCTCCCTCACAGCTTCCCGGGCAGGAGAAGTACTGTTCAGGCTGATTGGCGTTTGAAAGCCGGAAAGCCCCCCGCGTTCGTTCCCGATTATGATCTCCAGAAAGCCGTCATTATCGATATCTGCCATTGCCGGGCGGGTGCGGCGCCCTACTTTAATATCTCCCAAAGTTTCCGTTTCCTGGTGAAATGCTCCGGTAATATTGCCTTCAATATCATTGTAAAATTCAATCTGTCCGACTTCCGTCCCGGTTATCAGAATGTACTGCCCTTCCTGGTCCAGGACAATGGGTGCGCTGTAACCGGTGATGGAGCCGGGAACAGAAGTCCGGATATTTCCCAACCCGGCAAGGTTGGGCGATTCATCCGGATTGGGGTTAAACATCGGGGCTGAAGCGGCGCCTATGTTCTGAAAATAATTGATGTTGCCGGTGCGCTCTCCTACGATCAGGTCCTTGAGGCCATCCCGGTTGAGGTCAACGATAAAGGGGATGCTGAGTTGCCCGATATTGATGCCCATGTACCCGTATTGCCAGGGGCCATAAGCAACCGGGTTACCGGGCCCGGCAGTATTCTCTGCGTAAAACAGCTGGCCATAGATCTCGCCAACCAGAATGTCCATATCGCCGTCATTGTCCAGGTCGCCAAAAGCCGGGGCAAACGAATAATTGTCATTAAAAACGTTGAGGTTCAGAAAATTGGCATTCACCAGTTCAAATGCGGGGTCGTCAGCGGTGCCTGTATTTTCATAAAGAAACAGGCGGGCGTCCCGCTGGCCTCCGGGCATCCAGTATCCGATATTGCCCACAACCAGGTCCTGCAATCCATCGGCATTGTAATCGACGAAAGCCGGATAAGCCCCACTTCCCAGATCGACCATTTCCCCTACAAGAAGATCCTGCTGCCGGAATTCAAATACCGGTTCTTCCGTCGTGTTGGTGTTTTCATAAAACCAGGCAACGTTGTAATTTTCAGAAAGGTTAATGGCATTGGGAGATGCTATGAGGTCCTTTTTGCCATCGTTGTTGAGGTCCAGAAAGAAAGCGGCGGGAAAGATGGGGATATTGGCCGTTACATCATAACTCGGGTAGCCGTTGTCCTGATCGACCACCCATGCCTGCTGGCAGGTTCCGCCATTGAGCAGGAAGTTCAGCGTGCTGAAGGTAATGTCGCCCAGCACCAGGTCTTTATCGCCGTCGTCGTCACTGTCAAAAGTGAGCAAAGTGGAGCCGGGGTGGCGCATAGTCACCTCCGCCTGCTCCCCGGCCAGGTTGAAGCAATCGCCGGGAGATTCGGCAAGGCCCACTGCCTGTTCAATACTGCTTTCGAAGATGCCGCCCCAGCAGTCTTCAACGAGCTCAAAGATGAGGCTGTCCAGTCCGTATCCATCCTCAACCGATTGGTTGGCGTACATCTCGATGTACCCCCCGGCAGGGTTAAAAGTCAGAATGTCCAGGTCCCCGTCACAATCCAGGTCATCAATGGCCGGATAATCGACGTTACTCACGTAAACCTGGGTCTCCGTTCCGTTCAACAGGGTAAAATTGACCAGGCTGTACTCATTGTCGAAAAGCATGCGTTGAAAAGCAATGTGGCCGTTCTGGTAATACCCGTAAAAGACAATGATCCCCTGGAAAGGGGCGCGCCCCTGGGCCTGGGTGAAAAGGTCCATTGCGCCGTCCTGGTTAAAATCCCTCAGCAAAACCCAGTCATTAAGTTCCGCAGGGAAATAGGCGGCGTACTGAGGGGCAAAGCGATAACTGGCCTCTCCGGGAGTTCCTTCATTGATAAAGGTCAACTGAACGTCACCGGTCCGGTCGAAGATGTAGAGGTCATTGATTTGATCGTTATTAAGGTCTATTTCATTGAATTGCGGGTTATTCAGCCCCCCGGCAAGCGATAAGGCCAGGTTTTTGCCGTTTACCCGAAAGGGTATGTCCATGGGTTGGTAAGGTTGGGCAGGCAGAGAAAGGGCAAATGCCAGAAGCAGTCCGGTGATACATACAATGCTTTTCATGAGTTGATTTTGGTGAATTATTGAAATCTTCGTTTCTTGGGGTTTGCCCGAAAAGGAGGCTACAGCAACAGTAAGAGCTTGCTTGGAGGCTACACTTTGTACTAAAAACGCCCCTTTTATGATGATACTGTGTTCCCTTTTTCGTCCGTATCTCCGGATATGCACTTCAAAAGGCGCCTTGTCTCATCATAAAATTGACACTTTTTATTTCCAAATGCGGCCTCCAAACAAGCTCTTACCGGATCAAAATTATAAAAAGCGAAAATGAAAAACCTTTACCGGCTCACTTTTCTCCTCTTTTGTTGTTCAATTACCAATTCCTATTCCCAGACAGACACATCAGCGATATCAGGCCCGGCAACCGATACTGTTCAGGTAGAGCACTATACACTTCAGGCCAGGCAGGAGCACCTACTCTTTTCGGCAGAGGTTGAAGACGGCCCGGCATTTGTAAACATCAACGGCCAGGCTACTGGGCTTCATTTTAAGAATGGCCAGGCAGCCATTCTCGCCGAAGCGGATGCCCACGGCAGGCTGTTGCTCATCCGAACCGGAGGAAAACACTACCGGCTCTATCATCTCTCCAAACTTACAGACGGCAGCTACCGCCTCAAGCACATTCCCATGTGGTTATCCATCCTTCCTCCATTGGTGGCTATTTTACTGGCGCTAATCTTTCGGGAAGTGATCATTTCGCTCTTCATCGGAGTATGGGCCGGTTCGTTCATCGCAGGGGGAATGCGCATTGAGTCTTTATACTATTTCCTGCGAAGCTTTCTGGAGGTGGTGCAGCGCTACGTCATCGAAGCTTTAAATGACAGCGGCCACCTATCCGTTCTCGTTTTTTCCCTGCTGATCGGTGGCATGGTGGCCATCATTTCCAGAAACGGCGGGATGGCAGGGGTCGTACGGGCTTTCTCCCGCTATGCCAATTCGCCCAAAAGCGCCCAATTCATTACCTGGGTACTGGGAGTGGCTATTTTCTTCGACGACTATGCCAATACACTTATCGTCGGGAACACCATGCGAAAGGTAACAGACCAGTTCAGAGTTTCCAGAGAAAAACTGGCTTATATCGTCGATAGCACAGCAGCCCCGGTAGCCGCGGTAGCCTTCATCACTACCTGGATCGGGGCCGAACTGGGGTATATCGATGATGGCATCCAGGGCCTGAAAGGGCTTGAAACGGATATGACGGCCTATGCTATTTTTATCGCTTCACTGAAGTATTCCTTCTATCCCGTCCTCACGCTTTCCTTCATTCTGATGCTGGTATTCCTGAAACGGGATTTCGGCCCGATGTACCGGGCAGAAACCAGGGCCAGGACAACCGGAGAGGTGTCCCGCAAAATGTCCGATACCGAAGAATCGGCCATTGAAGACCTCAACCCCGTAAAGGGTGCACCCCTTAAATGGTACAATGCAGTTATCCCGGTAGTATTGGTTATCCTCATGACCATGTTTGGCCTGCTGGATACGGGCATGGCCAATACCTACAGCGAACTCCTGGCCAATGACATCAGTGTGCCCAGCCATGGCTGGGGGGATATCTGGCGAGCTACCGGTGTATTCCTTGGGGAGGAAAGCAGCTTTTTTATGAAAATCGGTAAGCTCATCGGCAATTCGGATTCCTACATCGCTTTGCTGTGGGCCTCCCTGTCCGGTGTCGCAGCCGCCATTGCCCTTACCCTGGGAGCAAAGATCATGAGGCTGGCGGAAACCATTTCCACCATGATCACCGGGTTCAAAGCCATGCTGCCGGCCCTGCTCATCCTGGCAATGGCCTGGTCACTGGCCGCTACAACCGAAGAATTGCACACCGCCACTTTTCTCACCTTCGCTTTACAGGACAGCGTCAACCCTTTTGCCATGCCTGTGATCATTTTTGTGCTGGCGGCACTGATCTCCTTCTCCACCGGATCCAGCTGGAGTACGATGGCTATTCTGTACCCCATTGCCATACCGACTACCTGGGCCATCTGCCACGCCCAAGGGATTGACCACAGCTTAAGCCTGGAGATCCTGCTCAATGTCATTGCCGTGACGCTGGCAGCCTCAGTGCTGGGAGACCACTGCTCCCCCATTTCCGATACAACCATTCTGAGCTCTCTGGCATCAGACTGTAACCACATAGACCATGTGCGCACGCAGTTGCCCTATGCGCTGACCGTCGGGAGCGTAAGCCTTACCGCTGCGGGGCTTTCGACTTACCTGGGAGGAGGATGGGCAATATGCAATATCCTTTTACTCGGTTCTCTTGCCGTCCTTTTCCTGATCGTTTGGCGTTTTGGAAAAAAAGTGGACTAAACTCTTAACCATAACAGAAACCAAAAAAGCGATGAAAAAATCGATTCTTATTACCCTGCTGATCTTCTTATCCAGGCTTGTTTTTGCAACCGAGGGCATGTGGCTGCCTCTCCTTCTGCAACAACTCAACGAAGGGGAGATGCAAAGCATGGGCATGAAAATGACAGCAGAGGATATCTACAGTGTCAACAAGGGCAGCCTCAAGGATGCTATTGTGCATTTCGGGGGTTTCTGTACTGCTGAAGTGGTATCCGCCCAGGGCCTTTTGCTCACCAACCACCACTGTGGTGACGAATTCATTCAATCCCATTCTACTCTGGACAAAAACTACTACGCGGATGGTTTCTGGGCCGCCTCAAAAAGCGAAGAGCTGCCCAACCCCGGCCTGTTTGCCACCTTTATTGTCCGGATTGAAGATGTGACGAGCCAGGTACTTGAAAATGTAACCGAAGAAATGCACCCTAAAGAACGGCAGGCGTGGGTGACAAAAAATACCGAGCGCATTAAAGCAGAGGCGCAGCGGGAAGAATATCAGGATGTTATGATCCGTCCATTTTTTGAAGGAAACCAGTATTTCCTTTTTATCACGGAAACGTACCGGGATGTACGCCTGGTAGCGGCCCCACCGGCCGCTATAGGAAAATTCGGCGCGGACACCGATAACTGGGTCTGGCCCCGGCATACCGGCGACTTCTCCGTTTTCAGGATCTATGCCGGGCCGGACAACAAACCCGCGGAATATTCTCCGGACAACCAGCCGCTTCAGCCCCGGCACTTCCTCCCGGTTTCCCTGGATGGCGTTGAAGACGATGACTTCACCCTGGTCTTTGGCTTTCCGGGCCGAACGGAAGAATACCTCCCCTCCCCTGCCATCGAATTAAGGGCTGACGTGCTGAACCCCATTCGCATTGGCATCCGCGACCGCACCCTGGAGGTACTGAATGAAGCCATGCGCAATGACCCCGAAATTCGCCTGCAGTACGTTTCCAAGCAATCCCGCATCGCCAACTCCTGGAAAAAATGGATCGGAGAAAGCCAGGGGATACACAAAACGGATGGGATCGCCAAGCGCAAGGAGTACGAAGCTGAATTCCGGAAACGAGTCGGGGAAAACCCGGAATGGAAATCCGAATACGGTGATATTCTGGACTCATTCGAGAAATTGTACGCCGCCCAGGAACCCTATGCAAAAGCCCGGGAATACATCGGTGAGATCGCCGGCCGCAACATTGAACTGTTTCGTTATGTAAACACCCTTCACAGCGTAATAAAAATTTACGATGCCAGCGGCCCGGCAAGCCTGGAAAGCAGAATGGGCCGCATCCGGGATTATGTCGAAGGTTTCTTTAAGGATTACCAGCCGGGTGTGGACCGAAAGGTTTTTGCCTCCCTCATGGAAGTATATTTCAACGAACTGGCGCCTGAATACCAGTCGAAATTCGCCATTGAACAGTTCGTTGCCGCCAATAAGGATTACGGCACTCTTGCCGAACTTATCTATGGGAAAACCCGGCTTATCCGCCCGGATGTCATGCGACAGGCAATGGATGCCGGGCCGGACGCTCTCGCCAGGGCCATTAAAGAGGATTATGCCTACGTTTTCGTTCGAAGCATTGCCGAGGTCAACGAAAGCGAGGCCCTTACTGAGTATAACCGGTTGGAAGAGGAAATCAACCTGCTGCAACGCCGGTATATGAAAGCCCAAATGGAAGTATTTCCCGAGCGGCGCTTCTATCCGGACGCCAACGGCACCCTGCGGGTAACTTATGGAAAAGTGGCCGGATATACGCCACGCGATGCGGTGCGCTATGAAACCCACACCTACCTGGAGGGCGTAATGGAGAAATATGTACCGGGGGATTACGAGTTCGACGTCCCTGAAAAGCTGCGTCGGCTTTTTGAAAGCAAAGACTACGGCCCTTATGGTGAAAATGGAAAGATGCCGGTCTGTTTCATCGGCACCAACCACACTACCGGGGGCAATTCGGGCAGCCCCGCTGTCGATGCCTACGGCAATCTGGTAGGGCTCAATTTCGACCGGGTGTGGGAAGGCACCATGAGCGACATCAACTACGATGCCTCCATCTGCCGCAATATAATGGTGGACATCCGCTACGTCTTATTTATCATCGATAAGCTGGGCGGTGCGGCACATCTGGTGGAAGAAATGAAGATGGTGCACCCGAAGGATAAAAACTGAATCCCCGGCAACCGGAAGAATATGGAAAAACAACAGAGCCTGGCTCGGAAACTCCGGCCAGGCTCTGTCTTATTATCGTTTCAGAAACTCCGGAGAGGTTCCGTTATTTCTGAAATACTGTACTCCTCTGTTACTTTTTGTTATCCTCGTCAACCTCTTCGAATTCAACGTCGGTGACATCATCGGCCCCGCCGGTTCCTCCAGAGGCACCCTCCTCAGCCCCGGAAGCGCCTCCTTGTTCGGCCTGTGCCTGCTGGGTAGCCTGGTAAAGGTCCTGGCTGGCGGCCTGCCATGCCTGATTGAGGGCCTCTGAGGCCGCATCGATCTTATCCAGGTCTTCAGCTTTGTGGGCTTCCCGAAGGTCTTTCAACGCCGTTTCGATAGCAGTTTTCTTATCTGCCGGGATCTTATCGCCGTATTCTTTCAGCTGTTTGTCTGTCTGGAAGATCAGCGTATCGGCAGCGTTGAGCTTTTCGATGCGCTCACGGGCAGCTTTATCTGCCTCGGCATTTGCCTGAGCTTCCGCCTTCATGCGTTCGACCTCTTCCTTGGACAAGCCGGTGGAAGCTTCAATTCGGATGGACTGTTCTTTACCCGTACCCTTGTCCTTGGCATGAACGTGCAGGATACCATTGGCGTCGATATCGAAAGATACTTCGATCTGCGGTACACCGCGCGGAGCCGGGGGAATGCCGTCCAGAATGAAACGTCCAACCGTCCGGTTGTCCTTTGCCATAGGGCGTTCCCCCTGAAGCACGTGGATCTCTACCGAAGGCTGGTTATCGGCAGCGGTGGAATATACTTTGGATTTTTTAGTCGGTATGGTGGAGTTGGACTCGATGACCACATCGTAAACGCCACCCATCGTCTCGATACCCAGAGAAAGAGGAGTAACATCGAGCAACAGAACATCCTGTACGTCACCACTCAGCACGCCACCCTGTATAGCGGCGCCCACGGCAACCACCTCATCGGGATTGACCCCTTTATTGGGCTTCTTGCCAAAAAACTCTTCTACTGCCTGCTGAATGCGCGGAATACGGGTAGAACCACCGACAAGGATGATCTCGTCAATGTCATTCTTTGACATATTGGCGTCTTCCAGGGCTTTCCGGCAGGGCTCCAGAGTGCGGGCCACCAGGCTGTCGCTCAATTGTTCGAACTTGGAACGGGAAAGCTTGAGGACGAGGTGCTTGGGCACGCCATCCACCGCCGTGATGTAAGGCAGGTTGATCTCCGTTTCAGAAGAAGCGGACAATTCGATCTTGGCCTTTTCCGCAGCATCCTTAAGGCGTTGCAGCGCCATGGGGTCCTTCCGAAGGTCGATCCCTTCCTGCTGCTTGAAATTTTCGGCCAGGTGGTCGATGATTACGCGGTCGAAGTCGTCTCCACCGAGGTGGGTGTCACCATTAGTAGATTTTACTTCAAAGACGCCTTCTCCCAACTCGAGAATAGAAATATCAAAGGTGCCACCCCCCAGGTCATACACGGCGATGGTCATATCCTTGTTGCGCTTGTCCAGCCCGTAAGCCAGAGCGGCAGCGGTCGGCTCATTAATGATCCGGCGGACTTTAAGCCCGGCGATCTCGCCAGCCTCTTTGGTAGCCTGGCGTTGAGAGTCGTTAAAGTAGGCAGGTACGGTCACTACTGCCTCGGTAACACCGGAACCCAGAAAATCTTCTGCAACCTTCTTCATCTTCTGCAGGATCATAGCTGAGATTTCCTGTGGCGTGTAGGTGCGTCCGTCAATATCCACCCGCAAGGTGTCATTATCCCCTTTTACCACTTTATAGGCAGAGTGGTCAACCTCCATTTTCACTTCACTGAAACGGTGGCCCATAAAGCGCTTGATCGAAGAGATCGTGCGCTGTGGATTGGTAATGGCCTGGCGTTTCGCCGGGTCCCCGATCTTGCGCTCTCCGTTATCCATAAAAGCTACAACCGAGGGAGTTGTCCTGCGTCCCTCGTCATTCGGGATAACCACGGGCTCGTTACCCTCCATTACTGCTACACAGGAATTCGTAGTACCTAAATCAATTCCTATAATTTTACCCATGTTATGTAATTTTAGATTTGGTTCTAATCAATGTCATTCTTTACCCATCAATGGGTGTGCCAAGCCTGAAACAGGAGTCATTTTATGACAAAACTGCCCGAAATTGGCCCCGGCAGGTGACAATTGGCGGACGGAGTAATGCCAAGTTTTTGCATGAGGTGACAAAAAGGCAGTCTGTCAGGAGAAGCGAAAGACGGTTGCTCAGTCCTCGGCGGGCCCGGCCTTCAGGATAAAACCGCTGCCATGGACATTCTGTATCTGTACGTTTTCGTCTTTGGAGAGGTATTTTCTGAGTTTTGAAATGAAGACATCCATGCTTTTTCGTGTGAAAAAATCACTTTTTCCCCACAAGGCTTTCAGTATCTTCTGGCGGGGAGCCAGTTCGTTGAGGTGCTGGCACAAAAAAAACAACAATTCCGCTTCCCGGTTGGTCAGGACTTTTACTTCATCTCCGTAGATGAGTTCCTGGTTTTTGTGATGGTAACGATACTTTCCGAGATGGATAACCGAAGATGTACCTTCCGGGGAAGAACCGGCCCGCTTCAACACGGCCCTGATCCTCGCCACCAATTCTTCCTCATCAACCGGTTTTTTGATGTAATCATCCGCCCCGAGGTCAAAAGCTTTCAGTATGTCGATCTTCAGAGATTTTGCCGTTAGAAAGATAAGAGGCACAGCGGGGTCGGTTTCCCTGATCCTTTTAGCCAGGCTGTAACCATCCATGCCGGGCATCATTACATCGAGGATACAGAGCCCGAAACTTTGAGAAAGAAAGGTATCCAGGCCCTCTTTGCCATTAGCCGCCAGAGAGACATCGAACCCCTTGAGTTCCAGGTACTCCTTTAGCATGTACCCCAAACGGGCATTGTCTTCCACCAGCAATATTTTTGTTTTTCCCATTTTACGGCGCTGATTGCGATCGTGTTCAAATTAATTAATCTGCCACAGGAATACAAAGCGTAAAGGTGCTGCCCTTCCCTTTTTCACTTTCCACTTCCACCTTCCCGCCATGGAGCCGCGCCACCTGCCGCACATAATTCAAGCCCAGCCCAAACCCTTTTGTCTCGTGCAGGTCTCCCTGAGATACCCGGTAAAATTTATCAAAAATTTTCTTCTTGTCCTCCGCGCTGACCCCAATGCCTTTGTCACTGACAGAAAGGCAAAAATGGTTTTTCCGGTTAAAGGTTTTTACTTCCACCGATTTCTCATCCGGGCTGTATTTCAGGGCATTTTCCAGAAGGTTCTGAAAGGCGTTGACAAAGTGCACCGGATCGATCACTCCGATACTTTGGGTAGCCTCCGGAGCATAGGAAAAGGAACCTCCCTGTTGATCTGCATGCACCCTGAAATAATCAACCGCCGGCTGTATTACCTCATGGACATCCTTTCTTTCCTTTTCCAGGATATTCGTGCTTTTTCCAAGAGAAGCCAGCTCCAGGACTTTATTGATGTGCAACTTCAGGCTCTCATTTTCCTGGCGGATCACATCCAGGTATTTTCGGGCCGGTTCCGAATTCAGCAATTCCTCAAGCCTGTTTACCGTCAGGCCTATTGTGAAGGCAGGAGTCTTCAATTCATGAGTAAGGTTATTGATAAAATCATTCTTCACCCCATCCAGCTTTCGTTGCTCTTCCAGAAAGCGAACCAGCCAGATGAAACAAGCTCCGATGAGAATAAAGAACAGCAGAAAAGGTATGGTCACATAGTTCAGTTGCGGCAACAAATAACTCAGCAGGTTTGCCGCTTTCAGATTCAATTCAAGCCGACACCCGCAACGTTCCGGGATATAGCCTTCCAGAGGAACGCGGTACAGGCTGGTCGCTTTCATTTCATGGTAATTCCCGGACCGGAGGAACACTCTGGTTTCGGGATCATCGGTAATAGCGAAAGCAAAATCTACACCCACGCCCTGGCTCAGTAAGCGGTCCTTCAGATAATCCCTGAAAAAATTTTCCGAAGCCTCCATCAGGGTATCGAGCCCGACGTTCAGGCCCCCGGGGTCAGCAGTAACGGCGGAGGCCAGCAGCCGGCTCATCTGGTTTTCTCCGGTAAGTTCTAAACTGACCAGATGGAGCGCCTGCCGGGCCTGTTGGTCAAACCTGGCCTTGGCCACTTTCAGCCCAATGGCCAGAAAGCGGTACTGCACCACTCCCAACCCCACCAGCGATATTGCCAGAATGGCGACAACTATCTTTTTCATCGGCCGTTGCGATTACAGTAAGAACTGGTTGAAATCAGTTCATGCATTAAATTAACTCATTCTCCTCTAATATTTTCCAATTCTTGAGCCTATTAACCAATCCTTTGCTTTTAATAACCCCGCATTAGGGCCGGGGAAGGCCATTGTTTCAGATCTTTGACCCTGTTCACCAACACACCCAATTGACATGAGATCCCTATTATCTACCACACTTTTTGCCGGCCTGATATGCCTGTTGGCCAATACTCAGTCCAGCGCGCAGGGGTGCGTGGCCATACGCCAGTTCTCCTCCTGCAACAACAACAATTTCAGCACCCAGTTCCTCCCCGGCGGAGACTGGCAACTGGGAATGAATTACCGCTACTTCAGGTCCTTTCGCCACTTTCGGGGCACCGAGGAGGAACCCGACCGCGTGGCCAACGGGACTGAAGTGGTCAATCATTCTCACGCCTGGGACTTCAACATTACCCTGGGCATCACCCGGAGGCTGTACGCCAACCTGACGCTGCCTTTTGTCATCAACACCCGTTCCTCCCTCTACGAGCACGGGCGAGAGGAGCGGCACACCACCACCTCCAGAGGGCTTGCCGATATCCGGGCCGGCCTCGGCTACTGGCTGTTCAAGCCGGAGGAACACCCCGGAGGCAATATCGCTCTGGGGGTAGGCGTGAAATTGCCCACCGGCGATTTCGCCGCCAACGATATCTTTTACAACGTCGGCCCTGAAGGCGCCCCGGAAGTCAGGCCGGTCGATCAGTCTATCCAACCCGGCGACGGCGGCTTCGGTATCGCCCTCGACGTGCAGCTTTTTCAAAAGTTAAGCGAAGGCCTGTTCTTCTATGGCAATGGCTTCTACCTTGTAAACCCCAGAGGGACAAATGGAACGCGTACTTTCCGGGAAACCCTCAGCCCTATCCTCAACAACGAAGCCATTATGGCAGTCCCGGACCAGTACGGCCTTCGCGCCGGAGTGAGCTATGCATTGGGCGCCGCCCCACTGGGCGCCGCCCTGGGCGTAAGATATGAAGCCGTGCCGGTAAAAGACCTGCTGGGAAGCGATGAGGGGTTCAGAAGGCCGGGAAGCGTCCTTTCCGTCGAACCAGGCATCAGCTATCAGAAGGGCAACTTCAACCTGAATCTTTCGGTGCCGGTCGCCGTGAGGAGAAAACGCCCGCAGAGCGTTACGGACCTGGAGACGGAAATGGCAACCGGCAACCCCCGAAACGGAGACGCCGCCTTTGCCGACTATCTGATCAATGTAGGAATGACCTACCGGATCAGCAAGGGAATGACGCTGGATATTAAAGGATTAAACGATCATTAAGAGCTTGATTCAGCTCTGAGAAGAATATTCCATACAGAAAACTTTAGGTTTCATACTTTTCCATGGGCAACCTGTGCCAGGCTGGCATCACTCAAAAGCTTTTAAAGTCCTGGCGCAGGTTCTCCCCATATTTACCTTCCGTTCTTACCCTGCCCGTTTCAATTGAAATTGAGATCCCGGGTATAAATGCCATTCTTCAGCGAATCCAGCGCTTCTTCCGCCAGGACAATCCCCGGCCGCACCGTGGTATAACGGGAAGTTACTATTCCCAGCCCTCCCTCAACATTGGAATAGGTAGGCGTACTTTGCGCACTGGTTATGCCTGTGTTGGCGCGGCTTACCCTGACAAACTGATACAATTCTTCTCCGGCGCCGGTGATGTACAGGTCCATGCTGCTGAAAACGCGTTCGGCGCCCTCAACCTCCGGTATCTGAGTGGCCAGTGCCTGATAAAAGTTCTCCCATCCGGCCTGGTAAATGATCACATCCCCGTTGTTGTTATCGGGGGAAGTGACACTGCGGCTGACCACCCAGGTGGCTGTCTTTGGGGTAAAGCCGGATGCTCCGGGTAAGCGTTCCTGGTAATTAAAATTAAAACGAAGGTCAAAGATCCGGGTGTTTTCATCCGGGGTCCAGGCAATGTCAAGGGGTACGTTGAACCGGGTCCGGGTGATCCGGTCCGGCGGGCGGAACATGTTGGAAATGATCTTGCCCGCCATCTGGATTTTAGCGATGGCAGGCTCCACATTATCACCCCGGTAAAGGGTTAGCCGGACGCTATCTCCCTCTCCGAGCACGGCAACATCGCCGCGGAGTTTATACAACACATTCGGGTCATTGGCGAAAAGGCCCTCCTCTTTTGGGTACCCCTCGTCTGCTCCATCCACTTTTTCCATGATGAAGGTTTCACCGGTGGTGATGTTTTCCAGCTCGACGGTCAGATTCTGATAATAGATGGAGTCCGTCACCTGAGCAATTTCAAAAGCATTGCCTCCGGGCTCCAGAAAAGCCTTTTCCACACGGACGTAATGGGCCGTATCCTGAACGGATAAGAAGCTGTAAACGATCGGTATATCCTTCCATTCCGCTTCCAGTTCGAAGTCGGTCGAACAGGAGCTGAGCAGAAAAATAGTTGAAAGAAGGGTAAAAATGAGGTTTTTCTTCATCGCAATATCGGCTTTTTTATGCCTGTAAGTAGTCGGACAGAATTATTATAAGTTATGATAATTCAAGCGCTAATGGAAAATTAGCGCTTGAATGCCATCTTTAAGCGGCAATTTTCTATTGCCGCTTAAATTTGAGGCTTTTACGAACTTAAATCTATTAAGCTAAACGGGGGCTGTCGGCAGCCTCCCGTTTAGCGCCTCAAAGGTATCATTTTTGCCCAAAAAAATCCAAACTGCTTTATTCTGTCAGTGACGTATAAGAGACCAAGGGCTTATTAGGCAAATTATTTATCTTGCAGCCACAAAAAATAGGCTCATGTCTGTAAACAAAGATATTAAAAGGGTAACCACCCATGTCTTACAGGAGATGAAAACGAGGGGTGAGAAAATCACCATGCTGACCGCCTATGATTTTTCAATGGCGCGCATCCTGGATGAAGCGGGGACCGACGTATTGCTGGTCGGCGATTCTGCATCCAACGTAATGGCCGGCCACGAAACCACCCTTCCCATTACCCTGGACCAGATGATCTACCACGGCGCTTCGGTAGTTCGGGCTGTAAAACGGGCGCTCATCGTTGTGGACCTGCCCTTCGGTTCCTATCAGGGCAACTCGCGGGCTGCTCTCGATTCCGCCATTCGGATCATGAAAGAAACAGGCGCTCATGCCGTTAAGCTGGAAGGCGGTGCTGAGGTTCAGGAATCCATAAAGCGGATACTCTCCGCCGGCGTCCCGGTAATGGGGCACCTGGGGCTCACCCCACAGTCCATTTACAAATTTGGCACCTATACCGTCCGGGCAAGGGAAGAAGAAGAAGCTAAAAAATTAATGGAAGATGCCGAACTGCTCCAGGAACTGGGCTGTTTTGCTATCGTACTGGAAAAGATACCGGCCAAACTGGCGGCCAAGGTGGCCGAAAAAATCTGGATACCCACCATTGGCATCGGCGCCGGCAGCGGCGTGGACGGGCAGGTGCTGGTCACCCACGATATGCTGGGGATCACCAAGGATTTTAAGCCGCGTTTTCTGCGCCGCTACCTCGATCTTTTCGACGCCATCAGGGATGCCGTCCAACAATACATAGAGGATGTACGCTCAAGCGACTTTCCGAATGACCGGGAACAGTATTGAGGAAGGGAGAGGCATAAAAAGCACCTAAGCCCGTTGTTGTTAATACATTTTTCACGCCGCATATATATAAAAACTCCTCACTCTGGCGTTAGGAGAGGAAGTGAATCACAGGAATCCATGCCATGACTATGAAGGCCATTCATATCATTACCGGGGTATCCGCCCTGGCCTTACTGATCATCGGAATATTCATCTACTACAAATTCGTAGGCGCACCGGCAGTTCCGCCGGGCCTGAAAGATTATTACGTTGAGATCCCCACCAATTCTTCCTTTGAAGAAGTCGTAGGTATCCTGAAAGACAAGGGAGTGCTCGAGGATGAGAAGGTGTTTACCCTTTTGGCTGAAAGAATGAAGTACAAGCGCGACCCCATGCGGGCGGGCCGCTTTGAACTCCAGCCGGGCTGGAGCCTCATACAAATGATCCGCCACTTGAGGGGAGGCAGCCAGGCGCCGGTCGATGTCATCCTGACCAATGAGCGCCTACCGGAGAATGTAGCCGCCAAGGCCGCCCGCTTTCTCGAACCCGACTCCATCGATATCCTTACCCTGTTCCGCGATGAAGATTACCTGGCTTCCATCGGTTATACTCCCGAGACCCTGATGAGCCTGTTCATTCCCAATACTTATGAATTCTTCTGGAATACCAACCCCAAAGGCTTTACAGAGCGGATGATCAAAGAGCACGACGCATTCTGGGACAGTGAAAGCCGAAGAAAAAAGGCCGAAGCGCTGGGCTTAACCCCCCAGGAGGTTTACACCCTGGCCTCCATTGTCGAAAAAGAAACGCTGGTAAACCAGGAAAAACCCCGAATGGCGGGGGTGTATCTCAACCGCCTCCGCACCGGCATGCGCCTGCAGGCGGACCCCACCGCCGTTTTTGCCCGGCGGGATTTTGACACCCCCAGGGTCACCCACTACCACACCAAATACGATTCCCCTTACAATACTTACCTGTACGCCGGCCTGCCGCCGGGGCCCATCAGCATGGCCTCCATTTCCAGCATTGACGCCGTGCTGAATGCCGAAAACCACGACTATGTCTATTTCTGCGCCAAGGGGGACGGGTCGGGCCTGCATGCCTTCGCCAAGACCCTGCCGGGGCACAACAGCAATGTCGTTGAATACAAGCGGAATTTACGGCGCAGAGGCCTGAGGTGACGCTTTCCAACCCCGCCCCCACCGCGGAAAAAAGTGTGCCTATTCGGAGCGCGGGCTTTCGCTTTCAAGCCCGCGCTCCGAATAGTGGCGGCCGGCCCTCAATGCTCCTCCGGGTGGATAACGATCTTCTCATCCAGCAGGTCAACCTTCATCCGGTTGGCGTTGGAGAGCCAGTCCAGGAAGTAGGCGCCCAGCATTTCCTGCCTCCAGCCGCCGGCCAGCAGTTCCAGGGCGTCATCTTCGTCGGCGCGGATCTTTTTCAGCTCGCCCCGGGGCACGACCATATTGATGGAAATATCTTCTTCCAGGCATTTGTATTTGATGACCTGATACAACATCTCCATGATGATCTGCTCTTTGGGGTCCTCATCCTGCTCTGAAGGAAGGCGTTGTAGGATCTCCCGTTCTTCAGGAGAAGCCGGGCGGCGGTAGAGTTCTTCGAAAGTAGCCCCGTATTTTTCGGCCAGTTTCCCGGGAATGCGCCGGTTGTGCTTCAGGGCCTCTCTGCCGGAGGAAATACTGCGGACGATGTGGCCGATGTATTTGGCGGGCATTACCATTTCCTTGGAGTGGTCTCTTTGTTCAGCCACCTTGCGCCGCCAGGCGAAAAGCCGCAGTAGAAAGATCTTTTCTCTGGTTTTAAGCGACCGCATCAGGTTGCTCTTCAGCGCCTCGTCGTTCGGGTCTTTATAATAGTAGGCTTCTTTTTCCAGCAGCTTGAATTCTTCTTCCGCCCAATGCGGCCGCTTCTGTTCTTCGAGCTTTTTTCCAAGCTGCTGCCAGAGTTCCGGAAGGAACAGCACATCATTCAAGGCATAGCGAAGCTGTTTTTCCTGAAAGGGCCGCCCTTCCCAGTCGGTTACGGCATACCCTTTCTTCAGGTGAACGCCCAATTCTCCTTCCACCAGCTTCCGGAAAGAAACCGGGTATTTATACCCCACAAACCCGGCGGCGATCTGGGTGTCGAAAACATTCCTGGGCACGATGCCAAAGAGGTTATTCAACAACCGGTAGTCATTGTCTCCGGCATGGGTGATCTTGGTAACCTTTTGGTCCGCGATCAGGTCCAGAAAAGGGTCCAGCCGCCCTAACCGGATCGGGTCAATGAGGAAAAGCCCTTTCTCCGATTTCACCTGTATGAGGCAGAGCCGGGTAAAGAATCGCTTTTCCCCCACAAATTCGGTGTCGAAGGCCATCCAGGAGAGTCCTTTGTGCTCCTGGTAAAAAGCATCCAGGCCCTGGGCCTGCTCGATGAGTGTATAATCAAGGGCGCGGTTTGGCATTGTGTTTTTTATTTTTCCTGACGGAGGCAGTGCCTTTTCAATCATGGCTCCTCCTGATTCAATACAACACTGATACACTACAACACTTAGAAAAGTTACAAAGGTATATTACCGTGTTTTTTCTTTGGCAACCGGGCAGCCTTGTTTTCCAGCATGGCAAAGGCCTTGATCAGTTTGCGCCGGGTGTCTCTTGGGTCGATCACTTCGTCAATAAACCCGCGGCCGGCAGCGCGGTAAGGGTGCGCAAACATTTCCTGATATTCCTTTTCCTTTTCGGCAAGCATTGCCTGAGGGTCTTCCGCCGCCTTTATTTCCCGTCGGAAGATGATCTCCGAAGCGCCCTTGGCGCCCATCACGGCGATCTCGGCAGAAGGCCAGGCAAAATTCAGGTCGGCGCCTATGTGTTTGGAATTCATCACGTCATAAGCGCCGCCATAGGCTTTGCGGGTGATCAGAGTAACTCTTGGAACGGTAGCTTCACTGAAAGCGTACAGCAGTTTAGCCCCATTGACAATGATCCCGTTCCATTCCTGGTCCGTGCCCGGCAGGAACCCCGGCACATCGACAAGAACCAGCAGGGGGATATTGAAACAATCGCAGAAGCGGACAAAACGGGCGCCTTTTTTCGAGCTGTTCACATCGAGTACTCCGGCAAGGCTGATGGGCTGGTTGCCCACTATGCCAATACTGCGCCCCCCCAGCCGCGCGAAACCAACGATGATGTTATCCGCGTAGTTTTGATGGATCTCCAGAAAGGACTCCTCATCGACAATGCCGTTCACTACGTCCCTCATATCATAGGGTTGATTGGCATTTTCAGGAACGACATCCCGCAATTGAAGGCGGGTTTCATCCTTTAGCTCAAACGGAAGAATTGCGGGTTTGTCCTCACAATTCTGTGGAAGGTAGCTCAACAGCCGCCGCACCTTTGCCAGGCAGTCAATATCATTATCGGCCGTCAGGTGGGTAACTCCCGACTTTGTGGAATGAGCACTTGCTCCTCCCAGTTCTTCTGCGGTTACTTCCTCGTTGGTCACGGTTTTCACCACATTGGGGCCGGTGACGAACATATAGGAGGTGTGCTCCACCATGATGGTGAAGTCGGTCATAGCGGGAGAATAAACCGCCCCCCCCGCACAAGGGCCCATGATGGCGGATATCTGCGGGATAACTCCGGATGCCATTACATTGCGGTAGAAAATGTCGGCATATCCCCCCAGAGAACTGACCCCTTCCTGAATGCGGGCTCCTCCTGAATCGTTCAGCCCGATCACCGGAGCTCCGTTATCCATGGCCAGGTCCATCACCTTACAGATCTTCTCGGCGTGGGTCTCGGAAAGAGAACCTCCGAAAACCGTAAAATCCTGAGCGAAGACATAGGCCAGCCGGCCGTCAATCGTCCCGTAGCCGGTTACGACCCCATCTCCCGGTATCCGTTGTTTATCCATACCGAAATCGTTGCTGCGATGAGTCACCAACATTCCGATCTCTTCAAAAGAGCCTTCATCGAGCAAAAAGTGAATACGCTCCCGGGCAGTGAGTTTTCCTTTTTCGTGTTGCTTCTCTATCTTGTCCGCACCTCCACCTACCATGGCGGCGGCGATCTTATCTTTGAGTTCTTGTAATTTTTCTTTCATGGAAGCTGGTTTATCCTTTTTTCTGAATGATGAAACCTTTACCGACAGAGTTGGCGGCACCGCTAAACAAGCCCTCATCTATTTTGATGACCAGGTCCGTCAGCTTTGTCAGGAAAGGGCCTTTGGAAGAAGGCCGAAGAACGATTTTTTTTTCTTTCTGGGTGGAAAGGTTGGTGGCATTGGCTTTGAAAACCCGCTGAATGATGCCCGTCCAGTACATTTCCAGTAAGCCGATAAGGTATCCGCTCAGATTGCGCTCCTGAACGATGGCCAGGTGGTTCTTTTCCGACCAGGCGCGAAAGTCCGTTCCGGAAACCAGATATTCATGCCCGAAAGCATAGGCTCCCTGAGAGATCTTTTTTGCCGAAAAATAACTGAGCAGCCGGTTGACCGGGTCATAGGTAAACGGAAAATCCAGAGAAGGAAAAGTTATAACGGCCATACCTCCCGGTTTGAGGACCCGCTGCACCTCCTCTATCATGCGTTCGGGCTGCCCGACGTGCTCGATCACCTCAACGGATATGACCAGGTCGAAGGTGTTGTCCTCAAAGCTAAGGTTCAGTGCATCTTCCACCCGGTACTCCAGGTTGGGCACCCCGGCGTTGAGTTCCCGGGCGTAGTTGATGTCCTGCTCATTGATATCGCAGGAAACCAGATGTCCGCAATACCCGGCGATCATGCTATCGTAATCCCCTTCCCCGGCGCCCAGGTTCAGCGCGCGTACGAGCTGGTGGCCTGCGGAAAGCCGTTCCAGGCTTTTCTGAATGAAGAGATACCGGTTTCGGTAAGTCGGAAATAGCAATTTGTAATTCATTCTGTCTTTCTTCTTGGCCTTTTGGCCACAAACTTAAAGTTTTTGTGCGGCTTCCAGGTAACGAGCAGCATTCTGGGAATCTCCCAATGCCTGCAAAGCCCGGGCCGCCAATTGATAAGCCTGTTTGAACCCGGGATTTGCCTGAATGGCTTTCTGGGCATTTTCAAAAGCCGCCCGGTAGTTTTTTGTGGACTCGTAGGCCAGGCCAAGGTAATAATAGGCGGCGTAATATTCTTCATTGACGCGGGCAAGGCGCTCAAAGGACCCGATGGCCTGCTGCTGGCGGCCAAGGTTGAGATAGGACAACCCTTCATAAAGCAAGGCGCTTTCCACATCCGGAGCCACCGAAAGGGCCTGCTGCGCCGCGTCTAAAGCCTGCTGGTACTGGCCCAGGCTGATGTAGGCATTGGAAAGGGACGTCCAGGCCACCTCATTGTCCGGATGCGCCTGTACTTCTTTTTGCAACTGGTTAATGGCTTCCTGCGGATTCCCGCCGGCAAGGGCCCGTTGGCCCATATAGGCAAATTTATCTTCCTCTTTTTCAATGGCCAGAAGGGGTACGCCATTCGCATCCACAGTATGGATGGTTTTGCTGTTGGGCCAGTTTCCGGACCGGAGGTGCGCTCCCCGGATATAGCGCGAGGGGAAAAGGCCGTAATCCCAGGATTCGTTGTACCGGCTATTAAAGCGAACGTACTTCACTTTCACCTTCCCGTTGAACCGCTTGCGGGTGAGCCGGCTGGTATTGTAATAAAACGTAGTGCCGAGCGTAACGGTATCCTGCATCGATGGGCTGAGAATGCCATCTTTTTCCATCCAGTCAATTGCCTGCCTTACGGACACCCCCCAGTAATCCGTTTCATAATAGCCAAAAGCCCCTTTGATGCCGCCGGCCAGCGGATTGAAATAAACATAAGGATACTGAGGGTTGCGGATGATGAAAAGCACCGCATCCAGAGAGAGCAATCCAATTACTCCCCAAAGGATGTAGCGGGCCTTCGGCTGTTTTTGAAAAAAACTTTCCATAGCAACCCAGAAAAGAGCCGCCACTACCACCATACTTGGGTAAATGAACATGAGGTGCCTCCACCCGTCGTGAAGAATAGAATCTTTGTATATGATGTACGCCACCGGGAACAGGGATGCGAAATACACCAGGAGCACGGCCGTCGTATTGTAACGCCTGAGGAGAGTTGGCAGGACAAACAGGCTGCCGACAAACCCGATAAGGGTAAACAAAGGTATTGTTTTTACGATCCACATCACGGAATAGTACCAGGGCGTATCATCTGAAAGCAGGTTATCTCCGGCAAACAGGACACGGATCTTTACCCCCAGCTTGGAAAATTCGGTGAGGGCAGCGAGAGGGTGGCTGATGGGGCTTGCCAGAGCAGCAGGCCAGGTCAGGATGGCCAGAATATAGGCCGAAACGGCGATACCCAGGCCATAGGTAAGGTACGCCAGCAGTGCTTTGTTTTCCTTAGCCAGCCCTTTGAGGCCGTATTTAAATAAAAAGTCAAGGCCGGCAAAAAGGGCCAGGTAGCCAAAGAGCAGCAGCCCGCCGGCGCGGGTGGCCAGGGCCAGCGCAATGCCCAAAGCAACCCCCAGGGCCGTTTTCCAGTTGGGCCGGGGCATACTTTTGAACAGCACCACCATGTAATAAAGCGCGATGGCAAAACCCGCGGCAAAGGGAATATCTTTGGGGTTCATCAGCGAATGGCCCAGGAAACGGGGCGAAAGGAAAATGAACCATAGCGCCAGGATACCGGCCCGCCATCCGGCGATCTCCTTTGCGAGCAACCCAACGAAGAGCATGGCCAGTACTCCGATGAGGGCATTGAATAAATGGCGGACATTGTGGTAGGCCATGTCAAATTCATCAAACCCCAACGCCCGGTTAACCAACCCGGTGGCCAGGTCGAAAAATCCGCCGTAATAGTGCATGTTGCCTTTCTCGATGTAAAGGGCCGAAGTATCAGCGCCGAAGGAAAGGTAATAATTGACCAGTTTTTCGGAATAGTCATTCTGGAACTCATCGTCCCCATTAATTCCGCTGAACAAAGAAAGAATCAGTGTAACAAGCAGTATCCCAAGGGCGGAGAATCTGAAAACCCTGCGATAAAGCTGCTGTTGTTCAGGATTGGCCGGCGTTGGTTGGGGCGCCACCTTCGGAGAGGTGCTTCCCGGTGCTTTTGCCGGCCTTTTCTTGCCCGCCGGGGCTTTTCTCTTTTTGCTCATGAATCAATGTTCTCTGAATAAAATCCTTCCGGTTTCCGGCCTCGAATATAGAAAAAATTGCCCACTTGAAACACAATGCCGTTTCAGCCTGTACGCAGGACAATTTTACCGGCGGCCGTCTCGGCCTTGCCTGGACAGGGGTTTTCATAATTCAAAACAAGTTGCCTGATTTATGAAGGATTATCCAAAAAAAAGTGCAGGAGGTTATTAAAAAGGCTACTTTTGCAGCCAATAATTAAATCTTGTGTCACCAAACTGCAAGTGAACATGGCAACGGCAAGCATTCAACATCTTTCTCAGCGGATACGGCAGATGGAAGAATCCGCTACCATTAAAATGGCGCAAATGGCCCGCGACCTGGCGGCCCAGGGCCACGACGTGATCAGCCTCAGCCTGGGAGAACCGGATTTCGATACCCCCGCCCACATAAAAGAAGCAGCGAAAAAAGCCCTGGATGAAGGATACACCAAATACACCCCCGTACCCGGCCTGGTGGAACTCCGAAAAGCCATACAGGCCAAATTCAGCCGGGACAATGGCCTGGAATACGGGCTCAACCAGATCGTAGTTTCCAATGGCGCCAAGCAATCTATTGCCAATATCTGCCTTTCCCTGCTCGACGAGGGCGATGAGGTGATCATCCTGGCTCCTTATTGGGTCTCCTATTCAGAGATCGTCAAGCTTGCAGGCGGCGTTCCCGTTTTGGTAAGTGCTGATATTGAGAAGGACTACAAGGCTTCCGCCGAACAGATAGCCGCCGCAATAACCAGCAGGACCAGAGTACTGCTCTTTTCTTCACCCTGCAACCCTACCGGATCGGTTTATCTGAAAGAAGAACTCAAGGCCATCGCGGAGGTAATCGCCCGCCATGAGGGCATTTACATTATATCTGACGAGATCTACGAATACATCAATTTCACAGGAAAACATGCCAGTATCGGCGCCTTTGAAGAAGTGAAGGACCGTACGGTTACGGTCAACGGCTTTTCCAAAGGTTTTGCCATGACCGGCTGGCGCCTTGGCTACATCGGAGCGCCGGAGTGGATCGCTGAGGCCTGCTCCAAAATACAGGGCCAATTCACTTCCGGAGCAACCTCCTTCGGGCAGAAAGCCGCTGCTTATGCACTTCTTGCCGACATGACACCGACCTTTGAAATGAGAGAAGCCTTCCGCCAGCGGCGGGACATGGTGATTGAACTGCTCGGCAAGATACCCGGGATGAAGGTTAACCGGCCCCAGGGCGCCTTCTACATCTTTCCTGATATCAGCAGTTATTTCGGGAAACACGCCGACGGCATAACCATCAATACAGCTGATGATTTCTGTGAATATCTACTCCACAATGCTCACGTTGCCGTCGTTACGGGCTCCGCTTTCGGGGCCGACAACTGCTTCCGCATTTCCTATGCCGCATCGGAGAAAGAGCTCAGGGAAGCAATCCGGCGAATCGGAGAAGCCGTCAGCAAACTCCAATGAAATCAGGGAAGCGGTTTCCTAAAAAGAAAGTAGATTGGCACTTTTTTAGATCCCCTCTTTAGTTAGTGTAAATTTTACACTACCTTTGAGAGTCAATCTATTATCCTTTATACTATGATCGTAGTAGTCGATAGTGGCTCAACCAAAGCCGATTGGAAAATGGTCAACAATTCCGGGACGAAAACCATTTCCACTATGGGGTTCAACCCGGTATTCCATACGGAAAACAAGATCTATCAGGAGCTTCAGGAAGCTTTTGACAATGGGGTCAACGCCGAAAAAGCCACCCATGTTTTTTACTACGGCGCCGGATGCTGGGATTCAAAACTGAAGGGCATTGTCAATAATGCTCTGATGCGGATCTTTTTCAAAGCCAATATCGAAGTACAACACGACCTGCTTGGTGCTGCGCGGGCAACCTGTGGCCGGGAGCCCGGTATTGCCTGCATCCTGGGAACGGGTTCCAATTCGTGTCTTTACGACGGTGCGGATGTGACGGACAATGTAACCAACCTCGGCTATCTGATCGGCGATGAAGGAAGTGGGACCCACCTGGGTAAAAGCCTGGTCAGGGCTTATTTCTACAGGGAACTACCTCTGGAACTAAAAGAAGAACTGGACAAAGTTTACCCCGGCGGAAAGGAAAAAATGCTCAGCCATATCTATGGCAAGGAAACTCCTAATGTTTACCTTGCCTCTTTCACCCGGTTCATGAGCCAACACAAAAATCACCCCTTCATTCAGCGGCTACTGTACAGTTCCTTTGCTGAATTCATCGACCGTCACGCCAGAAAGTACCACAATCATTTGTCTCTGCCGGTCCATTTCATCGGATCTGTTGCCTACTATTTTCAGGATGTCATCCGGGTCGTCCTCGAAGAGCGGGCAATGAGGCCCGGAAACTTTATTCAAAAGCCCATAGACAACCTGGTTTCTTTCCACCTTGAAAACTAATGGATGACCCTGTTTGTTGAAACAGGCCAATTCTTTTGCCTTGCCTCTCACCAGGCAAACTGGAAAACAGATATTACTTATGAATAAGGAGATCAAAAGAATCGCAGTTTTCACCTCCGGGGGCGACGCCCCGGGCATGAATGCCGCTCTCCGGGCAGTAGTGAGGAATGCATCTTTCCACGACTTACACGTTTACGGCATCTATCGGGGTTACGAAGGAATGATCGACGGGGATTTCGAGCGCCTCGAACGGGGCGATGTGGGCAACATCATCCACCGGGGAGGCACCATCCTCAAAACGGCCCGCAGTGAACGCTTCCGGACGCCGGAAGGCCGCAAGGCAGCCTATGAGTCCCTCCTGGCTTTCGATATTGATGCCTGTGTGGCCATCGGAGGAAACGGAACTTTCACCGGAGCAAATATCTTCTCAGAAGAATATGATATTCCCTTCATCGGAATACCCGGCACTATTGATAATGACCTCTTTGGCACCGATTTCACCGTTGGTTTCGATACCGCCGTCAATACCGCCATTGACGCCGTGGATAAGATCCGGGATACGGCAGACTCCCATAACCGCCTTTTCTTCGTAGAGGTCATGGGCCGCCATTCAGGGTACATCGCGCTAAATACCAGCATCGGCAGCGGGGCCGGCAGTGTAGTCATTCCGGAAACCAACACGCCGATAGAAGAACTCATTGACATCCTGAAAAAAGGCGCCCGCCGGAAGAAACTGTTCAGTGTTATCATCGTAGCTGAAGGCAACCAGACCGGCAATGCCCAGGAGATCGCCAGAATGGTCAAGGAGCAGTTCGATTTTTATGATACCAAAGTGGCCATTATCGGCCACCTGCAGCGCGGCGGCTCCCCAACAGCCATGGACCGGGTACTGGCCAGCCGGCTGGGGTTCCATGCCGTTGAAGGGCTGTTGGAAGGGAGGGAAAACGTTATGACGGGCCTGGTCAACAACAAGATCAAATACACTCCATTCCATGAAGCGATCGTCAAACCCAAACGGCCGGATAAGGATCTGATACGGATGGCGGAAATACTTGCGCTATGACCTCAAAATCAGTTTCCACCCCTTCCTAAAGTGCCATGAACCCACTCCTGACCCTGGCGGACCGGCCAACTCGAAGACAACCCGGTTTTACGGGAGCCGTAATTTTTGATCGAAAGATATACCAGCAGCGCCAGTGGAACCAGGAAGTGCGGAAAGCGCATCACCGCCTCGTGCAACCACTGTTTGAGGACGCTGTCCCAGAATGCCCAGTGGAAATAGGCCCAAACCCGGGCAACGGAGGTGGCCAGCCCCCAGAAAACGGCATAGGCCAATGCCAGCCTGGGCCAGCGGCCGGGCAGAAAAAGGGCAATACTCAGCAGGAAATCCAATGTGCCGGCGGTATTCAGGAAATGAATGGCCCCGGTTTCATTGACGGGCAGGATATTCATTACCATCTCGAGGAAATTGCCGGGGCGAGGATAAAAACCTACCGCATACAGGCCATGACAGGTAAAGGTAAGCGCGATGGCGATCTTTACGAACAGAATGAATGGGCCGCCCCATGGCCTATCCGGATCTTTAGACAGTACGGCCAGCATTACCGGTGCGCCCCATTGAAGGCTGTATTCGAATAATTGCCCGATAAAGAAGAATTTTTCCTTGCAGTACAGCGCGGCCAGAAGTAAAAGGTTAGCAGCGCCCAACCACAGCACGATACGCCCCACCTTGCCCATCCGGTTGATGAACAGGGCAACCAGAGCACAGGCAAGGTAGAACCAGCCCGTCCCCATTATCAGGTTCTGAATAAAGATATCCGTCTGAGGGCTGGTCACATAATCCCGCCAGGCAATACCGAGGGTAGGTTCAATGAGGCCTTTCATCCAGGCTTCATCCCAAAATAAAGTTCTGTATGGGGCATCCCAGTACAGGTGTTGCCAGGCGCGGGCCAGAAATACAGACACGGCGGCAGCTTGCACCAGGCGAAAAGAAAAACGGTATTTCATACAAATTCATCCTGTCTGCTATAAACTACAAATACCGTCAACTTATTACCGGAGGCATCAACTTTCCACCGTACTGTTCATCAGAAAGGCCTTGAGGAATTCATCGAGCTCTCCATCCAGTACGGCTTCGGTCTGGCTGGTCTGATGGTTGGTGCGGTGGTCTTTGACCCGGCGGTCATCCAGTACGTAACTACGGATCTGCGATCCCCACTCATTTTTCATCTTGGTGGCCTCCACCTTGTCTTTTTCCGCCCGCTGCTTTTCCAGTTCTAGCTCATAAAGGCGGGATTTCAGCATCTGAATGGCTTTATCCCGGTTCATGTGCTGGGACCGCTCCTGCTGGCATTCGGCCACGATCCCGGTGGGCAGGTGCCGCACCCGGACGGCCGATTCGGTTTTGTTGACGTGTTGGCCGCCTGCGCCGCTGGAGCGGAAGGTATCCCACTCGAGGTCCGCCGGATTGATCTCCACTTCGATACGGTCGTCCACCATAGGGTGTACGAATACCGAAGAGAAGGAAGTCATTCGTTTCCCCTGGGCATTGAACGGGCTGATCCGGACGAGCCGGTGGACGCCATTCTCTCCTTTAAGGAGCCCATAGGCGAAATCTCCGTTGATCTCAATAGAAGCTGACCGGATGCCGGCTACATCTCCGTCCTGACGGTTCAGTTCCGAAACTTTATACCCCTTCTTTTCCGCCCACATGGTGTACATGCGCAGCAGCATTTCCGACCAGTCGCAGGCTTCGGTGCCCCCTGCCCCGGAATTAATTTCCAGCACAGCCCCCAATTCATCCTCAGTTTTGTTGAGGGTAGAACGGAATTCCAAATCCTCAACAGCTTCCAGAGCATCTTCAAAACGGGCATCCACTTCTTCCTCGGCACCTTCACCTTCTTTAAAGAATTCGTAAAGGACCTCGGTATCCTCTATTTTGGTTTTCACCTTTTCGAAAGCAGCCAGCCAGGCTTTGTGGCTTTTAAGCTCTTTGAGGATCGCCTCCGCCCGTTTGGGGTCATTCCAGAAATTGGGATTCAGCGTTTGCTGTTCTTTTTCTTCGATCTGAAATTGTCGTTCATCGACGTCAAAGATACCTCCTAAGAACACCCAGGCGGTCCTTCAACTCTTTCAGTTGATCAGTGGTCATAACGCCTCCTTTGGTTTTAGAAAAGCAACATGCTTTTCGGTGGGTGCAAGAAGAATTCAATTACATTCTTCGTTACTCCCCGGTTAAAAAATAGTTGGTAATACAGATAAAATAACAAAATATTCTCAAAAAAGGATAAACAGAATGCCGGATAATGGATCAGTCCACCTTCACCACTTCAACATATAGCGCCAGTTCTGCCTCCGGAGGGATATCAGGCGACGAGCCCTTTTCGCCATAAGCCAGCTGATAAGGTATGAAAAACGACGCCTTTGCACCATCTTTTAACAGAGACATGCCCTCATCCCAGCCTTTGATCACCCGCCCCTCTCCTACCGGGAACTTAAGCGGTTCTCCCTGTTCAAAGGATGTATCATAAACCTTGCCGTTTTTCACCAGTACGCCAAAAAACTGGACACTGACATTCCGGCCCTTATCGATTTCCCTTCCGTTTCCTTCTTCATGAATGATGTATTTCAGGCCGGAATCCGTTTCCTTAAGCTGCTCATCCAGTTTTCCCTCTTTATACTGCTTCAGTGTTTGCCTCACAAAATCCGCTACTTCCCCATATCTTGCCCGGGCGGCAGCCGCAGCTTTTTCCCGTTCTTCCCTTTCTCTGCGGGTCTCTTCCTGGAAGGCATCCACCGATTTGATTTCGTTGAGCACCACGTCATAATACATGATATCGGTATTTTCAAACCCCTTGGGTTTGGCGCGAATCGTATCCAGCCTGATGAAAACGGTAACACTGTCCCCCTGAACCATCTCGCGAAGGACATCCTCCAGAGGAGACGGCCTGCGCTGAGGATTGTCCACCGAAGGGATCTGCAGGTAAGGTGTGGCTCCCTGGGCGCGGGTAGAATGAGTGATGCTGTCTCCATTGCGGATCTGTACCTGAAAATAAACATATTCTCCGGGTTGTGGTTTTTCGCCTTCCAGTTTGGTATGGTTGACATACTCGTAACCATGCTGAGTAAGGCTGGGCCCCTCTTCTTCTCTACAGGATATCAGGGCGATAACGGCCAGCAAAGCGAGAATAAGTGCAATTCGCATAAGAAACGGAAATTGAACTGTAATGATTATTACTTTGCGTGAAGGTACTTCCTTTTTTTTAATAGGCATTAAAGGGCTTCAGAAAAGCAGCGCTAACCCGGCCCGGCCGGCCGTCATCCGGGGGCAACTAACTTATCTTTATAATAAGGCAAGACACTTTTAAACCTCCTTACCGTTGCACTCAGAGATTGAAAAGAATATCCTCCGGATGCATTTTTGTGGCCGCCACCTTTAAAATGCCGCTTGGCAATCTCCTGTACGGAAAAGTCTCCTTTGGAGCGAAGAGAGATCTTCACAATAGTAGGCTGCTCGGTTATAAAGGCAGCCATTTTTACATTTTTGATCTTCAGCAGAAAGTTGACGATCCCTTCGGTATCTCCTCTTTGGATGTCAAAATTTGAATAATCTTCTTTGGTCAGGGTAATGATACCGGTCTGGTATTCTTCCAGGATCTCCATTCTGTTGTGCAGGCAATGCCCAAGAAGGCGAAGGTGTTTTTCCTTCATGCTGTTGAAAATGAGGTCCTGCAGCCGGTAATCGTCCACCCCGAATTCGATCAGTTCGGCAACGATGCGGAATAACTTAGCGGAAGTGGAATATTTAAAGGACCCCGTATCCGTCAGGATACCGGTAAAAAGGCATTCTCCGATGAGGTGGTCCATGTGTTCCTTCCACCCCAGCCCGGTGATCAGGTCAAATACCAGTTCGCAGGTTGAACTGGCGGTGGTATCGGAAAGCATGAATTCCGGGAAGGGTTCAGGATAAAGGTGGTGGTCGATCATAACCTTGGCCCCCTTTGCCTTTTCAATCAGTTCACCAACTTTGTCGATGCGGTCCAGAGCATTGAAATCCAGGCAGAAAATGATATCTGACCGCTCGATAACAGTCTGAGCCCGTTCGGGGTCAATATCAAAAATGACGATCTTTTCAATGTCCTTCATCCAGGAAAACACATCCGGATACTCTGACGGTGAAACGATATGTACAGTATGGCCCAGCTTGTTCAGGAAGTGATATGCGCCCAGCGAAGACCCGATAGCATCGCCGTCCGGATTTCGGTGGGTTGTGATAACAATATCTCTCGGGTAACTGAGTAGAGCTTTTAGCTCTTTAATATTCTCCATCATTGTCCAAAGGAATCAGGTTGCGAAAATGCCAAAAAATATGAATTTAACCAAAATATCCCGGCAAGGGTTTACCCATTGCCCTACACTGGCCTCAAATAAGAAGGTGGCAGGAATTAAAAAGCAGAAAACGGAAAATTATGTATAGGTGTTTCTTTCGTTTACCCCACTTTGTTTACTTTTGCAGCGCTTTTTGAAAACACAGAAAACTAATGTTATAATGGCTGGAAAAAGAACATTTACCATGATCAAGCCCGATGCGGTGAAAGCCGGGCATATCGGCGCTATCCTGGCAAAGATAAACGAAGCGGGATTCCGGATCGTCGCGATGAAACTGACCAAATTATCCCCGGAAAAAGCCGGTGAATTCTACGAGGTTCACAAGGAGCGCCCTTTCTACGGAGAATTGGTGGAGTTCATGTCATCCGGGCCGATCGTTGCTGCTGTCCTAGAAAGAGAAAACGCCGTTGAATCTTTCCGCGAGCTGATCGGCGCTACCGACCCGGCAAAGGCAGCACCCGGCACTATTCGCGCCCTTTTTGCCAAAAGCATCGGCGAAAACGCCGTACACGGGGCGGATTCCGATGAAAATGCAGCGCGCGAAGCGAGCTTCCATTTCGCTGCTACGGAAATGTTTTAAATGGAATGAGGGAATGAGGGAATGATTTCCGGCGCCAGGCGTGCACCTTATTCAATCCCTCATTCCCTATTTTATCTCTATTAACGTCACCCCGTCTCCTCCCTGCTGCTGTTCCGGATGCCGGATATCCATGGGCACGTTATACTCTTTGAGTTTTTTGCGAACTGCTTTGCGCAGTACTCCATTGCCTTTACCATGGACGATCTGCAGGTGGTTGGTATTGGAGATCAGGGCCTGATCGACAAAATCTTCCACCACTTTCAGTGCTTCATCATAGCGCATGCCGCGAATATCGAGTTTGGATTCGAACCCGGCGGCCTGGGCCGCCATATCAGCCTGTACACTCCGGGTGCTCTGTACCTCCAGTGGGGCCCTGGCATGCTGAAGGTCTCTCAGCTTGATCGTCATTCTCATCTGGCCCATGGTAACTACGGCTTTATTCCGATCGATAGATTCCACAGTCCCGGTAGCACCTCCGGTGCGCAGTTTGACAAAATCTCCTACTTCAATGGTTTCCCTCTTATCCTCCCTGGCGACTGGTTTGTAATAGATCTCTTCTCTGAGCCCGCCGACTTCTTCGGACAACTGTTTGCGCTCTTCCCGGGCCTTCATAGCTGCCTCCTTGGCCTTTTCAAGGTTTTGTTGTTCCTTGATCTCCCGGATCAGGCGTTCCATATCTTTATTGTCCCGGGCGGCCTGCTGCAGGGCCTGTTCCTTCAACTCCAGCTTCATTTTCTTCCGGCGGTATTCCAGTTCCCTGTGCAGCTGTTCATAGTTTTTGATCAGCTTGTCAAGTTTATCTTCCCGCTCCTTCATTACCCGAAGCTTGTCCTCCAGTTCTTGTTTTTCCTGTTGGAGGTCCACAAGGAGTTGGTCAACCGCCTTTTCGTTTTTGCCGGTGCGGTGTTTCGCATAATCCAGCACTTTCTTGCTCAATCCGCTTTTTTCAGCGATCTCATAAGCGTAGGAACTTCCCGGCCTGCCGACCTGCAGTTCATAAGTAGGCGAAAGGCTTTCTTTATCAAAATACATTGACCCGTTGACTATACCCCTGGTTTTGAAAGCGAATATCTTCAGGTTACTGTAATGAGTTGTAATTACCCCGAATACTTTTTTGTGATTGAGCTGCTGAAGAATTGCCTCGGCAATGGCGCCTCCGATTTTGGGGTCTGTCCCTGACCCGAATTCATCGATCAGCACGAGGGAATCCGGGCCGGCCTGGTTCAGGAATTTCCGCATGTTCTCCAAATGGGAGCTGTAGGTGCTCAAGTCATCTTCAATTGACTGCTGGTCTCCTATGTCGGCGAACAACTCCCGAAAGGTTCCCATTTCCGAACCTTCATTCATCGGGACCAACAGGCCGGACTGGAGCATCAGCTGCATCAGCCCCACCGACTTAAGGGTAATGGATTTCCCTCCTGCATTCGGGCCGCTGAGCATCAGGACCCGGTTCTCTCCAAAGAGCACAAAATCAAAGGGTATCGTTGGCTTGCCCAGGTTCTTATTCTTGAGGTACAGTAAGGGGTGCCTCCCCTGCTGAATGCCGAAATGAGGCTTATCAAAAACCTTGGGCTTTATGGCATTCATCTGCCGGGCCAGCCGGGCCTTGGCCTGAATAAAATCAAAATGCCCCAATACGTCCTGATAGATACGTATCTGTGGCACATAGGGCCGCAGTTCAGCACTCAATTCCCGCAGAATACGATAGATCTCACGCCGCTCCTCCGTTTCCAGGTCAAAAATGTCATTATTGATCTCGATGATAGCTTCCGGTTCGATGAAAGCCGTCTTGCCGGTAGTGGATTCATCGTGGATAATGCCTCTTATCTTGCGCTTGTGCTCGGAAGGGACGCTCAATACCCGGCGGCCATTGCGAAAGCTCTCGATATTGTCGGACAACCATCCTTTATTCCGGTATTCATTGATGATGATCCTGAACTGGCGTTCCAGTTCTTTCTGTTTAGACTGTATCTGGCGACGGATCCTGAGTAAATCCGGAGAGGCATCAGGACGAATATTCCCCTCTTCATCAACCACTTTCTCAATGGCTTCGATGAGGGCGTCATCGAAAGAAAGTTCCCGGATATTGGCATACAGCGCAGGATAGGTTTCCCTGCGCCCTCCTTTAAAGAATTTGAAAATATTGCGGGCGAAAACCAGGACAGAACGAATATTGCGCAAGCCTTCCTCAGGAAGCACATAGCCTTCCACTTCCAGCATACGCAATTCTTCTGAGATAACCTGATAGGCTGTTATGGGAAAGTGGTCCTTCTCATCGATAGAAAGCCTGAATTCGCGGGTTTCATCCAGGCTGCGTTCGATCAGCCCGACATCGGAGACCGGCCTGAGGTTTCTGGCGGCGTCCGCTCCGAGCTCACCCAGGCATTCCTTTTCCAGCAATTCCAGCACCTTGTCAAACTCCAGCTTTTCGTACAGATCTCGGGGTAACAGTTGCATCTATTTGCCATTTTTTCCAGCACCGCGAAGATAAGGCATTCAGCAGTAAAAAACAGGCTGTTTTTTCCTTATCCACATCGGCTTGGATTTATTGCTTCGGTCTTAGAAAACAATAAATGCCACGAAGAGTTCCATTCGACTTATTAACTTTGTGCCATTATTAAATAAGAGAAAAGGCTGTGGCAGGTAATACTTTTGGACAAGCATTCAGAATAACGACTTTCGGCGAGTCTCACGGGCGGGCCATCGGGCTCATTCTGGACGGATGCCCCGCCGGGCTACCCATCGACGAAGAATACATACAGGCGGAGCTACAGCGCCGCCGGCCCGGGCAATCCAGTATTGTTACCCAACGAAAGGAAGCAGACAGGATGGAGATCCTCTCCGGCGTTTTCGACGGCAAGGCCACCGGAACACCGATCGCCATGGTGATCTTCAATGCCGATGCCCGGTCTCGGGACTACGGCCATATTGCCGATAAATTCAGGCCTTCCCACGCCGATTTCACCTACCACGCCAAATACGGGCTGAGGGATTACCGGGGGGGTGGCCGTTCATCCGCCCGGGAGACTGCCGCCCGGGTAGCCGCCGGAGCAATTGCCAAACTGTTGCTGCGCCAAAGCGGCATCGATATCCGGGCATTTGTAAGCCAGGTCGGCCATTTATCCCTGGAAGCCCCCTATGCCTCCCTCGACCTTTCTATGGTGGAATCCAACCCGGTCCGATGCCCGGACCCCGCCATGGCGAAGGAAATGGAATCCCTGATCCGGGAGGTCCGCAAAGCAGGAGATACCATAGGAGGAGTGGTCAGTTGTGTGATATCCGGTTGCCCACCTGGCCTGGGCGATCCCGTTTTTGACAAACTTCACGCCAACCTGGGCCGCGCAATGCTGAGCATTAACGCCTGTAAGGGCTTTGAATACGGTTCAGGGTTCGAAGGAGTAAAAATGCGGGGTTCACAACACAATGACCACTTTTACATGGATGGCGACAAAGTGCGGACCGACACCAACCACTCAGGAGGGATACAGGGAGGCATTTCCAATGGAATGGACATCTATTTCCGCCTGGCCTTTAAGCCGGTGGCCACGATTGTTGCCCCACAGGAGTCTGTAAACGAAGCCGGAGAATCAGTTGTTGTGGAAGGAAAAGGCAGGCATGACCCCTGCGTCGTCCCACGGGCAGTGCCCATTGTGGAAGCAATGGCAGCTCTGGTGCTCGCCGACCACCTGCTGCTTCAGAGATTGGTAAAGCTATAAGAGCTTAAAACCCAATTTTTGATTTGCCCCCTTTCATGCTTTTTTTCAGGCTGGCCATCCGGATGGCGGTAACGGCGGCCTCTATCCCTTTGTTGCCATGTTTCCCTCCCGCCCGGTCAAGCGCCTGTTCTTCTGTGTCGGGAGTGAGGACGCCAAAGACGAACGGCCGGCCATAAACCATGCTCAGGTTGACCAGCCCGTTAGCCACCGCATAATTGATGTATTCGTTATGCCGGGTTTCTCCTTTGATCACACACCCCAGGCAGATCACGGCATCTACCTTGTGGGCATCAACCAGCAATTTGGCGCCGGCCGGCAACTCAAAAGAACCGGGAACCTGCACCACGTGAATATTTGCTTCTTTGGCGCCGTGCTGAACAAGGGTATCATAACATCCTTCGTACAGGGCATGGGTCACCCTGGCATTCCACTCCGCAACTACAATGCCGAAAGATAGCTCACCGGCAGAAGGTAAATCCGCCTCGTTGTAATCAGAAAGGTTTTTTAATGCACTTGCCATAATCGATGTTTTGGTCAAAGAAGATCGGGCCCTTCAGAAAAGCAGAAGGGGTAAGGAAGCGATCAAAGCAGCCCCCTTACCCCCTTTCGTGATCAGCACAGGCCAAGGGCACTAGCCCTTTGCCTCCACCCGGGTGATATACTTTTCAATATCTCTGCCAACCTGAGAATCGGGATACTTTGCCAGAATCTCCTGGTAAGCTTTTTTTGCCTCGGCAAAATTGCCGTTGTACTCATGCAACAGCCCCACTTTTTTCAGGTAATAGGGAGTGAGAAAATCGTTATCCCCCTCATTGACGGCCTTTTTGTAATATTTCATGGCGCTATCGAAATCTTTCAGTTCAGAATAAGCATCGCCCATAGCGCCATACTTCATGATAGGCATAATACTGCCCCTGGCGCTGAAATCACTAAGATAATCAATGGCAGCCTGGTATTTGCCCAGGTTGAGGTAGGAAACACCGGCGTAATATTTGGCCGTATTGCCGGCTGCCGTACCTCCATAGTTGCCGATGATATCCAAAAAGCCCATATAGCCGCCACCCGGGTTGGTCAGTGCCAGAGCGAACGAATCGCGCTCAAACTGCTCCTGAGCCTTGAACATTTGCTCGGCGGCTTCCGCCTGGCGTGGTTTTTTGTAGAAATTGTTATAGGCAAAAACCCCACCGACAGCCAGGACGAGAGCCACCAGCACCCCGAAAATAAGCTTCTGGTTCTCATCTATAAAACTCTGGGCACTGTCTCTAACCTCAACTATGTCAACCAAGGTCTCATCCGCCTTCTTCTGATTTCTTTTTCTTCTAGCCATTTTATTTTATCAATTTTCAATGCGGTTTGAAAAAGCCACGCAAAAATAAATAAAGTTTTCTATCCTACCCTTTTTTGACAAAAAAAAACCGGCGGCCGGGTTAACACCTCCCGCCGCCGGTTATGTTCTATCTTGGTTAGGGTCAATCTACAATGAACGGATAGTCTTCCTGAACATAGTTTTCATCCCACAAGGCAGAGGGTTCAGGATAATCAGACTCCTCGGCGAATTTTACCGCCTCGGCAACCTCTTTCTTGATCTTATCCTGAATGCTCTTGAGGTCTTCTTCGGTAGCGAGTGACTCTTTGACGGCAGCCTCCTCGATCATCTTGATCGGATCCCGGTCCTTGTACTCCTGGACTTCTTCTTTGGTGCGATATTTGGCGGGATCGGATACGGAGTGCCCCTTGTACCGGTAGGTACGCATTTCAAGCAGGTATGGGCCTTTGCCCGCACGGATATGCTCCGCCGCTCTGGATACGGCCTCGTGTACTGCGGCTGGGTCCATGCCGTCAACCGGTTCTCCGGGCATATCATAAGACTCTCCAAGCTTGTACAGCTCGGTGACGTTACTGGTGCGCTTAACACTGGTGCCCATGGCGTAGCCGTTATTTTCCACGACATACAAAACCGGAAGCTTCCAGCTCATCGCCATGTTAAAAGACTCGTGAAGAGCACCCTGGCGGGCGGCTCCGTCACCAAACATAGTGACGCACAGGTTATCCGTCCCTTTGTATTTTTCTGCAAAAGCAATCCCGGTGCCGATGGGTATCTGAGCGCCGACAATACCATTGCCGCCGAAGTAGCGGTGCTCGGCGGAAAAAAAGTGCATAGACCCGCCTTTGCCTTTAACAATGCCGGTTTTCTTTCCGAACAGCTCAGCCATACAGGCATTGGTGGAACACCCTCTGCCCAGGGCTATCCCGTGCTGGCGATAGGCCGTCACAATGGCGTCTTCCGGCCGTATCGCCGATTCCAGGCCGGCGGCTACTGCTTCCTGCCCTATATAAACATGACAGAAGCCACGGATCTTCTGTTGCCCGTACATCATTAGGGCACGCTCTTCAAACTTGCGGATTCTGAGCATCAGCTCATACCAGTTCAGGTACATCTCCTTATCGTGCTTCACTTTTCCGGGCTTGGATTGTTTCTTGCTGGCGGTTTTTTTCTTGTTACCGGTTGCTGTGTCCATAGAACGGTTTTGTTTTGGCGAATTTGTGGACGCAAAGCTCCACGGGTTAATGCAATTGAGTGTCCTTAAATATACTGCAAATTAGTAGCAGCACATAAAAGGGGGGATAAAAACTATCTGACTCGGTGTTAAAACACACGAAACATTCCCTTGTTTGCAGAAAAGGCAACCAGTTACTTCCCTTTTCTGCCGGGATAAGCCGCAAAGAAAACATATTTTGGCATTTTTGCCAAGTTTGGCGGGCCAATACCATTGCCGATGAACAGCAGAATCCATTTCCGGGTTTTAGAAAAGAGGCGCGAAACCTCCGACACCGTAAGCCTTGTCTTACAGGGTATTGAAGGTCCTGTCGATTATAAAGCCGGCCAGTTTCTGACCTTGCTTCTGGAAATTGACGGCAGGGAAATTCGCCGTTCCTATTCCTTTTCCTCCTGTCCGGGCATTGACCCCTATCCCGTGATTACCGTAAAGCGAAAACCGAATGGAGTGGCATCCACTTACCTCGTGGAAAAAATCCAACCCGGCCAAGTCCTGGCTGCTTATCCTCCTGCCGGACAGTTCCTTTTGCCTTCCTGGCCCAATGGCCCCCACCAGTTGGTCATGATAGCCGGAGGCAGCGGCATTACTCCTGTCTTTTCTCTCATCAAATCCGCACTGGCCCACACAACTGCCTTTAAGGTGCTGCTGATCTACGCCAGCCGGAACGAGCAAAACCTCATTTTCGGACGGGAATTGCTGCAATGGCTCTCCGGGTACCCCACGCGGTTCAGAACCCTTTTCTTACTGAGTACCCCACAGGAAGAACCGGTGCACCGGGAACAAGGCGGGCACGTGGAAATACGCCCGGGCCGGTTGGGCAACGCTCTCCTGGAAGAGCTCATCCTGGAAAACGTACCGGCCGGACAACCCGCGGATTTCTACCTTTGCGGCCCTCCCGGCTTGCTGCTAAAATCTGAGATGACTCTTCGGTTTATGGGATATGCCGCCGCCCGGATACATAAAGAAGTATTCATCATCACCCACCCCTTCCGCCCACCTTCGGAACTGTTCCCTTCCGGAACGGTTACCTTGTTCAGGGGTAAAGAGCGGATATCTTTTCCGATCGAAGCAGGCCAAACCATTCTGGAGGCGGCCGAAAGCACAGGTTTAGAACTCCCTCACAGCTGCCGCAGCGGGATCTGTACAAGTTGTACTGCCCGGTGCCGGGCCGGAGAAGTAATGATGTATCTCCCCGACGGGCCGTTAAGCAGTGCTGCCACCAAAGGCGTAATACAGACCTGTGTGGGGTATCCGCTTACAGAACATACCGAAATAAGCCTGGATTAAAACGGCTCAGCCAGTACATCATTGATACAGGCCATTGAGTTTCTTCAGAAGTTTCATCAACTTCAGGTCAAGCGAATAGCTGGCGTGAAAAAAATGCCCGTTGATGAGCAGCCAGTCTTTTTCCCTCCGAACACTTTCCAGGTTCCGGTACAGAACTTTTCTGGCCGTTTGCAGCTGAGCTTTCCAGTAGAAAGCCCGGTCCGTAAGGGCAAACCCTTCTTTGCAGCCCCCCAGCAGGCTCTGGTCGCAGATGAGGAGAATGCGCTCATCGCGTTCGGGAAAGAGAAAAAACCTGCCTGCGTTTTTCAGTTTATCCACCGGCATTTTCAAAAAATCTGTATAAACTTTCTCATCCGGTTCATTCCCGAAATCGAGGTAATCCAGCACCAACTGGAAAAGAGAAACATCGTCAATGCTCACTCCCTGCCAACGAAGGATGGACTCAGAGAGATGGACTTCGTTAATGTCCTGGCAATGGTGGATGATAAAATAATCCAGCTGTTCTTCGAATAGCCTCCTGATCCGCCGGTTCACCTCCCGGGGAGTAGCGCTACCCTCTCCTTCCAGGCGGCGCAGTTCCTCACTCAGGTGAGCTGATTTTCGGTAAACGGTATCCCGGAAACCGGATTCGTACAGCCTTTCGGAATAGGCCTGATATTGCTCCGGCCGGTGTTCCTCCTCCACGCGGCGGCGCAATGCCTGGAAAAACAGGCCTACAAGCTGTTTTTCCAGGTCCCCCTTCATATCGACCATGGGCTTGGGCTCCGGTTTCTGTTCCTGCCCGGGAACAGCCTCCTGGGAGGCGCCGCAGTGGAAGCAGAAGCGGGCCCCGGGTGGCAGTACAGTCTGGCATTTAGGACATTTCATAGGCCCGAAAATTAAGGAAAAACTGAGAAACCTTTAGCGGCCTGAGCTGTTCATTCCTTGTACTAAGTCATCAGCTTGTTAATTCCCGAGCGCAATATGAGTGGATCACAACCCGGAAAAGAAAACAACAAAGACTTCAACAGTGAATACGAATCTTTCGCTTTTCATCCCTACAACGTCCTGCTCACTCTGATCCTTTTCGGCGTAACCGCCCTTTTCCTGGCCTTTTCCTTTGCGTTTATCTATACCCGGGTTCAGAATGAACTTCCCCCCATCCGCCTGCCGGATATTTTTATTTTTAATACACTGATATTACTGGGAAGCAGTGCCGCCATGGTTTGGGCTCGCCGTTCCTACAAAGCAGACAAGACGCGCCATTATCAAACTGCACTTTTACTGACAATAGGGCTATCTCTTTTGTTTATGGCCATGCAGTTCATCGGATGGAAGCAATTGTTCGCCAACCAGATCTTCATTCACACAGACAACTCCGCAGGCTACCTTTATGTCATATCCGGGTTACATTTTGCACACGTGATTGCCGGGCTACCATTTCTGGGGACTTTCCTCTGGACAGCGCGAAAGAGAATGAAAGAGCCGGTGAGTGTACTGGTTTACTTCTCTGACCCGGAAAAACGCCTGAAGCTGAGGCTACTGACCATCTACTGGCACTTTCTGGACGGGTTGTGGATCTATCTCGTCATCTTCTTTTATCTGAATTATCTGATACGCTAGGCCTTCTGTTTTGAAAACCAGTAACTTGCCTTTAACTTTGTCTTAATGGCAGGGAGAGGTTGAAATGTCTTGATACTTATTATCTTTGCGGCTCCGGGCAAAAAATCACATAATAAACTGAATCCTACATTTAATAAACAAAAATCCTGCTGGACATGAGAAACATCGCAACACTTCTTATCGCCGGGGTTATTGCCCTGGCTACCTGGCACTGCGATACCCCCGTGAAAGGAACAGAGATAACAGGTGATGTCAAGAATGCCGCCAATATTCAGGCTTTTCTGGATCACGTAATCATCGGCAAGGCCAGCAATGTTCTGGCAAAAACGGAGGTTGACGGAAGCGGCAATTTCAAATTCGAGTTCCCCGAGGGCATCCCTGCCGGTATTTACCAGCTTCGCCTCGGCGCCAAGCGGGTCAACCTGGCTATGGATGGTACGGAAAAAAAGGTGGCCATCAGTGGAGACCTGGGGACTATCCAAAACTACGATTTCACAATCACCGGCTCTGACGACAGCCGAACGCTTGCCAACATCATGAAAGGGTTGTTCAACCGGCAGGTAAGCGCCGAAGACATTTCCATATTTATCGATACCGTCTCCAACCCCGAGCTCGGAGCCTTTGTGGCTTATCGTTCACTGGGCGCTTCCGGGCAATTCCTGGATACCCAGAAGAAGGCGCTTGCCAAGCTTGACCCCAATTCAGAAACAGGGCAGGAATACGCCAAATTCATCTCCGCAGTGGAGCGCCAGTATCAGGCTCAGATGGCCGATCAACTCATTCAGGTAGGACAGCCTGCTCCGGATATTACGCTGCCCAACCCCAACGGCAAAGAATATTCTCTTTCCAGCCTAAAGGGGAACGTCGTCCTCCTCGACTTCTGGGCCAGCTGGTGCGGCCCGTGCCGCCGGGAGAACCCCAACGTGGTAAAGGTCTATGACAAATACAAATCCCAGGGCTTCACCGTATTCAGTGTTTCTCTGGACGGGATAGACTCCAGGACCAGAAGCCGGTTCCCCAATGAAGAAGCAGCCAATCAATACCTGGAAGATCAGAAAAAACGCTGGATCGACGCCATTAAGCAGGACAACCTGAAATGGGAATACCACGTCAGCGACCTGCGCAAATGGGAATCCGGGCCGGCTGCCAAATACGGAGTCCGAAGCATCCCCCGAACCTTCCTGATCGACCGCGATGGCAATATCGCCGCCGTTAACCTCAGAGGGGCCGAGCAGATTGAGCGGGAATTGCAGAAATTGCTTTAGTGCATGTTTGTGAAAACTGCGCAGAGAATTCCCGCTGCAATGGCCGCATTCAATGACTCTGCCCGGCTTTGAGCTGCCCGGGGAATCGAAATACGGTGTGACAAAAAACGCTCTGCTTCTGGGGAGAGCCCTCTGCCCTCGTTCCCTATTACGATGATCCCCTTAGCCTTGTCCAGGCCGGCCTTAAAAATATTTTCCCCGTCCAATACGGCGCCATACACCGGCAGAGCAGGGTACTCCCTGTGCAAAGCTTCAAGTGAAGCCTCGGCACAGGCAACCCGGAGAAGCGACCCCATGGACGCCTGTACTACCTTGGGGTTGTAGGGGTCAACACAACCGGCGGATGTAAACACACAACCGATGCCGAACCAATCGGCAATGCGAAGGATGGCGCCAAAATTGCCGGGGTCCTGGATGCCGTCCAGATACAGTGAAAGGGAGTTTTCCACCTGTCCGGCGGCAATTACGGTATTTGGGATCGAGGATACCACCAAAACCTGGTTGGGCGTATCCAGCCCGGAGATCCGCCTTAGGGCCGCCCCGGAAACAGGAAACAGCTTTTCGGCAGCCACATCGGCAGCTTCTTCCACTCTGGACAACCATTCCTCCAGAGCGAAAACCGCGATCACTAGTTCAGGCTTCTGCCCCAATAACTCACGAGCCATTTTATCTCCTTCGACGATGAAATTGTTATACTTTTGCCTAAATTTCTTCAGGCGCAGGGATTTGATGAATTTTTCCTTATTTTTTGAAAGCGTCATCAGGAATTGATATTGTGATGTCTATAAAGCTGAAGCACCTTGCAAGATACATATTCGGAATAATAATGGTTGCCCTGTTGCTGCCTGCCTGCAATACCTCTAAATATCTTTCTGCGGACCAGTATCTGCTTAAAGGCAATAGTATTAAGTTAAAAAGCAAAGGCAATATCAACCGGAAGAGGGAGTTGAAGTACGAACTTTCGACCCTTTACAAACAGAAGGAGAATAGTAAATTTTTCTTCATTCCAAGGGAATGGTTTTATTTCATTAACCAGGGGCCCGAAGACACGACCAAATTTGACAAATGGCAGCTTAGAGTGCTCGCCGAGCCTCCCGCCATTTACGATCAACAGCTGACGGAAGCAACCGAAGAGTCAATGAAATTCTTCCTGCAGTACAAAGGGTTTTTCAATGCCAATGTCTTTGCCGTTCCGGATGTACGCAAAAAGAAGATCTCTATCACTTATTACGCCGAACCCGGGCAGCAGTTCACCATTGACACCGCTCTGTTCTACAGTGAAGACAGCCTGGTCAACCAAAGGCTGCAAACCATCGCTTCCAACACGCTGCTCCAGCCTGGCGCCGGGATCGATGGAACTCTGTATGACCGGGAAAGGGATCGGATCGTCCAGGATCTGAGAAATAACGGATATGCCAATTTTTACGCCAATTACGTTGCTCCCCTCGAAGCAGACACCACAGTAGCCTCAAAAAAAGCAAAGATTTACCTTGAGGTCCTGCCTCCTCTGGAAGACAGTATTCATCAGGCCTATACCATTGATGACATTACTGTTTACATGGATTATGTTCCGGGCCAGGAGAGCCAAACACTTTATGACTCCACCATCAACGGTATTCGTTTCCTTTCCCCCCGGCCCTACTTCCGGATCAAGCCCGAAACCATCCTTGAAAACCTCTACATTAAAAAGAACAAACTTTATAATCAGCGGGATTTTGACCTCACCAACCAGCAGTTGTCAGCTCTGGGGGTCTTCCGTTTTGTACGGTTGAAGGAAGAAACAGACCCGGATGACCCCAGCAGGCTTGACATCAGAATTGAACTGACCCAGCACAAAAAGATGGAACTGGGGCTGGACTTCGAGCTCAACTACGCCAGCCGCAACGCTTCAGGAGCGGGAAACCTCATCGGGCTGACGGCCAGCCCTTCTTTCCGAAACCGCAACCTCTTTAAAGGAGCGGAGCTGCTCATCGCCGATTTCTCCGCCGGTGTGGAGTTCAACCCCAGCCCCAGCGCCATTTCGGAAAAGCGTTTCTGGAATACCGTTGACATACGCCTGCAAACCGACCTCTACCTTCCCCGGTTTGTGGATTACCTCGGGATATGGGGGCGCCTCAACCGGCCGAAGGTTGGAAAACGCGAACTGTTCGTCAACGACAATTTTTACAATTCTTTAAAGGAAAGCGCCGCCACCCGCCTGTCGGCCAGTTACAACTACCTGCTCATTCTCGATTTTTATCAATACAACCTGCTCACCGGAACTTTCGGTTTTGACTTTCCCCGCAAGCGCAATCAACGCCTCATTGTGAACCATATCGGGCTGGACTACCTCCGGCCGATCACCACGCCCCGGTTTGATTCCATTCTGGATGTCAACCCCTTCCTGGCCCGATCCTTTGGCGAACAGCTTTTCGTGAGCTTTCTATTCCGGGACCTAAACTTCGTGCACAATGCCCGGCCCAACCGCCGGGGCAATTCTCATTACATCGGTTTCAATTTCGAACTCGCCGGCTCAGAGATCTGGGCGGGAAATGCCATCTATAATGCGTTTGCCCTTAAACAGGATACCCTGCGGCTGCGCTTCAAAGATGGCATCAGGGTCGATTTCTCACAATACGTCCGCACTCAGTTTGACCTTCGAAAATACTGGTCATATTCGACAAAACGCTCTATGGCCGCCCGGGTCGCCGTGGGGGTGGCCCGCCCCTTCGGCTATACCACTGATGTGCCCTATGTAAAACAGTTCTACGCCGGCGGCCCCAACAGTATCCGGGCCTGGGCGCCGCGGGGGCTGGGCCCGGGCGCCTTTGAAGATACGCTGTCTCTGGACCGCACTTTCAACACGCGCCTGTACCAGTCAGGAGACATCCGCCTGGAGGCCAACCTGGAATATCGCTTCAACATTTTCTGGGTGGTGAACGGCGCCTTTTTTCTCGATGCCGGGAATATCTGGACCTTTAAACGGGATACTGCCCGGTGTGGATCTCAGTTCCTTTTCAGCAGCAGGCAATACAGCTGCACCGACAACCAGGGAGAAAAGGTAATCTATACCAATGAGCCCTTCTATAAACAAATTGCGGTAGGAGGCGGCTTTGGCCTCCGCCTCGACTTTTCTTATTTCATTCTCCGGCTGGATATGGCCGCCAAGTTCCGGCACGCATCCCCTATGCCGTCCGAGAACGGCAAGGGGAATTGGCAGGATTACTGGTTCCGGGATTTTCGAAGTAGCGGTGGGCGGGCCGGGTTAAAATTCACCGATATCGTTTCTTTCAACCTGGGCTTTGGATATCCCTTCTAAAGGAACTCATTTGAAGAGGCTTTTCCGGCCGTACCGGCTGCAGATAGGGCATTTTTCCGGATCATGCCCACGGGCAGGGCAGTATTGCCTCCCGAAATATATGATCTGAAGGTGAAGTTTGTTCCACTTCTCTTTGGGAAATACCTTCTTCAGGTCGGTTTCCGTTTTTTCCACATTTTTCCCGGTACTGAGGCCCCACCGGTAAGCCAGGCGGTGAATGTGCGTATCCACTGGAAATGCCGGAACGCCAAAGGCCTGCGACATGACCACTGATGCAGTTTTATGCCCTACTCCGGGCAAGGCCTCCAGGGCCTTCATATCCTGAGGCACCTGGCCTCCGTGCTTTTCCACCAGAATATTGGAAAGCTCATAGATAGCGCTGGACTTCCTCGGAGCGAGGCCGCAGGGGCGAATGATCGCCATGATATCTTCAACTTTTTGTTCCGCCATATCAAACGGGTTATCGGCCAGTTCAAAAAGGTGAGGCGTCACCTTATTGACCCTTTCGTCCGTACATTGGGCGGAGAGCAAAACGGCAACAAGCAAGGTGTAAGGATCCTGATGTTCGAGAGGAATAGGTACTACCGGAAAGAGTTCTTCCAGTATTTTGATTATGGCATTTGCTTTTTCCTTTCTGCTTATGCGGCTCATATTATTGCTTGTACCTTATCAACGAGTTAACCTTGTCTATAGTCAAACCTCCCAAAAGGGCTCTCAATGTGCAGATTTTTTCCTTTTCCCGCCTCTACCCTGCCGACTATCCGGGCATCGATATTGAAAGCCCCGGCTATGTCGATAACTTTCCCGGCGTTTTTTCCCGAAAGGTAAACCTCCAGGCGATGCCCCATGTTGAACACCTGGTACATTTCTCTCCAGCCCGTACCTGATTCTTCCTGGATCAGGCGGAAGAGAGGAGGGATTGGGAACAGGTTATCCTTAATAATGTGCTTGTCTTCCACGAAATTCAGGGCCTTGGTTTGGCCTCCGCCGGTGTTGTGGATCAGGCCGTGTATCTGTCCTCTCAATTCTTCTGTCAATTGCTTGAGTACCGGCAGATAAGTGCGGGTTGGCGAAAGCACCAGCTGGCCAACAGCAAGCTTTTCTCCATCCACCTCTATTGTATCCGTTAGTTTTTTGCTGCCTGCATAAACTACTTCTTCCGGAATGTGAGGGTCATAACTTTCGGGATATTTGCCTGCATATCCGTGGTCAAATACATCATGGCGGGCGGAAGTCAGTCCATTGCTGCCCATGCCCCCGTTGTAGCGGTCCTCGTATGCAGCTTTCCCGTAGGAAGCCAGGCCTACGATCACATCTCCCTCCTGAATGTTATTGACGATCAGGTCGGCGCGTTTCATTCGCGCAAATGCAGTATATCCTACGTCAATTGTCCGGACAATATCTCCAACATCGGCGGTTTCTCCCCCGGCCAGGTGAATATTGATCCCGAATCCGGCCATTTCTTCAACAAACCGGACGGCAAAATTTATGATTGTGCTGATCACCTCACCAGGGATCAGGTTTTTATTTCGCCCGATGGTGGAAGATAACAAAATATTATCGGTACAACCGACGCAGGCCATATCATCCAGGTTCATCACAATGGCATCCTGAGCGATCCCTTCCCAGACGGAGAGGTCTCCGGTTTCTTTCCAGTACAGATAGGCCAGGCTTCCTTTTGTACCCGCAGTATCGGCATGCATCAGGTTGCAATATGCGGGGTCTCCGGCGGCCACATCCGGCAACACCTTGCAAAAAGCACTGGGGTATAAGCCTTTGTCGAGGTTTTTTATCGCCGCATGCACTTCTTCTTTAGCAGCGGATACTCCCCGCAGGCCGTATTTGGATTGATCAGGCATAAGTCCTCTCGGTTTAGCCGCAAAGGTAGGCATAATTTCAGTAAAGGCATTCACAAAACAAAGCGGGCCTTTTTATTGAAAGAGTAGAAACAATATTGCCATTGAGGCAAAAAAAATATCAAAAAAAGGGGCTGAAACGAAAAAGTTTTCCACAAAAGGAGCAGAAAAGTGCATTTTTAACAAATTTCATTAGGTGCAATTGCGGGGCAATTCTATATTTGCAGAAACGGCAATATTTAGAGAGTGCAAAGCAATCCCATGCGCACAAGGCTTTTCAACCCAAAAACGATAGAAAAATGCGGGCGGAGAGACAAGTTCTCCGGCAGGGTTGGATTGCCATATTTGTAACGCGATTGTTTAACCAAATCATGAGAAAGTGGATTTGCCAGAATCGTTTACCCAAATTCTGAAACAGAAACGGAAATTACTTAAGATCGGATTATCAACTTTGTCGGCGCTATTGATTGGAGGAACCCTCTTTTACTTCAGCGCAGATATTAAAAAAAGCCTTCAGGCTTCTCTTGTTGCTTCCGAAAAGCCCCTTGAACTGGGCTCCTTTCCGGTTACCGTTCCGACCCTCAAATACGGCTTCGCCATAGATACTTTCCAGGTCCTGGAAAAAACTATTGAACCCGGGCAATTTCTAGCTGACATTCTGCTCGCCCAACAACTGGATTACCCGTCAATTGATAAGATCGTAGCCAATTCAGCAGGCGTATTTGACGTCAGGCGCCTTCGCGTTGGCAAACCTTATACCATCCTGACGAAAGACAGTACACAGCAGGCAGAGTATCTCATTTATGAGCCCAACGTCTATGAATACGTCGTCTTCGAATTAAAAGAAGACAAGAAGGTTACCCGCCATGAGCGGGAGATAACCACTGAGGTCCGGTCTGCTGCCGGCACGCTGGAAACTTCCCTCTGGAATGCCATTGTAGGGCAAGGGCTTAGCTACGACCTGGCCGCCAAGATGGAAGATGCTCTTCAGTGGTCAATAGATTTTCACCATCTGCAGAAAGATGATGAATTCAAGCTGGTTTACGACCAGGAATTTATCGAAGGGAAAGAAGTGGGCATCGGGCAGGTACACGCGGCTTATTACAAAACGGGTGAAAATGAATACCACGCTATCTTTTACGACAATGGAAAAACCGACGGTTACTACGACCTCGAAGGGCGCCCAATGAAACGGGGTTTTCTGAAATCTCCCGTTAAATACTCCCGGATCTCTTCCTACTACAACCTGAACCGGTTTCATCCTATCCTGAAACGCAGAAGGCCGCATTACGGAACTGACTACGCAGCTCCCTACGGTACGCCTATCTATGCAGTTGGCGACGGCGTTGTCATTAAGGCTTCTTATACCAAGGGTAACGGGAACTTCGTCAAGATCAAACACGACGACACCTATCAAACACAATATCTGCACATGCAGAAGTTCGCCAAAGGAATATCGTCCGGCGTTCATGTTAAGCAAGGGCAGGTCATCGGCTATGTTGGTTCAACCGGACTGGCTACCGGCCCTCACGTTTGTTTCCGCTTCTGGAAGAACGGGAAGCAGGTAAACCACCTCAACCTGAAATTCCCTCCGGCCAAACCGCTTCCGGACGAAGACATGCCCCGGTTTACCGAATTGCGGGACAAATACATGGCCCTGCTGGAAAAGGCGCACCCGGTAAAAGTGGAGGATAATGACGCTTCGCTGGCTGCCGAAAACGGCAACCCCTGACCCATTTTGTTGTACTGATAAAACAAAACGAGAAACCCCTCAGTGGATCGATTCCGCTGAGGGGTTTCTCGTTGGCAATGCCCGGAAAAAGATTATTAATTCCAGTTGGAGGCTTCCGGCATCTGTGCGATAATGGTATAGGTATCTCCCTTGTTGTACATTACCTGGTTCCAAAGCTTTTTAGGCTCTGACTTAAACAGGTAATTGGGGTCCATATCCGCCAAAACCCAGGAGCCATAGACCATTTCGTCCTTAAGCTGCCCTTCCGACCATCCGGAGTATCCTACGAAGAACCTGATGTTTCGGGGCAGGATGAGGTCCGATGAGATTAAAAATTTTAATTTTTCAAAATCTCCACCCCAATAAACCCCATCAGCTACTTTGATACTGTCTTCGACCAGGCCCCCTACATTGTGGATGTAATGGATGGTGTCGGTCTGCACCGGCCCACCGAAAAAAACCTCTGAATCGAATTCCGGAAACCCATCAATAAGCTCGTCGATGCGCATATTCAGCGGTTTGTTCATAATGAAGCCCACACTGCCTTCTTCACTATGTTCACACAATAAAACCGCAGAGCGTTTAAAATTGGGGTCGAGCATAAAAGGCTCGGCCAGGAGTACTTTCCCGCTGGCAACCTCTTGTCTTACCATGAATGAGTGCTTTCGTAATTAATATGTTCTTTATTTAAACCCTACGGGCACCCTTTATAGTTCAAAAAAATCTCAATGCATGCTGGGTTTCCTTGCCGGATAGGGCCGCATTCCGTTCAGAAATGCTCCAATATCAAGTCTTTCTATAAAAAAAACAACTCTGCTCCCGGCACATCTGACGCCTGCTTTGCTTAGAGTGTGTTCAAATTTCATACTTCGGGCTGAAAACGAAATTTGAACACACTCTTAAAGAGCGCTTGTTGGGAATTTGCGGTCAATCTTTTTCACCAATCCCTGCAGCGTCTTTCCGTTACCGCCAACTTCGATAAACTCTGCAACTCCATCACTGATCATTTTCTCCATCGTTTGGGTCCAACGTACAGGAGCAGTCAGCTGTGCGATAAGGTTAGCCTGTATTTCCTCCGGGTTGGTGTGGGGCTGGGCATCTACATTTTGATAAACAGGACAGGACGGAGGGAAAAACCGGGCTTTCTCAATGGCAGCCTGGAGTTCCTCCTTTGCCGGCTGCATGAGCGGAGAATGGAATGCGCCGCCGACCTGGAGGACAACGGCCCGCCTTGCGCCGGCCTCCTGAAGTTTTTCAACAGCCTTTTCCACCCCGGCAACAGTACCGGAAACAACCAGCTGCCCGGGGCTGTTGTAATTAGCCGGCACGACGAGCGCTTCTATCTCACTGCACACTTTTTCTACAACTTCATCCTCCAGCCCCAAAATGGCTGCCATGGTACTTTCTACAGCTTCGCAGGCTTTCTGCATGGCCAGCGCCCGGTTGTAAACCAGCTGAAGGCCTTCTTCAAAGGAGAGGGCGCCGGCAGCCACCAAAGCGGAGAATTCTCCCAGAGAATGCCCTGCTACCGCATCCGGCCTGAACGCATCCCCGGCGATTCTGGCCTTGGCAATAGAATGCAGGAAAATGGCCGGTTGCGTAATCCTCGTTTGTTTAAGATCCTCGGCATTTCCCTTAAACATTACATCTGTAATGCGGAAACCGAGGAGGTCATTAGCCAATTCCATTACATCTCGGGCAATATCCGAGCTGTCGTAAAGGTCTTTTCCCATACCTTCGAACTGGGCCCCTTGTCCGGGGAATATATAGGCTTTCATAGTTTAAAGTTTGATTTTTCGAAAGAAGCCGGTCAGATCAATTTAGAACCGATGAGATTAAGAAATTCATTCCGGGTTTCTACTCTCTGGAATTCTCCTGTAAACGCCGAAGTTGTCGTGATCGAATTTTGTTTCTGCACTCCTCTCATCATCATACACATGTGCCGGGCCTCGATTACGATCGCCACTCCCAGAGGGTTGAGCGTATCCTGAATACAATGAAGGATCTGGTCGGTCAGCCGTTCCTGAACCTGCAACCGGCGGGCGAAAACATCGATAACACGAGGGATTTTGCTTAGGCCCACGATGTATCCGTTTGGGATATAGGCGACATGAGCCTTGCCGAAGAACGGAAGGATATGATGTTCGCAAAGAGAATACAGCTCAATGTCCTTGACCAGGACCATTTCACTGTAGTCTTCCCGAAACATTGCCGACTGAAGAATGGCCTCTGCGTCCTGTTCGTATCCCTGGGTCAGGAATTTCATGGCTTTGGCGGCCCGTTCCGGTGTTTTGGACAACCCCTCCCGGGAAGGGTCCTCCCCGATACCCCGCAAGACAGAAGCAAAATTCTCGATCAGGCTCTCCGGGGCCTCCACTTCAAAATTTTCAGGCTTGATGGTTGACATGGGCTTTTTTCTTTTTTAGTGAATACTTCCCTTATAACAGCCGGCGGCCAATGTGGTTGTCCGGAAAAGGCCATTCGGCCCGGCAGGCTTAGAGTTTGTTCAAAATTCAATCAATGGCCTGCGAACGGCAAATTTTGTTCCATCCGGCCCCGACACCTCGTGTACGGGGTAAACTGTTAAATTTTTCGCCGGATTGCCCGCATCCGGCTGCAAAATTTGCCTTGGCTGGAATAAAATTTTCTCGCTCTCGGCTCATCATCGAAATTTGAACAAACTCCTAATCCCCGAAGTATTCTGCGTAAATATTTTCCGTTTCACAAAGCTTGATGCGGTGCAATTGCCCCTGCTCCAACAGAGGTTCAAGTTGCCGCCAGAAGAGGATGGCCAGATTTTCCGTTGTGGGCTGCATACCCTCCGGGATAAAATCCACGTCCAGGTTGAGGTTGCTGTGATCAACCTTGTCGATGATAGCCTGCCTGATGACTCTGCTCAGCTTTTTCACATCAATAATGAAGCCGGTTACCGGATCAGGAGTGCCTTTCACCGTCACAAAAAGATCGTAATTATGCCCGTGCCAGTTCTTGTTGGCGCACTTGCCGAAAGCCTGCAGGTTTTCTTCGTCACTCCATTCACTGACCCACAGCTTATGGGCGGCGTTAAACCGTTCCCTTCTCGTTAAATATACCATTGCTTTATGTGATATTCAGCGCAAAAGTACAAATTGCTGAAAATAATAGGTAAAACCTCCAAACTCCAGAATGGATTTGGGGTTCAGCCTTCTGGAGCCTCCAAACGATTAATTGTGCTGGTCCGTCTAATTTTTTTACTCAACCGCAAGGACAACCCTATTATTCCAGGACAGGAAAAAAATTTAGACGGCACCTGAATAATTACTATTTTAACCCGGGCATTACTTTATGCCTGTGCATTACAGCTTTTTTTAAATGGACACAATAGCCCAAAGAAATCCAACCGGCAGGGTTTTCGATTTTATGAGCAGGCGGGTGGCCTTCCACACCCTATTCTGGTTGGTATTTTTATTGCTCCTTACACTGATCGAAGGGACGGAACAAGGCTTCCTCTTCACTCTCAGTAATGAGCTGATCAACATTTTCTTTTACGGGCTGATCGTCTATTTCAACCTGTTCTACCTGATCCCCAATTACCTGACCAAGAAACGTTTCCTTACTTACTGCGCCCTGCTGATCCTGGCCACCATTCTCATCACTCCTCTTAAAGTACTGGCCTTTTATTTTAAATTCAGCGGCTACCCCCATGCCCAGACGGAGCTGCTCAACAACATGAACTGGTATTTTCTGGTCACCTTCTTCATTGCCGGTTCATCGACCATCTACAAGATCATTGCAGACTGGGCCCGCCACCTCAGGGAAAAACAGGAACTGCAGACCCAGACCATGCAATCGGAACTGCGGTTTCTCAAATCCCAGATCAACCCACATTTTCTTTTCAATACCCTGAATAACCTTTATGCCCTGACGCTGAAAAAGTCGGACAAAGCCCCCGAGATCGTTATCAAGCTGTCCGAAATGATGCGTTACATGCTGTACGAGTGCAATGAGAAACAGGTTTTGCTGAGCAAGGAAGTCCATTATATCCGCAACTATCTGGACCTCGAGCGGCTTCGGCAGGGTAAAAACGTTGAGATCAACTTCGAGGTGGAAGGCGAAATTGCCGACCAGAAAATTGCACCGCTCATGTTTATTCCATTCCTGGAAAACAGCTTCAAACATGGGCTGAGCAATCAGATCTCCACCGGCTTTGTAAATATTAAACTGTCCGTTCAGGAGAGAAAAGTCCATTTTTTCATCGAGAACAGCAAACCTGACACCCCACCAAAACAAGACAGCCGCCGGAGCGGAGGCATTGGCCTGGTCAATATCCACCGGCGCCTGAACCTTCTTTATCCGAATCAATACGATCTTGAAATCGAGGATTCTCCAAGATCCTACGCTGTAAACCTTAAATTAGATTTGGCATAACAACTTTAAACCAAATTTCATGATTAATGTAATCATTGTTGATGACGAGCCCTTAGCTCAGGATGTCCTGGAAACCTACATTGAAAAAATACCAGAACTCAACCTTGTCGAAAAATGCAGCAATGCATTGGAAGCCAACGAAGCCCTGAAAAAACACGATGTCGGCCTCATGTTCCTGGATATACAAATGCCCCAGCTTACAGGAATTGACTTCCTGAAAACGCTCAGCCATCCACCCCTTGTAATATTCACTACTGCCTACCCTAATTACGCCATCGAAGGGTTTGAGCTCAACGCTCTGGACTACCTCCTTAAGCCAATCTCGCTGGAGCGGTTTATGAAAGCAGTCAATAAGGCTATGGATCAACTGGAACTCCGCAGCAGAAGTGCTGCAACTCATGAAGGGGAGGAGGAAGAAGAACCCGATTTCATTTTCGTGAAGGCAGACAAGAAGCTGGTAAAGATCAACTATGCCGACATAATCTATATCGAAGGGTTGAAAGACTACGTCATCATTCGAATGGAAAACAGCCGGGTGATCACCCTTCAAACCATGAAGAGCCTGGAAGAGAAACTCCCGCAAAACATCTTCCGCCGCATCCACCGTTCCTACATTGTAAATGTTGATAAGATCGAGGCGATCGTCGGCAATATGGTGGAAGTAATGGAGAAGAACCAGGCCAAACACCTTCCGATCGGCAAAAATTATCGGGAAGAACTGCTGGAGATCATCAACAAAAACAGGCTGTAGTAGTGCTCTCCGAAGCGATAAAAGCCAGCTGCGAAGAGAAATTGGGCACCGAAATCCTACGGGTTTCTTTTGTTGGCGGAGGAGATATCAATGATGCCCGGCTGCTGGAGTCCCGCAGAGGGCTTTTTTTTCTGAAGATGAACGCCCGGCCAGGTTCTGTCACTATGTTCGAGAAGGAAGAACTTGGCCTGCGGTTGTTGAAGGCCAGCGGAGCCATCAGAGTTCCTCAGTCACTGGGTACCGGACAAGCAGATGGTTATGGGTTTCTCCTTCTGGAATACGTGGAAGAAACAGGCCGAAGCAGGAAGTTCTGGGAAAACTTCGGCCAGGCTCTGGCCAACCTGCACCGCTGCACTGATGCTCATTTTGGCCTGAGCCACAGCAATTATATCGGCAGCCTCCCCCAGGCCAACCACCGGCATGCCAACTGGGCCGATTTTTTTATCCTTGAAAGGCTGGAGCCCCAGGTAAACAGGGCCATTGCTCATAATGGCCTTTGGGCGGGAGCCCCATCTGATTTTGACAGGTTGTACAATCGAATTCCGGAGTTATGCCCGGAAGAGCCGCCTGCCCTCACACATGGAGACCTTTGGAGCGGCAACTTCATTTCAGCAGCCAATGGCGAACCCGTTCTGATCGACCCTGCCGTCAGTTATGCTCACCGGGAAATGGACCTGGGAATGTCTCGCCTGTTCGGAGGTTTTTCCCCTTATTTTTACCAGGCCTACCAATCGGCCTATCCCTGCCTGCCTGGGTTGGATGAAAGGATTGACATTTACCAACTTTATTACCTGCTGGTTCATGTCAATCTTTTCGGTAGCGGATATGTAGAACCGGTTCGGCGAATACTGCAACGCTATTCCTGAGAAATAAAATTTTCTATTTCCCAAGGGAGGAGTTTGCTCCGGAAGGCTTTTCTTCAGGGCTCTCTTCTATAGCCTGCAGCAAAGAAGGATCCTGGGGCTGTCCACCATTGAGTACTTCCTCGGCGTCCCGGAAAAAAGTTTCGAGATATTTCCCGATATTTCGCCGGGTATCCCGGCCCAATTCCCGGAACCCGTCAACAGTTGCCATCAACTCACTTTTCTTTGCCAGAAAAAGCCGCAAAGTATCCTCGAGTAACTGGCGGCTGACTTTACGGCCCTGAAAGACCCGCTGCCTGATCGTCAGCTGGCCGATGTCAGAATTGGGAATGGCATAGGGCGCATCCACCAGGCCGGCGAAATCAAAGTCGTAAGGAACGGGAATGACTGCTCCGCCATCACGCGGCTTAACCATTTTGACATTGCGGATCATGTTGAGGTCCCAATCGGTATTCCCGATCATATACTGGAATACGGCCATCTGGTTTTCTGCTCTTTGCGCCAGCTCAGCCGAAGAAAGGCCGCGGCAGTCTTCACACTCTTCACCGCCTAAGCGGCGGGCCATTTCATCCGTATCCTCAATGACAAAGCCATAACGCCTGATATTACTCAGGCTGCCCTTACTGTCAATATAAGTGACCTTGGCAAGTTGCACCCGGTAACTCAGGCCCGTTATTTCACGGTAAAGCTGATAAGCCAGGTATTCTTTCATTACCTGCTCCTTACTTTCAAACTTGTCATCGATACAGTGGGTAACCAACTTGAGCTTATCGAATTCAGGAATGTAGCCCTCCTTCTCCAGTGTTCCTTTGGAAAAATTGAGCATCAGAGGTGGAAAGTTGCATATTCTGCGGCGAAATTTCCCTCTTGGTTTCACCTTGATCTCCTGGATATGCTCCTGCCCTTTCGCGTCTTTGAAAGTGAATACAGCCGGAAGGTAATCTTCCGTACGCCGATTCTCTATCAGCTCGGCCAGGTCTGTTTCCAAAGTAAATTCGAGGACATCATTCCGGAAAAGATGGTCAAAAATGGTTTCGGAAGGTTCTAAAGGATTAGCCAAAACAAAGTTGGCGGCAACCAGCATGGTTGCCAGGGTTTTTAAAGTTCGGGTGATCATGGCTTACTAATTTATGGTACTCAAAAAATATTAATTGCCATTTCACCACAAAGCTATGCCTAAACCAAATAAAATTCCAGTTTTTTGAGATTAATTTTGTGTTAAAAAAATTTAATTCTAAACAAAAGTTTTACTTGTAAATTTATTCTTTCAAAGGCAGAAAAAGTGTAATATCCATGCTTGTAATAAAGTGGCTACAAAATTTCAGATCTATGCCCTATCGTATTTTGCCGGTTTTCTTTATTCTGGCCTCCATGCTCTACTCCTGTAAAGCGCCGGGGCCAAGCCTGGTTTCCGGCGACGAACCGCTCAGGCGGGCAAAGAATATAGTCCTCCTTATCGGAGATGGCATGGGCCTGCCACAAATCTCGGCAGCCCTCTACAGCAACAACAACAAACTGAACCTGGAGCAGTTTTCCATTATTGGTTTCCACAAGCCCCATTCAGCCAGCGACCTGGTTACGGACTCGGCAGCAGGCGCCACTGCTTTTGCCTGCGGCATAAAAACTTATAATGGGGCCATCGGTGTGGACACGGACACAATGCCCTGTTACACCATTATGGAGGAACTTAAATCCCGGGGATATGCTACCGGCCTTATTGCTTCCTCGACAATCGTCCATGCGACGCCCGCCGCCTTTATTGCTCATCAACCTATCCGGGTTTTTTACGAGGACATTGCGGCCGACTTTCTCAAGACTGATTTTGACCTGCTAATCGGAGGAGGAAAGCGCTATTTTGACCGAAGAGAAGAAGATGACAGAAATCTTTATGATGAGTTACGACAAAAGGGATATCTGGTTTCTGATTATTTTAAAGAGAGCTTACTCGAGATAAACCCTACAGCAAAAAGGCCTTTTGTATATTTTACTGCCGACAAGCACCCCCTTACTCATTCCGCCGGAAGAGAGTATCTGCCTGAATCCACAAACTTTGCGCTGACCTTCCTCCGCCGGCGGAGTGACACCGGTTTCTTCCTGATGGTTGAAGGGTCTCAGATCGATTGGGGGGGGCATTCCAATGACGGAGGCCTGCTTGTTGATGAAACACTGGACTTCGACCAGGCTATAGGAGAAGCGTTGAAGTTTGCCAAAAGAGATGGAGAGACCCTTGTTATTGTCACCGCAGACCACGAGAGCGGAGGCCTGGCGCTCAATCCCGGTTCTGAAATGAACAACCTGAACCTCGTATTTACTACCAATGGCCATACCGCGGCAATGGTGCCTGTTTTTGCTTATGGGCCTTCGGCAGAACTTTTCTCCGGCATTTATGAGAATACCGAGATCTATTACCGGATGAAACAGGCGCTTGGCATTGCAGATGAGATGAAGGCCTCAGGCCAGTGAACCTTTTTCGCCGCTCGGCATTCCATTTTCTGGCAGCACCCGAAGCTTATATTGGCAAAAGGATAAACCTGCTACCTGTATTCTCGTTATATTTGTATGAAGCAAAAATCAATTTTTGCAGGTTTTTGAACTTTTCGCCAACCATTGTTTCTTTTATAAAAAAAACTGCAAATAATATTTTAAAATCCGTAAATAAATGAGTGTAGAGACGATCAACAACCTTCAATTGATAAAGGAGTCAGCCCGGGATTTCGCCGAAAATTATATCCGCCCCCATGTCATGGAATGGGATGAAAGCCAGCATTTTCCCGTGGACCTCTTTCATCAGATGGGGCACTTCGGTTTTCTAGGCGTACTCGTGCCCGAAAAATACCACGGGGCCGGCCTGGGGTACCAGGAATACATCACTGTTATCGAGGAGATAGGGAAGGTATGCGGATCGATCGGTCTATCGGTGGCTGCTCACAATTCTTTGTGCACCAATCACATCCTTCTTTTCGGAAATGAAGAACAAAAAGAAAAATACCTGCCCAAACTGGCTACCGGGGAATGGATCGGGGCCTGGGGGCTCACCGAACCCAATACCGGCAGTGATGCCGGCCGGATGAAAACGGTAGCTGAAAAAGATGGTGATTACTACGTGATCAACGGAACCAAGAATTTCATCACTCATGGTAAATCCGGCCAGGTTGCCGTCGTCGTTGTCCGCACCGGAGAATTGCTGGACAGCCGCGGCATGACCGCCTTTGTCATCGAAAAAGGGACACCGGGTTTTTCCGCCGGAAAAAAAGAAAACAAGCTTGGAATGCGGGCTTCTGAAACAACAGAGCTGATCTTCAACGATTGCCGTATCCATAAGAGCCAGATATTAGGTGAAACGGGAGAAGGCTTTATTCAGGCTATGCAGGTGCTGGACGGAGGCCGGATCTCCATCGCCGCCCTCTCTCTGGGCATCGCAAAGGGTGCTTACGAAGCAGCCGTCCAATACGCCCAGGAACGGGAACAGTTCGGAAAACCCATTTCCAGCTTTCAGGCCATCAGCTTCAAACTCGCCGATATGGCAACCCGGATACAGGCTGCCGAATTGTTAACCCGAAAAGCCGGCCGAATGAAAGACCGGGGGCTTAAAACGACCAAAATTTCCTCTATGGCCAAATATTATGCCTCCGAAGCAGCTGTACATATCGCCAATGAAGCCGTTCAGGTGTTCGGAGGGTATGGCTATACCAAAGATTTTCCGGTTGAAAAATACTATAGGGATGCCAAGCTGTGCACCATTGGGGAAGGGACTTCCGAAATCCAGAAACTCGTCATCTCAAGGGAGATCCTGAAAGGAGATATTTAGTGTTTCCGGCAACTGGCTTCTTCTCCGGAAGCCAGCTGCCGGGCCCCATCACTGGTTCATCCAATTCTTAAAATCCTTCACCCTGTCCCGGCTGACAAGAACTTTCTCCCCTTCTTTCAGCCCCACCAGGCGCAGTTTCAGGCGGCTGTTGGAATAAACTACTGCCTCTTCCACCGCTTCGAAAGCCACTATAAATTTTCGGTTAGCCCGGAAGAAATGCCCGGGGTCCAGCATTTCTTCCAACTGGTCCAGCGTGTATTCCAAAGCATGCCTTTTTCCGTTTCGGAGTTTGGCCCAAACCATCTTATGCTCACTGAAAAAGTAAAGGATATCCTCCACCTTTACTGAAAAGAACTGATGGTTGGTGCGAATGATAAACCTGGATTTATACTTTCGGCTCATCATCTGAAATGCCCGCCTGATCTGCTCCATTTCCCGTCTGCTGGTTCCAAAAGTACTTTTTAGGGCCTCATACTGCCGGAAGGCCTGGCCAAGATCCTCCTGGCTTACAGGCTTGAGCAGGTAATCAATGCTGTTTACTTTAAACGCCTGAAGGGCATACTGGTCATAAGCAGTGGTAAAAACGACCGGACAGCCTACTTCACATTGTTCAAAAATCTGAAAACTGCGGTTGTCGGCAAGCTGAATGTCAAAAAACGCCAGGTCTGGCGGCGGGTTTTCCCGAAACCAGGACACTGCCTCCTCCACGGAATCCAGCACCCCCAGGACCTTTATCCCTTCATCATAGCGGCGGATGAGGTTGGACAGGTGTTCAGCTGCCAGTTCTTCGTCTTCCAGAATGAGAACCTGCATGATTCAATTTTTTCCGAGATGTGATCATAAAGTTAATTGCTACTGCACCAGCCTGATCTGTGGCAACCGGACAGTGAAGTGTTCACCGGACCGGATAATGGCAACCTCCAGCCCGGTGAGATATCGGTACCGTTCCTGAATGTTGGGCAAACCAATGCCCAAAGATTCTTTTTCATCCTCGCGGGGCTGAAAATTGTTCCTGATGGTGATCTCCTCTCCTTCCCGGCTCAATTGAATGTGAAGTGGCCGGCTTTTTGAAACAACATTATGCTTCACGGCATTCTCCACCAGCATCTGCAAGACGAGTGGAACCACGGCAACATTATCATCGGGCCGAACATCGACCACAACCTCCAGGGCTTCTCCAAAACGCATCTTCAGCAAGAACAAATAGGAATCCAGGATTTTCAACTCCTGAGATAAAGGCACGACCTCAGCTTCTCTGGTATCCAGCACGTAGCGGTAAACCGAGGAGAGTTGCCGGATGAATTTTGCAGCGAGGTCCGGATCTTTGTAAACGAGAGAGGAGAGCACATTAAAACTGTTAAACAGGAAATGAGGGTTAACCTGGTTCTTCAGGCTTTCGTATTGTGCAGAAAGGTGCGCACGCTTAAGCTTTTCCGCCTCCAGCAGGGACTCCTTCCAGGAAATGAAAAAACCTCTGCCGTGCAAAAAAAGGGAAACGATAATGGTAATGATGATTACCGTCAACAGGAAACCCGTATCCAGAGCAGCAAAGCTTTTTGACAACGATACCCGATACCTGATGGAAACAAAGGCCGTAAAGACCACAACCGCAGCCACAACGGTATATCCCATGGAAAGGATAATACTGACAATCAGCCTTTTGGCCGGCATTTCCAGCCAGGGCATCTTCTTCTCCAGCCAACCGACGATCCAGCCATGCCCCAGGCCCAGGGCCACCCAAAGGGTGCCGTTAAACATCCATTGGCTGAAAACCCGCTCCCACTCGCCTTTTATCAGATTATCTGAATTGAAAAGCAGCACCAGAGCAGCTCCTCCCAGAAGGAAGTGAAGGGACACTTCCTTCAAACGGTTAAAAAAATTACGGCTGGCGGCTTTCTCTTGCATAGCTGCAAAATTAGTTTTTCTCTTCACTTTTTGCTGCTCTGGCCCTATTCAATAATTCCCGGTTCGTTTCTCTGCCCCAATTGGGTTCAAGAGCATTTCCGGAACCGGAAGTTTCGAACAGGTTTTCCGCTTTTTCCAGCAGCGGAAGCGCCGCTTCAGGCCCTCCGCCATAAAAAGAAGGAGTAAAAAATACGTTTTGTCCCTTGAGGTAATAAGCTCTGGGGTTTTCAGGGCCAATCGAGATGGCCTTATCCAATGCCTGATGAGACTTCATACTGAACTCCGCTCCCCTGGCCTGTGGGTCCTCCCATATCCGGCCCTGAAAAATAAGGCCCTGGAGCGCCCAAATTTCCGAATTCTCTTCCTCGATTGCCATTGCTTTATCCAACGACTCCTGGGCTTTGCTTACGTACGCCTGACATTCTCCCATCTGTCCTTCTTCCATCAAGGCCATAGCCAGCCGCATGTTGGTAAAAGCATGGTAGTAGAACGGCAGCCATTCTCCCGGCATGGCGTTTCCGATACGTTCAAAAGTGTTGGCGGCTTCGGCCAAAGCCTCTCTGCCTTCTGCGTCTTCCAGCTTGGCGAGGGCCTGGCTTAGTGTTTTTTCGTATTTTGTTTGTTGAGAAATTGCTGGAAAAGTAAAAGTAAACATCGACACAATTAAAATCATCTTTTTCATAATCAAGTTTTTTTATCAGTCATCAAATTTTTCTCCAATAGAAATGAACAGGCCGATGAAGAAAAATCGTTTGGCCGGAGGTTCCACCCGGGAACGGGTAAACTCGCCTTCTTCATTAGCCTGGCTGCTGTACCGGTAGCCGAAGGATTGTTCAAATCCAGGCAGGTTGGAAACCGACACGTAAAGGATGGTAAACTGCCCGAGCAGGTTAGTCAGGTAGCTGGCGTTAAAACTCAGGTCCTGATAGGGTATGGTTCGTTCTGTATTGAAGCCGGATTTGTTGGGGTCATTAAAAGGCCGGGGGCTGGAATAAGTATAGGTAAACCCTATGCTCGTATTGAGCCTGTTGAGCCAATGTTTATAAACCACAGAAAGGTTGTGCTTAGAGGCAAAGGATGGAGTGGAGGCGTGGGGAAAATCCAGGTAATCCCGTTCTGTATCTAACAGGGAATAGGATATCCAGAAATCGCCATTACGGATGGAAGCTCTATCCCGGTAAAAGACATCCACTCCTTTTGAAAAGCCATTTCCGGAATTATCACTTAGCCACGGTGCATCCGTTTCGTACCGGGCCAGGCCATTGTACTTCTTATAATACCCTTCCACCCTGAAAAGCCTTTTTTCACGCTGGTATTGATAATTCAGTATGTAATGGGTTGCCCGTTCAAAGCCCAGTTGCTGATTGTACCGCAATTGTTCCTCTTTTGGTTTTTGATAGAAATGCCCGTAGGCCAGGGAAAACTGGCTGAATGTGCCGGCCTTATAGGCCAGGCTTAGCCGGGGAGAAACAGAGCCCTTCCCCAGCAGGCTGCTGTGGGCGGCTCTAAGGCCAAACCGTGCGGCAAGCCTGGGCCCGAAGTAAGATTCAACTTCTGCAAAGCCTGCAGTGTAGGTATCTTTTAGCAAAGTGTGGAAGGAATTCCCCGGAGATTCCAGGTATTTTTCATCAAAATTCCCCCGGACAATCTCCGCTCCCATTTTGAGCACTGACTGCTCTGCAAAATGGTAACTGGCAACGGCCTTCGCCTGAACAGATTGCTCCACCCTGTCCAGTTGAAAGCCCTGCCGGATCTGTTCCCGGTCATAGGCGAACGCGGCCCCGGCTTTTAGGCTCCACTTTTCTCCAAGAATATCCCGGTAGGAGGCATTGGCGTAATAATTTCCATTGTTCAGGCTGAGCGGAACCTGGCTGCTGACATCTTCCGGGCCGGGGTATTGCAGGGAAAAACCGGAAAACCGGGCGCTGCTTTGAAATTTCAGGAGAGCATTCTCATCCGGGCTGTGGCGGAAAACCAATTGCCCGCCTTTGCTTACCACCGGTTTCAGCCAGTCGATATTCTGCGGCACCAGGCTGGTATAGGGCCCAAGGGTAGTGTAATCACCAGACAAGGACAGGGAAGACCGCTCCCAACGTTGGGTATGTGAGAGCCCCCCTCCCACACTCATCAGGGAAACCCCGGTAACGGATTCTTCGGCAAGGCCCTGGGTTTCCAGAATAAGGGCTGAGGATAAAGCCTGGCCATACTCCGCCGAAAAGCCGCCGGTAGCGAATGTGGTTTCCTTAAAAAGGAATGGAGAAAACCGCCCACGAGCAGGCAGGTCAGGCACGGAGCTGCTGTAGGGGTTCTGCACCCAGAGGCCATCTATAAACGTCTGTGTTTCATGCGCATCTCCACCCCGAACGAAAAGGCGCCCCTCCTCTCCTACCCTTTGCGTTCCTGGCAGGGTGTTCAGAGCGCCGGCGATATCGGCAGTGGCGCCGGCGGTGGTGACGATATCCAGGGGACGGAGGACAACAGACTTCTTTTCATCACTCGCCTCAAATGCTCCGGCGGTAATTACGGCCATAGCCAGTTCACTGGCGGCAGGCCGGAGGAGGGCTTCCACCCACAGGCTGTCTTGCCCGGAAGGCAATTTCATTTCAAAAGGCTGATATCCAATATAAGTCACTGTGAGGATAAGTGTATCCAGCCTTTCGGTTGAAAACGAAAAAGAACCGTCAGAGGCAGCCGAAGTTCCATCGAAGGTTCCCCGGATGAAGACGTTGGCGCCCACCGCGGCCTGTCCCTGTTCATCCAATACCTTTCCGGAAATGGTGGCCTGCCCGGACAGGCTTCTGAGCATACAGCCACTTATCAATAAGGTGAGAATGATCCTCGGCAGCATAAATATTCAATTTTACCGGCAAATTGCCGGCAAAGGCTGCCATTTTCAAAAAAACTACCCTGAAGCGCAGGATCAGGTTACTGAAATGCAATAAGAAAGGATAAAACAGGAGCGGTGGCCACAGGAAAGACGGCAATAACGGTGGCCACCGGGCTCCAGGGCAGGAAAATTTATTCATTGACGCCGGTATCAGCCGGCGCACTTTCCGGCTCATTGGCATTAAAGAAGAGCTGCACAGCCGCTATTTTCCACTTTCCTCCGTGTTTTTCCAGAAGCCGGGTCTCATAGGTGGTCGTGCCTTTGTTGTCCTGTTCGAAGGATACCCAGGCGCCGTCACCATAGACCCGAAAGGTATAATCGTACTTCTTAACGTCTTCATCATAGGGGACCGGCTCGGGGCTTTCTTTGAAAAGGTTTTCCACCTGTTCCTTCCATGCGTCCCAGCCGATATACTGGCGGACTCCCGTATTGGAGGCGGCAGTCCAGATGGTATAGGGCTCATGCACCCAGACTTTCTGCCAGTTCTTGAAATCCCTGGCCCAGAACAAGCGGGATTCCTGTTCAATCACCTGTTTTATGGCTTCTTCGTCAGAGGAAGTTTTTTTCTGCCCGAAGGCAAAAGAGGAAGATACGATCAGCAAGGCGGTAATAAAGGCAATCCTCAGCATAGGTCTTATCGTTTTAGTTAGGAAATGGAATTATAACCCTGCTTTAAAAGACTGCAAGGGGCTTTTCAGCCACCGCTCAGCGTAAGAAAATTAAAAAAAAAATTTGACAAAATCCAGTTCCTGAAATATTGAACTGCTGGTTTTAAAAAGCGGAAGTACGGACGAGCTGCCCCAGTGGCAGAATAAGGGCATCAGGGACGTGGCGGTTCACCACATAGCGGGCCAGGTTAAACCACTGGGCTGCCCCATCCAGGATGGCGCTGTCTGAAGAAACAGCCGGAGCTTTCTGCTTTGTAAGGTGGTTGTCGGGGTTGTAGTACAGGGTGGCGTCCCAATCCCAGTTGCATCGTTCTGCGATCTCCAGGATCATCAGCTTCAGCCGGCCGCTATTGGATACCGGGCGGTCCAGATACCAGATGGCGCGCCGGGCCTGCAGTTCCTCAAGCGCCTTGCCCGAAAGCAGGATGGCCTCCTCTGTTTCCATCACCCGTTTGTATGATCCGTGGATGCTGGCCATGTCCCGGAAACAGCCATCCACCCCTTCCAGGATGTAGCCTCCCGAGAGAGCGCTCTCGACTGTGATCAGGAGGTTAAAGCCGTCGATGAAAAGGGTGTTGCCCTTAATGGCCTCTTCCGGCAGAGCGTGCAGCTGGCGCCGGGAAGCAGCCTGCCGGGAGCAGGAAGAACGGGCAACGGCAAGCCGTTGCCTGCTCTGAAGCCGGTAGCGGTCTCCCACCAGCTTCAGGGAGGACTTCTCGGCATAACCACGGGATAACAACCAGGAAAGGTCTTTTACGGCCTGCTGGAGTTTCGGCACCTGGCTCTTGCCGAACAATTTAGCATCAGAAGGATGCTGCCCTCTGTGTTTACGGCTGTCTGGCATACTCCCTCCAAGATAACTGGCTTTTTTCAATGGAAAAACGAAACGGCCACTTTTCTATTCATTCGCCCCAAAGCACTCCCAAAATTCCTGCTTTTTGCCTTTCTTTGGGATATGAGTCCGCGTAAACTACCCATACCTTATTTCTACGCTATCCTGGCCAGTATTGCTCTGGGTTCGCTGGTCGGGTTGCGCAATTATCTGTTCATGATGTACTACAATGAAGCAGATAAATTCATGTGGGATCGCGGATGGTTCATCCATGTGGTCAATTATCTGACCTGGGCGCTCATTCTTCCACTGGTCTATCAGGTCGTCAACCGGATACAGGAACGCCCCAGCGCCAGTAACGGCATTCTCTTCCTGAGGATACTGCTGGCCGGTACCCTTCTGGGCCTGCTGCACGAACTGATCTCCAACCTTTTGTTCTTTCCAACGCTGCATTTCCTGGGGGTAAAAAAAATGACCATGGAAACCGTCCGGCACATCATCGGCGTACTTCCCGCCGCTGTGATCACCCGCCTGATCGAGTTCGGTATCCTGTTCGCGGTGATTACGGCAGTAGAACTGCGCCGCAAATACCGGAACAAGCAATTGGAACTGGCGCAGCTGGAAGGCCAGCTCTCCAGCGCTCAACTCAATGCCCTGCGCCTCCAACTTCAACCTCACTTCCTGTTCAATACCCTGAATACCATTTCATCACTGATGGAATTCGATAAAAAGAAGGCCCAGAAGGTAGTTTCTCAACTGGGTAACCTGCTGCGTTTCGTACTCGACCAGGACAAACGGAACCAGGCGCCGCTTTGGGAAGAGATCGATTTTATCAAAAATTATCTCAATATTGAACAGGCTCGCTTTCCGGACCGGCTGACTATTGACTACCAGATCGACGAGCAGGCTCTCGAGGCCCTCATTCCCACCCTGATGCTTCAGCCTCTGGTGGAAAATGCCGTAAAGCACGGTTTTGCCAACCGAACCGGGCCGGGGAAGATCGAGCTCATCTGCAAAAAGATCGAGGGCGGCCAGGTGATGGTCATCGTCAGGGATGACGGGAAAGGAAGCGCCAGGCCGCCGGAAGAACTCGTCTCCTCCGGAATAGGGCTAAAAAACGTGAAAGAACGCCTGGCACTCACCTACCGGGAAAATTTCACCTTCAACGTACGGTCCGAGCAGGGGAATGGCTTTGAAGCCACTATCATTATTCCATTCCAACGACAACGGCCATGAAAAAAATACGTACTCTTGTGGTGGACGACGAACCCCTGGCAAGGGCGCGAATCGTCAAATTACTGGAATCAATCGATTATATTTCCATTATCGGGGAGTGCAAAAATGGCAGTGAAGCCCTCCGGAAAATGAAAGACTACCGCCCGGACCTGGTTTTTCTGGATATTCAAATGCCGGACCTCACCGGATTTGATGTGCTCTCCCAGCAGGAACTTCAGCCCCTGCCCTTCATTATTTTTGTGACGGCATACAACCAGTACGCCCTCAAGGCCTTCGATGTTCATGCCGTTGATTATTTGCTCAAACCTTACGATGACGACCGTTTTATGCGGGCAGTTGAACACGCCCGGCATCAGATCAGCCTCAAACAGGATGCACTGCTGCACCAGAAGATGGTCAAGATGCTCGAAGCTCATCAGCATGAACAGGGCGAACTGCTCCAGCACCTGGAAGTCAAAGAAAAAGGCAGGAATGTACTGATCAGGGCCCATGACATCCGGTACATCGCAGCTGAAGGCAATTACCTCAAAGTGCATACTCCGGAAAAAGCCTACCTCATCCGCTATACGTTGCAATCCATTGAAGAACAACTCGATAGTGAACTCTTCCTTCGCATTCACCGTTCTTTGCTCCTCAATACCCATTTCATCCGGAAAGTGAAGTACGAAGGAAACAACCAGTATGCTTTCGAAATGAAAGACGGCCACTGCCTGCTGTCCAGCCGCAGCTACCGGGATGCCATTCATCAATACCTGGATGAAGAAAGGATAAAAAGAGAGTTGTAATCATTTCTTTGGCAAAGGTGCTCTTTTCCCTAACCATCTGTCACAATATCAGCTCCTGGCCACAATTAAATTGCATACTGTCCTTCATCCGTTTACCTTGCACTAAGAAATCACCCACAAACTGTTACCAGGCGAAAAAGAGAAAATGGGAGGCGCTGCCGTACCATTTTCTCTTCGCCGAATAAAACCCGACTGTTATGAAAAAAGTACTACACCGATCCTATCTCCTTTCTCTTGTTTTCTTCTTTGTATTTGTTTCTCTAAAAGCCCAGCCTGCCCTGACAACCCCCCAGGTAAGCCAGAAGGCCTTCACCGGCCAAACCGTCGGCCTTACAGACATTGTGGTGAAATACCACCGGCCGGCAGTCAAAGGCCGGGAGATCTGGGGCAAACTGGTTCCCATGAACGCCGTATGGCGCGCCGGAGCCAATGAGAACACCATCATTAAGTTCTCTACCGATGTCAGAATTGAAGGACAGGAGTTGGCCGCCGGAGCCTACGGCCTGCACATGATCCCTACGGAGGATAAATGGACCATCATCTTTTCCAATGAAACCAACTCCTGGGGCAGCTTCGGATACGACCCCAAAGAAGATGCCCTGAGAGTCGAAGTCCTTCCTCAGAAAGCGGAAAGGTTCCACGAATTCCTCACCTATGAGTTTGAGGATCTCGGCGCCGGAAACGCAACCTGTGTGTTGAAATGGGGAGAAAAGGCCGTCCCTTTCCGGATAGAAACGGACGTGCATGAAGTCGTCCTGGCCAGCATCCGCAACGAACTGCGCAATATTGAGCAGTTCAACCCCCAGGCCTGGCAGGAAGCGGCTAACTACTGCCTGCAAAACGATATTAACCACGAAGAGGCCCTTGGCTGGGCAAGCCGTTCGGTTTTTATGTCTCCTAACCCTCAGAACATCATTGCCAAGGCCCGGCTGGCCGGTAAGGTAAAAGGGGAAGGCAACCCGGAAAAAGAAACCATGGCAGCTATGAAAACTTTGAGCAAAGACCTGGAATCTCTGCCCTGCACCTGGAAGGAATACAGCGCCGCCGCTACCTTTGCACTGAATAACCAACAGACTGAACAGGCCCTGGCGTGGTCAGGTAAGGCAGCCGGCATGGCGCCCAACATGACGACCATGATGGCTAATGCCGAAGCCCTGAGCGCCGCCGGAGAAACCATTAAGGCTGAAAGGGCTAAAAAAGAAGCCATCGCCCGGGGCACCAATGCCGAACTCAATGCTTACGGCTACAAATTGCTCTTCAGCGGTAAAGGGAAGGAAGCAATTGAAATATTCCGGGCCAACACCGAGAAAAACCCGGAGGACCCTAATGTATGGGACAGCCTCGGCGAGGGTTATGTCAACATCGGCCAGAAGGAAAAGGCCATTGAAGCTTTGAAAAAATCCCTCTCCCTCAATCCGCCTGACAACGTGCGTGCGAATTCCCTGAAACTGCTCGCACAACTGGGCGTCGATTATGAAAGCCCTCAACCATAACCAACGAATCAACGATTCAACCCTATAAGAAACACCCAGAAGCCACCCGACTGAATAATGATGATGTGGCACGCGGCGGCCCGGCCTTTCAAAAGGCTGGCCGCCTTTTTTGTTGAGGATACACAATCACATCCTCTTATATAGTAGTATGTTTCCCCGGCTCCTTTTCTTACCTTTAGGGAATGAATGGCAAAAACATCATTGTCGAAAGCTGGGCTCAATTGCAGGAAGTGCTTTATCATGATTCGTGGAATGAGCAGCTGCACCGCTTTCGTTCGGGCTATGTATATAGAGGGCTGGAGGATAGCAGTTACCGGCTGAGTTCAACGCTCAACCGCCTGGGAGAATCGCACCTGGAAAAACACTTGTTGCGCAACTTTCGCAAATACAGCCACAAGCAGATCAGCTCAGAGTATAAATCCGTCTGGAACTGGCTGGCCCTCGCTCAGCACCACGGCTTGCCAACCCGCTTGCTGGACTGGACCTATTCCCCGTACGTCGCCCTGCATTTTGCCACGGCAGACTTTACCAATTACAAGAAAGAAGGTATGATCTGGGCCGTCAATTACGTGGATTCGAAAGCCTATTTGCCGGATCAGCTGGCGCGCATTATCGAAGATGAAGGGTCACACATTTTTACAGCCGAAATGCTGGAGCGGGAAGTGGCCACTCTTCCCCAGTTGGAACGCCTCAAAAAAGACGAATTCGCCCTTTTTTTCGAGCCCCCCTCTATCGACGACCGCATCGTCAACCAGTATGCCGTTTTCTCTATGATGTCCAACCCCAATATCCTGATCAGCGAATGGCTGAAAGGAAAAGAGGTCAGCTATTTCAGGATCGTTATCCCCGCCTCCCTGAAATGGGAGATCCGCGATAAACTGGACCAGTCCAATATCAATGAACGCGTACTTTTCCCCGGCCTGGACGGGCTGGCCACCTGGCTCAAACGCCACTACCGGGATGTGGGGCTGGAGTTACCCGAAAAAAAGGCTTCTCCTGATGACAAGGAGAAGCCTTCTGAGAGCGGATAGACAACCTCAGTTCCTCTTTACCAATTTAAATACGTAAACCTCTCCATTGAGGAAAACTCTACCGGTATAAAATCCGGGAGGGAGGTTCAGCCGGGTGATCTCTGAAGGTTGCCCTTCTGAAAAGGTAGCCTGCATACTCCGGGCCAGCCGGCCCTGGGCATCAAAGAGCTGAATAAGTCCTTCTCCATTGCCGGATATTCCGTCAATAAATGCCTTTTCTTCCACCGGGTTGGGATAAACGAAAGCTTTTTTCACCTGATGAGTTTTGCTTTCCGGAGAAGCGCCGGAAGCCAGGCTCCATTGTCCCACTTCAATGTTGGAAGTACTTTGGTGCAATACCCAGAGTTTCCCGCTCTGCGTCATGGCCACCTCCCGGATGTCTTCATTCGCCAGCGGCGCATTCGCAGAGGAATAGGTGAACCACTCCTCGTTTTCGTAAATGAAGATCCTCAGGTTGGTAGCGATCACAATTCTGTTGTTTCTGGCCGAAAAGGTATAGATGTACTCAAATTGGGTTGTATCCTGTTCAAAGGGGAATTCTACGGGAGTCCAGGCCTGGCCGTCGTATTGCTGCAACCCGCCCCAGTCGAGGGCCCAAAGCCGGCCGGATGCGGGGTCATAACTCAGTTGCTGCCCGTCGGCAAGCCGGAATCCCTCCTCTCCATCACTCAACAGGTTGGCGCTTTGCCCATCCCACCAGCCAATCCTGGAGGAAACGCCCAGGCTCCACAGGCTCATCCACAATTTGCCGTCCGGAAGGGGGATCATCCGGCTGATGTTGAAGGCACTGAGAAGAGGCTGGATGTGTTTTTTCCACTCTCCGTTCCGGTAACTGAACAGGCCCTGGTTGTAAATGCATACCCAGACGGTATTGTCTTCTCCGACAGCAACCTGCCAGGAATTGGTGGCGTCGGGAAGGAGCGTGTTCGTGTGGTCAAACCGCTCCCATTCCCCGTTGGCAAGGTGAAAAACCGCTCCGTGCTGGGTTGCCCACAAATCGCCTCCGGCCGTAAACGCATAGCTGGAAAAATATACCGGAGCGCCTTCGGCTTCCAGGTTCAGCAGTTCGCCGGTATCGAGGTTTCGAAGCTGATTGCCTTCCTTTGCCCACAGCTGCCCCTGCGGGTTATAATTGAAATAATAGAGTTGGGTAGAAAAAGGATAATCCGGAAAGGCAGCAGTGCGAACACCCCCGGAGGTTTTCAGCATCATTTTCTCTTTGTTCACGATGATGTCCCCTCCTTCAATAAAAGAAAAGAACAGAGGAGCCTCAAAACCGTGAGGGGCGGAACCTGCAGACCAGTTCCCCCCGGCGTATTCATACCAGGAATCCGCTCCGAAATAAGCCAGCATTTTGCCTTCCGGAGATTCCGTCACGAACTGAGGAGGCGAAGGCAGAAAATTCAGGCTGTCGATCCGGTCGAAAACCTCCCATTCTCCATTCTCATAACGGCCGAAGGAACCAACATCGGTAAAGAACCACAGGCTTCCGTCCGAATGGTAGTGCATTACGCCATCTCCATAGGAAAAAATAAAGTTTTCCGATTGAAAATCGGACGGGCTGAGTGGAGTGAATTCCCCGTCCTTCACGTGGAACAGAACATGGCTGGCCACGTAAATGCCGCCGTCGGGCGCTTTTTCGATGCCTTTTACCCAACTCAGAAATTCATGGGTGTTTTCCTGGTTGTACAATTCCCAGTGCTCGCCGTCATAACGGGCCAGCCCTCGGCTGGTGCCGGCCCAGAGGATGCCTTCGGCATCAAACTCCAGGCAGTAGGTCAACAAAGGCTGAGAAGACGAGGTTTCCCACTCTTCCGGGTACGGTAGTGGGGACCAGCCCCCGCCCGTTTCTTCACGGACCATAAGGGCGACGTCATAGGTTCCGATAAACAGGTCCCCGGTTATGGGGTTTCGGGCAACAGCTTCAATGGAGTTGGAGGAAAGCCCTCCGTTACCTCTGTTCCACAGAGTATAATCAGCAGTTTCCTTATCTATCTCCAGCAGGCCGGCATCAGTAGGGAGCCAAAGGGTATTTTCCTCTTCCAGCATATTCTGCCCCCGGCTCAGAGAAGTATAAATTTCCCAGCCGGATATCTGTCCCCACACCAGCAGGCTCTGGCAAATGAGCAAAAAGGATATGGCAATGTTCTTCATGTTCTTTCAATTTTGCTACGAAAATCGGGCTTCTTACGGGAGTGTACAAATAGAACTGACGCATTAAATAAAAAGTCTAAGTTTATTTATTATCTTCATAGACACTACGAAACTATAAAGAAACGGCCTTTAAATTAAAAGTCTGAATGAAAAAACCGAGTGATGCGCTTTTTCGGTTGATCAAAGCCATGGCCCCGTCCGAAAAGCGATACTTCCAACAGTATGCACAACGGCACGTGATCGGGAACCGGAACAATTACCTGGAAATGTTCCAGTGGCTCAGCGGCCAGGAGCACTATGATGAGAATAGCATCAAAGAGAAGCTGAAAGGCTCCGGGCGGGACAGCCACTTACCCGTCCTGAAAAGGCAGCTCTTCGAGCTTTTGCTGGACTGCCTCGGGCAATATCACCGCAACGCCCATCCTTCCGAAAAGATCAAACGGAAGATACAGGCTGCCGGCATCCTGAAGGAAAAGGGCCTGCTAACGGAAGCCCACCGGGAATTGAAAACCGCCCGCAAGGCCATACACCGCTATCAATTGTTCATCCATCTTCCCGAACTGCTTCAGTTAGAAAAAAGCCTGCTCGAACAGGAAGTATCCCGTTTGCCCGATATCCGAAGGCTCAACCTTTGGGCGGAAGACTGGGAACGGTCTCTGGATAACCTCAGGGAGGAAGGCCGTTTCGCTTTTTACAATCTGCTGATGGCAAAACGCCATTATCAAAAAGTCAGGCTTTCGGATAAAAAGGAAGATAGCCCCATTGTAAAGATCATTTCCAGTACAGAATTTACCCGGGGAAGAGAGAGCCCCAGTTTGCTGGCCCGCATGGACTACTTCCGCACCCTGGCCACCTATCATTTCATGGCCCGCGAGCCCGAAGCGGCCTATGCCTGCAATAAGGCCATACTGGACCTCCTGGAGGAGCACCCTTTCCTGCGCGAACTGTATCCCTCCCGGTACGTCGTCGCCCTGAACAACTTCCTGATCGACAATTTTCAGCTGAGAAACTGGCAGGCGGTTGAAGAAGGGCTCACCAAACTCAGGGAATTGCCTTCCCGGAAAACATTCAAAAACCTGAAAGGCCTGAAACCTAAGATCTTCGAACAAAGCACGCTCCTGGAACTGAACATGTTGGTCAGCCAGAAGAAATACCGGCAGGCATTAACACTCGCAGGCCCCCTTGAAACAGAACTCTCTCGTTTTTCCTCCCAGATCGCCCTCCATAACAAGCTCACGATCCAATATCTGCTGGCCTATACCTTCTTTCTTAACCGAAAGCACAACCACAGCCTGAGCCTGCTCAACGAAGTGCTCTCGGCTCAGCGCAAAGGCCTGATGGAGGAATTGTTTCGCTTTGCCCGACTGTTGCAGCTATTGCTTCATTATGAACTGGGCAACTACGAACTCCTCTCCTACCTCATTTCTTCTGTACGCCGGTTGCACCAGGACAAACAGCCGGTTTACCAATCTGAATCCCTTATTTTGAATACCCTTCATAGGTTGCTGAATGCCGCGGATAAGAAAAGTAAGGCGCACATTTTCAACTCCCTCCGTTCGTCCCTTGAAGAAGGAAGCCTGCACGTAGCCGAATCCCGTTTTTTTGAATATCTGGATATCCTGTACTGGGCCCGGGTGCGCCCGGGATAACGCCCGGCAAAGGGATCGAAAAGAACTCCGGCTGCTGCCTGGGCTACTTTTTTGGCGAAAAAAATTTCACCCTTTTTGGAACTTATCCTATATTTGCATCGCTTTAGAAAAGAGGAACTCAACAATCTGATTCCTTTTTTTTAATGATGGTGGTTGTAGCTCAGTTGGTTAGAGCGCTGGATTGTGGTTCCAGAGGTCGCGGGTTCAAATCCCGTCTTCCACCCAAAAAGAAAGCCGCTCCTCTGGGCGGCTTTTTTTATGCCCCTTCTTCAGCTTCGGAGCCAGAACTACTAATTCCGCCTCACCTATTTAAGAGTTTGTTCAAGTTTCATTGATTGAATTTTGAACAAACTCTAAATTATTCCATCTTTTTGTCAAAGCCAAAATATTAAATTATCTTTCAGTATTCTTCAATCCTAAAAACCTTATTGCTATGAAAAACGCGCTGATCTCTACATCCCTCTTGCCTTCTCTTTCTTTTAGAATGTGTGTGTGTGTGTGTGTACAAGGCCACGGAGCTTATGGCCAGTTCAAACGGTTTCTACCAGTTCTCTTTATGATGCTGCTTTTCCTGCCTTCCACATCGCACAGCCAGTGTGCTATTCTGAAAAACCCTGTAATTTACGGTGGGTATGAAGACCATCCCGGCACTCACCACATCCGCCTGTATATCAATTTCATCAGGGACCCTGACACCCTTTGGGTTAACCAACAACAAGCGGATTCTCTGGGCGGCCTTGCTTTTCAGTATTTAAACGATGCCTATAACCCCTATGGGGCCTATTTTGTCAACCCCGCCTCGCCCTGCTCGCCTCCCACCGCCAACCTGATCACTACCGAGCTGGACGGGATAAATACCATCCGGAATACTGTACCGGGCTCAAAACACGACGATGGTATCGATATGTACATTCGAGACACCTCTGGTACTGCTACCGGATGGGCTTTTGAAGTGCCCAATACCTACTTCTACGTTACCGGGGCCGACAATGGGACGCCGGCCGCCCAAACTTCGGTTGCCGTGCATGAGATGGGCCATTGCCTGGGCCTGTTGCATACCTTTCACTCCGGCTGCGATAATTTAAGTGGTTGCGCTACCGGAGTTGACACCTGCTATTGTACAGGAGATTTTGTTTGTGATACGCCGCCGACTATCAGCGATAATATCGCTTGTACTGTCCCTATCCTGGGAACCAACTACATGAGCTATACCACTCAGGATAGCTGCCGCGATAATTTCACCGCTGAGCAAGCCTCGCGTATGCGCGCCCACCTGGCCGGGCACGATTCATTGCAAAATGTTATCATACCGGCAGTGGATAGCGTGCCCTCCTCCGGGCCTTCAGGAAATATCGTGGTGAGCACCGGCGAACTCCACGTAACCTCCACGCTGGAAATGCTGCCCGGAGCCTATATACTGGTTGAACCAGGGGCTACCCTTCGTGTCAGCGCAAAGATAACCGGCGCCTGTGGGCAAATGTGGAGAGGGGTTATTTTGCAGGGAAATAACCTGGCTTCCCAAATTCCTGCTAACCAGGGCAGAGTGATCGTTGACAACAATGGCATTATTGAGCATGCCGAATGTGGTATCGAGGCTCGCCTGGTAGGGGAAAACGGAACGATCTTTCCAGCTTCCGGAGGAGGCATTGTCAACGTTACGGGAGGGCAATTCATCAATAATATTACTGGCATTCGCTTTGGTACATTTACAGGCCCTAATGTCAGCTACATCCAATTTGGCGACTTTTATACAGATGAGAATTATAGAGTAAAAGATACAGCTCCTACCCACCTGGAACTCATCAATGTATCCAACCTGAGGATTAATGCCTGTGAATTCAGAGACTATCGTACTGGCTGTGAAGCCCCCACGGATCGGGCCATAGGCATAAGCTCAACGGATGCCGGGTTCCGGGCGGAAAGCCTTTGCCGCTTTGAAAACCTCTACACCGGTATTTACGCCAACAACCTGACGCCAAACAGCGGCTCTTTTGTCGTAAACAACAACCGCTTTAAAGCCTGTAATATTGGCCTATTCACCAGGTCCACCAGTGATTTTTTCTTCGAAGACAATGGCCTTTATGTCTCATTAGCCGATGGCTGCGAAGAGAATGAATATATTCATGAAGCCGTAGGCGTTACCCTGTCTGGAACAACAGCGGGCTTCACCTTTCGCGGCAACTATTTTCACTATGATGAAGCAACCATGCCGGAAGACAGCCTCATAGGGGTCGAATGCATCAACCTAAGTGAAGGGTTGAACAACCAGATTAAAGGCAACACGTATGAAAATATGTTCACTGCCCACCGGGCCATTGGAAATAATGGATACTTTGAGGATGGGCTGGTTTATCTTTGCGATTCTATGGCCATTAGTTACTCTGCGATCCCGGAAGAAATTGAGATCAAAGATTTCTTTGTAAGGCAGGGAGGGACGATTAGGCAGAATCAACAAGATGATAATACTTTAGATGCACCCTTACCAACTGGCAATATCTTTTCCGGCATTGGAGGCTATTCTTTTTACAACCCGGACACCAGTCAAATTATCAATTACCTTTACTATGGCGGCAGCGCCCAGCAAGACCCGGCAAGTGCCGACCTGGGTTACATAGGGATTCTCCCTGAAGCGGCTAATGAAGGCAATGCAAATTGTTTCACTCAGGTAGAACCCTGTACTCCCCCTTGTGACAAAGAGGACATCGACGAAGTAAAGGAAGATTTCCACGACACTAAAGCCTTATGGGAGGAACAGAAAGAGGCTTATTCGCTCATCGAGGATGAGGAAGAGCAACAAATTGCCCTGGACAGCATCATTCGCCTGCGGAGGGCCATGAACCGGTATGCACGCCTCATCCTAATGACGCACAGCCTGGATACGGCCGCCATCCAAACCGATTCCATACTGGCCTGGCTGGCCCTGGCCGAAACCTACCCCACCGATTACCGCCTGGCCCGCCATTATTTCTTCACCGGTGAGTTCGATAAGCACGACACCCTATGGGCGGCCATTCCCAACCGGTACGATCTGGATGAAACCCAATTGGCTGAACTGGACGAGATCGAAACGGTGCTCAATACCATCCGCCCCGATCTGGTAACCGGAACACCTCTGAGCTGCCGGAAGCGGTGCTGGACTCTCTGATGTACTGGAAGATACCTGCACGGAGCCGGGCGCCTGGCACAGTGTACTTTGGCGCAACGGTAGCGGATCATACCGGATTGCAGCGGGGAGGCGCCAGCTTCCCTACCTGACAGCGGTAAACGGTTGCTGCTGAAGAGGCACAACAGGTAAAGCCTTCTCCGGTAAAACTGTACCAACCCCAGCCGGGAACGTTGACGATTGAATTGCCGTATGGTACAGCCATCTTGGATTCTATAACCTTCAGGGAAAGCTCATGCTAAAACAAAGCTTTCCTGAAGGGCGGCACCTATACACTGGTATAAGAACTGTTCGTACGGCTCTATCTCGCTGAGATTACCTTTCCTCCAGGCAGCGTGAACGCTTTAAGTTGATCCTTACCCAATAATTCATTGGCTGAGCCCTGGTAAAAACGCGCAGGCTCATACCTTCCAAAATCATGTATTATGAAGTTTGCACCCTTTTCTTATTGCTGCATTTCTGGCTTCCTGCTTCTTAAACCTTTTAACTCCGCTGTAGACTTGGGTTATCCACTGAACCACTTTCGGGATATGCTGTGAACAATGACACCATCGTTGCCTTTGGCTTGGGTTTTCTAACGACTCTATTCCCAACAGGGCTTTTATTATCTAAATTTGATTCTTCCATGACCACTTATTCTCCAAAATGATCCTCGACCCTCAGGGTGCTCCCTTTCTATTGACTATCATTGGGTAAAATCGCCAAAACTCGTAGCGGCGGGTATATTATGACTGCCGCTCCACTAATAGGATAGCCACCTGGCTGATCAAAACCGATCACGATTTTGAAGTTGAGTTCATTAGAGAATACCTGGATACGGTAAACCTCCGCCATTATAGATATAATGTACCCATTGAATTAAGTGACGGTTATCTATTAAGTGGAGGGATACAACGGCCTAATTATAAAAATAATCCTTTTGCCAGAAGGGTGGACCAGCAAGGTAACACACTATGGTTTCAATATTATGGAGACTATGATGTCGCAGATCTTGTCAACTCCATGGCAAAGATTAATGATTCCTTGTTTGTCTTATGTGGCACCACTGATGTGAAGCCTAATTCCGCCCGAACCACGATCCGGTATATCGACGGGCAGGGGCAAGTTGTCAGGCTTTGGAGTTCCGAGCCCAATCCAGACATTGGTTACAACCGGCATATCCTCGTTACTGATGACGGAGGGCTTATTACTTTTGGGTTGTACCTCGTGGAAGTGATAGGAGGGACCAGTATCGTCCAGCCCACCCTCGCCAAGCTAGACACCGGGTTTCAGATAGAATGGCTGCGCCATTTTGGCTTAGAGGCCCGCCTGGGCGCCGATGTCATATTCTGGGACATAGAGCCAACTTCCGACGGCAACTACATCGGCGCCGGGGAAAGTTTCGTCAGAGTAACAGGGAGCCGACCCGAAGGGTGGGCTGGCTCCACAAATTCTCTCCCGAGGGAGACAGCGTATGGGAAAACCTGATAGACGCCCCATTTCCCATAGTATATACCAACCAGGGCACCCTCGCCGGCGTAGGCGAACTATCCAGCGGCAGCATCGTGGCGGCGGGAGAAACCATCAACGGCAACCAACGATACATCTGGCTGGTGAAAGTCACTGCTGACGGCTGCCTGGATACGCTCTGCTCCACGGTATCTCCGGTGGTGGAGGCGCCGACGCCGGAAGATCTACTTTCTCTGTTTATCCTAATCCCACCAACGGCCCGATCACGCTGGCCTGGGCGGGCATACCGCCGGGGCGGGAGGCGGCCCTACAACTCTTCGACGCCACCGGCCGGGTGGTGTGGCGGGAGCGGCGGCAATTGCATCGGCAGATGGAGCTGGCATTGTACGCTGCCGGATGGGGTTTATTTTTGCAGGTGCGGACGGAGCGGGAAGTTGGGTGGAACGGCTGGTGGTGAAAAAGAATTAAAGGGCGCCAAATGCCCAGCCACAAACCCCACAACTTTTTAAAGATCAACCCATTAGGCTTATTTCAATTTATTTCTCGCCTGTTTTGTGAGCAGACAGGAAGCTGCAGACTGTCCTGGTTCCTGCAGAAAAAAGGCGTAACTTTGGCTTAGGCCGTATCCTTTTTGGGGCTAGTGGCCAGGCGAACTTAAAGTCGCCTGGCCACTAGCACCATTGCCATTAAGTTAAGAAAAACATCCGCCGCTCTGTCATGGGCCAAATTGAGCTACCCTGTGACAGAGCGGCTTTGGGAAGTCGAAAGGCGAGCTTGGAGTCGCCTTCTGACAAGCCCGGCCGCTTAACTCAATGGGGTTGCCACTAGCAAGGGCAAAAAAAAACGCTGCCCTCAATTCAGCACCAATATTCTAGCCACCGACGTGGTAGCCGGTAGGAGCCTCGGGCCCGTGGGCCGCGATTACTCCTCCTTTCCCCTATTGGAAAGTTCTCGTTCCACCTCCTGCATGGCTTCCTCTATAGCCTTATTAACTTCTGTCATATCAATGTTGGCCATTTCTTCGCGGACTTCCTCCATGGCTTTATTGACTTCCTCCCGGGCTCTTTCCATCTCCTGCCTGAACTCATCGGAATTCAGGTAAGCAATTGCCTCCTCGTCATTCAGTTGCTTTTCCCAATCGATATCCTTGAGTTGGTCCAGGGCGGACAGGTCGATATCCATGTCCTGCAGGTTTACTTTAATTTCTTCGAGGTTTTTCTGCAGATCCTGCAGCATAGTTTCCATTTCCTTGTGGAGTTTCTCCATATCTATTTTCACCTCTTCCTTTATTTCCTCCTCGGACTGAGCAAAGGAAAAGGACGCCATAAAGCAGAATAGCAGGATAAAAAAAATTGCTCTTTTCATGGTTGTTTTTTGTTTTAAAGGACAAGCAGTGTCATCCGATGGTTGCAACTGGTTTTTGGCCTTGTCCTATCAGGTTAATATGGAAAAAATTGCATTTACCCACCGCAGCCCTTATTTTGGCGAAAATAACCAACACGACAAATGATACAGGCAAAAACCATTGTTCCACTACTCTTTGCCGCTGCCTTTATGGCTGCCTGCCAGGGCCCCTCTGAAAATGCAGAAGAAAAGAGTTATACTGTTCACCTTCAGTGCGAGGCTGAGGATCCTCAGCAAAATGCCGTTTTTGCGATCGTCAATCAAAACAAGGTGAAACTGGCCAGTATCAATCAATGCGACTCCATCTCTCCTTCCTCTTATGAAGATTTCGACATTCCGGCAGCCGCCCTGAGCGCCGTCGGAGGCCAGTGGGCCGGTGTCGGAGAATATTTCTACGCCATTGAAGAAGGTTCTGCGATTATCTTTTATGAAGGATGGATGGAAGAAGGGCAGGAAGAGGACAATTTCCACTATCACAAGACGGGGACATTCGCCGACGGGCAATTCAACCTTCAGATGCCCCTGAAAAAAGAGGAATTGGTGGGTACTTATGCTCTGAGCCGGGAAGCCGGTTCTCACATTCTCTTCGTAGGCCTGAAAGGAGATACCCTGGTGGCTGAATATTTCCAGATGGACGGCATTCTGCCTCCGGTTAACCAGCTGAATATCCTGATGACCTCGCTGGAGAGAAAGGCGGCCTCCCCGTTGAAGATCAACCCCAACACCCTGAACTTCACCTCCGGGCTGGGAAACGGCAAGTTTGTCAATATGAAAGATAGTGAAGCCGTCCTGCTGCTGGGTAAGGGGGAAGGCGGGCATCCGCTCAGGCTGGATAAAATACTGTCGGAAGATTACAGCATTCCGGTCCAGTGATCACCAGTTTTCCCAGAACTTCCAGTTGAAACCCTCTTTATTCTTTTTGCGGCGGCGGCGCTCGCGCTGGCGCTTGCGTTTTTCTTTACTTTTGCCATTCAGCCAGGGGCGCTTGGCGACTACATACCGAAGCGATACGCCCGTCTGGCTGTAAATGGTGTGCCTGCCACCGGTGAGGTTAACAGCCGGTTTAAAATCATAGGATACATTCAGCCTTCCAAGCGTAAATTCTATTCCGGCAATAAGGCTCAGCCCGAAAGGGTCTTTGTAAACCGGGTTGCTTTCGGTGCCCTCCCGGGTTACCCAGCCTTTGTGCAGGCCTCCGCCGGCATAAACATTGAATCGGCGGGAGATCAGTGGTAAGTGCTGCTCTCCCAGGAGGGTAACCTGTGCCTCCTCCCGCTGAAGGCTCGACTGAATGATGGCTTCCAGGCTTGTTTTTTTCGCAATGCGCTGCTTTACCGAAACGCCGTAATCGGTCCCCAGGCGCATACCCAGGGCGGTGTTGTAAGATTGGGCAAAGATCAGGGATGGCAGGAATACCAGTGCGGAAAACAGGATTCGTAGCTTCATACCCGCAAAAACGCGGGGCAGCGGCCGATTATTTTTCAGAGGTGGAAAAAATAAATATAACAGGCGGAACCGCCCGGGGGCAGCCCGCCTGTGAGGTGGGGATGGCTACGACAGCCGAAAGATTTTTGATGTGGGATTTTTGATGTAATCCATCAGGATCATTCGAAAAAGGAATCGTACTGGTTGCGATGGCCTGCTTCCCGCACCGGTTCTTTTACAGGCTGGTCCAGGTCGAGCACCTCATCATCATCATTGGCTTTTAGCAATAAATTCTGTTTCTCTTCTCCCAGAATGAGGGACACTCCCTCCTTTTCCCATTTTTCCAGCATTTTCATGCCCTCTTCTTCAAATATTCCGTTTTGCAGGTCTATGGAATCCATAAAATTGGAAGACATTTCCATGAAGCGTTCCATCTCTCCAACCTTATTGGCAACATCATCGGCGATGGCCTCCATGGCGGAATCGAACATGGCCCGCCGGTCCGGGTCGCCGGACATGATGCTCATTGCGGACCGCATGGCGCTGTGGCTGGCGTGTATAGCCTTGCGTTCCTGTTCCTTGACCTCCACCTGGTCTTTGATGTCTTCCATCAGGATCTGGGAGTTCTCGTACATCTTGGTCAGCACCCGGTAGAGCACTTCCATCTTTTTATACAGGTCCTCCAGGCGCATATTGGATTCTCTGAGGCGGCCGGCCTTGCGCGACTTAAGGATCATGATGGCCTGTTTGTTGCTGGCCTTGGCCTTACTCGCCAGTTGGAGGTTGCTTTCGATCTGTTTTTTATTGTTGAAAATGATCTCCTGGAGCTTATGCATCTGGCCACGCAGTATGCTGATCTGTTTGTTCATCTTGCGCAGGTTGTCCTTCAGGTCCTCCACATAAGATTTCAGTATCCCGATGGGGTCCAGTTGAACGAAAAGGCCGGTAACCCAGCGCATAACGCTTTTATAACCATACCACACGAGGTTGCGCATCCTCGGGTCCAGCACCATATAGACAATAGCGGCCAGTACGATCAGCAGGACGGCCAGTACGATCGTATTCTGGATCATTCCGATAATCCAGGCCAGGTTGCTCAGGATCAGGAAACCGCCTCCCACGGCTAAGGCTCCCAGAAAAATGGCTCCTGTAACTCCTTCCGGCCGCTTCCAGAATGATTTCGGTTTAAATTCCTTCTGATACGAATCCATTATTTGCTAGATTGTTTTGACTATTTGTATGACAGGGCAAAGGTAAAGGTTTCAGAAATTAGGCCAAACCTTTAAAGCCATCTACAAAGTAAGGAAAAAATACTCAGACCACTATCGAAATACATTTGATCATTCTATATTCGCAGGCGGTACGCAGCACCCTCTGCTCCACGTTTTTACCGGATACTGCCAGCAGGCAGCTATGAACAACGAAAGAACGCAAAGTGTCATGACTTTTGATGTGACTATCCCCGTACTCAATGAAGAAGCTACACTGGAACAGAACGTAACCGTGCTGCATGGTTTTCTCCGAAAAAATTTTCCTCAGCCCGGACAGTGGCGGATCGTTATTGCCGACAATGGTTCTACTGACCGAACCCAGGAAATTGCCCAAAGGCTTTCAGAAGAAGTAGAAGAAATTGCCTATGTCAAAGTCCCGGAAAAAGGAGTTGGCCTGGCGCTGAAGACCTCCTGGGGGGCGTCCACAGCTGATATTGTCGGCTATATGGACCTGGACCTGGCCACGGACCTGCCCCACTTCCTGGAGGCCTATGACGCCATCGCCAGCCAGGGATACGATATGGCCTATGGTTCGCGCCTTCACCCGAAGGCTAAAGTCATCAACCGCACGTTCAAGCGGGAGGTGGCCTCCCGGGTTTTCAACCTTCTGCTGAAGCTTTACCTCGGCGTCCGTTTTTCAGATGGCATGTGCGGTTTTAAGTTTCTGCGCAGAGCGGTGTACCCCAGACTTTTCGAAGCCGGCGCCAGAAACGACGGCTGGTTTTTCTCCACTGAACTGCTCACCACCGCAGAATGGCTGGGGTTGAAAATTTTCGAGCTCCCTGTAAAGTGGACGGACGATGTTTCCAGCAGCAGGGTGCAGATCCTGCCTCTGGCAAAAAAGTACATCCGTTCTATGTATGAATTGAAAAAGAAGAAGATGGCCTTCAGGCACTAATTTGAACAAACTCAAAATGAAACAGCCTCTCAGTACCGCCATTCATCCAGATATTTTGTAAAAACTTTCGCCAGGTTCTCGGCATCGTCAATTCCCCGGTGATGAGTACCGGTAAACTCAAAGCCCTCATTGGTAACGGCCCTTTTCAGCCCCCTGGGCCGGCGCAGGCGTTTGATATCGTGGTACTGCCCTTTAAGGTTAATGTGGTGGCCCTCGATCCAATCGTACTCCAGTTTGTGGAGCCGGCAGTCCTGGATCAGCATCTTTTTGTCGAAATTGCCCCAGGAACACAGCAGGTATTCTTCATCAAAGATCTCGGCCCAATCCTGAAACTGCTCAATGACGTCCGGAAATTCGTTGGCCCGGTCGATGTATTCCTGCTCGATAGAGGTTAGTTCCCGGCAAAAATGGGAAAGCCTGGGGTTGAGGATGGGCTTAATGAATTTGTTGAAAGCCCCGGTTACCTCACCATACCGGTTCAGGCACAGAGCCCCGATTTCAATGGTTTCCTGTATTTTGGAAGGAGGCCTGCCTTCCCAGCACGTTGCTTCCAGGTCGAGTACGATGAAGTTCAATCTTTTACTATTTTATGCTTTCACAAATAGACAGTATTTCTTTTCAACCTCTTTTTTTCAGCAATTGTTTCAGTTCTGCGATCTCTTCCTGCAACTTATCGATCTTGCCCTCCAGTATCTTATTGTTGTCCATGGTCATTTCATCAACAAAAACGGCGTTGGCCAGAGACATGCCGAAAATGCCTCCGATCAGGACGACAAATACAAAGTAAAAGCGGGTAATGCCGACAATGAATGTCGTGCCGATAAAACTGCCGCCGGCGCCGTTCTCCTGTATCCTTTTGGCGATCACCGCCGGAATTTCATTCCATCCTTCTATGGTGAACATCTGAAAAATGGAATAGGAAGACATCAGCGGGTCGCCAAAATACTCCGGAGCAATTTCAGCATAAAAATGGCAGGTAAATATAGCCAGCAGGATATTCAGAAAGATCAGGGCCAGGAGGACAAACAGCGATGCCTGAAGGGCCCTGCCCAGGCCATCGATGATCTTATTGAGATGGGGGACGAAACGAAAAAACCGGATCAGCCGGATCAGCCGGAAAAGGCGGAGGATGATGAGCAGCGACGTATCCGGAATATCGACGAAAGTGACCAGAACCGACGGCAGGCTCGCCATGACTATGATAAAATCAAAACGGTTCCAGGCGTTCCTGAAGTAGGCCCTCCACCCCAGGACATAGACCTTCACTATGGCTTCCAGCAAAAAGAACAGGAGAAAAACGTGGTCAACTGCTTCAAGGCCCGGATTGTTTCTATAGGCCGGAAAATACAGGGCAAAGAGTATGATGGCGTTGAGCAGGATAGCCACCATAATGTTGCGTTCCGAGAAAAATAGCTTTTCCAACATAATTCATCACGCCATTTCCAGTATATATTTTTTCCACCTGATGGCCTGCTCCAGGCCGTAGTTGTCCAGCCGGTTATGGTAGAAATACAATAGCTTGAAGCTCTCACTTACAATCTCTCCATCTTTCCTGAAACGCAACGGCTTGGCCAGATGATAGGTGCCCAGGCGGGAGACGCCATCCCTGATCAGTTCATCAACACCCCACAATATCTGCTCCGATAACTTCACCTCGTCTTTCCGGCTCATTTCGATGAGCCGGCTTTTCAACTGCCCTACTACCTCCCTCATAGCCTCCCTGGTAAAGACAAAATCATCTGCCGGCAAACGAAGGATGCCGTAAAGGTCTAAGCGGCTATTCTGGTTTTTCAGGATCTCAAAAGCGGCGAAGGCCACCAGGTGGCTGGTGAGTACGATATTATCCTTGTAATAACGTTCAACGATCCGGCTCCCCAGCATCTTGGTGTATTCGGATTCCCGCTGCAGGTCTTCAGTGACCTTTCCATCCGACATGAAATATTCTTCAATCCGTATCTCGTTGCCATGCTGGTCATAGCTGTTTCCATGGATGTCCACCGGGTTGCCGAGAACGTCCAGGGGCTGCCCGAAAGACAGAGTGATATCGTTGCTTTCCGAAAAAAACTGCCATGCGTACCTGAGCTGCCGGCGGATGCTGTGAAAATCATCTTTGGACCTGATGTAGCGTTCCTTTCCTATTTGCTTGAGGTGCTGTTCTATAAGGAACTGGCCCTCAAGAACAAAATGGTAGCTCAATATAAGAGGTACGATAAAGATCTTAGTGTTTTCCTCTTTCTGGCAGAGTGCCCGCTGCGCCTCCAGGATGGTGCTCATCAGGCCCAGTTTCAGCTTTTTTTCCAGTGACCCTGAACGGGAGCGCGTTCCTCCGGGAAAGAACAGGCTGTTCACACCTCTCTGAATGGAGAGGTTGGACATGGCCTTAAGCGTCTCCAGATAGATGGGGTTTTTCTTTCGCCGGTCAACCCTGTAAGCCCCCAGGCGGTTCATGAAATAGGCCGTGTAACCTGTATTGTACAGGTTCAACCCTGCCCCGTAAGAAAAGGAAGGCAGGCCAACAAAGGCGTCGAGGGCATAGCCAATGAGGATCGAATCGAGGTTGCTGAAATGAGTTGGTACGATGACTACCGTTCCCTTTTTGATCAGGCTGCGCACCTCTTCCACCTTGCCTTTCACCAGCAGGCGGTCGGCCAGCCGGTGTTTTGACCCCAGTATTCTTTGCCAGTTCCGGCTTGCGGCCGTGTTGAGCAGGCGGGTAAAGAAAATGGTCAGGAACCGGCGGGCAAACAGAAAAGTACCGATCCGAAAAGTACCGACGATCTCTTCAGAATAACGATGGATGATTTTTCGAAGGATCTCCTCATTGGTTTTCCGGGCCTCTTCTTCACTGCGGTCCAGAGACTGCCCTACCAGCTTAGTCCGGATCTTCCTCCAGAACTGCCGCTCATTGGGAGGGTCAACCTTCCAGGGCTCCTCCTTCATGCGGATGCGCTCCAGATAGATGGTCTTGGATATGATATCGGTCAGTTGGGGTGAAGGGTTACGCATAAAACGTTCCAGCGTGAACCCGTCAATTTCCCGAACAAAGTTGCGCCGGTCTTCACTCAGTTTATAAATGGGCCAATCCTCAATATTGGGAAAAACGTGTTCATAACTCTTTGGCTCTTCTTTCATGGCTACAGTGCTTTAAAATACTGCTCATTCACTTCGTTGATAAATTGCAGGATCTCTTCTCTGCCTTCCCCTTTTATCGAGGAGGTGATAAACTGCCGGGGCAGTTCCTGCCAATGCTGAAGTAAGGCCTCTTGTATTTTTTTGATATTTTCTTCCACCTCCGGAGGTTTCAGCCGGTCAGTCTTGGTATAGACAATGACAAAAGGGATACGGGATTCCCCCAACCAGTTGATGAAGGAAATATCCTTTTCCTGAGGAGGGATATTGGCATCGATCAGAACGAAAGCACACTGCAAGGTCAATCGTTTCTGAAGGTACCCTTCGATCATTTTGCGCCACTGCCGGCGCTTGGTTTTGGAGATCCGGGCATAACCATAGCCCGGCAGGTCCACCAGATACCATTCTCCATTTACCAGATAATAATTGATCAACTGGGTTTTACCCGGGGTCCGGGAGGTATGGGCAATATTTTTTCTCCCTGTCAGCATATTGATCAGAGAGGATTTTCCGACATTTGACCTTCCGATAAATGCATACTCCGGCTTCTCTCCTGCCGGGCACTGCGATTCGGAAGGGAAACTCCCGGCAAAAGATGTGTGCTTGGCCTCCATTCGTCCGCTTGCTGTTCTGAAAATAACAATTATACCGTTTTCAGCGTAAATTCTTGCATATTTGCGCCAATCTGTACCCAAAAACTTTTTGCTATGAAATGGGTTTTCCCACTGCTTATCTTGTTCTGCACCTCCCTCCCTGTCTCCGCACAGCTGAAACTGGGCCTGCGCATGGGTATGAGCACCACTATGGTAGATGCCAATCAGGTCGATATTCCCGGGCCGGCCGGAGGAGACTTCCTGAAGATCGGGCTGGATAAGGCCCACTTCGGAATTCATGGCGGCCTGATCATCCAGGCCCGGCTGGGGCGTTTTCTCCTTCAACCCGAGCTGCTGCTCAATTCAAACCGGGTGGATTACCGGGTGGATGACCTTGCCGGAGCCACTGTCGAATCCGCTATCCGGACGGAAAAATTCCAGTATCTCGATCTTCCGCTTTTCCTCGGGGTACAGGCCGGGCCTTTCCACCTGCAGGCCGGGCCCGAAGCACACTTTTTCATCAACAGCAGTTCGGAGCTTTTCGATTATGAAGGCTATGAACAAAAGTTCGACCAGGCTACCTTCGGATGGATTGCCGGAGTGGGCCTGGACGTCTGGAACCTCATGCTGGACCTCCGATACGAAGGCAACTTTTCCAAATTCGGAAGCCACATCACCTTCAACGGCCAGCAATATGCTTTCGACAACAGCCCTTCCCGTATATTGCTATCTTTAGGCGTCCTGTTGGGAAAAAGAAAAAAATAACGAGGCGATACAACCCCAGAGGCCGAAATGGCGCTCATTTAATAAAAAATGGGATCCCGGCCTTATGGTCCACGCTAAAACCAGAATGACGGAAGACGAACTGATTGAGGGCTGCCTGTCCAATGACCGGCGGGCGCAAAAGGAACTGTACGACCGCTACAGCCGGGCAATGTACACGGTAGCCTATCGCATTACCAACGATTTTGACCTGGCCAACGACGTCCTGCAGGAAGCTTTCCTGAAAGCCTTTCGGGCTTTGCCCGGTTTTCGCAGAGAATCGACACTCGGCGCCTGGATCAAAACCATCGTATTGCGCACCGCCCTCAGCAAGGTGAAGCGGCGCCCCCGTTTCGAACCGCTCGAACAGCACCCCGATGAAGATGCCATCGACTGGGGCCACCAGATCGACATCGATTACCTGGAACGGGCTATTCAGGCACTGCCCGAAGGTTACCGCATGGTTTTTGTCCTCATCGAGGTCGAAGGGTATTCTCATAAAGAAGTGGCCGACCTGATGGGGATCTCCGTGGGGACTTCCAAGTCGCAGCTTTTTTATGCAAAAAAGAGATTGCGCCAGGCTCTGGAAAAATTTCTGGACAGATGAAATATCAGGAATACAACCGGAATACACTGAAAGAAGCGTTGAGCCGGCTGCCGGAACATCAGCCGCCGGACAACCTGTGGGCCCGGATAGAATCCGGATTGGAAGTAGAGGAACAAGAGGAGGTTCTGCAAAACGCTCTTGAGGAACTGCCCGCTTACAGCCCTCCCCCTTCTGTCTGGGAAAATATTGAGAAAGGGCTGGAACGGCAGGAAAAAACACCCCGTCTTCGCCGGCTGCGATGGGTGGCCGCGGCCAGTGTAGCTGTTTTGGTTGCCTGGTCGATAGCCTATCTATCCGGAGGGACTCAACCCCGCGCCGTTTATTCCTACGGCACGGAAAAAGCCAATCCGGGAATGCTGGCCAACAACTGGGATGCAGACGAAGAGGCCATGAACGCCGTCGTAGAAGCCTTTTCCCGGGACCCGCTCGCCAAAAGGCAGCAACAGTATGGCCGCCTGCTGGATGAATGGCAGGAACTGGAAGAAGCACGGGCCGAAATAAAAGAGATCATGGAATTGTACGGAAAGGATGCCCGCCTGGCCCGCCAGATGGGCGAGATCGAACGGGAACGATCCAAACTGGCCAAAGCCATGGCCATGGCGATCTGACGGAGACAATCTTCAGAATTTATCTTTGATTCAACGAGGAACCAGAAACCCAGAAAACCCAGAAACCACCCCCTACGCCTATATCATCAAAAATTCGTTTAACCGCAGGAAATGAAAAGATCTGTTTTTCGACTTTTGCTTACATCTCTGATGCTGGCGCCCCTGATCGCAGGAGGCCAGACAACCGACCTGCATGTCATCACCAAACGCCTGGAAAAGGTATTTGCCTTCAAACCGGGGTACGAGGTCAATATCGAGGGAGAAAAGGCAGATGTACAGGTGGAGACCTGGGACAAACCTCAGATCGCTGTCCGCCTGGAACTCGTCGCCCGGCATCCCGACAAAGCCACCGCTGAAGCCGACCTGGAAAAGATCCGTTACCTGGTTGAAAGGGTAAAGAATAAGGTCTATCTGCGCAACTACATCTCCCTGAAGGAAGGCGAAAAAAAGCCGGAGTCCAACCTGCAGGCCCGATATGTCATCACTGTTCCGGAAGAATGCCCCGTTTACCTAAAGAATTACTTCGGTGAAGCCACCATCAGCAACCTCACAAGAAGCTTTCGCTTCTTTGGTGAATTCAGCAAGATCGACCTGGAAAATGTACAAGGTAATATCGACCTGCGCAGCCGTTTTGGAGACATCTTCGGCAAATTTCTGGACGGTAACGTCAGCATAGCCTCACGCCGCTCCGATATCACTTTGGAAGAGATCAAGGGCCGCTTCGACATCCAGGCCCAGTACGGGGTGGTAAGCATCCTCTCCGTTGCCGGCCTGCTGGACCTCAACATCGAGGCGGAAAAAGGAGATGTTTATCTGTTCGACCCCAAACTGGAAGAATACGCCTACACCTTAACTGCCCGGCACGGGCAGGTCAACTACCCCAACGGCCTGGGCCTCGAATTGCTTTCCGAACAACAGGAACTCAAAAAAATGGAGTTCAAGCCGAATCAGGAATATTACCCCAGCATTACCATTGCTGTTACTTTCGGGGATGTGTATCTGGCTAAGGAGAAGCCGGGAGAGGCGAAACGGCCGTGAATTGTCAAATAGCTCATTAGTCATGGGGTTTTATAAGCCGCCTACTGTACAAGGCTTTCGAACACCCCTGTCCTTACTTTTTTGCGGCCAAAAAAGTAACAAAAAACCCTTCCGCCGTTCGGCTGAGCGTTCGACTGAGCTCAGGCCGAAGTCTCACGCCGAAGCCTGACGCAGCTTCGGCTAAGGGCCGGGGCAAACGCGGTGCTACTCCGATTTAGCCGTAAACCATCCACCGGGAGGGATAGTTCAAATAAGTGTGTCTGGGCTACGCTAATCCGCTGGTTTCCAAGGCTACGAGGAACCCAGAAACCCAGAAACCATAAACAGCCTCCCTACCACCCACACACCACCACCAGCTTACCTCCCTTTACCAACGCCCCTTCTAAAAGCACACTATAAAAATACAGGCCCCGGGGCACATCCCCCACCTCCAGCCGGAATTCCCGGCTGCCCGCCCCCAGCGCTTCCTCCAGCACTGCCTGCCCAAGCCCATTGTACAACACCACCCTCCCGGGCCGCCGCAGGGCCTCCTCAAACACCACCTTGAAATAGCCGGGCGCCGGGTTGGGGAAAACGTAGGCTTTTTGCCGGGATGGCGGCTCCTCTTCTTTGGTGGAGACTACCGGCTCGCAGGGGGGCGGCGGATCTTCGCCCTCCACCAGGGGGCCGAGGCGGTAGTTGGGGAAGTAGGGAAGGGAACGGCCATGATTGAACGGCAACTGTACCGCATGCTGCTCGAAGTTACAGGCCAGGCCGGGCTCATCCGGGTTGTGGATGACGTGCAGGACATCAACAGTGGCAAAGGAGTTGATGTAAATTTTACAATCTGGGGCTAGTTGGGCGTCATGGAAATTTGTGGAAAAGGGCGATTGATAACCGTCGAAAACTCCAACCAAAGCCTCTGAATTGATAATATTTGGAGCATTCATATCGAATTGATAAAGGCTATCTTCTGCACTTACATATAAAAACCTTGAGTTTGGGGAAAATGTAACTCCATCGGCTAACCCTTCATTTTTAATAGGAATATGCTGAAAGCTATCTAATTGTCCGCTTTGACGATCAAAGTCAAATAAAAATAATCCGTCCAGGGAATTATAACGAACATATTTTTTTCCATCGGGTGAAAAATTTGCTTGCCCTCCATCTAAAATTGCACCTCCAATTTCTTGTACATGCACTAACTGTGAACCCTGACTAGAAAGCAATAAACAGTAGTATTTATTATTTTCATGCCCTGGGCTTATTATCCACCAATCCTGTCCATTCGCATGTTTCACTGCGGCCAGTTGGCCATAAGTTAAAGGCTCGTGGACAATTGGAATATTTTTTTCAATGACACTTCCTTTCCCTTCATTTAAAGACACATCAATTAAAGAATAATATATAATATCTGTAATAACATCAAATTCAGGTTCATATTCATATATTATATGTTTATGAAAAAAATAGTATTGGTTTGAATTTCCCGGATTAGGTAAGATAAGACAGCTTTGAGTACCAGCGGTATAGCCGTATTCGCATTGGATATCGTGTACTTCTCCTGGATTGATGTTATCTCCATTTTCCATTAACTCATGATCTTTCCCAGCTATAAAACAACCATTTGTATAAAATAATAGGTTACCTACACTGTCTGAAATAGTTGCATTACTGACGAATATATTCATATTAGTAACTTCATATTCAATGGAGGGAGGGAGAATATTGAAGTCTATTTTCACTCCTTCTATACCGGGGTATCCAGAAGTTGCATTGCTATCATACCCAAACATCCAAACATAATCGTGTTTTTGCCCAAAGCTAAACAAGGGAAACACTAAAAAAAGGCACCAATATTTTACCATCTTTATAAAAATTAGAAGAGTGCCTTCGGCTAATAGGCCCGAAGGCACTCCATCGATTCACCGAATAATCACCAGTTTCCTTGCTTCATAAACAGGAGAGTGGTTGCCTATCTTGCAATAGTAGATACCAGGCAATAATTGACTGGTATTCACATAGAAAACAGACTCCCCTGCTTCTAGTCGTTTTTCCAGGTGAACCTGCCCGCGAATATCATAAATGATAAATAGGGTGTTATCTTTCAAAGGCTCCGTAAAATGGGCCCCATCACCGTATTGCAGCGCAGCCAGGCGTCGGCCGTGCCGGAGAGGCGGATGCCGGTTTTTTCACTTTCTTCGTCCAGCAGCAGGATGGTGTTGTCGTGCACCTGCACCTGGCGGCTGGGCCCCAGCCGGATGCCGGCGCCGGTAACGGAAACTTCCGCGGTGTTCTCCCGGATCACATAGCCGTTGTACCCGGCGGCGCCGAAGGGGGTGTCTTCCACTACGATAGCCGCCGGATCCTGGAATTGATCCGTAGATGATAAGCGGAATTGGCCGTACCTCTCACAACACTATTAGAAGATAACTGGCATGCCCCCCTCACACTACCCGCACCAGTTGCTCCTTTCGCTCATGAATATCCCCCAGTTGCTCCAGGATAAGGCCCAGTTGATTGGCCTCCATCCGGAAAGCATCCTCCTTGCCCGGCTCGACTGCAACCAATAGCCCCCCACTGGTTTGAGGGTCGCAGAGCAGGAAGCGCTGCCGGTCCGGCAAAGGGGCGACCTTGTGGCCATAGCTGTCCCAGTTGCGGTGGGTTCCTCCGGGTATGCATTTTTCGTCCAGGTAATGGTTGAGGATATCGAGGTTAAGGAAAGGTACTTTGTCAAATTCGACAACCGCGCTGACACCGCTGGCCTCGCACATTTCGGTGAGGTGGCCGAGCAGGCCGAAACCTGTAACATCGGTCATGGCCTTGATGTAAGGCAAGCGCCCGAAGGTTTCTCCGGCTTTATTGAGTTGCACCATACTGTCGCGGGCAATGTTGGCATGCTCGGGCCTAAGTTTGCCCTTTTTCTGGGCGGTGCTGAGGATGCCTACTCCGATGGGCTTGGTTAGAAACAGGCGGCAGCCTGCCGTAGCGCCACCGTTCTGTTTGAGGTGAGCCTTATCGACCCTGCCCGTAACCGCCAGGCCGAAGATGGGCTCCGGGCTGTCTATGCTGTGGCCGCCGGCCAGGGGTATCCCGGCTTCCGCGCAGGCTTTGCGGCTGCCATCGATCACTTTGTTGGCCACCTCCGGCGGGATCTTATCGATGGGCCAGCCCAGAATGGCTATGGCCAGCAGCGGGGTTCCGCCCATGGCATAGACATCACTGATGGCATTGACCGAAGCGATGCGCCCGAAATCCGCCGGGTCATCCACAATAGGCATAAAAAAATCAGTAGTGCTCACGATCGCCGTCCCGTCTCCCAGGTCGTAAACAGCGGCGTCATCCCGTTTGTCATTCCCCACCAGGAGCCGGGGAAAGTGGAATTGTTCGGCGTGGTGCTGCAGGATAGCATCCAGTACTTTGGGGGCGATCTTGCAACCACATCCTGCACCGTGGCTATACTGCGTCAGTTTGTATTCGGCGGCCATAGGTCATTTTCTTCAGCGAACGCTATTAAGCGCTGTGCGGTTTGCTCCGCACTGTTATTTTCTATCGGTATCGAAAAAATATTGGAATTGATCCTCTTGCTAAGAGTGTGATGGTTGTAAGCTTTATCGTAATAAACCAGGGCGATGCGGGCGGCTTCGGCAAAATCTCCGGTATCCAGAGCTTCAATAGCCGCCTTGTAATGCTGCCCGCCCAGGCGCGTACTTATCCTGCCGAAGGCATCCTTCAGCCCTTCCAGCGGATAGCCGGAATACATTTCAACCAACCGGCCTATCCGATGTTCCAACGGCACCTCGAGGCTGAGAAGAGGAGCCCTGACCATCTGCCGCCACAAAGGGTCCGGAATGTAAACCCTGCCGATGGGGCGGCTTTCGTTCTCCAGCCAGATGCGGCGCCGGTGGTCCAGGGCCCGGAAAACTTCGAAAAGGTTATTCTCAAATTGTTCCACTGAAGGTTGCGGCGCTTCCCCCAGGGCGCCAAAAGCAGAGCCCTTGTGGTGAGCCAGGCCCTCCAGGTCGATCACCTGTTCGCCCAGCTTCTCTAAAGCAGTAATGACATCCGTCTTTCCGGAACCCGTAGGCCCGCCCACTATAATAAAGGGAGGGCAGCATGCGGCAAACTGCTCCAGAATATAATTGCGATAAGCTTTATACCCCCCTGTTAAAACCTGAACGTCCATCCCCGCCAGGCTGAGCAACCACCCCATACTGCTGCTGCGCTGGCCGCCCCTCCAGCAATGAAGGGCCACCTTGCCGGACGGCGCCTTCTTTCGGGCCTCTTCGACAAACCCTCGCATTTTGGGCCCTACAAACTCCAGTCCCTCCAGAAATGCCTGATCGGGATCAACCTGTTTGTAGATCGTTCCCACCACTGCTCGTTCTTCATTGGTAAAAAGAGGCAGGTTCAGCGCTCCGGGAATGTGCCCTTTTTCATACTCCGCCGGGGTACGCACATCGAACAGTACCCTCCCTTTTTCCAACTCCAGTACATCGCTAACCGTAATCTTTTTAGTTGACAAGTCTCTCCTGATTTAACTTTTTTACTCCTCCTTCTCCCAATCCATTGCTCTTCTGACGGCTTTCTGCCATCCTTTGTACAACTTTTCCCGTTCTTCCTGTTCCATTGACGGTGCAAAGGTAGTATCCAGTTGCCATTTGTCCGAGATATCTTCCGGATACCAGTAGCCCACTGCCAGGCCGGCAAGGTAAGCGGCGCCAAGGGCAGTCGTTTCAATGATTCGAGGGCGATCGACATTTGCCCCCAGAATATCCGCCTGGAACTGCATCAACAGGTCATTGGCGCAGGCTCCTCCATCAACACGCAGTGTTTTCAGCCTCAGGCCGGAGTCTTTTTCCATAGCATCCAGCACATCGCGCGTCTGGTAGGCCAGAGATTCGAGCGTTGCGCGGATGAGGTGGGCTTTAGTCGTGCCCCGTGTCAGCCCGAGAATGGCGCCCCGGGCGTACATGTCCCAGTAGGGAGCGCCAAGGCCGGCAAAAGCCGGGACGACGTAAACGCCGTCCGTATGGGGCACTTTCATGGCAAAATACTCAGAATCGGGAGCTTCATCGATGATCTTCAATCCGTCCCGCAACCATTGTATAGCAGCACCGGCAATGAAAACACTGCCCTCGAGAGCATATTGCGGAGTACCATCCAGCTTACTGGCAATAGTGGTGACAAGGCCGGAACGGGAAGTTACCATCTCATCCCCGGTTGTCATCAGCATGAAACATCCGGTGCCATAAGTATTCTTGGCCATCCCGGGGCTGTGGCAGGCCTGTCCGAAAAGCGCTGCCTGCTGGTCTCCCGCTATACCGGCAATAGGCACCGGCTCCCCCAATACCGATTCAACGGTATGGCCATATACTTCGCTGGAACGGCGCACCTCAGGAAGCATGCCTGCCGGAATACCCAGTATATCCATAAGGTGGGTGTCCCATTCCAGTTGCTTTATGTTATAGAGCAGGGTTCGGGAAGCATTGGTGTAATCCGTAACGTGGACTTTCCCACCGGTCAGGTTCCAGATGAGCCAGGAGTCCACTGTACCAAAGCACAATTCTCCTTTTGCGGCCTGTTCACGGGCGCCCGGTACATTATCGAGCATCCACTTTACTTTTGTGCCGGAGAAATAAGCATCGGCCAGCAGGCCTGTATTTTCCCGGATGTATGGCTCGTGGCCATCCGCTTTGAGTTTACTGCAGATGGAGGCCGTGCGGCGGTCCTGCCAAACGATGGCATTGTGGATGGGTTCACCCGTCCTGCGGTTCCAGACTACCGCCGTTTCTCTTTGATTGGTGATGCCGATACCCGCCACCTGCCCGGGGGAGACTTTCTGATTGCGAAGCAGAGCCTGAACGACTTTCAGCTGAGTGTTCCAGATCTCCTTCGGATCGTGTTCCACCCATCCCGGCCGGGGGTATATCTGGGTGAATTCCTGTTGCTCAACGGCTTTTATATTTCCCTCCTGGTCAAAAAGGATGGCTCTTGAGCTGGTTGTACCCTGGTCAAGGGCGAGGATGTAGGTTTGCATAGACAAGGGAGTACTGCTTTTGTTCTTTTGTAGAAACGGTAAAAAATAAAATTTGGAAAATTGTTAAACTAAGGCCGCTTCCAAAACATTCCAATAAAGCGCGAATGCAGAAGCGCCTTAAATATACCTCATACCAGGGGGTTAACAAAATTCCCTTTCTAACAAACCGACAAAACCAAAAACAGTCCATGGAAATCCGTCAATTACCCTTCAGCCAGGTACCCTATCTTTCCAAACGCGACCAGTCCTACACGATGGGCGCTCCCGAACTGCGGCCATTTTACCGTTACGATACCGAACGGAGCTCCTTCGCCCAGGCCATTGAGGACAAAAAAAAGGACAATACGGACCGAAAAACCCTGGTTGAAACGCTCCGGGAACAATATTCTAACCTGGAAACCAGCCAGCCCGTTAAAGACAACATCGAATCGCTCCTGAAAGAAAATACCTTTACGCTCGTCACCGCCCATCAACCCAGCCTGTTTACCGGCCCGCTTTACTACATCTATAAGATCATTTCCACGATCAACCTGGCGGAAACGCTCAGGGAACAATACCCCGGCTACAACTTTGTACCCGTATTCATCAGCGGAGGAGAAGACCACGATTTCGAGGAGGTCAACCACCTCCACCTCTTCGGAAAAAGCATCACCTGGGAGAATGAAGAATCCGGGCCGGTCGGAACGATGAAAACGGACACCCTCCAACCGGTTCTGGAAGAAGTCCGTGAAGTACTCGGCAATTCGGAGCGGGCGGAGGAATTATATGCGCTTCTCCGGGAATCCGTTGAAGGGCACAGCCGCTACGCCGACACGGCCCGCCACCTGGCCAATGCCCTGTTCAAAGATTACGGGCTGGTGATCATAGACATGTCGGATGCCCGTTTGAAAAAATTGTTCGTTCCTTTCATCAAGGAAGAGATCCTTAACCAACCATCCAAGGCTCTGGTAGAGGCTACGGTAGCCCGGTTGGAAGAAGCGGGCTTTTCCGAGCAGGCCTACCCGCGGGAGATCAACTTTTTCTACCTGGGCCCTGAACTCCGGCTACGGGAAAGGATTGTACTGGAAGACGGAACCTACAAGGTGCTCAATACGGATTATGCTTTCAGGGAAGAGGAACTGGTTGCCGAAATTGAAAAACATCCGGAAAGGTTCAGCCCCAATGTGGTGATGCGCCCCATCTATCAGGAGCTCGTCCTGCCCAACCTGGCCTACATCGGCGGCGGAGGAGAGCTGGCCTACTGGCTGGAGCGAAAGAGCCAGTTTGAGCATTTCGGGATAAACTACCCCATGCTGGTCAGGCGCAATTCGGTTCTCTTCATTGACCAGGGTAATGCCAAAAGGATGGAGAAGCTGGAGCTTTCGGTAGAACAACTCTTCGGCGACATTGAAGCACTGATCAAGGAGTACGTCAGGGAAAATACCGAAAACGAGATCAGCCTGGCCGATGAAAAGGCTCAGTTGAATGCCCTTGTAAAAGGAATAGAGGAAAAAGCGCGGGAGGTTGACCCCACTCTGGTTAAAACCGCAGCCGCCGAAGGGCAAAAGATGGTAAATAGTTTGGAACAACTGGAGAGCAAGCTGATGCGCGCGGAAAAGCAGCGCCATGATATCGCCATCAATCAGATGAGAACACTGAAAGATAAGCTCTTTCCCGGCAACGGCCTGCAGGAGCGCTACGACAACTTTATGATGTACTACCTAAAATACGGGCAGGAGTTTTTTGATATCCTGAAAAAGGAACTGGACCCCATGGATAAGCGCTTCACGGTCATTATCGACCGATAAATTCACTTATAATCCTCCCGTTCGGGATGGAATACGTCGATCAGGTAACAATCGGTGAGCGCGCGGGCGGAATGCAGAACATTTGAGGGAATCCGGATCGACATGCCAGGTTTGCACACGGCCGTATCTCCGCCAACAGTCATTTCGAGTTCTCCACTGATGATATTGGTCACCTGCTCGTGAAAATGCTTATGAGCGGGGAGTGAGCTGCCTTTTCGCACCCTTACGTGAGCTATGGTCACCTTACCGGTGTGGACCAGCCGGGCATTGAAGCCGGGGGCCAGCTCTTTTTCCGGCAGTTGCTCCAGGTCGATGAATTCGTGCTGCATATCTCAATTGTTGTCAAAGAAATAAAGCAAGTCGGCGATGGTTTCCTTCAGGTCTTTTCGGTCAACGATAAAGTCCAGAAAACCGTGTTCGAGCAGGAACTCGGACGTCTGGAATCCTTCCGGCAACTCCTTTTTGATGGTTTCCTTGATCACGCGTGGGCCCGCAAAGCCGATCAGGGCCTTAGGCTCGGCAAAATTGATATCTCCCAGCATTGCGAAAGAGGCGGTGACTCCCCCCGTGGTAGGGTCGGTCAGGAAAGAAAAATAAGGGATCCGGGCTTTTGCCAACTGGGTGAGTTTGGCGGAAGTTTTGGCCATCTGCATCAGGGAAAAGGCCGATTCCATCATTCTCGCACCTCCGGATTTGGAAATGATCATCAGCGGGGTTCGGGTTTCAATACAATGGTCAATTGACATTGCGATCTTCTGCCCCATTACCGAGCCCATCGACCCTCCGATGAATTTGAAATCCATGGCGGCAATGACCAGCGGCCTGCGGTTTATCTTACCCTTGGCCACCGACATGGCATCTGTCAGGCCGGTCTTTTTTCTGGCTTCCTTCAAGCGCTCTGTGTAAGGCTTGAGATCGGTGAAGTTCAGGTGGTCTTTAGAGGCCAGGCTGGTAAAGAGCTCCTCGTAATTGCCGTCAAACAGGAGTTCGAAATAATCATAGGAGGTGATTCTGACGTGGTAATTACACTGGGGGCACTTGAAAAAATTCTCTTTGAGCTCCTTTACCGTAGAAGTCTCTTTGCACTCTCTGCATTTGTACCAAAGCCCCTCCGGGGCCTCCTTTTTATTCCTGGTAGCCGTCTGAATGCCGTCTTTTAGCCGTTTAAACCAACCCATAAAGTTGTTTTTTCTTTATCATTCAAACGCCCGGCGGGGGTCGTCACCAGGCACCGGGCCTGGCCCGCCCGGTATGCAAAGGCCAAAAATAAGGTGCCGCTCCCCTAATTTACAAAAATGAAAGCAATTATTTACGGATCGGATGCAAAGTACTGCCTTCATTTTTACGGCAAGCCTAAACTACTGTCGGTGATATCGGTATCCCTTGACAGTTTGAACAAAGGCATGGACCCCCTCCAGAGGCGTGTCCGGATACACACCATGGCCCAGATTGGCTATATGCCTCGAACCAAAGGCCTCCAGCATTTTGCGGGTGGCCTCGCTCACCTTTTCCGGATCGGCGTAAAGGTAACAAGGGTCAAGATTACCCTGTAAGATCTTTTCAGCTCCTACCCTGCTGCGGCCTTCCTGTGGCGAGATGTTCCAGTCCAGGCCCACCGCCTGGCAATCCAGGCGGGCGATATCAGGCAGCGCAAACCAGGCGCCTTTGGCGAAAACAGTTACCGGAACTTCTGAAACGGCACTGCAGGCCTCACGGAGATAGGGCAGGCTGAATTCCCGGTACTGCTCCGGGCTGAGGATGCCTGCCCAGGAGTCAAAAAACTGGATCAGGTTGGCCCCATGCCTGGCCTTTTCCTTAACGTAGGCAATTATGGTTTGGGTGATCTTTCCCAGCAGGCGGTGGGCGAGAGCCGGCTCCTGGTAAAGCAGTCGTTTAGCCCTGGAGAAAGTCTTGCTGCCACTGCCTTCCACCATATAGGCCATCAGAGTCCAGGGGGCTCCGGAAAAGCCGATCAGCGGGACCCGCCCGGCAAGGTTCTTCCGGGTTACCTCCAGAGCCTCGTAAACATAGCCCAAACGGCCGGCTGCTTCTTCCCCGCTAAGGAGGCGTTCAATATCTGTCTCCGAACGGATGGTTTCCGGAAAGAGGGGGCCTCTTTTTTCCACCATTTCATAGGATAGCCCCATGGCTTCCGGTATCACCAGAATGTCAGAGAACAAAATGGCGGCATCGACGTCCAGCGCATCTACCGGCTGAATGGTCACCTCAGCAGCCAGCTCAGGGGTTTCCACCAGTTCCTTGAACCCGGATAATCTCTCGCGCACCGCCCGGTATTGTGGAAGGATGCGGCCGGCCTGCCGCATGAGCCAAACAGGAGGGCGTTCCACTGCTTCGCCCCGGACAGTGCGCAGCAAAAGGTCGTTTTTCAGTTCCATGCCGCAAACATAGGTAAAATTGGTGGATTCGTGGATTCGTTATTCGTGTATCCGTTATTCGATTCGGAGCACGGCCCGGCCACTTGCTTTCTTCTTCAAGTTCCCAGATTTTCTCTATTTTGGGGTTCGCAAAAAACAGCGGCTCATTTTTTGAACACTATCAAAGCGCATAATGAAAAAAATACCTCTTCATTGGAAGATTATTATCGGACTGATATTGGGGATCATCTATTCACTGTTGTCCAGTTATCTCGGATGGAATAAATTCACCATCAACTGGATCGACCCTTTCGGCGTCATATTCATCCGGCTTCTGAAGTTTATCGCCGTGCCCCTGGTTTTATTTTCCATTATTGCCGGAGTATCTGCCCTTCCGGACCCCGCCAAACTGGGCCGCATGGGCGCCAAAACGCTATTTGCTTACCTGGTGACAACCGTGGCGGCCGTTTCAATCGGCCTGGTCCTGGTCAACACCCTGAAACCCGGCAACTACATTGAAGAAGGACAGCGCATAAAGAACCGCCTGAAATATGAAATATGGGCGAACGCCACCCCGGGCGGAAGAATACTGGATGGAAAAGATTTCCTTTCCAACCCGGAGTATGCCGCTCTGGCCCGTTCTGCTACGGAGGACATGAAAGCCGAAGAAGAAAATACTACCGTGGAAGAAAGGATGCGGGCGGCAGAACAATTCAAAGAACAGGGGCCCCTGCAGTTCTTTGTCGATTTCGTCCCCGACAACATATTCGCCGCTCTGAGCGATGGTGGGCGCATGCTTCAGGTGATCTTTTTCGGGATCTTTTTCGGGATCATGCTGCTCCTGGTGCCCGGAGAGAAGGCCGCCCCGGTCATCAACCTGATCAATGGGATCAATGAGGTATTTCTGAAAATGGTGGAGGTCGTCATGGAAGCGGCGCCCTTCTTCGTTTTTGCCCTGATGGCGGGCGTAATTGCCAAAATGGCGGACACGCCGGCAGAAGTCGTCGAGATCTTCAAGGGCCTGCTCAGTTATTCGGTAGTTGTCGTTCTGGGGCTGGCAATAATGATCTTTCTCTTCTACCCCGGCCTGATCACCTTACTGGTGCGCGGCCTTTCGTACAGTGAATTTTTCCGGCGGATCAGCCCTGCCCAGTTTCTGGCCTTTTCCACCAGTTCAAGCGCCGCTACCCTACCGGTTACCATGGAATGCGTTCGCGACAATATTGGAGTTTCCCAGAACGTGACGAACTTCGTGCTTCCCATCGGGGCCACTGTCAATATGGACGGCACCAGCCTGTATCAGGCGGTGGCTGTCGTCTTTCTGGCCCAGATGCACATGGTTGACCTCAACCTCAGCCAGCAGGTGACCATCGTGTTAACCGCCACGCTGGCCTCGATCGGCTCGGCGGCTGTACCCAGCGCCGGATTGGTTATGATGATCATCGTACTGCAATCCGTCGGCCTCAACCCGGCATGGATCGCCATCATCTTTCCGGTTGACCGCATACTTGATATGTGCCGTACAGTGGTTAATGTTACCGGTGACGCCACTGTTTCCAGCCTCATTGCCCAGTCGGAGGGAGAACTGGAAGTAAGAACTGAACCGTTATTGTAAAAGTATTTGATTAACCAAAACATAAAGATATATGAGTGAAAAACAGCTCCTTGGCATTGGTTCCCGCGTTCGGCACCCGGCTTACGGGGATGGGGCGGTCATCCGGCTCCACAAAGCCGCTTACGACGTATGCTTCATGCTTTACGGGATCAAACAGGTAGGCAAGGATTATGAAAAGTGGGAAATCATTGAGGCCGTCACTCCGGAAGAAGGAATTTCCTTTAATGAGATCGAAAAGTCGATGATCAAAGTACTCCGCTCTTTCTCCGACATCACGGAGGAAGTCCCCCTCGGCAACCGCTGGGAAGGAGGCACGATGATCCTCCGGCCCGGCGAGGAAGGGCTGAAAGAAAAAGATTTACCGATTGAAACTTTTTTCCATAAGATCGTTATGGTAAGGGACCGGCTGCGGGTTATGGAGCAAAGGATCAACAGCTCAGGTCTTTCGGATGAAGAAAAGGTCAACCTGCAGCAGTACATCACCCGGATCTATGGAAGCCTGACCACCTTCAATATTCTCTTTAAGTACAAAGAGGACTATTTTTCGGGAGAAAAACCCTGATCAGGATTAATTCCGGCTTCTGAAAACAACAAAGGAAAAAAATTGAGGTTACCCAGATAAACGTATGATCGCTTAACGCACACCGGCAAAAGGCCCTGGCGCCTCCGCTGCGCCCCAGGGCCGAACTACCGGAAGGCCAAAAACCGCCTCACCGGAAACAGGTACAATTATTCTTAATTCGGTGTATCTTTTAGGGATTTTTTCAGTAAAATGAAGTAATGAAAAGGCGCGCGCAATCCTTTTTGACACTGGCAGTGGTTTTGATAACAGGGTGGGCTTCCTGTATCGTTGTTGAACACCCTTTCACCGGCCTTCCACCCGGCCCCTGGCGAGGTGTCCTGGAACTGGAACCCCGCACCCTGGCCACCAACCCGGAAGGCAAACCATTGCCACAGCTGTTGAACCTGGAGTTCGAGGAAGTTACCCAGGGAGAGTTGCCTTTTAATTTTGAGGTAAAATATACCGATGAGCAACACTTTTATATCGAACTCATCAATGGGGAGGAACGAATAAAGATCGAGGACATCTTCATCGGCCGGGACCGGTCCACCGCAAAAGACACCGTGGTGATCAACCTTCCGGTTTATGATTCTTATTTAAGGGCTATCTTCGAAGAAGATGTAATGGAAGGAGAGTGGGTGGTCAATGACCGGGACAATTACAGCATCCCGTTTAAGGCCTATCAGGGGCAGAGCTACCGCTTCACCACCCTCAGAAAAGATCCGGTGATGGATGTGAGCGGCCGGTGGGAAGCCACTTTTGAGATCGATTCGGACAAGCCCTACAAAGCGATCGGAGAATTCGAACAGCAGGGCAACCATCTTTCCGGGACCTTCCTCACCGAAACCGGGGACTATCGCTTCCTGGACGGAACCATACAAAAGGACAAACTCTATCTGAGTTGTTTTGACGGGGCCCATGCCTTTCTTTTCGAAGCGAAGATCCTTCCCGATAGCACCATGATCGGGTCTTTTCGTTCCGGAAAACACTACAAGGCCCTTTGGAAAGCCAGCGCCAACCCGGATTTCCAGCTTTCCGACCCCAATACGCTGACGCATCTCCGGCAGGGATTCGAAGGAATACAGTTCTCCTTTCCGAACCCTGAGGGCAAAATGGTATCTTTATCCGGCCCGCAGTATCAGGGAAAGGCCGTCCTGGTTCAGATCATGGGAAGCTGGTGCCCCAATTGCCGCGACGAAGCGGCCTTCCTGCAGGAATACCTTGACGAACACCCCGGGCAGCCGATTGAAGCCATTGGGTTATCTTTTGAACGATATCAGGACCCTGAAAAGGCTAAAAATGCCATTAAGTCGTTTAAAGAGGAGTTAGGGCTGGAGTACGAGATCCTCCTCGCGGGAAGTAGCGATAAAGAAGCCGTCAAAAAAGCTCTTCCTATGCTCAGCGAGGTGTTGGCCTTCCCCACTTTGATCATTATTGGCCCGGATGGAACCGTAAAACGCATACATACGGGCTTCACCGGGCCGGCCACCAGCGAATATGAATCATTTAAAGAGGAATTCGAATCCTATATCAACCAACTTCTTAAAGAATCGGAACAACAGTAAACCAGAAATCAATTTGAAATCATGAGCGCAAAGAACATTGCCATTGCTTATTGTGCAGATAATGAGCAAACCGTCAAACAAATCGAACAACAACTGAGCCTCTCCGGCTATCAATTCCAACATTTTGCCGGGACAAGATCCACTGCCAACCCCCCTCTTGCCGACCAGTTGCTGAACCAACCCAGCCCCATTCTTCTGATCGTCAGCGATAATTATCTCAAAGCGGCCCAATGTATGCACCATGGCCTCAAGTTGCTCCAGGAGAAAAGAAATCAGATACTGCCCGTAGTAATCGAAGGGATTTCCAAAGACGAACAGGCCGGAAAGCCCGTCAAAATACAGACCGACTTCGAACGAGTCAGCGATATTATTCAATACATCAATTACTGGCAGGACCAGTATCTGGACCTGCGCCGTCAGAAAAGGCAGATACACGACCTCGATGAGGAAGCCTTCAATTCCCATTTGAAGATCATGCGGGAGATTTCAAGTGAAGCCGGAGAATTCCTGCGCGTGTTGAGAGGAATGAATTACCTCACCCACCAGCAACTTGTCGCAAATAGCTACGAGCAGTTCTTCAAATTCACCGATGACCAGGAAGGCTGGAACCGGTTCAAGTCAAAAGCCGCCGCTTCACTGGCGGCTACTCCCCCTCCGCCGGTTTTTGAGGAAGAACCCGCTGCCCCGCCTGCCGTTGAAGAGGAAAAAACAGAGGCCGCACCGGAAGCTCCCGCCCCCTCCACTGAAGCAGAAAAAACCATTGAAGAGCCGCCGGCCCCGGATATTTCTGATATCCCGGGAATAAGCCAGTTGGAAGAACCCCAACCGGAAAAGACAGAAACGCCGCTTCCGGAGGAAGCACCCCACCTCATTGAAGCAGAAGAAGAAGCTCCCGCCATAGAGTCCAATCTCGAGAAAGAAGTCGCCGAGGCGATTGCCTCAGGCATGGAAGAAGTGGCAGAAGAGCCACCGGTATCCGAAGAAATGCCGGAAGAAGAGGTTGAAGAGGAAGAAGAGAAAATCGAAGTGGAGGATGAAAATGAAGAGGAACCCTTCTATCTCGACGACGACGAGGATGACGCTCTGACGGAGGAGGAAGAAGAAGACCAGGTTTCTGTCCTGATCGAGGAATCTCTTGAATATTTCAATACCAATCAGGTTCAGGAAGGACTGGCATTTATGGCCCAGGCCGTTGAGGAGAACCCCGACAGCAATTACCTCAGGCACCACTACGCTTTAATGCTGGCACAGCGTGCCCAGGATTACCGTTCTGCCCGGGAAGCGCTGGAGCCGGTAGTGAAAGCAGAACCCGATAATGAGGACGCCCTGTACCTCATGGGCGAACTCAATGAACTTCTCGAAGATTTCGAAGCCGCCCGAAAATATTATCTCAGGCTGATCGGCGCCAACTCCAAATACCCCAATGCCTCTTACCGCCTGGGAATGATCCTGGCCGCCCATTTTGAAGGGGAACAGAAAGCGGCCTCCAAATACCTCCGGAAAGCGATCAAACTGGATGAAAAAAACGCAGATGCCTGTTACCAGTATGCCCTGATCCTCAATGAGGCCATTGGAAAACCCAAAAAGGCGATCAAATACCTGAAACAAACCCTCGATATCGACCCACAGCACCCCTTTGCCAATTATGACCTGGCACTGGTCTATTACCAGTTAGGGCAGCGGACAAAAGCAAAAAGGGCCTATGCCCGGGCCATAGCGGTCAATCCGGAACTACACACTCCGGAAAACGACCTCGCCTTCCGGGAACAAGCGCCTTCGCCTGCCATTTCGGGCGTCGAACATGATACCATCGAGGCCCTCAGGGAAAACATCAACCGGCTCGAAGAACTGCTCAGAGCAAGAGAGGAGGAGGCTGAGGTGCTTCGCCAGGAAATGGAGGAAGAAGAAAAGGAGGCTGAATTACAACCGGATGCAGGTAAGACGGTGCTAATCACGGGAGCTACTTCCGGCATAGGAAAAGCGACGGCGGAATTGTTTGCCCGCAACGGTTATAAAGTCATCATCACCGGCCGGCGCGCCAAGCGGCTCGAGAGCCTGAAAGCCAGGTTCCATGAAGAGTTTGATGCTGATGTTCTCGCCATAGCTTTTGATGTCAGAGATGAGGCTGCCGTTACCGAAGTAATGGAAAAGCTGGGAGAAAAAGGTATGGAGGTGGATATTCTGATCAATAATGCCGGCAAGGCAAAAGGCCTGGCTCCCATTCACGAAGGCAAACTGGAGCACTGGGAAGAAATGATCGACACCAACCTGAAAGGGCTTTTGTACATGACCCGGGCGATTTCTCCGGGAATGGTAAAACGCCGGAGCGGGCACATCATCAATGTGAGCTCAACTGCCGGTAAGGATGTTTATCCCAATGGGAATGTCTATTGCGCCACTAAAGCCGCTGTGGATGCCCTGACCAAAGCCATGCGCATGGACCTGCACCAGCATAATGTGCGGGTCAGCATGGTCAGCCCGGCTCATGTGGAAGAAACGGAATTTGCCCTGGTCCGTTTTGACGGCGATGAGAAAAAAGCCCGGATTTATGAAGGGTTCAAACCGCTTTCCTCCAGTGATGTAGCGGAAGCCATATTCTTCATGGCCACACGCCCGGCCCACGTCAATGTCCTGGATATTACCCTGCAGGGGTCCCAACAGGCCAGCAGTACCATGATAGACCGTTCAGGCAGGGAAAAGTTCGGAGAAGAAGAGGAAGAGGATTAAGCGTTGACGGTGAACTGTTGGCGCTTTCGGGTTGCGGAGCGGCTGAAAAACAACAGCCGTTCAGAGGCCCTCCTTTCTGGCAAGGAATAAAGCCCGGAACTCCGTTGCTTCTTCCGGCTTGATCCTTCCGCTGAGGATGAGCCGCATTTCCCGGCGCTTAGAGGCGCTGTCATATCTTTGTTGCTCGATCTCGGTCAGGGGCACCACCTGCGGGACGGGTTGAGGACGGCCTTCTTCATCCATCCCGACAAAAGTGTAGTAAGCATGGTTGCACCGCCGGGGGTTCCCTCCTTTGATATCATTGGCAAAAACTTCGACATGGATCTCGACGGAGGTGCGGAAAGCTCTGGTTACTGTTGCTTCCAGGGTGATTACATCTCCCAACTTGATGGGTTTCTGGAAGGATACGTTGTCAACAGAAGCAGTAACGACATGGGCCTCGCAATGCTTGCCTGCGCAGATGCCGGAGGCTATATCCATCCACCTCAACAGGTTACCCCCCATCAGGTTGCCCATGGGGTTGGTATCATTAGGCATGACCATTTCCGTCATTATAGTGCGGGATTCACTGACCTTCTTCGGTTTTATTTCCTGGCTCATGCGGCTGTTTTATCGGATCATAACCCCTTTCCGGTTGATGAAGGGGATCTTGGTGAAGTTTTCCTCTACAATACTTCCGTTGACAAATATGTACTTTTTATCATACATATAATCATCGTGCACGAAACTGACCCAGTATTCGTTGGTCAGCCCGAATAACTTTACCTGAATGGGTTCTATCTGAACAACAGAAAGCGGAGGGATCTCTTCAAAAAAGTGGCGGAGGATCGTCGTTTTCATTTTTTCTCCCTCCACTTCACCATAACCTTTTGAGTTGATCAGTACATTGGAAATGGGCTCTTCCTTGAGGTTGATCAGATACGTATCCCAGAGTTCTTCATCAATGGTAATATCTCTCGGCACCACGGCAATGGCGATGTCTTCTACTTTCAAGTTGGGTATATCTTTCATCATAATCCTGAACGCAAAATTGAGGCATCCCCTTATTGCTGAGAGGTTATTGCCCTGTAAACTCAAAACCGAACAAGACGGCGAAATGCTGCCGAAGCTTGTCTTTCACTTCATCGAGGGGAATCTCCCGGCCCATTTCCCGGGCCAGAGAAGTAACGCCTTTATCCTTTTCGTCAATCCCGCAGGGGATGATATTTTCAAAGTGGGAAAGCTGTGTATTCACATTAAAGGCAAACCCATGCATGGTGACCCAACGGCTGAGGTGAACGCCTATGGCGCATATCTTCCGCTTGGGCAATTGGCCTGTTGCCTCCAGCCAAACTCCGGTATAGCCCTTTTCCCGCCCCCCTTCCAGGCCGTATTCGGCAATCGTCCGGATAATGGCTTCTTCAAGGTATCGGACATATTTGTGCACATCTGTAAAAAAGCAATCCAGGTCAAAGATCGGGTAACCTACTAGTTGCCCCGGCCCATGGTAGGTAATATCCCCACCCCGGTTGATCCTGAAAAACTCAAAACCTTCCCGATTCAACCCTTCTTCATCCAGCAGCAGGTTGTCCATCGAACCGCTCTTTCCCAGGGTATAGACGGGGGGATGCTCACAGAAAAGCAGGTAATGAAGCTGTTCCTCCTGTTGTCCGGGTTCCAGCTTTCTATTACGCAACTTTCTGTCCACCAGCTCCTTAAGTTTTCCCTCCTGGTAATCCCAGGCTTTTTTATAAGGAATCAGTCCAAGGTCTTGAAATACAACTTTCTGCATTTTTTCCAAATGTGGCGCAAAGGTAAAGATTCTGCATTAAAATCTGGCACCGGTTGTAAAAAAGATAACCAGCCGAAAAATATTACTTTGTCCATGAGAAGGGGAATCAACAAAAATGAATTAACTTAGTGATGCTTCTAACCCTTCTACTCAAAAGAACAGGCCCTCCCCCTCCATTGCTTAAGAAAAAATTGACCAATGATGAAAACGCCTATTTCGACGATCTTTCTGGCTTTTAGTTTTTGCTCCTTTTTGTCTGCCCAACCTGCCGCCCCCGATTTTACGGTTACAGACAGCCAGGGGCAGGCACACCACCTCTATGCCGATTACCTGAACCAGAATAAAACCGTGGTTTTAGAATTGTTTTTCACCTACTGCCCGCCCTGCAACAGCATCGCCCCTCTTGTAGAGCCTCTTTACCAATCCTGGGGTGGCGGCAGTGCAGAAGTGGAGTTCATCAGCCTGAGCATTAAAAATGACGACACCAGCACCGACGTTGCCATTTTCAAAGCGAATTACGGGCATACTTTCCCCGGCGTTGGCGCCGACGGCGGCAGCCTGCCTGCCTGCCTGCCCTACCAGAACGGCACCTACGGGCTTTTCTTCGGTACGCCCACCTTCGTAGTCATCGCTCCGGACGGGTCCGTCAATTTCGACCCCAGAGGCCCGAACCAGTCAGCCACCATCGATTCGGTTGACGTCGCCATTGCGGCTACCGGCGCGGCCCGCCCTCCCGTCGCTTTTACGGTCGGGGGCAGCGTCAACACCCCTCAGGGAGACCCCATCAACGGCGTTGCGGTAAACCTGCTGGAAATTTCCGGCTCCACTGGAACTTCAGGCCCCACGGGCCAATATTCTTTTAATACCCAGCTGGAATACGATCAGCTTTATACCCTGCAGGCTCAGAAAACCGGAGGTAGCCGAAACGGAGTCAGTACCCATGACCTTCTGCTCATCAGCCGGCATATTCTCGGGGTAGCACCTTTCAATAACCCTCTTCAGGTTATTGCTTCCGATGCCAACAGGGACAGCAAAGTGACTACCCTCGACCTGATTTACCTGCGGCGCCTCATCCTGGGCATCGACACGGAACTCAACGGCCAGGAATCCTGGATCTTCATCAACCCGGATTATCAGTTTCAAAACCCTGCCGACCCCTTCCCCGAAGCCTACTCCGGAGATGCAGGAAAAGTATTCTTCTCCGTACAGGGATACGCACCGTCCAACTGGATCGGGCTCAAAATTGGTGACGTGAATGATAGTGCAGATGGCAGCCAGTAACCGGCAGGACGGATTTTTTTCGTTATTCCTTCTCCACTTTGGCAAAAGGTACAAAGTAGTATATTTGCACAAAACGAAAAATGAGTATGACCATTCGCACTATCGCCATTCTGCTTTCTTTCGCTATGCTAGCAGCTTGCCAATCGTCCGGTGAACAGCAGGGCCAGGAAAAAAGCAATAACGAAACCACTGTTAATGCCGACAGCCTGCGCTACCCGGATGAGGCCAACCTCAAAAATGTAAAACAACTGACTTTCGGCGGAGACAATGCCGAAGCTTACTGGAGTTTTAACGGTAAGTATCTGAGCTTTCAGGCCACCAACGAAGCCTGGGGAACGGAGTGCGACCAGATCTATTACATGCCCGCCGGCGGTTACTCCGGAAACCAGCCCCCCCTGGTAAGTACCGGCAAAGGACGAACGACCTGCGCTTATTTCATGCCCGGAGATACCGCTATACTCTATGCCTCCACTCACCTGGGCAACGAAGCCTGCCCCGAAACGCCCCACTCCGTACAGGGCCAATACGTCTGGCCTATCTATGCCGATTTTGACATCTTTGTTGCCAACCTGGAGGGCAAGATCATCAAACAACTGACCGATTCCCCGGGATACGATGCGGAAGCCACCATTTCTCCGGACGGGAAGAAGATCGTTTTCACCTCCACCCGTTCCGGGGACATTGAATTGTGGACCATGGACATCGATGGGGCCAACCTCCAACAAGTTACCGACGAATTAGGGTACGACGGGGGAGCCTTCTTCTCACCGGACAGCAGGATGCTCGTTTTTCGCGCCTCCCGTCCAAAATCAGAAGAGGAGGTGTCCCTCTACAAAAACCTCCTGGCGGAAAACGTAGTACAACCCACCAGCATGGAGGTTTTTGTCTGTAACGTCGATGGAAGCGGCATGCGCCAGGTTACCAACCTGGGGAAAGCCAACTGGGCTCCCTATTTCCACCCTTCCGGAAAAAGCATCCTGTTTGCCTCCAACCATCACACGGACAGTGGCCGGCAGTTTAACATTTTCTCCATCAACCTGGATGGCGCCGGGTTGAAACAGATTACCTTTGACAACACCTTCGACGCCTTTCCTATGTTCTCGCCGGATGGTAAAAAGATCGCTTTTTCTTCCAACCGGAACAACGGAGGCACCCGGTCAACCAATGTCTTCGTTGCCGACTGGGTAGAATAGAAAAAATAACAACCACCCGTATTATGCGCCTTGAATTTCCCGAACATTTTTTCTGGGGCACCTCAACTTCCGCCACTCAGGTGGAAACCGCCTCGGCGCACAACTGGCGGGGATTCAAGGCCAGAGATGGGCACATACTGGAGCAGACAACCGCTCACGAAGCGCTCAGAGAACTGGATGCCTCCTTTATTATACAATTCGGAGACGTTTACCGCTGCGGGGTCGATTGGGCAAGGCTTCAACCCGAGCCTTTTGCGCCCTTCGACAGAGAAGCAGTTGAAGAATACCAGCAATTTTTCCGGTTGTTGAATAACGGAGGCACCCGGATTCTCTTTGTCATGCACCATTTTACCAACCCCCTCTGGTTTGAACAAAACGGAGGTTGGCTCAATGAAGACAACATCTCGGCATTTGTGGACTATGCCCGCCGGTGTATAGCTCATTTTAAACCGTATGTTTTTAACTGGAATACCTTCAACGAGCCCAATGTATATGCGGCGAACGCCTATTTGCTGGGCATTTTCCCACCGCATAAGCGAAGCCTGGCAAAAGCCAACCGGGTATTGCGCCACCTTCGGCAGGCCCACGATGTGGTTTACGACCTGCTCAAGGCCGAGTGCCCTGAAAAACCGGTGAGCATATCCCTGAATACAGGCTGTTTCAAAGGCCTAAACTGGCTCGGCAAAATACCTGCCAGGCTCACAGACTGGTGGTTCATAAACCGTGCTGCCCGCCTCTTCAAAAAGGTAGATTACTGGGGGCTGAGCTATTATGCCTACATCCCCTTCGGCCCTTTTCCCATTACTGAAGTTGAAAAACCGGGAAAACTGGATGAACTGGGCATTCCCCACGATAAAATGTGGGGGTATAAGCCCGACGGCCTGGGGCCCATACTTCGCCGCTTTCACAAACGGTTTGGCAAGCCGATAATAATGGTCGAAAGCGGCATTTGTACTGATGACCCCAAGCGCCGCATTCAGGCTATTAAAGATTACCTCCAGGTATGCCACAAGGCCATACAGGATGGTGTTGTGATCCAGGGATTTATCGAATGGAGCACCTGGGACAATTTTGAATGGAACCTCGGCCCAACCTATCGCTTTGGCCTGGTGCGCGTAAACCTGGAAACCATGGAACGGGAGATGACCGAGGCCGGAGAGTTTTTCGCCAGGGTAGCCATAGAAAATGCAGTAAGCATTTAAATTCTGCTTCTCCTAAACAACAAGTCTAACTGATGAAGCACCTTCCACTCCTGCTCTTTATTCATTGTTTTTCCTGCCTCTGCGCGCAGAATGGCGCCCCGCCTACAGCGGGCGCCCGCAGTGCGGCCATGGGATATACGGGGGCCACCTATACCGACATCAACTCCATTTTTTCCAACCAGGCCGGCCTGGCGCACCTGGAAACCCCGGCTATTACCGGCTACGGCGAACAACGCTTCCTGATTAGCGAGATCAGGGCCGCCGCCCTGGGGGCAGCCCTGCCTACTTCCTCGGGCACTTTCGGGCTTTCGCTTCACTATTTCGGATTCGAAAAATACAATGAACAACGGGTAGGACTGGCTTACGGGCGCCGCCTGCTGGACAAGCTATCCCTTGGCGCCCAGTTTCTGGTGCTGAACACGCGAATACCGGAATATGGAAATAAGGCAGCCCTGACCTTTGAACTGGGAGCCATGGCTGAACTCCTGCCTCAGCTGAACCTTGGCGTCCACCTTTTTAGCCCCGCCCGGGTCCGGTTGACGGATGAGGAAAACCTGCCCAGTATTCTCAATCTGGGCATCAGCTATCTTCCTTCCCGGAAGCTGGCGCTCTTTGCCGAACTGGAAAAGGATATCGATTTCAGCGCCCGGGCAAAATTCGGGCTGGAATACCAGATCATCGAGGCATTTTTCCTCAGGCTGGGTACAGCCACCCAGCCTACTTTGCTGAGTTTCGGGCTGGGGTACTCTCTGCCCAATGGGTTGGCAATAGATATTGCTTCGAGCTACCATCAGGTGCTTGGCTTTACCCCTACCGCCAGTATCACTTTTAAGCAATGATCCCCGATTATGAATATTCTTGTAGTTGCTGCAACTCCATTCGAAATACAACCTCTGCTCGAATACCTGGACAAAAAATTTGTCGGGAGCGGCCATTTCACTTATCAGAAAGGAGGGGTTGAAGTTGCCGTCCTGATAACCGGCGTTGGGCTCCCGCTCATGTCCTATGCCATGGGCAAGGTACTGGGAAGTAAAGAAACCAGCCTGGCGATAAATGCCGGTATTGCAGGTGCTTTAGACCCGGAAATGCAAATTGGAGATGTAGTTCAGATAGCCAGTGAACGCTTCGCCGACCTGGGTGTCCAGGAAGCCGACGGCCGCTTTACCAGCGTGCATGAACTGGGGCTGATCGATCCGGATACCCCGCCTTTCAGGGGAGGAAAATTACTCAATGAAGCAGCCGGAAATTTTGATTTCCTGCCCGCAGCTCATGGCATCAGCGTGAACAAAGTGCACGGGTTCCCTTCCGACATAGAAGCTCTGCGGAAAAAATACCCCGATGCCCAGGTTGAAAGTATGGAAGGAGCTGCGTTCTTTTATGCCTGTCTGGCGGAAGGCTTACCCTTTCTCGAGGTCCGTTCCATTTCCAATTACGTGGAAGCCCGCAACCGGGAGAACTGGGACGTCTCCCTCGCAATTGAACGGTTGAACGAAGTCCTGATCGAACTGATAGAATCATTTTTCGGATAAAATACCCAAACTTAAGCGGTAAAGGGAATTTACCGCTTAAGGGCCCGGCCATTGCCCCCGGGCCATTCGTTCCTTACCATTAATGTCCAGCTTTAACTCAACCTGCATAAAACCCTGTTCGACAAGGATTTTTGCCACTTCACCTGCATTGAATTCGTTGGTTTCAAAAAAGAGCCAACCACCGGGCAAAAGCTTACGGGTAGCAAACCGGCTGATGGTGTGGTAAAACAGCAAGGGATCCTCATTTTCGACAAAAAGTGCCTGCCTGGGTTCGTACCGCCAGACGTTTTCCGGCATCAAAGAGGCTTGCTGCTCGGGTATATACGGCGGATTACTGACGATCGCATCAAACCGGCCGAATTTCACCCACTGCGCTTCCTCCAGAATATCCGCCTGTTGAAAACGGGCCTCCACTCCATTGCGCGCTGCATTTTCACTGGCCAGCTCCAGGGCTCCCGGACTGATATCAGTTGCCCATACGTCCCATTTCGGCCGGTGTTTTTTTAATGTTACCGGTATGCATCCGCTACCGGTTCCGATATCCAACACCCTCAGCGGCGGGCCTTTCAGGGTTTCCAACATCCAATGCACCAGCTCTTCGGTTTCCGGCCTGGGAATGAGCACCCGGCGGTCCACGCTAAACCTAAGGCCATAGAAATCGGCCTCACCAAGGATGTACTGGACGGGTTCCTGCTCCCGCAAGCGGGCCGATATCTCGTTTAACCGTTTTTGTTGTTCCGGATTAAGTGCTTCCTTTCTGTTTGGATTGCGAATGCCGAAAGCATCCTCAAAGACAATGCGAGTTATGCTTTTGGCCTCTCCTGGCCCATAGAGAGGTTCCAGGGTAAGCATGAGTTGCCGATATGCTTTTTCTATAGTCAACGGTAAAGCCTTTAGGACAAGCGCCCCTTAAAATCCTCGTAACCGAACTCCCTTACCACCTCCAGGGTGTCGTCCTCCTGCCAGATGCAGATGTCGGGGTGTCTGACCCCGTTAAAAGTGGTGGTTTTCACCATGGTGTAATGGATCATGTCCTTGAACACGACCAGGCCGCCCACCTGCAGTTCTTTGTCAAAGGAATACGCTTCCATGTAATCGCCGGCCAGGCAGCTCACCCCTCCTATGCGGTAGGTGGGTTTTCCGGGCTGGGGGTCCGTTGCGCCGGCGATGCGGGGCCGATAGGGCATCTCCAGGGTGTCCGGCATGTGGGCTGTAAAAGAAACATCGACAATAGCAGTGCGGACTCCCCGGTTATGCACGATGTCCAGCACCGTTGAAACGAGGTCGCCTGTTTCCCAGGCTATGGCGCTTCCGGGTTCCAGAATGACTTCCAGGCCGTACTTCTCCCGGAAGGCCTTGAGAAGCCCGACGAGATGATCCACATCATAGCCCTTCCGGGTCATCAGGTGGCCGCCGCCGAAATTCACCCATTTCAACCGGGGGAAGAACCGGCTGAAATGCCTTTCGAAAGCACCCAGCACCTTCTCCAGGTCATAGGATGTTGACTCACAAAGGGTGTGAAAATGCAGCCCTTCTATACCTTCGGGCAAGCCACCTTCAAGGTTGTCAGGAGCTTCTCCCAGGCGGGAACCTTTTGCGGCCGGGTTGTACAGATCCACCTCCACTTCAGAATACTCGGGATTGACCCGCAACCCCGGCGAAATCTGGTGAGGAGCCGCTTTCAACTGTTCCCGGTAACGATGATACTGGTTCAGTGAATTGAAAGTAATGTGGCTGCTATACCGCATGATTTCCCCAAACTCCGAAGGGACATAAGCCGGCGCATAAGTGTGAGCCCGCACTCCCATTTCCTCATAGATCAGCCGCGCCTCGTGCAGAGAACTGGCTGTGGCTCCCCTGAGATACCGGGCAACCAGCGGAAATACTTTCCACATAGCAAACCCTTTAAGAGCAAGGATAATGGAAACGCCGGCACGTTCCTGCACCCCGCGGATCAGTTCCAGGTTTTTTCGCAATAATTTCTCCTCCAGCACAAAAGCCGGAGAAGGTATTTTGGAATAATCGATCATATTTTTCCTTGTGAAAAAAACTTTGATACACTGCTACGCCACTTCCTTCCTCCTAACCCCTAATCCACTTCCAGGCCGACATCAAATTTTTCTTCCCACGGCAGCCCCATTGGCCCGAGTTGATCCAGGAAAGGATCAGGATTGAACTCTTCAACATTGAACACGCCCTGCCCGGCCCATTTTCCGGTGAGCACCATCATGGCGCCCAGCATTGCAGGGACACCGGTGGTGTAAGATACACCCTGAGCTCCCGTCTCTTTGAATGCGGCTTCATGGCTGCAGTTGTTCCAGATGTAATAGGTGCGTTCCCTCCCGTCTTTCACCCCGCGAATACGGCAGCCGATCGACGTCTGGCCGGTGTAATTTTCTCCCAGTTCTCCAGGGTCGGGCAGTACAGCCTTGAGGAATTCCAGAGGAATGATATCCACTCCTTTGTATTTCACAGGGTCGATCCTTGCCATGCCAATGTTTTGGATGACTCTCAGGTGGGTAAGGTATTCTTCACCGAAGGTCATCCAGAACCTTGCTCGCTTTAGAGTGGGAAAGTTCTTCACCAGGGATTCGAGCTCCTCGTGGTAGATCAGATAGGAGTTTTTGGGCCCGATCCCTGGATAGGTCAGCATTTTGCTGATCTCATGAGGTTCGGTTTCAACCCATTTCCCGTTTTCATAATAACGGCCTTTCTGGGTGATCTCCCGGATATTGATCTCAGGGTTAAAATTAGTGGCAAAAGCTTTACCATGATCCCCCGCATTGCAATCCACGATATCCAGGTAATGGATCTCATCGAAATGGTGTTTGGCGGCGCGGGCGGTAAATATGCTGGTTACCCCGGGGTCGAATCCGCACCCCAGAACCGCCAGCAGGCCTTTTTCCTTAAATCTATCCTGGTAAGCCCACTGCCAGCTGTATTCGAATTTGGCCTCATCTTTAGGCTCATAGTTGGCTGTGTCGAGATAATGCACGCCCGTTTCCAGGCAGGCATCCATAATAGTGAGGTCCTGGTAAGGCAGGGCCACGTGAATGACGATTTTCGGCTGAATTTTGCGGATCAGCTGTACCAGCTCGGGCACATTGTCGGCATCGACTCTTGCCGTTTGTATTTTGGAATGGCCTGTATCCCTTTTGACATCAGCAACGATGTCGTCACATTTGGACTGGGTGCGGCTGGCCAGCACGATCTCAGAGAAAACTTCGGGGTGTTGAGCGCATTTGTAGGTGACTACCCGCCCTACTCCTCCTGCGCCAATGATCAGGACTTTTGACATAGCAGAGATTAGAAGTTTTGGTTCGTATAAATTTTCAGGCAAATGTAGTTATTTTGAACCGGCTTATTCACCCTGACAAGGTAAATTCAACTGGTGCACAACACCTCAATCTTTTTCGCATGGATAAACCGAACAAGAAGGGCAGCCTGGCATCCAACAACTCCCGCTCCCGGAACGGACAGTTTCTGGGGATGCCATACACCCGGGAAGAAGCACGGGTAATCCTGTTGTTCGCCCCCTGGACCGTCAGCCAGCCGTTAGGTGGCAGTGGCCATTCGGGGCCTGCCAACATCCTGGAAAGTTCCTACACTTTGCCCCTCTCCGGCCCGGATGTACCAAAGGCTGGAAAAACAGGCATCTACGGCAGGCTTCCGGCAGAAGATATTCTGGAAAAAGGAAAACAGCTGGCCGAAAATGAGGCAAAAATTCCTGCAGAAGAACTCATCCGGACAGCGGATGCCCTGAACGGCTGGTTAAACCGGGAAGCCTCTGGCCTGTTAGAAAACAAAAAACGGGTAGGCCTCCTCGGTGGCGACTGCAGTTCCCAAATTGGCCTGCTGTCAGCTCTTGCGGGGCGGTACAGCGAGTTTGGCATCCTTCACCTCGGCGCCGGAATGGGGTTGGGCTCCATTTCTTCTGACACGGGGTGTACACCAGATAACCTCTTCTCTCATGCCCTTCAATTGAGCAGTGTTTCACAGCTCACGCTGGCCGGCGTCCGCAGTTATTCGGCGGAAGAAGAAAATTTAACCGCCGGCAGGGAAGAAATTTCGGTTTTTTATAACCATGAGATCCGCCGGCGCCTTTACCGCGGCCATACTTTCGGGCAGATATGCGGAGACATCATCCGGGGGCTTCCCGACCAGGTTTATCTGAGTTTTGACATCAATGCGCTTCAGCCTCAGTACTGCCCCAATGCCGCCCGCCGTTTTCCCGGCGGTTTTGATTTCGAAGAAGCCCTTTACCTCATCAAACGGCTCGTGGATGCCGAACTGGAGATCATCGGTTTCGGGCTGTGCGGGGTGGCCGGCCGGGAACACCCGTGGGATGGCAAGGTGGGAGCGCTGCTGGCCTACCGGATCGCCGCCCTGATGGGCAGCAGCAGCTGGCTTTAAATATGTTTATGCGAATCCGCGGTTTTCCAGTTCCCTCCTCACTAATGCCAGATTTTCCTGATGAGGGGCCATTAATCCTCTTTTGTTGCCATATCGCTGCCAAAGTTTTTCTTCCGGAAAACCTTCTCCGGATTGAACGGCCTGGCGAAGGTTGTAAAGATACTCCAGCGACTCTTCACACCGCTGCCGCATTTCCGCCTTAACCAAAGTTACATCCCCATGGCCGGGGATAAGCAGGGCCGGCTCGTGGCTGTCGATAAGGCCTGAGGCATTCCGGAGCGTCTGTTCATAAGCATAGCTGCTGTCATAAATGAAGGGGAATTCAATATTGCTCAGGTAATCGCCGGCGATCAACACGCTGATATTTTCCACAAAAGTGAAAATCCCGTCGGCAGTGTGGCCCGGCGCCAGAAAGAGTTGCAGCCTGGCTTCGCCCAACTCAGCTACCTGCCCGTCCGCCGCAACTTCAATATCCACAACCGGATAATCGATGGGATAATTGCGCCGGATGTAGTATTCCTCATCGAATTGGCGGATCTGTTCGAGAATGTTCTCCTTTCCGGAGTTATTGGCAAAGGCGGAGGAGGCAATTACTTTTGCCTCCGGAAAGGCCTGCCATCCCAGAATATGGTCGTAGTCGGAGTGAGTAAAAAGCAGGTACAACTCCCTATCCTTGCGGATCTCATCGATGAAGCAGCGAATGCGCCTGATTTCCTGTGGAAGAAAGTTGGGATCCACAATAAGTATTACACCCCCCGTATCAATAACAGTGGCCGTCGTCCGGTAAAGAGCGCTTTCGAATACGGTAACTCCCGGGGCCTTGTATTGGATCATATTTTGCTTTTTGAATTCAGGGGCGGTTAGCCAATACTCAGGGCCAACACGAAGCTAAGCACCATAATTACAGAATAGGCCAGATACCATCGCAGATTGGTGTACTTTTCAAGGCCAATGCCAAATTTCCGGTAAAGATACCAGCAAAGCAATACCTTTTCCAGGGAATGGGCCGCGACCGTACCTATGGCTACCCCGGCAAGCCCGAAGAAAGGCACCAGGGCAAAGCTGAGGGATACGTTAAAGGCCAGCTCCAGCAAGGAGATATAGAAGACCATCCGGTTGGCATTGAGCCCGACCAGGATCGTGCGTGAAAAGATCAGCCGGCTGACGATCACGAGCAGGAAGATATTGAAAATGATAACACTCTGACTGAAATCTTCATTAAAAACAAGGGGAAAGATCCATCTGCTGGTAAATACAAGCAGAATGGAAAAGGGAAATAAGAAATGGAAAAGCTTCAATGATTTTTCCCGGATAGCAACCAGCGCTTCCTCCAGGTTGGCGGCCACTTCGGGCAACATAGCGGATCCAAAGGCATTGGACAGCGCCAGGGCAAGGGGAAGTTCGCGCGCTCCATACCTGAATATCGCGAAAACCTGTTGGTCTCCGTTATATGTAAAGTTGACCAGCCAGTTGTCAAACGACTGGTTGAAACTCCCCATCAGGGCATAAAGCATGAGCGGTACGGACAGGGAAGCCCAACGCATTGTCATAGAAAAGTCGGCTTTAAAACTCCCGTGGCGAAACAGCAAAACGCCCAGCCAGGCATACTTCAGAATGCCCAGCGCGATAAGCGCATAAAAACTCCACCGAAGGCCCAGGCCCAGAAATACGGGCCCAAGTACGGCAAGTACCTGCAGGCCGAAGGCGAACAAGCCGAAGAGAAAAATCGCTCTGGGTTTGCGCAGCACCAGGAAGAAATTCTCCACCAGGTAGGAAGGAACGTTGAGCCACAGAAAAACAGCGAAAAGCTCGTAGAAGGGAAGTTCGTGCTGTCCGGTCAGGACCAACAATACCCCGGCCTTACCCCAAAGCATAAATAACAGTGCCAGAGTGCTGCCCACCAGGAACAACAAATAGGCATTGAACAAAAATGCCGGCCGTTTTTCCTCTGGTTGCTGCGGGTATTGCGCCAGAAAACCCTGCATAAGGCCCGTCGCCCAGAAAGTCGTCAGAGTGAACCCTATGTAGAGCAGCATCTCATAAATACCGATCTCGCCGGTGGTGAGAGGGCTCTTTGCCAGCAAAATGGCGATGAGGATGGTGGCTCCCTGCCGCAGCAGGTTGAAGGCCTGCAGGGCCCGGATATTGCTGCTGTAAATGGATTGAAGGAGCCTCAGAGGTAATGCTTATTTTTCCTGCTCAGAAAATACGACACCAAACTGTTCCAGTTCTTCGAGCACCGGTTCATAAACTTCCGGCATAACGGGAATATTAACTCCCGTTGAAGTGATCTTACCCTCCATTACCAGTTTTACGAATATGCCCATAGGCAACCCGACGAGTTTGGACATGGCCGTATTCTGAGCGTCCTCCCCTTTCATGACCAGCGTTGAAACCACTTCCTTCTGCTTCCCGCCCAACTGGTACTCAAATTCATGCTGCATGATGATCATGTCTTTATCGTTGGGCTTCAGCTTCCATTTGTCCAGCAGCAGGTTTTCCAGGATAAGGGCGGGAGTAGCATTGGGCATCCGGATCTTTTTCTTACGGAACAGGCCAAGCCATTCCAGCTTTTTCATCACCGCAGAGTCGGGGGCCTCTCCTATCAGGCCGGCAATCCGGTCCTTAACGGATCCCACACTATTCTCCGGGTTGAGATAGCCCTCCATAAATTCGTGGTAGGTCAGCTTGCCAGAATCGACAATGGGATAGCCGCCATCGGTCAGGCCGATCTTAACCAGCGCATTCCAGGCATCGCAAAAACCTTTAGTGCGAATCGTCCCCCTTAGAATATTGGGGATGCCCGCCAGCCCGTAAACCTCCCGGTAAAGCAAAGAATCCCGATTGGCATAGGCTTCGTAATCTCCCATACCGGGAACCTGAATGGTGCGGTATTCTTCAAACAGCCGGTTGTAAGGGATGAATTTGAACTTTCCGTTCTCCAGATATTGAGCGGTGCCCTGCCCGGAAAGCACCACATTGCGCGGGTTCCAGGTAAATTTATAGTTCCAGGGGTTGTCATCACTTTCCGGGGCCACCAAACCGCCCGTGTAAGACCGGAAGGCGGTCACCTTTCCTCCCTGCTCCTTAATGCGGGCAATCTGCCGCATGGCCGACATGTGGTCTATCCCGGGGTCCAGGCCCATTTCCCCCATAAAGATCAATTCCCGGTCGCGGGCTTCATCTCCCAGGCGATACATTTCCTGGGAAACATAGGAAGCTGTAATAAGGTGTTTCTTCAGTTTGATGCAGTCATGCGCAACTTCGAGGTGAAGGTGAGCAGGAAGGAGGGAAACGACCACATCCGCTCTGCTGATCAGGTCCCTGCGGTCATTGACTTTCAGTACATCCAGCCAGGTGCCGCGGCCATTGGGATGGCCTCCGACTTTAGCTTCCGCCATTTTGGGGTCTGCGTCAGCAACCGTTACAAACCAGTTTCGCTCCCTGGCTTTTTCCAGCACATATTTGATACATGCAGTGGCGGAACGCCCTGCGCCAATAATCAATATGCTGTTCATAAATTGGTTTTGTCTTAACAATGAGGTAATTTGCTTGTTTCGATAGAGGCAAAAGCCCCTGACGCGAACGGGCGCAAGATAGTATTTTATTTATTTCAGGTAAAGTGATGAAAGAAATAACAATCACGACAAAGATCAAAGTCTTCAGATCAGCTGAAGAACTTCCTTCTGATTATCAGACATTACTGAATAGCGCCCGAGCTGCTATGGACTATGCCTACGCCCCCTATTCCCGTTTTCGGGTCGGAGCGGCCGTTCTGCTGGACAATGGCGCTATCGTCAAGGGGGCTAACCAGGAAAATGCAGCCTATTCCATGTGCATCTGTGCTGAACGCACCGCTCTTGCCAATGCATCTATGCAACACCCCGGAGTGGCTATAAACGCCATAGCCGTAACGGTGCAAAGCACCAGGAAAACTATAGCCCAGCCAGCCTCACCATGCGGCGCCTGCCGACAGGTGATCAGTGAAGCTGAGGACCGTCAGAAAAAGGATATTGCCATCATCCTCCAGGGGGCGGAAGGTGAAATATACCTGCTCGATTCCGGGAAAGCACTGTTGCCCATAGGTTTCCATGGAGGTTTTCTGCAAAAGTGACGGTCATTTACCAAAATGTTCCATCACTCCTATATGTACTTCACGGCGCCCCCGGCTGAGGTCATCAAAGTAATGCTCCAGGGTGAAAACTGAGGAAGTAAATGCGATCTCATCCCAGGGGACTTCCGATTCGGTAAAAAGCCGGGCTTCGAGGGATTCCTCCCCCACGCCAAAATCAGGGCCGTCAAGTTCGGCAAGAAAGTGGATATAAACCTGGCTGATATGAGGAATACTGAATACCGAATGCAGCGTGAGGCTTGTCACTTTGGCGAGGGTTTCCTCCCATACTTCTCTGGCCGCCCCCTGTTCGACCGTTTCCCCGTTTTCCAGGTATCCGCTTGGCACGTTCCAGTAGCCTTTTCTGGGGTCAATTGCACGTTTGGCCAGTAAGACCTTATTTCTCCATACCGGAAGGCAGCCGGTTACGATCTTAGGGTTGGAATAATGGATAACGCCGCAGTTTGCACAGACATATCGCGGGCGGTTGTCTCCCTCCGGCACTCTGAACTCCAGTTGGTCCGATCCGCAATTGCTGCAAAAGTTCATTCTTCGGGATTTATCATTTTCGTGGCGCGCTCCAGGTCTTCAGGAGTATCAACACCTATGGTTTCCAGCTCCGTGAGGTTTACAAAAATGGAGAAGCCTTGTTCCAGCCACCGCAACTGCTCCAGGGATTCCCATTTTTCATACCGGGATGGGGGCAGTTCTGCCAGTTCCAGCAGCAATGCTCTCCGGAACCCGTAAAGGCCGATGTGTTTGTAAAACGCTGCACTGGACAACCATTTATGGGAAGGCACTCCCCGCAGGTGCGGAATAGTGCTGCGGCTGAAATACATCGCCATCTGCTGCCGGTTGAAAACTACCTTTACTACATTTGGGTTGTTCAGTTCGTCCTCTTTTTCAATTTGTTTGGCAAGAGTGCTGATCTGCACCGATTGCCTCCGGGCCAGAGGTTCCGCCACAAGATTGATCTGTTCGGGGTCGATAAATGGCTCATCTCCCTGTATGTTGATGATAATGTCGGCATCTTCAAATTTCCCGGCAACTTCGGCACAACGTTCCGTACCACTACGATGATGAGGTGCAGTCATGACAACTTTCCCGCCAAACGCTTCCACATGAGCAAAAATGCGTTCGTCATCCGTTGCGACAATGACCTCATCCAGCCGGTGGGCACGCTGCGCCTGTTCATAAACCCGCTGTATAATTGTTTTCCCGGAAATTACTGCCAGTGATTTTCCCGGAAAACGAGACGAAGCAAAACGGGCCGGAATGATACCTATGGTTTTCATATATTTGTACCTAAGTCGTGATCAAAAACAAGCTTGAAACACTATGAGAAAATTCTTGTTCTTCGCGCTCCTGCTTTTTATGGGTAAGCTTTCGGCAACCGGCGACAGCCTCAATTACCTGACTGCCAAAGATACTATATTTCTGAGCATAGGAGCTTTCGAGGAAAAATTCTTCCCCCACACCATGGAACCGAAACAGACGCTTTATTCCCTGGCTCAGTTCTACGGCCTTTCCGTCGAGGAATTGTATTATTTCAACCCCGGACTGAAGGAACAGTCCATCAAAGCAGGGATGCCCATCCAGGTGCCCATTCCCAATGCGGCTATCAAACGATATATGGAATCCGGCTTTCTTCCCCGCGAAAACGTCCCGGTTTATTACGTGGTGAAAAGGGGGGATACCATGTACCGCATCGCCAAAGTCTATTTCCGCATGCCGATGGAATTGCTTATGGCGAGGAACAACCTGGCCGACCACACCCTGAAGGAGGGGCAGCAACTGCATGTCGGATGGATCAGTGTTCACGGAATTCCCGACAGCCTGCGCCTGCACGCCGGCGGCCCTCTTGCCCGCAGGAACGCCGCACTGAAAAAAATATTCCAGTTCGAAGCTGCCGGAAAACGGCTCCAAAACGGCCAGGGCGTTGCCTTCTGGCAAAAGGAAAGCAAAGAAGATTCCGACCTTTATGCCCTGCACCGGTCAGCTCCGGTGAACTCCATTATTGAAGTGCTCAACCCAATGACCAACCGGACTGTTTATGTGAAAGTCATTGGCAAAATTCCGGAAACGGCCTATCGCAATGAAGTTGTAGTGGTGCTGTCTCCGTTGGCAGCCAAGCTTCTGGGCGCCATCGACCCCCGGTTTTTCGTGAAGGTCAGGTATTACCACTGACAAATTTTAAATACCTTTGCGGCTCAGAACCAGGCCTGCAGATAACCGGCAGAGGCATTAAAATGGAATAATGGATTACAGAAACAACATACTGGAAACCATTGGCAATACGCCATTGGTTAAGCTCAATAAAGTAACGGCGGAAATCCCCGCTCTGGTCCTCATGAAAGTGGAAACCTTCAACCCGGGCCACTCCATCAAGGACCGCATGGCCGTAAAAATGCTGGAAGATGCAGAAAAGCGTGGGGATATTCAGCCCGGCGGCACCATCATTGAATGCACTTCCGGAAATACCGGTATGGGGCTCGCCCTGGGCGCTGCCGTAAGAGGCTACAAATGCATCTTCACTACCAGCGACAAACAGTCTAAGGAAAAGATCGATATGCTTAAGGCCGTCGGCGCCGAGGTGATCGTCTGCCCCACTAACGTCGAACCGGACGACCCCCGCTCCTATTATTCCGTGGCGCGCCGCCTGAGCGAAGAGATCCCCAACTCCTACTGGTGCAACCAATACGATAACCTCTCGAATAAACAGGCCCATTACGAAACCACCGGCCCGGAAATATGGAGGCAAACGGAGGGAAAGATCACTCACCTCGTCGTCGGCGTAGGCACCGGAGGCACCATCTCCGGCACCGGCAAATTCCTGAAGGAGCAAAACCCGAATGTTAAGGTTTGGGGCATTGACACCTATGGTTCTGTATTCAAAAAATACCACGAAACCGGAGAATTCGACGAAAAGGAGATCTATCCTTACATCACAGAAGGGATCGGCGAAGATATTCTCCCCAAAAATGTGGACTTCAGCGTGATCGACTACTTCGAAAAGGTGACGGATAAGGACGGCGCCCTCATGGCCCGCCGCCTCGCCCGGGAAGAGGGGCTATTGCTGGGCTATTCCGCCGGGTCCGCTGTGGCAGGCCTGCTGCAGTTAAAAGACAGGCTCAACCAAGATGACGTGGTGGTATTGGTGATCCACGACCACGGCAGCCGCTATGTCGGCAAAATCTATAACGACGATTGGATGAGGGAGCGTGGTTTTCTGGAACGCGAACTCAGCGTTAAGGACATTCTGGCGATGAAAAAAGGCCAGCAGTTCATCGCCGTAAGCAAAAATGAAACGGTTCGCCAGGCCTTTAAAGTGATGAAAGAACATGACATCTCTCAAATGCCGGTCATGGAAGGAGATAAAATGGTAGGCTCCATTACCGAAACGGCAGTACTTTCCTACCTGCTGGAAAACCCTTTCGACAATTCCGAAAATAAAGTGGAAAATATCATGGGCGAACCCTTCCCCATCGTACCGGTTGACCTGCCTTTCAGCCAGCTGAGCCGGTACGTCAGCCGCACCATCCCTGCTGTAATCGCCAGGGATAAAGCAGGAACGCTCCACATCCTTACGAAGTACGATATCATCCAGGCGGTGTGAAACTTTTGCGCTTTTTTGACAGCCCGTGGGAAAGAGCCCTGCGAGCTGTCAAAAGAGCGCCGGCCCAAAAATTTTACTCAATCACGACTTTCTGCCTGCCGATACCCGCATCTGTTCTAACTTCCACCACATAAACTCCTTTGGGCTGGTTCCCTAAAAGCAAGGTATGTAAAGCCCCGGGCTGCTCCATATCGCTCAACCGGTATGCAACCTGCCCCAAACCATTATACACCAGAATTTCCACTTCCCTCACTGTCTTTTTCAACTCCAGATTGACATTTCCCGAAGAAGGGTTGGGAAATACGGTGAATAAAGATTCCTGCCGCACCAGTGGGCCTTCGACATCCGTCACAAAAGTGCCATCGAGGGGTTGGTCGCCCCGGGAAATGAGATAAGAAGAGGTCAGCAGGACGGGGTTAAAGCCATCGTTGCAATCCGGGCAGGTGACGCCACTCACACAGTCCGGATTATTGGGGTGGCAGTTGTCGATGTAGTCTTCATCGAAGATATATTTCAGTTCCAGCGGCCCCTGGCCGATGTAGCCGGTCATATCATAATCAAACCAGGGAGCTATCGTTCCCGGGCACCAGCCGGCCCGGTTGTAAAACCAGGTGCCGTTCTGCGGCTGGCATCCATCCGGGTTGGGGTTGCAATCGTTCCAGTTGTGGTGTTCAAAAGTTTGTTCACCATTTACCCAGATGTGGTGGATGTCTTCATGAAATTCCGCCGCGTTCCCGGTATTGTTGTCCCCCCAGCCGTGCCCGGTGGCCACCAGTTTGATCTTGGCGGCCTGGGTATAATCCGGAAAAGAGGTTTCTATCACTTCACAAGGCTGAAGGTTGGAGGGGTCTCCAAAGGGATATTCGTCCCGCCACAAATCCTGGATATGGCTGTATGGGTGTTCTACCGGCCCGGCCTGATAATTCAATGCCAGGGTGTATAAGAACCCGTTGCCCTGTGTCCCAAGATTGACACGGAAAGCGATCTTGCCTTGCAGGATCGACATAAAATCCGTCAGGTCAACGGTATGCCCGCAGGCCACTCCATAGGGTGTGATATATCGAATGATCTCGTACCACTCTCCATTGTGGCCCTTCGCGTCAATAGAGGAGATCCGGTCCCAGGGGTCACAGCCGCCGTCAGGGCAATCGATGGCAAGGACGGCAGTGATGTTGTCAAAAGCTCCGAGGTAACTGGGCAATTCTGCTTCCACTGTCTGAGAAGGGACGTCAGAATAGGCCCAAACCTGATTGGTGGCCGTTACTTCCACGTCCTGAGCTTGTTCGGCCACGTTGAAGGTAACCGATTCGGTAGCGCTGGCGCCATAATTATTCGTCGATATGATATTCATGGTGTAGCTACCATACCCGGGGGGCGTCCACCAGGCCGTGTAGTGTTCATTGCCCCAGTCTTTCAGGGCAATTTCCTCTGCGCCTATCTCAATTTTCACATCTGACACGGAAAAGAGCTCCGGATAATCAATGGAAGTGATCACAGCCAGCTGTATGGGCCTCAGAATGGGAACAAACACATCGCCCGCCAGTGGGCTCCGGGCGTCAATCACAGGCACAAAGCCCTGGGGGTCGAGCACCTGGAAAATGTTGACCAGGTCGGCCGCAGGATTAAAAGTGCCATCCCCTTCCTGGCTGGCTTTGATGCGGACTTCCCCGGCCTCTCCGGTTAGAGTAACAACATCGCCATCAATAGTGGCCGGCCCGGAGAGCACCTCATAACTTACGGGCAACCCTGAGCTTGCCGTGGCTTGCAGTTGGAATGGCCCGTCGGTCGTCAGTTTGTTCGGGATCTGCGGGAAAGTGATGGCCTGGAAGCCGGGATCAAAGGTGCCGCCAAAGTTGGAAATGTCTCCGGTGAGGGCAAAGTTGATGAGGTTGCCGTCGCGGGTGCCGTTACCGGTTTCTGAGACGAGTTTGGAAATGGCGGTATTATCTTCTCCGGGAACGCCCTGGTTGAATTTGTAATACAATTCCAGCCCGGATTCGGTTCCCGCCAGTTCGTTGTCCATCATGTCCTGTATCTCCGGCTGGGTAAGCGCCTTGCTCCACAGGCTTACTTCATCCACGCGGCCGCCAAACACAAAGTTGAAACCGCCCTGGATGCTTTTTCCGATCGCGAAAGGTTTGTTGCTCACCGGAAAAGTGCCTGAAGCCGAAGCGCTGCCCACAGAGTTGCCATTGATAAACAGCTCCACTTTGCTGCCGTTATAGACCCAGGCCAGGTGCTGCCATACCTGCGGCACAATACTGAAAGCCGGCGCCACAAACTCATGGAAACCTGCCGTAGTGATCAGGCGGGATTCAATGACCCCATCGGTGAGTTGGATGAGGTAAAAGCCTCCTTCGCCGCTACCGCCGCCACGGATGCCCATCATACCCTGGCCGTAAGCCAGCTGATCGGTGTAGAACCAGCCGGCCATGGAAAACTTATCCAGGCCCTGAATGTACTGAGAGCCCCCGGGCACCTCTACATAATCATCCACACGGTCGAAATGGAGGTATTGGTTCGACTGAGCCTCGACATGAGCGAAGCCCGCGAACAGCAGAAAGGTAAAAGAAAGGAGTGTGAAGTAGATATTTTTCATAGTTTCTGATTTTTTATGCTCGAATGAAATCTCTCTCCGGCATCGGAAGCAGAAAAGCCGGCAATATAACCTGAGAACAATATAGCACTCTAACAATATAACAATATTACTTCATCCACCAGACCTTCACCCGTTGGGAGTCCTCCCCCATCCTGGCCACCTGTTCAGCCCAGTGATCGGCGTTGTTCTCCGCTTCGGAGGGGGGGTATGTCAGCCGGTAATATTCCGGCATTTCCCCTTCCCGGGGAGTGGCGCCCACCCGGCGGCTAAGCGCAAAGGCTTCCCAGGGCTGTCGAAAAGCATCCATCCACCGCTGGGCATAGATCAACTCCAGTTTGTTTTCTGTGGTGAAAATGCTGAGCCTGGGATGGTTTACAACTGCATACAACTCCCCTTCAGAAAGAACAGGGGGCGCATTGGACCATATTTCCGAACCTGCCGCAAGGTTCTGCCAGAATTTCAGAGAATTGACCACCGCCAGGGTATATTCCGCCTCGGCTTGCCCCTCATCCTGCGCAACTCCCAGCCCCCTGAAATATGCTTCTGCTTTGATAAAGCCTATTTCTGCTGCGGTCAGGATGATCTCTGGAATATCCACCTCATCCCGGATGAGGTAATAATTGAAAGGAGAATAAATATTGGCATTCCCTTTAATAGAATAATTATTGTCCCTGTGCCGCTCGTAGGGTATGCCGCCGGAAGGAGGGGTGCCGGGTTCAGGGATCTGTGGAAAGGGCGCCCATTCGTTGGCATTATTGGGCTCAAAGAACACAAAAGCCCGGGGGTCGTAAATACCGCTGCCGTCGGAATTGTCATTCTCAGATAAATTATGCCAGATGGTGGCGCCCATCCTCAGCTTATTGTGCTCGCGAAAGGACCAGTTGACCCCCTCGTTACGCCAATCCTGCTGTCTGGGATGCATTCCCACCTCTTCTCCGGACTGTATGACGGGCAGGTTATTCTCAATGATATCTTTTATAATGGGAGTAGCGTAGGCAGGGTCTTTTTCCACCATGCGCATGGCATGCCTGAGGCGGAGGGAATTGGCAAACTTGCGCCATTTCCAGATGTCGCCGTAAAACAGATTGTCAAAATCGCCGAAGGATACATATTTCTCTCCGCTGGCCGTCGTGGGTTCCGGAGCGGCATTGATGTGTTCTTCCACCCATTGAAGCTCTTCCAGTAGGAATTTATAGACCTCTTCCTGCGAATCAAATTCAGGGCGGGCATAATCCAGGCTCTCAAAACCCTTGCCGGCATTGAAAAAAGGAATGTCTCCGAAAAGGTCGGTCAGGCGAAAGGTTTTGTACGCCAGCAATACCTTCAACTGAGCCCGCACATTGTTCAAAGCTTCCGGTTCCACATCCATATCGTCCAGGCGCCGCTCCAGTTCGCGTATGTGCGCCAGCCCGCGGTAATAGCCATTCCATACCTCTTCTATGCCAATATTGATGTTGTCAAACCCCACTCCCGTTTTGGCGGCCTGCTGGGTAATGCCGTACAGGGTTTCATTATGGACGTAAAACTGCTCATTCCACCCCAGCCGAAGGGAAGCCACCACGGTATTGAAAAGCGGGCCGATATCGGTCTGCGTAGGAGCAAACGGGTTCCTGTTGATCTCTTCAAAATCCTTATCACAGGAAGCGATCAAAAGGATAAGCCCGGCCAAGAGTATTTTATAGTTATTTATTTTCATGTCAGAGACTTTTGAGCCGCTTGGTTATAATTGAGGTTGAATTTGTTCAGAAATTCCCGCTTTGCCCGGTATGTGAGCTGACAACTTCGAGTTGTCAGCTCACTTCTCTTGTCCTGGCAGGAAGTCAACAGACAACGGAAAGTTGTCAGCTGACAGGCAAAATACCTGTTTAAAAAGAAGCGTTGAGGCCTACGCTGAAACTTCGCACGCCAGGGTATGAGGCCCATTCCAGCCCCTGGGCATTACCGGCACCGTTGCTGCCTTCCGGGTTCACCCGGTCCGGCAGAGAGGTGTAAAGATAAAAAAGGTCCCTTCCCGTAAGCGTGACATTCAGGCTCTGAAACACTTTTGTCTTCTGTGCCAGTTGTTTGGGGAACTGATAAGACAATGCTACTTCCCGAAGCTTTACCCAGGTATTTTCGATAATGCCGGGTTTGGAGTTGAACCTGCCCCATCCGCCCGTATTGCCGATGTATTTGAAGTAGTAATGCACCACTTTATTATTGGGCGTCCCGTCAGCGTAAACGCCGTCGAGAATAACGCCCACATTCCGGACGTTTCCATCCGGATCGGTATAAGGCAGACCCTGGCCCAGGCGCTCCGGCAGGGTTTCCGGGCTCTGCCCGGTCTGCAGCCCGATCACATAAGAGCCGGCATAGATGTCTCCTCCCCATTTGGTATCGACCAAAGTACTCAGAGTCAGCCCTTTAAAACCCACCTGCATCGTCCAGCCCCCGATGAAGTCGGGCGAAGCATTGCCGATGGGCACCCGGCTGTCAGTGATCAGGTAATGGGTGCCCTCGTCGTTAAGGATGGGTTGGCCCGTCCCCTCGTGATAGATGTAATCATAGCCGATGATCGTACCGTACTCCTCCCCTTCCTGAACCGTGATGGACGGCCCGTTAAGGCCCCAGATATTGGCCAGTTCCAGGCTTTTGGCGCCTTCTCCCAGGCTGACCAGAAAATTGCGGTTGCGGCTGATGTTGAAGCCGGTTTGCCAGTAGAAATTCCGGTTCTCCACCAGAATGGCATTGACGATGGCCTCAAAGCCTTCGTTTTCCAGAATGCCGGTATTGATCCGGACCGTATTGGCGCCGGCTGAAGAAGGAAGAGGAGAATCGAGGATCTGGTCAAAGGACCGGATGTAATAATAGGTCAGGTCCATATTCACCCGCGCGTTGAACAGGCCCAGGCTCAACCCCACTTCGTAGGAGTTGGCCTGCTGCGGTTTTAATGCGATGGGCGGAATGGCCGTTGGCAAAGAAGCAGTTTGGTTACTTCCAAAGGTACTGGTCGAATAAACAAAATCGATCTGGTAAGGGTCCGTGTCGGTAGCGGTCTGGGCATAAGCTCCTCTGATTTTCAAAAAGCTCAGCCAATTTAAACGGCTGAGGTCGAAGGCATTGCTGGCGACAAAACTAAGGGAAGCCGAAGGGTAAAAATAGGAGTTGGCGTCAAGTGGCAGGGCCGAGCTCCAGTCATTGCGCCCGGTCAATTCCAGGTACAGGTAATTTTCGTAGCTCAGGTTGAGAAAACTGTACAGCGAATTGATCTTTTTCTCATATCGGAACTCTTCCGGGATGGCTACGGTCAGCCGGTCCTCAAAATTGTTAAAAGCGAAGAGCCAGGGGTTCACCCATTTTCCGGTGCTTCCCTTCAGCCCGTATTGGTTCCTGGACCACTGCGTACCTCCAAACGACAACCGGGCGCCGAGAGGAGAGTGAAAAACCCTCTCCTTATGAAAAGTAAGCAGGAACTCGTTATTGCGAACAATGTCCCTGCCCAGTTCATTGGAATAAAACCCTTCCGTGACCCCCAGGTTGTCAATGGGCTGGTTACGGGTTTCAAACTGAGTGAGAGTGAAATCCGTACCCATTCGGCCGGTGGCGTTCAGCCAGGGCGTTATGTCGTAGGTAAGGGAAAGAGCACCGATGAGCTTATTCCGGTCCAGGTTGGTATTGTTTTTATAGGTGTTCCACCAAAGGTGGGGGGGAGAGAAATCAAAGGGATAACCGCCTTCATAGTCATAGTTGTTGCGGGTGCCGTCGGGCAGGATATTGATCTCCTTTTCCAGGCCCTTGTAGCTGCGCGGCCAGCTGTAGAGAATGCCCTTCCCAAAAGAGCTGTTATTGTCGTCGCCGAGGGTGGGGCTATTCAGGCGATGGTAATTGATGTAGGACATGGAAATGTCGGCATGCACTTTTGAAGAGATATCCAACCTGGACCCGAGGTTCGCCGTCGTCTGATTGTAATTGCTGTTGGGAACGATGGCATCGTGGTCCATACGGGTCAGGGACACCCGCATGGTCCCCATCTGCCCGCCGCCGGAAAAAGAAAGGTTGTGGGTAGTGGTATGGCCGTTGGAGAAATAGAGCTTCAGGTTGTCGGGTTGAGGGTCGAAGGGGCGCATTTCGCCGTCCCACCATTTCACCATCTGCCCTTCCATCCGGGGCCCCCAGGATACGCCGGTGGAATAAAAGCCGAATAATTCGGTGGTGGCCTTTCCCAGCGGGCCATCCTCCGCGTGATTCTCCCGGGGATAGAGATAAACGCCGTTGTCATCCACCGGCAGAGAAGGTTCCAGCAGGTTTATTGGCCCTCCTGCGCCGAAAATGTTCTGCACTTCCCGATAATAATAAGGTTCGAGCACTTTGTGCATTACGGTATAATCGATGCCGATCCCACTCCGCTTTTCACCCCGCTTCGTACTGATGAGCACTACCCCATTGGCTCCTCTGGAGCCGTACAGAGCGGAAGCAGTAGGGCCTTTCAGGATATTGATCGACTCGATATCATTGGGGTTGATGTTGTTAATGGCCGAGCCCCAGTCCACTCCCCGGCCGATGTTGGTCAGCCCCGGTTCGTTCTCCAGCGGCACGCCGTCAACGACGATGAGCGGCTGGTTGTTCCCATTTATGTTGTTATTGCCCCGGATAACAAACCGGGTGGTGCCTCCATCCACTCCATTGGTATTGGATATTTGCACCCCTGCAGACCTGCCGCTCAGCGCGCTGACCAGATTGGGGGCGTTGGAGCGCACCAGTTCCTCCCCTTCGAAGCTTTCCGTAGAATAGCCGACTTCCTTTTTCTGCCGTTTTATGCCCAGGGCCGTCACCACCACCTCGTCCAGCTCCTGCGCATCTTCCTCCATAGATACATTGATGGTTTCCCTGCCATCGATCTTTACTTCTTTGGCCCGGTAACCAATGTAACTGAAAACCAGGAACCGGGCATCTTCCGGCACTTCCAGCTCATAGGCCCCATCCACATCGGTAATGGTTCCTTTCTCCGGGTAAGATTTCACAAAAATGCTGAGGCCGATCAGGGGGTTGCCGGTAGTGGCATCGGTTACTACTCCCATCACTTTTTTTTGAGCTGTTACCAACCCTAAATAACCAGTTGTAAAAATGAAAAGCAGAACTACCTTTTTTAAGCCTGGAATGCGGACTAACATGGAGGTCGAAGTTTTTGATTCAGGGCTATGAAAACATTTTTGTTAATAATGGGGCAAGGTAAGAAAAGAAAAACATAGGAATTCAATCTCTGAAACAGGAATTTATGGCTCTAATTACTCCCCGGGAAATGCCTGTGTAAAAAACAATGCTGATTTTTTGGTATTTTTATTTATTAAATTCAAAAAATGAAGCCTTTAACCCTTTTTCTTATTCTCCTCCTTTTAGGAATATGCTTTTGCTGCGACAAATGGGACCTCAAGCCTCAGGAAATTTATATTAAACTTGATTTGAACGCTCGCCCCTCCGTGCAGGGGGACACTATCATTGGACAAGTAGAACTTTCCGCCGAGATAAAGGACTGGCAATACGCACAGATCAGTGCCCATGGTTTTCTGTGGGCAAGGGAAGGAGAAACGCTCAGCTTATCATCTTTTGCAGGCATAGAACCACTCTTTGTAAGGAACAAGGCAGATAGTAATGTTTTTAGTTCAACAATAACCGGACTGGACCCAGAAGTAACCTACAATTTTGTTGCCTATGCCACCATAGAAGGCCAATCCTATTACAGTGACGTAAAACAAATTACAACCAATACCGGCCAGGTTTTTGCGGACTCCATCGTTTATAAAGGCGGGCTGCAATTAAAAGTTTATGGCCATTTATCGGGAACGGAACAAGGCTTAATAGCGATACAGCATGGCTTTTGCTGGGCTTCAGAGAATCAGGAACCAACCCTTAACGATAATGTCATGCACCTGGGTACCAGGCGAGACAATAAAAGCTTCAGCATTGTCATTGATGGTTTAGAAGATGGAAAATCTTATTCCATTCGGCCCTTTGCCAGGTTTTCCTTCGACCTGTTGCAGGAATCGGAAATTATTTACGGAAATACCATTTACTTTTCAGAGAACCTTAATTTTTGGCAGCGTGCCGCCACCTGGCCGGGCGACGAGCCCAGAGACTTTACTCCACACTTTGTAATCGATGGTAAACTTTATTATGCCGGCGGCCTTCCCTATGTCATGATGGAGCAAAATTTCCTGTGGAAATTTGACCCCAATGGAACAAGCCTCGATCATGAAACGATGGAATTACTACCCGGTGCCTGGGAAAAACTGGACGTGCGATTTCCGGGAAACAGTACCGGCATTTATGGGTTTGCCATTAATGGCAAGGGTTATATGGGAGGCGGCTATGATGGCGCCACTGAAGAAACGGATTTTTATCAATATGACCCTGCCCAACAAACAGAAAACCAATTTACAAAAGTCGCTCCACCTCCTTTCGTCACCACTTGCGGAATGAACATAAAAAATGGTAACCGAACTGGTGGCTGCTGTTTTTCTATCAATGGAAAAGGCTATATAGGACTGGGAGTATTGGATTTTAGTGAATGTAGTGGGCGCCCCCCATTATATGACATGTGGGAATTTGACCCGGATGGAGAAACGGTCATCGGTATGGATACTTTGGCAGGCAGATGGTTCCATAAAGCAGATTTTCCGGGGGAATATCTTCATATTACCTACCCGGTTTGTTTTGTTATCAAGGACAAAGGATATGTAACAGGAGGGGACAACGCTACGCACAGTTATCTCTTTGAATTTGACCCTGATGGCGGTGAAACTGACCCCCAGTCCGGCAGGCCTATGGGGAAATGGGCCCAAAAGGCTCCCTTTCCAAATGGGGGCAGGATAAATAGCGCCGGTTTTGCCATAGGCGATAAAGGCTATGTAGGCCTGGGTAAACGCGGCTGGTTCAGAAGCGGTTTTTGGGAATATTCCCAGGCAACCGACGAATGGACGGTTGTTGCTGATTTTCCCGGCCCTGTTCGCCTGAATGGTTTGGGTTTTGCTATTGCCGGCAAAGGATATATTGGATTTGGGCTCACGCCTCAAGGGAACAAACGAAGCGATTTTTGGGTTTTTGACCCCTGATCTTGTAAGCGCATGTTTGGAGGCCGCTTTTGGAGATGAAAAGTGTCAATTTTTTGATGAGACAAGGCGCTTTTTGAAGTTCATACCTGGAAGGTATGGGCGAAAAAAGCAACGCAGTATCAGCAAAAAAGGGGCGTTTTCAGCCCAAAGGGTGGCCTCCAAACATGCACTAAACCCTCAATATGAAAAATAAAGCGCTTTATCAGAATAAAATAGCCTTTTTGGGAGTCCGCCTGCTCTACCGGGTAGCCTTCCTTTTGTTGTTTTTCACTGGGTGCAATCCATCCGATTTAGAAAAAGTTGATTTCCCGGAAGCCCTGACAGTAGGTTTCTCCGTGATCGAACTAAATACAGTTGAGCTAACGGGTGAGGTGAAAGGTTTAGCTTCTGGAAACACAGTAGATCAATATGGACATTACTGGTCAGTTAACCCCATAGTTGGCGCATCCTACGAAGAAATATTGAGCAATGGCCCGGAGGTTCAGCGGGTGAACACTAACAATAAAATAACCAATGGGCCCTTCACTACCAAATTAAGCGGGCTCACACCCGGAGAAACCTATTACTTTCGGGCATACGTTATTCAGGGAGAGGAGGAGTATATTGCTAGTGAAAAAAACTTTTCGCTGGAAGAACTTTCGGGAATTCAAATGGATGTGAAAGTTGAAGAAATCGATTCTCAAAACAGGACTGCAAAAGTAACCTCCTCTTATTCCAACTTACCGGCAGGCCTGGAGATAAAAGCTTACGGAATGGCCTGGGCGCTGCATACCAACCCTGATATTGAATCAGATCCGTTTTTGGCCTATACTTCCACTACCATTTTGAGCATTAATGATGAGATTATTGACACAAGTGTGATCAACCCGGCCGGCGGCGAGAATTACATCCGCCCCTTCATTGTGGTCGGCGCCAAGGCCTATTACGGGACGGAAATTTCTTTCGTTGTCGGAAATTTCTGGACCCGCAAGGAAGATTTCCCCGGCGGCCCAACCAAAACGGCTACGAGCTTTGTCATTGGTAATAAAGGGTATGTGATGATGGGAAAAACGGGACCGGGTAATTTCTGGGAATTCGATCCGAATGGTGGCGAGATAGATCCTGTCACCGGCACCTACAAAGGGAAATGGACGGAACGGGCCTTTTTCCCCGGGCCGGCAAGAGCGGAACCAGTGAGCTTTGCAATCGAGGCCAGTCCCGGAAAATGGAAAGGATACGCAGGGACAGGGGGCTACAATAATGACTTTTGGGAATATGACCCGGCAGAGAACAGATGGTACCGCAAAAAAAACTATCCACGGGAAGTACATTTTGCAGTCGGTTTCGCCATCGGTGGCAAAGGTTATGTTGGAGCGGGATTGATAGCACAAGAAATTAATACTCCCTGCGCCGATTATCCAGTTAGCCCCAACTTTCATGAATTTGATCCCAACGCCGGCCCCATTGACAACGAAACGGGTGTGCCGGAGGGAACATGGACACAAAAGGCATCAACGCCACAAGGAGAGAGCGATCATCCTCCGTCCTGCCGCGTCAGTTCGCGTGCCGTTGGTTTCGCTTTAGAGATAAGCCCAGGAAACTGGAAAGGGTACATTGCCGGTGGAGCAGACTCCAATCTCTACGAATTTGATCCGGATGCCGGCAATATTGACCCACAAACAGGCCTCCCCACAGGAGAATGGAAAGGCTGGGCATCCACCGGGGTAGTATGGCCTACCCCTGAAAACCTACGTGAAAGCATGACTGTTTTCACCATCGGAAATTCTGCTTATCTGGGACTGGGCCGGTCTGATACGAATGGAGACCTCCTCGCTGAATTCTGGAAGCTGGAACCGGGCGAAGATTACAGATGGACCCGCCTGGCCGATTTCGGCGGCACTCCCAGGGAATTGGCAACAGGTTTTGCTATTGGCAAAAAAGGGTACGCAGGAACAGGCCAAAATTTCCAGGATTTAGCAGACTTCTGGGAATATACCCCTGAAGAAAATTAGAGCCTTATCAAAATTCAGTCAATGGCCTGCAAATGGCGCCCTTTAATGATCTAAAACAGCTCAAACTGCCCCTGCGCCTTCTCCACCGCTTTTTCAGCCGTTTCCTTTTCCGCCACCCTGCCTTTCAGCATGCGTTTCACCACCCGCAGGCGGTGGGTGTAGCGGGCTTCCTTTTTGTTGTAGATCCCGTAATGGTCGATTGCGTCGATTCGGACGCTGCCATAGGAGTGCAGTACTTCGTTGTTGGGCAGGATGATGCCGCAGTGAGAGATCCTGCCTGCCTTGTTCTCAAAAAATGCGATGTCACCCGGCTGGCTTTGCTCCACGAAATCCACTGCCTCTCCGTAAAAGACCTGTTGTTCGGCCTCTCTGGGCATCTGCACGCCGGCCAGTTTAAAGACGGCCTGTATCAGGCCGGGAGCATCGATGCCCATCGGAGAACGGCCGCCCCAGAGGAAGGGCGCATGGAGGTATTTGCGGGCGATCTTGAGAATAAAATCCGGGCTGCGCTCCATGTTTTCCGGAAAGACGGCCTGGCCGCTGAAGGTAAAGTAATGTTCGGCAAGTTTGAAGCGCATACCGTCGAAGCCGGGCAGTTGTGCCCCCATTACGATAGGAACGCAAAAGTCTTCGGCCAGAATGGTATGGAAAAGTTCCAGGCTGTAGGCATATTCCTGCTGAAAGCGCTCAAATTCGGTGGGCGTGACGGGTTTGAGCTGATTGGTGGCCACCCAGCCGACGAAATTGTCCCAGGCGCACCGGACCTTAGCCCACTGCCGGCCTTTGGTTTCCAGCACCTCGGCCAGCTCACCGAACAGGAGCTGGGAGATCATCTCACTCTTGTTCGAAGAGCTGTTCCGGATGGGAACGATACTAACTGGACAAATTACGTATGACATCTGAGCCTTTTTTTTACGCTCCGCGTACGTTCTCCCTGCTCGCCCGGCCCTCCTGTGCGGTTGGGCGCCGAATTCTGATAAATATTAGAGCCTCAAATTTAAGCGGCAATGGAAAATTGCCGCTTAAAAATAATTCTGTCCGACTATTAACCCTATTTTCAAAAATAATAATTATCCGGGAAAGTCCGTTGTCTTCTTTACAAATTATCCACTACATTTGCGCGAACTTGACGAAGCTGTAAGCCATATGAAAAAATTCCTACCTCTGTTTTTCCTGCTGGCCATTGCCGCAACGAGCCTTGCCCAGGACCAGCATTTTACCCAGTTCTTTGCTTCTCCCCTCACCCTCAACCCGGCCCTCACCGGCACTTTTGACGGCAAATACCGCGTCGCTTTCATCTATCGCGACCAGGAGCCCTACAAGACCTTCGCCGGCGCCATTGACCTCCGGTTCAACATGCGCAACATCGGCAAGCGGTACAAGGACGCCTTCGGCGTAGGAGTGGTATTCTACAACGACAAAGTGCCCGAAGTTGGGTATTCCAACAACCAGATCAGTGTGTTCGGCGGCTTCCACAAATCCCTCACCCCTAAGAATGACCAGTTTCTGAGCATCGGCGGCCAGGCGGGTATTTCCCAGCGCAATTTCAGCTACGGGAACCTCTTCTTCGAAGACCAGTTTTCCGGTTCCGCCGGTTATGACAACCCCACTTCCGAGATCTTTCCCGAGAACAACTTCGCCTTCGCCGACTTTTCAGTCGGCATCAACTACTCCTATTCGCCGGAGCGGGCCGTCGGGCTGTACGCCGGAGCGGCCCTGCACCACATCCTCGAGCCGGAAGCCAGTTTTTACGCCAGCAATGAAGACCCCGACCTGGCCAACAGCAACCCGCTGTTGCGCAAGTATTCCGCCTATATCAACCTGAAGGTCCCCGTTGGGGAATCCATCCAGTTTCACCCCCGGGCATTGGTTTACAACCAGGGGCCTCACCTGGCGCTCAATGCCGGGAGCAACATCCGCTTCCTCATCGATGAGATCAGCGGCACCGCCCTGCACGTCGGCGCCTGGGTTCGCCCGGTTAGAAACGCCGGCGACAGCTTCTCCCTGGATGCCATTGTGGGCATGGTAGGCATCGAGTACAGCAACTTCCTGCTGGGCATCAGCTACGACGCCCGGACGAATGCCCTGGGTACGCCCCGGGAGCGCCGGGGCGCCATCGAGATCTCCATCGCCTATTTGGGCGAGTATGAGGATGAAGTGGTGCTGTGCCCTAAGTTCTAGACAGGATTTATAGGAATAAGTAATACTACTTCGTCAGTTTAAAATTTCGGATAGCGCTGGAGCGCGGCCCTCCTTGAGTTTCATTAAGAAAAGGAAGTGATGTCAGCTGGTGACTAGAGTTCGCCTGTCGACTATCACGATTCGCATACTTGATAGCACGGCTTTTTGAAGTCGAAAGGCGAGCTTCCCATCTTCGCCAGGCTTCGATGGGCAGGGAGAGTCGCCTTCCGACAAGTCTTACCGCTTAACTTTATGGGGTTGGCCTTGATGCCCGCGCTCCCATTAAAGTGACAACCTAAAATTTGGTAAGGGGTAAAAAATGGATTGGGGGAAGTGGAATTTCCCCAAACTTGCCTATTTTTAGAAAATAGTCTGCGCTAAACCTGCCTGGCCTAAAAAAATAAGGACACCTATGCCCAGAGCAAAAACAAACCCCTTACTCCTGCTCTTCCTATTCTGCCTATTCGCCTGTGACAAATGGGACCTGGAGCAGCAGGAATTTATCCGCGTGGAGCTCACTTCCATTGACTCCCTGGCTATGGATTCGGTGCGCCTTTCCGGGAGGATCGTCGATCTGAGCCTTGGGCAGGTCCAGGATCACGGCTTCGTCTGGTCTGCCCGGGAAGAACTGCCAGAGGCCCCTTACAATGAGGCCGTATCGCTAGGCACCAAAACCAAAGAGGAAAGCCAGGCCTTTTCCGATACCCTGAAATTAGCGATAAATACGGCATACACCCTGAGAGCCTACGCCACATTGGATGGAATCACCTATTTCTACAGTGAACCTTTCGCCTACCAAACAGGCAGTGGATCAGTAATTACTCTCGAGGCTGTTTATGAGCGTGGCCTGGAAGTAGAACTGAAAGGCCGCCTGTCAGGTACGGACAAGGGCATAGTGGCCTTACAACACGGCTTTTGCTGGTCCACGGTGCATACCCAACCTACCCTGGCCGATTCTTTTGCAAATCTGGGGTACCGCCGGAATGATGAGCCATTCAGTTATATTTTTAATGGTTTGCAAGGCGAAATACCCTATTATTTCCGGGCTTATGCCGTACGATCCATTAACTTTCAACAAGATACGGCCTATGGGGAGGTACTGCTTTTCGATCGAGACTTGAATTTCTGGGCTCAAAAGGCAGATCTTGCCGATGGAGAAAGATTGGGTGCCGTCGGCTTCTCCATCGGCCAAAAGGGATACATCGGGACAGGCTCTGATGGTGGTGGGTATAGAAAAGATTTCTGGGAATACGACCCCCAAACCAATACCTGGTCTCAAAAAGCCGATCTCGCCGGAGGGGGAAGATACAGCGCTGTCGGCTTTTCCATCGGCCAAAAGGGGTATGTCGGTACCGGCTATAATGATGGGTACAGAAAAGATTTCTGGGAATATTTCCCAGATTGAACGCCTTACTACCCGCCGCCATATTACCCCACCACCGCCTGCTTCGAATACTTCGTCTGCCTGCTCCTGTTTTAGCTACGGGATGACGGCGGGCTACCGATAGGATTTGACCTTATAGATCCGGATATTAATGTTCCTGCATTGTAATATGGTTTTATTTATCTCAAGTGGGGTTGTGCAAGAAGGGATAGTACACTGATCTTTTAAGATGCATTAAGATTTATCATGATCGTAATTCACAGGTAGGCTGACCTTAACGAATCTTAACTGATCATAATAAATCAGTGTGCTATCACCGCAAGGGGCTTTTTTCACAACCCCTTCTCGGGGTAGAAGTTCCCCGAATTTCAAAACTTTTCTATATTTAAAAAATGAAAAACAAAACGCTTACTCTTTTACTTGGCGCGGCCTTACTGCTCACCGCCTGCGGCGGCAGCCCACCAGAGCAGGAAAAGGAACCTGCCTCTACGGAAACTGCCACCCCTGCCCCTCCCCCTCAGCCCACGGCTCCCACCCCGGATATCCGGATCGAGACTTTCCAGAACGAAGAAAACGGCTGGGGCTACAACCTCTACCTCAACGAAAAGCGCTATATCCATCAGCCCCACATGCCGGCGGTGGGCGGAAAGAAGGGTTTCGAGACGGAAGCTCAGGCACAAAAAGTAGCGGAACTGGTGGCGGAAAAGGCCCGAAAAGGAATCATGCCTCCCTCGGTGACGGCGGAGGAAGTAGATAGTTTGGTAAACTCGGATTGACGATATCAAAAGACTTGACAAGTTTTCCTTCGGGCGTCCCCGCTGTAAACTTGTCAAGTCTAAAAAAACAGAACACCTATGCCCAAAATTAACATCCCACTCTTATGTCTTCTCCCCTTCCTCGCCCTCTTTTCCTGCGAAAAATGGGACCTGGAGCAGCAGGATTTCGCAAAAGTCGAGATCACTTCCATCGACTCTCTGGCCATCGATTCGGTGCGTATTACCGGCCGGATACTGGACCTGCAGGGCCAGATACAGAACCATGGTTTCGTTTGGACTACCCAGGCTGAGCCTCCACTGGCCCTTCTCAACGAAGGCAGACGGGAACTGGGTGTTAAGCCCAGGGATGAAGCGCTAACTTTTTCCTCCGTGCTGCAACTTGAACCCAATACCCGTTACCAACTCAGGGCCTATGCCACCCTTGACGGGCTGGGCTTCAGATATAGTGAAAGCATAGAATACTCCACCGGCAATGGAAAAGTATATACGCTGGGCCTCAATTATCAGCGGGGCGCCAGCCTGGAGGCGAGTGGTAGATTGCTGGGCACCGAAAAAGGTTTTGTTGCAGTAAAACACGGCTTTTGCTGGTCCACCACCAACCCTCAGCCAACTTTGGAAGACTACTCTGTCAATCTGGGAGAACGCCGGAATAATGCAATATTTTGGGGTACCGTTGACGGACTTCAGAATGACAGCCTTCATTACATCCGGGCTTACGCCGTCTTGTCCTTAAATTTAAAACTGGATACCGTATTCGGCCAGGTGCGAATCTTCAACGGCAACCTTAACCGGTGGATACAACGGGCGGATTTCGCCGGAGGAGTACGATCCGGCGCCATCAGCTTTGTCATTGATGACAAGGGATATGTCGGAACAGGGTCTTTTACGGATCCGGCAACCGGTATTTCTCAATATAAAAATGATCTCTGGGAATACGGCCCGCTTACCAATACCTGGGCCCAAAAAGCAGATTTTGGTGGAGAGGCAAGAAGTTGGGCCGTTGGCTTTTCTATAGGTCCAAAGGGATATATTGGCGCCGGAACCGGGGAATACCAACTAAAAGATTTCTGGGAATATACGCCGGAGTAACCCCCTAGACTCCGCCCCCATAACACACCTCCACCCCCATCACATACTTCGAGCTCTTCGTTTGTCGGAAGGGAAAGTGTTGAAGGATAAAATCACTCCTGCTCTCATCTTCTTTCTCGTACTTCAACTCCATGATAACATCCGGCAGCTGATAGGGCAACAAGCGGGCGCTGGTATTGCTGTAGGCGCCAAATTGCAGTTGATGGTCAATGGTGATCCTGAAACGCTCATCAGGAGTTGCCCAATAAGAGCGGTAATAGGAATTGAAAAGCACCGGGAGCAACTCATGCCCGTATCCCAGGTGTTCCCTGACCTGCTCCAGCAAGGCATCCATTTTTTCTACCCGGTACTTCCCCTCCGGCAGTGGGAAGATATCCTTTCGCCCTAAAAGGTTTTCCTTGATCTTGGTCTCCAACAAGGGGTTTTCCAATACCTCAAACGGCCGGCCATACCAGCGCAGGCGGTGCTTCATCCGGTGGGAAACGCCAGCTGCATTGTCGTGAAAAGCGCTGAAATCGGGAGTGTCGAAATACAGGTTGTTGACCCAGCGGGGGGAATAAATAGAGCGAAAGCCCGCGGGATGCAGGCGGACAGCCTGCTCAAAGATGGATGCCTGAAGGTTTTCGAGTTTGTATTTCCGTTCGTAGCGCATGGGGGTTTGTGAATCGGGAATCGGGAATCGTGGAATCGTAGCCGAATTGGCGATTCAACGATTCCGCGGATAACGAATTCATAACAAAGGCACATTCTCGACGATCTCCAGCCCGTAGCCGATAAGGCCGATCCTGCGTTTCGGGTTATTGGTGATCTGGCGGATCTTACAGATGTTCAGTTCCCGGAGGATCTGGGCTCCGACGCCAAAATCCCTTTGGGTCATTTCAGTCTTATTCTCCAGGGCTACATTCTCCCCGTTCTCCTCTTTTTTGCGGTAAGCATTCAATCGCTGAAGAATAGTTTCGGCTTTCTCTCCGTGCCGCATGTACAGCAGAAGCCCCTGCCCTTCTTCGGAGATCATCTCGATAGAACGTTGAAGCTGCACACCATAATCGTCGAATAAAGAGCCCAGGATCTCTCCCGTTTCGGTCGAAGAATGCACCCGGACGAGCACGGGTTCTTCGGGGGCCCAATCTCCACATTTGATGGCCAGGTGAATATCGTTGGTCGTGATCTGCCGGAAGGCGATGACCTCGAAGCTGCCGTATTTGGTTTCCAGGTGTACCGAAACTTCCTTTTTGACAATGCGCTCCGTACGCATGCGGTAGGCCACCAGATCCTTGATGGATATGATCCTGAGGCTGAACCGCTCAGCGATCTCCATCAGTTGGGGCAGGCGGGCCATGGTGCCGTCCTCATTGAGAATCTCCACCAGGACGCCGGCCGGGTAGAAACCCGCCAAACGCGCCAGGTCTATGGCCGCTTCCGTATGGCCGGTGCGGCGAAGCACCCCTCCCGTTTTGGCCCTCAGGGGAAAAATGTGCCCGGGGCGTGCATAATCGGACGGTTTGGTGCCGGGGTTCACCAGGGCCCGGATTCCGGTGGCCCGGTCATAAGCCGAAATGCCGGTAGTACAACCCTGCCCGATCAGGTCTATAGAAACGGTGAAAGCCGTTTCATGCAGAGCTGTATTGGAGGAGACCATCATATCGAGCTCCAGTTCTTCGGCCCGCTTCTCATCGATAGGGGCACAGATCAGGCCGCGGCCGTGGGTCGCCATAAAATTGATGATCTCAGGAGTAACGCATTCGGCGGCGCAGATGAAATCGCCTTCATTCTCCCGGTCTTCATCATCAACTACAATAACCACCTTTCCGGCTTTGATATCGGCAATGGCCTCTTCGACCGTATTAAGTTTAAGATGGACGGTTTCTTTTAGTGGGTTCCCAGACATTAGAACGAATACCTTTTATAAAATTAATAAAACCCTGGAGCAATGCCAGGTTCATCATGACAAAATATCGAGCTCCTCTCAATGGTAAAATGTTTACACCCAGCGAGTTAAGCAGCAGGTCCAGCAAAGGTAACAATATCAGGCCGCCTGCCATAACCGAAAACAGCAGAGCGTAAAATAAGTTGCCCCGAAAGCCTAAAATGGCCGAACTCAGCAAAATGGCAAAAATAAAGAAAGGGCCCAGCCATCGCAGCACCTTGTGCGAAAAAAAGGCAAAGGACAAAGGCCGAACCGGCGGCCACCACAGGTGGGTAAAAGTTGTCAGGTTCTGAAAATTACCGGCCGAAATGCGGGCTTTTCGCCGAAACTCCTCCCGGAGCTCATGGGAAACCGGTTCACGGCAGGTCGCTTCCAGGTCGCTGATCGCTTTTCCACCTTGTTCGAAAACCTTCATGGTGATATAAAAATCATCGACCAGAAAATTGGGCGGCACCCTGGAAAAGCGACTGGCCCTCACCGCATAGCAACCTCCAAACGGGCCGATCATCTTGCCCCAGGCCAGGCCCTCCCGGTGCTTCAAGCCCACCTCAGAAGAAATATACTCATCTTCGGCCCGGGAAATGCCGTCTTCTCTCATACCCACGTGGATCATATGAGCATCTACGATATCGACCTCCTGATTTTTGAAGTGGCGCACCAAAGCCTTTAGACAGTGAGGGTCCATCATTACACTGGCGTCGGTGATGACGAAAACGTGATCTTTGTTTTTTCCCTGTTTTTCCTCAGCCCGGGCTGTTAATTCGTTGATTACCCCGGGTTTACCACGGCGTTCGGAAAAAGGGAAAAAATGCAGGTGAGGGTTCCTGGAAGCGTATTCCTCAATGATCGTATTGGTCCGGTCAGTGGAACAATCGGAACCGATATAGAACCGGAGCTTCCCCTGAGGATAGTCAAGGTGAAGCAGGCTGTCCATTTTCTGGCGGATGACGGACTGTTCATTGTAGGCAGACATGATAACGGAAACCGGAGGCCATGCTTCTTCTGAGCTATAAACGATTTGATTCTCCTTTTTCCCTCTGGCCAGCCACCGGAGCAGAAGCGGGTAAAAGAGATAAGAATGCCCGATACTCAACAAACTTACCCAGAATGCAATAGCCAGGAGTTCATTCATGGTCAGGCTACTTCCACTGTTATTGCCGTATAGGCCTCCAGCAGGCGGCGGGCGATGGAAAGGCTGTCGTATTGGCTCAAAACGAAGCTGTGGGCCTGCCGGCCTATATTCTCCAGCTGAGGCCCCTGGCTCAGACAATATTCTATCTGTTCAATAAACTGTTTCGGGGAATCTGCCACCAATACCTCTCTGCCGGGTTGAGCCGCAATACCTTCCAGGCCCAGGCTTGTCGTCAACACTACTTTGCCCAGGGCCATGCCTTCGAGGATCTTGGCGCGCATTCCACTGCCCGAAAGCAAAGGGACAACCATGAGGCTATGGCCATTTATGAATTCAGCGGCATCAGGAATTTCCCCATGGACGATGACATGCTCTCCCCTCAGCCTGGCCTTGAGGCTTTCAGATGTATTGCGGCCGGCAATATGAAGCTCAAGGGCCGGGTATTTTTTTCTCAGCGGCTTCCAAACCCGGCCAAGAAACCATTGGAGCCCCTCCAGGTTCGGCCTCCAGTCCATGGAGCCGATAAAAGACAGGGACAAGGGCCTGCGAAAACTATCAAAATCAGGTTGATAATCCAGTGGGCGAATTCCTATCGGAGCTACCACAGCCTTCTTTTGAAAACCAAGCTTCCTGAACAGGTCGAGGTCCCGCTGGGTAATGGCCACCAGTATGTCGTAATGCTGCAATTGCTCTTTTTCATAGCGGAAAAGCTTATGCGCCAGGTGTTTAAGGTACCAGCGCTTAGGAAAATAAGCCGTGTTCTCGGCAATACGGTTCCAGATCTCGTGTTCCACATTGTGCGCCCTCATGGAGACCAAAGCATCTGAATGCCGGCGAATCTCAGGAATATAGGGAGCCAGGTAGGGAGTCTCCAACTGGATGAGGTCATAACTATTGGCCTTCAAAAGCTGAACGAGCCGGCTGCTAAAATCCGAAGATACAAAGCGAGAGATGTGGTAAGATTCCCGGGAGAAGAGGTTGAGAAAGGCGCCGCCCGGGGTAACCCGGTTATCCACCGGCACTTTCAGGGCTTCCTTGTAATGGCTCATCTCAGAGGGAAGTGCACCGTTTTCACTGAAAAAATGCTTCTGAGTATTCATCGCCAGCAAAGAGACTTCACACCCTAATTCGTGAAGCGACCGGCTAAGGCTGGCCACTGCAATCGACTCGCCATCCTTCAGGGGATAGGGAAATTTCTTGCAAAGTTGGAGTATTTTCATGCATCATCTCTGTTTGAGGCTGGCAAAATTAGCCTTTTTCTTCTACTTTATAAAGACAGAGCCTGAAGGTAAAAAGGTTGAACCTATTGGCTATCCCACAGTGATTTTTTATCCCCCGCGATGGCTCAGTCCACCAAAAGTTCGTCTTCCCCGTTCCAGGGAGGAGAAACAATACACCAGAATTCCAATGGCTCCTCCCCCACGTTCTCGATATACTGGCGGGCGCCGGCAGGGATGAACACAACCTCACCAGGCCCTGCCTCTGCAACCTCTTCACCGATGAATGCCCTTCCCCTGCCCCTTCGAATGATGTAAACTTCCGAACTGCTTCGCAATACGTGAGGCCTCGACGCCTTTCCCGGCTCCAGTGTGGCGTAGGCAAGGCTGTAATTCAACCCCAACCCGTCATTCACAGGGTGCAGGACCTCCCTTATTAACGTATCGTCTCCAGCCGTAAATGGAGCCTCCTCCTGAATGTTCTTTCTGATCATTGGGTATTAACAGGCATTAAATTGAAAGAAAATATTGTCTGAGTAAAAGACGGTGTCAAAAAGAAATATTGCCCAAAAGCTTTTATTTTGATTTCAGCTTATTATTGTCCCGGTTGATATCCGCCATGCCTCCTTTGGGGTCAATAATTACATCCAGGATCTTGGCCGGGCTCACATCCAGTGTAAATTCATAGGTAGGATTTACCCAGGGCCAATCCTCCAGGATGGTATAGGCTGTCTCTCCTTCCTCTACCGGCTTATGCCCCCGCATGATCCGAAGAGGGATGTTGAACATTTGCGCGCTGCCATCGGCGTATAGCACTTCAACATCCAGAGGCATGGGCATCACCCCGATTTTTTCAAGGGTTATCAGGGCCTTATCCGGCGACCCCTTAACTTCCCCTACACTACCCGCCGCATAGTCAATAGTATGAGTTGTATTGATCCAGTACTCCCGGTACCAGTCCAGTTCCAGGCCCGACTGTTTCTCCATTACCCGAATAAAATCATTGGCATTCGGGTGTTTGAACTTCCAGGTGTTAAAATACCGCAGCATGCCCTCCCGAAACGGGCCACTGCCGATGATGTATTCCAGCTGAGAAAGGAAAACCGCTCCCTTGACATAAGCCGCTATACCATAAGCCGTATTGGTGACAAAATGATCCGCATGAATGATCAGCGGTTCTTCGTACCCGCTTTTCGCAAAATTGATATACCCCTTGTAATCGCTTGCATGCGGATTGTCGATCCTGCGGCCGGGAATGAGCCCCTCGCCCCGGAGAAAGTTCATCACCTCATCAGAAGCCCAGCTGGTGAAACCTTCGTCCATCCAGGCGTACAGGCTTTCGTTAGTGCCAAGGACCATCTGGTACCAGCTGTGAAGGAGTTCATGAACCGAGACCCCAACCAGGCTGCCCAGGCTGCGTTCCCCGGTGATAAGCGTGGCCATTGGATATTCCATACCCCCGTCTCCCCCTTGAATGAAAGAATATTGCTTGTATGGATACTGCCCATAGTTGGCATCGATAAAGTAAAATGCCATATCCATGATGGCGGGAAGGCGGCCCCAGGCTTCAGCAGTGTTTTCATTCTTCTGGTAGAAAAAGTGCAGTACCGTACCGTCTTTCCGGGTAAAGGTATCGTGGGTATAATCAGGGTCGGCTGCCCATACGAAATCGTGAACATTAGGCGCTATGAAATGATAGTTCAGTTTTTTGCCGGAGCTTTTGACTGCCCTGCTGCTGTACCCGTGGCCAACCTCATCGGGGTTCTGAATATATCCGCTGGCGGCCACGGTATATTCCCTGTCAATGCTGATGGTAACGTCAAAATCTCCCCAGACACCATAGAATTCCCTGCCGATATAAGGATTTGCGTGCCAGCCCTGGTAGTCGTATTCCGCCATTTTGGGGTACCATTGCGACATGGAGTAAGCGATACCTTCCGCATTATCCCGCCCGGAACGGCGGATCTGCAAGGGCACCTGTGATTCGAATTCCATCTCAAAGAGGGCCTGGCTGCCAGGCAATATCGGCTGGTTCAGGTGGACTTCCAGAATCGTGCCCACAACTTCAAAGTCAACCGGTTGGCCATTCATCCTGAGAGAACGAATTTTATGGTAACCGATCTCATCCTCCTTCAGGTTGAAAATGCGGCTGCCTACCCTGGGGTCCGGGTCGGCAATAGTACGCGAACGAACATCCATCATGCTGTTCGGCTGAAAGGCATTAAAATATAAGTGGTAAAAGGCTTTATCGAGCGTATCGGGAGAATTATTGAAGTAAAGGAGTTCCTGGGCGCCACTGAACCTGTGGTTTTTAACATTAAAATCAATAGCCATTTTATACGCCACCCTCTGCTGCCAGCGCTCAGGTTGCGCATTTACCAATGTAAACGGCAGGAGCAGCAGGGGCCATAATTTCCAGACTTTCATGTAATATTTTTTTGTATTGGGTGTATTAAAAACATAAACTAACGACAGATGCGCAATATTAAGGACATCTTCCCGGCCTGCTGGTTAAAACATGGGCTTTTGGAAAGCTTCTGTGTCTGCAAATTGCCATTAGGAGAAAAAATTCACATTACCGGCCCACCTTCTTCAGGTTTTGCCGGCAGAGGTTCCTCTTCGAATTCAATCCTGCGGAAAAGCTTCGCCCAGTCGGCCCACTTGTATTTTTTCCCAGCTACCAGTATGAACAATACACTCGACACCAGGGCTATGCTCAACATCAGAGGGGCATCGAGCGCATTAACCCGGAAAATGGCCTGTGTCTGCAAGGCAGAACCCGAAAAACTAACGATTGTTGCCCCATAAATATTGGTTGCAGCGTGAAGGCCCAGAGCAAGTTCGGCCCCTTCGTCCATCAACGTACAAAACCCCATCACCAGGCCCACTCCGATATAATAGGCCATCATGAGCCAGAAACCGAATTCATCTACCTCCGGATTCGCAAAATGCAATAACCCAAAGCCTGCCGAAGTCAACAACAGAGGCGCCCACCGGTTTCGGAACAACAACCCGAAACCCTGCATGAGATACCCCCGGAACAAGGCTTCCTCAAAGGTTGTCTGCAGCGGCAGGATCAGCAATGAGATCAGCAGAAGGGGGAGAAAACGGCCCGGCTCGAATTGCCAGGTATAATTTCCCGGGTCCAGAAAATAGGCCGCCACTTCCAGTCCCGCACTCAGGCCGAACCAGAAAACAAAGGCAAAACCGACGCGGCCCCAGTCCAACCGGTTGCGCCCGGTTAGAATATCCGTAAACCGCTTATCGTGTAGGGTAGTAACACAGAGGAATAGAACGCCAAGAGCCGCTACAAAGGAGAGCAGAAGGAGAAACAGGGCGAGGTTGGAATCCAGGCCAAGCAAAGAGAAATCCATCGTTTTCTGAAACTTCTGCATTTCATCAAATCCAAGCCCGAGTTGCTTAACCTTTATGGCCACTACCATTCCCAGAGGTATCTGCCCGACAAAAGCCCCGATAACGACGGCAATGATGGTGATTACGTATTTAAATGGAGAATTATCCCCCCTTCTTGCCGCTTCAAAAAATGACATATTACTTCTGGTTTCGGATCTGTTTTGAAAGACTTTGATACTTCGGGTATAAATCTAAGACATATTTCGGTTAACCTCTAAAGAGCGGCCCTACGCGAACCTGAAAACGCATTTCCGCTGCATTTTTCCCGGAGATCCGGCCAAAAAATAATTTACAGTTGTTATATTAGTTACCACTGCCCCGACGCATTTTCTCTAAAATGTTGCATTATCATGGGGCCTCTTTTGGGAATTGAATTATTTTTGCGGCAATTAACCAGCCAAGCTAACCAAAACCTGAAGAAGTTATGAACGACAAGATCCAAGTTCGATTTGGCATCATCTCCCTGATAATCCTGGCAGCGGCTTTTAGCCGCCTGCTTCCTCACCCTTACAACTTTACCCCCATTGGAGCCATGGGCCTTTTCGGAGCGGCTCACCTCTCCAGAAAATATCTGGCCTTTGTAATCCCATTCCTGGCTATGTGGTTCAGTGACCTGTTACTGAACAACCTCATTTACGCCCGGCTCTATCCCGATTTTTACGGCGATGGTTTTGTCTGGTTCGGCAACCTTTGGGTTTATGCGAGTTTTGCCGCTATTGTCGGGCTGGGCATGGTGTTGTTGCGCCGGGTAAGGATAACAAACCTCCTGGCCGCCAGCCTGCTGGCCTCAGCTCTCTTTTTTCTGGTGACCAATTTTGGCTCCTGGTTGGCCGACCCCAGGTACCCCAGGACGGTTGCCGGCCTTCTGGCCGCCTACGGCGCAGGGGTCCCGTTCTTCTGGAACACATTACTGGGCGACTTATTTTACGCCGGAGTATTGTTCGGAACTTACGAATGGGTGCAGCGGCGCTTCCTTTCCCTTTCTCCGGAGAAAGCTCATTAGGCCCGCCTGTCACTGAAAACCAAACAGATGCCCAAATCAAAGGCCCTGCAGGAAGGAAAAGACTATTACATCGAAAACGGCCTCTTCGTTTTCACAGAACACTATCTGGAGAAAAGGGGCTATTGCTGCCAAAGCGGTTGCCGGCATTGCCCCTACGGATTTCGAAAAGATAACAACAAGGGGGGGGAACATAAAAGCCAGGAGGACAGCTGATCCTTCGGCTTCAGCCTCACGGAGTTTTCTTCTGGTAGCCGGGCAGGTTATTTTTGTGGCTCCTCTTCCTGTTCTTTCTCCGTTTTCTCTTCCGGATATTCAATGCGGACGTGATGAACGGATTTCATCATTTGCTTAAAAACCGCCTTACATTCCTCCAGTTCTTTGAAGCTCATATTGGAATGCTCCAGCTGCCCCATCGTGATCTTGCCGGAAATGATCTTGTCGATCAGGCTCCAGAGGCCTTCCTCGGTTGGGTTTTTCAGGCTTTTGCAGGCAGCCTCAATAGAATCGGCCAGCATGAGGATAGTCTCCTCCTTACTTCTCGGTTTAGGGCCCGGATATTGAAAATCGTGCTCATCCACCTCCGCTTCCGGATGCTCCTTGATATAGTTCCGGTAGAAATATTCGGTCCGGGTAGTGCCGTGATGGGTCTTGATGAAGTCGATAAGAATATTGGGCAGGCGGGCTTTCTTGGCCATCTTCACCCCTTCGGTAACGTGGCTGATGATCACCTGGGCGCTTTCCAGGTCAGAGAGCTCATCATGCGGGTTTTTGCCGCTTTGGTTCTCGATAAAATACTCCGGCTTTAACGTCTTGCCGATATCGTGATAAAGAGCAGCTACCTTTACCAGCAACGGGTTGGCCCCTATCCGGCGGGCGGCTTCCTCCGACAGGTTGGCCACCTGCAGGGAATGCTGCAGCGTTCCCGGCGCCTTCAGGGACAATTCGCGCAACAGCGGCCGGTTCATATCCGATAATTCCACCAGGGTTATCGAGGAGGTGAATCCGAAAAAGCGCTCCAGCAGGGGAATCAAAGGATAAGCCAAAAGAGTCAGAAAAGCACTGAGGGCCAGCCAGGAAACTTCCGTCCAGTCCACTTCCATGATATTTCCCTCAACAATAAGGGACAGGCCCAGGTATCCGGACACATAAACCAGAAAAATGAAAAAGATAGAGTAGAAAAACCTCGACCATTCCCGCGTTTCCACATCACTAAGCAGGACGACAATTCCCGCCAGTATCTGCAGAAAGGCAAATTCATATCCCAGGCTGGAAAGGAAACTCGCCAGGAGGACTACTACAAGGTGCGTAAATAACGCCAGCCGTTCATTATAAAAATTCTTGATCACAATGGGCAGAATGCAGAAGGGGATCATATAAACACTCAATAACCCCACCTGTTCCACCGCGTAAACGAGGTAACTGTAAGCGACCAGCCACAATAAAATGAAGATCAACTTATTGAAACTGGAGAAAACCGGCGAAGCATAAAGCCGGACATACAGTAGGAAGATCCCGATGATGAGGGAAGAAAGCAAAAGATAACCGGCAAACACGCCGAGATAGGATTGTTTCTGGGTCACTTCTTCTTCGTACTGGGCCCTGAATGAGATCAGCTTCTGATAAAGGTCGTCGGTAATATAGGCGCCTTTGGTCACAATGATCTGCCCTTTGGATACTCTGCCGCGGTAAACCGGTATTTTGGAAAGCTCTTCCTGAAGTATTTTCCGGGTCAGCGTGTCATTATAGGTCAGGTTGGGGCTTATTTGTCCTTCAAGTATAGGATACAGGAATTCGGGTTCGGCCAGGCTGCTGTAAGGCAGTGAATCGCTCAGCAACTCTTTAGCTTTCTCGACATTCAGGAGGTTGCCGACAGTCTTGGGTTGGGTTGTGTTGCCCCGCACGACGTTAATGACAAAATCCTCTCCCTTTCCTTCGTGCTCAGGCGCCAGTTGCAGAATGCCCCGCTGAAAGAGGTTTTCCAGAAACCGCTTACCAAACTGCAGATAGGCTTCCGGCCGGCGAACGACATCTTCGAACTGCCCCTCATTTTTCACCAGCTCCAGTTGATGGTCGAATTCACCCGCCAGGCTGCGTTTCTTATCCTTGATGACCTCCAGGTTCAGTTCGTAAAAGGGGGTAAAGGATTCACGCAATTTCTTTTTTTCCGCCTCTACTTCCTCTGCTGGCTTGCGAATGGCAAAGTCAAATGGGGCCCTCAGGTCTTCATATCTCCAGGATTGCCCTTTGTCAAATTCATACTTGAATTTGGCATCGTTCGGAAACAAAAAGGTAATGAAGGCCACCACCCCTGCGATCATGAGGTATTTAACCAGAGTTGGCAAACCTTCTATTGTCGTTCTCCATGCACTCATAACACACAAATATACTACTTAGCAGCGCAAAATTCAGCTGCCGGCCTTTCCCGGCGCCCAGTTGACTTCCGGCACGCCGCGTTCTTCCCCCATTTGACGCGCCAAAATGAAAAGATAATCCGAAAGGCGGTTTAAATATTGAATGATTATCGGCTCCACCCACTCTTCCTGCGCCAGCTCAACGGCCAGACGTTCAGCGCGGCGGCAGACACAACGGGCAATATGGCAATGGGAAACGGCAGGGTGGCCGCCGGGCAGAATGAAATTTCTGAGCTCGGGAAGAGCGTCATTCATCCGGTCCATCTCCTGTTCCAGCAGAGTAACATCTTCCGGGCTGATATCCGGCACCGCCATTTTTTTATCCGGGTCGGACGCCAGGTTGGAACCAATAGTAAAAAGGCGGCTCTGTATCTCTTTGAGAAAGGCGCGGGTTATTTCTGCTTCGTTATAATCCCGAACCAGCCCAAGAAAGGAGTTCAACTCGTCCACCGTCCCGTAGGCATCAATGCGAATGTGGCTTTTGGGCAGGCGCTTGCCTCCGAATAGAGCTGTTTCTCCTTTGTCTCCGGCCTTGGTGTAAATGCGAAATGCCATAGTCTTTCAGTTTGTTCCAGGCAAACATAACAAAACTACAGCACAGAAGTTGGATGAGAAAAAAGGAAGGCCTTTTAGTGTAGCAACTAACTAAAAACTAACGAATGACTTCATCACCCCTGCTTATACCGGTGATCGGGGTCATCCACCGTTACGATGTTCTGATTGAGTTCATCACTTTCGACCATGCCGTCCCGGAGGCGGACCGCTCTGTGCGCATGCTCGGCGATGTCCGGTTCGTGAGTAACCAGGATAACGGTGTTGCCGTTTCGGTGGATCTCTTCCAGAATGCCCATAATCTCTATGGAAGTCTTGGTGTCGAGGTTTCCGGTCGGCTCATCGGCGAGGATAATAGAAGGGTCGTTAACCAGAGCCCGGGCAATAGCCACCCGCTGGCGCTGCCCGCCGGACAGTTCATTGGGTTTGTGTTCTACGCGGTCTCCAAGCCCAACGGCTTCCAGCACCTGCATGGCCTTCTCCCGGCGGGCGGCCTTGCTGATCCCGGCATAGACCAGGGGAAGAGCAACATTTTCAAGGGCGGAAAGGCGGGGTAAGAGGTTGAAAGTCTGAAAAATAAACCCGATCTCCTTGTTTCGAACTTCAGCCAGTTCGCTGTCATCCATCGTACTGACATTGATGCTGTTGAGCCAGTATTCTCCACTGGTTGGCGTATCCAGGCACCCCAAAAGGTTCATCAGGGTGGATTTCCCGGAACCGGACGGCCCCATGAGCGCCACAAATTCATTGGGGTGAATATCCAGGGTGACTCCCTGAAGGGCATGCACCTTGGTAGTGCCCATGATGTAGGTCTTGGTCAGTTCTTTTACGGAGATGATTGCATTCATACCAATAGTTTTCAGTTTTGTTCCCTCGTTCAGAGGTCTATTACTTTCGGCACCCTGAAATGTTCGCCGTCCTGGTCGGGAGCATTGCGCAGAGCCGATTCCCGTTCAACCTGGCCTTTCACCACATCTTCCCGAAGGACATTGACATCCTCGTTGATATAAACCAGCGGCTCCGTTTCGGAGGTGTCGAGCTCCTGGAGCTTTTCCACCATTTCGAGGATACTGTTGAGGTCTCCCATCAGGCGTTCTGCTTCTTCGTCTGACAATTCCAGGCGGGCCAGGTGTTCGAGCTTCGAAATTAACTGCTTATCTATCTTCATGGTAGATTTTTAGATATTTGCCCTGAATTAATCGTTAAACAAAGGTATAGCGCAAAAATCGAATTTATTTTTTAAATAAAAAGTTTAAAATTTTCCCCGAGGCAGTCTATTTTCGTGGCGGATAACGAAACAATACTATGAGCCAGCCTCAACAGGATTCTCCACCAATGGTAAAACATATCGCTATCGCCGGCAACATCGGCGCCGGCAAGACCACCCTCACTGAACAGCTCAGCAGGCATTTCGGTTGGGATGTCCATTATGAATCTACGGATGATAACCCCTACCTGAGCGACTTCTACAACGATATGCAGCGCTGGTCCTTCAACCTGCAGATCTTCTTCCTCAACAGCCGCTACCAGCAGGTCCTCAAGATCCTGAACGGAGACCGAACGGTTGTACAGGACCGCACCATCTACGAAGACGCCTACATCTTTGCCCCCAACCTCCACGATATGGGGCTGATGTCCACCCGTGATTTCCAGAACTACTTCCAGCTCTTCAAGACCATGTCTTCTCAGATCCGCCCTCCCGACCTCCTCATCTACCTGCGGGCCAGCATACCGACCCTGGTGGCCCACATTCAGGACAGAGGGCGCGACTACGAAGGCAACATGAGCCTCGACTACCTCAAACGGCTCAACCAACGCTACGAAAACTGGATCGGTAATTACAAGGAAGGGCGCCTGCTGATCATCAATGCCGACGAGGTCGATTTCATCCAAAACCCGGAAGACCTGGGAGAGATCCTGAATCAGGTGCGGGCGGAGTTGCACGGGCTTTTTTAGTGCTGGCTTGGATGGTTAAATGGCTATATTGTTATATGGTTGCATTGCTAATTCTTTTATGGGAGAGAATCCGGGCCCCATATAGTACCTTTACACATTTACACACTTACACTTTCACACATTCTCATGGTTTCGGCACATCCGCCCTCGCAGTAGGCGTTCCGTCATCCTCCATCCCCAGCAGCGTTTTGACGAATTCCGGCGTATATTTTTCCAGGTCCGCTCCGGTGCCGTAGGCAATACCGGCGATCAGCAGAATGTGGAAAAGGATGGTAAACAATACCGCCTTGGCCCGGCGGGCCCTGGCTGCTCTCTCGAATTTATGGTTGTAGGAATACATAGCCGAGGGTTTTGGGATGAAAGTATGTTGGATAAACGAGATAATGTTTGTAAATATTTTCTATCTGTGGTTAAGGAAATCCAAAAGTGGGGAGCGCCTGAACAAACTACCGGCCAATACCTTTGTTTTATGAATGAAAGTACTCTACAAAAAAATCCACCCCCTTTATCCCCCGCCAGCAGGGGGCATTCACTCCGATTTAGAGGCGCGGTGGCATGTGGAATGCTCCATATAAAATATAGCCAATGAAAGAACTGCAGAACCTGCTCCAGGAACTCAAACCACACCACGCCACCCTCGTTGCCGTATCCAAAACCCACCCGCCGGAAAAGATCATGGAGCTGTACCGCGCCGGCCAGCGCGACTTTGGCGAGAACCGGGTGCAGGAAATGATCGACAAATACGAGCAGATGCCCAAAGACATCCGCTGGCACCTCATTGGGCACCTGCAGACCAACAAAGTGAAATACATCACCTCCTGGGTGCACCTCATCCATTCTGTCGATAGCTTCAAGGTGCTGAAAGAGATCGACAAACGCGCCGCCTCAGACGAGCGGGTGATCGACTGCCTGCTGCAGTTCAAGATCGCCGAAGAGGACACCAAATATGGCTTTGAGCCGGAGGAAGCTTATGAAATGCTGGCTACGGATGAATTCCGGGCAATGCGGAATGTGCGCATCACCGGCGTAATGGGCATGGCCACCTTTACCGACGATGAGGAACAGGTACGGCGTGAATTCCGACAGCTCAAAACCATCTTCCAACACATGAAAGGCCACTTCTTCGCCGGCCAGGACAGCTTCCGGGAACTCTCCATGGGCATGTCCGGAGATTATCAGATCGCTCTGGAGGAGGGCAGTACGATGGTCAGGGTCGGAAGCCTGCTGTTCGGAGAGCGGGTGTACTGACCGGACGCACCAGATTCAGCTGGTGCGTATCGCCTTGCGTTGTGCCGGATCATAAGAGATAGATTATTAATCTTTAGCAGAAGGGGATAAAATGCCAGGATTGGTGATAAATCCTTATTTTAGAGAAAAACCAGAAAGATGAAAGCCCATAAACTGCCAAAATTAACCGTTGAAGAATATATACAGCAGGAGAGAGAAAGTGGCGCCAGGTATGAATATCATGATGGAACCATATATGCTTTAGCAGGAGGTACGCTAAACCATGGAAAATTATGTGGAAATATATATGCTGAGCTGCGCAACAACCTGAAAGCTAAAACCTCCAATTGTAAGGCATATACAGGAGAGATAAAACTTTACATTGAGAAAAAGAATAGCTATGTATATCCTGATTCAATGGTAATATGCGGAGAAATCGAGACTTCGAAGGAAGATGAAAATTCAGTAACCAATCCGCTGCTAATAGTTGAAGTACTATCGAAATCTACATCAGACTATGATAGAGGAGATAAATTTTATATCTACAGGCAAATACCGACATTGCAGGAATATGTTCTAATTGAACAAGATAAGCCGGTCGTTGAGATCTACTACAAGAAAGAAAATACTGATCTGTGGAGCATTACAAGACAAGAAGGATTAGATAAAAGGATTGAATTTCAATCATTGAAGATTGATATTTCAATGGCAGATTTGTATTATGATATTGAAAGCCTGGATGCTTAGCTCTCCGGGATAGTTCAAATAAGTGTGTCTGCCTTACGCTAACCCGCTGGTTTCCAGGGAACCAGGAACCCAGAAACCAGGAACTATGAACAGTCCCAGCTCTCCTAATCCCCTGGTTTCCAAGGCCGCCAGGAACCTGGAAACCAGGAACCCTGAACTGTCCCTCCAGGTAAGGAATACTGTTCTCCCCCTCCTCCTTCCTTCCCACCCAATGATCAAAATCATTGCTTTTTCGTCAATTTTGATGTAAAAATGAGGATTGAATACTATCCTCACCATTTAAGTTATTAGAATGAGAGGTGGGCATAATGCCAGTTTCAGGCACCCCCCCGGCAGAATTATCGCACAAAAACATTATGCTTCTCCTATGTGTTAAGTCATTATCAGCCCATTATCGAAAAAACATATCCCCATGAAAAACCTTCCTTTTTTAGCCTGGGCTTTCTCTTAGCCCAAACCCTCCGCGCACAACCGGAATACACCGCCATCCCGGACCCGAATTTCGAACAGGAACTCATTGACGACGGCATTGACTCTGAAGGTACTCTGGATGGGCAGATCCTAACCGCTGATGCTGAAAACCGACTTTCGTTAACCATTGATAATGCCAATATTTCAGACCTGACGGGGATTGAGGCGTTCATCAACCTGATTACTTTGCAGTGCATCGACAATCAACTAACAGTCCTGAATTTGTCGGAAAATATCGGCCTCTCATATTTAAATTGCTCTAAAAATCGACTGACCAGTTTGGATATTTCTAACAATACAGCTCTTAGGACCTTGATTTGCTATGATAACCAACTGGTCAGTTTAAACCTCTTCAGCAATCCCACACTGACCAACTTGAATTGCCGCAACAATCAACTGGCCAGTTTAAACCTCTCCAGCAATCCCGCCCTAACAACCTTGTATTGCTCTAATAATCAGCTAAACATTTTGGACCTCTCAAATAATACTGCCCTAACCAGCTTGGGTTGCTCTAATAATCAGCTGAGCAATTTGGACCTCTCAAATAATACTGCCCTAACCAGCTTGGCTTGCTCTAATAATCAGCTGAGCAATTTGGACCTCTCAAATAATCCTACCCTAACCGGTTTGGCTTGCTCTAATAATCAGTTGTTCAGTTTGGACCTCTCCAATAATACCGCCCTATCAATCTTGAATTGTGGCGGCAACCAGTTGTCCGGTTTGGACCTCTCAAATAATCCTACCCTAACCAGTTTAAGTTGCCTTAATAACCAGCTGAGCAATTTGGACCTCTCCAACAATACCGCTCTATCATTTTTTTTGAGTTGTGGAGGCAACCAACCAGGTTTGGACCTCTCCAATAATTCTGCTCTCACATACTTGAGATGCAGTTAATAACCAGCTGGCATTTAAACCTGCGCAATGGGAACAACCAAAATATTTTGAAATTTTTATGCCAGGAATAATCCAACTTTAACCTGCATAGATGTAGATGACCCGGTTTCTTTCGAGCAACAATGGGGCTCCGCAGTAGATCCCTGGACAACTTTCTCTGATGATTGCGGGTGCTCAGGCCCTGACAGCGATAACGATGGCATAGCCGATGAATGCGATGACTGCCCCAATGACCCCTATAATGACATCGATGAAGACGGCCTCTGCGGCGATGTCGATAACTGCCCCAATGCCTCCAACCCGGGCCAGGCCGACCTCGACGGCGACGGCCTGGGCGATGCCTGTGACCCCGCAACGTCCATCACCGGCGCAGCCGAAAATCTGAATGCCTACATCGAAGGGCTGAGCCTCGATCCCGGGACAAAAAGAGCCCTTACTTCGAGGGTCGATTTAGCCGTTTACCGGTTCTGCAACGGATACCCCATCAGTTATGTCATCAGTACCCTGAACAACCTTATTAACTATGTGGAATACCAGAGTGGCGAGGACATCCCGGAAGAGGCCGCCAGCTACATCATCGCCCAGTTGCAGGCCCTCATCGATGCGCTCAACGAAGGTACGGTAGTGTGCGATGAAGGTGATGCTCCGCCACGCCCCGGCAACACAACGGTATCCTCAGCAGCGCTGAGCCTGGAGATACACCCCAATCCTTTTAGCACCCGGGCGGATATCCGCTTTTACCTCCCGCAGGCCGGCCCTGTCCAGCTGGAAGTATTCAACCTGCAGGGGCAACGCGTCCATTCGCTGCTCTCCGGCCAGCTTGACAAGGGGATTTCTGAGTTCAGTTGGGACGGAACGGCGGAGAATGGGCAGCGGCTGAATAGTGGCATCTATTTGATCCGCCTGAGTAGTGCGGATGAGGTGGTGGTGAAGAGGGTGAGCTTGATGCGGTAGGTATTTAATACGTACCGGGTAAGCTGTTCAAAAGCTGCATCTCCGACAAACACTGCCGGGTTCACCAAAACCGGCGCCTCACCGAAACACCAGCAGGTTGAGGCGGTAGAATAACTGCCCGGCAAATTATATGGGGCTGAAATTTGTAAGTGGTGGCGGTAAACACTTAATGCCAACCTTAGGCGCTAATTTCCCATTAGCGCCTAAGTTAATGAGAGGAAAAAATTAAGCGCTAATGGGAAATTAGCGCTTAATGGCGGTTACGCCCCGACCCCTATCGGCAAGATCTCCTTCAGCTTCGCCACCACCTGATCCACCTCCTCCCGGGTGTTGTTGTGTGAAAAAGAAAAGCGGATGGTCTTTCGATCCGGGTCGCCCTTGAGGGCTTCAATGACGTGAGAGCCCGCATCGGCGCCGGAGCTGCAGGCACTGCCGCCAGAGACACTGACCCCGGCAATATCCAGGTTCAGGAGAAGCAGGTCGGCTTTATCGGAGGGGGGGAAAGCCACGCTGAGCAGCTTATAGTGGCCGTTTTCCGGATCGCCGTTGAACTGCAGGTAATCGAAGCTGGCTTCCAGCTGAGCCTTCATGTAATCGCGTACATCGGTAACTTTCCGGCGGCGCTCTTCCAGGTTGTCACAGGCCAGGCTCAGCGCTTTGGCCAGGCCGAGGATGCCGTAGATGTTCTCCGTCCCTCCCCGCATGTTGCGCTCCTGGGCGCCGCCGTCCAGATAAGGCTTAATGATGTTGTCTCCGTTGATGTAAATAAACCCTATGCCCTTCGGGCCATAGAACTTGTGCGCGGAGCCGGAGAGGAAGCTAACCGGCGTTTTTGAGACATCGATCGGATAATAGCCGATGGTTTGAACGGTATCGGAGTGAAACAGGGCATCGTGTTCCCGGCACAACTCCCCTACTTCCTGCAGATCGATCATTGCACCGACCTCATTGTTGGAATGCATGAGGGATACCATCGTCTTTTTGCTGCTGCTTTTCAGCAACTGCTCCAGGTGCTCCATATCCGGGTGGCCCTGGGCGTCCAGTTTCACCTCCACACGTTCTATCTGCCCGAAACGCTCCAGGCTATCCAGCGAGTGCAACACGCAGTGGTGTTCGATCGGGGAAGAAATGATGCGTTGCACTCCCAGGTCGCGCACGGCGCACTTGAGGGCCATATTGTTCGACTCGGTGCCGCAGGAAGTGAAGAAGACCTCGCCGATGGAAGCTCCCAGGTATTGGGCTATCTGCTTGCGGGCCTTTTCGATGGCCGCGCGGGCAGTGCGCCCTTCGGCATGGATAGAAGAAGGGTTGCCATAGGTTTCCCGCATGGCCTTTTCCATGGCTTCAACCACTTCCCCGGCAATTGGAGTGGTGGCGGCGTTGTCGAAGTATATTCGTTTCATCATCTCAGTTTTTGAAGGGGCCACTTTAAAGTGGCTCCTCCTGTAGCTTACTAAACCACCCATCCACCAGTTGAGTTTCATAGCCCGTATCGCTTTTACAGGTAAACTCATTGGTGTGAGCGTTATATTCGTATTCTTCCTCCCACTCCTTATGATGATGGTAAACCGCCTCTATCGCATCCAGGATATGGTCCAGTTCTTCATCCGTCATAATGGGATGTATAGACATCCGTATCCAGCCCGGTTTTTCCGAGAGGTCGCCCAGGTTGATCTTTTCGGTGATCGACCGGGAGTACTGCTGGGAAACGTGCAGGAGATAGTGGCCATAAGTCCCGGCGCAGGAACAACCGCCCCGCACCTGCACCCCGAACCGGTCGTTGAGCAGCTTAACGCCCAGGTTGTAATGTAAGCCATCGATATAGAATGATACTACTCCCAGCCGCCGGCGAACATTGTTGGCAAGGATGTGGAGATTCGGCAACCGGTCCAGCCGCTTCCAGATGCGCTCCAGCATCTGTTCCTCCCGTTCCAGGATATTCTCCACACCCATTTTTTCCTTTAACTGGACGCAAAGAGCAACGCGTATGGTCTGCAGGAAGGCAGGCGTGCCCCCATCTTCCCGGGCCTCGATCTCATCGATGTACTTGTGGCCGCCCCAGGGGTTAGTCCAGTCAACGGTTCCGCCGCCCGGGTTATCGGGCACCCGGTTAGTATATAGCTTGGGGTCAAAGACCAGGATGCCGGTCGAGCCGGGCCCGCCGAGGAATTTATGTGGAGAGAAATAAATGGCATCCAGGCGCCGGAGTTCGTTCTCCGGCCGCATATTGATGTCGATATAGGGGGCGGAACAGGCGAAATCTACGAAACAGAGGCCTCCGCTGCGGTGCATCATCTCGGCGATCTCATAGTAGGGCGTCTTGATCCCGGTCACGTTAGAACAGGATGTTATTGCCGCTATTTTCAATTTACGGCACTGATATTTCTCCAGCAATACTTCCAGATGGCCCAGGTCAACCAGCCCTTCCGCATTGGGTTCGATTACTTCTACATCGGCCAGGGTTTCCAGCCAGGAAGTCTGGTTGGAATGGTGCTCCATGTGGGTTACAAAAATAACGGGGCGCTCTTCTTTGGGGAGCTGCACCTGCCGGGTGTATCGCTCGTGCACCTTCAGGCCCAGTATGCGCTGGAATTTGTTGACCACACCCGTCATGCCTGAATTGGAAGAGATCAGCACGTCTTTGGAATGGGCCCCTACGTGGGCCTTGATGATATCCTTCGCCCGGTGATAGGCCATCGTCATGGAGGAGCCGGTAACCGTCGTTTCAGTATGGGTATTGCCCACAAAAGGCGCGATTTCCTTACTGAGCAACTCCTCGATCGGTTCGTAAAGCCGTCCACTGGCCGTCCAGTCGGCATAAATGATCCTCCGGGGACCGAAAGGGGACTCGAAATGCTGATCGTAGCCCACTACCTTATTTCGAAAGGGAGCGAAGTATTGCTCCAGTTGGTTGGTTTCCTTTTTGGTTAACGCTTGCATGGGTATGGTTTTAGTCAATTTCTTGTGCCGGATTGTTCGATTGTTCGATTGTTGGATTGT
>JACJYA010000008.1 GCA_020636315.1 Lewinellaceae bacterium
TCGCGCTCATTGGCTTTCTCGAAAGCCTCTTCAAGAGCCAGTACGTATTTGTCTTTCTTGTTCTTTTTGCCGGAAAGCCGCTTGACGGCCAGATACACTGCCTGGTCATAATTCCCGGACTCGAGAAGTTTCTGGGGAGAAGTGCAGGAAGACAAGGCAAAGATCGCTAAAAGGCCAACTGCGGCAGGTAGATTGTTTCTGTAGGTTATCATGGTTCTCGTTTTTACGGGTTTTGTGTTACTGCCGCCGGAAACAATCCCTCTCTGCAGGCTCGGCCGGGATTATTTCCGGTGAAGAGCGGAGCTGCTTCTCCAGCGCCTGAAGTAAAGGAGGAATGACGGCCCCGATTTATGCTTCCAAGGTACCTCAGTTTGGAGCGCAGCAAAACTAAGGAGACGTTAAAGGGAAAAGGCGGGTAGTTAAAAAGTTGAAAGGAGCGTTAAGGGAGTGTTAGGATATCCATTATTTAATCACTTCAATAAACCGGTTCTGCATTTCAGCTCCGTTCAACCAGGCTTTTGTGCAGATTTCTTTATTGCTCCCGAGGTCAAATTCACACACCAGCGTGTCAACGATACTTTCATTGATCTCGATCAGGGAGGTGGACAAATTTCCGTCGTAGTAATTTGAAGGGAAGACTGTCAATATCAGCTCCCCGTTGGCGCCCTCTGAAAGGTAGTGCATGTTTGGATAGTCCAGGTTTCCCTGAAAAGCATATTCATATTCATCACCATTCCGGAAATAGATCTTAATATTTTGCTCTTTGAATGCTTCCGAGCTGTTGATCAGGTTCTCTCCCGATGCATTGACATAGTGTATCTGTACAGCCGTATCGATGATCGTACAGCAATCTGACTGCTTGCTGCAGCCGGATAAGAGGAGTATTAGCAAAAAGGCGGTTATTCTCATTTTTTTATTTGTAAAGTCGAAAGGCGAACCTGGAGCCGCCTTCCGACAAGTTCTACTACTTATTAATTTAACGTGAGGTTTGAGGTTGAGGCCAAGGCTGAGGCCGGAGAGCGCCCAGGGAAGGGAATATTTTATCCATTTTGCTTCGTTGGCCAGTCTTGGCCTCTCAATCTCAACCTTAGCCTCAACCTAAATCGGGCTTATCTTGCTGGAAAACAGGATAGTCAGGTCAAACCTCACGTTAATTTATCACGCCTGCTCCTCCCACACCATCGCCAGCTGAATGATCACCTCCACCGCTTTCTCCATATCCTGCACCGAGGCCCATTCCTCCCGGGAGTGAAAGGCGTGTTCGCCGGCAAAGATATTCGGGCAGGGAAGGCCCATGAACGACAGGCGCGAGCCGTCCGTTCCGCCTCGGATGCTGCTGAGCAGAGGTTTAACCCCGGCGCGCCGCATTGCCTCAACGGCATTTTCCACCACCTGCGGGTACTGATCCAGCACCTTCTTCATGTTGCGGTATTGTTCCGCCACTTTGAATTCGGCGCGGGAGTTGGGATAGTTTTTCAGCACCTTGTGCATGATATCGCGCAACGTATTTTCGTGGCTTTCCAGCATCTCATCGGTAAAATCGCGAATGATGAATTCAATTTTGGCCAGCTCAGCGCCTCCACTAATGGAGATCGGATGGATGAACCCCTCCTTGCCTTCCGTCGTCTCCGGAGAAAGCCTGTCTTTGGGCAGGGCGGCGACGATATCGGCAGCGATCTTCAGCGCGCTCTCCAGTTTACCCTTGGCAAAGCCGGGGTGAATGCTTACCCCCCGAATATCAATAGTAACGGCATCGGCGGAAAAGGTCTCATCCTCCAGGGAACCGAGCTTCTCCCCATCGATGGTGTAGCCGTAATCAGCGCACAGCTTTTCCATATCGGCCTTATCGACGCCGCGGCCAATCTCCTCATCCGGAGTAAACAGGATGCGGATCCTGCCGTGTTTCACCTCCGGGTGCGTCATAAAGAAATGGGCGGCATCCATGATCTCGGCAAGGCCGGCCTTATTGTCAGCTCCCAGCAGTGTGGTGCCGCTGGCCGTGATGATATCATTGCCAACCTGCTCCTTCAGTTCCGGGTGATCCGAGGGGCGGAGCACCACGGTGGGGTCGTCGGGCAGCGCGATGTTCCCCCCGTCATAATTGCGGTGAATGAGAGGCTTCACATCCTTACCACTGCAATCCGGGGACGTATCCATGTGAGAACAGAAGCAAATCACCGGCACATTTGGTTTGTCCGTATTGGCGGGAATGGTGGCGTAAACATAACCGTATTCATCCAGGTGGGCGTCATCGATGCCCATCTCCTTCAGTTCTTCAACCAGGACTTTGCCAAGGTTCTTCTGCTTCTCGGTGGAAGGGACGGATTTGGAGGAAGCGTCAGACTGCGTATCGATCTGAACATAGCGGAGAAAGCGCTCCAGGAAGGTATGCTGAATATCCAGTGCCATATCTTTTTTCCGGGAATGTAAAGATTTTTTTTAATAGTAGGCAAAAACGTTTGTCACCTGAACATGGAAAAGGCTGGATATTGGTATGTAGTTGAGCTGAAGAAATTCCAATGGCCGGCTCAGAAAGATTATTCAATCCAATGAGGAGGAGATACCTTAACCGGCCAACCTGAATCCGGACGGGCCACAGGTAACCATCTCTGCCTTTCTCAAATATAAAAAACAGAAAAGCACCCTACCCACACACCAAATACACAAAATTTCGCATCTTGTATAAATAGAATAAAAGTGATCAACCGGAAACAAGGACCCGTGACAGAACAAGAGCTCCTCCAAGGCTGCAAAGAAGAAGACCGGCGAGCTCAGAAGCTCCTATACGACCGCTACTCGCCCGTTATGTTCGGGGTGTGTAAGCGCTATCTGAAAACCCGGGAAGACGCTGAAGACGTTCTTGTCGAGTCTTTCTTCAAAGTACTGACCAATATCCATCAGTTCAAAGGTACCGGCAGCCTGGAAGGCTGGATCCGGCGCATCGTTGTGAATGAAGCCCTGATGTTTCTCCGCCGCCGGCACAACTTCAGCATGACGGTTGAGATCAACAATATCGATGCTCCGGCTCCTGCCAAAGCAATGACAAGGCTGGCCGAACAGGAGATCCTGAAACTGCTGGATGAATTGCCAACGGGCTACCGGACCATTTTCAACCTGTACGTGCTGGAAGGGTACAAACACCGCGAGATCGCAGAAATGCTGGGGATCAGCATCAACACCTCAAAGTCGCAGCTCATTCTCGCCCGCAAGCGCCTGCAGGAATTGCTTGAACAGGCGGGTTACCCGGGTATCGAGGGGGCAGCGGGGTGATTGAAAACGGGGGTTTGAGAGATTGTTAGATTGTTTGATTGTTGAATGATTGGGCGGGGCACGGCTTCGCCAGCACAGCATGAAGTTTACCGAAACGCATACTTCATAGCCAAATAACCAAAAACCATGGCTCGCAAAAGAGATATTTTCGATCTGTTCAAAGATAACCAGAACCAGCTGAATGAAGCGCCGCCGGCACGCTCCTGGCGCAGGCTGGAGCGCAGGCTGGACGGGCACCGGCAGCGCAACCGCATCTCCCACTACCGGGTGCTGGGCATGGTTGCCGGTATCCTGCTGCTCGTCGTTCTGGTAGGGCTCATCTCCCTAAGCCTGGGCAGGCAGCAAAGCCTTTTGCTGGCAGCCAACAACCAGGCCGTTCCTTCCGCTCTGGAAAACCTCACCATTACCGATGCCGACCGAGACGGCCTGCACACGGTAATGGTGGCGCAACGAGCACAGCAACACCTGCAGTACCCCATTTCGGAAGGGGCGCCCGGGCAAAAACTCGTTCTCACCGGTAATGACAAGCCGCAGGACAGCAACGCACCCCTGCAGGCTTTCAGCTGGATGATCGGCCGCTGGCAGTCACGGGAACACGGCGAACTGGCCCTGGAAGAATGGAAACGCATAAGTAGTAATGAACTGGGCGGGCTTTCCCGGTTGGAAGGCAACGAAAAAATGCAGGAAAACATGCGCCTCTTCAGAAAGGGCAATAAAGTATATTTCAGTACCGACTTCGGAGGAGGCCCAACTGTTGAGTATCTCCTCTCCTCTATTAACGGGGACGAAGCCCTGTTCGAAAACTTAAAAAACGGCTTTCCACAGCAGGTGCGCCTGCAACGCCTCGGGCAAAACCGCATGGCCGTCATCTACCAGAATGCCGAATCGCTCCTCCCTGATTCCGGCCGCATCAGAAACCTGAGACAGCGCCATACGCTCAGGCCTCTGCAGGCAGTCCGGCAGCTGAGTAAGATGAACCTGCAGTGAGGAGGAGGGAGTGTTTCTGAGTTTCTGGTTTCTGGTTTCTGGTTTCTGGTTCCCCTGGAAACCAGCGGGTTAACATAACGCGGACTTATTTGAACTATCCCAAAATAATAAAGAGAGGCTGTCTCAAAAGATTAAATAAAAATTTTGTCTCCCAATGATATTCTGTTTAAGGCCTGTCTGTTGTCCCCCTTCGGAGTTCCTATGCACACAACTTTTCCTCACTCAGTTTGTTTGGGCGGGCCTTGGTTTGGCAATCCGGCGAATTGCTGAGCCAGCCTCCACCCCTCGAAGAGTTGTTGGAACTTTATTAGCCCCCGGAGCATGGTAATAGGGCCGGGGGGAGATTCTGACGGGTAGCCCTTCCAGCCTCCTAACCTTCCCATGGCCCAACTAGCCCAAGCTAGGCTGCTTTCGGGGTGAGGGTTCTGCTGCAAGGAAGTTTTCCCATTGAGCTTCGTCAAAATCAAGGCCTTCATAAATATTAATTCTTCTTCACTGAAAATAATCGTTGCCGGCTGTTGGCTTTCATTGTCCCGATCTGCAATCAGCTGCATGATCTGAAGGGCAGTTTGCAAGGCCATGACGCATAACTTCTTTAGCGCAATTCCACTTTCTAACTGGCTGCGCTGTATTTGCAGGCCTTCTGTTTTAAGAATCCTGAAAAGCTGTTCGATATTCCAACGCCAAGCATACCACTGTACGATTTGCAAAGCCTGTTCGACATTATCTACCGGGTGGGTAGTCAATAAACGCCAATGAATAGGTTCTTCACCTTCTGGCACGCTGCAAGCCAATTCTCGAACTTCTATAGCATGAAGCTCCACATGATCAGGTAATTGCTTGTTACCCTTCTGCGGCCGTTGAAGCTTCACCTTTAAAAAGCGTACTTCTAATTTAGCCGTCCGGTTGCGGCGCTTCTTGTTAGCCTTAATTTCTAAAGTAATACAAGCAGCAGCCGGCTCAGCACTTATCGCTTCAAACAGTTTATCCGAACGCCCATACAACTTGCGGTCCGCTTTTGAACGGATTAACAGGTGAGTCTTTTGGTCAGGCAGCAAGGCAAATTCTTCATAGATGTCTGCTTCCCGGTCGGCTATAATAGTAACCTGCTTGGCTTTGGCTAACTGCTCCTTGGCAGCTATTGCTCTTTCTGGCCAACGATAAGATTCTTTTTCCTCAATGGGTAAGCTGACGTAGTTGCGTTCATACTTATCTTCCTTTCCAAACTTGCGGTTCCATATATATATGTCTGCCAATGCCAATGGAAACCCTGTGCTAGCATTCAAAACCAAACTGGGGTGGAGCATAAAGCCGCACATTGTCTCCCTGGTCAGTGGGCCGAGGTGAGGGTCCGACAAACGGTACTTGCCCGAATTATGTGTCAGCTCTATTTCCGACGTATCTTGAATGCATAGTACGTCTTGGCCCTGGACCGCATCCACGCTTGGGGTTATCCCTATTTGTATCAAGTTTTCCAAGCTTACCTTTGGGTTATTAAAAAATCGGCAAGCGCCTACATATTCTGCTCGGGTTTCACAAAATTGGTTTAGAACGGCACTCTGTGACTCGAACATGGCACAGGAGATCAGAGCCCCCTTTTTACCAAGCGAGCCTCCGGTAGCGGGTTGGTCATAATGATATTCTTTTGAAGCGGAAGTTAACATTTTATCTTTGTAAAAGTTGTGTGCATAGAGTAGTTCGGGGAGTTAGAGGGGCTGGGGCGGGTAGCGAAATATTATTTTGCATGCCTTTTTAAATCCTTGCCTTTGAGACAGCCTCCATTTCTAAACACTCTCCTGCAACACCGCAACACCGCAACACCGCAACACCAGAATAGCAAAACACCAGACTACCGCACCACCCCTCCATGAACATTCTCCCCCTTTCCCTCCTTATATTTCAGATGAGCTTTCTTGCGGGCCGTTCCTAAACCTTTCCGGCCCAAAACATAAAATCAATCATCACAGCGGGCTTTGGGCCAAAGGACTCGACTTTCATCCCAAAATCCCCTAACTTTGAAGTTTTGTGCATCATCAGGCCTATATTGGCAACCGTTCAAGAGTAGGAGGAAATAAGATGAACTTTTTGCTCCAGAAGCTGGAATCACATATTGATGAAGAAGCACTTATTGAAGGAGAGAACCTCCTGGAAGCCGGGGCAGTAGAGGGCCTTTTTGAACTGGAAAAGCACCTCTGGCTGGCCACTGTGGAAGGCTACGAAGTTGAGCTCAAAATAAGCCCTTCGAAAGTGCTGGGAGGAACCTGCGAATGCAGCCGCTTCAACCAGGAGGGCATGTGCGAGCACCTGGCGGCTATGATGATGGTATTGCGCCGAAAACAACAAACCCGCCGGCAAAAACGCGAAAAGGAGAAAAAGGAAACCCCGTCCCCCCGCAAGCTGACTACCGGCATTGTGCTGGATAATGTCAACCTCGAAGAACTTGCTGACTTTGTACGTGAATATGCCAGGGCCAACCGCAACTTCGCTATTGCGCTCAAAGCCCGTTTTGCTTCCACCGTTTCGGAGATCGACAGCAAGGAAAAATACGTCCAACTGCTGGAGAGCACCATCAAGGCGGTGCGTAAACCCGACCGCAACATCTCCCTGAGAGGGGCCCAACGCCTGCTTAAAGTATTGGAAGAACTAAAACAGCAGGCCGAACAGGGCATTATGGAAAGGGATTTCCTGGAAGTTGCTTATATCTGCCAGAGCATCATCGAAAAAGTGGCGCCTATCCTGAAAAAGGCCCGGGGTAAGCAACGGGAACTGAGACAAGAGGTGAATCACGCTTTCGAATATCTTCACCAACTGCTGGAAAAAGGGCCCGCCCCTACCCTCCTCCATGAATTGTGGGCTTATTGCCTTCAGGAATATAACAAACTGGCTTACCGCAGCAACGGCATCGACCTGCTCTTCTTTAAACTGATGGTGGAACTCGCTCAGGAACCCCGGCAACAGGAAATTTTGCTGGATTCCCTCGACAACTATAAAGAAAAATATAAAGAAGAGAGCCGCCCCACTGCCCCTTTGATGCTCATCGAACTCAGCGCTCTGGAAAAATCCGGGCGGAATGAAGAAGCCCGCCAGCTCATGGAAAGCAACCTGATGCAGCCTGACGTGTTGCTCTATGCTATCCAGCAGGCCATCACCAAAGGGCAAATGCCGCGTGTCAAAGCGCTGGCCATCACCGGCCTGAGGTTCGACTTGCCTCAGGAAGTGAAAGCCCGACTGGAAGAATTACTCCTCCGGCTGGCCGAAGAAGATGATGAACGGGAAGAAATTAACCGTTATGCCCTGCGCCGTTTTCTGGATACCCAGGATTTTTCTTATTACCAAAAAGCCCGCCGGGCAGACAGAGCCGGCTGGGCAGGCCAGGTGGAAGAAATCCTGGCCCATTTCCAATCCCTTCCCTACGCTCCAAGCCGCCGCAACACGATCGCCCGCATTCTTGCCGAAGAAGGCATGGACAGCCGCCTGATGAGTTATGCCGAGCAAGTCCAGTCTCTTGATCTTCTGCAGGAATTTGCCCCTTTCCTCATTGGGAATTACCGGGAACGCCTGCTCGAACTGTACCGCAAACTCCTCACCGACTTCCTGCGCAACCACCTGGGGCGCAAAACCTCTCAGCGCATCCGGGAAGCCCTCCAGCGCCTCCACGAGATCGGCGCCGGCGAATTGGCCGTGCTCCTGGTGGAAGAATTCCGCAGCCAGTACCCCGACCGCCATTCACTGATGGAGGAATTGGCACTGTTTTAAGTATCTTTTCATAGCCATCCGGCAATCCAGCCTTTCTACAATGAACTCATTCGAATAAATTCTTCATTAAACCAGATCAGTAACTATCTTTACCTCTAATGAAAACGGAACTATGGGCCATAGGAAAGACCAGCGAACCCTACCTGGAAGAGGGTATGGCGCTATACCAGAAACGCCTGGGTTATTACCTGAAGTTCGGCCTGGAGATCATTCCTGATGTCAGAAAAGCCGGAAAGCTGAGCCCCGATCAGCTCAAGGTTAAAGAAGCTGAGTCCGTCCTGCGGCGCCTGCAGCCGGGCGACTTTCTGGTACTGCTCGATGAGGCCGGCAAGCAGCATACTTCCGAGAGCTTTGCCGGCTTTCTCAACCACAAGATGCAAATGAGCTACAAGCGCCTCATTTTCCTCATTGGCGGCGCCTATGGCTTCTCGCCGGAGCTCTACGCCCGCGCCGACGGCAAACTTTCCCTGTCCCGAATGACATTCTCTCATCAGATGGTGCGCCTGTTCTTTCTGGAGCAGCTCTACCGCGCGATGACCATACTCAATAACGAACCCTATCACAATGCCTGATTATGACCATTAACCTGACCTTTATCCTCATCGGCCTGACCCTCCTGGTATCCTATCAGGCCTTCAATAACCGGGATATGAAATACAAGCTGGCCTTTCACCCTGCCTCTATTGCAGAGTTCGGCGAATGGCACCGCTTCCTGACCAGCGGCTTTGTGCATAATGACTGGGGCCACCTCATCCTGAATATGTACGTGTTCTACCTCTTTGGCAACGCCCTGGAGCCCGTCTTCACCCAGTATGTCTTCGACCCGCTGATCGGCCGCCTGGTATTCCTCTTTTTCTACCTCAGCGCCATCATTGTGGCCGACATCCCGACCTTTTTCAAATACAAGAATAATTCGGCCTACTCCTCAGTCGGCGCTTCGGGCGCCACATCCGCTCTGGTGATGGCCTATATCCTCTTCGCCCCCTGGGACTGGTTCATCTTCCCGCCCCTGCCGGGCATTGTCTTCGCGGTGGGTTACATCTGGTATTCCTCCCACATGTCGCGCCGTGGCGGGGATATGATCGCCCATGAGGCTCACCTTTGGGGCGCCGTTTATGGCGTGGCCTTTATGATAGCTGTTGCCGGTATCTTCAAGCCGGAGCTGCTGGACCTCTTCCTTGCCCGACTGCTGGAGGGCCCGAAAATGCCGAGGTTTTGAAAGCGGAGTATTGGTGCGCCTGAGTGAGAACATTTCGGATGCCTGCGGCAACAGCCCTGCACGTTTGTTGTTGGATGGTTTCTGAGTTGCTGGAAACCAGCCAGAACAATATAACCTTATAACAATAAGCAATTTAACCCTATAACAATCCTCCGGCACCATCCGGCAAACCATCAAACAATTCAGCAATCTAACCATCTTTCCCATGTTCTTCATCCTCTCCAAAATCCTCCAGTTTCTCCTCAAGCCTATCGTCTGGGTGCTTCTGCTACTGGCCTACGCCTGGCTGGGGCGGCGGCCGAAATGGAAGCAGCGGACGCTGATCACGGCTATTGCCATCCTGTACCTCTTTTCCAATCAGGCCGTTTTCAACCTCGTCATCCGCGCCTGGGAACCCGACCTGCTCACCGCCGATCAGATCACCGAGCCTTTTGACATCGGCATCCTGCTGGGCGGTTTTTCCAACCCCAATATCGTACCCGGCGCCGACCGCCACAACCTCAACGACCGCGCCAACCGCTTTGTCAACGTTCTGGAAATGTACCGCACCGGAAAGATCCGTAAACTGCTCATCACAGGCGGTAGCGGAAGCCTCCTCAAGGATGAACCGCTGGAAGCCCGGGAGGCCCGCGATTTACTCCTTGCTCTGGGCATCCCCGAAAGCGACATCATTATCGAATACAAAAGCAGGAACACCCGGGAAAATGCACTCTTTACCCGGCGCCTGCTGGAAGAACAATATCCCGGCGCCCGCTGCCTGCTACTCACCTCCGCATGGCACATGCGCCGCGCCAGCGCCTGTTTCCAAAAGGTGGGCCTGGAGGCCACGCCCTTCCCGGTTGATTACCTGAGTGAAAAGTGGGAGCTCACTCCGGATATTCTCCTGGCGCCCAATGGCCGCTGCCTATCCCTCTGGGAACTGGTAGTCAAGGAGTGGGTGGGGTATGGGGCGTATTGGTTAAAGGGATATTTGTAAGCTTCAGGTGACGCCCCCCGTATGTTTCCTACGGGAAAGAGGCGTCGCCTGCCATCAAACCTGGCAGCCCATCATGAATATCTGAGGCTGTCTCAAAAGTAATTACTTGAAAAAGGCTCCAAAATAATGTTGTGCTGCCCGTCCCAGCCCCTCTAACTCCCCGAAGGAGAGAACCGGACGGGCAGCTAGGGTAGAATATTATTTTGAGGCAATATTTTGGTTTAATCTTTTGAGACAGTCTCGTTAGCCATGAACCATCCTTTCCAAACCAGAACTTAGGCGGTAAGAGAAATTTACCGCCTAAGCCTCCCTACTCCACCACAAACCGCCACCGCGCCCGCTGCCCGGCGACAATCAGCTCAGCCCAATATACGCCCGATGGCCAGTGGTGAACGTTCCAACTCAGGGTTTGGGTACCGGAAGCAACTCGCCTTTCGGCCACCAGCCGGCCGGTGGAGTGGAAGATGCGCACCTCTCCATGCTGATCGGTAAGCCGCCGCCAGGAAAGCTGCACCCTGTCCTTCGCCGGATTAGGCGAAAGGCGGATATCCTGCGCCCAAAGCGGGTTGTCCAGCCTTGTGAGGAGGGTGATGTGGTAGCACACGATACTGTCACAGCCCGATGAACTCTCCAGGGTTAGGGTGATCATGGTGTCCTGGCTTATTGAAATGCCCTGCCAATCGCCGGGCTCCTCAAGAGAAACGCCTACTTCAGTAGTATCTTCTACGGTGAGCACATTGACGTGGTGCCAGATGATGCTGTCCTGCTCCGGCATGGCAAACAACTGTTGGAGGACCGTGTCCCGCTCCATCACCTGCCCCAGGTAAAGATCGCCGGGGCAGAGGGTAGCATGAACGGCTTCCGCCACCCTCGGCTTTTCGATGAGGTGCTCCGTCCGGTTAGTGAGAATGGGCGGGTTAAAGTCGAAAAAGATGGCCGCTTCATTCTCAATGCGGGTGAAAGGCAGGATACCATCCGTCGGACGGATGGAATAAGAGAAAAAGCCGTGGCTCCGAGGCTCATTGCTGGTGCTGTCAGGCAGGTTGATGTCCGGGAAGGTGACGGCCAGGGTGCGGTCCGGCAGGATGATCCACTCATGGGCATGAGAAGCCGGGCCCGCCCGAAAGCTTGCCAGGCTCAGCTGAGGAGATAACTTGTCCCGGATGGTGACGGTGCGCGCCATATCGCTGCCCACATTCTGAAAATGGATGGTATATTGAATGGGCTGGCCGGCGTCGATAAAGTGCTCCTCACCGAAACCCTCCGGAAGCGCCACCTTGATGTTGGGGTCGTACGGCCCGATGACCGGCCCGCAGCGTTCAACGAAAAAGCCATTGCCGTTGCTGCCGGGGAAGGCATTCAGCAAGCCGGTATCCAGGGGTGACAGGCAGCCGGAGGCCAGCAGGCTGACAGGCTCAGGATCAGGGTGTCCGTCCGGTTGCTCTACCTCAAACAGGAAGGCATCCATATTGGCGAGGGCGCGAATGGTATCCGCCTCCCCGGGCCCCAGTTGAAGGCTCCCCGATTCCAGCAGGACGATGTCGTCATTGACGATGTTGAGCTGATAGAGTTCCGGGCTCGCCATGGCCCCATTGCCCGCATTTTCAACCCGAAACGCCAGGGAGTCGCCTTCACAGAAGGAAGAAGCCTGCAGACTGGCGCCATCCCACCCGGCCAGCATGGGGCCGCAGAGGGAATCGGGCGTTATTCGGGCCTCATAACACAGCACCTCCCCCAGCATCAGGTTCTGACAATCCGGCTCCATCTCCACAACGATCTGCCCTTCCTCGCCTACCCCAACTTCCGGAAATTCAAACACCAGGCTGGTATCCGTTATGGTGGACCAGGCCGGAGTGGATTGAACAGGCGACATACGCTCATCAAAAACAAGGGCCACAGTAACCGGCGCAGCCGGAACGGTTCCTTTATTGCGATAAGCCATACTCACAGTAGAAGTAAAACACTGCCGGATGGAACCGATGCTCAGATCCAGCTCCATCAGCGGGCAGGGGGTGTTCGCAGAAGCGGCAAAGTGAATGGTATGCGGGCCATCGCCGGAAAGAATGGTGTCCGGCGGGCATATATCCCAGTAATTGCTAGGGGGAACGGCGATAAGCTCGTGCTGAAGGGCATCGGGCAGGTAAAACCCATAATGGCCATTGGGCGCCGTTGCTGTAAATTGTTCCGATATCCCGCTGTTGAGCACCAAACCAACTCCAGGCAGAGAAGGATACAGAGAATCAAAGGAACAATTGGCGGTGGTGTCCCATAGCACCAGCCCATCCACAGCACTGCCTTGCAGGAACCCCGGATCATAGGCGACAATGCTCCGGATACCGGTAAGTAGTTCCTCTCGCCCGTCCCCGTTGAGGTCCGCCTGCTCAGGCAGCAGGTACAGGCTGTTGGGCAGGTAGCTGGAAAAGGGCCCCGGCAGGTAAGGCTCCGTGACGTACCCGCTGTTTCCGATATTCAAAGCAAAACCGTGGCCAGTAACCAGGCCCGGAACGGGATCATCATTGAGGAAGGCCTCTTCCAGCCCGTAAAAACTGCTGATCGCGCCCAACATCACCGGGGCGGAAAAGCTTTGGCTCAAAGTATCAAAGCTGGCCATAGCCAGGAAGTGGCCTTCTCCATTATAAAAGCGGCCCCGCACATCCAGCTTCCCATCCTGGTTGTAATCGCCGGTGAACAGGCCGATGGCGTTATCCATTCCGGGAATGGCCGCCCAATCGTCAAAGGCGCCGTTGCCATCGAGGTGGAGGGCATAATAGGTTGGCCCGGAAGTTTGCAGCAGCAGGTCGCCCGCACCGTCCTGGTTCAGGTCGGCCACCAGGAGTTCCCTAAGGTAAGGCAGATCCACCGGCAGCGGTATGGACACAGGAGCTACAGTAAATCCGCCGCCGTTATCCAACTCATTCCACACCAGCGCCAGTTCCTCATCCATTGTGGCTGCAACGATGTCCATATCGGCATCTCCATCCAGGTAGCCGGTGGCGAAGTGGTGGATGCTCCGTAGTTGCAGGCCGGGGATAGGCATCACGGCGCCGGTATTGTTTACGGTGTCTCCGAGCCAGGCAAAAAGTTGAAAAGGCATCCAATCGTCATCGGGCAGAGTCCCCACGCCGTCCGGTAAGCCATCACTATTCAAAGAAGTGAACTGGAAATCCCCAAGCCCCACCGTAGGCTGCCACAAATGCCGGGGTGGCGAGAATGCCGTTCCGCCCGAAAGGTTCTCGATCCACCGCAGGCCGCTTTCTGCCGCCAACAGAATGTCGGGCGCGCCATCGCCGTTCCAGTCCCGGGCAGTAAAGTCTCTGATGTAGCTGAAAGCGTCCGTCAGCGGGGAGGGCAGGGTGAAGTTCCCCGCATTATCCAGCGCAAAACGGCAGAATACCTGCGAATTGTCGTGGGTGAGCACCAGGCCCGAGCCATCCAGGCGGTAAGACAACAGGTCGGGGCGGCCGTCGCCGTTCAGGTCTCCGGTGGTGAGGTGGTATCCGGCGTAAGCAGAATCCACGGGATGCGGCACAAGGTTAAAACTGCCATTGTTCTCCAGCCATTCGCAGGTATTCAGATCGTCATTTCCAGGCGTAACATCCGTGCGTTTCAGGGCAAGAACATCCTGGTCGCCGTCCGCATCGATATCCGCCAGGGTATGGGAGAAATAATCCGTCCATTCTTGCTGCAGGGAAAAATTGGCGCCGCCGGCATTGCGCACCAGCATCATGCCTTGCAGCGCGGAAAGCCGTAAAGGGTTCTTACTCAGTATCAGGTCAGGATAGCCATCGTGGTCGAAGTCGGCCACAGAGGTTTCCATGATGTAATCGGGGTAATCTGAATAATATTCCAGGAAAATGCTGTTTTGCCGGGAGAAACTGCCGGATTCCTGTTGAAGTACTTCCAGCAGAAGGACTTTCTGATCATCCGGATCGAACTGAGCGGTGGAGATCAATAGCACATCAAGGTCTCCGTCGAGGTCGTAATCGCACAACTCCAGGCCCTGGAATTCATTGAAGTCCAGAAAGTTGAAAAAGCCGACTGTTTCATAAGCGAAGGGCTGGCCCGAACCCGGATTCCAGTTTACATACAGGCGGCGGTTACTGAAATTGAAATGCAGCACATCCTGCCAGCCATTTCCATCCAGGTCGCCCACTCTAAATATATCGTAATCGCGCACCCAGCTATCGGAAGGCCCTTGCGGGCCGATGAGGCTGAAATGGCCCTGGCCGTCGTTCACCCAGTAGGGGAATTCCTGCCGGGCACGGCGCCCGTCCACGATATCCAGGTCGCCATCGTTGTCCATATCACCCAGCTCGAAGTGATAAAAGGAAGTCGGGCTTTCTTCCCAAACCGAATCGCCGAACACCCGCGGCCAGGCCAGCGCACCCAGCCCGTCGGTATTCTCCAAAAAGGCCAGATGCCCGTCCCAGCCCAGGCGGGAGCCAATGATATCCTGATCGCCGTCTCCATCCAGGTCAGCCGCTTTAACCTCTCTCAACTCCTGAATATCCAGAATAACCTTCACAGAATCGCGCTCCAACTGTCCGAGCAGAGGTAGCATCAACAGTATCCCGAAAAGAGTGGCCAGGGCGGGTTTCAATGCAGTTGAAACCCGCCCGTTTCTATCCTTATGCTTCATGGTAATCGTTTTCATGCTGCTAAAATGAAGCTATTCTCCTCTAAGCACAAGAACATTTTTCTATATTTATACAATTCAAAAAACATCAAAATACTGATAATCAAATAATTAAAATCAAAATTCTACAAATTGAAAACTCCCGTCGCCTTCCAACTTCTCCGGATATTGTCTTCTGCCGAGCTGAATCAGCTGGAAACTTTCCTCCGCAGCCCGGCCTTCAACCGCAGCCCGGAGATGGCCCGGCTGCTGGCCTGGTGGCGGCAGAACCGGCATGAGAAGTTAGAGAAAAAGCAGGTTTTTAAGGAGGTGGTTCCGGATAAGCCCTACCTCAGCCGGGATTGGTATCTGCTGCTCAGCCGTTTTACCAGGCTGATTGAGCGCTTCCTGGTATGGCAGGAACTGCAAAGCGATGAATTGGGGCAATATCCTTTCCTCCTGCGCAACCTGCGCCGCCGCCGCAAAGCCCGGCTTTTCCAGCGCAGTATGGCGCAGGCCCGGGCTCTGCTCGACAAACAAGGGCAGCACACTGCCCATCTGCTTTACCGCGCCTACGACCTGGAACAAGAGTATTACGACTACATCGCCAGCCACAAACGGCAGGAACCCACCAACCTGCAGGCAGTAAATGACCGCCTGGATGAATTTTTCATCGCCGAAAAGCTCAAACAGGCCTGCCTGGAGCACAGCCGGCGCATCGCCAGCCAGGAAGCCTATGATATCCACTTCCTGAAAGCGATCGAGCAGCAGCTTCAGGCGCGGCCGGCCCTCCTCAGCGTACCGGCCATTGAAGTGTATCACGCCTGCTACCGGGCGGTCGTGCTCGGAGGCAACAAAGCGGCCTTTCAACGCCTTCGCCGGGCCATGGAGGCGCATCAGCAGGGGTTCCCGAAGCAGGAGATCCGCGACCTCTACCTACTGGCCATCAACTACTGCATCCGCGCCCTGAACCGGGGAGAGGAAGGTTTCGCCCGGGAGGCGTTCACTCTTTATAAACAGAGCCTGCAACAAGGTTACCTGCTCGAAGATGGGCACATTCCGGAGAGTACTTTTGGAAATATCGTCTCTCTGGGCCTGAAGCTAAACCGGTTTGAATGGGTGGAAAACTTCATCCGGGATTATGCCTGTTTTCTGAGGCCGGAGTTCCAGGAGGCCCTGCCCTCTTTCACTGCCGCCAAGCTGGCCTATGAGCAGGGGCAACTGGCCACTGCCCTGCAGTTGCTGGCCACAGTTGAAGCCCGGCAGCCTTTCCTGTACTTCGGCGCCAAAACCCTGCAACTAAAGGTATTTTACGAACTCGGCGAATGGGGCGCTCTGGATAGCCTCCTGGAGAGCCTGCGCGTCTATCTGCAACGCCATCCGGCTCTCGGCTACCATCGGGAACATTACCTGCTGCTGCTACAGTTTGCCCGCCGGCTCCTGCAACTGCCCCCAACGGACCGGCAAGGCAGGGCGGCGTTGAAAGAAGAAGTGGAAGCAGCAAAGGCCTTCCGGGAACGGGAGTGGTTTCTGCGGCAATTGAATAGAAAATCCGGCCACTAAACCGGGCTGGTTGAACGCCAATAAAAGATTAGGTATCTTTGTTTTTTTGTAGCCGGACAGATTGGGATTGGGCAGGCTCAACTTGAGGCTGTCTCAAAAGTAATTACTTGAAAAAGGATCCAAAATAATGTTTTGCTGCCCGTCCCAGCCCCTCTAACTCCCCGAAGGGGAGAACCGGACGGGCAGCTAGGGCAGAATATTATTTTGAGGCAATATTTTGATTTAATCTTTTGAGACAGCCTCAAGTTCCAACACTCGAATCAACTGTTTTCGGCCACTTACCATCGGTGCACTTTGCGAACCGCAAAAACCGAACAACCAAATCACCCTTCCTATGCAAGACAAAAAAGCCGCCGGCCAGAAGATCATACAGTCCAACGCCATCTTTGCCGCTGCCGGGGGGGCCATCCCGGTACCTCTGCTGGACGTAGGCGCCGTCACCCTCGTGCAGCTCGACATGCTGAAAGCCCTTTGCAGGCTGCACAACGTAGATTATTCGGAATTACAGGGCAAAGCCATTATTTCCGCTCTCAGCGGCAGCCTCATGGCCCGCATGTCAGCCAGCGCCTTCAAGCTGGTGCCCGGCATCGGCAGCCTTCTGGGAGGCATCTCTATGGCGGCATTCTCGGCGGCCAACACCTACAGCATCGGGCAGGTATTCGACTTCCTGCTCTCCAAATACGGCTCTCTCGACAAGGTTGACATCGAGGAGATCAAAGCGGTCTTTGAGGAAGAGTTCGAGAAGGGAAAGGCGTTCTTTGAGAAGTACAGGCGGAAGTAGAAGCAGCCGGGTGCCCCTGGGCAAACAGCAACGCCACACCTGAGGCGAAGTGGGACTGCCCTGCGGCGGAGGCCCCGACGTGCTGGCTGCCATAGGCATCCGCCCCAATGGCAACGGCCGCCTGCGCGCCTACACCGGCGATTCCTGCATTCAACTGGTGCGCTTCTCCGCAGATCGAGAGCATCAATGCCTACGGCGCTTCGGCTAAACCCGACAGCCCTCTTTATACGAGCCAGATGCCAGATGAACCGTCAACCAGCAACTAAAGCCGATGATGCTGGATAAGGAGCCGTTCCTGGAAGAGACGGTGCAGGCTTACCATCCCAGGTATGCCTTTTTTTCCTCTTTCGGAAAAAACGGTATGGCGGTGAGAAGTTCTAAGGAGAGAATTCACACCCCTTTTTCAAATAACAAGGGGTTGCTTTTATCATAGTCGTTATAATTATAATGATTACTTTTATAATCATTATAATTATAATCATTACAAAAGTAACGATCACAAATCACAATTACTTTCTAATGATTCGGGCAACTGCCCACCGAGATGGAATGATTTCCCAATTCCTCACCGATACTTCACCACTCCATACACCTCCTCATTATACGGGATCTCATACAGCACCTCCGCCCCGGGGAACTGCTCCGGCAGAGCAATGTAAAATGCCCCTTCTTCCCGCTCATCATTGCGGCGCAACGTTTTCCCACGGATCTGGTTGAGGTAGAAAATAGCGGAAAAGGATATGCGGGCATCCTCGTATAGGTATAACGGAGTATCGCCTACGATCTCATCCACCGCCTGAGCGATCCCGACGTCCCGCTGGGCATCGCTCTCGTGTGCCCGTTGGGGCAGGACGGTGAAGTCAAATAAGAGGCGGGCCACAGCGGTGGCCAGGATCAGAAAAATCAGCGTCCTGCCCGGTTGCTGCAGGTAAAAATAGAATACAGATGCCCCGGCAAGAAAGCCCGCGATGGCCAGTGGCCAGCGATAGTTAAGGAAATCCAGCCCCGGAATAAAAGGAATGGCCAGGCTGCCCACTGCCAGTCCGCCGATCAGAATACCACTCAGAATGCGAAAAACGCGAAACCGCCAGGCCTTTACCTCCTTCCGGTTTTGCCAGGCATACAGGCCGATCATCAGAAGGAAAGGATACAGCATGTAAATATAGCGCTGGCGGGCGCCGGGGGATACCCAATACGGCAACACATTCACCATGAACATCAGGGTGGCAAAGGTGAGCAGCTTATTTCGGAGAAGCAGGCTGCGAAGATCCTTCCGGATGGCAAAGAGCAGCAGCAACCCGCCGGGAAGCAGGTCTTTGATCGTGTCGAGCGGGAACATCAGGAGGTGTTCCAGCAACTTCAACAGGCCATTCTCCGCGATGGTCCGCTCACTTGACTCAGCCACCATCATCCGCAGGTAATTGCCGATATCGTTATATTGATGGTATGCCAGCAGATAGCCGCCCACCAGAAACCCATAGACCAGGATGCCTCCCAGGTGCGCCGGAGACAGGAGCCGTTTCAACTCCCCTTCATACCACAGCCACGCCACAATGGACAGCCCCAGGAAAAGCACGGAAGGCAGGCCTTTCGTCAGCGTGCCCACTGCCGCCAGCGCGTAAACGAGCAAAAACATCAGCCCGTACCTTCGACGCTGCTGATAATGAAATAGAGCAGCAAATCCGGCGAAAGTGATAAAAGTGTAAAAAAGGTCGATCTCCCCCAACAGAGAGAAATAGAAATACAACCCTCCGCTGATGGGAAACAGCAGGGCGGACAGCCAGCCGAACTCCGGGTTGACGTAGCGGCGCCCTAACCCGAAGAGCAACAGAGCAATAAAAATAACAGACAACGCGGTCGGCAGGCGCAACGCCCAACTGGAATATCCTCCCATCAGTTTTGCGCTGGCCCACACCACCCAATTGAATACCGGCGGTTTCTTGTAATAGAACTCTCCGAACTGGGTCGGAACAATAAAGTTGCCATTTTCCTCCATCTCCATGGCAATCGTTGCGCGGCGCGGCTCTTCCAGATAGACCGGCTGAATGCCCAGGTTGAGGAACAAGCTGAGAAGCACCAGGAGGGCGGCGAGGAGGTGTATGCGTGTATCCGTGTATGCGTGCATTCGTGCATTAGCTTTTCCATCGGCAACCTTCTCCGTCCAAACGGCAAAAAGCCGGTAGTGAAAGTGGATGAGGAAGTAAACCGGGTCTTGATGCGGCAGGGTGGCAAGATAATGAGAAGCCTCAAAAGTAAGGGCAGTATTCTTCACAAAATATCCCGATCTGTTAACTTTGCCGGGCATTACTTGTTTGGCTTAAAAAGGAATAAGAAACAGTACATGGTTAGCAGAAAACAAAACGACCTTGCCTTATTACTACTTCGCCTTACTTTCGGAGGCGCTATGATCTACAATCACGGATGGGGTAAGCTGATGCGGCTTTTATCCGGGGAGCCAATCAAATTCTTCGATTTTATGGGCCTGGGGCCGGAGCTTTCGCTCGGCCTGGCTACCTTTGCCGAGGTGGGCTGCTCCCTGCTCCTGATATTAGGATTATTCACCCGCTGGGCGGCCATTCCGCTGATCATCACCATGATGGTGGCCATCTCAACGAACCTGGGTGAAGGTTTTGGCCAGATAGAAAAAGCTTTACTATTCCTGATGGCTTATGTGGCCCTGCAACTCACCGGCCCGGGATGGTACTCTCTGGATGCTCAGGTGAGAAACAGGGGCTGATGTTTGATTTTTGATTTTTGATCTTCGGAGTGCGGCAGGCATTAAAAAGCCGTATTTACGAAATCCTGGCTGGCCAGAAAAGATGGCAACAAACCACAGATCGCAAATGAAGCAGTCCTTCCTTTATTTACTTACATTTATTTTCGTGCTCCAGGGCTGTTCTTCCGGAGATCAGCCGCCATCTGCCAATTACATGAAGCTGTCAGGCAGGACCATGGGCACCACCTACCACATTACCTACAGCGATGGCCGGCAGCAGAATTACCAATCCGCTATCGATTCTCTGCTGGAGATCATCAACCTGGAGGTTTCAACCTATATCGAACAGTCCACCATTTCCCGGTTCAATCAGGCGGACAGCCTCTTCAACCTCGGTTACAACCCCCGAACCCAACGGCCGGAAGGCTACCCAAACGGGCATTTTACGGCCAACTACATGAAGGCCAGGGAAGTGTACAGCGCTTCTGATGGATATTTCGACCCCACCATCATGCCCCTTGTCAATTATTGGGGCTTCGGGTATTCCCCCAAGAAAACCGTGGAAGCCGTTGACAGCCTCGCCATTGATTCGCTGATTGCATTTGTTGGGTTCGATAAGATTGGCCTGGCGGTAGAGGGAAAGGACAGCCTTCTTACTAAAACTGCCCCCGGCGTTCAACTGGACTTCAGTGCTCTGGCCAAAGGCTACGGCGTGGATGCGGTAGGCCGGCTGCTGGCCGGAAGGGGCGTTGAACACTTCATGGTGGAGATCGGTGGAGAGGTGGCGGCCCATGGGCAAAGCCCCCGCGGAGGCGACTGGAAGATCGGCATCAACGTACCTCGCGAAGATGCCGGCATGCAGGAAATACAAACCGCCGTTCCATTGCACAACCGGGCACTGGCCACCTCCGGCAACTACCGGAACTTCTACGAAGTAAACGGCACGAAATACAGCCACACCATCAACCCCTTTACCGGCTTCCCCGAACGCAGTACCCTGCTGAGTGCATCCGTCTTTGCACCGGACTGTATGACAGCTGACGCTTACGCCACCGCCTTTATGGCCATGGGCCTGGATAAGGCTTTCGCTCTGGCCAGCCGGCTGCCGGAGATCGAAGGATATTTCCTCTTCAACCAGGAGGACGGCACGATGGGAGTGCGCTATACCGAGGGCCTGCGCCCTTTGTTTGAAAAAGAAGAGGATAAACAATAATTTTACCCGGCAAAATTACCGATACCAAAAAAGCATTAACCGACCAATGGAATTAAACCTCGACCGCGACCTCATTTTTTTCGACCTCGAAGCCACCGGGTTGAACGTTATCCGCGACCGCATCATTCAGATTGCCATGATCAAGTTCTTTAAGAACGGCAATGAGCCCGAAGAGCTATCCATGCTGATCAACCCGGGGATCCCGATTTCCGAAGAAGCCATGCAGGTTCACGGCATCACTCCGAAAGACGTGGCCAACAAGCCTACCTTTCAGCAGATCGCTGAAAAACTACACGAATTCATCGGCAATGCCGACCTGGCCGGGTACAATTCCAACCGGTTTGACATCCCAATGCTGATGGAAGAGTTCGCCCGGGTCGGCATTGAATTCGATATTTCCCGCCGCCGTACCGTCGATGTTCAGCGCATCTTTTATAAAATGGAGCCCCGCACCCTCAAAGCCGCATTGAAATTCTACTGCGATGAAGACATGGAGGACGCCCACGATGCCCTGGCCGATGTGAAGGCTACCGTTTCGGTCTTTAAAGGCCAACTGGACCGGTACCGGGGCATCGATTACGTCGATGAGGATGGCAATGTTACCACTTCCCCCATTATTAAAGATGTACAGGCCCTGCACGATTTCACCAATGACCTGCGTTTTGTTGATGCCACCCAGAAGATGAGGTACGATGTCAACGGTGAGATCGTCTTCAATTTTGGAAAATACAACGGAAAGCCGGTTGCCCAGACGCTTTCCCGGGACAAACAATATTACAACTGGATACTGAATAAGGAATTTTCCTCACAGGTCAAACAGGTGGTCAAAAAGCTGGTCAGGGAATATGAGCGCAACAATCAGAAATAGCCTTCTCCTCTTCATACTGGCCTTAATAACTGCCTGTTATGAGCCCGTCCCGGGCTGCCTGGATGTGGAGGCCGTCAATTATGACCTGGAGGCCGATAAAAATGAAGCTTCGGATTGCGAATACCCGAAAGTCCGCCTCGCCCTGCAGCACCGCTACAGCAAAGGAGATACGATCTTTCGCTTCGGCCTCGCCGATTCCGTCTATTTTGATGCTCTGGGCAACCCTTTCCGCGTCAATAACGTTCGGTTTTATATATCCAACTTCCATCTCATATATACCAACGGCCAGGAAAAGGAGATGGATGAAACCGTCGATATCCTGATACCTCAACCCGATGGCAGCGAGCTGCCGAGAACGATAGAAGACAATTTTTCCCTGGCCAGCCCAAGAGTCACTCAAAACTATACCATCGGCACCCTGAAAGAGTCGGGGACACTGAAGGAAATCCGTTTTGCAGTAGGCGTAGAGGGCCTGGCCAACCTGGCTGACCCTACCTCCTTCCCCGAAACGCACCCCTTATTCCTTCAGGACAGCAGCCTGTATTTCAACCAGGATTCCGGGTATGTTTTTGAATATATCGAACTGTTCAGGGATACCACCGCCGCCGACACGATACCGCAAATACTGCGGATCGGTACGGATGCCTATCTGAAGGAAGTACGCCTGCCCATTGAACTGGAAAAAAGCCGGGGTTTCCACCTCTTACTTACCCTCCAGGTAGATTACAGCCGGTGGTTCGGCAACATCAATGCCCGGGAGGACAGCCCTGAAGAACTGACAGAGAAAATTGTCGCAAACCTGGCACAATCCTTCTCTATTGTTGCAGCAGTGCTGCAGAGCAAGTAAGTTAGTGCCTGAAGCACCCATCGAAGAAACACCTTGTCACCCTTAACCACAATTGCTAACTAAATGGAACCATCCATGAAACATTTATTCTATATTCTTCCCTTGAGCATTGTGCTTTTTGCCGGGGCCTGTAAAAACAACGATGACGAAATGCAGCCCGGAAAAGCAGACCTGGAGCTCTCCTTTGAGCCCATCGCCGAAAAACCGGAGATCGGCGGCCTGGTTACCTTTCAGGCCAACCTCTACAACCGGGGGCCCCTCACTGCCGACGGAGTAACCCTTGAAAATTCCGTGCCAGAAGGGTATCAGGTGGAAGATGTCGGTAACGGAGGAGTCATTACCGGCTCTCCTGCCGTCATCCGATGGAGCGGGATCAGCATTCAGGCGGACGAAACATTGTCCTTCACGTTCACCGCAAGAGCAGAGAAACCGCTGGAAGGCATTGACTTCACCCAGCGCGCCCAGGTAGTGGCCAGCAACCAGGCAGACCCCGATTCTACCCCTAATAATGGCGCCGACAGCCCCAAGGAAGATGATGAAGCCGCTTTAACGCTACTTCCCCGGGCAGGCGAGGTAACACTCAATTTCAAGGCCTTTTACGGGCCGGACCCACTGGTCATGTTCGACCGGGAATACGCCTACGAGGACAATATGGCCATCAAAATGCAGCTTTTTCAGTTCTACATCTCCAAAGTGCGGCTGCTCAAAGGTTCTGGTGAGGAGCCGTTGACCGATGTTGGCCTCATTTCCTTTGCCAATGTCTATACCGATGAAGAGGCTGCTGCCGGCATCTCCACCGTTCCGGGCGTGCTGCCTCCGGGTACATACACCGGCATAGAGTTCGGCTTTGGGCTGGATTCCGTCCTGAATGCCACCATCCCTCCGGATTATCCGCTGGGGCACCCGTTGTCCGAAAACTACTGGGAGGCGGCCAGCAGTTACATTTTCTTTAAGTTCGAAGGCAATGCCGACCTGGAGCCCAACGGAGATTTTTCAGACAAGCTCACTTTCCACGTCGGAGGCAATAGCAATTACCGGAAGCTCACCTTTGACCGGCCCATCACCATAGAAGATGAGGGGGCAGTGACGCTGCAGTTCAACATTGACCTTCACAAGATGCTGGTGGACCAGAATACCGGGGAGTATCTGGATTTCCGCCAGGTGACGCAAAGCCACAGCAACGAATCCCCTTCGGCCACGTTTATGGCCAACCACATACAGGAAGCCATCGAGATGGAATGAGAAGGCAGAGGACATTATACATATTGTTACTTTGTATTTCCAGCCTTGCCGGATGTTCGGAAGGGGAAGAGGCAATGCCGGCGGGCAGGGACGCCCCTTACGATCTGGCTCTGCCCGCACAATTCTCTTCCCCTCCTCTTCCCGACGGGAACCCCATGACCATGGCCGGCGTAGAGCTTGGCCGGCGCTTATTCTACGACCCGATTCTTTCAGCAGACAGCAGCCTGTCCTGTTCCTCCTGCCATTTCCCCGAACGGGCGTTTACCGACGGGCGGCCGGTGGCGATTGGCATCAACACAAGCACCGGGCGGCGAAACGCCCAGTCTCTGGCCAATGCCGCCTACCAGTATAAAGGTTTGTTTTGGGACGGCCGCGCCCCTACTCTGGAGGAACAGGCCCTCGTTCCCGTAGAAGACCCCAAAGAACTGGGGCACGACTGGAGCGCCGTGGAAAGGTCTCTGCGCCGCCATCCTTCTTATCCGGAGCTGTTTGAAGAGGCCTTTGGCATTGCGGATACCGCACAGATTACCCGCCAGCTGGCGGCCCGGGCCCTGGCGCAGTTTGAAAGAACCCTCATCAGCGCTAACTCAAGGTACGACCGGGTGATGCGGGGCGAAGCCAAATTCACCGCCCTGGAAGAAAGGGGTAAACACATTTTTTTCGATACTTCGGAAAAACTGCCGGAAGGAGAATGCGGCCACTGCCACACTCCCCCCCTTTTCACTGACCAGACCTACATGAACAACGGGCTGGATGAGGCCCCGGAACTCAGCGATTTTCAGGACAAAGGGCGGGGAGAAAAGACCGGTGAATACTATGACAACGGCCGCTTCCGGGTGCCCAGCCTGCGCAACGTCGCGCTGACCGCCCCCTACATGCACGATGGCCGCTTTGCCACCCTCGACGAGGTGATCGATCATTACAACCGGGGTGGCCACCCCAGCGAGAATGTTGACCCCAAGATCAGAAAATTACATTTGTCTGACACAGACAGGCTGGCCCTTAAGGCATTTCTCAAAACCCTTACGGACAGTTCATTTGTTAATAATCCGGAATTCAGGAATCCGTTTTAACCCGGGTGAAAAAATAATACCATGAGAATAAAGATACTTTCCGCCGCTATCCTGGCCCTCGTGATCGCCTTTACCGCCTGCCAGAAAGACGATCCTGTCATAGAACCATGCAACCCTTGTGTCAATGAGGATCTCATCGATGCACCTTACGACCCGCAACCTTATCAACTGGAATTGCCGGATTGGTTCCCGGCTCCGGCCTTACCGGAGGACAACCCGCTAACCGTTGAAGGGATCGCTCTTGGCCGCCACCTTTTCTACGACCCGATCCTGTCCAGTGACAGCACCCAGTCATGCTCCTCCTGCCACAACCCTCAGCTCAGTTTTACCGATGGGAATAAGGTGAGCACGGGGATTCTCGGGATCGACGGAAGGCGCTCCTCTATGGCCATTGTCAATATGGCCTTTAATACCAAAGGCTTTTTCTGGGACGGCCGGGCCGCAACGCTGGAAGCCCAGGCCCTGCTGCCGGTTGAAGACCATACCGAGCTGAACGATAGCTGGGAAAACGTGGTGAAAAAACTGGCGCGCCATAAAGACTATCCCGCGATGTTCCGCCAGGCCTTCGGTATTGAAAAGAAAAGCGAGATCACTAAAGAGCTGGCCGTTAAGGCCATCGCCCAGTTCGAACGCACTATGGTCAGCTATCAATCTCGTTTTGACAAAGTCGTATGGGAACAACAGGGTTGGCCCACCGACGCCGAACAGCGTGGCCGCGACCTCTTTTTCGTAGAATTCGCCACCAACACGCAAGACCACCCAGGTTGCTCTCACTGCCACGGCAGCGCCCTTTTTACGGAAAACAACTACTTTAACAACGGAATTGACTCAGTGGCCACTCTTTCCGACTTTAAAGACTACGGCCTGGGAGAAGTGTCTGGAAACATCTATGACAATGGAAAATTCCGGGTGCCTACCCTGAGGAATATCGCCCTTACAGCCCCCTATATGCACGACGGGCGGTTCAATACCCTGGAAGAAGTGCTCGACCACTATGCCTCCGGGGGCCATGGAGTCTCCAATGAGGATGCCAATATCCAACCCTTTACCCTGAATGAACAACAAAAGCAGGACCTGATCGCTTTTTTGAATATGCTGACGGATACTTCTTTTGTCAACAACCCGGCTTTTCAGTCTCCTTTTTAAGGTTCTACAAGCATAATTGCCAAAAAAAAAGCTCCCGCGGGCCAGCCTCGCGGGAGCTTTTTTGCACTTTCAAGCTGTTATTGAAGGTTTTTTTCTTCTTTTTTTCCTCTCCAGGGCCTCTTTTTTAAATACTTTTTTTCACAATTTCCACAACAAAAACGCAAATAAATATACATTTCAAAAATCGAATCCATTCTTTTTTTTCACAAAAGGAGAATTTTGTCTTTGTTTTCCCCTTGTATTCTTAAGATGTTTGTAATGTCAAACGAAGATAAAGCCGGTTAAAGAACCGGCGCACAAAATTGGGATAATTTACATGGGATTTAAGTTTGTCAAATAGCAAGTCAGGTTTTATTGGGATAAACAATCTGACTTGCTATAAGACAAATTCCGGAAACAACCCCGAAATTGACAATCGAAAGTTCTTCCTCACTTTGAGGATAAGATATAAAGATAATTTTTCTCTCTTTTTCTACTAGCGATCAGCGCTAGTTTTTTTCGTACATGTTCATGGGATTATAATTATGATAAGTCGTATTACCGGATCAGGTGATGCGACTTATTTTTTTGCCCTGCCCGCTGAAGCCCTGGCGAAATCGGGCACGGCTGCCTTCCATCTGTCATTTTCCTGCCAGTAACGGCCTTTTCCCGGCCATAAAATGAAAGAAATCAGCCTTCCGCCCTAGTAAATGTGTTATAAATCTCTTAATTTTACCGAAACTTCAACTAATTGCCATATTCATGGTGTTTATGTATTGAAAGTTTTGCCTATCTCATTTTCCCAAAAGTCGGTGAAATAAAGGCAGGCTTTCCGAAGTTAATAGTAAGCCCGGCATTTCTTCCCTAGTTTTCGCCAGGCTGAAGCCGGAAGCTGCAAAGCATTTGCCTCCCGGCTATCCGAAAGACATTCATGTTCATGGGATTATAATTTGTTAGTAGTAGGTCGTATCACATTTTTTTGTGATGCGACTTTTTTTTTATTTGAAAAATGCCCGGGCATTGATTGACAGTTTAAAGTAAAATTTGTTTCTTTGTAACCAGAGTAAGCAATAATAAAGAGACAAAGCTACCCCGTCCATCCCCTTAGGCCAGCCTTCGGCTAGCCGGGACTTTTCAAATTTCCCCCCAATCGTCTACACAGAAAGAGTCCTTCAACCTTTAGGTTTCCAGGAATGGGTGATCTATGCATTATTCCGGCATTTTTCCCTTTGGGCAAGGTAATTCATACCTTTGGCCGGGTATTGCAGATCACAAGTACCACATAGCACCAGGATGCCGGATGTGGCCTTTGCCAGCAGTCATTCCGATCTGGCAACAGGGTTCATCAATTAAATGAAGCTGTCCTGAACCTTAAATATTGGTGCTATCGTAAAGGTATAACAGAAGCGTATATTTAATCAGCTAACAAATTATAGATCCAGATGTGTAGAAATCTACTTTCAAAAGCGTTTAGCCGCTTTACCTGGAAGCTTCAGCATCCAAGTAACCGATTATCACTAATTCTACCCTTCGCTCTGCTGATGCAGGTAGCAAGTGCCCAGTTCACCGTCAACCTCATGGTTACCGAACCCACCTGTTTCGGGCTCCCGACCGGCAGCATAACTGCCAGTGCCGACGGTGGCTCTGCTCCTTATACCTACCTTTGGAGTACAGGCGCCACGGGGGCAACCCTGAACAACATCACTGCCGGGTCCTATTCCGTCACTGTTACGGACAATACGGGCGCCTCAGTGGTTGAGAGCACAACGGTAAACCAACCCACCCTACTGTCCGTTACCCTTTCAGCAAATACCTGTCAGGTACCTTTTACCATTACAGCAACGGGAAGCGGAGGCAACCCGCCTTATACCTATAACTGGGGGACCGGTGACTCCGGCTCGGTCATCATTGTGCCCGGCGCAGGCACCTACTGTGTCACCATGACCGACCAGAGCCTCTGCGGGACAGTAAATTGCATTACCGTCGATCTAAACCCACTCGACGTTTCGGTAACCACTACCGGGCTCACCTGCCCCAACAGTGATGATGGCACGGTGGAAGCCATCGTCACCGGAGGTACGCCGCCATATACCTATGCATGGAGCAATGGAGCCACCTCTGCCAGCCAGACGGGGCTGGCTGCCGGAACCTACACCGTAACCGTGACCGATTCCGGAGGGTGTAGTGATTCGGCGTCCGGAGTGGTCAGCGCACCACCTCCGCTCACATCCTCCATTTCCGGGACGGGCCCTGATTGCGCCGGTGGGAGCAACGGGATCGCTACCGTCACCGCCGGCGGTGGCACCCCCCCCTACAGCTTTTTGTGGAGTACAGGATCAACCAACTCCGGGATCAGCGGCCTGTCAGTCGGCACCTACACCGTTACTATTACCGATGATAATGGTTGTGAAATAACGGATATGATCACGCTTGAACCGGTTTCCAACCTGGAGGCTATGGCTACAGCGACACCTGAATCCTGCCCCGGCGCCAATGATGGAACGGCTACGGCTACTGCCCTCAATGGCGTGCCTCCCTATATATATTTATGGAGTAACGGGGGCGTTACTCAGACGATCACCGGACTGGCGCCGGGCACCTATACCGTCACCATTATTGACGGTTCGGGCTGTACGGCCATGGCTAGCGTTGTAGTTGAGGCAGCTCCACCACTGGAGATCAGCCTCAGTTCCACCGATGTAACGACCTGCAATGCCAGTGACGGCACTGCCACTGTCGATATCCTTCAAGGCCTGGCGCCTCTCTCCATTTCCTGGAGCACCGGAGCCACGACAGCCACTATTGACGGCCTTTCCGGGGGCACCTATGGTGTAACGGTTACAGATGCCAACGGCTGTACGGCCACCGGAAGCGTGGTGGTCACCGAACCACCGGCAGTGGCGGTTAGCGTTACGGCAACACCTACTGTCTGCCCCGGGGAATCTACCGGCACAGCGATGGCCGTCGTTTCCGGCGGCACCATGCCCTTTACCTTTTCCTGGAATACCGGACAAACCACTCAGATGATCAATAACCTGCCCGCCGGCACTTACACAGTCGCCGTAACCGACGCGAACGGGTGCCAGGCTATGGCTTCGGCAACCATCGTGGAGTCGCCACAGATCCAGGCTGTTGTCAGCGGAACTGAGATCGTCTGCGGCCTGGGCGAGACCGGAGAAGCGTCGGTAACGGCAACCGGCGGCGCCCCGCCTTATACCTACGCGTGGAGCACAGGAGAAACGACTGAATCCGTTGACGGCCTGGCAGAAGGGATTTACACGGTCAGTATTACTGATGCCAACGGGTGTATGGCTACCGCCCAGTTTGAAATTGACGTAGTCGATGATTTCGAGGTCAATGTCGTAGGCAGGGATGTGCTGTGTAATGGAGATGCCACCGGGAGTATCCTGCTCACTCCATCCGGCGGTACTCCTCCATATACTTATAACTGGAATACCGGACAAACCACAAACGAGATCACCAACCTGACAGCCGGGGCCTATTCGGTTACGGTCACCGAGGCTGGAGGGTGTATGATAGAAAGAACCATAGTGATCAATGAGCCTCCCGCTCTGGGCCTGGCCGTTTCCGGTACCGATATCAACTGCCCCGGAGCAGATGACGGTACGGCCTCAGCCAGCGCAAGCGGTGGCACTCCTCCTTATACCTATGCCTGGAGCAATGGGGCCACAACAGCTGATATCAGCGGCCTGGCTGCCGGCACCTATACCGTTACTGCTACCGATGCCAACCTTTGTGTGATCAGTGGTTCTGTTACCATAAGCGAGCCGCCCCCGTTCCAGGGAATGGTAATTACGGTTGTTGACCTGCTCTGCGCGGGTGATGACAATGGATCCGCAACGGTTACCGTCAGCGGTGGCACTCCTCCTTATACCTATGCCTGGAGCAATGGGCAGACAGGCGCCACCGGCACCAACCTGAGCGCCGGCAACTATACTGTTACTGTAACCGATGCCAACGGATGCACAGATAATATTCTCGTGGTGATCAGCGAACCTCCCGTACTGGATGTTACCGCAAGCGCAGTTACCGGTACGACCTGTGACAATGCTACCGATGGTGAGGTAAGCGTCACAGCCGGTGGCGGCACTCCTCCTTATACCTACGCCTGGAGCAACGGAGCTACAACTTCCACCGTTGCAGACCTACCTGCCGGCGACTACACTGTAACCGTTACTGATGCCAATGGCTGTAAAGCAGACGATGCCGTTACCATCAATGCCTTTGACAGCCCGTCCTGCTCCATCACTGTAACTCAGGAGATCACCCCGGCCGGTAATGATGGAGAAGCCATGGTAAACGTCACCGGAGGCACTCCTCCTTTTTCTTATCAGTGGAGCAATGGGCAAACCGGCGTTTCGGCCACCGGCCTTTCCTCCGGCACCTATTCCTGTGTCGTCACGGATGCCAATGGGTGCGAGACCAGTTGCGAGGTTACCCTGGCCCCGCCGGCCCGCCTGGGCGACTACGTATGGCTTGATGTGGACCGCGATGGCAGGCAGGACCCCAATGAGGATGGGATACCCGGCGTGATGGTCATCCTGCAGATCCCCACCGACGCCAACCCCACCAACATCGATACCACTTTCACCAACAATAACGGCTACTACTACTTTGATGTAATACCGGGAGAATATAAGGTGACTTTTATCAAGCCGGACGGCCTGACCTTCTCCGACCCAGACCAGGGTTCCAATGATGCCCTTGACAGCGATGCGGACCCGGTGATGGGCATGACCGGCATCTATATCATCGGCCCCGGGGAGGAAAACCTGACCATCGATGCCGGCCTTTACCCTCCGTGTGATAACATCACCGACCCGGGGCTGATCGGCCCCAACCAGTTCCTCTGCGGGCCCGGCAATGACCCAACAGAGATACTCAATATTGAAACGCCTTCGGGAGGTTCGGGGAATATCGAATACCTGTGGATGATGAGTACGCAACCCGGGCCGTTCAATACGCAAACCTGGACGAGCATTCCCGGCGCCACAGGCCCGTCTTACGACCCGCCTGTGCTTTATGAAACGACCTACTTCACCCGTTGTGTCCGCCGCGAGGATTGTACGGTTTACAAGGAAAGCAACATCGTGACGATCGAAGTGGGCAGCGTAGCCAATGCTGAGATCAACGGCCCGGGTTACCTCTGCATTGATGAACCCGCCACCTTCACTGCCGGCCCGACCAGCCCCAATGCCGTAATCACCTGGGAAGTTTCCGGCCCGGCAACCCCAGATTCCGGAACAGGCCCGAGCATTACTATTACGGCTGGTTCTTTCGGCCTGGTGACCTTAACCCTCCAGGTGGTTGACAACGGTTGCACGGCCACCAATTTCAAAACCCTGACAGCTACTTCCAGCCCGCTTTACTGCGCGGGCCCGGGGCAGGCTTTGCCGATCAACGTGGATGTTGTCGATGAAGAAGAAGGAGAAGTACTGGTCAGTTGGATGATAGAAGAATTGCTTTCCAGCAGCCACGGGTTTACAGTGGAATATTCTCCTGATGGAGCCCAGTTTGAGGCTTTGGGTGACATGAACAGCCCCAAGGCTTTCCTGGGCAGCATGAATTATTATGAATTTCAGCACCTTACACCGAAACGCGGACGCAACTTTTACCGTATAAAAGTCCATGGCCCTTCCGGAGAAGTTTTCTTCTCCGAAATAGGTGAAGCCATCCTCTTCAATGATTCAGAGGTGGCCATGCTCTATCCCAATCCCACAACGGATCAGGTGATCATTGAACTGTTTGAGAATTTTGGCGAGGAAGTACAGGTCGAGGTATTCAGCGCCAACGGTGTCAGGATGCTTTCCAGGACTATTCCGGAGGAAGTACAGCGCGCGGAATTTGACCTTTCGGGCTTCCCCGCCGGAGTGTATTTCTTCAACCTGCGCTACAGCAGGTCCGGGGTGAAAGTACTGAAGGTACTTAAACACTAGCACCATGGAAACAAACCTGATTTGATGTCATTCGCGCTAGTCTGAGCAGGCGTTGTCCTGCCTGAACACACTAGTTGTGGATTGGGATTTGGGGGCTGTACACTTTTGTGCAGTCCCCTTTTTTATCCGGTCATTCAAAACGGATCATATCTTAGCACAATCGAATAAAAATCAGTTAATTATAAAACAGAATTGGTTTTGGCGGCCGTATTTTTATTTAATTCCTATAGGATTAGTATTGTTTTATTCGAACATTGTCTCTATACTTGCACCGTGAGTGGTTTTTCTGTGTGCGGTGGGAAAAAAGGAAGGCAAACTGTATTGATTTTAGTATTACACGCCTTACCTTTCCGGTTGAAATTCGTTTTCTCACCGATACACTAACCGGGCTGGCAAAGCCCACACTTTCACACCGATACACTTCCTGTTTCCATATTCCGGCAACTGCAGCCACATGCACCCGTGCACTGCCGTACAGATATGCGATAACACTAATTCAATAATAAATAAGCCAAAACATGCTGTATCCGGCCTTCCTGAAGCTCAACCGCCTGGACAGCTGGCTACGCGAAGAAGAAAAAAAGGCGCCCCCTGAATCGCGGGCCGCCAACAGATCATAAACAAAAAGATGTACTGTATGACTACCTACAGGAATTTGAAGAACGATCTGCCAGCACCCAATCTGGAAACGCTCAATGAGGTTTTTTCGCCTATGAACTTCGAGGAGCGCATCCGTCAATTGTACCGGTTTTTCCCACAGAAAGAGGTATTGTTCACTTCTTCCTTCGGAACCCAATCGGCCTTTCTGCTGCACCTGATTTCCAGGATCCGGCCCGGCCAGCCGGTGCATTTCATCGATACCACCTTCCATTTCCCGGAAACGCTGGCCTATAAACAGCAGCTGGCAGGCCGGTTCGGCCTTAACGTAATAGATGTACTGCCGGATACTGCCCAGAACAAAATCACCGCTGAAGAGAAATTGTGGAAAAAAGACCCGGGCACCTGTTGCATGGCCAATAAGGTATTGCCCCTGAAGCCCATAAAGGCACGCCATAAAGTCTGGATCTCCGGCCTGATGGCCCACCAAACCGATTTCCGGTCTAATCTGCGGGTATTCGAGCAACAGGGGAACATTCTGAAATTTCACCCTCTTATCGATATAGATGAAGGAGAATTCCTCTATTACATGTCTTACCACAAGCTCCCCCGCCACCCGCTGGAAGAAAAAGGGTACGGGTCCATCGGATGCGAGCATTGCACCAGCCGTGGCAAGGGCCGCAGTGGCCGGTGGAAGGGGCTCGCTAAAACGGAATGCGGCCTGCATCCGTCAGGAGCGTGATTTTTTGATGGGTGATGTGTGTGGACCAAAAAGCCAGGTAAGGGCTTAACATCAGGATACACAAATCGAAAATCAAAAATCATACATCTCCAAACCTGCTACTTAAGCATCAGCCGGCCCGATTGCAGCAGGCGCCCTTCTGCTCTGATTTCGTAGAAGTACAGGCCTGAAGGCCAGGCAGTTTGCCGTTGTATGACGGCAGTTGTTGGGGTGTCCAGCCTTTCCCGGAAAAGAAGCTGCCCACTCGCATTCCTGAGGAGGATTTCTGCCGGTGGCGACAGCTCAACCCCATCAATCAACTGAAAACAGATTTTCTCCCCTACCGGATTGGGAAAGACACGGAAAACATCTCCTTTCAAAGAGATCAGTTTCTGGCTCCACCCCACTGTGGCCTCTTTGAGCAAAGAAACGGCATCCAGTGAAGGCAACGGCACGGCCGCCATCTCTCCATCCGGAGAAAGCCCGAATTGGTGGTTGGGGAGCCCCGGAAGTGCGTAGGAAAACCCGTCCACTTCCAGCCAATGGGCAAAATTGTCCGTATTGTCTGACCGCAGGACAACAAACTGATGGCCAGCCGGTGAATAGCGAACAGCTATCGGAGTATGGTTGGCATAGCTGTTTTCGTCGGTAAAAGAGAGGAATTCCAGGCTGAAGGTTTCTACCGATTTCCCATCGTTGGAGGTAAGAGCGAACTGTTCTAACCCCGGGATATAGTCCACCCGGGTAGGATTGCCGCCACAAGGGTAACTCCCCACCACAGCAGCATTAGGGCCGGCGCCGGCGATCAGTGCCATAGCCGAGGCATCTTTAAGGGTTACCCCGATAAAAATACCCAGGCCGGTTTCTTCGGAAATGGCCAGCTGCAATGGAAAGCCTTCGACCGAAAGGGTATTCACGACAGTATGCGTCGAAAGGTCGATGAACTGAACAGCCTGGTCGAAAGGAGCGGCCAGCACAGCATAAGCGCCATCCGGAGTGAATTTCAGGCCGGACCGAATGCCGTAATTCGTCCAGCTGATACCGGTATTGCCGATGTTTATCGTCGATTCAAGGGAAGAATTGGCGCCGTCCAGGGCAATAACGCCGATGCGGTCGGGAGAGCCGGCATTCACAGCGTATGCATACGCATCGCCCGGCAAGACAAATACCTGGTCGGGCTTGGAGCCGCCACTGTTCACCTCGGTAACGACCTCAAGCTGGCTCAGGTCAATTATTGCGACTTTGTTTTCGAGGCGTTTGGCAACCAGCGCGTAGCGGCTGTCCGAAGTAATGGAAACCTGATAAACCTCTGTACTGCCCAGAGGCAATATGGCCTCCAGCGTTTCACTTTCCACATCGATAACTGAAAGCGTACCGGAAAGAGCATTAACCACCAGGAGCCGCTGGCCGTCGGGCGTGAACTCAACGGAATAGGGCACATCAGCTTCCAAGGGAGAACCGGTAGGCTGGTAATTGATCTGCTGCAGCGCCCCGGGGGCCTCAAATTCATAAAAATAAACGCCTTCATACCGCAGAGGGTCCGAAGCGGCCAGGCGGTTGCCGGAAGGAGAAACGGCCCCGTTCTGAATGGAGATCCCGTTGAGCGAGCTCACGATATTTCCAGTTTCGAAATCGATCACCGCCAGGTAATAATCACCGGCTATGGCATACTGGTAGTCGGCACTTTGCCCCACCCAATCCGGGGTGTTACCCGTTTGAACTGTAGTATAGGAACCCGTTGTAAAATCGATCAGGGCGGTATTTTCCGAGCCTACCGGCACCAGTATCTTACTTCCATCAAAATTAATGGCGGGAGAACTGTAAAAGGAATAGATGCTCATGCCGGTAAGCGAAACCTGCTGTAGAAGGCTTTGGCCGGCCACATCGGCCTGGAAGGCCGTGCCATCGCTTCCGGCCTGGACAGCAACCAGGCGAAGCCCGTCTCCTGACAGGGCCAACTGGCCGGTATTCCCGGCTTCCGGTATGGTGGCAACCACTGCACCGGTATTGATGTCGTAAAACCTCAGGCCTTCTTCTCCGGCGCCGTTCACCAGGAAGTTATTGTCGGGTGTGATCTCGAACCCTGAATAGTAAACCGAATTACGCGGATTGGAAGTGATGAAAGAGAACTTATAGAGGTAAACCGGAAAATCACTGATGGTATTCTGCTTTTCGAGGTTTTCCAGGGCGATAACCTCTGCTACGTCAGGCTCATCACAACCAACCACTGCCAGGCTGCCGTCGCGGCTGACCCGGGCCTTAGCCGGCTGAGCAGCCGTGGGGACCACCGCCGCCACCTGATAATCTTCCAGGCGGATGATGTAAGCCTCTGAGCTGCTGTAACAGGGAACTACGGCGTATTCATTAGAGAACGCAATATCCATCGGCATCATACCTACTTCAATGTTCTGTACAATGCTTTGTGTCGCCCAGTCAAAAACGGAAATGTTGTTCGTGATGCGATGCAATACCCACAATTCTTTCCCGTCGGGCGTGAACCGCATTTCTCCGATGTAATCGCCCTCCACCTCATCACCGGCAGGAATGGTGGTGAGTTGCCCCAACCACCCGGCACCGGGGTCAGGGCCCCCAGGCATCAGAGTAGTCTCATAAACGGGGTCTCCTTCCGCATCTCTGAGTCCCTGGCCATTGATAAGAGATAAAGGAGTGGTCAGGAATAAGAGGAAAAGTGAGGGCAGCAGATGTTGATTCATGGTGAGAAGTAGTATTTTGATTGCTCACCAAAATACTACTTCTTTCGGAAATGAGGGCCGGATCATTGGCAATAAGCCGGTATGACTAATCTGCTGTCCATTCTTCTACTCAACGCCCAGTTCTTTCAGGATGCGGCCGGCGTTGTAAATGTGCTTCAGGGCTGCTGCGATGCCGCCGGCGTGCACTCCGATCGAGCGGTTGGATTTTACATCATAGATGAAATTACCCGCCAGGGATTCAATGTTGCCGTCGAAAAGCAGGCCGACCAGTTCGCCCTTCTTGTTGATCATCGGGCTGCCGGAGTTGCCGCCGGTGCTGTCGCAGGTGGAGATGAAGTTCAGCGGCGACTTCAGCAGAGCGGCCGGTGGGGTTTGCCAGCGCTGTGGCAGATCCCAGGGGTAAGCCCCGTCGTGGGAGTAATGGCGGTCATATAGGCCATAGAAGGTGGTTTTGACAGGAGCCTCGGTGCCGTTGTAGTCATAACTTTTCACCACCCCGTCGGCCATGCGCAGGGTGAAGGTGGCGTCCGGCGGGATACTCAGGCCATAGACCTTATAGACCTCGTTGGCGATATTGCGGGCCAGTGCCTGGCGGCTGGCGGCTCCTGCCTGGAAAGCCATCTGAGACTCTTCGAACTCCGGAACCAGCAAAAAGCCCATGCGGACAATCGGGTCTTTGGATTTCTTAAACTTCTCTGGTTTGGAGTCCAGCAGTTTTTCCATTTTCTTCTCGTCCGAGAATTTGGTATCCGCCAGGATCTCCTTTGCTGCAACCGCCGGAGTTCTGCCATCAAGTATCTCTCCGATATAAGCATCGTCAGGTTGGGCAAAGGTTTTCAACTCTTCCAGCAAAAGGGTAAGAAGCCGTTCTTCGTAGGGGTCATCCAGCCCTGCTGCTATCGTTTTTACCTGGCTTCTTAATCCGTTGAGCTCTTCCTCCGAAGCCCCCCCGTCTAAAGCCTGGGCATAACCATAAGCGGCAAAGGCCAGTTGCATGGTGGCGCCATTCATGGGGTTGGGGGCCAAAAGGAAATTTTCGGACTTGTAGGGGGCGATCTGTTTATAGTTCTCGGCCATTTCCTTCCAATAGTCGTTGCCCTTTGCCACAGCCTCGGAACGGGCCTTGATCTGTTCTTCCATTTTCAGCTTCTTACCCATCAGGATTGAGTTATTGAGCGCGTCGAGGATGCCGCCGATGGCCTTATCACTGTTGGAAAAGTTCAGGATCTGATCCAGCAGCTCATGGCCGGGGTTTTCCTCGTATTGTTCTCTCATCAGGCCGAGCCGGTTGTTGAGCCATACTTTCAGTATCTTATAGCGATAGTCCCGGTCGTATTCCAACTGGGCCATGGTGCGGTAACGCTCAGTACTGCCCGGATTGCCGATGGTAAAAACGGCCTCTTTCTCGGAGGGCCCCTCAGGGTTCAGCGGAAAGTAGAAATCCGATGAATTGACCGGCGCTCCATTTTCATAAACGCGCCAGAGGGTCATATCCAGGTTGTAGCGCGGATAAGTGAAGTTATCGGGATCCCCTCCGAAATTGCCGATCCTCAATTCCGGTATCAGGACGAGGCGGATATCGTCGTACCGCTTGTAGCCATACATGGAATATTTGCCACCGCTGAAATAGTTTACGGTCTCTACTTCAAGCCCTTCCCAGCCCGGTTTATTACTGTATTCCTCCACCGCCGCTCTCAGTGCTTCTTTTTCTTTTGCCGCCATTTCCTCATCGGAGGATGCCCTGGCGGTAAAACCATGCACGTATTCGGTAATGTCTTCGATTTTAACCAGTTGTTTAACGAAGAGGCCTGGCACCCGGCGCTCTTCCTCCATCGTCTCTGCATAAAAGCCCGTCGCATCCAGGTCTTCGCCCTCCCGGGCCACCTTACCGGACTCTCCGTGGGAGCAGTGATGGTTGGTCAGTATCAAACCGTTCGGGGAAATAAAGGAAGCCGAACACCAGCTGGCAAAGCGAAGGGAGGCCAGGCGCGCCTTTTTCCACCATGCCTCATCCGGCTGGAAACCATAAGTTTCTTTGAAGTATTCTTTAGGCGCATGCTCGAATGTCCACATCTTGCCGTAATCAAAACGGCTGACCTCCACATCCTTAGCGTAGTAGGTGGATGCCGGCTGCGAGAAAACCGCAAATGTGCCGAGAATAAGAATAGCAAATGTCAAGGGTAATTTCTGAATAGCTCTGGTTGCCATTATTATTAATTTTCTTATTGAATTGATTTTCCGGTTTTCCTGGATTCCCTGGTGTTTTCCTGCAGTTTACTTTTCAACTAAATCGTTACAAAAATAATAATTATAAAAGTAATGGTTTAGTGCTTCCAATGATGGGACTGTTTCTGGGTTCCTGGTTCCTGGTTCCTGGTTCCTGGTTTCTGGGTTTCTGGGTTTCTGGGTTTCTAGTACTCCCAATGATATGCAGCTCTATACCCACCTCAACCCTTTTAAACTTCTGGACTTTGGACGGTCCTAGGGTAAAGTCGGAAATCGGAAGGCGGAAGGCGGAAAAACAGGCGTTGAGCACCTATTTGGACCCAAGTTCCGACTTCCGATTTCCCACTTCCGACTTCAAATGGGGCACGTCCAAAGTCCAGTAAACTTCTACCCTCCTACACTGATACCCTTCTCCCCTCCTAAACTTCTACCCTCCTACCCTCCTACCTCTTCTCCCCCAGTATCCCCTCTTTAACCGCCTCCTCGGTATAGCCATGCAACTGCACCGGTTCTTTCCGGCGGCGGGCACGCAGCCTCATATTCAGGAATTCCACGAAAAGGGAGAAGGCGATAGCAAAATACAGGTATCCTTTCGGCACGCTTCCGACCGTGGCCCCGGCTATCGTCAGGTGAGCCAGGTGGGCACCCTCGGCAATCAGCATAAAACCGATGAGAATGAGGAAGGCCAGCCCCAGCATCTGTATGGTCGGGTGCTGGTTGACAAATTTGGCCACGGGGGTGGCAAAAAGCATCATGATGCCTACCGACAGGACCACCGCAATGATCATGATGACCAGGGCACCCTGCAGGCCGTTGGTCATCCCCACGGCGGTCAGGATCGAATCAAAGGAGAAAACGATATTGATGACGGTGATCTGAATGATCACATTAGTCAGTGTGGACATGCCTTTGCCTGCTCCTTTGTTCTCAAATTCATCCTGTTCTTCCAGTTTATGCCGGATCTCGGTGGTGCTCTTGTACAATAAAAAAAGCCCCCCGGCGATCAGAATAAGGCTTTGCCCTGAGAATCCGCCGTGAATGAATTCTCCGTGAAGCTCAAACCAGGGTTCTTCCATAGCCACAAGGATAGAAACCCCAAAGAGCAGAATGATCCGAAGGGCCATGGCCAGCAGCAGCCCGATGTTAGTGGCTTTGGGCCGGTCTTTTTCCGCCAGTTTGTTGGAAGCAATAGAAATAAAGATGATATTATCGATGCCAAGAACGATCTCCAGGAAGGTAAGGGTGATCAGGCTTAACCATACACCGGCATTGGCAAAATCGGGCAGAACGAATTCCATAGTCTTTCCATTGATGTCTCAAAGTGTGGCCCCGGCACACGGGAACCAAACAAACGCCTGCAATTTTACGAAAAAAAGTTGATTGGAATGAGAAGGTTCAATGCCCCCTTTTGACCAATCTACGGCAATAAGCCCGCTAAAACCCATCAACTCCATCAACTTATCACCCCATCCATCTTTTATCCGTACCTTTGCCCTCCATTTTCAGAAACTCGACCCAACCATGAAGTACCGCCGACTACACCAGGACGAACTTGAAAACCTGGAAAAGGAATTCGTCCAGTTCCTGGCCTCCAACCAGGTCACTGCCAATGAATGGGAAAAGCTGAAGGCAGAGGAAGCTGAAAAGGCCGAACAACTGATTGATATCTTCAGCGACATCGTTTTCGAAAAGGTCATCGATGATATAGAATACCTGGAGTACAAAACTCCCAAAGACATCAAGGCCTTCCACTTTGAAGAGAACCGCATCGTCATGAACGGCCTTCTTGTCGATGGCCAAACCAGCTTCGATTTCACCCTGGAACAGAGCCCGCAGCAAATGCTGCAGCAGATACAGCTCACCGGGGCAAGGCTCAAGCTCTATACTGCCGAAAAGGCCTACAGCCGCGGCCGTAACATGGAGATCTTTGAAATGATGGAGAATGGCGCCCTGATCTCCAGGGACGGCAGCCTGTTTAAGACGCTGGAAGGGTTGAAGGGGTAGGTTCGTTGATTCGTGGTTCATGGTTCGTGGATTCAAAATAAGTTTTCGGACAAGGCACTTTTTTGAATTCATCATACCATATACACCTATACAAGAATGAACTTAAATACACCTTTTCCCCTCACCGGTAGAATACCTGCCGGCCATCGTCGAAAAGGTGAGAATACTCATTGACCTTTTGAGCAGAATGCCGGTAATTTTGCCCCATGAAACGGCGGGCCCTTATTCACCTGACTCTGTTGATCTTCACCTTAAACTCCTCTCTGTCTGCTCAGGACCTTTCCCGGCAGCGCGTATCCGTCAATTACCGCAACACCCCTCTGAAGGAGGCCATACGGGACCTGGAAAGCCGCTACGGCCTGCACTTTGTTTACAGCGAACAGTTTGTCTCCCTCTCCGGGCGAGTCAGCCTCAATGCCCGCAAACGCCCTCTTACCCAGGTATTAGATGAGCTCTTCCGCCATTCGGGAATAGAGTACCGCCTGATGGACAACCGGGTGGCTCTGCGGGCAGGCCCGGCGCCGCCGGCAGAAATGATCAGCCGAACGCCCGAAAAACTGCTCACCCAGACGGTTCGGGGCAGCGTGATCGATGAAGCTTCGCGCATGCCTCTTGTGGGCGCCAACATTCAGCTTCTCGATTCGGCCCCCTTTCTGGGCGCCTCCACCGATGCGGAAGGAAAATTCGAACTCAACAAAGTGCCGGTTGGGCGGCGCAACTTCCAGGTTACTTACCTGGGGTACGAACCGGTTACCATCCGGGACATCATCATCATCTCCGGAAAAGAACTCGTGCTGGAGATCGAGCTGCAGGAATCAACCACGACTCTTGATGAAATAGTCGTCACTACGGCTATCGATAAGATGCAGCCGCTGAACAGCATGGTAACCGTCAGCGGGCGGCAGTTTCGGGTAGAGGAGGCCAGCCGATACCCCGGAAGCTTCCAGGACCCGGCCAGGATGAGCCGCTCGTTCGCCGGCGTATCCTACGTCAACGACCTGGAGAACGACCTGATCATCCGGGGCAACTCTCCCACCAGCCTCCTGTGGCGCCTCGAAGGCATCGAGATCCCTACCCCCAACCACTTCCACGCCATCGGCAACACCGGAGGGGCCATCAGCATGCTCAACAGCAACATTCTGACCACTTCTGATTTTCTGACCGGCGCTTTCCCGGCTGATTACGGGAATACCATCTCCGGAGTGTTCGACCTGAAGTTCCGCAACGGAAATACGGAGAAAAATGAATATACGCTTAGTGCCGGCGTGCTTGGGTTAGAGGCTGGCATCGAAGGCCCTCTGCAGAAGAAAAAAGGCAGCTCCTATCTGCTGAATTACCGCTATTCCACCGTCGCTATCCTGGAAATGCTGGGCCTCAACCCGGTGGTGGAAGGAGGTGTCCCCAAGTATCAGGACCTGGCCTTCAAGGTGCTCTTCCCCACGAAAAAAACAGGGGTGTTCTCCCTTTTCGGGCTGGGCGCCACCAACATCATTGCAAGGTCCCCGGAATTGCAGGGCAACGGGCGCTTTGGCACCTCCTATTTTGATGAAGAGGCCGCCCGGTATGGCATCGCCGGCCTGAAACACACCCTGCAACTGTCATCGAAGGCCTACCTGCAAACCACCATAGCTACTGCCTGGGACACCTATAAATACAAGTATGATTTTTTCAGTGATTCTACCGAAATCCCCTTTTCCGAACTGGTATATTATTCGCGGGAACGGCACCTGACCGGCACTTTCCGCCTGAGCACCCAATACAACAAGAAAAATAACGCCCGCACGGCAACCCAGCTGGGGGCCGTTGTGAGCCGGCAGATATACAGTTATAAGTACCGGTTCGGCAATGAGCGCACCGGCCAGGAAAGCACGCTGCTCGACGATATTGGCGATGCCACTACGCTTCAGGCTTTCGGGCAGTGGAAACGGCGGTTATCAGACAAAATGACATTTAACCATGGCCTCCACTTGCTCTATTTCAGCATGAACAAGGCCCTTTCCCTGGAACCCCGGCTGGGCCTCGAATGGGAACTCAACCCCCGGGAATCGCTGAAGCTGGGAGCAGGGATACACAGTTACATCGGACACCTGAGCAGCTACCTGTATCATTCGCCTTTCGATTTCGATATCCAGCCCTTCCGCAACCGGACGCTGCCAAAGTCCCTCCAATTCGTGCTGGGCTATAGCCTGCGCCTGCCGGACGACTGGCATATCCGGCCCGAAATCTACTACCAGCATATCTTCGACGCCGCCGTTAGCAGCGACCCCAACCTGCCGTGGGTTTCCATACTTAATGTACTGGACAATTACGATGTGTTCGATTCTGCCGAGGCACCTATTACCAACAAAGGAAGAGGAAGGAATTTCGGCCTTGAACTCACCGCTGAAAAGCTTTTCTCCCAGGGTTATTATTGTCTGTTCACCGCTTCTGTTTATGATTCCCGCTATTCCACCGTCGATGGCCGCTGGTTCAGCACCCGCTTCAATGGCAATTATATTTTCAACCTCCTCGGCGGCAGGGAATTTACCATCCGGGGCAACGACCGGCTGGGGGTAAACGGCAAGTTCATCTACGCCGGCGGCAACCGCTTCTCCAGGATCAATGAGGAAGCCTCCAAAGCCCGTGGGTTTGAAGTGATCAACCCCAATTTCATCAATAGTGAAAAAGCACCGGATTACTACCGGGCGGACCTGCTTTTAAGCTACACGGCCAACAACCCCAGAGCTACTCACAAATTCACGCTGGACATCCAGAACCTCTTCCAGCGCAGTAACGTCCTGGAATACTATTTCAGCCCTGCCGCCAATAAGGTGGAGACAGCCTACCAGGTAAGATTCCTTTTCGACCTCCGGTACCGGTTGGTATTTTAGCTCCGCGTTTTTGTCGCAATTCCTTTTGTATGCCGGCCGACAAAAAAACGAAGCACAGGCCGCCCCCGGCCTTTATTAGCGCCTCTGTCGCGTAAGGTTTCTATATTTGGGGTTAACGAAACCTAATGCTTTATGAAAATCCGCCATACACTTGTTTCTTTTTTCTGTCTTGCCCTGGCCGCCGCCACCGCCCAGAGTGCGCTCAATGTAGAAGTCTTTGCCCGATATGACCGCGGAGACGGGCGTGCTTCCGGCTCCTGGTATTACGCCGCTCCGGATGGAACGGAATATGCTGTCCTGGGCGCTCAAACGGGCACCTCCGTTATCAGGATCGATGATCCGGAGGATATCAGGGAGGTAGGCTTCGTCCCGGGGTATAATTCCAACTGGCGGGAAATAACTGTTGTGGGCGATTATGCTTATGTGGTCACTGAAGGGTCGGGTTTTCCCCATTACGGCATGCAGGTGATCGACCTTACCCAACTGCCGGACACCGCTTTTCTCCTTACGGCGTATTCGGAAACCTTCGGCCGGGGGCACATCATTCAGAAGGATATCTTCAATGAAGCTCCCTATGTGTATGTTTGCGGCACTCAAACTACCCAGGGTGTCCACATCATTGATGTATCCGATCCGGGCAATCCGGTACAGGTGGGGCTCTACCAGCCCGGTTATTACATCCACGATTGCCACGTCAGGGATACCCTGCTGTTTGCCGCAGCCTTTTACAACGGCACTATCGACATTGTGAGCATTGCCGATAAGAGCAACCCCACGCTCATCGCCTCCATCGACGACCCGGGAGGCAATACCCATAGCTTTTCCACTACGGAACAACTGGATTACCTGTTTGTCGCCGATGAGCAGGACGGGCTGCCCGGCCGCATTTTCAATATCGAAGGCCTGGAAAACCCCACCGCCGTGTCCACCTGGACCGGCAATCCCGCCAGCCTGGTCCACAACCCATACATCCTGGGAGATTACGCATTCATCTCACACAATACCGAAGGCCTGCGCATTCTGGACATTGCCGACCCGGCCGTACCGGTGGAGGTCGGTTTTTACGATACTTACAGCGGCCCCAGCGGAGGCTTTCACGGCCTGTGGTCGGCCTGCCCCTATCTCCCTTCCGGCCGGATCATCGGCGGCAACCGCGAAGACGGCCTTTATGTATGGTCCTTCAACAATGCCCGCGCCGGCCGGTTTTACGGCCAGGTGGTGGACTCCCTCAGCGGGGAGCCCATTTTCAACGCCGCCATACAGGTAGAGGAAACACAGGAATTGTTTACCTCAGATATGGAAGGCGCCTTCCGGGGTGGCTACCTGCCCGGAACATACACGCTGCATGTATTTGCCAACGGCTACCCCTCAAAAACGGTGAGCATTACCCTCGATGAGGGCAGCCAGGAGCAGTTGCTGGTTGAAATGGCGCAGGAAATGACCGGTATCGAATATCAGGGAAAGGAGGCTGCCGATATCGTTATTGCACCCAACCCGCTTCGGGGGCGGGCAGCCGTCCGGCTGGTAAATATGCCGGAGGCCAGGCAGGCAGAATTAATGGATGCGCGCGGGCAGAAAGTGGAGCGCTTTTTCATTACCGGGAATACGGCCTTTTATATTGAACCGCGTACTGCTCCCGCCGGAATTTACTGGCTGGTGGTTTATGGCTGGAACGGAGAAATACTCGGACAGAAAAAATTGGTTATCAGAGGGTAGTATGGTTTACCCGCCGACGCGAACGGAATTCCATCAAGTGGCCGGCAAGGCGAAAAGCGCAGGGGTAGCCCGGGGGCTCCCGAATTCCGGCAGCCCCCGGGCAGTTCACAATCCCGCCCTCTCTTCCAGTTTTTGTTTCACCCGTGCCGGATCATCCATGATGAATAAACTGGCGCGCCCGTCTGCTGTCTGAATGCGAAGGCCAGCTCTGGCCAGGCCAAAGAGCAGGAAGGTTTCGCAGGATTCAATATCTTCCAACCTGATCTCCAGCCGGAGATGGCTGTTGTCGTATTGCTGTAAACGGAAGCCCAACTGGCCGGGAAGTATCTCCAGCCGGCCGGGGATAGAATGGCCATCGTCCCATAACCAGGCCTGTTGTGCATATAAAGGTGGTTCTGACATGGAGAAAATTCCGTTGCTGGATAAAAAATTTTGTTTTCAAAAGGCCTTGGGGAAGGAAAAATTTTAATGACGGCAAAGTACCTTTTTCTGAAAATTCGGCGCATCTGAATGATTATTTGGCAGCATCGGATTATTATTCGGTTGGATACAGAGTGATTTAGGCTTCTGCAAAGCGTAAATAGGCACCAGCCTCCCCCGCCAGCCTGCCCGTTTTCCGGCATATTACTCCTTTTTTATAAGAGGAAAAACCCTATATTAGAAGATATTTTACCCTCCCCAACCAAACGAACATGATGACTGTCGCTATTGTCGATGACGAGAAGAATGCCCGGCTCACCCTCCGGGAATTGCTCGCGGAATTTTGCCCGAAAATGAATGTGGTCGGCGAAGCCGATGGCGTAGATTCGGGATTAAAACTGCTGGAAAAAAAACATCCTGATATTCTGTTCCTGGATATCCAGATGAATGACGGCACCGGGTTTGACTTGCTGGACCAGGCCGGGCAACTCGATTCTAAAGTGGTTTTCGCCACCGCCTTCGACCAGTTTGCAGTCAAAGCCTTCAGATACCACGCGTTTGATTATCTGGTAAAACCCATCGACCCGGACGAACTAAAGGAATTGTGCCGGAAGCTCCGGAAGGAGGCCACCGAACAACTATCCATCCAGAGCATTCCCGAACTGTTGCGGTCCATTCGCGCTCAGGCCATTGAAAACCTGGCGCTATCTACAAGTGAAGGACATATTTATTTGAAGCTGGACGACATCATCCGGCTGGAATCCAATGGAAATTACACCTTATTTTATTCCAGTGAGGGAGAAAAGATCATGGTGTCCCGCACACTGGGCGAATTTGGCGAGATCCTCCCGGATGAAATCTTCTACCGCACCCACCAGTCCCACATTGTCAACCTGCGCCACGTCAGAAAGGTACTCCGGGAGGACGGCGGCTATGCCCTGATGAGTGATGGGGCGAAAGTTTCCATATCCCGGCGCCGTAAGGATGATTTTCTGGACAGGCTGGGAGGTATCAGCCTGTAGCCTGGTATTTGTCTCAAAAGGTTTTTTATTTTTGGCGCCAGCTGCCTACTTTAGAGGCTATCTCATAAATGATAGTACACTGATCCTTATGATTTATCAGGATGAATTAAGATCCAAAACCGCCATTTTAGTCAAACCTTAATGAATCCAAACAATCCTAGCAGATCAGTGTGCCATCCCTTTTGGGGTTTTTGAGAGCGCCTCTCAGCCCCTCCTCAAGCCTGAAGAAAAATCCGGAACATGGCTAATCGACGACCTAATAACCACATTGAAACGGAGTTGAGCCGGGACCTGGGCCTGACCTCCGCCCTGGCCATCGGCATTGGCACCATGATCGCCGCCGGGATTTTCACCCTCTCCGGCCTGGCCATCCGCAATGTGGGCTCTGCGGCTATCGCTTCTTTTTTGCTGGCCGCTTTTGTAGCCTTATTCACCGCGCTCACCTATTGTGAATTTGTCTCTATTTATCCGCGCACCGGTGAGGGCTATCTCTATGCCCGCCGGACCTTCAACCCCCCTCTGGCCTATTTTGTAGGCTGGGCGCTGTTCCTGGGCTATACTTCCAGTTGTGCTTTTTACATCGCCAGTTTGTCCAGTTATTTCAACGAGTTCATCTGGCACAGCCCCATCGAATCTCTGTTCGGGATTGTGATGCTGTCCGGGCTCACGCTGCTCAACATTCGGGGGACTAAAGAAAGCGGCAAGTTTCAGGTCATCGTTACGGCTGCCAAGGTGGTCCTGCTGATCTGGTTCATAGCCGGAGGCCTGAGTTATGTCGATATGGATGTGGTAATGGACCGCTTCAGCACCGACCTGGTGGCCATCGGCACTACGGGGGCGATGGTGTTTATCACTTTTTTCGGATTCTCCGCCATCGCCGCCTCGGCAGGAGAGGTAAAAGACCCTGTCCGGAATATTCCCCGGGCGATCTTCATTTCCATGGGAGTGGTCACGGTATTATATACGGCGGTGGTCCTGGTTCTTCTGTTTGCCGGGTTGTCGGAGTACAACGAGGCGGCCATGGGCGAAGCGGCCAAAAAATTTCTCGGCTCCGCCGGCGGCTATGTCATCATAGGAGGGGCGATCTTTTCCATGATCTCCGCTTCCAATGCCTCGGTGATGGCCGGCTCCCGGGTGATGCTGTCCATGAGCCAGCTGGGCCACATGCCCGAAGGGTTCGGGCTGATCAACCCCCGGACCCGCACGCCTGTTATTGCCGTCATTCTGGTGGGTGGGATGATCCTCATTTTTGCCCTGATCCTGCCGCTGGAAGACCTCAGCTACTTTGCCAATACCGTCCTGCTGATGGCGCTCATCGCCGTTAATGCCGCGCTGATCGTGCATCGCCGGAAATATCCGGATATGGAACGCCCGTTCAAGGTGCCGCTGGTGCCACTGCTGCCCGCCCTGGGCATCCTGGCCAACATCTATCTGCTCAGCCAGATCTTTCAACATATAGTCCCTCTGCTGCTGGCCCTTGGCGCCCAGTTCTTCGGAATGTTCGCCTTCATCGCCTGGCGGGGCTGGCAGCCGGCGGAAGAAGCCATCGCCGGGCTGGCCTCTCATGTGGCCGTCAGCGAAGGGCGGGGCAGCCGCAAAAAGAGCCGCTTTCGCCTCCTGGTGCCCATTGCCAACCCGCAAACCATCCGGAGGCTGGTCCGCCTGGCTTCGGCCATTGCCAAAGAGAAACAGGGCGAGATCCTGCTTCTGCGGGTGCTGACCGTACCGGAGCAGCTGCCTCCGACCCAGTTCGATGAGGCAAAACTGGAAGAAGAGCGGGCCGTCCTCCGCGAAGCGCGAAAGGCCTGCGAAGAATTTGGGGTGCCCTCCCACGGAGTCGTTCGCGTAGGGCATAAGGTGGCCCGGGCCATCCTGGAAACCTCGACCGACTGGAACTGCGACCTCATCATCCTGGGCTGGAAAGGACATTCGCGAAGCCGGGAACGCATCCTGGGCAACATCACCGACGCCATCGTCAAATTTGCCGATACGGACATCATGCTGGTCAAGTTCGTCGGCAACGCCCCGATCAACCACATTCTGCTGCCCACCGCCGGCGGAGAACACGCCCAGTGGGCGGAGCAGTACTGCGCCACCATTGCCCGGGCGGTCGATGGAAGCGTGACCGTCTGCCGGGTAGTACCGGAGGACGAAAGCCGCACCGATTCCGAAATTCACAAAGAAAGGCTGAAACCCGCCGTCGAAAGGATATTCGAGGAAGGAGGCTTTACTATCAAAAGCAAAGTTATCCGGAATGATTCCATCGCCGACGGCATCATCGAGGCGGCCGAAGGCTATGACGCCATCATGGTGGGAGCCACCCGGCAGAGCATCTACCCGCAGATCCTCTTCGGCAACATTCCCGAAAAGATCGCCATGGGGGCCAACAAAACGGTGATCATGGTAAAACACCACGACCCGGTGAAGGCCTTGCTGGGGAAGGTGGTGGGGGAGTAGAATGTTTGATTTTTGATATGCGATGTTTGATTTTCGATGTATTTGGAAACCAACGCTTTGGAGCGTCGCACATTGCACGAGAGTGTTTAGAAATATGTGTCTTTAAAAGAAAACACCCTTTATTTTCAGCGGCCTGGCGAATGGCGAACACCGAATTCCGAACAGCGCCTATAGCACATCAAAAATCAAACATCCCCTCCTCTCTTCCTCACTGCTTAACAAATTTCCTGGCTTCCGACGGCCCGCCGCCCTGCACTACGACCCAGTACATACCGGGCGCCAGTTGATCTACCGGGAGTTCTGCCGAAAGGGCCTGTGGGGGCGCTTCCTGCGTATAGACCTTCTGGCCGGACAAGTTAAAGATCTCCACCGTGGCGCCGGCATCAAGGGCTTCCAGCCACTGAATGACGATTCTTTCCTGCGCCAGGGTTGGGGCAAGGCTCCAGTAGCGGCCGTCTTCAAACAATACGGAAACTACCTTGCTGTATTCCTGTCCTCCGTCAAAATCGCGCTGGTTCAGGCGGTAATAATTCAGGCCCTTTGCCGGCGTGAGATCCGTAAAGGTATAATGGTGCTCCTCCTGGGTAGTCCCGAAGCCGGCAACCCTGCCGATCTCCGAAAAATGCTTTCCGTCTGTACTGCGCTCGATGGAAAAATAGTCATTATTGAGCTCGGTGGCGGTGGCCCAGTACAACTCGGCCCCCTTACGGGTAGGGCGGGCAGTGAAAGTGGTGAGTTCGACGGGGAGCGGCCCTCCGCTGACAGAGAGAAAAACATCGGTACTGGTGACGGAGTAGGCCACAGAATAACTTACCGGATCGTTAACAACTGAGCTGAAATCGCCTGAAATGGTTCCTCCACCAGTATCAAGAATAATATCGAGCGTGCCGGAAGGAGAATAACCGTTTCCAAAAGTTAAGCTGAGGTTTGCTCCATTGATATTTACATCACCAGATCCGGTGAATGTTATCTGATCAAATTCACTACAGGCAACAGAGCCGGTGACATCGATCTGAAGAGTTACACCGGAAAGATCAACATCACTGCTCCTATTATCAAAAGTAAGACAGCCGGGAGAAGAACCGGGAATAATTGTCGATCCGGAACTATGAGTAAAAAACTTGGTCCTTTCCACCAGTCCATCCCCCTGGAAAGTTCCGTTGTTCGTAAAGCCCCAGGGTGAACCCGCTTTCACAATTGTCCCGGTAGTAGAGCCGGTCAATTCAACATGTCCATCATTTACCATTAAGGAGTTACTCCTAAAGCTCATACATTCTGTACCCCCGGATACGAATATAGTGCCTGTTGATTCATTGGTTATGGACCCATAGGAATCAAGTAAAATGCCATTCTCAGTAGGGTCAGTTATTTCAATTGTCCCGAAATTGGACAGGCTGCCTGTCACTTCTATTCCGTTAGTTCCGGCAACGATGATGGTAATTTTAGCGCCACTATAAACCGTTACAGATGTAGAGGAATTAATAAATAACCCGGAAGCAGGCGCCCGATAATTGGCCACCGGGGCAACATTGATGTCGATATTGCCATAGACCAGCAGGGCGCTGGGCCCACTATTTGAACCATCAATATAGGTTGGATAAAGAGTATTAGGGCTCGCCTCATCCAACCTGATCCCATGGCTGCCGTCCAGCCCCCCTTCCTGGGTAGTCAGAGTGGCTCCGGCACTGATCACCAGGGTGGCTCCTCCACTGAGCTGGATGGAGCCGGTGGTGGCAGAGGCATAAACATAAACCGTAAAGGCCCCGTCGATCATCATATCGCCATTATCCTGCAGGGCGGTAGGAACCGTTCCGTCATCCATATTCAACCAATTGGTGGGGTCGTTCCAGTCGGTGTCATCAATTACACTTAACCCGGTCCAGAGAAAGGTGGGGTTATTCGCCCACGCCCCGGTAAAGAGCAAAGGGTTCAGGAAAACAATTACGGCCAACAGGTGTAGTTGTAGTCGTCTTTTCATGAGCAACGATTTGTGGCCAGTGCAGGCCATTCACAGAAACAAAAAAAAGCCAGGCTATTCCAGTGTTTGTCGTCTTTGGCAGGGCAGCAAAAAGTACGCCGGTTATTGCAAGAGCTGTTTGAATTTAATCCTACAGCTTTTTATTTCATTGCTTATGCGATAAAAGGACTGTCAGGCGATGACAACGTAACCCCGGGAAGGGAACGGGGCAAGTTGGTTTATTTCTTAAGAAGGATTTTTAAAAGCCGCTTAAAAACTGGTTACAGAGGCAAAAATAGAAATTCCCCGAAAGGCAAAAAATAATTATGTGGGTTAAAATTGTATATTAAAAAATCCTTGAACCTTAAAAAGAAGAGAATTACTGCCCTGAAAATCCCTATTTGCCCGCCGGGAATACTAATATTTTCCCTGACCTTTTATACTCCTACGATATATTAACGCCAATGTTTCCGGAAAAAGGGAGATTCCCTTCAAGCGCTAATTTATTCCATTTCATTCCATCAGTCGCTTCACTCGTGTCCCATTAGCGCTTGAATTATCATCATTACTTAAAACAAATATAAATTGTTCATTCGATAATTCAAGTTATTGCTCTTCCTGCCCTTCCATCATCCGCAGCAGGCCGCACAGAGGTATCTCCTCCCATCCGCGGCCGCGGCTCAGTTCAAAATCCAGTTCATAGAGCCGGCGTTCCAGCAGAAAAGTATCCTGCAGAATGTCCCAGTCTTCTTTAGAAGGAGGGATCAGGCCGGCCTTTCTGGCCTCGGGCAGATAGCCATTCAGGAAGGCCGTTTTCATGCCGTCAAACCAGGCTTCCATCCAGGGAAGCCAGGGGCTTTCTCCCAGCTTTCCATACCCTTCCTCCACATCGAGGGCCGCCAAGGCAGCGTAGTACAGGGAGCTGATGAGGCTCGACAGGTCGCTCATCGGCGGCTTTTTCAGGCGCAATTCGCTGAAGCTCCGCGTGCGGTCGCCCTCAAAATCAAAGAGAATGAATTCCTTGCCGGTAAACAGCACTTTCTCCAGTTGCAGGTCGCCATGAATGCGCACCTTCAGTGCGTCCATCTTGTGGTCGTAGATGCGCCGGAGCCGGCTCTGGATTACTTTGCGCTGCTCCAGTATCAGCTCGCTTCCCGGGAGTTTTTCCCGGTTCTTGCTCAGCCGCTGAAAGGTGGAGCGAAGCTGAGACTGCCAGGCGGAATACAGTGAACGCTGGTAGTGGAGGGAAAAAGGCTCGGGCCGGAAATCGGGTGTAGCTTCATCTATCAGGCCGGTGTGCAGGGCGGCCACTGTTTCCCCCAGCAGCTGCGCCCGGTGCAGGGCCATATCGCCGACCAGTTCTTCCCACTGTTTTTCCAGGGGAGCACCGGCCTCCGGATGCTCCTCCGGGATGATGCATTGTTCGGGGTTTGACTGCACCCGCTCCAGGAAGCGGCGGGACACATCGTAGAAATACTGCCAGGCAGACCCCTGATTGGAAAGATAGGGCTGCAACATGGCTAAGATGTAGGGAGCGCCCTGCCCCCGGCCGAACTGCAGATGGCTGAGGTAGCCCGGAACGGGCAAGCCGTTGCCGCCTCCGTGCCGGTTGATCTCCAGTTCAGGGTTGAGGCTGTCATCAATCCGGCGGAATATCTTCAGGAAATAGCGGTTGCCATAGGCCAGGTTGATGTTGTCGCCGGAAGTTTCCACCAGGCGGGCCGGCGGTACGTCCTCGAAGCGTTCCCAGCTAAAACCATTACTCCGGATGAAACGGTAATGCAGGGGCGCCCGCCCGGTATCCGACAGCAGGTTGCGCAGCAGATAGTTCCGGAATGCGGGGCTCACATCCGCCTCGAAAAGATAGCCCTGCTGAGAAACGCCCGACAGGCGGGCCAGTATCTGGCTGGAAGATGGAGCATTGGGTTGCTGCCGGGGGTCGCCCTTCCGCATGGCGATGGGAAGGAATACCCGTTCCGGGAATCCTTCCGTGAAAAACAATTTCAGGATCAACAGAAGGGAGCGCCCTCCTTCGTAGATGACCGGCTGTGCGTGCTCGATCTCCAGGTGGTCCAGTTTGCGCCCCGGGAAATTGTATCCCGGGCTTCGGGCCAGAAAAGCAGGAAGGACTTTTACGGCCAGGATCTCCGCCCCCTTCCCTACGGCCAGTTGCATCCAGTCTTCCGGCACCCACTCCAGGCCGGGGATCGCCTCTTCCTCTGCTCCCCTACCCGATTCGGGTTCCAGGGCAAACCAGTAATAACCATAAGGGCCCAGGGTAAAACGGTTGAGGCCCCGCTCCAGAGGAGGGAAACGGGTCTGGCCGAAAACCTCCACCGGCGTATATTGCTCGAAATCCGGGAGCTCGAGGTCAACGACCTGAGAATGGCGGCTCAGGTTGGCCACCACCAGCAAATGTTCCTCTTCATAAGAACGGGTGAAAGCCAGCACCTTGGAATTCTCGGGAGAGAGGAACTGTATATTTCCACGCCCGAAAGCCTGGTACCGCTTCCGGATGCCGATGATCCGTTTCATCCACCACAGCAAGGAAGATGGGTTGTTCTGCTGCACTTCCACATTTACCGTAGCATGGTGGTATTCCGGATCATTGATCAAAGGCAGGTAAAGAGAATGCGGGTGGGCCTTCGAAAAACCGGCGTTGCGGTCCAGGTTCCATTGCATAGGAGTGCGCACCCCGTCTCTGTCGCCGAGGTGGACGTTGTCTCCCATCCCGATCTCGTCTCCGTAGTACAACACGGGCGTGCCGGGCAGGGAGAACAACAGGCAGTTCATGAGCTCTATCTTGAGGCGGTTGTTGTCGAGCAGAGGGGCCAGGCGGTGACGGATGCCGAGGTTGATGCGGGAAAGTGCGTCTTTATTGTAAGCCCGGTACATATAGTCCCGTTCTTCGTCCGTTACCATCTCCAGGGTCAGTTCATCGTGGTTGCGCAGGAAAATGCCCCACTGGCAATTGTCCGGGATGTCCGGGGTCTGGTCGATGATATCGATGATGGGATAGCGGTCCTCCATTTTGATGGACATGAACATGCGGGGCATGATGGGAAAGTGGTAGTTCATGTTGCACTCGTCCCCCTCCCCGAAATAGGCGGCGGAATCTTCGGGCCACATATTGGCTTCGGCCAGCAACAGGATGTCCTCTTTTCTGGCATCGACATGAGCGCGCAGTTTCTTGAGGAAGGCATGCGTTTCGGGCAGGTTCTCACAATTGGTGCCCTCGCGTTCAAACAGGTAGGGAATGGCATCCAGCCGGAAACCGTCCACTCCCATATCGACCCAGAAATCGATGATCCGGAAGATCTCTTTCTGCACCTCCGGAGAGTCGAAGTTCAGGTCGGGCTGATGCGCGTAGAAACGGTGCCAGTAGTAGGCTTCGGCCACCGGGTCCCAGGCCCAGTTGGAATTTTCAAAATCCTGGAAAATGATGCGCACCTCTTTATACTTTTCGGTGGTATCGCTCCACACGTAATAGTTGCGCTCTTTACTGCCCGGCGGCGCTTTGCGGGCCCGCAGGAACCAGGGGTGCTGGTCGGAGGTGTGATTGATCACCAGCTCGGTAATGACCTTCATACCCCTTTCATGGGCCATATCCAACAGGATCTGAAAATCTTCCAGAGAGCCGTAATCGGGATTAATGCTGTAATAATCGGAGATGTCATAGCCCCCGTCGCGTTGGGGAGAAGGGTAGAACGGCAGGAGCCAGATGGCCGTCACTCCCAGTTCATGGAGGTAATCCAGGCGTTCGATGAGGCCTTTAAAATCGCCAATGCCATCGGCGTTGCTGTCGGCAAATGCTTTAATGTGTAACTCATAAATAACGGCGTCTTTATACCACAAGGCGCCTTGGGTGTCCTTTAGTTCTTTAGCCATGCGTTCGAAAAATTAGGGATAGGGCCGGCAGAAAATAAGAAATGCCCTTTACAATAAAAAAGAAAGCAGGCGGATTTGTTTACAAAAGCCGATTATCCATTGAGGAGGTAATAAGTTGCCACTCCGGCGAAATAGCCCAGCAAAGCCAGCCAGCTGACCCGTTTCAGGTACCAGATAAATTCGATGCGGAGGATACCCATGATGGCCACCCCGGCAGCCGACCCGATGATCAGTACGCTGCCTCCCGTGCCGGCGCAATAAGCCAGCAATTCCCAGAATTTGCTGTCCGGAGGCTGAACGCTCAGCGGATACATGCCCATGGCGCCGGCCACCAGCGGCACATTATCCACCACTGAAGACAGCAGGCCGATGAGGATATTGACCGTGTAAATGCTTCCGAAAGTGGTATCCAGGGCGGTGGCCAGCTGCTCCAGGTAGCCGGCCGTTTCCAGAGCGGCCACAGCCAGCAGGATGCCCAGAAAAAAAAGCACGCTGGAAACGTCGATGCGATGAAGGACTTCTACAACGGTGCGCTTGCTTTCATAAGTCTTTCTGCCGTTGCGGACTTCCGTTACCACCCAAAGCACTCCCAGGCCCAGCAGGACCCCCATGAACGGTGGCAAATGAGTGATGCTCTTGAACACCGGGACAAACAGCAGAGCGCCCACTCCCAGTGCGAGGATCAGCTTTTTCTCAAAATCCCCGGCTGCATCTTCTTCCGTTTCCGGAAGCACTCTTTCCGGCCGGCGAAGGTTGTCTTTCAACATGAAGGAAGCAACTGCCAGAGGGGCCAGCAGGCATAAAATACTCGGCAGGAATACTTCTTTTACGATATTCAACGCAGTGACCTGCCCGCCGATCCACAACATGATGGTGGTCACATCACCGATCGGAGACCAGGCCCCGCCGGCATTGGCAGCGATGACGACCATGCCGGCAAAAAACCACAGGTCTTCTTTCTTGTGGATCAGCTTGCGCAGCAGAGCCGCCATGACAATAGCGGTGGTGAGGTTATCCAGTGCCGCAGAGAGAAAAAACGTCAGGAAGCTCAGCCCCCAGAGCAGCTTGGCCTTGTGCTCCGTTTGCACCTTGTCGGTAATGATGCTGAACCCTTCATGGATGTCGATCAGTTCCACGATGGTCATTGCACCCAGCAGGAAAAACAAAATGCTGGCAATATCCCCAAGATGCTCCAGCAGAGATTCCTCCGCAAAATGGGATTCCTCCGGGCCGGAACCCTGTCCGTGGCCGGCCACAATGACCAGAAGCGTCCAGCAGGCTACGCCGGTGAGAATGGCGGAAGCCGACTTATCGACCTTGAGCGGGTGTTCCAGGGCAATGAAAAGATAGCCAATGATGAAAATAACGGGCATTAACAGGTACATCAGGCGTCCGGGTATTTGTCAGTGAGAAAAAACCGTCCAAAGAGTGACCCCGGCCCCGGCGAAAGTCACCCTTCAGCTCTCAGTTTTTTCTAAAAAATCACAGCCAGTGACACTTCCCTTCCCGCCCGGTGACCAATATCATTGAGTGTTTGGAAAAAGGACAATAAAATTTATAGAAAGGAAATGTTCCTTTATTTAAAACTCAGGGATATGAAAGCAGGAACCAGATCTTCAGCTTTCGCAAAAACGATGGGCAACCTGTTGTCCATTCTGCTGCTCCTCGTACTCAGCACCTCCTTCCTGAACGCGCCGGCCGATGGTTATATCGAAAAACCCTTCAGCCTGGAGAATTTTGCCAAAGCTACCGTCGAACTGACGGTGGAACAGCCCGGCGATATCGTCGCAACCGCTGAATGGAACCCTAAAAAGGCGGAACTGGCGCTGATCCTATTTGGCCCCGGACAGATGAACTACTACCGGCGCAGCGACGGCAAGAGCCCCCTTGAATTAACCTTCACCGTAACGGCACAGGATACGGCCGAGGGCAGCGCCTGGCGCCTGAAACTGGTCAACCAATCAGGCGAAAGCGTGGAAGGCATGCTGCGCATCAGTTTTCCGGAGGGAAGGCCGGCCGCCGGGGAAGTGCTGCAGTAAGTGGCCGGACAAATTTATTATTATATGATAATTCAAGCGCTAATGGGAAATTAGCGCTTGAAGGCCATACATTAAGCGGCAATTTCCCATTGCCGCTTAATTTGAGCCAGCCAATCTAAATGTGCCCGGCCGCTTAAAAAAAGCCCCTTCCCGCCATGAAGGGGGAAAAGGGCCGGAGGAGTATTTCATGTGTACGACAGAAGAGGCAGGAAGCCTGGAGTACGCTTCTCCAGGCGCGGGATGTTCAGCCCGTTTCATTCAATACCTGAACACGGCATTGATATTGGATGCGGGAACAGGCATATCTTCACGTTCCAGGATCTGCACCGCACCTCCCTGGAGGTAGGCCATAACAGCAGCCATACCCAGCAGTTCCTGGCTGTTGGGGCGGCGTTTTTCATGGATGGTTATGGAGTTCTTTTCTTCGTCGAAAAGCCCGTAGGTGTGATAGTCTTTATTGACATACAGCGCCTCCACCCGCCCGTTGATGGCCGCCGGGATGATCTCCGTCAGGCCGGCCGAAGCCTTATCCTGAGCCATGGCTTCCCGGAAGCTTGTCTTTTTTTCTTCCTGCTTCTCCCGGTAATAGCGGCCGATAATGGCCCAGGCGCGTTCGTGCAGGGCTACCGGCCCCTCCCCTTCCGGATTCCCGCTGACATTTTCGTCCAGCAGGTGAGGATATCTGTTCACTTCCCTGTAAAGCGGGACCAGATAATCAACGGCGGCAATCACCATGGGAGGAGTTTCATCGTACAGCATCTCCATCAGCCCCCGGTCGATCTCCTTGAAGTACTTTTTAATGTCGTCTTTATGGTCGTCCTTACCGGAGGCCTGGCCGTGATAAACCGCTTCCCGGGAGCCTTGTTTGCCGCGGCGGGCTCCCTGCCCGCTATGGTGCTGCAGATGCTCTTTGACGTCTGACATTTCGAACATTTCTTCCATACTTCCGGGCACAAGGTCATCTATCCTGACCGGGGTAATGCTGTGCTGGTGCCCTTCGAAAAAGCGCACCTCGTTCTGGCTCAGGGCCAAAAGGAAAAAACGGCTCTGCCCGGTCAGCACCGGCAGTACCGGCCGAAGGTAGAACCGGTTGCCTACAAATACGTAAGGATTGAAATTGACGGGCAGCACTTCCCAAGAGAAGAAGTCTTCGCCAACAAAAAGGCAAAGGCCGTCCGATAATTCCGTGAAAAACCGTTGGTTTTCCAACAATTCAAACGCTTTCTCAAGATAAGCCCTCGCCTCCTGTTTTTGGAAACCGTGTTCCTCCAACTGGCGGGAAGCCTCCAGAAGGGCGTTTTTCAACCTCAGCCGGTCTTCCTGGGAATGATTAGCCCTGTAGGTAGGAATAAATACGGAAACCAGGTGGTTACCTCTTCGTTCAAACAGATCTTTAAACCTTTTTTCATTAAACATTTAACCTATTTATTTTTTATTTAACTGATTATCAAATATTTAATAGCCCCATTTTATCTGATGTTCGATTTCTGAAAATAAGATTATCAGGTATATTTCCGCCTCCGCCTGGCTATCAAAACGCCGATCAAAAGCAGGAGGAGGACAGCTGCAGCCCATAAGAAAGGTTCCTGATACCATGCAGAATGGCTTGCCCCGTCATATTTCTGGTCACTGTACGGGCTGCTGCCGTATTCAGGCGCCTGTGCCGACATTTTGGCGATAAATGCCAGCAGGGACAGGGAAAACACCAGAGCCCGGCGCCACAGCTTTCTCCATATTTGCCTTAGAGTTCTCATTTGTTTTCTTTTTTAGTTGGGAGATAGCCCCCGCACTGAGGGTACGGGGCAGGCTGTATGGCCCGGAAAAGCGATATCTCCAAAGAAGTGCTCAGGTTTTGGATTGAAATCCGGTTCAGAGTAACAAGCCCACGGACAGGTACAACAGGTTATTCCGGCTTCTGGCATTACCATCGTTAAAGGCATCGCTCATCCCCCATTCGTGGTGGAGGTCCAGGGTGAGCAGGCCGAAGTCAACGCCTATTCCGGCATTCAGCCCCCAGCCGGCTTTTTTAAATTCCACCTCTTCGTTGCCGAATATCTGTTTGTTGGAGTCGGCGATGTAGGTCAGGTTGGGGCCACCGTAAATCCTCAGTGCGTTGCGTACATCGGAAATCAGGTCAATTCCCACCATTACCGGTACTTTAAGGCCCTTCACTTCGGTTTTGCGCTCATCCACCAAAACATCAATTGCATCTGTCTGGTAAATGTTAACCTTGTTATTCACCTGAAAGTACATGACACCAGGCTCAATATATACCTGATCTCCAAACCGCAGCCCGATACCTGCCTGCAGGCCGGCGCTGCCATCGATACTTTTGTCTGCAAAGTTCTCATCATACCTGGAAAAATTCACTCCGGCAACCGGATGCAGGCGCATCTGGGCCCAGCTCATGCTAATGGCGGCTACCAGAATCAAAGTCGTGGTGATTAGCTTTTTCATAACGATTTATTTTATGTTTTTTCGTTTGTTATCTAACGGGTTGGGCTTGCCTCGTGTTCGAATCGGGGTGCGATTCCTATTTGCCGGGTTTAGGGCTATTCCAGAACTGATCTGGGTTTAGAGCAGCCGTTGCCCGAAGGGGATTAGGCTTTGCGGAAGCTGGCAGGCAACCAAACTAAGGGCCCGGATAGCTTGGGGCATTTTCGCTCAACATACTCCCTTACTGAGTGTTTAAAGCATGTATGAAAATCGAATTCAGAAACATTACATCGCAGTACATCCGGGAGTGTTTTATGAAAGCTTACGAAGGCTTCCCGGAAGTTCATTCCCATCCCCTGATCGTCCGGCAACAACCCATGAATGTGACGACCATGCAGGCGCAGCCCGTGGCCAGCTTATCCTTCTTTAGCAAAAAGAACCGGAAATACATCATCCGGCTGAATGATAACCTGCACCTCAAAGACCAGATCCGTGTCCATGAACTACCGGAAGATGTACTGGTGGGGTGGTTTGCTCATGAACTGGGGCACATCATCGACTACCTGCCCCGCACGGCCGGCAACCTGCTGAAGTTCGGCATCGGTTACCTGATCTTCCCCAACTTCAGGATCGGAGCAGAGCGTAAGGCCGACATTTACGCCATCGCCCGGGGATTTTCCGCCCCGATCATCGCCACTAAAAAATATATCCTGGAAAAATCTAACCTGCCGGACCGCTACAAGACCCGGATCGAGCGCTACTACATGTCAGCTGACGAGGTGGCGATAATGGTGCAGAAAAGGGAAAAGGAGCACCTCAGGATGGATAAACTGATCTAACCCGGGCCATGCAGGGTTTCAGCGAGCGGCCCCGGCAAAATTCAGGAATTCTTTCATTTTTTCCTCCGTCATCACTTTGGGCACCTTCGCCTGCCCGCCCTTCTTTTTGCCGGCCTCCAGCCAGCGGTAAAAAACCCCGGCGGGCAGTATGGCGAGCTCTACTCCTTTCAGGGCTTTCCGGCGGGCCACGCCGTAATTTTTGTTCAACTGCTGAAGGGTTTCATCGAGCTTTTGCACTGCTGCGCCTTCATCGATACCCGAGCCATTTTCCACTCCAATGGCCCACTGATGGTAAAAATCGCCCTGTTCGTTCCTCACGGCAGCAACGGCAAATTCATTGACAGCGGTTCCCAGGAACTCGCTCAGGCCGGCCATTGCGGCGTTCATCTTTTCTTCTGAAAGCTGAGACCCCACCACATTGAGGAAATATTTGGTGCGCCCGCTGATCACGATCTCCATCTCCTCCAGGCTGGTAAACTTCACCGTATCGCCGATCATATAGCGCCAGGCGCCGGCAGGAGTAGATACGACGAGGGCATAGTCCTGCCCTTCTTCCACCTCTCCGATGGTGAGCACTTCGGGATTCGGCAGCAGGTTGCCCATCTCATCAAAACCTCTTTCATCGAAGGGGATGAACTCGTAAAAAATCCCGTGTTCCAGAGCCAGCTTCATGGCCATGGTTCCCGGGCGGGCATTGTAAGCGAAGAAGCCTTCGGAGGCCAGGTAGGTATCCATGTAGATCAACGGGCGGCCCATAAGGCTGTTCAGGCTTTGGCGGTAGGGTTCAAAGGCGACGCCACCGGAAACGTAAATGGCCAGCGACGGCCAGATCTGGTGAATGTTGTCGAGCCCGTGATGTTCAATAATGGCCCTGAGCATCATCTGCACCCAGGAAGGAATGCCGGCTATGGCGCCCACATCCCATTCCCGGGCATGCTGTGCGATGGCTTTCACTCGCTCGTCCCAGTCGTCAATGCGGGCGATCTCCAGGCCGGGTTTATAGAACCCGCTGAACCATCCGGGAATGTTGTTGGTGCTGATGCCGCTGATCTCCCCTTCCAGATGGCCGTTGGGGTGGCGCCGCAGGCGGGCGGAGCTGCTCAGCATCAGAATATCTTTCTCGAACAGGTCCGGAGGGAGGTCGTATTTAGCCAGGCTTTCCGCCTGGGAAAGGCCGGCGGAGCGTATGGATTCCAGCATTTCCCGGGTTACGGGAATGCGCTTGCTCTCTTTGCCTGTAGTACCGGAACTGAGCGCGAAGTAATCCGGTTTTCCCGGCCAGGTGATGTCGGGGGCAACCTGCTGCTGCCGCCACCACCGGTTGTTCATTTCCTCGTATTCGTAGATGGGGGCCGCCTCCTGAAAGCTCCTCACGGGATTCTCTGACTCCAAAAGCTCACCGAAGCGGTGGTAAATGCCGAAAGCAGTAGAAGAAGCGCGCGAAAGCAATTTGCGGAGTTGTTCGGCTTGAAGGTTTGAATATTCTTTCTTGTCAGGCGTCAGCGAATCTTTAAGAGTGATCGCTGACTTGACGATACTTCCGAGTATGGCCATTCACTCATTTATTGGTTCATTTGTCGAACGCGCCCGGGCCGGGCCATGTTCGGGCGCCCCGATTTCAAAAACGGGCAACAGAAAAAGCCGAGGCCGGGAAATACAGCCGCCGGCCGGTTCGTTGTAAAACAAATCATCAAAAAAAGGATGTTAACAATTTGGATACAGCAAGCATTTAAGCATTGAAATCCATAAATTTGTTGGCAAAACGGGTTTTGTTAATCTGATAAAGTGAACGTTTGGATGAAAAACTTCTTCCTCAACCGCCAGATCCGCCGAATCGAAAGGGAGGCCAATGATGATTTCCTTCAGATCCTCTCTTTCGGAGCCCGTTGTTATCCCACCCGGGAGCTGCACCAACTCCTGATCGAACTCGACCGAAAATCCCAGCTTTATTTACATTACCGCCGCCTTTTGTTCCTGTTGGGAGCAACGGCCACCCTCTGGATCGCGCTGTGCTTTGTTTTTCAAAACCTGAAATTCGGGATCGGGATCTATTTTACCTTGATCATGATCCCCCTTTCCATCCTTGCTTTCACCGCAGGCTCCATCTATATCAACCACCGGTTCCGCTCGGCCAGAAATGCCCACCGCATCGAAGGGATCATCGTAGAAGAACTGGAGCGCCGGAAAAAAGATGCTTCTATTTTTTAACGTGTATCCAAATTCCGTTTCGCGCCATTTGCTTTTTTTCTGGATATCATACCCGGCCGGCAGCGTTTTGCCGGCAAATGCGAAACTGTTTTAGTATCTTATTGTTATGTTCCTACGGGTAAGAGGGAGGGGCCATCCTCCATTTTCCTTGAAGAACAGAATGGTTTTTCCTAGTCCCAAATGCCTTTTAAACCACCATTATGGATTTTTCTCCCCAACAATTACTTGGCCTTCAGGCTCCCGAAATTAAAGCACTCCCCGCCTATCAAAAGATGCTGGAACCCTACGGACTGGGCACCCTGTTGCTGGATGAGCATGGAAAGATCCATGAAGCTTCTCCTCAAATAGCCTGCAACCTGGGGTATGACCAGGAAACGCTGAAGAATAAAAGGATCTTCGAGATCGACCCGCACATGAGCGTACTCCGCTGGAAGAAACTCTGGAAGGAACTGAGCCAGCAGGAGATGCTTACCCTGGAAACCGAGCACATGACCACCGAGGAGATGCTGCTGCCGGTAAAACTGCAGGCGGTGATGGTTCGGGAAGGCGGCCAAAGCTTTTGCCTGGCCAGTGTTGAAAACCTTATGGACTCCAGCCGATACAAGGACCTGCTCAGGCTGGCTACAAAGGTCAGCAAAGTCGGAGCATGGGAATGGGACCTCGTCAAAGACGCCCTCCTGATCTCGGAAGAGATCTACCCCATCCTGGAATTAAAAGCGGAAGACAAAAAACTCTCCGGAAAGGCTGGCGCTAAGCGCTTCCTTAAAGAGATCCTGCACGCCAAAGAATACGAAGTCCTCAAAAACCTGCTGCGCAAGGCCAGCCGGGACGGACAGCCCTTCGAAAAAGAACTGCAACTCCACCTTCCTTCCGGAGCCCACAAAAGAATCGTCCTCAAAGTGGTGCCCGTACAATCCGAACTACAAACCATCCGGATTTATGGTACGTTGCAGGATATCTCCTCCCTGGCCGCCAGAAACGAAGACCTGCACCTTACCCAGTTCACCCTCGACCACGCCCGGGAAATGATCTTCTGGGAAAAAGCGGACGGGTCTTTCTCCTATGCCAATAATGCAGCTACCGAAAAGCTGGGGTTTTCCAGGGATGAACTCCTGGAACTCACCGTTCGGGACATTGTCCATGACTATTCGGACGAGGAAAGAAATGAGGCCTGGGAAACGCTCCGCGAACAAGGGGAGGCGGAATTGGAGACCACTCTGCGGGCCAAAGACGGCAGCCTCATCCCGATTTACTGCTCGATGAACTTTATCCACTATAAAGGGCAGGAGATCAACTGCATATTCGCCCGCGACTGGCGCAAGAAAAAGCAAAGTGAAGAAGAACTAAACAATGCGCTGAAAAAAGTCCGGGAGCTGTCGGAAAAGCTCCGGGAAGAAAACACCCTTCTAAAAGAGGAGATCAACATCAACTACAACTTCAACAACATCATCAGCCAGTCGAAAAATTATAAAAGGGTTTTACAACAGGTAGAACAAGTTGCCTCCACAGATGCTACCGTGCTGATCATAGGCGAGACGGGCACCGGAAAAGAGTTGCTGGCCCGCGCCATCCACAAACTCAGCAAACGCGACGAACAGCCGCTGATAAAGGTCAACTGCGCCGGACTACCCAAAGAACTGATCGAAAGCGAACTGTTCGGCCATGAAAAAGGGGCGTTTACCGGCGCTTACCAGCAAAAAAAAGGCCGTTTTGAGCTGGCTCACGGAGGAACCATCTTTCTGGACGAGATCGGGGAGATGCCTTTCTCGCTTCAGTCCAAACTCCTGAGGGTCCTGCAGGAAGGAGAATTCGAACGCGTGGGGGGCACCAAGACCATCAAAGCCGATACCCGCGTCATTGCAGCCACCAACCGCGACCTCGAAAAAATGGTGATGGACGGCGAATTTCGCGAAGACCTCTTCTACCGGCTCAACGTCTTTCCCATCTACAACATCCCCCTGCGGGAACGCCGGGAAGATATCCCCATCCTGGTGCGGCACTTTGCTGAAAAATACAGCGAGGCCTCCGGAAAAACCATTGAGGCCATTCCCTCAGGCGGCATGGGAAGGCTGATGGAATACGACTTTCCCGGAAACATCAGAGAACTGGAAAACATCATCGAAAGGGCGGTGATCCTCAGCCCGGGAAAAACGCTCAACCTGGAGGACAGCCTGCCCAAAAAGCGGGATAACGGAAAGGCGGATGACGGCTTCTTCAGGTCTTTCGAAGAAATGCAGCGCGATCACATCATCGAGGCCCTGGAACGCACCAACTGGCGGGTCACCGGACCCAAAGGCGCCGCCCGGCTCCTCAGGATGAACGGCAGGACGCTGGCTTCCAAAATGCGCCGCCTAGATATCCGCCGGGAAGACTTCGTTAATTAACGGGAGGTTTGAGGTTGAGGTTGAGGCTGAGGCCGAAGAGCGCCCGGGGAAAGGAATATTTTATCCATTTTGCTTCGTTTGCCAATCCTGTCCCCTCAATCTCAACTTTAGCCTAGGGTAAACCGCTGGTATTCAGTCCCCGTCTTCGCTTTTGCTTAGCCGGGTAAAATTCGCCAATTCATTAATTTTTACCCGGCTTGAAAGAGACGGGCAGTCCAAACTTACAGGTAAAATGCAGTGAACATCCCTTCCAACTCTTCCGTTCTATAAACGAAGCAATAAAATAAAAAACTCATTATGAATTACTTAGGAATGAAAAGGAATGACGTATCAAAAACCGTCAGCCAGCTCAACCTACTGTTAGCCAATTACCACGTGTATTATCAGAACCTGCGCAGCTTCCACTGGAATGTGAGTGGAGAGAACTTCTTCGACCTTCACAACAAGTTCGAAGAACTGTATGACGACGCCCGGGCCAAGATCGACGAAATCGCCGAACGGGTGCTGACGCTCCGCCTGCGCCCCCTCAGTAAGATGTCAGACTACCTGAAGACATCGGCAATCGATGAAGCCGAAGGTTTCGCAAATGACTATGAGATGGTGAATATCGTACTCGAAAACCACCAGATCCTCATAGAAAATATGCGCAACGTAATTCACGCCGCAGATGCAATCGGCGATGAAGGCACCATTGATATGATCAGTGGCTTTCTCAGCAGCCTGGAGAAGAAAAGCTGGATGCTGGATGCGTGGAGGGCCAGGCAGGAAGAACCCGCCATGGTATAACATTCCGGAAAAACGGGAAGGCCGCGCCTTCCCTTTCTTTTTTATCATGCAAATGCCCGATTATGAAGATCAACAGATATACTACAGTAGTGCATGCTGTTGAAGGCCTGAAGCAAAGAGGTTACATCACAGAATTCAAACTGGACAAGGAGAGCAACAGGATGCAGAGCCTGAAAAGTAAAAAATTCTATCGCCCGGCGGATATGGAAATCGTTGAATATCACCGCTTCGAAGGCATTTCCAACCCCAGCGATATGTCTATTGTTTTTGCCATTGAAACCAACGACGGGAATAAAGGGATCGTCGTATCCACCTACGGTATGTATGCGGAAATGAAGATGGTCGAATTCATGGACAAGGTTAAGATCAAAGAACGCAGCGCCGGGGCCAACAGCTGACCCGGCGGAAAAAATAATTTTGAATACCGCTGGCCCAAAGGAAGGTGGAGAGGAATGATTTTCTTCCACCTTTTTTTATGTGTTCCTACTAAAAGAACTTTGCCAACTTGGCCGCCCTGATTATATTCAATCCCAAAAAAGCCCATATAAGCATGAGCAATATCAATATTAACCTGCAGCGCATCGCCTATCTGCTGGTGATCCTGGCCATCAGCACCTACGTCATCATTATTGGCAAAAGCCTTCTGGTGCCGGTGGCGTTTTCAGCCCTTTTCTCCTTTTTGCTCCTGCCGATCTGCCGCAGGATCGAGAAATGGATCCCTTACCGGCCGGCTGCCATTTTCCTCTCCATGTTCATTGCGCTGCTTCCCATTTTGTTTGCCATCGGTTTATTTTCCTATCAGCTGACCACCGTTCTTCAGGATATGCCCTCGATCACCGGGCAATTGAAAGCCGGAGTCAGCCACCTGTTCAACCTGGCCGAACGCCACCTGTCACTCGACTCCAGCAGCCTCGAAGAATGGATGCGCACCAACCTCACCACCATCCTGGACACCCCGCTGCAACTGCTGGGAGACAGCCTCACTTCCTCCACCGCAATACTGGCCGGCTTATTGCTTACGCTCTTGTTCACCTTTTTTGCCCTTTTGTACCGTACGGCCTTTAAGAATTTCGCCCTCACCCAGTTTCCCAGAGCCGTCAGGGAAGAAGCCGGCAACATCATGGGGCAGGTTCAACACGTCGCCCAGGAATACCTCTACGGCTTGATGCTGGTCATTCTCATCCTGGGCGTGCTCAACAGCCTGGGGCTCTGGGCGATCGGGATCAATTACGCCCCCTTCTGGGGTTTTCTGGCGGCTTTTCTCGCCATCATCCCGTATATCGGGACAACACTCGGCGGTTTTTTCCCCTTTATTTATGCCATCGCCACCACCGGCACTTTCTGGCAGCCCGCCGCGGTGGTCCTGTTGTACGCCAGCGTGCAGGTCATGGAAGGCAACCTCATCACGCCCAAAATAGTCGGGAGCAGCGTCAGCATCAACCCCATGGCCGCCATTTTTTCCCTCTTCGCCGGCGGGCTGATCTGGGGCATCTCGGGCCTCATCCTGGCCCTGCCCATCATCGCCATTATTAAGGTGGTGATGGACCACATTACGGTCCTGCAGCCTTTCAGCGAGTTGCTGGGCAGCGGGTTGTCCAGGAAAAGTGATATTTTCTTCGAGAAGTACGATAAGGAAGAATACCGATTCATCAATTATTTCAGCGAACGGCGAAGGAGGAACCTTTGATGGGGCGGAGTTTGAGGTGAATGAAGATCAGGAGTACCTGTCCCACCTCATTTCAAAGGGCTTCAAGGTTGCTTGTCTGGCTAAACAAAGTAGCCTTGTCCACCTTGCGCCGAAGAACGTATGTCCTTGCCATAGAGGTAAATGCTTCCTCCATCCTGTCCGGCAGCGCCATCAGTTTGAAAACCTCATCCAATTGATGTTCAATAAATAAAGCCCTTCTCCTTCAAAGGTTAGGAAGAGGTTATTTGTCCCTGAGATCCGTTTGTAAAGGGCACAATTTATTGTCGTCCAGTTTTGCCATCCTCCGGTAGAAGGAACTGTGCAGGAACCGGCGACCTCTCCGTCAGGAGCATTCAAACGGATCCGGATCACCCCTCCTTTTTCACCACTCGACACCCTTGCGGAGAAAGAGCTCATGCCATTAGAGCCAAAGTCGATGTTATCATACCGCACCCAATCCCCGTTGTTGATCCATCCCAGGTATTGCCCTCCTTCGCTGCAATTGTCCACCGCGACATGAGGGGAAAAGCCGTTGAGCCGCTCTGCTTCTAAAAAGACCTCACTGACAGCAGAATATTCAACGACTTTAAATATAAACCAGCCACCAAAACCGTCTTTGTAATAATTAGAAAAATGGCCGATTAATTTATCCCAGCCACTGCCGTAATAGGCCGATACCAAAAACATGTAATAAGTATTTCCGTAGTTGGCTGCAAGGCCAGGAGAAATACTGGTTCCGGAAATATTAAAGTCCTTTTCATCGATCCGGGTATTGGAAGCTCCATCCATTAACAGGATACGAACCTGGTACGCCGTTGCTCCCGGTACAGGGTCCCATTCAAATACCGAAGCGCTGGGATAAATGGGGCCTTTGTACAATACTTCAGGCGGGTCCTGAGTGAAAGTCCTTTCTTTCTGGTTATCGACCGGTTTTTTAAGGTGGATGGAATGCACAACATGCAGGCCCCTGTAAATATTTTTATCATGAGGAGCAACAACAATGTCTTCATTTAATCCGGAAAGGTAGGAGATAAAGTCTCCACCTGAAGTTTTGTGAAAAGGGTAACCGGATTCAACTTTTACAAAAGGGGTATATTTTCCGGAGGGAACATTGTAAATGGTATAATTACCGGTATTGGGGTCGTAGTCAAAATCAACAGGCACCTCTTTTCTGGTTTCTACTTCCATCAACCTGATAATAGCCTTAGCTTTGGAATAATTGGAAAGCAAGCCAATCGGCGGGGAGCCGTATCCCCCGTAAAATATTTGGCCGCTTATGGTTGCTCCCTCTCCTCCGTAGAACCGGCTGGGGTCCATACTCGAGGGTGCGGCAAAAAGGTCATAGAGGTTCATCTGCCGCAAAGAATGTAAAGCATTCGCATTACCGGCATAACTCACGGATGACAGCTGAATGTCTTTATAAGGTATTATCCAGTTCAACAATGCAAGCCCCCCTTTTAGCCCTCCATCGGCGACCCCGACGATCTGCCCGTTCTGGTTGAGCAGGGGCGCACCGGAGTGTCCCGGAATAAGAGGGTCTCCGCGGACTAACAATACCTTGATCCCGCAATTTGGGCTCCTCCGTTGTTCACACATTTTTCTGACCTCCTGATGCCACACCCCCAGCCCGACTAAAGGGTCGATGTGATAACTTACAGGGCTGGCTCTCTGAATAAGAACCCCGTCAGGGTATCCTACCACCTGGAGTTGGTCCCTGGAAAGGTCATAACCAGTACCTTTAAGAGGCTGGCCTGGAATATCCTGCAGTTTCCTGGAAGCCAGGAACGCAATGTCCCTGTCTATATCCACCGCGACCAGGGCCAGGTCATCCAGATAAATTCCGTCCTTTTCTCCTCCCTGAGCAGCAGAGCACCTTCTGCATCCTGCCACTCCATGCAGGGCAGTGATCACCCCCTCCTGGCCATTCCACTGAGCCCGGAACCCGGTCTGGACAAACCCCTTCCCTCCCTCACAACCTGTGAGCAGAATCCTGAATACAGCAGGGTTCTCTCCTGCTGAAAGCGCCTGGAGAAATAAAAAGAACAGAAAAAGAACCACCAGGCTGATAGGCGGCCTTCCATCATTTTTGAAAAAGGTTTTCATTTTGGTTCATTTTGGTTGATAATATTGGCAAATGATATCTAAAAAGTAAGCCAGGGTTTCAGGGTCGTCCTTATATCGTTCTACCATCTCTTTAGCCTGCGGGATCTCCTCTGAGGCACTCAGTTCCCCCAAAAAGGAAGGGTAGTTTTCAGCAACAGCCTCGCCCAGAATAATATCGCACGATTCCTTGTAATTGCTAAACAGCACACCCTGGCGGACTTTGCTTTTGGGCCCGGTGCTTTGCCCCATATCTAAAACCTCTTCCTCATCTGCCGGAGTAATGCCGGCCGTCTCTCTGCTCCGGGGTTCAAAGAGGGCATGGGTGCGCGCCATTATACCCGCAGGAGTAGCAAATGCGATTCCCACGATGAGAAGGGCTGCTGGCCTGGCATCGAGATATGAGCTGTTTTTCTCTCCCGATGCTCCTTTCCAGGGCTTGATTGTTTGCAGCCCTACCACTACACCGGATGCCAGCCCCAGGATGCTGGTAAGAATAGAAGAAGCAACCGGAGCAATTGTCAATCCCGCCAACCAGCCAATACCCATCCCGATTAATAATACGGAAAGCCCCTGGGCCGCCCCGAAGCCGGGTACTTCCGCCTGAGCCCCATTGTTGTTTTGGTTTTCTTTTGTTTGGCCTTTTTCCATATTGTTCTACCGTTTTTGCCAAAAGCTTCAGATGCCTTATGACTTGCGAATAGCATGAAAAAAAACATCGGCTCCTGGGGTTTGAAAAATTGATCATTTCTATTCAGGGAGGGAAACTTCGGGATGGGTGTAAAACTGAAAATTTACCAGAATAATTTAGGCTTAAGGTTTCAATATGGCAATGACGATAGTCAGCTCACGAACGCAACAAACCTCTCCCCCCCCTTTCCCATTGTGACAGCCTGCCCTGGATTCATATAAAAAGACAGTGGCAACACTCCTGACAAAAATCACCCCTCCCCCTGACAACAGTCATGCACACTTCCGGCAAATTATCTTGAAACTCTTTTGTTTAATAGTATATTTACCCCACCACAAAGAGCATAGTAGCCGGACCTGTTGAGGTTATGTATTGAGGCTATCTGGATGAGCCTCCCCCCACCCCCTCCGAAGGAGGGGGCTTTTGCTTAATGGGAGCTGCAAAGTGGCCGCCAACCCACTGTTTCCAGTTCCTCCTCCTTCGGGGGAGGTGCCGGAGGCGGAGAGCCTGCCCCGTACACGCAGTGTCGGGGGGGCTTGCTCAGACGAAGCAGCCTTTTGGGATGCCGACTCATACGTAATATAAATCTGTCCGGCTACTTAAGAGAGAGACAGCCCCTTCAGTTAAATGCAGAAACGCTTATGAAGATTCTGGTGATCGTGAGGCGCTATCCTCTGCTCTCCTACTTTATTCTGGCCTACGGGATTGCGTGGGGTGGCTGCCTGGTAACGGCGGGGCCAAAGTTCCTTCGGGGAGAACCTTTGGCTTTTGCCGACGGCGCGGTGATGTTCCTGGCGATGCTCGCCGGCCCCAGCCTGGCCGGAGTGGGCATGACGTGGATAACGGATGGAGGAAAGGGCCTGCGCCAACTTCTCCTGAAGATGAGCCGTTGGCGGGTAAACCTGCACTGGTTTTCAATGGCTGCCCTCCTGCCCCCTTCCCTCTTCATCACGGTGCTGCTCATGATGAGCGCCCTGGTTTCTCCGGTTTTCACTCCCCGTTTTCTTCCCCAGGGCATCGCGATCGGCCTGCTGGCCGGCTTTTTTGAAGAGATCGGGTGGACGGGCTTTGCCTTTCCCCGGCTGCGGGAAAGATTCGGCCTGCTGGCAGGGGCTGTTCTGCTGGGGCTGCTCCACTCCTTCTGGCACATCGTAGCGGATTACCTGTTTTCGTCTGCCGAATACGGCGCCTACTGGCTGCCCCATTTTCTCATCTGGATGGTGGCCTCCATGACGGCGATGAGAGTGCTGATCGTCTGGGTCTATTCCAACACCCGGAGCGTATTCCTGGCCCAGCTGATGCACGCCAGCTCTACGGCCGTACTGGCCGTCATCGGGCCGGCTCTTTCTCCGGTAAATGATACCCTGTTGTACGCAGTTTATGCAGGGGTGCTGTGGCTGGTGGTAGGAGTCGTCGTGATGGGCAGGGACAGCCGTAAGGCATAGCTAATACCTAAAGCTCTGGTTGCCTTGGGCATTGGTATGTACTCAATCTCCCGAGGGGCCGGCTGCAAATTTTAAATATTCACTTAGGCCCGCTGGTTTATTCATGGCCAAAAGCAATTTATTATAGACTTCTTGCTGTGTCCTGCCCGTTTGAGCCAACTTGCCTTGTTCCCCTGCTCCCAATTTCTCATAACTCACCACATCGAGCGGGTCAATGATGGTAAAATTGCCATTTGCATCAAGGATGCCCTGCAGGTCCCAGATGATCATCTTGGTCCTTCCGGATATTTCGGCGGCCTGCTTAAACCACGCCACAAAATTTCCGATAACCTCCTTTTGTTTCGCTATATCTTTATGTTGCAGGACTACTTTTGCTATCCTTCCCAGTATCAACGTTGACGTATCTTTGAACAGGTCGATAAATTCCCCGGTAAGATGGTCCATGCGGATAGCCAGAGGGCCGGGAGCTTCACCTTCTCCGGGTAACCGCACCAGTTCAGGCTGAGGGATGGGCAATTTGAATACATTTTTTATGGCCTCATAGGCGGCCATTTCCTTCAACAGCTGCCAGCTGTTTTTGAGCTCCTTGGCGGTTGCCAGAAGTTTGCCGCTCTCTTTTTCCTTTCTGAAATCCTTGAACCGGGAATGCATTTTTTCTGCATCTCCGCCGACGGAGGCCTCCGGCTCGATCCCTTTTTCAGCCAGGTAGGCCAGATAAGCTTCTTCCCAGAAGGCCTCCCAGCTCGCCTTGTCGTGTTTTGCTGTTTCCTTTTTGGCCCAACCGGATCTTTCCAGCCATTCCACAAAAGCAGGGTCTTTGGTATCGCTTTTTGCTTTGGCCAGCACGGCCTTTTCATCTTTTGGCTCTCCACCGATAATAACCTCCCGCTGGATAACCGGCTGGCCTGTGGCCATTGCCGGCCGGGCGCTCTTCCGCGACTGAAAAAAAGGAGAAGCAGGTTTTTCCGCAAAAAGGCTGTTATGCTCCTTATGCCTGAAAAAAGGAGTGCTGCCTCCGCGGCGAAGGGGTTTGACTGGGTTAGGTGTTTGCTTCATTCAGGATCAATTTCCCGGCAAGTTAGGTACATTAAACGGCAATTACAAGGCGCTGCGGGCCGCCTCTGCGGGGGAATTATTCAGCCGCATTTGGAAAACGCTTTGGAAATTATTTAACTTAAATCGCCCAATCTGGAAATGATTTTTTTACCATCGCCCCGGAATTGCGCCACGCCTTCCCGGGAATAAAACGAAAATACCAATATCATGCAACGAAGGACATTCCTCAAACAGACGGCAGCCGGAGCTGCTGCACTCTCCCTTGGCAGCTTTACCGCAACCGCCCGAAGCTACCGCAACATCATGGGCGCCAACGAACGCATACGGGTGGCCATGATCGGCTGTTACCGCCGGTTCCCGGGCCTGCTGGGGGCATTGGCGCAGCTGGATAATGTGGAGGTTGCCTACGTCTGCGATGTCGATGCCCGCCGGCAGGAAGCCGCCATCGGCAAAGTGGAAGAGGCGATGGGTAAAAAGCCAAAAGGAGAAAAAGACATGCGCCGCATCCACGAACAGGAGGATGTGGATGTCGTTTTCCACGCCACGCCCGACCACTGGCACGCTCCGGGCGCCATCCTCTCCATGCAGGCCGGCAAGCACGTTTATGTGGAAAAGCCCTGCAGCCACAACCCCCGGGAAGGCGAACTGCTGGTAGCCTGGCAGCAAAAAACAGGCCTTGTTGTGCAAATGGGCGCCCAGCAGCGCTCCGCCCCCGAAACCCGCGAGATCATCGGACAGATCCACGAGGGCGTGATCGGGGAGGCCTATATGGCAACTGCTTTTTATTCCAACAACCGGGGGCGGGTGCCCGACGCTCACAAGATCCCTGTACCCGATTACCTGGACTGGGAATTGTTCCAGGGGCCGGCGCCACGCACCGAATTTATCGATATCGCAGGCGATTACAACTGGCACTGGTTCTGGCGCTGGGGCACCGGCGAAACCGGCAACAATGCCACTCACGAGTTTGACGTTGCCCGCTGGGCCCTGCAGGCCACTTTCCCGGAAGCAGTACAGATGAGCTCCGGCAAATACCACTTCAAAGACGACCCCTGGACAATGTACGACACCATGTACGCCACGCTCCGGTTCCCGGGCAACAAAGTGATCAACTGGGACGGCAAGAGCCGGAACGCTTATCCAACCTATGGCGCAGGACGCGGAACCATCATCTACGGAACCGAAGGAACCGTCTTTGTTGACCGGGAAGGTTACCGGCTGTATGACCGCGACGGCCAGCTGCTGCGCGAACGGAAATCCGCCGGAGAAGAAGCAGGCACCGCCCTGGGCGGAGGCGGAGACATGACCACGCTTCACATTCAAAACTTCCTGGATACCATCCGCGGCAAAGCGGAGCTGAACTGCCCCATCTCAGAAGGGGCCATCAGCACTCACCTTTGCCATTATTCCAACGTGGCATCGAGGGAAAACGACACTACCCTCGCCATCGACCCCGACACCGGTTTCTTTAAGGACAAAGACATCATGAAGAAGTACTGGGCCCGCGAATACGAAGAGGGCTGGGCCCCGGCAGAGCACTAAGAGTGTGTTCAAATTTTCATGATTGAGCGAAAGTGAGCAAATCTTGTGCTGAATGAGGCAAAAAACGTAGGCATACCTGGAAGGTACGCCGAGGCTTTTTAACGAAATGCAGGAGAAAATTTGCCACTTGTAGCCAATTGATGGAATTTTGAACACACTCTAAAGCTCTCTGATCTTAATGCTCCGGAATGACACCCGGTTGCCGTGATCCTGCAGCAGGATGTGCCCCTGAGGCGCTTCACCGAAATTGGGCCACACCTTGTACTTGCTGTAGGCCACCAGGGCCCGGTACATGGGCGTATTGCGCTCGTATTCCACCACCTTGAAGCCGTTGAGCCAGTGTTCGATGTGGTTGCCCCGGACGATGATGTGGGCCTGGTTCCACTCCCCTACCCCGCGGAAAACCTTTTCGTTGCCCGGTACGGAGAGGTTCTCCGCCGGGATGAGGTCGTACAGGGAGGCCAGGGTCCGGTTGCCGTTCACCCCCATTTTGGCATCGGGGTGTTTCTCGTCGTCCAGGATCTGGTATTCCAGGCCGATGGCGGAGCCTGCGCCCTTGTTGAGTTCGGGGTCAACGAAATACTTGATGCCGCTGTTGGCTCCTTCGGTAATGCGAAACTCCACCTTCAGCTCAAAGTTGCTGAACTGATCGCGGGTGACGATATCTCCTCCGTTTTCGGACTCCTCCCCGCCGGACTCCAGGACGGTCAGCACCCCATCTTTCATCATCCATCCTTTCGCGGGGAATTCATCACTGCGGGCGCTGCGCCAGCCATTGGCCGTTTTGCCGTCCCACAGCAGGCGCCAGCCTTTGTCTTTTTCGTATTGAGTGAGGGTGTTGGGGATGTAATTCAATTCGGGGGCATGGGGCGCCATGGGCCAGCGTTCGGCCTCCAGGCCTTCCGTTTTGATGCGGATGTTGCGCCAGCGGATCTCCCGGCCGGCCTGCTCCTCACTGCCAATACTGTGAACCTGGAGTCCGATGAAACCGGAAGCCGTCATATCGTCCACCACGTTGGCCGTATTGACCCCATTGACCCAGATGCGCAGTTCCGGCCCAACGGCCTCGATGTGGTACTGGTTCCACTGGCCCACCTGGTAGGCCTTTTGCCCTTCCGGGTTGAGGCTCAGGGGGTACAGCCAGCCGCGGCGGGCCTCATCGTAAATGCCTCCGCTGTAGGCCCGCTGGCTGGGATCGACCTCCGCCTGGTAGCCGTGCACCCGCCCGTCCTGGTATTCCGGAAGGCTGTTGCTCCGAAACTGAATGCCGGAGTTGAGGGCTGCATCGCCCCATACCTCCAGTTCCAGGATAAAATCGCCGAAGTGCTCTTTGGTACAGAGGAAAGTATTGGGAGTATTCATTCTGGTAATGCCTGTGATGGAGCCGTCGCGCACTACGTATTCCGCTTTGCCGTTCTTCACCTCCCAGCCGTCGAGGGTTTTGCCGTTGAAAAGCGTTCGCCAGCCATCACCGGGCGCTGCCAGGGCGATGGAGGTAACAAACATCAAAATAAATACTGCTCCAAAGGAAGTAAGGGATATTTTTTTCATGACTTATTCTAAGTTTTGTTTTGGATTTAGTAAACTTCGAGCTCTTATCCTGGGTTGGAGGTGCAATTCGATCACACTATCAAATATAATATGGACCGAAGAGAATTTGTAAAAAAAGGAGCCCTCGCCGCCACCGGCCTGACGCTGGGGCAGGTGAATGCCATGAACCGGCCGGTTGCCCAGAACGACATCATTCAGCTCGGCGTCATCGGAACCGGAGACCGGGGCGGAGGCATCATTCGCATCCTCAAAGATATGCCTCAGTTCAGGATCGCAGCCTGCTCGGACATTCTGCCTTTCCGCCTGGAAAAGGCGCTGGCCGATGCCGGCAAAGGCTGCAAAGCCTACCCCGACTATCGGAGCCTCCTCGACGACGGGGACGTCGATGCCGTCGTCATAGCCACTCCTCTGTCCATGCACTACCAGATGGCGGCAGATGCTCTCGACAGCGGCAAACACGTCTATTGCGAAAAGACGATGACTTACCAGAAGGAGGAAGCCCGCAAGCTGGTGCAAAAGGTGGAGTCCAGCGGACTGGCTTTCCAGGTCGGGCACCAGTACCGGTATCACCCCCTGTATTTAAAAGTAGCCGACATCATCCGGAGCGGATACCTGGGAACCATCACCAACGTCTATATACAATGGAACCGCAACGGCGACTGGCGCCGCCCCGTCCCCGACCCGCGGTATGAGCGAATGATCAACTGGAGGATGTACCTCGAATACTCCGGAGGGCTGACCGCCGAACTGCACTCCCACCAGATCGACTTCGTCAACTGGGTGTTCGACAGCCACCCCGTCCGCGCCGTCGGTTTCGGAGGGATCGACTACTGGAAGGACGGCCGGGAAACTTTCGACAATGTCAACACCCTTCTCGAATACCCCAATGGCATGAAAGTGAACTGCATTTCGCTGACCGCCAACGCCCATGAGGGTTATCTCTTCAAATTCAAAGGCAGCAAGGGGACCATTGAGCTGGAAATTGACAAGGGCAGGTATTTTCCCGAGAACCTCAACGAAAAGGAAAAAGGCAATGTCGATGGCGTTTCCGGCGCCACCCTGCCTGCCGGAGCCGGCGGTGAGGGCTACCCCATCGAAGTGGAAAGGCTGAAAGAAGGCTGGGAAGGGACCCACTACGCCTTCCAGGATTTCTACGAGTCCGTACAAACGGGCAAAAAGCCGTTGTCCAACGTTCAAACCGGCGCCACCACTACCCTCAGCGTGCGCATGGCCATCGACGCGCTGCGCGAGGGAGGAGTGCAGGAATGGAGCTGATGAAGGTTCACGCAAACAGGTAAAAATACACCCCCGCCGCCGCCATCAGGAAATAAGGGACCAGCACTGCTGCGCCATTATAATCCTTGGCCACCCGCTGGCCGAAAAACAGCTGAATGATGGACAGGCAGGCCATCAGCATACCCAGCAGAGCGATGCCCGAACGCCCGGTGAACAACATCACCAGCAGGCCGATGCCGGAGAGGAAGCCCGCCGACAACTCTGACAACGTGATGACGGGCATAAGGAGGGGGACGGCCCCGTCGAGGAGGGTGCCCTCGAAGTGGCTTTTGTAAAAATCCCGTTCCCCTTTCCAGTTGAACACCTTATCCAGCCCCGACTGTATGAACAGGATGCTGATCATGAGAGAAAACAGGGCCTGCATCACGTTGGCCGGGCTGATGCCTGATGCGGAAAGCCAGCTTACTATTTCATTTTCCATGTTGTCGTCAATACTATTTTGCTTACGAAAGTCACTTTTTTCATTATCCGAATTTAAAAAAAAGAAGCTACTTTAGAGGCTGTTTCATTTATGTTTTTGAAATTTATTATGAGCTAATTTTTTCGCCGGGCAAAGCTCTTTTTCTGCTTCGTAGCCGGGGCTACGGGGCAAAAAAAAGCTGCCGCATGGTGGAAAAAGAGCCATAATAAAACCAAAGGATATAAATGAAACAGCCTCTTGGTACCCCGAAGTAAAACTATTCCTTTAAAACATGGATGCTTTTCTGAATTTTTTCGAGCAAATGCCCGACTGGTACAAGCTTGCCTGGATCATGATCTGCCTGTCCGTCAGCTGGATACTGGAAGGCAACATCCCTTTGTCCCAATTTAATTACCGCAAGTGGAGGCACGCCGGGGTCAACCTCATTTTCCTCTCCACCTCCCTGCTGATCAATGTGCTGTTCGGGCTGGCAACCGTCGGCATATTCCTTTGGACGCAGGAGCAGCATTTCGGCTTTCTCCACCTTCTGGATTGGCCCATCTGGGCGGAGCTGCTCATCGCCATCATGCTGCTCGACTTCGTGGCCCAGTACGTCGCACATTACCTGCTGCACAAGGTGAAGTGGATGTGGAAATTTCACATGGTCCATCACAGCGACACCAAGGTAGATGCCACAACCGGCACCCGGCATCATCCGGGCGATTATCTGCTCCGTGAATGCTTTGCCCTGATTGCCGTTGTCATCAGCGGCATGCCTTTTGCCTACTATCTGGTTTACCGCATCACCAGCGTACTGTTCACCTACCTGACCCACGCCAATATCTCCATGCCCCTATGGCTGGACAAGCCCCTGAGCCTGGTGTTCATCACGCCCAATATGCACAAGTTCCACCACCACTTCGAGCGCCCCTGGACGGACACCAATTTCGGCAATATCTTTTCCTTCTGGGACCGAATCTTCGGCACTCTGACCTATGACGACCCCCGAAAGGTGCGCTATGGCCTGGATGTATTGGAAGATCATACGGACGAGGATGTGCTTTACCAGTTCAGGATACCGTTTGACAATACGATCAAGACGGATTACTGACCCGGCTTGAGGTATGGGTTGCAGGAAGTAGCATTCGCCACCATTGGCAAATTGCCTGAAAACACCTATCTTTCTTGCCGAGACCACAATCCCGTTTCGATGGATGTCCTTTTTTTCGCCTATGCCCATTCCAGTGCTTCGCCCCTTCCCGCCCTGCAGGAGGAAGACGACAAGGTATATAGCCTGCTGACGCCCCGCGCCCTGCAGCAGCACTACCTCATCCATCGGGATGCCTACACCACCCGGCAGAAGATCCGGGAGTTCCTCATTTTATACCGCGACAATATTTTCCTTTTCTCCTACAGTGGCCATGCCGGCGGACAGGAGCTGCTGCTTGCAGACGAACGCTCGCGCGCCGGCGGCCTGGCGCAGTTGCTGGGCCAGTGCCCCAACCTGAAGGCCGTGATCCTCAACGGCTGCTCCACCCGCGGGCAGGTAGAACAACTGCTGGAATGCGGAGTGCCCCTGGTGATCGCCACCAGCGCTCCGGTCAACGACCGCAGCGCCAAGGACTTTGCGGCCAGCTTTTTCCAGTCCATGAGCCTGGGTGATACCATTGAGCGGGCCTTTGAGATCGGGATCGGAGCTGCATCGCTCGGTGCAGAAATAACGGTACACAGGTCTGCTGCCCTGGAAGATACAGGCGAGCCGGAAGAACCTATTTGGGGTATCTATTACAAATACAGGGAAAACCTGGACATCCGGCTACCCGATAAACCGCAGCAGGCCTCCGCTCCGGAATTCACTCCCAATGAAAAGCTGATCGCCACCCTGCTGGATTCCCTGGAAGGCTACAGCGAAGACCTTGAATTTCTTGCCTATCAGGAAAAAAAGGGCAAAAGGGTAAGCGCTTCTAAAAAACGCATGGCCATCCTCAACTGCCTGCCCGCTCCGGTGGCCGAACACCTCCGCAAACTCATCACCCCAATGAGCGGTAGTGGCGATGGATACGACCAACCCGGAGAGGCCCGGCTGAAACAACTGGCGCGCACCTACAGCATCATCACTGAAATGATGGCCTTCATCCTTCTGGCCCAGCTTTGGGAAGCCAAACTCGAACACGGCGAACTGGTATTGCCGGAAAAATCGATGGAAGTCATACACGAATTCCTGCACCGCGCCCGGATCGAGGTGGATTCCTATGACTATATCGAACTCATCCGGTCCATCCGCCAGGCTTTTGAAGAGAAAGCCAACCAGGGGCTGGTCGAATTCTTTGTCCCCGAACTGGAGGAGATCAAAGAGTTACCCTATAAAAACGATAATTTCATGGCGGCCAATTTCTTCCTCAATACCCTGCGCCGCCGGTTGAATACGGGCGGGATCGCAGCTGGTGAAGTACCCGCGCTCTGCCTGCGGGCCGAGGAAAGCCTGGCGGAGATCTTCCTGCACATGGGCTTCATGGCCGAATACACCCTGGCTTCCATAAACGATATCGATATTGAAAAGTACCGGCACCTGCGCAAGCCGACCTTCCGGCACAACATCGTTCGCCTGATCGACCTCCTCGGAGGGCTCGACCAGACCGACCTGGTCCTCGAGCGGTTTACCGACAACCGCTCTATTCTGCTGATCAAGGAACCGGAGGAAGGAGGCCGGCTCAGAGAGCTCAACCTTTCGCCTTTCATCATCGACAAGCATGCCTTTGAGGAGGATGCCAGAGATACGGAAGTCTCCAATATCTATTTCTTCAGCCACTATGACAAACAGAAGGACAGCTATTATTTCTACCGCGCTTACAACCCGGATGAAGAACTGCTGGAAGCAGGCAACCAGCAACTGATGATCGTCAAAGCTCAGCTGGACGCCTTTTTTGAATTGCTGAGCCCACCAGGCAATGAACCCGAACGGCCATGAGAAGCCCTTTCAAATTCCTGGACGCCTACACCCGCGAGGATAAAGGCATCTTCTTCGGCCGCACCGAAGAGGTGGACGCCCTGCAGGAGATGGTGGCCAAGAACCGGCTGGCGCTCATCTACGGGCCTTCAGGGGCGGGCAAGACCAGCCTGGTGCAGTGCGGCCTGGCCAACCGTTACCACCCCACCGACTGGTATCCTCTTTTCATCCGCCGGAATGAGGACATCAACCGCTCACTGGAAGAAGCACTGGCGAATGGGTTGGAAGAACAGCCTCCAGGTGATATCGCCCAGGCCATCGAAGCGCTGTATGTAGAATACCTCCGCCCGGTATATCTGATCTTCGACCAGATGGAAGAGCTGCTCATCCTGGGGAGTGAGGAGGAACAACAGCAGTTTGTAAAAGACATTGCCAGAATACAACAGGCCCAGATTCCCTGCCGCATCCTCTTTATTCTCAGAGAGGAATACCTCGCTCACCTTTACAACTTCGAGAAGGCCATCCCCCGCCTGTTCACCCGGCGGCTGCGGGTAGAGCCTATGGGAAGGGCCGGTGTCCGGGAAGTCATCACCCGTTCCTGCGCTGCCTTCAACATCCGGTTCGAGGATCAGGAACAAAACCCCGAGCAGGCCATTGACAACCTCAGCCGGGGCAAAACCGGTATTTCCCTGCCCTATCTTCAGGTCTATCTGGACCGGTTGTACAAGGCCGCTTTCAAACGTACTTATCAACGAGACAGGCAGGGGGAAGAACTTCCCGGGCTCACCTTTACCACCCGGGAGATCGAAGAACTGGGCGCCATCGAAAATGTGCTGGGCCAATTCCTGAACGAACAGCAGCGCCTCATCCAGGATACGCTGAAAAAGGAATATCCGAATATAACTGATGGGTTCACCCAGCAGGTGCTCGACGTTTTTGTTACCGAAAGGGGAACCAAACGCCCCGTGCCCTTTGAAGTGGCCGGCGGGCTTATAACAGTCGATGATGAAAGCTATCCCTTCCTGGCCAGCCTGCCCCCGGAGGCCCTCACCACCTGTCTGAAAGCCCTGCAGGCCAGCCGCATCCTCAACGACAAGGGCAATTCCTACGAACTGGCCCACGACAGCCTGGCCGCCCTGATCGATGAAGCCCGCACCGAGGAACAGCGCCGCCGCAACCAGGCCAAAAAACGCATCGGCAACGCCTACGCCGAATACCGGGCCAGCGGCCTGCTGCTCAACCGCAAACAGCTGATCGGTATTGAAGAAGTATTAGAAGAACTGGAGCCGGCGCTCACTCCCGAAGTGAAGGCCTTTATTAAGGAAAGCTACGAGCAGGCAGAGCAGCAGGAACAGGCTGCCCTGGAAGAAGAACGCCAAAAGCGGCGGAAGGCCTGGCGCATCGCCACCGGCTTTGGAGTCCTCGCCCTGCTGGCCCTGGCATCTGCGGTATTCGCCATTTTCCAGTATCAACACGCCCAGGCCGCCGCCCGGCGGGCCGCCGACAAGGCATTTGAATCCTCCTACCTGAACGCCGTCCTGCTAAAAAAAGAAGGAGAATATCCCGAAGCGGTGAAACAGATAGATGCCCTGGATATCCCGGGCCTGCGGCCCTCCGCTCTGGATAGCCTGGCCGGGTTGCGGCAAACCATTCTAAAGCTCGGCCAATACGTCAGCCGCGGAGACAGCCTGGCCGGCGCCGGCGACTTCCGGGAGGCTCTGGCAGCATTCGAGCAGGCCTACGCCCTGAGCCCCGATAGTATCCTTCTCCGGTCTGTCAGCCAAACGGAACTTCGGCTGAAAACCGAATTCGACCGGCTCATCGATTTTGCCGACGCTATGGTAAGAGCAGGGCCGGAAAACTATAACCGGGCCATTACCGCTTACTCCCGCGCCCTGGAACTGCGGCCGGAACACGATGCTACCCGCCGTAAGCTCAACGAGCTACTGGGCTCTAAATGAGGAAATTGGTTTTTTTCTCATATAGTCCTCCATTATATAAAAACTCTGCCAATCATTTGGGAGAATAGAATTTCATACTTATTTTTATTGGCGACAAATACTTTTTCTGATTTAATAACCCCTGAAACCATACGATCATGAACTTTTCACACCTCGCTTCACCCTAAACACAGAATTTAATTTTCACCAGAGCTCCCATAGCTCAACTTCTGGCAATTCTCCTTTGCGCATTATTAACCTAAACCCCCGTTTCCCTATGAAAAGCATTTATACCCTTTTCTTCCTTTTTTCCTTTACACCTTTCCTGCTGTCCAATACCTGTTCAACTGCTACGCCGGTATCGCTGAACGCCACCTGGCAAGCCCTTTTCGACGACCAGTTTGACGGACAGGATTCCTGGTATGTCTTTACGCCTCCGCAAAACGGCACGCTGCAATTGTGCCAGGCAGCCAGCTACTTTATTTATGATAACTGCACCAATGGCGACCCCTATACCGCGCTTTATCCTTCCACTACTTCCACATCCTGCGGAGGGAATTCGGGGTTCAACATTGCAGAACTGAATGTTTCCGCCGGTAATGCAGTATATATTATTGTCCAGGCAGGGTTCGCCGGTTCAACAGTGAACGTCCGCTTTTTAACCAGTTTCAGTTCCAACTGTGGTTCCACCTGCTACGAAAACCCCAACCTGTACGGTGGGCAAACTGTCCAGTGCGACAATTTTGAAACCTATACCAGCAATCAATTCATCACTCCCCAATCTCCGGACTGGATCAAGTGGTCCACCGGCGCCTACGACGCCGAAGTCCGCACCTACCTGAACATCAACGAACAATACCTCAGAGTTGAACACTCGGGTGGTATTGACCCGGATGTGATCTACTACCTCGGCAACCGGACGAGCGGCCGATACCGCCTGTCCTGGGAAATGAACGTTGCAACCGGCAGAAGCGCTTACTACAACCTGCTGCATACCCTGCCCAACAGCTCCGGAAGCGGCGCCAACCGCGCCTACCAGGTTTATTTCAACTCCGATGGAAGCGCCATCCTCGACCGGCCCGGCCTGGCTGTTAACTTTACCTATCTCAACGGCGACTGGAACCGGGTAATGCAGATCATTGATATGGACGACGACCTCGTCGAATTCTGGATTAATGATGAATTTATCGACAGCTGGCCGTTCAGCAATGACATTTCCAGTACTGCCGGCGCCAACCGCCTGGCGGGCATCAATTTCTATGCTTTCGCAGGCCTGGGCAATGATGCGGATAACCTGTACGCCATAGATAATGTATGCCTGTGGGAAGTCCAGGGCTGCACCTGCCCCCAGGACTACAATCCTGTTTGTGTGAAAAACGGCGTAGAATATTACAATGGCTGTGCGGCAAACTGTAGTGGATATATCCCGAACGAATGGGATGCCGGTTCCTGCAACCCCGTCGCCAATGATTGCAGCCAGGCCGTACCCATCCAATGCGGCCAGACGCTGGCCAACCAGACGACGGTTAACCAGGGCAACAACTTTAACAGCGCCGATTTCGAAAACTGCCTAAGTTCCAGCTTCACCTTTAACGGGCCGGACCGGGTCTATGAACTCACCATATTTCAGGAGCGGCAGGTAAAAATCTTCCTCGACATCCTCAACTCCAGTGACCTCGATATTTTCCTGCTGGACCAATGCGACGACCCTCAGCAGTTCATTGTAAACTCCCTGGCCACCAACTGCATCGCCTCCAGCGCCGTGGATAACATCAGCTACGGCGTATATAAGGAAGCGATCGACATTATTCTAAGCCCGGGTGTTTATTACATCGTAGTCGATGGAAAAGAATCCAGCGACGACGGACCTTTCAACCTTTTCGTTTCCTGCGATTGCGAATGCTCAGAGCCCACCGGCAACCAGCCCATCGGCGCAGTAAACCTCTGCGACAACCTGGAAGATTACGACCTGGCCCGCCTCGCTCCCCAATCCACACGCTGGCGGCTGTTCTACAGCGGAGCCGATGATGCTGCCGTCTTTTCACAGAACGGCAACCAGTACGTCAAGATCGAAGAAACGGCCGGTAGCGCTTCCGACCTGCTCTACCTGCTGGACGACCTCAATGCAGGCCGCTACCGCCTTTCCTGGAACATGCGGATGGAAAACGGCAAAGAAGGATACTACAACATTCAGCACGCCGTGCCCAACGCCGACGGCAGCGGAGCCAACTGGGCCTACAATGTGTATTTCAACACCGACGGCACAGGTTACCTCAGGCTGGGCGGAGATAATAATGCCTATGCCAATTTCAACTACAATACCGGCACCTGGAATAATGTCATGCAGATCATTGATATCAACCAGGATGTGGCTGAACTGTGGATCAACCACAATTTTGTAGCTTCCTGGAATTTCAGCCAGGGCTGGAACGGCAATAACGTCCAAAACAGCAGCCAGCTCAGCGCCATCAACTTCTACGCAAATAGCAACAACAGCTATTGGGTGGACGACATCTGCCTTTGGAAAGTGGGCATCGACTGTGCCTTCTTCACCTGCGGAGGAGAGGAACCTGTTTGTGGAAAAAACGGCTTACAATACGGCTGTGTCTCCAGAGCCCGCTGTGAGGGGTACATCTCCTCAGAGTGGGAACGCTGTTTTTCCATCTGCGATTACGGGGGCACCTTTGTCTATCGCACCGACCTGTTCACCGACACCATGCGGGTTACCGACCTGGCCCCTCCTCTGCTAAGGCAGGAATCCTGTATCCAGAACAGCTATGACTTTGACATTCCGGCCAATTTTTACGCCGACATATACGTATTCTACAATGACGATGGTGAAGATGTTTTTATCGACGATGCCTTCATGAGCGACAACACCAAGTTCTTCGTTTTCAGTTGTGACTGTACGGGCGCCATCTGCACTCAGTCCTGTTTGGGGCAGGTTGGCGTTGATTTTGACGGGGCTGGCCTTCCGGAAGGCTTTTACTACGTCGTAGCGACCAATACGGCTCCCGAGGCTTACGGCTTTATGGTAACCCCCGACGGAGATTGCGCCAGTGGCGTGCCAACGCTCACTTTCAACAATGCTACTCCCGGGGATCTTTCAACCACGCCCTCAGGTTACGACAATGGCGGTGTTGCCGGTTTTGACGCCTACGACGACTGTTACAACGGCAACCGGGGATATTCCGGAGGAGACGATGTATATCGCTTTGTCCTGGAAGAACCCAGCCCGGTTTCGATCACCCTGCAATCCAACGAGCCCATGGGGGTATTTTTATACAATTACCTTTGCGCCAGAAACTGCATGGGCTATGCGGAAACGGGTCCGCAGGGCGGCCAGGTTTCCCTCGACTCCCTTTCCCTGCTGGATGGCGTCTATTACCTTATCGTTGACAAGGATACGCCCGGTGGTGACGGCAGTTATTCCCTTAGGGTTGACAGCCTTGTTACGGGCAGGTTCCTCATCTCTACTTTTAATGACGCCGACGATTTCGTACCCAACTGCCCGGCCGACCAGGCAACTACCCACATGGTCAATATACCTGAAACGGCGTTCCCTTTCACTCAGCGCCACCGGCTGAGCTTCCTCGTCTTTGACAATGATGTTCCCCGGGCGCTGGAAGGCCCCAGCGCTTTCTGGAACGGTGACGATGCCATGGACTTTGAGATCCCGAAAGATCTCGACAATGATGCTTTCAAGTGTGCGTATGTCGAAGACGATGAAATCCTCCTTTATCTGATGGACCTCAGTGGCAGCAACTTCAACGGCAGCCTGTGTGAACTGGAATATCTGCCCGCCGGTACCGGAGGGACGACCGCCGAAGGCCTTTTCACCCCCGGCGCCGTAAGCCAGATCACGCAGATCACCCGGCTGGAAGTAGATAACGCCAGGTTGTCGTCTGTATTCGAGACCGTTCCGGCCGCCGGCGACACCTTTAATATTCAGGTACTGACCGACCAGAACTGGAGCGTCCGGGAAATCCCGGAGGTGCCCTGGCTCAGAGTTGACCCCACCAATTCGGACGGGGCGGAAAACATCCGGATAGAGGTCGATCCCAATCCCACCTCTGCTCCCAGGGATGTCCTCCTGCAATTCAGGTTTGAAGGAAGCGTAACGACCTTCCAGTCCCTTGCCATCGAGCAGCTTGGCATTTGTGTTACTCCCGAGGTGAGCATAGCTTCCGGCCTGGCCGGTGATGTGCTGTGTGCCGGCCAGGATGCCACCCTCACCGCCCAGATCGACCCACTTGTCGATGGGCTATACAGCATTGAATGGAGTACCGGAGGCTCCTCAAACACGACGACCGTCTCTCCGGTAAGCGACACCCAGTTTTCCGTCACCGTTACGGAAAATAACTGTTTTACCTCCGCCTCGGCCACCATTGATATTTCAGTAGTCGGCCTTCCGGATGCGCCTGAAAGCGAGGGAGATGCCACCTACTGCCAGGGAGGCGCCCCTGTGCCACTCCAGGTTTCCTCCACGGCGGAGGTATTCTGGTATAACCAGCCCCAGGGTGGTGCTCCCATAGGTTCAGGCCTGAGTTTCACCCCCGGCGCCCCCGGCACCTACTACGCCGAAGCGGTTGCCGGGCCGGGCTGCAGCAGCGGCTCCAGGACAGCTGTGACGCTTTCGGAAACGCCGGCCCCAACCGCCAATGCGGGCGCCGATGCCAGCATTTGCGCCGGCGGGTCCGTAACCCTCAACGCCTCGGCTACCGGAGGAAGCGGTAGTGGCTACCAATACGAATGGAGCGGCGGCTTGCCGCCGGTACAGGATCCCGTGGCCAGCCCTTCAACCGATATCGCCTATTCCCTAACCGTTACCGATTCCAACGGCTGCACGGATACCGACGAGGTAGCCGTGACGGTAAACGAGTTACCGGTTCCCGCCATTTCAGCAATGGCCGCCACCTGCGGTTTGGCCAATGGCAGTGCTATGGCTTCCGCCTCTTCCGGACAGGATCCCTACACCTATACCTGGAGCGACGGCCAAACCGGGCCGGAGGCCACCGGGCTGCCGGCAGGGCCCATTTCGGTTACGGTTGAAGACGCGTTTGGCTGTACCGCATCAGCCACAGCAACCGTGGGAACTATCGATGGCCCATCCATCTTCCCGATCAACCCTGAAGAGATATGCGCCGGAGAATCGGTAACCCTTGAAGCCGGCGCCAGCGGCGGCACGGGGGCATATACCTTTACCTGGAACCAGGGGCTGCCCAACGGGCCTTCTCAGGTTGTTTCTCCTGCAGCAACTACTACCTATGAGGTGACAGTGACTGACCTCAACGATTGTTCGGAATCCACTGAGGTAACGGTGACGGTCAATCCGCTACCCATTGCCGATGCCGGAGCCGACGGCGAGATCTGCCGGGGGGAGGAATACCTCCTTGAGGCAACAGCCGGCAGTGGAACAGGCAATTATACCTTCCACTGGAGCAATGGCCTGGGCTTTGGGCCCGAAAAGCTGGTAAGCCCACTTTCCACTACCGAATATGAGGTTTCTGTCACCGATGATAAAGGCTGTATGGATACCGATATGATAACCCTAACGGTAAACCAATTGCCCTCTGTGTCCATATCGGGTGAAGATGCCGCCTGCGGCCAGGACAACGGCAGCGCCACGGCTAATCCAACCGGAGGAACCGGGCCCTATTCATTCCTCTGGAGCAATGGTGAAGAGAGTGGGGAGATCACCGGGCTGGCTTCGGGGTCCTATTCCGTGACAGTAACAGATCTCAAAGGGTGCTTCGCCGCAGCTACTGTGGCCATCAGCGACCAGGCCGGGCCTGTTGTCGATATCCCCGGAGTATCGCAGATCTGCGCGGGGGACAGCATCAACCTGATCGCTGTTGTCCTCTCCGGTAACGGGCCTTATTCTTACAACTGGAGCAGCAATCTCGGAACGAATGTCAACATCAGAGTGGCGCCGCCTTCCACAACGGCCTACTCCGTGACGGTCAGCGATGCAAATGATTGCATCGGTATCGCTCAGGTCACCGTTCCGGTGGCGCAGAGAGCCATGGTCAATTCCGGACCCAATCAAAACATTTGCCTGGGTGACGAGGTCCAGCTGAATGGACAGATCGGCGGCGGAGCTGTAAGCGCTGAATGGGATGCCCTCATCTCCGGAGGTTCCTTCGCCCCCGGGCCGAATGCCCTGGACGCCGTATTTACCCCTCCCGCTAATTATACCGGCGCCATCACTTTTGCACTGACGGCCAATGCCGGGGCCCCCTGCCCGAGCGTATTGAGTTATATGGTTGTGGATATCAAACCCTTACCTCCGCTGGATATCTCCGATATCCTTTGTGAACCCGGTTACGAAACCTACGGCTTTATTGCCGAAACGGATGGCAGCGAATTTGCAAGCAGTGCAGGCGACTGGATGCAAAACGGACAGGGCACTTACACGGTTACCAACATACCCGTTGGGCTTGACATCACAGCCACCGCCACGAATATGGTGACGGGGTGTGAAACAGTGGCAGAAATAATCTCCCCGATTTGCCTCTGTACGGAAGAAGTTCCGAACCCGCCGGAAAGCCTCGGCGATAAGGAAATATGCGAAGGCGATCCTTTCCCGGCATTGGAAGTATCCGTGGGTGAGGGGCAAACTGCAAACTGGTACGCCACCCAAACCGGGAATGATGACAGCCCTCTTGCTGAAGGAACAACCAGTTATACCCCAACAGCTCCGGGCACCTATTATGCTGCTCTGGTGGATATCGCGACGGAGTGTATTTCCACCGGCCGGGTAGCCGTTACTCTTTCCATCCTGGCTGCTCCGATAGCCGATGCCGGCGATGGGCAAACCATCTGCCCCGGAGAAGAGGTAACCCTGCAGGCACAGGAAGAGCCGGGGTACACTTACCTGTGGAACACCGGTGAGAATTCGGCCAGCATAACCGTAAGCCCCGGAACTACAACCACCTATTCCCTTACGGTGACGAACGCTGAGGGATGTTCGGCTGAAGATGAGGCCATGATCACCGTAACACCGGCCATCAATGCGAGCATCGTTCCCCTGAGCGAACCGGCCTGCTCGGGAGATACCAACGGTTCTCTTTTGATTGATGCCTCCGGTGGAATACCTCCGTTGAGTTACGAATGGTCAACTGGCTCCACCATGGCAGCCATTTCGGGCCTGGGAGCCGGAGTTTATACCGTTACAGTTCGGGATCAGGCGCCCTGCGAAACTTCTTTTAGTTTTGAATTTCCCGAACTTGAAGAACTTACTATTGAATTGCTCACCACAGTTGGGGACACCAATGGGCTTGGCACCGGCGAACTATTTATTGAGGCCAACGGAGGGGTACCACCCTATACCTTCAATTGGACAGGGCCAGGTGGGTTCCAGTCAAACGAAGAAGATCTTTCAGGCCTTCCTGCGGGCAATTATTTTCTTGAACTGGAAGATGATCAGGGGTGTATCCGGCTGTCAGGCCCTTTCACAGTACCCCAAATCGTTGGGTTGGATGACACTCCCGGAAAACAAGTATCATTTCAGCTGTACCCCAACCCCACCAACAACCGGGTATGGCTGGACGTGTCCCTGCCGGAGCGGGAAGACGTTCAGCTGGAAGCTTTCAACCCGCTGGGGGAACGCATTCTCCGGGAAATATGGCGGGATGTTACTGAACAAAGGAAGGAGCTCGACTTTTCGGCTTATCCTTCGGGTATTTACCTGATCAAGCTCAGGCATAGCCGGGGAATCATGGCCAAATACCTCGTTGTTCAACAAAACTGACCTATGAGCAAAAAAGTGATTTTCGGCCTGCTGCTGGTTTCCCTTTTGGGTTGCCTAGGGCGGGATGTCAACGTACTGGAGTTCTTTGAAGTGAAACTGCCCGGCGTGGATGCCTCAGCGGAACTGGGCTTCATTGAACTCAGTGGATTGCTGGAAAAGGCCATCGACATTCAGATCGAAGAACATGGCTTTGTCTGGGCTCCAACTGTAGAGGCGTTGGAAAACAGAACGGAAGAGGCCCGGTGGATCCGGCTGCCCGGCGCCCCGGCAAATGTCCAGTTCGATACCACAGTGAGTGGATTTGAGTTGGACAGAACCTACTACTTCCAGGCATACGCAGAGGGTGAGGGCCGCCGGGCATTTTCTGCAATTCGTTCATTTTCGCTGGGAATCAACCTGAAGATTTCCAGGGCGGTTTACATCGACAACGATACGGCAGTAATTTCCGCTTCTGTTTCCGGCCTTCAGCAGACGGGGATTAACATCTCTGTCAGCGAATATGGTTTTGTCCTTTCGGATAGCGAAGTTTTCCCGGAGTACCAGGTGAATCTCACCACTTTCGATAACACGTTGAATGACGATGGCCCGTTTGAGGAAATTCTTACCGGCCTGGATTTCAATAAAAGGTATTACGCACGTGCTTACCTGAAGCCCGAAGGCCTGCCTCCGTTTTACAGCGATACCTTGTCTTTCCGTATGGCGGACGGATGGAAGAATGGCAAAGAGCTTTCGAACGGTTTATTTAACGCCAGCAGCGCTGACCTGGGTGGGAAAGGGTATGTGGTATTCGGTTGTTTGGAAGAGAGTTGCGTCAGCCGCTCCACGCAACTGCTGATCTACGACCCCGAACAGGGGGAATGGGGTACCGGCCCTCCATTTGAGGGAGGAGCGGTTCAGGACCGCTATGGCGCTGTAGCATTCGCCATTGGAGATACCCTCTACGCCGGCTTTGGCGTAGCCCCAACCCCAAACGGTTCTTCGACGAACATCCAGCGACAGATCTCCTGGATCGCCCCAAATGGCAGTAATACCTGGATAGAACTGAACCCGGAAAGAAGGCCGCCGAACGACGTAGGCCGTCGGCAGGGAGCCGTAGCCTTTGTACTTAAGGGCAAAGCCTATATCGGGACCGGCAAGGATAATGATGGCCAGGCCCTCAACGACTTCTGGCAGTTTGACCCCGACACCCCTCCCTATTGGAAACAAATGCCGAGCCTTCCCAGAAGAACACCTACCGCTACCGAAGACAAAGGCCGCTTCAATGCCGTAGCCTTTACCATAGAAGACAAGGGCTATGTCGGCAGCGGCGCCGATATCGCCCGGGCATTTCAGGATTTCTGGGAATTCACTCCTCCCGGGACTTCCGATACGTCGGGCCACTGGCAATGGCACAGCATGTGCCCGGGCTCGCCCCGTTTTGACGCCACCGCTTTCGCCATCGGAAAGAAAGGATATTTTGGAGGCGGGCAGGTATTCGACAACTCTCTCTACCTGGAAGATTTCTGGGAATTTGACCCTTCCAAATCCGGAGCCGATGCCTGGAAAGAAGCCAGCCGCTTCCGGGGAAAAGGCCGCGCCCGGGCTTTTGGGTTTGCCGTGAATGGGAAGGGATACGTCGGGGGCGGAACAGCCTACGTATTGGAAGAAAACAACTTCTTTGACCTTAAAATCCTTAGCGATCTATGGATCTATACACCCCTGCAATTGCAATGAGGCTTCCTTTATCCCTTCTGGTATTCCTTTTTTTGCCCATCCTGCTCTCCGGGCAAAAGTTGTTCCCTCTGCGGTCCGCCACAGACAGCATCCGCTTCAGCGTGGCTTCTGAGGATGGCAAACTCACGCTTGAACTTCAACAACCCCTCGAAAGTGGAAACAATGCCTTCCCTTCGGTCACCGGCCTGAGGCTGGAAGACGGCAGCCTGCTGGTCGATTATGCCTACCGGGAGCGGCTGAAGAAAGGGTTGGATTATGAAATGAGCATTGCCATCCTGCCCGCCAGTGGTTTTCCTATGCTGCCCGCGCCGGGGGAGGTCATCGGCCGGGAAGATAAGAACCATACCGGCACGCTCGACTGGCCGGACCGCACCGAGCGCGGGCTGGATTACGGCCAGTCCTATACCCTCATTGTCCGGAAGGCCCTGCTGGGAGAAGTAGATTGCGAAGCCGGGCGCCCGTCGTTCGGCATTCAGCAAAAATGGCCCTATTACGCTACGGCCCTGGTGGGCGCCGGCATGGTTGGCCTGGGGCAGGTTTACCGGAAGGATAAGGAAGATGCTTATACCCGCTACGAGAATGCCTGGAGGGGCGGCGCTACTGCTGATTCCGTTAAAAATGACCTGAAGAGAGCCCGGGACAAAGACACTGCCACCAAATGGCTCACTTTTGCCGGCTGGGGGCTGCTCGCCGCCGATGCGCTGGGGTTTGCCTGGCGCTGGGGCGCAACGAAGAGGAGGCAATCCCTGTTCGACCAGTACTGCGTCAGCGATCCTGCTTTCAACCTCACTCTGGAGCCTTGTTTGCTGTATCCTGGTGCATTGGAGGGCACATTGGCCGGGGCCGGCCTGCGCCTGCGATTCGAATTCTGATCATTTGTTCATCTATGCTGCTTTGCCATGTTTAAGAGATTGTTCATTTTCACCCTTATTTCCACCTTACTCAGCCTTCCGGCAGTTGCTCAGGCCGGCGGGGAAGACGAACCATGCTACATACCGCTGCGGGATGCCGGCATCCGGCTGATGAACGAACGCAACTTCGGCAGGGCCATCAACCAGTTCTGGGCCGCCCTGGAATGCCCGGACCTGGAGGAGCACCACGACCTCAACCAGTTGATAAAGGAAGTTCAGGGCCGGTGGATCAAAACCCTGGAAACAGAAGTTGACCGGGCCCAGAAGGCGGAAGAGGAAGCGGAACAGGCACAGGCCATCGCCGAACAGGCGCAGGAAGCGGAGGCCGAGGCCAGAAAGGAGGCGGAAGCCAACGCCGTCAAAGCACGGAGAAGCGGCCTGCTCGCCGAATCATTGCGGCTATCTTTATTATCAGAAAAAACCCGCCTGCTGGGCCGAAAAAGTGACGCCCTCGCTCTCGCTTTTCTGAGCCTGAAACTCTCAGAGCGCGACACCTTTGCCGCCGGAATGCGGGCCTTCGCCCAGGCCGTGCGCGATTCCATGGAAAGACAAGTGGTTCAGGAAGAACAGCCCATCGGAGATATTGAAAGGCTGCCGGGGGGAGAAGGTATGGCAGTTAAATCCGGCAGCAGCATTTACATCCTGGACAACCAGGGCCACACCAGGACAAGACTGGAAGCCGACCCCAGGCTGCCTCACGCCAGCGCAGTTTCCGATGATGGCAACCTCGTCCTGGCCTTCAGTGACAATGGGCGGGCACAATTGTGGAATAAAGCCTCCAACCGGGCCGCGCCCATTTCCGGCCATGAGGAAAGCATCCTGTCCGGTGACTTTGGCCCTGACAACCAGGTAGCCATCACCGGTTCCCGGGATAACACCGCCAAGGTTTGGTCACCACAGGGCAAGGCCACCGCGACTTTTACCGGCCACGATGCCAATGTTTATGGAGTAGAATGTGCTCCCGACAGCCGCCACTTCCTTACCCGTTCAGCCGACGGCACCGCCAGGATCTGGGATCAGCAGGGCAATTGCATGGCCATTCTCTCGGATGAAGCCGGATACATATACGATGCCCGCTTCGCTCCCAGCGGAAAGCAGGTTTTCACCGCCGGCGCTTCCGGCAAGGTGAAGATATGGAGCCTGCAGGGGCAATTGCTGGCCACCTGCGAGGGCCACCATGGGGCCGTAAAGGAGATCCTTTTCCTGAAGGGCGGGCAACGCATCATGAGCCGGTCCGAGGATGCCATTAAGCTGTGGAATGCCAAAGCCGAATTAATGGGCACCATATCGCATGAAGGCCCCATCATCGGGCTGGCGTTCAACCGCGACAGCACCCTGGCCGTCACCTGGGAAAACGGCCCGCTGGCCATCCTGTGGGATGAAGAGGGCAACCCATTACAGGAATTTACCGGGCATGAAGGGGCCATTCTATCCGCCGAACTGTCCCCCGATGGCCAACTGCTGCTCACAACGGCAACCGACGGCACCGCCAAACTCTGGGACCGCAACGGGAATATCCTGATCGACTGGAACCTCCAAAACCCCAATCCGGCTCCGGCAACCTTCTCTTATGACGGAGAATACGTTTTCACTGCCCAGCAGGAAAACAAGGCCCTGATGGCCTGCCCTACGCCCTATTCCGCCTATGAGCGGATGGCGGCCAATACGGATGCCCTCGCACAGAAAGCCGCTGAACTGAAACAGCGCTATACGATACAGTTCATGGAGTGATAATCTGTGGCAACTTTGCTTTTTCGAACTTAATTTTATTACCTTTACGCTGCCTTTCAAACAGCGCCCTACTCTATCCACTTATCTGCACGGATTTTTTTCATTAACCTTAAGGTGGTTCTACCCGGAGGGTATTCGGTTTTATCCGGTTCTCTGTTGCCGGGCTGTTGTTCCAAACAAACAGCAATTGCCTGGCCTGTGCCCAAAGGCAGCCACCCCGGAAAACTATTTCTATGAACCAATTGAAATGGACTACACTGGCAGGCGCACTTCTGATAGCCACCTTTGGCAATCTGGCGGCCCAGCAAATCTTCAGTAAACAGTGGATCTATGAACAGGGGCGTTCCGCCCTGGCGCGCAAGGTGAAAGCCTCCCCGGAGGAATTGCAGGCCCTGCAACAACAACTGACAGCTCAGGAGGAAGGGCCCGCCGCGGTATCCTTCCGCAACCAGGAAACCAATATCAGCGATTCGGAAAAGCCGGAATCTGAGGTGCACGCCGCCATCAACCCCCGGGACACGAACAACATCATCATCGCCGGCATGGTGCTCGATGCCGAGTCCCTGCTCGGAACCCTCTCTTTTCCCATCTATTATACAAAAGATTTCGGCCAGAGCTGGGGGCTCAGTGAATTTGACGGCGTGAGCGACCTCGGCCCCTTTTCCCTCATTCTGGGCGGCGGTGACCCCGTGCTGGCTTTCGACACCGACGGCACGGCCTACCTTTCCTGGCTGACTTTCACGATCAATGCGAACTTCACGATCGGCATACAACTCCATTGGGCTATTTCTACCGACGGCGGGGAAAGCTGGCAACGACAGGAATCCTACATCGACGCCGGGGATGTCGCCAGCCTGGACAGCCCCAATTCCCGGTTTGTGGATAAGGAGTGGCTTGCTACCGATTTATCTTCCTCTCTTCACCGCAACAACCTCTATGCGGCTTATGTAGAGATCAACCTTTCGGATACTACCTACAACATCCTGGTAAAAACAAAACCTGCCGACAGCAACGAATTTGGGGAAGCCGTTGATGTAACGCCTGAGGAGATCGCCTTCTCCCAGTTTTCCAGCATCGACGTGGACCGGCAGGGAAATGTTCACGTCCTCTTTGCCGGCGCCACCGCCCAGGACGTAGCGCTGGGTATCTATCATTGTGTCTCGGAGGACGGTGGCGCCTCCTTCTCCGATCCTGTGCGTATCTCGTCTCTCCACCTCCCTTGCTTCCCTCCCGGCGCAGGGGGCGACTGCGACCTGGTGGGTATTGATTCTGCCCGCGTATATCCCTGCCCTCACCTGCGGGTGGACAAATCAGGTGGGGAATTCGACGGCAACCTCTACGCCGTCTGGACTTCCGATGGTTTTGAAACCGAGCTTACCTCCGGCGTGGACATTTACTACAGTTATTCCAAGGATGGCGGCATGAACTGGTCCGGCCCCATGGTGCTGAACAACGACGGGTTGCCGGATTCCGAGCAGTTCTTCCCCAGCCTCGCCGTCAACGGTAAGGGCACGCTGGCCGTCAGCTGGTACGACCGCCGGGAGGACCCCAACAACCTCATGACCAAATACTACATGACTTACTCCACCGATGGCGGCGTGACCTTTGAGGATGACTATCCCGTTTCCACCGAAGCAGCGGATTTCTCCATGATCGGCGCCGCCAACGCCAATTTCGGCATCGGAGAATACACCCAGATCCTGGCCACCAACGGCTACGCCATCCCGGTATGGGCCGACGGGCGCACCAACGACGGCAACATCGACCTGTACATCGCTTTCCTTCCCTTTGGGGAAGAGGCTACCACCGCCATACCGGAGATCAATGTCATCTCCAGCCAATTCGCTCTGGGGCAGCCGACGCCCAACCCGGCAGTTGAACAAACCCGGGTGGAATTGCTGCTCAACGAAGGTTCTGCCGTCCAGGCGCAACTGTTCGGCACAAAAGGAGAACTCCTCTGGCAAGAGGATTACGGGAAGCTTACGGAGGGCAAACATCAACTGAATGTCCGAACCAATGAACTGCCGGCCGGCCAATACCTTCTGCGGGTGGTTACCGATTTCGGGTTTCAGAGCCGGAAGGTGCAGGTGTTGCGGTAGGGGGTAAAGTGTAAGAGCAGAAATTTGTAAGGGTGTAAAGGTGTCCGGAGGGAGGCTCTTTGATGGTTAGAATGCTGGCTTTGGGGAGCTTTCGATGGTCATATTGTTGTCCGAAAGAGCCCTTTGGAATGGTTATATTGTTAACGGCAGGGGGGCAGGTTTCTGGGTTTCTGGGAAATCAGCGAACCTGCTCTTATGTGCAAGCTTCCCACTCCAAGCAGCCGAAAGCCCCGTCTGGCGAAACCTGCGATATTGCCCTCAACAGGGGCAGGCTTCGCCAGATAATACAACCAACTAAGCCCTTTTTGATTTTAATCACCTTAGGGGGGTGACAAATGTCACTCCCCTGTTTTTTTCCTTCCTGTACTTTTACCCATCAATCCGTTTTTCAAAAACGGCAAATTAAGAACGTGTTTAAATTTAGTTTTTCAGCTAATATGAGATGGATCTCGAAGCCGCGCGAAGCTTATTTTTCGGCGCATACCTAGAAGGTACGTGCCGAAAAATAGCTGAAGCCCGGCGAAGAGAGGCGCTCATATTAGCGAAAGGATTAATTTTAAACACGTTCTAAAACCGAGTAACACCAGGCTTATCCCGGCGCCAGGCAACAACGGCCAATATTCCAGCCAGCAAAGCTCAGCCTTTTACGTTTCCCGGTTTGTGTTTTCAACCAAAAAATGGCCATCTTTATGTCCACCGCAAGCCAACTGGCCGACCAACATCTGATCGATAAGATGCCGGAAACTGCAACCAGCTGTTATCATTGTGGCGAACCCTGTGAAGAGGGGGAGGTCCTTCTCGAAGACAAAATTTTCTGCTGCGAAGGCTGTAAAACCGTCTTTGAGATCCTCAATGACAATGGCATGTGCCGGTATTACGACCTGGACGAGAACGCCGGTATCAGCCTGAAGGGAAAGGCCAGGGAAGAATACGCCTTTCTCGACGACCCGGATGTAAGAGAAAAGATCATTGATTTTTCCGACGGCCAACGCACCCGGGTAAGCTTTTTTATCCCACAGATCCACTGTGCCTCCTGTATCTGGCTGCTGGAAAACCTGTACAAGCTCAGCCCGGGGGTACAGGCATCAACCGTGAATTTTGTTAAAAAAGAGGCCTACATCACCTTTTCGGAAGAAGAGGTGAGCCTTCGGCAGGTGGTCGAGCTACTGGCCAGCATCGGCTACGCACCCGCCATCAACCTAAGCAACCTCGACCAGCAGGACAAGCCTCTGGCCGAGCGCTCCTTTTACTACAAACTGGGCATTGCCGGTTTTGCCTTCGGCAATATCATGCTCCTCAGCTTCCCCGAATACCTGGGCCTGGATCCCGGCGCAGATGCCTATTTCTTCCGCGTTTTCGGCTACCTGAATATTCTGTTGGCCCTGCCCGTTGTGTTCTACAGCGGCCGCGACTACCTGCAGTCGGCCTGGCTGGGGCTGAAACAGGGCATTCTCAATATCGACGTCCCCATTTCCATAGGTATGCTTACTTTATTCGGGCGCAGTGTATTTGAGATCCTTACCCATACCGGAGCCGGATACCTGGACAGCCTGGCGGGCCTGGTGTTTTTCCTGCTGGCCGGAAAATGGTTCCAGCAGCGCACCTATCACAACCTTTCCTTCGAACGGGACTATAAGTCATACTTTCCCATTGCCGCTCACCGAAAGGAAGAGGGAGAGGCCCGCTCGGTTACACTGGATAAGCTCGAACCCGGAGACATAATCATCGTCAAACACCGGGAACTGATACCGGCGGACAGCATCCTGCTCAAAGGGGAGGCCGAGATTGACTACAGTTTCGTAACCGGCGAGTCGGAACCCGTCCGCAAAAATACCGGAGAAAAGATCTATGCCGGAGGCCGGCAGATGGGCGGCACTATCGAATTAAGCCTCACCCGGCGCGTTTCTCAAAGCTACCTGACTCAGTTGTGGAACGACGAAGCGTTCACCAAACGCACGGAATCCCAGGCCAGTGCCCTGGCCGATAAGGTGGGAAAATTATTTACCATTGCTATCCTCCTGGTGGCATTTGTCACGCTGGCCTATTGGCTGCCCCGCGATGCCAACACAGCCATTAATGCCTTTACGGCCGTACTCATCATTGCCTGCCCCTGTGCAGTGGCCCTGGCTATACCCTTCATCTTCGGGAATGCAGTCCGCATCCTGGGCCGCCATCAGTTCTACCTGAAAAATACGGCGGTCATCGAGGCCCTCACCAATATACAGGCCGTTGTATTCGACAAAACCGGAACCCTAACCCAACGGGGAGGGAGCGACATCGCTTTTGAGGGCGCCCCTCTCGATGCCCATGAGAAACAAATGATCCGTGCTGTCCTGAAACCCTCCGGCCATCCCATTAGCCAGCAATTGGCAGCCTTTCTGGGAGAGGGCGAGCCCAATCTGGATGAAAGGATCTATCAGCCTGACAGTTGGGAAGAAGTGGTTGGCAAAGGAGTGACGGGCATCGTCTGCCAACGCCGGATCAAGGTGGGCTCCAGAAAATTCGTCGATCAGTTCCTCACCAACCAATGCCCGGAAGGGGACGGTGTTTATGTGCAAGTCAATCACGAACTTCGGGGCTGTTTCCGAATCAAGAACCATTTTAGAAAAGGCCTCTGGAACGTGGCCCGCTACTTTCGCGAGAAAGCTTCCCTTTTTCTGCTTTCCGGGGACAACAACCGCGAACGGCCAATGCTGGCGCCTATTTTCGGCGATAATGGCAACATGCATTTCAATCAAAGCCCGCAGGATAAGCTGCAATTCGTCCGCAAACTCCAGGAAGAGGAGCAAAAGGTTCTCATGCTGGGAGATGGCCTCAACGATGCCGGCGCCCTGAAGCAGAGCGACGCCGGGGTGGTCGTCGCCGAAGACACCAACAACTTTACTCCCGCCTGCGACGCCATCCTGGATGCCCGGCAGTTCCATCTACTGCCAAGCTTCCTCGATTTTGCCCGCCGCAGCATCCGGCTGGTCTATTTTGCCTATACCTTTGCCCTGGTTTACAACATCATCGGGCTCAGCTTCGCCGTACAGGGCGCCCTCTCCCCCATCGTAGCCGCCATTCTGATGCCCCTGAGCTCGATCAGCATCGTGTTGTTCGGAATGCTGGCAAGCAACGGAGTGGCGAGGAGGATGGGGTTGTAAGGGAGGGCTGGTTTCTGGTTTTTGGTTTCTGGTTTCTGTCCCTTACCGTGCTGTTTGGACGCCATCATTTGACAGCCAGTTTCCGAATACCTGCCTGCTGTGCTCCTCTCACTTCCACCAGATACATCCCAGGCGCCAGATGCCCGGGATCAACCCATTCGGTATATGTTGCCGGCACGTTAGGGGTGGCCTTGTTGTACAACACCTCGCCGGCCAGGTTCAGGACCCGGACCTGCAACGCGCCTGGCTGTTCCCTCTCGACATGCAGGCGGAAAATGCCTTTTGAGGGGTTGGGAGAAACCTCCATGTGCAAAGCCTGGTTGACGGGGTTCCTCGTCCCCGAAATGGTGGTTTTAAAACCCAGAGTGTAGTACCACCCATCAACAGGCACTATTTCCTCCACCGCAAAAGTGCTTCCGTCCAGGGTTCCGGATGTGACGTCAGCATTTGAAAAATCCTCCTCCGGGCTGGACAACAGCACCACTTCCTCCACCTGAGACATATCGATCATGCTGAGGTCAAAAGAAAAGTTGACAAACAATTCCCCCTGGGTAGCTACCTGCCAGGCTTTGGACAGGGACCGGTCGTAATTCCCCGGCGCATCCGTATCAAAACTGTAATCCCCGTCGGAATGGCCGAAAATAGCGGAAACTTCCAGTGCCAGAGAGTCGAAGAAAGTTCCGGTAAAGGAGAGGATATCTGAACTGCCCTCCGTTTTGGCATTCCATATTCCCTGCAGATCATTCTCATACATCTCGAATTCTCCTTTGAACGGCAGGAACGCCGGTTCCAAAGCAATAGACTCACTGCTGAATATACCGAAGTTATCATTCGCCGTTTCATCCACCACGGCGGGGCCTTCCGTCTCGTTGTATTTGTGGTACAAGCTCAGCTTATCGTAGTTCGGATGATCGGCAGTGACATCCTTATGCATCCATTCCCGGATCGTCGCCTCATCCAGGACCGCCTGCCAGTAGCGCAATTCATCGACATAACCCACCAGGCCCAGAGCATTCACATCCCAGGGAGCGATGCCGATGCGGAATGGGTTGGTATTGGGGTTGACCGGAACGGCGGAAGCGGCAGTTTCCCCTGCCTTCTTTCCATTGACGTATATAGTGAGCATGCCTCCCACCTCGTAGCTTCCGGCGACGTGCGTCCAGCCGATGCCGGAAATGGAGCCGGCCTTCAGCCTGGTATTGGTTCCGTTATTATCGAACACTTCAAGGTTCACCTGCAGGTCCTCAATTCCGTAAATAAACCCGTTCTTGAAATCACTGACCAGCTTTCCGGCCACTTTCTGGTTGGAAGGGCCGCCGTAGTTAAGTATCCAGGCTTCGAAAGTGAAGCCGTCGCCGGCATCCAGGGAGCCGTTAGGGTTGGGCAACACTTCGATATACTCTACTGCGCCGACTCCGACGGAGTTTTGGCCGTACTGGGCAAAGCTGAGAACAAAAGAGATTGGGATCAAAAGAATAGAAAGTAAAGCGCTCTTCATGGTTTAAGGCTTTTGTTTTTCGTAATATAGCCTTTACTTGTATTATTTTCATGAAAAAACAGCCCTCATGCTCGACCTCGGTTTCGTAAGCGCCATTCTGGCCGGCAATTCCTTCGAAGAAGTCATTGATTTTGCTGCCTCCCACGAGTTCAAATGTGTGGAGATCATGTGCTGGCCCCAGGGCAAAGCCGAGCGCCGCTACGCCGGAGTAACCCACATCAATGTGCAGGAGTTGGACGATAAATCCATTACTCATATTCAAAGCCGCCTGAGTTGGAACGGTATTTACATCTCTGCCCTGGGCTACTACCCCAACCCCCTGGACCCGGATAAAGAAAAGGCTGCCGTTTACGTCGAGCACATCAAAAAGGTGATCAAAGCAGCGGCAAGGCTGGAGATCGGAGTAGTGAATACCTTTATCGGCCGGGACCCGGCGAGATCTTTAGATTACAACCTGGGCCGCTTCCGGGAAACCTGGCCGGAAATAATAAAAGTGGCGGAAGAACAAAACATCAAAATAGGCATCGAGAACTGCCCCATGCTTTTCACCAAAGACGAATGGCCGGGGGGCAAAAACCTCGCTATCTCCCCTGCCATCTGGGATCAAATGTTCGAAGCCATCCCCAGCAACTATTTCGGCCTGAACTACGACCCCTCTCACCTGGTTTGGATGCAGATGGATGAAGTGCAGCCCATTTATGATTACGCCGAAAAGCTGCACCATATTCACCTCAAAGACGTTAAGGTTTATCGCGACAAGCTAAACCGGGTGGGCATCCTGGCCTATCCCCTGGAATATCACTCTCCAAAAATACCGGGGCTGGGTGATGTGCGCTGGCGGGATTTCTTCTCTGCACTGACATCAGTAGGCTACCGCGGGCCGGTGTGCATCGAGGTGGAAGACCGGGCTTATGAGGGCTCGGCGGAAGATATTCAGGCGGCGATATTGACGAGCCGGAATTATTTGCGGCAGTTTGTGCCAGGGTGAGGTTGAGGAACAGGTTGGTAGCGGTTAGCTAGGGATAGTTCAATTAAGTGTGTCCGCGTTAAGCTAACCCACTGGTTTCCAGGGCAACGAGACCCATCCGTCTAGCCATTCCCGACTCTGCCGAGGACACTCGCTTTGCGGTGCCGGATAAATCCTCGCTACCGCTCTGCCGGGTAAAAACTCAGAAACCCAGAAACCCAGAAACCAGAAACTATGAACAGTCCCAATCTTACTGATAAACTGCTCCCTCTCCTCCTCTCCTAGCCTCCCCTGTCCCCCAACTCCCGGGTCATCTCCTCCAGTTCCTTACGCAGGCTCTCCGCGTTCTCGAGAGAGGTGCTGCTGTCCAGCTTCAGGGAAAGTTCATCGATGGTATCCAGGTAGAGGGTTTCCATTTCCACATCGGACCGCAGTTCTTCCATACTGGCGAGGTCCTCATAATGGCCCTCCTTGAGGCGTTTGAGTTCCTGTTCTTTATCATTGATGGATTGGGTGAGGAGGCGGTTGCGCTGCAGCGCTTCGAGTTTGTGCAGAGCAGTTTCATAGAAGCCGGACTTCGACTTGCGGAGCTTCAACTCGGATTCGAATTCCCTGATCAGCCGGAGGGCGTCTTCGCGCGTCTTGTTGGCCAGCCCCTCGCCGGAGGCCATTTGTGCCTTCAACTCCTGAATACTTTTGCGGATCTGGCGGGCTTCCTCCTCATTCCTTCTGATCTGGCTGCGGCAAAAGTCGATGCGTTCTTCCGACATGCCTTCAACCGTATTGCGCCGGGCTTTGGCGGCCCGCCCCTTTTCCAGGTAACTCCACAGGAAATAGATGCCGCCACCAATGGCCAGCACCAGCAGTATTCCCAGGATGAAAGGGAAGAGCCGCCCCATGAAGCGCAGCAGGAAGATGAACAGCAGAAAGAGGAGCGCTGCCTGAAGTATCCAGTTGTTGGTATTGTTATCCTGTTTATTCATACTCAATGTCAGTAAATATCTGGCAGGCGATGAGGGCCTGGCCCTGCTCTTCAGCCGTTCCTTGTAATTATATGTCACCAATGCCTCTACAGGTTCAATTGTACAAAGTTACAAGAACTTCAAGGCTAATGGGTATGATCCGATCAAATGAGCAAAGAAAAATTGGGAGATTATCTTTAAAAAATGACTGCCGATACCGAAATCGCCAAGTCAAAAACTGAGTAAATTGCTTCACCAAATTCACCTTTAACGGAGTAAAAAATAATGAAGCACCTCTTTTTCTTATTTATTCTTCTTCCATTTTCAGGACAGGGCCAGGCGCCAGACTCTGCGGCCCTTGTATTGCAAATAGACAGCCTCAACAAAACCGCGCGTAGCCTGGGTGGCGCCTTTCGGTTTGAAGAGGCCCTTCAAACCGTTGGTGAAGCCAAAACACTGGTGGAAGAGAATTTCGGGAAATCACACCCTGCCTACATCTTCGCCTGCAATACTGAGATCGATGTGCATTGGCGCATGGGCAATTACCCGCAGGCGCTCAGCCTGGCCGAGGAAACACTGCAGTTGCAGGAGGACAGCTTTGGCAAGGAAAACGCGGAATACGCCGGGCTGCTGCATTTGCGGGGCACTCTGCACCTGGAAATGGCCAATTACGAGCCGGGCGAACAGGACTTTCTCGAGTGCCTCGCCCTGCGGGAAAGAATTCTGGGAAAGAACAGCGCTCCCTATGCCATGACCCTCAATAACCTGGCCAACCTGTATGGCCTTCAGGGTGAGGTGGATAAATCTTTGGCCATCCACCTGGAGGCCTTACAGATCCGGGAAACTGTTCTCGGCAAGGAGAGCTACGACTACTCCATGAGCCTCAACAACCTGGGGCGCACCTATATGCGCACAGGTGAGTACGAAAAAAGCATCGCCTACCTTTCGGCGGGGAGGGCGCTCATCGAGAAGACAAAAGGCAAAAACCACCCGCTGGTTATTTTTTCCAGCCTGAATACCGCCGGAGCATACACTCAATTGGGACAATACGGCAAAGCTGAAGAAGCATTCCAAGAAACCCTGAAGCTGACCGCTGCTTCTCTGGGGGAAGAGCACCCGCAGTACGCCTTTGCCCTGAACGACCTGGCCCAGTTTTATGATTTGTCCGGGTTGCCTGAAAAGGCCAAAGCCTGCCTGCTGCAATCCATTGCCATCAAGGAAAAGACGATCGGGCGGGAACACAATTACACACTGGGTTCCCTGATCAACCTGGCGAAAATATACCAGGAAGAGGGCCGGCTGGAGGAAGCAGCTGACTTGTACCTCGAGGCCGACGAAATATTCCGGAAAAACTATGGCAGCAGCCACCCGGAAAATATCGTGGCCTTAAGTAATCTGGCCAACGTATATCTCGAGCAGGGCAATTACAGGCTGGCCGACTCCCTCCACCGGGCCACCCTTGCCGTCCGCCAGCAAACCTTCGGCAATGACCATGCCGATTGTGCCCTGAGCTATATGGGGATAGCTAATTGCTTACGCCTTACAGGGCGAATTGAGGAAGGATGGGAAGCCATGCAGGAAGCGCTGCGCATTTTTCAAAAAGCTTATGGGCGTGAAAACCTCTATACCATCAAAAGCCACCAGGTGCTGGCGGAAGCTGCCTGGGAAATGGGACAACCGGAACTTGCGCTGCAACAAGCTGACACCTTCAGCCTACAGATGCGGGAACATTTCAGACAGTCGGCCCGTCACCTCAGTGCCAATGAGTTGCTGCTGAAAATGGAAAGTTTTCAGCCGAGGCTCGATTTCATGCACTCCGCCCGCTTTAATTTCGGACAGCAGGACCCCGTGCAAACGGGCCGGGCCTTCGACGACGCACTTTTCTATAAAGGCATGCTGCTGGAAAACGCAATCGGGTTGGAGAAGGCCGTGGCCGAAGCTCCCGATTCGCTCCGCGAGCGATATGTAAACTGGAAAGCCCTTCAGCGCCGGCTGGCCGAAGCTTACGCAAAGCCTCTGGGAAGCCGGCCCGGGATTGACGCTTTGGAGCGCCGGGCCGAAGAACTGGAAAAGGAACTGGTGCGCCATGCTTTTTTCCGTTCGGCCAGGGAAATTACCGGCTGGCAGGAAGTACAGGCCCGCCTTTCCGAAGGTGAAGCTGCCATCGAATTCGTACATTTTTCCTGGAAGAATCCTCAGCCGACGGATTCTGTATTATACGCTGCCCTGCTGCTGCGCCCCGGCTGGGAAGCTCCCCGCTGGGTAGCGCTTTTCGAAGAAAAACAAATACAGCCCATACTTTCCACCAAGAAGGTTCGCCGGAAAGATTACGCCGCTCAGCTTTTTGGAAACCAGGGCGGCGTTTCCCTCTACGGACTGCTCTGGCAGCCTTTAGCATCCTACCTTGAGGGCGTTGAACGCATCTATTTCTCCCCTTCCGGTGTCCTTCACCGCATTCCTTTGTCGGCTATCCCGGATGAGAAGGGCCAAACGCTTGCCGATCGCTATATCCTCCACCAATTAGGCAGCACGCGGCAACTCGTGAGCGGTTTCTCACGGGGCAATGCCCTCGCCGCCAACGGCCCTCCTACCTTATTCGGAGGGATTAACTACGACATGGACAGTACTGCCATGGCTTCCGCCCGCAGCCTGGCCCATATAAATTTCTCTGAAACCAGTCATGTTTTACCGGAAGCCGCCCGCAGCCTGCTGGGCGGAGGCAGGGCATGGCCTTATTTGCCCTGGACGGAAGTGGAGGCCAAAACCCTCAGCCTTATCTTCGAGGAAGCCGGCATGGAAAGCCGCCTGTTTCTCGGCCATGAAGCCAGTGAAGAAGCCTTCCGAAGCCTGGGCGCCAAAAGGCCGTCACCAAGGGTGCTGCACGTGGCCACCCATGGTTATTTCTACCCGGATCCCAGCGGCAATGGGGCTGCCAATTCCTTCTCTTCGGGAGGGCCAAGGGGGGCTTTCAAAATCTCCAACCACCCCATGATCCGTTCCGGGCTGATCCTGGCCGGCGCCAATCATGCCTGGACGGGCGGAGAGCCGGTAGCCGGGCTGGAAGACGGTATCCTCACGGCCTACGAGGCCAGCCAGATGAATTTGTCCAATACCGAACTGGTAGTACTCTCCGCCTGCGAGACGGGCCTGGGCGACATCCGGGGCGACGAGGGCGTTTTCGGCCTGCAGCGCGCTTTCAGGATCTCCGGGGCCCGCTACCTGCTCATGAGCCTCTGGCAGGTATCCGATCTTGTAACGGAGGAGCTGATGGCGGCCTTCTATCTGGAATGGTTGCGGGAAGGTAAACCCATTCCCGAGGCTTTTCATGCAGCACAACGGCAGGTCAAAGCACAACATCCGGAGCCTTTCTTCTGGGCTGGGTTCGTGTTGGTGGAATGACCATGGAAAACCGCAGGGAATTTGTTGAAATCTTTTCCGCCTGATCATTAGAAGGCCATTGCAGATCAGATTAATAAACATGGGGCTCAGGATGGAAAAAACGGCAACAATTTTCTTCATCTCCGGGAAAGTTGAAATGGCGGGAAATTTTTTTCCACTTTTCTTAAACCCTTTGCCCACGATGTTGTTAAGCATGCAGTTTTAGAATCGCTAATGTTTTTTGTTTGTTTATAGTTTATGATGGTACTCCTGTGTGGGGTACCTTTTTTATTTGTGATGTGTGATTTGTGATGCTCCGGGGGCGCCAGAGCCCTTCCTCTTATCCACCCTGTGCCCTGAGCATCAAAAATTTTCCCGGCCTCGCAAAAGATATAGCCTGCTGAAAAGACGCACGGCCAAAAATCAAACATCAAACATCAAACATCCCAAATCCTAATCCCTATCTTTGCCCCCTGAATCAGTCTTCCCTCTGAATGGACATACTACAACAGATACAGGAAAGATACATCCAGGAGTTTTCCAACAACGTGCCGCTGGGCGAGTTCCTGGCCAATATTCTGGTAACTGCAGTGCTGGTGGCCCTGCTGCGCCTGTTCTACATCCACTTCGGCAACGCCATTTCCAACCGGAGGAAATTTGCCGGCAATTTTCTTCCTCTGGCGCTGGGCACCCTGCTGATCATCATGATCGTCAAGTCTTCGATCGCCCTGTCGCTGGGTCTGGTGGGTGCTCTGTCTATCGTCCGTTACCGGGCAGCCATCAAGGACCCGGAAGAGCTGACCTACCTCTTCATTGCCATCGGCCTGGGGCTGGCCGGCGGCGCCAATCAACCGGTGCTGGCCATTGTCGCCTTTACTGTGATCATGCTGCTGCTTTACCTCAGTATAGTCCTTAGCGGCAAGGGGCGGATACAACCGGAAGGGCGCCTGTTCATCAATATCAGCACCGATATAGAACAGTTGGAAGCCATCACCGGGATACTGGCCCGTCATCTCACTTACGTAGAATTGAAGCGGCTGGATACCCTGGAAAAGGGCCTCGACCTGTCCTTCATCGGCAAGGCTGGTTCACTGGAGGCATTAAGTAAAGTAAAGGAAGAGATAACTCAGTTGTCGGAAGCTACGCGGCTGTCCATTATCGACCAGCCGGAGCTGATCGTTTAATTATAATAACATAACGGCCACCTGAAAGTGGCCGCTCCTGTATGATCATTAAAGACCAGGCAAGGCGGGGCCGGCGGCGGGCCGGCGGGATCATTGCAGCAGTACTTGGGTTTGCTCTGTTGTTCGTCCTGGCCTTTGCCCTGTGGCCACGGCCGCACCAATATCAGGAACTTCCCGAAGGAGCCGTTTACTGCGGAGCGGAGCACATCCGGAGAGGGAAACTGGCCGATCAGGGCATTGAGTTTGGCAAGGCCGGCCTGAGGAGCAGTAACCGGGCGCGAACCGGGAACTATTCCTGTTTCCTCCCTGCCGGCCAACAGGCAGAGTACGGCTTCAACTACGATATCGAAAGCCCCGCTCCCGGCACTACCTACCGCGCATCCGTCTGGCGGCTGAGGAATCCCTTTAACGCCGGCGTGCTGGCGGTAAGGCTCGACGGGGAAGCGCCCCAGTATCAACAGGAGAATATCGCATCGGAAAGCGATGGCCAGGGCTGGGAAAAACTGGAGGTGCGCTTTTCCATTCCCTATGGGAAAAGAACTGACAGAGTAAGCATTTACGTTTACGGGGGTGGTGGAACTGAAGTCTATTTTGACGATTTTCTCATCGAGCAGCTCTCACCTCCAGATGGAGGCTTCCAACCGGAAGTGCTCAACCTTTCTGTCAAAAAGGAAGCCATGGATGCTCTGCGCCGGCGGCGGGAAGCGGCTCTGAAAGCCGGTATCCTGGAAAGCAGCGCCAATGATTGGGTGGAAGCCAGTCTCGAAGGAGATTCCACCGGGCCGATGGATGTCGATATCCGCCTCAAGGGCGACTGGCTGGACCACCTGCAGGGAGACAAATGGTCCTTCCGGGTGAAAATGAAAGGCCAATACGCCTGGCGCCGCATGCGTTCCTTCTCCCTGCACACGCCCCGGGCACGCTACTTTCTTCACGAATGGCTCCTCCACCAGATCTGGGAAAAAGAAGACGTGCTCACCACCCGTTACGATTTCGTGGAGTTGCGCCTCAACGGGCGCTCCCTCGGCCTTTACGCCTTTGAAGAACACTTCGACAAGCAGGCGGTCGAATTCCGGCAGCGGCGGGAAGGCCCCATCCTGAAGTTCTCAGAAGACGGATACTGGAAGGCCATCGGAAGGCAGTTGTCCCGGCAGGGATATCTTCACCCCCATCCCGATCTGGCCCTTATGGAATGGCGGAATGCTCCCGTCGAAGCTTTTCAGGAGAACGATTACCAACCCGGCACTCCGCTGTACGATGCCTACCTGGAAGGGATCACCCTGATGGAGCAATTTCGCAGCCAGTTGGTTGGCCCTGAGGAAGTATTCGACATCACCCGCATGGCCCGTTACTATGCCGTTTGCGACATTCTCAATGCCTACCATGGGATTGCCTGGCACAACCAGCGGTTCTACTACAACCCCGTCTCCGGCAAACTGGAACCTTTCGGTTTTGACGGTTACGGAGAGAAGCCACAGGCACAGTACACCATCCTCGGCCAAGGCGCCCTGAATCCACAATCTTTGCTTTCAGGAACCATTTTCACCTCCCTTTTTATGGACCCCGGGTTCGCCGAAGCCTATATCGGCGAGCTTTACCGGCTCAGTTCGAATGATTATCTGGAGCCTCTGCTCGACAGCCTCTTCCCGGCATGGAGCGCCCGGCTGGCCCTGCTGCAAATGGAATTTCCCGAATACCAGGCAGGCCTTGAAGGGTTTCTCAAACAAGCCCAGTACGTTCATTCCCTCGTCCTTCCATTTGACGATTACAGCCTCCTGGCCTATGGCCTTCCGCCAGAAGGTGAAGAAAGGATACTCCAACTGGAGAACCGGCACAACCTCCCGCTGGCAGTGGCCGGGTTTGGTATCGGCCCCGGGCACGTCAACTTCCCAATAGACAGTACATTGATCCTGCCGGCACAGATGCCAAGGGAGTACTGGCTCCGCCTCAGGCGGGATTCGCTGATGCGCGACTACGGGCAGGTGCGCTTTCTCTATGAAAAAGCGATGAATGAACAGGCTCCTCCTCTGTTTCGGGAAGTAAAAGCCAACTCTGCCGCCCACTATGTATTCTATCGGGCGCCCGGCACTGACAGCCTCTTCAGCACTCCTATCATAGAACGAGCTCCCCCAGCGCCGGTTACCGCCGCAGAAGCTTTGCGAAAACGAGCGGGCCTCAGCCCCGGCGGGCCCTACCGGATCGATGGAAAGAGGGTGCTCTTTACTGCCGGTGTGCATCGTTTGCAAGACGACATCATCATTCCCCCGGGATATCAGGTGGTGCTGGAAGCCGGCGCCGAACTGGACCTCTCCGCCGGAGCACATTTCCTCTCTTATTCTCCGGTTCAGGCTCTGGGTACAGAAGATCAGCCTGTAAAGGTATTTTCCAACGGTAGTGCCCCCAACGGTTTTACCGTTATACAGGCCGGAGAACCTTCGGTGATGAAATACGCTGTTTTCGAAGGGCTCAACGCACTGAAAGAGGGAAACTGGGAACTTACCGGCGCCATAACATTTTACGAGGCGGACGTGCAGCTTTACCGCTGTGTTTTCCGGAACAACCACAGTGAAGACGGCCTCAACATCATCCGGTCGGAATTCAGGCTGAGCCATTGTCTGTTCAGCGACACCCCCTCCGACGCCTTCGATTCGGACTTTTGCAAAGGAACCATTGATCATTGCCGGTTTGAAAGAACCGGCAACGACGGCATGGACTTCTCCGGCAGCATCGTCCACATCGAGGATTGTAACCTGGAAGAAAATGGAGATAAAGGGGTGAGCGTGGGCGAGGAAAGTGATGTTACGCTGTTCCGTACGGCCATTCGCAAAGCCAATATTGCAGTGGCCAGCAAAGACCTTTCCATGCTCTTTATTCGGGAGCTGGACATGGAGGACTGCGAACAGGGTTTTGTCGGCTTCCAGAAAAAGCCCGAGTTTGGGGGCGGTAAAATCATCGTAGAGTCGTATAATGCCAAAAACATCAAACGCCTGCACGCCATCTCGGAGGGCAGCATGCTGCAGTTGGGTGAGCAGGTTGTCAGAGAGTAGTATCAGGCCGCTTAAGGAAAGCCTGGATATGTATTTTTTATAAAAAAGTGTAGTGACTATGTTACGGCCAGTATTTACAGGATTATTTTTAGCCTTCCTATTCGGGTTGAGCGCCCAGGGCCTGCCCGATGAGTTTTACGATGAAAAATACATGGGGCCCTTTGAATTTCCTACCGGGATCACCTTTGACGATACCGGGCGGATGTTCATCTGGGAAAAATCAGGCGTGGTGTACATCGCCGATACCACGGGGCATCTTTTCCAGGAGCCGCTGATCGATATTTCTGAAGAGGTGGCCAACTGGAAAGACCATGGCCTCATGGGCTTTGCCCTGGACCCTGAGTTTCTCATCAATGGCTATTTTTATTTGTTGTACGCTCTCGACCTGCATTACTACGACCACTACGGCACCCCTGCTTACAGCCCCGATTCCACCGAATTGTTCAGGCCGACGATCGGGCGGGTTACCCGGTACAAAGCAGACCCGCTCAGCAATTTTTCCAAAGCGCTGCCCGATAGCCGAAAGGTGTTACTTGGAGAAACCATTGACAACGGCATCCCGCTGCTCTACGAATTTCACGGGCTGGGCTCCCTGGTAATGGGCGAAGACGGCACCCTGCTCATTTCCTGCGGGGATGCAACCAGCAACGCGGGCCCGGACACGGGCGGCGACAGCCTGGGCACCATGGCCAGTGCTGCTATCGCCCGGGGCATCCTCAGCCCCGACCAGGACGTAGGCTCCTACCGCGCCCAATATCTGGGCAATTACAACGGCAAGATCCTGAGGATCGACCCGGAAACCGGCGATGGGTTGCCAAGCAACCCTTTCTATGACCCAGAAGCGCCGCGGTCGAAACAATCCCGCATCTGGGCCTATGGCCTGCGCAACCCCTACCGCTTTTCCATGCGCCCCAGCTCCGGCAGCCATTTTCCACAGGACGGGCGCCCGGGCATCCTCTACGTAGGCGATGTTGGCAACGGCTCCTGGGAAGAACTCGATATTGTACAGTCGGGCGGGCAGAATTTCGGCTGGCCTATTATGGAAGGACATGGCAGCAACTGGTCATTCTTCAGCAAAGAAGCCCCGGCCAATCCCATGGCACCCAATCCACTCTTTGGTACCGGATGCAACCAGGAATTCTTTACTTTCCGGGACGATTACACCAACCTGACTGCTGATGGCGGCAGCCCCCCCGCGAACCCCTGTAACCCCAACGTTCCGATAGAGGATTATGTCGTCGGCTATCCCCCCGCTATCCTGTGGAGCAATGCCCGGTGGAACCCGCCGACCCGGGCCATTGTCCCCTTTTTCAATGACATCGGAGAGATCAACGGGGCCGAGATCGGAACGCCCCAGGCTGGTGTGGAAGGCGAGAATTTTGACGGCTATTCCAGCCTGTCGGGCCTGTTCTATACCGGCTCCAATTTCCCGGAAGCTTACCGCGGAAAGTTCTTCGCTGTCGATTTCAGCGGCTGGATACAGGTTATGAACTTTACAGAAGATAACCGGCTGCTCAGTGTGGAGCCTTTTCACCACTATGCCCGGGACATCATCCACATGGCGATGAATCCTGTGGATGGAAAGCTTTATTACATCAACCTGCAGGGAGAAGTGAGGAGGATCAGCTTCGGCGGCAACCCCGCCCCGGTGGCCATCATCAAAGCCGACCAGTATTACGGGGCCAGCCCGTTGGAAGTGCGGTTTGACGGTTCCGAATCATTCGACTCCAACCTCCCCCTCGTCAGTTATCAGTGGGATTTTGGGGACGGGCAGAGCAGCGGCGAAGTTGCTCCCAGCCACACCTACATCAGTTCCGGGAACGGCCCCCAGAGTTTCCTGGCCACCCTTACGGTTACCGACAGCCTGGGCGCCAGCACTACCGCCGAGGCCATTATTTCCCTGAACAATACGCCTCCGGAAGTGGAGATCACCAGCTTCCGCGACGGAGACCTTTATCCCCTGCACGAGGGCACGACCCTGCTGCGGCTGGCCGCCGATGTCCACGATAAGGAACACAGTGACGACGAGCTCACCTACGAATGGAGGGCTTTCGTCCACCACAACCTCCACTTTCACCCCGACCCGGTTGATTTTGAACACGAGACCTTCGCCCTGATCAGCCCGCTGGGGTGTGACGGAGAAGAATACTGGTACCGCATTGAGCTGACCGTCACCGACCCGGAAGGCCTTTCCACTACCCGGAGCCAAAGCATCTACCCCTATTGCGGAAGCTCCTTTCTGGAATGGACGGAACTCGCCGCCGAAGCCGAATCCGGGCAGGTCAACCTGCAATGGACAACCAGCATGGAGGACAGCATCCAGTACTATGAAGTGCAACGCAGTTCGGATTTTTTCCACTTCAAATTGCTGGATATCATTGAAGCGGAAGGAGGGCAGGGAGCCGCTTCCTATAACTATGCCGACCTCAACCCGCGCCACGGCCAGAACATCTACCGGGTGAAAGCTATAAGAGAAGGCGGTGCTTACAAATACTCCAACCTGGCAAACGTAGGGTATCCCAAATCGGGTTTTATCCAGGTTTATCCCAACCCCGCCGGCACATTTTTCAGGGTAGCCCTGTCGGAAGCTCAGGCGGGAACGGTAGCCCTGGAACTATTCAGCAATGCCGGCGTCCGCATTTTCCAAAGCAGCTGGGAAGCCGAACCGGGGCAACCCTTCAGCCGTAAAATACTTACACGGGGTTTCCCGAATGGGTCCTATTACTACCGCATCATAAACGGTGAGCAGGAAAAGGTTGACAAACTGATCATCGCCAGGTAAAATGGCGCCCTTTGCCCGTAACCAGCAGAGATGAAAAAAGAATATACGCTTATTCTGCTCAGCTTCCTGGTTTTTCTGTACTGCCTGGCGCGGGTAGTGGGCCTGTCGATGACCCATGATGAAAGCGCTACGGTCGTGGAATTTGCCGTCCGCCCTTTCTGGCAGGTCGTTACCAATGAGCCTCCCCGGGCCAATAACCACATTCTCAACACCCTGTTGATCCAGTTTTTCACCCTTTTCGGGAAGAGCAAGTTCTTTGTTCGCCTGCCCAATCTCCTGGCGGGAGGGCTGTACCTGTATTTTTCATACCGGATGGTGCGGGCCACCGCCTCCGGATGGCTGGAGTATCTGCTGGCTTTTGCCCTGCTGGCGTTTAACCAGTATCTGCTGGAGTTCTTTGCTCTGGGCAGAGGATACGGCCTCAGCCTGGGTTTTATGATGGGCAGCCTTTACTACGGCCTGCGGTTTACCGAAACCCGAATGATGCGCGCGCTGGTGGGGTCCATGGCCCTTGCCGCATTGGCCTGTTACAGCAACCTGGCCATGCTCACCTTCTTTGTCGCCCTGGCAGCTATGTTCAACCTTTCCCTCCTGCCGCCTTTCCGGGCAATCGACTGGGCGCTGTGGAAAAAAGCAAATGGGGCCATCATCCTGTTTTGTCTTATCTTGTTTGTATTGCTTTTCGCTCCTGTCCGGGCGCTCCTCCGGGAGGAGGAACTGTATTTCGGGGGTACGGATGGACTGCTGGCGGACACCTTGACCACGCTCATTCAAAACTACCTGGGGCCCGTAAATTATTTTGGGGAAGAAACCAAGAACCTCTTTCTGGCGCCGGTATTTATCCTGCTTCTTCTCGCTGTAAGCAGGAACCTCTTCGAAGGAGTACAACGCCGGGAATTCAGCCCCGGGTTCTTCTTCGCGGGTTTGCTGGCCCTGACTGCCCTGGGCCAGTTCCTGCAGCACGAGCTGCTGGGCACCCGGTATCTGATCCACCGAACGGCCCTGCTGTATTTTCCCCTCCTGGCGCTGACGTCCTTTTTCCTCGTCAAAAGAGCTGAAAACTGGGTAAAACTGGCACTGCTTCTTCCCATTGCCATCCATTTTCTGAACCGGGCCAATGTTGAAATGGTACAGGAATGGTGGTATGACCCCTATACCGAAGAAGCCTTCGAATACATTGTAGCCCGGGAGCCAGAGGACAGCACCATTCGCCTTGGGTCCTTCTGGCTGTTTACGCCCACTTTTCAGTATTACAAATACGCCGGTGGCTATAAGAATATCATAGGGCCCAATGTGGACTTTGAAGTTCCGGGCCATAAATACTTCGATTACTATTACCTTTTCGCCTCCGATACCGCAAAATTGCACCCCGACTACATTCTTGAAAAGAGTTACGGAGGCTATTGTATCATGAAAATGCCACCGGAAAAGAAGGAAAAGCGGTAATATTCTGCCCTTACTTCTCTATTTTTGCCCGTTCTTAGCAAACAATGAAACGAAATGAGCCAGACCCTCTCCATCGTCATCCCGGCGTACAACGAAGCGCCCACCATCCACCTGATCCTCGACAAGGTGAAAGCCGTGAAACTGGAGGGCGAATTGAAAAAGGAAGTGATCATCGTCAACGATTGCTCCAGAGATGATACACAGGGGGCTGTAAAACGCTACATGGAAGCCAACCCCGGCTTCCCTATCCAGTATTATGAGCACGAAGTGAATAAGGGCAAAGGAGCCGCTCTGCATACCGGCATCCGGGAGGCCAAAGGAGACTTTATCATCATTCAGGACGCCGACCTGGAGTACGACCCTCAGGAATACAATATTCTGCTTCAGCCAATTCTGAGCGGAGTAGCCGACGTGGTTTACGGCTCCCGGTTTATGGGGGGTAAACCTCACCGCATCCTTTTCTTCTGGCACTCCATTGGCAACAAATTCCTCACCTTTCTCTCCAACGCTTTTACCAACCTCAACCTGACGGATATGGAGACCTGTTACAAGCTCTTTCGGGCTGAGGCCCTCAAAAACCTGGACCTGCGGGAACAACGCTTCGGCTTCGAACCGGAGGTAACCGCCAAGGTGGCGCGCGTGCCGGGCATCCGCATTTACGAGGTGGGGATCTCCTACTACGGGAGAACTTATGCCGAAGGCAAGAAGATCAACTGGAAGGACGGGTTCCGGGCGATCTACTGCATTCTGAAGTACAATTTTTTTCGGTAAATCCTCCTTATATTCTGAAAAAATAACGCCATGAAAAAAGGGTTGCTGATCTTATTCCTGGGTGGGCTCTTTCTGCCCTGGAACTGCAAACAGGACAACCGGCAGCCGCCTGGCCGGGAGGAGGTATTTGCTATCAGAGACTCCCTCCGCAATGAGTTGCTGCTCCGCATCGGCAGGGCACAGCAGGAGATCAACCGGCAGGCCGAAGCCATGAAAAACCGTGCTTTCGATGCCGACCAGGCTACCGCCAGGCGCCTGAACCAGAAGGCCAGGACGGTGGAAACCGCCTACGAAAAACTGGAAAGGCAGGCCCAAATACTCGTTGCGGACAGCCTGATGGGAGACTGGAGTATCCTGGAACAGGAAACCGAGCTGCTGATCAACGAGGTGAGCCGGGAACTGAAGACTCCTTTTTGAAAAAGTGGAACAGGGAATACCCCATCATTGGAATCACTTACGAGCGTGGACGCCCGAAAGAGCTCCCCTACCCTTCTCTTGTTCCCTTATTCCGGGTTCGAACATCCCCAACCCGGGGCCTGTTCTAGTAATTGAAAAGTAAAAATACTGAAGCGGCCAGCCCATTGGATCTCACCTGCTGGCCGGATTGTTTAAACGACTTACGAATTTATGGAAATTACGACCAAAGCACTAGACATCAGGCAAGACACTGCGAACAGCAAGTTTCACTTCGACATGAAAGGGGAAGAAGAGGTATATCTCAAGTATAAATTGCATACCGGTTCCACGCCCAATGTTATAGAATTCACAGAGACGTATGTACCGGAAGTACTGGAAGGCATTGGCATACCCGATGCGATTGCCCTTCAGGCCGTACGCTTTGCCGATAAGGTGGGGTACCGCATAAAGGCCAGTTGCCCTTTCATGTCGGGCTACATGAACCGCCACCCCGAATTCTCGCATCTCAGAGCATAAAACCGGCGGTTGGCCCAGTTCTTTAAAATCTGATAGGGGCAGTCAACAAATTGATGATTATTGCCTAAATTGCGCTCCCATCAGCAATGAAGAATAAACCGTGCCAACCAGCTTATTCGCCAACAACCTGAAATTTCTCCGCAAAATGAGGGGCATCAGCCAGCAAAAGCTTGCTGAGCAACTAGGGCTCAAGCGCAATAACATTGCCTCCTATGAGGCTGGGATCGTCGAGCCCAAAGCCATCAATTTCCTGAAGCTCGCTCTTTTTTTCGATATGCCCCCCGGTGACCTCCTGGAAAAGAACCTGTCTGAGAGTTTTATGAGTACAGGCACAGAAGAGTTCCCAAAAGTTTCTGAAGGGGAAATAGACTTACTCCGCCTGCTCCGCCGTTTCTCCGGCCATACATCAGACATGCAGAAGGTCCTGGAAGGTTTCAGGGAGTTTCAGAAACTGATTTTTTCCACTTCCTCCTCCGGAGAACAGGAAGTTGCGGGCAATAACCCGACGGGAACAAATGGGGAATTGGATACCCTGCTGGATATCATGGAACAGTTGCTCGATTCCAACTGGAAACTGATTGGAAGGATGACAAAAGAGTCAAATGGATAGTTCAACAGATACCAACCTAATCTATTAACTGACTTAATAAAAAGCATTTCTCATGATGAAGCGAACATTGGCATTCGGATTCTCTATTGCCGTGTTGTTGACGGCATTCGCCTGCAAAAACGACGCTCAGGAAAGCGCTGAAGGGGCCAAAGGAGAAGCCCAGGAAATGATCAACAGCGCCCGTGACGAAGCTGCCGGGCTCTCTGAGGAAGCCAAAGAGCAGATCCGGAAAGAGTCTATGGCTTTTATCAAAGACATTGCCCAAACGCAACAGACGATCACCCAGCGTATTCTGGATATCAAGGAGAAAATAAAAACAGCAGACGGTGAGGCCAAGGAGCAACTGGAAACAGAAAAATTGAAAATGGAGGAGCTCCGGGATATTCTCAATGTGAGGACTCAACAGTTGCAAAACAATGCCATAAGCAACTGGGAGGAGATGAAAGCCAACATCGAAAAAGAATTGCAAGAGACAAAAGAGAAGCTGGAAGAATGATCTGACCCTGCCAACTTTGTAGCTTAATCCTTATCTTCACCCGGGCCAGATCTCCTGATATGGATAAGATCAATTACCCTTTGTTGTATTTTCAGTTGGAGGAGGAAGCTGTACTGGGCATTCTCGTCGGCACAGAACTGGAGGCTATGGATGCCAGCCTGCGAAGCCTCAAGAGCACCTTGCTGGACCATCTCCAGAAGCAGTACAAGAAATACGACGATTATCCCCTGATGGACATTCTGGAACCCCGCCTTCGCATGATAGAGGTGCCTATCCGGCCCTCCTATCGCGAACGAACCGGCTCCTACCCGCTTTCCAGCACCCTGCCAATATCCGTTCCCGTTGTATATGGCGAAACCGAACAGGGCTATTTCGAGTGCTTTCTTCCCTTGTTTGGAGAAAGCTTTTACTACTATGACCACAGGCAATTCGACGCCCTGGTCCGGCATGCCATTGTCAGCCTGCTCAATCATTACAGCCCGGAAAAAGTTTACCGGCTCAAGATGCTGCCCAGCCCGAAGCTGGATATACTTTCATTAAAAGTGAATTACGACCGCGAATTCTACTGGAGCGGCATTGAATACAAACGGGAGTTCAAGGTTTTGAACCGCCTGGCGGAAAAGGTGCCTCAAAAGAAGAACATCCGCCGCAACATGAGCGCTCTGCCGGAAGCCGCCTGGGAACTGGAAGATAAGGTATTGGAAGTTGCAGGCAAACTGATCAGTACCCGTTCCAATGTATTGGCCATCGGACGGCCCGGGACGGGCAAAAGTGCCGTGCTCCGACAGGCCATTAAGAAGATCACATCCCGCTCCCGAAAACAGGGGCTTGATTATTCCTTCTGGCGTATTCTTCCTCAGCGCATAACGGCGAGCTCCAAATACCTGGGCGAATGGGAGGAACTCTGTGAACTAATGGTCGAAGAACTGAATGTTACCAACGGTATCCTATGGGTGGAAGACGTAGTCCGGCTCCTGCAGATCGGAGGTGAAGGCCCCGAAGACAGTGTAGCCGCATTTCTGATGTCTTTCCTCCAGCAGGGTAAACTCCAGATGATGGGAGAGGCCACCCCGCAGGAACTGGAAAGCATGAGGCGCCTGCTACCCGGGTTTACCGAAGCTTTCCAGGCTGTAATGATCGAAGAACTGGAAGAGAAAAAGGTGGTGAGCATTCTTGAACAGTTTGCCGACTATTCGGAAAAAAACCTGAGAATGCCCATAACCAGGGAAGCGCTGCAGCTTTCCTACCGGCTCCTGCTTCGGTATTACCCGTATGAAAGTTTTCCGGGAAAAGGCATCAAGTTCCTGGGCCAATGCGTCAGTGAAGGGCAACTTCGCCAGGCAGAAAAAGTTAATAAAAAAGCGGTTTTTGAAAATTTCATCCGGCAAACCGGCCTGCCGGAGCTCTTCCTTCGCGATGACCTTCTGCTTGACATCGAAGAGCTTCAGAGTTACTTTAACCGAAAGATCATCGGGCAACCGGCAGCCGTCAGCAAGCTCTGCAGCCTCGTTAAGATCTATAAAGCCGGGCTCAATAACCCACACAAACCCATCAATACGCTGCTTTTTGCCGGCCCTACGGGTGTGGGCAAAACGGCCAGCGCCAAAGCCCTGGCCGACTATTTCTTCGGCAAGGGCCAGCGCAAGTCTCCGTTGGTGAGAATAGATATGAGCGAATTCCAGTATCCTTGGCAGATCACCCGGCTTATCGGAGCAGGCAGGGAACCCGGGCAACTGGTAAAAGAGATCCGCGAGCGTCCTTTTTCCGTCTTACTACTCGATGAGGTGGAAAAAGCCGACCCCTCTATTTTCGATGCCCTGCTCGGGCTCATGGATGAAGGGGTGCTGGTTGATGCCTACGGTCGGGAAACGAACTTCAGGAATACCATCGTAATCATGACCTCCAACCTGGGAGCCAGCGGCAGAAAGTCAATCGGCTTTGGCCAGAAAGATGATGATGACGCCGTCTATCTGTCGGCCGTTGCCCGCCATTTTCGCCCTGAATTCGTCAACCGGCTGGATGGCGTCGTGGTCTTCGGCAGCCTGGGCCAGAATGATATCCGCGCCATTACCCGGAAAGAACTTGAGGAACTCAAACAACGGGAAGGGTTTACCAAGCGCCGGATAGACATCAATTTTTCTGAAAACACCGTCAACCACATTGCTCACAACGGCTTTGATGCCCGTTACGGGGCCCGCCCCCTTCAACGTGCTATTGAACAATCATTGGTAACCCCTATCGCCAACTGGATGCTAAAACACCCGGAAGTGGAAAATTGCCGGTTGTGGGTTGACTATCAGGGGGGAGTGGTCATCGAACAGAAGGCTCCTGAATAAATGGTTCGCAAACCCCGGGCAGCCCTACTCTTCTTCTCTAACCACCTTCGTTCCATCTACAGGGCGGATGAAGTAATACTCCGGATGGATTCCGAACTGCCGGTAATAGGCCTTGGTGATGTCTTTGAGGAATTTTTCCCTGGCCTCCAGGCGGATCAGGTTGATGGTGCAGCCACCGAAACCGCCCCCCATAAGGCGGGCGCCGAGCACCCCGGGAAACCCTCTGGCAAAGTCCACCAGAAAATCCAATTCCGGGCAACTGACTCCGTATTCATCACGCAGGCCTTCGTGTGTAAGCAGAAGAAGTTCGCCCAGTCGTTCCATATTACCTTCGGCCAGGCAAACGGCAGCCTCCTCCAGGCGGGCATTCTCCCGGATCACATAGGCACATCGCCGGTAGATCACCTCCGATAGCTCGCTTCGGTGCGCCTCCAGCATATCCAGAGTGATGTCTCTCAGGCTCTCGACCCCGGAGTGGTGCTTTTGTATTACGGCAACTCCTTCACGGCACTCCCTAACCCGGACGGGATACTCGGAAGAGGCCAGCTCGTGGTGCACTTTGGTATTAATGAGAGCCAGTTCACAATCACCGAGGTCAAGGGGGATGTACTCATACTCCAGGGAACGGCAGTCCAGTTTGATTGCCTGGCCTTCCCGCCCCAGCAGGCTGGCAAACTGGTCCATAATGCCGCAGGGGATACCCACAAACTTGTGAGAAGACCGCTGGGCAAGCTGAGCTAACTCTACCCGGCCGACATCCAGGCAAAATAAAGTGTCCAACCCGAGAGCAAACCCACATTCCAAAGCCGCTGAAGAACTGAGCCCTGAGCCAATGGGCAGGTTTCCTCCAAATACACAATCGACTCCCTCCAACGTCACGCCCCGTTCCTGCAGCTGCTGCATAATACCCATCAGATAATTAGCCCAGAGTTTATCGCAGGGCTCAATTTCATGGATATTGAAACTGTAGCTTTCTCCGATATCGGCAGCGAAAAGGTGGCTTTCCGCCGTGCCATTCTCTCCAATAGCAAAGTAGATGTGCTTGTTCACGGCTGCTGGCAATACGAAACCATTATTATAATCCGTATGCTCTCCAATGATGTTGATCCGGCCGCAGGCGCGAACCAACAGAGGATGGGTATCAAAACGTTCTTCGTACAAACTGACAATGTCTGAGAGGTTGTGCATTCCGAAGTTTTTTCCCCAAGATAAAAGACTTTGGGAGTTTATTGGAAATTATTATCCAGACAAACTCCAGCGGCAGTGAACCTGAAGATGAGAAAAACCCTAAAACTGGAATTATTTTTTTGCCCGCAGGGTTTTCATTTCTGCTAAAAGCCGGTTACCTTTGCACTCGCTTAAAAAAGGAGGAGTGGCAGAGCGGTTGAATGCACCGGTCTTGAAAACCGGCGTACCGAGAGGTACCGGGGGTTCGAATCCCTCCTCCTCCGCCTTCGCCCGCCGAAGCTTCACGCGTAGGCGGGCTTCTTTTTGTTCCATTTCTAATCTCGGCAGGATTCAGATGGAAAAATTTAATCTCTGCCTCCGGTTCAATGGAGAGCCCGTTGATAGAATTTTGAACAAACGCTCAATCCCAACCCATCTGATAAGAGAGTACCAATTCGTGCGTCAGCCCGGCAGAGGCCTCAAAAGTGCTGGCAAGAAAGAAAGAATTGGAATAGTGCAGTTGCCAGTTTTCTCCCAGCCCTGCGCCTATCTGCAGATGAGCCTGCCAATCGGAGGAAATGGCAGCCCCGGCGAAGAGGTGCTCATCAAACAGGGCGGTTCTCACTCCTGCCCAAACATTGGTGGGGGCATAAAAAACGTGCTTCACCCAGGCAATGGGCTCGGCGTAGCCATAACCGTCGTCAAAGTAAAAGCGCATTCCTGCGTAGGCGTGGTAGTGAACAGCCCTTTTGAGGTTACCCTGCTGTTGTCCCTGCCCGTCGAAGTACAGATCTCCCGGAAAGCTTTGCTCGGCGGAAAAACCACTAAAAAAGAACTTTTGGTTTCGCCTTCCCGAACCTACCTGCAGATAATAAAAGATACCTGCCGTCGCATTGGGAAAGAAACGGGACTGCATGGCGTCATTCAGCAAGTCATCATTGAGTTCCTCCACCTTAATCTTGCTGCCATCCAGGTGAAACTGAGAACCGGAAACACCCAAGCCTATGGATAAGCCGTGCCTGCGATAGCGATGGAACTGCAACTGATAGGAGTAGAACATTTGCACCTGAGTATAGCTGGCCGGGCCAAATTTGTCGTTGGCCACAAAGCCGCCAAAGCTCATGTGGTTATGCTCATTGGTATATTTGGCGCCTGCCAGCGCCGTCCGCGGAGCGCCTTCAAACTCCGTCCATTGATGGCGGTAGGCCAGGTCGATATCCAGGGTTTTCCAGGAGCCGTAAGGATCGAAGAGGTCAACAGCAGCAGGGTTGACAACATAGTCGAAAGACCGGAATTGCGTCCAGTGCGCCAATTGCTGGGCAGATACAGTGGCCGAAAAGGAAAACAACAGGAAGAGAAAGTATATATTCTTCATGCCAATGGGTTTACTCGCGAATAATGGTTATGGTTTTCCGGATCACATAAGGTTCACCGGATACTTCAACTACCAGTACATAGAGGTAGGTGCCGGCGGGCAATTCCCTGCCCTTGTAGGTGCCGTCCCAATCCCCCTGGTAATTTCTGGATTCATACACAACATCTCCCCAACGGTTGAAAATGGATAGTTTGTGATCCGGATAAAAAGCAAGCTCGGGAATGACGAAAAAGTCGTTGACGCCATCGCCGTTGGGAGTGATCGTATTGACAGGGTCTATCAGCGGAGCATCTTTATCAAGAACCTCTATCAACAGCCTGGCCGTGTCCCTGCATCCGTTCTCACCTGTTCCAATAACCAGATAGGTAAGGGAAGAATCGGCTGCCACAACCGGCCCGGGACAATCGCCGCAACTGAGAAAGGCCTCCGGTATCCACTCGTACTGGCTGGCTCCGCTGGCCGACAAAGTATAGGGTTCGCCTGCCTGTAATACCGGTACGGGGCCCACATTCACCTCCGGCGGCGAAAGAATAGAGAGTTCAATGAAGGCTGTATCTAACCCACACACATTAGACACAAAAAGGTAATATCCAGTCGTGGTTTCCGGAGTCACGAGCACTGATTCCGGGCCGGTTACCACTAAAGTTCCGGAAGTATCGAACCATTCGAACGCTCCATTTCCATCGGCTATCAGCTCCATGCTTTCTCCCTGGCATACGGCCGGGAGAGGAGCGACGATCATCGCAATTGGGGGTGAATCCTGGGTAACCACTGCGGAAGCCTCCCCGCTGCAGCCCTGCTCGTCGAATACGGTGACGCTGTAAGTTCCTCCCATGCTCACATCAACGATCTGCGTGGTATCGCCGGTGGACCACAGGTAACCGGCATAACCTCCGGCGTCAAGCGTTGTGGAGCCCCCTGCGCAAAAGGCCAGCGGCCCGCTGATCTGTGGCAGCAGCTCCTCACTTTGAGTAACCACTGCCGAAGCTTCCCCACTGCAATCCTGCCCATCGAAAACCGTAACGCTGTAAGCTCCGCTCGTGCTTACCTCAATGGTTTGGGTAGTATCGCCGGTGGACCACAAATAGCCGGCATATTCTCCGGCATCGAGTGTAGTAGAGCTCCCGGCACAAAGGGCCAGTTGTCCGCCGATCTGTGGCATCAGGTCCTCAACCTGGCTGACCATCGCCGAAACCTCCCCGCTGCAGCCCTGTCCGTCGAAAACCGTGACGCTGTAAACCCCGCCGGTTCCCACCTCAATGGCCTGGGTAGTATCCCCTGTGGACCACAGGTAGCCGGCGTAATCCCCGGCATCCAGTGTAGTGGAGGCCCCCGCACAGAGAGCCAGTTGCCCGCTGATCTGCGGCATCAGCTCCTCGATTTGAGTGGCCACCACCGAAGCTTCCCCACTGCAACCCCGGCCATCGGAAACCGTGACGCTGTAAGCTCCACCCGTACTCACCTCAATGGTCCGGGTAGTATCCCCTGTGGACCACAGATAGCCGGCGAACTCCCCGGCATCGAGCGTGCTTATGGAATCTGCGCAAAAAGTAAGCTCGCCCGAGATCTGAGGCATTAAAGAAGGAATAAAGACAACATCCGCAGTTGTAGTTGCCGGGCATCCCTGTTCATTCGTAACCGTTACGCTGTAGGCGCCTTCAACATCAACTTCGATCACCTGAACGGTGTCGCCGGTGGACCAGAGGTAGCCGTCAAATGGGCCGGCATCGAGGGTGGCGAAGGTGCCCGGACAGAAGGTGAACTGGCCAGTGACCTCAGGCATGGGGCTAACCTCTTGTTCGACCAGTACGGATGTTTGTCCGGTGCACCCTTCCTCATTGGTGACGATAACGGTGTAAACCCCTTCCGCACCGGCAGTAATGGTTTGAGTGGTGTCGCCGGAAGACCATTGAAAGGCCGAATAGGGCCCGGCGTCGAGGGTAGTCGTGGAGTCCGGACAGATCAGCAACTCTCCGGTGATCTCCGGAATAACCGAAGCCCCCTGCTCCACCTCAACGGTTGCTTCTCCGGTACAACCGAATTCATCGGTAACGGTGACGCTGAAGTCTCCGCTCCGGTTGACGGCGATGGCCTGAGTAGTATCTCCTGTGGACCAGATGTAGCTTTCATAATCGCCGGCATCAAGTGTGGTGATATCACCGGAACAGATAAACAAGTCTCCGGTTATCTGAGGCGCCACCTCAGTCCTTTCGGTGACCTCCACAGTGCCTTGCCCGGTGCATCCTTCTTCATTGACTACCGTCACCGTGATGGAGCCTTCTGTATTCACGGTAATGGTTTGGGTAAAATCGCCGGTGGACCAGAGGTAAAAATCATAAGGGCCGGCATCGAGCGTGGTGGAGCCGCCAGGACAAAAGAAGAGATTTCCCGAAACCTGAGGCATGGGCGTTTCCACCGATGTTACTTCCAGGGAGGCCTCTCCGGTACAGCCCAATTCATCGGTTACGGTAACTCCATAAGTGCCTTCCTGATCGATAATGATGAAATTTGCCATTTCGCCGGTGGACCAGAGGTAAGTTTCATACTCACCGGTTTCCAGAGTAGTGCCCTGTCCCTGGCAAAATGTAGTGTCTCCGCTGATAGCGGGTTCCGGGTTATCGATCACCAGAATGGAAACCGTATCCCTGTCCAGGCAGCCCTGTCCGTCAGTAACATCGACGAAATATTCGGCGGGGCCGTCGGGAATAGCCGTCACCGAAGCCATATTGCCCAGGTTATCACTCCAGCTGAAATCATAATCTCCATCGCCTCCCGTTGCCGAAGCCGTAAGGGTGATAGAGTCGCCCCGGCAGAGAAAGAAATCATTGCCGGCGTTGGCCAGAAGAGGTGCTCTGTCCGGCACGGCAAAGGCCATGGAATCCCGGCAACCGTAGCCATCTGTAACCGTGACCTGGTAGGTGTCAGGGCACAACCCGGTTATGGTGCTGATGGTATCGCCGGTTGACCACAGATAAGAATAGGCCGGTTGGCCTCCTACCGGCACCGCTTCCAGTTGGCCGTCGCATTGGCCGAAGCAACTGATCCCGGTAACCAATGCTTCTATCGAATCCAGGCGGGCGGGAATGCCGTTCCACTCCAGGGCGCCCAGGTCGGTTGTCCCTTCGTAAAAGCGGTTCAAGCCGGCCAGGTCAATATCCAGGATTTCCAGGCTGTCCAGGTCGCTATCGAGGTCAAAGGAGTCGATGGGAAGGAAAGCATTCAGTCCGGCATTGACGGCAGGGGAGCAGGGCTGAAGGCTGAGGTCTCCGTCATCCGGAGCGATGTACAAAGGATCGATGGACTGCACGGCATCCTGGGTTCCCACACCGTTGTATCCGTCCTGTATGATGCAATGTGAAAGAGAGAGGATACCCTCGCCGTTATAGACCTCATTCCCGGCCAGGTTTGCGCTGTCTTCCCAGAAGATGCTGTTCTGGATCGTCATTTCATTCACGCCTCCGTCGGACCCGTGGATATAGACTCCTCCTCCTGACAATTGGGCGGTATTGCCGTAAAATGAACAATTGGCCAGCCTGTTCCGGGAGGTTCCTCCTGTAGTCAGAAAGGAGGTAGAATAAACGGCGCCGCCATTCAATGCCGCCTGGTTGTCCAGGAATACGCAGTTGATGGCCTCGCCGGTGTTGACTGCCCCCTGGCTGCCACGGAAATAAAGGGCTCCGCCGTCTCTTTGGCTGCGGTTGCCTGAGAAAAAACAGTTGATGATGCGGTCATTGGCCAGCACCTGGTCAAAAGAGGCGCGGTTAAAAATGGCACCTCCGTTGCCTCCGGCAATGTTGTTGATGAATTGAGAGTTGCTGATCACATTATTCGACACCGTATTGGAAGACATCAGCATCCAGATGGCCCCTCCGCGGCCAAAATCTCCCACCGACTCATTGTTCTCGAAGCGGCAGCTGTCGATGCGTACTGCCGAATAGCTACTGGGCAGCATATTTTCGCTGCTGATGTTGATGACCATAGCCCCGCCGTCGTCCCCCGAGTAATTATTTAGGAAAGTACAGCCAGTGAACCGGGGTTCGATCGTAGCGCCTACCGACCCGGCCACGTAAACGGCCCCTCCGCGGCTGATGGCCTGCAGGGAGCAGGTGTTGCCCTCGAAAAGGCAATTGCGGATCTCCGCTCTGATCGCTCCGCTGCCGCTGCCTTCCATGGCCATGCCCCCGCCCCCGGTGGCGTAATTGTTGCGGATAATACAATTGCGGACCACAGGGCTGGCGGCCATGCCATTTCGCCCGTCGATGTAAACCCCACCGCCGAAAAAGAAGCCGAATGGCCCGTCTCCATTACCTTCTTCAATGGTGAACCCATCGAGCAGGGTCTTTGAGGAGACATTCTTCAGGAGAACGACCCTGTAAGCATTGTCGGTACTATCGCCAGACATACCGATATCGCCGCTGAGAATGGTGGGGAACGCTTCGTAATCCCGCTGTTCCAGTGCATCCTCCACTCCGGCAAAACCTCCATACAGTTCCACTCCATTGCGGAGCTGAAATGCCTTTTCCCGGTCGCTGTCCGTGCAGGGAGAACAGGTAACCGGAAGATATATGCCTTCCGCCACCCAGACCTGGTCGCCCGGATATGCAGCTTTCAGGCCGTCCTGTAAGTCGGTGAAGGCGTCTTCCCAGGAGGTGCCGTCATTATTTCCGGTGGCATCAATATCTACGAATATTCTGCCGTTTTCATAAGCACCAATATCGATCACCATATTCTGGATGCGCCGGGTTCCGTCCAGGTCAGTAGTGATGTCCGGAGGGAAAATGGCGTTCAGGCCGGCATCAGCACCGGGAGAGCAGGGAAGCAGGTGGAGGTTGCCTTCCTGTGGGGCGGCGTATTGAGGGTCTTCGAAGAGGTTATTGCCTTCATCGTTCACCCCGGCCGGTATGCCTCCCTCTATAATGCAGTGAGCCAGAGAAACGCTTCCTCCGTTATTGAGAATCTCCTTTCCTGCCACCCCCACGCTGTCACCCCAGAAAATACAGTTGGTGGCTTCCATAGAATTGATGCCTCCTGATGCGCCGTCGATAAACATACCGCCCCCTTCCATTTCTGCGGAATTGCCGTAAAAAGAGCAATTGATCAGTTGGTTCTGGGTAGTCCCGGCCGTAGTGGAAAAAGAAGTGGAAAAAACGGCGCCGCCGTTCATTGCCGCCTGGTTGCGGAAAAAGGCACAGTTGATGGCCTGGCTGGTATTCACCGCCTCCTCGCTGCCGCGAAAATAGAGGGCGCCCCCATCCTGAAGGCTGCTGTTGCCGGAAAAGAAGCAGTTGATGATGCGGTCGCCGGCCTGGCTGAGGGCGGAGGAAGCCCGGTTAAATACGGCGCCGCCATGGCTGCCGGACAGGTTGTTGATGAACCTCGAGTTGCGGATCATATTATGCGACTCGGTATTGGCGGAGATCAACATCCAGATGGCGCCGCCACGAGCGAAATCACCCTGTGTTTTATTGTTCTCGAAAAGGCAGCTATCGATCTGAATTGCAGAATAGCTGCGGGAAAGCATTACCGTACTGCTGATGTTAATGGCCATAGCCCCGCCGTCATCACCCGAAAAGTTATTTCTGAAGGAACAGCCCAAAAACCTCGGCTCTATGGTGGCGCCAACTGATCCATTTATATAAACGGCCCCTCCGCGGCTGATGGCGAGCAAAGAGCAGGTGTTGCCTTCGAAGAGGCAATTGCTTATTTCTGTCCTGATGCTTCCGCTTCCGCTGCCTTCCATTGCGATGGCGCCTCCGCCGGTGGCATAGTTGTTCCGGAAGGTACAGTTTCGAATGATGGGGGCGCCGGCCATTCCGTTTCGCCCGTCAATATAAAGCCCGCCGCCCAGCGAAAAGCCGAATGGGCCGTCTGCATTACCCTCCTCGACGATAAACCCATCGAGGATGGAGGTGGAGTCCACATTCACTGCTATCAGGACCCGGAAGGCATTGTCCGTGCTGTCAGAAGAAAGGCCTATGTCTCCACTGAGGATGGTGGGGTTGGCCTGTATGTCTCTTTCCTCCCGGTTGGCTTCCGTACCGGCAAAACCGCCGTAAAGAGCCACGTTGTTCTTCATGGGAAACGACTGCTCGCGGTCAGTTCCGGTACAGGGGGAGCATTCCACCGGCCGGTAGGTACCGCGGGCCACCCAGATCTCTCCGGAATCTGTGGCGGACAGTGCATCCTGCAGGTTCGGGTAAGCCTGAGCCCAGGAGGCCCCACAGCCAACTGTACAGGAGGAACCGGCGTCCACATAAACAACCTGATTATAGGACAGGCAGGGAAACAGAAAGAAGGCACAGCATAAAAAGGCAGCTAGGGCCTTTAGGGAAAAGGGGGCTACTACATGCATCTTAGCGGGTCGTTTTCTCCGTTAACAAGTTTTGGGAATTCCTGCTGGGGTAGATGGTGGCCAGATAGGCTTCAACGATCAGTGATATTGGAAAGGGGCGCAGCCTATACTGTTTCTCAGCGTCAAATTTATCAAAGTTTGGAGAAGATAAAGAAAAGGGGCTCGCTTTTTAAATGCTGCCCTCACATCTTTGGATCATTTTATGGAGTGATTCGTCATCCGGTTTCAGTTGTTTGGCCTTCCTAAGCAGTTTCAGAGCATGAGAGCACCCTCCGTAATCCATGATGTTGGCCGCCCGGCTCATGTAATCCCTAAAGCGTTGCTCAATTGCATCTCTCGTAAGGGTGATCTTGCTTTGGATCAGCCCGTCGGGTGAGATATCGTTTGCCTGCTGATATTTTTCGAGGGCCAGGCGAAGAGTAGAGTCTTCGAGGGCCAGGGTATCGGCAAGGCTGACCAGCCGGGCAACCCTCCGGAATTTTCCCATCAGGGTGTCACTTTGGGCTTTTTGTTCCGGAGTGGCGATGAACAGCACCGCTTCCTGGAGAAGGCTGATGGCATTTTCGTAGTGCCCCTGGGTCTTCAGAGAAACAGCATTAGCTAGCTGGATATCAAAAAATGCCCTTTCTTTTTCGTTTCGCTGATAAAGGGCCCAGATAAAAAAGGCCAGCGCCACAATTGCCGCCAGGCTCGTCAGCAAAGTGAAAAAGCGCTGTCGCCTGGCGGCTCTTTTTTCTGCTTCGAGCTTTTGTTGTACGAGGCGGAGTTCGCGTTGCTGGCGGGCCTTTTCTTCTGCATCCAGTTTATCGGCATGGGCCTGGCTATCGTGAATGTATTGCAGTATTTCCTTGTCCAGGGTAAGCTGAGGCAGGTAATCCTCATAAGCATTGAGTTGTTTTCGGCTGAGAAATTCACCTGTCTGGCAATAATCCAGATAGTTGCCCTGTATGCGCCTTTTGGCCTCATTGAGCTGCCGCTGTTCACTGGTGCGTTGCTCATCGATCAGAGCGGCGAGGCTGTCGTGCGCCAGTTCCATGATATTGTCGGAAAACCGGATGAGGCGGCTCTGTTCCAGCAGCTCGACACAATCAGAAAGGGCGGCGGTTGCCAGGGGCGGCAACAGGCTGAGGGCAGGCTCTTCGGGCAGCACCTCTTTGCTTTCCTCCCGGCGGCAATAGCCTATGGGCCGCTTGGTGCCTTCTTCGGTGACAAAAGCATCGAGGATTTCACGGACAGCTCCGTCGGGGAACCCCGGATATTTTCGGGCCAGCAACTGCTGAATGGACGCTTGCTGCTGGTGCAGAAATTTTTCCAGTACATGCTCTATCGAACCGAAGGCTTTGATCTCCTGCCTGGAGAATTCGAGGGGAGGAAGTTTTTCTCCCCTTTCTTCTTCGCCGTACGTGCGGTGGTAATCTTCCCGGTACAACATATCCAGATAGGCCTGGAAGTAGGGGAGCTGAATACCTGACTTTCCTGCGCTGATGTTGTCGATGATCAACTGGAGGCTCTCCTCCTCCGGTTTTTCGAGGGCGATGTTGAACTGCTCAAAAGAGGAAGTCAGGACGGTTTTTACTTTAGCCGCATTCATGGGCTCTACCCGGAGCCGGAAATCGAAAAGGGAAGGGATGGCCTTTTCAAATGAGTACAGCCTCCCCAGGTACTCCTCCCGGACGGCAAGGATAATGGTACAGGGCAGGTCGGCCCCGATAAGCATTTTCAGGCCTTCAAGCAATTGCTGTTGCTCTTCCCGGGAGCCGAGAATGAACAATTCTTCCAACTGGTCAAAGATCAGGAAGACCGGGCGCAGGTAGTGGCGGTACAATTGATAAACCATTTCCGGCAGGGAATCAGAGGCTTCAATACCGTGCAATTCTCCTTTTAGCACATCCCGGAGGGACCAGTTGATATTATCCTGACGCCGAATGAATAGCGGGAACCAGTCAGGCCCTTCGAAACAACTCGCCAGGCCGCATTGAATAAGGCTGGTCTTACCTGTACCGGATAAGCCGTAAACCAGGAGCAGAGGCGTTTTAAAAACCATTTTGTACAGTTCTTCCGTTTCCGTTTCCCTGCCGAAGAACTGGCCTTTATCTTCCAGAGTATAAGCATCCAGAAATTTAAAAGGGCTTCTCATACCGCTTCTTTCATTGGTTGTTGAAAAATGAGCCGGGCAAATGCGTCAAATTGAGTTTTTATGACTTTCAGATTAGGCTGCTGCCGGATCAGCAACTGCCGGTCATTGGGCTTGTAAACGTGTTTGTAACAATAGGCATCCTCCCCCTTTTCATAATGGTCGAAATAGTAAAGCTTGGCAATGGCCGCCTTTTCATCGAAAGCGTTCTCATCAATGAGGAAGGGAGACAGGTTGAGGTAATTCTGGCGAGCCTGCCCGTTGTTGAAAAGCAGCACGGATGCATTATCCATATATTTTTCCAGCACCTGTTGCTCTTCAGCCAGCCCGACAAACCGCTGAATGAGCCGAACCAGCTTGTGTTTAAACCGGGGGGCTTTTGAGTGCCGGTATTTGATAACATCGATATCTTTTACAGAGGCCAGTGTATAACGGGCTATGAAGCCCAGGCAGCCCAGAATGGCGGCCAGTTTTTCTTCCGCGATCCGGCAGAGCTGAATGGCCTCGCTATCGGCCAGCGCGGACGGAGGGGCAAGTTTTTCTTTGGCCTTCTCCATGAACAGACAGGCGCTGCAGAAATCGGTCTGCTCCTTAAAAATAGCTGATGTGTCCTCTAGTTCGGGGATGAAAAACGGTATTTTGTTTTCCTCCAGCGCAATGACCGCCTGCCGGATCAAAGGAAGGTAATTGTATGCTGCCTTTTCATGGCTTCCGGAAAGGAAAAAGGCCCTGATGGTTTGCTGCAGCCCGGCCGGGAGCCTGATCTTTTTGTCTTCGGCAAGTGCATCCCAAAGCTGCGCCAGGAGAATGAAGGCCAGCAATTCAATAATGGTATCATAGGCCACGGCCATCTGGCGCAGGCGGGCCGGGCCGGGCTTGTCATAAAAAACGGCTTTTGAGGTTTCCGATTCCGGCACCAGCAGTTTGCGCAGTTGTTCACTGATCGGGTGAGGGAGGCTTCTCAGAATAGCCTCCCGTTTGTCGAGGATGCTGTGTTCGGCGCCAAGTGACTCGTCTTCCTCTATCTTTCTGGCCTCTTCATTATGGGGGGCCAGTTTTTCGATCAGTTGGGAGATCAGGTACGCATTGGGCTCCTGAGCCGGCCCGTAAGCCTCAGCGGGAAGATCGGGCAATTTCCATTCGGCTTCCGATGGCTCCTTATAGAATAACCCCCAAAGAGAAGCCTTTGTATCTCCCTGTTCAATGCCTACCCCGCGCATTGCCGGCAATTTTTCACCCGCTTCCACCTGTGCGGCTCCCAGGCCTGCCTGGAACGCTTCGGCTACAGTACTGTATTGTTCATTCAGCGACTGGTAGAAACTGATGGCGAACTGCGTGGCCGTACGGTCTCCAACCGGAGCGCTGGTGGCAACGACTACCGGGTGGTTCTTCAGGCTCAGCAATTTCTTCACCTGGCCGCCGGTAGAACAGCCGTTCAGCACTACCAGCCTGAGGCGGGGGCAGAGTTCCAGTAATTCTGCTATACCGGCAGCCCCGGCCTTTTTGTCTTCCAGGGCCAGCACATCCCGGCCGGCATGGCCACTGAAGTGAAAAACAGTGATGTAATCCCTGAAGAGCACCAGGTATTCCGCAATCTTTGAAACGGAAGTGTTCGAATCGCGATGAATGGCAAAATGCCGCTGCAGTGCACGCCGGGAAAGGAGGCCATATACCTTGTCATCTTCTTCCCTGAGGGTGGGAAGCGGAGCCTCCTGGCTATTGGCAAAAGCAAGAAATAGGATATCCATTGATCACTGTTTTAACCCATCATTGACAGGATGGCCTGCCTTATCACTCACAGGCTTTTCCGCTTTTATAAACTGGCTTTTCAGGTATTCGGCGATCTTATACTCTTTATGAAGCCTTCTGACTTCTTCTTCTGTATAGGGGAGGTGGTTTTCCATTTCCTGAAAAACAGCTTCCGGAACCGGGCACCGGATCAATTCTCCCCGCGCAGAAATGGCGAAAATTTCCCGGCCATCCGGTGAAAAAAGGGACGGAGCCCCGGCCGGCCTTTGAATAGGGAGGGACATCAGCAAATGCCCGCCCATATCCCAGAGCTTCGTCGTTCCGTCTCTCGATGTTGAAAGGATGAACCTTTCATCAGGGCTCAGGCATACCGCTATTACCGGTGCAGAGTGCTCTTTAAGGTTCAACTCAACTTTCCCGGCCTTATCCCAAACCAGAACTTCGGCGGCCTTGGTAAAACTGATTATTTTGTCGCCTGCCTTATTGAATACAGCCCCCAACGGCTGCCCGTTGACATGGGGGAAACGAGCCAGCTGTTGCCCTTCCAGGTTCCAAAGGATCAGGCTTTTATCCAGAGAGCGGGTCAGCACCCCGTCACCCCGGGGGCTGAACATGGCTTCCCTGACGGCATCTTCGTGCCCGTTCAGGGTAGCCAGCAATTCCCCTTTCAGGCCCCAGAGCCTGGCGGTGCTGTCGGAGGAGGCCGTCAGTATTTTGGTTCCATCCGGGGAGAATGCGGCCGAGTAGATATAGCCGTTATGTTGCAGAGGCTTGGCTGTTTGCCTGCCGGAACGGTCCCATATCCGCACCGTTCGGTCCGAAGAACGAGTCAGTATATGCCGCCCGTCCGGAGAAAACTGAGCCTGGTAAATGTTTCCTTTATGGCCAATCAGAGCAGCCAGAGGAGCGCCATCAGTATTCCATAAGCGGGCAGTATTGTCCTGAGACCAGGTTAATACCTCATTGCCTTCGGGAGAAAAAACGCCGCCGAGCACATCTTCCTGGTGCCCTTCAAGGGTTTTGGGCTTATCCGCCTCCAGGCACAAAAGTATAGCCTTACCGCCCTCGGCACAGATCAGGAGAAAGCGTTCGTCTTTTGAAAGCACAGCTGAGATGATAGCCTCCCGGCTGAATTGCCCCTCCGGACAGGTTATGGCCTTTTCGGCATTATTATTCAGCGGAAGAGCCTGGATACTGCTGCCGGATATCACTGCCAGGTATGGCCTCTCACTGAACACCAGGAAGGAAGCCGCTTCTTCCTTTTGCTCTCCAACCCTTGTCGTAAAATTATATCTGACGGCTTCGCCAAAAGCTTGCTTGATCTGTTGTGGAACCCGGCCCCGGGTAAGTTGTAAGGCCCGGAAGGCCAGATAAAGTGCATCTGAATAATTGCGGGATTTGATCTCGTTTTCGGCCAGCAGGGCCAGGCGGTTAGCTTCCGTCAGCAGGGCCTGTTCTTCTGCTTGCCGGGCATATTCCTCTGCCTCCTTTCGGGCAACTTCCTCCTCCCGCGATGCCTCTTCGGCTTTCTTTTGAGCCGCCTCGGCAATTTCTTTGGCGACAAGCGCCTCTGCTGCTGCCTGGTAGGCTTGTGCCCTGGCCGCTTCCAGGTCGTTGATCCATTCCTCCTGGGCCTGCCTGATCAGTTCAAACAAGTCGTCTTCACCAGGCACATCGAGGCAAAAACGGGCAGCGATAAAGCGATTAATGGATAGTTTGTAATTGTCCTGCTCAAGATAACGAAGCCCCTCAGCCCGCAAGGCAGAATAACAGCTGTCCTGCGCAAAGGCCCGGAAAGAAGCACATAGCAGAATAGAACAGGAGAACAGATATTTCAAAAGCCGTTTCATAACGGAGGTTTTCTTTTTGTGCCTTCCTTATCACTCCCTCAGAAGCGGGCTACCGCTCTTAGTCCAGCCCCGCCTGGCGTAATGGACAGCTGAAAAGCAGGAGGGCGCTTTTCTGGCGTTTCTTCCCGGGGGCAGTATTTCCGGTACTGCCTGAGTTTCTTTTTGTGTTTAAAATAACGGAAAGCAAAATTCGCCGCATCCAGGCCCAGAACGGCTACACCCGTTATGGACAATATCTTATAAGTATCATCCTTGTTCCTGGCAGCATCGAGGAAGGGGCTGGCTTCGTCGTTGGAGGAGCCATTCTGCCACAGGCCGAGGTATTTGTCATAATCTTTGTCGGCATTGGCCTTGTACACCTGCCCGACAACAATTAAGCCGGAACCGGTGATCAGCCCCAGGTAATTGGGTAGTTGTTCCCGATAGGTAAAGGCCGGCCGTTTTTCACAACTCACCCCAAGAAGCACAAGGCCGCCATACAACCGGGCGGTAAACTGAAGGGTGTATTGCCGGTTGAAATCAAGAGACTCCTCCAGGGCATTGGCCCAGATGGCCTTAAGATGCTCATGCTCCCTGCTGATGTTTTTGTGGCTCCCTTTTAAGGACCATATTTCCGGAAAGATAACCATACCGTCTTCATCCTTAATGGAGAGGCGGATATCATAAAAAAAATCCCTCTCCGGCTTCTCCAGGCTATAGGTAATGGCCAGGCCGGCGTCTTCGAAGGAAAGAGTATAAACCGTAATACCGAGGAGCCGGGGGCCTTCGGGAGTGACATCCTTCCAGTCGGCAACGGCAATGCCCTTCTCGTCCAGTGGTTTGAACCGGATAAGGGCCGTCTCCTCCAGTAATGGAGAATGCTGGGCCCCAAGGGGCAGAATAGATATACAAAGCGCCACACTGAAAAGGAACCTGTTCATTTCATGTAAATTCTGGCAGCCTGAAAATCATTCAGCATCCATCATTGGCAGGATCAAAATCGGGCAGGGGCCCGAAACCGTCAGTCCCGATGGTGCAATCGTCACAGCCGTCATTATCCAAATCCCGGCAACGGTTGGGGTTCGTGGGCTGTACGTCTTCAGCATCTGGTACGCCGTCGTTATCGTCATCGTCATCTCCGGTATCACAGATACCGTCTCCATCGGTATCTGTTCCGTCATTCCCGGGCATGGCGTCCGGCAGTTCTCCAAAACCATCAACACCAATGGTGCAATCGTCACAGCCGTCATTGTCACTGTCACCGCAGCGGTTGGGGTTGTTGGGTTCAGGGTCGGAAGCATCGGGCACACCGTCGTTGTCGTCGTCATCGTCTCCGTCGTTACATTGGCCGTCCCCGTCCGTATCCGGCCCGTCATTGAAGGGCAGGTTGTCCGGTTGAGGGCCAAAACCGTCAGTTCCGATGGTGCAATCGTCACAGCCATCGTTATCACTGTCGCCGCAGCGGTAAGGGTTGTCAGGGAAGGGGTCGTAAACATCCGGTACGCCATCGTTATCGTCATCGGTGTTGTTGGCGTCGCAGATCCCGTCGCCGTTTGCGTCGGGGCCGTCATTGTTGGGTGCGAATGTGCCCAGAACGGAGCAATCGTCACAGCCGTCGCCATCGCTGTCGCCACAGATGAACCTGTTGAAGTCGTCGGGATCCTGGGCGTCATTCACATTATCATTGTCGTCGTCGGGATCGCCGGAGTCACATAAGCCGTCTCTGTCATAATCCGGGCCGTCATTGGCCGGAGCAAAGGTATTTCCAGCGGAACAGTCATCGCAATCATCGCCGTCGGAGTCGCCGCAAACAGATGGATTAAAGGGTTCGGGGTCCTGGCTGTCTTCCACTCCGTCATTATCATCATCGGGGTCGCCCGAATCACATTTCCCGTCGCCGTCATTATCGGGGCCATCATCGTTGGGGCGGAAAAATGCAAAAACCGCACAATCGTCACACTGATCACCATCGCTATCCCCGCACACTCTGGGATCAAAGTCATTGGGGTCATCGGCATCGGGAACCCCGTCATTATCCCGGTCTTCCTCACTAAGGTCACATTTACCATCCCCGTCCGTATCAGGGCCATCGTTATTCGGATTAAAGAAGCCCTCAACAGAGCAATCGTCACAACCATCCAGGTCACTGTCGCCGCAACGGGTATTGTCATGGGGAAATTGGTCAAGGCCCAGCGGTGCGTCGAGCACGCCATCATCATCATCATCATCATCACAATCATCGGTGACCCCATCTCCATCGAAGTCCTGTGCGGTAAGGCGAATGGAGTCGGCATCACTATAGAAAACCTCCTGCCCGTTGCGGAGGGCAAACGCCCTGACGAAATAGACGATCTCGGATTGCAAACCCTTAAGGGTGTCACTGAAGGTGAAAGGATCCGGAGCATCGGGAGAAACCATACCAAGATTGATAGCCGGGCCTTCCCCCAGTTCGGGTAGAGGATGAACAGAGGAATATACAAAACCATGCTGGGCAAAAGGTTTTTCCAGCGAGCGATTGAGGATCATACCGGCAACAATGGCCTGCTGGCTGGAACAAAGAGACTGGGGCCTGGAAAGAGTAACCTGCAGGGCAAAGCTCAACCGCTGAGAAACTCCGTAAGCCACCCGGTTTCTATCCGGTAATTCCTGGACGGCATAGGCCCGAATGAAATAAAATGGAGCGGCAGGCAGGGCATTTTTCTTTAATTCCTGCTGGAAAGTGGGAACAGACAGAGCCTCTGTCTTTTTAAAAATGAGGGTATTTTCCAACAGGGAAGGGAGGGAATCGCTAACGGAGAGTATAAACCCGTATTCTCTGATAAAGACTTTGTCGATCCGGTTTAACGCCCCGTGGAGCGTGATGTCATTGTTGATCACCCGTGGAGCCTGGGTAGTCACTTCCACAAATTCGAATTGTTCGAATTCATCCCGAAGACAGGTAGCCAGTATTCCCGCCACCCCTACCAGGAGGAGCACTTTCAGCCGTTGGTTTTTCATAGGGGGCCTCCTTTTTACATCCGGCGGGCAAATGCTTTGCCTCCGGATGTTGTCAGTTGCTGTACATGCTCAAAAGAGTGTCCCCGGTTGGTGACATTTAAACAACCCTTTCACTTCATGGAAGTTATAATTTTATTCCTTGAAATATCAATGATTTTTGTCAGGGGCCCTGCTCTGGATCTTCACCTCCTTCTTTTTCAAAAAGCAATTTCCCTTCCTGGCTGCTGATCTCCAGTTGGCCGGGCCTTATTACGTAGGTTTTGGCCTGTTGCAGAAGGTTCATGTATTGCTTTTCCTGATCCATCAACCCTTCACAAAATCTCTCGGTAGCGCCGATGCCTTCAAAATGCAGTTGCTCCTTTCGGGTTTCATAAGTAGCAAAGTAAGAATTACATCCGGTGGTTCCGGAAGCCTGGCCACTTGTAAATTTCAAGGTGATGGGCTTATCTCCCATAGGCTCCTCAATGCTTCCGTCTTCGATGCTGAATTTCAATAACACCCAACTGCTTCCCTCCAGAGACTGGCCCGGCATTGGTTCCCGGGGGCAGCCGGTGAGCAAAAGAAACAGTAAAAAACCACCGGAAATGGTAATGAGTTTATTCATGAGTTTAAAGTTTAATCAATATATCGTTTCAGAAGCCCGCCGTAGGCATCGATGCGGCGGTCGCGGAAGAAGGGCCAGATCCGCCGGACGTCCTCCGTTCTGTTTTTATCGATCTCCACAACTTCACTCACTTCCAGGCCGGCCGGGGCCTGATACAGTAGTTCTCCCTGCGGGCCCGCCACAAAGCTTTGCCCCCAGAATTCAATGCCGCCCGTCACCTCGCTCCAGTCGGCTTCGTAACCGGTGCGGTTGACCGCGATCACCGGCAGCCCATTGGCAACCGCATGGCCGCGTTGTATGGTTTGCCAGGCGCCAAACTGCCGGTCCTTCTCCTCTTGCAGATCGGTGCTTTCGTATCCGATCGCCGTAGGGTAGATCAGCAGCTCGGCGCCGGCCAGCGCCATCAGGCGGGCCGCTTCGGGGTACCACTGATCCCAGCAAACCAGAACCCCCAGTCGCCCGACGGAAGTGTCGATGGGCCGGAATCCCAAATCACCCGGGGTAAAGTAAAATTTCTCGTAATAGGCCGGGTCATCCGGAATGTGCATCTTCCGGTAGCGGCCGGCAATGGCGCCGTCGCGCTCCAGCACTACGGCCGTATTGTGGTAAATGCCGGGAGCCCTGCGCTCGAAGAGGCTCGTCACAAGCACAATACCCAGCTCTTTCGCCACCTTGCCGAACTCCTCCGTAGAAGGCCCGGGGATGGGCTCCGCCATCTCAAATTTTCGGGTGTCTTCCGCCTGGCAGAAATAAATGCCGGTGTGCAATTCCTGTAAAACCACCAGCCGGGCGCCTTTACCGGCGCATTCGCGAATACCGGCAATACTTTTCTCCACATTTTCCCGGCGGTTATCGGTATTGGATTGCTGGACCAGCCCGATTTTGAGTTTACTCATTTCCTTTGGTTTTATTTCAAAACACTCCTTTCGGGTACTGCATAGTGATACAATGCAATGAGCCATGTTGTTCGATCAGCGGGCGACAGTTGACCCCAATCGTTTCCCGGCCCGGGAAACAGGAGGAAACTGCAACGCGGGCGGCTTCATCCTGTGGCACGCCATAGGCAGGTACCAGCACGGCCCCGTTTATGATCAGAAAATTGGCATAGGTGGCCGGCAACCGGTGGCCATCCTCTGCGTAACAGGCATCAGGCCAGGGCAATGGAACGAGCATGTAAGGCCTACCTTCCTGCGTCCGAAAGGCCTGCAACTCGGTTTCCATAGCCAGCAGGGCGGCATAATGTTCGTCATTGGGGTCATCACAGCGAACGTAGGCAATGGTATCATTCGGGCACAACCGGGCAAGGGTATCTATGTGGGAATCCGTATCATCACCGGCGAGGTAACCGTGGTGCAGCCAGAGAAAGTGGTTCACCCCCAGCCATTCAGACAGCTTAGCCTCCAGTTGCTCCCTGCCGAGGTGAGGGTTGCGGTTGGGAGAAAGCAGGCAACCGGCCGTTGTCAACAGAGCCCCCTGCCCATCGGTTTCTATCGCGCCGCCTTCGAGCACAAGCCCGGGGCGCAGCAGCGGCAGGGAACTGAAAACACCCTGTTCGTATAACCTTCCGGTGATGAGATTGTCATGAAAAGCGGGGAACTTCAGCCCCCAGCCGGTGAACATGAAATCGAGCAAAACCAAATGCCCATTTTCCTCTACAGTGATGGGGCCATGGTCTCGCGCCCAGGTATCATTGCTGGGGCACTCGGCGAGGATGAGGTTGTCTTGTACTGCATTTTTCAGGTGAGCCGCCACTTCTGCCCGGTTACGGCATATTACCAGTACCTTTTCGAAACGGCTAACTATTTCAATACACTCGACAAAGCAGGGAATGACTTCGTTCAAAAGGCCAGCCCAGTCGCTTTCTGAATGCGGGAAAGTGAACTGTACGGCACTCTGCGGCTCCCATTCGGCGGGCAATCGTCGTTTCATCGGGTGAAGATAAAGAAAAAGCCTGCGATCACATACAGCTTCGGCTCAGCAATATTGGGCCGCGTCCGCCGAAGCCTGCCAGGAAGAAAAATGATACTGGCAAGATTGAAATGGAACAAAAAGAAGCCCGCCTACGCGTGAAGCTTCGGCGGGCGAAGGCGGAGGAGGAGGGATTCGAACCCCCGGTACCGTTGCCAGTACACCGCATTTCGAGTGCGGCCCGTTCAACCACTCCGGCACTCCTCCTTTAATTTCCGGTGATGCAAAAATAGTGAAATTCTCATTCGGCCTCCTGAAAATTCAACATTTAAAACCAGAATGAGGGAAAATTCCCCGGGGCGGTGCCCCCGGAAGCCATTATCTGAAACAGGCAAATGTATAAGAACCCGCAAATCAATACAAAAATTCCCTGTTACACCTTTTTCAAAATATTATTCTTTCGTTTATTTTCAACCAAACTTACATCTTTCTTGTATCCGGTAAACGGACTTTTTCTTTCTGTGTTTTTGGGTTCAGGATTTTTTTAAATTTTTTTAACAAATTAAATTTTAAAAATCGAGGCAAAAAATCATAAAATCCTCAAAAAACAGTTGGATACGCCTTATTACATTTTGCAAAATACTGCGCGATATTTTTAAATTTAATTTTAAAGCACTCATAATCAAATAATTGATAAGACATTTGCAGCATCCCTCATTGACAAAAGTCACACCTGAAAACTAACAAATATCATTTTGCCAGAGAGCAGTGGCATATAGTTTTGTATCCGATCAAACAAATGAACAAATGTTCATATTTTCAACAAACTAGCGCGGAGCCCTCCCTAAATCATCTCCATTGCACACCATTCAGGTATGAGTAACCGCTCAGCTGTACACCCTAAGGCTGGAGCATATTTATAACTTAACTCATTTTTTGCCATGAAAAACTTAATTAGATTGCTCGCCGTCCTTATGATCCCTGTTCTTGCGCTCACTAGTTGTAAGGAGGACAACAACAATCCCGGCCTACAGGAATTTGAAACCCTGACCAGCTACATGGCCCAAAACGACCTGGACCTCTCCAACGTGCTCGATGGCTGGGTAAAAGCCGCCACAACTGATATTGTGGACCCTGCTGACAATTCCATTCCCGGCTTCTTTGTCATGGACATCCGCTCTTCGGATCAATTTGAACTGGGCCATATTCCCGGAGCGGTCAATGTAGCCGTCGCTGACGCGTTAACCGTGGCAGAAACAGCAGGCAAACCCATACTTGTCGTTTGTTATACCGGGCAAACTGCCGCCCGCGTCACCGGCCTGCTCCGCTTGATGAATCACGAAGCCTACTCCCTGAAATGGGGGATGGCCGGCTGGAACCCTTATTTTGAAGACAAGTGGATATCCAACGCCGGAGATTTCGACACTCCCAACTGGGTTCTCACCGGCGACCCCACTCCCAAAGCAGAGTTCGGAGAGCCAATTATCAATACCGGTGAAACTACCGGAGCTGAGATCCTGCGGGCACGCGTAATGGCCGCCCTGCAAAACACCTCCTGGGGCATCAGCAAAACCGATGTGCTGGGCAACCCGGGCAACTACTTCCTCAACAACATGTGGCCCATCACCTCGTGGGACGAGTTCGGCCACATTTCCGGCGCCTATCGCCTCAACGAAGACCTGAGCATCGCCGGGCTGAGGTACCTTAACCCTGACAAGGAAATCGTCACCTACTGCTACACCGGCCAGACCTCTTCCATCATCAGCGCCTGGCTGGATGTACTGGGCTACAAGTCCAGGAGCCTGCTCTTCGGCGCCAATGGCATCGTCCACAGCAAAATGGTCAACAGCGATGTTGACAGCGCAAAGAAGAAGTCCTGGCAGGGAGAAGGCTCAGGAAGCGGCAACAGCTTCCAGTATGCCACCGGCCCGAACTAAACATTTTGCCCGGCCTGGAAGGCACAGTTCTCCCGGGCCGGGCAAAGCCCAAAAACGGTATCCTGTTTACATCTTTAATCTCCACCATCATGAAAAAGGCAATCATCATCATATTAGCGGCAATGTTTCTGCTGCCCCGGTTTTCCAATGCCCAGGCCTGCATAGAGCCTACCTCTGATGAAGGCGTGCAGGTCATCGGCTTCATCCAGCCTCAGATGGAATACAATTTCCTGGGTAAAGACCTCGCCGGCAACAGCCTGGACGAATCCAGCTTCTACTTCAACCGGGCGCGGCTGGGGGTAACCGGCAAAATCCCTTACGATTTCAGCTACTACTTCCTCATGGAGTTCAGCCCTACGCTGAATGGGTCTAAAGAATCGAGAGCTCCCTTCCTTCTCGATGCCTTCGTTTCCTATAACCGGTTCGCTCCCTACGCTAAGGTATCGTTAGGGCAGTTCAAATCTCCTTTCGGGTTGGAAGCACTAACAGCCTGTCACAAACTGCACACGATCAACCGTTCTGATGTGGTCATCCAAACCCAGGGCCTGTTCCGCGACCAGGGCATTATGATCTCGGGCGGAACCGGCAACCTGAGCCTGTTCGGCTCCAAAACGGAAAACCTTATCGGCTACAACCTTGCCGTCATGAACGGCTCCGGCCTCAATACGTGGGATGTCAATAACAAGAAAGACATCATTGCCCGGCTTACGCTGCGCCCGTTTGAATTCATTACCCTGGGCGCCAGCTACCGAACCGGAAAACAGCCGCCGGTAACCACCACTGCCGAAAAGGACGACGTAAGAAGGCGGCTCGGGTTGGATGCCGAATTCAAGTACAAAAACATTCTGGTACAGGGTGAATTCATCAAGGCGGAAGACATCGGTTCCTACACTACCGGCGGCGGATGTAGCGGCGACCTCGAAGTACACGAAGGAACGCTGACCCGCAACGGCTTCTTTGTCCAGGCCGCCTACATGACGCCATGGAACCTTCAGCCAATCGTCAGAATGGAAGAATACCTGGTGCCGATGAACAACGATGAGAACATGTGGAACGGCAGCCTTTTCGAAGGGCTTTTCGGCGAAACTGACGACCAGGCTTATACCACCATCACCTACGGCGTCAACTACTTCTTCAACGAATGGACCCGCCTGCAGGTTAACTACCTTTACCGCGCAGAAAAAGGCAGCCTGACTGAGGTGGATAACGACGCATTGCTGGTGCAAATGCAGATCTCTTTCTGAGCGTCCCCCAAACCATTTTGCTAAAAATAAAATCCTTTAGTGATGAAAATGCTTAAAGTAATTGCTTCCTTCCTCGCCTTCCTGCTCCTGGCCTCCTTTAATCTCCGGGCACAGGGCGATATCATTTCTGCCGACGAGTTCATGAACCTCATCAAGGCAGATAAGACTGTTGTGATTGTTGACGCCAACAAGCCCGGCAACTACGAGGCCAACCACGTTAAAGGCGCCATCAATATTTACCACAATGATCTCTACCAGGAAGGCGAAATCGCCGGGTTGATCAGGAGCCCTGAGGAGCTGGCGGCTTTCTTCGGTGAAAAAGGCATCAGTGAAACGACGCCGGTAGTTATTTATGACGATGGCTCACAGAAATATTCCTCCCGGGTCTATTGGATACTGAAATACCTGGGCGCTGAAAACGTAAAGCTCCTGCACAAGGATATGGATGCCTGGAGAAAGGCCAGAATCCCGCTGACTGCTCAGCCATCTACACTTGCGGCAGTAACCTTCAAGCCCAATATGGGCAAAGAAGAGCTCATGGCCGGCATGGGATGCATCAAGAAACACCAGAATGACCCTCATGTCGTCATCGTGGATAACCGCACTGCCGATGAATACAATGGCGTGAGTAAAAGTGAAGGGCACCTGCCCGGTGCGATCAACATCAATTACGAAGACCTGCTGACGGAAACCGGGGCATTCAAACCCGCCGAAGAGCTGCAGGCTATTGCCGATGCCCACGGCATCACCCCGGACAAGGAAGTGATCTTCTACTGCCGGACCAGTGTCCGCGCCGCTGTTGCCTTCGCCGCCTTCCGGAATATCCTCGGTTACAAAGACGTAAAAGTCTATGACGGAGCCTATCTGGAATGGGCCGCCAGCAACCCGGTAGTGCAGTGAGAAGTGAGTGATTGGTTGATTTTCACCCGGGCTTCGGCGTGAGACTTCGGCGTGAGCTCAGTCGAACGCTCAGTCGAACGCTCAGTCGAACGCTGAGGTATGAAGGCGGGCGTTGTTTCGGCCCCCAAAACCAATCAACTAAATTTGGCTAATCAGGATTAAGTTTTTGGCAAAAAGTCCTGTTGGCGCCCCAGAGGCGCCGGCAGGGCTTTTGCTTTCAGCAGAAAGTGGCGGTTATTATCACCATACCGGCAACACACACTCCGGGCTTACTTTTTTCAGCAGGCTTTCAAAATCATCCAGGCCCTCCATCATCACTTTGGAGTCCTCTTCGTGACAAACCAGGCAGGCGCCGACGGTTAGAATCCGCTGTTGTTCGGCGATGCGGAAAGGACGGGCGTTGGGGCGGGTCGTCACCTGGCCATCAGGATATCGCAGGAAACCGATCCAGGCGTCCTGGGGCAGGCCATCTTCTTCTTCATCGGCGTACTCCGGCTCGAAACGCCATTTTCCCCGTTTGCCCATAGTCTCATACCGGAGCGCTCCTCTGCCGTAGCCCAGCGCCAAAGGGTTGTTATGGCAGGACCGGCAGGTTCGCCCCCGGGCCGTTGTTGTATGCGGCGCCACCGGAGCAAAAAGCCGGTGGAAGAGATCTGCCTGTCCTGCCGGCTCGCCGGGGAACTCAGACTTATCAATAGTCATGATCATTCCGGGAATGAATGCCTTTATCCGCTCGACAGTTTGGCTATCTACATCCATCTCTTCCACTACGCCCAGTGTCGGAGCTTCGGCAAAAAACGCTCCCAGGTATTCTTCCCATTTGCCCTTCACTTTTTTGTGGCCCAGCAGGTCAAATGCCTCTATTTCCGGATCGTAAGCAGTATGGCACCCAACGCACTGGGGCGCCCAGCCGGTGTGGCAGGCGCTGCAGGTGAGGCCGTCATGGGCTTCGCCACGCGTACACACCTCTGCCGGAACAGGCAGTGAAAATCTTTTGCCGGAATTCTTGGATATCATAAAGCCCCCCTCCCCTTCCGTCCAGAGTACATTGACAAGCGGGTCGCCGGAATAACGCCCGGTAATGAACTTTGCATCTTGAAATGGGATCTTTCTCAAAGCCACAATTTTCTTGGATTCCGTATCCAGCGAATCGAGAGGCAGCAGAGGTGGCAGTTCAGAGAAATGGCAATCGCCACAAAAAGTTTTTACCGCCTGTTCTTCGTGATGGTATCGCTCTCCATCCCCCATAATTTCTTTGGCGCTGTGGCAGTCGATGCACTCCAGCCCTTTGTCGTGGTGAACATCCGGCTGTACGTATTCGAATACGCGCTGATCGGCCAGAACCCGATAGCCTTCTTTTCCGGCTATATCTTCAGCTGCCAGCTTTGTCTCGTGCCAACCCTCATAGCTGGTGGAGATCCTTCCGGAGCGGCTGTGGCAGCCGAAGCAATGATCGTTACTCACCTTCAGGTTGATGGCCGGATGAACCGCCAGCTTTCCTTTCTTCCCGGCCTGCAGAAACTGTTCGTGTGCCGTAAGTGCCTCCGGGCTGTAACTGAGATGGCAGGCGATACAGCCCCCGCCCCGGGAAAACTCGCCAACCGGGCCCGCTTCCTCCTTCTGATTGCCCAGGTGGCAGGAAGCACAAAGCTGGCGCAGGTGGGTGTCAGCCGGGCTAACATCATTCAATTCTTTGACGTGCGCCCAGGCGGAGAGCGTATCCGATTCGCCAAAGGCCCAGCGGTTGACGGTAATAACGCCCGCCATGGAGGCCATCAGGGAATGGTTCACCCGGTGGGCGATGTCGGCGTGACAATTGGCGGTTCCACATGTGAGGTTTACGTCCGCAAGATTACCCGGCACGGAGAACATATCCCGGTGGGCCTTGTCAGCCTTGGCCTCTTCCGGATGGCCCAGATGGCAGGGCGTGCAGCCGATGGCGCTGTGCGCCGGCGCGAAACCCGACATCGGGCCGTGGCAGGCCACGCAGCTCTCTTCGACGCCCGGCGCCTTCAGTGCAGAGCCGTTACCACGGCCCACCGCCTTTTCCTGAGCAGCGCCCGGGATGCCCACCACAACGAAGATGAAGAGCGCCACCGAAAGCCCCAGGAGCAAAAAGGCGAGGCGGAGGTGGCGTTTCCAGAAATCGAGCATATTTCAATTCAATAGTCCGTGGCGAATATGATGCTAATTAAGCTCTCAGGTATTTAATCTTTGAGAAATAGTTTTTACAAGATAAAATTTTCACAGATTACACAGGATAATATCCCGCAGCCAATATGAAGCTACGAAAAACGGCATGTATTTACACCGTCAAAAAACTTCTAAATTTACCACAATGGCTTACCTTTGAACAAACCACTCTCAACCTTATCTTATGAACACCTTCCCATTCAGAAATATCAGCGCCTGGTTGGACGAGCCAGCCGGCCTCCAGCCTAAGCTAAATGGCGACATCACCACAGACATTCTCATCATCGGCGGGGGCTACACCGGCCTCTACACAGCGATCGGCCTGAGAGAGGCGGGACTTGATGTCGCCGTTCTGGAAAAAGACTTCTCCGGCGCCGGTGGCAGTGGCCGAAATTCCGGCTACGTCGATGGCCTCATCGGCAAGGATTTTCCCTCCCTGTTGAAATTGTATTCACCAGAACGGGCACGGGAATTGTGTAGTTTTGCCACAGAGGCTGTCCGAAAACTCGAACAGTTTATCCAGGAGAATGATATCCGCTGCGAATACGAGCCGAACGGCAACATCATGGCAGCCGTCCACCCCAAGCAGATCAAAAAATTAAAAAAAGTAGCCGAAGCCGGCGATGCTCTGGGCATGGATTTTACGTATTTAGGGCCGGAGGCCATGCGGGAACGCGGCATTCCCTCTCCTTTCGTGGCGGGCCTTTTCGACACCGTCGGCGGCACGCTCAACCCGGGCCTGCTGATTAGTAGCCTGCGCAAAATAGCCCTGGAAAAGGGCGTCCAACTATTTGAAAAGACCCCGGTGCTGCGCCTGGATGACAGCCAGCCGGTGGCCGCCCATTGCCCGGAAGGCTCAGTAAAGGCCGAAGCTGCCGTTCTGGCCACCAACGCCTACACCAATGCACTGGACTGGAAAAAGCGGTTGGTCACGCCCATCTATACAGCCATGTGCGAAACGGAGCCGCTCACTACCGATCAACTGGATGCCATCGGCTGGAAAGGGAGGGAGGGTATTTACACCGCCCACGAACAGCTGGAAAATTATAGGCTTACCGCCCGCAATACGATCGTCACGGGTGGCAAATACGTGAAAATACCCTACGGTTTTCAGGTATCGGATACTTATGTGCCCGCATTATTTACCCGGATCGAAAAAGTGTTCCGCGAGCGCTTCCATCAATTTCCCGATATTGAAATGAAGGCCTTCTGGGGCGGCTGGCTCGGCATGGTCCTCGACTTTATGCCTGTGCTGGGCGTCACCGGCAGGCACCGCAACATCCACTATGGGCTGGGGTTCTCCGGCCACGGCATACCGCAAACCCTGATGATGGGAGAAATGCTGGCCGAACAGGTACAGGGCAGAGAACATCCCCGGGCCGGCGTTCTGGAGCGCCGGGTGATGGCTATGCCTCCCGAGCCCATCAAGTGGCTGGCCTCTCAAGCCCTCTCCGGTGTGTTCAGCTCTCTGGACTACATCACCGACCAGCAAACCAGGAGGTTGAAGCAGTAGTGCTTCCTGAGTAAAGTTTCGGTGCAGTTGATTAAAAAACACCTTTAAGAAGCCTTTCTGGCAACCATCATATAGATCAGCCAGGCGACGAAGACCAGAACCGCAGCGGATAGCAGAGGCAGATTGATGTCTAGAGCGTTAAGATAACCGGCAATGAAAGGCGGAATGATCTCTCCGAGTGATTGCATCGACTGGTTGATACCAAGAACCTCTCCCTGCTTGCCGTACCCGGCCCGGGAAGAAATAACCGAAGTCATGTTCGGCATGATAATGCCCTGAGAAATAGCTACCAGAGGTGTAAGTAGGTACAACCACCCCGATTCACCGGGCAAAAGGTTGGCCGCCAACGCCAAGCTCAGCAGGATGATACAAACCGAAAGCAACTGCCGGGGACGAAACCAGCGCGAAAGATAAGGGACCAGCCCACCCTGGGTGAAGGCAAACCACAGGCCCACCCAACCATAAAGGAAACCTATATACTTCTCACTGTAACTAAATTTCTGGATGAGATATACAGAGAAAAACTGTGTAAAAAACGAAAAACCGATTGATAACAGGAGAACGACTGTAAAAACGCCTCGCAGGCCTGGCAGATTAAAAGACTTCCCAATATTGCGAAAGCCAGTGAAAAAACCAGCTTTCATTTGCCCGCTCTCTTTCAATGTCTCTGGAAAAAAGAACTGCACCACCAGTAAGTTTGCAAAGGCCAGGATGGCAGCAAACCAGAAAGGGGTATCGGAACGAAACCAGGCCACCACCGAGCTGTCACCAAGGATACCGCCCAGCGCCGGCCCCAGGATGAACCCAATCCCGAAAGCCATACCCACCAGCCCGAAGTTTTTGGTCTTTTCCTCTTCTCCCTCACTCACATCGGCAACAGACGACATAGCGATCGACACATTGCCCCCGGCAAAACCAGGTAGCATACGGCTGAAAAACATCAACCACAAGTTCCCGATAATGATTGACCAGGCGAAAAGCAGGTAACCGGCAAGAACACCAAGATTAGATAGCGCCAGCAATGGCTTTCGGCCATAGCGATCCGATAAGGCCCCCAAAACAGGAGCGCCAAAAAATTGCATGAACGGATAACAGCCAATCAGCAACCCGAAGAGAATTGAACGATATGTGTCATCTATCGTCGCGGGTAAGATGGCACTTTGGGGCTCAAAAAACAAAGCCGGCATAATGGGAATGATAATGCCGACCCCCAGCATGTCCAGAAAAGCGGTCATCACTACAGCTACCAGAGTGCGATGTTTGTGTTTTATGATCATTCCCGGGTATAGGCGAATTTAGCTTTAAAAAATGCCCGAAAGCCAAAATACAATTCCCACACCAAAAGATTACTTTTTTTAGATATTCACTTTTATTTTGTGGGGTAAATGCAAAATTGAATTTTCCTAGCCGCCGGAGCCTCAGATCCCACCGGCACAATTGAACCAATTGCCATGAATGCTCTGGACCTTTTGAAAGATGTCCCTTACTTTAAAAACCTGGATGAAAAAGCATTACAGGAACTGCTCATCAAAGGAGACATGATTCAAATCAGGTGCGGCCACCCTTTAATGCAACAAGGGGATGCTTCTGATGAGGCATATATTCTGCTGGACGGGCGGCTGCGGGCCATCCTGGAAAAAGAAGGAGAAGAGCATACCATACTGGGAGAGATTGGCCGGGGAGAGATCGTCGGGGAACTGGCCGCTCTGTTCGGGGGGGAAAGAAGCGCAACCATCATCGCCCTGCGCAATTCCACTTTGCTCCGGCTCGGCCGGGAAGACTTCGTCCGGCTTCTGCAGGAGCAGCAGGGTTCTTTGCTCCATCTTACCCACACCATTCTGAAGCGGGCCAGCCGGTCTTTTTCTCCCAACAACGGCCTATCAGCCGTAGCCCTGGTTCCCGCCACGCCCAACCTGCCGCTGGATACCTTCTGCCATGAACTGGCCAAAGCTGCAGCACGCCACACCTCCGTTGCCCTCCTGACTTCAGCGATTGCGGGGCAAAAACTGGGCGGGAAAATTCCGGTAGAAGGCGACGAGCTGGAAAGCCTCCTTGCTCAATATGAGGATGAACACAACCTGGTACTCTATCAGGCGGATCCAAAGTGGAACAAGTGGACGGAGGCCTGCCTGTCCCGCGCCGACAAGATCATCTGGGTGGCTGATGCCGAACAATCACCAGAACCCTGCCTCTCCGAACGCCGCCTCACCCAGGCCTGCCTGTCGATCAACCATGCCGCTCATGAACTGGTATTGCTGCATCCCTCTCACAACCAGTACCCTACAGGCACGCGCCATTGGCTGGCGGAGCGTAACCTCAGCCGCCATTTCCACATCGCCCGGGATCATTCGGGAGACATCCAGCGGCTGGCCCGCTTCCTGACAGGCAACGCCATTGGAGTGGCGCTCAGCACGGGCGGTATGCGCGCCAGTGTGCAATTCGGCATCCTGCACGCAATGATTGAAGGAGGTATCCCCGTGGATATCATCGGCGGCAGTTCGGGAGGAGCATTTATCGGCGGGGTTTTTGCCCAGATTATCGCCCCGGACGAATTTCCGCGGATTGTTAAAGAAGGGGAAAAGCTCTTCAAGGACTCTACGAAATTAACGTTGCCATTGGTTTCCCTTTATTCCGGCCGTAAATTTACCCAGATCATAAAGGCCCTTACTCATAGCCGGAATATAGAGGACCTGTGGATCGATTATTTCTGCTTGTCACTGAGCCTGGTCAACGGCAGCCTGGTCATTCACAAGGAAGGGCCTATGTGGGAAGCCATCCGGGCCAGCGCCGCCGTCTATGGCATTCTGCCTCCGCTGATCAAAGACAGCGACTGCCTTGTTGACGGCGGCCTCATCAATGCCTGCCCGACCGACCTGATCGCCAAAATGGGAGCAGGAAAAACCATTGCGGTCATTGCCTCCTCCAAAAGCGGCATCACCGTTGATGGAGCCTTCTCACCGGATGTGTCTGGTTGGGATATCCTCCTGAAGAAACTGAATCCGCTTTACCGGAAAAAGATCAAGCCCAGTATTACAGCGAATATCATACAGTCCATGCTCATCGCCTCCGACCACCTCCAGGACCGAATATACAATGACTCTTCCGTCGATCTGTTCATTCACCCCCCGATCGGGGCTATTCCCTCCATGGATATTCAATCGCTCTCCAAACTCTACCGTTTCGGCTACGAATACGGGCTGGCTCATGTGGAAAAGTGGAAAGAGGTTTTAAATACAGCCAAGCCTGACTGACCCCGGCTGGGCTTCTCCGTTGTTCTCCCTACCTGTTTGTCCTGTTTTTTCATGAATACATGAAGCTATTGACATATATCAGGCGCCAAACTGATGGTTGTCATCCTAAATCTGTCCTTTCGCCCCTTTCTTTGCAGAAGGTATTGCAGCCTAAGGGAGTACATCTCCCCTTCGGAGCGCTCTCGCAAATACGCGCTGCAGAAAGCCAGGCCTGTCTGGCGGAATTATCATCATCACAACTCTCGTTATGGCATCAAGACGGGATTTTATCAAGATCTCAGCACTTGGCATAGGGGGAATGGCCCTTGGCGCCGGTGCCTTAAAATTACTTGCAGAGGATTCCACCTTTGACCCTTTTTCCCCGATTACACAGTTCAGCCGTATCCCTACCTACTGTGAAGTATGCTTCTGGAAGTGCGCCGGGTGGACTTATACTGATGACAAGGGGAAGATCGTAAAAGTCATCGGCAATGACGAAGATCCTCATTGCAATGGCCGCCTGTGCCCCCGCGGGACCGGTGGCATTGGAATGTATTACGACGAAGACCGCCTGCTAACTCCACTGGTCCGGGTTAGCGAGAACGGCAAACAAACCTTCCGGCAGGCATCCTGGGAGGAGGCTCTGGGCATTGTAGCCGAAAACCTGAAAAAGATCGCCGACAAATACGGCCCGGAAAGCCTCGCCCTGTTCAAGCACGGTTCCTCCGGCCACTATTTTGAACAACTGGTAAAGGCTTACGGCAGCGGTAATATCGTCTCGCCTTCCTATGCCCAATGCCGGGGCCCCAGGGAAGTAGGCTGGAAAGCCACCTTCGGAACCACGGTGGGCTCGCCTGAACCGACGGACATCCGCGACACCCGATGCCTGGTGCTCATCGGTTCTCACATCGGTGAGAACATGCACAACGGCCAGGTACAGGAGATGTCGGAAGCCATAGACAGAGGTGCGGACATCATTACCGTGGACCCCCGCTATTCCACTGCCGCCAGTAAATCCCGGCACTGGCTCCCAATCAAACCGGCTACCGACCTGGCGCTGCTGCTGGCCTGGATCCATGTGATCATCAACGAAGAGCTCTACGATAAGGGGTATGTGGAGCAATATACCTTCGGATTCGACCGCCTGAAGCAGCACGTGCGGCGAATGACTCCGGAATGGGCTTACGGCATTACCGGCATTCAGCCCAAAGCCATCCGGGAAACGGCGCGGCTGATGGGCAGCGCCGCCCCTTCGGTGATCGTCCACCCCGGCCGCCATGTCACCTGGTACGGCGATGACACCCAGCGCTCCCGGGCCATTGCCATCCTGAATGCCCTGCTGGGGTCCTGGGGCCGGCGCGGCGGCTTCTACTTCGACGAAAGTGTACGGCTGCCGGAATTCCCCATCCCGGAGTTTCCCGAGCCGAAATGGGACTGGAGAGCAACCCTCGACGGCCGTTTCCCACTGGCGGCCACCGGCATTTCCAATGCTATGATCGAAGCCTCTATCCCCAAAGAAGGAAAAGACAGCCGGATCAAAGGCTGGTTCGTTTCGGGAACCAACCTCCCCCTGACCATACCCAACCGGCCTCAGCTCGAAGAAGCGATACAGGCCCTTGACTTCATGGTTGTAGTGGATACCATGCCGATGGAGGTTACCGGTTATGCCGACGTGGTGCTTCCGGAGTGCACCTACTTTGAACGTTACGATGAGCTTCGAACTTCACCGCACAGAGAACCTTACCTGGCCCTCCGCATGCCGGCGGCGGCTCCTAAAGGTGACTCCAAACCTGCCTGGTGGATCGCCAAACAGATCGCTGAGAAGCTCGGGCTGGGCAGTTACTTCCCCTATGAGGATTTCAAAGAAGTGCTTGACTGGCAACTGAAGCAGGTAGGCAGCTCCCTGGAAGAAATGCAAAAGGCCGGCGTGAAGCAATTCGAGCGCCGCTCTCCTCTCTACCTGAAAGAGAACGAACCGTTCACTTTCCGCACCAGCACCGGAAAAATTGAACTCTACTCCAAAGAATTTGAACAGTACGGTTTCGCCCCCCTGCCCAACTACACGCCACACCCTGAACCTCCGGACAATTACTATAGGCTCAACTACGGAAGGGCGCCCATGCACACTTTCAGCCGCACCTCCAACAATCCCAACCTCACCGACCTAATGGATGAAAACGACCTGTGGGTCAATCCCAAAGTTGCCCGGATATGGGGTATGAAAAACGGGCAGGAAGTATGGCTCAGGAACCAGGACGGCGTCATCTCCTCCTTTCCGATCAAGGTGCGCATCACAGAAAGGATCAGGTGGGACTCCGTCTATATGGTTCACGGGTTCGGGCATAACAATAAAAAGCTCAGCCGGGCCTTCGGCAAGGGCGCCAGCGACTCCGAACTGATCACGAACCCCGTGCCCGACCCCATCATGGGAGGCACCGGAATGCGGGGAACTTTTGTAACCTTTTTGCTGGAAGAACCTATTAAAGCAGTCGAATCATGAGATACGCCATGGCCATTGACACCAAAAAGTGTGTCGGCTGCAGTGATTGTGTTGTAGCCTGCCAGATCGAGAACAATGTTCCCGTAGGTTACTGCCGGGACTGGGTAACCGAGACGGTGCACGGTTCCTATCCCAACCTCGAGCTCGAACTCCGGTCCGAACGGTGCAATCACTGTGATAACGCCCCCTGTGTGCGATGCTGCCCGACGGGCGCCAGTTATATCGCCGAAGGTGGGATAGTCCTGGTTGAAGGAGACAAATGCATAGGCTGCGGAGCATGTATCGAATCCTGTCCGTACGATGCGCGTTTTTCTCATCCCGAGGGTTATGTGGACAAATGTACCTTCTGCATCCACCGGGTCAGGAAAGGGCAGGAACCCGCCTGTGTATCGGCCTGCCCGACCCACTGCATGTACTTCGGCGACCTGGATGACCCCGCCAGCGACATTTCCAGGGTTCTGAAGAATAGAAAATACAAAGTGCTTGCGCCGGAGGCCGGTACGAAACCTCAGGTTTACTATCTGGTGTAAAGGTGTATTTATGTCCCGTCTCTATGAGCCGGGCAAAATTTGTGTATTTGTAAAAACAAGGCCATGAATGAAGAAATAATCATAAGCGGGCGGAATATCCCCATGGTGGACCCCCACCTCAATATATGGCACTGGCCGATATCGGTATATCTTTTTCTGGGAGGGCTGGCCGCCGGCATTTTGTTTTTTGCCGGGCTTTACACCATACTTGGGCGGGACAAGAACCTGCCAACGGCGGTCAAATGGTCCACTTTTGTGGCTCCTTTTGCCCTTGTATTGGGTTTGATCGCTCTGTTTGTCGATCTCAAGCACCAATGGTATTTCTGGCGGCTGTACACCACCATCCGGATCGAGTCGCCCATGTCCTGGGGCGCCTGGGTATTATTATTCATTACCCCCTTATCTTTTGTCTGGTCAGCCAGCTACCTGGGAGAGCTGATCCCCGGCTGGGACTGGAAGCTCGGCATCCTCAAAAGGTTCGACCGCTGGGTGCAGGCCAACCGGCTGCCGCTGGCCTGGATAATGGCCATTCTTTCCCTTATTCTGGGTATTTACACCGGCATTCTGCTTTCGGCTTTCAACGCCCGGCCACTCTGGAATACGGCCCTGCTAGGGCCACTTTTTCTGACCTCGGGGCTCTCAACCGGCGCGGCAGCCATCATGTGGATGTCCGGAAAGAAGGACGAAAGGCAGTTTTTCACCAGAATTGACCTCATTCTCATCGCAATAGAGTTATTTTTCATCATACACCTGTTCATGGGGTTCCTCGCCGGGCCTGAGGTCCAGTTGGAAGCTGCCGAGTTGTTCCTGAACGGGCCCTTCACGCTCCCCTTCTGGGGGCTGGTGGTCGGCTTGGGCCTCATCTTACCGGCTATCCTGGAAATGCTGGAATTGCGCGGGTGGAAGATCCCGGCGGCCCTTCCGGCGCTGCTCATTCTGATCGGTGGGTTGCTCTTCCGGATCATTATAGTTGAAGCCGGCGAAATAACCCGTTACCTTTACTAAGGCCAGGAAACCGGCCTTTACCGGCGGGTAATTCAAAGCCAATTTGCCATACAAAACGTAAAAATGAAAAAGACCTACGGATTTCTTGCCTTTCTCTTGCTCGTGCCCCTGGCCTGCAACCGGCCAGGCTCTGCGGATGCCGGCCGGGCAACCCCTGAAAAACTGCTGGTGGACCTCGTGGAGGAAAACCGCTTTCTATCGGCAGAGCAAGTAGCCGACAGGCTGATCAATGACGATCCCAGCCTGCTGCTGGCCGATGTGCGGAGCCACGAAGAATACGATGCTTTTACCCTTCCGGGCGCCGTAAATATTCCGCTGGAAAATTTCTTGCAGGAAGAGAACCTCAGCCAATTGGACTGTTCCCGATATTCCATCGTTTTTTTCTCAAACAGTACCGTAAAAGCGGAAAAAACATGGTTGATCGCCCGCCGCCGGGGCTGCAAGGACATCTACGTCCTGAAGGGTGGACTGAACGAATGGGTTGCCAGGATCATGAACCCTGCCGCTCCTCCTGAAACGGCATCGGCAGAAGAATTGGAGCGTTTTCAGCTCAGAAAGGCCGCCCGCAAATATTTCATCGGTTCCAGTAAGGCCCTGACACCGGAACCTTATGTTCCACCGGTAGCTCCTCAGCCAAAGGCTGTCAAAAAAGAAGTCAGGGTAACGCCCAAACCCAAGAAACCGGCGCCGGCGGAAGAAGAGGGATGTTGAGAACCCTAGGCATGAAATCAGATCTCAAACCATGAAAAAACCACAGCCATGAAAATGCCTGCCTCTTTGATCGGTGGCCTTTTGTTTGCCATCCTGAGCCTGCTGTCCTGCCGGCAAAACAGCTCCTCTTTTGCACTATCTCCGGAAGAAACGCTGCGGCTCGCGGCCAGTTCGGATTACAAAGTAACTCCACAGGACGGGAGAAAATTCATGGGGCAACAAGGATATACTTTTGTCGATGTGCGGCCTGCATCGGCATTTGCCAGGGGCCACCTGGAGAGCGCCATCAACATCCCCTTACAACACCTTCTGGATAAGGAAAGCAGGGCGTTTTTTTCTAAGAACCCCGGAACCATCATTTTATACGGAAAGGATGAGGCGGAAGCCAACGGCCCCTGTTTGCTCCTCCGGCAGATCGGATACGAGAATGTCCACCTCCTGGAAGGGGGCTACGAATATCAGCTGGCTCCTGATTCGGTTCAATATTTACCCCCGGAACAGCCTCATTACGACTATGCCTCGGTAATGGCCAAAGCCATTGAAGAAGACCGCAGGGAAGAAGAGGCCACCCGCCCCAAACCGGCGCCCCAGCCGGTTGTCAAAGCCCCCAAAGAGATCATCCCACAGAAGAAAACCAAACCGAAGACGGCGGAGGAAGAGGAAGGGTGTTAGCGTTTGTCCAAAATTCAATCAATGAATCAATGAGATTTGGACAAGCTCTAAATCTCCGCGTGCGGCACTATGGAGTTTGTTGGGAAGCCGGCTGCGCAGGCCTTACGGGGCCTCACAGCCGGCTTCCTTTATGCCTGAGTAAGGTAAGCGATTAATTCAACGCCCCTTCTTTAGCCATTTCTTTCTTCTGCCGCTGGCCCAGTTGCCGAAGTTTTACCCGAAGGGCCTCGATCTCCTTGGCAATATCGTCCTCATCCGACTTGGTCATCAGGGGAAGGCCCTCGACAGAAAGCTCTACCAGTTGATCCATGCTGGATTTCAGGGTGACCCCGATACGAGCCACTTCGTTCTGTAACCTGCCATAATCTTCCGATGCCAGCAATTTCTTCAGGTGCCTTTCCAGGTTATCTATATAATGCTGGAAAAAATCTATGCCCGCCGGTGTCTCACCGGAAGATTCATAGGTTTCGATGTAATTCCGAATGGTTTCGGGCATGACGGCCATGCTGGATTCCAGCAGTTTACCCCGAAGCTCCATGTTTTTGATAACGAAGGACAGGTAGTTGAACTGGATATCCCGAAGGAGTTTCTGAGAACGCAGCAGTTTCGGCGTACCGGCAATGGCATAGAATGGGTTGGCCATGATCTCCAGGTAATGATGGATGTTATTACCCAGCCGGAACAGAGGCACCTCATCCATTGGGGTCAACCGCACCAGCATTTTATCCCAGAAGGCCGCCATTTCATCAAAGGGCAGGTCAATATCGTTCAGAAATTCGATGTAAGTGTCGAAGGCCTTATCTGTCCTGTTCAGAAAAGCGCTCCACGTTTCAGCCGGATAGGCCCCGTGAAGTTTTTTCATCAACTCCTGAAAGGCGTCACCGGAAAAATATTTGCTGATGATATCCTCTTCATAACCCATTGCCCGCAATTGCTCCGTACGCGGCTTCCAGAATTCGTAAAAGGCAGACAACCAGTTGGAATAGCCTTCCAGAAATGGATAAGCACTCCCTTTGCCTTTTTCGGCGTTCCCGAATGGCCAGAATTTCTCGGCCTGAGCTGTCCAGGTTTTCCAGAATCTGGCGCCATCTTCCATGGCCTTTGAGAAGTCAGGAGCAGAAAAATAGGGCTCAGGAGCTCCAGACATTTCTCCGAAAGCTTTCCACCATTTCCGCACCACTTCTTCCTGGTCTTTCATCCAATGCTGATAATATTCAGCCATAGCCTTGGGCCAATCGGTGGGGGAAACAAGTGATTCTTTCTTACCCTTTTTTCCTGATGCCCGGGTTTTATTCTCTTCCTGAAAGGGTTGAAATATCCTTTTAGAAAATTCCAACCACTGGTCCAGCATCTCCTGCTGGATCTCCCACATTTTTTTATATTCCCGGTTCATGATAGATTGTATTTGGTAGATTAATCGGTTCCCAGTACAAACGCTTTACTCATAGCGGTTACCGCCAACACTATTCCACTCCTAATTATTCCATTCCGAAATACAATGCACTGATAATGGTCAGAAAGAAGGGGTGATTTTGGTCATGGGAAAGGCAGGCCTTTTTGATGTGCGATGTGCGATGTGCGATGTTTGATTTCACCCTGGCAAGGCTTCAAATCAACCATCATACACCACAAATCCTACATCAAAAATCATACATCATCACTCTTTCCTGCCTTTCCAGCTGAAATTCCATGTCACCGAAGGAATGACGGGAAACAGAGAGACCTTATAGGCAGTTGCCTGAGCCGAGCCCGCCGCGGGGTCTGACTGCAGGTCGTAGTAAATAAAGAAGGGGTTCTGCCGGCTGTAAACATTATAAATGGAAAAGGCCCAGCTGGAAGTGAACCGCTTTTCCGAATCGGGCTTTGGCGTGAATGTAGCCGACAGGTCCAGGCGGTGATAATCCGGCAGCCGGGCGCTGTTGCGCGGCCCGTATTGAGTGACCGGGAAGCGGTCGATGAAATACAGGCTCTGTACCGGGGTATAAGCATTGCCGGACCCAAATACAAATGCGCCGCTCAACTCCCATTTGCGGTTGAGTTGGTAGTTGGCGACAACGGACAGGTCATGCCGGCGGTCATAAACTGCCGGAAATACCTGTCCGCCATTGATGTCGGGGAAGATGCGCTCCGTGCGCGATAGCGTATAACCCACCCATCCTGTCAGTTGCCCTTTGCGCTTCTGGAGGAATAGCTCTGCTCCATAGGCCCGGCCCCGGCCAAAGACGAACTCCGACTCCAGGTCATTCGCTACATTGTCAACGTAATTTTCCCGGTAATCTACCTGGTTGCGCAGATCTTTGTAATAGGCTTCCACCGAACCTTCCAGCATGTTGTCCGCAAAGTTTCGGAAATACCCCAGAGCATACTGAATGCCGCCCTGTGGCTTTACCACTTCTGAACTGGGCACCCAGACATCGGCCGGCAATGTGCTGGTAGAGTTACTGACCAGGTGCAGATATTGGTTGGCCAGAGTGACGCCTCCCTTTATCGATGAACTGGGGGATAAAGTCCAGGTAAAACTCAACCGGGGCTCCAGCCTCACATAGGTTTTAACCGGCTCTCCCTTTGCATAGACAGTGGAGTCAACCCCGGAGACATAAGGGCCTATCTGGGAAAAAGCGGAGAGGCGAAGCCCGGTATTAAGGCTCAGCCGCGGGCCAATGCTAAAGTCATCGAGCAGGTAAACTGCCGATTCGTGAGCATACGTGGGTTCGAAATCGTTGGAGAAAACCTGCTCTCCGTCAGTAGCGGTGGCCACATTGGGGGTCAGTTGGTGGTAAGTGTAGTTTGCTCCGAATTTCACTTCGTGCCCCCCGCCGGGAAACCAGTCGAAATCCACTTTTCCGTTCCAGTCTCGCACACCAGAGAACAGCCCGATGCGAAATTCCCCCTGCCCGCCGTCAAAACTAAAATCGTAGTCATTGTAGATCGCCGATACATTCAGGAAGAGTTTGCTGCTGAACAGGTGGTTCCAGCGCAGGGTGGCCGTGGCGTTACCGTAGGGCAGGTCAAAATAAAAGTCGCGTTGATTGCCCCGAAATTTGAGTACATCCCGTCCGAAGTAGGTGCTCAGGTACAGGCGGTCCTGGTCGCTGAACCGGTAGTTGAGTTTGGCATTGAGGTCATAAAAGTAATAGTTTGTGCCTTCGAAGCTCGTTCCTTCCAGGAACGGCTGCGCCAGGTCGAGGGCATAGGTACGCCGCGCCGAGAGCATAAAGGAGCTTTTGTTGCGGACAATTGGGCCCTGCACGGCCAGGCGGGAGGCGATAGCCCCTACCCCACCCTCAACAGAATAGTAATGATTGTTGCCCTCCTTCATCTGGATGTCCACCACCGAAGACAGCCGCCCCCCGTAGCGGGCGGGCATGCCCCCCTTGATCAGAGTAGTGTTTTTGATGGCGTCCGCATTGAAGACAGAGAAAAAACCCAGCAAATGGCCGGAGTTGTAAACTACCGCTTCGTCAAGCAGCACCAGGTTCTGGTCCGGGCCGCCGCCCCGTACGTAAAAACCGGAAGTCCCTTCACCGGCGGAGAGCACGCCGGGAAGCAATTGAATGGTTTTGAGCACATCGACCTCTCCCATCAGAGCGGGAAGCTTCCTGACATTATCCATTGCCAGGCCCACGGTTCCCATTTCAGTGCTGCGAACATTCTCATCGTCCTCCCGGGCAGTAACCACGACCTCCTCCAGTTGGAGGGTTTCTTCTTTAAGATCCACATTGAGCCGTATGTCCTGGTCCAGGTTTACGGCTTCTGTCTCTGATTGGTAACCCAGGTAGGTAAAGGCCAGTTGATACTGCCCGGCAGGCAACTGCAGCGAGTAGAACCCGTAAGCATTGGTAGTGGTTCCCTGCCCACCCGGCATTTGCACAAGAACACTGGCGCCCACCAGATCCTCACCGGTGGCGACATCACGCACATAACCACTGAGGGTGTACTTCTCCTGTGCAAAGGCCAGGAGAGTGATAAAAAGCAGAGGGATCAGCAATAATTTTTTCATCATTTTCCTTTGGTTCCCCAGTACAACACAAGAGAAAGTAAATTGCTCAACGGGAAACGGGAAATTGTATTTTTTGCTGAATACGGTGTCTGTCACCCCGGCTTTACAATCCATCCCTCCTGCTTCAAAAACCTCAATACCCCCTTTCCGCCCGCCAGGTGCCCCGCGCCGATCGCACAGAAAACGCGTTGCTCACTGGCCAGCTCGGCAATGCGCTCCGCCATGATCCGGTTGCGGCGATACAGAAGAAGCTGCCTAAGGCCCGAAGCGCTGCGGCGCGCCGCCCGGTAAAGTTTAAAGATATCGCCTTCCTTATACATATCGGCCATCCGGAGGAGCTGACGACGGTGACGGCTGATGTTCCGGCCCATTTCCACAAGTGCCTGTACCTGATATTCCAACGGGATCTGCTGCAGAATAGCCAACTGCTCCCGGTAAGACTCGATACCAGTGACGGGTTTACCGAGTTTTCTGGCAAACTCCCAGAGATGTTCGTCCAGCGAAACGGGCATGTCCCGGGAAAGGATACGCTCATTGACGATGTTAGACACTACCATGGGGGAAAAATGTTGAAGGTTATTCAGGTCCAGGCCGGCAACTTTCCGGAATATTTTGCGAAGCTTCTGAAATTTTTTAGAAGGGATGAGTTGAGGGAGTGTTTTCCCTTCGGGAAGGCGGATAAGGGCGGGATCCATTCCGACGGGAGCCTCTCCGAGGTCAAACTCGAGGGCCAGGACATCACATTCGGTAATCCTCCCATAAGCCTGTTCCAGAAAGGTAAAGGCCCTTTGGTCCTGTACGTGCATGGTGCCGAACAGGTAGGACGGGCCGTGCGAATTGCCGTTCCGGATCTCCCATAGCAAAGTTTTCTTTTTATTCTTCATCGGAGCTGTTTTTTCCAGGCCTCAAAGGCCGCTTGAAAACTTACCAGGGGGCACAGCCCCGGTTCGTCCAAAACGCAAAGCCGCTGCCGGGAGCAAATCCGGAGCGGCTCAGGCCTTTTTTCTGGAAACAGTAGGTTTTCTACTCGTACTTGTAGGGCAGAACCTTCGAATCTTTAACGGTAGAAAGGGTCATCAGCGTTTTGAGGCGCTCGATCTCATCGATCTGCGACAGTGTTTTGAATAAGAGTTGTTCGTAGGTTGGAATGTCCTTACAAACGATCTTGATCAGAAAATCTGCTTCTCCAGTGATGATGTAACATTCCGTTATCTCTTCGATCTCCTTGATTTTCTCCAGAAAATGATTCAGGGCATTCTCTTTCTGCCAGGCGAGAGAAACAAGAACAAAGGTCTTGACATTCAAACCGATAGACTGAGGGTTGACCTTGGCGTGATAGCTTTCGATAACAGTGGCCTGCTCAAGTTTCTTGACCCTTTCCAGGGTAGGCGCCGGGGAAAGCCCGATTCTTTTGGAAAGCTCCAGGTTAGTGATCTTGCTGTTTTGCTGTAGAATTTTGAGGATCTTGAGATCGATCTTGTCTAATTTGTCCGGCATTGTCCGTTTCGTTATGCTTTTTATAGAATAAAAAACTGCTGTAAGATATTGACTAAAAAAATAAAATACAAACCATTAGGCCGTCAAACCCATCTAAATTTTTTTATTTCCCATTTCAGGGAAATTTTTTGTAACAAAATTTTGATTTCAGGGAAAGCCATGCGGGAAGCACTGCATCCAGGTTTCCGGCATGGCTTCGGTTCTTCCATCATGGAAATATCCCCAACGAGAGGTAATCACTGCTGATCTTATTGATAGCACTGACAAACGCGGCGGTGCGCAGGTCACTCACTTTTCGTTTGCGCTTCATCACCTCTCTGATCTGATTGTAGGCAGTGATCATTGTCTCCTCCAGCCCGGAGCGAACCAGGTCGATCTCCTCAGCACCTCTTCCGATCATCATCCGTTCCCGGTCTCCGATAGAGTGTCCGGTAAGCCGTTCGACAAGCTCGATCAGGTTCTGGTAAGTCTGCTGGTTGAAACGTTTATCCATCCGCCCGAAACGCATGTGAGAAAGGTTCTTCAACCACTCGAAATAAGAAACCGTTACTCCGCCGGCATTGAGGAATACATCGGGAATGATGAGTTTGCCGGCATCCAGAAGAATCTCTTCGGCCATAGAGGTGATGGGGCCGTTGGCCGCCTCAGCAATGATCTTGGCCTTGATCTTATGGGCATTTTCGGTAGTGATCTGATTCTCCAGTGCCGCCGGCACCAGAATATCACACTCCATTTCCAGTACTGCTTTGCGGTTTTCTTTATCCAGCACCCGGGCGCCCGGGTACCCCAGGATAGAGCCCGTTTCTTTTCTGAACTTCAACAGGTCGTGAATATCGATCCCGTCCTTCTTGTAAATGGCCCCTTCCACCTCGCCAACGCCAACGATCTTCACCCCTCCTTCATCCTGAGAGATGGTGGCGGTATAAGACCCCACATTGCCAAGGCCCTGTACGACCATCGTTTTTCCCTCCAGCCCTTCTTCCAGGCCGAGCTTTTTCATATCTTCCTTATAGCTGCAGGCTTCGCGGATCCCATAAAAAACGCCCCGGCCGGTAGCCTCTGTCCGGCCCCGGATACCGCTCTGATTGACCGGCTTGCCGGTAACACACCCGGCAGCGTCGATATCATCTCCCTTGAAGGTCCGGTAGGTATCGTAGATCCAGGCCATTTCCCGGGAGCCGGTGCCGTAATCCGGAGCGGGTACATCCACCGAAGGGCCGATCATATTTCGGCGTATAAGCTCAGAGGTATATCTGCGGGTGATCTTTTCAATCTGGGAAGGGGTGTATTCCCAAGGGTTGATCTTCACTCCTCCCTTTGCGCCGCCAAAGGGGACGTCAACGATGGCGCACTTGTAGGTCATCAACGTAGCCAGAGCCATTACTTCTTCCTGGTTAACGTGGTTGCTGAAACGGATACCTCCCTTGGTTGGTGTACGGTGATGGCTGTGCTGAACGCGGTAGGCTTCAATTACCCGGTACTCGTTTCCAACCTTGACCGGGAAGTGAACCTGATAAACGGCATTACAAACCTTGATCTGCTCCAACAGGCCCGGGTGCAGGCCGGTATAACGGGCAGCTTTATCGAAGTAATTCTGTACACTCTGATAAAAACTGGTTTGTGACTTCGGTTCGAGATTAATCATTATCGTTAATTTGATTTTCTAATTTGGTTAGTTTTCTATCCAGATATATTAAAAACAGAACGATGCCGATGAAGATAGCGACTATGACGGCGGCCACCACATAGATCTTCCCTGTGCTGCGCATGAAATCAGCTTCTTCTGCCTGCGCCGGCAGAAAAGAAACCATCCATAAAAAAGCCATTGTTAAGAGCACATTTTTTTTCATCAGGCCTTCGTGTTTTCGTCCGAAAAATGACGGCTTGGCAGTTGATAGAGGGCGTTTTTTGGATAGGCTAAAGTCGTTCAATTTTTTTACTTCGCCAAATATTGTTTTGTCTTTTATTCACTACCAGAGCGGAGGAGGGTAAAAAAAAAGCTGCCCCTCCCGGAACAGCTCTTTTCTTTTGTCGGGCCAGGGCCCGAACACTTGTATTTTATACGTTTACGGCCTCAATATGTTTCACCGGAACGATCCAACCGTGAGTATCTTCAATTTTACCGGAACGAAGGCCATTGATCTCCATCTTAGCCATTTCACCCAGTTTTCGTTTCTCCACCGGCGGCAGTTCCATCACCTTGCCGCCTATGGCTATTTTAGAAACATGGGCCACCACGGCAGCCGTACCGGAACCAAAGGCCTCATCCAGCTTTCCGGCATCGTAGGCTTCCATGAGCTCATCGATTGAGATATCCCTCTCTTCGACCCTGTATCCTTTCTCCCGGAAAATGGCCAGGATGCTGTCACGGGTAATGCCCGGCAGAATGCCGCCGTTCAGGCTGGGCGTTACCACCGTACCGTCTATGACAAAGAAAATATTCATGGTGCCCACTTCCTGAACGTATTTGAACTCATTGGCATCGAGCCACATCACCTGGTCATACCCTTTTTCGTTGGCTTTCCTCGCCGGGAGCAGAGACGCTGCATAGTTTCCGGCAACTTTTGCTTCCCCGGTGCCGCCCTGAATGGCGCAACGGACGTATTCCTGCTCAGCGATCAGGCTTACCGGCTTGGGATAGTAAGGCCCTACCGGCCCGGTAAAAATGATAAACCGGTAATTTTCGGAAGGTTTCACCCCGATGAACTCATCATTGGCGAACATGTAGGGGCGAATATACAAGGCACTGCCTTCCTGAGGAGGTATCCACTCACTGTCCAGGGCGATAAGCGCATGTAATGCCTCCAGAAAAAGAGCTTCCGGAACATCTGGCATGCACATGCGGCGGGCGGAATTGTTGAAACGCCGGGCATGCATCTCCGGACGGAAAAATAAGGGTTTGCCTTCGAAACTTTTCGAAGCTTTCATACCTTCGAATATGGATTGGCCGTAATGCAGGGCCATAGCTGCCGGGTGAATACTGAAACGCCCGAAGGGCTCAATGCGGGGGTTTGTCCATTCTCCGTTGTGATAATCAGCAACGAACATGTGGTCTGAAAAGACCCGCCCGAAGGGGATATTGTCAAAATCCACTTCAGATAGGCGTGATTTTTGGGTTTTTGTGATCTTGATGTTATATTTCATAGGTATGATTTTTGTGCTAATTTAATTATTTTTATACAAAAATTCTATTTTAGCGCTATTTTTAGGACCACTTTGGAATTAAATTTTAAATAAAAATATAAAATCAATATTTTAATTTGAGAGCCGATTTATTTGACTTCTATTTGTTTCCACTTTCAGACTGGCGCCAGCTGGAAAAACGGATCTCCGGCAATAATGGCCGCCGTGTTCTCGTCGTCCTTGAATTAATAAAAGACGATGCCGAGCTCATGGATTTTTTAGAGAAGATATTTTCAGCCGTTAAACTGAACCTTCAGGAAGATACGCTTCTATTTAAATTAACAACAGGAGAAAACATAAGTTTTTCCAGCCTCGCCCAGGCGCACGCCATCGAGTCTGTCCTCTTGTTTGGCATCCAACCGGCCCGGTTGGGGTTGCACTTCACCCTTCCCCTCAATGAACCGGTGCGGTTTGGCGATGTATCTTTCCTCTCTACCTCCTCTCTCGCCGCCCTTTTTGAAGAAAGAAATGCCGGGGCCCGCCCCAAAGCTGCAGCACTGTGGAAAAATCTCAAACAACTGTTCACCGATCCTAACACACCATAAATAATAATATGCCGCCAATCGTTTTTGCCACAGGAAACGCCAACAAAGTTAAAGAAGCCAATGCCGCTCTCAGGGGAGCCTTCGAGATCATCGGACTGGATGAGATCGGCTGCAGGGAGGAACTTCCGGAGACCAGCCCCACCCTGGAAGGCAATGCACTGGAGAAAGCCCGCTACGTCCACCAGCATTACCAGGCGGATTGTTTTTCCGAAGACACCGGGCTGGAGGTCGAAGCCCTGAACGGAGCCCCGGGGGTTTACTCCGCCCGTTATGCCGGCCCGGCACGGGATGCCGAGGCCAACATGGGCCTGTTGCTCAGCAACCTCAAAGGAGTGGAAAACCGCAACGCCCGCTTCCGAACAGTTATCGCGCTTATCCTCGATGGCCAAGAATATACTTTTGAGGGAATCGTAAACGGGCAGATCATTCATATCAAAAAAGGCAAAGGGGGATTTGGTTATGACCCCATATTCGTACCGGAAGGCTACAACCGGACTTTCGCACAAATGCCGGTTGAAGAAAAAAATGCCATCAGCCACCGCGGGCGGGCCATTGCCAAACTCAAAGCCTTTTTGCAAGAGTATGGAAAAGGTTAGGGGGCTGCCATTCTTAAGTTGGACAGCCTCGTATCCGCAGGCTAGCCGGGCGAGCATCGCACACGCCCCCGGAGCTTTTTGTCCCGCCTTAGACGGGTGCTCTGCCCCTTTGAAACTTAGGGACTAAGCTCGCGTACAAACCATTTCGCAACCCGGCCTTTGACTTCTTCATCAAATCTCTGTATATTATTGAGCTTTCATGAACAAGTGACAGGCCCGGAAGGAAAAGACAGCAGGATATGAACGCAGACAACTTCACCCAATACCTGGAAGACCCCTCACTCCTTTATCAGGCTTCCTACCAGGAACTGAAAAGCCTGGCCATGCAGTACCCTTATTGCCAGAACCTCCATTTACTGCTTTTTCAAAAAAGTTATATGGATGGGTCAGGGGAATGGGAACAAAACCTGGAAAAGGCGGCAGTTTACAGTATTGACAGGCGGCACCTCTTCCACCAGGCCAGAAAGCTGGACAAAAAAACCGAAGAGGCAGAAGCCTTCCTGCTGAGTGAGGATTTCCTTGAACTGAAAAGCCTTGAAACACTGCAGCCAGAGCCGGAATTGCTGCCGGAAAAAGATGCGGAAGTTGAAAAGGAAGGGCACCTTCAACTCGAATTCATTCGTGGCCATCAGCAACCTTCCAGCGATAAAGAACCTCAGAATACAGTATCGCCTCAGGAAGAAGAAGAGGAGGAAGATGGCCTGTTCCATGCCAGTGCCGGCATTGCTCCTAAAGAAGAGAATGAACCCTATTCCAAAGCTTCAGTACTGGAAGAAGAAGCGGGCTCCCAGCCGGCCGAACCGGCAACCGACGGACCGGCGCACCTGCCTATCGAAGAACCTCAACCCGCTGCTCCGGGGTTCAAACCGGCAGGCGAACTGATCGATGACTGCACCAGCCTTTTACCCATTATTGAAGCCCTCCAGGCGGGAATGGCCGGCTCCGCCCGAAAAAAAGAAAAAAAAGCAAAAAGCCGCCCCCCCCTGCCCAGCCCTCATCTGGCGGTATTAAATCAAAAAACGCACTACCGGCCTTTATTCTACATAGATAGCGTTCCGGAAGAGCCTGCCGAGGCTCCCAAACCACAACCCAAACAATCCTTTACCAGTTGGGTCGAACAATTCCAGTCTCCCGTTGTCCAGGGCCGCTTAAGCGAATTGATGGAATCCAAAAAAATGGAGGAGTTCAAGAAGAAGCGCAAGAAGAAGAAAAAATCAAAAAGAGCAAGTGAAGGCAATTCGCCCGCCGTCGGCCGGCTGGCCCTGCGAAGCATTACGGAAAACAAGGAGATCCTCTCAGAAACACTGGCCGAGCTGTTGGTCCGGCAGGGAGAATCCGGAAGGGCAATCGAAATGTATCAGGCATTAATGTTGGTTTTTCCCCAAAAAAGTGATTACTTTGCGGAGAAAATTGAGAATCTTAAAAGCAAGTAAGATATGTTGACTGCAATGACCGTGTTGATCGCCCTGGTGGGTGTTTTGCTTATGGGCGCAGTGCTGATCCAGAACCCTAAGGGCGGTGGCGTGGATTCCACCTTCGGTGGAACGCAGGCGAACCAGATGTTCGGGGCAGCAAAATCCACTGACTTTATTGAGAAAGCAACCTGGTACCTGGCCGCTGCGCTGGGCATACTTTGTATCATTACCGCACTGATGGTAGGTGGCGGCACCGAAGCTGTTGATCCTCTGTTATCTCAATAGTTTCTATCTGCCTCCCCGGAAAAGGCCTGAGGAAGTATCCTCAGGCCTTTTCTTTTTCCAAAGGTTGCCAAATTGACAATAAACGGCCCGGCGGCGCCTCTTCAAATACCGGCACCTCAGCAATTGGCGGAAAAACCTGAAATATTGTCATGAATTTCAATTTGGCATAACGTATGATAGAGGTTGATTGACTTCTTGTAATGTTCTCAGGAAGAATATTGTATTTATTTAACAAAACTGAACCATAAAAGCTTATAACTATGAAGCCCATCAATGACAGAATAGTAGTCAAGCCTGCTCCGGCAGAAGAAAAGACTAAGGGTGGGATCATCATCCCGGATACTGCTAAGGAAAAACCCCAGCGCGGCGAAGTCGTAGCGGTGGGCCCGGGAAAAGATGGTAACCTGATGACCGTACAGGTCGGCGACATCGTACTCTACGGCAAATATGCCGGACAGGAACTGCAATATCAGGGGCAGGATTACCTGATCATGCGCGAGGATGACATCCTGGTGATCCTGGAAGGCAACGAATAAATGCCAAACTCCCTCCTGCCTGGTATTTACAAATTTTCCAAAACTAAAAAATCCAACCTAAGATGGCTAAAGAAATTAGCTTTGATAGAAATGCAAGAGAAAAACTGCGCTCAGGGGTCGATGCGCTGGCCAATGCCGTAAAAGTGACCCTCGGCCCTAAAGGCCGCAACGTCGTCATTCAGAAGAGCTTCGGTGCTCCACAGATCACCAAAGACGGCGTTACCGTTGCCAAAGAAGTTGAACTCGAAGACCCGGTTGAGAATATGGGTGCTCAGATGGTGAAGGAAGTCGCCTCCAAAACTGCCGATATTGCCGGTGATGGTACGACCACCGCCACTGTACTGGCCCAGGCTATGATCAATGCCGGCCTGAAAAACGTCACTGCCGGGGCCAACCCGATGGACCTCAAGCGCGGCATGGATAAAGCTGTAAAAGTGGTGATCGAAGACCTCCAGAAACAATCCGAGGTCATTGGTGATGATTTCGAAAAGATCAAGCAGGTTGGCGCCATTTCAGCCAATAATGATGAAGAGATCGGCAGCCTGATAGCCGACGCTATGAAGCGCGTATCCAAAGACGGCGTTATCACCGTCGAAGAATCGAAAGGTACAGATACCTACGTGGAAGAAGTGCTGGGTATGCAATTCGACCGCGGTTACCTCTCTCCCTATTTCGTGACCGATACTGAAAATATGATCACGGAGTATGAAAACCCCTTCATCCTCATCCACGACAAGAAGATCTCCAACATGCAGGACATTGTTCCGGTTCTGGAGAAAGTCGTACAGGCCGGCCGGCCTCTGCTGATCATCGCTGAAGATATCGAGAGCCAGGCGCTCGGCGTACTGGTTGTCAACCGCCTCCGCGCTCAACTGAAGGTGGTAGCCGTTAAAGCACCGGGCTTCGGTGACCGCCGCAAGGCCATGCTGGAAGATATTGCCATCCTTACCGGTGGCACCGTCATCAGTGAAGAGAAGGGTTACAAGCTCGAAAATGCAGGCATGGAACACCTCGGCACCGCCGAAAAGATCACTGTTGACAAAGACAATACGACCATCGTTAACGGAGGAGGCAATGAAGACCAGATCCAGGCGCGGATCAACCAGATCAAAGCCCAGATCGAAACGACTACTTCCGATTACGACCGCGAAAAGCTCCAGGAACGCCTGGCCAAGCTTTCCGGTGGTGTTGCCGTGCTCTATGTCGGCGCTGCCACCGAAGTGGAAATGAAAGAAAAGAAAGACCGCGTTGACGACGCGCTGCACGCTACCCGCGCAGCCGTTGAAGAAGGAATCGTTGCCGGAGGCGGCGTTGCCCTGGTCCGCGCCATGGAATCCCTCAACAAGGTTGAAGGCGCCAATGAGGACGAAAAGATCGGTGTACAGATCATCAAGAAGTCTCTGGAAGCTCCACTGCGCATCATCGCAGACAATGCTGGAGTAGAAGGCTCTGTAGTCCTGCAGCGTGTCATTGGTGAAAAAGGGAGCTTCGGTTATAACGCCCGTACCGATGTATTCGAAGACCTGAAAAAGGCCGGCGTTATTGACCCGACCAAAGTGACGCGCATTGCACTGGAAAATGCCGGGTCTATCGCCGGTATGGTCCTGACCACCGAATGCGTGATCAATGACAAGCCAGAAAAAGAAGATGCCGCCATGCCTGCCGGAATGCCGGGCGGCGGCATGCCAGGCATGATGTAAGATCGTACTTCTTAGAAAAAGAAAGCCTTCCCGTCAAGAACGGGAGGGCTTTTTTGTTTTATTCTGTCAGGGTTTTGGAAAAACGGAAGCCGCAAGGGCCATAGCCTCATGGAATGCCTCCATATCTACTCCTGTTTCAATCCCTTCATCCATAAAATAGTACAGCATATTTTCAGTAGGCATGTTCCCGGTGAGGTCATCCTTGGCCATAGGGCACCCACCGTAACCTTTCAACGCACCGTCAAACCGGCGGCATCCGTTCTCGAAAGCTGCCGCCACCTTTTCCTTCCATTTGTGCGGCACGGTATGAAAATGAGCGCCAAGTTCAACATCGGGGAAATCCGGAATGAGGTTGCCGAACAAATAACTGATGCTTTCAGGGCTGGCTACGCCGATGGTATCGGAAAGCTGGAGTATGGAGACCCCCATGCTCGCCAGGCGGTTAACCCAACGCTGCACGATCTCCACGTTCCAGGGGTCGCCGTATGGGTTGCCAAAGCCCATAGAGATGTAAACGACCAACTGCTTTCCATGGGCCATGCAGATATCCTGTATCTGCTCAACCCGCCCCATTGATTCCTCAATCGTCGCATTGGTATTTCTCAGCTGGAAAGTTTCCGAAATGGAAAAAGGATAACCCAGGTAAGTGATCTCGTCAAACTGTACCGCATCAATAGCTCCCCGCCGGTTGGCCACAATGGCCAGTAACCTCGACCGGGAAACACTCAGGTCGAGCCGGGCCAGCACTTCGGCGGTATCCCTCATCTGAGGAATCGCCTTGGGGGATACAAAACTCCCGAAATCAATGGTGTCAAAGTTGGCCTTCAACAGCTTATTGATGTATGTTGCCTTTTTTTCCGTCGGGATGAATTCTTTGATGCCCTGCATTGCATCCCTTGGGCACTCAATAATTTTGACCATAAATGGTTTGGTTAGCGCTTTTCAATTGTTCCTGGGACTCAAAGTTAGACAGATCTGATCAAAAATAGCCTCCTGCGCAATTAATACAATAACGCTCATAGTTTTCCCATCTAATTGTAAAACCCCTTTTTTAAAGAATTTTTTCTGCCAATGGAATTTATTCTCCCGGGTAAACTATCACTTTTCAAAGATGTTTTATCCAAAAACTTATGAATAAAGGTGTGATCTCCCTTCTGGGGTTCGTATTGGCCGCACTCGGCTTTCTGTCAATTGCCCTTAGCCTGGTGGGAGTTCAGTTTGCATTTTTAACCTGGCTCGATTCCTTCGGCAGGCTCTTTGGTTTTGTTGCCAAACTTATCATGATCATTGCCGGAATTCTCATTCTGTATATAGCCCAGAGTGACTTTAAAGGCGAGGAAGGGTTGGAATAATACTGAGAGCTTAAATTAAAGGTTAAGGCTGAAGTTGAGCCCTGAGAACGCCCGGGGAACGGAATATTTTTCAGAAATAAAATCTGTGCTCATCCTTGCCCCACTGGCCTCCTCAACCTTAGCCTGGCTTAACTTGCTGGAAAATAGCCTCATCAATGCAAACCTCAAGTTAAATTAAAAAAGGCTAGGCAGCCCGTGCGGGCTACCTAGCCTTTTATGCTAGCGTGCTATCCGAGGATGATTATTCGATGATAATCATCTTCTTGGTAGCAGTGTATTCAGCCGTTTCAACGGTGTAGTACAGTACGCCGGCAGCCGGCAGGTCGTTGGAGTTAACAACTACGTTGTTGTACCCCTTAACGCCATCCAGGCGAACCAGTTTCAGTACTCTGCCCGTTACGTCGCTGATGGTCAGCGTCACGCTGTCATCTGCTGGCAGGTTGAAGCCGATCAGCGTCTCACCCTTGAATGGGTTCGGCGTGTTCTGATACAGCTCGAAGCCGGCAGAGGCAACCTCCTTACCGGAGAAGGTGACCGCTACGTCCATGTAGTCGCCGTTGGTTTTGTAGGCTTCTGCCTTCGTGATGCGGGAGCTAACATTCAGCAAGTCGCTCAGCTGTGCATCGGCAGTAGCGCGGAACACCAGGCTGAACAGGGCTTCGCCTGCAGTAGCCTTGCCGTTCCAGCTCGTGGTGATCAGGCCTTCGTTGACGTAAGCCAGGCCGAAGTTCTCTTCCGTGGCAACACCGTTGATGATGTCAACCAGTTCCAGAGCACTGTTGTCGAACGTCAGGGTTGCCTGGTAGCCATCGATAGAGGCGATGTCGGCAGCCGTGAATTCTACAGTGTATTCGTTGCCGGCCTTAACTTCTGCGTCAGCTACGTTCAGGGCGAAAGTGCCGGCCATCGTACGGCCTTCAATTCCTGCCAGAGCGTTAGCATCTGCATCGCCATTAACGTCACCGATCTTAACCGCTACGAAGTCAGCACCGCTGATACCCGTACCCGGCAGGTTGTTGATGTTCACCACTTCGGGGAACTCTTCAAACCACGGGTTGGCAATATTCGGGAACACGTAGGCTTCTTCTACGAAGCGCCAGCTGGTGTTGTTCTCGAACTCGGTATCGATCGACAGGATCAGCTTGCGCAGCTGGATCAGGTCGAGAGTGGTGATCGACTTGCTGTTGTTAACGTCAGCGGCGATCATCTTGTACGGGCTGCCCAGCGGCTGCACACCGAGGATGTGCTTGCTGATCAGCACCAGGTCGAAGGTAGAAACGCCGTTGAGGTAGTTGGCATTCAGTTGCGGCGTGATCGTGTAGTCGTAGCCTTCCTGCAGGCCGGCAAATGCGTATTCGCCGTCAGCAGCAGTCGTCATAGACTGGCTGGTTTGGCCGGAGAGGCTTACCTCTACGTTCTCAACTGCCAGGGCTTCTTCAGTGGCAATAGCGCCGGCGGCGCCTACTACCAGTGAGTCAGAGCCACACCATCCGTTGAAGTCGCGTACAACGATGAAGGTCTCACACTTGTCGCTGTTGCCAGCGCCATCATAAGCCCAGATCTCAACTGCCAGAGAGCCCTGGTTGATGGTGTCAGCACAAGTCAGCAGCAAGCCGGTGGCATCTTCATCCTGGGCTTCGCCAACGCGGTTGATCGAGTACTTGATCGGCCCGGTGCAATCCGTGATCGGAGAAGCGATGAAGTCGCTTGCCCATACTTCCATCTGGCCGGTGTCAGGAACGTCGTCGCCATCCAGGTCAACCGGCATCAGGTCGGTAGCCAGGCCGTTGATACAGATCGGAGCAGGCTCCTTGCAGTCGATCACGCTGAAGGGCAGAGACGCGCTGTTGGTGTTGCCACAGCCATCTTCTACGTGTACTTCAAATGCGTGGTCGCCGATCGGGAAGCGGCCGTTGATCTGGTAGTCCGGATAGTCTCCCGTCAGTTCGAAGTCGTCAAACAGGCCGTCCGTCAGGTCCTGAAGGTCGATGTCGTTCGCCGGGTTGCCGTCAGCACCTGCATCCAGGAATACCTTGATAGTCAGGTCGCCAGGCGTGCAGTTTTCGGTAACAGTGAACGGAAGGCCAACGATGCCGTCGCAATCCACACTATTGTAAGAGCAGAACTCCTGTGCGTCGCCGTCAATTTCAGGACGCTCGTCATCGTGTACCTTGATGATCTGAGTGTATTGGTAGAAACCACCAGCATAGTCTTCCTTGCGCCAGAAGTCGTCAATGAACAGGCAGCGGTTCTGGAAGGAAAGCGGTATGTTGTTGTCCGGAGTTTCGTCGTTGTCCTTGTCGATGTAAGAATACCCACCCGGGCGGTGCAGCAGCCATACGCCTCCGTCAGGAGCCAATGCGTCGGGGTCGCCAGGGCCGGTGTACATGTAGCCCAGGTTGCCGTCGCAGTCTTCGTCACGGCCGATAACCATCGGGTCGGATTCGCCGTCGTACTGGCACCAGTTAACTACCTTCCACTTGCGGAAGATCTTGTAGCACTCGTTGCCGGTGGTGGCGGTGAATTCTTCATCCGTGTGGCTTACTGCCAGAAGGTCGCAGCCGATCTCGTTGTAGGTCACGCTATCGGGTTGGTCTCCAGAACATGTGAAGTTCGCTTCGTCAGCCGGGAAGTGGATCTCGAAGTTGTGTACTTCGCGGATCGTTACCCTCTGCGTACAGGGGTTGCTGCTCTGGTTGCCATTGATGTCCGTTACGCGGAAGTTACGGTCAATGTAGCCATAGCCGCACTCCAGGTTCGGAGACGAGAAGCTGGTAATAGAAGCAACACCGCAGTTGTCTTCGCCGGTCGCTTCGCCGAACAGGTCGTTCAGCTGGTCGAGGTCTTCCGGGTCGAAGTTGTACGGCAGGTCGTCACAGTCAACAGATACCGGGTGCGGAGCATAGCAGTACGGGCGGGCCTTCTCTTCCGGCGTTACTTCCAGCCAGCAGGTGTTAACGTTGCCGGCTTCGTCGAAGACGCGCAGCTCGATGGTGATCGTTACGCCAACATCGCAGCAGAAGAAGTCAACATACGGGCCCCAGTTGGAGAACGTATTGCCGCAGGTATAGAGGATCGGGTTGAAGTGGTCCCGGCGCACCTCGATGCGGTCAACGCCACAGTTGTCCGTAGCGTTCTCGTTGATGGCCTCAGCGTAAACGCGGGCGCGTACGTTAGGCAGTACGCCTGCGTAGCTGTCGTCGCCGCCGCCGATGGAGATGATCAGTTCGTCATCACAGATAGCCGTCGGCTCGATCAGGTCCTTGACAGAGAACGGGCAGTATTCTACTACCTTGTTGCCACAGTCGTCTTCCACCGTGTAGCGGAAGTAGTGGTTGCCTTGAGGAATGCCGGTCACCAGGCGGTCTGCGCGCTGGGTGATCATGGCGTTGGTCCGTACAACTACCGTATCAATACGGGTGCCGGTCACCTGGCCATACTGGTTGGTCACTTCTACTTCTACTTCGGTAACGATCTCAGTGGTGTAAGACCAGCCGGAGCAGTTGTCCGTTACGTTGTCATCATTCAGTACAGGTACGCTGAAGCTACCGGTACAGCTCCACGGGCTGGTGGAGAAGGTCAGGCCCTGGTCGGGAATGCCGTCCCAGTCCGTATCTTCGCCCGGGCAGGTTACCTCAGGTGCGGTGAAGTCGCCTACTTTGACGATCTGGTCCCAGTGCAGGAAGCCGGAGCCGGCGTTCAGCGGGTCACACCAGTTGAGGATATCCCAGGTACGGGTGAACTTGTATGTGCCGTCGCAAACATTGATTTCCGGGCCGTCGGAGTAGTCGGCGCCGATGCTGCAGTAGCTGTCCTCCAGGTTGTAGATACCAGCGACCGTGAAGATCGACGGGTAGCCGGTAGCCGAAGGAGCCGGGTGGCCGTTGGCGTCCAGCGGGAAGTCCTCGTCACACTCCAGGGGAGCGGTGAAAGGAGGCATCTGGATGTCGTTGATATCCGGCAGGCTCAGGGTAATTTCCTGAGTGCAGGTAGAAGTGTTGCCCTTGTCGTCAACGGCCGTGAAAGTACGGGTGATAACGATGGGAACACAGTCGCCGTTGGCGCTATAGGTATCGACGAAGCTTACGTCAACGTTGTTGTCGCAGTTGTCGGATACAATCGGGTTGCCCGTAATGCTCAGGCTCGCCGGGTTGTTGTAGATCAGGTCGAAATCGCCGCAGAACAGTTCAATGGCGAACGTGCGCTGCTCGGTCGGGAAGCTGATGAACTCTTCAACCGGAGTCTCTTCCCAGGTAACCGGGTCAACATCAACATAGATGTTCCACTCGCCGAGCCAGCCGCCGTTGTCGCTGAAGACTACCCACTCGTAGTCGCCGGTGTCGTTGGCGTCAAAGGTAGAGGTCAGGATGTAGTACGTCTCGTACGGGCGCAGCGGAAGGCTGATGCGCACAACCGGGTCGAAAATACCGCCCACAGGGCCCTGGTTCAGCAGGCCGAGGAACAACCCCTGGATGAGCAGGAAGTTGTCATCCACCTGCGCGATGATGTTCTGGCAGGGGTTGGACGGGTCGAAGCTGCCCTGGTACATGGCTACAAAGCCATCAGAGTTGAAAGCATTATCCAGGTAGAAGGTATAGTAATCTTCTTCGCTAACCTGGAATTCAGTCAGCTCGTAGTAGTGCGGGCCGGCCTGAGTGCCGGAGGCATCGATGAAGCAGGAGTAGTTGGTGAGGTTCAGCTGGTCGTCACCAGTGTCCAGAGAGCCGCTCAGGACGTGAGCTTCGCGGGTAACCGTACCAATGTTGGTGTTATCCGGGCACTCCAGGCTGGGAGCAGTCTTATCTTCAGCATTGACGTAGCCCCAGCAGTCTTCCCAGTTGAAGAACGGGAAAGTATCATTGGTGCCTGGGAAGATAACGTAGTCAAACTGGAAGTTGGTGATCGTGGCCGTAGAGCTGACCAGCGCGTCGAACGGAGAATCGATACCAATGATCAGCGCAGTTCCGCCAGAGACCGTCTCGTTGACTGACCCTGATACGGCAGAGCTGGTATTGATCTGGTCCAGGATGGTGCCGTTGTCATCAACAACGAAGAAGAAGAAGTCAAAGCCTGGGTCGTTGCCGTTGAAGTTGTAGTCAAAGCTCAGGTCGCCGTCAAAAGGAATAGCGATTGACGCTGCTACCGTAAAGCCTGCGGCAAAAGTGGAACCAGTGCTGATGGTCAGCGTAGAAGCAGTGAAATTCACCGAAGAAGCGCCTCCGGTGGTAACTGCCCAGTTCGCTCCGTCAAACTCCTGGGTGAAACCGAGGATGGAACCCGTGATCGGGTCAACCGTCTGCGGGTTGCCGGTCGGAGCGTCGCCGAGGTAGCTTACCTCATAGATGAATTCTCCACAGCCGTCGAGAACCGGGCCGTTGGAGGGGTCTTCATCGTTGACGATGTTCACAAAGAAATCAGCCGGGTCTGCACAGCCGAAGTCGCCACCCAATACCATGGATGGAGTAACCAGGCGGCGGCAGTCCGGGTCCAGAGTGACGTTAACAGAGCTGATGCAGGAAAGGTTCGTCGCTTGAGCGTCGTCCTGGTCAACAATGATGAAGAAATCTTCAGAGCGAGTGTTGCCGTAGGAGTCCTCAGCATCGATCTGGATCTGGTAGATACCAACGCCCAGAACCGCGATGAAAGTAGATCCACCGGGGGAAGCGATGATGGTGCCGTTGTTAGGCGTGAAACCAACACCGTTAACCGTTACACCAAACTGAGAGCCCGCTACAACGGTGCCGTCGCCGCTTGGAGAAAGGTCTCCGTCGCAGTCGTCTGTTACGGTAACTTCAAAAAATACAGTTGCTGTACCCGGGGCACAGGGATCCAGCGATACGTTAATATCCTGAGAAGGATATACGATAACTGGTGCCCACGTATCGCCGCTACACTGAGCGAACGATTGTTGGGCGCCCCAAAAGCCGAAGACAAAAAGCATAGCCAGTGCCTTAAGCCAATGGGGAAGGGAAACGAAAGTAAAATTCGTTCTTTCCATAAGATCACAATTTGCTTAAAAGAATTAGGTTATGTAAAAAGAATTAAGTCTAGTTGCTATTTGCCCGCCGCGCTTTCCAGTGTATGGAAGGCTGCCGGCGAAGCAAGGCTTTGGTTTATTTAGGTCGTCGAAATTGAAAATAGAAAAACGAATTATGTCCGCAAATTCAAATGAGGGAAGCATCGTTTATGCAACCCTTGATTATTTGAAAAGGTATTCAAACAACAAAGCTTTAAAGCATAAAAGTATAAAGGAGCTTAGGTACTCTTAATGCATTTAAAGCGTAGTTTTCCTGAAAGCTGATATGTAATGAAGAACGAAGACGAGAAAGAATGAGGATGGTTAGGTGTCGCTTTTTTAGGCCGTCTGTTCTTCATGGGACTTTTTTTCTTATTTGACAAAAGTAGTTTTTTAAGGCTGAAATGCCAACTTTTCGAGGCGAATTATTGCGATTTTTTTCATAATAATTATCCATTTACCCTATTGAGGGTATGTTTTCGGCCCGGGCCCGGGCTCAGTATTCCAGGGGCTTCCGCTGCATTTGCCGTTTTTCAAACTTCTGGCGGATGATCTCCTGGACTGGTTTGCCATCGATCTTGGACTCCAGCCAGGAGATGATGTCCAGATAAAGGAAGGGCCTCCGCTCAAAAGGGTCATCCTGGTGTTCCATCAACTTGTCCTTGAGGTGGATGAATTCGTTTCTCAGTTCTTCCTCCTGTATCCTGGGGATCTTTCTCAGAAAGCGGAATATCTCCCGCTGAACAGCATGCAGGTCTTTCATTTTAGAGAGGAACCGGTAAACGGACTTGACCTGATACTCGACCAGTTGGGAATTGCCCAGCTCGAAATGAGCAATGAGGTTGAGGATGCGGGCAAAGCACTGTATGTCCTCCCGGTAGTCCGGATTTTTCTGGTTGATGATGAGGTTGAGATAATCGATGGCCGACTCGTTGTCGCCACTTCCGAAATAAAGGCAGGCAATGCGGTAGTAGAAGACGAGCACGCGGTGGTCATCCCAGTTGTAAGTATCCTCCTCAATGATACGGGCCAGCCCGGGAATAAGCTGCAGTCCTTCGGTGAAGGTGCCCTCCATGAAGTGCCTTTTTATGGCGTGTATATACTTAAAAAGATAAAACAGGCCTTCGATATTCTTCACCTGGGTGATATCGTACTGCTCGGGAAACCGCTCCAGCTCTTCCAGGGCTTCGACGAATTTCCGGTACTGAAGCGTGTTGAACAGGGCGTTGAGCAGGTTGTGCACGCCTTTAATATATAATGGCGCATACAAATGGATGAGCTCCGGCTCTTCGTGGAAAAGATCGACCCACTTCTGGGCATAGCGGTAGCAGAGGGGAAACTCCTGGGTGATGTAATACCGCCAGACATGAGCCTGACAGTAATACACCTTGCCAAAGAAGTCCAGCTCCTGAAATTCAATATCCGGCAGGTGAGATTGGAAAAAGCGCTTCACCAGCTCATGGTCATTCTGGTTGCGGGCGTACCCCATTTTGAGGTACAGGCCATACAACTGGAGGGAGAGGTTGGAAAACAGATTGATGTTGTCAATGACCTGGTGCAGGCGAAGGGCTTCGGCAGCCAGTTCATCGGCCCGGCCTTCGATACTACGGGTGATGTACTGGCCTTCAATGTGTTTTTCAAATTCGACGATCTCAAGGGCCAGAGCGTAGAAAAGGCCTTCATAGGCCTTGGCCTTGGCCTTATCCAGCATATCGAGGCTCTGCCGGTATAAGCCTTTATTATATAATACCCGGGCGTAATCGATCATTTCCCGCAACTGTATGTCCTCATTGTGAGAAGCATTGACCAGGCGAAGGCTGATCAGCAACTGCTTGTACAGGTGGGCCTTGAGGTTCGACAACTGCCGTTTTTTGATATCGGGGAGCTTTCTGAGGATGAGGGCTTCGTCGTATTCTTTATGTTTGTCCAGAAAATCGAACAGCTTTAGAAAGAGGATATCATCAGAGGCCTGATTCCTGCGGACAAAAAGGCGAAAATGCCGCTTTTCCGCCCGCGTAAGGGAACGCACCAACTGAATGAGGTCATCTGTCTTCTGCTTGGGCATTGTAATTCCGTTTTTTCTAAAACACTGATAAACAAACCGTTAAAAGAACAGGATTCCAGGTGCGATCTTGTAGTAATTCTCTAATTTGACTTTATAGCCACCCGCTATCCCAATATATTTGGCAGCTGGGCTTAACAATACTCAAATTAACAAAGCTACACTTATTTACAAAAAAAGCAATTGCCATGGCAGATAACCAGGTATTCATCTTCGACACCACACTTCGCGACGGAGAACAGGTGCCGGGATGCAAACTGAACACCGAACAAAAAGTAGAAATAGCCAGGCAGCTGGAACGCCTGGGGGTTGACATCATCGAGGCAGGTTTCCCAATCTCCAGCCCCGGAGACTTCCAGTCGGTCGAGGCCATCTGCCACGCGGTAGAGGCCCCCATCGTCTGCGGCCTTTCCAGAGCCGTGGAAAAGGACATCGAAGTGGCGGCCCAGGCGCTGAAGAAGGCCCGCCGCCCCCGAATACACACGGGCATCGGCACCTCCGACTCCCATATCAAATACAAACTGCGCAGCACCCAGGAGAAGATCCTCGAAAGGGCCATCGCCGCGGTGAGCTACGCAAAAAGCTTCGTCGAGGATGTCGAATTCTACGCGGAAGACGCCGGAAGGACAGATAACGAATACCTCGCACGCGTGCTGGAAGCCGTGATCAAAGCCGGGGCCACCGTGTTAAATATCCCGGATACGACCGGCTATTGCCTGCCCGACGAATACGGCGACAAGATCCGTTTCCTCAGGGAAAATGTAAAAGGAATAGATAAGGCCATCTTATCTACTCACTGCCACAACGACCTCGGCCTGGCAACGGCCAATTCCATCGCCGGCGTCCAGAACGGCGCCCGCCAGATCGAATGCACCATCAACGGCATAGGTGAACGGGCCGGCAATACTTCCCTTGAAGAAGTGGTGATGATCATGCGCCAGCACCCTTACCTCAAGCTGGAAAGCCGGATCAACACTCAGCTCATCTATTCCACCAGCCGCCTGGTTTCCGAACGCATGGGCATGCCCGTCCAGCCCAACAAGGCCATCGTCGGCGCCAACGCCTTTGCTCACTCCTCCGGCATCCACCAGGACGGAGTGATCAAACGCAGGGATACCTATGAGATCATCGACCCGCTGGAAGTGGGCGTCGATCACTCCAAGATCGTCCTCACCGCCCGCAGCGGAAGGGCAGCCCTGGCCTACCGGGCCAAAAACATCGGCTTCAACCTGACCAAAAACGAACTGGATGTCGTTTACGCTCAGTTCCTGGAGGTGGCCGACCAGAAAAAAGAAGTAGAAGACAGCGACCTGAAACAGATCATCAAACAAACCGTTCAGAAGGTTGTAGCTTAATCAACCATACCATGGGTAAGACATTATTCGATAAGATCTGGGATGCCCACGTGGCCCACCAGGTGGAAGGTGGAACAGATGTACTTTACATAGACCGCCATTTCATCCATGAAGTCACCAGCCCGCAGGCCTTCGATGGGCTCCGCCAGCGGGGCCTTCCCGTTTTCCGCACGGAAAGGACCATTGCCACGGCCGACCACAATGTGCCCACCCGCGACCAGCACCTTCCCATCCAGGAAGAACTTTCCCGCTTTCAGGTGGATAAGCTGACGGAGAACTGCGAGGCCTTTGGCGTCCGGCTCTATGGCCTGGGCCACCCCTACCAGGGCATCGTTCACGTGATCGGCCCGGAACTGGGCCTGACCCAACCCGGAATGACCATCGTCTGCGGGGACAGCCACACCTCCACGCACGGGGCCTTCGGCTGTATTGCCTTCGGCATCGGTACCAGCCAGGTGGAACAGGTACTGGCCACCCAGTGCCTTCTTCAGAAGAAACCCAAACGCATGCGCATTACCGTTGACGGGGAACTGCAACCGGGGGTGCTCAGCAAAGACATCATCCTCTACATCATATCCAGGCTTTCCGCCAGCGGCGGCACCGGCCATTTTGTAGAATACGCCGGTTCCGCCATCCGCTCCCTTTCCATGGAAGCCCGTATGACCATCTGCAATATGAGCATTGAAATGGGCGCCCGGGGCGGGCTGATCGCTCCCGATGACAAAGCCATCGAGTACGTTCGCGGAAGGGAATTTGCTCCCAAGGAAGAAGATTTTGAAGCAGCAGCCGCCTACTGGCGGACGTTATACTCCGACGAAGACGCCCAATTTGATGCGGAATACCACTTCCGGGCCGAAGATATCGAACCGATGGTAACCTATGGCACCAATCCCGGCATGGGCATGGGCATCAGCCAGTCCATCCCCGAACCGCCGGCAACCGGCAACCCCCGGACTTATCAAAAATCCTTGGAATACATGGGCCTGAAACCCGGCCAGAAACTCCTGGGGCAGCCCGTTAATTACGTATTCATAGGCAGCTGCACCAATTCCCGGATCGAGGACCTGCGGCTGGCGGCCGCCTTCGTCAAGGGAAAGAAAAAGGCGGACAACGTCACCGCTATGATCGTGCCCGGCTCCAAACAGGTGGAAATACAGGCCAAAGCCGAAGGGCTGGACCAGGCCTTCCGGGAGGCCGGTTTCGATTTTCGCGAACCCGGCTGTTCGGCCTGCCTGGGCATGAATGAAGACAAAGTACCCAAAGGAGAATATTGCGTCTCTACATCGAACCGCAACTTTGAAGGGCGGCAGGGGCCCGGCGCCCGCACCATCCTGGCCAGCCCGTTAATGGCGGCCGCAGCGGCGATAGCGGGAAGGGTCGTTGATGTGAGGCAGGAATTATAGATACAGACAGGATCAACAGGTTTTAACGATATGGAAAAATTCCGGAAAATACAGTCCACCGCCGTTCCTTTACCTATTGAAGAGGTGGATACCGACCAGATCATTCCCGCCCGGTTCCTCAAAGCCACGACCCGCGAAGGCTTCGGCGACAATCTCTTCCGGGACTGGCGATACGAGGCCGACGGGACTCCCAAGGAGAGTTTCATCCTCAATAACCCCTTATACGGAGGAACGATCCTGGTGGCCGGCAGGAATTTCGGCTGTGGATCCAGCCGGGAACATGCTGCCTGGGCTCTTTACGATTATGGCTTTCGGGTTGTGGTATCCAGTTTTTTTGCGGATATTTTCCGCGGAAATGCGCTGAACAACGGCCTGCTTCCCGTGCAGGTGCCCGAACCTTTTCTGCAAAGCATCTTCACTGCCATCGAGGCAGACCCCGAAACCCGGTTCGTAGTTGACCTGGAGGCTCAACTTTTTACTATATTGGCCAGCGGGCAATCTGTTGGATTTGAAATCGGCCCCTACAAAAAAATGTGCCTGCTCAACGGATACGATGACATCGATTTTCTCCTGAGCCTGCGCGATAAGATTGAAGATTTTGAACAAAAGAGAGCCATAGGCTGAAAATTATTTATTCCCATGACATCCATCAAAAAAACAAAAATTGCGGTATTGCCCGGCGATGGCATCGGCCCGGAAGTTACCGAACAGGCCAAAAAGGTGATGAACGCCGTGGCCGAGCGATTCGATTGTTATTTCGAATATTGTTATGCCGACGTCGGCGCTGTGGCCATTGATCATTTTAACGACCCCCTGCCAGACATTACGCTTGAAGCCTGCCTCAATGCCGAAGCCATCCTCTTCGGCGCCATCGGCGACCCCAAATACGACAATGACCCGAAAGCCAAAGTGCGCCCGGAACAGGGCCTGTTGCGCCTGCGCAAAGAACTGGGCCTTTACGCCAATATACGCCCGGTGGCTTCCTATGAAAAACTGCTCCACCTCTCTCCTCTTCGGGAGGACCGCGTCAAAGGGGTCGATCTCGTCATCTACAGGGAGCTCACCGGAGGGATCTATTTCGGAGAAAAAGGCACATCTGCCGACGGGAAACAGGCTTTTGATACTTGCACCTACCAGGTGGAAGAGATCCAACGGATCGCCAGGCTGGCTTTCGAACAGGCCATGCTGCGCCGCGGAAAGCTCACCCTGGTGGATAAGGCAAATGTTATGGAGACCTCGCGCCTGTGGAGGCAAACCGTTAAGGAACTCGCCAATGATTATCCCAAAGTGAAACTGGATTTCATGTTTGTCGATAATGCCGCCATGCAGCTGATCCAGAACCCGGCACAGTTCGACGTCATGCTCACTTCCAATATGTTCGGGGATATCCTGTCCGATGAAGCCAGTGTACTGACCGGCTCCATGGGGCTGCTCCCCTCGGCGTCCATCGGAGTACACACTTCCATGTTCGAACCCATCCACGGTTCCTATCCCCAGGCTGCCGGCCAGGATATTGCCAACCCAATGGCAGCTATCCTCTCCGCCGCCATGCTGGTGGAAAGCCTGGGAATGACGGAAGCTGCAACCGCTATCCGGCTGGCCGTACAGCACATTCTCGAAAAAGGGATCGGCACTCCCGAACTGCAGCCATCAGTTGTTTATGGTTGTTCACAGATCGGAGACCTGACCGCTCACCTGGTTGCCGAACCCAATGAGGAAATCCTCGTCCGGGAAGATAAACTTCAGCAGAAGGTATCGACGATTATTTAGGGAGAGACTTCAGAGCGAAATTGGTATATTGCTGAATGGCTATATTGACAGATGGTTATATTGTTGTATTGTTGTATTGTTAAATGGCAGCAATGCTGCGGGAAAACAATATAGCAATACAACAATATGGCAATATAACAACGAAACAACACCTCCTTGGAGAATTCGCCTCTTGAAATACTCAAAAAATACTGGGGGTACGACGGCTTCCGGCCGCTGCAGGAAGACATCATCCGGTCGGTGCTGGAAGGGAAAGACACCCTGGCCCTCATGCCCACCGGAGGAGGCAAATCCATTTGTTACCAGGTGCCCGCCCTGTGCCGGGAAGGAATATGTATTGTCGTCTCCCCTCTGATCGCCCTGATGAAAGACCAGGTGGAAAACCTCAAACAGCGAAACATCCCTGCCGAAGCCATTTATTCCGGCATGCACTACCGGGATATCGACCGCATTCTGGACAACTGCGTCTATGGAAATATCAAATTGCTCTATCTTTCCCCCGAGCGGCTGACGACCGAACTTGCCAGGGTGCGCATTCAGAAAATGAAGGCCAGCCTGCTGGCGGTTGATGAAGCGCACTGCGTTTCTCAGTGGGGTTACGATTTTCGCCCCCCTTATCTTCAGATCGCTGAAATGCGGGAGGTGCTGCCCGGTGTCCCCATTCTGGCCCTTACGGCAACCGCGACCCCGGAAGTGGCCAGAGATATTCAGGAAAAACTGGCGTTCCGCCAGGAGAACCTCCTTCAGAAGAGCTTCGAGCGCCCCAACCTTTCCTACTCGGTGCTCCATGAAGAGGACAAGTTGAAAAAACTGGCCGAAATTCTGCACCGGGTGCCCGGTTCGGGGATCGTATATGTACGGAGCCGGCGCCGTACCAAAGAAATTGCCCGGTACCTGCAGCGCCAGAAGATCCGGGCGGATTTTTACCATGCCGGCCTGGATACAGAAGAGCGCAGCCGGAAGCAGGAAGAGTGGATGAACAACAAGTCCAGGGTTGTCGTCAGCACCAATGCCTTTGGCATGGGTATCGATAAACCGGATGTACGGGTGGTTGTCCACATGGAACTCCCCGACAGCCTGGAGGCCTATTTTCAGGAAGCCGGGCGTGCCGGGCGGGACGGCAGAAAGTCCTACGCCGTGCTCCTGTACAACGATTCGGACCGCCAGAACCTCGAACGGCGGTTTGAGCAATCCTTCCCCGGGCTGAAAGAAGTGCAACGGGTTTACCGGGCCCTGGGCAGTTATTTTCAGCTGGCCACCGGCAGCGGGGAGGGCCAGAGCTTTGATTTTGAGATCGTTGAGTTTGCCCGAAATTTCCAGATCAAAATCGTGCAGGCCTACAGCTGCCTCAAGATCCTGGAACAGGCGGGATGGATCGTGCTTACCGATGCCGTTTTCGTTCCTTCCAGCCTGATGATCAAGGTATCCAAGGATGCGCTATATGACTATCAGCTCCGCCATCCCAAAATGGACCGCCTGCTCAAAGCCATCCTGCGCACCTACCAGGGGGCGTTTAATCATCCCATTAACCTCCGGGAAGGCCAGCTGGCCCGCTTCCTGAAGATGCCGGTATCAGAATTGCGCAGTGCTTTGCAAAAGCTGGCCTCTGACGGTATCGTTGATTACCTGCCTCAAAAGGACACCCCGCAGATTATCTTCATCCGGGAAAGAGTCGATGCCGACAACCTGCTGATCGGCCGCGACCTGTACAACTTCCGCAAAAACCGGCAATATGAACGGATCAAAACGGCCATAGCCTATGCCGAGACACCCATTTGCCGCAGCCGGCAGCTGCTGGCCTATTTTGGCCAGGCCGATGCACCCAAATGTGGGATATGCGACGTGTGCACCGGCCGCACCCGCACGAAACTGGATAATGAAAGCTTCAGTAAATACCGGGAAAAGATAGAACGCCTGCTGGCCGAAGAGCCGCTGAGCCTGGAGCAAATCATTGAATCTTTCGCTCCACGGCGACAGGAAGAAGTACTGAAAACTCTGGAATATCTCATCGATGAAGGCGTCATTGCCGAAAGGAAAGATCACAAGTTAAGCTGGAAAAGCACTTCCTGATCGGTATCTTTGCCCTCTCAACGCAATCTGCTCAAAGTGCCCCGCATCATCTGCACCGTCACCAATGACCTGACTTATGACCAGCGCATGATCCGCATCTGCACCAGCCTGGCCCGGGCGGGCTATGAGGTTTGGCTGGTGGGGCGTAAACGGCCGGCCTCCCGCCTGTTGAAGGAAGAACCTTTTCGTCAGAAGCGCCTGTCCTGTTCCTTCCAAAAGGGCAAACTGTTCTACCTGGAATACAACCTCCGCCTTTTCCTTTTCCTGCTGGCCACTCCCTTTGACACAGTCTGCTCGGTTGACCTTGACACTATACTGCCAGGCTTCCTGGCCAGCCGCCTCAAAGGCAAAACCTGTGTTTACGACGCCCATGAATATTTCACAGAAGTGCCGGAGGTAGTGCGCCGCCCGGCCGTAAAACGCATCTGGGAGTGGGTGGCCCGTTTTACCATCCCGCGGTTGAAATACGCTTATACGGTTGGCCCCGGACTGGCCCGGCTGCTGGAAGAACGCTTTGGCATCCCTTTCGAAGTGGTCCGCAATGTGCCGCTGTCTTCCACCCGCCTCCAGAAGAATAATAACCCGGTTCATGAAAAGCCCATCATCCTTTACCAGGGCGCCCTGAATGAAGGGCGCGGGCTCGAATACGCCGTTGAGGCCATGCAGGAAATAACCGGAGCCGAATTGTGGCTCGCCGGGGAAGGCGACCTGTCGGACAGCCTGAGGGATCAGGCCCGGGAAAAAAAGCTGGAAGACAAGGTGCGCTTCCTGGGCTTTATGCCTCCCGCAGAACTGCAGGCCCTGACCCCTCAGGCGCACATCGGCCTCAACCTGCTGGAAAACAAAGGCCTCAGTTATTATTATTCCCTGGCAAATAAAGCATTTGACTACATTCAGGCCGGTGTGCCTTCCATCAATATGGCCTTCCCCGAATACGTTGCAATTCAGGAAAAGTACAACGTTTTCATTCTTTTAGATGAACTCTCCCCTACGCTCATTCGACAAGCCGTCATTAAACTGATGCAGGAAAAAGAAGCGTATGAACAGCTGCGCAACAACTGCCTGCAGGCGGCCAAAACCCTGAACTGGGAAAAGGAGGAGGAAATCCTGCTGGCATTCTACCGCCAGGCATGCCCCTTGGGTGTTGGGTGAAATCGGGATTCGGGAATCATGGATTCGGGAGTTAGTAATCGATCCCTACCGCCGAGGGCTCGAAAGAATCGGCCCGCGCCAGCCGCCAGTCCCTTTTCCAGCTGGCCGGCACGGTATCTTCGTTGAGCAGGCAGAAAGCCGGGATGTAAGGGAACAACTCGCCGTAGGAGCGGCTCTCACTCATGCTCACCCGGCGGTAGATGAAATCGCGGGTGATCTGAGAAGTGGAGCGGATACCGGCGGCCCCCATCAACTCCACAAACCCCTTGACCGTTTCATGATGGAAATTGGCCACCCGCTGCTTCTTATCGGCCACTACCAGCCCCCTCATCAGTTCCGGGTTCTGAGTGGTTACTCCGGTCGGGCAGGTATTCTTGTTACACTCCAGAGCCTGGATGCACCCCAGAGCCATCATCATCGCCCGTGCGCTGTAGCAGGCATCAGCTCCAATGGCCATCGCCCGGAAGATGTGAAAACCCGTGGAGATCTTTCCGGAGGTAAATATCTTGATCTTGTCTTTCAATCCAAAGCCAACCAGTGCATCGTAAACCGTAGCGAGGCCCTCTTTGAAGGGCATGCCCACGGAGTTGGAAAACTCCAGGGGCGCCGCCCCGGTACCTCCCTCTCCCCCATCCACCGTTATGAAATCCGGATAGATCTCTGTTTGAAGCATAGCCTTACAGATGGCTATGAATTCGGTGCGATGCCCAAGGCAAAGCTTAAAACCTATGGGCTTGCCCCCGGACAATTCTCTCATTTGCTGAATGAATTCCAGAAGGCCGACAGGCGTCCGGAAAGCCTTGTGATAGGGCGGCGAGAGGACCGCCTCGTAGGGTTTCACGCCTCTTATGGCGGCGATCTCCGGCGTATTCTTTCTGGCGGGGAGGATGCCTCCGTGGCCGGGCTTGGCCCCCTGAGAAAGTTTGAGTTCGATCATCTTGACCGCGTCGTCGGCCGTCAGCTCAGCAAATTTCTCTGCCGAAAAGCCCCCATCCGCCGTGCGGCAACCGAAATAGCCGGTCCCAACCTGATAGATCAGGCCACCTCCGTGCATTTTATGATAAGAACTGATGCCTCCCTCTCCCGTGTTGTGAGCAAAACCACCGATGCGGGCTCCGCCATTGAGCGCCATCACGGCATTTTTGCTCAAAGAGCCAAAACTCATGGCCGATACGTTTAAAATACTGGCGCTGTACGGTTTCCGGCATTGAGGCCCTCCCACCAGAATGCGGGGGTCGTGGTCCAGTTCATCAAAATCAATAGCGGCAATGGAGTGGTTCATCCATTCGTAACCCTCCTCATAAACATCGAGCTGGGTGCCAAAAGGGGTGGTATCCAGTTCCCTTTTGGCGCGCTGGTAAATGACCGACCGAAAGATCCGGCTGAAGGGCCGCCCCTCGGTATCCCCCTCTACGAAATACTGATAAAGCTTGGGGCGAAGCTCTTCCATCCAGTATCGCCCCCTGCCCAGGATCGGGAAATTGCGCATGATGGTGTGCCTGCTCTGCACCATGTCATAACTGCCCAGCAGAATTATCGGGCCAAGCAATAAAAATGCCCACCAGAAAGGAGGCCACACAAAAAGAGCGAGGGCAGCCAGTGCGACGGAGGAAAAAATGGAAAAAAGGATAAACTCGTTTCTCATCGGTTCATTTTGCGTTTGGATCAAATTTATAGAATTGGGGCCGAAAACCATGAGGGCTGGTTAATTATCCCGGGTTCGACAGGTAACCTCCCGCTTTCAACCAGCCAGGCGTTTCGGCATTTTGGTGTTTCGGTTTTACGGCCGCAGCTTATAGCACAGGAATGGGCTATACTTGGATAATGCTCTATGCCAATTCCTCCAGGAAAATACTTAGTTTGTACAGGTCCAGAAAGAACAGAGAGGGACGGCGGGACAACAGGTTTCGCCGGAGCAGGGGGCGCAGCGGCCTCAAGCCAATCTTTACTAAATGGCCCAACCCCAACCGTTGGAGTTGCTGATAAAAAGCGCCGATACGAGTCTCAGTTTCCGTACCGGAACGGTACAAAAACGCCAGGTTGCAGACCCCTTTCCTGGTTTTATCCAGAAAAGCCTCGGCCGGCTCCAGCCCGATATGCACCAGGGGATTATCCAAGTGTTTAACCGGCACTTTTCTCTTCCGGAGCTCCATTCCAAAAAGGGTATCCTCATGGCCGTATTGCAGCAGGCGTTCATCAAAGCGAATAGACTGGAAAACGACGGCGGGAATGAGGAAATTATTGGTCATAAAATGGTGATAGGGCTGTTCCCGGCGCCGGGCCGGCGACATCTGCTCCCGGCGGGAACCGTAGAGCCAGTGCAGGTAAAGCTGTGGGTCTGCCGGCGGCTCCGCCCGGTAAACCCGACCGCCATAGAGCAGGCTTTCTTCGTCCAGGGCCTCCAGGTAACGGCGCAGGTAAGCATCATCCGGCACTTCCGAATCGCAATCCATAAAAAGGAGATGAGAACCGCGCGCCGCATCGGCGAGCACATTCCGGATACGGGACCGACCCAGGTTCTGGGGCAACTCCTTATACACGGCCATGGGAAGGCCGGCCAATTCCCGGTTAAGGGTTTTCCAGTGCGCTTCGGAGCCGTCATCGAAGCAGAGTATCTCCACCGCTGCGGGAAAAGCGGCAGCCTGGCGATGCAGCTCGCCGGCCAACCGGCGGACGTCAAAATTGTATATCGGGATGAGAATAGACAGCATGAAGCACGGCTTATTTGAGGATGGCAGGCTCATCGGCTGCCTTTCCGGATAGCGGAAGGCTGAAAAAGATGGCCAGCCCCCCTTCTTCCGCCGCTTCGGCCCATATTCTCCCATTGTGAAGCTCAACGATGCGGCGGCAAATGCTCAGCCCCAGGCCGGCCCCGCCCTTTCCTCGTGGATTCAGGCGCTGGAAAGGCATGAAGATCGATTCCAGGTACTCGGGGCCAACGCCCTGGCCATTATCTTTCAGTACAAAAACTCCGCCAGCCTGGCTGTCTGGCCGAAAACAGAGTTCTACTGCCAGGCCCTTTTCTTCTTTTCTGAACTCTATAGCATTCTCCAGCAGGTAAATGGCGAGGTGGTAGAACAAATCGGGGTCTCCGAACACTTCGGGCAGCGGAGCTATTTCCAGGGAGCCGGAATAGTCCTTTCGCTCCCGCTGAAGGCCATCCCATGCCCGGCGGGCAGATTGTTCCAGATTGACCGCAGCACGAGCCAGCTGATCTATACCCTGGAGGCCCGAAAAGAAGAGCAGTTTCTCCAAAGCCTGGTCCATCCGCTTCCCGCTTTCAATAATAAAGCCCAGGTAATGGCCCGCAGTCTCCACCTCCCCTTCCGACAATTTTCTCTCCAGCAACTGGCCGAAACTGGTCATGGAGCGCACCGATTCCTTCAGGTCATGAGAAGCGGCAAAAAGAAAATTATTGAGGTTTTCATTGGTATTTTCCAGGCGTTCAAGATTCTCGCGCAATTCTTCTTTAGCCTGATGTAACATTTTATTTCTTGCCGATAATTGCCGGTTGGCCTTTATTCTCTGGCGAATGTTAACAAGCAACAGGGCTACGAGGACGATGAGTGTCAACAGGCCTCCCGCAAGCCAGTGGGCGGATACCCGGTACTGGCGAAACGGCGCAGTTTTCTCTTCCAGGCCTTTCTCCTGTAGAGCGGTTACCTCCGGCTGCCCGCCCCAATCCTGCCGGCCGGATTGGGCCGAGGCATAGAATGAAAGGGCCAGGAACAGGATCGCCGGTAGCAGCAGCCTGCCTGTCCACGCTAACAATTTCATTTATGGTTACGCCGTTTAACTCCCGAATGGCCCTTCTTTTTTCTTCTTTATTTTTCCAATCTCCCCTTTAGCACCCTGTCAAAATCGATGGGCCATCCGAATTATCGAAAATTTTAAACAATATTTACTTAAATCCAACCTTATTTTTTAAAAAAAGTAACAGGGTTTTCAAACAATTTTCTAAATTGTTATTCTTCCGGCGGCCATGTGGGGAACCTCTTCCGAACCCAACAGCAAATCAATTAATCTCAACAACACCAGTTTTCTTTATGGGAAGGCAGATACCGTTGGCCCTTTTTCTTACACTTCTGCTCTGCTGTCCGGCTATGAGTCAGGATTTTGTTTTGCAGGGGTGCTACTGGAGCTGCCCGGAGGACGATCCGAACATGGAAGTGGATTCCGCCACCCTGCAGTTCTGGGTCAGCCGTATGAATGATCAGGCGCCTGAATTGTCCCATGCCGGTTTTTCTTATCTGTGGCTTCCTTCGTTGAGAAAAAACAGCCCTGAGGCCGTCAGGTCCCTGATGGAAGGGTTGCAGCAAAACGGCATCTACCCCATTGCTGACCTGGAAGTCGGCAATGACAGCTTCTCTTTCCGGCAGCAGGCCGACAACCTTCTGAAGCGCTTCAACGTCCAGGCCTACAGCCTGCACCGCAGACAGGAGATCGACCCTGTAACAACCGCCAGAGAGATCAATGAAATGTTTGTAAACGGGACACTTCCCAGGTTGGTGGTTGCCGCTCTGCCCTTCCCGGCTGAACCGGCCAGGCTGGGAAAATGGGCTGCCGAAGTCATTTTTTACCTCAACCCTGCCGCCCGCCCTGAGATCGACCCCAGAGTTTACGACTATCCGCTGCGGGAAGCCCTCCGGCAGGCCTGTACCGACACTACCTATGATGTGCGGCGCATTTTCCAGCAAAGTGTCCGGGACGCTTCGTCCATTTCGGGGTTCAACATCATGACCATGGCCAACCACCCCGTTTTTAAAAACCAGAACAACCGGAAAGGAGACTGGGACGACCCCATCTCCGACCCTCTCCTGGCCTACGCCTATATCCTCACCAACAATCAACTGGGGCTGCCTACCGTTTACTACGGGGATTATTACGGCCAGCAGTCGGAACTTCCGGAATACCTGGACAAAAAACCCCTGAAAGAAGAGATCAACCGCCTGATCAAAGCCCATAAAGAGTACGTTTACGGGTCAACCGCTGTGGAATACCTCAACCGCTTCAATACTGACAAATCCTCTTTTTACCTTTCCGCCCGCAATGGGGCGGACAGCACGCGTGCCCTGATCTTCCAGATGGACGGCACCAACACCCCGGCAGGAAAAGCCAGCACCGGCAGCGGCAAAGATGTACTGGTGGCCATTAATTTCAGTTTTGACACCCTGGAAGTGATCCAGGAGGTCAACTCCTCCAATATTCGCATCGGAGACCACTTTACCGACGTATTAGGCACCTCCCTCAGCCCCCGGTTAGCGGTATTTAACGATACGGCCCATACCATTCCCTATGCCGTCCTTCTGAAAGTGCCTCCCCGGTCCTTCGGAGCCTGGGTACAAGGGAGGGCTGAAAAAGTGAACGCCAGCCGGATAAGCCTTTCGGCTTCCAGTTTAACTGATTACATCGAACTGGCCTGGGAAGTTGCCTATGAAACGCAGGCCATAGGCTATGAAGTAGAGCGGTCTGTAAATGGAAATGCCTTCAAATCCCTGGCGAGTATGGCCTCCATCGGCCAGGGAGAGGAGAGCGCTTCTTACGTGTTTATCGATAAAGACGTCTTTCCCAACGAAAAGCTGCAATACCGAATAAAGATGCTGGACAAAGAGGGCGGAGTTGAATATTCTCCTCTCGTCCAATCCCGCCTTCTGGATAGAGAGCTGAGCTTTGAGTTAATGGAAGGGAAAGGCGATTGGGCCAAAGTCATTCGGGTGAAGAGCAATTACGAGGCAAGAGGAGAGGTCGAAGTCTTTGATGCAAAGGGCTCCCGGGTTTTCCACCGCACGGAAAATATCCGGAAGGGAGATAACATCACTCCGCTGGACCTGAGCCGGCTGCCCGACGGCGTCTATTTCCTGAACTTCTCCGCCGGCAAAGACAAAAACTGGTCAAAAAGGCTGGTCAAGCGGTAATTTACAACTCAAGGAGCCCATCGGGTAAATTCATTTCAATCCGCTGCTTTTCCACATCTACCGCAGTGATCAGGCTATCGGCCAGTGGAATGAGGATCTCCCGCCCCTGATAAGGCACTACGGCCATCATTTGCTGGGGAAGTTCAAGTACTTCCTGAATGCGGCCCAACTCTCCCACTACCCTGTCCACAACCTGAAAGCCTTCCAACGCGCTGAGGTCAAAAGGTTGCTCCAGGGAATCTCCGGATACCTCTTCCCGCAACAGCAACAGTTCCTTCCCCGCCAGTTCAAGTGCCTCTTCCCGGGTATCGACTTCTTCCAGTTTGATGATTAGAGGCGCATCGTTGTGAATGTATTCGATAAAGAATGGAACGGGTTTCCCCAAAAGCTCGATAAAGATCACAGAAGCGTCGAAAAGGTCGTCGAGGAATTGTTCTCTGACCTTAAATTTCAGGGCGCCTTCCGTGCCGAAGGCCTTTCCCGTGCGGCCGATGCTGAGGTATTCTTCCATCTGGATCATTGATAACTGATGAGGCGTTGCCGGAGGCTGAACCCTTTCTCTGCTTTTTCTTCCCAGGGAAGGAGCCGGCAGGTATCTCCCGTTTCGAAATTACAGCAGAATTCACAAACCGTATCCAGGATGTCCAGCTCCCGGTAAACAAGCCCTATTCCTCTGGCGTACTTTTCGGTTGCCACCCGGAGGTTCAGTAAAGCAGAAAGGTCGTTGAGGTACCGGTTATCCGCATTGCGCACCGTCACAACATCTTCGAATTCCAAAGCTCCGACAGCCTCAGGCGCCCCGGCCTCCAGAATGCGGTAATCCCAACCTGAGAACATTTCAATACTTTCTCCGGCCACAAAAACGATCCTGGAGTCATCAAAAAAGGCATTGCCGTCCCAAAACTTGCCCATTCTGACGGGAAAAACGAGTTTGGTAAACCGGAGATTGTCTTCCGTACGGGTTGCCCGCTGTTCATCGCGTGAAAGGGTAAATACCTTTTCGGGCTTCCAGGGCAGGGAATCGCTGCGGCGGTAGTAGCGTTCTACCCGGTACAGCACCTGCCCTGTATTGTCCGGCAGAGTGTCGGCAATGGTTTCCCGGATGTAAGTCCGGAAACTGTCCCTGGCGATGCCTCCGACAACCGGGTTATAGATAATGGAATCCACCTCGTATTCCCAGCTTCTTCCCACCTCCAGCGGGAAATAATCATACCCGAAATCATCAATGCCGGGATCTTCTACCTCACTTTTGTTGCAGGTGAGAAGAAGGAGAGCAATCGCAGCCAAAAGGAGGTTCCGGGATCTTAAAGGCATTGAAATTGTGATATTTTTTACTGCCGGCTGAAGGAACTACTGAGAATGATACCCCCGCCGAGAACGTCATCCCCTTCATAAAAAACGGCGGATTGTCCGGGGGCGACGCCTCTCACATTGGCCATGAAAGCTACTTCCACCGTGTCTCCATTTTGATACAGGCGGCTCAGGGTACCGTTGTCCTTGTATCTGATCTTGGTAACGGCTTCCATCTGCTCTGGCAGCTCGGCATATTTCATCAGGTTGGCCTGTCCCACCGTCATACCGTTTCTGACCAGTTCATCGACATGGCCAAGGACTACCGTATTGCTTTCCGGCCGGATCTCGGCCACATACATGGGTTCGCCAAAGGCGACGCCCAGGCCCTTGCGCTGGCCGACCGTATAAAAGGGATATCCTTTATGGCGCCCGATCACCTCTCCCTGCGTGTTGACGAACGCCCCGCCGTCAACCTCTTCCTCCAGCCCTTCGACGCGGCGTTTCAGAAACCCGCGGTAGTCATTGTCGGGAACAAAGCAGATCTCATAACTTTCCGCCTTTTTGGAAAGGCTGGTGTAACCCCAGTCGGCGGCCATTTGCCGCACTTCGGGCTTGGTATATCCGCCCAGCGGGAACCGGCTGCGGCGCAGGCACTCCTGGCTCAGCCCCCAAAGTACATAAGACTGGTCTTTCTTATCATCTTTGGCCCTGGAGACAAAGAGGCGCCCGTCTGTTTCTTTGATCCGGGCGTAGTGGCCGGTGGCGATGAATTCGCAATCCAGCGCATCGGCCCGTTTGAGCAGGGCATTCCACTTGATGTGGGTATTGCAGAGCACACAAGGGTTGGGAGTGCGGCCGGCCAGGTATTCATCCACGAAGTTGTCGATGACATAGTCTCCGAATTCCTCTCTGATATCGATGATGAAGTGATGAAAGCCCACATCGACGGCTACCTGCCGGGCATCGTTGATCGAATCGAGGCTGCAGCAGCCCGTCTCCTTTGTCGATCCGCCGGAATTGGCGTAATCCCAGGTTTTCATAGTAATGCCTATGACCTCATAGCCTTGCTCGTGCAGCATCATGGCCGTCACTGTGCTGTCAATGCCACCGCTCATCGCGACCAGTACTCTACCGTTCTTACTCATTCGGTTGCTGAATTTTCTGCAAAAATAATCAGACACGCAAAATTACAAATTTTACCTCCCTTTGGTTCAATGCAAAAAGTGGAATCCCTATATTTGATCAATACACCGAATAAACAATGGATTTCCATCGTTCCAATTACCGTGTGTCATCCATTTTCCAAAAACGAAACAATCATGAGAAACGTCTTCACCAAATGCCTCTTTGCCGGCCTTTTGCTCTTTGCCGCCTCTTCCATTACCGCACAGGACAATGAAGAATGGGGGCTGGCGTCCTACTATTCCGACGACTTCCAGGGCCGGGAAACGGCCTACGGAGTAAAATACGATAAGGACAAAATGACCGCCGCCCACAAAAGGCATCCCTACGGCACCAAACTCAAAGTCACCCGGCTGGACAACAACAAATCGGTCATCGTTACCGTGATCGACAAAGGGCCTTACATCAAAGGACGGGTCGTGGACCTCTCTATGGCCGCCGCCAAACAGCTGGGCCTGGTGAGCGACGGTGTGGCCGAAGTCAAAGTTGAAGTAGTGGGGCGCTCCGGCAGTACTCCGGAACCTCAGAAAAAGGATGAGGTGGTGAAGGCCCCCTCAAAACCCGAGAAAGTTCCGGAATCCTTTGATTCCCCGGAGCTTACCAGAAAAGAGGTACCAGCCAGGAAGAGAAAAAGCCAGTGCCCCGGCGCCGGACACCCGGGAAAGGGGGGCCGCTACCCCTTACGTTCCTGCCGATAAAAGCCGCCTGGTGGGAAAAGAATACCAGAAATACGGCCTGTACCGCATCGTTCTGGAAAAACCCGGCGGCCGGGGATACGGCGTGCAGGTGGCCTCACTGGCCAACTACGAAAATGTGTTCCGGCAGGTAGCCGACCTGCAGGCCAAGTGGTTCGACAATATCCTCATCAGTATTGAACCCAGCTTTGAACAGCCGGTTTACAAGGTCATCCTGGGGCCTTTTGACTCGGAATCCGCTGCGGACAACTACCGCAAAAGCCTGGCTTCCAAGCACAAGATCAAAGGCTTTGTGGTGAACCTTTCAGAGATCCAATATTGATTTGTAATTCCTATACCTTTAGCACAATCCGGCGGGCCTGAGAGAGAATACTCCTCAGGCCTTGCCGTTTTATTCTTATTCTATCTCCACCTTTCCTTCCACGGGGTTTAACTTCTGGATCTCTTCGTTGGCATTGACCACTTCGAAAGGCGTGGGCTGCTCGACAAAACGGATGGCCGAGCTTTGGCCGGAGGTTCCAATGGCATTGAAACAGGCCATATAAATAATACTCTCATCAGGGATCGTTGTTGGCTGCAGGGCGTCGTTGATCCACACAAAAGGCAAACGGCCTTCCTTAGTACGGTTGAAACCGAAATCGGCCTGGTCGAGATACGGCAGCCCCGGCTTATCGACTCCTTTAAATTCAAGCACCTTGGGGTCCCAGGCCATCGTATATTGCATGGCGAGCAGGTTGGTAAAGCCTTTGGCGCGGAAGGCAACGCAAACATCAGCACCGGGCTTCACCCGGGCATTCTGGGCGGTTATGGTGAGAACGTCTTCACTCATGGGAGGCACAAAGGCCGGCCGGGCGCCGACTACCGGTTCCTCCTCTTTTTTCTGAACAGATGCCTCGGGGGCCGGCGCCTGCTGAGGGCCGGTGCTTTGCGGTTGGGTTGCCGGCTGCTCCATAGCGGCAGTTTCTGCCCCGCTCTCGTTTTTCGGCTCACTCCGGCAACTGAACAGGACGGAAAGCAATAACAGCAAAAGAAGATAATTTTTCATGGGTACTTTTGCCCGCAAAGGTAGGGATATTAACGAAATGAAAAAGCCCTGACAGAGGTGTTCTGCCCGGCAACGGTTATTATGCCGAAAACCGGGAACAAAGGATAATCTCTCCCAACTTTAGTGAATTTTGAACAAACTCTTAATTTTGCTACATTGTGTCATTGATAATACCTCAACAACCATTGCTATGAAGCATAACATCCTTATTCTGTTCGTCGCCCTGGCGGCTTTTTCCAGTTGTGTTACCCAGAAAGAATATCAGGAACTGGAAGAACAGAAAAAATACTACGAAACGGAGGCATTGCTCGCCGACTCTCTGCGCAATGAATACAACAAACTCGCTGAAGAAAGCCGCCAGCTGGAAATTGAACTCCGCAATACCCGGCTGGACCTGGAACAGTATGTGGTCACCAACAAAAGCCTGCAGAACAGCTACATGGCGCTGCTCGACCGGGTGGAAGAGCTCAAGAATGACCGCAACGAACTGGACATCACCGCCTCCTATGAAAAATACAACCTGGAGCGGCAACTCTCCGACCAGCAACTCAACCTGGACGATGTCCGGAAACGGCAGGAAGGCCTCGAATACGAACTCTATCAGAAGGATAACCGGCTCAACGCCATGGAGTACGACTACTCCAACGTCAAAGGGGCGCTTCAGGAACGGAATATCCGCATCCAGGAACTCGAACAGATGCTGAACACCAAGGAAGCCAATATGACCGATGTGCGCAGCCGCCTCGACGGCATGCTCAGCCGGTTCTCCAGCAGCGACCTCTCCGTCGAAGAACGAAACGGTAAACTCTACCTTTCCCTGAGCTCCAACCTCCTCTTCCCCAGCGGCAGCACCCGCATCGACGCCGAAGGCAAACGCGCGCTGAAGGAATTGGCAGGCGCGCTGAAAAACAACCCCGATATCGATATCCTGGTCGAAGGCCATACCGACTCCGACGGCAGCGCCCTCACCAACTGGAACCTCAGTGTGGACCGGGCAGTGGCGGTGACCGACCTTCTGGTCGCCAACGGTGTCAATCCCGAAAGGATCACAGCCGCCGGGCGGGGTGAATACCTCCCCAAGGCCCCCAACAATACGGCTTTCAACAAATCGCTGAACCGGAGGACGGAGATCATCATCTCCCCCAAACTCGATGAGCTGTACCAATACCTGGAAGGACAGTAAATGTTCTACGAAGGTACCTATTTACTACACGGGCCGAAAATGCCGGATGGAAATAGAGTTAAATAGTTACCTATGAAGAAAGGGTTGATCCTGCTGCTGATGGCCGTAAGCCAGCTCTCCTTTGGCCAGTATCGTTGCGCAACCGAAAATCCGGAAGGCAGTACGCACCGCCCTTCAGCGCCTGCCGGAATGACAGTTGAAGGGCGGTCCGTTATTACCATTCCACTGGTGGTGCACATCGTCTGGCACACGCAGGAGGAAAACCTCTCCGAGGCGCAGGTACAATCGCAGGCCGATGTTCTGAACGCAGATTTCCGGGCCCTGAATACCGAGATCCCGTCCGTTCCGGCAGTTTTCGCCGCCGCCGTCGCTGATATGGAGATCGAATTCTGCCTCGTAGCCACCACCCGAACACAGACACCCTACGCCGGTATCGCCAACCTGTACGCCAACGGGCAGCGGCGCGTATGCCATACAGCTCTCGGCGGCCGGGACGCAATCGACCCGGCCCACTACCTCAATGTGTGGGTCAGTGCCCGGAACGACGGAGCCTGCGGCGACGGCACCTTCCCGGAAAACCCTCAGGCGCCGGCCGGTGAACAGGGAGTTTTCATCCGCCCCGATTGTTTCGGTACCGCAGGGACAGCCGCCCCCCCGTTCAACCTGGGCCGCACTACTACTCACGAGATCGGGCATTATCTGAACCTGAAGCACCTCTGGGGAGAAGGCCTGGAAGACCCGCTCTGCCAGTCGGACGATATGGTGGAAGACACCGAGGAGCAGGCCTACAGTTATTCGGACTACACCGGGCAGGACTGCCCCACGCATCCTTCCTTTTCCTGCGGGTCGGCGGATATGTTCATGAACTTCATGAACCTGCCGGCCGACCGCTGCATGGCCATGTTCACCCATGGGCAGAAAGAACGGGCATGGGACGCCATTGCCACTTTCCGGCCTGGCCTGCTGGAGTCCTCCTGCATGCCGGTGGGCTTGCAGGAAGCAGCTCCTGGAGACACCCCGCCCTTACTTGCCCAAAATCCAGCCTCCGGCGAGATCGCCCTCCTCCTTGCTGAAAAAGAAGAATACGAGATCGCAATTTTTGATGCTGCCGGCCGTTTAGTATTCAGCGAACCCAACGCTTCCGGCACTATTTACCGTATCAGCCCGGATATGTTTATTAATGGAATCTATTATATTAAAATCAGGAATGGAAGGAAAATACACACTAAAAAGCTTATTATTGCCAGGTGATCCGGGAGCCGGCCGGCCCGGGGGAAAGCAGGGCATTCTCCTCCAAAAGATGTTTTCTTCCCTATAAATTTTGCCCCCGGATGTAACTAATGGCAAAGCTCACATTATGAGTGGGCAACAACACATACAAACCAAACCTTGTTCCTGATGAGTATCAATCCTCTTATGCCCCCCAGGATACTGGGCTTTTTTGCATCCTCCTTCATTCTTGCCGTTCTGTTGTCCGCAGGCTGTGGTTCCGCCGCCAACATGAATCTCGGCAGCATGAATAAGGTCATAGAAATGACAAAGGGCCCCTGCTACGGCCGCTGTCCTGTTTTCACCCTTACTGTTTATGACAAAGGCATCGTCAGCTACAAAGGAGAACGCTATACCGACCGGCTCGGAACTTATGTAAAAAAGCTGGAAAAAGAAGACCTGGAACGCTTGCTGCGCGAATTCAAAAACGCCAACCTGTGGCAGTACAAAGACGCCTACCGCGGGCGCATTCCCGACATGCAAAGCGTATCGATAACCTATTACGAGGGCAGCCGGAAAAAAACTGTAACGGGTAAGGAAATTCGCCCCAATTCGGTAAAATGGCTGGAAAGCCTGCTCGACCAGGTCGCCCAGTCCAATATCGGCTGGGTGCAGAAAGAAGCCCCACAGGATAACATCCCCGATTATCTCATTCCCAATGAACTGGTGGTTGAACTTGCCGAAGGGATCGACCCGGAAGAATGGGCCAAAAGTTATGTCCAGGCAGATATGCTCCTGGAAAAGAGGCTCAATGATACCGAATACTGGATCTTTTCCTTCGATGACGGGCTCATCACCCCCGAAGTGATGCTCGAACAGGTTCGCATGGACGAGGACGTCATCAGCGCAGAGTTCAACAAGCAGATCTACAACAAGATCAGTGAAGAAGGCACTGGCAAGGACGCCAAAAAAGGCGGCACCGCAAAACAGGAGGCGGCAAAACAGCAATACTGAAGGCCTCCGCTTCAGTCGCTTTTTCAGCTGACTTTTCTCAGCTTATCTACTGACCGGCATCATTTGTTCTGAGGTGCAGGTTCTTTAGATTTGAACGATGTAAAGCCTGAAGCTATGACCCACCCGCTCCGTTCTTTCGCCACCCTGATGGCGGTAATGGCCATTTTAATGTTGGAAAGTTGCATTGTCGTCGATGACGAGAGCGGCAGCTTTTTTCCCTGCCTGGAAGGCGAAGGGCCGGTCGAAACATCAAAGATCGAGCTGCCTCCCTTTACCGGAATAGAGGACAGAAGCGACGTTGAGGTATTTCTTTCCCAGGGGCCTGCCCAGGAGGTTGAGGCCCGCGGGCATGCCAGCCTGCTCGACGAACTCATCCTGGAAGTGGATGGACAGGACCTGGAGATCCGCACGCGGCGCTGCATTTCCGACAACAGCCGTATCCGGCTGTTCATCACAATCCCTCAACTCGACAGGCTGGTCAATTCCAGTGCGGCAGATATCGTTGGGGAGAGCACCTTTCTGTCGGAGAACCCGGAAATTACCCTCACGGGAAGTGGTGACGTCAAACTGGGCGTCCTGGCAGAGTCGGTAAAGGCCAATCTCAGCGGTTCCGGCAGCCTCCTGCTGGAAGGTGAATCTTCGTCTCTTTCGGTGAAGATTACCGGTTCAGGCGATTTTAAAGGTTTCGGGTTAACAACCCTCTCGACAAATGTCCTCATTTCCGGATCGGGAGATGCCGAGGTTTTTGTCGAAGACTATCTTGAGGCCAATATCAGCGGCAGCGGAGATGTTTTCTTCAAAGGAAGCCCGTTTCTGGAAACCAGGCTGACGGGATCGGGCAGGGTTGTTGATGCGAATTAATCCTATGGCCCATGAAAAAGAAAGTCATTATCATCGGCGGCGGAATGGCCGGCCTGTCTGCGGGTTGCTACCTGCGAATGAACGGTTACGAAACCGAGATCTTTGAAATGCACAACGTTCCGGGTGGGGTATGCACTTCCTGGCGGAAAGGAGACTACATGGTGGATCTGTGCGTCCATTGGCTGGTCGGTTCCGGCAAGGCCAATTCATTCTATAACCGCTGGAATGAACTTATCGACATGGGCAACATCCGATTTGTCGATCACGAAGAATACGCCCGGGTGGAAGACGAAAACGGCAATTTTATCCGCCTGTTCACCAACGCCAACCGGCTGGAGGAAGAACTGCTGGAGAAGGCCCCGGAAGACGAGGTGGAGATCCGCCGGTTCACCAATGCTATCCGCAGGCTGTCCACCCTAGATTTCCCTTCCGAAAAGGCGGAAGAACTAGCCAACCTCTGGGACCGCATGAAAATGGCCTGGAACATTCTTCCCTACATGGGGCTCTTCGGCCGGTACATGCGGCTTTCCAATAAAGATTACGCTCAGCGGTTTAAGAACCCTCTGTTGCGCAAAGCCGTCACCAACCTCTTTGAGCCGGATATGACCGTCATCTTTTCCATGATGACCCTGGCGTGGATGCACAATAAAACCGCCGGTTATCCCATCGGCGGGTCCATGCGCTTCGCCCTCAAAGTAGCCAGCCGCTACCGGCGGCTGGGAGGAAAAATTCATTTCGACAGCCGGGTGGAAAAGATCCTTACAGAAAACGGCAAAGCTACCGGCATACAGCTGGCGGACGGCAACCGCCATCTTGCCGATTACGTCATCAGCGCCGCCGACGGATACAGCACCGTATATAAAATGCTGGACGGCAGGTACAACAATCCGGAACTGCAAAAGGCTTTTGAAAACCGGCCCACATTTCCGTCTCTGGTCTTTGTTGCGCTCGGCATTGGCCGAGCCTTTGAAGGGGAGCCTCACAGCCTCCTGTTTCCCCTGTGCACCCCCCTGATGGTTGACCCGGAAACCACCATCAAAGACCTCTACCTGCGCATTCACCATTTCGACCCCACCCTGGCTCCGGAGGGCAAAACGCTGCTTTCTGTGATGATCGAGACTTACAATTACCCATTCTGGCAGAAACTGCACGAGGAAGCTCCGGATCAGTATCGGGCGGAGAAGCAACGCATTGCCGATTCGGTGGTTCACGCCCTGGAGCACCGGCTCGGCGATATAAGCGCCCATTTAGAAATGGTGGACGTCGCCACTCCGGCTACTTTCATCCACTACACCAACAACTGGAAAGGCAGTTTTGAAGGCTGGCTGGCCACCCCGGAAACCGGTATGCAGCAGATTCCCCGAAAGCTCGACGGGCTGGAGAATTTCTATCTCTGCGGGCAATGGGTGGCCGTGGGCGGCGGCCTGCCGACGGTACTCCTCTCCGGCCGGGACGTGGCACAGTTGATCTGCCATGAAGACGGCCAGCCATTTGTGGTAACGCCACCGGTGGAAGAAGGAAAACACGAGAAAAGCAAGATAATTCATTAGGCTTATGAGCCCCGGTACACAGATCGGCAGCGGCAATGGTTCGCCTCTCCACAAAAACAAAGGCCTTTTCCCCCGGCTTTGGCGGCAGTGGGCGCTGGCCTGCGGTTTGGGAGAATTTCTGGGCATTGCCGGCGCCGCAGCGATCGCCGTCGGGCACAGGCTCCTTCTGGGAGAACCGGTAACTACTGAAGACAAACTGCTGAACCTGTTCCTGATGTGCCTTGCCGGCGGTATAGAGGGAACGATACTCGCCACCTTTCAGTGGCGGGTGCTGAGCCAGGTATTTCAGCAGGTGGGCCGCAGGCAGTGGTGGGCCTATACCGTGGCCGCGGCCATATTGGGCTGGTTGCTGGGTATGATGCCTTCTTTGTTTATTAACGACGGCGGCGAAGCAGGAGCAGGGATGGCGGAGCTGTCCGGCTGGGCTTTTTTCGGCATGGCTGGCCTGCTGGGGCTTTTCCTGGGAGCCCTGTTCGGTTACTTTCAATGGCTGCCGCTCAAGCCCTGGAGCCGACGCTCCATCGAATGGATACCGGCCAATGCCCTGGGCTGGGCGGCGGGGATGATATTCATCTTCCTGGGCGCCAGCCTGCCCGACGAACAGACTCACTGGGCGCTGATCGTGGTCTCAGGGGCCCTGGGCGGCATCCTCGGCGGAATGGCGGTCGGCGCCGTCACCGGCTTCTTCCTGCTGCGCCTGGCCCGTACGCCAACCTGAGCAACAGAAACCGGAGGCCCTGACAAAGGTCACTTGCCGGAGATGACAAACCGCATTGAAGAATGGAAGGCATCCGGTTAACTTTGCGGCGAAAATAGAGGGCTATGCTCCTAACCATTCTCGCCATTCTGATTGCTCTTCTGATCCTCCTGCTGACGTGGGTTTTATTCGCTCCGCTGTCCATCCGGGCCGACACTTACGAGGATAAATACTACCTGCAATGGGGAGGTATAGGCAAGGCGGAACTGATACCGGCGCCTGAAGACATTCTGATCCGGCTGCGAGTTGCCTTCTGGAAAAAAGATTTCTATCCTCTTCACTTTTCTGCCCGAAAAAGCGAAAAAAAGGAGGAGCCTGCCCCGGCAGAAAAGAAGAAAAGGAAAAGGCACTTTCCCTTCCGTCGGCTGATACGCGTACTTAAATCCTTCAATATAAAAGACTTCCGGCTGGAGATAGACACTGATGATTTCGTGTGGAATGCTTATCTCTGGCCGGTGGTTCACAACATTGCCCCCCTGAGAAGGCACATCACCGTCAATTTCCAGGGCAGAAATGAATGCCGCATCCTGATCCAAAACCGGATCTGGCGAATGGCCTGGGCCTGGCTCAGGGGCAAACCATAAAGCCCCCCCGAATCACAAATCACAAATCACTTAAAATACTCCCACATGAAAATCAACCTTGAAGACCTGGTACCCAAGATCACCGATTTTCTGAGATCTGAAGCAAAAACGGAAACCGTGATCGGCAAGCAGTTTCAACTTGGGGAATTCAATTGCGTACCTGTGATCCGCCTGGGTATGGGCTTCGGCTCCGGCGGCGGAGAAGGCGATGCTCCTCAGCAAGGCCACGGCCAAGGCATGGGGCTGGGCGGCGGCATTGGCATCGAGCCCATCGGCTTTCTGGTAACCCGGGGCACCGAGATCAGCTTCATCTCCACCCGTACCAAGAGCAGCCTGAGCAATGCTTTTGACAAAGCTCCCGAGCTGCTGGAAAAATTCCTGGAACAACAGAAAATGAAAAAAGAGGAAACTGTTGAGGCTTAAACAGGCCCCAACCACAGCCCTGGCCAAATCAGGATCAAAGCCTGCCGGTGTAAGAACTACCGGCGGGCTTTGTCCGTTCTTAGAAAGAAGCAGGGCCAATGTCTATTCTTTTGAGCCTTAATGACGCAAAATGATTAATATTGCATGGCATGGCCGGTATTCAGGCTCAGTACAAAGGCCGTAAATCAGAATGAGGCCGCCCCTTCTGCAACTTACAGGCCTTTGATAGTGTCCAACCCAATACGGGTGGCCCAAAGCCTTCAAAGCAACCAAAACCCATCACCAAAACGGATAGCATGAGCAGCCAGACGAAACGGCAGTTACTAACAGTGATGTTCTCCGACATGGTGGGCTACTCCCGCCTGATGAATGAAGACGAGGAGTATGCCATCCAGCTTCGCAACCGGATGGAGCACCAGCTCAGGCTCCTCGTACCCGTACACAACGGCAACGTTCAGCAATTCTACGGAGACGGCGCCCTTTGCCTGTTCACCTCTGCCGTCGAGGCGGTGCAATGCGCCGCCGCCATCCAGGCAGCCTTCAAAGAGCCGCCGATAGTCCCCGTTCGCATTGGCCTGCATACCGGCGACGTACTGCTGGATGGAACCAACGTCTATGGGGAAAGCGTAAACGTAGCTTCCCGCATCGAAAGCTTTTCCGTACCGGGCGCGGTTCTCTTCTCGGAAAAGGTTTATGACGATATCAAAAACCACGCTGCGCTGAAGGTGAAAAGCCTGGGGCCTTTCCGGTTGAAAAACATTCAGCACGAAGTCGGCCTTTACGCTCTGGAACATCCTACTCTTACCGTTCCTGACCCTAAGGCTCTGCAGGGCAAGGGCTATCGGGAAAAGCGCAGCATTGCCGTCCTGCCTTTCGTCAATATGAGCCCTGACCCCGAAAACGAATATTTCAGTGACGGCATCTCCGAAGAACTGCTCAACACCCTGGCCCGCGAGGCCGCTTTTAAAGTAACCGCCCGCACCTCTTCTTTTGCCTTTAAAGGCGCTAATGAAGATATGCGCTCTATCGGCAAAAAGCTTGGTGTTGACACCATTCTGGAAGGAAGCGTGCGCAAATCGGGCAACCGGGTCCGCATTACGGCCCAGCTGATCAACACAGAGGATGGATACCACCTCTTTTCAGAAACCTATAACCGGACGCTGGATGACATCTTTGCTGTTCAGGATGAAATTTCAGCCGACATTGCCAACAAGCTTAAGGCCCGCCTGGGGCTGACCGAACAGGAACACCAGGCGGGTTCCTCCGGCTCCAGCCCGGCAAAACTGGAGGCCTACAACCTCTACCTCAAAGGGTTATTCCAGTGGAATCAATATACTCCGGAAGCAGCAGCCACCGCCATTGGCCTTTTCAAACAATCCCTGGAGCTGGACCCTCGTTTTGCCAAAGCATGGGCCTATTTGTCATTCTGTTATTCTTTCCTGGGCGCTTCCGGCAACTGGCCAACCGAGCAATCGCTCCCTCACGCCAAAGAGGCTGCCGAACGGGCGCTGTCTCTGGATGACAGCCTGGAGCTGGCCTACTGCGCCCTCGGCATTGTCCATCTGTTCCTCGACTGGAATATGGAGGCTGCCGAAAAAATCTTCGAACGCGCCCGGGCCATCAACCCCAACAGTACGGCCTACATGTACACCTACAGCCTGTTGCTGCGGGCAGAGGGCCGCTTCGATGAGGGCGCCCATGTACTGGAAAGAGCCATAGAACTGGATCCCGTTTCCATCATCGCCCATACGTACCTGGCGGATATGTACATCGCCTGCGGCAAACAGGAAATGGCTATCGACACCATCAACAAGATACAGGGGCTGCACCCGGAAAACGAACAGATCCGGTGCATCAAGGCCTGGATACTGCTGGCCACGGGAAAACTGGACGAAGCTGAAGATATCCTGATGGTGCAATTGCCGGAAGGGCACAGCCTGTTTAAAGAATACGTCGCTTCCCGCGGAGTATTCTTCAGTAAGAAGGGGAACCTCGAACGCGCCCGCAAATGCCTGGCCCGCCTGAAGAAAATGCACGAGGAATCGCCGCGGGATAACGATTTCTTTGACATCGGCCTGCTGGCCACTCAGCTGCAATACTACGAACAGGCTTATCAGGCTACTCTGGAAGCCATCGGCCGCCGCCTGGGAGGAGTTATTTTTATCCTAAACCATCCCATGTGGAAAGGCTTCCGACAGTCGTCCTATTTTAAAGACGTACTCAACAGAATGGGTATTTCGGAAAAATGGGTGCGGAACTGAAGCATAACAGATCTCTCATGAGTAAAAAAACCAAGGCCCTCGCCGGGCAGAGCTTCCCTCTGGGGGCCACCGTCCTGGAAGGCGGCGTCAATTTCTGCCTTTTTTCCAAAAACGCTTCTGCTGTAGAACTCCTGCTTTTCGACAAAGAAGGGCGGCGTTACCCCAGCCAGACTTTCTGGCTGGACCCCAGGCAAAACAAGACTTTCTACTACTGGCACGTTTTTCTACCCAATATCGGCCCCGGCCAGCTTTATGGCTGGAGGGTCTATGGCCCCTATGCCGCCAATAAAGGCTACCGCTTCGATGGCAACAAGGTACTCATAGACCCTTATGCCCGGGCGGTTGTGATGGACGATTACGACCGGCAGGCAGCAATAGAACCGGGGGATAACAGCCCCAAATCCATAAAAAGTGTTGTCGTTGGGAAAGAAGATTACGACTGGGAAGGCGACAAACCCCTCAACCACCCTTTTTCCCGGTCGATTATCTATGAAATGCACGTCGGCGGCTTTACCAAACACCCCAGTTCCGGCCTGCCGGAAAAGCTGCGCGGCACCTATCGGGGGGTGATCGAGAAGATCCCCTACCTGAAAAGCCTGGGCATCACCGCGGTCGAGTTGCTGCCGGTACAACAATTCGACCCCTTTGATGTGCCTAATGAACTGAGCAACTACTGGGGCTACAGCCCCATTGCCCTGTTTGCCCCCCACCATGCTTACTCCAGCACCAGCGATCCGCTGGAAACCATCAACGAGTTCCGGGATATGGTCAAGGCCTTGCACCGCGCCGGAATAGAAGTGATCCTCGACGTGGTTTTTAACCATACCGGCGAAGGAGACGAAACGGGCCCTACCCTGTCTTTCCGGGGCATCGAGAACCGGGCCTATTACATGCTCAACAAGGAAAACCACCATTACGCCTACCAGAACTTCACCGGCACGGGCAACACCCTCAACGCCAACCACTCGGTAGTGCGCCGGATGATCCGCGACTGCCTGCGGTACTGGGTCTCTGAAATGCACATCGACGGCTTTCGGTTCGACCTCGCCTCCGTCCTGTCCCGTGATGAGAACGGGAAAGCCATTCAAAACCCGCCGGTCCTGTGGGAGATCGAGTCCGACCCGGTGCTGGCGCCCACCAAGATCATCGCCGAGGCCTGGGACGTGCACCAGTATCAGGTGGGGTCTTTTGTAGGCGACAAATGGGCGGAATGGAACGGGAAATACCGGGATGACGCCCGCCGGTTCATCAAGGGAGACAATGGCATGGCTGCCACTATAAGCAACCGCATTAACGCCAGCCCCGACCTTTTCCGGAAATTGCTGCGCAACCCCAACCGAAGCATCAACTTCGTAACCTGCCACGATGGATTTACCCTCAACGACCTGGTGTCCTACAACGACAAGCACAACTATGCCAACGGAGAAGGAAACCGCGACGGGCACAGCAGCAACTTCAGCTGGAACTGCGGCGTAGAAGGCCCCACCGACGACCCCAAAGTTGAAAGGCTTCGCCAGAAACAGGCCCGGAATTTCCTGACCCTCCTCATGCTCAGCCAGGGCACCCCTATGCTGCTGATGGGCGACGAAGTACGGCGGACCCAGCTGGGCAACAACAATGCTTATTGCCAGGACAACGAGATCAGCTGGTTCAACTGGGATATGGTGGACAAGAACCAGGGCCTGCTCCGCTTTGTCCAGAAGCTGGCGGACTTCAATATGTCTATGGAATTTTTCCAGGAAGAATTGTACTGGAATGCGCCCCAGCACCTCGGCGGTTCCTCCTGCACCTTTCACGGCATCCGGCTCAATGAACCGGATTTCGGGTACAATTCACACTCCCTGGCGTTTACCCTGAAGAACAGGAATTACGACAAACGCCTGCACGTCATGCTCAACATGTTCTGGAACCCACTGGAATTCGAATTGCCTCAGAGTAGAAAATGGAGGTGGAAACAGGTAATCAACACCGCCGCACCCGGCCCGAAAGATATCCTGCCGGTTGACAAGGCTCCGTTGATAAAAAAGAAGGTGCTTAAAGTGGAAGCGCGCTCAATAGCCGTAGCACTGGCGGAAAAAAACTGGAAATAGAGAAAAAAAGGCTGGTCATCCAACTTCCAGCCCATTGACCGCTTCGACCCCGTTGATCTCTGGTATGCGGCCCATGATAGCCTGCTCGATGCCGGCTTTCATAGTCATCAGGGTCATGCTGCAGTTCTCGCAGGTGCCCAGCCATTTTATCTTGACGACTTTATTCTCGGTAACATCGACCACCTCCACATTGCCGCCATCCACCGCCAGGTGGGGGCGTACATCATTCAGCGCTTCGTCAATGCGCTTCAGAAGGCCTTGTTTTTCTTTTTGTGACATATCAATGGTTATGTATTGATCTTAACGATATTCGTCGGCCCCATTTTCTCATTGCGCGCAGTTACCTGTTTCAGGGTGTTCCCGGCTACTTTCCTGAAGGCCTCGGTGGCGAAGGGCACCTCTTTAAGGACGACCGGCCTGCCTTCATCTCCGGATTCCCGGATGCTCTGAACGATGGGCACCTGGCCCAGCAATTCGGTTTTGCCCAATTTAGCCAGCCTTTCGCCTCCACCCTGCCCGAAGAGAAAATATTTATTGTCCGGCAGTTCCTCCGGTGTAAACCAGGACATGTTCTCCACTACCCCCAGGATTGGAACATTAACAGACGGGAGCAGGAACATGTTCATGGCCTTCAGCGCATCGGCAACCGCCACCTCCTGAGGCGTAGTGACCATAATGGCCCCGGTGACGGGTACGGTCTGCACCAAAGTAAGCTGAATATCGCCGGTTCCGGGAGGCAGGTCCACTACCAGGTAGTCGAGTTCCGGCCAGATGGTGTCTTCGAAGAACTGTTTGATGATGCCTCCCAGGCGCGGGCCGCGCAGCACAACGGCCTGCTCCGGTTCGATGATGAACCCGATGGACATTACCGGCATGCCGTAAGCATCCAGGGGAATGATCTTGGGGTCTCCGTAAACTTCCTGCACCCGGGGGCGCTCTCCCTGCAGGCCCAGCATAGTGGGTATGGAAGGCCCGTACAGGTCGGCGTCGATCAGGCCGACCTTTGCCCCCAGTTCCCTTAAGCCCAGCGCCAGGTTGACCGATACGGTCGATTTGCCGACGCCTCCCTTACCGGAAGCTACGGCGATGATGTTCTTAACGTGAGCCAGGGGGCTCTTCGGCTCCGCAGTATCGCCCATTCGGGAGATCATGTGCACATTGACATTCGCCTCGGGATAAACCTTCTGGACCGCCTCCATGCAGGCAAAGTTGAGCTCTGACTTATGCCTCGTCTCCATGGTGGGCAGTTCGATGGAGAAGTTGATGTTGTTGCCCTTGATCTCCAGGTCGCGAACCATACTCATGCTGATGATATCCTGCCCGCTGTTGGGGTCTGTCACTTTGGTAAGTGCTTCTACGACTTTGCTGGTCTCGATGTTCATGTATAGCCGTCTGCTATTTTTATTTAGATTGAATGTTATTAAGATGACAGATACAAAATTACAAACATTTCACAGGATAGAAGAGTTTTCCTCTTTGTTTTACCTCGTGGAGCTTCATTTGCCGGCTTAAAAATTTATTTTTGTGCCTTGCTTATACTTGCTAAGGATATGAGAGTGTTCAATGATCTGAAAAACCTGCCATCATTTCGCAATGCCGTTGTGACCATCGGGTCCTTCGATGGCGTCCACCTGGGCCATCAGCAGATCCTGAAGAAGGTTAACGACCTGGCCAACAGCGTGGATGGGGAGAGCATTGTCATCACTTTCCATCCCCATCCCCGGCTGGTGGTCTATCCGAAGGACACCACTATGAAGCTGATCACCACCATCGATGAAAAGGTGCAGCTCATGGAGCGCTATCAGGTGGATAATGTGGTGGTGGCGCCCTTTACCATCGAATTTTCCCAGCAAAGCGCCGACGAATACATTCAAAAGTTCCTGGTTGAAAAATTTCACCCCAGATATATCGTCATCGGTTATGACCACCGTTTCGGCCTCAACCGGCAGGGGGACATCAACTATCTGAAATGGCATGGCCCCGAAGGAGGATACAAGGTCATCGAGATCCCCAGGCACGAAGTGGACCACATGGCGGTGAGTTCCACCAAGATCCGAAATGCGATGGATAAGGGAGATGTGAGTGCGGCGCAGCGGCTGCTCGGCCATCCTTTCACCCTGACCGGCACCGTCATCCACGGCAATAAGATCGGGCACAAGCTCGGTTTTCCCACCGCCAACCTGGACATCGGCCAGAAACACAAACTGCTGCCCCCCACCGGCATCTATGCCGTCCATGTGCTGCACAACCGGCAGCGCTACGGCGGTATGCTCTACATTGGCAGCCGCCCCACCCTGCGCGAATTTCACAACCATACCATAGAGGTCAACATCTTCGGCTTCAACAAAGACGTTTATGGCGATAAACTCCAGCTGGAACTGCTGGAACGCATACGCGACGATGTGCAGTTCGAAAAGCTGGAAGAATTGCAAAAACAACTCGAAAAAGACCGCTTATCGGCTAAAAAGATCCTCGAGGCCCGGCAGGAGCCCCGGGAGGAAAAAAAAATGAGCCAGTACCCCCGGGTGGCCGTCGTCATTCTCAACTACAACGGGCAGGCCTTTCTGGAACAATTCCTGCCCACCGTCCTGGCCAGCACCTATCCCAATTACGAGGTCATCATTGCCGACAACGGCTCCCTCGACGACTCCCTTGCCTTCCTGGGGGAAAACTACCCGAATATCAAAACACTGGACCTCAAGGGCAATCACGGCTACGCCAAAGGATATAACCTGGCGCTGCGCCAGATCGACGCCCCCTACTACATCCTGCTGAATTCCGATGTGGAAGTAACGGAAGGCTGGATAGAGCCCATCATCGAACTGATGGAGCGGGACCCCACCGTCGGGGCCTGCCAACCCAAGATCAAGGCCTACCACAACCGCAACTACTTCGAATACGCCGGCGCCGCCGGGGGCTGGCTCGACAATCTGGGCTACCCCTTCTGCCGCGGCCGCATCTTCGCCGTCACCGAACGCGACAGCGGGCAGTACGAGCCCCTTCAGGAGATCTTCTGGGCTACCGGCGCCGCCTTTTTCGTCCGCAGCCGCCTTTTTCACGAACTGGGCGGCTTTGACCCCGATTATTTTGCCCACTCCGAGGAGATCGACCTCTGCTGGCGCATCAAACGGGCCGGATATAAGGTGATGGCGCGCCCCCGGTCAGTAGTGTATCACGTCGGCGGGGGGACACTGGACTACAATACGCCTCAGAAGGCTTACCTCAACTTCCGCAACAGCCTCTTCAACCTGCTGAAAAATGAGGAAGTCCGCCGGCTCTGGTGGCTCATTCCGCTCCGTTTTCTGCTCGACTGGGCGGCTGCAGGGCTTTTCCTTTTTCAGGGCAAGCTGGGGCACATCAAAAGCATTGGGCAAGCCCACCGCAGCTTTTTCAGCTACTTTCGCAAAATGCTGAAAAAACGCCGGGAGGCCCGGGAGCTCATTCAGAAAGTGAGCATCAGCCCGGCGCCCAATATGGCGGGCCGCTATCCCGGCAGCATTGTCTGGCAGTACTACGCCCGCGGCAAGAAATACTTCAAGCAACTGGTGCTTCGATAAACCGGAAAAACCATAAGGCCATGCCAAAACTGAAACCGGAGATACTCTTTGAAGACGAACACCTGATCGTGGCCAACAAGCCGCCCGGGCTGCTGTCCATTCCCGACCGGTTCGCTCCGGAAAAGCCCAACCTTCTGGCATTGCTCACCCATCAATACGGAAAGGTGTGGACCGTACACCGCATCGACCGGGAGACCAGCGGCCTGATCTGCTTTGCCCGCAATGAAGAGGCGCACCGCCACCTTTCCCAGCAATTTGAAAACCGCACGGTGGAGAAGGTATATCTGGCGCTGCTCGACGGAGCCTCGGTGCCGGAAGAAGGGACGATCGACCGCCCCATTGCACCCAGCCATAAGGAAGTGGGCAAAATGATGGTGGCCGCAAAAGGCAAAAGCGCCGTTACTCACTACAAGGCCATTGAACGGTTCCGGCAGTTCACCCTGGTGGAAGCCCGCATCGAGACCGGCCGCACCCACCAGATACGGGTGCACTTCGAATCCATCGGGCACCCGCTCGCCATCGACAGCCTTTACGGGCGGCGGGAGGCTTTCTACCTTTCGGAAGTCAAAGGCAAGGGATATCAACTCGGGCGCGACAAGGAAGAACGGCCCTTGATGAGCCGCCTGCCCCTCCACGCCTGGAAGCTGGCGCTGGGCCATCCGCATACGGGAGAGCGCCTTGAATTCGAGGCCCCTTTGCCCAAAGACTTCTCAGCGGTCCTGAAGCAATTGAAAAAATGGGGAAAATAAAATTTGATCCTAAAACTGGCACTATTCCCCGCCAAAGGGTATCTTTGAGCTACCTAATAAGCGCCTGGATAATTTCAGCCTAACCTGCTCAGCATCAAAAGCGGAGCTTCAGGATCATTGCTCCTGAGCACGAGGTTAAAGGGCTGAATTGCCGGATTGCCGGATTGTTTTCGCCCAGGTACTTACACCCCTGAAACCCAGGCTCCCTATTGACTAATTTTCCCCGGAACTCAAGGACTAAAGGACATCTACTCCGGATGAGATCTTATTATTCACGATTTGTCAGGGACGGATATGTGGCAATTTCTAGGGACGGTTTTGGTTGTTTTTTCTCTGTTTTCCCCCACCCGGGCACAAACCGGAAACTTCGAGGCCCGGCTGGCGGAGCAACTTGGCCTGTGCACCAACAAGCGCACGGTGGGCAACGATTATACCTACCCGTGCAGCCAGTGTAACCTGCAATTTGTCTCTCTCAGCCCCGGCGAGCAGCCCGACCAGCTCTTCCTCATGGAGGCCCGCTCACCCGACAATTGCGGCTCCGGCGGCTGCACCGGCACCGTTTACCGCAAACGGGGGCAATCCTACATCGCCATTACCAACTTCTTCGGCTATTTCGACCGCGCCATCGCCCGCTCGGGCAACGCCACCCCCGATATCGTCTATGTCCACAACGAAAGTATGCGCCACGACTTCACCGGCGACGGCGCCAAGGACATGGCCGTCATCAAGGTGAAATACCGCTGGAACGCCCAGCGCCAGAACTTCGAAGTGGCCGACATCCTCGCCATTGAAGCTTCCGGCAGAAAGGTGGATGCGCGCGCATATCGCGAGCAGTTGCTGCAGGAGTACCGGCAGGGCTCGCCCTGGGTATATTGAAGCCTCCCCCGGCCCCTCCAAAGGAGGGAGAGGGAGATGGCAGAATGTGCTGCTTTTTGCTGCCCGCCAGATTCAATTGTTCTGGACTTTGGACGGTCCTAGGGTAAAGTCGGAAATCGGAAGGCGGAAGGCGGAAAAACAGGCGTTGAGCACCTATTTGGACCCAAGTTCCGACTTCCGATTTCCCACTTCCGACTTCAAATGGGGCACGTCCAAAGTCCAGAATTGTTGAATGGTTTCATGGTTGGATGGTTAACGCTTCCTCCTACATGATGCGCCCCCGCAAAACGGGGCAGGTTGGGCTGTCTTTAAATTACGCCTCTCAACCTGCCAGGTTTCCAACCAGCTCCCGGCTGGCTTAACCTGGCAGTGTTTATCAGTGATGCCACAGAGAGAATGTGGCCCGCTGGTTTTCAGAGTAACAAGGAACCCAGGGGCGAGCATTCTAACGCTGTACAAATGTTAAAAAACTGCGCTCCATTTTTTATCTTACCTCAAAATACCGGCCACCATGCCCGCCAACCCAAAGCCTGCTCTCTTCCGCCGCCCCGCTATCTTCCACGCCTTCCCCGGCCTCATCGCAGCGGAAAGCACCCGCCACGGCGGCGTCAGTCCGCCCCCCTACGCCTCTTTGAACCTGGGGTGGAATACGGACGACCAGCCGGAAAACACGGCCGAAAACCGCCGCCGCTTCCTGGCCGCAGCGGGTATCCCACAGGGCCGGCTGGCCACCTCCCATCAGGTGCACGGCAGGGAAGTACTCCTGGCCCGGGAGCCCGGCCACTACGAAGGCTACGACGCCCTCATTACCAACCAAAAAGGTATCTTTGTCGCCGTGGGCACAGCCGATTGCACGCCCATCCTGATCTATGACCTGGCCCGCGAGGCCGTGGCCGCCATCCACGCCGGCTGGAGGGGAACGGTGCAGGAAGTGGCCAAAGCCGCTTTGCAGGCCATGCAACGGGAATTCGGCACGCAACCCGAAGCCTGCCATGCCTATATCGGAACCTCCATCGATCAGGACAACTACGAGGTGGATGAGCACGTGGCGCAGCATTTTGCCCCAGGGCACAAGCGAGAAGATACCGGGCGGGGCAAATGGTTCGTCAGCCTCAAAGGAGAAAACAAGGCCCAACTGCTGGCTATGGGCGTGCCGGAAGGGCAAGTTGAAGTGTCCCCCTACTCCACCTGGGCCCACAACGAAGATTATTTTTCGCACCGAAAGGAAAACGGAACCACCGGCCGCATGCTGGCGGTGATCGGCCTCCGGACGGGCCACTTTCAAGTGGCCCGTAAAAAAACAAAACCATGAACTACTGGCTCATCAAATCCGAACCCGACGAATACAGCTACCAGGACCTGGTGGCCGAAGGAACCGGAATGTGGGACGGCGTGCGCAATTACGCCGCCCGCAACCACCTGCGCAGCATGAAAAAGGGCGACCTCGTATTGTTCTACCACAGCCGGCAGGGGCTGGAGGTAGTCGGCATCTGCCAGGCCGTCAAAGAAGCTTACCCCGACCCCACCGCCGAGAAAGGCGACTGGTCCGCCGTGGATTTCAAAGCGGTCAAGCCGCTGAAAAAGCCCGTACCGCTTTCTGATATCAAGAAAGAACCCAGCCTGCAGGAGATGCCGCTGGTGCGCATCGGCCGGCTCTCAGTTATGCCGGTGACGGAGGAGGAGTTTAAGAAAGTGCTGGAGATGGGGGAAACGTATCATCCATAAAACAGGCTTATCACAATACCTTATAGTATAACCAAACGCTGCCGGGTTGACCATATTGGCATCATAGAAAACCCGGCAGGTTAAGGTACTGCTATACCAACAGGTCAAACAGCATCCGCTGGTCGTTTAGCGTCTGATAGTTGATGCGGTGCTCATCCATCCGCTGCAGCAGCTCGTCATAATCCTCCCGCTTCTGCACCTGAATGCCCACCAGGGCCGGGCCGGCCTCGCGGTTGTGTTTTTTGGTATATTCGAAGTGCGTGATGTCGTCCGTCGGGCCGAGCACGTTGTTGAGAAACTCGCGCAAAGCGCCCGCCCGCTGCGGAAAGCGAATGATGAAGTAGTGCTTGAGGCCTTCGTAGAGCAAAGAGCGCTCCTTGATCTCCTCGGTGCGCGTAATGTCATTGTTGCTGCCGCTGACCACGCAGGCGATGTTCTTTCCTTTGATCTGTTCCCGGTAGAAATCCAGAGCGGCGACAGTGAGAGCGCCGGCAGGCTCCACCACGATACCCTCCTCGTTGTACAACTGAAGAATGGTGCTGCACACCTTGCCTTCCGGTACGAGGATCATATCATCCACCACCTCCCGGGCGATGCGGAAGGTCAGGTCCCCTACCCTGCGCACGGCCGCTCCATCGACAAAGCTGTCGATCTGGCCCAGCGTTATCGGCTCGCCGGCTTTGAGGGATTCGAACATAGCGGGCGCCCCTTCCGGCTCCACGCCGATGATGCGGGTGTTGGGGCTCAGTTGCTTGAAGTAGCTGCCCAGGCCGGAGATCAGCCCCCCGCCGCCCACCGCGACAAATACATAATCCAGGGAGCGGTCGCAATCCTCCAGCATTTCCAGGCCTACCGTGCCCTGCCCTTCGATGATGCGTTCATCATCAAAGGGATGGATAAACACTTTATTGTTTTCTTCGGCGTCTTTCCTGGCTTCGTGGTAAGCGTCATCAAAAGTATCGCCGGTCAGCGCCACATCGACCCATTCCTTCCCGAAGAGCTTGACCTTTTTGACCTTTTGACGAGGGGTTACGCTGGGCATATACACTTTGCCGTGCACCTTCATCTTCTGACAGGCAAAAGCGACGCCCTGGGCGTGGTTGCCGGCGCTGGCGCATACTACCCCATTGGCCAGTTCCTCTTTGGGCAGGGTAGCCATTTTATTGTAAGCCCCACGGATCTTGTAGGAACGCACCACCTGCATATCTTCCCGCTTGAGGTACAGGCGGCAGCCGTAGTGTTCGGAAAGGTGGTAATTGAACATCAAAGGCGTCTGCTCGGCCACGCCCTTGAGGCGCACCTTGGCCTTATAGATGTTCTCGACGCTGATCACGGGGCTCTTGCTGGAGGTTCGGGTTGTCATGGGATGTGTTTTGAAGTCGGAAATCGGAAATCGGAAATCGGAAATCGGAAGTCGGAAATCGGAAATCGGAAGTCGGAAATCGGAAGTCGGAAGTGGGAAGTGGGAAGTGGGAAGTCGGAAGGGATCCACCGGGATTCGCAATTCCGACTTCGCATTTCCGATTTCGCACTTATTTCTCAATAGCCTCCGGCTGGTTCTCCGGCCTCAGGCTGCGCACGGTGCGGCCGGCCTTCCACATCTCGCTGTCGCGCATTTCCTTCAGTTCGGCCTGGAGCTTTTCCCGGTAGTCCGGCTGGCTGTTAGAATCTATGGAACGCTGGGCTTCCTCGCCAGCAGCAACGCTGTCGTACAGTTCTTCGAACACCGGGGCGACGGCATCGCGGAATTTCTTCCACCAGTCGAGGGCGCCGCGTTGGGCGGTGGTGGAGCAGTTGGCGTACATCCAGTCCATGCCGTTCTCTGCCACCAGGGGCATCAGGCTCTGGGTCAGTTCCTCCACCGTTTCATTAAAAGCCTCGGAAGGCGTATGGCCCCGGCGGCGCAGCAGGTCATACTGGGCGGCAAAAATGCCCTGGATGGCGCCCATGAGGGTGCCCCGCTCACCGGTCAGGTCACTATAGACCTCTTTCTTGAAGGTCGTTTCAAAGAGGTAGCCGGAACCGACGCCGATGCCGAGGGCAACGACGCGCTCGTATGCCCGCCCGGTGGCGTCCTGGAAGATGGCATAGCTGGAGTTCAGCCCCTTGCCCGCCAGGAACATTCGGCGCAGGCTGGTGCCAGACCCTTTCGGGGCGACGAGGATCACATCAACATCCTTAGGTGGGACGATGCCGGTGCGTTCTTTATAAGTAATGGCAAAGCCGTGGGAGAAATAGAGGGCCTTACCTGCCGTCAGGTGCTGTTTGATGGTGGGCCACAGGGCGATCTGGGCAGCGTCGGACAACAGATACTGGATAACGGTTCCCCGCTTTACAGCCTCCTCAATCGGGAACAGCGTTTCTCCCGGCACCCAGCCGTCGTCAACGGCCTTGTCCCAGGTCCTGGAATCCTGGCGCTGGCCGACGATGACGTTAAAGCCGTTGTCTTTAAGGTTGAGGGCCTGGCCCGGCCCCTGTACGCCGTAACCGATAACGGCGATGGTTTCATCTTTCATTACCTGCAGAGCCTTCTCCAGAGGGAACTCCTCCCTGGTCACTACGTTCTCTTCTACTCCTCCAAAATTAAGTTTTGCCATGGTCAAATGTTTTTTGAATATGTTTTACAGGAATCCCGGCATTGAAGCAGAAACGCCGGATAGTTTTAATCATTCAGTGCTCTCCTTACCGGAGAATCGCGAAGTAAACAACTTCTGGCCCAAGAAAAAAAAGGTATTCTTCCGATTTTTGTGCTTTTTACGGTGGGAAAACCACAAAACCGCAAGAATTATAGGGGATTTGGTTAGGTATAGATGCCCGTTCGGGTGGCAGGAATATCACAAAGGGAAATTCTGGCCCAATAAGCAGGTTATCAACCCCTTCGAATATCCGCCGTATCTTCAAAGATACGAGGCTCCGTTCTGTAAGGCTAACTTTTTTGCTCCTTTCTCCGAAATCCAAAACGAAACCGGGCGGCAGAGGCCGACATGAGTCATCCCAAATTTTAGAATGATATACTCTTGGATATTATTTCAGGCCTTCAGCCTGAGTTATCTGCTCCTTTCAGGCTTGGGGCGGTGCCCCAAGCTCCAATTTGTCAGGCTTTCAGCCTGAAAGGCTGTTATATTGGCGCCCCGGGCCTCGCCCGGGGAGGATAACTCCAGGCCAAATGTCAGGCTGAAGGCCTGAAATAAAAATTCGGGATGACTCATGTTTTCAGAATCACTCGATCACCGGTGTATCGATCCTGGCCAGGGCAGCCTCGATCTCCTCGCTGGTGATTTCGTGTTTTTCGAGGTTGCCGCTGAAGTAATTTTCATAAGCTCCCAGGTCAAAGTGTCCATGGCCGCACAGGTGGATCAGAATGGTGCGGCCGACGCCTTCTTCCTTGCATTTTTCTGCTTCCCGGATCGCGGTGGCGATAGCGTGGTTGGTCTCCGGCGCGGGGATAATGCCTTCGGCACGAGCGAATTTCACGCCGGCATCAAAGCATTCCACCTGGTCGTGAGCCACTGCTTCGATGAGTTTATCCTTCAACAGCTGGCTGACGACAACGCCGGCGCCGTGGTAACGCAGGCCGCCGGCGTGGATAGGCGCCGGCACGAAAGTGTGCCCGAGGGTGTACATGGGCAGCAGAGGCGTCATCCCCACCGTATCGCCGAAATCGTAGCGGAAAACGCCGCGGGTCAGCTTCGGGCAGGAGGCCGGCTCACTGGCGATGCAGCGGATGTTCTTACCCTCTTCCAGGTTGAGGCGCAGGAACGGGAAGCTGATGCCGGCGAAGTTGGACCCTCCGCCGAAAGGCGCCACGACGATATCCGGAAGGTCGCCGGCTTTTTCCATCTGGATGACGGCTTCCTGGCCGATGACGGTCTGATGCATCAGCACGTGGTTGAGCACGCTGCCCAAAGCGTATTTGGTATTGTCATCCGTGGCGGCCCGTTCGACGGCTTCGGAAATGGCAATACCCAAGCTGCCCGGAGAGTCGGGAGCTTCCGCCAGGATCTTGCGGCCCGCTTCGGTGAGGTTGGTCGGCGAAGCATAGACCTTGGCGCCCCAGGTATTCATCATGATCTTGCGGTAGGGCTTCTGGTTGTAGCTGATCTTCACCATATAGACCTCGCATTCGATGCCGAAATGCTGGCAGGCGAAACTCAGGGCGCTGCCCCACTGGCCGGCGCCGGTCTCGGTGGTGATGCGCTTCACCCCCTCCTGCCTGTTGTAGTAGGCCTGGGCGATGGCCGTATTGGGCTTGTGCGAACCGGAAGGGCTGACCCCTTCGTACTTGTAATAGATCTTTGCCGGCGTATCCAGCATCTTTTCCAGCTCGTAAGCGCGGAACATGGGCGTGGGGCGCCAGAGCTTGTAGGCGTCGCGCACCTCTTCCGGAATTTCTATCCACTTCTCGGTGGCCACTTCCTGCTTGATGAGCTCCATGGGGAAGAGGGGCGCCAGGGCTTCCGGCCCGATCGGTTCCTTGGTTCCCGGATGCAGGGGGGGCAGCGGTTTGTTGGGCATGTCGTGGATGATGTTGTACCACTTTTCCGGTATTTCTTTTTCGGTGAGTAAGATCTTACGGTTCTTCATAGAGCATACTGAGTTTAAGGGACGGTTAGGAAATACCGCGATAAGTTAAAAATTTTCCTCCTTTCCGGGGAATGTCGCCCGTGAAAAATAGCCAGTAAGCCAGAACACCCGGCACTACCCGCCTGAGGCCGGACAGAATGCACCGGAGGCGTGTCCGCCCTGGCTGTCTATACCTGGAATGGCGCCCCTGTTTTCCACTGCTTTTCCTGAAGATCAGAAAGTTATGACACTATTCTTTTCTGCCCAGAAACAGGAAATAAGACCAAATGCCGCCGTAAGCCGGCAGTACTTCGGCAGACATGGGGCTGAATGTTTTATTCAAAAAGGGCAAAAGATGGCCATCCATGCGGACGTGGTGGTTACTCATGTGGCTCCTGAACCAGGAAAAACGGGAATCGTGAAAATCAACGACTGCAATAATACCGCCGGGGCGGAGGTCTCTCTTTGCCTGTACAATCAGCTCTTTCCACTGGGGGTTGATCATGGTGAGGGAATAAGAAAAGAGAACGGCATCCATCCATTCAGCAAACCGCCCATTGCCAAAGGCATAAGGTTCCTGTATCAATTGCACTCTTTTGCCAAATTCCGCCGTTGCCTGTCCCGCTTTGTTGATCATGTGAGCAGAAACATCAATGCCGGTGATCTGTGCATTGGGAAACCAGCGCGCCAGGCGGCGCAGGTTGTAGCCCGTTCCACATCCTACTTCCAGTATTTTTGCCTCTTTCCCGATGGGAAACGGCAGTTCCCGGATGATCCGGCGCCGCCCGAAAAGGAAGGCCCAGCGGGTGGCGTCGTATATTTTCGACTGCAATTCATAGTAGCGCTCCATGGCGCGTTCCTGGTCTTCTATCCGGCTGATATGAGTGTTAGCCATCCGTTTAAAGAGTTTTAATCATTAATTTACTTCACAATACCCAGATAGACACTGGCGTATGTACCTACCCGGTCTTCCCGGTGAACCAAGGCTGTATTTTCCTTCTCGAAAACAACCGCTTCTTTTACAAACCCGGGGAAGAAATCCACTTCCTTGGCGGCGGACCGCAGCAATATCCGGGCGCCGGGGCGGCTGTTTTCCAGGATCAGCCGCCATTCTTCCTCCAGGGCAGGGAGGTCATTAGCGGCAAGCCAGTCCTGGTGGTCCAGTAAAACAAAGTGAGAATAGTGCCCGGGGTTTTCCTTCAGGAAGTTGCTGATCGTCCCGGTATAGATGCCGGCCCTGCCGGATACCTCCCGAATGGTATCAAAATTCCGGCGTTCCAGATAGGAAGGGCAGCAATTTTCGGAATAGGTTCCCTTGAAATAAAGCCACCAGAAATAGTTGTCGTGTAACGGCAGTTGGGTAAAGACCTTGCGAAAGCATTCGCGGATAAAGCCCAGCGCTCCCTCATTGTAGCGGGTAACAAAGAGCTGCTGCTGGCTGCGGGGCACTCCCAGCAGGCACATGGTGAGATGGCGGTTGACGGCCCATTCCACCAGCGGATTGAGTATCCGCCGTTCGATCTGATAGTAGATATCGGCCTGCCGGCCCAGGCAGCCGGCTTCAAAGAGTTGTTCCACCTGCCGGTAAAGTGGCCGGTTTGCCTTCAGGTACCGGCTGGCCATCCAGGCGAAAGCTCCGGCTGTTCCGTAGTGGTAAAAAGTTTTTCGAACCCCGTTATTGCTAAAGTATCTGAGGCGGCTGTCCCAGAATTCACGGGCAAAAGCGGACAACCCCTGCCTGAGTTGTTCCCGGTACAGCTCGGCCGCCTGTGGGTGGTTGCCTTTGCCAAAAAGATGGAACAAATCCCCAAAGCTGGCATTGTTGAAAACAGAAAGCTTGAGCTGCAGGAGCGCATTTTGCCTGGGGTTGAGGTCCACACAGTAAATATGGGCAGGATGATCGAGGAGGTAATCCAGAGCATTACAGCCAGCGCTGGTGATCATCACCACTTCGCTTCGGCTGTCCAGGTTGAGAAGCTTGCGGTCACAACGAGGGTCCTCCCAGCAGGTATTATACACCAGGTTCTTACGATGAACCTGGCGGAACAACCAGTCGCGGGCCTTGTCAGCTTTAACCATTGTTTTTGAACAAAAATAAGGGACGAGGCAGGCTGGCGAGATATCTGTCACATTATGAAAAAGCTAAATTTTTGTGAACTCAAAGTAAAAGGATATCAGGCCTTATCTTCTCTCCGCACGGCCGGGGGCGTCAGGCGCCCCTGTGCTTTTCCTTTCAGGAACCGGTAGGTATCCACCTGGGCCCGAACCGGCTTTTCTCCATCGTTTTTAAAGGCATTGCTCTGGGCAGCATCAATCCAGCGCGCCTTGGTGTTATCGCTAAGCTGCAGGGTGATGATGTGGCGCAGCTCCTGATAAACCTTTTCATCCAGAATGGGCATTACCGCTTCCACCCGCCGGTCGAGGTTGCGCGTCATCCAGTCGGCGGAGGCGGTGTACATCACTTCCCGGCCGCCATTGCCGAAAATATAGACCCGGGCGTGTTCCAGGAAGCGGTCGAGGATGCTGATGGCCTCGATATTCTCACTCAGCCCCTCCACTCCCGGCATCAGGCAGCAAATACCGCGAATGATGAGTTGTATCCTCACTCCGGCCTTGCTCGCTTCGTACAGTTTTTCGATCATACCCGGGTCTTCCAGGCTGTTCATTTTGAGGATCATATAGGCTTCCCTTCCGCTGCGGGCATGTTCTATTTCCCTTTCGACGAGATTGACAAATCGATCCCGGGTGGTAAAAGGGGAAACGAACATATTTTCGCACCTGGGAATGAGCACCTTTTTCTCCAGGAGCATAAATATCTGGGCCACTTCATTGGCCAGGCGGGCATCGCCGGTCAGCAGCGCATGGTCACCATAGATCCTGGCGGTCTTTTCATTGAAATTGCCGGTGCCCAGGTAGGCGTAGTTCTTCAGGCCGCCCTCCTCCTTCCGCTGTATGAGCAGGAGTTTGGTGTGCACCTTAATCCCCGGATAACTGTAAAATACATGGGCGCCCGCCTTTTCCAGCTGTTCTCCCCAGAAGAGGTTGGACTCCTCATCGAAACGGGCCTTGGCCTCGATAAAGGCGGTGACCTGTTTGCCATTCCGCCTGGCCTTCAGCAAAGACTCGACGATGGCCGACCTGGAGGCCACCCGATACAGGGTGATCTTTATGGCCGCCACCTCAGGGTCACTGGCCGCCTCTTCGATCAAACGAGGTACGTAATCGTATTTCTGGTAGGGAAAATGGAGCATGGCGTCCTGCTCCTTCAGAAAAGGCAGGATCTTATCCAGCCCTTCTAGTTGCGGGTGCGGCAGAGGCGGCAGGGGTGAGTCATGAAGGGCGGGGTCTCCGGTTGGGTTGGGAAAGCCAAAGAAATCATTGAAGTTGTGGTAGCGCGCACCGGGAATGAGGTCATCCTTGCTCAGATCAAACAGGCCGCGCAGGCGTTTCAGCAAGTCCTCCGGCATGGTGGCGTCGTAGAGGAAGCGGGTGGGCAGGCCGATGTTGCGTTTATCGAGGCTCTTTTTTAGCTTGTCCAGCAGGTCGCCTGAGTACTCATCGTCTATATACAGTTCGGCATCGCGGGAAAGCTTTACCGAATACACGCCCTGATAAGGCCTGTCCAGCAACTCTCCCAGGTTGGAGCGGATGATGTCATCCAGAAAAGTGATGTAGTGCTTTCCGTTGCCGGAAGGAAGCGTGATAAAACGCGGCAGCTCTTCAGATGGGATATCAATGACCGCCAGTTGCCCGTTTTCTTCCAGCTCCGCGACAAAGTACAGCCCGCGGTTTTTGAGAAAAGGGGCTTCCTCATCCGGCCCCAGAAACAAGGCTTTGGTAAGGGGATAGATTTTTTCGAAAAAATAATTGCGGGCAAATTCCTGCTGGGTTTCGGTGAAATCCGTATCTCTGGCCAGATGGATGCCGTGTCGCTCCAGTTCCGGCAATATTCCTTTGCGAAATATTTTCCCGAAGGCCTCCTGCTGTTCCTGAACCATCCTGCGGATCTCCTTCAATTCCTTTTTGGGCTTAACTTCCAGGTCCAGTTTTCTACGGTCTTTCTTTTTGAGGTCTTTAAAACTTCTCAGAGAAGCTACCCGCACCCGATAGAACTCATCGAGGTTGGAGCTGTAAATGGCCAGAAATTTGATGCGCTCATAAAGAGGCACCTGCTCGTTTCCCGCCTCCTGCAAAACGCGGTGGTTGAAAGACAGCCAGCTGATATCCCTTTTGATCATATCCGCATTTTCCATATAGTGTGGTTGTGTTAGGATCTTTTAAGCCGGGGAAAATAGGGTATTGCGAAGGTACGGGAAAATATAAGGTATTAACTCAAGGTTAATTATTTATGCACCTGCCCATCCGGAAAGCCGCCGAAGCACACTATTCTTCAACATTGGCATATCCTTTTAAACCGGTGGGAAGGAAAGGCCGGCCGCCATCCTACAGTAAAAGGCAGGAGCCATTCCGGAGGTTTCCGGAATGGCTCCTGCCTTTTACTGTGCGCAAATACGCTGTGGTTCAGGCGGCAGCCTCGGTGTTTTCCTGGAGGGCTTTGCCGATGAACTTGAGCATATTTTTCCTTACAATTTCTCTTACCCGGCGAAATTCTTCCAGTTTGGATTCTTTACTCCCCTGGAAGGCGGCGGGGTCGGGTATGCTGAAATGGATCTTCTCCCGGAAGGATATCCCCTTAAGCATTTTCTTGGTAGCCTCATCACAAACGGTGATCAGGTAATCGAAATGCTGGCCCCTGAATACATTTATCCTTTTGGAATACTGGCCGGTAATATCAATACTGTCTTCCTCCATCGCTTTGACTGCAAGGGGGTTGACACCATGTTCTTCCAGGCCGGCGCTGAATATTTCAGCGCTGTTTTGAGTGTAGTACTTCAGGTAGCCCTCAGCCATCTGGCTTCTGCAGGAGTTACCGGTGCAGAGCACCAAGATTTTTTTCATTGCAGTGTTGTTTACAAACCCTTAACGCAAATTTAACATAAAATCCCATTATGAAACAAGGGTTATTAAATTTGGTTTCGCTTTTTGGTAAAGGGCCTGAACAACTATTTTCCTTTTTAGAAAGTGGGGCAGCCAATGCCTTTTCCTTTGCCGAAGCCGCCGCCACTACCTTGAAGGCGGAAAGAAAGGGTGACCCCACCGATGTAATACCAGTCATTATATTTACCACCCCGGCGATAATCAGCAGTATCGGGGCTCGGATCCTTGAGGGTGGGGTTGCTCAACTGAGCGGCCAGTTCTCCGTTGCCTTCCAGGACGTCGAAGTAATTGACCTGGGCGTCGCTCACGTCGTCGAGGTAGTCGGTGAACAATTTGCGGCCGCCGAACTCCACGCCCAGCGTGATCACGTCATTCAGGAGGAATTTCACGCCGAGGCCCACCGGGATGGCAAATTCCGTGAGTTTATAGGGTGCTTCATAACCGGGGAGCCCCTGCCCCTCGGTGCCCAGAGGCTGGAGTTCAATGTAATCGCCGTCAAAGCTGGCTTCAGGAGAAAAATTAAATACGGCTACGCCGCCAAAAACATAGGGCATTACGCCACGGTCCTGATAACTGCCCAATTTGAAGATGTTGAGTTCTCCGGTAAGTGCAAACTCGGTGATATTGCTCCGAAAATTGAGCCCGCGGTCCTGCCTGTCGTGGTTATTGTCGTTAGCAGATACTTTGCCGATGGATACCCCCAGGCGAAGAGCGAAGGTGGAATTCACATTGAAACGGCCGAAAACACCAAAAGCAGGGCTCACATCCTCGAAATAAAGGCCAAATTCTTTGGGAGACAGGTCCCCGCTGTAAAGTGAGGTGCCCCCCATGATACCTAACTCCGTACCCTGGCCAATGGCCCGCAGATTAGAGAGAAGAAAAAAGGCCACTACAGTAATTGGAAGAATTGATCTCCTCATAGAACAGGCTGATTTTCTTGTGAACATGGACAGCCAAATTATACAAATTTTGAAGGCCATGCTGGAAATAATATATATTTTCGACAACCTTAATAACGCAGAGAAATTCTATAAAATTACCACACTCAGGAAAGAATTGCCCTTTCGGAGCAGCCTGCCGGGCAACAACTGCTCCGAAAAACGGCAAGGGTCAAAACCGGGGGCATGGGACGGGGTCGGAAAACAGTTTGTAAATCGCCTGGCCAAAATTGTAGGATAAGGTAATGTTCATCAGGTAATAGCCATCCCGGCGGTCGCTCCCGCGCGTATAAGACTGGTCAATGCCTTCCTCTCCCCCCAGTTTGGGGTTGCTAAGCTGGGCCGCCAATGGCCCGTTTCCTTCAAATATTTCCCGATGGTTGACAACTGCACCGGTCACATCATCAATGTAATCCGTGAAAAGTAGCCGCCCACCCAGTTCGAACCCGACTGTTACTTTGCGGTTGATAAATTTGATGCCCACTCCGAACGGCATATTGAACTGCAGGCGCTTGTACGGGTCCGGATAGCCGGGAAGCCCCTGGCCTTCAGTTCCCAGAGGTTGAAGTTCCACCATCTCCCCATCGACCTCAGTCCTGGGATTGAAATGGAAAAACCCCACCCCGCCAAATACATAGGGGAAGGTAAAACTGTATTCGGTATGCCGCACCCGGATGGAGTGCCATTCACCGGTCACGTTAAATTCCCATATCCGGCTTTCAAACTTGAGCCCACGGTCGGGGTTGTTCGTTCGGGCATCATCGCCCTGAATGGCGCCGAAATTCAGATTGAAGCGGGTGGATAAATGGCGGCTGTTCGCCAAACGGCAGAATAGCCCGAAAGAAGGGCGGGTCTCCTGTATCAGCTGTCTGACGTCATTGCTGGAAACGTCGCCGCTATAGTACATGGCGCCGAAATTGAGGCCAATATCAATCACCTGGGCTTTCAGAGAAAGAGAATAGAAAAAGATCGTCAATAATACGAGAAAACGAAACATATGTCTTGGGATTTTTGCTATCATCTATTCCGGAAAACCAGCCTGCCTATTCATAAGAAAAGTTTCAGGAACAGGCTGATCAGCGAACGGGTGAGCCATCTGGCAGCTCTGTTCTTTTCACCAGATGGCTGAAGAAGCAGCCACAAAGCTACATTTTTTTTCAGGATTCCCGTATGCGAGAAATCCATATTTAACTTCTGGAGAAAAAAAGTGTTATAATGCAGCTTTTAATTTACATGGAAAAAATAAAGAACTATGGGAATGCGAAGGCGCACCAAAGCAGCAGATGAGAAAACCCGGCCCAACCTGAGCCGTGAAAAGCTGCTGGAAGCCGCCCGGATATTTCACTTCATCCGGCCCTACCGCTGGCCTTTTTTTCTTGGCCTTGTGCTTCTGTTCATCTCCAGCCTGGTGTTCATGATCTTCCCATATCTCTCCGGGCTGATGGTGGATGTAGCTCAGGGCAAAGCGGAATTGGATATTACACTCGGGCAGGTAGGCTGGGTGTTGCTGGGCATTCTGGCCGTCCAGGGAGTGGTTTCCTATACCCGTATCCTGCTCTTTGCGGTTGTCAGTGAGAAAGGAATTGCCGATGTGCGCAAAGCATTGTATGAGAAGCTGGTGACTCTGCCCATTGTTTTTTTCGAGCAAAGCCGGGTTGGGGAGCTTGTCAGCCGCCTGACCGCCGATGTGGAAAAGCTGTACAGTGCTTTTTCCATCACGCTGGCCGAATTTATCAGGCAGGTGATCATCCTGGTGGCAGGTATTGGTTTTCTGGCTATCCGCGCCCCCAAATTATCCCTGATCATGCTGGGCACCTTTCCGGTGATCGTCATCGGGGCCATGATCTTCGGCCGTTACATCCGAAAATTGTCCCGGGCAAGGCAGGAGGTACTCGCACAGTCAAACACCATCCTCAACGAGACCATACAGGCGATCCAGGCGGTAAAAGCTTTTACTAACGAGCTTTTCGAAGCCCTTCGTTACGGCGGCTCCATCGACCAGGTGGTTAAAGTAGCGCTGAGCTATGCCCGCTGGCGGGCCTTGTTTTCGGTATTCATCATCACCTTCCTGTTCGGCGCCTTGTTCTTTATCATCTGGCAGGGCGCCCGTATGCTGGAAAGTGGGGATATGACCGCCGGACAGCTCATTGAATTTGTCGTTTATACCGGCATACTGGGCGGCGCCATTGCCGGCCTGGGCAATTTCTATACGGAAATACTGGGTGCAGTAGGGGCAACCGAACGGATACGGGAGATCCTTAAAGAAGAAGGAGAAGTAAAAGCCGCTTCCCTCCCAGAAAGCGAACGCATAACACTGAAAGGCAACATCCGCTACGAGAACGTCCACTTCAGCTACCCCACCCGCAAGGATGTACCCGTGCTAAACGGGCTGAGCTTCCAGATGGATTCTGGCCAGAAGGTGGCCCTGGTCGGCACCAGCGGCGCCGGAAAATCCACCATCGTTCAGCTCCTGCTAAAATTTTATGAGGTGGATAGGGGTGATATCAGCGTTGACGGCCAAAGCATTTACGACATCAATACCACGGCCTTCCGCCAGAATATCGCTATCGTCCCTCAGGAAGTAATCCTCTTTGGAGGGACGATCAAAGAGAATATCCTTTACGGAAAGCCGGCAGCCACCGAGGGAGAAGTGATCGAAGCGGCGCGGAAGGCCAACGCCTGGGATTTCATCCGGTCTTTTCCGGAAGGGCTGGAAACTGTCGTCGGAGAACGAGGAGTAAAGCTTTCCGGCGGGCAACGCCAGCGCATTGCCATCGCCCGGGCCATTTTGAAGGACCCCGCTATTTTACTGCTCGATGAGGCCACCTCCTCTCTGGATGCCGAATCGGAGAAAGCCGTACAGGATGCGCTCAACAAACTCATGGAGGGGCGGACTTCCATCATCATTGCTCACCGCCTGGCCACGATCCGCGACGTGGACCGGATCTTTGTCATCGACAAGGGCCAGATCATCGAGCAAGGCACCCATGAGGAGCTCTCCCTGATCGAAGATGGTATGTACAACTCTCTGGCCAAATTGCAGTTCGAGCCCATTTAGAGTTTGTTAAAATAATTGTGATGTTTCGTGTCGCTGCTTTTTTTCTCGTTTTGCTGCTGATCGGGGTAATCGCATTATACGTTCTGGAATTCCGGTGGTTCGACCGCACCATCGATATGCGCAGCCTGGCATTGTACGCTCTCGCCATTGGAGCGGCAGCCGGTACAACGCTGGGCTGGCGCCTCAGCCGGCAGGGCCGGAATTCGGTCGAGAAAGTCCAGCTGTACATTTTTTGCATTGTCACCTGTACGCTTTTCGCTCCGTTTTTGGCCAGCCTGAGCAACCGTCTTCTGAGCCCCTATCCAGCCCGGCCCCGCCCGGTGGAATTCTTTGACGAACAAGCCTATCTATCGGACCGGTTCGGCCTTACTAAAGGGGAACAGATAGAACCGAGTGGCTACTACACCTTTTTCTACTATCAGGGCCGGCTGAGAAGGGTCAAGAGCCGAAAGCCCCTGCTGCCGGGCACGGAAAAAGGAGAAATGGCGGAACTATACATGAAACGGGGATTGTGGGGCTTTGAAGTCGTGTTGCATTAAGGAAGTGGCCGTTCATGTTTAAATTGCGTTTCGTTCGCGAGAGACTATGTCTCGATGCGGAATAACCCGCCAGCCTCTGACTGGTGTAAGCTGCGAAATACGGTGATTCACGCAAATAGGAGACTTGCCCGTTTGCACCCATCCCGTAATTCAAGCGCTAATGGGACACGAACGAAGCGACTGATGGAATTTTACCCGGCTGAACTTTAGTGAAGACGGGGATGGAATAAATTAGCGCCTGAAGGCCATCTTTAAGCGGCAATTTTCCATTGCCGCTTAAATTGGAGGCCTTTTGATACTCAATTTAAATCTGTCCGACTACTTATAAAGCATGAAAATTCGGAAAAACGCATCGCTGAAAGATTGCAATAGTTTCGGTGTGGAGGCTACCGCCCGCTATTTTGAGGAAGTCCACACCACCGAGGAATTGCAGGAAACCCTCAGGCAATGGCGGGGAGAACGGCCTTTCATCCTGGGCGGCGGCAGCAATATCCTTTTTACCGGCAATGTGGGCCGGCTTGTCATCAAAAACGCAATATCGGGCAGGGCGGTTACACACCGAAGCGGCAATAAATCGCGGGTAACTGCCGGTGGAGGTGAAAACTGGCATGAACTGGTGCTCTGGTGCCTGAAACGCGAACTGGGCGGCATCGAGAACCTCTCCCTCATCCCCGGAACGGCCGGAGCTGCCCCCATCCAGAATATCGGCGCGTACGGATGCGAGCTCCAGGATGTTTTTCACCATTTGGAAGCCGTTGAGCTGGATACCGGCGCCGTTCACACTTTTGACAAGGAGGCCTGCCGTTTCGGCTACCGGGACAGTATCTTCAAACGGGCGCTGAAGGGGAAATTCTGCATTACCCACCTTACCCTCGAACTCACAACGGCCAACCACCGGATCAACACTTCCTACGGAGCGATCCGGCAGATGCTTGAAGAGCAGGGCATCAACACCCCCACCATCCACGACATCAGCCGGGCAGTCATCGCCATCCGCTCCGCCAAATTGCCCGACCCGGCAGTGCTGGGCAACTCGGGCAGCTTTTTCAAAAATCCGGAACTCTCTGAGAAACAGTTCGCAGCATTGCAGCAGCAATTCGAAAATATCCCCTCCTACCCCACTACCCCGGGCTACGTGAAAGTTCCCGCCGGATGGCTGATCGAACAGGCAGGATGGAAGGGCAGGCGCATCGGCGATGCCGGATGCTACGAAAAACAGGCGCTGGTGCTGGTCAACCACGGACAGGCAACCGGCAAAGAAATTTATGAACTGGCACTGGAAATACAGCAGTCGGTAGATGAAAAATTTGGGGTCCGGCTGGAGATGGAGGTGAATGTGGTATGAAGGTGGATTGTTGGCGGGTTGGGAGCTAAGAGATGGTTATATGGCTGGCGGAAGGGGGGCTGCGAAAGTTAAATTGTTGCCCCATTGGAGGGCTGGGGGATGGTTAGATTGTTGGCTTAAGGAGGACCTGCAGAATAGTTACATTGTTGCCCTGTTGAGGGGAAACACAGGAGAGCACAGAACACATCATTCGGGGACTGTTCATAGTTTCTGGTTTCTGAGTTCCTCGTTGCCCTGGAAACCAGCGAGTTAGCTTAACGCGGACACACTTAATTGAACTATCCCATCATTCGGGATAATTGGCGGGATAATAGCCTGCCCCCAATCATACAGCAATACAACAATCTAACAATCCAGCCTACTGCCCTTCCATCGCGTCCTTTCGGTCGTATTTTTTCACCTTGTTGCGCCCCTTGAACGGCATATAGCGGTAGGGCCGGTCCTGGAAATCGTTGAGGAGGGAGTCGGCCCGCTGGCTCAGTTCGCTGATGTTGTAGTACAATTCCTCGTCCGACATGAGCTTGCCCAGGGTTCCTTCGCCATTTTTGATCTTGCCGATTACATCCGAAACACCACCGAGGGCGGCATCGGCGGAATTCATGGTGGCTTTGAGCCCGGCTATGGCCTCGTTGACCTCTTTCAGGGTCTTTTCCAGGTCGGCGGCCACGATCTGGCTGCTCAGTGAGTCGGCGTTTTCCAGGATGCTGTTGATCTTGTCGTTGTTGCGTTTCAGGTTGCCGGTGATATCGTTCAGGTTGGCCAGAGTGCCGTTGATGCTGCCGGAAGAGGAACGCAGGATGCCGTCCATCCGGCCGGTAGCCGAATTGAGGTTGGCCAGGGCGGACTGCAGGTTGTGCATGCTTTTACCAAGAGGAGAATCGGGGTCCTCCAGTAAGGCTGCGTTCAGGCTGTCGATCACTTCTTCCAGGCCTTCCTGAAGAATGCCCACATAATCCTTGACATTATCCTCTCCGACCATAGAGCCCAGCAGGCCGCGGATCTCCCCTTCTATTACGTCACCACTTTCAGCGCAGTCATCACCTGAACAAGGGCGGGGATACTCCAGCATTATAGCCTTACCCCCCATGAAGCCTGTAGAAACAATAACGGCTTTGGTGTTTCTGGGAATGCGCATACCAGGTTCGAGATCCAGCACCACTTCTACGGTCCGGTCAACATCGTTGAGCAACCGGACATTGGCCACGCTCCCCACTTCCACACCGTTGATAAAAACCTGGGTGCCGATCTGCATGCGGTCCACCTTAGGGTAATAAACGGTATAGGTATTGGACTTCAGAAGGAGGTTCTTGCCTCTGATGAATTTATAGCCCCAGATGGAGAGCGCAACAGCCGCAACTGCCAGAATACCAACCTTTACTTCGTTCGACATATTATATCGGGTTTTTCAGCGACGCAAAGGTAAAAAAAAGCACCAATTAATTTTAGGATATGTTTGGAGGCCGATCTTTGCCTTGCGAAGGCTCTTTCCTGTTCTCAAACCCGGTTTTCGAAAGGATTTTACGGGATGCCCAATTCACGCTTGGCTTCTTCAACGGAGATCCGCTGCCCGTCTTTATACGCTACGATAAAAGCGTCGGGGAAGCCACGGGCTTGCAGGAGCAGGCGGGCTTCAAAGGCCTGCTGAAGGGTAGAGAAATTACGGGCCTGGTATTTAAACAAATTGTCTTCACTGACCACTTCGACCAGGTATCCGGTATTGCGCCACTTGCTGTCACTCGTATCGAGCGGGCGGGATGCAGCGGCCAGTTGCACATTGAACTGTATGCTGGCGCCACTGGAAGCGGGAACGGCCGCCGGGCGGGAAGTGCCTTTTTCACTAACGGTTCCGTACTCATATTTGAGGGGAATCACCTTAGGTTGATTGTTGCTCCTCTCCGGCGAATCAACTTCCCCGGAAGGCTGCCCGTATGTCCGGGGTTGCATGGCCGGAGGTGGCGCCGTTGAGGGTGTGGCAGGTTGATAGGACACCGTTCTTTCGGGGGTGGCATAGGAGTAGGAAGGATTCGCCGATGTGTTCTTAGCCATCGCGATTTCGGGGTATTCACCTCCTTCCACGATGGCCTTGTACTCTTCAAAGGCCGATAGTATAGCAGCCGCGACCGACTGCTGCCCGCTTTCGGCCATGAGGAATTCCTCTTCCTCTTTGTTACTCAGAAAACCCGTTTCCACCAAAACGCTCGGCATGGCTGTTTCTTTGAGAACGACGAAACCCGCCTGCTTGACTCCCCGGCTCTTGAGCATGGCCTGTTGCCTGAATTTTGCCTCCACGCGCTCGGCAAAGAGGATGCTCTGTTCCAGGTAGGCATTCTGAAACATGCTCAGCATGATATGCCCCTCCGGAGAATTGGGGTCGTAGTCGTAGTTCCGCTGGTAGTCATCTTCCAGCAATATGGCCGCATTCTCCCTTTTGGCCACCTCCAGGTTGTGCTCGGCGGTATGCAACCCCATGACGTAAGTTTCCGTGCCGTGAGTAGCCCCGGAACCCGGCATAAAATTACAGTGAATGGAGATGAACAGGTCGGCTTCATTGTGGTTGGCAATGGCGGCGCGTTCGTGGAGAGGGATGAAAACATCCTCGTTGCGGGTCAGGATCACCCGTATGCCCGGATAACGGGCCTGCATGGCCCGGGCCAGCGCCTGGCTGACCGCCAGCGCCAGGTGTTTTTCCTGGGAACTGCCTCCGAGACAGCCGGGGTCGTGGCCTCCATGGCCGGGGTCGATCACCACCGTTTTAATCCGGTAATCATTTTTCTGGTTTATCCTTTCTTTGATAACTTTGTCCGTTTCGGCGCCAAAGCTTACTTTCGCAGCAGGATACGGGGCTATGCTGGAGACTGAAGGGTTGGAACAGAGTGGGAGACGGGGAGACAGGGGGAGAGTGGGAGATGGGGAGGCTGGGAGAAAGGGAGAGGGCAAAGGGCCCAGTGTCTCCCACTCTCCCACTCTTCCACTCTCCTCAGCCAGGCCAATGCCAGTAGTCGATAAGCACCACTCCGGGCCATGCATGAGTTCAGCTCCCCCGGCACAGAACAGGGGAAAGGATAACGAAATGTTAAACCCCTTGTGAGTGAATGGTAAAAAACAAAACAGAAACGTTTGTAGGATGGTTACCGCTTTCATCATAGCACAACTGATAAACTTCAAAAAATGGGTTGTCGCCCTTCCCGCCTTGTTAGCTGGCTGTCAATCGGATGGGAAGATAACAACTTGATTTTTTGATCACAACACAATTTACAATAATCCTTGAGAGCAAAGTTACCAATTATAATTGTATCTATTATCTGGCCCCTGCTCAACCTGTCGGCCCAGGTGGATAGCGTACCTGCGCAGGATACGCTGCCGCCGGTTATGCCCGACAGCCTCCAGGTGGACTCGGTTGCCCCCGGAGCGGCCAGCCGCTCCGGGCAAATGCAACAGATCACTTTCTCCAAGGATTCTCTCGACGCTCCCGTGGAATACAACGCCTCGGATTCCATGATCTACGACATCAGCGGGCAGAAGATCCACCTCTACGGCAACGCCACGGTCACTTACACGACCATTACCCTTAATGCAGCCCACATCGTTTTCGACTGGGCAACCAACATCGTAACGGCGGAAGGCATGCCGGACAGCCTGGGGCGCCCCGCCGGGCTGCCGGAATTCTCCGACGGCGACCAAAGCTTCGTCGCCGACAGCATGCGCTACAATTTCCAGACCCGGAAAGGCGTCGTTTACGATGTGACAACGACGCAAAACGATGTTGTGGTACACAGCGCCCGCTCAAAATTTGTAAGTAACCCGGCCCAGGACAGTACGCAGAAGTCAAACGACGTCATTTTCAGCTCCGATGCCATCTTCACCACCTGCACCCATGAGAACCCGCACTTCGGCATTCACAGCCGCAAGCAGAAGGTCGTGCCGAACAAGGTGGTGGTCGTAGGCCCTTCCAACCTGGAGATCATGGGCGTGCCCACGCCGTTGTGGCTGCCCTTCGGTTTTTTCCCTATTTCCTCCGGCCGGCGGACGGGGTTGCTCTTCCCCCGCGATTACCAGTATTCCCCCCAGTGGGGCTTCGGACTGGAAGGCATCGGATGGTTTTTCCCCCTGGGGGAGCACTTCAACCTTTCCCTTACCACAAACCTCTATATCAAAGGCACCTGGGGGGTCAATGCCACTTCCCAATACCGCAAGCGCTACAAATACAACGGCAGTTTCGACCTGGGATATGATGTGCGGCGCCAGGAAGACGACGAAGGGAACATCAACCGGCCAAAGTCCTTTCGCTTCCGGTGGTCTCATCAGCAGGACCGCTCCGCTCACCCGACCAACACCTTCGGGGGCTCCATCAACATACAGACCAACAACTATCAGAGCCGCGTCTATAACGACGCCAGCCGGGTACTGCAGAACCAGCTGAACTCCAACCTTTCGTTCAGCAAGAACTGGCGGGACAAGCCGATCAACTTCAACGCCAGCCTCAGCCACAGCCAGAACTCGGCAACGCGCAACGTAACCATCAACTTTCCGAACCTCAAGTTTCAGACCCAGGCGCTCTACCCTTTCAAGCGCAAGGAGCGCAGTGGTAAGGAAAAATGGTATGAAACCATCACCATGCGCTATCAGGGGGACGCCCGCAACCGCTTCGAAGCGACCGATACCACCCTCTTCACCCAGCAAACCCTCGACAACGCCCAGTTCGGCGTTCAGCAATCCGTCAGTTCGGGCACCTCCTTCAAGCTGTTTCGCTACCTCAACCTCAACCCCAGCGTCAGCTATGACGAAGTGTGGTACCTCAAATCGCTGCGCAAGGATTTCATCCCAGAGCCGCGCATCGACACCATCTTCAACAACGGCGTGGAAACTTATGACACCCTGGCCTACGGCCGGATCGAAGAAAACATAGTCACCGGATTCGAATCTTTCCGGGAATTCAGCGCCAGCATCAGCCTCAACACCCAGCTGTTCGGCACCATGCAGTTCAAAAAGGGATGGCTTCGTGGCGTCCGTCATGTGATGAAACCCAGCATTTCCTTCGGATACACTCCCGATTACACCATTGGCGACCTGGGCTATTTCCGGACCGTAAGGGATTCCTCCACCGCCGATGGCATCAGAGAATACTCCATCTTTGACGGCGCCATCTTCGGCGGGCCGCCTACCGGGGGGCGGCAGATGGCTATGAGCTACAGCATCAACAACATCTTCGAGGCCAAGTATTTCTCCAAAAAGGACTCGACGGACAAGAAGCTCAAGCTTTTCGACAATATCGTCGTAAACGGCAACTACAACTTCGCCGCCGATTCCCTGAATTTCAGCCCGGTAAACATCAGCGGCACCACCCGCCTGGCCAAAGGGATGACCACGGTCGGCCTGCGCGCCCAGTTCGACCCCTACGCCGTGGAAGAGGTCAACGGCCGGGCGGTCCGGGTCAATGAATTCGCCTGGAACCGGGACGGCAAGCTGCTGCGTTTCGTCAATGCGCAGGCGCGTTTCACCACCAACATCACCGTGGGCAAGATCCGCGCCCTGTTTATGGGGGAAGAGGAGGAAGTAGTGGAAGACCCGCTGGAAGAAGAGGCCAAAAGGCTGGAGAAACCGGAAGAGACGGACTTCCTCAGCCTTTTCGAGAACTTCCGCATCAGCCACAACCTGGTCTTCGACTGGCAGGGCCTGCCCGACGGCCGCGACACCTTTAAGGTGGCCACCCACTCCATCAACTGCCAGGGCAGCATCGCCCTGACCGACAACTGGAACGTCAACATCGGCAACTTTGGCTACGACTTCGTCCGCAAGGGCATCACCTACCCTTCCGTGGGCTTCTCCCGCGACCTCCATTGCTGGGAAATGGGCATGAACTGGCAGCCTACACGGGGCACCTACAGCTTCTATATACAGGTGCGGCCGGGTACGCTGGACTTCCTGAAGATCCCGTATAACCGGAATAATATTGATGCGCGAAGTGGGTTTTGACAGCCAGGGGTGGGTGGCGTTTCTCTCTACGGGCTGGAGGGTGGTTGATTGAGTTGATTGTTTCTTAATGCGGGCTGGTTGGTGGTTATTGGTTGCTCGTTTCTTTCGAGCCGGGTGAAACATACACAAATCCAAACAATCTGAAACTATTATCCTCTTATAAATCGTTATATTTGTCGTACTTGGCCAAGCCGTTAAAATCACGAAATATTTAACATGGAAGCTGCTTATCAGGATATTATCGACTGGCTAGCTAAGCTAAACCCTGAGGAAGTAATTGCCTATTCTCCAAGTAAAGAGACCCTGGAAAGGGTCCAGAAGTTACTTTTGAAGCAAAGTGCAGACACCTTATCCACTGAAGAAAAAGAAGAACTTCAGTATTATGTTTACCTTGAAAACCTGCTTGGCCTGGCTAAGGCCAGGGCTCATCAACTGCTACGAGCGTGAGCGAGTATATTCCCGAAAGGATCCGCTCTTTGGCCAAGGAGCGCGCAAAGGGTTGTTGCGAATATTGCTTAATCCATGAAAGCGACCTTATCTTCAGCGGCCAGATCGACCACATTATTAGCTTAAAACACTTTGGAAAACGGAGCTTGACAACCTTGCCTACAGCTGCCTTATCTGTAATGTTAATAAAGGGACAGATGTCGCCACCTATTTACACGAAGAAGAAGAGTATGTTCCATTTTTAACCCACGGCGCCATGAATGGGTTAATCATTTTTCTTATGAGAAAGGATGGATCAATGGCCATAGATTAGAGCTTCGAAAAGCTAAGAAAAACCCAGCGTTTTAAAATACCTGCTCCTACTGAGGACCTGTGATTTCACTATATTTGTTAAAAGCAAAAAATCATGGAACTTAGGCATCCCCAATTTCAGCGCATCACCATCAATCCAGAAGTTTGTTTTGGAAAGCCCTGTATTCGGGGACTGCGTTTTCCGGTTTCTACCCTTTTGGGATATCTGGCAAGCGGGATGACGATCGAAGAAATCCTTACCGATTTCCCTTTCCTGGAAAAAGAAGATATTTTCGAGGGGCTTGCATTTGCCGCTACTGCTCTGGAAGATAAGTTCATCCCGCTAAAGGGACACCGGGTATGAAGCTTCTTTCCTTTACCCATTCAATAAAGAAAAACGGGCCACTTTAAAGTGGCCCGTCCGAAACGCAAAGATCCTGATTGTATTAGCGAGAAGCTTATTCCTAATCCTTCACGACCAGTTTATGCACCCGGGTATCGCCCGTCCGGATACTCAGGATGTAGGTGCCTGCGGGCAACCCCTGCAGCGATATCCGCCGGTTCTCCTCCTTCGGTACGTTGAGTTCTTTGCCGTCCAGCGTCAGCAGAGTAAGCTGCTCGGGCTGATAGCCGTATTTGGAGGCAACTGTTACCCAATCCGTCGTGGGGTTGGGGAATACGGAGAAGACCCCATCGGCCTCGGCCGGCGGCTCTTCATCTTTATTCTTCAGTTTGAACCGTACGGAACGGCCCTTCAGCGGGATGCGGCCTTCCCCGACGCTGAGCGCCAGGACGTTCTCGATCGACACTTCCGTATCCGTATCCGGTTTCAGGCCGGCGATGTCATCAATGATGCCGATCAGGAAAGCGATGGGGCCGTAACCCGATACGTTGTTCTGGTCGGTGCGGGTAATGGCCATCTCGATACGCCCTTCGGCGGCGTAAGTCCGGTCGATGGAAATGGTGTTGACGCCCGGCTCTCCAAACCAGGTTACGGGATAGATGATATCCAGGCTGCCGGCATCGATCACTTCAGGGTCATACACTATCGTAAAGGCCACCCCATAGACATCTTGTATCGGCAGATCTTCCGTACCCACAACGATCGGAATGTTGAAGGACGAACCTGCCGGCATCTGCCCCGGGAAGCCCAGATAGGCAGGCGGGTCCGTATCCGTGCCGGGCAGGGAAGGCACAGCAGCCAGCGGGCCATGGGTCAGGCCGTAGTTCTGCTCCAGCACCTGCCGGTCGGCGTTATCCACTACCCCGTCGCCATTGCAGTCGGCGTGCTTGTAGTTTGTACCGTCGGCAAACGCCTGAGGCCAGTCGGAAGCCGTGACGCCTACCCAGTTGGCGCCGTCCTCAAAGCGGGGCGTTCCCTGGTAGCCGTAGGCGATGCCCAGGTTCAGCAGGTCGAAGTGATGGGCGATGTTGTCGGCATTGGCGTCGCCGGGCCATACTTCCTGTTCTTGCGGCGGAACGTCGAAACACACATCGTCTATAGTCAGGCTACTTCCTCCGATGACAAAGGCCTCGACGGTTCCCGTCAATTCGACGTGCCAGATGTTACCGTTGTCGGAAGGATTGCTGGCCGAAACGGCCACATTGCCCAGCATATCCGGCAATCCGGAAATATCTCCCCGGTAATCCTGCCCGTTCACAACGAGGATGATCTCCCGGGCCTGCCCCTGGCAGAAAGCCAGGTCGAAACCGACGGTTGTCGGCAAATCGGGCAGTTCGGCAAAATTGAAACGCAGCGCTCCTCCAAAGGAAAGGGCAGCGTCATCATCCCCGAAACTACAGTTGTCAAAATCGAAGGCATAAACGCCGGAGAAGAAATTGGCGGCGCCGTTCAGCTCAATGGCGCGGGCGGTGACGACAACGCCGTCTTCCCTGTACTCCATCTCCCCGGGCTGGCCGTAGTTGGCCAGGGTGTCACTCGGCGAGCCGTCGTAAACATCAAAACTGACACAGTCATCCGCAACATCTGTCGGTTGATTGAAGCAGAGGTTGTCCACGAACATCCAACGGCCCCCGATCAGCAGGTGCTCTATCGGCCCGCTCAGCGTTATCCGCCCCTGGGTAAGAGAATTGGCCAATGGAACATACTCTATGGAAATCCCGCCCGGCAGTTCATCCGGAAGATCGGCAAGGGAACCTGTGTATAGCTCTCCGTTGGCGCCGAGGACGATCTGCGGGATGGCGTTGGGAGTATTGCAGAAGGTGACATCGAAGGAAACGGTAGTGGGAACCGCTGAAAGCTGGCTGAAATCCATTTCAATGCCACCGTTCAGATACAGGCTGCCGTCAGCCGCATCAGAATTACAACCGGAGAAGGATGAACCGACCACCCACTCAAAGTAATTGGTGTTGTTCACCAGAGGGATGGCCACCGCATCGAAGATCACGCCATCTTCATCATAGATGGAATCCATGGGCATCCCAACGGCCAGGTTAACCGTATCGTTCGGGGCAGTTTCAAATTCGTCGAACGTGATGCATTCCTGCGGATCGTCATTGCAATCAAAGGCGGTGAACTCCGTAAAGCTGCGGCAGTCCGGGTTGTGCACATCGGCAACGATGAGCTCGTAAACCGCCGCTCCGGTAGGTGCAACAGGCCCGACGATGACCGGGAAAGGCATGGTATAACTGAAGGAACCATAGTCCTGCCCGTTACCGAATACCCGGAAGCCGTCGCTGTTGACATTCTCAAAGTTGAAGGAAAGGCGCACGTAGTAATTGCCGGCGTCATCACAGTGGTCGAATTCGGCATGGACATCCCAGATGTGGCATCCATTCGTACAATCCGGTTCCTGAAACTCAACCGCTGCGCAGCAATCCGGATTGTCGTTGATGCACACCTTCAGAAAGCCGATGCCGTTGGTGGAGGGCTGTATTCCTTCGATTACAACAGGCCGTTCGTCCAGACTGTAATAATTGATCAGGACTCCGTTACGGCCATAGACTTCGAAAAAGGCATTGCCCGGATTGTCCACATCAAAATTGAGCATTACATTGTAGGTACCATCGTTATTGCACCCCAGCGGATCGGCATGCAGGTTGTAAATATCGCAAACCGTTCCGCAATCGACCGGCCCCACCTCGGCGTACCCGTAACAGGCCGGGTTCTCGATGTCCAGGATGAGCAGGTCATAAACCGTAACGCCATCTCCATCGAACGGCCCGAGAGTAACGAAGGGCTCATTGTAGGAGAAAGGCCCTTTGATCTCCCCGTCGGCGAAGATATAGTATCCCAGGCTCCCCGGGTTATTGACATTTACTTCTACATCGATAAGGAACTGGCCGCCGTCACAGCTGTGGGGTTCGGCAACCACGTTGGTGAATATGCAACCGCCGTTGCCGCAGTTGGGTGTGATAAAAGTAACCGATTGCCCGCAATCGGTGCCGGGAATGGTAACGTGCACCGTGCGCGGCTCCCCGTTGCCGAAGAACGGCCCGATCTCCACCGGAAGATCCGCAAAGGAGAATTCTTCCACATAATTTTCCGATTCAACCACAAAGAGGATATCAATTGCCGGCCCCGGAGTAGTGATATCCAGCATGGCCGTAAAGGTGCCGTCATCCCGGCAGTCGTTTGGAGTAATGGTAAGGCCGCCCAACCCGGGGCAGGGGCAATCCACCGGAAAATCAATGGAAGTGCAGCAATCCGGCTGATTGAGGAAGCAGATGTGCAACAGCTCCTGCCCCCCATCCGGCGCCGGCCAGCCGGAGATCTGCAGCAAAGGAGCATTCAGTACGCCGTAAGTGAGCGTATCGGTATAGCCGGTAACCTCGGATTGCACAAGGAGCACATCGCCGAACTGGGCATTTTCAATATCTATTGGAATGTTATAGGTGCCATCATCGTTACAGCCTGCACTGGCAATGACCGTGTTACCTGTCCCAGGACGCACCCGTCGATACAGTCAGGCGTGAGGAAAGTGCCATAGACGCCGCAGTTGCCGGATGTTTCCGTAAGCCAGTAAATGAATCTGCTCGCCCAGCCCGGGGATGGGTACCCAGCGTCACCGGCAATTGACTGTAGAGAAACTCTCTCCCAAGCCATTGGACAGGTCCAGCCGGAAAGTATCGCTGAAGAGCCCCTGAGCGTCAAAATCGAGGACAAAGAAAAAGGTATTGTCGTCATTGCAGTCCTGCGGATCCAGGTGTGATGTTGGTTACTTCACAAAGCTGGCAGGGGATAATCGAAAGCCACCTCCACACAGCAGGCAGCATTAGTCGAAGAAAGTGGCAGGCAAATTGTCAGTTCGTCATAATTCTGGTAGGACTGAGGCATTTCCACCACCATGAAGTCACCATTATAGATGCCCGTCATCGAGAAGTTGGAGATCGCAGAAGTTATGGTAAGTAAATCCCCAACCGAAGCACCCTCCACCCGGATCTCAGCCCGGTAATACCCCAGGCCGTCGCACTGCGCCTGGCTTACCAGGCTGGCGGACTCCAGCGGGCAGGCGCCATTGCAGTACACCGGCCCGGTGGAGAAGGCATAAGCGCAGTTGGTGGTATTCTGGGTGTATATCTCAACGGAGTGGGTGGCGCCATTGCCCGCAAAAGGCCCAAGCTCAATGGGCAGGTTGGCGTTAGAATAACTACCCATCGACACTCCATCAACGGATACATAGAACTGGAAAGCCAGGTTGGGCGGGTTGGGGATTAACTGATCAATGACGATGAAATAATTACCGGCGTCATTGCAATTTGTCAGATAGTAGGAAACGCTGTCCAGCCCAACACAAGGCGTACTGCAATCGTAGGCAGGCAAGGTGGCCGAACCCCTGCAATCGGGGTGATCGGCATCCACAATGGTAAACTCCAGCTCATTCGTCGGGGCCACAAAAGGGCCGATGCTCACCGGCAGGCCCGCATAGGCGAAGAAACGCCCGGTGGCATTGCCGTTGAGCCACAGCTCGAAGGTATCGGAGGTGTTCTGATAGTCGAAGTCCAGTTTGACGTCAAAGACGTTATTGGGATTACAGGGGCCGGGCTGCAACTCTATATTGGTAATGGAACAGGGCTCAGCGCAGGGCTCCAGATAAATTAGCGGCAGGCTTACGCAACAATGGTCTTCTCCTTCGCAAACCGTAATTTCCTGGGGAAAATCCGTCGCATTGCAGGGCACCAGCAGGCGCACCGGAACGTCATTCCAGCTGAAGCGCTCGTAGAGCTGCCCGTCAAAATAAACGCTGAAAAAATCGGTGAGCGTAGGGCCAACCAGTTCCAGGTTCAGCATTATGGCGTTCTGGCCGTTATCGGCCAGGCCCAGGTAATCCACCGACACGCCTTCAAAGGCGCAGCCGGTGCAGGGCAGAGCCTGTAGAGTATCGCCCACCCAGCAGAGGCTCCCGCCCTGGTCTGTAGCGTAGTAAGAGTAAATGCCGGAATTGTTGACCGGCACCTGCCCTACCGTTATCGGAAGGTCCGCATAGGCAAAAGTACCCAGCACGCCCGATCCGGCAAGGATAAAACTGTCGGCAGTACCCTGATAATCGAAATCAATGGTAGCGGAAAAGGTGCCGTCATTGTTACAGGGGCCCAGTTCAACCACCATGTTGTCCATACTACAGGGTTCGGCCACCGGATTGACGCACAGGTTATCGATGCGAAAATCACCGCCGCCGCCGATCAGCAGGCTCTGGACATTGCCGTTGAAGATGAGCTGTCCCTCATTAGCACTGGAGGCATCAAAGACTACGCGCAGCGTAATGCCCGGCGCAATGGCGTACAGCCCCGGGGCCAGGGCATTCTGGATCAGGATATTGGACCCGTTGGCCGCCAGGTTGACGGGGCCGCCGTTGTAGTAGAAATCCACCACCACACTATCCACCGGGTCGGGATAACCCGTCAGGTCGAAAACCGCATTGATGGATTCGAATTTCAGGTATTGCCCGGAGGCGGCCGTCATTTCCGGATTGTTGTTTTCATTGAGCACGACGAGGTCGCCGTAAGTGGTGGTCCAGAACAGGCTCTGGAAGGGGACCAGCCGGAGGCCGATATTGCTCTCATTATAGACCTCCACTCCGGGAGGAGTACCGGTGGTGCTGCCATAGGACGGCCCGGCCAGCCCTTCAAACTCCATACAGCCACCCGATGGGCACTGCTTCTGAAGGATAACCGACCGGCAGCAGTCGGGGTTGTCATTCTGACAAACCGTAAGGGTGAATTCCAGCGCATCGGTAGCCGGCTGTACCCCTTCGAGCAGATAAGGCAGGTCGGCCTGGGTAATGAAGGCCGCTTGCTGCCCCTCGACCAGAATATCGAAGTTTGCGATCACCGTCAGCGGGCTCAGCCAGTCGAAGTTAACCTCGATATTATAGTTGCCCGCATCGTCACAGCTGACGATCTCGGCCTGCAGGTTATCGATGGCGCAGGCCAGCACGGCATCGGCGCAGACATTGTCGATGCCAAACTCCTGCCCGCCAACCAGCAGGCTCTCGATATTGCCGGTGATACAGACAGTTCCCTCCTGCAGGGCGCCGCTGGCGGAAAAGTCCACCTCGACGGTAACCCCGGGGAAAGTGAGGTTGGCGATCTCGGAAAAATCCTGGACTACAGCTACGGAAGACCCGTTAACTGCAAAATTCTCCACTCCTCCCCCATCATAAAAGTCAAAACAAACCTGGTTGAGGGCGCCATCGGCCTGTGAAAGATCAAATTGAAGGCTGTTGTTGCCCATAAAGAGGAACTGGCCATCCAGCCAGCCGGAGCTGGCGTCGTAGATCACTGCATTCCCGAAGCCTGTGCTTCCGTCTGCATATTGTATTTCATGGATACTCACCTGGATGCCAGCTTGCGAGAAGAGCACATCGCCGGGGCTGTTCCCCGAAGAAGGGCCGAGCTGGGTATTGGCGGGAATGTCTTCAAACTGGAAACAGGGAAAAAGGGGCTGGGCCATCATCTGGATGGACAGGAAAAGGACTAAGGCGGTCAGTTGTAAGCTTTTGTTCATGGCAGCGCGATGGTTTAGGTTTTGTTACGATACAAAAATGTCACAATATCTGCTGAGGTAAAAGAACTATTTTTCTCATTTTTTGACTTTTTTGGCTAATTTTACCTAAACAATTAATTAATAAAATCTTAAAAACCAATTTATTATAAACAATAAACTTTCCAAAAAATTTGATTTTTATGCATAACAATAAGCTGGTCCATTTGCTGGAAAGTTTTGGCCGCCGGGAGATGACCCGGTTTCGGGAGTTTGCCTTCTCCCCGTATTTCAACAAACACGAGGAAGTAAGGAAGCTAATCGCCTATCTGAGTGATATTTTTCCCCGGTTTGACGAAAAGCGCTGCCACCGGGAAACCGTTTTTCAGGCGCTTTTCCCGGGCCAGCCCCACGACCAGGCCCGGCTGGCGCTTTTGTTCACTTACAGCCTCCGGCTGGCGGGGCATTTTCTTAAGGTTGAGCAGATGGAGCAGGCTTCTCCTTTTCAGGAAATTTACCTGCTGGAGCAGCTACGCAACAAAAAGCAGTATCAGTTGTATGAAAAAGCGCTGAAGAAGGCCCTGGAAACTCAGCGAAAAAGTAAGACCAAAGACGGCAGCTGGTATTATCAGCAATATCTGGCCGCCAGTGAGGCCGACAAATACTTCAATACCATTTCGGAGCGGCGCACCGACGACAGCATTCAGGAAAAGCAACATTTTCTGGACCGCTTCTATCTGGTGGAAAAACTGAGAGATGCCTGTGAGATGCAGGTGCGAAGCCGCATCCTCAAAGTCTCTTACTCGGACCCACTCCGGGAGAAGGCCCTGGAAGCCGTGGAAGCTCATTTTGAAGAACTGGGCAAAGAACCGGCCATCGCCATGTATTACTGGCTGTACCGCATGGTCTCCAACCCGGCCTCCTCCTATTACTTCGAGGCCCTGCAGGCTCTGAACCAGCACCAGTCCGCCCTTCCGGTAGTGGAACAAAAGACAATTTACAACTACCTCCAGAACTATTGTATCCAGAAGATCAACGCAGGCGAGGAACAATTTCTGGCCGAGATATTCAAGCTTTACCAGGCCCAGCTCGAACAAGGCCTGTTGCTGGAGCACGGCCTGCTGTCGGAATGGCATTATAAGAATATCGTCACCACCGGCATTCGCCTTCGGGAAATGGATTGGGTGCGGAATTTTATCGACGGCTACCGGGACAAACTGCCGGAGGAAGCGCGGGACAATGCCTACCGTTTCAACCTGGCCTCTTACTTCTACGCCATCCGACAATACGATGAGGTATTGCGTCTGCTGACCCAGGTGGAATACCGGGACCTGAGGTACAGCCTGGGCGCCAAGGCCCTGCTGCTGCGCACCTACTACGACCTGGACGAATTCGAAGCGTTGAGTTCCCTGGCCGACTCTTTCAAACAATACCTGCACCGCAACCAGCTAATGGCCGATGTGCGGCGCGAAGGGTATCACAACCTTTTCAAACTCACCCGCCGCGCCGCCAACCTTCGCGCCAACATCGGCTATTACACCAAAGAAAAAAGCAAAAAGGAACTTTTGAGGCTTCAGCACGGTATTGAAAAAGCAGGCGCCATTTTTAACAAAACCTGGCTGATGGAAAAAATTGAGCACCTCGAAGCCATGCTCTGAGCCCTCAGCGGAGAGCCGTCCCCCGGCCTTCCGGGAAGGATGGATGGCAATTTTTACCCGAAAAAAACCGCGGAAAATCCGCTAAAAAGGCGATTTTGTTCGTTATTGATATAATAATTGATTTATATTTCCCGGACTGACAGCAAATAATAAAGATCATAATATCAAAAACCTCCGTTTAAACCAATCACTTATGAGAAAGGCCACCGTAATCCTGGCATCCCTGTTCTTTTCATTTTTTAACCTTAGTGCGCAGGTGGAAACCGGCACGGCGGTGCATTACGCCGATGCGCTCGACGGCCAACGCACAGCTTTCGGCGAGATCTATCGCATGAATGGGTATTCCGCCGCTCACAAGAGCTATCCGCTGGGTACGGTCATTCGGGTGACCAACCTGAGCAACAACCGCTCGGTCAACGCCCGGGTCAACGACCGCATTGCCGCCAATAGCCGCGACATCGTAAGCTTGTCCAAAGCAGCCGCTCAGCAGATCGGGCTGGTTGAGGCCGGCCGCTCCAGGGTACGGGTGGAAAAGATCGGATTTGCACCCGCCGACCCGTATGCCGCCGATTCGCCCTACGCATCAGCGCCGCCGAGCAGCTACGAATACTACGGGGCCAACCCCAACCCATACGAAAATATGAGCTCTTCGGTGACCCCCAAAGGTTATGGCGCGCAGGAAACGGCAGCGACCTTTGCCGCCAACTACATCCTCCCCCCGACCACCATCGGATACGGCATACAACTGGCCTCCTTCAAAAAAGTGGAGAATGCTTTGGAACATATTGAAAAACTGAAGGGAGGCGGCATTGAAAATGCCTACATCTGGCAAAAGGACGGCAACAACCGCGTGGTCGTCGCCTCCTTCCCCGACAAAGCCAGTGCCGGCAGATATCTCGACGCCTTCAAAAGGAGGTATAACCTCGATGGCATTATCGTCCGTTTCGATTAAGCCGGGAAAACCTGGCAAGCTCCACCCCGGAGCTTGCCAGGTTTAAACTTCCAGCACTCATGAAAAACAAGATCCTCCTCATTCTTCTTTCTTTGCCGGTTTGGGCCCTCACTGCTCAGCCTGTGAGCCCAAGCTATGAAGAAGGCATCGCCGTCTATTACGCCGATGACCTGCACGGGCAGGCAACCTCCTACGGCGAACAATACCGCAGGGAAGCCTTTACCGCAGCTCACCAGGCTTATCCTCCGGGGACCATCCTCCGGGTAACGCGCCTCGACAACGGCCAGTCGGTAGAGGTGCGGGTAAATGATAAAATGGCCCCCGACCGGGACCGCAAGATCATCCTGTCCAGGGCAGCAGCCATGCAGATCGGCCTGATCGCCGCCGGAAAGCTCAGGGTGCGGATCGAAAAGGCCGGCAATACAGCGAACCTGTACTCCGGCAACGGTGGCGGGCAAACCGGGAAAGGGTTCCAGAACAATGCATCCGCCGGGCAATTTTCCGCAAAATCCCCATACGGCGCCCTTTCCACCACCTCATCCCCGCGCTATACGGCCCCTCCCCCCACTTCCTATTCCACAGAGACTGGCTCTTATCCTCCTCCTTCCTCCCAATACTATTCGGGCCAGGGAGCCATTACGACTTACCGTTCGCCGGCCCCTTCCCGGAACCAGGCGGATGTAGTGCTGCAAAGTGGCAGGGCATTGGAACAGGGGCTCTCGGGTTATATTATCCAACTGGCCTCCTATGATGAGGGCGCCCACGCCGTCAGTTATACCGAACAACTATTGAAGCAGGGCGTACAACACGTTTATATCTGGCAAAAAGACGGCAAGAACCGCGTAGTGATCGCCCGCTTCAGCGACAAAGCCAATGCCGCCGGCTACCTCGACAACCTGCGAAGGCAATACCTGTTAGACGGAATCATCGTTCAGCTCAGATGAACCAACAGGACAGTTTGTACAGCAAACAATTGGTAAAATCCTGAATATTTCTGATTTTGTCATTAGTTATGCCTCCTCATTGCTGGCGGCTGTAAACAATGCAAACTGTTGAGTCATGAAATATATCCTTACTGTCACCGGGTTGCTATTCTCCCTGTTCCATATCCATTCGCAGAGTTATTACAATTACAATACCTCTTCCGGCTCCGGGTTCACACAGGAAGGCAACGCCGTATATTACGCGGACTATATGCACGGAAAGAGGACTGCGATGGGCGAAGTCTATCGCCGGGAGGAGTTTACCGCCGCCCACAAAACCCTGCCGGGCGGTACGCTGGTAAGAGTTACCCGCCTGGATAACGGGCAATCCGTCGTCGTCCGCATCAACGACCGGGGCCCTTTCGACCCGGATGTGATCATCGACCTGTCCCGGGCCGCTGCCATGAAGATCGGGCTGGTGCGAAAAGGGCGGGCGCGGGTCCGGCTGGAAAACGTTGGCCGGTCCAACACCAATCCAGTGAACGGGGTTCTGCCGGGAGAAGCCCCTCCTCCAAACCCATACAGCAACATGGGCTATTCTTCAAAAGGAGCAACTGCACAGCCTCCGAAAGCACCCTCAAACTACAGCTACGGTTCGGCTCCGGCGCCAACGGGTTACAACTACGCCAATACCACTGTCAGAGGAAATATGGAGCCATACCCTTCCCTGCCTCCCAGCGCCAGTGGCTACGGGATACAACTGGCGTCCTACACCAACCTCAACAACGCCCGGAACCAGCTCCGGCAGCTTGAAAACCAGGGCATACAAAACCTGTACCTCTGGCAAAAAGGGGGATACTACAAGATCGTCATCGCTTCCTTTGCCAGTAAAAACGCGGCGGCAGCCTATCTGGATCAATTGAAAAGGCAGCACCTGCAGGATGGGCTGGTCGTTAAGCTCCGATAATCTTTATTCTAATACCTTCCACATAAAGTACAGCGCAGTGCCTGCCACCAGCAACGCCGTGGCCGCAAACAAGACGGGCGGGCCAAACTGGAACCAAACCAGGCCGGCCAGTGAACTGGCCAATAGGGTGGCCACAGAACGCAACCCCTCATAAGTGCCGATAGCTGTTGCCCGCTCTCCTCCTGGCACCAGGTTGCTGATCCAGGCTTTGGCCACGCCCTCGGTAAGAGCAGCATACAAGCCATAGAATAGAAAAAGCGCTCCAAACTGCCACCAGCCCTCCGCCAGGCCCATCCCTCCGTAAACTGCAGCAAAAATAAGCATGCCGCTGATGAAAGCAGGCTTCAGCCCCCAGCGATCCGCCAGGCTTCCCGCCGGAACGCTGCCAATGCATAAACGAGATTGTAAAAAATGTAAAACCCGATGAGCATCGAATCACTAATGCCCTTGGATTTCAGCATCAGCAATAAAAAGAGGTCAGAGCTGTTTACCAGCGCAAAGGCCAGCAGCCCCCCAGAGGAGGCGGCGGTAACCCAGGCTGCTTTCCGGGATGTATCGCAGAAAGCTGAAAAAACCGGGGGGCTCTCCTTTCCCTTGTGCCCGGGAAGTCTCGGCAGATGATCTTTCTCTCAGCAAAAGAGTGAACCCTACAGCTGCCAGGCCGGGAAAAAGCGCGAGTAGAAACAAAGCCCGGTAATGTTCCGGGTATCGCCACAGGAACAACAAAGCCAGCAGCGGGCCGATGGCTGCTCCCAGGGTATCCATCCCTCTGTGAAAACCGAAGATGCGGGCACGGGTGCCGGGAGTGGCCTCTGCCGCAAGCAAGGCATCCCGGGCGCCGGTGCGAATTCCCTTGCCCAGGCGGTCGGTTGTACGGGCGCCCAGCACCCAAATGGGCGCTGTCCATAGCGCCATAAGGGGTTTGGACAGGGCGCTCAAAAGGTATCCTAACTGAATAAAGGGTACCTTTCGTGCCCGGTAATCCGAGAGTTTTCCAAAATAACCCTTACTCAGGCCGGCTGTAGCCTCAGCAATACCCTCCAGTATGCCGATCCCCATCACCGTAAAGCCGATGCTTTCGAGGTATAATGGCATAATGGGGTACAGCATCTCGCTGGCCATGTCGGTGAACAAGCTGACCAGGCCGAGCAGCCAAACGGTACGGGTGAGGAGTGAGGACATGGAATGGGTGGTTCGTGATTTGTGGTTCGGGATTCGGGATTCGGGATTCGGGGATTGGCGTCTGAATTTAAGGCTTTTTGTAAAACTCTCCGCCCTTCATCACCAACTGTACTTTTCGCAGGGCGGAAATGTCTTCCAGCGGGTTGCCCTCGACAGCGATGAGGTCCGCCAGGTATCCTTTGCGAATACTACCCCGTTCCGGCAAATGAAAGACTTCTGCGTTCACATTAGTAACGGATCGCAATACGTCCAGCGGTTTCATCCCGTACGCCACCATCAGCTCCAGTTCCCGGGCGTTCTCTCCGTGTTCAAAGACCCCAACATCGCCTCCGGCTATGATCTTCACCCCCGATTCCATCGCCAGTTTGAAGGACTGCTTCTTCTGTTTGATCCGCTCCGGCTCCGTTTCGGGGCTGCCATCCCAGCCACGGTAGCGCATGATGGCGTCGCCGGCTGCCAGCGTGGGGCACAGGGCAACCCCTTTTTCTTTCATCAGTTTAAAAACCTCAGCCGTACCGCCGTCTCCATGCTCAATGGTTTCCACACCCGCCAAAGCAGCCCGCCGCATCCCCTCGGCGGTGGAGGCATGTGCCGCTACCCCCCGCCCGCTGCTGCGAGCCACTTTTACCATGAGTTCCAATTCTTCCTGAAGGAAAGTAGGCATGGCCTCACCCTCAGGCCCCCACCGGTAATCGGCATAAACCTTGATGAAATCCGCCCCCTTTCCGATCTGATCGCGCACCACCCGAATAATGGCGTCTCCGTCGGCGGGCTCCGCTCCCAGGGGGACTTCAAAATCGGGTTTAAACCCCTTCGGCCCGTAGCTGCCGGTAGCGACAATGGCCCGGCCAGAGACGATGAGCCGCGGCCCGGGGATAATGCCCTGCTCAATGGCCTGTTTAATGGCAACGTCGGCATATCCGGCGCCCTCTGTACCCAGTTCCCGCACCGTTGTAAAACCAGCCATCAGGTTTTTCTCCGCATGCACCGCACCGCGAATGACACGCAGCTCATTGGATTCCTTCAGCACCTGGTCGTTCCAGTCGGCCCGGTTGTAGGGATACAACAACAGGTGTGAATGGGCTTCGATCATACCGGGCATCAGGGTCTGGCCGGGCAGGGAAATGGTTTCGGCCCCTTCCGGCACATTGATGGAAGCAGCCGGGCCGGCGGCAACAATGTGGCGGCCTTCCACGAGTACGGCCCATCCTTCGTGCATGTCCTGCCCGTCAAAAACCAGGGAAGGTTGCAGAAGAAAGGATTGCCCTTCCAGGCTGGTAAAAATAAGGCCAAGAGCCAGAAGAAAAAGGAGCGTTTTGGCGATTACTTGCATATCCGGATATTTTAGGAATGAGGAGATTGCATGACAATTTTATGGATAATGCCTAATACGACATCGCCCTGGCACTCTTATGTCTTCCTGAATAGTTTGATTCTCAGGTGCTCGAGCAGATCAACCGTAGGAAAATTACAGAGGTTGTAGTGGTATTCCCGGGCTTCTTTTAGGGTTTCCTCCGTCATTTTTACTTTATTGCTTTCCAGGGACCGGCGGGCGCAATAGCGGGCGGCATTCCCCGAAAAGTAAAAGTGAGCGACCAGGCCGAAGTAGTTGTTCATGGTGACATAATCGCGGTTATCCCGGTCCATCATTTCGGAAAGGACGTTAGTAGCGATCTGATATTGCTTTTTCTCCATAGCCAGCAGGCCGATGTCGAACAGCTTGTCGGACGACCCGGGAATCAGGCTCAGAACATTCAGCACCCGGGGCATCATATCAGAATAGTCCTTTTTCAGAGAAGCCAGGGCGATCTTGTGGGTGCAGTCCTTGATCTTACGGGTTTCATTGCCCAGGATAAGAGGGTTATCCTCGGTGGACAACATCTTGAGGTCCATCAATATGTCTTTATAGATCGCCAGCACCTCGATCATATTAGAGCGGCTCCCGGCCTCCGTTGAGTTGGCAACGGCATTGCAGAGGATCTCGATCAGCTGGATGAGGTTGTCATTATTCATCCCGGGGGTGGTATCCACTTTCAGGTTCTTCTGCAACTCTTCCAAGGCCTGGATCACAATACGGGTTTCCGCCCCTCCTTTGGAATAAATACCCAGATACTCAATGTCATCCAGGTAAGCGGGGTCCAGTTTTCCGGTTTGCCGGTAGGATTGCAACAGCTTTTTCTTAATGATGTGCACGACCTTCGCCCGGTATCCCTGCGAGCGGACCAGATGGATGTAGAGAAAAACCAGAGTTGAAAACAACATCAGCAGAAAAAGAACGGTAATGAGCCATTCCCTTCCGGGCACCTGGCCTTCCGGAAAAGGTATCAGCCAGAATAGCGTGCGCGGGTAGGCCACCAGGATGATAGCCACAAGCAATACCGTCAGCACCAACAACTGGTTGATGAGGTTGGTGGCGTAATTCTTCTTGCTCATCCGGCGAAGGTCTTCCGGCAGAAAGATCTGATTGACCAGTATGGGCAGCCCCAGCAGAAAGACATATACCGTTACGGAAACTTCTACGATGAGGCTCAGGTAGTCGCTGTACATGGGTTCGGGGGTTCGTTGATTCGGGATTCGGGGTTAGGGATTCGTTGATTCGGGATTCGTTACGAATAACAAACAACTAATACACCCCATTCGGTATTCCCTGGGACACCTCCCGGATGAACTCCAGCAGGGCGGTGTGCGGCATCATGGCGTTCTTGCGCTTGTATTTCAGCCCCATAAGATTCAGTTCGCTGAGGTCGCTTCTGAGTTCTTCGAAGCGCTCGACGGTAAAAACCCCATAGCGGGCGGCCGCCAGGTTCTGGGTGACTTTAAGCGCGGGTTTGCTGCCATTTTCCCCGAAGATCTTTTTCAACAGTTCCAGGCCAAGGCGGCTGGAGTTGGCATTGCTCTGCCGCTGCAGTTCTTCGTACCTGGACAGCCATTCCGGGTTCTTTCCCGGAGGGATCCGGATATCAACAATGATGATATCATATTGGCGTTCGTTGAGGTAAAAGAAGGCTTCCGAAGCATTAGAGGCGATATCCAGATGATAATTGCCTTCGATGTAAACCGGGCTGGCCAGGTGGTAAAGGTCGCTATCGGCATCATCTTCGATCCACAGTACTTTATAAGCGCTCATATCAATTGTTCGTTTCGGGGTAATTGAAGCGTGACTTTTGTAATAAAGGGGTTTGAATAATCATCCTCTGGGTTACCCAGGGAAGGCTCACTGGTAACCGTCAGTTTTCCCTTGTGTTTTTCGGCCACTTTCAGGGAGTCATATAGCCCCAACCCGGTGCCTGGCCGGCGGCGGTCGCTGGAATTGACGCCGCGGTATCCCACCCTGAAGACCAGGCCTTTCTTCAGTTCTTCCTTTGTAATGGCCACCCCCCAGTTCTCTATGCTGATAAAAACCCAGTCGGCATCTGCTTTCCCCTCGACCATCACGAACGCCTTATCGGGCCCTTTCCTCGTCCAGCTGTATTTTATGGCATTATGAAGGATGTTCAACAGGGCCCGGGCCAGGCCGTCTTCATATCCGTCGATATAAACATTGCGAATGGCCTTGATATTCATCCGCAGTTCCACCGCCCGGTTGGCGGCAAACTCCTCCATTTTGCGGGCCACACCGACAATAACGTCATAAAGGTCGATCCGCTGCGGCTCCTCCTGGTATTTCACGCGGGTGAGGATGTAACTCCGCAGGTTATTGACCACGGTTTCCATTTCCAGGACGGTATCCACTCCCCGGTAAAGGGTTGCCAGGCTGCACAGGCGCAGGATCTCCCGCAGCTGCCGCCGGGCCTCTTTTATGAGCTCGCGGGGGAAATTCCCTTTCTCCGCCGCATCATTAATTATCGATTTAACCCGGATCGCTCCGTCTCTGATCACCGCCAGTTTCTGGGCGGCATTCTGTTCCTGGCTGAAGCGGGCCAGCAGGCCCATGATGTGCTCCAGCTGCCGGGCGGCGCCTTCTCCCAGCTGACGGTTTTCCCGGCCCTTTTCCAGAATGTTGTGGACGGAAGTTTGCAAAATGCCAACCTGCCGGCTGATCTGTTCGCGTATCTTACCCTCATCCGGCGGGCCGCCCTCTTTTGGCAGCAGGTCTTTGGTGACAAAGGAGCGAATAACGGCATCCATGGTGTGTTTGACATGGATCAGCGTTGAGGAATAGGAATGCAGCACTTTACCGATATCGGTAGTCAATTCGTCCAGTTGCTGTTTTGTTTCCAGGTAATCGGTCACATCCCGTTCGGCCCCTACCCTGCCAATGATATTTCCCGAGGCATCTTTCAGCAACCTGACGTGCACCTCATATCTTCGCAGTTCCCCTTTTCCATTGTACGCCGGCAGGATATAATCAACCAGGCTCTGCCCTTCTCGGTCTTTCCGGATGAGGGCATCGTGAAACTCCTGAAAAGCCTGCGGCGAGATGTGCCATTCCCGAAGATCCCTGCCAATAATGCCGTCCGGATGTTCAATACCCCGGTTGTTGGCAAAGTGCTGGTTGCAATGCAGCAGGATGTGTTCTCCTTTTTCATTGATGCGCACCTTGTACAGGCCGATGGGCACCTCGTTGACCAGGTTGAAATATATGGCCTCCATGGTAACATCCTCGAGGATGCCCTCTGTACCTATCCAGTTGCCGTCGCTATCCCAGACGGCCCGGGCACTGATAGCGGCGGTAAATACGGAGCCATCCCTGCGCACATGCTCCTGGTATTCATTAAAGACCCGGCCTTTTTCCCATAACCGCCGTTCCATCTCTTCAAGGTCTTCGGGGTATTTAATAAAATCGCCCGCTTCCCTGAAAAGAACATCTTCCAGGCTGTCGTAACCATACATTTCCAAAAAGTGAGGATTGGCATTCGTCAGTCCGCTGCCTTTACGGAAGCTGAAAATGCCTACCGGCAGGTCATTGAACAGACGGTGGTAGCGCCCCCCCTTGTTGATGGGCACCATTAGGCACAACAAGGCAATAATTTCCTGCCCATCTTCACTCCATATTGCCTTTGTAAAGTCCCGAACGTGACGCACCTGCCCGTTCACCTTCAGGTCGATGGTGGTATTGCGGAGCCACTGCCCTTTTTCCAGGCGCAGCAGCCGGTTCAGGTTGTCCTCCCGGTCGGAAGGGTGGTTGTAAAAACCGGAGACACTGGCATTGAGGCCAGGCTCGGCAGGCAGGCCCAGCAATTTTCGGGCTTCTTCATTATACCGAAGGAAAATGCCCTCCCTGCTGGCCAGATAGACGGCAAAAGGAAGGCCGGCATACTGCAGATATTCCCGTTCAGCAAGGTTGATGATCTTTTGGAGGGCCGCATCCATGGGCGGTAGATTGATTAGGTGATCCTGCTATTTGAAATATTAATGGGATCCAAATTAATAAAATTTATCGGAAGGGCCGCCTGTGTGTTTTTCCTGCCCGCGCATACAGCTGTTTACGGAGAAATATTGTTCTATAAGTGGTAAGTAGCCGGACACATTTAAATTACGTATAAGTCGGCATCCCAAAAGCTGCTTCCCCTGAGCAAGCCCCCCCGACACTGCGTGTACGGGGCAGGCTCTCCGCCTCCGGCACCTCCCCCAAAAGGGGAGGAACTGGAAACACTGGGCGGGCGGCCATTTTGCAGCTCCCGTTGGGCAAAAGCCCCCTCCCTCGGAGAGCCTGTCCCGCACACAACGTGTCGGGAGGGTTGGGGGAGGCTCAGTCAGGCAGCCTCGAAACGTAATATAAATCTGTCCACTTAAGTAGTCGGACACAATTATTTTATGATAATTCAAGCGCCCTCCCTGGGAAATTAGCCTGTCCCACACAACGTGTCAGGCAATTTCCCATTGCCGCTTAAATTGGTCAGGCAGCCTCGAAACGTAATATAAATCTGTCCGGCCACTTAATATTTTCAATCCCACCCCAAAACCAACAGCTATGCGTTCTTTACTCAAAACCGCCCCTTTCGCCGGGCTGCTTCTCATCGCCACCCTGTTCAGCAGTTGTAAATGCAGTTCTGTCTCTTTCGGTTGCCCGGACTACGAGATGGATCAGGCCTATACCTCGAAAAAAATATATACGGGGCCAGGCACCGAAGACATTGCCCTGGATACCAGCCGGGGTTACCCCCGCCTGATCGTTTCCTGCGATGAACGGCGGGATACCATTCCGGTAGTATCCGGAAGCTTCTACGCCATCAACCTGGAAACGGGGGAAGCTCTTCCCTTCACATTCGATCAGGACCCTTCCACCCTTTACCCCAATGATACCAATCTTGCCGACTGGCACCCTCATGGCATCGCTCTGGCCCGGATTGACGGCACGGATTACCTGTACAGCGTCACCCATCGCGGGAAGAAAAAGCGGGGCTTTCGTTCCAATGAGATCCTCCGATTTCGCATTGGCGCAGACACTTTGTTCTACGACACCACCTTTACAGATGGTGAACTGAGAGCCCCCAACGATATCTTCGTCCTTTCCGACGGCAGCTTCTATGTATCCAACATCCTTAAAAACTCCAGTACCTGGCAATTCATCCGGGGAGCGTTCGGCGCCAGAACGGGCAATATCGTTTACTACAACCCCGAAAGCGGCATCTGGGATGTGGCCATACCCCGGCAGGCCTACCCCAACGGCATCTATGTCGATGAGGAGGCCCGGAGCCTCTATATGGTGCACGGCGCCTGTAAAGAGGTGAACCGCTATTCCATCGCCGCTCCCGGCATGATCGAACCGGAGAGCAAAACCACCTCCCCGCAGAAGATCACGATGGGCGACAACCTGACGCGGGACAGTGAGGGCTACCTTTGGACGACCTCCCACCCCTGCCTTTTCCGCTTCCTGAAACACAGTAAAAAACGGCGAAAGCACTCACCGAGCCTGGCTTACCGCATTGACCCCAATACCTTAGAAGCCGAACTGGTTTTTCAGGACAACGGAAGCACCATAAGTGCAGCCTCCACGGCCCTCTGGCATGATGGCAAACTCTACCTTTCCCAGGTTTTTGACGGCTTCGTACTGGAGGTTAACCTGACCCCCTGATCCGGGAAGATGCCGCTAAAATATAATAAAAGGGCGCTCAGGCCAGTTTGATAAAGGAGTCCGAAATTGAAAGAACTAACCAAGCAACCTTCTATGAAAAAGCTAAAAGTCCTGTTATTTGGCCTGGCGGTGCTGTCTTTCAGCGCCTGTAATAAAAAAAAGGTGGCCGCCCTGGAAAGCGAGCTGGCCATGAAGAACGAACAGGTCGAACAACTGGAAGCCCAGCTCAACCACGCCCAGAGCACCCAGGCCAGCCTTCTGGACCGGATGGCCGACCTTTCCGTGGTCAACAAGGAAGGGGCGGAAAGCATCCGCAAATCGCTGGACAACATCACCCAGCAGTACTCCTTTATTCAGGACCTGACCAGTAAGATCCAAACCAAAGACAGCCTCAACCTGGCATTGGTCATGAACCTCAAGCGCTCTCTGAGCAACGTCGATGATGAAGATATTCAGGTCGAGGTCAAAGGCGGTTTCGTATATGTCTCGATCTCAGACAAGCTCCTGTTCCAGTCGGGGAGTTCCCGGGTCAATAAGGCCGCTTACTCTGTCCTGGGTAAGATCGCCACGGTTGTCAATGACCACGACGATATGAATATAATGGTGGAAGGCCATACCGACGATGTGCCCATTTCCAATTCCTGCGTGGCCGACAACTGGGACCTGAGCGTAAAGCGGGCCACCTCGGTCGTGCGCATCCTGCAGGAAGACCACTATGTCGCTCCCGAACGGATGACTGCCGCCGGGCGTTCGCAGTATGTACCCAAAGCCAGCAACACGACGGCGGCAGGGCGCAGCCTCAACCGCCGCACTGAGATCATCATCATGCCGAAACTGGACCAGTTCTTTAAGCTGCTGGAGCCTCCGGTGGTGAAGAATTGAGTAATATTCAAGGCCTCACCCCAAGTATCTCCCCTGCCTTTTCGAAAACAAGGTCCGGGTCAAAGGGTTTGGTCAGATACAGGTCGGCGCCGAAGGATTCCCCTTTTTTCTTATCCACCTCCTGGCCTTTGGCCGTCAGCAGGATGAAGTAGATGTCGTGCAATTTATGGACTTGTTTGACCTGCTCGCAGACTTCATAGCCATTCATAACCGGCATCATCACATCACAGAACACCAGTTTTGGCCGTTCTTTGATGATCAGGCCCAGCCCGTCCTGGCCATTATCCGCCGACAGGATCTCTACCCCAACATCCTCATAATCTTCGAGGGTTTGTTCGAGCAACATCCGGATAGGAGACTCATCGTCGATGATCAGAATTTTATTTTCAGCCATTATTTTCATTTCTATTAGTTAGTAGCGTACTTCGAATATTTGTACGGGCTGATGGCGGCCTTTCAGATGGATCACCTGGTCGAATTTACGATAAGTAAAATCAGATCTTGTAACCTGGTAGATCGATTCGGTAACCAGGATCTGATGGCCTTTGGCCAGGGATTGCAGCCTGGCGGCCACGTTTACCGAATCACCGATCGCAGTATAGTCCATGTGATGATGTGAGCCGATGTTGCCGACGACCACCTCTCCCTTAGTGATCCCGATACCGGTCAGGAAGTTTTCCCTGATCCAGCCGTCGTTGAAGGAGGCCAGGCGGGTTTGCATTTCAATGGCTGCCTGAACAGCCTGCCGGGCGTCATTTTCCAGGCCGTAAGGTGCTCCGAATAAGGCCACGATCATATCACCAACGAACTTGTTGATGGTTCCATTATATTTAAAGATAACATCTACCATTCCGGAAAAATACTTATTCAGGTAATACACGATCTGCTCAGGCGGCAGAGATTCGCATTTCTCCGTAAAATTCCGGATATCCGAAAACAGGGTGGTAATGTTTTTTCTTTTCGGTTCAAAGGTACTGTCATCTTCGGAATGGATAATGGCATCCACCAGCTGAGCCGGTACGTAGCGCTGCAAGTTGCTCCTTATCCGGTCCTCCCGGACTTTCTGCACGTACAACTGTGTATTTTCCAGTGCGTATGCCGCCTGGGAAGTGATCGCATAAAAAAGCTTCAGTTCTGCTGAGGAATACTGGTGAGGAACGGAAGAAGCAAGGTTGGCCACGCCGATGGTTTTCTCTTTTACTTTCAGGGGCACGCACATGATAGACTCTATGGGGTTATTCCCCGGTATAAAGCGCTTGTCGAACCTTACCGCATTTACAATTTCAGGCTGTCCCGACTGAAAAACGTGCCCGCCGATCCCTTCCCCCGGCGCCAGGGGAATGTGCGTTTCCTGACGGCCCGATTTAATGCGGGCAGCCATGACCTCCAGTTTGCCGGTATTCTTGTTGAACAGCATCAAAGAAGCGCTGTCGCCGCTGAGGTTGGCCAGCGTCTCGGAAACGATCAGTCCGGCCACTGACTGAATATCAAAATTGGCAATGAGCTTTTCCCCCAGGTTGTACAGTAGGGTGATCTCTTTGTAGCGGTCGAGGGTTTCCGCCAGGATATTTCTCTTATCCTGTTCGTACTGGACGATCAGATTGATAAATGCCGGCGCCAATTCATTGGCCTTGCACCCGACGATGTAACCAGCCTTTTCTCCTTCGATCAGGATGTAAACGGGTTCCAGCCCCTGAGGAGGAGGAACCGCTCCCCAAAGCAAATTCCCCTGCACATCAAAGATCCAGAACGGCTCGTGAAATGCCTTCTCCATGTTCCGGAGAATTCCGGCCACCGCTTGAGAACGTAGTATTTTTCTGAGTTTAATCACGTGCAGCCTCTTCGTCGTCACCTAGCAGTAAAAAATATATGTGTTCGAGCCCTTTCTCAAAACGAAGGGTTTTGACGATACCGTATTTTTCCGAGAAAAGAGCATCCACAATGACCATATCCGGCTTCTCCTGTTTGGCCAGGTCCAATCCGCTTTTCCCATCAAAGGTACCCACTGCCTGGTAACCCTTGGCGGCCAGGACGTCCACAAGAGTCTTCACCGTAGATTCATTTTCGTCCATCACCAGTATCCGTTTGGGGGAGAGCCCTTCGGACAACAATTTTTTGACTTCCGAAATGATGGCCTGGGTATTGCCGGTTTTTGTCAGGTAGCGGTCCACCCCGATCCGAAGCCCCCGCTCCTGGCCTTCGATCACAGAATGGATCAAAATGGGGACATCCATGGTTTTGGGGTTGTTCTTTATCACGGCCGCAGTATCAAACCCATTCATTCCCGGCATCATAATATCGAGGATCACCAGGTCAATGCGTTCCTGTTTTAATTTGTCCAGCGCTTCCAAACCGTTTGCGGCTTCAACCACGTGATAGCCGGCCTCCTGCAGTTCTTCCCGCAGGAGTTTTCGCATACTGAGGTCATCTTCGGCCACCAGGATGGTTTTCCCGGCCGCCCCTTTGGCAGGATCGCTTTCCATATAACGGTTAAGGCTTTCGACAAGCGTGCCAAGGTCTATCTTTCGGACTTTTTTGTCCATCCCTTCGGATCCTGCATTTTTGGCCGGCAGCGTGAAATAGAAGCGAGAGCCGTTGCCCAGTCGGCTTTCCACCCCGATCTGGCCACCGTGGTGCTCTACGATCTGTTTGGCAATAGGCAAGCCCAGTCCGCTGCCCATCGGTTTATCAGTAAGGGTATCTCCTACCTGTTGAAATTTATCGAACACTTTCAGCTGGTCGGTTTCGGAAATGCCTGTGCCGGAATCTTCCACGGCGACCTCCACCAATCCCGGGCCTGACTGCCGGGCGGAGACACGAACCTGGCCATGGGAAGTAAACTTGGCCGCATTCGAGATCAGGTTGATAATGACCTGAATGATCCGGTCCCGGTCGGCCAATATAGCAGGCAGGTTCTCCTCCACGCTTTTGACAAAATCAACATTAGAGCTACTAAAAAGAGAAGAGGTGGCAGCCATGGAATGATCGATCAGTTCTTCGATGGAAAGCTCGGCTATTCTCCATTCGGTTTTGCCGGCTTCCATTTTGGAGATATCCAGGACAGAGTTGATCAGGCCGGTCAGCCGTTCTCCTTCAGAAATGATGATGTTGAGGTTGTCTTTGATCTGCTTTACGGCCCGTTCTGTTTTTCGATCCGAAGCATCCACATTTGGCTGGACGTTTTCGGCGAATTTTTTTCCGATTATTTTGGCAAAACCCAACACCGAGGTCAAAGGGGTGCGCAATTCGTGGGAAACATTGGAAATAAAATCGGTTTTCATACTATCGATCTCCTTTTCCCGGGTGATGTCCCGGATCAGCGTAACTGACCCAATGCATTGGGCGCCGGCGCCCGTGGAGGCATCTATGATACAACTCGCCGTAGCCTTCCCGACCCTCTTGTTCGGCAGAGTGAGCTCTGTGGTAGCAATTTCGTGATTCCGGATCACTTCATTGACCAGACGGGTGATGTTGCCATCCAGTTTTTCGGTGTCCAGCCCTTTAAAAAGGTTTTCCGAACCAATGTCATACATGGCCAGCAAAGCGGGGTTCATCCGGACGATCTTGCCATTCTCATCCGTCACCAGCAGTCCATCGGCAAGGTTATCGATAATGGCTGAGAGGTGAGCGAGCGTTTCTTTCAACTCCTGTGTTCTCTCCGACACCACTTCCTCGAGGTTGTTCTTCAGTTCGGTCAGAACCCGGTTTGCCTCATCCCGGCTCTCCACAAAAAAGAGCATGAGGCCCACGACAATGCTGGAGATCACGATGATATTGATCACAAAGAAGCTGGAAATAACGGTGGGCGAAGCCTCTATGGCAAAATGTCGTACATAGGGGTCGATAAAGCCGGAAACCAGCGTCAGAAAGATATAGGCGAAGAGCCACTGGGAAGCCAGCCGGGTGCTTTGGAAAGTTATGGAACCAACCAGGGCCAGCAGCGACCATAACATCATTGCCCCGGTAACCGCAAACCCGCCCAGGCTCCACTGAAAAGCAAAAGGAAGGATCAGGCTGATCAGCACCTGGAAAAACCGCACAGCCGGAAAATTCTTACTGAAGTAGAAATAGAGAAAATTCAGTATGGTCATGGCTGTATATCCGAAAGGGATAAGGGACTGAAGGTAAAGCCCAAAATAAGAAGCGATAGCCCCCCATAACAGGCCCCCACCGCTCATCAGCGTCCCCATGTAGATCAGGAATCTTTTGTGCAGTTTTTGTTCGGAAGTGTCTGTTTCTACATTGCCTATGGAGGCATAACGGCCAATCCAGGATGATTTTTCCACGATAAATTCATTATTGACCGAAAATAAGGAAAATTGATCCGCCTGGCCTACGGCCCGACAATTTTTTTTACTTACCCAGGTTTATTTGCCGCGCCTCCAGAACCAGGCAGCCGCTCCCAAAATCAACAGGGCGCCCAATACCACCTGGGCCGGCCAACCGGCAGGCCTGAATGTTACGGGTGTATTATCACCCACGAACACCAGCCCCGCCCAATAATAGGGAGATTTCCGGAAACCGGCCGCCTCGCTTTCCAGGTAATCGAGTTTGGCCCGCTGCAAGGCATTCCCTTTCGGCATGCCGGCGGCAATATGAGTATAGAAACAATTGAACAGGGTGGCCGTGGACTGCTCATTTACCGCCCACAGGCTGGATACCAGGCTGGCGGAACCGGCATAGGCAAAGCCACGGGCCAGGCTCATCACCCCTTCACCCTCCGCAAGGTTGCCCAGGCCGGCCTCGCAGGCGCTGAGCGTCACGAGGCCTGCATTCAGGCCGAGGGCATACAACTGAGGCAGATAAAGAGGGCCGTCAGTTAACTCGATGCGGGGCGGGGCATGGCTACTGTCAACCCGGGCATGAGTGGAGAAATGCAACACCCGGAATTTTCCGGCCAGCGCTTCCAGGTTGGCAACGGTTGCCGATTTGCCCCTCAGGACTTCTGTTCTTGAAATTCCCAGTTGCCCGGCCTCCAGCCCGGGCCCCAGCAGCGGCGCCAGGCCCCGCTCCCCACTGGCAAACACCGGAGCAACTTCCAGGAGGTTGCCTTCCGGGGCTGCCTTCAACTGCGATTGTTGCCAAAGGGTCGCCGCCGAATAACCGTAACGCAACAAGATCTTTTTCAAGACAAACGGCATAGCCGCCCAGCCTGAGGATTCCGCCTTTTCCGTAAGCAGCGCTTCAAACGGAAGGTAGCCCAGCTGGCCGTCGGGGATGAGGATCACTTCCTTCGGAAAGCTATCTCCGGTTTCCAACAAAGGGTGTAACAGCTTTTGGTACAATTGGAATGCCTTTGCGGCATAGGTTGCCCGGCCGGCCTGAAGGGCACTGCGCGACCGCAATAGTTCCAGAAACTCCGTCAATGGCTCCTGAAGCTGCGGAGTAGAACCCACCCGAAACAAGCTTACCGCACCTGAGTTTCGAAGGTGGAAAGCGAACAATTGGTGCTGCCCGGTAAAATATTCGAGCAATACGGCATCACCGGAAGGCAAAAGCTGTTTAGCAGCCTCAGTAGCCGTAAAGGCGGGCATGCTGTTCAATTCCGCCAGGCGGGGATATTTCCGGCGAAGCGCTTTATCCACTTCAGCCAGCATGTCGGCCGTTTCCGCCAGGTGTTGCTCCAATGCCAGGCGGCGGCTTTCTTCCCTTTGAAGAGCCAGCTCTTTGCGGTAATAAGCCTGCAGGCGGCGGAGTTCCCTTTCCCGGAATAAAAGAGTATCACCTTGTTCGATTTCCCGCCTTCCCAGGTTGTCACGGATAGCATCGAGGAGCACCCTTGCCTTACTTTGTTCCACCAGTACAAAGGCGCGCCGAACCACTCCGGGTTCACTGCGGAGCCGGTAGGCCAGCGATAAGGCTTTTTCCGTCCGGGCCCGGCCTTTAGCCTGCAAAACCAGCCGTGCCGATTCATAGCGAAAGGTGCTGCTGAGCATTTCACCGGCCGCTGCCGCCAGTTCGTAAGCCTCCAGAGCCCGGTTCAGGAGCAGCAGGCTGTCTTCCTCAACCGCAAGCTGCTGAAGGGCATCCGCCTTCAGTTCCAACGCTTCGATAATGGTATTTTCCTCATAGAAAAGGCTGTCCGGCGGCAAAGCCTCCGGAACCTTTGGCAGGAAGGATGGCAGCACACTTTGCAGCGCCCGGTTGGCCGCCAGGAGGGCGCCCCGGCCATCGCGGTTTTGCAGCCGCATCTGCCCCAGGTTGACGAAAATTTTCCCGATGGTGCGATGTTGCAGGGTTCCATAGGCTGCTTTGCCGTTCTCCAGCGCCAGGGCAAACCAGCGTTCGCTTTGTTCGGGATCTTCTCCGGCAAACAACATCCCCAGGAGCGCCTGTGCGCCGGACCGGTAATCAGTCACCGTTTCTTCCTCCGGCAGGGCGGACAGTATATGTAGGGCTTTACGGGCAGAAACCTCTGCTTCTTTAGGTTTTTCCTGCTCTAAATCATTGCGCCCCTTGTTGATCAGCAGCAGCGCTTTCTTAACCGGCGGCAGGCCCGGTACGGCCAGCCCGGCAGAGAACTGAACTTCCGCTTTTTCATATTCGCCTTCATCCCAGTAAGACAGGCCCAGGTTATTGTATAATCCGCCCAGCTCTTCAGCTGCCAACCCTGGCTGCCCGAGCGCCCGGCGATAGACGGCACGGGCCCGTTCGTTGTCTCCCAGGCGGGTATAATGGGCGCCCAGGGGAAGAAAAACATAACCAACGATATCGAAATCCGGGATCTTCTGCTTTTCATAAATTGCAGCGGCCCGCTCGTACGCCCGGGCAGAGGCCAGTACCTTGCCCAACTGAAAAGCCTGATAGCCCTGATTGGTATATACCCACAACAGCGCCTCCCACTCCGAGGGTGAGGCCGGTTCGCGCCATTTTTCCCGCAGTGCGCGCTCCAGAACGGGAAGCGCCCGTTCAGGATTTTCATAGAAATAGGCCTGCAGGTCCCAGTAGCTGTATAACCAATCATCGAGGCGGTCCATCTGGCAGTACAGATCGGCCTGCTTGTCGTAGTAACAAACCACGCTGTCGGCCGGGCCCTCCGCTTCAAAAACGGCAAGCTGCTGCTGCACCCGGCCTACTTCCTCTTCAGGAGAAGAAGAGGTGGCATCCTGGCTGATGGCCAAAGGAGGTATTGTCAGAAAAAGTAAAAAGGCAAGAAGCACCCGCAGCATAAGCCTGTTTTTGGCGGAAATATCTTCGGAAATCAGGCCTATGATACCGCTTTACCCCCACATTTCAAAGGGTCAGAATTTATAACTGAGGTAGAACAACAGCGAAAAAGGATCGTCCTCTCCCAACTGATAGGACGGGCGAATGCCCAGTGCCGGCCCTGCGCGCACCAGCCCCAGCTGAACGTCGGCAAAAAGGCCCAGGCGCAGACGGATAGAAACACCGCTTTCGACACCCAGGTTGCGGCCGGCTCTTTCATCGATCAGTTCGCAGGGTTCTCCGGGCCCGTCCGGAGGGCACCAATACTCCCGGACCCCGTACTGCTCGTCAAAATTTCTGGCCCACTTTTCCCGGCTTAGGGTCAAACTGGCGCCTGCTCCCAGGCCAATAAAGTCATTGATATTGTAACGTACATGCAGGGGCGCCAGCTGAAAAGTGCTCAGGCGCCGGAGGCCGCGGCTCCTGGATTGAAAAATGGAGTCCGTGCGGAGCAGGACGGGAAAGCCGGCAGGCTCCGCTGCAACCTCGGTCCGGATGGTATCTCTCGGAACATTCACCTCATCGGCCCACTCACCGGTAAAACCGGCAAGGAATTCCACCTGAAAATAGGGCCGGTAGGGCTTATAGGGCGCCACTGCGACTCCCGCCACGAAGGCATTGGCATCGCTCATCTCCGGAACCAGGCGATAGCCCAGTACCGGGCCCGGAGAAAAGCCCGGCTTGAAGCGGGTGGTGGAAAAATTGGTGATCACCGGTTCATTGCGGTCAAAGACGATGCTGGCCCGGCTGCGAAGAGGGAGTTTTTTGGCCTTACGGCTCGGAGCCATGCGATAGCGCACAAACCCTTTGGTGGAATCCCGTTTGGAAACGCCCTCCTGCCTGCTGCCCGGCAGGTAAATGTTGTAGAAGGTAAAGAAAATCTTTCCGTCCTGAATGGTGGTATCCATACACCCATAGTCCACCGACGTCTTCGGGCAGATTGGGCAGGCAGGCTGGGTTTCCAGTATTTCCATCGCTTCCACGTCCAGCCCCTCCGGGATCGTAGTGGTGATCTGAATGCGTTTGGCCGGCCCCTCGCCGTTGTTCTGAAAATGTACTTCGTATTCCAGCTTTTTTCTGTGAAGGTTACGGAAACCGGCCCGCCGGTCGGAAACGGCGATAAAGTTGGGGTCGTGGGAAGCAACAACGGGAATGGTGAGGTCATAAACACCGGCAGCTCCGCCGGCATCCGGCATATAGACGGCGCGCAGGTGAAGGGTGACATTGGTATCTGCAGCCATAGCCGGTGTGGGATTCAGGGAAATAAAGAGGTTGTGCACTGCTCCGGGTTCCATATTATCAAACCGCCAGGCTTTCTCTGAGTGGAAAGCAGCACGAGCCTTGGCAATCCACTCCCTCGGATCGGCAGCCGGCGGGGAAGTTGTTGCCCGCCACATCCCGGGCGCCGGCTCTAAAGACACCCAGCTTTCTATACCTACGATGCCGGGATTCCAGGTGAACGCCGCCGGCTCCACTTCGTATTCTCCAAAAGGCGTGCGGGCCTCCCGAAATTCAAACTGCGGACGATCGAATTTGCTTTCATTGAAGAACAGGTGGAGCTGGCCGGCAGAAAAAACCTCTTCCGGATTGCGATAGCTTATTATGGCGACAAACTCCTCTCCCGGGCGCGGGTTGCGGACGGCTTGCATTGCCAGGGTTGCCTTCTCGTCCGGCAACACCTGGGGAAGTGATTCTGCCGCGGCCATCATAGCCGTTGTATCTTTTTTGATCTCCACTCTTTTACGGCGCGACCGGGGAGACTTGCCGTTGTCGTATTTTCCGGTTGCCCACAGCTGCACATCGTATGCGCCGGGTTCGATATAAAGGTGAACCGGCTCCTCTTCAAAGCTGAAAGCTCCGTCCCCGAATTCCCAGTAGTATTCATAGTAAGCCTCCGGAGCACCCGGGATCTGTATATGAGGAGGTAATTCTGAACCAAACTGGAGCTTTGGCCCCTGCTGGCGGAAAAACAGGGTGGCTTCCCGATCATTGGCGGATGGGGTATCCTGAGCATTGAAGATAGCAGGCAAGGCGAACAGCAAAGTGAGCACCGGGATCAATCGAAGCATGGTTCGGGTATTGGTTGGAAAAGAAGTCAAGTTACGAATAATGGAGTAAGGAGCGAATGAAAACCCATAGTGTGGCCTGGAGGCACACTATGGGTTTTCATAAAATTAAGCGCTAATGGTAAATTAGCGCCTAATAGTTTTCGTCGTTGATGGTGAAAGAGCCAAGGTTTTCCCCTTTGATCTCCAGAGCTGCCTTTTCTATGTGTTTCCCGGTTGCGCGGGTGGAGGAAAAGGTGAGCAGGTCAACGGCTATGGGCCTGTCATTATTCGGAAGCAGGATCTCCGCGTAGGGATAGTCGCCGGGGCCGTTTCCATTGGGGGCCGTACCGTTCCAGTCAACGCCGCCGCTGGAGGAGCCGTCGCTGTGCCACTCATAGTGGGCGCTGGCATGGTCGAGGACGTAAACGGCGGCTACGACGACCCACCACCAACGTTCTTTGGATTCGATCTTCTGAGAAAAAACGCGCTCCCCATCGCGGAAACCTTCCAGCAGGAGCGTATCCTGATCGGCAATGAATACTTCCATCATCTTCTCGCTGCCCGGGCCGCTGCTCATGCGAATGCCGCTGAAAGGCTCTTCCGTCGCCTGGTCAACCGCCATGAGCTGCATCTGCCCATAATCCGGGATGGCTACCGGTTCGAAATACAGGTCGAGGCCATTGTGGCCGGCAAGATCGATCCGAACGCCATCTTCTTCTACGTTGTCAACCTTGCTCACTGTCAATTGCTGCGTCGAGCCCTCACCCCGGGTTTCCAGGACGGCATTGCCCAGGGCCGTATGCTGCAGGCCGTCATAGCTGATCTTCTGCGGTTCGGAGAGGATCTCACCGGTAATGTCCAGCTGTTCGGTATTGCAGGCCGTCATGAGCCCCAGCAGGAAAAGGGTGGAAAACAGAGTGGCCAATTGCTTGATCTTTTTCATGGTTCTGGATTTTTGTTGAAAAATGTTTTTGATCGTTTTACACCCTTACATTCCCGGGGCCGGGAAAATCTTATGGAAATTAAGTGTTAAAAAAACGTTAAGGAAATTTTACCTTTGGATCAAACTATAATCCATGGGCTCCCATCCCGACCAGAAATATGTAGAAGCGCTCTGCCGGGGAGACAACCGGCTGATCGAGGAGATCTACCGGAAACACGCTCCGGAAGTCCGGCAGTGGGTATGCAACAATAATGGCAGCCCGGCCGACGCTCAGGATGTTTTCCAGCGGGGGTTGATGGCCATTCTCATCCAATACTGCCGCCCGGATTTCCGCCTCACGCGCCCGTTCGGGGCATTGCTGTTTGCCATCTGCCAGAACCTCCACCGCAAAGGCCTCCGCCGGAATAAGCAGGAAGAACACCTAAGAAATGAGGTGGAAATGGAATATAAGGATGCGGAGGGCGTGAAAAGCCTTTTAGAGGAGGCCGAAGAGGCCGCGGAGAAGAGCGCGTTGCAGGCCTGCCTGGAAAAGACGTTTGCCCAGCTTACCCCTCTCTGCCAACAGGCCCTTCGGCTGAACGCCGAGAGCCTCAGCGGAGAGGCCATTGCCGAACAACTGGGCATGAGCAACCGCAACGCCGTTTACGCCCGGCTTCACGATTGCCGCAACCGCTGGAGCCAGCTTTTTCACCAACAATGCCAACGCTAGCCTTATGCAAGAGGAAGACTTTAAACTGATCGACCGATATCTGGCGGGAGAACTGAACGAGGAGGAAAAGGCCGCCGTCGAAGCCCGGCTGTCCACCGATGAGCCTTTTGCCCAAGAAGTGCAGCTGCGCCGCGATATGGAACAATTCCTGAAACAACAGCCTCAACGAGAGCAGTTGAAAGAACAGTTTGCCGGGCTGGGAGAAAAGTATTTTGCCAATGGGGGTTCCAATAGAAAAGAGGCTAAGATCCTGGGGTTATCCCGCCGCCAATGGCTTTTCGCCGCAAGCTTTGCATTAATCGTCGTTGCCGGGGCCCTGCTCTATTCCCAACTGCGGCCTTCCCTCTATGAACAATTCAACAGCCACCCGCCCCTTGCCCTGACGGAAAAAAGCTCCAATGGGGTCAACCTAAGCCGGGTGGAACAGGCCTTCAACACCGGGCGCTACCGGGAAGCCCTCGACGGCCTGGATCAATACCTCGCCAGCCATCCAGAAGACCTCACCGCTCAGCTATTCAAAGGCATCGCTGCTCTGGAACTGAAACAATACGACATCGCCATACCCGTTTTTGAATCCCTCCGCCTGGGCGATACCGATTTGCAGGACTACGGCGCCTGGTACCTGGCGCTCACCTACCTCAGGCAGGGCGACAGGAAAAAGTGCCGGGAATTGCTGGAGGAGATACCGGAAGGGTCGGAGTTGCGGGAGCGGGCGGAGCGGTTGTCGGGAGAGTTGTGAGGGTACAGATCCGGGCCATTCAGGAGGCACTCAATGAACCTGCTGCCCAATGGAGTTCTAACTCCGGTTCTCAAGAAATACAAGCCGGGATTGACCAAAATCATTGACAAATCACTCCATATCTTTAAAATTGAATTTGGCTTTATCCTCTCCTTTTAGGCTTTCAAAACTGGCTTCCTGAATAGAAAAAAGAAGAGTTCAATTGCTGTTTCCGGGCTTTCTGACGATAGTGGAATCCTTGCGAGGCATATCCAATATTATCAGCCCCATCTCTGTAATTGGCAAAATGCACAATATTTTAACCCAAAAAACCAATCCAAATGAAAAACAAAATTCTCATTTCGGTACTAGCATTCTTACCCGTTTTATTGTTGGCAACAGTGATCATTGAGAGTTGTTTACCGATACCTCCCAGCCCTCCTGAGCAGATGAACAGGAAGGTAATTGTTACTGAAGTGGGGGAAATAACACAAGAGACGAGATTCGAAGGAGAGCGGACCAAATACAGGATCTATTTTTTTAACGAGCTCAAAAAACGAGCCGATATCAGGATTGAAGATAAATTAGACTCTGGCCTTTCGGATATCAGCCCACTCAATGAAGGCGCTTATTCTGAAACCGGCCATGTCATCACATGGTTGATCAGGGGAGTTGAGCCCAAGGGAAATGGGTTTGTCGAGTTTGAGGCTGTTCTTGGCAAAGCGGATACCATTCGCAACAAGGCCAGCATCGAGATCAGTGAAGAACAATCGCCTGTAGAAAGTAATCCCAGAAAAAGGCCCAGGCGGATCTCGCTGGAAACAAACCAGGTAATAACTGTTATTTGCGGCGAACCGGACCTGGGGTGGATCCCTTTTGAACCTTCCGGAGAAGAAAGAGAAGGAGAAATGCCGGAAGCGTCCATGAAAGATGAAACGACTACAGATATTATGGTAAATTTTGATATTCCCGGTATGTTTGTTTACCAGGCCGAGGAAGAAGGCATAATTTACCACAGGGTAATTATACCCGGACAGGCAAATATGATGGATGTCGGTAAACCCGAACTTCCCGTCCTGGGAAGAATGCTCGAGATACCCAGAGACGTCAGTATAAATGTCGAAATCGTAAAAGAAAGATCGAGGATACTGGATTGCTACAACATTTATCCCGCTCAGGAACCAGGCATCAACCAGGATGAATCCGAGGACAAACCATTCACTATCGACCCTGCTACTTATCAGTTAAATGAATTCTGGCCGGCCAGCCTTGCGGTAGTTGAGCCGGAGGATATCGGTATTATCCGGGGGCACAGGGTCGTGTTTTTAAAAATCAGGCCGGTTCAGTTCAATCCGGCCATGAAAAAGCTCAAAGTATTCTCCAATATCGAAGTCAGGTTGAGATATAACCAGCCAGCTCAGATCCAACCCATTCCGCGCCGGATCGAATCCAGGGTTTTTGAGGAAATGTTAAGTGCTTCGGTCCTGAATTACAAGGGCCAGACAAGATTTTTCCGTCCCGACGGCCCCACCGGATACGATGATGATGAGGACCAGCCCGGATGCGATTACCTGATCCTGACCCATAACAGGTTTTATAATGCCGGAGACCCAAATAATCCCATTGTCAGGTTTCAGAACTGGAAAAGGCAAAAGGGCTATGAAACACAAGTTGTAGATATTGCCAATATTTCCAACGGCACCACCGCCGGCGGCATCCGGACCTATTTACAAAACGCCTACGACAAATGGGATCCTGCTCCCTCCTATGTACTTCTGGTCGGAGATGTCGGAGACAATGCCAATACCACCCTGCTCCCGACTAATTACGGAGCCTATCATTCAGACCATATTTCCCAGGTAGGAACCGACCTTTTCTACAGCACACTGGACGGTTCGGATTATTTTCCCGATGTCTTTATCGGAAGGCTATCGGTTGATGACCTTGCCCAGGCGACAACAGTAGTGAACAAAATACTGGACTATGAGCAAAACCCACCAGCCCCGCCGAATTTCTACACTGACGCAGCCCTGATCGCCTTATTTGAAGATGACCAGCCTGATGACCGGCAGGAGGACCGGCCATGGATTGAAAACATGGAAGAGATCTTTGCCTTTCTGGATGCTAATGGTTACAATCCCAATCGCCGATACAATACAAGCGGAACCCAAACGCCTCTTTGGTTTGAGAATGGAGGCGGTTTACAACCTCCGGCCCTGACTGCTCTGGGATGGAATGATGATGATGCAGACATTTCCACAGACATCAATAACGGACGTTTTCTGGTGACTTATCGGGATCATGGCAGCCGTTCGGGCTGGTCCGGCATTTTTGGCTTCAACAATACCGATGTCAACGCCCTGGCTAACGGCAACCTTACTCCGGTAGTGCTTTCTATCGCCTGCGAAAATGGATGGTTTGACAATGAGAGTGACGCCGCTGACGTATATTCTGACCCCGGCATACAGGCGACTGCTACCAATTCCGAATGTTTCGCCGAACAATTTCTGCGAAACAATTCAGGCGGCGCCGTGGCATTTATCGGAGCTACCCGGATCAGCTGGACGGGCGTTAACGATTTCTTCATGTTCGGCATGCACAAGGCCATTTGGCCGGCGTTCAACCCTGCCCCGCCGCTGACGGCCACCTATCCGGCAATTCCTGGCCGGGAGGTTAGCCCTATGCCCAGGATGGGGCAAGTTCATAACTATGGAAAAATCTTTATGGCCAACGCATACGGCCACAGTACAGAACGGCAAATCACTTTCGAGATGTACACGCTCTTCGGGGATCCCGAAATGCCGATCTGGACAGAAGAACCGGTAAACCTGGCTGTGGGCCATCCCAAGGGTATTGGTTCAACTGGCCAACAGGATTTTGTAGTGAAGGCCGAAGAAGGCCCGGGTGGAGCCCCTGTCGCCAATGCCACAGTGGCCATTACGCGGGATGATGAGATCCTGGCAGTCAAGCAAACCAACCCAGCCGGCCTGGCCCGGTTTATGCTGGCTGAGGTAGGTTCAGGAGATGCCAGTATCACCGTAACCGGAATTAACCTCAGGCCTTATCAGGGCATCATAGAGATCAATGCCGGAGGCGCTGAGATCAACCGGCTTGACCAGGATAACGGGGTAGAAGGCCAATCTTTTAAGGTTGGTGGACATTACTTTTCGGGTAATGAAACGGTAGATGTATTTTTCAACAACCAGTTGAAGAGCAGCCCCGCTGCCAGCGGAGGAAATTTTGGCCAAATCGGAAATGACCTTGCCGTTAATGTGCCATCGCCTCATCCTCTGGGGCCGGTTAATATCCTTGCCTTTGGCAATACTTCCGAGAGATATGCGGTTGACGTTTTTCAGGTGCGGGCTGCCAACCCTATCGACCTTTATATTTATTCCCAGTGGGATCCCTCTACGCACTTTCTGCACACCGGAGACAATCCTACCTGGAATAACCCCGAGATCCAATTGTATGAATCCGGAACTCCGGTTGAGTCCAACAACCTGGAGGCCGGGCATACTTACACCATAGAAGCAAAAATCTATAACGATACGGACTTTGACGCTGAGGATGTAAAAGTTACCTTTAAATGGGCCGACTTCGGCATTGGCCACCCCGACAAAGTATGGAATTTTATTGATACGGATGAAATTGATGTTGGCAAACACAGTAATGCCAAAGCTGAGGCAGAATGGTCCCCGACTACTGGACACCTGTGTATCATTGCGGAAATTTACCACGTCGAGGACATTAACGAAGCGAATAACAGGGGGCAGGAAAACTGCCATATCGGGCCAACGAGCTCACCCGCAATTGTACCGTTTACGGTTTGGAACCCAACGGAAGAGCCAGCATACATTTTCCTCGAACTCCGTCAATTGTCCGGCTTCGGAGAACAAGAACCTCAGATCTGGGCAAGCCGGATCAATCATCCGGACCCACAGCTCATTCTTCCTGGGATGAGGAGTACTTTTGAAGTATTGATCGATCCCGACCCGGCCCGGGTATCAAAGGGGCAGCAGGCTGAATTTGCCCTCACCGGCTTTATCAGAGGCCAGATGATCGGCGGAACAAATTTTATCATTATTAAAAACTGAACATTTCACCCCAATTGAAAATGAGTTCATCCCGAATTTTTCTTTTAAAGCGAAAAAAGGGGTTAATAACTCACAACAAATTGACAAACAACCTTTTATCTCTTTTTCCTTAAATCCGGGATGAACTCATATCCAGTGATGTACTTTATAGATTGAATCGCCAGGGCTAGACAAGCGACCGGTACAACTCCTCCACCTGCCGGGCAATCGCCCTCCAGTCAAAGTACGCCTCTACTCTCCTCCTACCCTTCTCGGCCATAGAAGCTTTTAGTTCCGGATCAGCGATGACCTTATTGATCCCGGCGGCCAGATCTCTGGAGAACTTGTCGGGGTCAACGGGTTCGAAGGGAGCAGATTTCTGCTGTTCCAGCGGGATCAGCAGGCCCGTTTCTCCATCCACCACTACCTCCTTGATGCCCCCGACCGCGCTGGCCACCACGGCCGTATGGCAGGCCATGGCTTCGATGTTGATGATGCCGAAGGGCTCGTAGATTGAGGGGCAGCAGAATACATCGGCGTGGGAATACAACTGGATGACCTCTTTCTTTTCCAGCATTTTGCTGATCCAGATCACGTTATCTCTGGTTTTCATGACCTCATTTACACTTTCCTCCATTTCCTTCGCGATCTCAGGCGTATCCGGCGCACCCGCACACAGAACGACCTGGGTATCAGGATCGATGTACTTTATGGCATTCACCAGATGAATGATGCCCTTTTGCCGGGTGATCCGGCCCACGAAGAGCACGTAGGGTTTGGAGGGGTCAACGCCGTATTCCTTCAGGGTGGAAATATCTTCCGTCGGGGCATACTGCTGCAGGTCGATGCCATTGTAAATGACCTTTACTTTATCCTCTTCCACGTCAAAGAACTTCAGCACATCCTCCCTGGTCTCCTTCGAAACGGCAATGATCGCATCCGCCATTTCTATAGCCGTCTTTTCCACCCAGGAAGAAGCATCGTACCCCCTTCCCAGTTGTTCCCTTTTCCAGGGGCGCAGCGGCTCCAGAGAATGGGTGGTGATCACCAGTGGAATACCGTAACACAGCTTGGCGATGATACCGGCAAAGTGGGCGTACCAGGTGTGGCAGTGGACCACATCGGCATCGATATTATCCGCATTCATCCGGACGCAGGTACTCAGGGTTTGCAGCACTGCTTTCAGCTTGCCGTCCGCATGTTTGAATACCGGGTTGTCATAGGGATAGCCCTTGACGGTTAAATCACTGCCGGCTTCGTCCTGGTCGCCGAAAGCCCGCACTTCCACTTCCATCAGCCTGGCCAGCTCTGCCGCCAGGTATTCGACGTGGACGCCGGCGCCGCCGTAAACATAGGGTGGGTATTCTCTGGTGTAGAAAAGCGCTTTCATATTAAGGAAAATTTCATGGATCCATTGTGTCGGTGTAAAATAATCCGAAATGGGGGGAAAATGTATTTTCATCCACTATTTTTCTAAAAAACCAGAATTGCAAAACCACAAATCAATGTTAAAACATTATTTTGAATAAGGCCACATTGCTAAAATTATAATGCTGCAAAAAACCAAATAGCAAAAAAAAATTGGCTCAACATTTCAATACTTGAACAATTATTCATAATTTGGTTTCCATTCCAAGTAATTATTATGAAAGTAAAGAAAACGAGAAGAAAGATTGAAGCTCCCAAACTCCGGAAAATGGCCGAAATACTAAAGGCCATTTCGCATCCTGTCAGGTTGGAAGTATTGGAATTGCTTGAGGAAAAGCAGCCGCAATCAGTCGGAGAAATACTGGAACAGATCGACGTGGAACCGTCTTTATTATCGCACCACCTCACAAAGATGAAGGATAAAGGAGTCCTGGATTCTTTCAGAGACGGAAGAAATATTTATTACCAGCTGGCATTCGAAGAAGTCACCAAGATCTTTGACTGCATGGAGAACTGCGATTTTTTGTAACCTATTCTGAATAGTTTTTTTACCATATTGCATGAAAATATGAATATATATTAAATTAAAATAATATTCATCTAACGACTGCTAATCACATACAACAAACCCAAAGGCATGAGCGATATTACCATTGACGTAAAACTGGATTGTACGGGAATGCTTTGCCCGATGCCGGTCGTAAAGACCCGTAAGGCAATTAAAGGAATGGAAGTCGGCCAGGTTCTGGAAATGATCTCTACTGACCCTGGTTCCATGCCCGACATGCACGCCTGGGCTAAACAAACCCAGCATGAGTTGCTGGAAGCCAGAGACGAAGGAGAGAATGTTTTTCGGTTCATCATCAAAAAAACGCACTAGCTATGGCAGGTGAAAACGGAAACGGTAAGCCTCATAAGCTGGCCTTAATTGCATCGAGAGGCACTCTTGACTGGGCCTATCCTCCATTTATTCTTGCTTCCGCAGCGGCGGCCATGGATTGGGATGTAGCCATTTTCTTCACTTTTTACGGCCTGCCTCTGCTGAAGAAAGACCTCAAGGCCACTGTTACACCATTGGGGAACCCGGCTATGCCTATGAAAATGCCCTTTGGGTCTGAGAGTTTCCAGAAGATCAACTGGCCGATCCCCAATTTACTCATGGGCAATATTCCAGGCTTTGAATCAATGGCTACCGGCCTGATGAAAAAAATGTTCAAAAATAAAGGAGTAGCTACCGTAGCCGAACTACGGGAAGCCTGTGTGGATATGGATGTCCAGCTGATCGGTTGTCAAATGACCATGGACGTCTTTGGCTTTGAGAAAGAAGACTTTATTGAGGAAGCTGAAGTAGGCGGCGCCGCATCTTTCCTTTCTTATGCTGCTGATGCCAGCATTAGTTTATTCATTTAGAAAGTGGCGGATATTCGATTGATAGATGCGGGCATGGTGTCCTACCTGCGTTCCCAAACCATTTACCACGCTTTGGCGTACGCAAAGGAGCCGGAAACACCGGATACCGTTGTGCTGGATATCCCGGCAGAGCCTTATGTATGCATCGGTTTTCATCAAAGCCTTGAAACAGAGGTGGATCTCAGCTTTTGCAAGTCTCAGGGCATTCCGGTAGTACGGCGCGAAACGGGAGGAGGCACTGTATATCTCGACAGCGGCCAGCTTTTTGCCCAGTGGGTCTTTGAACCAAACCACCTGCCCAGGAAAATAGACAGCCGCTTTCAGCTCTTTATAAAGCCATTGGTGGAAACCTACAAGTTCTTTGGAATCAGAGCTCATTATCACCCTCCCAATGATGTCCATGTCAGGAACAGAAAGATAACCGGCACGGGGGCAGCCGCTATCGGGCAGGCTGAGGTCGTAACAGGCAACTTCCTTTTCGACTTCAATAACGAAGTAATGGCAAAAGTACTGAAGGTGCCAGATGAGAGTTTTCGGGAAAAGGTGCTCGATAGCCTGGATAAATACATGGCCACCATGAAACGGGAACTGGGCACGCTGCCCGGACTGGAAGAAGTCAAAGGCATTTACATCAAAAAATGTTCGGAAGCTCTTGGCAGGAAATTGGTTCCGGGAGCATTTACGGATGAAGAAGTAAGGGCCATGGAGCGCCTGGACAAAAAATTCCTTACCGAAGAGTGGCTTGGCCAGTACCAGATGCCTGAGAATATTAGCCGGCGGGTGAAGATCCACGCTGGGGTCTGGCTGCACGAAACAGGCTATGAAACGGAGGGCGGAGTTATCCGGATGGCCATTCGCACTAAAGGCAACCTGCTCGACCACCTCTCGATCACCGGAGATTTCTCCTTTAAACCGGAGGCGCGGTTGAGAGGCCTGGAAAAACTACTGAGGAATGTGGAACTGTCGGAGAATAGTTTGAAAGAGGCTATTGAAGCCTTTTATGAGTTACACGAGATAGATTCCCCGGGCATTGTAGCTGAGGATTGGGTCAAAGCGATCCTCCAGGTAAAAAATTAAACCAGTTTGAAACTCTGGCCAACGGAACATGGACCCTGCTGCCGGAATGAAAAAAGAGTACAGTGCTGAAGAAATGGGATGGTTGTACAGCCAGAACCCCTATGTATGGTTATTGCTGGAAGTGTTGGAATACAATGAAGCCGGGCAGGCTAAAAGGTTGCGGCTGCTAAAGGCCTCCAAAGATAAAAACGAACTGTATGATTTTCTGATGGAAGAAGATGAAGACTGGGGGTGGGATAAAAATTACATTTTCGTTTACGCTGACCCTGATAAAGAGTGTCAACTATACGCCAAATAAGCTGGAGCCTCCGGCGCCAGAAACATAAACTGAAAACGAAATGGAAGATCACGAAGGCAAAAAGATCCTTGTTATCCAAACTCACGGTGTTGATACGCCGACAAGGACTTATTCCCCGCTCTACTACGCTGTTGCCGCTGCCGCCATGGAAATGGAAGTAATGGTATGGTTTACCATGAATGGCACCAACCAGTTAAAAAAAGGCGAAGCAGAGAAAGTATCCCTGGTTCCGGAAAGTGGGGTCACGCTGAAGTCTATGCTGGAAATGGCCATGGACAACGACGTCCAGTTAAGGGTATGCCAGCAAAGCCTGACGCTATGGGACATGACCCCGGATGACCTGATCGAGGGCGTGGAGATCCTCGGCGCCACCAGCATCATTGACCTTGCGCTTGAATATGACCACGTCATGTATTTTTAGCGGCCCGGCTTAATCGCATAAACTCATAAACAACCATCAGCATGGCTCACGAAAAAATAAACGAGTGCATCATTTTCACCAACCTTTATTATGCCGTTGAGGACAATACCTGGGTCCGCGTCAATGACGACGGAACGGTAACCATCGGCATGACGGATGTTGCCCAATCGTTAGCAGGCCCGATTCTTCACGCCAGAGCAAAGAGCCCCGGCACCCAGAGGAAGAAAGGGCGCCCCATCGCAACCGTGGAAAGCGGCAAATGGGTAGGGCCGGTCAAATCTCCCGTAACCGGCGAGATCGTTGAAGTGAACGAAACCCTGGCCAAAGATGCGCAAATGCTCAACCGGAGCCCCTATAACGAAGGCTGGGTGATCAAAATGAAACCTGCCAATCTCGACGAAGACCTGGCTGGTATGGTTACCGGTGACGCCGCAGTCGAAGCATACCGGGCTAAAATTGAAAAGGACGGCGTGACGTGCACCCATATCGAAGGCTCTGAAGAGTATTGAGATACTCAGCACAAAGGAGTGGCGACATCAAAAATCCGATATCAAAAATTTTAACCGGCTCACAGAGACGGTCAAAAATCCAACATCAAATGGCCCTAGATCTATCCTACAATAAATACTCCGATGTCTCTTATGATGAGAAGGAACGGCTTTTCGAGGAATGTAAAGCGGACGACAGGTGGAGCCACGTACTGTACGGTTGCTATGAATGTGGCATTTGTGTGGCAGCCTGCCCCTCGGCAAGATTTTACGACTTCAGCCCCCGCATCATTGCCCAGGCAGCAGCCAGGGAAGATGTCGATCTGGTATATACTCTGATGAATGACAGCGTCTGGGATTGTTCTCAATGTTTTTCCTGCGACCGCTGTCCCCGTCAAAATTCGCCCGGCCAGATCATAACGGTAATGCGGGAGGTAGCGGTGCGCAATGGCCTGCAAACGGCGAAAAAGGCACTGGAAGGCTATGGCCGGATCATCTACAAGATCATGTCCACTGGTTCACAGGTTTCCCCGGATATGCTACAACCCAACGCCTTCCCCGATTGGGGAGGCCACGTAGGGGAAATTTCCGATAACCTGGAGGTATGGCGTAAAGCCCTTCCCCCGGAAACCCTGCACACCACCGAAACCGGCTGGGTGGTGGATGATAAAACCATTATTGAGCTGTACCTCATCTGGCACATGACCGGCGTAATGGACATGATCGAAAGCATCGATGAGGGCCTGCACATGATCCTGGTGGATGTGATGGAGGAGAAATTGGAGGAAGCTGGTTATGATGTGACTTTTGATTAAAAGATAAAAATAAAGAAGCTTATGATACACCTACCTGTCGTCAAAGCCAATGGCCGCACCTTCAAAGCCAACCCGGATGAAGCGCCAACCCATGACCTGCGGGATGAGATCTTCCAGTTGGAAAAGGAAGGTGAATGGGAAGTCATGCGGGTTCCGGAGCCTTATATGGAAGTGATGACCAAATATGGAAGGACAAAAAAAATACCGGTAGAAAAAACCTGGCACCACAAAAGTTGTGGGCAATGCGGGCACATCCCGGGGTATTCCACCTCCATATTCTGGCTCAACCGCGAGTTTGGCCTGGATTACCATGACCCTACCGACCAGACCTCCTGCACTGCCTGGAACTATTACGCATCGGCCACTTCCAACCCGGCAGCTCAGGCAGCCGTCGCCATGCGGAATTTTGCCGCAGCCCATGAAGTCGGCTATTTCCCGCTGATCCATTGTGGAACGAGCTTCGGGCACTACAAAGAGGTGCGCCATGCCCTCGTCCACCAACACGACCTGCGCCGGAAAGTACGGGATATCCTTAAACGGCTGGGAAAAAAACTGGTGATCCCGGAAGAGATCGTTCACTACAGTGAATGGGTGCTGGCTATGCGCCACCGGATTGCCGAGCGGCAGGTGATCGATATGAGCAACATTACAGCAACGGTTCACCCCGCCTGCCATTATCACAAACTCATCGAGGAAGACGCGATCTACGATTCAGAGATCTACGGTGCTCAGCGTACAGCTATCGTCACTTCCACCCTGGAAGCCCTCGGCATAACAGTGGGAGATTATTCCACCTGGTATGACTGTTGCGGCTTCGGTTTCCGGCACATCCTGGTGTCCCGTGATTTCTCCCGTTCCTTTTCCGTCAAACGGAAGATCGAGAAGATGATAGAAGAAGTCAACCCGGATATTACTGTCACTCATGATACCGGTTGTGTCACCACTCTGGACCAAAGCCAGTTTGCCGGCAAAGCTCATGGATGTAAGGTAGGCCTGCCTGTAATGGCAGACTCTCAGGTAGCTGCACTGGCTATGGGAGCCCACCCCTACAAGGTGCTCCAACTACACTGGCACAATACAGATAATAAACCTTTCCTGGAAAAGATCGGCATCGACTACGAACAAAAATGGCGGGAATTTGAGGCTGAAGTGGCTAAGATCAAAGCCGGAGAAAAGGAATTCATGACCTGGGATGACGCCAAATAAAATCAAAAGATCACATAATGGCAAACCAAAACATCTTAATTATCGGCGGCGGCCCCGCCGGCATTGAAGCGGCAAAAGGCATAGCTGCATTGGGCTACAAAGCCATCCTCGTCGAAAAGAGAGACCGGCTGGGAGGAACTCCTGATGAAGCCCAGTATGCCGCCCTGACGCCCGATTTCCGGGACACGGATGAGGCGCTCGGTGAAATGATGGCGCCCGTACTCGATAATGAAAATGTGAACATTTTGTACAACACCCTGATCACCGGGGCCGAAGGTTCTATTGGTAATTTTAACGTCAAGGCCCTGAGCCTGGGCAAAGAAATAGAGATCAAAGCAGGGGCCGTCATCATAAGTACAGGCTTCCAGCATTTCGACCCCGGCCGGGAAACCCAGAAATATGGCTATTACGAGCATGATGATGTGATCACCCTGACCGATGCCGAAAAAATGCTTAAAGCACACAATTTTGTGCGCCCTTCCAACGGAGAAAAACCCAAGCGGGTCTGTTTCATACAGTGCGTCGGTTCCCGTGACCGGCAGATCGGCAATGAATACTGCTCAAAAGTATGCTGCGGGATCGCCTCCAAACAGTCTATAGAGATCCGCCGGCTTCTTCCGGATTGTAAGGTTTTCATCTTTTACATCGACATGCGGATGTACGGCTACTGGGAGAACGAGATCTACTGGGTCGCTCAGGAACAGCACAAAGTGAATTATGTCAAGGGCATGGCGACCGAGATCGTCAAAAAAGGCGACAAGCTCCTGGTGAAGGGTGAAGATACCACTCTTCGCCGCCCAATGGAAGTGCCCATGGACTTAGTCATCCTTTCTGTTGGCATGGAACCCAGTGAGGGCACCAAACAGATGGCGTCTGTTTTCGGGCTGAAGCAAAACAAATACCATTTCATTGAGACTACCGGGGGAGTTTTGGATACCGTCTCCACCAGCGTGCCGGGTGTATTTGCCGCCGGCGCCGCTACCGGCCCGGCGGACCTGGAGGATTCCGTCTCCTCCGCCGGCCTGGCCGCCATGAAGGCTATTGCCGCAGTCAGGCAATCTCAGAAGATACCTGCCTAAACCGTATTGCCGATGAGCCAGATCGTAGATACCGAAACCGCCAAAGAATTCATGAAGGAAACCCTGGAAAAGATCGAGGAGGGGGAACTGGTGAAGATTTCCGGGGAGCTGGAAGTGAAAAGCGGACATTTTAGAGAAAAGCTATCTGAAGGCCGGATGCCCCGACTTTCAGGCGAGGAGCTTTACGATGTATTGAGGTTGGTATTCGCTACTCGCCGCAAGGCGAAAAAGATCCTGGAAGAATTTGAAAGCCAGGGCCTTTCATCCTGGATCACAGAATTACTTTACGGCAAAAGCCCGGTCCATCTGCGGTTTCAGGACTTTTGCAGCCGCCTGGGATCCCTCGATCCCCATATACGCTATGACCTGGCCGGGGAACTACTCCACTTTACTTTTCCCGACAGATACTGGTTGTGGAGCCATTGGATGTGGAACCCCAAAACGGAAACCGGTTCGCTGCCGCTGGTCACTACCGAAGACTTCGGCCTTCATGCTCCTTCTTTGGGGGAATCATACCTGAAAGTAGGAAAGGCCATAGCCTTCGTTCATGAAGTCGGCGATGCAGCCGGATTCCAGTCGATCAGCCGGAGCCTGTTCGGTACGGACGTTTATCTGAGCTGTGTTTACATCGTGTACGCTTATACGATATTGCGCATGCGCATGACCCAGGAATTCAATAAAGTAATGCCCGGGCTTCCGGAGTTTTCCAGAAGGCTGCTGGGTGTTTATAATATGTAAAAAAACGACTATGCCCGTTGATAAATCACAGATCATAGAAAAGGAAAAAGCCATTGTTGACGGCATCGAACTGAGTGCCGAATGGAACCGGATGTTCGAGCAAAGGGTCGTATTCGATTACGACACCGATGCTCTGGATAAAGTCACCAGCCTGGCGGGTGGTGAATCCATGGGCTGGTGCTATCAATGCGGCCAATGCATTCCGGTTTGCCCGGTGGATAATGTCGGGGAATACGGCCCGAGAAAGATCTTCCGGAACCTTCAGCTTGGGGCCGACCTGTTCAACGATGATGACCTGTGGAAGTGCACGACCTGCATGAACTGCCTGCGGGTATGCCCCAAAGAGGTCGATATGATCAAGATCATGCCGGCTGTAAGGGAGGAAGCGGTCCTGAACGGAAATGTGCCGGATGAATTACAGGAGGTCTTTGAAAAGACCTTTGAATATGGTAACCCCCTGGGTGAATCTCAGCGCAAACGGGCAGACTGGATAAAAGAGGCAGGTGTTGATGTGCCGGTGATGAAAGAGATCCGGCGGCCGGTGGATATACTCTGGTTCGTGGAATGCTACCCTGCCTACCACGCCAGAGGCAAGGACGCCAGCAAGGCACTGGCACGCATCCTTCACCAATTAGAGGTGGACTATGGCATTCTCGGAGCAGAGGAAAAATGCACCTGCGACTCTCAAAGGCTGGCAGGCGAAACCGGCCTGTTCGAAGAATTTGCCGAACACAACATCAGGCTGTTGAACAAATACAAGTTCAACAAAATAATGGTCACCGACCCGCATGCCCTCAATGCTTTCCGCAAGGAGTATCCCAAACTGGGCGGCGAGTTCGATACCATCCACTACACCACCTTCCTCGCCCCCCTGATGGAAAAGCTGAATTTTAAGAATACGCTGAATTACAAAGTCACCTTCCACGACCCCTGCTACCTGGGCCGGCACAACGGAGAATTCGATGCGCCCCGCCAATGCATTGAGGCCATCCCCGGCGTGGAATTGATAGAAATGGGGCGCTGCCGGGAGCAAAGCTATTGCTGTGGCGGCGGCGGCGGCGGGATGTGGCTGGATGGCTTCATGGCGGACCACGTCCGGGAAAGACTCTCTGAGAACCGGGTCCGGGAAGCGGTGGAAACCGGCGCCGATGTGCTGGCCGTTTGTTGCCCCTATGAAGTTTCCCGTTTTGAAGATGCCGTTAAATCCACCGGCAATGAAGGAAAACTGATCGTGAGGGATATCGTGGAATTGATCGTGGAGGCTTTGGGCGAGTAATAGGCATCATTTCCATAGGCGGACTAACTGATAACGGCGAACTGACAGCATTTAACCGACAACCTTACCAATGAAAAACATCAGAAATTTCAACATCAGAACGGACCTGTGGTATGAAACAGGCGATGGCTTCTGGCTGGATGTGCACGGCAATACTGCCCGGATAGGTATGAGCCCCCTGGTGCAGGAAACCACCGGTTCTTTTGTAGCCATCAACCTGAATAAAGAAGCAACGCCACTTGCCAGAGGAGAAAGCTTTGGCAGCCTGGAAGCCGAAAAACACGTAGGGCACCTCAAGGCGCCCGTTTCGGGAAAAATTGTAACTGTCAATCCCAAAGTCCTTGAAAACCCCCGACTGATCAATACCGACCCATACGGTAAAGGATGGTTAGTGGAAATCGAAATGAACCGGTTTGAAGAGGAAAAGCAGAACCTGCTGAAAGGAGAGGTGGAAGTCACGGCCTGGTTTGAATCCGAGATCGCAAAATACGAAGATAAAGGATGGATAGCGGAATCATAACCAACACAGCGCTGAAGCAACAGGCCTTTGCCATACGAAAGGCCAATTTTCCGGATGAGATAAAGTTCTATGCCCCGGGGTTGAAACGCTATTCCATTCCTGAATTTGAACAGAAAAACCCTCGCGCATTCCTTCCGGTCAGTCTGACCGGCTCCGCCTGTGCCCTCGATTGCGACCACTGCAACAAGAAGATCCTGGAACCCATGGTGCCGCTGAACCAGAAAGAAGGGCTGTTCAGTATGTGCCAGAAAATGGCAGCCAACGGAACCGAGTCCGTCCTGATTAGCGGCGGCTCAAAACGCACCGGTGAGGTCCCCTTCATGAAGCACATCGGCGACATCAAACGCATCAAGGATGAACTGGGCCTGCGCATTATCATGCACACCGGGCTGGTGACCGAGGAGGCCATGGCGGCTGCGCTGAAAGAAACAGGTGTAGATGGCGTGGCCATCGACATCATTGGGGCCAATGAAACCATCCGGGAAGTGTATCACCTCGACTCTACTGTAGAGGATTATGAACGCTCCCTTGCCTTGTTGTCCGGTTACGGGCTGAGCCTCCGGCCGCATATCATCCTGGGATTGCACTACGGCCGGTTCCTGGGTGAATATCAGGCCCTTGATATGATCGCAAGATACCCGGCCCATGCCCTGATCATTGTAATCCTGACTCCTCTGCACGGCACCGCGATGGCCGGCGTCGAGCCTCCGGATAAAGACGAGGTGACAGAATTCTTCGCCCGGGCCAGACAAAAATTGCCGGCCACCAATATTATGCTGGGTTGCGCCCGCCCCCTGGGAGATTATAAAAAAGAGGTGGATAAGGCCGCCGTGGAAACGGGATTGAACGGGATCGCCTATCCGGCGGAGGGTATTGTGAACCGCTCAGAGGAAATGGGATTGAAGCCGTTGTTCTTTGAAAACTCCTGTTCCTGTGGATGCTGATGGAAACCTAACAATACAACAATACAACAATACAGCAATACAGCAATACAGCAATACAGCAATACAGCAATATAACAATTACAACAATACAGCAACGGCCATATGACTTCCTGGCGCTACATACAAGAAGATGGTGTTCCTGCCGATTATGGGTTAGCAACAGATGAGTATTTAATGAATTCCTACTCAGAAAACGCGGCGGGGACGGAAGCTACCCTCCGGCTTTACACTTACCGCGATTACTGTGCGCTGGTTGGCCGTTTCCAGAATATCCATGCTGAACTGGACCTGGAAGCCTGCCGGCAAGAAGGATTCCAATACAACCGCCGGCTGACCGGTGGCGGCGCCATCATCATGGGCCGGGAGCAACTCGGCCTGTGCCTGGCTACCGCCAATACTTTTGGAGCAGCCAATACCAGAGAACTATATCAGCTGTTTTCCACTCCGGTGATAAAAGCTTTGGAACACTTCGGGATCGGGGCTCAACTCCGGGGAAAAAACGACCTGGAGGTTGAAGGTAAAAAAATAGCCGGACTGGGAATCCATGTAAACCCTCATGGCGCCATCCAGTTCCACACGAGTTTACTGGTTGGGCTGGATATTCCCTTGATGCTGAAAGTGTTGAAAATCCCAATGCAAAAGATCGGGGACAAGGCGCAGGTCAACAAAGTGGCGCAACGAATTACAACTGTTTCGCGCGCATTAGGGCGGACGTTAACAACCGGAGAAGTCCGGGAACTGGTGAAAGCTCAATTCAGGGCCCATTTCGGGGTACAGTTGGAAAACCAACCCCTTACCGCCGGAGAAAAGGCCGGGATCGAAAAGCTCACCAACGAAAGATACCGGAATGAAGAGTGGATCTTCCACAACTCCCCTCAGCCCGACATGAACGGCATGGGCCTCAAAAAAACGCCGGCGGGCCTGCTGCGAACTTATGTTGCCCTGAAAGGAGAAACCATAAAAAGTGTATTGATCACGGGTGATTTCTTTGGGCAGGAAAGCCTGTTCCGGCAGATAGAGGTCAACCTGAAATGGAGTGCCCTCGATAAGGAATTGGTAAAACGAAAAGTCCATCAGGCATTTGTTGAACTCGGGCACACCACTCCAGAGCTGAGTGCGGATGATGTAAATGAGGCCATCTGGCGGGCAGCATTGGGAGCCATGAAGGAAGTGCAGTTCACTTACAAAGGATCCTGTTATTTTCCAAAAAAATAAAGGCCAGCAAAAGTAAAGACACCAAAAGTATGATTCCATTAGAAGTTATCAACCCTCCAACCGAACGCAAGAACAGCCCGGATTACGTCCGCCTGAGTGCTGCCAGCGCCATGGCCCTGAGGCTTCAATCCGGCCGTTTTGCCCGTGATTTTGAATTTGGGGGCATAAACCTGCTGCTGAACTACGACAACGGCTGCCTGTCTGACTGCGCCTACTGCGGCCTGGCCCGCACCCGCCCCGGCGATTACGAAGACAAATCCTTTATCCGGGTGGACTGGCCTCTTTTTGAGACGGGCCTGGTGGTAGAACGCCTGGCGAAATACGAAGAAAAACTGACGCGCCTGTGTATCTCGATGGTCACCCACGGCTCTGCATATAAGGATACCTATGATATTACAGAGCGGATCTGCAAACAGGTAAAAACACCTCTGTCTCTCCTTGTCGCTCCTCCGACTCTAAACCGGGAGCGCCTGCAGGCCCTGAAAAGCCTGGGTACCGACATGATCGGTGTGGGCCTGGATGCAGTAACGGAAGAGCTCTTTTTCGAACGCCGCACCAATGTGCCCAACGGAGGCCTGAAGTGGAAAAATTACTGGGACATCATCAATTACTCCCGGGAAATATACGGCCCCTGGAAGGTAAACATCCATACGGTCGTAGGGCTCGGGGAAACCGACCGGGACCTGGTGGAGCTGTTTTACGCCCTTAAAGAGCAGCAGATCCTTGCCTATCTGTTCTGCTTCAACCCCGAACCCGATTCCCGCATGGGCAATTACCCGAAATCCAGCATCAAACGCTGGCGGAGGATACAGTTGGTGAAACACCTGATCGAAGAATACGGCCTGGAGTGTAGGAGCATCCATTTTGATGAGGAAGGCAACATCTCAGGGCTTGAAACTACAACTTCTAGGATTAACAAGGTTCTGAAAACCCTGGACGGCGGGCTTCCTTTCATGACCAATGGCTGTCCCGGCGAGTCGGGAGAACCCGGCTGCACCCGCCCCTATGGCAGCTACCGCCCTAGTGAACCGCACCGGGATTTCCCCTTCATGCCGGCAAGCAATGACCTGGTTCAGATCCGGAAAGAAATGGCCCTGGAAGATATTATCATATAAAAAGCTGAAAACATGAATATCATCGTACCCATCAAACAAGTTCCCGACCTGGTCGAAGAACTGGAAGTCGATGCCTCGGGTAAAGGCCTCGACCGGGAATGGCTGAAATTAAAAGTAAACGAATTTGACGACCACGCTCTGGAAGAAGCGCTGCTGCTCAAAGAAGAAAATGGCGGAACGGTCACTGTTATCGCCCTGGACGGCGAAGATATTGATAAGGCCCTGTATGCCGCTGCCGCCAAAGGCGCCGACCGGGTGGTTAAAGTAACCGGCGATTTTGAAGTGCCGGTTCCCAACCATACGGCAGCCAGAGCACTGGCCGATGTTATCAAGAGTATGGATTGCGGCCTGGTCCTTACCGGTGTACAATCAGTAGAAGACCGGGATGGACAGCTTGGGGTTCTGCTGGCCCATTACCTGGGCATGCCGCATATCAGTGTAGTAACTCACGTGTCTGTTAATGGCGGGGAAGTGACTGTACATAAAGAATACGGTGGCGGAGTGGTTGCCGAATACGAGGCTACGGCCCCTGTTGTCCTGGGCATTCAGGCGGCAAGGGAGACTCCCCGTTACGTGCCGGTGGCTAAGGTGCGGCAGGCCATGCGCTCCACTGCACTGGAAGAGGTCGCTGCCCATGCCGCCGATGCCGGCGCCGGTTCCTCAGTCAGCCGCATGTTCAAACCGGAAAGCGGCGGCCATGCCGAAATGCTCCAGGGCTCTGCTGAGGAGGTTGCCGGCAAGCTCGCCGAGATCATAAAAAGTAAAATGTAAAAAACGAAAGCAATGAGCAACAACATATTCGTCATTACCGAACATTTAAAAGGGCAGGTTGATGATGTGTCCTATGAAATGTTGGGCAAGGCCAAAGAACTTGCCGCCAGCTACGGGGGGCAGGTAATTGCCGTATTGCTGGGCAGCGGCGCAAAAAGCCTGGCCGATGATTTTGCCGCCGACAAGGTCCTTTATGCAGGCCATCCTCAGCTGGCGGAATTCAACCCCGAAGGATACTGCAAAACCATCGCCGGCCTGGTCAACAGCCATGAACCCAAAGCCGTCCTGGTAGCTTATTCCTCTCAGGGAGTCGATATTGCCGCCGCTTTGAGCGTAGAATGTGATTTACCTCTTGTGGCCTATGTTTCAAACCTCAATGCGGAAAGCATTACCAGCCAGCTCTACGGGGGAAAGATGAGCGTGGAATCGAAGGTCGAGGGGGAAAGATACATTGCTGCAGTCCTTCCCGGGGCTTTTCCCGCCGATGCCGGCAAGGGTGGAGGCGCAACCGTAGAGGAAGTAGCTGTTCCCGAGCTCGACGGCCTGAAGGTCCGTTTCAAACACCTCATTGAACCGGAAGGTGGTGATGTGGACATTACCCAGCAGAAAGTACTGGTCAGCGTGGGCAGAGGTATTCAGAACGAAGACAACCTTCCCATTGTCCAGGAACTCGCCGACAAGCTTGGCGGCGCACTGTCCTCCTCCCGGCCGATCGTGGACAGTAAGTGGCTTCCCAAAACCCGGCAGGTGGGCAAATCTGGGCTGAAAGTAAAACCCAAGGTTTATATCGCCGTGGGCATCAGCGGGGCCCCGGAACATATTGAGGGTATGAAAGATGCAGAATGCATCATCGCCATCAATACCGACCCCAATGCCCCGATCTTCGACTACGCCCACTATGGAGTGACGGAAGACCTGTTTGATGTTGTGCCGGCTTTGACTGAAAAATTGTAAAACCTTTCGCCATGCACGAAGCCACAAGAGAAGTATTCCGCAATTTTCCTGTCTGGATGCAGGTTGTTTTTTACGTCGTGGGCCTGGCAACCATCGGTTTTTTCCTTTATGGTTTCTGGCTGCGCTATAAAAAGTACAGGAAAGGCAGGGATGCCGGCCGGTTCAACAACCTGGGCAGCCGGTTCTTCAAAGCCCTGGCGGCCATGGCAACCAACCGGACGGTATATAAAAGAGATGCCTATGCCGGCACGGCCCACTGGTTGATCTTCTGGGGTTTTGTCGTGCTCTTTATCGGAACGGTAATCGTCGCCCTGGATCATGACTTCATTGAACCGGTATTCAAATACCGCCTGTTGCAGGGCCCCTTTTATGAGTGGTTTTCCCTCATCCTCGATGTTTTTGGCGTTCTGTTTATCATAGGCCTGCTGATGATGATGTTCCGGCGGGGCACTATGCACCTGCCTCAGCTGAACTACCAGCGGCCAGACCTGGAGCCAGGGAAATATGACCGTTCCGCTTACCGGAAGGACGACAGGGTATTTCTCTGGCTTCTCCTCCTGATCGCCGTTACAGGCTTTCTGCTGGAAGGCGTACGGATCGCTGCCGACGGCACGCCGGAATTCGAGGCATGGTCACCGGCCGGCTTTACGATAGCCCACTGGTTTGGGAATGTGGATGCCAATGCACTGCATCATTACATCTGGTGGCTGCATGGCATCATCGTCCTCGTTTTCATCGCCTACATTCCATACTCCAAGGCCATGCACATGCTTCTGGACTACGCCAATCTGATGTTTAAAGATGATATGGCCGCCCGGCGCCTGCCTCGCGTTTCCGAGGAAAAGATGAAGGAAGGGATGGGGTACCTGAAACTGGAAGACTTCACCTGGAAAGAATTGCTGGACTTCGACTCCTGCACCAAATGCGGACGTTGTCATATTGCCTGCCCGGCCAGGGCTTCCGGAGCCCCCCTGTCTCCGCGCGACCTGATCCTGGATATGAGGACCTTCGCCGATGCCGGGCAGCCAACCGCCGAGTGGTTCCGCCAAACCTTCAGCAACGGGAAAAAAGCCAATGGGAAGAAGGCCGGCATCGCCGGCGATGTCATAAAGGCGGATACTCTGTGGTCCTGCACCACCTGCATGGCCTGTGTGGAGGCCTGCCCGGTCGGCATCGAGCACCTAACCAGCATTGTGCAACTGCGCCGGACACTGGTGGAGAACGGCACCATGGAAAACTCCCTTCAGGATGCTTTGATGAATATTGGCGATTACGGAAACTCCTTTGGCCAGTCGGAAAGGATGCGGGCCAAATGGACCAAGGGCCTGGATTTCAAGATCAAAGATGCCCGCAAGGAAGAAGTGGAATACCTGTGGTTCGTGGGAGACTATGCTTCTTATGACGCCAGAAGCCAGAATATGACCCAAAAAGCCGCCGCCATTTTCAACCAGATCGGGATGGACTTCGGCATTCTTTACGATGGCGAGAAAAATGCCGGCAATGATGTGCGCCGCATTGGTGAAGAAGGCTTGTTTGAAATGCTCGTGGAAGACAATATGGCGGCTTTCGAATCGGCCAGCTTCAAGGAGATCGTCACTACCGACCCCCACTCCTTCAATACCATAAAAAATGAATATCCGGAATTTGGAGGCAGTTATCCTACCTACCACTACACTGGCCTGCTGTGTAAATTGCTGGACGAAGGCCGCCTGAAGTTTTCCAGAAAGCTGAGCCATTACAAAGTGACCTATCACGACCCCTGCTACCTGGGAAGATACAACAACGAAACGGCCGCTCCGCGAAAACTGCTGGAAGCTTTAGGCGTAGAGTTCCACGAAATGCGGCGTTGTAAGGAAAACTCTTTCTGTTGCGGCGCCGGCGGCGGCCGCATCTGGATGGATGATTCCAAACTGGATAAGCGCCCCAGCGAAATGCGCATCGAGGAAGCGCTGGAGATCGATGGGGTAAACCTTTTTATTGTCGCCTGCCCGAAAGATTACGCCATGTACTCCGATGCCGTAAAGACCTCCGGAAACGAGGACAAGATAGCCGTGAAGGACATTATCGAACTGGTTGAGGAAGCACTTTAAGGCCGATGATCAGCAACCTGAAGACATATCTTGCAGACCCCTTTCTGAACCGTTTATACCAGGCGGTCAGAAAGGCCGGCCCGGCCCGGTCTATATCTCTGGACCTAACCCATGTCTGTAATCTGCGTTGTACCGGTTGCTATTACTTTGAAGAGGGTATGGACCGGCATCAATCGCCCAAAGAAGAAGCGGTATTTGATGCTTTTATCGAACGGGAAAAAGAGCGGGGCACCAATTTCATTACTATCGTCGGAGGAGAGCCGAGCCTGGCGCTGGGCCGCTTGAAAAAAGCCTATGATAATTTCAAGATAAGCGTGGCCACCAATGGCATCAGAAAGATCCCTTTTGAGGGATTTGAACACCTGCCCATCGGCATTTCGGTATGGGGCAGCCACGATACGGACCGGCGCCTCAGGGGCAGCGGAAAGGCCGATGTGTTTGACAAAGCTTTGAAAAACTACAAGGACGACCCGCGCGCTTTTTGGTATTATACTGTCGCCCCAGGGCTATCAGATGAGATCGAAAGAGTGGTGGAACAATGCATCGATAATGGTAATTATGTCCTCTTCAATTATTATTCTGACCTCAGCAATCAGGGAGGAGCCCTGGATAACCGCATTGGTTTTGAAAAAGTGCGCCGTGAAATTGACAGGATGATCGAATGCTATCCGGAAAAGATACTGATGACCTCGCATTTCAACCGGGTTGTATCCAGCGGCAGGTTGTTTGACGAACATTGGGGCTACGAGGTATGCACTAACCTTTCCACCAACCAGGACATCAACCGGCAACGCCTTCAGAATGGCAATCCATACAACCCTCATTTCAGAGCCTACAATGCCGATTTTACCACCACCCGGCGTTGCTGTACGGGTGTTGGCCGGGATTGCGGCTCCTGCTTCGATACCTGGGAGCATTTTTCCTGGATCATGATCAACATGCGCAGGCACCTCGGCTCAAAACAGGACTTCACCAACTGGCTGGCCACGATGTACCTGTTCTACCTGATCAACCGCCTGGTGGATTTTGAGGACGGTATTGCACTCCTCCCTGAAATTCATAAGCGAATAGCCCGGTAAGTAAGTGACTGGACAATTGTAGTTTCACACAGGCTGCTTGGAAATCAGGCCTCAAATCTCTTTGTTCATGGGGTTCCGGGCAGATTGTTATATGGCTGTATTGTTGGATTGTTATTGTCCACCTGCTTACACCTTAAAAAATAAGCAGTTGGACAGCTTTAGATTACATATAAATCGGTATCCCAAAGGCTGCTTCGCCTGAGCAAGCCCCCCCGACACTGCGTGTACGGGGCAGGCTCTCCGCCTCCGGCGCCTCCCCCGAAGGAGGAGGAACTGGAAACACTGGGCCAGCGGCCATTTTGCGGTCTCATTGGGCAAAAGCCCCCTCCCTCGGAGAGCCTGTCCCGCACACAACTTGTCGGGAGGGTTGGGGGAGGCTCATCCAGGCAGCCTCGATACATAACTTAAATCTGTCCGGCCACTTAATGCCCGATAATACGATACCTCTTCTCTCCGCCCGCAACCTGCACAACAAGTTCAGCAGGGACATCAAGTACAATCTGTACTACGGCATCCAGGATCTGCTGGCAGATGCGTTCGGGCTGAAGGCCGACAACATGCGGCTGCGGAAAAAAGAGTTCTGGACCCTGTCCAATATCAACTTCGACCTGTTTGCCGGCGAGATCCTCGGTATTGTTGGCGCCAACGGCTCAGGTAAGACGACTCTGATGCGCCTTCTGTCCAACATATATCCTCTGGACGCCGGAGCAATCTATGGGCGGCCGGGGCAAAAAGTTACTGCTGTGTTTGCGCTGGGCGTCGGGATGCAATCGTTGTTCACGGGCAGAGAGAACATCTATATCAAAGGCTCGATGTACGGAATGAGCAGAGTGGGGATCAACGCCAAAATGGCCTTCATCGAGGATTTTTCCGAACTGGATGGCCAGATTGACCGGCCCTTTGGAAACTACTCCTCCGGCATGCGTGCCCGTCTGGCTTACGCCATTGCCATTGCTACTCAGCCCGATATCTTCATCATCGACGAGGCGCTGGCGGTGGGTGATTCCGTATTCAAGGCCAAATGCTTCGACCACCTAAAGGATTACGTCCGTCAACCTCATAAGGCAGTACTGTTTGTTTCCAACAACATCCGAAAAGTACTGAAGTTGGCCACCCGGGCAATGGTCATGAAAAGTGGCCATATTATTTACGAATCGACAGACATCAAAGAGGCGCTGAACCACTATATCCTCAACTGCCTGGATCATCTCGATGAGGATCAGCGGGAAAGAAAATTGAAAAGGGTGCAGGAGTATGATATGTAATAAATTGATAAACCGTTGATTATGCCTATCGAGAAAAGAGCCAACCCATCCCGTCCGTACCGGACCTTACCCCCAAGCACTTTCCAGGCTTTCACACATTCGACAAGCCTACGGATTTACGAACAGATGAGTTGATACGTTGGGGTAACGTGGCGCCCCAACGCATCAACTCCACTGGCCCTGCCTCTATCGCGCCAGGCTTACTTTCCTGATTATGGCTCCCTGCTCTGTGCGCAGGCGGACCAGGTAGATGGCCGGGGGCAGCTGCTGCCCTCCGACATCCGTGCCATCCCAGCTGTATTCATGCTGCCCGGCTTCCATATTTCCTGACATTAGTGTTTTTACCTGCTGGCCGTTGAGGTTGAACACCTCCAGAGTGGCCGAAGCGGCCCGGGGCAGGTAGAAACGCAGGGCCACCTGTTCGCTGAACGGGTTGGGGCTTGCCGCCAGCTGTGGGCCTTCCGGCAGGGTTGCCACGCCCGGGTTCACGGGCCTTGAGTAGGAACCCGAACAACAATTTACCACTCCGGCGTTCAGGGCATCGATCAGGGCGTTCACCTGGTTGATGATATAACCGGCAGCGGCCGGCGGAATGTCACTTCCACTCTGATACTCTACATACTCTATAACGCTGTTCAGGGTGCTGATGACATAACTCATGGGGTAATCACTACAGAACCTCCTCTCCGCCAGGCTAAGCCTTCTCGTTATTGCCCTTTCCTCCCCGGAGCCGAGGCCCAGCCCTTCGATATAGCCATTGAGGATATCTACCGCGGTGTTGATGCAGATGCTGGGGTCACAGGCAGCACCCACGCCATCCTGGTCGAGGTCAGCCTGGCTGGGGTTGAAATCGTCCGGGCAGTTGTCCACATCGCCACAGATGCCGTCCCCGTCGATGTCATCATCGGGGTCGTTGGGGCAGGGGTCGGGGCAGGCGCCATAGACCTCGTCCCGTACCGTAACAATAGCGGTGCACTGATCGTCGTTGCCACTTTCATCGACAATAGTGAGCCAGACCATGTTGATATTCAGCAAATCCGCGCAGGTAAAATCCTCCTGGCTAAGGCTCATTGACTCGATGCCGCAATTGTCGGAAGAGCCATCATCGATGTCAGATGGCGAGATGGATGCCATACCATCCGGGCCGAGCTGTACGGTAATATTCTGGCAAATGGCCTCCGGTCTTTTCCAGTCCTTTACCGTCACGGTTGCCGTACAGGCGCTGGAGTTCCCGTTAACATCAGTGACGGTGAGCGTCACGGTTTTCTCTCCCAGGTCATCGCAGTCGAAGTGGTGCCTGCTCAGCGACAGGCTGGCGATGCCACAGGCATCTTCAGAATCATCATCAATATCTGAGACAGTGATGGTAGCTTCCCCCTCCTCGTCGAGGCGGACGGTGATGTCCTCACACTCGGCCTCCGGGTCTTCGTTGTCCTCTACCGTTACCGTTGCCGAGCATTGCGAGGAATTGCCGCTGGGGTCATAAGCGGTAAGCACGACCGTGTTCATGCCCACATCGTCGCAGTCGAATTTCGTCCGGTCCAGGTCCAGGCCGAGCAGGGGGCAGTTGTCGCTGCTGCCGTCGCTTACCTGCACGGCAGTGACAGAAGCACGGCCATCATCGTCGAGTTGGACAGTGATGTCCTGACACTTTGCCATCGGCGCTATACCATCCACAACCGTGACGGTGGCAGAGCAGGTTGAAACATTATTGTTGATGTCGGTAACGGTTAGCGTCACCATATTGTCGCCGATGTCAGTGCAGTTAAAGTCCATCCTGTCGAGGGAAAGGCTTGCAAGGCCGCAGGCAGCGGCTGAGCCGTTGTCAACCTGCGAAGCGGTGAGCGAAGCCGAACCGCTGGCATCGAGCTCCACCGTTACGTCCTGGCAGCTGGCAACCGGCCCAGGGCGAACGGTGAAAACCGCTTCGGTGCGCGGGCTGGTGCAGGTGCAGGTGCACTCCGCCCAGAAGCTGTAATCGCCGGGCATATTGGGGTTCACCAGGTTGCTGCTTATCGGGTCGAAAATGCTGCCCGTCCCTGCCAGGTTGCCGCCGCTGGGTGCATCCCACCAAGTGAGGGAAGATTCCGGGCAGAAAATCCGGAAGGACTTCCATTCGGACTCGCCGATATCCGAAATAAAGATATAGCCGTTTTCAAAGCCCAGGTTGAGATTGTCGGGCCGGGGAATGTTATCTGGCAGGGATACCGTGTACGCATAGGCGCCGGTGGCTTTGTCGACAAAGTACACGGCGTTATTGATGTAGTCGTATAAGATGATCTCGGCGCCAGCTATCCCGGAGTATCCGATGGAGTTTCGGTTGAGACTGGTGAAGGGAACCGGCAGGCCCGTAACCGGGAAACTGCCCAGGAAAGTGCCGTCAGCCGCTGCATAACGGTACACTTCACCATTATAGTAAAAAGCACTTCATCGTCATTCCAGTCGTAATCGCCCACAGACTGGGCGTTTGGCGCATTGCTTCCGGTGCAAATACCGTGCCTCCTCCGGAGGCATAGCCGTTGCGTCGAGATTAACTGCAACATAACCTCCGGGCTGAAAGGTTGCCTTGCAATTCGCCGGTATTGGGGTTCCACCATAAACTTCGGTAATCGAAACCTGCAACGGCCGTATTCAGCAGTGTGCCGTCGCTGGCATACGTATTGATATTGTAGGTACTTGACCCTGCACGGACACTATAATACAGATCCAGATCCGGGTTGTCGTACGCCGAACCAGTTCCACCGCTGTTGCGGGGCAAAGTCGGGCCTGCCAGTAGGTCGGTAATCGCAGCCGGTCCACAGCTGGCTTCCAGTCCTTCCCCGTCCGGGAGGGCAGCCAGGTTTGGGTCCTGGCAGATGGCGTAGTTGGAAACTGCCGGCGGCGGCGCCGCCAAAACGGTAAAGGTGGCTTCGGTGCGCGCGCTCGGACAACCGTTGTCGCAGACACACTCGGCAAAGAAGGAGTAAGTGCCTGGGGTATTGGGGTCCACCACGTTGGCGGCAACCGGGTCAAACGTGTCGCCCGTGCCGACTTGCGTACCGTTTTCGTCGTACCAGGTGACATCGCAGGAAGCGTTGTCAGCAAACGAGCCAAAGGCAATACCGTTCAGGCCGGGATGACCAAAGCCGAAACGGGAGGGCCGGTAAAAGTAACCACGCCGGTGGCCAGGTCGAGCACCCCTAAATAACTGATTTCGCTTTGGCCGCCTCCGTCAGCAACCGTCACGTAGGCCTCGCCGGTAATGGGGTCGATATCCATCGAAGTTATGATGTAATTCAAGCCAATCAGGCCCATAAACGTCGGAGGGGAAGCCCACATAGCTCAGGGGCGCCGCCGGCTGTGGATACGCCCGTGCTGATATCCAGGCTGTATAAGGTGCCGTCGCCGCCAAAGGGTGCGCTGTCGATGTTCGTATGCCAGCCCTGCCCGGAAGCGTCGATATCAAAGGCGTTGCCGGGGCACAAGTGGCGGTGCCTACATTGGGGTCACCACCAGGCTAACTGCCCCGGTGAGCTTATCAACCGAAAAAAGCGTTACGCAGGCATTATCGCTAATGCTGAGCAGGTACAGATCCCCCGAGGCGTTAAAACCTAAATCAAATACAGGGATATCTACTCCACTGGGGTTATCCAGATCCGGCCCGCTTATCGGCCCCACTTCCACAAGCCCAGAGCCTAATATATCAAACGTCAACAACACCCGCTGGTTCGAGCCGTCGTTCCGCTCGCAGGCCGTGTAAATGAGCCCCGTGGCCGGGTCGAACTCCATGTTGGTGCAGCGTTCGTAGCCTATCGAGCCGAAAGGAAACGCCAGGCCGGTCCCCGGGTCCTGTATCAATAACCCGGATTCCGCGTCCGGCCCTGACCCGTTCTGGAAAAAGCCGAATAAAAAGTCTGTGATATTGGGCGGCGCCGTGCAGCTCGCCGTCAGCGCCGGGTTGGCGGCGTCTCCCTGGCACATTTCCGCATCCTCCACTTCCGGTGCGCCAGGCGAGTCTTTGACCACCAGCCGGATGGGCCTCACCTGAGCGCAGCCGGTATTCGTATTTTCAACCCGCGCATAGATCACAGTTGACGTGGAATTGAAAGGCGCGTCGGTTATCTCGTTCTGATTGTTTGCTGCGTCCAGCGCAGAGGGATGGTAGCTGACGCTGATGGGGGCTGTCGTACCGGGGCTGCCGTCGCCATCGACGTCTATGTTGATGCCAAATAAGGGGTTGCCGTTGGAAGGCGCGCCGGGGTCTTCGGCATCGGTGAGGGTAAAATCGGCGGAGTTGCCGCCCGGCGTTGACGAGCAGGCCGTGAGGGTGACGGAGTTGGCCTCTATAGAAGAAGCGACCGTCACTTCCTGATTCACCATTTGGGTGCAGCCGGGGAAGGCCATCGTGCCGTACTCCAGCAGGGTATTGTCGATCGGCAGGTAATCCGTCTCGGTAAAGGTAAACCACATGTAGCGGTTGCCGCCGACGGTCGAGCCGATAATGTCATTGGGGTCTGAGCGGGTTTCCGTCCAAAGTATCGTGCCGGAGGCGTTTTTGAGGTTGAGGTCAACCGCCAACACGCCGCCGCCGGCGTCCCGGAATATCCATTCAAAGGTATACCAGCCGGAAGTTGTCACTGTATAATGGTTGATGGAGGCCAGGTCGTTGCGCCGGGTAAAGTTGGTGTTGTTCGAGCCGGCGACCAGTATTTGGCCGGGGCTGCCGGCTGTGTGGAAAATGAAATCCCGGCGGTGGCCGCCGGCAGGGTCGTTCACTGCCGAGGAAAGGTCCCATCCGTAGGTGTCGGCGGCAACGGCAGGGTCGGAGAGGTCGAGATAGACATCCAAAGACGTGCGGAAGCCATTGCCAAAGGAGGAACTGTATCCGCCCAGGCGAGTGAATGCGCCGCCCGCTGAGGCGGGTGTCACTGCGGCATGCGCGGCGCCGTCAGCCGAAGTAATGCTAACGCCTGAAGCACCGCTACTGGCGCCGGAAGTTTGGCGAATGACATTAGACCCATTATTGTTCCAGTCGTCGCCGCCCGTTGCAAAACCCGGGTCTTCAAACCCCTGCTCGTGGGCAACGGAGGAGCTGGACGCCTCCGCATCGAAGGTGTATTTCACCGTATATGTGCCCGCGCACAGGGTGCTCGGGTCAAACTCGGTGGCATCGGACACCACTACATTGCCCTCGCTGTCCAGAATATCAAAAGATTCCGACTCGGCAACGGCCAGGCCGCCGCCGTCGCCCCGGTCCGCCTGGCCGCTCAGCGGCACTGCCGGGTCATTATCATAATACTGATTTGCCAGGCCGAGGATTTCCGGGTTGGGATAGTAGCAGGTATTCGAAACGGAGGCGGTATTCGTCCCGTCGCTGACTTCCAGGGTATAGCCCTGGCCATCAATATGGATGGCCTGCAGTTCATAGACTACGGTGCCGGGTACGGCGCCGGGCGTCGCTGTTTCTGTAAACGGAGTGGGCGCCGTTAAAGGCGTGGGGGCTGCGGGCGGCGCCGGGCTGCCGGTGGCATACAAGCCGCTTGCCGTCGTTGCGTTGATCGTTTGCCCCGGAAGCGCTTCCACGGTGAACAACTGGCTGAACTGGCCGTTATCCAGCGTCGTCGCGTTGTCCAGGCAGCCGCAGGGGGCCGCCGTGACAAACGAGCCGTCGCAGGCCGCCATGACTTTTTCCAGCGGGCCAAAAGCTTCGCTCTCGCAGCCGCTAACCGTATTTCTAACAACCACTTCCAGCACGTAAGTGCCATAGAGCGGATTACCGGAGGCGCCGGTGGGCGAAGCTACAGGAGTGAAGGTGCTGCCATCCGCCGAAATCTCAAATTCGGCGGAGGTGGCGCCATTATCTGCATTGCTGAAGGGGCCGCCCGTGCCCGTGCCGCCCGGAGACGGCGCAAAACTGCTCAGGTCGCTGCCGGGCCCGGGTATGAATTCCAGAATCCGCCAAAACCCCGCTTCGTCCGTGCCCGGGGCCGGGCCTACCTCCAGGCCGCGCAGGCCGGCGTCCGGCTCGCCGTAGCAGTTGTCCTGGTTAAAAACTACCTGGTTGAAGCCGGCCGGGGGGTCGCACTTGTAAATGCATAGATCTATTACAAAAGACTCAGGGTCGAAGGTATTGGCTGCTTGAACGCCGGCCAGGCTGTTTGGCGTGGCGCCGTCGAGGGCGTTGGCGTCGATGCAGACATAAGCGACAACCTCGCCGATGTTCGACCCGTCAAAACTGTTGCCGGAGATGGTTGTGTTGGCGCCCCGGGTGCGCAGCATGCTGGCATAACGGGCGGTCGTGCCGGTGAAGGAATTGCCGGTGATCGTCGCGTTGATCACGTCGATGGTAACCAGGGTGTTTCCCTGTTCGTTCAGAGAAGTGCAGCCGGGTTTTGCGCCGCCGGCCGTGCCGATCACCTGGTTATTGGTAAAAGTGACGTTCATAGAGTTGGTCACGCCGCCGCCGCCGCCCATGACTACCAATTGGCGGGGGACGTTTTCATTCGGGTTGCTGAACTGTGCAGCAAAGCCACACCCGCCGGGCTCGCCGCCGGTCAGGGCAGGGTCGTAGGTAATGCCCGAGAAGACGTTGTTGTCGATGAGGATGTTGTCAATGGCGGCGTTATACTCCGAAAGCAGGCCGGATTCGCCGTTGGCCACTATTTCATTGTTTATAATTTTGGTGTTGGCCACCGCGCCCCGCAGGTAAACGGCCGCATATTCAATCGCCCCTATGGCCACGTTGTCATACCCGACGATGGTAAACCCGTCGATGGTGACGCCGCTCGTCCCCGAAGCGATTTGAATAGTCCCCAAAGGCCCGGAATCGGACCCCGCGATGGTCGTGACGGAGCGCCCGTTGGCGGATTGCAGCGTCAGAGCCTTGTCAATAATGACGTTTTCTGCGTACGTCCCGTCTTCCACTTCGATGACATCGCCTGCCGTCGCTGCGGTGACGGCTTCCGAAATGGTCATGTGACAGGGTGTTCCCCCGGCGCAGGTGCCGGTGGGGTTGACGTACCGGTCTTGTGCATAGTTGTTTACGCTTAGCAAAAACAACGCTCCCGTGAGGAGGAAAGCGCAAAAAGGCGGGTTTTGGAAGGTAAAAGTTCTTTTTTTCATGAGAGGTATGATTTGTCCGTAATGCTTTTAATGTTTGTCTAAAGAGGTGTCGCCGATTATGCAAAGGCCGGCCAGGCTATATCTGAGGTAATGGTTGCAAATGGGAAGCCTGCCCGGCTGTTCAGACAGGCCGGAATAAGGCCGCAAATGAGCGCCGGTGGACAGGAGAAAGCACCTTGTCAATGAAAATTGGAAAGATTGGCAAGAAGAGGTCCGAGGGGCTGTTCTGAACAACAGGCAAGCGCCTCGCCGAAAAGTAAGGGGGAGCAGCTTTTCTCATGAGTTTGATTATGATTGTTTTAGCAAACACAATTTTCCGTACCTGGTCAGAATACGACAGTTTAACAAATATATAAAATTTTTTGAGCCCAAGGACAACTACATTGTTAAAAAGGTATTGCTGTTCAGCAATTTCCCGTGGGAAAGGGATAGTTCAGGCAAGTGTGTCTGAATGAAAAAAACCTTTGAGGCTTCGAAAACCTCAAAGGTTTTAAAGAAGGTTTACAACCGGCTCTACCGCACAAAACTCACCCGCTTCACCTGTCTTCCATAATCGGTGATCAAACGAAGGAGGTTAACGCCACTCTCCAAGAGCTTGCCGCCTTCCACATAGCTGGCCAGGTTGTCGAGGGCTATATCAATGCAAACTTCCTGGCTGCAGGCATCGCCGGTGCCGTCCTGGTCCGTGTCCTCGTACCTGGGGTTGAAAACCAGGGGGCAGTTGTCCACATCGCCACAGATGCCGTCGCTGTCATCATCGGGGTCACTGGCGCACGGGTCAGTACAGGCTCCGAAAGTGTCGTCCCGTAACGTTACGTTGGCCGAACATTGATCGTCGTTTAGCATCGCCGTATTTCAATCCCGCCAACCGGTGAGGCAGGTAATCCAGGCCTGTTTTAACAATACTGTACAGGCGGCGGCCTTCTTTCTTTATTTCAAAATCGTATTTAGCCCTGGCTAATTGGTTTGGGATCAGAATGCCTAACAAGGCAATCACAACACTTACAAGATAGGATGATCAGTCTTTTGTAACCTTGCTGCCCCACCAATCCGGGTTGGGTTCAAAATCATCCGATAACATCCTTTGGCGTTCAGCTTCGAGTTTTGGCAACAGTTTGTGGACTATTGTTGAATCATAATCCTGCCGTTCCGCTGCGTCAAACAAAGTATCCTCTTTCGGGTAGGCCGCACCCGCTTCGGTGAGCCATTTTTGTAATTTTTCGCTTAGCGATGCAGCGATACCGGGAAAATTTTCGGCAACGTCCTTTTCCTCAAAGGGGCCTTTTTGCAAATCGTACAGCTCTGTTCTGTCCTCTTCATAATAATGGATCAATTTCCATCGGCCTTCCCGGATTATGGAAGAGGGGGCGCCCCCCTGGTTCCCGTAATGCGGGTAATGCCAATACAGCGGCCGCTCCCCTGGGGTGATGCTTTCGTCTATTACCGGCCTCAGGCTTATCCCATCCTGGTGCTGGCCCTTTAAAAATTTTATCCCGGCATAGTCTAAAATGGTCGGGTAAAAATCAGCACCTGTCACGGGGTAATTGCTCTGCCTGCCCTTTGATTCCTGCCAGGGCACATAGATCAGGTATGGCACCCGAATGCCTCCTTCCCATTGATAACCTTTACCCCCACGAAAGGGCAAGTTTGAAGTGGAGAAAGAATCTCCGGAGGCAACGCCGCCATTGTCGGATGTAAATATGACGATGGTGTTTTGTTTCAGCCCCTGCCGTTTAAGTTCCTCGAGCACCACTCCAACGGCATCGTCCATACTTTTCACCAGGCCGGCATAAACCGGATTATCCTGAGTTTGCCGGATCGGCAGCTTTCGCTCCATTGCAAACCCGTGCTCACTCACCCCCCGGGCCAGAGCTTTATTCCGGTACTTCGACCATTTTTCCTGGGTTGTTTGAATGGGCCCGTGAACCGCATAAAAGGATAGCATTGCGAAAAAAGGTTCTTCCCCGGCCTGCTTTAAAAATTCTACGGTTTCTCTGGCTAAGCGCATGGAGAGGTTTTCTCCATTGTAGTTGTCGTTTAATTTGGGGTTATTGAAGGGGGAAAAATACCCCCCTACCGGGCTTCCTTTTTCCCAGCCCCCTTTATTAATATCAAATCCGTGATCTTCGGGGTAAGAACCCTCACCTCCCAGGTGCCACTTGCCCGCGAAGAAAGTCCTGTACCCGTTGGCTTTCATCGTTTCCGCCAACGTCACCTCGTCGGGTGATAACTGATGCCGGTAATCGGCAGGAAGTAATTTATCGTACCGGTTCAATGCTCTCCAGTCTTCGCCGGATTTGGCGCCGATCCAATCGGTTATCCCGTGCCTTGCTGTAAATTTTCCGGTTAAGATGGTTGCCCGGGAGGGGCTGCAGACCCGGCTGCCGGCGTAGCCTTGGGTAAAGATCATGCTCTGTGAGGCCAGCCGGTCAATGTGAGGTGTTTCGTAATAGCTGCTGCCGGTAAACCCCAGGTCATTTATTCCCAGGTCATCCACCAATATGAAAAGCACATTCGGTTTTCGCGGGCTCTTTTCGGTGGTGCAGGACTGCAAGAGCAAACCAATGGCCAGTATTTTTAATAAGTTTATCATCGCCATTTTAATCATTATTTCAGTTCCAACTACCTGATGTTGCCATACTCCTTCCCTCTGATGGATTCAAAAACTCCGATCATTTCGTTTAATTGTTCCTGGTTTGTTTCGGCAAGGTTGTTTTGTTGCCCGATATCCGAATTCAGGTTGTACAACTGGTAAACCGGCGCATTCCCGGTTTCTATATTTACCTGTTCATTTCTGGGAGCCCCCTGGTATGGCGGTATCATTATCCAATCTCCCTGCCGCAGAGCCGTTCTGCTCGTAGCCTCCAAAATCAGGTTACTACGCCCGTCATTGCTTTTTCCCAGGAACACGTCCAATAAGTTTTGGCTGTCGGGAGCCTTAACATCGCTGCCGACAAGAGCTGAGAGCGAATTAAAAAAGTCGAGCTGAGAAACCAGCGCATCAGAGGTTCCCGGCTGGATAACCCCCTGCCAGAAGGTAATGAAGGGAACCCTCGTTCCGGCCTCGAACAGGCTGTATTTCCCCCCCCGCAACGGGCCGGCCGGTTTGTGAGCTCCCAATTTTTCAACGGCGTCGTCATAGTAACCGTCATTCAGCACCGGCCCGTTGTCGCTGGAGAACAGGATCAGGGTATTGTCCAATAACCCTTCTTCTTTAAGCGTTCGGATCAATTCGCCCACGCACCAGTCGGCCTCGATAATGACATCCCCTCTCGGGCCCATGCCGGAAGAACCTGCGAACCTCGGATTTGGCGTCCGGGGAACGTGCGGTTGCTGCATGGCGTAGTAAAGGAAAAACGGTTGATCCTTGTTTGCCTTGATATAGTTTTTGGCTTCCTCCAGAAACCTGTACGCCATTTCTTCATCAACCCATTTTGCCGATTCTCCGCCCTTCATAAATCCAATGCGGGGTATCCCGTTCACAATGGAATTGTTATGCCCGTGGCGCCATTTCATTTTCAAAAGTTCGGGGTTATCCTTTCCTGTGGGTTCGCCTTCAAAATTGTGCTCATAGCTGATTGCTATGGGGTCGTTGGGGTCCAGGTTATCGACATAACCATTCCTGATGTAAACGGTGGGAACTCTATCCTGGGTCGCAGCCATAATGTAGCTGTAATCAAACCCAACTTCATTTGGCCCGGGAGCGATCCGGGTATTCCAGTCCACATTGCCGCGGCCCAGGCCCAGATGCCACTTCCCGACAATGCCGGTGTGATACCCCTCAGCTTTGAGCATTTTGGGGATAGTCGCCTGAGCAGTATCTATGAGAAGGGGCGCAGTGCCGGGAAGTATCCTGGCGTTTTTGTTGCGCCATGGGTAAACCCCTGTTAACAGAGCATAACGGCTTGGGGTGCAAGTGGCGGAGGATGCGTAGCCGTTCGTAAATTTCAAACCGCCCTTTACCAGGTGATCAATGTTTGGCGTTTCTATTTCGGTGGCTCCGTATGCACTCACATCACCATATCCCAGGTCATCCATATAGATAATGATAATGTTTGGTTGGCGTACTTCCCCCGAAGCCGTATCCGGTGTTTCCTTCGGAGCGTTTTTACAGGAAAATACTCCTGCACAGCAGATCAGGCAAAAAATAAGTTTTAAATTTTTCATAAATATGAGGATTTGATCTTATTCCGGTTTTTTTTAACATTTTCGACCGACGGGTCAATTCATTTATCGCAACTTAAATTATTTAGATTTATGAATTTCAAATATTTATCTGTCTGATAGATTCGGACATTGATTACTAATACTGAAGCTCCGAGAAGCAGGAATATACATTCCTGCACTTGAGATAAATAAAAATAAAGCCATATTACAACGCGGGAATCTATATTCCCGCTTCTCTGCCCAGCATCAGAGCAAGTAATTATCGAATATTAATGTCCGGGTCTAGACTAGGTAAAAAATAATTCCTGGTGTTATTTTTATCGCTCAACCGGAACGAATGAACCGCAACCTGCTAATTGCCTTCGGATGCTCACTGCTGCTGGTGGCCGCATGCTCCCTTCCCCCCTTCCATTCAGAGGAATTCAATGCGCCATTTTCTGAGCAGGCCCTTGCTCAGAAGGCTGGCTTTTTATCCGAAAGAACACCAGCGGCGGATACCCTCTCCCCCCCGAACATCATTATCCTGATGGCGGACGACCTGGGCTATTACGATATTTCTCTGCATGGCAATACCCAGATACAGACCACACATATCGATGCCCTCGCCAGGCAGGGAGTAGAATTTACGCGGGCCTACGTGAGCGCCCCTTCCTGCGCACCTTCCCGGGCAGGCCTCATCACCGGCCGCTACCAGCAACGTTTCGGGTTTGAAAACCAGTTGCATGAACGCCTGCCCCGCAATCGTTTCGAATTGTTTGCAGCCCGGCATTTCATCAATTCCAATCCCTGGAAAATCAAAAAACTGCCCGGCATCCCCACTGAAGCCGTACTGCCTGCGGAAGTACCTTCCGCCCACTGAGATCACCCTCGCCGAAATCCTGAAAAACGAGGATACCGGACCGCCATCTTCGGCAAGTGGCATTTGGGAAGCGCCCTTTCTGTCAGCCGCATCACCTTGGGTTTGACGAACATTTCGGATTTTATGGCTCCCACTCTTTATTTGCGCTGGAAAACACGCCCGGTATCGTGAACATGCATAGCCCGAAAGACTGGACCGATAAACACATCTGGTCCGGGCAACGCAACGCAGACTGTGCCATAGTTCGAAATGGAGTAGCTGTTGAAGAACCCGGGTACCTGACCCAACGCTTCGCCGAAGAGGCTATTCGTTTTCTGGAAGAAAACCAAAACCATCCTTTTTTCCTGTTCGTTCCCTTCAGCGCACCCCATACTCCCTTCCAGGCGCCCCAGTATTACTACAGCCGCTTTCCACACATTGATGACCCGGTCAGAAGGGTTTACCTTGCCATGATCGCAGCCCTGGACGATGCCGTCGGCGCAATCAATCAAAAAGTGGAAGAACTCGGGCTGGCCCAAAATACGCTGGTCTTCTTCCTGAGCGATAACGGGGGCGCAGAATATACACACGCTACGGATAACGCCCCCTTGAACGGGGGCAAAATTACAGCCTTCGAAGGCGGCCTACGGGTCCCTTTCTTCCTGAAATGGCAGGGGCCCCTACCTTCCGGAACGGCCTATCCACATCCGGTTTCGTCGCTCGATATTTTCACAACGGTATGCGCCGCAGCTCGAATACCCTTACCCGGTGGCCGAACCTACGACGGCGTCGATTTATTGCCCTATCTGTTGGGCCATAAACCGGGAAAACCGCATGAATCCCTGTTCTGGAAAGGCGGAAGTGCGTGGACGATCCTAAAAAACGACTGGAAATTTTTCTTCAATGAGGAAACCGGCCAAACCAGGCTTTACAACCTGGCTGACGACCCCTATGAAGAGGCCAACCTTGCCGGGCAATACCCCGGGAAAACCAGTGAGCTTAAAACGGCCATTGACAACTGGTACGCCGGCATGCCAAAACCATTGTGGCCCGCATTGGTATCTTTTAAACACGAGGATGAGAACGGCGTCTTTTATTTTGACAACTAAAGACTTGTTTGCCTGTAGTTCATTGGGGCTTCCTGGCTGATGATTATTTTTGATAGAGGGGATATTTTGATCATTAGATGATCGAAAGCCGTTCTGCTCCTCATTTATTCTATTTTTACAGGTAAACCATTACCCGGATATGCCTGAAAAAAAAGTTCTCTTCCTGCTATTGCTACCGCTCCTGCTTTCCGGCTGTACACCGGCTGGGAAGGAGGCGAAACATTCTTCGGCCCTTCCCGATAAAGCCACCCGCCTGGAGTGGTTCAAGGATGCCAAATTCGGAATGTTCATCCACTGGGGGCCTTATTCGCAGCTTGCAGGAGAGTGGAACGGCCGGCAGGTGCCCGTCGGCGAGAACGCCGAATGGGTGATGCAGAAGCTGGAGATCCCGCGAGAGGAATACCACGCCCTGGCCCGGGATTTCAACCCCACCGCCTTCGATGCGGAAGCGTGGGCCCAGTTGGCGCAAGACGCCGGTATGAAATACCTCGTCATCACCTCGAAGCACCACGACGGCTTCGCCATGTACGGCTCAAAGGTGAGTTCCTATAACATCGTTGATCATACTCCCTTCGGCCGCGACCCCCTGCAGGAACTGGCCGCCGCCTGCCACAAACGGGGCATCCGTTTCGGCCTTTATTACTCTCACCGGGAAGACTGGGACGAACCTTATGCCTACGGCAATACCTGGGACTTCAATTTCAACCCGCCCGATTCTCTGCCGCTATTCGAAAAGCAATACCTCTATACCAAGGCTTTGCCCCAGGTGGAAGAACTCCTCACCCAATTTGACTCTCTTGCCATCCTCTGGTTCGACCGCGGCCTTTATACACCCGAAGAAGCGCAGAAGTTCATCAACCTGATCCGCACCCGGCAACCCTGGTGCCTCATCAACGGCCGGGTGGGCAGCTACGATCAGGAACTGCTGGGCGACTACCAGAATATGAATGACAACGGCATGCCACCCGGCGGCATCGAAGAATACTGGGAAACGCCCCAGACCCTCAACGAGACCTGGGGCTACAGCCGCTTCGACCACAACTGGAAATCCGCATCCGAAGTCATCGAAAAACTAGTGACGGTCGCCAGCCGGGGCGGCAACTACCTGCTCAATATTGGCCCCACCGGAGAAGGGGTGATCCCGGAGGAAAGCGTCAGGGTGCTCCGGCGCGTGGGCCAGTGGATGCAGGGCAACAGCGAAAGCATCTACGGCGCCACCGGCAGCCCATTCCTGGAGATCCCCTGGGGATACTGCACTGTGAAAGGCCGCCGCCTGTACCTCCACGTTTTTGATCCGCCGGCGGATGGTATTCTGAAGCTGGAAGGACTGATAACGGACGTCAGGGGCGCCTACCTGCTGGTGGCCCCTCAACAGGGCATCCCCTTCACTCAGGATGGGCCAGAACTCCGTTTCGAACTCCCCCCTACCCTGCCCGATACCATCAACACCGTTATCTCTGTCGAACTCGCCGGGCCACCCGAGGTGCTGCCGCCCGTCACCCTACCGGACGAGAAGGGGACTTTCACCTTCGGCCACTACACCGCCCGGACTTTCGGCGCCACCGTTAAGCGTTTCAACCGGAAAGGCAAATTCCACCTCTCCAAATGGGCCGCTCCAAAGGACAGCGCCCGCTGGTTCTTTGACCTGAAACAACCTCAAACCTTCCAACTGTCCATCACCTACGCCGCTCAGACTGAGTGGGCCGGCCAGCCCTTCTCCATCCGGCTGGGCGGGCAGGAAATAACGGGCGAAGTGGCGGAAACCGGCGGATGGTACGATTATCAGACTTTCGTGCTGGATACCGTTGCCCTCAACCGGCCAGGGAGGGAAAAGTTAATTATTCATCCAGGAAAGGAGATTCCAAGGAATTTGATGTATTTTAAGGCGCTGGAGTTGTATCCGGTTCATTGACCGGGCCGGGCTTTCACTTGATCCAAAAGCGCTCAATCATGAAAAAAACACTACTTTCTCTGCTTGCCTTATTTCAATTCCTGGCCTTATGGCCCCAGGCGCCGGTGCTGGTCAAAAATATCAACACCACCCAGGCCGGCTCCGGCATCCTGAACATCCGAGCCGGACAGTCTGGCGTTGTCTTTGAGGCTAATACCCCGGAGTACGGCCGGGAAGTTTTTTTCTCCGATGGTACGGCTCCCAATACCGAAGTGCTGGCCGACATTGCCCCCGGGGCCCTGCCTTCCTCCATCTGGGAATTATCCGTCATCGAAGACGATGTGTATTTTTTCACCTACGATTCTGAAGTAGTCAACCTTTGGGTGAGCAACCTCGCTACCCGGGAGACGAAGAACCTGCTGACTGTGAATACCGGCACTGGCATTGGCGGAGGGTCAAACGGCCATTTCACTCGAATTGGAGAGGAAACCTTCTTCCTCCTTCGGAATGCTGGATATGAATTCCAGTTGTGGAAAACGGATAATACGCCGGATGGTACAGTCCTGATAACCGGGCTGACGAACAGCTCCTTCCCGGAAAATTTCATTGTTTTTAACGACAAGTTGTTCTTCACTATGAATCACCCTGCGTTCGGCCATTCCTTATGGTCCGGCGACGCGAATGGCGCAAGCTTGTTCTTTGACCCCAACCCCACCAATGAAAATGAATTCGGCATTTTCGACCTCACTGTATTTGACGGCCACCTCTATTTTGTGGCCAACGATAACGCCAATGGGTACGAACTCTGGAAAACAGACGGGACGGCTGGCGGCACCTCCCTTTTCAAAGATATCTTTCCCGGTGCACCTCCCGGCTTTCCCCGTGAGCTTACCCTCTTCAACGGTGAACTGTATTTCTCGGCAGATGATGGTGAAAACGGCGTAGAACTCTGGAAATCCGATGGCAGTGCCGATGGCACCCAAATGTTGGTTGATATCGAGCCGGGCTCCGGCCATTCCTCCCCCGGGAAGTTCATCACCAACGGCAACCTGCTGCTTTTTGCCGCAGTTACGAGCGCCTATGGAGCTGAAATGTGGATCACAGACGGCACCGCCGGCGGAACTGCACTTCTGAAAGATATTAACCCGGGCGCATCGAACGCCATTACGCAAAATACGGCTACCGGCTATGCCAACGGGCAATTCTTCTTTACGGCAGATGACGGGGCCAACGGGCTGGAACTATGGGCCAGCGACGGCGCCCCCGCCAACACCAGATTGGTAAAAGACATTTTTCCAGGCGCCGACGGCTCGAAGGCCACTCAACTGATCACTTATGGTGAGAAAGTCTTTTTTCAGGCCGATAACTTCTTAAACGGGTTGGAACTCTGGGCTTCGGATGGTTCTGAAGCCGGAACGAATATGATCAGGGACCTCAACACTACAGAAAATGGATCTAACCCCCGTTTGACGGCGCCGGTTCTCGATGGCAGGCTGATTTTCCAGGCTTTTGACAAAGCTACAGGAGTTGAGCCTTATATCTCTGACGGAACGGAGGAGGGCACCTTCATGCTGATGGACATCAACCCCGGTTCCGGCTCCTCCGATCCGCGCTTTTTTCTGGAGCTGAATGGCAAGGTTTACTTTCAGGCTCTTACCGAAGAAAATACCTATTACAGATTATTCGAAACCGATGGCACGCCGGAAGGCACCCGGCTTGCCGTTGACATGCATTTCTTCAACCGAATGGTGAAATTTAACGGCCATCTGTATTTCGACGCCCTGGATGAAGAAACCGGGGAAGAACTATGGAGGTCTGACGGAACCCCTGCCGGAACCCAAATCGTCAAGGACATCAACCCTCTTCCCGGTGTCGGCTCGGGCCCAAGGCCATCAGAGGTTTCCCTGGACGGTTATCTGTATTTCACCGCCCACGACGGCATCCACGGCGTAGAACTTTGGAGAACCGATGGGACAGAAGAGGGAACGAGCATGGTCATGGATATTTTTTCAGGAAACAATATCCCCAATACCTACATCCATCATATCGTATCGCCGGTAGCATTCAACGGAGCGGTTTATTTCCGGGCCAGGCACCACCTGTTCGGAGACGAGATCTGGAAAACGGATGGCACCGAAGCCGGCACCATGCTTCTAAAGGACATCATACCCGGCACAACAAGCAGCAGTCCGGTGGGGCTCACTGTCGCCGGCGATATACTTTATTTTACCGCTACGGACAGCAGGGGGGCTGAGTTGTGGAAGTCTGACGGAACAGAAGAGGGCACCCAAATCGTCAAGGACATCAACCCCGATGGGGGAAGCTTTCCCTACAACCACACCGGCCTGGACGGGAAGCTGGTTTTCGTCGCTTCTACTGGTCAGCATGGAGGCGAGCCCTGGGTTTCAGATGGAACCCCCGAGGGCACCTTTCTGCTTAAGGATATCAGGGAGGGGCCGGGAGAAAGCTATCCCAGGTACCTGTTCCCGTACAATGACATTCTATTGTTCAATTCCGAAGATACCATACACGGCAGGGAATTATGGGTGACGGATGGCACCGTCGAAGGCACCTCTCTGTTGCTGGACATGATACCGGGGCCGGGCGCCAGCGACCCTTCGGATTTTGCCCTGATCGATAACTCCGTTTATTTCATTGGCGCCGATGCCGAAGTGGGAAGAGAACTGTGGTGGCTCTGCATGGAAGAACCTTGTGATGAGATCATCAATAATGCCTGGGAGTGGCCAGCCGCTGAGGATGAGATCGTTGTTTTCCCCAACCCGGCAAGCACATACCTCAACCTTCGCTCGCCGGGCAACCTACCCCTGAGTTTTGAACTTTTCAGCAGCACCGGAAGGCGCATGGCCTCCGGTAATGGCGAAAAGGCCGACATCAGCCATTTACCCGCCGGTATATATTTCCTTCGGATATTTAGAAGCGATGGGAAGAACTTCATGCAAAAAGTCCTGAAAAAATAAATTCACCCGAACCAGCCGAAAGGCGCCTCAAAATATTGCTTAAAATAAAAGCATACAGCGGCCTACAATCCCTGCAGGCCCTGGACTTCCGGCAGGTTCGGCCTTGATCAAATACAAAAACGGTTCTTTTAACCCCGACACCATGAATTTCCGACTCCGCCCCTGGGAAATTACTGACGCCGACAGCCTCGTCCGCTTCGGCAACAACCCCAAAATTGCCGCCAATATGACGGACCAGTTCCCCAATCCCTATACCCTGGAAAAAGCCATGGCCTTCATCGAATTCGCCACCAGCAACACCCCTCCCAACATTCTCGCCATTGAGGTTGAAGGGCAGGCGGCCGGAGGCATCGGCATTCACCCAAAATCAGACATACACCGTATGAACGCAGAACTGGGCTACTGGCTGGGGGAGCCTTACTGGGGCAGGGGCATCATCAGCCGGGCTATCCCGCAAATGGTGGAATATGCTTTCAAAAACTGGGACATAAACCGCATTTTTGCCCGCCCTTTCGGCACCAATACCGGCTCCCGGCGGGCACTGGAAAATGCCGGCTTCACCCTGGAAGCTCGCTTCGAAAAAACGATTTTCAAGAACGGCATATACCTGGATGAGCTGATCTACGCTATTCGCCGGAAATAATTTTGCGGGATAGTCCAATTATGTGTGTCCGCGTTAAGCTAACCCGCTGGTTTCCAGGGCAACGAGGAACTCAGAAACCAGGAACTATGAACAGTCCCAATTTTGCCCAACAACCGCACCTTTCCACTTTTACACCTTTACACCTTTACACTTCCCCCCCCTTCCACCCATAATGCCCCACTACATCAAAATCCAGCTTACTCTTCACCACTTCATCCAGGTTAATGTCTGCATAAAGAATCCCTTCTTCATCCCAAAGGGGGCCGGCAATGAGGCCTCCCAACGGCCCTACCACCACACTGCCCCCCCGGCTCATCACTTCCGGCTGCCCATGCAATTCCTCTCTGTATTTTTCCGGATACATATCTCTGGTGACGAACTGGTTGCAGCCCAGCACGTAGCAGCGCCCTTCGCAGGCGATGTGGCGGAGGGTGCATTCAAGGAAAAACATAAAGCTAAAAAACTTATGACATCTGCCTCCAGATATTGGGGCAACCGCTAAAAGCCTGTTTTCAAGGGCCTGTTATTCAAAGTCCAAGAGGCTTGAGCAGGTGCTTACCGCCATAAAACCCGGCCTCCAAACCCTCACATAACCCCTGGAACGGTTTCCCAGCCTTCAGAATTTGGCTATATTGTGAGCAGGAATCTATATGTGTTTTAAAGGCAGGGAAATGGAACTCACATTTTTTGGAAAACCCCTCAAACCCCATGGAAAGGCAGGTAAGCCAACCGATGGCCATTCCACTCAGCGAACAGAATCCTACTCCGTCAGCCCCACCCCCGGTAACGGCTGGGCGGCAATTGTTCTGTCCCTGTCAGATTCTGACCTGATCGAACTGCAATTCGAAGACGATACCATTCGGTTCGCCTCCCCCGGCGAGCTCGCTGAACTATTACAATCCGAAAGGCAACCCGCCGGCGCCCCATTCGAACTTCCTCCCTTTATCAAATCTCCGGGCAAGGGTGGAAAGCGGGTGCTGATCAGGAAGATCAGCATAGTCAGGGCTCAAAATAAAGACGGGAAAAAGCCCGATACCGGGCGCAGCAAAAATTCCCCTTCTTTTCCTGAAGGTAAACCCGAAAAGCCGAATGCCAGGGCCAATGAGACTTCTGGCGCTTTTCCTCAAAGCCCTGCCGGGCAGAGCCGGGGCTTCGAAGGCATCCCCTCCGTGCACCCCAAAGAAGAAAAAGAAAAAACCACCTTGCCATTGAAAGTAACAGTAAAGAACGGCCACCTTAAATATGCCCGCCATCCCGTAGTCATCGGGCACTTCAAAGGAGACGGGATCATCAGCGCCGAAGGCGACATGGATTATCTGCTCAAAAGCAAACTCTCCGAAAGGGAAGGCCTGGGCCTCTACCCCGGCCCCATCGGCACCAACCTGGTAGTGCTGCCGGATGAGAACAACGACCTGGGCACTGTGATCGTCGGGCTGGGCGAACCGGAAAACCTGACGCCCTTCATCCTTAGCAAAACCATAGAGGCCGGCTGCCTGGAGTACCTGCTGCGGCTGCGCGAAGGCCATGTCCGCCAGCCCCGGGAAAAGGATGTAGGAATCACCACTCTCCTGGTCGGCAGCAGCTACGCCAACCTTTCTTTGTCGAATTCCATCAACGCCATTCTGGAAGGGGTGTCGGGCGCCAACAACAAAATTCAGCGGCTGGAAGAAAACCATGTTCTGATCTCGGAAGTCGAATTCCTGGAACTTTATCAGGATAAGGCCCTGAATGCCTTCTACCTCCTTGGCCAGATCGGAAAAACCAGCAATACCTACAACATCAAGCTGGAAGGCCCGATCAGGGAAGTAGATGGCAAACGCACCATTATTCCCATCGATAACAGCCGGGAATGGTGGAAAAGAATAACGGCCACTCTGCGCAATGACCCCGAAACCGGGCGCAACTATATCGACTACAGCGCCAGCACCGGGCGGGCAAAAATCGATGTTCGCCCCCTGTTCGTTGACCAGTCTATCCTGGAAGCCCTGCTGGCCGACAGCCAGAAGGAGAAATCCTGGAACCAGGAGCTGTCCAGAACCATGTTTGAACTCCTCGTTCCGAACGATTACAAAATTGCTTTCCGGGATCAACAGAACCTGTTGCTGATCCTGGATAAATACACAGCCTGGTATCCCTGGGAACTCCTTCATTACGACAGTGGGCAGGGCGCACCCGTCTGTGTTTCAACGGGTATGATCCGCCAGTTATCCACCTCCAATGACCGCAAGAAGATCAAACCGGTGAATAACAACCGGGCGCTGATCATCGGCGACCCCATCCTTTCGGCCAACACCGGCATCGGGCAGTTACCCAAAGCTGCTGAAGAAGCGGAGGCGGTCAATAAGTTGCTTAAGGATAATGGGTTTGACCCAACTACCAGGATCCGGCAGCCGTTCAAAGAGGTTATCACCAAACTTTACGACGAATACAAGATCATCCACATCGCCAGCCATGGTGTGATCGATTACGGGCCGGAGAAAAAGTCAGGCATCCTGCTATCCGACGACGTTGTGCTCACCGCCGCAGAGATCGACCAGATCAGCAGCACCCCGGAACTGGCCTTTATCAACTGCTGCCACCTTGGAGAGGTTGACCCCGGCCGGGAAAAGCACTTCAGGGAAAAGTACAGGCTGGCGGCAAATATAGGCACCCAGCTCATAGAGAACGGCGTCAAGGCAGTGGTCGTGGCCGGCTGGGCCGTCCATGACGATGCCGCCCTCCTTTTCGCCGAAGAATTTTACCGGCAGATGCTGGACGGGCTACCCTTCGGAGAAGCCGTCAAAAGGGCACGGAAAGCCTGCTACGAAGAGCATAAAAACACCAACACCTGGGGCGCCTATCAATGCTACGGCGACCAGTTCTACCAGCTCGTCAAAAAAGAGGGAAAGAAAGAAAACGACAGCCCTTACATCCTCGATAAGGAGATCCTCATCGACCTGGAAAATTTCATCAATGACGCGCGCTTCGCCAAAACCAGAGATGGAGACCTAACCAAACGGCTGAAGGATATCACCCGAAGGATCGATGAAACCAAACTGAGAAACGGGATCGTCACCGAACAGGAAGCCATGGCCTACGCCGAGATCGAGGAATACGAAACCGCCATCGCCAAATACGCCTCCCTGCATGAGCAGGACAAAGCGAACCATTCGGTCCGGGCCATCGAACAGTGGTGCAACCTCAGAGCCCATCAGTTGGTGATCGATAAGAAAAAAGAGGTGCAAAAGGACTACCTCCGGGAGATGAAGGCCGTTATCACCGAACTTGGCCATCTGATCAGGCTGGGACAGACCAAAGAGCGGCTGAGCCTGCTGGGCAGCGCCTACAAACGCAAAGCGGTGCTGGTGGAAAATGCAGGCTCCAAAAGGAATGCCATCGAGGATATGGCCAACAGCTACCGGGAAGCCTATCTTTTGAATAACAAAGAACTGAATGACAAGCGGGTCTATCAGCTGACCAACTGGATCGTCGCCGAAAAGATCCTGGATAAAAAGGACAGGACAACTGAGGCCGAATCCATTCTAAAGGCCCCAATGGAAACCTTCCTGGGCCACCTGCTGGAAGAACTCACTAATCACTCCACCGACAAAAAGGAATTCTGGGACCTCATCGAGATCGTCAACGTCAACCAGTGCCGGCTGCTCTTCGCCAAAGGGGCAAAAGCTCAGAATGAGATCGTCAATGAGATCCAGTCCGTTTACCGGAAAGCCTGGAATATCGGCGGGTCCTATAAGCAAAAGAACAGTGAAGTGGCCCACATGGAATTCATCAGGGACGGTATCGAGGCCTTGTGGAAGCGCTCCAAAACGCTGTCTGCTTCCATCGATAAGCTGATCGGGTTCTTCCGGGAGCCCGGCGGGCAGGGTAGCTAACGGTTGGCTATTGGCTCCCTTTCCGGCTTCGCATTTCCCACTTCGCATTTCCCGAACGCCTCCAAAAAGAGAGCCCTGCACACTGCAGGGCTCTCCGGAACGCACTCTCAAAAGAAACACCCTTAATAAATTTCTTGCTCTGGAAATACTGCCCAGCCTGAATGGATACCTGCAAGGGCGGTATTTCCAGAATGCAACAGAAGTGCTCCCGAGAAACTTAATTGGCATCGATCACATCGCCGGAGCCGGTGATGCTGATATCAAGGGTGGGGTCTCCCCGGAAGTAAACATCGCCGGAGCCACTGATGCGCACTTTGAGGTATTCGTTTACAAACACTTCTACATCACCGGAACCGGGGATGGAAATATCAGAAGTGCGGCATTCCAGGTTGAAGGCATGCACATCGCCGGAACCGCTGATGCGGTATTTGGTATCATCTGCCGTACCTTCCAGGGTCAGGCGGCCCGAACCGGGTATGTCGATATCGAGGTCATCGGCATCGAGCGCCAGGTCAACATTGCCCGAGCCGGGGATGTCGATCGTCAGATCCTGGATGACAAAAGTATTTTCGCTGACGACATCTCCGGAACCCGAGATGCGCAGGTGCGCCAGGTCGGGAACGGTGATGAACAAGCGAAGCTGGCCGATATCGCGAACGCAGCGGTTAAACTCGATCTTCCAGATGCCGTTGTGCACATCCAGTTCGATCTCGTCGATGATGTTGTCTTTACCTTCGACGATCACTTCCTGGTCCGGCCCCTGCTTCAGAAAAACATCAGCCGAAATCGGCAGTTCTACGCCGTCAAAGGGAGCTACGATAAGCTCACGGGTAACGATGGGGCCAGACCCATCCACACAGCTGCCGAAGAAGCCGTCTTCATCATTTACATTGATGAAGCAGCTACTGGCAGTCAGGGTCATTGCTAAGGAGAATAGCAGCCATTTGATCTGTTTCATAATGAGATTGTTTTTTGGTTTTGCGGATTCAACAAATGCACTCTTACACTCTTACACCTTTACACCTTTCCACTCTCCCTCTCTTCCTACCCCCTCTGCCAGCCAAACCAGCCGAAGCGGAAAGTCAGATTGGCGAGGGTACCGTTGAAATCATCTTTCTTGTAGTACCCCAGCTTCTCGTTAACGCCATCGACGTAGCGGTAACCGATGGTGCCGGCAACGCGGAACCACCTGGCGACGTTGAGTTCCAACCCGATCTCAGGAGTGAAAACGAACACATTGTCCACGTCGCGGGGAAAGCTGGAATTGCTCGTAACATCGATCCCTACACCGCCCCAGCCGATGCGGGCGCTGGAATAAAGATGGAAGAGCTTATGCGGAGCAAGCGTGTAGCCCAGCCAGAAGCCACCATGCCCCAGGTCGATCTGCTTGATCTCCTCGTCTTTGATCAGGGCATTGAAATCCACGCTGCCGATGCCATAGCCGCCGATGAAAAAGTTGTCGATCACGACGGCGCCGCCGCCGCCGACGGCGGTGGTCATTTCATTACCCAGCCCCATTTCCACGATGGGAGCGCCGAAGCCGCCCACCACCCGGGCATTATTAAAAAGGGTTTCATGTTGTGCATTAACAGCCAGGGTCAGACAGGCCAGTGCTAAAGCAAAGAATAGCCTTTTCATGTTTTTCTGCTTTTTTAATGATTATGTAGATTGTTAATTTATTTTCACTATTCAGTGGCATAAACCTTCTACCGGAAGGCGCCGCCGCTTTCCGCATGTCTCGTTCAATAACATTATGGGTGTTATGCCCTCAGAACCGAATGCCGGCCTGGACGCCGGCCCACAATTTCACGCTGGTGTCCCCTTTGTTGTGGTCCAGCAGGGTGTAAGACGGGTCGATAACGGTTGACCCGGCCATACCCGTTTCCGGGTTGTACAATCTGGAAACCAGGACGTTGGCTACCGGCCCGGCGAAGAAGCTCGTCCTGCCGTTTTCCTTGTGATAATCCAGGGTAAAACGCAATTGGTTCAGCAGGTTAAGCTCATTGGTCCAGCGTTCTTTTTCGTTGATGTGAATGGCAACAGCCTCTATGTTGAGCAGCAGGCGGGGAGTCATGCGCAGAGCCGTTCCCAGCCCGTAGCCCAGCCCCCAGGACATATCTGTCCCGGATTGTCCGGCCGTCTTGTCCCAGCGGGCGCCTATATGGATGATGTTGTAAAACCGGTAGGCGCCCAATTTCAGGGATACATTGGCATACAGCGCGTCATTTGCCGAAATTTCAAAACGGTTGTATCCTTTTTTCACAATATTCAGTAAGCCAATCGGCACACCACTTACCGTATCCGCCACATTCACCAGCCCAACCTGAAAGCCGCTTACCTTCCTGGCTACGTTGAACAGGCCACTGGCCTGCCCTACCTGAACATCCCCTGCAATGTTGAACAGGGAAGACAGCTGGGTTTTCGTTTTGCCATGGCAAGAGTTGAACAGGCCGGCGGCCTGAACGCCATCGGCATCGCCGGCAGCAATATTGAAGAGCCCGGCAGCCTGAACACCGGCAACGTTTCCATTCGCTACATTGGACAGCCCGGCGGCCTGAACGGCCTGGGCATCTCCTGAGATGTTGATCAAACCGGCGGCCTGAACACCGGTCAGCGTATCACCAACTAGATTGAACAACCCGGAGGCCTGGGTGCCCGAAACCTTACCTCCCACCCTGCTTCCAATACCGGCAACCTGAACGCCGTGCACATCGTTTTTCACATTATTGAAAAAACCACCGACTTCCATGCCGTCAACTCCTCCGTTGGTCCCCCAAAGCACATTGACAGAGACCCGGTTGGTGATTTCATTGCTGCGTAATGCATTGGTTCCGATGAAAGGCAAAAGGGAGATCTGGGCCAGGCGGGTATCCCCTTTATTCTTCTGAGCAGAAGCCTCACCTTCCGTGATTTCCGGCAACGGCCTATACCCTACCGTCAGTTCAAGTTCCCTGTAGCTGTCGCCTCCACTCTTGATCACTTTCACATCCCGGGGTTCGCCGATCGGGTACATTTTTCGCATCAGGCGCTCCCTCTCTTTCCTCGCCTGCTCGCTTACCGCCGGTTCAGAAGGATATATGGGGCTCGTTTGACGAACGCTGCCTTTGAGGGTCTCTAACTGCCCGAGCTGGTTCTCCCGGCTCTTGTCCGGCCGGAGGAGCACCCTCCCGCCCACCGCAGCATAAGCGACGGGCACCTGCCGGCTGATCTCATCCATTGCAATCGCCAGTGGTTCATCGTTCAGGTTCAGGCTTACGCGCCGCTCTACCGGAATAAAATCAGGGCTATAGGAAAAAGGCACCTGATAGTTCTCGCTGATATCTGTCAGGACTTCGCCCAGGGGCTCTCCGGAATACCGCAGGGTAACGCGTTGCTCCAGGGCTTGCCCCTGCAACCGGGCCAGGCCGGATAAGCTTAACAGAACCAATATTAGTCCGGTGTTTTTCATAATTGACAGTGCGCTTGTTCCTGTATTGAATTTAATTCTGCCTTCCCCGCTGTTCATTCACAAAGGGAAGCGTCTCCATTCAGAACGTAAGTATCTTCTTTCTTTTCCACCTCCAGCATCATGGTAAATGCAAGGTCATCCAGCACTTCCTTCAGTTCGGGCTGCACAAACTCGCCATTGAAGGAACAATTCAGCAGTTTGGGGTTAGCCACTTCGATATTTGTATGGAAATACCGTTCCAACGCCTCCACTACTGCTTCCAGCGGGATGCTGTTAAAATCCAGGCGGCTCGTTTTCCAGGAATCGGCATTGGAAATGAGCTTTTCTTCAACGGCCTCTTTGCGTTTATCGTAAATGCCGGCCTGGCCGGCCTGGAGAATGATCCTTCGGTTTTGATCTTCTGCTTTCTGAAGGGCCACTTTCCCGGTTTTAACACTCACCTCCACCTCTTTTTCCGAAGGGTAGGCCCGCACGTTAAAGGAGGTACCCAGTACGGTAGTCGTAGCGCCTTCCGCATCTATGGTGAAGGTTTGCCCGTTTCGTTTGGTGACCTGGAAGAATGCCTCGCCGGTAAGCCGCGCCCGGCGTTCTTCGAAAGCTTCCGCGTAGGAGAGTTCTGAATTTTCGTTCAGCACCACCGTGCTGCCATCCGGCAGCGTCAGTTCCTGCCGCTCACCGGGGCCGGCCCGGAAGCTTACCATTTGGGAGCTATTCCCTTCTGAAAAGAAGATCCAGTATCCTGCCGCCAGCAGGGCGGCCAGGACAGCTGCATACCGCAGCACCAGCCGCATAGGCCGCATGCGGATCACTTTGCCCTCCGGTTTTTCTTCACCGGGCAGAGCCTCGCCGCCGCCGGAGGGAAAACGCTGTTCAAATTTCTTTTCGAACGATACCCAGGCCGTTTCTATGTCGGTGGTAAATACTTCCTCCTCATATTCGCCGGAAACACTCCACAGACGGGCCATTTCATCGAAGAAAGCCCGGTTGGCGCTATCGGCATCAGCCCAGGCCATCAGCACGGCCTTTTCGTCAGCCGTGATTTCGCCGGAGAGAAACCGGCCTATGAGGTCCGTATATTTTGTGTTTTCCATTGTTCAGTATCACTTTCCGATTGTAAGATGTTCACGCCGGGGGGATACCCCTACGGTTTTGAAAAAAAAATTTGCCCTTTTTCAGGATCGGATCCCGGCCCGGGGCTAAAGATAAATACTTTGTAAATTAACTCCCGGGACTCCAGGATAAGACTTTACAAGTTTTCAGGGAGGCGCGCCTGCCGGGAAACTTGTCCATTCATTCCCTGGCCCCCGCAAAACAATGGGCCCACAATTCAGGTTGAATTTACTCAGGCAAACCGCAAAATCATGAATGCCATCATCACCGGAGCGACTAAAGGGATCGGATACGCCATCGCCCAGGCCTTTGCCGCCGGCGGTTTCAACCTTGCCATTACGGCCCGTTCGGAGGAGGGCCTCCGCTCCATGCGGCGAAGTTTCGGGCGGTACTTTCCCGAGTCGGAAGTCCTGGCCGTTCCCGCCAACCTCGGGCGAAAAGAAGAAGCTAAAGCGTTCGCCCGGGAAGTGTCGGGCCATTTTCCCGCCATCGACGTCCTGGTTAACAACGCCGGGCTGTTTCTTCCGGACGATATTACCCAGGAAGAAGACTATGTACTGGAACAAATGATGGCCGTGAACCTTTACGGCCCCTATTACCTCACCAAAGCCTTACTGCCGGACATGAAAAAGCGCCGCCAGGGCCATATCTTCAACATTTGCTCGACGGCCAGCCTGGCGGCTCAGCCCGATAAAGGCTCCTACGGGATCACTAAATTTGCCCTGCTGGGCTTTACCAAAGCGCTGCGAATGGAACTCCGGGATCATGGCATCCGGGTGACTGCCGTACTGCCCGGTTCCACCTGGTCGGCCTCCTGGGAGGGCACCGGCGTAGAAGAAGAAGAACTGATGCGGCCGGAAGACGTAGCACTCGCCGTGTGGAACGCCTGGTCAATGAGCCCCAATACAGTGGTGGAGGAGATACTGATGCGGCCTCTGGGGGAGGTTTAGGGGCTTGATGGGGTCTCCTGGGTTTAGAAGTTTAGAATTTTATGTGAGCAAATAAAAACGAGAACACTCATGAAGAATATCATCATAACCGGCGCCAGCCGGGGGATAGGTTTCGATACCGCTGTAATACTGGCGCGCCAGGGCCACCGGGTACTTGCGCTGTCCAGGAATGAGGAGGGCCTGCGGGCCCTGAAAAAGGAAGCCGGTGAACAGCTCGATTTTATGGCCTTCGACTTGCTGAAACCCGATGCGGGAGCGTTGCTCGAAAAGGTGAGGCCGATGGAACAGGTAGATGTCCTGATCAACAATGCCGGATATTTGCTGAAAAAGCCGTTTGAGGAGATCACCAATACCGACTGGAGCCGCGCCTTCGGGGTAAACTTCTTCGGGCCGGCACACCTGATGCAGATCCTCCGCCCCTTTCTGGAAAAGAGTGGAGAGGCGCACATCCTCAATATTGGAAGTATGGGAGGTTACCAGGGAAGCGCCAAGTTTCCCGGGCTGTCGGGTTACAGTGCCAGTAAGGCGGCCATCTCCAATCTTACCGAATGCCTCGCCGAAGAATGGAAGGAGAAAAAGGTGGCCTGCAACTGCCTTTGCCTGGGCGCCGTACAAACGGAAATGCTCGCTGAGGCCTTCCCCGGGCTCCAGGCGCCGGTCAGCAGTGAAAAAATGGGAGAATTCCTCGCTTACTTTGCTACCAGCGGGCACCGTTTCTTCAACGGGAAAGTACTGCCGGTGTCCGTTTCAACACCATAATTAAAAGGCATATCAAAATTCCGGGCAAAATGTCTCCGCGGCGATAACTCCTTTTATCCGACGAGTTGTTTTAACTTTGCAGCCCAGAAAAGAATTTTATATGCCTAATGCAGAAAAAGGCTTCATGCCCTATAAAGGAGTGAGGTTCTCCAAAGCAGAGATGTTGCAACGCAGCCGGGAGTTCTGCCAGTTTATGAACAAGCGCCGGACGGTACGCGACTTTTCAGATAAGCCGGTGCCCCTGGAAGTGGTTGAAAACATCATCATGACGGCCTCTTCGGCTCCCTCCGGAGCCAATAAGCAACCGTGGTCCTTTTGTGTCGTCTGCGACCCGGAGCTCAAACGCCAGATACGTGAAGCCGCCGAAAAAGAGGAATACCTGAACTATCACGGGCGCATGTCGGAGGAATGGCTGGCTGACCTGGCCCCTCTGGGCACCGACTGGCAAAAACCTTTCCTGGAAAAGGCGCCCTACCTCATCATCGTTTTCAAAAAAGCCTATGGCCTGGAAAACGGTGAAAAAAAGAAAAATTACTACGTCAACGAATCGGTAGGACTGGCGGCCGGCCTCCTGCTGGCCGCCATTCATAACGCCGGCCTGGCTTCCCTGACCCATACTCCCAGCCCGATGAATTTTCTCCAGGAGATCCTGGAGCGCCCCGAAAATGAACGCCCTTTCCTGTTGATACCGGTTGGCTATCCCGCTGAGGAAGCACAGGTGCCGGACATTAACCGAAAGGGGCTGAAGGATGTTATGGTTCTATATGAAGGAATGAAGGAATGATTATACCATTCCCCTTCATTTCATCATTCCTTAAAACAAGCATGAGAAAATGTGCACAGTAACCTATTTGCCTCTGGAAGGCGCCAACTACCTACTGACCTCCAACCGCGATGAAGCTCCGGCGCGTTCCCCTCAGAACATCACCCGGCAGCGCATCGCCGGCCAGGAACTGGCCTTTCCCCGCGACGAAGCAGCGGGAGGGACGTGGATCGCCATTTCCAATTCCAACCGCCTGGCCTGTATCCTCAACGGCGCTTTCGAGAAGCACGAACGCCGGCCGCCTTACCGGCGAAGCCGCGGGCTGATGGCTCTGGACTTTTTCGAACATCCTTCGGTGGAAAACTTCCTGGAAAACTATATTTTCGAAGGCATGGAACCCTTTACCATGATCATTCTGGAACATGGAAAACTGTTGGAATTCAGGTGGGATGAAGAACAACAGCACCGGAAATGGCTGGACTCCCGCAAACCTTATATCTGGTCTTCTTCTCCTCTCTATCCGCCCGAAGTGCGCAACAAACGGGAACACTGGTTCGCCGATTGGCTGCAGGAAAGACAGCACTTCCTCCGGAAGGACATCCTCGACTTTCACTTTAACGCCGGTGAAGGCGACCCCTGGAACGATGTAGTAATGAACCGGGGTGATGTCGTGCGGACCGTAAGCGTTACCAGCATCGTAAAAGAGAGCGGCATTATAGACATGGAGTATTACGACCTGCTCAATGAGCAGATGAAACATGAAAAAATCAACCTTAGAGGTGAAGTGGTGGGATCGCGTTAAAAAAAGCCCTTTCTTCATTAAGCTTACCAACTGGGAGTACTGGCCCTCCAAAGCCTTCTATTATCCGGTTATTCCCCAGATTCTCTGGCTGATGCTGCGCGCCCGCCATTTATGCTTCTTTACCGCCGCCAACCCGGGCATCTATACTGGTGGCCTCGGCCTGGAATCCAAATACGACACCATCCTGAAAACGCCGGAACGGTACCGCCCCCGGGCGATGCTCTTCCGCGCCGGAGAACCCCTGGAGAACTTGCCGGGCCGGTTGCAGTCGGCCGGGCTGGAGTTCCCTCTGGTCGCCAAACCGGACCTGGGTTTCAGAGGGCTGCTGGTGCGAAAAATAGAAAACGAACAGGAACTCGGCCGCTATCTGCAACGCTATCCTTTTGATTTCATTCTCCAGGAATACATTGGACTGCCGCAGGAGGTTGGAGTCCTGTACTACCGAATACCGGGCCGGGAGCAGGGAACGGTAACGTCCATTACGGCCAAGGAATTCCTCCACGTCATTGGCGACGGGCGTTCCACGGTGGAAGAACTCATCCGGGAAAAGCCCCGTGCATTGCTGCAATTGGGCCGTTTGCAGGCTTCCGGCCCGGGCTTGCTGGCACAGGTGCCTGCTCCGGGGCAGCGGATAAACCTGGGGATCGTCGGCAATCATGCTAAAGGCACCCGCTTCATCAACAGCAACCACCTGGCCAATGAAGCCGTCTGCCGCAACTTCGACCGCATCAGCAAAGAGATCGATGGATTTTACTACGGCCGTTTCGATATCAAATGCGAAAGCCTGGAAGCACTTACTTCCGGCGAAGGCATGAAGATCATCGAGATCAACGGCGCCTGTTCGGAGCCTACCCACATCTACGACCCCGAACGGGGAACCTACTGGAGCGCCCTGCGCGACATCGCCCGCCACTGGCGCATCATCGGCCGGATCGCACGGGCCAACCACCGGCGGGGCGTGCCTTACTTATCTCATAGAATCATGGCAAGAGAATTTCTCCACCTCTTTGCCTACCAGCGCAAAGTAAGGAAGCTGGGAGGGAGTTAGGGGTTTTTGTCCGTCTTTTGGGATTGTTGATTGTTGTACTCAGAAGCTACTCTCCCCTTCCTTTACCGCCTCCCCGGGAATGGCCTCCCACTCGCCGTCGGTTTGATAAAGGAACACGGCTCCGTCCGGAATGCTGTCGAGCACCAGGCGGTAATCCTGGCCGTGGTTGATCACCTGGTACTGCTCCGTTTTGTACCCTCCGCCCATGCCCAGGCCTTTGTGCCACCACCAGTTGCCCCACTGGTTGAAAGTGACTGTGAGCTCATTGGTGGAGTCGATGCGTACGCTGACGTCATCCTTCGGAGTGGCCAGGTTGTACTGAGCGATTTCGTATATGTCCCCTTCATACGGTTTTCGCCTGATGTACTTAAGGGCATCCCGGAAAGCAACGCCCTCCCCGGAAAAATCGTGAAACATCAGAACGCCCTGATAATTGGCAGGCAGGTTGAGCAGGTAAACGGCCGGAGCCTCGTACCACCGGAAACCGTCAAGAAGCCGGTAATAGATCGCGGTGGATTGTTGCCACCATTGGTTGGTGCGCCGGAGGAAAAAGCCCGAGAGGCCAAGGTAACCAATGGCCAGCAGCAGGTAAAACCTCCGGGGCAGAAAAGAAAGCACAGTGGAAAAACCCAGAAATAAAAATGCAGAGGCCAGATAGCCGTAGCGGTCATTTTCAACGTGCAACAGATAGTGAAAATACAGGTTAGCCACCGGAGCCAGGGCCAGAATGAAGAGCAACAGAAAAAGCAGGCTGGCCTTGCCTTCACCTCTCCAGCGGTAAAACCGCAGTAACAGGAAGGCAAGGCAAAGGCCAAAACCGATGGCAAGGGGATAGAGAAGGGCAGGTTGTTGCAACCAGTTTACCAGCCCCTCCTTCCAGGGGTGCGGCCAGTACCGGCTGAAGGCCAGATGCTTGATCCCGTAAAGGAAATAGTGAGACAGGACCTCCCGCAACTGGAATTTCAGGTGGACGGCCGCCCCGTAATGCCCGACCCAGGAGCCCAGGATCAGCCGGTTGAGCAGAAAGTAAACCAGGATCATACCGAACTGAGGGATGGCCAGCCACCCCAACTGCCGGGAGAGCTTACCACCGGCCCGCTGCTCTTTTGGGAACGACACCAGCAACAACAAGCAGGCCAAAGGCGCCATCAATGCGAGTTCAAAGGTAAACAGGGCCAGCACGAAAAGCAGGTGGACAGCCCACAATTGCTGAGCACGCCCCTCTTTTATCCACGCCTGCACCAGCCAGAGCACACTCAGTATCAGAAAGGAGCTGAAAAGAAAGTTGAAGCAAACCCGCCAGGTTACCGCTTCTGATTGGTACGGCGAAAGCAGGAAGAAAGCTGCCGCCAAAAGCGCGGCCAACTGCGGCGCACGGGCGCCGTAGGCCTGCAACATAACATTTCCAAATCGATAAACCAGCAAACCATTCAAAGCGTGAAGCCCGGTAAACACCAGATACCAGGGCAACGGATTCAACCCAAAAGCATGGTAAAACAGGTAAAGAAAGGCATTGAGCACCGGCTGAAGGGAAGGGAACCCAAAACTGTTGAGTATGCCGGCGGCGCCACTCCCTTCCAGCCGCCACTGCAGCCCGGTAAAGTCAGTAACGAAACCGGCATCCCAGGTGGGAAAGTAGAAAAGCTGCACCAGAGTGAAGGCGAGAAGGTAGTGGTAGAGGTGCTTCATGAAGTTTGGGTTGGGTGGATTGCTGGGGTTTTGGGGGTTTCTGGGTTTCTGGGGTTGCTGGTTTATGGGGTTTCTGGTTTATGGGGTTTCTGGTTGGGCCCCAAGGGGAGGCAGTGGATTCCTGGCGTTTTCGACAACCGGGTTGTCTGTATAGAACACCTTTCCAACTTCATCGCCGAATTTTTGCACAACGATGCCTTCCCACTCCTTTCCGCAGGCGTTGTGCAGGCGGGCGCCGTCCAGGACAAGGGTGCCGCCTGGTTCTACCGTAATGACTCCTCCCGGCGGGATGGACACCCGGCAGCGGATGATGAGCCGGCCGCCGGAAGCGATGGTCAGGCGCCCCTCAAGGTCGTGAGCGCCGTTCCACTCCACACTGTCTCTGATGACGACCTCCAAACTGTCTTTCAGTTCGCACCAGGTGGGAAGGAGAAAATTGCGGCCCCGACTGTTTTCCTGGGCCAGGCGCTGCTGTATTTTACCGACCTGGCAGGGCGACCAGGAGTTCTGTTCCGCAGCATAGTCCATGACGTTGTTCGACGTCATCGTATCACATTTTGCGCCCTGTCCTTTGGAAAAGCACTCCTGGCTGTGCACGGGTGTATCATCACATCCATCGGTGACCCAGGAGTGGCCCAGGCCCAGTATGTGGCCGGTTTCGTGGTTGACCCCGCCGCGAAAATTCCAGTAATCGTCCCGGTCTTTTGCGTTGTGATAAATGCCGGCCAGCTTGATGGCGTTGCCCAGAGCCACCCCGACGCCGAAGGCTCCATAGGTTGGAGAGGCAACACTGTCCGGGTGATGGGGCATAATGAAAATGTTCAGCACGGAATCCAGCTGAACGCCATATTTTTCAAAAACCTCCCGCCGGTAGAGGTTCCGGTTTTTTCCCTTGTGGATATAATAGGTAAGCTCCGGGTCGAAATGGAAATAGATGCCTTCGTCTCCGGGAATATCGGGGTCCGGGGTAAGCACATACCGGTAATTGGTGGGAACCACCGGCGTACTGTTGCCGTTGGGCAGCCACATCTGCCGGTTCTTGGCCAGGTCGTAATTGGCGGCGCGAATGAGGCCCTTGGCAAAATCAACGGCGCGCTGCCCGGTAAGGTCGTAGGCCGTATCCGGAGTGTTCATCCAATGGACATTCACCCGGAGGTACCGCATGGGAGTATGGCTCATGTGGCTGGTATCCGGCACATAAGATTCCCACTGCAGACAGGGGTCAATGCGGCCTCGGCGAACTTTCCGCAGGTTATCCTCCCTGGGCAGGACGACGATGTCTTCCGAGGTCAGGTACCGGCTTTGCAGAATGGGAATACAAGCGCTGGCGGACAGAACTGTTATAAGAAAAGTGAGGGTCCTTATCATAGGGGTTTTCATAGGCCAAGGATGAGTGCTTGTGAAGCTGTTTGAATTGGGCCCGCTTCAAAAGCCAAATTCAAACAACTTCTGAGTAAAATTAAGGATTTAAAGGGAAATTCCTAACCACTCTTCCTACCAGCTCCCTCCTGCGCCGCCGCCGCCAAAGTCTCCGCCACCAAAACCACCGAAGCCGCCAAGGCCACCGAAGCCGCCGCCGCCACCGCCGGAACCACCGCCGCCGCCGATCCAGGGGCCGGGCAGGAATATCCAACCACCACTCCGCCGCCGCCGCCGCGGATAGCGGTCGTATCGGCCGCCGCGGTAATAGCCGCCGTCGTCATCGTCGTCGTCGTCCTGTCCCCGGTTGGACAGGATGGCGATCAGCAGGATGAGCACGACGATGACCAGGACGGCAGGTACGCCGCCTTTGGCGTCCCGGGGTTCTTGCTGCTGGTTGCCGTCCCCGGAGTATTCCCCCTGCCCAAACTCCATAATGGCGCTGGTGGCCTGGTCGAGGCCCCGATAATAGTTGCCCTGCCGGAAAGCCGGTGTGAGGATGTTGTCGATGATGCGCTTGGCCATGGCGTCTGGCAGGAAGCCCTCCGTACCGAAACCGGTTTGTATGCGGATCTGCCGTTCTGCCTCGGCAATGTAGATCAGGATTCCGTTGTCGTATTCGCCGCCGCCGATGCCCCACTCCCGGGCGAGCCGGTAAGAGTAGTCGAAAGGGTCTTCCCCTTCCAGGGAAGGGTCAATAACGATGGCGATCTGGGTAGAGGTTTCCCGGGCATAGCTCCGCAGTTTGCGCTCCAGTTGATCAGACTCCTGTCGGCTCAAAAGGCCGGCGAAGTCATTGACCAGCCTGTCGGTAGGCGGCGGGATATCTTTCTGAGCGATGGCCAGCAGAGTGCAAAAGAGGAAAAAAGTCGTTAAAACGGATCTGAACATAATATTAGCTGTAAGAAATGTCGTCGGGCAATTCGTTAATGTCGTCCTTCTGGTAAGGGAAATAGGCTTTAAGCTTTTCACCAACCTGTTCGATAGCCCTGCAGATGCCATCGGTGAAAGCGCCTCGCCGGAAGTGCTCCTGCATGATGTTTCGTTCCTCCCGCCAGAAGTTTTCAGGAACAACCTTATCGATGCCTTCATCGCCGAGGATGGCAAATTCCTTGCGTTCCGGCGCCAGCATGATCAGCACGCCGTTCCGGGCTTCGGTCCGGTTCATTTTCAGGCGCCGGAATACTTTTTGGGCCTCCTCCATGATTTCCCCTTTACAGTTAGCCTCCAGGTGCACCCGGATCTCTCCCGAGGTGTTGAGCTCGGCGGCCCGGATGGCCCGGATGATCTGTTCTTCCTCCTCCGGCTTGAAAAATTTGAGCATGATGGGTGGTTGTTATTGGTTGTGGTTTGTTGGGCGTTGGTTGCCCGTTGATGGTTAACATTAAACCGACAACGGGCAACACTCCTAAAATTCCACCTTCGGCGCTTGCTGTGCGCTGGCCTCGGCCTCAAACTGGGCTTTCTGGCCGAATCCGAACATACCTGCAAACAGGCTGCCGGGGAAGCGGCGTACTTTTTTGTTGTATTCGGTAACGACATCGTTATAGCGGTCACGCGCTACCTTGATGCGGTTTTCGGTGCCTTCCAGCTGCACCTGCAGTTCTTTAAAACTCTCGTTGGCGCGAAGTTGCGGGTAATTTTCGGAAACGACCAGCAGGCGCCCCAGCGACTGGCTCAGCCCGGATTGAGCTTCCTGGAATTCCTTCAGTTTTTCCGGGGTCAGGTTAGTAGGGTCAATTTTGATGCCGGTGGCCCGGGAGCGCGCCTCGGTGACTTCCGTGAGGGTGCTCTTTTCAAAATCGGCCACCCCTTTGACCGTATTGACCAGGTTGGGGATCAGGTCGGCCCGGCGTTGATAGGCACTCTGTACTTTTCCCCATTCATTTTCGACGTTTTCCTCCATATCGACAAAGGAGTTGTAGCTGTTACAGCCACTAACGAAAAGGATCAGCCCCAGGCCGATCAGGACAACTGCTAGAACTAGTGATCTCATCAGAATGGATGTTTTGTTTTGAATTTTTATCTGAGAATGCGCCCAATAAGAGGACTATTTCATAAATATCAAAAAAGACAGACAACTATTAAATGTCCGGAAACCGGGCAGAGTTGTCCTTTTTCTGCGAAAGTACAGTATTTGACGGCCACTTGCCGGAAAAATCATTTTTTCAGAAAGAGCGCCACCAGTTCTTCCGCACCCTGAAAAGGGGACTGTTTCCCTTCGATGACGGCCTGTTCGATCCCTTTTAGTTTTTCCCGGACATCCGGGTCACGGATAAAGGCCTGCCGCAGCTGGTTGTCGATGGCTTCCTGCAACCAAAAGTGAGCCTGAACCCGGCGGTTTTGTTCAAAAAAGCCATTCTCCATGGTTTTTTGCCGGTATTTTTCGATCTGCCGCCAGATTTCAGGAATGCCCATGCCTGTCGTAGCGGAACAAATATCGGCCCGAGGTATCCATCCGCTTTCTTTGGGAGGGAACAGATGAAGGGCGTTGCGGTACTCCTGCCTGGCCCGTTTGGCCAGAGCGAGCCTTTCCCCATCGGCCTTGTTGACGGCGATGAGGTCGGCCATTTCCACAATACCCCGCTTGATACCCTGGAGCTCGTCACCGGCGCCGGGCAGCAACAACAGCAGAAAAAAGTCGGCCATGGAGTGGACTGCCGTTTCAGACTGCCCTACTCCCACCGTTTCAATGATAATGGTATCAAAGCCGGCAGCTTCGCAAAGAATTATGGATTCTCTGGTCTTCCGGGCCACTCCCCCCAGCGATTCGCCGGCAGGAGACGGGCGGATAAAGGCAGCCTCGCTAGCGGCCAGCTTTTCCATCCTGGTCTTATCTCCCAGTATGCTTCCCTTGCTCATCTTGCTGCTGGGGTCAATGGCCAGGACGGCCAGGCGGCGGCCCTGTTCCAGTATGTGTTGCCCCAGAACCTCAATAAAGGTACTTTTCCCTACCCCAGGGCTGCCCGTGATTCCGATCCGGATGGACCGGCCACTGTGGGGAAGGCACAACCCGACGATCTCCCGGGCAACCTGCTGGTGCTCCGCCCGGGTGCTTTCCACCAGCGTAATGGCCTGGCTGAGCAGTATGCGGCCGCCCCCGAGAATGCCCTGCACATAAGCCTCCGCATCCCGCTGAATGGGGCGCCGGGCCTGCAGGCGGGGGTTCAGGCTTCCCGGCTGAGAAACCCCGCTCCTGACCTGTGGTTTGGTGGGCTTGGGCATTTTGGTTGATTGGTTATTCGTGAATCGGGATTCGTGGATTCGTGGATTCGGAAACTTTGAGGCCGTCCGTATGGCATAAAGCCGGCAAATTACAAGCTCAATTCCCCTGATCCAAAATATAAGTATTTCTTGCTCTATCATTCAAAAAATGGCCAAAACAGGGCTCCTAACACTTGCTTAAAGGATGTTAAAGTTTTCAAGGGTTTCGTATTAAAAAATTAACAATTTAAATAAATTGCTGTATTTCAGCAATTTGTGACGCAACGTACAATTAACGGTTGTCGCTTACGTTCCTCAAAATGGGTTAAACTATGCTAAACCGGCACAAGTGTCTTTTCAACCTCTTGACGGTTATTTTCTTTTTTTTCTTCTTTGTACCAGTCATTTGAAAACAATCTACATTTTTCTTTACACCTGAAGCCCTGTATTCCCAAACCTTAAACCCTTTGTAAACAATCTACATGTACCCAGACACCAGAACCCATTTTGCTAAGTTACGCAGTTGGTACCTTTAAAGCCGGATGAAAACAATCTTACAGCTGCAATGATTGCAGTATCCTGTATTTCGATTTAAAGCTATGAAAGCTATGGGCTCAGTGAAGGGGAGAATGGGAACGAACCATTTCCCCTTTTTTCATGGTTTTATGGTTTTGCATTGCATCACTGTTCGGGCGTTGATTCGATTCCTTATTCCCTGCTGGACCGGCTGATGGCTGCCCTTAAGGGACACTCGAATAACGAATAACGAAATAAAACAATGATTCCCCGGCCTCTCAAAACGCGCTACACCCTGAAGTATTCAGAAACCTTTCCTCCGCCGGCCGGCCCCTGCAAAGCAATTATTAGGTTGAACCGGTAATTGCCGGACTCTCATCCCTGCAACGGGCCGGCGGCGGCGGTTTTTTTACGCTGTCCGCCTCTTGAGTGGAGCCAGGGCATTTTCCCCCACTCTATTCTCCTTTAAAAACTGCTTTCCTTTTCTCCAGGAAAGCATTCACCCCCTCTTTGTAATCTTCCGTCTGGCCGGCGGCCGATTGCAGTTGGTCTTCAATGGCCAGTTGCCTTTCGAGGTCATTATCGAAGGAGTGGTTCAGGGCCCGTTTGGTGTAGCCCAGCCCTTTGGTCGGCATCAGAGAAAGGCGGCGGGCGATCTCCATGGACTTTTCCGCAAATTCTTCATCGTGAAAGTAATCATAGATCATCCCGAGGCGTTCGGCCTCTTCGGCGCTCACCTTATCCCCCAGCATCATGAGGGCGGAGGCTTTCTGTATGCCGATGAGGCGGGGCAGGAAAAACGTGCCGCCGCTGTCGGGAATCAGGCCGATCTTGCTGAAGGCCTGAATGAAAGAGGCCGATTCGGCGGCCACCACCACATCGCAGGCCAGGGCAATGTTGGCGCCGGCGCCGGCAGCTACACCGTTCACGGCGGCGACAACCGGTTTTTCGATCTGCCGCAGGCGGATAATGATGGGGTTATAATGCTCGGTGAGAATGGTAGTCATCTTTGGGCCGTCTTCCGCGACGACCTCGTTGAGGTCCTGTCCGGCAGAAAACGCTTTGCCGGCGCCGGTGAGATAGATGGCGCGGACCAGGGGGTCGTCTTTGCACTGGCCGAGGCGGGCCTGCAGGGCAAGGGCCATCTCGCGGTTGAAACTATTATAGGCATTGGGGCGGTTGAGGGTTATTCTGGCCACGTGGCCATCTACTTCGTAGAGGATGCTGTTGTTTTCTTCCATGAAACCTGGTTAGCTTTTATACTTGATTACGAGAAGTTTTGAAGAAAGTAGTCGGACGGGGCCAGTCGGGTTTACAGAAGGCCGCGGGCAGAAACCGGGCTGGGCAGTTCAATGACATTTAAAGTAATCAAAGGGTTCTTTACAGTCGAGGCAGCGGTAGAGGGCCTTGCATGCCGTTGAGCCGAACTGGCTGACCATCTCGGTATTCTGGGAGCCGCACTGGGGGCATTCGACGGCAGGGCCTTCCTGAAACAAAGCGTTCTTATCTACACTGCCGTCCACGGGAGGAGCAATACCGTAATCCTTCAGCCGCTGCCGCCCACGCGCGGTAATCCAGTCAGTCGTCCAGGCCGGATGAAGGACGGTAGTGATTGTCACCTCGTTAAATCCCTCCTCCTGCAGGGCAGCCCGAATGTTAACTTCTATGGTGTTCATAGCCGGGCAGCCGGAATAGGTAGGGGTAATAACGACCTCGATCTCTTCATTGCTGATCCTGACATCCCGGATGATGCCCATATCGGTAACGGTAAGGACGGGGATCTCCGGGTCGGTAACCCGTTCCAGGATTTTCCAGATGTCTTCTTTGGTGGTGGTACTTGTCATGGTTAGGAATTGTGGTTGTCCATAGGCAGCCTACAAAAAACTAACAACTGTTCGTATCAATCGGTTTTAACCATTTCCAGGTTGCGGACCATCAGCAGAAAGGAACGCGCAAAATCAGGGAGGCTGTCAAAATTGAGGGAGCCAATAGCCGGGTTAAGGCTGGGGTAATGAGCCCGGTTGTTCTCGATGATCCGGCCAATGGCTTTCTTTATGGCCCGTTTGTCGAACCTGCCGGTTGTGTTATCATAATAGGGAATGGAAAACCCCAGGCTCCGGAAATAGTCGGCCTCCATGACTTGATAATAGAGGTGGAAAAGGTCCCGGTCCGGTTTCGGCACAGCGTAGTTGAACATGCAGTAACCAACGATATAACCGGGAATGGCCAGGGCTACCTTATCATAGCCGTGGTCCTTATACCAATCCATGTGGAAGAGTTCGGCGTCGATGATACTGACTACACGGTCGTGATGGACGGAGTGAGTAATGCCGAAAGTCGATTTTACCCGGTACATTTCCTTGAAGAACTCTTCCTTGTCTCTTGCCAGCAATTCTTTGAGGTCGGCGCACAGTGCCTGGTTCTTACCGGCAGTGGCCAGCCCGTCATTTTCATAATATTTTCGGTGCAGGTGTTCCAGGGCTTCCATCATGAAGCCCTCCGGCTTGATGAGATAATCGAGGCGGTAGATGAGGTCAAGCAGCAGATAGCCGATGCTTCCGGAATACTGTATCTTATCGAGCCTGCCGTTCTCGGCCTCTTCCAGGGTTTTCCTGGCCTGGCTGACGATATAATTGTATTTGGCCTCTTTTTCGGGCAGCTGCAATTCCTCGAGGTGGCTGGTATCGACGGGCTGAAGGCTTTTGAACTCTTCCAGGAGGAGGTCGTCCTGCTTGTCGGCCTTGGTCGCTACCTCCTTGAGAGCATAGTAAAGTTTATAAGGAGACCCATCGAGAGTGTAGGTATCGAAAATGATGGCGATGTTGCCTTCTTCATCCAGGGCGAAGCGGCTGTACTTCAGGTTGAAGTTCTGTTCGAGCAGGCGCCGCATGAAGGCCACATTGAGCGCTTCGGCCCTAACGACTTTGGCTTCCACGGTCACTTTCTGGGGCGTGGCCATCCCGGTGATCTTTTTAGAACCTTGATACAGCTCGAAGCGAAGCCCTCCTTTTACTTCTTCATAACGGACGTTGTCCTCCTCCTCATCCCGAAGGTAATAGAAGAATTGCTTATAGCTCTCCAGGTAATCCTGCTTGTCAAACTTTTCCAGGGCCAGGTCCCAGGCCGTGTAGCGGGAGCTGTCCTTATAGGAATCACTGTAGCGTCCAAAGCTGATCTTTGGTTGTTCTGCTTCATCTGTATTGGAGCCAAAGATGCGGTCGAACAATCCCATTCCGTCGTTTTTTCCAGAGGAAAAGTACAAAATCAGCGCAAGTTAACAAAAAGGGAGAAAGGTAGAGTTTTAAGGAGGGAGAGAATTGCACTTTCGAACGCCTGGGAGCTGGCCGGGAGGAAAGTTAACCGAGCAGATGGGCCGATTATGCCGGTATTCTTTATATTTGAAGTTGAGCATGATTTACCCGACAGTTAAATTTTCACCGATGAAACCATTATTCCTCGCCCTCCTGTTTACTTTTACCGTACCTATACTGGCCACCGCTCAAGATGAAACCATGAAAAAAGACAGCACCGAACCGGTTCTGCCCTACCGCCAGATACCGGACTATCCGGATGCCTATTCCGCCGGCACGGTCGCCGCCCGCCTTATCGACGGCCTGGGCTTTCGGTATTACTGGGCCACAGAGGGCCTACGTGAAGAAGACCTGCAGTTTCAGCCCAATGAAGAAGCCAGGACCAGCCGGGAAACCCTGGATCATATTTACGGGCTCTCTCTGCTCATCGCCAGGGCGCCGCGGGGTGAGGCCAACCTGCAGCCGTCAACCGAAGAGGAACTCTCTTTTGAGGAGCTGAGAAGAAAGACGCTGGAGAATTTCCGGGAAGCCGGCGAATTGCTCCGCGCCAGCAGAGATGAAGAAATAGCCCGGTATAACATCATTTTTCAGCGGGGAGAAGAGGTCGCTGAATTTCCGTTCTGGAACCTGATCAACGGCCCCATTGCCGATGCCCTCTGGCACGTGGGTCAGGTGGTTTCCTTCCGGCGGTCTTCGGGCAACCCACTCAACCCCAAAGTCAGTGTTTTCAGCGGGCGGGTAAGGGAGTGAAGGGGACATAGCGCAACCTGCCGGATTGCTGGATGGTTTGATGGTTGCCGGCCATCCCGTTCAGGAGGCTACCCGATCAAAATTCATTTGAATGTTTTCTGTTCAACCTATTTCTGTCAAAGAAACCATCCTGTTTCCGGCCCTCTTCGGGCTGGGCCGGCTGCTGCCCTTCGGCTGGCTGAAAAAAGCCAGTGCTTTACCCGTTTTGCCCTTGTACCATGCCGTCTCGGAGCGGCCGTCGCCGTATGTGGAGCACGTCGGCGTCTGGCGTTCCACTCAACAGTTTAAAGCTGACCTGGACTTTCTGCTGAAACACTATGAGCCGGTGGGGCTGGAAGATCTTCTGGCAGGCAGGAAAACCAAAAGGCCGCCCCTCCACCTCACCTTTGACGACGGCCTGGCGGAGTGTTACACTACCGTCTTCCCTCTACTTAAAGCCAGGGGCATACCGGCCACTTTCTTCGTCAACTCCGCCTTCGTTGACAATAAGAGCCTGTTCTTTCGTTTTAAGGCTTCGCTGATCATTGGCAAAGTCCAGGCTGATCCGAAAGCAATGCAGGTTTTCCGGGCCTGGCTGCAAAAGCAGAAGATCAGCACCGGCTGGCAGGAATTCCTGTTGTCCGTCCGATACGGGGGCCGGACGGTGCTGGAGGAGGCCGCCCGGGAACTGGATATCGATTTTGCCGGCTGCCTCAAACAGCGCCCCTGCTACATGAGCATGGATGAGCTGCAACAGCTCGAAAAAGCGGGTTTTACCATCGGCGCTCACAGCATTGACCATCCGCGCTACGACGCCCTGCCGCTGGACGAACAGATCCGTCAAACGGTGGAAAGCCTTGACTTTGTCAGCCGGCATTTCCATCCGCCTGCCCGCACCTTCGCATTTCCCTTTACCGATTTCGGGGCCGGACGGAACTTTTTCGATGAGTTGGAGCAGAAAGCCGCCTGCAGCCTTAGCTTTGGCTGCGCCGGGTTGAAGCGGGATGCGGCCCCGAAACACCTTCAGCGAATACCCTTTGATGAAAATCAATTTACCGCCCGGTCGAATTTGTCAAAGGAATATTTATATTTCCTGCTGAAAGCGCCGTTAGGGAGGAATGTGCTGAGGAGGAATTAGATGGTGTTTGACGTTTGATTTGGGAGGTTCGATTTGTGTCCGTCACAAACCACAAATCAAGAATACTTATTTGAATTCAATAATGATAGCAACCCACACGCTGCCCACCATTGCTGAAAACCTGCGAAAGCATGCCTCTCGTACGGCCTTCTGCATTGAGGAGCAAGCCTTTACCTACGAAGAATTTTCCGGGCGCATCAGTGGTATTTCCCGGGCATTACGCGAGCGGCAGGTATCTGCACAATCGCCGGTGGGTGTCGTTACTTCCAACCGGTTGGAGACCTACGCCTCCATCTTCGCCCTTTGGTTCAACCGCCTGATCTTCGTGCCCCTCAGCCCCGCCAACCCTGCGGAGCGAAACCGCAGTATGATGGAACAAACGGGGATGAAACACGTACTGGCCTACCGGAAAGAGGAAGTAGAGGCATTGGGTGGCTCCGGCGCTCTGGAAGCCGTTGAAACGAAAGGCCTTTCTTCCGGCGAGGTTGTTGGGCCGGCGGCGGGAAGCCTGGAGAAAGATATCCTCTACATCCTGTTTACCTCCGGCAGCACCGGGATGCCCAAGGGAGTCCCCATATCCCGAAGGAACCTGGACGCCTTCGTCCACGCCTTTTTCCGCATCGGCTATGGACTGAATGAGGAAGACCGTTTCCTGCAGATCTTCGACTTTACTTTCGATGTTTCAGTGCAGTCCTACGTCCTGCCTCTTTACCTGGGCGCGGGGGTTTATACCGTCCCGCAGGAGGGTATAAAATTTATGGCGGCCCTGAAGATCCTGAAGGAGCACGAGATCACTTTTGCCAAGCTGGTGCCTTCCACCCTTCAGTTTTTCCGCCCCTATTTCAGCCGCATACACCTGCCCCGCCTGCGCTACTCCCTTTTTTCGGGCGAAGCGCTGCCGGAAAGCATCACCAGGGAATGGGCCCGCTGCGTCCCCAACGCTGCCATTGAGAACCACTATGGGCCTACGGAAGGGACCATCGACTGCCTGTACCACCGCTGGGAGGACGGAAAAAGCCCTTCCTACAACGGCATCGTAGCTATCGGCAGGCCCTACGAGGGTATCTCAGCTTTGGTAATAGGATCAGATGGGAACCCAGCAGATCCCGGCCAGAAAGGAGAATTGTGGATCAGCGGAGGCCAGGTGACACCCGGCTACTGGAAGAACGAGGCCAAAAACCAGGAAAGTTTTGCCATCCGGGAAGGAAAAAGGTACTACAAAACCGGCGATATCGTTTTTCAGGAACAAGAAGGCCGCTATTTGTTCTGTGGCAGGAAAGACAATCAACTACAGATACAGGGATACCGGGTGGAATTGGGGGAGGTGGAGCACCATGTGAAACAATTCATGGATAAAAACCTGGTGGTGGATTCTTATGAAGAGAATGGCGTTCTGGCCCTGGCCCTGTTCGTCGAAGGCCTGAAAGAAGGGGAAAAAGAAGAGATCGAAGCACGGCTGCGCCGGAAACTCCCTCATTATATGATCCCCGGCAGGATCATCTCCGTCGGCGCCTTTCCCCGGACCATAAGTGGTAAGACCGATCGTCAAAAACTGCGCCGACTTTTATGAACGAAGAGCGAATGGAAAAGGCCATCATGGAGAACCACTACGAGGTGTATCGCACCATAGCTCGCCTCTGCGGCGGCCGCCACGGCCGTTCAACAGCCTATGAATGGACCCTGGCGCCTCCCGGCAATGCCTATCCCAATTTTATTTTCAACGAACGGGCGGAAGCCATCGACACAGAAACCCTTCGCAGGCAGGTAAAGGAAAAGGTGGTGCCTCCCGTCTGGATCTCCTCCAACCCCCGCCTGGAGCCCCGCATTGCCCCGGCCGGCTTCCGCCTCATCCGGGTATGGAAAGGCATGGCCATGGGCCCCGAAGAACTGATCCGGCCACCTGAACCCGATAGCCTCGAATGGGCACCGGTAAAACATGACGGTGAACTGGATACCTGGACGGAGATTGTGGCCGAGTCCTTTGACACGCCCGTTGAACCGGGCTACTTCAACCCTCTTATAGGAAAAGACAAGCTGGAGCTCTTTCTGATAAGCCGGGATGGGAAGCCCGTCGCCACCACCCTGAATTTTTACCAGGGAGATACCGTCGGCGTTTACATGGTCGCCACCCGGGCCGCCTGCCGAAAGCAGGGCATCGGGCAATGGGCCTTTTACCGGTCCCTCCGGGCCGCGTTCGACAAAGGCGCCCGGCTGGCGGTTTGCTCCGCCATGCCCGACGGGGTCAACGCCTGGCAGAAGATCGGTTTTAAAATCTATACAAACCTCTATCTTTACTGGCTGGTGGGAAAGGAATTTATATAGAGCTTGTTCAAAATTCAATCAATGGCCTCCAAACGGCAAATTTTATCCTGCACTGCGTTAAAAAGCCTCGCCATACCTTCCAGGTATGCCTGCATTTTTTGCCTTCCCGACACTGCGTGTACGGGACAAGTTGTTCAGGACAAAATTTGCTCGTTTTCGCCTCATCATCGAAATTTGAACAAACTCTAGACATTTATGCAAGACATACTCAACAAACTCAACCCCATTTTTGCCCGGGTATTCGAAGACGAAACCCTGCAAATCACCGAGGAAAGCTCTGCCCGGGACATTGACAAGTGGGATTCCCTGCGGCACGTGCTGCTCATCTCGGAGATCGAAAAGGCCTTTAATATCCATTTCGAACTGGAGGAGATGATCGGTTTCCAAAATGTTGGAGACATTGCCCGCTCCCTTGAAAAGAAAGTGTGATGGAGTTCCGGGTAGTGAAAACAGGGGAACTGGAGGCCTTTATCCGGTCTGACCTGTATCGAAGATCCACCCATTGCCCCATCAGCCGGCACCGGGCCCGTTCCCAGGCCGCCAACCCGAGGGCCGAGGCAGGCGGCCCTGCCCTGGTACTGGCGGTGAAAGATGAGGAGGTTGTCGGGTTTGTCGGCTTCCTACCGGACCGGATCGGCCAGGAGAGCGTTTACTGGAACAGCGGCTGGTGGGTAGCAGAAGAACATAAAGACATTGCACTGCCTTTGTTTTTCCAGTTTCTGCAAAAGAGCCGGGAGCGGGTGCTGCTCACCGACCTGACCCCGCATACCGAGGCCATCATCCGGCGGCTGCATTTCTTTCGGTTTCGGGAAATGGCGCCCGGCCTGCGGGGCTACCTGAGGTTTAACCTTGGTGAATTACTGCCTCAACGCCGGCCGGGGCTGGCTCCCCTGCGCCCTTTATTCCGCATGATCGATTTTAAGGCCAATCTGCTCCTGTGGGCGAGGAATGCCCTGAAGCGCTATCCGATACCGAAGGAGGCCCGAATAGAAACAATAAATACCTTTTCGGATTCGGACCGCGCATTTATGGCATCCCATTCTGAAAATGAACTCACCCGCCGGGGGCCGGAGGAGCTCCTCTGGATACTGAACAACCCCTGGGTGCTGCCTTCTGAGGAGTGTGCGGAAGATTACAGCCATTATTTCTTTACTGCTGTTGCCGACGATTTCGAAAGCCGCCTGCTGCGGTTCTCCTGGCTGGGCGAAACCAGGGCGATCCTTTTTACCCGGCAGCTCAACCGGAATCTCGCCGTCCCTTACCTCTATTTTGAAGAGGACATCCTGCCGGTACTTGTCAATTACATCTATCGGCAGCTGATCAGAGGGCGTTGCATTCATTTCACTACCTTCAATCAACGGCTGAAAGCCTTCATGCTGGAGAACCCCTCCCCTTTTATATTCAAAAAAGATATTCGGCGGACGTTTGCCTATCACGAAAAGCTCCAGGGCCTCATTCCGGATGAGGTGGAGTTGCAGGATGGAGATGGAGATGTGGCTTTCTGCTGAGATGGGCGGGAATAATGAAATTATCTCTCGGTGGAGAAAGAATACAGGAACAAGCCATGCTGCCCGTCATTGGTGATGCTGTCGCTGTCCATTTTTAAGAACTTCTGAAAGTGGCCGGAGAAGGACACATTCCCATCTTCGTAACAGGAGGACCGGAAGGCCATATTAGGCCCGTGTTCGGGCAGGATCACTTTCTGAACTTCATACCGGCGGTTTATTTTGAGCAGGAAGCTGTTCGGAGAATGATGGGTTGGGTAATCTCTGCCCTGCAGGTGCAAAGTGTCGCCGGCCGTTCCCGAAAGCCAGAGGTTACCGGCATCGTCTCCGGTAAGGGTTACAACCGAACCTTTCAGGGTATTGGCAACCACCACCTCTGTTAGCAATTCGCCTTCCGAATTGTATTCCAGCAATACCAGGCCCGGGTGCTCATCATCATCAGGTGGCAGGATTTGGCTGCTGATGATCACCCTTCCATCCCCTGCCAATACCATATCCGCGCCGCGCTCATTGGTGCGGTAGCCATACCGGCGGACGCCTTTGCTACCAAACTGCCTCAGCCATTGGGCCGCCCCCCGGGCATTGATCTTAAGCAGGAAACCATCGTCATCGAACCTGCCGGTGGTGGTTAGCGAATCCTGCCCGAAAGAGAAAACCTGATTGAACGAGCCGGTGACATAAAAATTATTGCGGACATCGCTTTTGACCCTGAAGATGGAGGCATTGGCTTCCCTGATCCATTCGCACCGGCCGGCAGGGTTAAAATAGGCCAGGAAGCCGGTATCTTCTCTGCCCACTCTCCCGGAAGCAGTAGGCCCGAAGGCCAGGCGTTCTCCCATGATGCCGGCCAGAAGCACCGCCCCTTGCCCATTGGCGTGTATATTAAAGGGAATGGCCCGGCCTTCGTTCACGATAATGTTCCTGCATTCTCCGCCGGGCGTGATCTCAGCGATAAACAGGTTGCCGGTGACAGTGCTTACCGTGCGGCTTCCAAGGGCGAGGCGCCCCTCAAAGAAGCCGGCCACTCTGATATGCCCGTCCGGGCCGATGGTAAGGGCGGTGGCCCTGCCCTGGCTGTCCGTACCCAGTTTCCATTCCACCTGCCCCTGCGGGTTGACTTTGGAGATGAGAATGTAGTCCTGGTTATCTGCTCTTGCCTGGAAGCAGGCAATATAGGTGTTGCCCTGTTTGTCTTTGACTACTTCGGCATAGTGGTTGCTGGAAATGCGGCCGGTAGTTCCAAGGTTAAGGAGGAAGGGAGGCTGCCCTGAGTTTCCAGGCAGGCTGGCGGGGGCCGTTGGCTTTAACGACATCTCTTTAGCCGGACTGGTATTGCCATCTGGAGCTTTTGTCCTGCCCAAAAAATATGCAGCCAATACCAAAACCAGGAGCATCAATGCCAGCAAACGATTGGCGGCCACTACATTTTTTTGAGTAGTATATCCGGCAAAAAAAAGCGCCGCCACGAGGGCGAACAGCCCAAAAACAACGCCATACCCCAACACGATGGCGCTGGCCGCCAGCCCCTGCCCCTCGCCCGCACCGGTGAGGCCGGCATAGAACAGGCCTGCGATAAAAAAAACGAGCAGGGCGAGGAGGTACAGCAGCAGGCTCGCGGGTTTTAAGAATTGTTTCATTTGTATAAATCTGTCAAAAGTTTATCACCTTCTCTACGGTTTCCCCTTCTTTGACCTCCAGAATAAAGGATTCCGATTTTCCCTTGTGTTCTCCCAGGGCCGTCAGGGTAACCTCATAGGTTCCGGGGTTGAGGGTGAATGGCCTGGGGTTGCTGCTTTCGGAAGTATAGGTGCGGCCGCCGGCCACGTTTTTTTTGCTGGCAGGGTCCACGATCTTCACTACGGCGTCCACCAGGTTGCCGGCGCTTTGGGCGCCGATACGGGCGATGCCGCTTTTAAAATTGTGCTCGACTGCCTGCGTCTCATTGGCGCGTACTTCCACCTTTTCTATGCGGTGAGTAATTTCGGGGCCTTCGATTTTCATGGCTTTGACTTCCACGTCGTACCGGCCGGGGTTGAGTTCGAACTCCTTCGGCCTTCCGTAGGTGCGGCCGGCGGCGGCGCTTTTGCCGTCAGCATTGGAATAGATGTTTACTACGGCGTCCCAGCCTTCGCCGTTGTTCAGGGTGGTTACCTGTATTTTGCCACCGTCGAAGCTCACAGTTTGGTGCCTCGTCTCTTCTGCCACACTTTGCACATTGAACACGGTAATGGCGTTCACGTCGCTGTTCTCCAGAGGTTGCACTTCCAGGTCATAAGCTCCGGCAGGCAGGTGCAGTAGGGCGGTGTCGGCGTAGGTGCGCGCCGTTGCCGCGAAATCTTTGGTACCGGCCTTGTAAGCTTTGATGTAGGCATCGATTGGCTTACCGTTCTTAACGGCGAAAACGCTGAAGTTGGCGGCAGGTTCATCAACAGTGGTCGTGGCGGCCTCCTGGAGTACTTCGCTCAGCCCTTCGGCATCGACAGCATCGTAGTACCGGCCGTCCCCTGCTTTTGCCGCACAGCGCAGTTGTTCGGTTTCTTCGTCCTTGAGGCCAAAGCCGACGATGTGCAGCCTGAAGTCGATGCCCTCTTCCTTCGCAGCGGCAACCACCTGGCAGATATTGCCGCCGCAGGATTCAATGCCGTCGGTGATCAGAATGATGGTCGCTTTCCTTTTCATCGTTCGCAGCTTGCCGATCACCTGCAGGGCAGAGTAGGCAAGTGGCGTTTTACCCAGAGGCTTGATGCCCTTTAACGACTGAGCCACCACGGCCTTGTCGGTGTTTTCCATTTCCACCAGGAATTCCACATCCTGGCAGTCGCCCTTCTCACGGTGGCCGTAAGCCACCAGTCCGACCTGTTTGTCATCGGGCAGCTCATTTACTGTATTGGATAACACCTCGGATGCAATTTCCATCTTGGTTTTTCCATCTATTTGTCCCCACATGGAGCCACTGGCGTCATAGATGAATATGATGGGAGCAGGGGCAGGCCCGCTCTGGGCAGAAATAAGGAGGGATGTACAGAGCAGCAGTAGAAATAGCATGGTAGTTTTCTTCATAATGAATTGATGATTTTAGGGTTCAATTAAAACTTGGTTCTTCCTTGAATACTGTCGGCCTGTTTCCGGCTGATGTTTTCTATTCTTTCTTTTCTTTTTGAATGACATAAGCCCCAAGCAACTGGTCATAAACGGTTTGCCGGCGGTGGTTTCGCAACAGGCTCCATAAATATAGCGCGATCAGCAGCAATCCGAAAACGGGTAGTATCCTGAGGCCCGGCTCGTCCTCGAAATAGGCGGGGGAGGGCAAATTGAGCCCCAGGTGCACCATTTCCCAGGGCAGCAGTTTCAGCACGGTGCGGAAAAAGGAAGTTTTGAATGGCAGGCCGGCCTTTTCATCCTTTCCTACTACTTCCAGTCCCATGAGCTGCTTCCCGAAAGCAGCTTTCCGGGCGGAGGCTTCCAGGAGAGAAAAATACAGCCATACCGGCAGGGAAATGGTGAGCAGGGTATATAATTCCGTGTGAACTCCGGAGTGGAACCATTCATCCGTGATTCCCCAATGGCTCCTGAGGGGTTTCAGAATGCCGGCCTGAAGGACAAGGACAACCCCCAGGAAAGCAATGGTGCAGTCGATCAGATAAGCCAGGCTTCTTCTCAGTAAATAGGGCATTTTGTCGGTGTTTTTCTGTTGGCATTTAAGTGTTCGTGGTTGCTTTGCTATCTATTATAGTAAACAGCTCCATATCCTCCTTCCTTCCTCTCAACTCGCTTTTTCCCAGTGGCGAAGCCTGAAAGGCCCCGTTAAGATAAAGTTTTTTTACCAGCCCGCCCGAGATCAGGATATCGACCCCGTAGGTATTGCACAGCCCCTGGATCCGGGCCGTGGCGTTGAGGACATCACCCGTAAACATGATCTCTTTTTTCAGCACGCCGATCTCTCCGGTGGTCACTTTCCCAAAGTGGAGGCCCGCCTTGAATGCCGGCGCCACGCCGAATGTTTCCCGAAACCAGCCCGCCCGTTTCGCCAGAGCTTCCTTCATGGCAAAAAAGCACCGGATGCAGTTGTTGTCCAGTATTCCGGTTTCAAAGGGCCAGGAGACAATGACCTCATCCCCGACGTACTGATACACCTCTCCCGAATGCGCTACAATGGCATCGGATAGGGTGGCATAATATTCCTTCAACATTTCAAAATACCGGACGTGGCCGAGCTGCTCGGCAATGGTGGTGGAGGACCTCATATCGAGGAACATAAATATCCGCTCTTCTTCGATCGGCCGGTGGTACTTTCCGGTAAAGAAATTGAGCAATATCCCATGGCCGATGTACTCGCTGATCTCCGCATAGAAAAGAGAGGCCCCTAAGGCCACCCCCAGTTGAACAACCGTGCTGAGGTTGGAAAGGCTCACCAGATACCTGAAATACTTATTCCACACCCGGCTGTCAAAAATGCTCGTATCGAGTTCTATGGCGGCCGCAATTGGGAAGGTAACCAGGATGATGAAAAACAGAAAGAGAATGTAAATGAGCAGTTTGTAGAGTATCTTTTTAGTAAGACTCTTTTTGGCAAATACATCATTCAGAAAAAACACCTCAATGGCGCCCACCAACAGCCCCACTACCGTGATCGCCAGGCTGGAAAAAATGAAAATCTTAAAATCCATCCGGATGGCGGTATCGGGGGAGCCGGTCAAATTGCCCACTGCGGCCTGTTCTACGATCAGGAAAACCAACCCGGAAAGCAGCCAGATGATGCCGAAAGGGAGAATGCGGAAGAGGTTGCGTTTTGTTTTGGGTGACAGCATTATTTTTGTTTACCTGAAACAAGGCGCGCCCAAAATACCCCGTTCTCTTCTAACTCCCAATGCCACCGCCGGTTTTTTATCTCCCCGGAGTAAACATTCTCTCCTGGCCGGGCATTTGACTTCCGTTATCCAATTTCTTACTTTTAACCATGCCAAATTTCCAGACTTTCGTCCCCATTCCGGAATACCCTTTCCGCATTGGTTACCAGGAGCACCTCCTGAGCCTGGGGTCCTGTTTTGCCGAGCACATCGGGCGCCGGCTGGCCGAGCACCACTTTTACAGCCTCCTCAATCCCTACGGCATCCTCTACAACCCGGTATCCATCGCCCAGGGGTTGCACCGGCTGCTGCAGGATGCTCCCTTCCAGCCGGGCGGCCTCTTTGAACACCAGGGCTTGTGGCACAGCTTTTTCCACCACGGGGCGTTCTCGCATCCCACCCGTGAGGAAGCCCTGGACGCGATGAATGCAGCTTACCGGCGCGCCCAGGGCTTTCTGCTAACCGCCAACCGCCTGATCCTAACTATGGGCACGGCCCACGTGTTCGTCTATCGGCCATCGGGGGAGGTGGTGGCCAACTGCCATAAATTGCCGGGCACCGCTTTCGAGCGCCGCCGCCTCAGCCCCCGGGAAGTGATCGCCGCCCTGGAGCCGGTACTGTACGAACTCAAGAACCGGCAGCCCGAACTGGAAGTGATCATCACGGTCAGCCCTGTGCGCCACATCCGTGACGGGCTGGTGGAAAACCAGCGGAGCAAAGCCACCCTGCTGCTGGCCACCGGCGAGCTTTGTGAGCAATTGCCTTTTGCCCATTACTTTCCATCGTACGAGATCATGATGGACGAACTGCGCGGGTACCGCTTCTACGCAGCGGATATGATCCACCCTACGGAGGTCGCCATCAGCTACATCTGGCAGCGCTTCGGGCAGGCCTTCTTCGATGAGGATACCCAATTGCTGATGCAGCGCATCGAAAAAGTAATCGCCGCCGCCAGGCACCGGCCCTTCCATCCTGCATCCGAACCGCACCAGCGATTTCTCCGGCAACAACTGGATATCATCGCTCAGCTCGAGCGGGATTTTTCCTTTCTGAACCTGAGCAGGGAAAGAGCGGCCTTCGAGCAGCAGCTCACAGGGGCGCGCAGATAATGCCAGATTTTCACTTTATGGAAATTCGTGCCTTATCCCCTCAACTGCCGAAAAGAAATTTCTACATTTGATGAAAAACCATGTTCCAACGCTACCTGCCCACTCTGTTTTTCCTGGCCTATGCCATCGCCCTGCCGGCACAAAACCTGGTCCAGGCCACCTTCCTGGAAAGCCATACCAAAGAAGAACTGGCTATGGAGTACGGTTTCTTCATCCAGTACGGCATCGATGTGTACAAAGTCCTTTACACCACCCCTGATGTCCATGGCCAGCTGGATACGGCTTCCGGCGCCCTTGTCATCCCTCAGGCACGGGAGTATGCCCTGCCGCTGTTCATTTACCAGCACGGCACCTCCAATGCCAAAGACAATACCCCTTCCAACCTGAATATCGGAGATTACGAGGTGCCGCTGGCCTTCGGAGGAGTGGGGTTCGTTTCCCTGGCGCCTGATTACCTGGGCCTGGGCCAATCCCGGGGGTTCCATCCTTACCTGCACGCGGCCACTGAAGCCTCCGCTGCGGTCGATATGTTGAGGGCCATCGGGCCCTACGTTACCGGACAGGGACAATCCCTAAACGGACAACTGTTTCTGGCAGGATATTCTCAGGGGGGCCACGCAGCCATGGCCCTGCACCGGGCCCTTCAGCAGGACTATGCTCTGGAGTATCCGGTGACGGCGGCCGCCCACATGTCGGGGCCGTACAGCCTGTCCAATGTCATGCGGGATTACATTCTGAGCGAAGAGGAGTATTCCTCACCCGGTTACATCGTACGTATTCTCATGGGCCTCAATGAGTATTATCAGATCTATGACGACTTCAGCGTGGTGTTCCGGGAGCCTTACCTGGGGCCGGCCCTGGCCTATTACAACAATGAACTCACTATGAGTGAACTGCACGATACCCTGAGCAGCCTGCTGGTGCAGGAAGTGGGCCTGGTGCAACCCAAATACGTTTTACAGGACAGCCTGAGGCAAAACATCATAGACAACCCCAGCCACCCCGTCAATCTGGCGCTGGCGGAAAACGACGTTTACGACTGGGCGCCGCAGTGCCCCACCCGCCTGTACTACTGCATGGCCGACGAACAGGTGCTTTACACGAACAGCCTGCTGGCCGATTCCGTTATGAACGCCAACGGCGCTCCGGATGTCCATTCGATGGACATCAACCCCACCCTGGGGCATTTCGACTGCGCGGAACCGGCGCTCACCCAGGCCCTGCTGTTCTTCGCCCCGTACTTCGACCTGGTGATGGGAGCGGATGCGCCAGAGGCCCGGGCCGGCATTCAGGTTTATCCTAACCCGGCACAAGGGTGGGTAAGGGTGGAAGGCCTGCCGGCGGGTGCAATCGTGGAGATCATTGCTCCTGACGGGCGGTGCATGAGGCGGATGAGCTTCCCGGACAGTGCGGCAGAGCTGTCGGTTGGCGGCCTGCCTTCCGGCCCGTATTTGCTCAGGGCCAGCAGCGGAAGCACAGTGGCTGTAAAGCGGTTGCTGGTGAGATGAACCGTTAACAAAAGGCAAAAGGCCTGAAAGAGTGCCCAAAAAACCATAAACTTGTGGCGTGAAACTCAGCCCGTTGCTATGAAAAACAACATACGCATTCCCTCTGCCATCGCTTTGGCCCTCATCAGTATATGGATGGCAATGGATATGGTGGGGCGAAACAATGTGGAACTGCTCTGGGGGTATCGCCCTCTCGTCTTTTTCCTGGCATTCTGGGGTATGCTGGTGCTGCTGTTCGAGCGGCGCTTTTCTGCCTCCCCCAACCGCCTGCGCTGGCTGGGGCTTTCCACCCTGAGCGGCATCCTGCTGGGAGTGGGGTTCCCCGACATCCTTCCCGTGCCTTTCCTGATGTTCATCGGTTTTGTCCCCCTGCTGATGGTAGAACGGGAGATTGCCCTGGATTGGGGGAAAGCCGACCGCTGGGAGGTGTTCAAATACTGTTACCATACTTTCGTGCTCTGGAATGTCATTGCCACTTACTGGGTGGCCAACACGGCCTTTGTGGCGGGTTTTTTCGCCATCTGGGTCAATGCCCTGCTGATGAGTATTCCCTTTGTCCTGTTTCACACTACCCGCCAATACATGCCCCGCCTGGGATACCTCGCCTTCATCGCCTATTGGCTAACCTTCGAATACATCCACCTGCGCTGGGAGCTCACCTGGCCCTGGCTGACGCTGGGCAACAGCTTTGCCGAATACCCTTCACTGGTGCAGTGGTATGAGTACACCGGTGTTTTCGGGGGAGGTTTGTGGATACTGCTGGCCAATGTGCTGGCTCTGCGCCTCCGGGATGCCTACAGGTCCGGGAAAAAAGGGCTGGTAGGGGCGAGCCTGCGGCTGGCAGCCCTCCTGCTGCTGCCGGCCGGGTTATCGCTTTGGATGTACTCCAGCTATCAGGAAGAGGGAGCGGAGCGGGAAGTTGTAGTGGTGCAACCCAATTTCGAGCCTCATTATGAAAAGTTCGAACGAGTGCCCCAACAGGAACAGTTGAGCCGTTTTCTGGAACTGTCCCGGCAGCAGGTAAGCCAGGAAACCGACTACCTGCTTTTTCCGGAAACCAGCTTCGGCCTGATCAATGACAAAGAGGTTAACGACTATCCGGCTATCCGCCGCATCCGGGAAACATTCCGGGGTTTTCCAGGGCTGAAAGTCATCTCCGGGATAGACGCCTACCACATCTTTAAGCCGGGCGAACCCCGCAGCCATGCGGTAAGGGAGCAGGAGCGCCGCCCGGGAGACACCATGTTCTACGAGATCCTCAATGCCGCCTTACAGATCGAAATAGGCAATGATGATGTCCAGCTTTACCGCAAATCGAAACTGGTGCCGGGGCCGGAGATCCTTCCTTACCGCCATATCTTTTTCTTCATGAAACCGCTGATCGAAAAGCTGGAAGGGACAACAGCCGGGGTAGGCACCCAGCCGGAGCGTTCGGTGCTGAGCAGCGACGCCGGCAAGGTAGCGCCGGTTATCTGTTACGAGTCGGTATTCGGAGAGTATGTCACCGAATACATCCGGAAAGGAGCCCAGGCCATTTTCATTATGACCAATGACGGCTGGTGGGACAATACGGCGGGCCACCGGCAGCACCTCCATTTTGCTTCTCTGCGCGCCATCGAAACGCGGCGCTCCATCGCCCGCTCCGCCAACACGGGCATCTCCGCTTTCATCAATCAACGGGGTGACATCCTTCAGGCCACCCGCTACGATGAGCCCATTGCCATCAAGGGCAACGTCCGCTTCAGCGATGCCATAACCTTCTATGTGTTGTGGGGAGATGCGATCGGCCGGATAGCCCTGTTTACCGCTATTATTCTGTTACTGAACACTTTTGTCCGCAGCCGGATGAAGGAAAAAACACCATAACACCACAATACCACAACACCACAATACCATAACACCACAATACCATAACACCACAATACCATAACACCACAATACCATAAAACCTCAAAACCAAAACACCCCCCAATCCCTCCTCCCATAAAAAAAGGGGCGGCAATCTGCCACCCCAAGGTATGTGGATTGTTTCATTATAACAGAAAAAAAATTAACGCATTTTAGGCCGCCGGCGCTTGCCGCCGGGACGGATGGCGCCCCCCTTGCCGCCCATCTGGGCGTGCTTCATCTGGCCGCGGTTGGAAAAAGCCTTTTCAAACTCCTTCATCTGTTCTTTGACACTAGGCTCGGTGATCTTGCACTTTTTGGCATTGCGGAAATGTTGCTCAGCTTGTTTCCATTTATTTTTCGATGCGGCGATGTTGGCCAACTGCAGCTGCAGCATGGCCTTTTCGTTGTCGGTAGGCACCTCAACCTCTTCGGCTTTGCGCAGCCACATCTCTCCTTCCTCCACATTTTTGCGCGCCAGGGCAATTGACCCCTTGATCATATAATAATAAGCGCGGTTGGTGGCATACAGCAACCTGGGGCTCAGCGTCAGGTTCAGGCGCTTCTCCGAGCCGTCAAAATCGGAATGCTGCATCAGGGCTGCCGCCGACTGGACGGTACCCAGGAAGATGTAGGACAACAGCAGCACAATACCCATCAGGATGAACCAGATGCCGTACCAGATGCCAAAGGCGATCCAAAGGGCTGTTCCTCCGATCAGGCCTACAGCGATGAGTGCAAATTTCAGGTATATGTTAATACTCAGCATGGGTTATGATCCGTTTTTTGATTTTTGCAAAGGTAAAGAATTGTTTTGGAAAAAATCTCCATACCCAGGCTAACGCATGAGAGCAGGGTAGAGTTTTGTGGGGAAGAAAAGTGCAGGGGTTGTTTAATGTGCAATTTTACTTGGATGTATGGGGCCCCATGAGGGAAGGGCGATCGCACGAATACACGATCCTACAGCCACTAATTCTGTTTCCCCAGGGCCGTTTCCAGTTTCCGGAGATTATCTTTGATCATGAGGTCGGTGGGTTGAAGGGCCAGGGCGGCATCAAGAGCTTGCCGGGCCTTGTCGAAATCCTTTTGAACGTAAGCGATGTGGGCGAGGTTGAGCTGAGCCAGGGCGAGGTCATTGGGAGCCCTGAGGCCGAGCGTTACGGCTTTTTGCAGGTGCCCGCGGGCCTCTTTCAGTTTTTTGTGCTGCAGGTACAGCATACCCAGGGTGAAGTAATAATAGGCGCGGTTGCGGGGAAGCAGCCAGCCGGGTTTCCACACCTGCCGGAGCAATGCCTCGGCTTTTTGAGGGTTGCCGCGCTTAAGGCTGCTGAAGGCCATCCAGACGTTGCCGAAAACCAGGTGAGAAAGCAGCAATAACAACCCGGCGAGGTAGAGGTACCAGGCCTGAGAGAACCCCAGCCTGACATGCAGCAGCAGGCCGAGCCCCAGAAATAAAGCGATCAGAGCGTAACGCAAATACGAATATGTCATGCTGCTAATATAAGCCTAATTTGAATATCAACCGGCTGCAAGCAGATAGTTTAAACCTACCGTTGAGGTTCGGTTTTTGACGATTCACTCGAAAAAAAGCCTATTTCCGTCGAAGGCTTTGTATTTTGCAGTGCAATATTTGTATCGTTGGGCCGGAATTTGCAGCCGCACCACTCAACACTAACCATGCACCCAGGCTGAATAAATGGCTAAACAGCAAGCAGAAGACATATTGAACCGCCTAAAGTCCGATGACAGGACAGCTCTGCGAGATCTCTTCCAGGAGTACTATCCGCTCGTTTGCCAATCCATTCATCGGTTCATCCGCGACCACGCCACCACGGAGGACCTGGCGCAGGAGGTTTTTCTGCGGTTCTGGGAAAAGCGCCATTCCATACAGGTCACCTCCTCACTCCCCGCTTACCTGCGACGGATGGCCATGAACGAGGCACTGGGCTACCTGCGGCGCAACAAGCGCTATGAAGAAGATGAGTTTGTCGCAGAGAATGAAACCGAGGCCGGCCCCAGCGCGGAGGAAGCCTACCTGCACGGTGAACTCCAGCAAAATGTCGCCGCCGCCATTCAGACGCTGCCCCCCAAGTGCCGGGCAGTCTTCCAGCTTAGCCGTTACGAAGAACTAACTTATAAAGAGATCGCCGACCAGATGGGCATTTCCATCAAAACCGTTGAGAACCAGATGGGCAAGGCCCTGAGGATACTCCGCGAACGGCTCCAGGGATACCTGCATTTATTTTTGTAATAAAGGAAACAACTGATATTCGGGCTGTTTCAGCTTCCGAAGCGGCAATATCCCCCCTCAGTAACTCTCCTACCCTTTTATAGCTGGCAAATTTCCACTAATTTTGGCGATCCGAATTAAACAGGGAAACCAAGCCTATGTTTCTGAAGAACTTTTTATACCACATGGGGCGCTACACCATAATGCTGGGAACAACTTTCTCCCGGCCGGAAAAGCACTACATGTACTACAAGGAGACGATGCGGCAGATGAATGACATTGGCATTGGCTCTCTGATCATCGTGGGGCTGATCTCCATTTTCATCGGCGCGGTCACTGCCGTTCAGTTCCTCTACCAACTGGATGGCACCCTGGTGCCGGTGTACTATGTGGGATACATCATCCGGGACAGCACCATCATTGAACTGGCGCCGACCATCACCTGCCTGGTGCTGGCCGGCAAGGTGGGGTCCAATATGGCGGCGGAACTCGGAGGCATGCGGCAAAAAGAACACATCGACGCCATGGAGATCATGGGAGTCAATACGGCCGCCTACCTCATAATGCCCAAGATCATTGCCGCCCTGGTGGTCATCCCCATGCTGGTGGCCATCGCCGCCTTTGTCAGCGTCGTCGGGGGCTATCTGGCCGCCGTACCGACCGGAATGATGTCGGATGCCGAATACATACAGGGGGTGCGATCGTTCTTCGAACCCTTTAACGTGGTGATGATGTTCGTTAAATCGATCGTATTCGCCTTTATTCTGACGAGCATTTCCTGCTACCAGGGATACTACGTGAAGGGAGGCAGCATCGAACTGGGGCAGGCCAGCACCAACGCTGTGGTTTTCAGTGACATTATGATCCTGCTGGCAGATTACCTCATCGCGGTGTTGCTGACGGGGTAGGGAGACGGGGTGAGGGGGAGACAGGGTGAGGGGGAGACGAGGTGAGGGGGAGACAGGGGGTGAGAGATAGTTCAATTAAGTTTGTCTGCATTTTGCTAACTTGCTGGTTTCCAGGGCAACGAGAAACCCAGAAACTCAGAAACTAGAAACTATGAACAGCCCCAACCACCGTGGCCATTCATGAAAAGCTAAGTAAATGATCAGAGCAGAAAATATTTACAAGTCATTCGATGACAATGAAGTCCTGAAAGGCATTACCACGGAGTTTTATCCGGGTAAGACCAACCTCATCATCGGCCGAAGCGGGGCGGGCAAGACCGTGCTGCTAAAGCTGCTGATCGGGCTGCACACGCCTACTTCCGGTAAGGTCTATTACGACAAAGTCGATTTCTTCAGCCTCAGCAAGAAAGAGATCCGCGCCATCCGGATGCAGGTAGGCATGCTGTTCCAGGCCTCTGCTCTTTTCGACTCCATGACCGTCGAGGAGAACATCCGTTTCCCATTGGATATGTTTACGAACATGACCTGGAAAGAAAAGAAGAACCGGGTCAACTTCTGCCTCGAACGCGTCAGCCTGGGCAAGGTGAACGACAACTACCCTTCGGAGATCAGCGGGGGTATGCAGAAGCGGGTGGGCATCGCCCGGGCCATCGTCCTCGAACCCAAATACCTGTTCTGCGACGAGCCCAACTCGGGGCTGGACCCCAAAACCTCCATAGTCATTGATGAACTCATCAAAGACATCACCGTCGAGAACAACATTACTACCGTGATCAACACCCACGATATGAACTCTGTAATGGAGATCGGCGATAACGTCATCCTGCTCTACAACGGAGAGATCGCCTGGCGGGGCAACCGCGACGAAGTGCTGCACAGCGACAATGAAACGCTGCACGACTTCATGTTTGCCTCTCCTTTCCTGCAGCAGTTGCGGGATTCGGCTTTGCAGAAGTAGTATTTTGCTGTTGGTGGATGGCGATTCGCTTTGGGCGTCGGCCCTCTTCCCAAACCGGCGACTAGCACCCATTCTCATCAACCTCGCCCTATAGGCGCAGAGGCGGCCCTGGCTGATCGCAAAAGATTACTGCCCCCCGCTAAATAATGCCGAAATAATCCCGCCTTTGCTTGTCAGTTTTATCTGAATTCTTATATCTTTGCAAAACTTTTTGAAAAAGGGTTTTGTATTGAAGGAGGAACTTCCGGAAGCGGAAGATATCCAATACAAATTCCCGGGTTGTTCCGGAATCGAATAACGAACGACAAATAACTCCACCTGCCCAGGTGGCGGAATTGGTAGACGCGCTAGCTTGAGGGGCTAGTGTTCGCAAGGACGTGCAGGTTCGAGTCCTGTCCTGGGCACCAACTTTTTCCTTCTTTGACTACGTTTGTTCTTTGAAAACGCCTGATTTTACAGTATATTTGAAGAGCTGCTCCTACAAACATCCTCAAATATTACTGAACTTTTGACACCTTATTTGTCACCTAATCTGTCACCTCATGCCAGATGTCAAATTTTACCTTCAGGCGCCAAAGGACGATTCTTCCCTCGTCATGTTATCTTTCCAGGTTGCGCCCAACCGCAGGGTACGCGTTTCCACAGGGCAGCGCGTTTCCGTCAGGTCCTGGAATAAGAAAAAGCAACGGGCTCGCGGCAGCGGCCAGTTTGATGGCAACGCCAGCCTGAATATGTTGCTGGACCTGGTCGAAAGTAAGGTCAATGAATTGGACCGCCATTGCCGTATGGTGGAGGGTAGAGCGGCTAAACCGGATGAGGTCAAAAAAGCAGTCTACGAGGCTACCGGCCGTGGCGGCTCCATCCACTCAACAGATCTTAGTTTCATGCAATTCTGTGAAACGGAGATCGAAAGGCGAAAACGCCTGCCTCAATATTCTCCTCACCGCGTCCGACAGTATGGTGTGTTCCTTAAGCACCTTAACTGGTTTGCAGGCCACTACTATCCTACTACCTGGAATAACATCAACGAAGACTGGTTTAATGATTTCCTGGATTATTCCTACAATGTACAGGATCACTCGGTGAATACCGTTGTCAAACACATCAAGATCCTGAAGACTTTCCTCCATCAGGCGGTTAAGGCTGGCTATACTTCTAATACGGCTTTTACTTCTTTTTCTATTAAAGAGGAGCCTCCGGTTTTAACTTATCTGACTTCAGAGGAACTGGAGGCGCTGTACCGGCTTGACCTGTCCGATAACTACCGCCTGGCCCGGGTGCGGGACCGCGCCATCGTTTCGGGTTTTACCGCCATGCGCTTTTCGGATGTGGACCGCCTTACGAACGCTCATTTCGTGAAGATCCCTACGCGGGAGGGCAGGATCGATGGCATCCGCTTTATGATGAGCAAGACGTCGGATATTGTAACTATCCCTTTGCATCCTTATGTGAATGAGATTATTGAACGCTATGGCGGGCGCCTGCCGGTGATCAGCAACCAGAAGGCAAACGATTATATTAAGGAGGCCTGCCGTATCGCTGACATCAATAGCCCCGTGACCCTGGTGCGCAACCGGAGTGGAAAAAAGATAGATGAGGTAATGCCCAAATGGCAAGCTGTTACTACGCATACTTTCCGGGCTACGGCGGCAACTAACTTGTACCGCGCCGGAGTGCCCCCTAAGACGATCATGAAGTTCGGTGGCTGGAAAACACGCGAGGTGTTCGAACGTTACATCAAACTGGCGGACGAAGAGCATGCAGTGATCGTGGCGCAGTCGTCTTATTTTAAGGTGAAGAGAGGATAAATAGGGTTGTACCGTAATGGCACCTTTTGATATTCTATTTCAGAGAATTTAAATACTATTGAACCAATTAATTACCCTCAATGGTTACTTTAGTGTAAACTCACAGAATAATAAGAAGAATATGGCGCTTGTAATTGAAGGCCGGGACCTTAATGCCGCCCATATTTCAGAAGAAGAACTGCGGCTGGAAATTGCTATTTTGCTTTATCAGCAGGGAAGGTTTTCTATGGGCCAGGCCGCACGGTTCACGGAAATGAACAGGATTTTGTTCCAACGTGAATTGGGTAAAAGGGAGTTACCTGTAAATTATGGTGTCGCGGATTTTGAAGAAGACTTGGAAATTCTGGGTATTAAATCAGCCTAACAGCAATCAATTATGGAAAAAGAAGAAGAATTATTGAAGCGTATAACAGTGAACCCTAAAATATGCCATGGGAAGCCTACTGTACGAGGATTAAGGTATCCGATCGAAAATCTTTTAGAGTTGATGGCCTCCGGAATGACGTTCGATGAAATCCTGGAGGATTATGAGGATTTGGAACTTGAGGACTTACAGGCGTGCCTGGTTTACGCTGCCAGGTTGGCTAAGGTTAAAAATATTACGCGGCTGGTGGCATGAAATTTATTGTCGATGCGCAACTTCCCAGGTCCTTGTCCAGGTTCTTGAGAGCAACACCTCACCTCTTCTCCTCAAAGGGATCCACTCTAAGCACATACTTCTCCACATCCGAAACCCGCACGCGCCAATCTCCCAGCTTTTTAGACGACCGCACCTGAAAGCCGGGCTGGTTGGCTTGAATGATCCGCCGAAGCTCCGTAACCGATATGTCGTATTGTTCGGAAATGGTGGATAGCTTGGCCCAACGTTCGCCGGCTTCCAGTTCGGGGGGCTTGTAGCTGGAGAGGGCATTGAGGGCTGCGTTTTGCATCATTTCCTGGAGCTCTTCCGGCGAGAGGGGAAGGGTGATGATCTTGATGGGTTGTTCCATGGCTTAACTTTTTAGTTTTTCCAATGCCTGCTGCAATACTTCCTGGCAGCTCTCCACCACTTCCAGGCTCATCTGCCGGTAGGCGCGGGCGGGCTCTTCTTGGCAGTTGCTGTGGTTCTGCTGCAGATTGATCCTGAACTGGCCCAGCTCCTGTAATTTTTGCCCTATCAGGTTTCCTATTTGGCCATTCAGATTGTGCTTTTTGCCGGCCGGCGTGTTCTTTTTTCCTTCGAGCATTTCCAGGGCGAACTCCATTCTTGCCAGTTGGCATTCGGCAACAGCCTTGTTGAGCTTGCCGGAACTAATCCAACCGGGATACAGGCGTTTTCTCACCTGGATCTCACGCCGTACTTCTTTGATGGCATCCTGCAGAGTTACTTTCATGTTTGCTGGTTTTGATAGAATTTTTGATATAAGGCCAGTTTCCTGGCTATCGTTTTTGCCCGCTCTTCGAGCCCTTCTCCTTCGATCAGTTTTTCTATCTGCCGGCGCTGGAAGGTGCCGGCCTTTTCTTTTTCCTCTTCAGCCTCCTCCAGGGCCAGTACCCTGGCTTGGCTGAGCACCTCCTCTTGCTCTGTTTTAGTTAACTGTATCAGCCCTCTTTTCCAGGCTGTTTCAAACCAGTGGAAGGGTACTTCGCGCCAGCTCGCCGGCTGGAAAGCCCGAAGGTTGCGTTCAAAGTTTTCCTCGTATTCCGCTTCAGGCGCTCCTTTTACTTGCCCTTTCCTGTTTCCGGTAATGGTATCCAGCTCACGGAGGTAGGCGCCCAAGGGCAACCCGTCGTTGTTCCATGTAGGCCGCCAGGACTTTCCCCAGCTGGGCGGCATTGAACTGGCCGCCGTACATCTCCGCTTCGCCTTTCCTCATGTTCAACTCCCCGGCTGCCCACATGCGGTAGGCCTCGCGTACCTCCCCGATGCCCAGGCCTGCGAATTTTTTCCGGGTTATCCGCACGCATTCGGTGAAGGTTTCTTCCAACACGGCCTGCCTTGCCCCATAGTCCTGTGCTACCTCCTTGATGGCCATCATCAGGCGTGCGAAGGCTTTTTCGGCGGGCATGTGCCGCAACTGGTTGTGGTAGCCGTTGATGGTGGCATCAAGTAGCGCCGGAGAAACCCCCGACTGGGACAATGCCTTCTTCCGCAAGGAGTGTAGCGTAGACGCGCCGGGCGCTTTCCTCACTGAGGATACTGCCGTTGGTTTTGACGGTTTGTCCATTTTGATATTTTTTTGGATAGAACAAAGGGTCCTTAACCAGCCAGCTTTCGAAACCTGCCAGGTTCTTGCTGCTGCAGGCCTTCCAGATGTCTATCCAGCGGCCGTTCTTCTGGTGGTTGCGGAAGTAGCCGTAACAGCAATCCCTTGCCTGCTCTTCGCTGCCCGGGTAGCGGGCATTGGCAATGATGCCGGGCAGGTAGCCGTTGTCCAGGGCCCAAGACCAGAAGGACTCGGCAGCTTGGGTGTGGTTTCGGGTTGGGGTGTCAAACTGGGGCTGCGGCTCCTGGGGAGGGGGGCCGCAGCAACCGGGGGGTGGGGACTGCACTGCTTCGCCGGCTTCGGCTTCACTCAACTGGCGGCGTAGGCTTTCTTTTTCCTGCTGCAGGTTTTCCAGCTCGCGGCGTAGCTTTTCATTTTCCTTTTTCAGTTTTTCGGCTTCCTCGCACGCGCGCGCGTACAGCGCTCTCAATTCTTCCTGTTTATTTAATTCTTCTTGTTTATTCAATTCTTCAAAAGGGTATTCAATACTTCCTGGCGGGTTTTCAGGGTGCTGAGATCCAGTATCCTGAAAACCAGTATGCTGAATTTCAGTGTCCTGAGATCCCGCATGCTGAGGGGCGAACCCCTGGTTTTCAGTATCCTGAAACGCTGTATCCTGAATATCAGGGCCCTGAAAACCCGTATCCTTGCCCTTTGGAATAGAGCCGCCTTTGCCAGCGTTATTCCATTGGGCTGGCGGGGTGTATTTCCGGGCAAGGCTGAAGGGGATGGTGTAGCGGTTGCTGGACAGCCGCCGGCCGTCAGGGGTGCGGCGCTGGGTTTTCCTGGCCAGCTGGTGCTTCTCGAGCAGGGCGATGTCTTTGTCGAGGGCATCGCGCCCCAGCCCGGTAATGGCGCGCAGGGTTTTCCGGGAGGGCCACGACTGGTTGTGCTCATTCATGAACTTGGAGATGGCTACCAGCACGCCTATTGCCCGGGCACCAACGGTGGGCATCTTTTCGAGTACCAGAGAGTCGCTGAGGTTGATCATCGTCTGTTGTTTTTGGCATGAAACATGAAAAATGCCCCGGCGGTAACCTTTATTCGTTATAGTCGCCGGGGCGGGCAAGAGACAGGTTTGAAATGGGCAAGCCAAAAGGCCTCCGGGCCACTCTGATCCCATCTTCTCCGCTTGTGTTACGCCTTGGGCCCGGAAGCAAATGCACGCTCCACTCTTAGTGCTTGGTTGCTGCGCATCGCAAATCGCAAATCACACATCAAAAATTTTACCCGCTCGTATTAGGCGGGCTTCCCGCTCCCCTGTGGCTGCAGCGCCCACGATGGAGCGCCACAGCCTGGAAAACAGGAGGTATCTTATGGGGTATCACTGCGCTGTTGCGCCCTCACCGAGGGAGTGGTGTTGCCCCGCCGGCTCAAACTGGCAATTTTCAGCCGCCCCAGCTCAATGCCGCAGGCGGAGTGGTACAGGAGGGTGAAGCTGTCTTCTTCGTCTCCATCTTCTACTTCCTTCAGCTCCCAGGCGATTTGCCCGAAGGCTTGGCCTGTATTGCGCTCAATGAAGGCCACCGACCGGATCGCCTTGAAGTTGTTGGCGCCGGCATAGGCTTTCCCGGGGCCGTCCCACTGGGCTCCCTGCAGGCCGTAGAGGATGAAGTCATTGACCAGCTCGCGCAGGGACTCAAAGGGCAACGGCTGCGCCCGCCTGGCTTTGCTGCACAGGGATGCCCGGGCAATGGTGTAGGGTATTGCCGTAATTGCCATGCTTTTGTTGTTTGGTGAATAGTGGTTTGTGTCGCCGGGTGGAGGCGAATCGCCTTAATCCTGAGTGAAGCTGCTGGCTTGTGCCGGCTGGAGGTGCGTTAAAGTTTTGGTTTTTTAGCCTTTCTGTGCCTATATTTGGGTAGGCAGTTGAATGCCTTTTCTCGTTATTTGTGTAATTTTACATAAAAAATACAATTATTTCTATCCCAAGATAGATAAATTAATTATTTTTAACACTTCTTTAACTCTTTTCCAAAACCCGGCATGATGTGAAACAGGAGGCCAATAAGCGGTTTATTGAAGGGGTGGAAACGCTCAAGCGCAAAGGGGTCAGCTTCGTGGCTATGGCAAGGGCTATTGGTATCCCTAAGCAAAAGGTGATCGATATCCGCCACGGCAGGTCCTCGGCGGATGAGGGGCTCCTGGCTAAGTTGTTCCTGGCTTACCCGGAAATTATCAGGGAGGGGGAAGATGTTCCTTCCAGCAATGAGCAGCTGCAGTCGGAGATCGAGGCCCAGGATGCGGAACTGGAGAAGTTGTCCAGAGAGGTGGCTGAACTGGAACAGCTCCTGGAAAAGGCGAACACAGACAGGGAGGATATCCAACGGGAACTTAAACGGGCAATGGCTATCATCGAGAAACAGGCCAATACCATCGATGCCTTGCTCAAAAAAAAGGGCGTTATTGATTAGATGCAAGGCCTCCGGATTCTATCTGATGATAGGCGCCTATACATTCCCAACCTAACTTCCTTCTTCTTTCCTCAACTTTTGTTTCAGCTTCCGCACAACTTCCCTGGTTTTCAGGGCTTCCCGCTTGACGTCAAGGTTTTTGGATCTCTTTGCTTTTGCTATCAATTCCGTAAGGGCGCCAATGACGGCGCGTGGGTCCGCTTTGCCCATAGACTAATGTTTTTATTGCCGACGCTCAGCGCTGGCACATTAGAAAATCGATTCTGGTGATAGCTTTAAACAATCGATGGGCTTGGAAAAGAATGGGGCCAGGGTAAAAGTAATAAGGTATTAAAGAAAAGTTTATTACACTTTTACAAAAAATCAACAGGCCAGTTTTGGAAGGAAATGAAGGCTGGAAACCGATAACTTGCTGAAAAAGAATAAAATAAGGCGAGCAAATTTGGCAAGAAATCAATACAAAGGCTGGAATCCGCATTTCAATTTATCGGATCCGGTTTGTATTTTTAGGAATAGTTTTAAACAATTTAGGGTTGCTCTGCGCAAGCGGGGCTTCCTTTTTTTAAAATCCGTCCATATCACCCGTCACGATGATATAAACTATTAGGTCTAGGAGCCACATAGCTTAGAGTTTAAAATTTCCTAATATTGTTTGCACCTCTAAGCTAGGCTCCTGGACTTTTTTCAAATAGGCAAAGTTTATTATTTTTTTATACTATCTTTAAAGATTATTTTTACACAATAGTTTATAAATCAATATTTTAAATGCTTTGAATCTTATATCACTCAAAGAATTGTGCGACTTTGTAGAAATTCCTTTTGAGAAAGGTTCCTATGAATACAAACTGTATTCAGGGCTTCGCCATGATAAGTTCCGGCATGACAAAGAGGCCAAAAAACAATTATATGGAAACCGCAAACACGGAGCCAATTACTATAGCCAGATCAAAACTAAGCTGAAGGCAAAACTGGTCAATTCATTTTACTACGCTAAGATTACCGTCCAGAATAAAGCTCAGGAACAATACCACCAGGCGCACAAGTTATTCTGCATTGCCGAGGAGCTAATGTCAAGAAGAAAAATTAACGCAGGAGCTTCTTTAATGAAAGAATCGCTTAAAGTATCCAGGTCATTAGGGATTACCTCCATTGCGACCCTTTCAGCCCAGCGTCTGGCTTTCTTTTATGGTACCCTGGGAAATAATCCCAAAGCATTTTTGAAATACAAGAAGATATTCTCCAACTTGTCAGAAAGGGCGAGAATCGAGAACGAGCTACGCCTGGCATACGTTGAGACGAGCAGTTTCTTTAATAACCGCTGGGGAGGAGGTGAAGAAATTTCTGAAATTGCCAACCGCCACCTTACTCAGCTATCCCACCCTTTAGTCTTTGAGGATGTCAAACTTTGCCAAATCTATTACAATATTAAGGTTATTGGTTTGCAGGCACAGTCAAAATGGGAACAAGTCGTGGATACCTGTAATGAGGCAATAAAAGCTATAATTAAGGCAAATCCCAAAACCCCATTTCAGATATTGGCCACTTTCAAAATCATGGCCGCATCCTCATACATCCAGCTCCAAAAATATCCAGATGCCGACGAAACAATAACTAATGCCCTTTTCCAGGATGTAAATGTAATTAACCGGCAAGTCCTGAATTTTTATTTCCTGATATCCAAGCTCAACCAACTTGACCTCATTTCCGCCAGGAGTATTTATGATAAAGCCCAAAGGTCTCTTCAGGGTATGCCCGAAAAAATTATTGAAAACTGGCGTATTGCCTGGGCTTTTTATGCTTTTCTGGCCAGCGAACCAGTTAAGGTGGGAAAGCTGATGAATGAAGTCCCTCTTTATTCTAAAGATAAAGAAGGAAGTAATTTCGCCATCCTGATTGCCCAACTGCTTAATTACCTGAAGGAAGGCAAAAAAGGAGTTGTAATCGATAAAATGGACAGCCTGAACCGCTACAAAAGGAGGTACCTGAAAAAAGACCCAAGAGGGGCCGCTTTCGTAGCCCTCCTGTCCTGCCTGTCCAAAGGCAACTTCAACCGGGAAAAAGTCGAAATGCTCTCCGCCCCACACCTTGAAAAGCTGAAGGCCGAACACTCCATCTCCGATATCGAACTGGTGCGGTATGAGTTGTTGTGGGAGAAGGTTCTGGAGTTGCTGGATCAGAAACGACTGTCGTGTTGTTTTCTATGAGAAAGTTTAGCTGGTTATTCAGGTTGAGGTACAGCCACGACCCATGTAAAATCCGCTGCCTTCAAATAATTTGGCGCCCAGGCTCTCCAAAAGAGAAAATGCCCTACCGTATATCTGAATTGACCTGATTACCAGTATAAATAAGCATTTGCCGCCACCCCAAAATTGAATCTAAATCCATTTCAGTAATTTTGGGAAGCCATCAAAGGGTTCGATAAAACAGTTGATTTTGGCTTTGTACAATTTGTTATACACACGAACTTATAAGTCGGTTCGATTTATTTATTTTTGCCACTATGAAGATTACCGCCTTCATATTATCTATGTATGTACTCTTCCTGGCAAGCCTGCCAACGTTGAGCATTATGGATGTTTTCCCTGAGGTAGTCTGTTGTATCAACGATCATGATGAACACCAGGAAGATGAAGGCGGCGGATGTAGTGAAGTCTGTAATCCGTTCTTATTCTGTCAGTGCTGCCCTGGATTCACAACCATTGTGGCCGATTATCCCTCCCGCTTCGACCCCGATCGAGATTGCTCCGGAAACAGCCGGGTCAAGCAACTCTCTCCAAGGCAAGTAATCTTTCCCGTCTGGCATCCTCCGCGGGCTTAATCTTTTCATTGAATTTCAAGTCTGTTTTTAACTGTTTAAAGAATTATGGGGTAGCCATAAATCGGATTTTCCCATGTGAAACCATTTATTATGAAAAGGTTAATTACTATTATTTTCCTATTGGCATGGTGTATTGAAGCATTTACCCAACATACCTTCCAGGCCATTGTTAAAGATGCAGATTCTGAGGAGCCCTTAGTCGGGGTAAGCGTTCTTGTTGAGGGAACGAATATTGGAGCCAGTACAGACAATAGCGGTTTAGCTATCGTCCGTAATATTCCTAGCGGCCGTCAGGCCATCGTTTTTTCATATGTTGGCTATGAATCTCGTGAAGAGACATACGATTTTCCCTTATCTTCAGACCAACCCGTCATCATATTTTTGGAAGAAGGCCATGAAATGGAGGAAGTTATAGTAACAGCCACCCGTAGTAGCCGTACCACTGAAGAGATCCCTACCAGGATCGAATTCCTGGGATCAGAGGAACTTGCGGAAAAAGCGGTAATGAACTCCACTAATATAGCGATGTTGCTGAGGGAAAGTACGGGAATACAGATGCAACAGACCTCCGCCAGTTCAGCCAATCAGAGCATTCGGATACAGGGGCTGGACGGCAGATACACCCAGATCCTGAAAGATGGGTTTCCTTTATTCGGGGGCTTTGCCGGAGGGCTGAGCATCATGCAGATCCCGCCACTGGATCTGAAGCAGGTAGAGGTCATCAAAGGGAGTTCCTCTACATTATATGGCGGTGGGGCCATTGCTGGCTTGGTCAATCTGGTGACCAAAAAACCGGTCGAAAGGGCTCCAGAATTGAGCCTGATGCTCAATCAAACCAGCGCATCCGGTACTACGCTCAATGGGTTTTACGCTCAGAAATTCAGTAAAACGGGCGTATCGCTGTACGCATCCGGTAACCGACAGGAACCTTATGATCCTAATGAAGATGGTTTTTCGGACATTCCCAAAGTTAGGAGCTTTACCGTGACCCCCAGATTTTACTGGTATCCGGATGATAATACTACCCTGTGGGTGGGCGTCAATACCACATTGGAGGACCGGGTCGGGGGAGACCTTTTAGTAATCGAGGGCCAACCCGATGTGGAACATGTTTTTTTCGAGCAGAATCTTACCAAACGGATCTCTTCGCAGGTGGCCTTTGACAAAACCTTTAGCAATTCCTCCGAGCTGCGGTTTCGCAATAGCATCGGTTATTTTGACAGGGAAGTAACCGTACCTGATTATCAATTTAAGGGGGAACAGGTGGCCAGCTTTTCAGAAATTTCCTATGCTACAGGTAATGAGTTGAGCCAATGGATATTGGGTGCTAACTTGTTTACGGACCGCTTCGAGGAAGGCCCTCTGAATACGACTTCGCTCAGGAACTATCAGAACACAACTTTCGGAGGCTTTCTTCAAAACACTTGGGATCTAAATGAAACATTTGCATTGGAGAGCGGCTTGCGCACCGATTACAATTCGGATTACGGTACCTTTGTCTTGCCCAGGGCATCTCTGTTGTTCAAGATAAATAGTCAGCTTTCCGGCCGCTTGGGAGGTGGCTTGGGGTATAAACTACCTACCATTTTCACTGAAGAAGCGGAGGCGCTGACTTTCCAGGGTATTTTGCCCATTGACCGGAACACTACGGCAGCAGAAAGATCTGTCGGAGGCAACTTTGACCTTCATTTCCAAACAGTCATGGGAGAAAAGCTAACCTTTTCTGTCAATCAGTTTTTCTTTTATACCGGGCTCAACGATGCCCTTGTACTCCGTGAGGAGTCCGTGACCGGTAATTATCTTTTTGAGAATGCGGACGGGACAATTGATAGCCGGGGTTTCGAATCAAACATCAAACTGACCTACGGAGATTTTAAGCTTTTCCTGCAATATGCTTTTATTGACGCCCGGCTAAATTACGATAACATCAATAATCAAAAGCCCCTGACCCCGAAGCACAATGCCGGGGCGGTGCTGGTCTTTGAGCAGCATGGAAAATGGCGTATCGGCCTGGAGTCCTATTATACCGGTCCCCAGTTCCGAAGTGATTACACCCGGACACGAGATTATTGGATCGTCGGACTGATGGGGTTACGTCAATTCAAAAATTTCAGTTTGTTCCTGAATTTTGAAAATTTCATAGATAGCCGGCAATCACGCTATCAGGACATCGTATTTCCGCCCGTAAGCAATCCAGATTTTGCTGAGATATGGGCGCCGACGGACGGCTTTGTGATCAATGGTGGGTTTATTTGGAATCTTTTTGCCAGGGAAGCTCATGATCACCATTAACATAATTTATCAGCAGCAACTACTATTGTTCTGCATTGAGGGGCAAACTACGGTCCCATAACTACAAAAGACGCAGCATTCACCTGCTTTGGGTTTGAGAATTTTCTGGCAGTATTCACATACATAAAAAAAACTGGCAGGCTTCAATCGGCATTATTTCTTTTTTCT
>JACJYA010000009.1 GCA_020636315.1 Lewinellaceae bacterium
GAGGATGAGTTTGATAGCATGAGAGATAGGCTGTAGGCCAAAGTCATCCAGTATAATAAGCTTGGCTTTCTTCATCCTGTCCAGCCATTTGATGAGGGTACCATCAGTTTTAGCCAGTGCGATTTGTTCGGTGAAGCGGTTCATGTTAAAATAAAGTGTCCTGTAGCCTTGCACACAGGCGTTGTTTCCCAAGGCGCAAGCCAGATAAGATTTACCACAACCGGTAGCCCCGGTGATGAGGACATTTTCCCCTCTGTCCAGGTAAGAGCAATCCGCCAGGAGCATTAGTTTTTCTTTAGGCAGGTTTCTTTTTTCAGAGCAATCGATGTCCTGGATGGTGGCCTGGTAGCGCAGCTTACTGAGCCGTAAAAACATTTTCATCCGTTTGTGCCAGCGGTTTTGCTGCTCTGCATCTACCAGGCCGGCTAACATTTCATGGGCGCCTGGCTGTTGGTTGACGGGCAGTTGGAGGACAGCTTCGTAGGCGCTGGCCATGCCTTCCAGTTTTAATTGCTTCATAATTTCAAGTGATGCGTTTTTCATGATGGTAGGTTTAATAGTTTTATGCGAGTTAAAAAAGATAGGGGCCCGCTTACTGGTAAGCTTCCGGCCCGCGGATATTATCATGTTCCGGCATGTTGAATAATTCCAATTGATCCGATTCCATGTCCAGTTTGTGGATCAAGATCCTTTTGATCATGGAGTAAGAGGCTTTATCCACTTTCTGGCACCGGCGGGCGGCGTTCTCCAGGCGTACATTGGAATATTTTTTTGCCAGCCCCAAAAGCCCCTTGCAACTATTGTAAGATTGCGTTTCATGTATCCTGGATACCAGGATGTGTTCGACAGCCCAGCGGGTAGCCGCTCCAATTTTTTCCGCCTGGCTTAAAAAGTAAGCGGCGTTATACCCTCTTGCTTTTTTCCATTCACTATGGTTTTGAGGCATGTGCTCCGGGTTGGTTTGGTGTTGGTGAGCGTCCCGGTAAAGGAGCCGCTGGTGGGTGGCAACTCTTTGGTTGTCAATATATACCTCGACGATGCTGGAGGTATAGATAACTGTTGCTCGTTTGCCGGCATGTTGATAAGGGACGGAGTAGTAGTTCTTTTCTTCGGCCAGGTAAACGTGGTAATCCCTCCTCACCAGAGGGTTTACTATTTTCTTCACCTCAAACAGATCACTGGGCAGAGCCCTCATTACGGGAAGCTCGTAAGTGTGAAAGGCATCATACCTGTTACCTTCCTTCTGTTGGTAGGGAGTGGTATTGTGGATACGGAGTTGTTGGATGATGGCCGCATTGAGTTCTTCCAGGCTATAGAACACCTCATTCCTCAGGGGGGCATAAATGCGGCGGTAAACGGTGCCAACCATGTTCTCTACGCTGGCTTTATCCTTGGGTTTGCCAACCCGGGTGGCAGCCAAATCAACCTGGTAGTGAGCCCCTAATTGCACACACAACTCATTAAACTGAGGATCATACTTATCTGCTCTGGTGACATATGCCTTCAGGTTGTCGGATAAAATAACCTGGGGCAATCCTCCAAAAAACAGCAGGGCCTGGTTCAACCCATGGATAAAATCCCCAACTTTTTGGCTGGGCAGGGCGATGGCAAAGGTGTATTGGCTGTGAGGGAAAACAGCTACCAGCACTTCACATTCCTGCACCTCTCCACTATAGGCATCAACCCAATGCATCTTTTTACCGGCAAAATCCACCTGCATGGCCTTACCGGCTTCATGGTTCAGGCGTAGAGTCAAATCACGGCGCTCCAGCTCCCGGCCCAGCCGTTCACAAAACTGGCTGTAACCATAGCCTTCCGGGTGTTCCCGGCGGTACTCCTGCCAGAGCAAATGACGAGTAACGCCTACTTTGCGCAGTTCTTTTATCCAATAAGCAACCTTGCTCTGAAACACCTCGCTGCGGCCCGCTGCCGATGGCTCACCGTCCTTTGAGGGGTAAAAAATGGAAAGTAGTTCCGGCTCTGATAATGAAAGAAGCTGGGATAAGTCTTCATTATAGGCTTTGCCTAAACGGACATAAGCCTTCACCGTATTCTTGGAAATTTGCAGCCGGCGTGCTGTAGCTTTCAGGGAATTGGTGGCGATATAGGCCTCAATGATCTGCCTTACTTGATCCATACGTTTTATCTTTCCCATGTCTGTAGCTGTGTTATTGAGCCGCAAACATGATTATTATAACTCGTATGTATCCACAGAATTTAGGGGGGTCAAACCTCCGGAAAGTTATTAACATCCACCCGCAAAATAGGGGGTCAAACCTCCGGAATGAGGGGGTCAAAGCAAATCGGAATGGGGGGGTCAGAGGTCCCGGATTTTACAGTAATCCAATCTTGCATAAAAGACAGAATCCTCAATCAACTTGAGTTGCCTATCTTAGTTCAAGGTGGTGTAAGAGGCCGGGATAATGTTTCAAATGCTTTAATCCATAAAGGAAATAAATACTTTTTCCTGACTGATATTGAGAAGTTTTTTCCCTCGATCAGGCACTTTCAAGTTTATGAAATGCTCGTATCCAATGGGTTTTCTCCCACGGTAGCAGGGATCATTACCAAACTTACGACTTATAAAGGCAGATTACCCCAAGGAACTCCTACGAGCACCGCATTAGCAAACTTAACTTTTTGTGTAGTTGATGCTGAACTATCTGCATTTTGTGAAGAATACAACTTAACTTTCACACGGTTTGTCGATGATATAACAATTAGCAGTAAAAAGCCTTTCAAACAGCTATCCGGCCCAATAGTTAAGATCATAACAAGGCATGGATATTCTATCAGTAAGAAGAAGACTGCATATAAAATCGGCCCAACAAACGTGACAGGGGCCTCTGTCCATAAGTTAATTTCTTAACAACAACTCCTGAGTTTACCGAAAGGCTAGGTGAGAACATTACGGCAGATTCTCTCGCAGGGAAACTTGCTTATCGAAAAAGAGTACACTCTGTTGGAAAGAAAAGAAGGAAAAGCGCTCTTTTTCCCAGAAATGTCAAGGAACGCAAAATTTAGTTGTTCCTTTTTTTCAATAGTTTGCCGTCCAGCCAAACCGCCCTTAAAATGTACCACGACCGCTCCGCTCAAAAGAACCATTTACCCCGCCAAAAGAGTCCAAAAATACTCGTTCACAGAAACAACGCCCAAAAACCACAACCAGGGCCGTTTTTTCTGACTTTCAACCATGGAAATGCCCCATATTCCATGCCCGCCTGCTGTCCATTGGAAATGCATTTTATTCTGGCAGCGTACTGCCATTAGAAGAAGACAACAGGCCCGGCGTTTCCCCACCGCACAATGGCGCCTCATTTCCCCAGGCGCCACCCGCTTGCCTGTCCGTGCCGCTTCGTAGATGGCTTCGATGTATTGCATATCCCGCAGCCCTTCCTCCCCGGAGGCCACCACCGGGGTATCCTGCTTAATATTCACAGCAAAGGCATCCATCTGGGCGGCCTGCTGGTGGGGGGCATGCTCCCCCATAGGTTGATCGTTGACATAACCGTTTAGCCTGCCGGTCAGGATGATCTGGGCGCCAGGGCGGCAGCCTTCCGGATATCCACGCATTCCAGGACCGGCTCGGGATACCCCTGCTCCGTCACATTGATCATCGCCCGGCCGATCTCTTCCAGCCTGACAACAAACTTCGGGAGCAACGCATTAAATACCGGATACAGGAAGCCCAGCACCTTATAGCCCGTCAGGGTATTCTTCATTCCGGGCATAGGATGGATAAAGCCGGGGCGGAACATATAGGCGGCCTTGAACGACAGTTTCTGCAAGTCGTTCTCCGTTTTGCCCTTCACCCGCGCCCACATGCTGCGCCCCTGCTCGCTGCTGTCGGTGCCGGCGCCGGAGACATAGCAGAACGTCATTTCCGGGTTCAGCCGGGCCAGGGTCTCGGCCACGTGCATCGTCAGATCATAGGTGAGGTGGCGGTATTCCTCTTCCTTCATGCCAACGGAGGAGACGCCCAGGCAGAAGTAGCAGGCGTTATAGCCGGAAAGCTCGCCTTCAATGGATGACAAGTCGTGGAAGTCCTTATGGATAATTTCTGTCAGCTTTTCATGCTGGACGCCGCAAGGCCGGCGGTTGATGACGAGCACAGCTTCTACATCGGGGTGGCGGAGGCACTGGTGCAGGACGCCCTCCCCGACCATGCCGGTGGCGCCGGTGATGATGGTTTTTATTTTCATGGATTTTTTATGCCAAATTTAAAGAAAAAATTTAAATTTGGCATAAAAGTGATCTACCCGCGCTATATAGCCACAACACTCCTTCAGCGGCTCCAAGCCTTTCCGGTGGTTGGAATAACCGGGCCGCGACAAGCCGGCAAAACAACCCTGGTAAAATCTTTACTGCCGGAAATCGAGAAGGAAACAGCATATCTCGACCTTGAATTGCCTTCAGATCTTGCCCGGCTTAGGAATGCTGAGCTGTTCCTGAAAGAAAATGAACAGAAATTGATAATCATCGATGAGGTACAGCGGAAACCAGATCTTTTCCCTTTGTTACGGTCTCTCGTCGATCTTCGCCGGGAACCAGGGCGGTTTCTTATCCTTGGATCTGCTTCTCCCGAACTTCTCAGGCAAAGTTCAGAGACACTTGCCGGCCGGATCTCTTACTTGGAACTTACCCCTTTTCATTTTCGGGAACTTCCGGATGATGATATTAAAAAACATTGGTTACGCGGTGGTTTCCCTCCTGCTTTATTTGCTCAGAATAATGAAACCGCATTTCAATGGCTCGAAGATTTTGTAATTACTTTTGTCGAAAGGGACCTGCCGCAATTCGGCCTAACCGCCCCGTCCCAGACTCTGCAAACCCTCCTGCAAATGCTTGGCAGCGCTCACGGTAATCTAATAAACTTTAGTACCCTGGCGAACTCCCTTGGAGTGGCTATGCCTACTGTTAAACGCTATATGTCCTATCTGGAAAATGCCTATTTCATTCGCTACCTTCAGCCCTGGCACACTAATGTCAAAAAACGCCTGGTTAAAACCCCAAAAGTTTTCTTTCGGGATACGGGAGTCCTGCACTACTTAACCGGTATTTCTGAAATCAACCAGTTGTATGGCCATCAAATAGTTGGCGCCTCCTGGGAGGGATATGTCCTTCAGCAGATTATCGCCAACCTGCCATCCAGAACACTACCTTATTTTTATCGCACAAGGAGTGGTGCAGAACTCGACCTAATACTTATAAAGGGGAGCCAGCCAGTATTAGCAGTTGAAGTTAAATTTTCAAGTACCCCTTCTCTTCGCAAAGGTAACCACCTTGCAATTGCCGATATTGGTTCCCCACCTACTTTCATTATTGTCCCATCAGGAGGCGATTACCCACTGGAAGAAAATATTAGGGTTTGCGGGCTGGAACAATTTTGGGATTATTTGCCGTGATACTAATCCCAATCCGCCCCGTGAAACGCGCTCACCTGCCGCCCGCCCCGGTGGCCCAGCTCATCGATGCGGGCCATATCCTCTTCAGACAGCTCAAAGTCGAACACATCAAGGTTTTCTTTCAGGCGTTCCGGATTCGCCGTTTTGGGGATCGCCATCACCTGGCCCAGCTGCAGCATCCAGCGCAAAGTAGCCTGGGCTGCGCTCTTGCCGTATTGCTCACCGATGGCGCGCAGAACTGGGTTGTCGGCGGCCCGGCCCTGGGCAAGCGGGGAGTAAGCGGTCAGGGCGATATCATGGTCCAGCATCCAATGGTACAGCCTGGACTGGTCGAGCAGCGGGTGGAACTCCACCTGGTTGGTGATGATGGGCAGGCCCATGCCGAGCGCCCGCTTCAGCTGGCTGATGTTGAAGTTGCTCACCCCGATGAAGCGGGCCTTGCCCTGTTCCTGCGCTTTGGCCAGCTCGCCGAGGTAGCTCTCCAGCGGGAGGGAAGTGTGGGGCCAGTGGATGAGCAGGAGATCCACATAGCTGGACTGCAGCTTGCGGAGGCTCTCTTCTACGGAAGGCATAAACCGCTTTTTGTCCAGGTTGGATGGCCATACTTTGGTGACCAGGAATACCTCCTCACGGCCGACAGCCGCCTCGCGGATGCCGCGGCCGACCTCTTCTTCATTGGCGTAGAACTGGGCCGTGTCGATATGGCGGTAGCCCAGCTCCAGCGCCTGCCGGACGATGTTGACAGCCGTTTGCCCCCGGGCCTGATAGGTGCCCAGGCCGAGGGCGGGGATGGCGGTGTTTTGGATGGTGAGGTGTTTCATTTTTTTGATTCTTATAAGGAAGCTGCTTTTATGAATTCGGGGAATAACAGTACCCGGTTGGCATCTTTTTCGTTGAAAAGGAAAGGTTGAACATCAATTGCCAATTCCTGAAAGTTAAGTTTTTCACATACTGTGAGCAAATGTTCTTTTAGCTGGGCAGGATCAGATAAATTGAGTTTTAACTTCAGGAACTCGTAATTTGGCTTGGCCTTCCCAAGTAGAAAAACCGCATCAAAAAAATCTCTTCCCTTTGGGCGGCGCCTGTGCGTGATAGCCACGATCTTTTGACTCAGCAAGACATCCGGCGGTGTGGTGCGAATACTGGTAAATACATCGAACCGGTTAAGAAAGAAAGATCCCGGTTCAAAGGAAAAGCCCTGAGGTTCCGTATCGAGGTTGATCAGTATCCTGGCTTCTCCTGTGGCCGCTTAACCCGGTATCAAAGAGTATGCCTGGGAAGCGAATGTAACAATGGTAGGCGCCGCGAAAAACATTGCGTATTTCTACCTGGAAACCCTGGCTTTTCAACCCCTTCAGGATGACTTGCGACACTTCTTCAAAATCTTCTTCCGAAAGCTGGAAATTATCAAAGTCCAGGTCTTCTGAAAACCTCGGATTATTGTGGACAATACGCAGGCAGGTTCCTCCCAGAAAAACAAATTTCAGAGCATAGCTGCTTTGAAACAATAACTCCAGTATCTTGTATTGCAAATACTCTCGCAGTAAAAACTCTCCCCGGCCATGAAGGTGTTCGGGATAATAAGACCGGATCTCAGGCAGTGACATCATATTCTTTGAGAAATTGTATCAGCTTTGTTGCTCTCGTTTCCAACGAATGGGAAGCAAACTGAGCGAGATATTTTTCGAAGCGGTTAAAGTCAAGTTTTTCCTGCACCTCCCAGAAATTAAGGCGCAATTCAAAAAATGCTTCTACTGAGTCAAAATGCGGATTAAGATAGAGCAGGTCTAGTAAAGCTTTTGACGGTTCGGCAATTTTAATCCGGAAATCTGGAAACTTTTTCCAGCCGATATCCAAAAAACAGATCGTTTTTAATAGTCCGGTAGAAGAAGTTGCCGGCCGGTGTCTGAAAGTCCTGGGTCTTTCTGGAAGAAACAGAAGTAATTGTGAAAACGCCCTCCGGAATAAACCCATACCACCTTAAGGCAGATTGAAGAGAAATGTAGGAGGGAGCATAAATGCGATTGGCGATAAAAAACAAGTCTGCATCCCCCTTTATCGGGCGGTTGGTTAACCGATAGAATCCTCTTCGGATCTTTTCCAGGTATCCCTTTTTCTGCCACCGCGTCAGTGCATTCGGGTCAAAGCCAGGAAAAGCCTTTTCTATCTCAATAATGGGAATAACCGGTAGATGAGCAAATGTATTTTGGAATTCAAGAAAATTCATTTATTTCTAAATTTCAGTAAAAATACTGAATTTCAGAAATAAAATCAACTCACCCTTTCTTTTTTCCATTGTTTCCACCTCCCCGCCGCATCCTGCTCCCCACCCCGCCCCAGGGCCTGACCTCCGATGCGGCAAATTCATCTTTCCCGGCTATTTCACCTACAAGTTTCACTTTCTCCCCCCTTTCCAGCAGGACTACCGGAGGAATAAAAGCGTCCTGATAGCTGACCGTCCATTCCTTACCCTGAAAATCTTTAAGCCGGAAGGTTCCCAGGCCGGTTTCCACGATCTCGCCGGCGAGGTAGCCTTCTTCAGGCATAGACCAGATCCGTACTTTCTTCTCCTGTATGCTTTCGTAAATGCTGACGTTGAGCGCAAAGGCCTGCTCCAGCCGCTCGGCGCCTCCCCCGATGAAGAAGAGCGTCCCCAGCAGGATGCTCAGAGCGGCGCTGTATCCTACCAGTTTGGCCAGGGTGAACTTATAGCCCCTTCGCGAATACTGTACGCTGTACATGGCAATGAGCAGAAAAGCCACAAGCATGATGATCCAGAAAAAAGGCAACAGCCCCAGGAAGAGTTCCAGCCCGGAGTGGGAAAGGTGGCTGGTAATGTTAAAATCCGTTTGCTGTATGGCGAAGAGGATAACTGAAAAGGCCAGCGCCCCCAGTACAACGGCCAGGCCGAAGGCCAACCACAGCAGTTTGTTCTTCACCGCAAAATGCCAGCGCGGAGCCGGTTCGGACTGCTCTTCTATGATCTTCTGCAGGAGTTTTTCTGAAGGTTTCATACTTCTAAATTTTCAGGATGTTGTTCAGCAAGCTGCCGGAAGGCCTTCTTGGCCCGGTTGATGCGGGTGGCCACCGTCCCCTCCGGGATCTTCAGTACGTCCGAGATCTCTTCATAGCTCATGTTTTCCAAAAATTTCAAGACCAGTACTTCCTTATACTTCAAAGGCAATTCACCCAGCATTTTATGGATGTTCTGATCTGTTCTCTCCAGTACTTCCGGATCCGCAGCCGGCGCTTCATCCTGTAAATTTGCGTAGCGCCTGTCATCAAATTCATCTCTCTGATCTTTTCCAAAGGACTTTTTTTTGCGCAGGCAGGAGATCGCCTGATTGTGGACGATGCGGTACAGCCAGCTGGAAAGCTTGAGGGCAGGGTCAAAAGCATTGAGGTTTTTCCAGGCTTTCAGAAAAGCTTCCTGCAGTACATCCTCCGCTTCTTCTTCCGTTACTACACCCATCCGCTTCACGTAGCGCAGAAGCTGAGCCTCATACCGCTCGTACAGGCAGGAGAAGTAATCGACCTGTTCCAGCGACTTCTCCACGAGCTCCCGGTCGCTCAATTGTCCGCATATTTCTTTGGAAAGGTGCATGGATCATTTATCTGAATAGGTGGGTTGAAGATAGTAAAGTCCAGGCTGTCTCAAAAGTAAGGATCTGAAACGGGGTGCAAAATAATGTCCCGCTGCCCGTCCCAGCCCCTCTAACTCCCCGAAGGGGAGAACCGGACGGGCAGCTAATACAGAATATTATTTTGAGGCAAAATTTTGATTTACTCTTTTGAGACAGCCTTGACTTTATTTGAACCGGGCTACCACAGCCTGGCGCGAGGTTTAATTTCCACCGTTGCCATTTCCGTTGTTGCCGTTGCTGTTTCCGTTGTTGCCATTGTTCCCGGTTCCGTTGCTGCCATTACCGTTGCCGTTGCCGGTTTGGTTGCCGTGAGGGCCGGTGCCGTCGCAGGTGCCGGTACCGGCGCCGCCGTCAGTGTTGTTGGGGCAGATGCCGGCGCCATTTGGAGTTCCGTTTCCAGTTCCTGAGCCGTGAGGGCCCGTTCCATCACAGGTGCCTGTTCCCTGCCCGTTCCCCAAACCGGCGCCATTGCCGGTGCAGGCGCCGCAGAGGCTTTCCCCTCTTTCCCGCTCAGTGGTGATGATGGCCTCATATTCTTCCTGGCTGAGGTGTTGCACTTCGTAGGCAGCACCCAAAGTTGCCAGGCTGCGGGTGAAAGCCCGGAGGTGGTTGCGGGAGCCTTTCGTCAGGTTGTTAAAAACGGCAAGTACATCATCGTTATCGACGTCCGGGTTCCCGATATTTTCCTGGAGGTCGGAAATGTCCAGGTCTTCGATGGCAGCGCCCACTTTCAGGGCGGCCTCCAGGCTTTCTCTACCCTGGGCCATCAGGGTAGCGTACAGGCCTCCGAGATGGCTATCTTCAAATTCACCAATACCCTTGCCTTCGGCCGGGTCGGCCAGGCCATATCTTTCTATCAGGCAGAGGACGGCATCCATGTGGCGCTGCTCAGAACGGGCAATGTTGGAGAACACCTTATAATCCCAAAGTTCGTACAAACCGAGATAAACATCGCGGGCCAGTTTTTCTTCTTCCCGCATGAAGGCCAGTGCCTCTGATTCCGCCGTTGACAATTCCTGCGGGCCATAGGCCGCCGCCAGGCAACTGCAAACATCTCCGGGGTTGGCCACCACTCCCCTGTCACCTACCGCAATGCCGTCTTCCATTGCCGGGGCGCCCGGTTCTGTTTTTTCACATTGAGTAAAAAGCACGGCGAAACCAAATAAAAGCGCCACGCTGCCGATCCATCTTACCATCTGATTTTTCATAACTGTATCTTTTTTGTTGAATTATTCATCCTTTCACCCCTTACTACGCGGCCTTCCTTTTTTTCTTTCACTTTCCGGATTTTTTTTTCACTCTGCTGAACAGGCCCCATTTAAGCCTGCTCCGCGAACGCCGAATAACGGATAACGGATAACGAAAAAAAGTGAAAGAAAAACTCCCCCTCTGCGTAGCAAGGAATGAAAGTTGATTAGATCATTAAAAACAACTACCATGAAACAAGCTATGAAAATCAGAGGACTGAGCTTCCTGCTCGCACTCGGGTTTGCCATGTTCTTCACCGCAGGCACTGCCAATGCCCAGGCTCAACAACAGGCCCGGGATTGCACCCGCTTTACCCAATGCGACCTGAACGGCGATGGCTACATCGCCCAGAATGAATTCCGCAACGGCTCCTTCGCCGATTTCGACAAGAACGGCGACGGCCAGCTTTCCCGAAAGGAATACCGGAAGATGAACCAATCACAAAAGGCGTTCAAAGGCAGCAACGGGCAAGGACAGGGACAAGGCAAAGGCCAGCAAAAAGGCTTCCACCAGGGTAACGGACAACGCACCGGCACTATGATGCAGGGAGGAAGCCGCACCGGCACCCGCCGTGGCAGGGGCCAGTGATTGCGGCAGGTATGATGAGTTTTTTTAAGTAAGCAGGGGGCTTAAAGTTTAGTTCAAGCCCCTCCTCTCAGGGCAAACGCAACTAAATGATTTTCTCTTCCCAAATGCAGAAATTTCAAATCAGATGCGTTAGCCCTGAGTTTTTCTGTTTGTAAACACGCAATGGGTAGTAAAGCAGTAAATCAGCAATTTTGAGATAAATTTATCTTCTCGGTTTGAACAATAGCCGGAGTGACGATGGCCGCCGACGGAGGGGCCATCAGCCTGACGGCCGCCTTTTCTGACGATATGGCCTGTGCGTTACAGAATACCAACGCCGGTACTGCCCCGGCAGCTTGTTCCATCATCTGCATTGATACGGCCATCGACAATCCGATTAGCTATGTAGAAGGCCTGGGGATCAGCAGTGGGACAAAACGGGCTATACCACGCAGGCTGGACAAGGCGGCCTACAGGTTATGCAACGGATACCCCGTCAGCTATGTCATCAGTACCCTGAACAGCGTTATCGATTATGTGGAATATCAGAGCGGCGGAGCTATTCCCATTGGAGAGGAAATAATAACCAAAAAAGCCTCCTTTTACAGGGTTTTTAGATCATAGATAAACCGTAAAGGTTAAATTTGAAACCCCGAACGTTGGCTATTGTACAGCGTTCGGGGTTTCTTTTTCAAGCTTCCACCTTTCTCTTCGATGGGCCAATTAAGGGCAGCTAAAGCACCTCGATCCACCCCTGCTCCGCCTGCCGCACCACGCCTTCTTTTTCCAGCTTCTTCATCAGGCGGCTGATGACCTCCCGGGCAGAGCCCAGGTCTTCGGCGATCTCGCGGTGGTGGATATTGAGGCGGCGGGTATTCATCAGGCGGGCCTTCTCCAGGAGATAAGCCTTGAGGCGCTCGTCCATTCGGGCGAAAAGGAGGTGCTGAATGGTGCCCAGCAGGTCCTGATAGCGCTGGCGGTACTGATGGAAGTAAAAACGATTGAAAGCAGGATAGCTGCCGATCCACTCTTCGACCAGGCCATTGGGAATAAGGACGGCCTCGGTGGCCGTTTCCGCAACCGCAAAGACCTGGCTGGGCATGTTTTCCACAATAGCGGTAAACGACATGATGCAGCTCTCCTCCGGCTGAATGTAATACAGCAGCAGGTCCCGCTCTTCAAATTTGGCATATACCTTGATCAGGCCGCTGAGCACAAAGGGCACGGCCCGGACGTACTGCCCTTCCCGCAGGATCTCCGTTTGGGCGGGGATAGCCTGGCGAAGGCCTTTTTCCAGTATTTCACGGCGTAAAAAGGACGGCACTGAGGATTGGCCCGGATCGAAATAAGGTTCCATGGTAACAGCGTTGTTACCCCGAAGGTAGGGCTTTCCGGGCTTAGGAGGGAATAGAAAAGAGCTTCCCTAGCATGGCCCGAAGCCATGCTAGGGAAAAATTTGCCTTAAGCAGCTTCCTTTTCCTGCCTGGGGCAGGTACTCAAACCAAAGGGCAGGTACAAGGGGCAGAAACTCACCAGGCTGGTCAGTACAAATACAGCGGCCAGCACGAGCAAGACAATGCCGAGGGCGCCGCTGATTACGTTGGTGAAGTATAAGGCGGCAATGATGATTGCAATGATCACTCTGATGACCCGGTCGGCAGTTCCCATATTCTTTTTCATGACGTTCGTTTTTCGATGAATGAATTGGCTTTACGAAGTCAAATTTCTGAAAATACAGGGCCGGAAGCTGTGACTACAGTCACCAGTTCCGAAATTTTTCCCATTTTTTCTTTCTTTGGCCGGATTTAATCACGAACCCGGATCAAAAAATCAGTTTTTCAACTTGATCTCGATCACTCCATTCGCCCCCCTCACGCCGTAGAAGCCGGTCTCAGACGCGTTTTTCAACACTCTGATGGATTGAATTTCATTGACCGGGACCACTTCGGAGGCCGCCCTCAGGCCACCATTGAGCACCTGCCCGTTAACGACAAAAAGAGGCTCCGTACTGGAATTGATGGAATTGACGCCCCGGATGGTTACCTGGGCATTCGGCCCGCTGCCGGATACGTAAACGCCCGACAATTTGCGCAAATGGTCCGTAAGAGAAATGGATTGGTCCGGGTTCTCAACTTCACTGTGGCCAATGTTTTCCCCGGATATCCGGGATGTTCCGTAGGAAGAGCCGCAGGCGGAAAGGGCGAAAAGGGATAGCCCGTAGATTAAGAAATGTATTGCCCTCATAATTGGAGGAATTGAATGAACGATTCTGGTTTGTAAAGAGGCCCTCTGAAGGATATACGCCTCAGAGCTTGTTTGCTTTTATATAAGTGCCTGGACACAATTAGTGAGACACAAAGTGCCATTTAAGGCGCTGGTATTCAATCATTCCGTCATTCGTTAATTCAGTCCATGTACTTATATGGGTAACAAATAACCCTGCTGCCCGGCCGAGTTCAGGGAGGTTTTCCCCGGCTCATTCCATACTCAATGCCGGCTTCACTTCCCCACGGTGGCAAGTCGTACAATTGACGGCCGGGTTTTCACTTTCCAGGTTGGGGATCTTGGCGAGCAGTTCCTGGTTGATCTTTCCGGTCATCACCCACATATCCCTGGCCACCTGCTTGGCGGGTTTGGACTCACTGGCCCAGTCTCCGAACTCGTGGCAGTGGCTGCATTTTACCCCAAGGCCTTTGCTGAAACCCATGCGCATAATGGGCAGCACTTTCCCGGCGGGCATGCCCTTCAATATCTCTATGTTCTCAAAAACCTCCTCAGCCGGCAGGTTCTCCTTCCCTTTGACCTTTTCCTGGATCTCGGCGATAAATGCAGGGACAGCAGGTGGAACCTCAGCCGGTTTTTCCGGGGCAACTTCTCCTGTTGACGAAGTGGCGGTTTTCCTGGCAGTGCAGGCACTCCAGTTTACGGCGCCAAGCAGCAAAATGGAGCCGAGCACTCCCATTGCGATCAGTTTCCTTTTCATAGAATCAGGTATTTGATGAAAAAGGAAGATAGAAAATAAAACAGACTTAGAAGGGAAAACAGAGCCAATGGCCGGGACGGCCGGTGAAATAACCTCCAGCAGCGAACCTGCCGGGTAAGGTTAAACGTTCAAACAAAAACCTGAAAAAATGAACCAAAGGGCAAACCTGAAATTATCCGGCCAAACCGCCATCGTTACCGGAGGAAGTTCCGGCATTGGAAAAGCCTGCGCCAAAGCACTGGGTAAAGCCGGAGCCAATGTATTGATCGACTTCGTCGGCAACCCCGCCGGGGCCGAAGAGGCATTGACGGAAATAGAAGCAAGTGGAGGAAAAGGCATGATCTTCAAAGCTGATGTCAGCCGGGAAGAGGAGGTCAGGGCCCTGTTTGATGCGGCCCGGGAAGCATTCGGCACCGTTGATATTCTCATCAACAACGCCGGCATCCAAAAAGACGCCCCTTTTGTCGATATGAGCCTGAAAGACTGGAATTTTGTGCTGAACGTCAACCTGACCGGCCAGTTCCTGTGCGCCCGGGAAGCCGCAAGGGAGTTCCTGCGCCGCGGCCCCCGGCCGGAAGTATCCGTAGCGCTCGGCAAGATCATCTGTATGAGCTCGGTCCACCAACTCATCCCCTGGGCAGGGCACGTCAACTACGCGGCCTCCAAAGGAGGCGTGATGCTCTTCATGAAATCCATCGCGCAGGAACTGGGAGAACACAAGATCCGGGTAAACAGCATCGCCCCCGGCGCCATCAAGACCCCCATCAACAGAATGGCATGGAAAACCCCCGAGGCAGAAAAAGAACTGCTCAAACTCATCCCATACGGCAGAATAGGCAAAACGGAAGACATCGCCAGGATCGCGGTATGGCTCTCCTCGGACGAAAGTGATTACATACACGGCGAGACGATAGTAGTGGACGGTGGGATGGCGCTTTACCCCGGCTTCCGGGATAACGGCTGACACTCCTGGCCCCTTCAGAAATTCACCACCGCGCCCGCCGTATAACTCCTGCCCGGCATCCGGTAGCGCTCCAGCTCCTCGTACTGCTCATTACCGATGTTATCAACGGCGAGGTAACAACTGTAGTGGTCCGCTATCCGGAGGTTGAGCTTGGCGTTGGCGATAAAAGCGGCATCGGGCTCACTGCCGGGGTAGATAAAGACTTCCTCGATACGGCTTCGGTAGCGGCAGTTGATGTTGAAGGTAACCGGGCCGCTATAGGCTGTGGCTGAAGCGCTGAAGGTATGCCTGGGTTTGTAGGCCAGCTCGTCGTTGAGCCTCCCTTCCGATACATCTCGGGCGTCCAGGAAAGTGTACCCGAGGTTCAGCAAAAGGAAATCCCGGATGCGGTGCTGATAGGACAGTTCCACGCCCTGCATGACGGCCGCTTTCAGGTTCACCACTTCATAAAGGAGCGGCTCCAGCGGTTTGGACAACTGCCGGAAAGAGATCAGGCCATTGTAGCGGTTGTAAAACAGCGCCACATCCAGAGACGCGCCGGGAGCGATTTCTACCTTGCTTCCCAGTTCTACCGACAACACCAGCTTTTCCGACCGCAGGTGAGGATTGGGCCTGAAACGCAAACCGCCTCCCTGCTCGAATTTAATAAACCGCTCTGCCATAGCGGGATTGCGGAATGCCTGGGCCAGCAGCATGCGGAAAGACAGCCCCTCCCGAACATTATAAGCTACCGCCAGCTTGGGGCTGACATTGTTCTCGACAGACTCCTTCAGAATATTGTAGTGATCATAACGGACGCCTACCGTGGCAATCAGCTTTTCGCTGAAGGTAATCTCGTCCTGAACATAAGCGCCCAGGCTGAGCGCCTGATGACGGCCGTACAACACGGTATCCGGCAGGCCAACCACATGGTCCCATTTGACATCCGTGCCGGCGATGATGTAGTGGTTGGAATGGGTGTAAAGGTCCAGCTGGCTCACATTGCCCAGCCGCTGAGTACGTACACTGGACTCAGCCACCAGTTGCTTGCCAAAATTGACGTTGGTGCTGTCGTTCCCCGGGTCGCCGTCGAAGGTGAAGCGGGAATAGTTGTGATAGTAGTAAAAACGAGAAGAATATTTCACCCGGCTATTCGGCAAGGCATAATAATAAAGGTCGGTGTTCAGTTCCCGCCGGTCCTGATAATCGTCCTTGCGGTAAGGAGCTACACTGTAAGCCTGCCGGGTGCTGAACCAGGTGGCGGGAGTATCGTTGTGGATGCGGTTCACATTGCCGGAGAGCTGAAGAAAGCGGTTGTTGGAAAACTGCCAGGAAGCTTTACCGTAGAAGTTATACAAATTGAATCCCGACTTTTCCCGGTGCCCGTCATTGGCCTTCCAGCCACCGTCGAGCAGGTAAGCGAATTTGCCTGTCCGGCGGCTGTAACTCCCCTCTATGGTATGGAAATCGTTGAAAGCCGTATAGCCGGTGCTCGCCGGGGCCCGGTTGTAAAAACCATAATTGAGGTGGAGGCGCATCTCCGGCTCCGCCTGCGGCTTTCGGGTGATCACATTGATCACACCGCCCATGGCGCTGGAGCCATAGAGGGAGGAGTAAGCCCCTTTTACCACCTCGATGCGTTCGATGGAATTGAGGGGAACGAGGTTCCAAAGCGCCCCGCCCGACTCCGGGCTGATGGCCGGCCGGCCGTCAATAAGCAATAGCACCCGGTTGCCGATCCCCCCGCCGGCCACTTCGGAAGCTCCCCGGATCGAGAGGGCCTGCACATTGGCGCCGCTAGAGCGGGTGGCCACCACCCCGGGCACCTCATCAAAGGCCTGGTCGAAGGTTGTTATGTTGCGTTCCCGGATCTGCTTGCTTGTAACCACCCCGATGCTGGCAGGCGTCAGCTTGACGGCCTGCGGGCGAAGGGTTGCCGTTACGACCACTTCATCGGCGATAACCGCCGCAGGATGCAGTTCTATTACCACCCTTGTGCTTTTGCCCGCCTGTACGCCGATACTTTCCAGGTGCTGCTCTTCATATCCGACATAAGAAGCCCGCAGCCCGTAAGTTCCCGGCCTCAGGCCTGTAAGCCTGAATGCTCCGTCGAATTCCGTAGAAGTACCCACCAGCGTATCTGCCAGGCGGATGTTGACGAGGGGCAGAAGTTCTCCGCTTTCCGCATCCCTTGCCACGCCTTCGATAGCGCCGGCCTGCTCCTGAAAGAGTGGAGCAGGCACAGCCTCCCCCGGCTGCGCCAGGCCTGTGAGCGCCCGGAAGCAGAGCAGGAGGAGGATGCCCGGCCTTGGTTTAAGTGCGGAAAGCATGATGGTTCGTGGGTTCGTTGCCCGTCTTCGCCTGAGCTCAGCCGGGTAAAATTCGTGAACTCGCCGATCTACTGGTACCAGACATTTACAAAGCCAAAATCAGCTTTGAAGTTGAGTTCCTTTTGCTCCCCGGCCTTGACCTCAAAGGTAACCGGCGGCGGATAATTGAAGATGGGCATGTAAGTTCCACCCGCACCCGGCACTTTGATCACGATGCCATGGCTCACTTCGTTGGGCTTATCCCAGTAAACGCCCAGCGTAGCGCTTTTCAACGTGGGGTCATTGACGAAATCGTGGCGGAAACCAAGCGCCAGAGCGGAATAGGTGCCCGGGTCAACCTCGATCTCAAAATCATATTGTGTTTTGCCGGGTTCGTATTCCAGAATGAGCGGGTTCTGGGAATTGTAGGGAGCCCCAACGGCATAAGTGCCGCCCGGGACACCAGGGCCGAAGAAGTCGTCCGGCACTTCGCCCCATCCGGCGAGGGGGTCGAGGCTGAATTCGGGAAAGAGCGTCAGTTGCACCTCGCCGCTGTCAACCCAGGAGGCCCAGGTATCGGCATTATCAATGGTGATGGTGCCATAGACCGTAGTTTTTGTCGGTTCATCGTCTTTATTACAGCTGGAGAACACCACTGCCAGAGCCAGAAAGGCGGCAGCCATAGTGAGGAAAAGTTTGTTGGAAATCATTACAATGTTTTTTGTTGTTAAGGATGGAAAGCCGGCTTTCAGATTGGCCGGGAGCTTTCCTTTTCCGATAGCGTTAATGCCGGCGCGAAACTGGCCCGGTCCATGCCGGCTTCTCCGCGCTCCGCAAAACATCACCGAAAGTAGGGCAGGAAAATTTTCCAAGTTTCATGGAATTGTCAAAATTGAAGTGGGCCGGCCGGAAAAGAAGATTTTTTTTGTCGGCCGGCTACACCTCAATGACAGCAAGACTTCCCGGGTGATTATTGTCATAACAACCGAATGATTTTTATCATACAAACCGCCCTTTAATATTCCCTTATTTTGTGTGAGTACTTAAGATCATGCTCTAAAAAGCTGTTTGATTTTTTAATAATTCCTAGTCCAATGGCTGAAACGAACACCTCCTCCAGTTCTAAAAACCCCGATTACCAAACCCGTGGATTTAAGAGAGCCACCTACCTGCTGGCCGCTATGGTGACCTTCACCCTGCTGGCGCAAACCGTTTATGAATGGTTCGGCGGTTCCTGGGTGGGGGCGCTGGCTTCGGTTGCCATACTTGCCGCCTACCCGGCCCTGTTTTTCAAATCGCTGAAAAGGACGGTTGATACCCCCTATTTCGCCACCCTGAGCCTGCTGTGCATTGCCGTGGGCACGGCGGTGGGCACCTTCATCTCCCAGAATGCCCCGGCTGATGTTTTCATACAGCGGTACGGCGAAAGCGCCAGTAAAGCACTCTGGTTCTTTCACTTTGACGATGTATTTCACAGCTGGTGGTATGTAGGTTTCTTCGCCCTGCTGGCGGGCAGCCTGCTTAAAACCAGCTGGAAGAAGAAATTCAACCGGGAGAATCTCGGCTTTCACCTCGCCCACCTGAGCCCCATACTGATTTTACTCGGTTTTTGGGTGGATTATTTTTACGGCTTTCGAGGCATTATTAAGCTGGAAACCGGCCAGAGCACTAACATCGCCCGGGTTTACAGGGGCAATACCAATTATGTAGGTGACAGTACGGCCCTGCCATTCCGGATAAGGCTGGACCACTTCGAGTTTGAAAAACACGACCCGGACTACCGCATTCAGGTGTGGAAGAACGATACCGGGCCTCACGCCCAGCCGGCAGCGGACGGCCACGGGCAACAAATGGGCGGCACGCCGGAGATCGTTGCCTCCATGCCCCTGAAAGAAGCCAGGATACGCCATATATATGGCACCGATGTTTATTTCCGGCTCAATGAATTCTTCCCGAACTTCACCTTTGAATATACCTATCCGGAAGTCAACGATACTGTCGAGGCCAAAGACCCCGGCGTTTTGCTCAACCTAAAAACGCCATTCGGCCAGGCCGACGTCAATCTATTCTCCAACCGCCCCGGCCGCAATACCATCGCTGATGAACAACACATGGGAGGCTGGCTGGAATTCTACTGGGAAGCTCCGGAGAACCTCAACCGGGCCCTGAAGGGCCAGGTGGACGCCGAATGGGCGGAAGTGAACCGGACTATCCTGATCGGGGCCGAAGAACAGATCTACTATCTGGTGGACGGCCAGTTGTCGAATGAGCCGCTCCAGGCAGGGAAGTTCTACACCTTTCCCAACCGGAAAGAGATCGGCTTCACCATGAAATATCTCTATCCCGACGCCGCCTACCTGCTGTCCACACCCACTTCCGATGGGGATGAACTGCTCAACCCGGTTGCCAAGGTGGAAGTATGGCACAAGGGAGGAACCTCACAGGAAGCCTTCCTCTATCCGGGCGGCAGAAGAGGCGGGGTATTCCAGGTGGATGGAACAGAATACTTCCTCGCCCTCGAATCTTTCAAGGATATGGAAACCAAATACTACCGAAGCGAGGTCTCCGTACTGGATGATAACGAAGAGGTGGTAAAAAGCCGGCCGATCGTGGTCAACGAGCCCATGTTGCACCGGGGTTATCGCTTTTATCAGTCGGATTACAACCCGGAAAACCCCAGTTATTCGGGCATAGGCATCAGCCACGAACCGGGGCTGTATATCATCTACTTCGGATTTACGGTGCTTGTCATCGGTTGCGCCCTGATGTTTTACGGAAGATACCGGAAAGTGGAGGGGCTTGTTTGATGTGTGATTTTTGATGTGGGAAAGCCAATTTTAATTCAGAAAAATCCTTAAAAAAGGAACGCCATGCTAGAGAGCTTATATTATACCTCAACGTTATTCAAGGTGACGTTACTGCTGTACGCCCTGGCCCTGGTGGGTTATATAATAGGTGTATTCAGGAAAGAAAAGTTTTGGGGCAATATACCTTACGCCCTGTTCACCATTGCCTTTCTGGCCTGCACGGCGCTGATTGCAGGCCGGTGGATAGAAGCCGGAAGGCCGCCGTTCAAGAGTTTTTATGAATCGCTGGTGTTTGCCGCCTGGACGACTTCGCTGATCAGCCTGGTGGTGGAATACCGGTTCAAGGTAAGGCTGGTCGGGTTCATGTCTTCCATCGGCGTAGCCATGATCTTCCTCTTTGCGCTCACCAAGCGGGACGTGGAGATCATTGCACTGCCGCCGGCCCTGCAAACCTGGATGTTCATCCCCCACGTCATATCCTATTTCCTGGCTTACGGGGCCCTGTTTGTCGCCGGCCTGACGGCCATCCTGTACCTCGTTCTTCCGGGAGGCATTGCCTCCCACCATTCGCTGGGGCAGCAATCGCGTATCGACTTCAGTTCCACCACTTATCAGATCACCAGGTTCGGCTTCCTGTTCCTCACTGCCGGGCTGCTGCTCGGCGCCTGGTGGGGCCAGAATGCCTGGTCGAATTACTGGGGCTGGGACCCCAAGGAAAACTGGGCGCTGATCACCTGGCTCATCTTTGCCGCTTACCTGCACTTCCGGAACATACCTTCCTGGAGTGAAAAAAGGCTGGCCTGGGTAGTCATCATCGGCGTGGCGGCCATTGTTTTTACCTATCTGGGGATGGACTACCTGCCCACTGCCGAAGACAGCCTCCACGTTTACTCCGGCGGTTGATGATAAGAGATAAAACAAGGCATTACCATATAACCTCACGTTAATAACATTTCTAACGGGCCCACTTCCTCGTTCGAAAAAAACGGGAAGGAGGGCCCTTTGCTTTTTTTGCCTCTCCAGCTTACTTTTTGTGATAAAAGTTACTTTACCCAAAAAAATTTTCAAAAAAACGTCAATTCCGCCTCAATTCGCCCTCAGAATTTTTTCCCGCCTCTTTTGTTGCGACAAAATTTTTTCAGGAAATCATTCGGTAAAAAAGCATTTCATTCTGCTGTTTTCCCTTGTGAGCAATGCCATTGCCTTTTGTGATATAAATCACTTTGCAGGGGTGATATTAGTCATCAAAAACGAAGCCGAAATCAAGGATTTTCGAATCATGATAGCGGAATGACAAAACTATGACATTATAGCCAACGAAATAAAATTCTCGTCATACCTAAATACTTTGCCATGAGATTAAGAATATTTTTTGCGACCCTATTAAGCTTTGCACTCGCGCTCAGCTTTACTGCCTGTGAAGGCGATCAGGGGCCCATAGGCCCCGCCGGCCCGACTGGCGAAACCGGCCCAACCGGCCCTGCCGGTGAAACCGGAGAAGGCGTTCAGAACTGTAAGGACTGCCACAGCAGCAACCAACTGATCACCGCCAAGCTTTTCCAGTGGGAAAATTCCGTTCACGCCACGGGCGGCCACTACGAAAGGAACCAGGCTTCCTGCGCCATCTGCCACACCAGCCAGGGCTTTATTGAAGTTGCCGGAACCGGCGCCACTTCAGCCGGGGCAGACGTGGACAACCCGCTGCCGCAGAACTGCTACACCTGCCACCAGATCCACTCCACCTACACGGATGCCGACTGGGACCTGAGGGTTTCCGACCCGGTTACTTTCTGGGTGAAGGGAGAAACGGCAGACATCGGCAAGGGCAACCTCTGTATCAACTGCCACCAGGCCCGTATCCCCGACCCGGAACTGCCTGAACCGGGGGTTGATGGAATGGCCACTGTTACCAGCAGCCGCTACGGCCCGCACCACGGCTCTCAGGGAGTATTGTTCACCGGCAGCGCTGCCTATGAGGTGCCGGGCGATGAACCCTACACCAATAGCTTACACACTTCCCTGATCGAAAATGCCTGCATTACCTGCCACATGGCGCCGGTTGCCGGCGGGCGCGATGCAGGAGGGCACACCTTCCGGGTGACATCCGCGGACGGCGAGCTCAATACCAACGGCTGTATCCAGTGCCACGACGATGCCAACGCCCTCGAAACTTTGGTTGAAGAAACCCAGACTGAAATCGCAGACCTGCTCAATCAACTGGGCACCAGGCTCTTCGAACTGGGGATTCTCAGAGACAACCTCGAGAGCGTCAACGCTTCCTCCAGCGCTCCTCTGGAGCTGACCAACGTACAGCTCGGTGCGCTCTGGAACTATCAATATGTCCGGGAAGACAGAAGCTTTGGCGTGCACAACGCCAAATACACCAGAGCACTGTTAAAGAACTCTCTGGCCGCACTGAACTAAGCGAAGCGAATCTTCATAACGCTTGAGCACACTTTCAGGCTCCCTCACAAACAACAGTTGGCTGAGAGCCATCTTGGCCAACTGTTTTTGTGAGGCCCCTGCACACCCATCCGGCTTTTTCAACATTGAAACCACTCCCCATTATTAAGTCTTAGGAGTGAAAACCAATTTTCGAAATCATGAAGCAACAACGAGTCCTGTCCATCCTGGCCTTTGCCATGCTCCTGCTGAGCATGATCGCGCCATGGGGATGCACCTCCGAATCGGGCATCCTCACCATAGAGCCTCCGGAAATAGACACTACTGTTCAGGTCAGTTTTTCCATGGATATTGTGCCGGAATTCAACAAGTCCTGTAATACAAGCGGCTGCCACAATACAGGTAGCTTCGCCCCGGACCTTTCCCCTGAGAATGCCTACGGGGCCCTCTTTGCCGGCAATTACATCGATACCCTTACCCCGGAATCCAGCGAACTGATGCAGTGGCTGCTCGGCAACCGCAACATCGATATGCCGCCCACCGGGCCTGATGAGGAACTCAACAAAAAAGTGCTGACCTGGATCACCCAGGGCGCAAAAGACAATTAATAATAAAAAGGTAAAAACTCACTACCATGAAAAATTTACCGCTGCTTCCAGCAAAAGCAAACTTTTCTGTTATTTCTATATGGTTCTGTGCTGTTGCTTTCATGCTTATGGCAGGCGCCGCTCAGGCCCAGGATGAAGGGGAGGCTAAAAAAAGCGTCCGCCCCGTACGCAATACCTTTGAAAGCATCTGGCTGATCGACAACCAGACGGTTATGGTGCCCGTCAAGGGAACCTTTGAAATGGATATTCAACACCGCTTTGGAACCATCGACAAGGGCTATGACGATTTCTGGGGCATCTACGCACCCTCCAACATCCGCATTGGCCTCAACTACGTGCCGGTTGAAAACCTGCAGATCGGCTTCGGCTTTACGAAATTCCGGAAAACGTGGGATTTCAATGCCAAATACGCCCTCTTCAAACAGGGAAGGGACGGCGGCTGGCCGGTGAGCCTGACCTATTACGTCAATGCCGCCATCGATACCCGCGACAAGGCGAATTTCCCGGAAAATACCTATGAAGGGACAGACCGCTACTCCTACTTCCACCAGTTGATGCTGGCCCGGAAGTTCAGCAAGGCCTTTTCGCTCCAGGCCAGCTTCAATATTTCTCACTTCAACTTCCAGGAACTGGTCGAAGGAGCTACTCCGGAAGAACTGCTGCAAAAGAACAACGACAACCTTTCCCTTTCTTTCCTCGGAAGGGTTAAGGTGAGCTCCGGCATGGCCATCATTGCCGGTTACGACCTGCCGCTGACCGACCACGAAGTCAACAACCCCGAGCCCAACCTGTGTTTCGGCATCGAGGTCACTTCCAGCGCGCACGCTTTCCAGATCTTCCTGGCCAACAATTACAACATCGTGCCGCAGCTCAACAATATGTTGAACCAGAATACCGATTTTCTGATCGGTTTCAACATCACCCGCCTGTGGGTCTTTTAAAGGAAATACCTGATTCCGCTCATTCAAAAACTTACAGTCATGTCAGAATTATCAAAAAATGAACGCCGGGATTTCCTGAAGAAAGGAGCATTAGGTGTTACGCTGGCCGCCTGGGGCCAACTGGTCTTTTCCTGTTCTTCCGGCGGAGAAGGAGGCGAGGCAGCGGCGGAAACGTCAGACACGGTCAAGCTTCTGACCCCCGACGGCGAGCTGGTCGAAGTAGATAAGAAATACCTCAAGCATGTTCATCATGTGCCCAAGGTTTCTCAAAAGGAAGCCAGGGCTGGTATTCCGGGCAAGAAGTTCGTCATGGTCATCGACCTGGCGCGCTGTAACAACGCCCGTAAGTGCATCAGCGCCTGCCAGGCCATGCACCACCTGCCACCGGAAAAGGAATGGGTGACCGTCAAACTGATGAAAGACAGCAAGGACAGTTCTCCCTACTGGTTTCCCAAAACCTGCTTCCACTGCGACAACCCGCCCTGCGTGAAGGTATGCCCCGTCAATGCTACCTACAAACGGCAGGACGGCCTGGTGCTAGTGGACAGTGAGCGCTGCATCGGCTGTAAGTTCTGCATGACGGCCTGCCCGTATTCCACCCGAACTTTCAACTGGGGAGAAGAGCTGGAGATCCCCGCCGATATTGAGACCCACCATGCCGGCCCGGAAACCAGTGTTCCAAGCCGCCCGGGCACTGTCGAAAAGTGCGACTTCTGCCCCGATATGGTGCGCATGGGCAAGCTGCCGGATTGTGTATCGGCCTGCCCCAACGGCGTTTTCTATTTCGGCGACCAGAACGAGGACGTCGTTACCAACGGCTCCGAAACCCTTCGCTTCAGCCAGCTGATCAAAGACCGGTCCGGGTACCGCTATATGGAAGACCTCGGTACAGAACCACGGGTATGGTACCTGCCGCCGCGCGACCGCATATTCCCGGTGGAAAGGGGATATGAGGCATTACCTGATGACATTAAGGAAAGATACGATGATGTTGAAGGCATATAGGAGAAACCTGCTGTGAGGCAAGTGAAACCTGTTTTTTCAAACCAACTTTAGTACCATTATGGATATTTCGAAAAAGCAAACGGCAATCCTGCAGAAGTTCGGGCCATATATTGAAAGGTTTGACGCCAGATCCTTCGTTTACATCTTTCTGTTATCGTTGGTGATCCTCGTCGGCCTTTATGCCCTCATCCAGCAGATCCTGGAAGGCCACGTCGTTACCGGCATGCGGGATAATGTCGTGTGGGGGCTATACATCGTCAATTTCATCTTTTTCATCGGCATCAGCTACGGGGGCGCCATCCTGGCCGGGTTTTTACACCTTTTCAAGGTGCCCTGGCGCCGGCCGATCATGCGCATCGCGGTGCTGACGGCTTTCATTTCCGCCCTCATCGGCCCCATTTTCATTATTCTGTGCATCGGGCGCTTTGACCGCCTGCACTATCTTTTCATCCACGCCCGGCTGCAATCGCCGATATTCTGGGATGTTGTAGCTATCAGCACCTACCTGGTAGGCGCCATTATTTTCATGTACCTGCTGATGATCAAAGACTTTGCGATTTACCGGGATTCTGATGTACTGAACCTGCCCACCTGGCGGAGGAACCTCTACCGGGCCCTCGCACTCAATTACCAGGGCACCGAAAGCCAGAACCGGCAACTGTCGGTATCCAAGAACCTCATCGCTCTGATCATGATACCGATGGTAGTGGTGGTTTCTTCGGTCTTGTCCTGGATCTTTGGCATGACGCTGCGCCCCGGCTGGCACAGCACCATTTTCGGCCCCTACTTCGTACTGGCCGCCATCTATTCGGGCGCTGCTGTGATCGTCATAATGATGTGGATCTTCCGGCGGTCCTACAAACTGGAAGACTACCTGACCGATAAGCACTTTGCCTATATGGGGTATATTCTGCTGGCGCTGGGCGCAGGTTACGGGTACTTTACCTTCTCGGAATACCTCACCAGCTGGTTCGGATCTGAGAAGTGGGATTCGGAAGTGATGGAGAAGCTGTTCAACCCCGATGAGTACGGCTGGTGGTTCCTGATCTCCAACGTTTTCTCTATCGTGATCCCCATTGTGGTGGTAGCCTTCAAAAAGCTGCGCACGCCCAACCTGATCACTTTATCGGCGCTGCTTCTGGTATTCGGCATGTGGATCAAGCGTTACCTCATCGTCGTTCCGACGCTGGAAACTCCGCTGCTCCCCATACAGGATACCCGGCCGGAATACATTCATTATTCCGCTACCTGGGTTGAGTGGGCCTTGTCCTTTGCCGGTTTGGCCACATTCATACTTTTCTTCATCATCATGGCCAAGCTGGTTACGATCGTCACCGTTTCTGACTATGCCGAGAAGAAGAACTAAAGAGCTTTATCCATTGCTCAACAAAAAACTTTGACAATGCCGCTTTCCAAGATCATAAAACTCAGCTGGCTCATTTGTATAATCGTCATGGGCCTCACTCCTGCCTCTCTCAAGGCACAGGATGAAGAAGAGCAGGAACAACTCCGCACCCGCGCCAGCCTCTCTTCAGTCCAGAAAAACGACAATGTCCTGGACCTGAAGATGCTCATTCGGGCCAAGATCGATGGCCGCTACACCGGGCTGCCCGGGTTGGAAGTGATGTTTTATGCCACTACTGACAGCTCACAGGTAGAACTGGGCAAGGCTGCCACCAATGAGGACGGTATCGCCACCCTCACCGTCAAAACTCAGGAAGTGCCCAAAGATACGGCCAACCTCATGGCTTTCGCTGCCGAATTTGAAGGTAATGACGAATTCAAAGGTAGTGATGATGACATTGAAATATACCCGGCCGAGTTGCTTTTGCAACCTATTGATGAGGATTCCTCCCGGGCGCTACTGCTCACCCTCGTCGGCAATGGCGACCCGGTTGAGGATGAAGACATCTCTATCTTCGTCAAGCGCCTGTTCGCTCCTTTGAAAGTTGGGGAAGGGACAACCGACAGCGCCGGTGAAGTAGATATCGATTTCCCTATGGACCTGCCCGGAGACGGAGAGGGCAACCTCGAGATCTTTGCCCGGCTGGAAGACCACAGTGACTACGGCACCGTTGAAGTGCATGCGGCCCTGCCCTGGGGCACTCCCGTCGCCCAACTCAATCAGGACCTGCCCAAGGCACTCTGGAGCCCCAACCCCCCAACCTGGATGTTGCTGGCCTTCATCGTATTGATGACAGCAGTTTGGGGGCATTACGCCGTAATTGTCTATAAACTCGCTCAGGTCAAGAAGGAAGGGAATGCCGAGTAAACCCAATCAGATGTTAAATTTTTGCTAAAGCCACCCGGAAATGATAAAAATCAGTGGCCGCATGTCAAATTTTCGTCATATTGTTGACGTTAAAGAGGCTGAAAACAATAAAGCAATTTCGTTAATCCAAAATTTCTGAGATATGAAAATCAAGATCCTGATTCCGGCACTTTTGCTTGGAGCAGCATTTTTCATGGTTTCCTTCCAGTCCAACAGCGATTGGCCGGTTCCTGAAAAATACCAAAAGATGAAGAACCCTGTTGCCGCCGATGACGATTCTATCGAAATGGGTGAAGACCTCTGGAAGACTCACTGTAAGTCCTGCCACGGCAAGGAAGGCCTGGGCGACGGCTCGAAGGCCGCCAACCTGGACACTCCATGCGGTGATTTCACTTCCGAAAAATTCCAGAAACAAACCGATGGAGCGCTCTTCTACAAAACGCTGGAAGGAAGAGGTGACATGCCTTCTTATAAGAAGAAAATTCCCAACGAAGAAGACATCTGGCACCTCGTCAACTTCATGCGCACATTGGAATAACAGCACCTCTCTGAGGCGCCTTTAACCTCAAGTGCTACAATAGCCGCCACTCTGACGATTCAGAGTGGCGGCTTCGTTTTTTGCATCGTTTCAACCTTTTTACCAGCCGGTTGTTTCCCCAAAAATTGCATCATGATGAAAATTGCCTTAATTTTCTTACTTCTTACTGCCCTGGGAATTACCCTGGGCAGCGCCGCAATGCGAAAGGCTCCACCTTCAAAACTGCCCGCCTCTTTTCATGAACTCACCGTTACCGGCATTGACGGAGAACCGATCCAGATGAAGGCCTTCTCGGGGAAATATGTCCTTTGTGTAAACGTAGCTTCCAAATGCGGCTTCACGCCCCAGTACAAAGGCCTGCAGGAATTGTATGAGAAATACCAGGACAAACTCGTGGTCATCGGCTTCCCCTGCAATCAGTTCCTCATGCAGGAGCCCGGCAACGAAGAAGAGATCGCAACGTTCTGCGAAGTCAACTACGGCGTCACTTTTCCCCTCACCGAAAAGATCAAGGTGAAAGGCAGCGGCCAGCACCCCGTTTATGCCTGGCTGACCCAAAAAGAGCTCAATGGCGTATCGGACGCCAAAATAGGTTGGAATTTCAATAAGTTTCTCATTTCACCGGAAGGGGAATGGTTAGCGCATTTTCCTTCGAAAGTGGAGCCGATGAGCGAGGAGATTGAAACCTATCTTCAGTAAGCCCGGTTTTTCCTACCGGGATATTGCAGAGAACCTGAGCTTTATCCTTAACTGAAGCGCTCCAGGCGCAAACAGGCCCGAACTGTCCATTAGTGTGCTTCACCGTACAGGGTAACCAGCTATCAGGCTAAAAACCAACCCCCGGGTTCAGCCCTCGCGTTATTCTTTTTCTATCAATCCCTCACACAACGACAAGACATCCAATTCGTCTTCCGGACGTTTGCCGGATATACCAGGGCTGACGGGATAAAATACTGCAGATTGTCCCGCATCCACCGTTTACCGTCGGCCAGGAGCACCCAGCCGTATTCTTCTCCGTCTCTCGGGTCAGTAAAAAAGCCCTTTTGCTCCTGTCACAGCTGGCCCTGTGGGAGAATATTCGTTATTTTGTCAGAGAGGAGGGTTCATCTGCTTCAATAATACTAAACGGCCCGGCATGAAAAAAAACATCATTCTGCACCTGTTTTTGCTTGTTTCCTTTTTCCCTGCCCAATCCCAGCACTCCGTCGCCCGCCTATGGAACGAGGCCGTCCTGGACGGCATCCGGGGCGACCTGGCGCGCCCCACCGTCCACGCCCGCAACCTCTTTCACACCAGCCTGGCTATGTACGACGCCTGGGCGGCCTACAGTGAAACCGACGATACGTATTTACTGGGAAAGACGGTGCATGGGTTCACCTGCCCTTTCACGGGCACCCCTATCCCAACTGACATTCAGGCCGCCCGGCAAGAGGCCATCAGTTTCGCTGCTTACCGCCTGCTGAGGCATCGCTTCGCCGAGTCGCCGGGATGGCGGGACCTGTTCTACGAGACTGATCTCCTGATGGATTCCCTCGGCTATGACCCCGGCATAGAGTCTGCCGATTACAAATGCGGGCCGGCGGAGCTGGGCAACTACATTGCCGAGCAGGTTATCCGGTACGGCCTGCAGGACGGTTCGAATGAGGCGGGTGCGTATGAGAACCGGTATTACGAGCCGGTGAACCCTCCCCTGTTCGTCGAGGCTCCGGGCAACCCGGACTTCCTCGACCTGAACCGCTGGCAACCGCTGGCGTTCACTCAATTCATCGACCAGAGCGGCAACCCCTTCGGCGAATTTGCGCCCCCTTTTGTCAGCCCGGAATGGGGGCGCGTACTGCCCTTCTCTCTCGGCCCGGACACCGCAAAAGTATTCAACAGGGACGGGGGTGACTACTGGGTTTACCACGATCCGGGGCCGCCGCCTTACCTGGACACCACCGCCGTGGGCGGGCTCTCCGAAGAATACAAGTGGAGCTTTGCCATGGTAGCCGTGTGGTCGTCCTTACTCGACCCTGCCGACGGGGTGCTGATCGATATTTCCCCCGCCTCGGTGGGCAACATCAGTGCTTACCCGAACGATATCTACGAATACCATGATTTTTATAACTTTTTCGAGGGCGGTGATACCGGGCAGGGGTATGCCCTGAACCCGAAAACCGGGCAGCCCTATGCCCCGCAGCCCGTCCACCGGGCGGATTACTACCGGGTGCTGGCTGAATTCTGGGCCGACGGGCCGGACTCGGAGACGCCGCCCGGCCACTGGTTCACCATTTTCAACCACGTCAGCGATCAGCCGGAGCTGGTTAAAAAAATGCGCGGCTCGGGGCCTGTGCTTGATGCCCTGGAATGGGATGTGAAGGGCTACTTTGCCCTGGGGGGCGCCATGCACGATGTGGCCATTTCCGTCTGGGCCCTGAAAGGATGGTACGATTACGTACGGCCGGTCTCCGCCATTCGGGGCATGGCCGAGTTGGGGCAGAGCAGCGATCCGGCCCTGCCCAATTACCACCCCGGTGGACTGCCGCTCATCCCTGGTTATATCGAGCTGATCGGGCCGGGCGACCCGCTACAGGGGCAGAACGGAGAGTACGTCAACGAAATAAAGATCAAAGCCTGGCGAGGGCCCAATTTTATCGATGACCCGCGGACGGATGTAGCGGGGGTCGGCTGGGTGCGCGCCGGTTTCTGGTGGCCCTACCAGCGCCCCACTTTCGTTTCTCCCCCGTTTGCCGGTTACGTCTCCGGCCATTCTACCTACAGCCGCGCCGCCGCCGAAGTGCTGGCCGCTATGACCGGCGACCCGTTCTTTCCCGGCGGAATGGGTGAGTTCCATTGCCCGAAAAACGAATTCCTCGTATTTGAAGACGGCCCCAGTACGGACCTCACCTTACAGTGGGCCACCTACCGCGATGCCGCCGACCAGTGCAGCCTTTCCCGTATCTACGGCGGCATACACCCTCCGGCGGATGACATCCCGGGCAGGAAGATCGGCCGGGATATCGGCGTGACAGCCTTTGCATTTGCGGAACAGTATTTTAATAAGGCTAAAACGCCAAAAGAGGTAAAGGAGATTAAGGTTTTTCCCAACCCCACGAGTTGCGCCTTACAGGCCGAGTATGAATACGAAGGAGCAATGCCGGTAAAAATTTACAGCGCCGACGGCCGGCTGGAGCGAGAGCTTATCGTCCGGTTTTACGACAACCAGGGGTTTGTGAACCTGGCCGGCCTGGCCAATGGGCTTCACATCGTCGTTGGGTATTATGGAGAAAGGAAAAAGGCCTTTGAGCAAAAAGTCATCCTCCGGGCAGAGTAAGAAGAGGGAATATCTTTAACTTGTTACCGCTATGAGCCGCAAGGTCATCTACTTCCTCCTCTTCCTGGCTGCGGCGGGCCTGCGCCTGGCCATCCTCTTCCGGCAGGAGCTCATTCCCGGGGTGAACGGAGGCTATTATCCTCTGCAGGTGCGCAGCCTGCTGGAGAACGGGCGCCTGGGCTTTGCCGACATGCCGCTGTACTTCTGGTTCAACGCCTTTTGGGTGAAAGCCATAGCACTGTTTTACTCAGCGCCGGAGGAGAGCTGGATTATTCCGGTGGTAAAAACGGTGGACGCCTTTTTTCTACCCTTACTGCTGATCCCACTGTATTTCATCGCCAAGGAATTCCGCCGTCCGAAGCAGCCTGGGCTTTGGTGGGAAGCCGCGGTAGCGACTTTTGCCGTGGCCGCGCCCTGGCCGCTGATGTTCACCGGCGATTTGCAGAAGAACGCCTTTGCCATTCCCTTTTTCTTTGCTTTTCTCCTATTCGGGTTGAAATACCTGCGGCGCCCCTCCAGGCCTTTATTTCTGGGCGGAATATTGTGCGTTTTGCTGGCCGGCTTAGCGCACTTTGGCGTATTTGTCATAGCCGTTGCCACGCTCGGGCTGGGGCTGTTTGTTGCCATTCTGAGGCCCGGAAAAAGCGACAGTTCGGAATCCGGAGTTCGGAAGGCTCCGAAGTGGGCGGCGCTAGCCTTGCTGAGCCTGGCCCTGTTGTCCACGGGCCTGGTTGCCTTGTTCGATTCTGCCCGGGCCTGGCGGCTGCTTACAGTGGCCGGAGAAATATTCCGGCATCCTGCCCTCTTCGGGGCCCTGGGGCCGCCGGAACTCCTTGGCTATTTCTTCTCCTGGTTATTGGCAGGCCTGGGGGCCTATGCCTTATACCAGCATAAAACCCAACTGGATATTTCCGAACGGGTAAGCCTTCTAACCTTAACGGTTTTAATCCTGCTGTTGTCTTTTCCGCTGCTCAATGCCGACTATGCCCAACGGCTGATGCTGATGCTATTTGTCCCCCAATCCGTTCTATGCCTGCTCCTTTTCCGGCTGCTTCCACCGTCCTGGAGCAATATACTGGCAACAGCCCTGCTTATTCTGTGCCTGGCCTTCAGCCCCGGGGTGCTGCACTTCAAGCAGCCCGTCCTCAGCCAGGCAGCCTACGATGAGTTGGAGGGCCTAAAGAGCCAGCTTCCTTTGGATGAAAACACCCTGGCCATTGCCCGCCACGGGCTGGAATGGTGGGCAGGATGGGCCCTACATTGCAAAACCGGCAATGAGAAAGGGGTGAATGCAGAAACGCCCGAGCAGTACCGGCAGGTGTTTTTTCTCCATCAGAAAAAAGGGAAGGAAGAACGAGGGCCGGCGGGAAAACACCCCGGCTTCCCGGAGCCGGAGCCGCCGTTTGGAGAGTTATTGAAAACACGCGAGCTGGAGTATTTTCAGGTTTACAGATGGCAGACAACGCAGGGGGAGGGATACTGATAAAACGGTATATTAAATGCCACTTTTTCAATACCTCGAATACCCGGATATCAACCACGACGAACGCTATAAAAAGGTCACCGCCCGCATGGTGCTGAGCCATACCAGCGGCTTTCCCAACTGGGGAAATGGGATTCCCGGCCAGCAAATACAAGCCTCATGAGGGTAATAGAAAAATAGATTTTCCACCGTTCTTTGTTTTCAGCGACTACCGGGCACCGGCACACCATCCAGGCTGAGGATCCGGTCCATACGGACCTGTTCACCGGACGGCAGGATGAGGAACTCCTCTCCATCTTTCGCCAGGGTATCCTGCAGCCTGGTCTCGGCAACCACAGCCTCTCCGCTGTCATCCCGGTACTCCAGGCGCACCGTTTTACCCAGGACGATAGCCGCTTCGATACGGTCATAAAAGTTGCAGTCTATGGGAATGTATTTTTCCGGTGTTTGCATCTCACAAAGGTAAGAGATTGATAATTGTTCAGGTATTGCGGTTTTTCAGTATTTGGGTTTTACGGTATGGCATACTAGCACCTTTTACACATCAACACAAAAACGCACCTCTACCGCTCTTCCAGAAACTTATGAATAGCTGCAAAATCCAACCGCCCCATCCCCTTTTTATTGGCTTCGGCGTAAAGCTCCTTTGCCAGGTTTGCCAGGTACAGCGGCTGGTTCAGTTCGTAGGCGGTGACGGCGGCCAGGTGCAGGTCTTTGTGCATCCATTCCAGCGGGAATTGCACTTCGTAGTTGTCATTGCGGATGAGTTCTGCCTTAGCACCGGTGAAGGGGGCGGATACCACCAGGTTGGGCACAACATTCAGCAGAAAGTCTCTGGAAATACCCATTTTCTCCCCCAGGAGCACAGCCTCCGAGAAGATGGCCATCGACTGGGCCAGCATGATGTTGACTAGCATTTTGAAGGAGGTTCCTTTGCCGTTTTCGCCGATGTGGAGCACCTTTTTGCCCATCATATTGAGGTAGGGCTCCACCTCTTCCAGTATTTCCTTGTCTCCTCCCACAAAGAATACCAGCTCGGCATTCTCGGCATGCGGTTTAGTGCCCGCCACCGGAGCGTCCATAAAGCGTACCCCCTCCTGCTCTGCCGCCTGCAGTGCCCGCACGGTAAAGGAAGGGTTGACGGTGGAACAGTCCACCCAGATGGAATCTTCTTTCATGGCCGACAGTACGCCATCATCTTTCATAAAGACCTTTTCCACCACTTCCGGGGTAGAAAGCATGCTGAAAACGAGGTGTGCTCCCGCAACTGCCTCAATCGCCGATGGTGCAACCCTGGCTCCCTTCGCCTTCAGTTCTTCCATTGGGCCTTCGGAACGGTTCCATACCGTTACGTCAACGCCGTTTTTCAACAGGTTTTCCGCCATGCGGCTGCCCATGATACCCAGGCCGATAAAGGTAGCCTTCATTATTTTTTTCCTTAAAGATAATGAGAAATTAAAACCTTTGAGGTTTCGGAAACCTCAAAGGTTTTCAACATGGAAACGACGTGATTGGAGATGTAACCCTGCCGGGCAAATACGGGCTCTGTCAATTCCTTGATCCGGATGCAGACATTGCCGTCCCTTAGGATGGTGCCTTACATTTTTGTTATCGAATAACCTTTGCGGAATGAAGATCATCTTTTTTAGCTGCAAATTGGACCGCATTAAAGTACAAAACTAGCTGAAAACCGGCAAAAGTGTTGTTTTTCGGCAACTGTTTAGGTTTTGTGGTGTCGTGGACTGGCCTTGCAATGAGCCCATTGCCATTAAGTTAAGAAAAACAGCCGCCGCTCTGTCATGGGCCAAATTGAGCTACCCTGTGACAGAGCGGCTTTGGGAAGTCGAAAGGCGAGCTTGGAGTCGCCTTCCGACAAGCCCGGCCGCTTAACTTAATGGGGTTGGCAATGAGCCACCCTATGAAACCTCAAGGGATTGTTCAATTAAGTGTGTCCGCGTTACGCTAACCCGCTGGTTTCCAGGCAACCAGGAACACAGAAACCAGGAACTATGAACACTCTCAACCTCAACTCCAAAACGCCATAAACCCCAGTTGCGTTTATCGTCAGGAGATATACTTGCGCGCATTTTTCCGCACCTCCGGCGTCGTCCACACCTTATGCGTTTCCAGGAAACTGAGTACGAAATCCTTATCGTGTCTGGAATATTCCCGCAGCACCCAGCCCACGCTCGTCTTACAGAACCGCTCCTCCCTCTGGATGAGGGTGATGGAAAAGGCTTCAATCGTATCGATGTGTTTTGTGATAGACTTACACTGCGCGAAGGGGACCAGGGAAGCACGGGCCGTCCACAGGTAGGCATCCGCATTCCAGGTTTTCAGCACGGGCAGGGCCTGCTCCGGCGAGCGGTCCACCATCGGTGAAAGCAGCCGTACGCAAAGCCAGTCGCAGACGTTCCAGTCGCTGATCCAGCGCTGATCGAACCAGTGGGAGATCAGCTTCAGCTGCAGGCCGGCGCCTAGCCCTTTCCAGTAGAGCTGCAGGTAGAGGATGGCCGCCAGCTTGTCTTCGGTAAAGGGCTGTTGCATGAGATCGCTGAGCATCTTAAACTGAGCTTCAGCGGGCTGTTGGGCAAGGTTATTCTCTTTTGTAACCGCCTTTACTACCTCCCGTATCTGCGGAATACCCACCCCTTTGGAGCGGATATCATGCTTGACGTAATTCTCCAGCCAGCGGGCTTTTTTTTCATTTCCCAGAGCTGTGAGGCGGGCCTCGATGGCTTGAGCTACTCCATTCATTTTCAAAACAGATTATGGGATGACAATACCTTTTTCTCAAATAAAAGGAATTACTCAAGATTAAAAAATAAGCGCTATATTGATTTTTCGAAAAACATTCCGACACTTGTAAAACATATTCACTCTACCAATAAAACTCACTAGTTATGAACCAAAAAACGATTCAAAAGGCCTTCAGGATACTGGCCTCCCTGGGAGTGCTGTTCCTGGCTTTGGGAGTTACGGGGCTTCATGCTCAGAACTTCACCCTCAAGGGTACCGTTACGGCCCCGGACGGCGAGCCTTTGCTGGGCGCCACCATTTACGTGGACGGCGCTGCCAGCCAAGGTACCGTTACGGACTTTGAAGGCGCCTACAGCCTGAATATCCCCGCAGGCGACAACCCCGTTACGATTGTTTACAGCTATGTCGGTTACGGTGGCGCCCGCCGCCAGGTGACTCCCACCGCCGGCGGAACGGAAACGATCGACGTTGTACTGCAGGAAGATTATGTCGGACTGGAACAGGTGATCGTGACCGGCGCCTCGACCGCCACCACGAAGAAGCGGCTGGGGAATGCCATTTCCACCCTGGACGCCCGGGACATCACCAACTCCGGGGCGACCAGCCTGGACCAGGCCCTGTCCGGAAAGATTACCGGCGCCCTGGTCAACCAGAATTCCGGGAACCCGGCAGGAGGTATCTCCGTCACCCTGAGGGGATACAGCACGGTGCTGGGAAACTCCAACCCGCTTTACATCATAGACGGAGTGATCATCGACAACTCCTCCAACGAGCTGATCGACCTGGGCGGCTATACCCAGAACCGCCTGGTGGACCTCAACCCCAATGACATTGAAAGGGTAGAAGTCATTAAAGGCGCCGCCGCCGCCGCCGTTTACGGCTCCCGGGCCAGCAATGGCGTCGTTCAGATCTTTACCAAGAAAGGCGCACAGGGCAAGCCCAGGATCTCTTTCTCCACCAGCTTTAACATCAACCAGCTGAGAAAGGAGATCGAAGAGAATATGGAACCCTTTGCCTTTGAAGAGCCGGCCAATGCCAACAACGATAACCTGGTGCCTACCACCCGCTATAAAATGCAGGATTACATCTTCGATACCGGCATCGGTACGGACAATACCATCTCTATGAGCGGCGGATCGGAGAACACGAAGTATTATGCCTCGGGTTCCGCCTTTTACAACCAGGGCATTATCAAGAACAGCGACTTTGGCCGTTATTCCGCCCGTTTGAATATCGACCAGATCCTGAGTAGCTGGGCTTCCGTATCCGTAGGGTTGAATTACATCCACAACAACAGTAATGAAATACCCAATGGCGGTATCGCTGAGGTCTATGGCGCCCTGACCGGTTTCAATTTCAACAACAACAACTTCAACCCGGAACCGGACGCAGACGGCAATTACCTTAGCCCGGCAGGCTTCGTCGCCAACCCGCTGGAGGTGATCGAGACCTTTAAATTCGGGCAACAGACCCGGCGTTTTATTGGTAATACCCAACTCAGGCTTTCTCCTTTCAAGGGGTTTGATATTGAGTACATCCTGGGTTTTGATACCTATACTCAGGAGGCCAACGGATTCATCCCTGTCGGCGCCAACGGCACCCCCCTCGGCTGGGCCCGCACGGCGATCGGAAATTCTCAACTTGTCAACAACGACCTGAACCTGAGGTATTCCATTGATATCAATGACAAGCTGGAATCCCAAAGCTGGCTGGGCTTCACCGTCCAGCACGATGAATTTTCCACCATAGCCATCACCGCCAACCGGCTCTCACCGGTCGTTCAGTCCACCAACGCCGGTACGGTAACCGGAAGGGGGGACTCCAAATCGGAGCGGAACATCCAGGGCGCTTTCTTCCAGCAGACCTTCGGGCTGTCCGGGAAACTGTACCTCACCGGCGCCATCAGGCTGGACCAGGCCTCTCCTTTCGGAGAAAATGAACGGACTCAGTTCTACCCCAAGGCCAGCTTCAGCTATCTGATCTCGGAAGAACCTTTCTGGAAAGATGGGGTTGGGGCCATCAATACCTTTAAGATCAGGGCCTCTTACGGCGAATCCGGTAACCTTTCCGCCCTGCAGGCCTACGAGCGCTACGCCAACTACAACCCGGTGCCGATCGGCGGCCAAACCGGCCTGGTGCCCTCCACCCGCCAAGGCAACCCCGATATCAAACCGGAGCGCCAGATTGAGAAGGAATTTGGTTTTGATATGAGCATGCTCAACAACCGCCTTGGCCTGGAATTCTCCTACTATGACGTCAAAGTACAGGACCTGCTCCTCGAGCGGACCACAGCCCCAAGCACCGGCTTCAGCTCACGCCTGGAAAATGTGGGCACTATGACCAATAAAGGCTTCGAATTGATGGTCCGGGCGGTGCCGGTACAGACACAGGGTTTCAACTGGAAGCTGACCACCACCTTCAGCCAGAACAAAAATAATGTGGAGGGCATTGAAGGCGGCCTGATCCGCCTGCCCAAGAGCTTTGGCATTTCCGTGGCCCGCAACGGAGAACCCCTCGGCGTTATCGACGGCTTCTATTTTGCCCGCGACGCCAGCGGCAACATCCTCCTGGACGCCAACGGCCTGCCCAGCCGGGCTACCGATGAAGCAGGCGTGGTGCTGCGGAAGACCATTGCCGACCCCAACCCCGACTGGATCGGCTCTCTGATCAACGAGTTCACCTACAAGAAGTTCTCGCTCTATCTGCAGTTCGATGCCGTTCAGGGCTTTGAAGTCTTCAACTTCACCGACCGGGTGAATTCCCGTTCTTCCTTCGGCGGCGGCTTCCGCGATGCCCAGGAGATCAGAGGCGAACTGCCAAGAGGCTACAACAATGCCGCTTACAACATCTGGGAACGGTATATCGAGGATGGTTCTTTTGTAAAGCTGCGCGAACTGACGCTGAGCTACACCACCAACCCGAAAACACCCGCGATCAGCAACCTGCGCATCTTCCTGCAGGGCCGCAACCTGTTGTCCTTCGACAACTACAACGGCTGGGACCCCGAGGTATCCTCCTCCGGCCAGACCAACGGAGTACGCGGGTTTGATTTCAACGAGGTGCCTATTCCGCGGACCATTCGGTTCGGCATTGGCCTGACCCTCTAAAGGCATCCTTTTATTTTCATTTTCAAGAAAAAGAAAAAACCATGAGAATTATCAATAAATTTCTGATCATCATCCTGCTGTTCTCCCTGAGCGCATGCGAGCTCGACCTCGTCAACCCCAACGCTGCTTCGGAAGAACAGGTGCTCAACTCCAAGGATGGCCTGATCTCTCTGGCTGTCGGTGTCCGCCAGTTATATTCTACCACCGCCTATGGCAACGCCGTGTTATACACCTCCATCACCACCCGCGAAACGGGAGCCATGACCACCTTTTCCAGCCTGGAAGAACTGGAGATCGGAGGGCCGAACCTCAACGGAACGAACGAGCGGGTCACCCGCCTGTTCTCCACCGTTATGCGGGTGAAAGGCATGGCTGAAAACCTGGTGGCCAGCGTGGATAATGTATCTTTATCGAATGAGACCCGGGCCAGCCTGCTCGCCTACGGGAACCTGTTCCGCGCCATGTGCCTCGGCATCCTGGCTCAAAACTGGGAACAGGCGCCCCTTCTGAACTCGCCGAACAACGACGCGGCCTTCAACTCTCGTTCCGAAGTATATGCCGAGGCCATCCGCATCCTGGATGAGTCGGCCAAGGCCATGGAAGGAACGTCCATACCATCGGACCTGGTTGGCCCTTTTGGAGAAATCGACCTGCTCAACACACTTTATGCCTATCTGGCCCGGTATTACAATGCTACCGGAAACAACGACGCGGCCATCGCTTCCGCTAATAAGGTGGACCTCGGCGCGACTTCTTACCTGACCTTCGACGAGGAAAATGCCAACCCCATCTTTAACGGGTTCTTCACCGGAACGGTAGAATACGCGCCCCGGACCAACTTCGGCCTCCCGGCTGCGCTGACACCGGACCCCGGAGATGGGCGGATCGCTTTTTACATGAACATTGTCGGCAATACTTCCCTCTACGGCAACCTGCCGGTTGAGGAACTCGCAGCCCCCTTCTTTACTTCGGCAACTGCTTCCATCCCGGCTTACCTGCCTGGAGAGATGATGCTCATCAAGGCGGAGGCCTACGCCCGTAAAGGGGAGCTCGGTAATGCGGAAGATGCGCTGAATATGGTCCGGCAAAAGACGGCCGATGAAGACATCTACGGCCTGGGCGCCGGCCTTACCGACACGTACTCCTCCGGAGGAGACCAGGCGGCGCTGCTGAATGAGATCTACAAAAACCGCAGGGCGGAGTTGTTCATGATCGGCACCTCCCTGGACGACAGCAGAAGGTTCGGCCGCCCCGAACCGCCGACAACAACCGATTTCACTTCGGAAAGGAACCGGAATTTCTACCCCTACCCGGATAACGAACGGGAGAGCAACCCGAATACTCCGGCCGACCCGCCGATATGATAGAGGATTGAAGTGAAATAATTTGAGGGGAATGGCAGGCCACTCAGCGCCTGCCATTCCTGTCAATTCAAGCGCTGCTCCTCTTGCCCGCCTTGTTAATCCTTCCAACTTTTTGCACAGTTTATCAGAAATCCGTAAAAAACAGGCCATCATTTGCAATAATTTGCAATATTGCACACAACAACAATTCTAAAGTGTATTGAGCCTGGCCTCAATGCCCGTGCATTTCCGTAGTTAAAAAACATGTCCAGATGTTAAAAAAGGAGCGCCAGGCGCTTATCATGAGAGAGGTCAATATCCGCAATAAGGTGCTTCACGCCGACCTGAGCAAAAAGCTGGCCGTTTCTGAAGACACTATTCGACGGGACCTTCAGGAACTGGCGGACGAGGGCAAACTCGTCAAAGTGCGGGGAGGGGCGCTTTCAAAATCTTTCCAGACCAATTCGTACCGGGGCGCGGAGATCTACAAATATCAGGAAAAGACCGCCATCGCCCGAAAAGCAGTGCCCCTTTTGTCGAACGGTATGCTCGTTCTCATCAGTGGAGGAACAACAACCATCGAGTTGGCGCGCATCCTGCCTCAGGAGCTCGAAGCCACCTTTTATACCCCCAGCCTCCTGGTGGCCCTGCAACTGGCCGAACATCCCAATTCGGATACCATCCTTATCGGAGGCCGCATTTCCAGAAACGCCAAGATCACCACCGGTGGAGAGGTGGTCAGCATCCTTCGCGATATCCGCCCCGACCTCTGCCTGATCGGCACCAACAGCATCGATGCCCGGATCGGCATCACCGATTCCGACTGGGAGGTAGTAGATGTCAAAAAGGCCATGATCCAGGCCTCGGAGAAAGTAGCGGTCCTTGCCATTTCGGAAAAGCTGGATAATGCCCAGAAGATCCGCATAGCCCCCATCAATGACATCGATTATCTGATCACTGAGCTGGAACCCGGCGACCCCTTGCTGGGCCCGTACAAAACTGCCGGGATACAGGTAATATAACGCGAGGCCCGGCTACCTACCCTCTTTTCCGTCGGTACTTGTCCCGGATAGCTTTCACAATTCCATAGGCCAGCACCAGCAGTAAGGCAATGATAAGCCCCGAAAAGATCAGCCCGTAATGGCGTTTCACCCAGGGGATGCCCCCGAAGAAAAAACCTGCCAGGACGTAAGCCGTGATCCAGGCCACCCCGCCGATGATATTGTAAGGTGTGAACAAGCGGAACGGCATGCGGGTAAGCCCGGCAACGAAAGGCGCCAGGGTCCGCATAAAAGGAAAAAAGCGGCTCAGGGCAACCGCCCAGGGGCCATAACGCTCGTGATACCGGCGGGCTTTCTGCAATTGCCGCGCCCAAACCGTATCCTTTCTCTGAAAAAAACGGTGTCCGAGAAATTTGCCAATAAAGTAATTGGAAGTATTGCCGGCGATGGTAGCGATTGATAACAAAGGCAGCAGAATAGCCAATTCCAGGGAGCCGCTGGCGGCAAAGAGGCCGGCGGAAAAAAGCAGCCCGTCTCCGGGAAAGAAAGCAATGACGACCAGCCCTGTCTCAATGAATATGATGAGAAACAAAAACAAATACACCAGGCTCCCGTAGCGGGAGATAAGTTCTCCCAGCATCTGGTCCGCATGCATCATCCATTCCAGGAGTTCCGCCATAATGATCTGTATTTCGCATCTGCCCGTCCTGTAAGGACAACAATATAGCCATATAACAATTTAACCGGCACATAGGTAGCAATGCGTGTGTATAACAAATTGCACAGTCAGATTATGAAAGGCTTAGCAATCCCTTCGCTTTGCTGCGGGCTTACCAATCCACTACCCAAGCAAAAAGTGCAATTTGTTATACACACTAGCAATGCCCTATTCCTCCAGCCCTCCCAGCTTCCCACTCTGGTAATCCAGGATGGCCTGCCTGATCTCTGCCTCGGAGTTCATCACAAAAGGCCCGTGGGCAACAATGGGTTCATTATAGGGCTCGCCGTGGCAAAAGATCAGGGTAGCATCGCTCAGTGCCTTTACGGCTATGGTTTCTCCTTCGTTGGCAAATTCCACCAGGGTATGGGTGGAAGCCTTTTGGCCGTTTACTTCTACATCGCCGTTCACTACATAGAAGAGGATATTGCGCTTTGCTTCCACTTCCGTACGAAACCCTCCGCCTTCCTGTAGTTTGATGCTGGTAGTATGTATGCCTGTCAATGAAGGAACCGGGCCTTCAGCTGTTCCCCATTTCCCGGAGATCAGGCTAATCCTTACCCGCCCTTCATCCTGCTCAATAAACGGGATGTCTTCCTTTTGTAAACCGATGTAGTTCGGTTTTGTCATTTTCAGATGAGAAGGCAGGTTCAGCCAGATTTGAATGACTTCCTCCATTCCTCCCTTCTTCTTAAACTCCGGAGAAGAGACCTCAGCGTGCACCAGGCCGCTTCCTGCCGTCATCCACTGAATGCCCCCTGTATTGATGACACTCTCTCCTGTCATGGAATCCCGGTGCATAATGTCTCCCTCCAGAATGTAAGTCAGGGTCTCAAACCCACGGTGAGGGTGCGGGCCGAAGGGAAGGCCGTTGTTGTTCGGGCCGTAATTCTGAGGGCCGTGATGATTGAGAAAGAGAAAAGGGTCGATGTGCCGGATACTTCCGGTGGGCATGGCGCGGTAAGTAATGAGGTCGTCGATGGGGCTGTAAACGGCCTTATGCAATTTTCTGATGGCTCTCATATTGTCTGGTTTGGAATGTTGGACAGATGTTACAATTGAGGTGTCAGGCCCGGGTAACCGGCAGTTGGCAGAGAACAGGATGCCGAGATAAAGGTACACCCCGGGGATTAAGCGAAACACAGGCATTGTCAGTCATTTTTTAACATCACTTAGAAAACTGGGAAAGTTAAAATAAGTTTACCGTCATGTTTGCTATTTTCGGGCTAAGTGCCCGTTTTACCGAGGCCTTCCATCAAAAAATTGCAGCATGCTGACTCAGAAACTGATCCGCACCATCCTTTTTCTACTTTTTTTTGGGAATCCATCCTTCCATGGCTCCGCTCAGAACAGCAGCGGGAAAGGCCCCTTGTCTATCTGGTACAACCACCCTGCCGAAGAATGGGTAGAGGCATTGCCGCTGGGCAACGGCAGGTTGGGCACGATGGTTTATGGCGGGCCGGAAAAGGAAGAGCTGCAACTGAATGAAGAAACAATATGGGCCGGCGAGCCGGGGAACAACATCAATCCGGAAACCGGCAGGGCCATTCCCGGCATCCGAAAGCTGATCAACGAAGGCCAATATGAAGAAGCGCAAAAGTACGCCAATGAAAGGGTGAAATCCCTGAATGACGGCATGCCCTACCAGCCGGCAGGCAGCCTGTTCATTGAATTCCCGGGCCATGAAGATTATTCGGCTTACCGGAGGAGCCTCGACCTGGAAAAGGCAGTCGCGGCCATTTCCTATCAGGTAGGTGGAGTGACGTTCAGGAGGGAAGTATTCAGCTCCTTCCCGGATCAGGCCATCATCGTCCGGCTAACCGCCGACAAGCCCGGGAGCATCAGCTGCCTGCTCTCTTTCGACAGCCCTCATGAGGATCACCGGATCAGTACCGAGGAAAACGCATTGGTTTTGGCCGGAAAAGGAAGCAGCCATGAAGGAAAAGCAGGCGCTATTCAATTCACGGCCATCGCCAAAGCTGTTAGCCAGGGAGGAAGCATTTCACCGGACCGGGAAAAGTTAAGGGTGGAAGCTGCGGACACCCTTACCATTTATATTTCCATTGCCACCAATTTTGTCAACTATGCAGATGTGACCGGCGATTCTCACCGGCGGGCAATGGATTACCTGGCAACCGCTATGAAACGGGATTATCCATCTGCGCTGGAAGCTCACATCAACGCTTACCGGAAATACTTTGGGCGCGTTGAACTTGACCTCGGCCGCACCGCCACCGCCGATAAGCCCACCGATGTCCGGCTCCGACAATTTTCTCCGGGGGAAGACCCTCAACTGGCGGCGCTGTACTTTCAGTTCGGAAGATACCTGCTCATTTCCAGTTCGCAGCCGGGCGGCCAGCCGGCAACGCTGCAAGGCATCTGGAACGATAAACTGTTGCCCCCCTGGGACAGCAAATACACCATCAACATCAACGGCGAAATGAACTACTGGCCGGCGGAATGCACTAACCTCACCGAGCTGCAGGAACCTCTTTTCAGCATGGTAAAAGCCCTGGCAGTTACCGGCAGGGAATCTGCCGTTCAAACTTACGGAGCAAGGGGGTGGGTGGTGCACCACAACACTGACATCTGGAGAATTACCGACCCGGTTGACGGGGCCCGTTCCTGGGGGCTCTGGCCGATGGCCGGGGCCTGGCTGAGCCAGCATCTCTGGGAACATTATTCCTTCACCGGAGATACGCTCTTCCTGAAGGAAAACTACCCGATACTGGAAAGCGCCTGTCAGTTTTACGTCGATGTGCTGCAACCCTATCCCGGAAAGGACTGGCGGGTAGTCTCCCCCTCGGTATCTCCGGAGAATGTGTTCTCTTACGAAGAAGGTAAAAAGGCTTCCGTGTCGGCCGGTACAACGATGGACAACCAACTGGTATTTGACCTTTTCCGGCACACCATAGAGGCGGGTGAGATCCTGGGGCGGGGGCAGGCTTTCAGCGATACGCTTGCCGCCCTGATCAAACGGCTGCCCCCGATGCAGATAGGGCAGCATGCCCAGCTTCAGGAATGGATAAACGACTGGGACAACCCGGAGGACAAACATCGGCACGTATCCCACCTTTACGGGCTTTACCCTTCCAACCAGATCTCTCCCTATCGTACTCCTGCCCTGTTCGAGGCCGCCCGCAACGCTCTGCGCTACCGGGGTGATGTTTCCACCGGCTGGTCAATGGGCTGGAAAGTATGCCTCTGGGCCCGCCTTCTCGACGGCAACCACGCCCTGAAGCTGATCACCGACCAACTTTCTCCGGCCGGCACTACCGGAGGCGGTGGCACTTATCCCAACCTTTTCGATGCGCATCCTCCGTTCCAGATCGACGGCAACTTCGGCTGCACGGCAGGAATTGCGGAAATGCTGGTGCAAAGCCACGACGGGGCCATTCATATCCTGCCCGCCCTGCCCGACGCCTGGAAAAACGGAAAAGTAAGCGGGCTGAAGGCAAGGGGCGGCTTTGAAGTAGATATTGAATGGAAAGAGGGTAAAGTCAGCAGCCTCACCATACACTCCGAGCTGGGGGGCAATTGCCGGCTCCGGCTGCCCAATGAACTGAAAACTGAGGGGGGCAGAAAGCTGGAACCTGCGAAAGGAACAAACTCCAACCCCTTCTATGCTACTCCAGACGTCAAAAAACCAATAATTTCTGATAAAGCCCAATTAAACGGGCTCACCATAATTAAAACTCTCGAATACGACTTTGAAACGGAAGCAGGAAAAAGTTATACATTCCGGCCGTAGAATAAGTTAGGGTTTTGTCTTAATAATGGCTATTATGGGGGGCATACTTTCTGATGGGCCAAAGCTTTTCTTTCGTACCTTCGCGCCATAAAACCTCAGATATGGCTATCCCCCTTCGCCCCCTCTTTGCCTTCATTGGCTTTACCTTTTTACTCATGTCCGCGGTGCCCGGCCTTGCCCAACAACCGGAAAAAGCACCCGCTCCGGAATACGCCGAATTTCCCGACGACCCTTATCTTCCGGTAGCCCGGGCGGGCCGCCCCGGCTCGCCTGCTTACCGCTTTTCCAATGCCCGGATCACCACCGTGCAGGTGAATGTCAATTCTGCCGGTGAGAACATCCTGGGAGATGCGGCCAATGAGCCTTCCATCGCCATAGACCCCACCAATCCCAATCGAATGATAATCGGATGGCGGCAGTTCGATACCATAGCCAGTAATTTCCGGCAGGCCGGCTTCGCTTACACCACCGACGGCGGCCAGCACTGGGCCTTCCCCGGGGTGATCGAGCCCGGTGTCTTCCGCTCCGACCCGGTCCTGGATTACAACAGCGAAGGGCAGATCTTTTACAACAGCCTCACCACAGATGTTTCCAATTACTGGTGTGACGTCTATCGGTCCACCGGCGATGGTGAATGGGATGAAGGCGTCTATGCCTACGGCGGCGATAAGCAATGGATGGCCATCGACCACAGCGGCGGGCCCGGTGACGGCCACATCTACGCCAACTGGAAGCAAAGCTTCAGCGCCTGTTTCCCCGGCAGCCTTACCCGTTCGGTCGATGGAGGTGAAAGTTATGAAGAATGCGTAGAGACCATGGGCGAACCCATTCGCGGCACCCTCGCCGTAGGGCCCGGCGGCGAATTGTACAGTTTCGGGCAACAGGGTGAGACATTCGTCATTACCCGTTCTTCAACTGCCGGCGACCCCAGCCAGCCTGTATCCTGGGATTTCCATACCGAGGTTCCGCTGGGCGGGCCCATCGGGCTCTACGCGGGCCCCAATCCGGGAGGCATGCTCGGGCAGGCCTGGGTAGCTGCCGATCATTCCGGAGGCGACACCCACGGCAATGTCTATGTGGTTTGTTCTGTAGAACGCCAGGACATCGGCGACCCTTTGGATGTCATGTTCAACCGGAGTACCGACGGGGGCCAGAGCTGGGGCACGCCCGTACGCATAAATGACGATCTCCCAAGCCAGGGCTGGCAATGGTTTGGCACCCTGGCTGTCGCCCCCAACGGCCGCATCGATGTCATCTGGCTGGATACCCGGCTTGACGCAGAAGGTTACGATTCCGCCCTATTCTATTCCTACTCCGAAGACGGAGGCCTCACCTGGAGCCCCAACGAGCAACTTTCCGTAACTTTCGACCCTCACCTGGGCTGGCCCAACCAGACAAAAATGGGCGACTACTTTCACATGATATCTGATAACTCCGGCGCTCACCTGGCCTGGGCCGCCACCTTCAACGGAGAACAGGATATCTATTACAGCTATATCCCGGCAGAACCGATGACAGCGGTGCGGCAACACTCCAGGCAGGCCAGGCTGGGGCAGAACTTTCCCAACCCTTTCCGCACCAACACGAAAATAACCTATGAGCTCACCGCTCCCGGATGGATACAGCTGAATGTTTACAACCAGTTCGGGCAGTTGATACAGGTACTGGACAAGGGTGAAAAGATGACGGGGCAACACATCGCCACCTGGGACGGAAACAGCCGGAGGAGAGGGGCATTATCCTGCGGAATATTTTTTTACGAACTTTCCATCGATGGCCAGCCTGCAGGGGCCGGACGAATGGTGAAAATTGATTAATTTGACTTTCTTTATTTTCAAAAATGTAGGCCATGCCTGATCAAACCCCTTTAGAAAACCTCCGTTACCCAACCGGCCGTTTTTCCTATCAGCCTGGCTACGGCCCCGAAAAAAGGCGGGAATACCTGGAAAGCATCCGTTCTCTGCCGGCGAAGCTGCGCGCCGGCCTGGACTCCCTGGGCGAAGCGCAGCTAGACCTGCCGTACCGCCCGGGTGGATGGACGGCCCGGCAGGTAATACACCACATTGCCGACAGCCACATGAACGCCTATATCCGGTTTAAGCTGGCCCTGACCGAAAGCCGCCCAACCATCAAGCCCTACGATGAAAAGGCCTGGGCAGAACTGCCGGATACGGCCAACACCCCCATCCAGGTTTCACTGGCCTTGCTGGAAGCATTACACCAGCGTTGGGTGGTGCTGCTGGAGGAATTGGACACGGCTGGCCTGCAGCGCTCCGTATTCCACCCCGAATCCCAAAGGGAGATCAAACTCGAGGAATTCCTGGCGTTGTACGCCTGGCATGGAGAGCACCACCTGGCTCATTTGGCACTGGCAGGGAAGAAGATATAGTGAGTGAGTGTTTATTTGGAGGCCGGTTTAAAAGTCCTGTGCTCAAAAGAGAAAATTATTATTTAAATTTATGCAATGCGGCAATTTAGCAGCACCAAACCCAATTGGCCAACTAACCCAGGGCAATAATAACAACTGTATATGAGCCGGCCTGTAATACTGTTGACCTTCGCTAACGACCGGGATAACTACCTGCCCATGATCAACCGGGAGCGGAAGAATGTTTACCGCAGCCTGAGGCGCCATGCCGATGAAGGGCTCATTCAGGTAGAAAAAGAGGCCAGTTCTTCTCTTGAAGATATCTTTGAGCTTTTTAATACTTACAGCGGCCGGGTAGCCATCTTCCACTACGGAGGCCACGCCGGCGGCACTCACTTACAACTGGAAGCCCCAGACACCTCTGCGCAGGCGGCAGCGGCCGGCGGCCTGGCGCAATTGCTGGGCCAGCAGGAAAACCTGCGCCTAGTCTTTCTGAACGGCTGCGCGACCCGCCCACAGGTGGAGCTGCTGCTCAAAAGCGGTGTCAAAGCGGTCATTGCAACCTCGGTTAAGGTACAGGACCAGATGGCCACCGAGTTCGCCGAACAGTTCTACCATGCTCTCGCCAGCCATGCTTCCATTCAGCGGGCCTTTCAGGTGGCCAGTGCTTTTGTTGCCGCCAAATATCAAAGCTTCGGCCCGGTGAGGGATTACATGAGCATGGACTTTCCGGAGCAGGGGCAGGTGGAACAGGGAGAAATACCCTGGGGCCTTTACCGCAATGAGAATGCCGCCGATGCCCTGGACTGGGCATTGCCCCGTACGGTGAACAAATCGCAGGTGCTGCGCAACCGCTTCGACTACGAATCAAGAGTTGACGTCAACGACCTGCTCATTGATATCATCTGCGAAGACCTGGCTGCCTTCAACAAAGACCTGGACGATGAGCTGAACAAGGAAGAACTGGATATCCCTTCCATCAAGCGGGAGATCGTTGACTCCTTTCCAACGCCCATCGGAGAACAGCTCCGCAAGCTTTTCACCCGCAGTAACGACCCCGATGTGCCCGATGAAATGGAGCTCTTTACCGAAGGCAGGCTCCGGCAACTGGCGCTTACCTATCGCACGACCCTGCAGTTCATCTGTTTCACGGTGCTCTCTCAGCTTTGGGATGAGCGGTATAAGAATCCCTCCCTGTCCATCAGCGAGGATTACATCGTGGACTTCAACAGCTTCTTCACCCTCAACCAGGAGAGTTTCCCCACATTTGATTTCGTCCGCCTGATGCGTACCGTTACGCATGTTTTTGATGACAACCACATCCCTTATTTCATCGAGGAGCTGAACCAGGTAAACATCGATATAGAGGAAAACCCGGAACTGTACCAGGCGTACATTTTCCTCAATGGCCTCCATAATCAATTACTGGCTGGTTCCATTGACACCATCGGGGAATTGGAACCAATGTGCATCGAAGCAGAACACCACCTCGGCATCATTCTGAAGGAACTGGCCTTCCTGGTCAAATACAAGCTGGCCACCATCAAGAACATCGAGATCATAAAGAACCGCCACGAGGAGGCCCGGTTCCGCCACAACCAGATCCTGCTCAACCGGGCCCTGACGGTGGCAAGTACGGGAATTGCCGAAGTTGGCGTAGAATTCAGTAACTTTACCGACAGCAAATGCGTCCTCTTCATCAAAACCGAGGACAACGAGGTGAAAGATTATCTCAACCTCACTCCCTTCATCATCGATGAAAATGCCCTCAACAGCGACTACGCTTCAAAGCTTTATCTCTATTCTTATCACAATAACGGCAGCTATTTCTACCAATTTCTCAATAACATGCGGGATGAACCCCTGGTGGTAAGCGACCGGCAGTTCTACACCATCAAGGAACAATTCGAACGGTTTAAGGCCGAGATCTTCGGCAGGGAATACATTCCGGCTACGAAGCGAACTCCGCCTGCCGGAGGTTCCCGCTTTTCCAGAAAACGCTAAACCCAGAAAACAAAACGCACCATGCCTGCCACTTCCCCTTTTAAGTTTCTGGATGCCTATGAGAAAGAGGATAAGGATATTTTCTTCGGCCGCGATGACGAGGTAGAGCAGCTTTACAACCTGGTTTTCCAGTCGAACCTCACCCTGGTGTACGGCCAGTCGGGTACGGGCAAGACCAGCCTCATCCAGTGCGGCCTGGCCAACCGTTTCGCACAGTCCGACTGGTTTAACGTTTACATCCGCCGCAATGACAACATCAATAATTCCCTGCTGCAATCGCTCAAGCGCTACAACGTCGCAGAAACCGGTGGCGGCACTTTGCGCGAACGCCTGATGCGCAAGCGGCAAAGCGCACGGAGGGTAAAATCCGAGGAGGAAGAAACGGGAAGTGAGCTGATCCGGCAGCTGCGTTTTATCTACAAACACTTTCTCAAGCCGGTTTACCTCATTTTCGACCAGTTTGAGGAACTCTACATCCTGGGTACAAAGGAAGAGCAGCAACAATTTTACGAATCCATTGCAGAGATCCTCGATACGGAGGCTTATTGCCGGGTGATCATCGTAATGCGCGAAGAATCCATCGCTCAACTCTACGACTTCGAAAAGGTGGTGCCTTTCCTGTTCGACAAACGCCTGCGGGTGGAGCCCATGGGGCGGGCACGCACTGAAGAAGTCATTACCCGTTCGGCCGTCAAATTCAACATCTGGCTGGAAAACGAGGAAGTACCCGAGCAGGTCATCGAAGCCCTGAGCGAAGGAAAGGGCAGGGTGGAACTGACCTATCTGCAGGTGTTCCTCGACCAGCTTTACCAGGAAGCCGCCCGCCGTAACCCAGCCAGCATCGGCTTTGACAGAAAGCTCATCCGGGAGGTCGGAAATATAGAAGATGTACTGGGCGACTTTCTGGAAAAGCAAACGGCCTACATTCAGGGCGAACTGAACAAGCACCACCCTAATGCCCCTCTGATGGCCGTCCGCAAGGTGCTCAGCGCCTTCGCCACTCTGGAGGGCACCAAACGCCCCCTCACCAAAGAGCAGGTTGCCCTGTCCAACCTGAAGAGCGAGCAGGTGGCCTTCATTGTTGACAAACTGGAACAGGCCCGCATCCTGCGTTATGAGAACCAGCTGTACGAATTCTCACACGACACCCTGGCCCTTCAGGTCGCTGGCCAGCGCAGTGCCGATGAGGTGGCCCTGCTTCAGATCTCCCGCATCGTGCGCGACCGCTTCCATTCTTACCAGGCCACCCGGACGCTCCTCAACGCAAATGAACTGGAACTGGTGAATTCTTTCCGCAAACAGCTGGAACAAGAAAAGAGTTTATCCGCCGAAGAGTGGGCATTTGTGCGAAAAAGCCGGGCGGCCAACCGCCGCCGCCGGGTGGTGCTGGCGGCTGTGGTGTTGGCCATTATTGGCACACTGTCCAGCTTCGCTCTTTACTCTTATGGCCAGCAGCAACTGGCGCGGGAAAAAGAGCAGGAAGCTTTGGACAACCTCGCCAAGTTCGAAGCCGCCCAGGAACAGGAGAAAGCCGCCAAATACAACGAGTATCTCAACCAGGGCATTGCCCGCATGGCCCAAAGCGACTATTCAGGCGCCCTGGAGGCCTTCCGGACGGCCCTCGACTTCAATCCGGACGGCGAGGAAGCCCGGGACAGCATACAGTCGGCCGAGGGCAAAGCCGGCGCCAGCCAGCTCTTCCAGCAACTCATCGACGACGGAGACGCGCTCTTCGCCAAAGGCCCCTCCGCCTACGTCGATGCCCGCCAGAAATACCAGCAGGCCCTCGACCTGAACTACGACAACAGCCTCGCCCAGCGCAAGCTCAACACCGTTGCCGGCCGCCTGGAGATCGCCTTCGAAGAGTTCGTCAACCAGGGCGATAAGTTCTTCCGCGCCAATGGCTTCAATTACGCGCTGGAGGCCTACCGGCAGGCCGCTCGCATCAAGCCGGGCAACAGCTACGTGCAGCAGCAGATCCGGGAGTGCCGTAAACGGATTGGGGGGTAGTGGGGTGGCGAGTTGCAAGTTGACCATAACCTGCACTCCACAACCAAAAACTTTCATATATTTATCCATATATTACCTAAAACCCGGAAGATGAAGCACTGCTACTCCTGTGCCTTGCTCCTGCTTTTCAGCCTTTTCGCCTGCCTTTCCTGTGAAAAATGGGATTTGGATAAAGAGAATTTCCTCAGCCTGGTGATCAATGAAGTGTCTGCGGTATCTTTGGATTCTGCTAGAATAGATGGAGCAGTTCTTGATATTGAGGGCGTTTCCGTAGATCAACATGGTATATTATGGAATAAGGGTTCGGAGGCCCCCGATATTCTGGTACACGAAGGGGAAATGCTTTTAGGAAGTATTGCCGGTAAAAATGAAGCCCTGTTCTCCATAAATATTCACGGATTATTGCCCGGCACCGGATATACCATCCGGGCATTTGCTCAGCTGAAAGGACAAAATTTTTACAGTGAATCCGTATTTTTTAATACCCAAGGAGGGGAAGTAATTACTCAGGGATATCTTTATATCTCGGGAAACAGTATTGAGCTTACTGGCAGGGTCACAGGAACGGATGCAGGCGTTTTTGCTTTAAGCCATGGGTTTTGCTGGTCCAATTTACAAACAGAGCCCACCCTTGCAGACTCTTCCATCAACCTCGGTGGGAGGCGCAGTTCTCTTCCCTTCACTTATCAGTTAGGAGGTTTATTAAATGGCCCGGACTATTATTTTCGGGCATTCGCCATCCTTCAGAATGGATTGAATGTGGATACGGTATATGGAAGAACCCTTCTGTTTAATGCAGGCCTGGTTGACGCTTATACGCCAAAGGCCAGTCCGGGTTTCTCCGGCAGGGAAGGGATGGTTGGGTTTTCGATTAACGGCAAAGGTTACTTTGGGACAGGAGCCCGTGGGAACGAATACTACAAAGATTTCTGGGAATATCAACCGGAAACTGATACCTGGGCCCAGGCCGCAGATTTAGGCGCCCCTTCAGTGCCCAATGTGAAACCGAGGGCTTACGCTACTGCCTTCGCCCTCAACAACCAGGGCTTCGTAGGCATGGGCCGTGATGATGCCCAGGCAAGGCTGAAGGACTACTGGCAATACGATGGAAACACGAATAGTTGGACGAGGCTTACCGCCGTTTTTCCCGGTCCGGCCAGGAATGCCGCTTTCAGTTTTACAATTGGCGATAAAGCCTATGTTGGTGGTGGAGAAGATAATAATACTTCCTTTCAGGATTTTTATCAATTTGACCCATCCGGGCCGGCCTGGCTCGGGCAGGCCAGTATTCCTTCCCTTTTTCCTCCTCCTTTGGGTGAATCCGGCATCCACAATACAGTAGGGTTCTCAATAAATGGCAAAGGTTATTTTGGGACTGGATTCTCTCATAATCCTAATCCCCCTTATTTCAATTATGCGGTTAGTAATTTCTACGAGTTTGATCCTGATGGAGAGGCTCAGGGAGCCTGGCAGGAAAAATCACCTGTAATTTGGCCCTTATACAGAGCCCTTGGTTTTGCACTCGACGGAAAAGGATATATAGGAAGCGGCAGTGTAGGCTATGGGGATAACCGGACTATGCTTGAATATGATCCTGGAACAGATACCTGGATCAAAAAAAATGACTTTCCGGAAGCGGGGCTCAGCAATGCCACTGGTATTCTGATCGGAGACAGGTTCTATTTTGGCTTTGGCTACCGGGAAATAGGGCAAGGTTCAGGATTTGTGAAAGTGTATTATGATAACTTCTGGGAATATGATCCTTTATAAACCTTTAATCAAAATATTTCAGACATGATGAATACCTCTGCTGGAAAATGGCCAAATGTTAGCGCCCTGGCCTGGGTTTTTATCATTATTTTTTTGAACCTCAGTTGTGATCAATGGGATCTGGACCCCCAGAATTTTCCCGAAGCCATCACCGTAGATGCCATCAAATACGATGAAACAAACCCTACAAAAGCTACCGTATCCGGTTCTCTGAGAGGGCTTTTCAAAAAAGATACAGAAGTGAGATATGGGCACTTAATATCCAAAACCGGAGAAGAGCCCTTAATTGGCAGTTCTGAAATACAACTGGATATACAGGGCATTGGCAATCAGGAGTTGTTCGAAAATACAGTTACCGGCCTTACACCCGGGCAAGCCTATTATTATCGCGCCTTCGCTATTGTGGCGGAAGAACTGTTTTACGGAGAGGTAAAAGAGCTGCAAACCCTTCCACTTGAAATGACATTATCCATTGAAGAAGTAAATATCCTGAGCAGGTCGCCTACCGCTTCAGAAGTAGAGGTTTACGTCCAGGCACAAAATTTCCCTCAATCTGAGGCGGGGATCCTCGTTTCAGAAACAGGAGTCGCTTTTGCCCGGGAACCTGGCGCTACTCCCTCTGATTCGCCCTTCTATTCTCAAGGCAGCTCAGTCGTTCGCGAAAGCGGCTTCAGTTATTCTTTCCAGTTATACGACCTGGCACCCGGTACTTATTATGCCCGTCCCTATCTGAAAATCGGAGAGTCTTATTATTATGGTGAAGACAAGTGTTTCCACATTGGAGGCCTTTGGATTCAAAAGGAGGATATACCCCAGCTGGGAATGGCAAATGCCGTAACCTTCACACTTTTTGGCAAAGGTTATATTTGTACCGGAAGAGGGCCCTGGGATGGCACAGCAGGGCAATACCAATACTATAACGCCCTCTATGAATATGACCCTTCCAGGGATGAATGGACAAGCCGAAGCCCTTTTCCCGGCGAGGCAAGAAGCGGTGCTGTCAGTTTTGTAATCGGCAATTACGCTTACGTAGGGCTGGGCTTTGATTTTCGGGATTTTTATCGCTATGACCCTGCTACCGACAATTGGGCGCCGATGCCTTCTTTTCCGGCAGCCGCGGGGGGAAGGCATGATGCAGCCGCTTTTGTACTCGATGGGAAAGCCTATGTAGGGACTGGCCGCGGCCCAGATCTTCAGGAAAGGAGCGATTTCTGGATTTTTGACCCGGCAAACGGAGGGTCCTGGAGCCCCGGGCCGGCACTGCCACCTGATGAAGCCAGAAAAGAGGCTATTGCCTTTTCTATCGGGAATACGGCCTATGTCTGCTTCGGGAATGATGATATTGGAACAGGCAATCAACCATTTAGTGGCTGCCATAAACTAGAATTGGGAAGTGCATCCTGGGAAGAAATGCCGCAGCCATCTAATTCGGCCAACAGCTACCCTTACGCAGTTGCGGTTATTGGGCAAAAAGCTTATGGCTTTGGTGAGGTGGTTGATATTCCAAACACTATCAATCTTTGGGAATTTGATCCACAGAATGGGAATTGGAATGGTATTTCCGCTGTCTTCCCCGGATTAAATAATTTTCGTAGAGCTTCTTCTCTTTTTTCAATAGAATACAGTGTATATATTACTGGAGGCACCAATCGTGCCGGGGGAGACGCCATTCAGGACACCTGCGAATATTTGTTAAAAGAAGGCCCTTGTGATTAGGGGCTTTTTGAAACCATTTAACATTCTATATTTTTCCAGAACAATTCTCCGGCAAAAAATAAAAATACTGTATATTCATATAAAATAAACACCGCATGAGACACCTCTTACCCTTATTCCTTTCCCTTCTGGCCTTATTTGCTCAAGCCCAGCCCGAAGTGCTCAGCACCGCAACCCAAACGGCACGCTACCGGATCAACCTGGCGGCAGGAGAACTCTCGCCCATCAGTGGCGGCTCTGCCAGTGGCCGCATCGAAAGCCTGCAGGCCAGCATCCGGTACGGAGAGCTGCAACTGAATTACAGCCTGGCGCCGACGGACGATGAAGAGCAATATTACCTGACAAAACTGACGGCCAGCCTCAACGGCCAGCCGCTCCTCCTCGCGCCCGAGCAGATCAAAGGCGACATCGGCCGGCTCGGCAACGGAGGCGCCAAACAGGCCACTTTAACCGGCCTGCTGGACCGCTTCATCAACCTGGAGGGAGAGCTCTCCATTACCCTCACAGCAGAACAGTGGGGCGAGTTCGTCCTACCCCTGGGCATCAACTGCGATGAGCCGCCTACCTTCACCGGCAAACAGCGGCTGCCTTACCTCATCGCTGCCGGGGTAGGGGCCGCCAGCATTGGAGTCGGACAGCTCATCAAACAGCAGTCGGACGATACCTACAACAATGAATACCTCACCGCCGGCTCTCTTTCCGAAGCTCAGCCGATCTACGAAGATGCCAATAACAAGCACCATACCTACCTCATTCTTACCTACGCCGGGTCTGCCATCCTGGCCGTGGATGCGGTCCTGTACATCATCCGGGGCGCCCGCCACCAGCGGCGGCTTAAGTTGTTCAGGCAATACTGTGAGGATGGCAGGAGCCTGGGTTTTGAACCTCTATTTGAGTTGCCGTCCGGCCTCCAGCCCTCTGGCCGGGCCGGATTTAAGATGACCCTTAATTTTTAAAAACTTTTGCCATGCGACACCTTTACACCCTGTTCCTGCTCCTGCTGATAGGCCTTACACCACTGTACGCTCAAACTCAAAGCTGCTACCAGAGCTTTTTTCAGGAGGGTAGAAAGGCTTTCGATGCATTGCAATTCGAAAATGCCATTGCACAGTTCGATGCCGCCCGGGCCTGCCCTACCCTGACCCGGCAGCAACAGCAGGAAGTTACCGAATGGCTGGACCGTGCCAAAAACGGCTACATCGATGCGATCACCAAAGCCAAGGATGAGGCCGAACGCGCCCGGGCCCAGGCAGAAAAAGCTCAGAAAGAGGCCGAGCGGGAGGCCCTCATCTCCGAAGCCAACCGCCGGGCATTCCTGGCCAACCAGGAAGCAGAGCAGGGCAATAAGGAAGATGCCCTCGCGCTTGCTTTCACCGGCCTCCAACTCATAGAAGACAACCCCATTCCTTCTGTCAGGCGGGCGTTCGGCGATGCCGCCTTCCTCAATTACGCCAACCCGCTGACAGAGCAGGAAGGCGCCCTGCTCCTCGCCCGCTATTCCCCCAACGGCAGCCGGATACTCACCGTCTCCAGAGATAATAAGGCCCGGCTGTGGAGTGCCGAAGGGCAACTGCTGGCCACCCTGCAGGGCCATACCGCTCCCATCCTGGATGCCACCTTTTCCCCCGATGGAAACCAGGTGGCAACCGCCTCAGCGGATAATACTGCCCGCATCTGGGATACAAGTGGCAAAACAGAAGCTACACTGACAGGGCATACCGATCAGGTTTCAGGCATAGTTTTTTCTCCAGATGGAGAAAACCTGCTCACCTGGTCACGCGACCATACCGCCAGGCTTTGGGGTGCCGGCGGAAACCTGGCCGCCACCCTGGATAAACACAGCGCCCCCATCCTTTCCGCCTCCTTTTCGCCAGACGGCAACGCTATTGTGACCCGGGGAAGCGACAATATGGCCGTACTTTGGAGCCGGAACGGAACCTTACTCACCGATAAACCCCGCCACCAGAGGCACATCTATGTCGCTGCTTTTGCTCCAGACAGCAAGAGCCTCCTAACCTGCTCTGCAGACAATACTGCCAAAATATGGAACCTCAACGGGAGCCTGGCCGCCGAACTCTCCGGCTCTGAAGGGCTGGTCTCCTCCGGCGCTTTCTCTCCGGATGGGAAATACATCCTCACGGCCTCCACCGACGGCGCCGCCCGTATATGGGACAGAAAAGGGAATGCATTAAAAACTATCCGTGCTCACAGCGCCTGGATCCAGCAGGCCGCTTTTTCCCCGGACAGCAGGATGATACTTACTGCCTCCTGGGATAATACGGCTAAATTATGGGACATAAAAGGGAACCTGCTGGCGGTACTGGACAAACATTCCGGTGATGTCATTATGGCCGCTTTTTCTCCGGATGGAAGCCAGGTACTGACGGCTTCCACCGACCAGACTATCAAACTGTGGGACCTGGAAGGCAACGTTCTGATGAACATCAAAGCTGGAGCCCAACGCCCGGCAGCCTCCTTTTCACCCGACAGCCGGCAGATCCTGGCCCTGGCCGGAACAGGCCCTGAGGAGGCTATCCTTTGTGAAACGCCCGAGGTAGTGTATGCGAAGCTGAAAATGACGCCTCCTCCTCCGCTGCCTAAGGAGAAACGCGAGCGGTACGGCCTGGACGGCACCGGTAACTGAGGCTATCAGTTACCGGAAATTCTTAATAAATATTTAACCCTACTAAGTGCAGTTGATCACCCACTTTGCGCAAAAAGTACTCTAACTTTGCGCCCATTATGAAAAAGCCGCACTTTATCATCGACTTCGATAGTACTTTCACCCGCGTTGAAGCCCTGGACGTATTGGCGGAGATCGTACTTTCGCATACCCACCCCAAGAAACGCGACAAGATTCTGCAACAGATCCAGGACATTACCAACCAGGGGATGGACGGGTCGCTGGACTTTCGCAGCTCGCTCACCCAGCGCCTGGAACTGCTCCACGTGCACAAGGAAGACATTCAGGAACTGGCCGAACGGCTTAAACAGCAGGTCTCTCCTTCCTTCCTGCGCAACCAGCAACACCTCAATGCCCTGCGGGAAACCGTCTATGTAGTTTCTAATGGCTTTAAGGACTTCATAGTGCCGGTGATCGCCGATTACGGCCTGCTGGCGGACAATGTCTTTGCCAATGAGTTTCTTTATGACGAAGAAGGCTTTGTCACCGGCTTCAACCCCGATATTCCCCTATCCCGCAGCGGCGGCAAATCGCAGGTGATCAAAGAGCTGAAACTCAAAGGCGACGTCTATGTCATTGGTGACGGCGCCAACGACCTGGAGATCCGCAAGGCGGGTTTTGCCAATAAATTTTATCTTTTCACGGAAAACGTCGAGCGGGAAAAGGTCAAAAAAGAGGCCGACCACATTGCACCGAGCTTTGACGAAATACTCTACGAACTCAAGATGAGCCGTTCCTTATCCTATCCGAAGAACCGGATCAAAGTGCTGCTGCTGGAAGGCGTCCACTCTTCAGCAGTCGAGCGCTTCGAAAAGGAGGGGTATCAGGTGGAATACCTGGAGACGGCCTTAAGTGAAGAAGAGTTGTGCAGGAAGATCAGGAATGTAAACGTTCTTGGCATCCGATCCAAAACACAGGTCACTGAAAAGGCCATTGCCAGCGCCCGGCGGCTGATCAACATCGGGGCTTTCTGCATCGGCACGAATCAGATTGACCTGGAGGCCTGCACCAGGCATGGAGTAGCCGTATTTAACGCCCCTTTCAGCAATACCCGTTCGGTAGTAGAACTCGCCATCGCCGAGATCATCATGCTCGTCCGAAACCTGCCCGATAAGGCCCGCGCCATGCACAACGGCAAGTGGGAAAAGTCGGCCAGGGGCTCACACGAAGTGCGTGGCAAAAAGCTGGGCATCGTCGGCTACGGCAATATCGGAGCCCAACTGTCGGTCCTGGCCGAAGCCATCGGGCTGGAAGTTTACTTCTATGATATTGCCGACAAGCTGGCCCTGGGCAATGCCCGCAAGTGCAACACCCTGGAAGAGTTGCTTGCGGCCGCTGACATCGTGACGCTCCACATTGACGGGCGGCCGGAAAACGACCGGATATTCGGCGCTGAGCAGTTTGCTCAAATGAAAGAAGGCGCTATCTTCCTCAACCTGGCCCGTGGGAAAGTTGTACAGGTAGAGGCACTTAGAGACGCCCTCCTTTCCGGCAAGCTCGGCGGTTGTGCCGTGGATGTTTTCCCCAAAGAACCCAAGAGCAATGATGAACCCTTCGAGTCGGAACTCGTAGGCCTGCCGAATACCATTCTCACCCCACATATTGGCGGCAGTACGGCCGAGGCACAGGAAAACATAGGGCAGTTCGTCCCGAATAAGATCATACAGTATATCAATACCGGCAGTACCACCGGGAGTGTCAACTTCCCCAATGTGCAGCTGCAGGAAGTGAAGCAAGCCCACCGCCTGCTTCACATCCACCACAACGTACCCAATGTGCTCGCCCAGATCGACAACATACTGGGGCGACACAACATCAACATCCTTAGCCAGTACCTCAAGACCAATGAAAATATCGGCTATGTGATCACCGATGTTGATCAGGCATATAGCCAGGAACTCATTGATGAGCTGAAGCATATCGAACCGACCATCTGGTTCCGGGTACTGTATTAGGTTGCCGGTTGACTCCTGCTTCTGGCATTACAGCGGCCTTCGCCGCTGCTCTATAAATCCGCCTCCAGAAATTCTTCTTTACTCCGATAAACGACCTCCGGCAACCCCTCCTTAGCCAAAACGGCATTGAGGCCGGCCAGGCGTTCCAGCACTCCTCCCATTTTTTGCTGAGCAGCTTCCAACCGGGACGACAGGAGCTCCAGATTTTCCATCTGTGCATTGGACGGGCGGCCGGCATAGCCGGCCACTTCACTGTAGAGGGAGGCGATCTTTTCGCGCAGCATTGGTTCGGCTGCACCTACATAGTTATCACCGGTTGTCACAACCAGTTCTTCCTTCATGGTTTTAAGTTCTGTGGCAAAAGGTTCCAGAAGCTTCAATACCTTTTTCGAAGGCGCCTTTCCCCTGGCGGTTTCAACGCCCTCCGACATCCTGTCCACCTGGTCGATGAGATAGGCCAGGCTTTCGTTCATGTGATACAGTTTCATAGCCGCCTCGTGTTGTGCTTCCCGGCCGGCTTCAGAATGTATCGATTCCGGGTCTGAAACGAGCTCCAGAGTGGTTTCATAAACTTCCTTTCCCTTCGTCAGGCGGACCGTATAAGCACCCGGAGGCACAGTGGGCGTGGTGAAGCCGCCAAAGGTGAAGGTCTTGGCCGCAGCGATCTTTGGCATCCTGTAGCGGTAGTTCCATAGTACTTCGTTGATGCCTCTGGACTTACCGGGGGCAAGGTTGGCCACCTCTTTGCCCGAAGCATCAAGAACCTGCATTTCCATCTTACCGAAGGTGTGCCGCTTTTTGAGGTAGTACACGATCCGTGCGGCGGAAGTGGGGTTGTCCCCAACAAATTCCCCGAAAGCCGATGTACCTCCCAGGCTTGGCGTTTCTTTGATGATGGCCGGCGGGCGCTCGAAAAAGTGCACCTCCTTTGAAGCGACTTCAGGAGTCAGCTGGCGCAGAGGGGTAACGTCGTCAATGATGATGATGCCGCGGCCGTGGGTAGCCAGCACCAGGGCATTGTCGCGGGGGTGGAGTGTTACGTGATGCACAGCAACGGCCGGCATATTATTGGTGAATTTTGACCAGTTACGCCCGCCGTCCACGGTGATGTACAGTCCAAATTCTGTACCCAGATAAAGCAGGTTGGGGTTTACAAAGTCTTCCTGTATGCTGCGGGCAAAGCCCTGAATATCATCCGTGACAATAGAGGCCCAGGTTTTGCCCCCATCAGTAGTTTTGTACACATAAGTACGGCCATCATTCCTGGTATGGCCGTCAAAGACGGCGTAGGCCGTTTGCTTATCGAAATGGCCAGGTTCGATATGATAGGCCCAGGTATTGGGAGGTAAACCGGGAATATTGGCAGTTACATTGGACCAGTTCCCGCCTCCATCCATAGTCACCTGAACATTTCCGTCATCCGTTCCCACCCATATCACCTGCTCATCCAGAGGAGATTCGCCTATTGTAAAGATGGTACAGTGGTTTTCGGCCCCTGAATTATCAACGCTGATACCTCCGCTTTCTTCCTGAAGTTGTTTGGCAGGGTCGTTGGTTGTCAGGTCGGGAGAGATCTTTATCCAGGTCTCTCCCCGGTCATCCGACCGATGCAGGAACTGGCTGCCGACGAAGAGCCGGTCCGGCAGGTGCGCACTGGTGGAAATAGGAGTATTCCAGTTGAAACGGAGTTTCGGGTCTCCTTCCCTGGCATAAGGTTTGATGGTTTTAATCTGCTCCTTGGCCATATCGACCCGCCAAAGCCCTTCCGCACCCTGCATCTCCGAATAGCAGATATTGGGGTCCTGAGGGTGGGAATAGACGCGAAAGCCGTCCCCATAACCTACGTTCAGCCAGTCGCGGGCTTCTATGCCACCGGGGCTGGCGGAAGGCCCCACCCAGGAGCCATTGTCCTGAAGGCCTCCATAAACGCGAAAAGGCTTCTGCATATCCGTCGTGACATGGTAGTACTGCGAAACCGGCAGGCCTTTGACCATCTCCCATACAGTACCCCCGTCCCAGGATCGGTAAACGCCTCCATCGGAACCCAGGTATATCCGGTCTGAATCTTTCACGTCAAACCAGAAATCATGGACATCGGAATGGACGCCGCTCCCGATCCCCCGGAAAGTCCTGCCTCCATCTTTACTGATGGAGCCGCTCAGGCCGGCCTTACAGACCACATCCGGGTTGCGGGGGTCAACGACGATGCGGGAAAAGTAGAACGGCCGCACCGCCAGCTCGAAATCCTTGTTTCGGTGCTCCCAGGTAGCACCGCCATCCTCGGACCGATACAGCCCCTTGCCCTCGTTTTGTTCCGATTCGATGACTGAATAAAGAATATTGGAGCTGGAAGGAGAGATGGCGATTGCGATCCGCCCCAGCTTGCCAGCCGGGAACCCGTTGTGGATCTTATTCCAGGTTTTACCCCCATCTGTCGATTTATAAAGCGCACTGTTACCCCCTCCGGAATTGAAGGAATAGGCAGTACGGCGGAACTCCCAGAATGCAGCGTACAGAGTGCCGGGATCCTGTGGGTCCATTGCCAGGTCAGAACATCCTGTGGAGGGGCCAACGTAGAGGATCTTCTCCCAGGTGGCGCCGCCGTCCTCGGTTTTATACACCCCCCTCTCTTCGCTGTCACCCCAGAGCGCACCCAGGACGCCGACATATACCTGGGAAGGGTTATCGGGGTTAATCTGTATGCTACTGATCCGTTCGGATTTTTCCAGCCCCATGCGCCGCCAATTCTTACCCCCGTCGTCCGACCGGTACAAACCGTCACCGACCGAAACGCTGTTGCGAACCCAACATTCGCCGGTGCCCACCCAGGCCACATTGTCCGGGTTCTGAGGGTCTAGCGCAACGGCCCCGATGGATTGAGGGTGGTCATCAAAAACAGAGGCAAAGGTTACCCCCCCGTCCGTCGACTTCCAAACTCCCCCGCCGGCAGTACCAACGTAGAGGATCTTCGGGTCGGAAGGGTGGCCCTCAAGGTCAGTAATGCGGCCGCTCATCAGGGCTGGCCCAATATGCCGGGCACGCATGGAACCGAACAGGGCATCTCCCCTGGGAATCTCTGAATCCTGTCCGAAAAGAGAACAGAATACCAGATAAAAACCCAGGAATAATAGTGCTTTATGCATAATTACAAGGATTGGATTATCTTTTTTATTTACTCCTTATCTCCACTTGCAGGGGCAGGTTCCGGATAGGCAAAAAGAGCGTCATCCATCTCGGCATTCAATTCCATTTTCTCAACTGCCAGGTCAAAAACGGTTTGCCCCTGAAATTTCTGGGAGATGCTAAACGGGAAATAAATTCCTTCCACCTCCTGGTAGTCACTGAAATACGTTTGAGAAGACTGCCCCTTCATCTGGCCCGTCTTGGCGTATTCCTCCTGCATAATAGGCACGAAAGCCTCTTTGTCAAAATAGTAAAAGCTGAAGTTTTCTTCCTCCTTGCCTTCAACTTTCACCGGCTTTTTTGTCAGCTTCACTTTGAAGCAGGGCGTCCCTTCCACTTCCTCCTCTCCCTCAAGCGCAACGGAATACCCTTTTTCCTCATATTGGAGAAAAGCATTCAGGAAATCCATATCGCTCTTCATGATCTCGGACTGCTCAGCGTCCCACTTTTCCGCTTCCATGGTCATAAAATTAGTGGACCAACCTTCTTCACCATTGAAAGCCATCTGCGTTACTTCTTTACCCTGAAATACCATGTCCATTCGCATCATGCCCGGAGCTTTCTGAAACATGGTAATGGGCAGCTCCATCCCCTGAGCCTTGCCTGTTGCCTGCATTTTTATACTACTGACGGCATTCAACTGTTCCTTTCCGCCTATCGTTTCCAGGTAATTTTCAACGATCTCCTGTGCCGTCTGTGCTTTTAAAGTTTGAAGGCCAGCCATCAACAAAAGGACAGGAAGAAATAAAAGAGCCTTTTTCATAGTCTAAGGTTTTAATGCATTTGATAAATAAGAAAAATTCGGCCTGAAGATAAAAACCCACAAGCCTTCCGGCGAATCTTATCGGCCAATTGTAGAGAAATGTCCTTAAAGATCAAATTTTCAACCAGGCCTGGCGCCGCATCTGAACGCAGGAACGTGCCTTTCTGGCGGTAACGGCCAGTTTTTTCTCATAGTTACAACTAAAATCAAAGTATTACTATTTTTATCAATAGTTTTATTAATTTTTTTATTAGTTTTTATATATATTGCAGACATTGCCGTGACAAGGCCAGGTGTAAGAGCCTCAGCAGAAAGCTCTTTCTCTGAAAAAAAATGGCGAACAAATGTTGAAGGTACTGTTAACATACACCTCTAATCCGGCTTCCGGGAGTGTAGCCAAATATTTCCTGGACTTTGCCGATGAGGCAGGGGCCGATGTTACGGTAATCAAACCTCGGCACAACGGAACAAGGCCCGGAAAGAAAGCCTTACCAGCCAGCCTTACCAGGCTTTCCGGGTGTTTTGCCCTGCCGGGGTATTTCGGCTGCAATGGAGTGCGGCAGGCTGTAGAATCCAGCAGGCTGTTTTCCTATGACCTGCTACTTTCCGGCCCGGGGGCGGGTAAGAAGTGGTTGGGGAGCACTCCTTCCACCCTTCTTGCCCAAAAGGCCTGGGCGCCGGTGATCAGGATACCGGAAAAGGCAGAATTCAAGCCGATTAACAACATACTATTTCTTGATAATCAATTGTTTAAATCAAAGCAGCCCATATTTGACAAACTGAGCATGCTATGGCGGCAGCGACGGTTTTTATACCCTTTGAAAAGGGCACGCTCCGGGGTTGGCCGTTACCATTACCACCGGTTCGATGAAACAGGTTACCCGGGTTTCCCCAGGCTGAACAAGGAATTCCTCCTGCAATACATTCAGCAGCACCGGATAGCGCTGGTTGTAATGAACCTCAACAAGCATAAAGACGACAGCAATTTGTTGGAAGAATTGCCCGTTCCGGTATTGGCCTTTAACTCCCGCAACCTCCATATTTCCGGGCCGGGAATTCCCTTGCCTGCTTTCCCTGCACTGGAAAAAGTTGCCCTGGCAAAAAGGTTAAAAAATAAATAAAAGCAATACTTTTAGATAAAAATACTTTACAAGTAAAGAAATAAGTAAAACATTAAAATTATTTTAGTGTTACACTTATTTGATTGAAAACTGAAAGCACATTGAACGAGCCGACAGCTCGCAACACAAAATTTTTACCGACCATGGTTTCCAATGCTAAATCTACTGCAAAATCAAATTTATTTTCCGGCCTGAAGTATGACCTGCCGGCCAGCATTGTGGTTTTCCTCGTGGCGCTTCCACTTTGCCTCGGTATTGCCCTCGCTTCCGGCGCCCCGTTGTTTTCGGGTATCATAGCCGGCATTGTAGGAGGTATCGTGGTGGGCTTCGCCAGTGGTTCCCATATCGGAGTGAGTGGCCCGGCTGCAGGACTGGCAGTGATTGTCCTGACTGCTATTCAGGATCTTGGGACGTTTGAGATATTCCTTCTGGCGGTAGTGATCTCCGGCATTATTCAGATGATACTGGGTTTTGCCAAAGCCGGTATTATCGGCTACTACTTCCCTTCCTCTGTGATCAAAGGGATGTTGTCCGGTATCGGTATCATTATCATCCTGAAGCAGATCCCGCATGCCCTGGGGTATGACAAAGACTTTGAAGGAAGCCTGTCTTTTGTTCAACCAGATGGGCATAATACCTTCTCCGAACTCTATTATATGTTGGATTTTCTCAGTCCTGGCGCCATTATCATAGCGTTACTCTCTCTGGGAATATTGATCCTTTGGGAGCAACCCTTCATAAGAAAACGCCCTGTTTTCCAGATCATCCAGGGGCCCCTGGTAGTAGTTGCCTTAGGCATTTTTCTGAACCTTATATTCCAATCCATACCCCAGTTGGCGCTCCGGGCCGACCAGATCGTCACCATCCCGGTTGCAGAAGGGCTGAGCGGCTTTGTAGGCCTGTTCACGCTACCCGACTTCAGCCAGATTGCAAACCCGGAAATATATATCACGGCCATCACTATCGCAGTAGTTGCAAGCCTGGAAACTTTGTTGTGTGTTGAAGCGACCGACAAACTGGACCCCCATAAGCGGGTAACCCCCACCAACCGGGAGTTGAAGGCCCAGGGGTTGGGAAATATGATTTCCGGCCTGGTTGGCGGCCTGCCGGTCACTCAGGTGATCGTCCGTAGCTCAGCCAATATTCAATCGGGAGGGCGCAGCAAGGCATCAGCGATCATTCACGGTTTTATCCTTTTGGCTGCGGCAATGAGCATTCCCCGCATCCTGAACCTGATACCTCTGTCCAGCCTTGCCGCTGTATTATTTATCGTAGGATATAAACTGGCCAAACCTGCTCTTTTCAAAAAAATGTACCAACAGGGCACAGCCCAATTTGTACCCTTCCTGGTTACCATTCTGGCCATCGTTTTCACCGACCTATTGGTAGGTATCGGAATGGGGTTGATCGTAGCTATATTCTATGTCCTGTATAACAACTACAAAAAGCCTTACTTTTTCTACCCCGAGAAGCACGAGGATGGTGCACCGATCCGCTTCGAACTGGCAGAGGATGTCACTTTCCTCAATAAAGCCAGCATTCTTCAGACGCTGAACCATCTTCCGGAAAATGCTCAGGTCATTATCGATGCCACGAATTCCGTCAACATCGACCAGGACGTGATCGAGATTATCGAAGACTTCCGGCAGAATGCCCAGTATAAAAACATAAAACTGGAAGTCCTCGGCCTGTATGAAGAGAAGAAGCCGAAGGACTCCGTCCGTGACTTCGCTCAACTGGTGCGCAACGGCAACGGGGCTAATGGCAAACTTGTAATGCAAAGTTAGCCTCCCCTCTAATTAAGTTATCAATAACAGGAGTTCTCTCTTCAGGAGGAACTCCTGTTTTCATTTCCCGGGGATAATAGCTGCCATGCTCCGCATATTGTGGTAAAATTTCCTTATCCTTACGGCTCAACCGAGTCCTGATTCATGAAAAAGCTGAAACGCCGGCTGACGCTTCCCGCCGTTATCGCTATCGGCATTGGCGGAATGCTTGGAAGCGGAATATTCGTACTTCCCGGCATTGCTGCTGCGAAGACCGGCCCTTCATTATGGTTAGCCTATCTTCTGGCGGGCCTGTGCGTTTTGCCTGCGGCCCTCTCCAAATCTGAGCTGGCCTCCGCCATGCCTACATCGGGCGGCACCTATATTTACATCGAGCGGGCATTCGGCCCTATTCTGGGTACTATAGCGGGGTTAGGCCTATGGCTTTCCCTGCTTTTGAAAAGCTCCTTTGCTCTGGTGGGTTTCGGCGCCTATTTGCTCGTACTGGCCGATATCCCCCTGAAACTTACCTCCCTCGGCTTTCTGGGGCTGATCATGGCGCTCAATATCTTCGGTGTGAAAAAGGTCGGCGATGTGCAGATCGGTGTGGTCAGCCTGAGCCTACTTGGGCTTTTAACCCTCGTGATATTTGGCATCCCCAATGTAGAACCTGCCAACATGCGCCCTTTTCTTACTCATGGAAACGAAGGGTTGCTGGCGACAGCCGCCTTTGTTTTCGTTTCCTATGCCGGGGTGACCAAAGTGGCCGCCATCGCTGAAGAGATCAAAAACCCGGGGCGCAACCTGCCGCTGGCCATGATGTTGGTGCTGGTTGTTATCGCCGTGGTTTATACGCTGGTGAGCTTCACTTTGGTCGGCAATATCCCGGTGGAACAGCTACACCACGACCTTCGCCCCATCTATACCCTCGCCAGCCACCTGGCCGGCCACTGGGGCGGATTGGCAGCCGCTGTCCTGGGTGTAATCACCCTCATGTCGATGGCCAATTCGGGAGTCCTGGCCGCTTCCCGCTTTCCTTTCGCCATGAGCCGTGACCGGTTGGTGCCGATCCTTTTCAGCAAAGTCAACCCCCGTTTTCTAACTCCTGTCAGTGCCATTATAGCCACTTGTTTCCTCATGGCCCTGGCCATCACCTTCCTGGATGTCGAGCGGATAGCCAAACTGGCCAGTGCCTTCAAGGTTATGATGTTCATGGCTGTTAATGCCTGTGTGATCATTCTTCGCGAAACGGCAGTGCAATGGTACACCCCACCTTACCGTTCTCCTTTTTATCCCTGGATGCAGATATTCGGAATTGTATCAGGTATGGTGCTTCTCGTGCTATTGGGCGCCACCGGGCTCCTGGGAGCCCTGGTCATTTCCCTGATAGGTGGCAGCATTTATTTCTTTTACGGCAGGTTGAAAGCCCAACGCAGCGGAGTGCTCAAGAAATACGGCCACCGCCCGGCTCTTTTCCTGCTTTACCGGCGCAGCTGGAAAAAACAGATCGGGGAAGGCATCCCTAAGCCTTCAGCTGAGGCTACTAAAAGCAGCAACCTCGATGGCTCACTTGCTGAAGAAGCAGGGGTTGTTGTTCCTCTGTTCGGGAAAGAACGCTCCGCCGAAATGCTGGCAGAGATGGGCGCTGCTCTGTCGATGGGACAGAAGGTGCAGGTGGTGCACCTCAAAGAAGTCCCCGACCAGACCGACCTGGAGGCCTTGCTAGAGGAAAGCCCCACCATCACTTCCCTGAACCGTCGGATTACAGCAATGGCCAAGGAACGCAAAGTCGATGTTGATTTTGACGCAGTAGTAACTCACGAACTGGTGGACACCATTTATCAGATCAGCCGTCAGACCCACTGCCGCTGGCTGGTAAGCGGCTGGGAAGGCCGGGCCAGGACCCGTCTGCTGGTCCGTAACCCCATCGGTTGGCTGGTCACTCACCTGGACAGCAACTTTGCTCTTTTCAAGGATAATGGCGTTCGTTATATCCGCCGCATTCTGATCGCCCTCAGGCCCCACCGCAATGACCCCAGGCTCATTGAAGCCGCCAGCCGCATTGCGGCCTTTTACGAGGCTGAACTCACCCTCCTGCGCGTTGCCGGAAACGACGCCAATTCCGATGAGATCAGGGAAATTAAGCTGGAGTCCAAAGAACTGCTCAAAGCCTCTTCTGTCCCTGTGAAACTGATCGTCAAGGCCAGCCGTCAACCCATAGATACGGTAGTAAAAATGGCTACGGAGTACGACCTGCTGATCACCGGGACACCCGGTAAGGAAAACTGGCTGGACGTCCTCTTCGGCACTCATCAGGACCGTTTTTCCCATGAGGCGCCATGCTCCGTTTTGCGGCTAACGATCAATTAGCCTTCTTTTCTTTTTCCGTATTCCTTTAACAGTGCAGCGAACTCGAAAACATCCCGGAAACTGTTGTACAAAGGCACCGGCGCCACCCGGATCACTCCCGCCTGCCCGGGTTCCACTTCTCCGCCATGGAGGTTGTCTTCTCTCCAGTCGCTGATAACACCATGGGCTTCGAGGTAATTGTGCAGGCGCTTGCCTTCATGGTGGGTATAAATGGACAATTGACAACCTCTGGCCCCGGGATCCTCCGGCGTAAGGATGTGAAAGCGTTCATTCTCCCGGTTGATCTCCCGGACCAGGAACTCCAGGTATCCGGTCAGGTTTTCACTTTTGGCACGCAATGCCGTCATAGTTGCCTGTTCAAAGATATCCAGGCTTGCTTTATGAACCGCAAAGCTGAGAACCTGGGCATTGCTCAGTTGCCAGCCGGCGGCCCCCTTCATCGGACTGAAACCTTTGCGCATGAGGAAGCGCTCCTTCTCATCGTGCCCCCACCAGCCGGCAAAGCGGGGTAATTCCGGGTTATTGCCATGCCGTTCGTGTACAAAAACACCGCTTGGCCCACCTGGCCCTGAATTGAGGTACTTATAACTGCACCAAACGGCAAAATCGGCTCCCCAGTCATGCAACTCCAAAGGCACATTACCGGCAGCATGAGCCAGGTCGAAACCAGCGTATGCTCCAACCTTATGAGCCGCCTCAGCAATGGCCTTCAGCGCAAAGAACTGTCCGGTAAAATAATTCACTCCGCCAAACATCACCAGGGCCACTTCTTTCCCATGCTGCTCGATCGTGGCAATAATATCCTCTGTACGGAGGCAATCTTCACCTGGCCGGGGGGCCACTTCAACGATCGCCTGCTCCGGATCATAGCCATGCCAGCGAACCTGGCTCTCCACCGCGTACTGGTCGGAAGGGAATGCCCCCGCCTCCATGATGATCTTGAACCGGCCGGAAGCAGGCCGGTAAAAGCTGACCATCATCAGGTGCAGGTTGGTGGTCAGCGTGTTCATCACGACTACCTCTTCCTCTTTTGCCCCTACTACATGGGCTGTTTGGGGCTGGAGAAACTTGTGGTATTCCATCCAGGGCATCTCTCCCCGGAAATGGCCTTCCACAGCATGATTTTTCCAGTGCTCCAGTTCGTGTTTCAGCGCATCCTCCGCACTTTTCGGCTGCAGGCCCAGGGAGTTGCCGGTGAAGTACAGCACATCCCGCCCTTTATGTTGTGGGAAGTAGAACTGTTCGCGGTAATGGCGTAAGGGGTCTTTCCGGTCTTGTTCCCGGGCGTAGGCCCGGGTGGGTTGGTAGGGCATGGTCGTGTGAAATTAATTGCGATTATCGCCAGGCTGAACCAGCTTAAATAGCTGAAATTCAATTAAATGTATATTTTTTAGATCTTCTTTCCCCGAAATCAGGTGCTGACAGGAGCTTGTTAACTGTCCTGGTAATTAATGGCCAGATGGGGTAACTTTGCTACAGCCGTACTGCTTGGGTAACCCGGCTAGTGGCCAGGCGAACTTAAAGTCGCCTGGCCACTAGCCCACTTCATTTCAAAAAAATGATAAGCTATGAAATACCAACCTCACCAGATCTACCACATCTACAACCAAGGTAATAATAAACAGAAGATCTTTTTTCAGAAACGAAACTATAGATTTTTCCTAGGAAAAATGAGAAAATACTTGTTACCCGTAGCCGATATTCTCTGCTATTGCCTGATGCCAAACCATTTTCACTGGCTGGTTTACACTCGACCGGAGGCTTGCTGGCCTAGTAAAGCAGTAAAACCAAGAAAAAAATACAAGCCTGGAGATGCCTTGGACAGGCGGCCTTTGCCAGAAGACGATTACCAGCAAACCTTCAGCCATTGTATTGGAATGTTATTATCTTCATACACCCGTGCCATCAACAACCAGGAAAAACGCTCCGGATCTCTGTTCCGCCCTAAAACTAAGGCCAAAGATGGATGGATTGACGATTTCATTACCCTGGAAGGAAAACACAGAAACCTGTTCTTTCGTCCGGACAATAGCTATGCCTTGCAATGCCTTGAGTACATTCACAAAAACCCGGAGGAAGCAAAATTGGTAAGCAAAGCCGAATCCTGGCCTTATTCATCAGCCAGAGATTATGCCGGAATGAGAAAAAGAAGCCTTTGCAACTTAACCTTAGGTAAGGAACTATTAGGCATTTAATGACCATAAACTACCTTTTTCAAAACAAGCTCCCCTGCTGTGCAAAGCTCATCGGGTTTTCCAGGCCCAGCAACTGCCGCTTCATATCCAGGCCGTAAAAGTATCCCTGCAATTCACCACTTTTGGCAATGCAGCGGTGGCAGGGTACGATGATCGCGATGGGGTTACGACGGTTGGCCTGGCCGACGGCGCGCACGGCCTTGGGGTCACCCAGCTTTTCAGCAATCGCCTTGTAGGTAGTGGTGTGCCCATAGGGCACTTTCAGCAATTCCTGCCATACGGCCTGGTGAAAAGCCGGCGCTGTACCAAAATCCAGCTTCAGGCTGAACTCATGCCGCTCCCCTTTGAAGTATTCATTGAGCTGAACGACACAATCGCGCAGGGCCTCCGGAATGGGGCCGGCAGGGCAGGGCTTTTTGTCAACCAGTTTTACGGAACTGATGCCAAAGGTGCTGCCCTGTATCTCAAAGCAGCCAAAGGGGGAGAGAAAGTGAGTTTTCTCGGCCATGATACCACTGTGGAAGGTTCCCTTCAAAAATACGAAATTCCGGAGAATAATTCAGGGTTGCATAATTATTTGGTTCTAGCATAAACCCTGGAACAGTGAACCAAAAGGCCATTTAACGTTTCCCGCTCACTCCGCCAAAGCCTTGATCTTGTCTTCCAGCTCGTATTCGTCGCCGGGAACGTAGCCGGAGTGGTTGTAAACGATATTGCCCTCTTTATCCAGCAGGAAGGTCTGGGGAATGGCCTGAAAATTCAGGGCATTGCGGAGCATCTGGTTGGCGTCGGATAGGATGATAAAGGGCCACCCCTTGGATTCCACCATGGGTTTCACCTTGGCCAGGGCACGCTGGGTATCCATGGTGATGGCGACCAGTTCCATATCGTAATCTTCCTGCCACCCTTCGTACAGGTCGGCGATGGCATCCAGTTCTTTTTTGCAGGGCGAGCACCAGGTTGCCCAGAAACTGATCACCGTGATCTTGCCATTTTGGGCATATTCCTGAATATCGACAGATTGGCCGTCCAGGGTCTTAACCTCAACGGAAGGAATGCTCTTCTGCCCAAAAGCCAGGGCAGCAAAGAAGATAAAAGCTATCGTGGTATATGCTTTCATACAGAGATATTAAGTTTCTTTAAGGCTGCAAAGGTACAGATTATTGCTTTGCTCCTGCACACATCTTTGTTTTTTGAATGACTATCTTAGCTTAAAATTTTTTTATCCTCCAATTTCAGAGGATAATTGTAGAAATTTCGGGCAGCCAGCCCGTTTTCTGACGCAAAGCCCGGAAAATGTAACCCCATACCGGGTAAACGGAAACAACCCGAACGAAAAACGAAAACCGCAACTGGAAATTATTGAACAAATGCAAAACCTGAAAGCACTTTTCTACTGCTACACGCTCCTGATGCTTGCCTTGCCGCTGAAAGGGCAGGAGAACAGCGGCGGGCAGATATCCGGCAACCTGGAAACAAACGCCAACTTTTTTGTCCGCGACAGCCTCATCGGAGCAGCCAATACACCTCAGTATGACCGCCAGCTCTATGGCGCCGAAGCCTGGCTCAACCTCAGTTACAGCAACTGGGGGTTCGACTTCGGCCTGCGATTCGACCTGTTCAATAATTCCAACCTGCTGAACCCTACCGGCTCTTATACCGATGAAGGCATTGGCCGCTGGTATATCCACAAGAGTATCCAGAAGCTCGACATTTCTGTCGGCTACCTTTACGACCAGATCGGCAGCGGCATCATTTTCCGCGCCTTCGAGGAACGCCCGCTGCTTATTGACAATGCGCTTCTGGGCGCCCGCCTGGCCTACGAGATCCTTCCGGATTGGAAGATCAAAGCCTTTACCGGCCGCCAGAAACAGCAGTTCGACGTTTATGGTTCGGTAATCAAGGGCATTAGTATCGATGGCTATCTCAGCGGAGGCGAAGGCGCCAACTGGGCTATCGCTCCCGGCTTTGGGGCCGTCAACCGCACCCTGGATGATGCCTCCATGAACTCGCTGGTCGCAACCATCAACACCTATTCCAAGGAAGACGCTTTTGTCCCGAAATACAACGCCTATGCTTTCTCCGTTTTCAACACCCTCACGGCAGGAGACTTCACCTGGTATGTTGAAGGGGCATACAAATCAAAAGACAACCTCAATGACCCCTTCGGCGAGTTCAACATCGGGGATACTACTACTCTTGTCGGCGACAAATTGTTCCTCTCTTCCGGGTCCGTCGTCTATTCCAGCCTGAGTTACGCCGACAAAGGCCTGGGGGTCACCCTGGAAGGCAAGCGCACAGAGAACTTCGATTTCCGCACCCGCCCCCAGGAGCAGCTCAACCGGGGACTAATCAACTTCCTGCCCCCTATGGCGCGCGTCAACACCTACCGCCTGACCGCCCGCTACAACGCCGCTACCCAAACACTGGGCGAACAGGCCATCCAGGCCGATATCAGATACAATTACAAGCGAAAGTTGGGCCTCAACGTCAATTTTTCCAATATTACCAACCTGGACAACGACCTGCTCTACCGCGAATTATACACCGAAGTGTCTTACAAGCACAAGCGCACCTGGACACTCCTGGGCGGAGTTCAGATCCAACGGTACAATCAGGAAGTTTTCGAGTTTAAGCCAGATGCCCCGATAGTCGAAACCTTTATCCCCTATTTCGATTTCCTCTATAAATTCGACCGCAAAAAGTCCATCCGGTTTGAAGGGCAGTTCATGTACACCGGAAAGGACGCAAAGGGGCTTCGCCACGATTATGGCAACTGGCTTTTCGGGCTGGCCGAATTCAGCATTGCTCCGCACTGGACGTTTACGGTTTCGGATATGTTCAATTCTGCACCAGGCAAGAATTCTCCGGTCGATGCCGATACGGGGGAAAAGTTGAAATTGCACTATCCAAGGTTTGATGTGTTCTATACCCACCGCGCCAACCGCTTTTCGCTCAGCTATATCAAGCAGGTGGAGGGCGTCGTCTGTACCGGCGGGATCTGCCGCCTGGAGCCGGCCTTCAGCGGCGTCAGGTTCACTGCAAATTCTAGTTTTTAAAAATATTCGGCAATGAAAAAATTAAGTACTCTATTCTTCCTTCTGGCAGGTTTGCTATGGCTTGGCTGCGAGGAGATCCCTCCCGTGATCAACCCGTCTATGGGCGGCAGCAACCCAGACGGCCCCACCCCGGTGGAAGACCAGCAACGCCAGGTTCTGATCGAGGAATTCACCGGCGTGCGCTGCGTCAACTGCCCGGCAGGTAGCGCAGCGATAGAAGGATTGCTCGGCCTTCACGGCCAGCAACTGGTGGCCATTTCCATCCATGCCGGCTCCTTCGCTCCCCCTTATTCGGAAAGCCAGTATGATTTTCGCATCGACGAAGGCGCCAGCCTACTGAGTTATCTCGGCGAGCCGCTGGGCTACCCCACCGCCGTTGTCAACCGCAAAAAGTTCGATGGAGAATTCGACCTGCAGCTCGGCCGCCAGCAATGGGCCGGTTTCATCGCCCAGGAACTGCTGGAACCGCCTAAAGTCAAGATCGACATAGAGAATGCCTACAATAATGAAGACCGGAAACTGGAGGTAAAGGCCACCCTCTATGTGGAGGAAACCATCTCCGAAGAGGATATTCGGATCAGCGTTGCCATTACCGAAAGTGATGTGGAAGACCTTCAACTCACGCCTGAAAGCGGAACCCCTGACCCCAACTACAAACACCAGCACGTCTTACGGGGTATGCTCACCAATTACGATGGGAACCCCATCGACGAACCACTGGGCGCCGGGGCCATCATTGAAAAGACATTCTCAACGACGTTGCCTACCGACTGGGTAGCCTCCAACTGCGATGTGGTTGTATTTGTCAATCTGAACGGTGAGAAGAAGGACGTACTTCAGGTTCACCATGCCGCTGTCACCGAATAAAGCCAGGGGCCATGAGATCCGTCGCCATCATACTGGGCAGTGCTTTTTCGAAAGAGTCCCTGGAAGAATATGAATTCTCGGAGGAAGTCATCAGGACGCCTTTTGGAGTACAAACCCTTTACAAAGCCAACGGCCTGGCGCGCCCGGCGTACTTGCTTTTTCGCCATGGACTACCCCACTCTCTGCTGCCGAACCAGATCAACTACCGGGCACAGGCCGCTGCCCTGAAACAAGTGGACTGCGGTGCGCTGCTGGTTACGAGCTCCGTTGGGGTAATGGATAAAGAGCTGCCCCTCTACCAACCCATGCTGGCCGATGACCTCATCATGATGGACAACCGCCTCCCGGACGGCAGCACCTGTTCTATGTTCGAAAGGCCCGGCCCTGATAATGCCCATCTGGTGCTGAATGAGGGCCTGTTCTCCAAACCTCTGCGGCGACAGCTCTTCGATATAGCCGGAGGGCTGATCGCCAACCCTGCAAAGGAAATCGTATTTGCCTATGTTGGCGGCCCGAGAGGCAAAACAGCTGCCGAGAACCGCATGTGGATAAAGGCCGGGGCAAATGTCAATTCAATGACCCTGGCTCCGGAGATCGTGCTTGCCAACGAGTTGGAGATATCTTGTGCCGGCCTGGTGGTTGGCCACAAATACTCCGTTCCAGGCTTTTCCAACCCGGAGGAAGAAGGCGTCACCGAATCGCTTGACCGAAGCCGGGAGGCCACCCGTCAGATCCTGCTTCGATTCATTGAAAAAGGAGAACCTGTGGCCTTCGGCAACCACCTGTACCGGTTCTCTAAATAATATTAGATCCGGTTTGCCTATGGAACATGGCCAGTTTAAACCGGTAAATATACTTCTATTTGTATCGGATGCCCTGCCAGGATTCCACCCTACCGGTGAAGTCAAAAAGCTTTCCGGAGGCAACCTCAATCTGGTGTGGAGGGTATGGGGCTGGGAACGTTCTGTAATCGTCAAATATGCCCCTCCTTATATTGCCACAGCCCCGGATATCCCGCTTCCTCCCCGCCGGATATTAATGGAAGCGGCCGCCCTCCGGCTTTTCGACGCCCCCCTCCTGCAGACATTCCTTTCCGAAAGCTTTCGCCCGCCCCGGCTCCTTTATGTGGATGAAAAAAAGCACACCCTCATTCTCGAAGATGTTGGCAACCTGCCGGCACTGGATCTGGCCGGCCGGCCCTACCGTGAACTGGGGGCTGAACTCGGCTGCTTTCTTGGCCGCCTTCATGCTTCCACCGCAGGCAACCAGGCCATAGCCGGATCGATCAACAACAGGGAGATTCAGCAAACCCGCCTCAAAGTACAGTACGCCACGGTTCGCGAGCGTTTAAAAAAGGCCGGGATTGGCAACGCTACTGAGCTGGGCCGCCGGGCAGAGGAACTGGGAAAGAAATATCTGACAAAAGGGAAATGCCTGATCATGGGTGACCTCTGGCCCCGTTCCATTCTTCTCGACAACGAACGGAAACAGGCCCGCCTCATCGACTGGGAATTTGCCCATTACGGCAGGCCGGCGCAAGATATTGCGCATTTTATCGCTCACCTGTGGATGCTTCGGCACTGCACCGAGAATAAAGAAAGGGAACTGGCGCTCAGGCGCCTGCGGAAAGCCTTCCTGGAAAGTTATTTGGCCAACCTGGGTCCGGAAAAAAGCCTCCTTCTTGATGAGGAAGAGACAGCCGACGCCGGCATTCATTTCGGAGCAGAGATCCTGGCCCGCACCATTGGCACCTTCCAGAATGGGTATCTTTACGAAGGGTTGGCCCACGACAGCAACATCATAAGGAAAGCCGTGGAAACGGCGGTTATTGCGATGGAAAACCCTGAAGAGATTTTTGATATGTGACCGTCTCTACGAGCCGGTTAAAATTGTTGACGTTTGATTTGTATTGCCCCTCGCACATCGCACATCACACATCACACATCATAAGTGATCTCCACCTCGTCAGTAGTTGGATGCGACTGGCAGGTGAGGATGTAGCCGTCTGCCACCTCATCATCATCCAGGGCATAGCAGGCTTCCATCTTGACGCTTCCCTTAATGATCTTTGCCATACAGGTTGAACAGGCGCCGGCGGTACAGGAATAAGGCGGATCGTATTTGTTATCGATCAGGGTATCCAGAATGGTTTTGCCTTCCGGTACTTCCACCGAAAACTCCGATCCGTCCAGATGCACTTTCACCGTAGCACCTTCCAGCCCTTTAACTTTTTCGCCTTTCACTTCGGCTTCGTGAGCCGTAGCGAAACGCTCAGTATGGATATGCTTCGGGTCGATGCCGTGAGCGATCAGGCTTGCTTTAGCCGTATCGATCATATCGCCAGGGCCGCAGATGAAGTATTCCGCCTCTTTGGCCCGGCGTGGGTGTTTCTCCAGGAACTCATTCACCTGTGTATTGCCAATGCGGCCGACCTTGCCTTCCCAGCTGACCTGCCCTTTTTTCAGGAAACCCAGCATGCCACCTGCCTTTTGCCGGGCCGGCTGGCTGAGAATGTGCTCGACAAAGAACTGATCGCTGTATTGCCTGGCCAGCTCGTCCAACTGGTTTCGGAAAATAATGGATTCCTCGTTGCGGTTGCCGTAAAGCAGATTGACTGTGCTCTGGGGCTCTTTCTCCAGGATCGTCCGGATGATCGACATCAGGGGTGTGATGCCGCTGCCGGCGCCAAAGAGGTAATAATCCTTCCGCTGATCGGGGTCGAGTGAGGTAAAAAAGCGCCCCTCGGGCTCCATGACCTCCATCTGGTGTCCGGCTTTCAACTCGCTGTTGATGTAAACTGACATCTTTCCTCCTTCTACCCGTTTGACAGTAACGGCGATGTGGTTATCGAGAGGGCTGCTGCACATGGAGTAAGCCCGGCGTATCTCCTCTCCGTGCAGCGTGGATTTCAGGGTGAGGTATTGCCCCTGTTTGTAATTAAACCTGTCCTTCAGTGTCTCGGGAATGTCAAAAACGACCGTTACCGCTTCCGGAGTTTCTCTTTTCACCTCCCGAACGGTAAGCTTATGAAATGCTTTGCTCATTATCCTGTTGTGATTTGCTATTATTTTGGTTTTCCGCTAATTTTATTCATCAGCTGAAGCGGGCAAATTTATTCAATATGAATTCGAAATGGAAACACCCGCACCACTTTTCGGTTCAGCTCAAAGGCCTGATTTCAATCATTCATTCATTTTACTATGTGGAGAGACCTGAAATATCTGATCGCATACGTTGCGCCGGTTGCGGCTTTCCTGGGCATCTACCTGCAGGGCGCCTGGTCATTCGGTAGCATTTACATAGGCTTTGTGACGATCCCCCTGCTGGAATTTTTCACGCCCCGTTCGGCTGAGAACATAGATCCGAAAAGAGAACCCCAAAGAGCAGCTTCCCGGTTCTTCGACATGCTGCTCTACCTCAATATTCCGGTTCTCTACGGGCTCATTTGCTACTATTTCAACACCATTGCCGGTGGCGGGCTGGCCCCCTACGAAACGGTGGGCATGACACTCAGCGTAGGCCTGATCGTTGGCACAATAGGGATCAATGTTGCACATGAGCTGGGACATCGCTCCACGTGGTATGAGCAAATGATGTCGAAAGTGCTACTGCTTACCGCCCTTTACACTCATTTTTTCATCGAGCACAACCGGGGCCACCACAAGAATGTAGCCACCGACGAAGATCCCGCCTCCGCCCGCCTGGGGGAAAGCCTCTATGCCTTCTGGTGGCGCTCCATAACCGGCAGCTACCGCAATGCCTGGAAACTTGAGCGGGAACGCCTGGAAAAAAGGGGAAAGCCCTTTTGGAGTTGGACAAATGAGATGATCCGCTTCACTGCTTTTCAGGCGCTCTACCTGCTGGCTATTGGCCTTATCTGGGGCTGGTTTATGATCGGTTATGCCGTGGCCATTGCCGTAGTAGGTTTTCTGATGCTGGAATCCGTCAACTACATCGAACATTACGGCCTGCGCCGGCAGAAACTGGATAATGGCCGCTACGAACGCGTGAGCCCACGCCATTCCTGGAATTCCGATCACGAGCTGGGCCGCATCTTTCTCTATGAATTGACGCGGCATTCCGACCACCATTTCAAAGCCAGCAGAAAGTACCAGATCCTGCGCCATTTTGACGACAGCCCTCAGCTTCCGATGGGGTATCCGGCGGCCATCCTGTTGTCTTTTGTGCCGCCGGCCTGGTTTAAAGTGATGGATAAGAAAGTAGGTGAGGTGAGGAGAACGAAATAGTTACAACATGAGCACTCTGGCCAGCAACACCAGGGCAAAAACGATCAGCGCTCCACCTGAGATGCGGCGCAGCCACAGCAGGTGGATAGGCTTCAACACCCGGCGGATACGCTTGGAAAGCACGACCTTGGAAAAATCCGTAAATACAATGGTGCCGAAGATGCTGCCGAAGAAAAGGATAGCCTCCCGGCTGTCGAGCCCTCCGTCGATGACCATGGTGGTGGTTACGCCGATCCAGAAGAAAAAGGTGAAAGGGTTGATGGTATTGATGAGAAAGCCTTTCATCCACAGGGAGAAATAGCTGGATGCGCGAAAAGTGTTTTTTGTCCATTGGGGCTTTCCTCCGGCTTTGGGTGCCGTAAGCAGTGCGCCCAGCCCGAAGAGGGTTAGGGTAATGCTCCCGGCTATGCCCAGGTAAAGAGCAAATTCGGGCGACTCCACCAGGCGGGTGACATAGGATACTCCAAAATAGGCGCCGAAGATGAATAACACATCGCTGACCCAGATGCCGAGCCCCACCATGGCGCCGGCGCGGATACCCTGCTCTACTCCCGCTTGTATCAATGCAAAGAAAATAGGCCCTACCAGGATGGCCAGGATCAACCCGAGTTTTATGCCGTCAAAAATGAGATGCATCCTTCTTCAACATTGTTTTACCGTGAAACAGGAGTTCTACCCGCTATGGGAAATGCGGGCGGCATTATCCCGGTTTTTAAGCTCCTGCCGGACGAAGCGCTCCCATTCGGCAAACTGCCGGCCCTTCATTACCCGGGGGAATTTATTCTGCCCTCCCATTTTCCCCTGGGATTCCTGCCACTGATAGAAGAGCCCCACCGGGATCGTTTGCACCTGGATGTGGAGTAAAGAGTTGCGTTCGGTACGGTAATCATCGTTTATTTCCTTCAGCCGTTCATCCAGCAGGCTGGCGACGGCATCACTATCGGCTTTGGGTTCACAACCAATAAACCATTTGTGGATATAACCACCTTCCTCGACCAGTGGGCTGACGGTAAATTCCCGGATGTTGACATTCAGTTCTTCCTCCACATATTGAATGCCCTGATTCATATTGTCCACCGAAAGATGTTCTCCGCAGATACTCAGAAAATGTTTGGTGCGCCCCGTGATGATGATCTCCCACCGCTCTTTGTCGGTAAACCGGACGGTATCGCCGATGAGGTAACGCCAGGCGCCGGAACAGGTACTGATCAAAAGGGCATAATCTACGCCTTCCTGCACTTCTTCCAGAGATAGTGCCTGCGGCTGGCTGATCATCTGGCCATCTTCATTGAAGTTATTGGAATTGAAGGGGACAAACTCGAAAAAGATGCCGTTGCGCACCAGGAGCCGCATACCCCGGGTGCCGGGGCGGTCCTGATAGGAGATAAAGCCTTCCGAAGCCAGGTAGGTGTCCATGTAGATCAGCGGCCGGGCAAAGAGCTTTTCAAATCCTTTCTTCAGCGGCTCGAAGGCGATGCCGCCGTGCACACAAACCCGCAGATTAGGCCATATCTGGTGAATATTGTCCAGTTTATGGTATTCGATAATGCGCTCTATCATGAGTTGCAGCCAGGAAGGGATGCCGACAATGAACCCGATATCCCAGTCCGGGGCCAGGCGGGCGATCTCATTGATGCGCTCCTCCCAGTCGCGTATCCTCGCGATTTCCATACCCGGCTTGTAATACGGCCTCAACCAGAACGGCGGCCGGCTGGCATTGATGCCGCTGAGGTCTCCCATAAAGTAATCTCCCTGGCTCTGCAGGTCGCTGCTGCCCCCCAGCATGAGCATGGGTTTGGTATAAAGTTCGGGGTCAACATCAAAGTTGGTCAGAGCAAAGAACATCTTCAGGCCGGCGTGGCGCATGGCCCGCTGCATTTCGTCTGAAACGGGAATGTGCTTACTTGGGGCGCCGGAAGTACCGGAACTGAGCGCAAAATATTTGATCTTTCCCCGCCAGGACACATTTTCGACCCCTCTTAGCGCCATGTGCCACCAGCGGTCATACATGGTGTCATAGTCAAATATCGGAACTTTGTTCTGAAATTCCGCGGCCAGGCGCTCTGCTTTCAGCAGGTCTTTAAAGTCGTAATATTGCCCGAAGGCCGTATGTTGGGCCCGTTTAAGCAAGCGGCGCAGCGTATGGTTCTGGAGGCGCATGGGATCCACCTGGCGGTGCTCCAGTTTTTCACCAATACGTAATCCTCTTTTCAGCAGGTTCCCAAAGAAAGGCATAGCAATAAGGTTTTCCAGTGATTCTGCTAAATTTAGTAAAAGTAGGCCACATTAATAAATGAAAAGGGGTAAGGAAACAAGCTTCATTATTCCTCATCCGATGGAGCAGGCAGAATTCTTTCCGTTCCGCCCAGCCTTAGCCGTAAACTGTAGCTACCAGCCTGCGGGCGCCGCCGTGATTGCGGAATTCGCACAGGTAAATGCCTTGCCAGGTGCCCAGGTTGAGCCGGCCGTTGGTAATGGGAATACTTACGGAAGAGCCGATCAAAGCGGCTTTGATATGGGCGGGCATATCATCCGGGCCTTCAATGGTGTGCCGGAGGAAAGGTAGGTTTTCCGGAACAATATGGTTGAAAATGCTTTCGAAATCGGTTCGCACGTCGGGGTCAGCATTCTCATTGATCACCAGAGCGGCAGAAGTATGCTTGATGAAGAGGTGCAGGATGCCCCGGCCAGGCAGGCCTTCCGGCAATTGGCGTTGAACCTCGCCGGTGATGACATGGTATCCCCGGGGATAGGGTTGCAGGGTAAATTCTTTTTGTAAGACCATTTTTGCTGCGCTTATGAAGCCAAAGATAAGGCCAATTGCCCGGTTCCCGGTAATTCTTCCCCCGAACGAAGTTGGCTGCGGTTATTTCCGCCTTCCGTATTCCGGGCACCGGATGTCTCCGAAGTAATATACCAGGCCGACACCGAGGAAAACGAAGCTGTCATTGTTATTGCTGTTGCCCCGCTGGGTGCCTTTTTCCCCTATCTGGCTGTCTTCCACCCCGGGGATGGGAATCGACCGGTCGGAAAGGGCCACAGCCGTTTGATTGCGCAACTTGAGCAGGTCTTTTTTATCAGGATACACGGTGCTGACATCATCAAGGTAATCGGTGAACAGGCTGCGGGCGCTGAGCTCGAAGTTGAGGCTCCACTCGTAGCTCAGGTCCAGCTTGATACCCAGGCCATAGGCCAATCCGCCGCTGACACTGTAATACTCCTCACCCTTGAACTGGCCTTCGGTCCCAAGAGGGCGCAATTCCACCATTTCTCCCTGATACGAGGTCTTCGGGTTGAAATGGAAAACATTAAAGCCGGCAAAAATGTAAGGAGTGAAGAATTCATCCTTACTGCCGTGAGTATAGGGTAAGAAATTAAACTCCAGTTGGGCGGCTCCATCGATCAGAATGGATTCAAAGTTCAGGTTTCTGGATTGCTCGAAGGGGTTGCTGGAATTGGCGTCGTCGGCCATCACCTTGCCGTAATTGGCAGACATCTTAAAGCACAGCCGGTTATTGAAATTGTAGCGCGCGATGATGCCGCCGGCCAGGCCCGGCATGCTGAGGTCATAATTGGTGTTCAGGTCCCCGAAATAATAGGAGGCGCCCAGCCAACCGCCGGCTTCCCATCCCTTTTGGGCATGCGCCAGTGAGATCGTTCCCAGGATTATGGTTGCTAAAAGTATCGTTTTTTTCACTTCTGTTCTATTTTTTAAAACCGAGGTGCAAAGATAGGGTTAAAATCCGGGAATAGAACGGAAAAACCAGGAACCATGGTATATTCACTAACCGATAAAGGAACAGATCAAACCGGAAACGACAAATCGGGGAATAATACCCGCAACGCCACCGGAAAAACCCTGTAAAATCCTGTAAAATCCTGACTAACTTTGCCTCCTCAACAAAAGACCTGAACCAGCCATGCGCTTCCTCCTCCTGTTCATCCTGTTTCTGTTCAGCCAGGCTGTTCCGGCCCAAACCAACCGCCCGGAACACTATGATAAGCCATACGTCATCCTCATCTCCTGCGATGGGCTGCGCTACGATTATGTTGGCCGTTTTCGCCCTCCCAACCTGCTGAAGTTCATCGAGGAGGGGGCCCAGGCCTTCTCCATGATCTCCAGTTTCCCCGCCAAGACATTCCCCAACCACTACACCATTGCAACCGGCCTTTACCCCGAGAACCACGGACTGGTGGACAATACCTTTTACGACCCTCAGCGAAAGGAATTCTACCGCACCGGCAACCGGAAAGCCGTTGAGGATGGCAGTTGGTATAAAGGAACCCCGCTGTGGGTCAATGCCGAGCAGAACGGGATGGTTTCGGCCAGCTATTTCTTTGTGGGCTCTGAAGCAGATATTCAGGGGGTTCGCCCTACCTCTTTCTTTACTTACGATGGCTCCGTCCCGAACGAAGCCCGCGTACAACAGGTGCTGGACTGGCTGGCCCTACCCGAGGCCGAACGCCCGCACATGATCACGCTCTATTTTTCAGATATGGACGATGCCGGCCACCGATACGGCCCTACCGACGACGAACACATCGGCCCTGCCCTTCTGGAACTGGACAAAGTGCTGGGGCAACTCTTCCGGGGCGTCGAAGCTACCGGCCTGCCCGTCAACACATTCATCGTCTCTGACCACGGCATGATCGACGTTGCCCCGGATAAGCTCATCAATATTGACCCGCTGGAACAAGACAGCCTGTACCTCATTGCCAACAACGGCGCCCTGGCCCACCTGTATCTGAAGGATGGCGCCGACAAGGACACCGTTTTCCGGTTCCTGAAATCAAAAGAAGATCATTTTCAGGTATATAAAATTGAAGATTTTCCTTTTTATCATTGCAGCCAGGACAATCCGAGGCTGGGCGATCTCATTCTGTTGCCCGAATACGGCTATTATCTTAGAGACAGCCGCCGGATCGCCCTGGCACAGGAAGGAAAGTTCAGGCAGGGAGGAGAGCATGGCTTTAATCCCGAATTCCCGGAAATGCACGCCATCTTCTACGCCAACGGCCCGGCAATCAAAAAGGGCCTGACAATCCCTTCTTTCCGAAACGTCCACGTCTATCCCCTGATCTGCAGGATACTGGGGTTGCCGGCGCCGGATGATATCGATGGCAGGATTGAGGTGTTGGAGGAAATTTTGGCAGAATAGAATATCAGGAAACAGAGAACGGAGAGCAGGAAACAGTATATCAGGGGGCGTTCCGCTCTCTGATATACTCTTATCCACTTACTACTGACAATTATCATTTCCTTTTTCCCGGGTAACTCCTAGTTTTTGGAAAAAACAGAACCACCATGTCCACGAAAACCCTGAATGAATTTCACCGGGAGCTGAGTTGGTCCACGCGGATCTATACCTTACTCACCATAGCTATTGCCGTCGGAGCCCTGATTTTTGATGCCTGGAACACCAACTGGGCCATGACCATGGTTATGGGGCTGGCGATTGTCCTCTTTGTGGAAAGCTTTGCATTCTACTTCCAGCATCACCCCCGCGCCTGGCGCCTGGTGAAGTGGGGCCTTTTGTTATTATTATTATTGTTGTTACTCACCGGAGCACTTGTAAAGCGCTGAATTGATTCCTTGCCATACAGGCCACGTGCCCCCCGGTTTTTACGGCAGGTTGTGTGAAAGTTGTTGAAAATCAGGAACCTTACTCTGCCTTTTAATGCTTCCCCTTTGATTGGTGAATTCACCGAAAAACTTTAGTTTGCGGAAAATTGGCCTCACCATTATGAAAATTGACCTTTCCACTGTTGAAGTATCTCCATTGATTTTGATACCCGGCCCCGGCAGAGGAAGGCCGTTCTGCAATTCCTGGGACAATAATATTTTTATTCCCGGATGGAGTTCTTTTTGGCCCTGATCTACCCCTTTATTGAATAAATGGCGTACTATTGTAGTTAAACTAATTACCCCATGAGCAGTATTCGGGTTTATCGCGACCCTCTCCCCACTATTGATGTTCCCCAAATGGCTGAAATAAGCCGCCTCATGGCCGAGGAATACCACATCAGCCCCCTTCAGTCAATGGAGAATACAGGCCGTTGCCTGGCTATTCTTGCGCGTGACCGGTTTCTGGAAAGCAACCCTTCCGGCAAAAGGGTAATGGTGCTTGCCGGCACCGGATCCAATGGCGGAGGCGCCCTGGCCTGTGCCCGCCGGCTGAACGGATGGGGTGCAGAAGTAGAAGTTTACACTGCTTCTGCCCGGGAACGGATGAACCCGGAATCGATCCACCAACTCTCCATCCTCGAGCGCATGGGCATTTCCATAAGAAGTGGCAAAGAATTGGGCGCAACGCTGGGTTTTGACCTCATCATCGATGGAATTATTGGCTACAACCTCTCGGGAGACCCCGAAGGGCTGCCCCGGAAAATGATCGAATGGGCTAACAAATCTCCAATCCCGACACTTTCTCTGGATACTCCCTCCGGGCTGGACCTGGCCACCGGAAAGGCCCATACGCCTACCATCAAAGCCCGGGCAACCCTCACCCTCGGCCTGCCCAAGTCCGGGCTTTACGCAGAAGAGGTGCTCCACCTGCGTGGTGAGCTTTATCTGGCGGACATAGGAGTGCCGCCTTCACTATTTGAAGAGCCAGGTTTGGAAATAAAAGCGGCGCCAATCTTCTGCGAGTCAGATGTCTTAAGGATTGAATAAAATCAAAGTTTCATTCTGTTGCCGAAAAAGCCCTTAAGGAAGGGAAGGAAAAAACAGGGACTAGGTTCATGCCGCCACCTGTTTCTCAACCCCGCCTTTTGCCTTGTAGTACAACTCGGAGCAATTCTCTTCGGTAAGGATCTCCTTAGCCACCCGGTGAAGGTCAGCAGTAGTCACTTTTTGATAGAGGCCGGCTTCTTTGTTGATCAGTTCAGCGTCGCCGAGCAGTTCGAAGAAAGACAGGTTGATGGCTTTATTGAGTACATTGAGCTCGGAAAAGACAAGAGTGCTTTCGATCTTGTTCTTAAGTTTTTGCAGTTCCTCTTCAGGAATGAGCTCTTTCTTTAGTTCCGTCAGCTCCTTCCAGATTGCTGCCGAAGCCTCATCCAGGCTCACGCCGGTAGCGGGTTTACCTTCTACGATGAGCAGGCCCGGGTCTATTGAGCCGGTTACATAGCAATCGATGCTGGAAAACAACTCCTGCTCCTTGAGCAGCCGGCGGTACAAGCGGGAGGATGAACCGTTGCTCAGCACATCAGAAATGAGGTCGGCCGCATAATAGTCAGCATGGTTGCGCGCCGGCATGTGAAAAGCGAGATAAATCGCATCTACCGGCACATTGGCCTCGTTAATGCGCCGCTCAAGCCGCTTCTGAGGCGGTTCCTGCGGCAATTGCCGTTCGATCATCTCACCGGCAGGAATATCGCCGAACCATTTTTCCACCAGCCCCTTTACCTGTTCTGCATCCACATTGCCGGCAATGGCCAGAATAGCATTGTTTGGCCGGTAATAACGGTAGAAAAACCTGCGGACATCATCGAGGGTGGCCTCTTCAACGTGTTTGGGCACCTTACCAATAGTGGGCCAGCGGTAGGGGTGTACCTTGTAGGCCATGTCAGCGATGTGGTGCCACACATCACCATAAGGTTCGTTAAGGCAGGTCTCCTTAAACTCTTCGACTACCACTTTGCGCTGAACTTCCAGCACCCGCTCGTCAAAATTGAGGCTCATCATACGGTCTGACTCAAGCCAGAGAGCCACCTCCAGGTTCTCGGCCGGGAGCATATCGTAAAAGTTGGTGATATCGTTGTTGGTGAAGGCGTTATTCTCGCCACCTGCCATCTGTATGGGCGTATCGAAGTCAGGAATGTTGGCAGAGCCTCCAAACATCAGATGCTCAAAAAGGTGGGCAAAACCGGTCTTCTCCGGCGATTCATCGCGCGCCCCCACATTGTACAGGATATTGACCACTGCCATCGGGGTGCTGTCATCTTCGTGGACCAGGACGGTGAGCCCGTTGTCCAGCCTGAATCTTTCAAATTTTATCACTATTCAGCAATTTTTCGCAGCTCTGCCGTTTCATCAAACGGCGATCAGTGCATTTATGCAAATGTATTAAAAATCGGCCTCCCATGCACCAAAATAGAACGCCTTTGCATCTATACAGTTGAATGTGCTGAAAAAAAAATTTCATCGGGCCCGATGGCGAATCTTTTGCAGTGACTAAACCGCCATCAGATGAATCGACAGGATATTTCCCGTTTGAACCACAACCGGGCCATCTTTATGAAGTTTGGCTTGGTGATCTCCCTGGCATTGGCCATCCTGGCCTTCAACTGGACCACGGAGCAATACGAGGATTCCAACCTCCGGATTGAAGACATTCACGATAAGCTGGACCATGTGGACGTCATCCGCACCGCCCAACAAAAGCCCCGGCAGCTGCCGCCACCCGTTGTGGCTCCTTCCGATGAGATCATTCCTGCAGAAATGCCGGACTTTTCGAATGAGCCGGTTACTGCAGAAATCGATATAACGCCCGGTTTTACGGCTCCTGTTTCGCAACCCGCGGCCGTTTCCGCTCCTGTTTCCTATGAGCCACCCCCACTTCCCGTTGTTGAAGAGCCGGCCGCTAAAGACGATATCTTTAAGATCGTAGAAGAAATGCCCCGTTTCGGGCAATGCGCCAGCCTACCCTACAAAGAGGAGCGGGAGCGGTGCTCCAACCGCGAATTGCTCAGCTATATTTATCAGAATATCCGCTACCCGGAGTTGGCCCGAAGCAGCAACATTGAAGGCCTGGTCGTCGTACAGTTCGTCATCGAAAAGGACGGCTCCATCAGCGCCGCCCATATCCTTAGGGACATTGGCGGCGGATGCGGCAGGGAAGCCCTCCGGGTGGTCAATAGCATGCCGGAATGGACGCCGGGAGCGCAAAGGGGCCGCCCGGTGCGCGTGCAGATGAACCTGCCCGTGAAGTTCAGCCTCAAATAAGCGCCTGAGAGCATGTTTGGAGGCCGCTTTTGGAGATGAAAAGTGTCATTTTTTTGATGAGACAAGGCGCTTTTTGAAGTTCATACCTGGAAGGTATGGACGAAAAAAGCAACGCAGTATCAGCAAAAAAGGGGCGTTTTCAGCCCAAAGGGTGGCCTCCAAACATGCTCTTAGGAAAAAACAGTTTTCTGATAGAACACCATCGTTACTCTATTGATTGTCCTGTAATTCGTAAACCAAAACTCCCAAGCCTATGCAAACCCTTATTTACACCCTTTGTATTTACCTGCTGCCCGTACTATTCTGGAGCACAGCCGCCCAACCTGCGCCGGGCGCTATTCCCAATGCTGAAGAAGGGCAGGAACAGGCCATTCGCAGCATCCCCCTTCCGCCGCCCCCCGGAAAAACAGTACATGCCACCTACTGCCCCATCAAAACCGGGAAGGCCCCGCTCAGAGATACACCGCTGAAAGTGAATTACTCCCGGAAGCCCGAAGCAGGCCGGGGTGATTCCGGCAAACAGATTACCTGGGAAGGGGATGTTCCTGAGATCATAGAATGCCACGATACGAAAACCTATTCTGCGCTATTGGCAGGTGGCTACGTGCCGCCACCGCCGCCCCGGATCACCTGTTCGGATATTTTTCGGGTCGTGGAAGAAATGCCCCGTTTTCCGGGCTGTGAAGGGCTGTCCTCAACCGAAGAAAAAAGGCAATGCTCCGAAGAGAAGCTACTGGAGTTCATTTATCAGAACCTCGATTACCCGACGGTGGCCCGGGAAAATTGTGTAGAGGGAACGGTTGTCATCCAGTTTGTCATCGAAAAAGACGGATCGGTTACGAATGCCCGGATAGTTCGCGATATCGGCGGCCAGTTTGGTGAAGCCGCCCTCTCAGTAGTCAGGAAGATGAAAAAGCAGGGCCTGAAGTGGATACCAGGAAAGCAACGCGGCAGGCCCGTGCGCGTGCAGTTCACTATGCCGATAAGGTTTCGCCTTGACTGCACGGAACGCCCCTCCGAGGTACAATACGAAGAACCCGCTCCTGTTCCCGAACAGGTAGTGAATAAAGAACCAATGGAAAAGGCCGGGGAAGCCCTCCATCCTATGGAAATTGTCCGTTCCGGCACTCCTCTGCAAACCCAACCGGAGGGCTTCCGGCTTTTTCCCAACCCGGCTGTCGATAAGATCAACGTACATTTCCAGGCCCAGCCCGGCCCCGTAGCCCTGGCCATTGTCAATGTCTCCGGGCAGGTATTGTGGAAACAGGAATACAACCACCCCGGTGGCACACTGGAAGAACAGGCCAACCTGGCGCCGTGGCCTTCCGGAACCTACTTCCTGCGCATCGAGCAGCCGGGCACGGTGCAAACCCGCACGTTTATCAAGCAGCGGTAGCCCGAACCTAAAGCCTTTTCCCCACAACAAAGGCCGGCCCTCCCGGGAAGCCACCCGCTCAAAAGCCCTATACAGGAAGCGGGTGGGTTCCCGGGAAAAAATTCAAAAACTGGTAGTTTTTCGACGAATGGGAAGGGTTGTTCTCCTCAGGGAGAATGCCCTTCCCTCATTTCTGTCAGCCCGTCTTTTCCCCCGCTTCTCCTGTACAATCCGCCCGAATTTCATATATTTGAGTAGCAAAAAAAGCAACTTATGGCACGCCCTGATTTCAGTAAAATAGCGTTGGATGAAAAGGTTTTAGGCACTGTCAAAAAAGAAGGCCCCGACTGGGCGACACCGGAAAAAATTGCCATTCCTTCTGTTTTATCCGGGGAAGATTTAAAAGACGCCCGGCACCTTTCCTATGCCGCCGGCTTGCCGCCTTTCCTGCGTGGCCCTTACAGCTCGATGTACACCGTCCGGCCCTGGACTATCCGGCAGTATGCGGGCTTTTCTACTGCCGAAGAAAGTAATGCCTTTTACCGACGCAACCTGGCACAGGGACAGAAGGGCCTTTCGGTAGCGTTTGACCTGGCGACTCACCGAGGCTACGATTCCGACCATGAAAGGGTTGTCGGCGATGTCGGCAAGGCCGGGGTGGCCATCGACACCGTTGAAGACATGAAGATACTCTTCGACCAGATCCCACTGGACAAGATGTCAGTATCCATGACCATGAACGGCGCCGTCATTCCCGTGATGGCCTTTTACATCGTCGCCGCGGAAGAGCAGGGCGTGAAACCGGAACAACTCAGCGGCACCATACAGAATGACATCCTCAAGGAGTTTATGGTGCGCAACACCTACATTTATCCGCCTCTGCCTTCCATGCGCATCATTGCCGATATCTTTGAATATGCCTCTCAAAATATGCCCCGCTTCAATTCCATCAGTATCAGCGGTTACCACATGCACGAGGCGGGAGCTCCTGCTGACATTGAACTGGCATATACACTGGCCGACGGCCTGGAGTATCTCCGCGCCGGCCTCAAAGCAGGCCTGGAGATCGACGGATTTGCTCCGCGCATCTCCTTTTTCTGGGGTATCGGTATGAACCACTTCATGGAGATCGCCAAGATGCGGGCCGCCCGAATGCTGTGGGCCAAGATCGTCAAACAGTTCGATCCGCAGAATCCCAAATCGATGGCGCTGCGCACCCACTGTCAGACTTCCGGCTGGAGCCTCACCGAGCAAGACCCCTTCAACAACATCGCCCGCACCTGCATCGAAGCGCTGGCAGCTGTTCTGGGCGGTACTCAGTCACTCCATACCAACTCACTGGATGAGGCCATTGCCCTGCCCACCGATTTTTCCGCCAAGATAGCCCGCGATACGCAGATCTACCTGCAGAAAGAAACGGACATTACCAGGTCTGTCGATCCCTGGGCCGGATCCTATTACATAGAATACCTGACGGGCCGCCTCGCCAAACGCGCCTGGGCCCATATCCAGGAAGTCGAAAAGCTGGGAGGTATGGCCAAGGCAATCGAAGAAGGCCTTCCCAAGCTGCGCATTGAAGAAGCAGCAGCCCGCAAGCAGGCCCGCATCGACAGCGGTAAGGACCAGATCGTCGGTGTGAACGTGTTCCAGTTGGGAGAAGAAGATCCAATAGATATCCTGGAAGTTGATAATACCGCCGTTCGGGAAGCTCAGATCCGGCGCATCAATGAAGTAAAAAACAAGCGGGATGAAGAGGCTGTGCAAAAAGCACTGGAAGATATTTACAACTGCGCCAGAACCGGCGAAGGTAACCTGCTGTCCAAGGCCGTCGCGGCTGCCCGCCTGCGCGCAACCCTGGGTGAGATATCTTACGCAATGGAGCGCCATTTCGGCCGCTTTGTTGCGCAGACCAAATCCGTATCCGGTGTCTATTCCAGCGAGATCAGCTCCAACGATGATTTTAAAAAGGCCCGCCAATTAGCCGATCAGTTTGCCGAGCTGGAAGGCCGCCGCCCCCGCATTATGGTGGCCAAGCTCGGCCAGGACGGCCACGACCGCGGCGCCAAAGTTATTGCCACCAGCTTTGCCGACCTCGGCTTCGACGTCGATATCGGCCCTTTGTTTCAGACGCCGGCGGAAGCTGCCCGGCAGGCCGCCGAGAACGATGTCCACATCCTGGGCATCTCCTCCCTGGCTGCCGGCCACAAGACATTGGTTCCGGAAACGATCGATGAATTGAAAAAGCTGGGAAGAGAAGATATTATGGTCGTTGTCGGTGGGGTCATTCCCCATCAGGATTATGAATTCCTGTTTGAAAAGGGAGTAGTTGGCGTTTTCGGGCCCGGCACGAAGATTGCCAGGGCAGCGGCACAGATCCTGGAAGTATTGATCGAGGCGACGGGAGTGGTGGAGTAAACGGAGTGATATTTCCGGAATATCATATCATACCGCAGGCTTTAAAAAGGTACAACATCGCCCGCCCTCAGCGTATTTTGAGCAAATTATCTCATTAGTTGCATTTACCCAGGATATGCAGTGGGGCAGGCGAAGGTACATTCAAATACTAGCAGTCTGTCAAGCCTAAATTGAAGGTTAATCTATGGTGTCTTACCCTCCATTTAAACGTTGACAGACTGCCGGCAGTTATATTATATCTTAATCTTTTCTATTTCACAATTGCTTCTCACATCATAGGAAAGGAAGGGCATCAGAAGGCCGCTCTTCACTTGTAGGATTGTTCCCTTATATCTGTGAAAACCAGTATGCGGGGGATTAGTGCCATACACTCAGCCGGCCATTCTGCTCGAAGGACTTCAACTCGTTGACGAGTTGGCCATCGGCGTCAGGAGTGAAGAGTGAAGCCTGTTTCCGGTCATCGAAGATCTCGACGTTGAGTTCCTTGGCGAAGGCTTTGGCCAGGTCGCCCAGGTTGCGGGCATAGCGTTCACTTTTTCCCATGGCCATAAAGAGGTCGATCACACCGGTGCGGATCATCTCGTATTTATCCACCTGCATAAGCATTTGCCGCTGGGTCTTGCCTCTAACATTTTTGCCCATTTGCTGTAGCTTGCGCCGCAACTTCTCAATGGAATAGCCCATCACTTCGGCCCGGTGTTTCCACCAGTTGCTGCCGCTGCCGCCATTGCGGGCCTCATAGATTTTAAGGTGGCTCTTCTCTGCGGATTCCTGGCAGGAGACCATTCCCATCGCTTTGGCCAGTTCCAATACGTTGAGCACCTGTTCTTTGGTCAGCAGTTCACCGTTATCCACCTGCTCTTCCAGGGAGAACAGATACTTGGCATACTTCTGCTTCACTTTGCTCTTCGAATTGAGGGTGATCAGCTTGGCAAGCTCCACCGTGAGGTAATAATCTTTCACAACGGAATTACCTTTCACTTTGCGGTTGGCAAAATCCTGCATTTTCACCGGCTTGCGAATACCATCCTTGAACTCATACACATCAGTCAGCCAGCGCTTAATATTGGTGGGATAGTGATGGTCCGCCAGTTGCAGCGCCTGGTGCAGTTGGGTTGCTGCGACCACTCTCGTTCCCTTTTTGCTGATATAAACCTGAAGTATCATGGTATTATGGATAATGATTACGCTTACAAATTTGCACTTTTTGTTTTAAACAAGCAAGTTTTAAAACAAAATTTTTCAAATAAATTTCTCAGCGTTTCATAAATACTATGCACCTGACAGCTCAATAGGGTTATTAAGATTTCAAAATCAATCAGTTACTAATGAAACATCGGCCACGCAGGCGCAGTTCCAACAGCATGTTGGTTTTTATCCACACTCACCAGGAAACTAAAACATTTTTGTTTAATCAAAATAATGACACGATTCATCTCCTATGCATTGCTTGCAAAACCATTCACCCCTTCTTCTTCAACCACTTCATGCCCTCCCTTCTCGTCAGCGGGGCCAGTTCGGGGTGGCCGGCAATGAAAGCCCTGACGGCTTCGGGATCGGTTTTGGAATACTGCCGCAGGGCCCAGCCGGCAGCTTTCTGGATAAAGAACTCTTTGGATTCCCGCAGCGCCAGGATGTAGCGGAACATCAGTTCGGCATCCGTCTGTTCTTTATACAATAGTTGAAAGATGAGGCATACCCGTTGGAGCCACATATTGCCGGAAGCCATCCAGCGTTCGGTAACCGGTGCGGTGAGGTGAGGAAAGCAGCGGAAGTGAATGCCCACCAGTTTGGACAGCCAGTCAACAGTATCCCACCAGGAGCGGGTAGTGATGAGCTCCTCAAAAAAGCCGATGAACTCCTCCGGTTGTTTCTTCTGCACCTTCTGCACCATCTCCAGGGCGAAGTAGTTCACCTCACGGTATTCATCGTCCATACAGAGGCGCGCCAGGGTTTTGAGAGTTTCCCCTTCCGGGATGCCTTCAACGGCAAAGATCTGTTTCGAAAGAGCTACCCACTCGGGCGCTTTCAGGCCGTAATATTCGAACTGGTTGCGCATATAGGCCATCTGCCCCTGCGCCCGTTCCGGGTCGCCGGCGGCCTGAAAGGTGGATTTGACGTGGTGGAGGTATTTTTCAGGTGAAAGCATGTTTAATATCCTTTTTTTATATCCACTTCAAAAAGCAAATCCTCTCCGGCTTTCCATCTCAGATAATTTTCGGCAATGACTTTTGCCGCCTTTTCCTGATCGGTTATGCTGGCGATGTGTGGTGTCACCACAATGCCGGGGTGTTTCCAGAAGGGATGTTCTTCCGGCAGGGGCTCCTCGCGGAAGACATCCAGCCAGGCCTCCCGGATATAGCCTTCTGTCATGGCGCGGAGCAGCCCTTCTTCATCGAGGTGAGCGCCCCGGGCTACATTGATGAGGAAGGCCCCTTTCTGCATTTCAGAAAAAAGGCCGTAGTTCAGAATGCCTTCCGTAGAATCGGTGCGGGGCAGCAGGCAGATGAGCAGATTAATCTGCCGGACAAAATCGGTAAGTGAGTTTTTTCCGGCGTGGAAAGAGCGGACTCCCGGAATTTCTCTGGGGCTCAGGCTATAACCCGCGACATCGAACCCCAGACGAGCCAGGAAAGCAGCGATGCTGCCACCCAGAGCCCCCAACCCTAACATGCCTATCCGCAATGGGATCTCGGCCTGCTCCGGCTTTTCCCAACGCACCTGTTGCTGGTTTTTCCGGTAGAACAGCAATTGCTTATGAATATTCAGCACGGCCATCAGCACGTAGTTGCGCATGGAGGTTGTGAGGCTCTCATCGACGATGCGGGTGATGCGCAGGCCCGGAGGGAGGGTGGCGTCATTAAGGATGTGTTCCACCCCGGCGCCAAAGGAACTGGCCAGTTTAAGGTTGGGGAGAGCCTGCAGCACCCTGGGCGGGTGGTTCCAAACCACGGCCATCTCCACCCATTCCGGCTTGGGGATGTCGGGATAGATCCATACAGGAGTAACTCCCCGGAGTTCATTCCCGATGCTGCGTTGAAGGGGCCGCACGTCGCGGCCGGCAATGATGAGGGCAATGCTCATGGCAGAATAGCATTTTTGTTGCAATGTAACCCAAGGTTCGAGGTTAAGTCTTAGTCCGGAGAACGCCCGGGGAAAGGAATGTTTTATCCGTTTAACTCCGTTGGCCAATCCTAACCCCCCAATTTTAACCTCAGCCTCAACCTAAATCTGGCTTATCTTGCTGGGAAAACAACATAGCCAGGCCTGTGTGTGTAACAAATTGCACAGTCAGACTTTGAAAGGCTTAGCAATCCCTTCGCTTTGCTACGGGCTTACCAATCCATTACCCAAGCAAAAAGTGCAATTTGTTATACACACGCCAGGCCAAACCTAACGTTAATTTACTAAAATCCATTATATTTGAGAGGATGCCTGCCCAGAAGGGTTCCGGCTCCAGTTTTGATCGTCCTATCCTTAATTGGCCATGAAAACCACAGACACCGAAACCACTGCTGATGGGTTCAGAAAGCTCCATCACGATATCGTATTCATTGCCGGCTCTCAAGATATCAAACCCTTGCGCTCCGCTGTGGAATGGGCCATTAAGAACGCCATTCACCAATTGGCACAGGACACTGGCATAAGGCCTTTCTCCTGGGATATTGAATTGAGTGACGAGGGGTTTGACCAGGCCAAGTCCATGCAGAAAAACCTTCCCCGCCCGAGCGATGAAAAATGTTTGGGCGTTGTCTGCCTGATGGCCGAGCGGATCGGGCACCCCCTCGAGCAGGATTTTGACATACGGATGATCGATGGCGTTGAAAGCTGGACGAACCCGGATCACCGCTACCGGCTTTTGCACCCATGGCCTGACAGCCTTGAGGAACAGGAGAACCGGATCGAGGAAGGCTGCTACCCCCTCACCGGAACGGTTTTCGAATTTATTGACGCCTACTCAGCCGGAAAGCCGGTGAAGTTTTGTGTAATTGCCGACAGCCCCATCGAGCCCAATGGCCACCAATCGGTGAAGCTGGGCAACTTCCAGTTGAGGAAAACCAAAGCCGGCACCCTCGAAGACGAGAAATTTGACGCCTGGAAAAAAAATGATTATAACCTTCAAACCGCCGCGGTAAAGAATTTTGTCTGCGCACTGGTAAAAAAAGGAATTGACCAGAACGCGATCCAGGACCATGAGAAAGTCGTCGAAGACATCAAGAAGTTTGTAGCCCGGGAGATCCTCAAGAACAGTATCCAAAACATCAACCCTTACCGGTTCCTCAATTACTTTGACGTATTCGATGCCGATCATTTCTACGGAAGGGACAAACTGTCCGAACGGGCGGTACAGGACCTGTGGAGCCGCTTCAATTCTACCCGGTATCAGAATGTGGTCCGCATCGTAGGCCACAGCGGCGCCGGAAAATCCTCTTTCCTGAGGGCCGGCCTGATCGCTCGATTCCAGCGGCCGGAGTATCGGGGTGATGTACGGGCCGTCGTCTTCCGGCCTACGGATTTTCAGCAAGCGGACGGAGCCCCATTTCAGGCCATCCGGTCTATTCTGGAGTTTGTGGAAAAGCAGACGGACATCGCAATCCCTCCCGGCCCACGTGCCGATGTCTGGAAACAGGGGCCCCGGGCGGCTCAACTGGCAATCGAGCTTCTGCAAGGCCTTTTGCCAAAGGCAACTGACGGGGGAACATCCAGGCTGGTTTTCGGCATAGACCAGTTTGAAGAGATCGTGGATTACCTTTCCGACAAGCAGAAGCAGGCCCAGTGGCACCCCATCGTCCAGTTTATCGAAGCGGCAGGGCGCAGTGAGTCTATAGGGGTTGCTTACACCCTCGAAAGTTCCCGAAAAAGCAGCCTGTCCCAGCTCGGCCTCCCCGAAGTTTTTATGGAAAGCGATGAAATTGAGGTGGAAGGTTACACTTCCGAATTTATCCGAAGCATTATTGAAGAGCCATTCAGGAAAGCCGGATACCCCTTAGGCCGGGAAGTTGTAAAAAAGCTGGAAGACCTCTCCAGGGAACTAAAGCCTGAAGAAGGACCCCGCACCGAGCAATCGATCCTGCCGTTGATCGCCTTAAAATTGTCCAAGCTTTTCGATCATGTGCAAACGAAAAGAGCCCCCGCAGCGAATGTGGACCTTGCGGAAGCGAGCGGGGTGGCATTTGATGAAAAGGCAGCTTCCAACCCCGCCTTCATCCAGCTGGCTGATGTTGAGGGGGAACTGGACTTCGGAAGCCTTATCGAAGATGAGGCCAGAAAAGCCTGGCGGGAGGGAACCGGAACCAGTATAGCAGCCCCGGGGGCCATTGATTTTTTCTTACAACCCCTGGTTGGTATCGGAGGGCCCAACTTAGGCCACCTTCAACTTCAGACCATGCGATGGCCGGTTTACCCCGCAGAACAAAATATTGCCCGTAGCTTCAAACGACGCCGGTTGCTGGCGCCTGCCGCCAATGGCCTGCGGCTGGTCCATGAAGCGGTTATCCGCTATTGGCCTGATGCATTGAATTGGTTTAAAAATAAAAAGGACTTCCTGAAAAAGGAGGCGCTATACCGCCAGAAAGCAAATGAATGGTCGAGTAACGGCCGCCCGGCCGAAGTGGAATTCATCACTCAGGATGATGTGGAAGATGCAGCGGAAATACTCTCTCCCTACCTGAGAGACTGGGGGCTGAGGCAGGGCTCTGCCGATTCTTTGTCTGAATACGACAAGCTGCTGCGGGACTATTGCCTGTTCGTCTTCCGTCAAAGCCGGACCCCCGATAAAGCAATAAAATATATGGCGAAACCCGCCGGGACTCATGTCTTTCGCGCTGCCCAATACGGAATGGTGGGCCTGCTTGACGCTTTCCGGCAGATCGACCCGGCCTGTTTGGAATTACCAAACAACGATACGGGAAATACCCCCCTGCACGGGGCGGCCTGGGCCCACGCCGACACGGTCGAATATCTCCTCAGGCAGGGGGTTGCGCCGGCCCCCAGGAATAATAAAGGATGGACTCCAATTGCTGCCCCGATCCTGATGGGCAGAATGGATATTTTCCGCCTGCTGCTAAAAGCTTCCAAACCGGAAGAGTTAGACGCCCCAAATGGAAGGAATTTGCTTCACATTTGTGCTGAATATGGCCGTGTTGATATGGCTCACCTGTTAATTTATGAGGGCCTGGACCCGGGCCTTCCTGATGACAGGAGATGGAAACCTTTTCATTATGCAGCCAATTCCGGTGAATTGGAAGCATTGAAATTCTTTGGAAAATTCTCCGATATCACAGAGACAACCGGACAGGGCTTCAACGCTCTCCACCTCGCCGCCGCCAACGGCCACGCTGCTGTAGTTCATTACCTGCTCAATGAACCCCGGTTTCACCAACACTATAATGCCAGGACAGAGGAGGGAAAAACGGCCCTGCACCTCGCCGCTGAAAACCGCCACGGCGAAGTAGTCAGCCTTTTGCTGCAGGCCTGCGACCCCAACGAACCCGTAAGCAAGGCGCAAAGTGGCCCTGGCCAGAACTTTCGGCCACTGCATCTGGCCATAAATGGACGGGGCTATTCTTCTGCTTCTGATGATCCGGATCCCATTTTCGAAACGGCCGCCGCTTTACTCGATGATGGCCGGACAGACCCCAATTTGCCCGACGGGAGAGGAAGAACACCGCTCCAAATGGCGGCCAGTTTTCCCAAGCTGCAAAAATTACTGCTTCGCCACCCGAAGCTGGAAGCAGCGCAACCCATTTCCGAAGGCGGTGAAACACCCATAACCGTAAGTGCAAAACTTGGAGACTGGGAATCGTTCCGGGCACTGACAAAACGTTCTGGCCATGTAGCAAGCGAACTGGCCGATGAAGCCGGAAACACCATGCTGCACCTGCTCTCTGAAAGGAATGCACCTCCGGACCTCATCGAAAACACGCTGGCCAACCTGGCCCCTGAAGGCCTGAATACTCTGAATAAGGAAGGCCTTACACCACTGTTTTCCGCCATCAAATCGAAAAACTGGATGCTGGTGCGAAAATTGCTGGAATTCAAAGGAATTGACCCGACACTAAAAGGGGAACGGAAGCCCACCGCCCTGATGCTTGCCCTGGAGTTGAAAGCGGACAAAGACACGCTCGATACACTCGTCCGGGTAGCGCCCTCTCTGTTCACCGAAACCGATTATTTCGGCTGGACGCCCCTGCACCGGGCGGTTGCCTTCCAGCAAACCGACTGGATCAACTGGCTGCAGAATAATGCGGAAGAGCCGAAAACGTTGTGGGAGCAAACCGATCTGCTGGGCCGCCGGCCGATGGGCCTCGCTTCACCATCCATAAAAAAGAAATTGGGCAGCAGCCGGGAAAGTGGCAACTGGCCCCGGCCAAGATCCTGGGACAGTGGCCTGGAATGGAAGCCGATAAAAGCCGAAGACAAGGAAAAGCTGAAAGCCCGCATCGATCCGGTAGATGGCCAGTTTACCGTCGATGAGCATGCAGACGCTCACACTGCCGTACTATCCTTCTACGATCCTGAAAAGGTTCGAATAATCCGGGTTAAATCTCCGGCCTGGAATTACAGCGGACTGAATGTCTATTACCTCGAATACGAAGAAAACCTTTTCCGCTTAAACGGCACATCGCCGCCTATTCACGAATTGAACAGCAAGGCAGGGATTTCCCTCAACCCGGAAAATGTACTGGACTATCTCCGCTTTTTCTGTTTCTTCGTACGAGGAGAAGGCGGGCCATTCCTTATTGCTGAAGGCCTTGCCCAGGAGGAGATACCCTCCTCCCTCACTGAGGTGGAAAGAGAAGCTTTGGAGAAGGTGCTTCGCCCTGCCTGTTACAATGGCTATGATGAAGAAAGGGGTGAATTCCTGGCCATTGCTACTATTTACTATTCCAATAGTGTTTTTTTCGCAGACTTTGCCATCAGGAATACGGGAATGATCGAAATGATCGAAGACTTAAATGCAATAGAGAATCTGAGCGCAGGGATCGCCAGGCCCTTAAAGTGACCCGGGAAAAACGCATCCTGGGGCAGGCCAGAATTCATTTTAGAACCCCACTTCCGCCCATTCCGGCAGCGGCGCTTCCACCTCCAGCCGCTCCTCACTTCCCGGGGCGGGGAACGCCAGCTTCCAGGCGTGCAGCATGATGTGGCTGGGCTGATATTCCTCTGATGCCCCGTAATGAATATCCCCCACCACCGGGCACCCGATGGCCGCCAGCTGAGCGCGGATCTGATGGTACTTGCCGGTGACGGGGTGTATTTCCAGCAGGGCCCATCCCTCAGTTCTCTTCCACAGCTGCCGGTAAGAGAGCCTGCACTCGAAAGCTTTGGCAGAGCCCTTGCCCACAACCTTCGCCCGTTTGGCATTCAGGTCCTTTTCCAGCCAGTGCGTGACTGTCGCTTCCTCCTCCGATGGCGCCCTTTCCACCATCGCCAGGTACGTCTTCTGCACTTCCTTGAGCCGGAACTGCTCATTGAGCTTTCTAAGGGTACTCTTATTTTTGGCCACCAGTACTACCCCTGTCGTCACCCGGTCGAGACGGTGCACGATGCCGACGTAGGGGTTGCGCCGCTTAAGCTCCAGGTGAGCATACGCCAGCGATTCCACTGAGGGGCCGAAGGGGTTGCGTTCTACCTGTATGCCCGCCGGCTTATTGACGGCCAGCCAGCCCGGCGTTTCCTGGATGATGGAAATTTTCAAATTGAGTGGTTGGTATGGTTAATGTGCAAAATCCACCTCATAATCTCCCCTGATCCGTTCCATTGGCGGATTAAAGTACCCAAACTTCAGATCGGGGAACTCCTCCCGCAGGCGGCGCATCAGTTCTTTTACGCCCATGGTTTCCTCCGTTTCGTCTATACCCACCCGCTCCATGTACCAGTCGGGATCGATGTTGAAGTTGCGCCACTGGATCATCTTCAGGCCGGTGCTGCGGATGAGCTCGCGCAGGGCCTGGTACTCGGCCTCGCTGTCAGTTACGCCGGGAAAGACGAAGTAGTTGATGCTCGTCCATCCGCCGTGCCGGTTCACCACCCGGATGCTCTCCAGGATGTCCTCGAACTCGTAATTGTTGGGCAAATAGTAAAGCTCATAAAGCCACTTCTGGGCCGAGTTGGTGCTCACGCGAATGCTGTTCAGGCCGGCCTGACAGAGGGCTTCGACCGCGTCGGGCTTGCTGCCGTTGGTATTGATGTTGATGCTGCCCTTATCGGTGAATTTCCGGATCTGGTAGATGGCGTCTTTCAGCGTTTCCCACATCAGCAGAGGTTCCCCTTCGCAGCCCTGTCCAAAGCTGATGATGGGGAAGGGCGCCGATTGCAGGTGCGGCACCGTATATTCTACGATCTCTCCGGCGGTAGGCTTGAAACTAAGGCGGTCGTGGCTGGAGACTACGTTCTCATCCTCTGGCTGAAAGGATATGCAGCCCACGCAGTTGGAGTTGCAGGCCGGAGAGGTCGGCACCGGGCACTCCCAGCGGCCCATGAAGTAGTTGCGGGCGGCGGGGCAGCTGTACGTCAGGGCGCAGTTGTTGGCCAGGTGCTCCACGATGCGGTTGTTCGGGTAGAATTCCTGGAGGGTTTGCACGCCCCGCTGCACCGCCTCGTCGTCGAAGCCCTCGCACTCCTGCCGGATGTCCTGCTCGATGCGCACGGCGGGCACATAGAATTTGTCATCGTACCATCCTATTGCCGTGTAGCAGAACAGCGGCAGCGTAGGCGCGTCCTCTTCATTGACGTAGGAAGCCAGATACAGTCCGGTATAAGCGGGCGGAATGAATGCCGCCGTAGCCCAGCCCTCTTCACACTGGCGCAGCTCGCCGGTTTCCACGTCAATGCCTACGGCGCGGCGGCCGGGCAATTCGTAGAGGTTGCCGCCCTCGGGCAGTTCGATCCAGTCCTCGTCCGGAATAGGGGTAGCGTAGTGGCCGGAGCGGCCTACGGCATACAAAGAGGTATCTTCGAAGACATTGCCTTCACCGTCGGAGTAGAGTACGTATGGGGAGTGGTTGAGTGTCATGGTTAATATTTGCTGTTAGCTTTTGGCGATTAGCGTTTCGCTGTTGGCTTTGTGCATGCCGGCTTTGTGCCGGCCTCTTTCGTTTCAGCCTGCAAAGGTACGGGCTTTATAGCACTTTTGCCGGGTAAAATGATGGATAATAACCGCTCTAAAGACATAAAGGAGACAGCCTTTTAGTGTAAGGCCCATATATTATCCAGCCGCTTTTTCTCGGGCCTTGTCCCCAGCGGGTCAATAATCAAATATTGAGGTGCTTCCTCCACAATTATTTCAAAATCATTTTCCCCGGAGGCCAGCGTGTGCATTTGATAATATAGCGGATGATCCCCCGCTTTCATATCTCTGGGGTGTTGGCGAAATAGTCCGATAGCTACTGGTTCATCCAGCTTTGCCTCCTTTGCGTTTCCGTGAGCATCCCATTCCAAACGACTTGCATGAAATTGGCCCGAAATGCGATAATTGCCATTTGGAAGTGGCCAGGCCTTTGCTTTCTCAATGCGGAAATCATAGGTGAAGCGCCTTTTGAACCAATCCTCCAATAAAAGCTGCTCATCCATCGAGGCCTCCGCTGCTAAGCGTTCCAAAAAGTCCATCACGGTAGCGCTGGGGTCAACCTGATTCCCAAAGTCGTTTACCATTGAACGGAGTACCCGCTTGATGGCCGCCTCTCCCAGTAATTCCTCCGCTGCCATGAGCGACAGGTAACACTTGCCGTACGACAAATAGGGCGCTCCCTCACTGAGGTACAGCGGGGGCTCTGAGCCCTTAGTATCGGCACGCCCCCGAAAGTACCTGTCATTCGCCGTCTGGCTGATCTGCCAGGGCGCACTCCAGCCATGGGTTTGCACCATCATCGCAGCTTCTGTGTACTTAGCCAGGCCTTCAATGATCAGGCTGGCGCCGGGAGTGTTTTTAGGGCAAAGCACCCCGCCCCACCATTGGTGTGCGACCTCGTGAATAGTCCGTTTGGCTACCAGGTCGAATGTGGGTGAATACCTGAGATCCGTCAGATAAAGGCGGTCCGCAACCATGCTTATGGTGCCGGGCATAGCTTGCCCCCCAAAAGGCCAATGGGATGGAATTTCGGCAATGCGCAAGTGATCAAACGGATAGGCGCCGAACGTCTTTTCGCAATAGGCCAGCGCCTGAGCCGCATAGGCTTGGATATGCGCGATGTTGTAGTCGTGCGTGGGGTGAAAGTAGAGTTCCAGGCCAACTCCGTTTACGGTAGTATCCCGGCGGGCATAGCGGGCGGAGAAAAAGCTCAAGATCGGCGCTATGGGCGTTGCACTGCGGTAATGAAAGTAAGCACGGCCATCAGCCACCCACTGACCGACTAATGAACCAGGGGCAATAGCCGTTTGGTTTTCTACCGTGGAGATGATGCAGTTGAAGTCAATACGCCCCATAGTAGCTTCCTGGTTGATATGCGTTTCCACGACTTGTTCTTCAATCAGCGGAGGCAGCCCCCGCCGATGGCGTTCGGTGGGATCCTGGATTTCCAGACTGGGCCGATAGTTGAGCACCGGGTCATACTCATCTCGCAAAAGATAGGCGCCATTTTCCAGCAGGCTCTTACTGCTTTGATGCCCCTTGCGTTCCCACAAAAGCTCGTATTGGTAATCAAAGCAGCCGCCCGGCTGTAAAGCCGGATCGAGCTGATACAGCCAGGCGCCAAAAGTGGAATCCCGCTCAAGTAAGCGTGCGCCCTGCACCTCTAAATGAGCAAGCGGCAGCCGCTCGGTTATAAATAGTTGTGTGAGGACGGAATCACTCTTATTCTGAACCGTACACCTCGCTTTAACCTTGTATTTACCTAAGTGGGGATACAGCTCGAGTTCCTGGTCAATGGCCGTAGGGAATAAGGAGTGGCCGGCATGCAGGTGTTTGTACTTCCGTTCGTAAGCCTCTTTGAAGTCGAGTTGATCTTGCGGGCTTTGATATTCGGTTTCGATATGAAGTTCATGGTAAATGCTGAGGTTTGACAACAGAAACAGCAGGCCAAGGCCAGCGAGCAATGCCGTATTGCCGGGCCGCCACTGCCGGCGTAAATTTCGCCAGCGTACTCGCAGGCTACCTTCCCGGGATCGTGGCCAAAGTTGGTAACTTAAGAATACGAATACCGATCCAAGAATTGACCAATGCACCGCGAAATGGTGAAAGGGCCGGCTCGTATCTCCGAAACCATTCATATCGGTATACACCAGGCTTGGAAAGCTGCCCAACTGCAGCAATGGATGATGAAGCCCCAGTTGTCCCAGCACTACCGGACGGGTGGCCAGAAAGAAGGCGAAAGCTAAAGCCATTCCCAGGTACTTGCGAGGCATCAGGATTTGCACCAGCAAAATGATCGTCGTGTAAAAGAACAATGGCCAGCCGCTGTAGTAGAACATAGCCAGGTAACGGCGGGGTTCGAAATTTGAATAATCATAGGCAATTTGAACCCCTACGGCAAGCCATACCCCCGCCAGCATAAGCAGTACCGGAATACTAAAAAGCGTCAACGCCCGCGCCCAGAACATCGGGGGGTTCGTCACTGGTGTACTGCCAATAATGCCTTCCATTTTACGCTCCCGGTCGCGCCACAGCAGTTCTCCGGTGTAAAACAGAATGAGCAAGAGCGCGAAATAGGGCAGCGGGCCTTCGATTAGCCAAACCAGCAGCGCCGTCGTTGGATAAAGGCTGTCATCATAGGCCCCTCCGCTGTTGATGCGGCTGTAAATTTCGGTAAAGACAATAACCAGCCAAAACCCCATCATCAGCAAAAATGGCCAGGAAAAAAGGAGTTCCCTTAATTCGAAGCTGAAGATCGACCTGAAACTTCGCCACTGCTGAACCTTCAAATGGATAGTAGGCCGGGATGAAACTTCAGTGGTGTCTCCGGCAACAGCAGTTGTTGTGGCACCCGCTGCTTTCTCCAGCTTTGGCCTAAAGCTAAAACGGGCATAGCTGAAGCCTAGCAACAAAAGAGCCCATCCCAGCCAAAAACAGCGGTTGAGCAAGAAGAAGCCCTTCAGGGCCGGCAGTTGAGCATTCTTTTCCGCCGGAGTCCAGTACAGGCTTTGTTCCAGGAATGCACTGATGCCAAAAGGGTCGGCTAATGCCGCCCAGATCATGTTTTCCGGCTTAGGGGGTTGCGCGGCGGCCATGAGGGGGGAATTGAGGAAGATCGCACACAGCCAGTATAAGCCGTAAATGCCTATAGCCGCTGCATAAACAGCCAGGCGGTTTCGGCTAAACAGGCCAACGGCGAAGGCCGCTACGGCACAGATCAGGCTATTGGGTAGAATAAAAACAAGCCATAGGTAGAAATACGGCCATGCCTGGCCAGGCAATATACGCCCGGGCTCTACCGCTGCAGTGGCAAAACCTAATGCCATGCCGGGTAAGGCCATACTAAACACCAGCACACTCATGCTCAAAATCCCCAAAAAGCGGCTCCAGAAAAAGGAGCTGCGCCGAACCGCGGTGCTGTAGAAGATCCCCTGAAACTGGTGCGCCTGATCGCGCATCAACCCGCTTATGGTGAAAAACAGAACGGGAAATACAACCGACAACGACAGGAGGGCAACGTTATGCGCCAGTAGGTAAGGGCTGTTGAGAAAAAGATGGGGCGGTGTAAAACCCTTAGCTGCCATGAGCCAGCCCAGCCCCAGAAAGAGCACCGAGAAAAACAGCATGGTGCGCTGCCGGACTTGATAGGCATATTCAAATTGCAACAGGAAAGAAAACATAAGATACGGTTTTGAGGGTAATTTGGACTTTGGACGCCCCCGGGGAAAAGTCGGAAGTCGGAAATGCGAAGTCGGAACAGGGAGACAGAATGAGCACTAAGCTCCCATTTTCCGCCTTCCGATTTCCGATTTCCGACTTAAAACCGGGACCCAAAGGGTAATAGAACCACTAAACATCAACAGCGGAGAAGTACAGGCTTTCGAGATCTGGCTCAACGGCCACAAAACCATGGCCCGGAGCGGTGTCAGACAATACGCGCACTTGTAGGCGGCCGGCCTGCAATCGCTGGGAGAGGATGGGTAACTGCTCCTGGAAAGCACGAAGCTCTGATTTACTGACTTGTTTCTGCCACAATTTACCCTTCAGTGCCTCGCAAAGCTTCCTGGGGCTTCCTTGCTGAACGATACGCCCGTTTGCCATAATGGCCATTTGGGTACAGAGCTCCTGCACATCTTCTACGATATGGGTGGAAAGGATGACTATGATATGCTCGCCGATTTCGCTGAGCAGATTGAGAAAACGGTAGCGTTCTTGTGGATCAAGGCCAGCGGTAGGCTCATCGACGATGATGAGGCGGGGTTGGCCAAGAAGCGCCTGTGCAATGCCGAAGCGTTGACGCATACCGCCGGAGAAAGTGCTCACCGCTTGCTTTCGGTATGCATACAGGTTGGTTTGATCCAGCAGGTAGTCGATTTGTTCTTTGCGTTCCTTTTTGTTTGTCACGCCTTTAAGTACGGCAATGTAATCCAGCAGGCGCTGGGCGGATACCCTCGGGTACACGCCAAATTCCTGTGGTAAATAACCGAGGGCTTTCCGAACGGCCATTGGCTGATCCGCAATATCAATGCCGTTGAAACAGGCCCGCCCGCTATCTGCCCGCTGAAGGGTAGCGATGATCCGCATAAGCGTTGACTTCCCTGCGCCATTGGGCCCTAACAGCCCGAACATGCCATTCTTAAGCTCAAGGTCCACCCCGCTCAGCGCCTGGGCGCCGTTGCTGTAGGTTTTATGTAAAGCTGTGATCTGAAGGAGGTTTTCCTGCATAATGATTCGTATTTTCAACAAACTTATTCCTCCCTTTTGCCGACTCCAAAATAAAAGGCTCAATACCATGCCATTACACATCACTCCCTCTGTTTTAGACATCAACCCGATTGACGCCCAAAATCATAGTGTTTATACCTATTTGCCCTATGTTCGACTAAAGCTTTAGCAATCGAGGATATTTCCGTATAATTTCGATGGCGAATCTTAATTCACAGTCCCCATGAAAAGCATCCTTCATCGTTTTCGCCCTCTATGGCTGGGCGCCCTGATCACCCTGGCGGCAACCGTATTGCTGGCTAATCTGGGGGTAGTGCTCATCGATCCGGGTGAGGTAGGAGAGAATGTTGCCATTTTCACCCTTTGGTCTTTGGTGATTGCCTTTCTGATCCATCGTTTTGAGCAAGCTAAGGATAAGCCACGCCTGTTGATGCACATAGGGACGCTACTGAGCTTGCTGGCCGGCATCCTCATCGCAGAAAAGTACCTTGCTATTGCTGACAACCCACTGTCTATTGGCTTTATGGTAGCGATTTGGATATACCTCTTGTCCTGGGCCGCGCCGAGGTTCTTTGGTAAGTACCGTTCGCTGATCATTGGCCTTTATACCCTTATTTTGCTGGCCTTCACCTACGGCCGCCTATTCTCCGAAGACTATTTTGCTTACAAAGAGCCTTTAATTTTTGCCTTCCTGTGGCCCATTCCTTTCTTCTTTGCCCTTTGGATATACGAGCAATGGAAATGGTTGCGGTCATTGCAGCATGAGAAGTCAGCAGCAGAACTCGCCTTACTAAAATCACAAATCAACCCACACTTTTTCTTCAATACCCTCAACAACTTACACGCACTTACCGTCAATCGGGCCAAAGAAGCACCCGACGTAATATTGAAGCTGTCGGAGATGATGCGCTACACGATCTATGAGGGAAAGAAGGAAATGGTGCCGGTGAGCGAAGAGGTGGCCTACCTACAGCATTACATTGAGCTGCATGAGATCAGGCAACACCAGAAGGTGGATATCACTTTCGCAGATGAAGTAGCCGAGGGGGTCATGGTTTCGCCCTTATTATTTATTGTGCTACTGGAAAATGCCTTCAAGCATGGTGCGGAGCGCCTACTGTCCGACGCCTTTATTGACCTGCAACTTAACGCTACACCCAACCAAATTCGCTTTGAAATACGCAACAACTTTGACCCGGAGGAGCAGCCGCCAACACCGGGCATCGGCCTGGCCAACCTTCGCCGCCGGCTAAACCTGGTATACCCGGAACAACATCAGCTGGACCTATCCAGCAACAACAATATTTACTCCGCCATCCTCACCATAGACCTCACGCAAAGATGACCATCAGATACCTCATTGTCGATGATGAACCGCTGGCCCACGACCTAATTAAAGGCTTCGCCAAAGAGTTGCCGCATTTGCAACTGGCCCACCAATGCTACAACGCGCTGGAGGCCATAGCTTATCTTCAGTCGGAGCAGGTAGATCTAATGTTCCTGGACCTCAATATGCCGAAGCTCAAAGGGTTCGATTTTTTGCGCACGCTCAACCATCCGCCGAAAGTCATCGTTACTACGGCTCACCAGGAGTTTGCTTTGGAAGGATATGAGCTGCAAGTAGCCGATTACCTGCTCAAGCCCTATTCCTTTGCCCGTTTCCTCAAAGCAATTGACAATGCCTTCCCGCCACAAACTGGCCATCCTACCCAGGCGCCGGCTCCGACACCTGATGAGCAACAAAAACTGTTCGTAAAAGGCGACAAACAGTACCATCGCCTGCGCACTGATGAGATCCTCTACATAGAGGCTTATGGCAACTATACCAAGGTCTATCTGCCTTCCGGCATGCTCCTCACACATGTTTCCCTATCCTATTACGCTGAGAAGCTGAGGGAGCCGGCATTCCTCAGAGTACACAAATCATTCATGGTAGCCCTGGATAAGGTCGACCGCTTATCCGGCAATCGGTTGTTTATTGGGGAACATGAGGTCCCAATTGGGCAAACGTACCGGCAGAAAGTGATGGGGTTGATGGGGTAGTTTGGTTCGTTTGTAGTCGGCTTACAATTTGATCCTTTCCCCAAAATACTTGGATAGCCGGCTTTTCAGGAGGTGGCTTTCGTATGTGTTTAGCGCGGGAAGGGCAATGCCTCGGTTCAGCCCGTAGGGCTGGTATATCAAAGCACGGGGCATTCGCCCCGTGAAAATGGGGCAGGCTATTGGCGGCGCCCTGAAAGGGCAACATAATTGCCGGGGCCTTTATATTATTCTGCCCTTTCAGGGCGTATCCTACGATTTGGCGCCCTCAACACGGGGCCGATGCCCCGTGCTGAGTTCTTTTGGCCCTTCAGGCCGCTAAACACATACTGGCTTTCAGCCCACCTCCTGAATTGGAAGCCAGGCAAAGTCAGAGGCTGTCTCAAAAGATTAAATCAAAACTTTGCCTCAAAATAGTATTCTGCTCCAGGTGCCCGTCCGGTTCTCCCCTTCGGGGAGTTAGAGGGGCTGGGACGGGCAGCGAAACATTATTTTGCCCCCTTTTTAAAGCTCTTACTTTTGAGACAGCCTCGACAACGCTCACTAAGTTGAAGGCATTAAAACGGAAAGTTGTCCGCCCACAGGGGCTCACTCCAGCACCACCGGCCGCGCCACAAAGCGCTCGCCTATCTGCAAGCGGTAGTAATACAATCCCGCCGGGAGGCTTGCCGGCCGCTGCCATTTGATCCGCTGCCGCCCCGCCGGCAGGTTTTCATCGGTTAGCTCCTGTACAGGCTGGCCTAAGGGGTTATACAGCGTGATATTCACCGGAGCGGCTTCTGGCAGCTCGAATTCGAAAGTGAGTTGGGTGGAAGCCGGGTTGGGATAGGCGCGGAGATTAATTTCGGAAGGTTTCAGGTACGCTTCGGTACTGGTCAGTGTCTGCCGGTTGAAGAAGTTCCAAATTTCCACGCTGGCGTTGATGTCGCGATTCACTGGCCCAAGCGCTTCAAAGCCAGCAGGCAGATCAGAGCCTCCCGGCCACCAATGGCCGCCGCCGTCGATGCGATACAGCCATACTTCCGTGCCGTCATTGCAGTCGTTATATCGGATAGCGGTAACGGTAGACTCGTCTGTCACATCCGTATCTTCGAAAACGGTTTCCAGAGGATCTGGGCTGCATCCGTTATGACCCACCCAATAATTAATAGAGTTGAGGGCGCCCTGGGTACCCCAGGGATCTTCGAAAGGGTCAACAATATCATTGGTGCCATGAATTTGCAGAACTGGAACCGGCAAAGGCGGCGAACAAGAAAAGCCAAGTGGCCCTTCTTCAGGTAATAAACTGGCGGAAACGGGCGCTACGGCGGCAATGCGGCCTGAAAGGGCACAGGCCAGCATGTAACTCGTGATGCCACCCATGGAAAAGCCGGTGGAATAAATACGGCTTTCGTTCACGGCGTATTCAGAAACAATCTCATCGATCATTTGCCCGAGGAAGGTTATGTCATCATATTCGGTAATATTGCCGCCCAAATTCCATCCTACTCCCTGAGGGGGGATAAAAGGTGGCACTCCCTGGATTCCACTCAAGTCAATCATCTGTCCCGTTGGATAAGCGATCAGAAAATGAGCAGTGTCCGCCACCGGGTTCATTCCAGATATCCATACCTGTGATGCTCCATCCCACAGGTAGCCATGCAGGTTGAGCACCAGCGGCCAGTCCTCGCCGCCATCATAAGCCGCCGGCACATACAGCAGGTACTCCCGCTCCTGGCCATCCACAGTGATGGCTTTTTCGAGTAATTCCTGACTGATGGCGGAAAAAGAGAAGAGGAAAAAAAAGAGGATCGGAAAAAGGGTCAATGGGTGTCTCATAACAAGAGATTTAAAATGATAAAAAATGCTTCTGAGCGTGTTTGTTAACGGCCGGAGCTCAGTCCATTTCAAACCTACTGCCATTCTACATGGAAGTGTTATAGCTTAGCGTTCAGCATTTGGGTGATTTCCGTTCAATCACATTGAAAAAAATGGTGATTTCCGTTCGAGACAAGGCGGATTTGATGTGTAAGTGTTTGAATTACTTTTTATTGCGCGTTTCACTCGGCGTCTCCCCAAATTCCGAAGTATAGGCCTTAGTAAAATAGGAAGGATCTCTAAACCCTGTTTTAGCGGCAATATCGCCAACCTTTTCATCCGTTTGAAGGAGTAGCTGGCGCGCCTCCCGCAACCGGTAAAGGCGTAGGTAATCAGAAGGGGACATATCTTTCAGAGCTTTTATCTTGCGGTAAAGCTGAGGCCGGCTCATCAGCATGGCCCGGCACAAATGTGGATAGACCCGGAAGTCTTCATTGTCCAGGTTCTCCTGCAGCACCCCTTCCAGTTTTTGCAGAAACTGCAGTTCGGGGTTGTTTCTGATCTCAGTGTCCGGCACACTTCCCAGGCTTACATTCTGGTACTTTTCTTTGAGCTTTTGCCGTATTTCGATCAGCATTTGCAGGCGAATGAACAGTTCTTCCCGGTCAAAGGGCTTGGCCAGGTAGGCGTCGGCGCCGGTTTGCAGGCCTTCTTTCTTACTGGCCATATCGCTTTTGGCCGTTAAGAGAATGATCGGTATGTGGCTGGTGTGTTCATCTTGTTTCAGCTCATGGCACACCTCAAAACCATCTTTTTCCGGCATCATCACGTCGCTGATGATGATATCGGGCACGGTTTCAATGGCCAGTTCGACTCCCTCCGCGCCATTCTGGGCCACCAGCAAACGATACTCCTCCTGCAGTAAGCTTTGCAGATAGTAAACCACATCCTGGTTGTCTTCAATGATGAGCAACAACGGCGACGAACCCCTTGCAGAAACCGGCGGCGTTATATCGGCGGCAGTGGCCTCATCCCTGGGTTCGGTTTCCAGGGTTTCTTCTTTCCATTCCTCCAGCGGCCCCTGATTGCGGATCGGTAAAGAAACAATAAACTCCGACCCTTTTTTCAATTGGCTTTTCACCTCGATATCCCCCTCCATCAACTTCACCAATTCCTTCACCAGGGCCAGGCCGATGCCCGTTCCTTCTCCTTTACGGATGCTGGAATCGTCGGCCTGCCGGAAGCGGCCGAATATTCCCGGCAGATCTTCCCGGCTGATGCCTATGCCACTATCCCTGACGGATAGCCTTAACTTTTGATCCGCTTTTTGGACGGCCACCTGTACTTCCCCATATTCCGGAGTAAACTTGATCGCATTGGCAATGAGGTTACTCAAGATCTGACGAACCTTTTCGCGGTCGTAATCCATCACGATCCTTTCTTCCGGACTGAAAAAAGAAAGGCTGATCTTTTTGGAAAGCGCCAGGGAATGGAAGGAATCGGTAACATAATGCAGAAAAGGCAGTATATCGCTTTGCTGGATCTCCAGGCTGGCCTTGCCAGATTCGATCCTGGACATTTCCAGCATTTGATTGATCAGCCTCAGGAGATTTTTGCCGTTGCGGCGAATGAGGCTTTTTTCTTTCTCATAACCCTTAATTTGATCGGCCAGTCCCAGGATGACTGTTAGGGGGGTACGAAATTCGTGGGTCAGATTGGTGTACAAGCGGGATTTAAGCTCGTCAAGTTCTCGCAACTGATTGGCTTCGGCTACCGCCAGGCGGCGATTGAGCAAATTGGCATTATGCTCCATTTCCAATTCCCGGTGCCGTTCGCTGACCGCTAGGGAAGCCGATGTCAATAGGGCCAACAGGGTAAAAAAAGAGAATACCAGAGCTGGCATTGGACGATCTTCTCCAAAGATAAAACCCTGGAATATGGTATTAAAACTCATAATGGACAGCCCCAGGAAGATCCAGAATCCAGCCTTGGAGCCTTGTCGCCAGCGCAACCAACCCGCAATGGCGATAGCCGATATCGTCATTAAAAATAACAAATTTCGATAGGGCTGATTAATATCAAAAAACGGAAGCGACCAGGCACTGCCTAAGATCATTTGAATAACAGGGTCCAGCAGTATTAGGAAAATTAAAAGGAGGAAGGCCCGGTTCATCCTTGGCAGGAATTCAGGAAGATCCAAAAGCCCTCGGGCCGCCAATAAAGTGAATGAATGAAAAATAAGGAACTCAATCCCGCTCCACGGCCCTGATGCAGCCAGGCCTCTTTCCCATAACCACTCCTCGAAGTAGTGAAAAACACCTATATCAAGCTGGCTATGGGTGATTGGAGTAATAGCCAGAATGACAAAATACAAATAGTAAATTCGATTGCGCTCCAACCTGAAGTACAGCAATAAATGATAAAACAGAACCGTAAGCGCTATGACCCGGATCGTAGTGGCCAGGATTGTTTTCCATTGGTTGGACTGGAGCTTATGCCTTAAAGGAAACAGCGCAAAAGAAAAATGGCCCGCTACTTTTGGGCTACGTGGTTGAACCCCTTGAAATAGAAATTTTTTCTGCTCTCCGGAATCAATAGTTATCCGCACATCAAACCTGCTTAACCGAAAATGGTTGCTATCTGGTTCTACATCGTAGCCCACCGTGTCGAATAAGCGTAAGGTGTCTCCTTCAATTTGGTAAACATGCAAGCTCGAATAATGCTTGGGGTATTCCAGTATATATTCTTGAAAAGGCTTCTGGTTACCAATGAGATCTAAACGGAACCAGTGCGTCCCCTGTGGAAGAAGCTCCGGAGTAGTGTCCATCCTTTGAAACAGGGATTGAACATCGGGTTGAAGTATGTTGTGTGGATCGTAGGTATTTTCTGGGCCGTTCAAGTAAAATACCGATGAGGACAGGCCTATTTTTTCTTCCTCGCCAAGAAAAGAGTATGTCTTACTGTCGGGAAAATCATCCGGAATTTGAACGGGCTCTACCTGCCCGTTCAAAGTGGAAATAACACTCAACCAGAATACGAGAGGGAAGGTTTTCTTCATATTCGTAAAAATAAACATTCCCTCTGAATCGACGAATCACGAAACCAATGCCAGGTGCTAAACCAGTCTGCCTTTTATCGCGCCCTACCTTCCCTTTGGCCATCCACCAATAAAATGCGTACATTTAGCCTCTAAACCCTTACCCCCATGCCCACCCACTACCGAGCCTGTAACCTCTGCGAAGCCATCTGCGGCCTTGTCATCGAACACGAGGACGGCAAAGTCCTCTCCATCCGGGGCGATGAGCAGGACCCCCTCAGCCGGGGGCACATCTGCCCCAAGGCGGTGGCCCTGCAGGACATCTACGAAGATCCGGACCGCCTGAAATACCCCGTGCGGCGCACCCTCGCCGGCTGGGAGCGCATAAGTTGGGAGGAAGCCTTTGATGAAGTGGCAGCCAACCTGAGGAAAGTACAGAAGAAGCATGGCCGGGATGCTGTTGGCGTCTATCTCGGCAACCCCAATGTGCACAACCTGGGCAGCATGCTCTTCTCCGGGCCGTTTTTAAAAGCATTAGGTACAAAAAACCGCTTCAGCGCCACCTCTGCTGACCAGTTGCCCCATCACGTAGCGGCGCTGTCCATGTTCGGCCACGGCTTTCTGCTGCCGGTCCCCGATGTCAGCCGCACCCACTTCATGCTCATCATCGGGGCCAATCCGCTGGTATCCAATGGCAGCCTGATGACGGCCCCGGGCTTTGCCCGCCACATGAAGGGCATTCAGGAGCGGGGAGGCAAAGTGGTGGTGGTGGACCCGCGGCGGACGGAAACGGCTCAAAAGGCGGACGCCCATTTTTTCATCTGCCCCGGGCGCGACGCCCTGCTGCTGCTGGCGATGATCCATACCATTTTTGAAGAAGAGACGGTGGCGCCCGGGCGGCTGAAGGATTTCATGACCGGAATAAATGAGATCGAAGAAATAGTTTCCGGCTTCAGTCCGGAGGCCGTTGCCGTGCATTCCGGAATAAAAGCCTCTGACATTCGCCGGCTGGCGCGCGATTTCGCCCTGGCGCCCTCGGCGGTTTGCTACGGGCGCATGGGCGCCTCCACCCAGGCCTACGGCGGCCTCTGCCAGTGGCTGATCATAGTCCTCAACACCCTCACCGGCAACCTGGACCGGGAGGGCGGAGCGATGTTCACCCAACCCGCTTTTGACCATGTCGCCTTCACCGGCAGCAAAGGCAAAACCGGCATCTTCGGGCGCCGCCGCAGCCGGGTGAGCGGGCTGCCTGAGTACAGCGGCGAATTTCCCGTCGCCGCCCTGGCCGAGGAGATCCTCACCCCCGGCGAAGGGCAGATCCGCGCCATGGTGACGGTAGCCGGCAACCCCGTCCTCTCCACCCCCAATGGCAACCAACTGGACGAGGCGCTTGCCAGCCTTGATTTTATGGTGGCTATCGACATCTACATCAACGAGACCACCCGCCGCGCCAATATCATCCTGCCTCCCACCACCGGCCTGGAAACGGAGCATTACGACATCATTTTCCATCTCCTCGCCGTCCACAATACCGCCAAATACTCCCCGCCCCTCTTTGAAAAAGAACCGGAACAGCGCCACGACTGGCAGATCTTCCAGGCCCTGGCGGAAAGGCTGGCCGGCCAGCCTGGCAACGGTATGCCACCCGCGCAGATGCTCGACTACGCTCTTCGCGCAGGCCCGCATAAGCTTTCCCTGAAGCAACTGGCCGAAGCTACCCACGGCATTGACCTGGGCCCCCTTCAGCCCTGCCTTCCGGGCCGCCTGTTCACTCCCGACAAAAAAATCGCCCTGGCGCCGAATATCTTCGTACAGGACATCGGCCGCCTGAAAGCGGATATGGAAGCCTGGGACAATAATTCTGCGAATGGCTTCCCCTTAGAATTGATCGGCCGCCGCCAACTGCGCTCCAACAACTCCTGGATGCACAACAGCCGCCGGCTGGTGAAAGGGCCGGAGCGCTGCACTCTGCTCCTCCATCCCCAAGATGCCCAAAAAGCCGGCGTTGAGGATGGGCAGGAGGTGCTGGTTGTTTCCACAACCGGGGCAATACGCATAAAAGCGGAGATCAGCGATGAGATAATGCCGGGTGTAGTCAGTATCCCCCACGGCTGGGGCCACGGGCTGGATGGGGTACAAATGGAAGTTGCCCGGGCCCACCCTGGCGCCAGCATCAATGAATTGACGGACCATAAAAGGATAGATGGATTGACCGGCAATGCGGCTTTCAGTGGGGTGCCGGTGCGGATAGAACGCGTCGGCTAGTGGCCAGGCGACTTGTTTCACCTTAGGCTACCTAGTTCGCCTGGCCACTAGCGACACCGCTAAAGTTACGGCTTTTTTCATTCAAAAACCAGGACAGAACCTCGCTCTTTGTCCGCAGCAAAATGGAAGAAAAAAACACATACTTTTAATTTAATGCGCTGAAAATAAGCTTTTTATACCTCACTCTACCCGCAAACTCCTCAACCGGTTCAGCGCCGCCGCCAGCTCCAGCTTCCGGAATATAGCATGATGCCCCTCCTTCCGGCGGCTCAGCACATCGAGAGCGCCGGACTCAATATCGGCCATCACTCTGTCCAGCACTTCAGCCAGGGGCCGCCCGTCCATGTACTGGCGGGCGTAGAGCAATGCATCGCCGATGGCGTTGAGCTGGCTGTTGTCCACCAACTGTTCTACGGCGGAAAGATCGATCTCAGAGGCGCCGAATTGCAGGCTGCGGGTTGCAAAGGCCCGTATTTTCTCGCGCCTTCCTTTAAAGGCGTCTATACTTTGCCCAATGGGTATCCTGCGAGGTAAAGGGCCGAAGCTTTCCCCTCCTTCCTCCTGCCGCCCCTGAGGATGGGCAAGAGCGATCTCCCGGGCCCTTTCGGTCAGGTCCTGCGGTTGGTACTCCACCATGCAGAGCACCTTATCGGCAATGTCGAAATACAGGCCGGAACCTCCAACTACTACGATAGAAGAAACCCCCAACTCTTCAAATAACTGCCGGGCCTTATCCACAAAAGGTGTGATCGGTTCGCGCTCCTTGGGCACCAGCTGCTGCATGCGCTGGTCGCGGATCATGAAATTGGTGGCGGAGGTGTCTTCATCAATGAGCAGCGCCTGGGCGCCGGCCTCCAGGGCCTCCATCACATTGGCAGCCTGGGAGGTACTGCCGCTGGCGTTTTGTGTGGAGAACCGAAGCGTATCGGTGGATTGCGGCAGGTTGTTAATGAAAGGGCTGATGTTCACCTTTTCCACAAAGCGCCCATCCTCCGCCCGGATCTTGGCCGCCTGCGGGTTGGTAACCACGAACTCCCTCCCGTCGCCGGGAATGTGGTTGTAAATGCCCAGCTCGATGGCTCGCAGCAGGGTTGACTTGCCGTGATACCCTCCCCCCGTGATCAGCGTAATGCCCCGGGGAATCCCCATACCTATCACCTTCCGATTGGGCAGTTGTATTTCCACCTCCAAATTTCCGGGAGAGTGAAAAGGCAACCCGCCTTCCAAAGGCCGCGGGTCGATGCCGCTGGCGCGGGGCAGCATAGCACCGTTGGCCACGAAAGCCACCAGGCCCAACTCTTCCAGATGGCTGCGCAGGGCATCCGCATCTTCATTGGCCAGCAGGTGCTCCCTCAATTTTTCTTCATCGAGCACCTCCGGAAACAGGCTGTGCCCGGCAATGGCGGGGAGTTCATCCAGCAGGATCGCGGCTGCCTGCTGCCCGGCGATCCGACGCCCGAAAGCGGGCAGCCCTACCTGAAACCGCACCTCCACCTCTGCGCCATCCAGCACGACGGCAGTCCGCTCCAGGATCTCCTGCCCGGGCTCATCGATGAACACGGCTCCGCTTTTCCCGCTGCCCCGCTGCCCTTTGGCAAACCGGCGGATGCAACGGGCAAACTGCCGGGCCAGGAAATCGCGCAAGGCTACCTCCCGGCTTCGGTTCTGCCAGGCCCATTCCGGGAAGCGGTTTTCCACACGCAGGCGCAGGCGGCTGGGAGAGGCGAACGGGTCCCCCTGAACGTAATCGATATGGAGCCTGAACTGGCCGAAAACATATTGCCCCTGTATGTCTTTATAAGCCTTATAGCCCTTGCCGTCAATCCGGCGAAGCAGGTGGTTCAGGTCCTCTTTTGTTTTCATCATACTTGTCAAGGTAGGGAATTCGGCTTGAATGTGAGATCATTTGCCTATATTTCCCCCCTGACCAACAACCAAATGCCATGCTGGACCAGGCAGCCGACATCAGGAAAGGGGAAGAACTGGATCAGGCAAAGCTGGAAGCCTACCTGCAGCAACAGAAGGCCGGCTTTTCTACCCTGAAGGCCATCAAACAATTCCCGGGAGGCTATTCCAACCTGACCTACCTGCTCGAAACCGATCGGGGAGAGTACGTGCTCCGCCGGCCTCCCTTTGGCGCCAACATCAAAACGGCTCACGACATGAGCCGGGAATTTCGCGTTCTGTCTGCGCTGGAGGGGATATACGACAAGATACCCCGCCCACTGTTATACTGCGGGGACGAAACGGTGATCGGCGCTCCTTTTTACATCATGGAAAGGGTGAAAGGCGTTATACTCCGGGGGGCGTTGTACAAAAAAATTGATCTCGGCCCCGGCCTGATGCGGGCCATTTCGGAAGCGGCAGTTGACAACCTGGCGGCCTTACACAGCATCGACATAGAGGCGACGGGGCTGGCCAGCATGGGCAAACCGGAGGGTTACATAAGCCGACAGGTAGAAGGATGGACAAAGCGGTACTACAAGGCAGAAACCGATACCGTGCAAAGCATGAACGAACTGGCGGGTTGGATGGAAAAAAACCAGCCACGAGATAGCCGGGCAGGCCTCATTCACAATGATTACAAATACGACAACCTGGTGCTACAGGAAGGCCAACTGAGCCGCATCCTCGCCGTCCTCGACTGGGAAATGGCCACCGTCGGCGACCCGCTGATGGACCTGGGGACTTCCCTGGCGTACTGGACGGAGCCGCCGGAGGCTCAGATGATGCCTCTGGCCGCCGGAAACCTCACCTGGCTGCCCGGAAACCTGTCGAGAGCGGAGGTGGTGGAACGCTACACCGCACAAAGCAGGCGCGAGGCCCGAAACATCCTTTTTTTCTATGTTTACGGGACATTTAAGATCGGAGTGATCGCTCAGCAGATCTATGCCCGCTACCGGAAAGGACATACGAAGGATGAACGTTTCGCCGGCCTTATCGAAGCCGTGCGCTTCTTCGGGTTGCTCGGGCAGAAGGCGCTGGAGAAGGATAAGATCAGCGGCTTGTTAACAAAATGATAATCTTCCGGATCTCTGTAATGTCCTGCGGCAATAAAAACGTTATCTTTTCATATTTTAAACAAAGCAATACCTGGCAAACCCCTAAATCTGATCAGCCATGTTCTCAAAAACCGTCAGCCCGTTACTGTTCCTGCTTTTTTTCTCCCTGGCAACCCAGGCTCAGGAAGACGACCGCCTTCGTTACATCGACCAGTTCAAAGAAATTGCGATCCGCGAGATGGAGCGCGCCGGCATTCCCGCCAGCATCAAACTGGCCCAGGCCATCCTGGAATCCAATTCCGGGAAGAGTGACCTGGCCCGCCGCGCCAACAACCACTTTGGCATTAAATGCGGCAACGACTGGAACGGCAAGACCTTCTACAAAAAAGACGATGACTACAATGAAGAAGGCAAGCTGGTGGAATCCTGTTTCCGGTCATACAAAAACCCGGAGATGAGCTTCATCGCCCATTCGGAATTCCTGCGCGACCCCGCCAAACAATATCGTTATGGCTTCCTCTTCCGGCTGGACCCCACCGACTACAAGGCATGGGCCGAAGGCCTGCGCCGCGCCGGCTATGCGACCAGCGCCAACTATTCCCTTAAACTCATCGATATCATCGAACGCTACCAGCTCAATTTCTACGACAGCCTCACTACGGCCGAGGTTATCGCCGGAGAAGACGTCATCAACGAGGGAGAAGATGCCGTTGTACGGCCAGGGTTGGAATTCGAGAACAACGATGTGCGCTATGTGCTGGCCAAAGCCGGGGAAACACCCAATGAATTGGCCATCCGCACCGCCACCAGGCTGAGCAGCATCCTCGATTACAACGAAGGCCTTTCCAGCCGCAACCAACAACTCGCCGAAGGAACGGTTATTTACCTTCAGCCGAAGCGTAACAGCTTCCGGGGCAAGCGCAAATGGCATTATGTGAAAGAAGGCGAGACCATGTACGAGATATCCCAGATGTATGGCATTAAGCTGGACCGGCTTTATAATCGCAATAAGCTGCCCGCCAATACCCAGCCGGCGGTGAACGAACGCATAAAGATCCGCGGATGCAAAGTGAGCAGCCGCCCGAAGATGAGAAGTGAGGTAACGCCAGTGGCGCCCGTAAACGAAGGGCCCATCATCGAAGTGCCCGACGAGAATGAAGATGGGGAGATCGACTTCGAAGGGGAGGTCGATCTGCCTGAAAAAGAACCCGGGGAAGTGAAGCAGCCTGCACCTCCCGTGAAGGAGCAACCTCCGGTTAAGGAGCCGCCGGTTACCCAACCGACACCAACTCCCACCCCCCCTGTAAAACCGGATGAGGGCTTTGGAGAAAAAGAACCGGTAACACCGGCCCCGGCGCCGCCGGCTGTCATTTATCATACCGTGCAGAAGGGAGACACCCTTTACAACATCTCCCGCCGCTACGATACCACGGTGGAGGGCATCAAAAGCCTCAACGGCCTGACGTCCAACCTCATCAGCCTCGGGCAGCGCCTGCGGGTGAAATGACAAAGCGGGGACAGGATCGGCAGAAAGAACATGATCTTCATGCCTGTTTTTCCGGCCGATCCCGCCCGGCTCATGCTTTACCCTGCTGCTAGCCTAGTTTTTTGTCCAAAAAATGCCACCTTTGCAGGATGTTTCAGCACAAATGAATAAACCTATGAAAAGACTGATACTTCCGTTCCTTTTTATCGCAGCAGCGTTTGCCTGTTCAAATGCTCAGGGCGGGTTCGCCTTCGGCATAAAAGGAGGCCCGACCATAGGCATCCAGCAATGGGAAGGTTTCGAGCAGGACCCCCTGTTCAAATACCACGGCATTGTTTTTATTGAGTCCATTACCGAAGGGAATGCCTTCGGCATTTTTGCCCAGCTGGGCTATCACCAGAAGGGGAGCGCCATTCGCAACCGCAATTTTCTTAACATTAGCGGACAGGCCTTCCGCCCGCCGGCCCGGGAGTTCATTTTCGAGAACCTCTCCCTCACCGGCGGCGCCAAGCAGAAGTTTCCCTTTGGCAGCGGCGACAGTAAAGCCTACTATGCGCTGGGGGTTCGCCTGGATTATACCGTTAACACCAACCTGGATGTTTATACGCGATTCATCGAGGCTAACCCGGCCTATGCCATATACCCGATCGACGACACCAAGTTTATACGCGAGATCAACTACGGCCTGACGCTGGGCGGCGGCATCGAGATCCCCTTTTCGGAACTGGTGGGCACCCTGATCGAATTCACGGTCAACCCCGATTTTTCCTACCAGTACGAACAACCGGAGATCCCCAATGTGCTCGATCCTTACACCGGGAATACCCGGTCTATCCCCCAGCGCCGCATCCGCAACCTGACGTTCGAACTGACGGTGGGCTTCCGCTTCCTGCGCAAGGTGGAGTATATTGATTGAGGGAATTTTACCCGGCTGAGCACCGCGAAGACGGGGAAGGAATGAGGGCCCGCCTTCGCCAAGGCTCCGGACGGGTAAAAATGATTGATTGAATGAATTTGAAACCGACAACATGAGACTGAGGAGTGAGCACCTGGTAAAGATATACGGCCGCCGCGAAGTGGTCCGCAATGTTTCTCTTTACGTCGAACAGGGAGAGATCGTGGGTTTGCTGGGCCCCAACGGCGCCGGCAAAACGACCACCTTTTATATGGTGGTGGGGTTCATCAAACCGAACGAGGGCCAGGTATTTCTTGAAGGCGATGACATCACCGATTTACCTATGTACAAACGGGCAAAACGCGGCATCGGCTACCTGCCCCAGGAACCTTCCGTTTTCCGAAAACTGAGTGTGGAGGACAACATCAGGGCCGTGCTGGAAATGGCCAAACTCAGTAAGGAGGAGCAACGGGCCCGCCTGGAGGAACTGATCGACGAATTCGGCCTGGAGAAGGTGCGAAAGAGCCGGGGTGACACCCTCTCCGGAGGCGAACGCAGAAGGACGGAGATCGCCCGGGCACTGGCCACCAGCCCCAAATTCATCCTGCTGGACGAACCCTTCGCCGGGATCGACCCCATCGCGGTGGAAGACATACAGTATATCGTCGCCAAACTGAAGACCAAGAATATCGGCATCCTGATCACCGACCACAACGTCCAGGAAACGCTGTCCATTACCGACCGGGCCTACCTGATGTTCGAAGGAGCCATCCTCAAAGCGGGCACGGCTGAAGAACTGGCGGCCGATGAGATGGTCCGAAAGGTTTACCTGGGCAAACACTTTGAGCTGCGCAAAAAAGTGATCGACCTCGATGAAAACTAGATGCCTTCTCTCCTCCGTTTTCCTCGCGGCTCTGCTGGCAGGCTGTGAGCCTCCGGAAGAAGCGCCCATAAGGCTCACTTCCCGGGAGCGCATCCGCATCGACACCCTGGCCTCCCAGCAGATCGACGGCCTCCGCCCCATCATGGACAGCATTTGCGATGCTTCCTATCAGGAAATGATCGAACGGGCCGTGGACTCACTGGTGAAAGAACGCAGGGCGGAAGAAGAAAAGCTGAGGGCAAGAATTCAACGGGAACAACAATGAGGAACTGGATCATTATTGCATTATCTGCATTGCCCCTGATCGCCGGCTGCGGCAAAGACGACCGCAATAAAATAGCGGTCCAGGCCGTCATCGAAAAGGAGGTGGCCAGGCGGGTGGAGAACTACCGGCAGGTACGCATGCAGCGCTGTTACGAAAAAGCGCTGGAAGAAGCCAGCCATCAGGCCGATTCCATCCTGCTCCTGGAAGCCCGCCTGGAGCGCGATACTCTCAGCAAGCCGCCCAAACCCCATAAACCCGAAAAACCCGAGATCAAAACACTGCTGGATTCTACTCCCGTTAAACCCCTCCTGGAAAAGCACAGAAAACCGGAAAAAGACAGCCTCGGGCGCAACGGCCAATAAGAGCTTGTCCAAATTTCCATCAATTGGCTGCAAGCGGCAAATTTTGGACAAGCTCTAAAACCAGATAGGCCGGAATATGAAAAGGAATGGAAGAATGGCTCGCCGCCTCTTCCACTGCGCCATCTTTCACCTCACATCTCCCACCCTTGCCGGTAAGATCTTCCCACAAACTGATTGGCCTCCTCCAGGTTGGTGATGCGCATGTTCTCTCCGTCCCACAGCAGCTTTTGGCGGCCGAAAAACTCCATTTTGCCCTCGCTGTTTTCTCTTCTCAGCATATAGCTGCGGATGGCCAGGTTGCCCATCAGGACGGTTTCCGTCATCGGCCCGGCATAATCGAAGGAGGAAGTCAGCGCACGGTGCTCCGGGCTGTCGAACCCTGCCTTGCAGGCATCCACCCATTTGCGGTGGTGGCCGTACTCCGGTTCTTCATTTTCCTCTACTTCCGGGCCGAATTCCCTCGTGCCGTCATTGAGGTAGAGCTTCGGCATCAGGGGGGAGCTGTCGTTGATATTGGTGGAGATAAGGCCGTTCTCCCCGATGATCAGCACGCCGTTCTGGCTTTGCGGCCCGCCCATATCGTGAGCGGCCGGGATGATATCCGGATGAGCGGGTCGGATGCCGCCGTCGCTCCATGTCATCTCGATCGGCGCCCTGCTCTTCTCCGTGGCGTCGAAATGCAGGGTAATGAAAGAAGCAGTGGGGCATCCTTCGGGATGGTAATCCGGCGTCCACATTTGCGAATAAACAGAAGCTACACTGCATTCCGCATCAGTAGGATATTTCAGGCCCAGAGTCCTGAAGGGGATGTCTATAAGGTGGCAGCCCACATCGCCCAGCGCCCCCGTTCCATAGTCCCACCATCCTCTCCAGTTGAAAGGGTGCAAGTTGGGCGTATAGGGCCGGTAGGGGGCCGGCCCCAGCCAGAGGCCCCAGTAAAGATCTTCGGGTTTCAGGCTTTCGTCCGGTTCCGGCATGGCAAAACCCTGCGGCCAGACGGGGCGGTTCGTCCAAACCTGCACCTTGGTTATTTTACCCAGGACACCTGAATCCACCCAATCCTGGACCATGCCGAGGAGCGGGTTGGAGCCGCCCTGATTGCCCATCTGGCTGACAATTTTGTGCTCCCGGGCCATTCCGGCCAGTATTCTCGCTTCGCGGATATTGTGGGTCAGCGGTTTCTGGACATAAACATGCTTGCCTCTTTCTATAGCAAAAGCCGCCGCCGGCCCGTGAACATGGTCGGGGGTAGAGATGGTAACCGCATCGATATCCTTTTCCTTGTCCAGCATTTCCCGGTAATCGTGATACAATTTTGCATCCGGAAAGGCCTCGACGGAACCTTTTGCCGAACCGGAGAAATCCACATCACACAGCGCAACCACTCTCTCCCGCCCGTTGACGGAAGCATTGCGAATGTCACTTGCGCCTTTGCCTCCGGCGCCGATGGCCGCCAGGTTCAGTTGGTCACTCGGTGCCGTGAAACCCACCCCACCAAGGACATGCCGGGGCACCAGAAAAAAGGAGGAGGCGACCATTCCTTTTTCAATGAAGGAACGGCGGGAGAGGGTGGAAGGCTTTGTTTTTCGTTTTTTCATGATGAGAGTTCTTCAGACTAATCTCAAAGTAAAAAATGCGGGTAATGTGCCTTTATTCGATGGTGATGAATCCCCTAGCGGCCCATTTATTGGAAGAAGTACTGGCAAGATAATACAAAAAAGGAAAGCTCCCTGGCGCAAACGTTATAATTTAAACTTCACCCCACCCATAATCCACCTCCCCGGCATCTGCGCCCCCAGGATATCCTGATAATTCTCGGCGAACAGGTTGTGCGCCTGCAGGTTCAGGCCGAACTGCGGAGTCAGGTTGTAACCCGCCCGCAGGTTCCACAACTGGTAGCTGGGGCTCAGGCGGGCATTGATGGCGGCGGCCTGCCGCGCCGGACGTTCCTTGTACAATCCGTTCAGCGCCAGCTCCAGGTTTCCGGCCTCCAGGATAAAATTGGTGGTAAAGAGGTGGCGGGCATGGCTCGAGATGTAAACCGAGATCACGTCCTCCTCATTGGTGGTGTTCAGCCAGGTGTAGCCCAGCGACCACTGCAGCCGGGCGTTCTGTCCCAGGGGCGTACTAATCCAGGATTCTAACTCCACCCCCTGAGTCTGCACGTCGGTGATGTTGGTGGCATAAAAATACTCTTCCCCCTTCTGCAGGTTCTGATTGTTGGGGATGTCGGCCTCGTTGGTGGGCACGTAGTCGATCAGGTTGGCCGACTGCCGGAGGAAACCGGTGGCTTTCAGCTGCCAGTATTTTGCCAGGCGATAATCCAGCCCGATCTCTTCGGACCAGCTGCTTTCGGCTTCCAGGAAGGGGTTGCCGAGGTTCCTTCCCGGCGTCAGGTTTTCCAGGTTGTAGGAAACGTAGCGCTCGGTGTAGTCTGCCGCACGGATGCTGCGGCCGGCGGAGGCGCGGAGGGTGAGGTTGGAAAGCATACAGGAAACGTTGAGCTGAGGTGTGAATTCCAGCCCGTAATTCTCGTCGTAGTCCAGCCGCATGCTACCGGTCAGGTTAAAATGCTTGCCGGGCCGGAGTACGCCCATAGCGTAAGCGCCATAGTGCAGGTCATCGTGGTTTCCCCGGTCGGTGCTTTCGACCGATCGGCGGTCTATCTGCCCGCCGAACTTCACAGACAGGCCGTCATTGAGAACTTCCATCTGGTTGACATTGAAGTTCCAGAACCGGGTGGTGTGTTCATTGGTTGATGGGAAATCGGGGCTGAAGACGAACCGGTCGGTACCGTTGCGGTAGGCGAAGCGGAAATCGGTGCTGCTGTTCATCCCGGTTCTGGAAACCTGCATCTGATTCCACCAGTTGCGGGTAGTTTCCACGGATTTGTCAAGGGGGCTGGCGGTATAGAAATAGCGGGCGCTGAAGTGGCGGTCGTCATAAGCGGTGCGAGCCTGGATGCGCCAGGTTTCGCTGAGGCGGTAGCCCAGCGACAGGCCGAAGGTTTTCAGGTTGAAAAAGTTGTTGTAGCTCTCCAGGGTGGCATTGTCCAGCACCTGTTCGGCGATGAGTTCCCCGTCCGACTGGTTCATACTGAAGCCACCGCCGGCATAGGACCTGCCTTTTCGGACGGAGAACCCCTGCTGGGCGTTAACCAGCCGATGCTCGCCGTAGTTTACCTGCCCGGAAACTTCCTGCTCTTCTTCCCGGCTGTCGCCAAACCCTTTTGTAATGATATTGATAACTCCCCCCACCGCATCGGCGCCGTACATGGCGGATGCGGCGCCGCGCAGTACTTCGATCCGTTCTATCTCTGCCGGGGTGACAGGCAAATAACCGTTGAAATGGGCAGTGAGCGGATCGTTGAGCTTCATGCCATCTACCAGGACCAGCACCTGAGAAAAGGTAGCTCCGCGCATGCTGATGTCGCCCTGAGCGCCGAACGCGTTGCGCGATTGCACTTCGATGCCGGGAATGTACTGCAGCAATTCATCCAGAGAAGTAAAGGCCATTTTCTGGATATCCCGGCCCTGTATTATGGAAATATTCCTGCCGGTTTCCCTGGAGTTCAGAGGGATTCTGGCGGTCTTCACGATGATGGTGTCGAGATCGGTAAGAGGCTGCCCCGATAAAGGGCTGCCGGTGCTCATTGTCAAAAGGATGGCCGGAAGAATAGCCAGGAGTGTATTTTTCATCTTTTGCGATTAGAATTCAAAGCGGCAAAAATAAGGCCTTCAAAATAACTTCATCATTTATAGCTGGTTCTTTTGCCTGCCACTGAGAATGAAATTATCATAGAGTCTTTCCGTGGGAGGAAAGAATATTTCCGGCCTTTTGCGGACAATTTCTTATTATTAAGCCCTTTCAATTGATCACAAAACCCCCGTTCATGAAAAAAGGTAATATCCTGATTGCATTAACCCTTCTGGCCGTCGGCTGTTCCACCGGCACAAACCATGAAAATGAAGAGGGCCATGAAGTTTCGGAACCCGGCTTCTCCATGGAAGGCAGGGAAGCGAAAGTTTACATGACCGCCGATGGTACAGATCTCAGGTTGGGACAGGCCGGAACCAAGGCTTTTGAGCAGGCGCGGCAACCGCTGGAAACGGAAGTTTCCGTTTTTGTCAACCCGGATAAAACTTTTCAGCCCCTGCTGGGCATCGGCGGCGCCATTACCGATGCTTCTGCCGAAGTGTTTGCTTCTTTACCGGAAGACAAGCAGGAGGAATTGTTAAAGGCCTACTACAGCCGGGAAGAAGGCATTGGTTACACCCTGGCGCGGACTACCATCCACAGTTGTGATTTCAGCAGTGGCAGTTATACTTATGTTTCTGACGAGGATAAGGAACTAAAGTCCTTCAGCATCGAACACGATAAGAAGTATCGGATACCTCTGATCCGGAAAGCGATCGGGGCGGCCGGTGGAGAACTCCTGCTGTATGCCAGCCCGTGGAGCCCGCCGGCATTCATGAAGGACAACGACAACATGCTGCGGGGGGGCAAACTCCTGCCGGAATTCTATAACTCCTGGGCTCTGTATTACACCAAATTCATCAAGGCCTATGAAGGCCTGGGCATGCCCATCTGGGGCATTACCATACAGAACGAGCCGATGGCCGTGCAACGGTGGGAGTCCTGTATTTACACGGCCGAAGAGGAGAGGGATTTCCTCAAAAACCACCTGGGGCCCACCATGGAACGCAAGGGCCTGGGAGATAAGAAGATCATCGTCTGGGACCACAACCGCGACCTGATCAACCACCGGGCCAATACCATCTTTGAGGACCCGGAAGCTGCCCAATATGCCTGGGGCATCGGTTTCCACTGGTACGAAAACTGGACGGGCGGAGACCCTATGTTCGTCAACCTGGGCAAAATAAAGGAATCGTTCCCTTCCAAAAACCTGATCTTCACTGAAGGCTGTAATGAGAAGTTCGACCCCGCCAAATACCAGTTCTGGCCCAATGCCGAACGTTACGGCCGCTCCATGATCAATGATTTTAACAACGGAACCGTAGCCTGGACGGACTGGAACATCCTGCTGGATGAAACCGGCGGGCCCAACCATGTCGGCAATTTCTGCTTTGCACCGGTGCATGCCGACACGCAGACGGGCGAACTGATCTACACGCCCTCCTATTACTACATCGGCCATTTTTCCAAATTCATCCGCCCGGGGGCAAAGAGGGTAAGCACAGCCAGCAGCCGGAGCCCCCTGCTGAGCACTTCCTTTCTGAATGAAGACGGGACGATGGCCACTGTGGTGATGAACCATACGGATGAGGAAATCACTTACAAGTTGTTCGTTGCGGATAAGATGATGGAAGAAACCATCTTGCCCCATGCGATGCAGACGGTTGTGTATTAGGCTTATTCAGGTTTCTCCATTAGGCCGGACCGGGCCTCCTCTTGTGAAACCAACGTAATAAACTCAAAATGAAAAAACTGGTATTGAGCGCATTGTTTTTCCTTCCATTATTGACTGGTTGCCGGAACAATATGGAAAAGGAAACCACCGGCGCGGCTGTGCCTCCCGGCTATTCCCTGGAGCCCCACCGCCCCCAATTCCACTTCACCCCCGAAAAGATGTGGATGAACGATCCCAATGGCATGGTGTATTACGATGGAGAGTATCATCTTTTCTACCAGTACTACCCCGACAGTACGGTTTGGGGCCCCATGCACTGGGGCCATGCAGTGAGCCGGGACCTGGTCAACTGGGAGCATCTGCCCATTGCCCTCTATCCCGATTCGCTGGGGTATATCTTTTCCGGAAGCGCCGTGGTGGACCGGAATAATACGAGCGGCCTGGGAGAGAACGGAAAACCGCCCCTCATCGCTATTTTCACCCATCACAGCGAGGAAAAAGCGAAAGCCGGGCGCCAGGATTTTCAGTACCAGAGCATTGCCTACAGCAACGACCGCGGCCGCACCTGGACGAAGTATGCCGGCAATCCCGTAGTACCCAACACGGAAAAGATCAGGGACTTCCGCGACCCTAAAGTCATCTGGGATGAAGCCTCTCAGCAGTGGATAATGGTATTTGCCGCTCAGGACCATGTTAAGTTCTGGGGCTCCCCCGACCTCATCAACTGGACGCACCTCAGCGATTTTGGCAGGGAGTGGGGTTCTCATGGCGGCGTCTGGGAATGCCCGGACCTGTTCCCCATTCAGGAGGAAAATTCCGGAGAGACTAAATGGGTGATGTTGCTGAGCATCAATCCGGGAGGCCCTAACGGAGGCTCCGCTACCCAGTATTTCGTCGGCCATTTCGATGGGAAAAAGTTCACCCTTGACCCTTCTTTTGCCCCTCAGGTTAGCGGGGAGAAAGCGGTTTGGCTCGATTACGGGCCAGACGATTACGCCGGGGTAACCTGGTCGGATATTCCCAAAGCCGACGGCCGGCGCATCTTCCTGGGCTGGATGTCGAACTGGGACTATGCTACCGTCGTACCGACTGAAACCTGGCGAAGCGCCATGACCCTGCCCAGAAAATTAACGCTGAAGCAAACGGCTGCCGGCCTGCGGTTGCTTTCCCAGCCGGTTAAGGAGTTGGAGAGCCTGCGCGGGGAGGTTTTTTCGCTGGAAGGCCAAACCGTAGAGCGCGAATTGGATATGGGAGGCCAGTCCGGAGTTTCCCCTTCACAGATGGAAGTGATTCTGGAAGCAGAGCTGCCGGAAGGGCCTGAAACAGATTTCGGTATAGCCCTGTCCAATTCGAAAGGAGAGAAATACCGGATCGGATATAACGCTGCCAAAAATGAATTTTACAGTGACAGGACAAAGGCCGGCGTTACCGGGTTTTCCGAAAAATTTGCGGCGAAAATTCATACCGCCCCCCGCATTAGCACCGAAAGGGCGCTGCGCCTCCACCTCTTTTTCGATGTAGCCTCCTGCGAGATGTTTGCCGATGGTGGAGAGGTTGTGATGACGGAGGCCTTTTTCCCTTCGGAGGATTTCAGTGAGGTGAAGTTATATTCCTCTGGAGGGGACGTAAAAGTCATTGAAGCCCGCGTCTATCCATTGAATAAAGCGGTTTTCCGATAGTGGAGTTATTGTGGTTTGCCTTCAGATAAGTTTATTACCTTAGGCATACAAAACGAAAAATTAATATGAACCACCGCAAGATCTTATTCTGGTCGATCACGGTAGCCCTGGCCGGATTTCTGTTCGGCTTCGATACAGTCGTGATCTCCGGCGCCGACCTGTCGCTGCAGGAATTGTGGCAGAACGGAGAATTTTTCCACGGCTTTGTTGTCATGGCCTCCGCCCTTTGGGGTACGGTTATCGGGGCCATCTTTGGAGGTTTCCCCACCGACAAGCTGGGACGAAAAACAACCCTTTTCTGGATCGGGATATTTTACTTTGTATCAGCGGTGGGTTCTGCCCTTGCCGGTGACCCCTGGGTGTTCGCCTTTTTCCGGTTTCTGGGGGGGCTGGGCGTTGGAGCCTCTACCGTGGCGGCGCCGGCCTACGTCTCCGAGATCGCGCCGGCAGAAGACCGGGGCAAGCTCGTGGCGCTCTATCAGTTCAACATCGTTTTCGGGATACTCATCGCCTTTCTGTCCAACTATCTGCTGAGCAATATCGGCGAAAACGCCTGGCGCTGGATGATCGGGGTTGAGGCTTTCCCGGCCTTTATTTACACCCTCATGGTACTGACGGTGCCCAAGAGCCCGCGGTGGCTCCTGGTCAAGAAGGGCGACCGCGAGGGAGCGGCCAAGACACTGCGCCTGATCAACCCCGATATGGATATAGACGCCACAATGGAAGCTCTTGTGGCCGATCATAAAGCAGCCGAAACCGGCGAGACGATCTTCTCCCAGAAATACCGGTTCCCGCTGATGCTGGCATTTCTGATCGCATTTTTCAACCAGTTTTCGGGCATCAACGCCTTTTTGTATTATGCCCCCCGTATCTTCGAGATCGCCGGGCTGGCAAAGGATTCCGCCTTGTTGAGCAGCGTGGGCATCGGGGTGACCAACCTCATTTTTACACTGGTGGGCCTGTCGATGATCGACCGCTTCGGGCGCCGGCAGCTGATGTACATCGGTTCTGTCGGGTACATTCTGTCCCTTTCCATGGTGGCCTTGTCCTTTGTCATGGGCATAAAGGGCATGGCCGTGCCCATTTTCCTGTTTATGTTCATAGCCTCTCACGCGATCGGCCAGGGGACAGTCATCTGGGTGTTTATTTCAGAAATATTTCCCAACCACCTGCGGGCCAACGGGCAGGCCTTCGGCAGCTCGGTGCACTGGGTGCTGGCAGCTGCCATACCCTCTTCGATCCCCTTCCTTTTTACAACCATCGGGGCAGCACCGGTCTTCGCCTTCTTCGCCTTTATGATGGTTCTGCAGCTGATCTTCACCTGGCGGATGATGCCGGAGACGAAAGGCGTGCCGCTGGAGGAGTTGGAGAAGCAGTTGATCAGGGTGGAAGGGAGATGATGGGAGGTTTTGAAGTATTACGGTATTGAGGTGTGTAGGTGTTGAGGCCGCAAAACCATAATACCTCAAACCATAATACCGCATTACCACTTTTATTTTTCCAGTGAATGCAATTGAGAACTCCATCGAAAAAACATAGGCCCATGTCAAAACCCACCATTATTTGCTTTGGGGAAGTCCTCTGGGACGTGCTGCCGGATAAGCGGGTTGCCGGCGGAGCACCGATGAACGTCGCCTTCCACATCAATCAGTTGGGAATGCGGTCAAAGATGATCAGTAGCGTAGGGGATGATGATCTGGGGAGGGAACTCATCGGGTTTCTGGAAGCCAAAGGGGTATCCACCGGCCTGGTCCAAACCGACCCCACTCTTCCCACCGGGGTGGTGAACGTCATGCTGGATGAGGGTGGTTCTCCCTCCTACGAAATTGTCAGCCCCGTAGCCTGGGATAACATCCGCCCGGATGATAAAGCAAGGGAAGCAGTCAAAGTTGCCGATGCCCTCGTTTTCGGCAGCCTGGCCTGCCGGACGGAGCAGAACCGGAGCACCCTCTTCGGATACCTGGAGCTGGCTCCCCTCCGCGTCCTGGATGTCAACCTGCGGGCCCCTTTCTATTCTCAGCCGCTGATCGAGTCGCTACTGGCCAGGGCGGATATTGTAAAGATGAATGATGAAGAACTCGTACTAATCGCCGGCTGGCAGGGAGCGGATGGTGAGGAAAGCGCCCAACTGGAGGCCATCCGGAAGAAATTTGCCATCGATCTGCTCATCCTTACCCGGGGCAAAGACGGGGCTGCCTGCCTCGACGGTTCAGGCTTTTCCGAGCATCCGGGATTTCCGGTGAAGGTGCAGGATACCATTGGCAGCGGCGATTCTTTTCTGGCCTCTTTCCTCAGCAAGCACCTGGCCGGGGAAAGCCCCCTCGAATGCCTGGCGTTTGCCGGTGCAGTGGGCGCGCTGGTGGCCACCCGGGCAGGGGGTACGCCGGAGCTCACGGAAGCGGAAATACTGTCGTTTATAGATTCAAAGGGCTAATTAAACCAATATGAGATTTTCGCCACCAACGCCCGGTTACGCACATCCCAGGGGGTTGGCAGGTGGTTGTCGGAATATACAATGAAGAGGTCCGATACGGGTTGGTAGCGCCATTGCAGGCGGATATTGGTGTTGACGTTATCTGCCTGTTCATTGTACTGAACAAAGGCAGTGAGAAAAAGCCGGGTAGTCAAAGTGAGGTCCAGCTTTGGTCCGATCAGGAAAAAATCCACATCCCGGAAGGGAGCGGGAAACCGGAGGTTGTTATAAGCAAAATTAGCGGAAATACTGCCATAGGGTTGAAAACGGTAATTCAGCGTGCCTTCCACACTGAACCGCTCTCCATTGAAAAAACCACCATAACTGATCCCGACATTATAGTTGAACAACTTTCGGCCGTCTGAGAGGTAATTGAATTCCAGGGTTTTCCAGAAATACTCGTTGCCGGTAGCCAGGGAATCCCCTCCGCTGTTGGTAGGGTCGAAAGGGCTGAGTAGCTGTATGTACTGCTGCCTGAGGTTGAGTTCGGCCTCGCTGCGGTTGAGGAAGACCACTCTATAGGCCACCTTCCACGCTTCATCCGTACGTTTGAGGCTCGGGTCAAAATAGTATTCTGTTTCCAGGGAGGGGCCATGGTTGGCCACTTTTTCGGAGGTAGGGTAAAACCTGTATCCCAGCCCAAGTGCTGTACGATGTAGGCCACGCCGGCGTACGAAGCCGGTTTCCGCCAGATAATTGGCGCCGACCCGGTCGTAGCCACCTTCTACAAACCACTGTGGGGTCTGGTAGGCAAGGTTGCCGGACAGAGCCATGGAGCGGCCCGGTTCTCCCGGGGAAAAAGACTTGTGTATAAAGAATTTTCCAGTCCAGCGGTTATCAGCGCTGGCCAGATTGTAATCCAGGCCGATGACTCGATTGTAGCGGTTGTCGCCCTCAGGAATCTTCTCCTGGTCAATGGTAAGCTGTTTGTTAACCATAAAAATGCCCACGTTGGATCGGGTAAAAACGCGCTTTTGCAGAGAGGCTACCGTGAAATTGGCAGCGGGAAACGCCTCCTGGGTACCCGTTTGCATATTCAGCAGCCCGATCCGCCATTTTTCGTCCAGTTTACCGCTGAGCCGCAAGCCGGCCTGCACCGGATTGGTGAGGCCGATGCGGCGCGAGAAAAAAGGGCGCAGGCCATCTCTGCCAAAGCCGGCGAAGAGGTCCTGGTTTTCCAGAAAAAAGCGCCGGCGCTCCGGAAAGAATAGCTCAAAGCGGTCGAGGTTGGTCACCTGCTCGTCCACATCAACCTGGGAAAAGTCCGGGTTGACGGTCAGGTCCAGGTTGAGGGAAGGCGTCAGTGAGATCTTGGCGTCGAGGCCGGCGTCGAGGCTGGGGGCTTCTTCATGGCCGTGTTCATGGTCCCTGGAGGTTTGGGTGGCCACATACGGAATGAGGGAGAGGCGGGCCCGGGGGCGGGGCGGCGGGGCATCCCACTGCAGGGTGCCGGTGAAAGCCAGGCTGGCCGTGGCGAATTGACGCGGGACGGGCGCCCAGCTCGACTTCTCGTTGTTCTTCACATCCATCCGGCTGAAATTGACGCCCCACTCTTTTACGCCCGCCTTGAACTGCAGGTTGCGAAAGGGAATGGCCATTTCAATGATCCAGTAGCCGTCATAGTGTTTCACTTCAGACTTCCATTTGCAATCCCAGTCCAGAGAAACGGTTCCTCCGTCGGCCTGTATGCCATCCCACTGGGCGCCTCCGGCAGAGGCTCCGAAAGAAAAGCCATTGGTCTGGTCATTATAGGTGTCTATGAATAACAGAAAGTTGTCATTGGCCCCGAAGACGAAGTCCCGGCGGAGCGATGCAATAATATTGGCCCGGCGGTCCCGTTCGAAACAAGTGATGCCAAAATAGAGATGCTGCTCATCGTAGGTAGCACGCACTTCGGTGCGGGTATCTGCGTAGCCGGTATCGATGGGCAGCACGCGCCAGAAATCGGCGGCTGCCTGGGCGCGCTGCCAGTCCGGCTCATCGAGCCGCCCGTCTGTATCGATGGGCCCAGTGGCCTTTTGGATTTTCAGGGTGTAATGGTGCCGGTTGGCGGTTTTGGGGCTATTCTCCATTTGGGCGGCCATGAAAAAGGGAAAGGCAATCAGGAAAAAGAAGGAAAGTGCAAGGGTGGCGATGTTACAGGGGCGAGTAAGCCTTATCATTACGATATGGTTTGTTTTGTTGCGAAAAAGGCTTTGCGAACAACAAAAAGAAAAGTGTTTCAGCCCGCAGGCCTCTTTAGATAGCACAGATAGGTGGTAAATCTAATGATAACTTACAGGAAATTGGGCAGAGATCCGGGAATTAGAAAAGAAATCCAATAGTGAGTATATTTGGACAAAACAACCAACTCACTCCACCATGCCTGCACCCATCCGCATTCTCGTCGTCGGCTGTGGCAACATGGGCGCCTCCCATGCCCGGGCCTATCACAAAATGAAGGAATTCGAGATCGTTGGCCTGGCCAGCCGGGGGCCGGAGAGCAGGCAGGCCCTGTCCCGGGAGTTGGGTGGCTACCCGGATTTCTCCAATTTCGAAGAAGCATTGGCCGCTACCCGCCCAGATGCTGTTTCTATCAACACTTACCCCGATACGCATGTGGATTATGTAAAGAAAGCCCTCGCCGCCGGCGCTCATGTATTTGTGGAGAAACCACTGGCCACCACTGTGGAAGAGTGTCTGGAAATCCGGGAAATGGTACAACAAACCGGCAAAAAGCTGGTGGTCGGATACATTCTTCGCGTCCATCCCGCCTGGATGAAATTCATCGAGATCGCCCGCGGGCTGGGCAAGCCCCTGGTAATGCGCATGAACCTGAACCAGCAAAGCCATGGGGCCACCTGGGAAACGCATAAAAAGCTGATGGACTCCATGTCGCCCATTGTGGATTGCGGCGTCCACTATGTCGATATCATGTGCCTGATGACGCAGGCCCGGCCCATCTCGGTCAACGCTATCGGCGCGAGGTTATCGGACGAACTGATCCCGGGCATGTACAACTACGGGCAACTGCAGGTACGCTTTGACGACGGGTCCGTGGGCTGGTACGAAGCCGCCTGGGGGCCGATGGTCAGCGAAACGGCCTTTTTCGTCAAGGACGTGATGGGGCCGAAAGGCTGCGTCAGTATCGTCGATAAACCGGGTGATGAAGCTTCGGATGACATCGACAGCCACACCGCCACCAATTCCCTGCGCATCCACTACAGCGAAACCAGGGCGGACGGCAGCTTCGCCCGCCCGGATGAATGGGTCGATACTACCAGCGAGCCTGGCCATCAGGAACTGTGCGATCTGGAACAGGCTTATTTCCTTCGCGCCATTCAGGAAAATATGGACCTGAGCCAACACCTTGAGGACGCCATTAACAGCCTGCGGATCGTACTGGCGGCGGATGAGTCGGTGAGAACGGGCAGGGTGGTTGGTGTTTAGGTGTGTTTGGACGAAAGAAAGGTATCATTTTTTTAAACACCCGCCTTCGCCCCTTAGCTTCAGCTATTAAAAAAGGCTACGGCGGGCAAAGCAAAAGACATGACAACCGGAACGAGGATACAGTTGTCCATCATGATGTTCCTGGAGTTTTTTATCTGGGGAGCGTGGTATGTGGTGATGGGAACTTACCTGTTTAGAATAGGCTTCGACGGGCTGAATATTGGCGCCGCCTTCAGCACCGTCAACTGGGGGGCCATTCTTTCCCCCTTCATCATCGGGGTGGTGGCCGACCGGTTTTTCTCTTCGGAAAAAGTGATGGCGGTGCTGCACCTCGTTGGCGGCGGGTTGCTCTGGTATGTTTCCGGGATAATGGACCCGGCTGCTTTCTTCTGGGTACTGTTGGTGTACGCTATCCTGTACATGCCGACGCTGGCCCTGGTCAACGCCATCAGTTTTCATCAGATGGAGCATCCGGAGAAGGAATTTCCCGGCATCCGGGTGCTGGGCACCATTGGGTGGATCGTGGCCGGCCTGCTCATCGGCTTTATGGATGTGGAGGACACCAACATCCCCTTCAGGATTGCCGCCGCCGCCTCGATATTGCTGGGCGGGTACTCTTTTTTCCTGCCCCACACCCCTCCCAAAGATAAAGGCAAGGAAATCTCCATTTCGGATATTCTCGGCCTGGAGACCCTGCAGCTAATGAAGACCCGCAGCTTTGCCATCTTCATCATCAGCTCCCTGCTGATCTCCATACCGCTGGCCTTTTACTATAGCTTTACCAACCCTTTCCTGAATGAAATGGGTATGGAGAACGCCGCCGGCAAGATGACGCTGGGGCAGGCCTCTGAGATCATCTTCATGTTGCTGATGCCCTTCTTTTTTGTTCGTTTGGGCGTCAAGAAAATGATCCTGCTCGGCATGCTGGCATGGGTGGCCCGGTATCTTCTTTTCGCTTTCGGCAATAATGATGAGCTGGTTTTCATGTTCTACCTGGGCATTCTTCTGCATGGTGTCTGTTATGACTTCTTTTTTGTGACCGGCCAGATCTACGTGGACAATACTGCGCCCCGGGATATACGGGCCAGTGCCCAGGGCTTCATCACGCTGATCACCTATGGAGTAGGCATGCTGATCGGCTCCTGGTCCTCCGGCTGGGTGGTCGATCAATATACCCTTAGCGAAGGAGGACATATCTGGAAGAGTATCTGGCTGATACCGGCCTTCCTGGCAGTGGGTATTGCGGTACTGTTTATGGCCTTCTTCCGGGAGCCAAAAGATGTTGAAGGGTACGGGCCACTTTAAAGTGGCCCTTCCAATGAGGGTGAAATTCCAGTAAGCTTTTTGCAGATTTTTCCTAAATTGAGCCAATATCCGGCGGTTGCCGGTTTATATGCTAAGTAGTGATAAAATGTTCCTAAAACCCTGTTCATGGACTACTATCTGATCAAGGGCCACTTTCATGTGGTTGGGTACTCGCCGGATGGCGACTCTCTCATGTTCGAAGCTTCCTCTGATAAGCACTGGGACAATTTACAATCCGAATACCAGGCCGTTTTCCAGGAAAAACTGGAAGAAGGAAAAGGCTCCGTACAGCTTCGTTTACAAGGGGTGGATGCCCTGGAAACCCATTATGGCCCCGGCCCGCTTACCCCGCCGGCTGAGCTGCGGGGAAAATCTTTCGGCAAGGCCGAAAAACCATCTCCGGGCGGCTTCCGGCAACCGGACACTTATGGCGAAGCGGCGATCAATGAGCTGTTATCCTTGTACGGAGTAGAACAGATCTCCTGGAAATCCGGCTTCGGCCGCCGCTGGATCGATGAGATTACCGTAGTAAACGGCAACCGGCGCACTACTTATGGCAAAAAGAATGAAGACCGCCTGGAAGGTTATATCGTAGTAGGCGATATCGACCGAAAGGGCCGCCCCATCGCCTGGGTGTTCGCCGGCAAAACCAGCAGCCGGAACGGGTCGCGCCTCACTGATTCCAAACTCAAGAGCCGGATAAAACGGTCCGCCAATTACCACCTGACTGCCAAAGGGCTGGTCTATCCCTACTTCTTTATGACCTTATCGGCAGCCCTGCGCGAGCCCCTGATGCAGGGCGTACAGGAAGCGCAGCAGCAAAAGCTGAACCTCTGGGCGGACGACCGGTCTCAGAAGGGGCTCAACCTTCGCCATTTTTCACAGCTCACCGAAGATTACCTGATCTTTCCCTACCTGTTCAGAAGGCTCGTCAAACACCAGTTTCAGCGGCAGATGGAAGGATACTGGGATGCCGTTGCCAACAAGAAAAGCTTCAAAGCCGACCCGGAGGAGATCTTCCTGGATAGTTTCTTCGACGATACCAACCCGTATGTATTTCTCATCGACCAGCGGGATTTCGTCCGGCTGGACAGTATTGTATATGTCACCAAAACAAAGCTGAAGATGAGGACCCACCCGGGGAATATTGTGTTTTTGTCGTGAGGTAGGCTTTTGGCTGTGCTGGGGGCCAAATTTCCGTGGCTTCTGAAAGAGGCTCATTGAACTGCAATTTCCACCGAATCCCCCTCCAACCCTTCTGCCCGAACGCTAACATTTACCTTGCCAGTAGCGTTGCCCGATCTCACAATGATCATCGCCTTTCCGTAGAAAAGAGAAACCTCCTCATCCTGAAAAGGCTCGAAGGACTGCGGGTTGCCGTTCCCCGCACCGGCAATGCTTCCGGCGCCCGCTACCGATATTTCCACCTTGTTATCAGCCAGCGGCGCCGGGTTGCCTTCTTTGTCAAGGGCTTCCACCAGGATGTAGGCCAGATCCATACCTCCGGCATTGGCCTGCTTCCTGTCTGCCGTAAGGCGCAGCCTGGCCGGTGGGCCGGCTGTCCGCATCACATTTTCTCCCAGCTTTTTTCCTGCTTTGTAGGCCACTGCCCGCAGTTCACCCGGTTCATAAAGCACGTCCCGCCACATCAGGCGAAAGCGTTCGATCGAATGATCCGATTTGGGGTTTTTGCATTGTATCCCCAGTGATCTCCCGTTGAGGAAGAGCTCGGCGCAGTCGCCGTTGGTATAAACGAATACCGGCACGTTTTTACCGGCCCTTTCCTCCCAGTTCCAGTGTGGAAGGATATGTATGGTTGTTTCCTCCGGTTTCCAGTAGCTCTTGTACAGATAGAAGCGGTCTTTAGGGATGCCCAACAGGTCAACGATGCCGAAATAGGAACTGCGGGAGGACTGTTTGCCCGTTAAGCCTGTCCCCCGAACGAAGTTTTCATCGAAAGGGGTGGGCTCTCCCAGGTAATCGAAGCCCGTCCAAACAAATTCCCCGGCAACGTAGGGCTCATCTTGTTGCCACATGAAATCGTCATCGGACACTTCGGCCCACCAGGGGGCGTTCAGGTCATAGGAGCTTACCTGCAGGGATTTGGTGAAATCCGTTTTTTCTTCCGGAAGCGGGAATTCATAAAAGCCGCGGGTGCTGACGGTAGAGGCCGACTCGCTGATGATGACCGATTTGTTGGGTTCGAGCTGCCGCGCCAGCCGGTATCTCCGGCTGTAATTCCAGCTGTGCACGTCGTAATAGTCGAAATGGCGGAGTTTTGCGCTTTCCCAGCTGTCGTTGACCAGGGTAGTTGGACGGGTGGGGTCGTATTTATTCACATAATTCAGCATGGTGTGCAGCCGCTGGAAACCGTTATTGATGTTCCACTGGACGTCGCCGATCTCATTGCCGACACTCCAGATGAAAACAGAAGGGTGGTTCCGGTCCCGCACTACAAAGTTGCGGATGTTGCGGTGGGCAAATTCGTCAAAATCGGTTTCTTCGGTGATATCGGCCTTCCCGTCGTATTTGTCGAAGGCCTCATTGAACAGCAGCAGGCCCATTCTGTCGCAAAGCCCGGCGAGTTCAGGGGCAGCCACATTATGGCTGTTGCGGATCGCATTGACGCCCATGCTTTTCATGATCTCCAACTGCCGTTCCATTGCCCGGGGATAAAAGGCGGCGCCTAATGGCCCGTGGCCGTGGTGGAGGTTGACGCCTTTGAGCTGTACTCTTCTGTCGTTGAGGTAGAAACCATTATCGGCGGTGAACCGTATCGTCCTTACCCCGAAAGGTGTGGTGTAATGATCGACCTCCCTGCCACCGGCCTGTATGGTTGTCCGGACTTCGTACAGGAAAGGGCTGTTGATATCCCACCGGCAGGGCTCTGACAGCGTCAGGGTAGTTTCCAGATCCCGGCTTCGGCCCGGGCGAATCCATCCGGAAGTTTTACCGGTGGAGACAACCGCCCCATCCGGAGTAATAATCTCGTGAATGGCCGTAATGGTATCCGGGTTTTCTGAGAAGTTATTGATAGTGGCCCGTATGCGTACGTCTGCGTAGTTGGGCTTTACAATGGGAGTGGTGACGTAAGTCCCCCATACGCCGACATGAACGGGGTTGGCCACCAGTAACTGTACTTTTCGGTAGATCCCCGCACCGGGATACCACCGGCTGTCGTGCTTTCGGGTATCGGCATGGACCGCCAGCAGGTTTGGGTTGCCCGGTTTAACATAATCGGTAATATCGACGTAAAAGGAGTTGTACCCATAATCCCATTCGCCGGCGAGCTTACCGTTTATATAGACTTTCGGGAAGGCCATCACGCCATCAAAGATCAGGTAAATATGTTTCCCGGCCATTGAAGTTGGAATATCCAGTGCCCTTCGGTACCACCCTTCCCCTTTCCAGGGCAGCTTGCCGGTACTGCCATCCCCTTCCGGGACGAACGGGCCGGCGATGGCCCAGTCGTGCGGCACGGTGACGGATGGCCAATGGCTGTCGTCAAGGCTGGTTTCGGCGCCTCTTTCCTGGGCGCCTTTATAGAATTTCCAGCCCTGATGCAGGGTGGTGAGGGTTCTTTCCTGGGCGTTGGCGAGGAATAAGGCCTGAATGCAAAGCCAGAAGGTAAGAATGGGCCTGAGATTCTTCATGAGTCGCAATTTTATCCACCTCAATGTAGAATATCACAGTTGAAAATCCATGAGGAAAGGATTAAAGTTGAAAGTTGCTCTTTAATACTCAAAGATGCCTATTTTTGGAGTGCCGGGATTCCCTGCAAATGAAAACAGACATGAGAACTTTAGCTTTCCTGTTTTTCCTGGCAGCCTGTTTGGCCCCTCCCACAATCCAGGCACAAGAGGCAAACGGCCTCGGTTACGGCCATCTCACGGAGGATCGGGATTTCCCTCACCTTACGGGCTAAAGCCCTCCTCCAAAACCGACAACCTGCTCATAATAGCTATTCAACTTGCCGTTGAGCTTGCCGACGATCCTTAAGGCATCTTTCTTCTTCTGATCGGGAACGGGGAAAATGCTGCCCATTACGGCAGCGAAGTCGTGCAAACGCTGATAATAAGGAAAGGGATTATCCAAATCCTGAAACTGGTCGTTCATGATAACCATCGCTTCCAGGCCGTCAGTTGTCATATCTGAAGTAGAACCAAAGCGCAGGATGTAGTAAGGAGGTTTGCCCTCCAACCGGATGGACGGATCGGGTTCGAGGCTTTCATTAAGGAAAAACCCGGCAAGCTGTCCGCTTTTCAGAGAGGCCGTAGCCGTATCCGGCATGAAATACACTTTTGAAAAATCGTAGGCTTCTCCGAAGGCGGCCATCATATTCTGGTTGAATTCTTTCCGGCTGGCCAGCGTCTCTTCCAGCTGTTTTTCAATGCGCTTCCGGTTGGGGCTGTCCGGCCCGGTACTGCTGAGGACGTCCTTCAACCCATCCACTTTTGTCTGATAAAAAGGTAGCCGGACGATCAGCACTCCATCTTTCAGGGTTTTGATGCTTTCGTGAGCTATTTCAGTGCGTTCCTGGCGGGAAAGGGGGGCGTCCTGGCCGGTAGCAGTAACCGGGCAAAACAGGGAACACGTCAGGAAGGATGCGGAAGAAAAAAAAATTAATGCCTTCATAGCTTGTTAATATTGAGTTAATTTCCCTTAATGAGTCCACCTTCAGGGCAATCCAACGGGTTGCAACTGTGTTAATATTCAAAAAATTAGCAAATTTGTGGGCCCGGGCAGAAGGCCTTTGCAAGAACTACGACAAAAACGAATCCCACAAGCAAGTTCAAAAGATATGCAATCAATTGACATCGAAGCACTCAATCAACAAATTTATATCGACAGTGCTTTTGTTGAAACCCTGCAGCAGGAAGCCGCCAAAGTGATCGTCGGGCAGGATATGATGATGGAACGCCTCCTGCTCGGCCTGCTCTGCCGGGGCCACGTCCTCCTCGAAGGGCTTCCCGGCCTGGCCAAGACCCTGGCCATCAAAACGCTTTCCAAAGCCATTGACGCCAAATTCAGCCGGATTCAGTTCACCCCCGACCTGCTGCCGGCCGATATCATCGGCACGATGATCTACAACCCGAGCACCAACCAGTTCACCGTCCGCAAAGGGCCCGTATTTGCCAACTTCATCCTCGCAGATGAGATCAACCGGGCGCCGGCAAAAGTGCAAAGCGCTCTGCTGGAGGCCATGCAGGAACGGCAGGTGACCATCGGTAATGATACCTTCATTCTGGAGGAACCCTTCCTGGTGCTGGCCACCCAGAACCCCATCGAGCAGGAAGGCACTTACCCCCTGCCCGAAGCCCAGGTGGACCGCTTTATGCTTAAAGTGAAGATATCCTACCCCAATAAGGAGGAAGAACGCGAGATCATCCGCCGCAACCTCTCGGGTGACGTTTTTGCCGAGGTGCACCCCGTGGTCAAGCCGGCCGAGATCCTCAAGGCCCGCGAATCGGTGCGAAAGATATACATGGATGAGAAGATAGAGAGGTACATCCTCGATATCGTCTTTGCCACCCGAACGCCGGGAGAGTATGGCCTGCGCAACCTGGAACCGCTCATCAACTACGGCGGCTCTCCGAGGGCGAGCATCAACCTGGCGCTGGCCTCCAAGGCCCACGCCTTCATTCAACGCCGAGGCTATGTCATTCCGGAAGACGTCCGCAACGTCTGCCACGATGTGATGCGCCACCGCCTGGGGCTGACCTACGAAGCAGAAGCGGAAAATATCACTCAGGAAGACATCATTAATAAAGTTTTGGATACCATTGAAGTGCCGTAGATATGGAATGAGGGATTGAAGGAATGAGGGATTAATGGAGCGTTGCTCCCAATCATTCATTCCTTCATTCCTTCATTCCTTCATTCATTTACCATGGAAACCAGCGAACTCCTCAGGAAAGTCCGGAAGATCGAAATAAAGACGAAGGGGCTGAGCAAACACCTGTTTGCCGGAGAGTACCACAGCGCTTTCAAGGGGAGGGGTATGTCCTTTAGTGAAGTTCGCGATTACCAGTACGGAGACGATGTGCGCAACATCGACTGGAATGTGACGGCCCGCACCGGCGACCCGCACGTCAAGATATTTGAAGAAGAGCGGGAACTGACCGTCATGCTGCTCATCGATGTCAGCCAGTCTTCCTTTTTCGGCACCGTCAACCAGCTGAAGAACGAAGTAATGACAGAGATCTGCGCCGTACTGGCCTTTTCGGCCATTAACAACAACGACAAAGTGGGTGTGGCCTTCTTTTCCAATAAGGTAGAGAAGTACATCCCTCCCAAGAAAGGGCGGCAGCACATCCTGCGCATCATCCGCGAACTGATCGACTTCGAACCACAGGGGCACGGAACAGATATCGGCCAGATGCTGGAATATTTCAATAACGTCGTCAAAAAACGCAGCATCTGTTTTCTCATTTCCGATTTTCTGGCCAAAGCCTATGAATCCCCGTTGCGCATTGCCGCCCGGCGGCACGATGTCATAGGGCTGAACATTATCGACCCCCGGGAGGAAGAATTGCCGGATGTGGGCCTCCTTCGCGCCCGGGACGCCGAATCGGGGGAAATGCGGTGGATCGACACCTCCTCCCGGCGCCTGCGCGAACGCTATGCCGCCTGGCACCAGGGCCACCTGGGCTACTTCCGGACGACTTTCAAGAAAGTGGGCGCCGATATCGTCAACATCAGGACTAATGAGCCTTACGTTAATGCGTTGCTGAAATTCTTTCAGCAGCGTTCACACTAAAGCCTGCTGCTTGAAAGCGGAAATGCTTAGATACGGTGGAAATGCGAAGTAAAAAAATTATGGCGTACAGCAACAAAAAGACGGGCATCCAATGGCTATGGCTATCTTTACTCCTGTTGTCTGCCCAGGCGCCGGCACTGGCTCAACCCAACGTGAATGCGGCCCTCAGCAACACCGAAATGCTGATCGGCGACCAGGTGACGCTCACCGTCACCGCCAGCTATGCTCCACCGGTGGACCTGAAAAGTATCGGTTTCGAAGTCCTCAGCCGTGAGCCCCGGCTGGAAGTCCTTAAGGCAGAGCGCTTCGAAAAAGAGGGGGAGAACGGATTGCGCATCGCCGAGGTAGAGATCAAGCTGACCTGCTTCGATTCGGGGTACTACTTCATCCCTCCCATTCCCGTTGCTTTTGAACAAAACGGGCAGCCGGATACCGTTCGAACCAACCAGTTGGCCCTCACGGTCAGAACCCTTCCGGTCAGCGGCGACTCCCTGCAGATACAACCCATCAAAGGGATCATAGAGGAGCCGGTAAACTTCAGAGACGTATTGCCTTACTTCATTGGCGGAGTGCTCCTTTTATTGATCGCCGGCGGGCTGTTCTTCTATTTCCGGCGCCGTAAACAACCGCCGCCACCCCCGCCGCCGCCACGCAGAGTGCCGGCTCACGTACTGGCCCGGGAGCAACTGGAAACCCTCGACAAACAAAAATTGTGGCAGAAGGGGCAGGTCAAAGAATACCACAGCGAGCTGACGCGCATACTGAGGGAGTACCTCGAGCGGCGATATCACGTCAAAGCCCTGGAACGCACCACCGAAGAAATCCTACAAAGCCTGGAAACGGTAAGGATAGAAGAAGCGTTTGATAAGAGCCACCTGCGGGAACTCCTGCGTACTGTTGACCTGGTAAAATTTGCCAAAGCGGAGCCCCCGGCCTCCTTTCATGCCGAGGCCATGGAAAATGTCAGGTCGTTCATCGAACAGACAAAGGATGAAAATGTAGAAGTCGAGATTCCGGAACAGGAAGGATCAGAACAATGATATTCAGCGATAACATACAATTTGTAAACCCGGAGTTTTTCCTGCTCCTTTTGCTGCTGCCCCTTGTCGGGTACTGGTATCTGCGGCGCCGGCGGCGGCACTACGCCACCCTCCGGATGCCCAGCCTGGAAAGCGTCCGTGGCTTTCGTTCCATAAGGGGACGGCTGCGCACCGCGCTGCCTGTCCTGCGCGCACTGGCCTTTGTGGCCCTGGTGGTGGCCATGGCCCGGCCCCAGGAGGTGCTCAAAGAAGAAGAAGTCGAAGCCGAAGGCATCGACATCATGATGGCCCTCGACCTGTCAAGCAGTATGCTGGCCCAGGATTTCAAGCCCGACCGGCTGGAAGTGAGCAAGCGGGTAGCCGCCGAATTCATCGACAAACGCCGGTACGACCGCATCGGCCTTGCCGTCTTTGCCGGCGAAGCCTTTACCCAGTGCCCCCTGACCACGGACCACCGCGTACTGAAAAAATTTCTTTCCGATCTGGAGTGCGGCATCCTGGAAGACGGAACAGCCATCGGCATGGGCCTGGCTACCGCAGTTCACCACCTGGAAGAAAGCGAGGCCAAAAGCAAGGTGGTGATCCTGCTGACCGATGGGGTCAACAACGCAGGCTACATCAACCCCCTCATGGCAGCCCAGATCGCCCAGAAGGTGGGCGTAAAGGTATATACCATCGGAGTGGGTTCCACCGGAGATGCCCTCACGCCGGTCAGCCGGCGCGCCGACGGCCGTTATATCTTCGGCCTGGCCAGAGTGGAGATCGACGAAGGCTTGCTCACCAATATCGCAGAAATGACGGATGGGGCTTATTTTCGGGCTACCTCCGCCGAAAGCCTGGAACGCATCTACGCCAAGATCGACGAACTGGAAAAGACAAAAATTGAGGTGACGGTCCTGAAGCGCTACAACGAGGCGTTCCACCCCTTCGTCTTCTGGGGGCTGGTGCTCCTCCTGCTGGAAGCGCTCCTGAGATATACGGTGTTGCGGACGATACCGTAGCCTGGCCAGTTATCGGTTAACCAACAACGATCAACAAACGAAAATGCTCCGATTCGAATACACCGACCATTTATACGCACTTGGGCTGTTGCCCGTCCTGTTGCTGTTCTTCTGGCTGGCCTGGCGCGCCCGCCAGCGGGCCATTCGCCGTTTCGGAGACAGCAGCCTTATGGGGCGGCTTATGCCGGAAGTTTCCCGCTACAAGCACTATCTCAAATTCGGGCTGGTGCTCCTGGCCCTGGCCCTGCTCGCCATCGGGTGGGCCAACCCGCAATACGGCACCAAGCTGGTCAAATACAAGCGCAAGAGCGTCGATATATTCATCGCTTTCGATGTTTCCCAGAGCATGATGGCCCAGGACATTTCTCCCAGCCGACTCGCCCGCGCCAGCCGCTTTGCCCAGAACCTGGTGGAAGGCCTCAAAAGCGAACGCCTGGGCCTGATCCTCTTTGCCGGCAATGCTTACGTGCAGTCGCCCATCACCCAGGATTTCAACTCCATATTGCTGGCCCTGCGCAGCGCCAACCCGAATATGATCCCGAACCAGGGCACCTCAATAGCCGAAGCCATAAGCCTGGCGGAGGAATCTTTTGAAGAAAACAACAAAAGCCACAAAGCGTTAATCATAATAACAGACGGGGAAAATCACGAGGAAGAAGCCGTCAGCAAGGCTCAGGAGGCCCATGGAAACGGCCTGCTTATCTTTACCGTCGGCGTAGGAACCGAAGAAGGAAGTTTTATACCCATCGTCGAAAATGGAAGAGAAGGCTATAAGCGGGACCAGAGCGGCAACCCTGTCATGAGCCGGCTGAATGAAAAGACCCTGCGGCAGGTTGCCGAAGCCGGTGGCGGCAGCTACTTCAACCTCAGCGCCGGCAGCGGCCGCGTAATCGAAGCGCTGAAAAGCCGCATCGACAATATGGAAAAACGCGAGCTGGAACAACGGGTATTTTCCGAATACAATAGTTATTTTCAATGGTTTGTTGGCCTGGCCATCCTCGTACTGCTGGCCGAATTTCTGATCTCCTACCGCCGAAGCCGGGGAGCGACGGGAATCTAAAGTGGTGATTGAAAATGAAAACTATGGAACGCAATAAGACAGGATCAGTGCTTGAAACAACCACATACCTGCAGGTATGCCCGCGTTTCGTTAATTTGCTTAGACAAAGAATGAACTATTTGCATTTCCAAAAAAGATACTTTTTGCTGGCCAGCCTCCTGCTGGCAGCTTTCTGCCTGAACGCCCAAGCATCGCACCACTATCTGCGAAAGGGCAATGAAGCTTATGAGGAGGACGACTACAAAAGTGCAGAAGAATATTACCGAAAATCTATCGAAGAACGCAATACTCCTAAAGGAAACTACAACCTGGGCAATGCTATCTATCAGCAGGGCAGGTACCCGGAAGCCATCCGCCGCTTTGAACAGGCAGCCCAAACCTCCAAAGACGAAGAAGCCAAAGCATCGGCTTTTCACAACCTTGGCAATGCCTACCTGCAGGGGCAGGACTTTCAAAAAGCTGTCGACGCCTATAAGAACAGCCTCCGCCTGAGGCCGGCCGACCAGTCTACCAAATACAACCTGGCTATGGCTCAGCGGCTGATGGAATTACAGCAGCAACAACAACAGCAACAGGACCAGCAGAAAAACGACCAGAAAGACCAACAACAAGAGCAACAGCAACAAAGCGGCCAGTCCCAGGGCCAGGAAGAAAACCAGCAGCAACAGCAACAATCCCAGGGGCAGCAACCACAGCAGCAGCAGGAAGAGCAGCAACAAAAGGCCAGCCAGGAGCAGCCGGAAGGCAGCCAGCAGGAGCAGGACGGGCAGGCCATCTCCAAAGAGGAAGCCCAGAGGCTGCTCGATATCATCGAAGAGGAAGAGCTGCGCGTCATGGAAAAAATGAAAAAACAACAGGCCAAACCTGCTGCCCGAAGCGGAAAAGATTGGTAAACTGAAAATATCCCAGCTATGAAAAAAGCATTCAGTTCAATTTTTGCCTTTGCCCTCACCTTCAGCCTGCTCTCCGCCCAGGAAGACATGGCATTCAAGGTAGAAGTCAGCAGTGACTCCATTCTGATGGGCAATTACTTTAAAGTGTCCTTCTCCCTGGAGAGCACCGGCGGTGATAACTTTCAACCACCTCTCTTCGAAGGCTTCGACATCATGAGCGGGCCCAATTACTCCTCCAGTATCAGCATGATCAACGGAGAAGTATCCCAGCGTATATCTTATACTTATTACCTTCGCCCGCGAGATGTGGGCAATTATTACATCGAACCGGCCAGCATTGCCGTCGGCGAGAAAATACTGGAAACCACGCCCGTTCCGGTCATCGTGGTGCCCAATCCGGATGGAGTGATCCAGGAACCCGAGGAGAAGCAGGAGTTCCCGGGATTTAACCAGGACTTTTGGGACAGGCATGCTTTTCCCCAGCCTTTCCTCCAACCTGACAACCCGGCCCCTCAACCCGAAAAACCGATGAAACGCAAACGCAAGACATACAAGATCTGAACAACATCATGTTGAGGGTTTTACTCATCTTTCTGGCAGCTATTGCGGCTCCCCTGGCGGTGCAGGGGCAGGCCGGCGTTTCCTTCGAGGCTACCTCCGATGCCGGGAAGGTTGTCCTGGAAAGTTACTTCGAAGTTAGTTTTACCCTCCTGAATGCCGAGGGGCGCAACTTTACACCCCCTCCGTTCAATGACTTCATCGTCGTTTCCGGGCCTAACCGATCGGCGCAGACGTCCATTATCAACGGGCAGGTGAGCAAGCGGGAAGGCTTCATTTATACCCTTCAACCCCGGCGGCTCGGGCGCCTGACAATAGGCAGCGCCACTATTGAGGTAAACGGGCGGAGGCTTCGTTCCAACCCCCTCACCATCGAAGTGGTAAAAAGCCAGCCCGGGTCGTCCGGCGAAGAGGTTTTCATCCGCGCCGAACCCAGCACCACCGAGGCCTGGGCCGGCCAGCAGATCATTCTGGACTACAAGCTATACACCACTGTCAATGTCGAGAATTTCAACATCCTGGAAGAAGCGGACTATCAGGGGTTCTATGCCCGCGATATTCGCCGCTACGACGGGCGGGTTATCCGGGAAGTATTGAATGGGAAGCAGTATGTTACAAAGGTGCTCAAACGAGTAGCCCTTTTTCCGCAACAGGCCGGGCAGCTGAGCATTTCCCCGATGAATGTCCAGCTGGGTATCGTCAAGGAAGAAGGGCGACGGCGTAGCTTTTTCTTCACTCCTGAAATACGGCGGGTGCCGGCAAGCACAGAACCTCTTACCATCGAAGTTGCTCCTTTGCCGCCTAATCCGCCGGCTTCATTTTCCGGCGGGGTCGGCGAGTTTCGAATGTACTCCCAGATCAACCGCTCCACCGTTACCACCGATGACGCCATTTCGCTGTCCATCACCATTAACGGGAGCGGAGATATCAAAAGAGTGCAGGCCCCCGTGCTGAAAGTGCCGGAAAGCTTCGAGCTGTACGAGCCTAAGGTATCCGAGGAATCCTCTTACGAAAACGGAGGAGGCATCACCGGAAAGAAAGTTTTTGAATACCTGATGCTGCCCAGAGAAACCGGTTCGTTCCAACTACAGCCCTCCTTTTCCTATTTCGACCCGGACAGTTCCCGTTATGTAACGATCAATGAAACCGTTTATGACATCACCGTTCGCCCGGGCACTGGCAGGGGACAGGCGCACCTGCCCGGCGATGCGGGAAGCCTCGAAAAAGAGGAAGACATCAATTTTCTGAAGATGGACAGCGCCCTTTACCGGCGCCAGCCCCCCTTCCTGGGGTCACCACTCTTCTGGATACTGGCCATGTTGCCCGTACTGGCCCTGGGTGGCATCGCAATTATCCAGCGCTGGAAAGCTGGCCGGGCCGCCATCGACCCGGCGCTGTTGCGCAGCCGGCGCGCCCGGAAAGTGGCCCAACAACGCCTGTCCACCGCCAGGCAGCACCTCGAATCCGGCAGTACCCGCGCATTTTACGATGAAGTGTCGAAGGCCATGCTGGGTTACGTTTGCGACAAACTTCACATTCCCCGGTCTTCCCTGTCCAAAGCCAACCTGCAGCGGCAACTTGAGCAATTACAATTGGAAAACAGCCTCGTAGGGCGTTTCATGGACGTTATTCAAACCTGTGAAATGGCGCTCTTTGCCGGTAAAGAAGATGCCGCCGCCATGCAGGACACCTACCAGGATGCCGTCCAGGTGGTTTCAGAAATGGAAGGGAAACTTTCCGGAAAATGAATAAGGCCTATCACTCAAAGATCTCGGCAAGCCTGGCCTCCAATGCCTCGCCGCGAAGGTTGCGGGCAAGGATCCGGCCCTCTTTGTCCAGAAGCAGGGTTTGAGGAATGGACCTGACCCCGTAAGCCTGGGCTACCTCATTGCTCCATCCTTTCAGGTCGCTGACGTGGTGCCACACCAGGCCGTCCTGCTCGATGGCCTGTACCCACCGGTCGTGAGCCTTGTCGAGGCTGACTCCCAGAACGTCAAAGCCTTTGTCTTTATACTTTTTGTACATGCGCACCACATTGGGGTTCTCGCGCCGGCAGGGGCCGCACCAGCTGGCCCAGAAATCCAGCAATACGACCTTACCACGCAGGTCGCTGAGGCTCATTTCCTCCCCTTCCGGCGTCTTTTGAGTAAAATCGGGCGCCTGGCCGCCCACCACAAAGGTTCGCATCTGCTCTATCTGTGCCTGCATGCCGGCGGCGGCAGAAGGGTCGCTGTCTTTGAAAGCATCGACGAACTGCCCGGCGAAGTAAAGGAAATTCCCGTTACTCTTCTGCTTCAGAACAGCGGCCACGCCCGACAGGGCCAGCTTATGGGTGAGGCCGCCGCGTTCGAGCTTACTCAACGCACCGTCGAGGTAAAGGCGCTGCTGCTCCTCGGGCAGGCCCGCACTGATAATGACCGTGGTGTAGTTGCGGAAGCTTTCGTAAGTCCAGGGCAGGTATTGATAGGCGGGGTCCTCGAAGTCCGTAAAATGGAAATACTCCCTGGCGAAATAATCGATCTCATTTTCGTAATTGCCGCCATTGTTCTGATAACTCAGAAGGGTGTTGATGGCGGCAACCTTACCCAGTATGGAGTTTTCTTTCTCCATCTCTTCCAGCAAAGCCAGTTTTTCTTCATCTGTTTTTTTGAGCTCTGCGGCAATCTTATCCCGGCTCTCCCCGGAAGACAGCTGGTACTGGCGCCCGAGCGCAGTGGTGCGCGATTGCAGCTCCTCCATCCTCTTTTTCAGGCTGAGGTAAGCCTCATTGACCGGCGATTCGATCCGCGCGCCGCGAAAATTCAGGCATGGGCCTTTCACCACTACCTCTTCTTCTTCTCCGAGGATGACGGGTGTCATATTACTGGTGTTGGTGCCTATATAATAAAAGCGGTTTTCCGAAGGCCGAAACTGAAACTCATAAACATTCTCCTCCACCTTATCCGGCTGGCGGACGGGAAAAAAGGAGCTTCCATCGAATTCAAACAGCGCAGGGCTCACCCGGCACCCCTGAACTTCACAGCGGAGGATGGCCTGAGCGGCGGCGGAAAGGCTGAATACACAAAGTACACTTACCCAAAGGGATCTTATCATGGTGGATTCTGTTTTAGAGTATGTGAGGTATTTGGGGTTTGTGGTGTTTCGGTATTGCGGCCGGTTTCCCGTTCTTACCCGAAGTCAAAAATAACGGTATTTGTGAGGAGATAAAAATAGTCTTTCGGTTTTCTATGTACAGCAGGCTGCCGCTCATCGAACCAAACGCAAATCCCGTCTAAGGCATAAAGCAGTGCACCAACAATTGCTTATCTTACAGGTTCTATTAGAAAACAAGGATTTTAGAATGCGCTATCGCAAAGAGTTTAATCTCAATAACAACAACCCTTTCAGCTCCATAACCGGCATCATTCTGGTAGTGCTGTTTCTGGTTGCCCTGTATTTCATCGCACGGGCTATTTTTACCATACTGTACTACCTCGCCCCGATCATGATCATTGCCGCCCTTATCATCGATTATAAAGTGGTGCTGGGATATCTGAAATGGCTGGTGGGCCTACTGAAAGAAAACCTGCTGCTGGGCATAGGCGCCATCGTACTGAGCGTACTGGGTTTCCCTGTATTATCGGTTTTCCTACTGGGTAAAGCATTGTTCAAAAGACAGGTTAGAAAATCGGAGGAAGAAGGCCGGGTGAGCCAGAAAGGTGAATACATAGAGTACGAAGAACTGGACAGCGAACAGCTGGAGTTGCCTCAAATTGAAAGGGAAACAAAAAGACAGGAACCGCCCGACAATCAATACGACGAGTTTTTCGAAGAGAAATAGCATTGAATGGGGCTGACCATCCTCTCCCTCACCGGCTTGGCCCTGCTGGCCGCCTACGCCTCCATCCTGAAGCGCACCCTGGCGTCCTGGAATGCCTTGCCGGAATGGGAACTCCCCAAGGATTTCGAGCCCCGAACCTTCATTACCGTCCTGATCCCCGCCCGCAATGAAGCGGCAAACATTACCCGCCTCCTCGACACCCTCTCCCGGCAGCGGTACCCCCGGGAAAAATTCGAGGTTATCGTCATCGATGACCACTCCACCGACGGCACCCCTGAAATAGTGGAACAATATCCGCTCAGCAACCTCCGCCTGCTGCGCCTCGCCGAGCACCTCTCCCCGAATGGCCCCATTCATTCCCACAAAAAAAAGGCGCTGGAAACCGGAGTACGCCGCGCCCGGGGAACCCTCATCCTCACAACGGACGCCGATTGCGAAGCGCCTCCCGGCTGGCTCGCCACCTACGCCTCTTTTCACGAAAGCACAGGTGCAGCGTTCATGGCCGCCCCTGTGCTTTTCCATCGGGAACAAACGCTGCTGCAACGTTTCCAGGCCCTCGACCTCATCGGCATGATGGCCGTTACCGGGGCGGGGATACACAGCCGAAGCTTCTACATGGCCAACGGCGCCAACCTGTCCTTCACAAAGGAAATTTTCCACCAGGCCCGCGGCTACACCGGCAATGAACAGCACGCCTCCGGCGATGACGTTTTTCTCATTCAGAAAGTAGCCGCCCTGGCTCCGGACAAAGTGGCCTTCCTCAAGAGCCGGCAGGCCACCGTGCTCAGCCTGCCCATGCCGGGCCTGAAAAGTTTTGTAAACCAACGCCTGCGCTGGGGAACCAAAAACCGCAGTTACCAGGACGGGCGCATCACCGCTGTACTCGGCCTGGTATTTATTCTGTGTTGGTTCACAACAGGTATGTTCCTCGCCTTCCCGGTATTCGGGTGGTATGGACTGGGGCTGGCCCTGGCGCTGTTTGCCGGAAAGGGGCTGGCCGATTATTTTCTACTCAGCGATGCCGCCTCTTTTTTTGACAGGCGCGGCCTGATGCGCCGTTTCTGGCTGAAGGAGGGCCTGCACATTCTGTACATCGCGCTGGTTGGGCTGCTCTCACTGGTAGTAAAGGAGTATGAATGGAAGGGGCGGAGGGTGAAGTGACCAATGCAGGAATTTAAATCTCTTGAACTTGAATATAAAATAATCCAACTTGATTTTTACCTTGTAAGGGCGTTGGACACAACAATATAACCATTCAGCCATCTGACAACGAACCCGGCAAGCCGGTAAAAATGCTCTTGGCGCCCCGAATTCAAAGAAGAATAGGTAAAACTAAGTCCAGGCACTTACATACTCCCAAATACTATGATCAGCCACCATCTCGACATCGCTCCGGAAGTTATGGACGCTCTCAATGAAGGCCGCCCGGTAGTTGCCCTCGAATCGACTATCATTTCCCATGGTATGCCCTATCCGCAAAACGCGGAAACTGCATTGCGGGTGGAGCAGCAGGCCCGCGCCGGAGGGGCGGTACCGGCCACTGTCGCCATCCTCGGAGGGCAGCTGAAGGCGGGCCTCACCCCCAGGGAGATCGATTATCTCGGTGAAAAGGGCGCCAAAGTTGCCAAAGTAAGCCGCCGCGACCTTCCCATCATACTGGCCCGCGGCCAGGATGGCGCCACTACGGTTGCCTCCACCATGATCATCGCCCGGCTGGCCGGCATCGCCGTATTCGCTACCGGGGGGATCGGAGGCGTACACCGCGGCGCCACGCAAACCCTGGACATTTCGGCCGACCTGCAGGAGCTGGCCCGTACAAATGTGGCCGTCGTATGCGCCGGCGCCAAATCTATCCTGGACCTGGAGCTCACCCTGGAATACCTGGAAACTTACGGTGTCCCGGTTCTGGGTTACCAAACCGAAGAGTTTCCTGCCTTTTACAGCCGCAGCAGCGGCCTTCCCGTCGATTGCCGGGTAGATGATCCTTCCGAGATCGCCAGAATGATGAAGGCCAAATGGGAACTGGGGCTGGCAGGGGGGCTGCTCATTGCCAACCCCATTCCGGAAGCATACGCTATGCCGGCAGGCCGCATTGATACCGCTATCCGCTCCTCCATCCGGGAGGCTGCAGAAATGGGGGTAAAGGGAAAGGCCCTTACGCCATTCCTGTTATCAAAAGTAGAGGAACTCACCGAAGGCAGAAGCCTGCAGGCAAATATCCAACTGGTGCTCAACAATGCCGCGGTTGCCGCCAGCCTGGCGGTGGAATATGCAAAGCTGGGCCAAAAAACAGGGCCGGTGAACGGTCAATTGTAAAAAATTTTCATGCCTCCCGGAAACTAAACCTGAAATTCATTTCGTTTTAAAAACAACATTGTAGCTTACAATACAGGAGCATTTAAGAGAAAACTACTGCAAAGAGGATTGAGGCCGATTCAGAGCTTACCAGAGAAAAAGCATCCGTTACCTATTTCAGCATTGCCGGCCGAGACGCTGTTACCGACTCCACATCGCTTTTCAGGCAGTACCGTAAGACGACGAGACAACACCATTTTTTCCCGTTAAAAAACCACAACCCCATGTCCACCACTCTGATGATAATCTTAGGTATTTCCGGTATTGTATTAAGTGGCTATCTTTTTGCCCAACTCACCAGGGTCCAAAATGAACCTCCACAGCAGCCCAACATTCCTCCCCAGGCCTATCCGCCCAACACAGTGATCTATCAGCCTCAGCCTACAGTCAGAGAAAGGGCCGCTTCGGGTATTGCCCTCTGGCCGGTTTTTGTGCTGATAACGGTTGCCGCCATTATCATCCTGCCGTACATCCACCTGGCCCCGGCGGAAAGGGGAAGCCAGCCGGTTCAAAAAGAGTCCCCAAACGGCAGCTCCAATGATGAAGCCGGCCCATTTGATTACGGGCAGCCGGAACAGGAGCACTACTACGACCAGAATGGGCCTGAGGAAAAATACACCGCGCCTTTCTTGTATACGCCCCAAAGCGACAGCCAACAGGCCGGTACAACACCGGAAGGGTACGAATACCATCCCCCAAAGGCTACAGATCTCCGGCAGCGTTATGGCGTACAGGTATTCGCTACCGAAAGCGACTGGTGGGATGAAGCCCACCTCCGCCGCATACAGCAGGCTTACCCCAACCAGATGTTGCTTATCGGCGCCGGCTACACTTCTGATGGAACAAAAATAGTGAAGGCCGTGCTCGGTTCTTTCAGCGACAGGACAGAGGCCAGCCGTTTTGCCAGAAGTATCAAGGGGACGTTCCCCGGGGCCTTTCCAGTAAAGCTGTCCGAACTGGAAGAGGTGAAATGGTACCGGGAAATCCCGAAGGCTTAATGGCCGGAAATCCTCAATTCAAGCGCTAATGGAACACGAGCGCAGCGACTGATGCCTGCCTGCCCGCGAGGCGGTTGAGCAGGCAGGGAATGAAATGGAATAAATTAGCGCCTGAAGGCCATCTTAGAGCAAGTTGAAGACACCCTTAGGATCAGAATTCGCTCTTGGTATGAAAGTGGACTTTGGGGTGGTTCTCCTTCGCCATTTTCAGGCTCCAGGCAGACTCGGCCAGATAGACCAGCTGGCCGTGTTTGTCGCGGGCGATGTCCTTGCGGCGGCGGTCCAGGAATTCCTTCAATGCCTTGCCGTCATCACAGCTGATCCAGCAGGCTTTATAGAGGTTCAGCGGTTCGTAGGAGCACCGGGCTCCGTATTCGTGTTCGAGGCGGTACTGAATGACGTCGAACTGCAGGGCGCCAACCGTCCCTATTATCTTCCTGCCGTTGTCTTCCTTGATGAATAACTGAGCCACCCCTTCGTCCATTAGTTGTTCCAGGCCCTTATCGAGCTGCTTGTACTTCATGGGGTCGGCATTGTTGACATAGCGGAACTGTTCCGGAGAGAAGCTGGGTATGCCTTTAAAATGCAGCACCTCGCCTTCGGTCACGGTATCGCCAATCTTGAAGTTGCCGGAATCATAGAGGCCGATCACATCGCCGGGGAAGGCCTCGTCGATCACCATTTTTTTGTCAGCCATGAAGCTGGTGGGGTTGGCGAATTTCATTTTTCGGTTCTGCCGGACATGCAGATAGTTCGTATTGCGCTGAAATTTACCGGAACAGACCCTCAGGAAGGCGATCCGGTCGCGGTGTTTGGGGTCCATATTGGCGTGTATCTTGAAAACGAAACCGGCAAACTGATCCTCCCCCGGGCTCACCATCCGCTCTTCTGTAATGCGGGGCAGGGGCGCCGGAGCAATTTCCACGAAGCAATCCAGCAACTCCCGGACGCCGAAGTTGTTGATGGCGCTTCCAAAGAATACCGGCGACAATTCGCCCTCCAGATAAGCCTGCCGGTCGAAGGGGGGATAGACTTCTTCAACCATCCTGACCTCATCGCGCAGCTCCCGGGCGGCAGCTTCCCCAACGTACTTTTCGAGTTCAGGGCTGGCCAGGTCCGTAATTTCTATGGTATCCTCCTCTTTCTGCTTGCCGTGCGGCCGGAAAAGCACCAGTTTTTGTTCAAAAAGGCTGTAAACTCCTTTAAAGCGCTGGCCCATGCCGATCGGCCAGCTCAGGGGGCGAACGGTAAGGCCCAGCTTCTGCTCCAGTTCGTCGAGCAGGTCGAAACCGTCGAGCCCTTCCCGGTCCAGTTTGTTGATGAACACCATAACAGGTGTCTTCCGCATCCGGCAAACCTCCACCAGTTTTTCAGTCTGCGCCTCCACGCCTTTAGCGACATCGATGACGACAATGACACTATCGACTGCGGTGAGCGTGCGATAGGTATCCTCGGCGAAGTCCTGGTGGCCAGGTGTATCGAGAATGTTGATCTTCAGGCCTCGGTATTCGAAGGCCATCACAGAAGTGGCCACTGAAATACCGCGCTGCCGTTCGATCTCCATGAAATCGGAAGTGGCGCTGCGCTTGATCTTGTTGGATTTCACGGCCCCGGCGACCTGTATGGCCCCTCCAAACAGGAGGAGTTTTTCCGTCAGAGTTGTCTTACCGGCGTCCGGGTGGCTGATGATGCCGAAAGTGCGCCGTTTTTGTATTTCCTTAAGAAAGTTCATTCCAATTCTTGATTTGATCCCTTAACTAACAAATCCCGCGGTGTTGAGTTCCCGGTTTCGGCCGGGCCAAGCAACCCGCAGCAGAGGGTTTTTTTCAGCCTGCAAAGGTAAGGAATTCAGGCAAATATGGGTAGGAATTGTTAAAAGGGGCGCCTTGAGCCGAAGGCAGGAGGCATCAATCATAGCCTTCGGGGGTAAACTAAGTACCCGGCCAGCCGTTACCGTAAAGTAAGGGCCCGGCCCCCGGCCATGAAAGAAATTGGCTATATTGCAAAGGTTTTACTTGCACTTAATACATCCTGCTTATCATCGGCCGTAATAATCCTTTTCACCAAAACAATTAAATGCTCGAACTCGCTGGAATCATCATTCTGGGTATCTTCGCGCAATGGATCGCCTGGCGGGTCCGGGTACCGGCTATTCTGCCGTTGATCCTTACCGGGCTGGCAGTGGGCCCCCTTTCTACCTTTTTCACCGCCGACGGAGAGAAGTTGTTGGAGCCCATGTACAAAGCCGGCCAGGAAAGCCTCGGTATTTTTCCCGATAAGTATTTGTTTTCCTTCGTTTCGTTGTCCATTGGGGTCATTTTATTTGAAGGCGGCCTGACGCTGAAACGCAGGGAGATTGCCGGTGTGGGCCCTGCCATTCTCAAACTGATCACTTTTGGCCCGCTGGCCACTTTTTTCGGAGGTGGTATGGCGGCTCATTACATCCTCGGACTGAACTGGCCGGTTTCGCTGCTGTTCGGAGCGCTGGTCATCGTTACGGGCCCTACGGTCATTGCGCCAATCCTGCAGAACATCCCTCTGAACCGGAATGTATCCACTGTTCTCAAATGGGAAGGCATCCTGATCGACCCCATAGGAGCGCTGGTGGCCGTTTTGGTGTTCGAATTCATCCGGTCCTCCCAGGGTGGCCTGGAGTTTACCTCTCATGCCTTTGTTTCCTTCTTTCGGATCATTATGATCGGCTTGTCCATGGGTACCCTGGCAGCCCTGGCGCTTTACCAGTTGATCAAGGCCGAACTCATTCCGCATTACCTGCTCAATGTATTTACGCTGGCCTTCGTACTGGGTGTATTTGTATTCTCCAATATCCTGGCCCACGAATCCGGCCTTTTGTCCGTGGTGGTAATGGGAATGTTTATGGGCAACCTCGATGTGCCCCGTTTAAAAGAGATCCTGTCCTTCAAGGAATCGTTGAGTGTATTGCTGATATCCATCCTCTTCATCATCCTGGCGGCCAACATCGATATGGATGACATCAATATCATCCTCAATGACTGGCGGGCGCTGGCCCTTTTCTTCGTTGTCATTTTCGTCCTCCGCCCGTTGGGAGTATTCATCAGCACCTGGAATTCAGACCTGAGGTTATCGGAAAAGCTTTTCATTTCCTGGGTGGGGCCCAGGGGCATAGTGGCTGCTGGCATCGCATCCCTCTTCGGGATTACACTCACTTCAGAGGCTCCAACGGTACCGGATGCCGAATTTCTCGTCCCTCTCGTTTTCATGATCGTCCTGGGCACCGTGCTGCTCAATGCCACCACGGCCAGGATGGTGGCCAAAGTATTGAAGGTAACCCAGGATGCATCGGAAGGCATACTGATCATCGGGGCCAATGGCGCGGCCCGCCTCATCGGCAAATACCTGCAGGACAACAACCGCCACGTCGTGTTGATCGACAATAATGAAGGCAGCGTAAAAAGAGCCAGAGAAGCCGGGCTGGAGGCTTTCGCAAAAAACATTTACACGGACGACCTGGGTGAAGAATTCGAACTGCTGGATATGGGATACATGGTGGCCATGACGAGCAGTGCCGATGTCAATCTGTACGTAGTACGGAAATACCGGAAAATTTTTGGTGAAAACGGCACTTTCCGCCTTATTACCCCCGAAGAACTGAAAAAGGACCGCTCAGATATTCCCCAACAGGGGATCTTCTCTTACACCGATGACTTCCTCAACCTCAACGAAGTGGCCCGGGATTACCCGGCCATTCATGAAGTGGATGTCTCCAGCCAGAAGAAACTCCAGCAGGTTTACGACCTGACGGCCAACAACAAGGACACTGTCCCCCTGTTCATCAAAACGGATACCGGCTCGCTGGAAGTTATCCCACCCAAACTTGAAGAGATCAGCGCCTCCGAAGGCTTTCAAATGGTCTATCTCGGGAAAAAACTGGAAGCCGCAGAAATGGAATGACCCTCAGGCTAACCGTTCCGGCTAACAATGGCTGAGGTGCTCAGAATCTGTCGAAATGATGAGGCATTTCAAAAACATTTCTTTTTTTCCATTGTTAACCTGGAAGCAATACTTTTTAGAATAGAAAACAAAACTATTATTAGCCATAAGCATTACCTTTATGCAAGATAAAAGTTAAAAAATTGCGATTCTTAAGTTCAGCCGGCGTCTTTACAGACCGGCTGAAATTCGCATGGTGACTGAGGCTTTTTTGGAGAGGTTTTCCATAACCTCTCCTTTTTTTTCTTCTTATTCTTCCCTTTTAATACTGGATTTTCAATAATTTATCTTAACTTTTCATTGTCATAGTAAAGCTATTAACAAAATTATTATTGCTGCCTGAGCAGCTTCTGTCTTTATAAAAACTCCTCTCCTCACCATGTTGAACATCCTGAAATTTAATTTTTCCCACCTGAAAGGTGATTTTTTCGGCGGCCTGACGGCGGGCATCGTCGCCTTACCCTTAGCTCTTGCCTTCGGCGAGCAGACGGAGTTGGGAGCCATTGCCGGTTTGTACGGCGCAATTGCCATCGGGGTGCTTGCAGCCCTGTTCGGCGGCACTCCTACTCAAATCAGCGGCCCAACCGCCCCAATGACTGTCGTTTCGGCCGTGGTGATCGCCGATGCCATTACTTATGCCGGCAACCTGGAAACAGCCTTTCCGATCATTATCGCCACATTCTTTCTGGCAGGTTTTATGGAGTCTTTGTTGGGCGTATTCCGGTTGGGCAAGTATGTCAAATACATTCCTTATCCGGTAGTCTCCGGGTTCATGAGTGGGATCGGGGTAATAATTGTGATCACCCAGGTCTTTCCCTTTTTTGGGGTATCCGCTCCCGAAGGCGGCCCGACGGGCACCCTGCGCGCCATCCATGAGATACCGGAGATCGTCAACATTTATTCGGTCGGTGCGGCCCTTATTACCATTGGCCTGATCTACCTGATTCCCCGTTTTACGAAGAAAGTGCCCAGTACACTGGTTGCATTGATACTGGTCTCTCTGGCCGCTTTTTTCATTTTGCCATCAGGGAGTGTACTGCGCCTGAACTCCGGTGGGCCTATACCCACCGGGCTGCCTGAACTGCACTTTGGGTTCATCGCCGTTTTTACGGATATCAACCACGTGGTTGTCATTTTTGAATATGCCGTTACTCTCGCTTTCCTGGGAGCTATTGACTCCCTGCTGACCTCAATTGTGGCGGATAATATTACCAAGACGAAACACGACAGTGACCAGGAACTCATTGGACAGGGCATCGGCAATATGGGCGCCGCTGTCCTTGGTGGCCTGCCGGGCGCCGGAGCCACCATGCGGACGGTGATCAATGCCAATTCCGGTGGTAAAACCAAAATATCGGGAATGATCGCCGGTTTGTTCCTGCTGGTCGTCCTTTTGGGGATCGGTTCTCTGGTTGGGCAGATCCCTAATGCCGTACTGGCCGGCATTTTGATCACAGTAGGCATTGGCATCATTGATTATAAAGGCCTTCGCCATATTGGGGCTGTTCCCCGGTCCGATGCTTTTGTGATGATCGCAGTCCTTTTGCTTACTGTCTTTGTCGATCTATTGGTGGCAGTCGGGGCCGGAATGGTTTTATCAGCCCTTCTGTTTATGAAGAAGATCTCGGATGTTGTGGAACACAAGACCAAATCAGCTCCGCTCAAGGATTTTGCCCGGGAGGTCCCGTGGAGAGATGAGGGCAACATTATCGATGAAGTAGGAGACCGGGTTTATATCAAGCACCTTGACGGCCCGCTCTTCTTTGGCTTTGCTTCCCGTTTCCAGGATATGGTCAAGGCATTGCCAAAAATCAAAACCGTAGTCATCCGGATGGACCGGGTGCCTTACGTTGACCAATCTGGCCTGTATGCCATGGAAGAAGCCGTTCAGGAACTTCAGGAACAAGGCATCCTTATCGTTTTCACCGGCCTGCACGGCCAGCCACTGGATATGTTCAGGAAGATCAATCTCATTCCCGGGCTCGTCTCGGAAGACTACCTCTTCGAAACCTTCGAAGATTGCATTAACTGGCTTAAGCCTTTCATCCAGGAAGAAGGGTTGCAGCGGCTGGCAGCTGAACAAGCCAACGGCAACGGCAGAAAGAAAACCGGAAAGAAACCTAAAAACCTGCCCCAGGACCTGCGGGAGATCTGAAAGCCCGGAAGCTGCAGGCAAAATCTTTTTAACGGATACGAGCCATGCGCATTTTTATTTTTCCTGGCTTTTTGCATTTCTCAAACTCAAGTCCGAACGTAAAGCCATTTAACCCAGCGATAGAACTATCATTTTTCAAATAATTACTTACATTTGAAGCCGGACCAACCAGGAGTGCGTCATGGCTATTACCATTCAGATGAAACTCAACGAGCGGTTATACCTGAAAGACCCTCAGGATACCAAGCTCGGACGTAAGATCATTCAACACAGCATCCTACTCATCGATGAAATAGGTTTTGAGGCATTTACCTTCAAAAAGCTAGCTGACCAGATAGAATCAACCGAGGCCTCCATTTACAGGTATTTCGAAAACAAGCACTTGCTGCTGGTTTACCTGCTATGCTGGTATTGGGAGTGGATGAAGTTCCGCATCGAATACAATACCATGAACATCGAGGACCCAAAGAGAAAACTGAAGATCGCCATTTCCTCCATCGTTGACACGACCCGGCGAAATACCTCCATTGAATTTGTTGACGAAGATGTACTGCACCGCATTGTCGTCGCCGAAGCGACAAAGGCCTACCACACCAAAGAAATTGACAGGGAAAATAAACATGGTTTTTTTATAACTTATAAAGCACTGGCGAAAAAGATCTCAACTATCATTAAGGAGATCAATCCGGAATACCCCTATCCGCGTGCTCTGGCCAGCACAATGCTCGAAATGGCCAACAACCACATTTACTTTGCCCTTCACCTGCCTGCACTGACAGACATTACAGTGGAGGGAGGAGACCTCAGCCAGGTGGAAAAGCTACTGGAAGATTTTGCCTTTCGCCTGTTGAATGTCGAAGAAAAATAATCTGCAGGAGCCCAATAGTAAACAAGGCGCTAAAACAGCTTACCCTGCCCATTATTTTCCACATCGAACTCGATGCTGTCTCCAGCTTTGAGCTTGCCTTCCGCTTTCTCTTTTTTATGCTCTTTTTGTTCTTTGACGGGCTGTTTTTCAGGCTCTTCCTTCACCTCCTTAACCCCGGTAAGCTTCTGGTCGCTGACCTTATTGCCGATGGCCTTCCATCCTTTGACATCGACGAAATCGGCAATATCCAGCTCCCCCTCCACCTTTTTGGAGTTCACCTTCATGCTATAACCGACTTTCGGCGCCGCATCCAGGGATGCATAAAGCAGCTTAGTTCTGCGGTCTTCGGTAAGGAACGGGAAGCGCTGGCCGGTCGTAGTCGTTTCAACCAGGAAGCGCTTGGCCATTGTCCAGCCCCGTTCACCTTCGTAGTAAAGAACATTGAGCACCTCATCGGGGTCAAATTTGCCAATATGGACGATCTCTTTAGGGTCGAAGCGCTTGTTCAGGTCCATTTCCAAAACCTCATAGGAACCCTCTTTATATATGGCCAGTATGGTGTCGCCGGTGTCGAACGCTCCCAGGAACACCCCCCGCTCATCGGTATTGAGGCGGCCGCTCACTTCATCCATCCAGATCTTGAGGGCTCCGAGAGTTGATTTACCTATTTCTTTAAGGGCTACCTTTCTCACCGGGTATTTGGTCAGCGTATTGCCTTTAGAACTCCGGCCTTTGATGTCCAGGTCACCGAAATCGTAATCAAATACCTTGATCCGGGCGCGACAGCCCTGCGTCAGCTGAACGGTGACGACTTCTGCTTCCCCATTGGGGTTGGCGCTGAAATATAGTACCTTGGACCCCTTTTCTCCGGTAGTCAGGTCGTACTCCCGGTCCCGGGTGATGGCCTTGACGTTGAATCGTTTGGCAAAGCTTCGGCCCGTCTTGCCATCGGTGTAGATCAGGTTGTAAGTCGTCCTGTCATCCCCTTTTTTCCAGACATCTACGTGAATAATATCCTTACCGACAAAAACCTTGTCCGAGATCCGGGTTACCTGAAACTGGCCATCGCGGCGGAATACGATGATGTCGTCAATGTCCGAACAATCACAAACGAACTCATCTTTTTTCAACCCGGTGCCGATGAACCCTTCCTTGCGGTTGACGTACAGTTTGGCGTTGTTGGCCACCACTTCGGTTGCCTGAATGGTATCAAAGGTGGTGATCGTGGTTTGCCGTTCCCGCCCTTTGCCATGTTTGGCAAGCAGTTCTTCGAAATAGGCAATGGCGTAATCCACCAGATTATCGAGATGATGCTGGACTTCCCTGAGTTCTTCCTCCAGCTTGGCGATCAGCTCTTCTGCTTTAAAAGAATTGTATTTGGAGATGCGCTTGATCTTGATCTCGGTCAGGCGGACCAGGTCGTCCTCGGTAATATCCCTCAGGAGGCGCAGGCGTTCATCGCCCTTCCGGGGTTTTTCCTCCGGAGTCACCACATATTTTCGCAGCCCGGTATCGACCGCTTCCAGAACAGCTTCCCAGGTCTCGCACTCCTCGATATCGCGATAAATGCGTTTCTCGATAAATATCTTCTCCAGGCTGGCAAAGTGCAGTTTTTCCAGCAATTCACCTTTGCGGATCTCGAGCTCCTGCCTCAGTAACTCCTTGGTGCGTGCGGTAGAAATTTCGAGGATTTCTTCCACCGTCATGAAGTGCGGCTTATCGTCAATGATGACGCAGGCATTGGGAGAGATCGATATTTCACAATAGGTGAAGGCGTACAGGGCGTCAATAGTCAGGTCAGGTGAAGTGCCGGGCGCCAGTTCCACCAGTATCTCGACCTCCTGGGCAGTGTTGTCGGTCACTTTTTTGATCTTGATCTTGCCCTTGTCATTCGCCTTGATAATGCTTTCGATCAGGCTGGTGGTCGTCACCCCATAGGGCAACTCCCGAATGGCCAAAGTGGATTTATCAACGCGGTCGATCTGAGCGCGCACCTTCACTCTGCCGCCCCTTTTGCCGCCGTTGTAATCGCTGACATCGACTGAGCCTCCCGTTTGGAAATCGGGATAGACCTTTACTTTTTTACCCTGCAGCAATTTGATGGAGGCCCTGGCAAGCTCAACAAAATTGTGCGGGAGTATTTTGGTGGAAAGGCCCACGGCGATACCGTCGGCTCCCTGAGCCAGCAGCAGAGGGAACTTCATCGGCAGGCTAACCGGTTCTTTCTTGCGGCCGTCGTAGCTTAGCTGCCATTCGGTAGTCTGAGGATTGAAGGCTATGTCGAGGGCCAGTTTGGTCAGGCGGGCTTCAATATAACGGGAAGCCGCGGCGCTATCTCCCGTACGCACATCCCCCCAGTTGCCCTGAGGGTCGATCAGCAGGTCCTTCTGGCCGAGGTTGACCAGGGCGTCCCCAATAGCAGCATCGCCGTGCGGGTGATACTGCATGGTCTGGCCGATGATATTCGCCACTTTGTGGTAACGGCCATCGTGCATCTCGCGCATGGCGTGCAGAATGCGCCGCTGCACCGGCTTCAGGCCATCATTGATGGCGGGGACAGCGCGTTCCAGAATTACATAAGAGGCATAGTCCAGAAAGTAGTCCTGGTACATACCCTTAAGGGTGATGATATTGTCCTGCCCGTTGGGATCCTGTGTCTGTGTGTTTTCGCTCATTTCTATCTCCTTGCTGTAACTAATGCGTTAGGCAAAGTTACAAATTTAGCCGCAATAGAAAAAACAAAATATTTTATTTATTTGTTTTTGAAATATTTTGTTTTCAAACAAAGTAATTCAGCTACTTTTTCCAAAATATTTATACGCAAGGCAGCACAATGGTTTCCCCTGCCGTTGTATTCTTGATGTCAAAAGCGATTAAACCAGTTGTATATCTTTGTCAATTGGGCTAACTTGTGCAAGCTGAAAAGTACATGAATATCGCTTTGCCCTTAGAATACGATGAAAAAAGCTTGATCACGGCCTGCGCTCGCCATGAGCGCTGGGCCCAGAAGGTGTTGTATGAGGAATACTACAGCCGCATGATGGGCGTTTGCCTGCGCTATTCCAATGACCAGGAAGAAGCGGTTGATATTTTGCATGAGGGTTTTATCAAAGTGTTTAAGAACATCAGGAAGTATCAGCCCGGGACCTCACTCTCGGCCTGGATACGCCGGATCATGGTCAATACGGCCATTGATTATTATCGAAAGAGCATAAGACGGCGCACGGAGGATATCGAACAAGCATACGACCTGAGCACGGATGATGCCGATGCCATCAGCCAGTGCACCGAACGGGAGATACTGGACGCAGTCCAGCAGCTCTCTCCCGCTTATCGCGCTGTTTTCAACCTGTACGTCATCGAAGGTTATTCCCACCGGGAAATAGCCGAGATGCTGGACATTACAGAGAGCACTTCCCGGTCCAACCTGGTGAAGGCTCGTTCAAAATTACAAGCTTTACTGAGCTCGAGACATTACGGTTATGGCGAAGAAGACGAATCCGATAGACCGAATCATTAAGGAGAAGCTGGAGGGCCTCGAAGTGCCCTTTGACGCCGCATCCTGGCAGCTTATGGAGCAAAAGCTGGACGATGAGGCTATGGGAATGGCAGGTGAAGGCCAGCCGGTTGCCGATACCAAACATTTCGACGAGGCCGTCTTCGAGAAGCTCCACAACTATAAGGCCGGTTATCAGCCCGGGCACTGGCAACGGATGGAAGCCCTGCTCGAAGAGGTATTTGCCTGGCCGCGCCAGGTGCTCCGCTACAAAGCCATGGAACTGGCGCTCATGTTACTCCTCTTCCTCTTTCTCTGGCAATATATCCCTACCCGGCCTACCGGTACAGATCCGGCGCCGCAGGCCCGGAAAGCAGCTCCATCTGCCCCGTCTTCCGGCCATGATACTGATCCGGAAACGGCGCCTGCCCCTCAACGGCATGGCCAAACGCCGCAGGCTGCCCTCTCCGAAGGACATTCGAAACCCCGGCCTGAAAGCTCCGGCCCGGCCATTCAGGGCATCTCCTCTTCGGCCAGAACCCCGGCAGCCGGTGACGGCAAGGGAATCGGCCGGGACGGAAACAGCACCGCTTCAGAAAAGGATGAAACAACATTCAACGAAAATTACCGGGCCACACCGGCAGAACAACAGCCCTCACGCCTGTTCCTACCGCTCACAGCCATGGCCCGGCCCATTCCCTTGCTGAGCATACCCGCCTACGCCCTTCCGGAAGCTTCGCCACTCTATCCCAGGCCTATGGCCCTACTGGATTGGCTTGACGCCCTTCCGGCGGAAGAACTGGCCTATGAGGGGCTAAGAGATATCGGTGAGGCCTCTTTTATTAAGAACAATAACCGGCCTACGTTCCGGGTAGGCATGTTCGGCAGCGCTGAATACAACCACATCACCGTACCTTCCAGTGAGGAGAAAAAGCTCGAAGAAGAACTGCAGCGGTACGCCATGGGTTATGGCGGCGGCCTTTCTTTCGGTTTTGAATTCGGGCGCTTTGAGATAGAAACCGGCGCCATTTATGCCGCCCGGCAATATCCCGTCGGACTGGTTTACGTAAACGGAAGTGTAGGTTCCGGCCTGCAGGGGCAACGCCTGGAGGCCAGTGAGCTCAACATCATCAATGTGCCGCTTCACTTCCGGTACAGTTTTCTGCGCCGCGGCAGCTGGAGGGCGTATGCCCTTGCCGGCGCCTCCCTTCAGGTGGCATTCCAGCGCAACTACTACGTATCTGAAGAACCGCAATACGATTTCAGGCCCATGCAGCCCCCTCCCGCCCCTGCTCCCGATGCCGGAGAGGAACCCGTCATCGACCGCATCAGAAAATCCGGCCTGGGATGGTTCGAGGGAGGTACTTTCGAAGAGAATGCCTACCTCACCGGCAACGTAGGCATCGGCCTGGAGCGCTATATCGGGTCTCGCTGGAGCCTGTTCGTTCAGCCTACCTATCAGCACTCTCTGCAGTATTTCCGCGTCGGGCTTGGCCCCAATGCCGACCGGATCAACTCACTTTCTTTCTTGTTCGGCGCCAAGGTTAGGGTAAAGTAGGCCTTCCCTGCGATGGCGCCACTCCATATTCCTCTTTCCATGCTCTGCGGAATTGCCGGGCGCTGCTGTAGCCACAACGCCGGGCAACCTCATCTATGCCCAGCCGTCCGTTCTTCAGCAACTGGCGGGCCAGTTCAAGCCTGATCTCCTGTTTGAATTCCTGAACGGTCTTACCTGTATATTTTCGAAACAGGCGCGTCAGGTGGCGGGGGCTGAGGTGTACAGCCTCCGCCAGTTGCCGGATGCTGGGGTTAGCCTCCGGGTCATTATACAGGGTTTCCTGTACTTTGTAAACTGCCGGGTGAAAAGGCCTCTGAAAGTTGCTGTATATGCTTCTCTGGGAGTTGGTTGCCTCCCGGCGGAAACTGACCACCAGTTCCTGAGCAACGCGGGCTGCTACGAAAGCGCCAAACCACTTCTCCAGCAAGTACAGGGCCAGGTCCACCCCCGTTGACATGCCGGCGGAGGTATAAAGCCTCCGGTCTTCTGTATAGATCTTCTCTTTCTGCAGGAACGCTTTGGGGTAGCGCTGTTCCAGGTAATCCATGCACTTCCAGTGACAGGTATATCTGCGGTGGCCGAGCAGGCCCATCCTACCCAGGATCAAAGCGCCGGAACAAATGGAACAGAGGCTGGCTCCCCGCTCAAAAGCCTGCCTCACCCAGGGGGTGGCGCGCTGTATTGCCGCATCCAGTTCTCCCTCTCTGAAGCTCCTGAAATCAACACCGGAGATGCATATAAGGCTGTTCTTACCCGGGTTGAGGCTGCTCAGAGGCTTGAAACCGCCCAGCATGAGGCCCTGCTCGGAATGAACATGGCTCTCAAAACTCGTAAAATGTACTTCGAGAGGAGCCTGACAGAGATTTCGTGCCTCGTAAAATACCTGCAGAGGCCCCGCCAGGTCCATCAGATGAGCCTTGGGGAACAAGAGAAAAATAATCGAGTACTGCTGAGGCATGATGTATATTTTAAAGACAAAGATCGGTCATTTTGAGCCATCGGTTTGTGGTATTTCCTGTTAACCGGTAAATTGAAAGGCGATCATCCAATAATTAAACCCGACGACAATGAAAAAAGTAATGTTCTTTGCCATTTATTCTTTACTGGCCTGTTCCCAGACATTCGCCCAGCCGCAGGCGAACGGCCGGGAATACAAAGTGGCCCTGTTCGTTCCCAGCGGGGCGGAACTGCTCGATTTTACCGGCCCGGGCGAGGCGTTTACCCAGGCGCACGGTTTTAAGGTGTACCTGGTGAGCCTCAGCGAGGAGTCGATAAAAAGCCAGGGCTTTATGGATATCACGCCCAACTATTCCTTCAAAAACTGCCCTGCGCCGGACATCATCCTGATACCCGGCGGCGGTACCGGAAGGATCATCAACGACCCGGAGGCCATACAGTGGATAAAAGGCCACTACGAAAAGGGCGGAACCGTGCTCTCCGTCTGTACCGGCGCAGCCGTAGCCGCTAAAGCCGGCTTGCTGGAGGGGAAAAAAGCCACCACCTACCACAGTTCATTCGATTATGTACGGGGATTCTGCCAGGATTGTGAACTGCTGGAGGGCGTCCGCTACGTTGACAACGGCCGCATCATCACTACTGCCGGCATTTCAGCGGGTATAGACGGCGCCCTGCATCTCATTTCCCGAATTAAAGGGCAGGATATTGCCGAGCAGGCCGCCCGGAATATGGAATACGACAAATGGGCTCCCCGGGAAGGGTACATGAACTATGAGAATGCATTTGTCCGGTACTTCAGGGAGAATGGCCCGGCAAAAGCAAAGGCAAAATTCGAGGAAGAGCTGAAAAACCCCGAAGGCCTGTTCTTCGTGGGTGAAATGAAAAACCTGGCGGCCGAGCTGGCGGAAGCCGGGGAAGCAGAAAAGGCGGCAGCAGCCCTCGAATTCTGTGCCGGCTATTACCCTGGTGAGATCATCCTTTTCAACCAGCTCAGGGAAATTTATTCCCAACTGGGCCGCCCTGCCCCCCCGGCACCGGAAGCGTTCACGGAATTGGCAATGAACGGCAAAGTTGAAGAAGCGGCTGCTTTATTCCATAAGGCAAAAGCTCAGTTCCCGAATTGGGCCTTCTTTGAAGAATCCAGGATGAACTGGGCCGGATACCAGCTATTGTACCAGAACAAAACCGAAGCCGCCATCGGCACGTTCCAGCTCAACGCAGAAGCATACCCCGAATCCTTTAATGTTTACGACAGCCTTGGCGAAGCATACATGAAGGATGAACAATGGGAAAAATCGCGAGAATTCTACAATAAATCCCTGAAGCTGAACCCGGAAAATGACAATGCCCGGAAGATGCTGGCAAAGATGGAAGAGCGGTAACCTGTTTTTATCAACTCTTTTTTCTCTCAGGATTACAATACTGCTTCGGAGGCTGTCTCAAAAGTAAGTACTTGAAAAAGGCTCCAAAATAATGTTTTGCTGCCCGTCCCAGCCCCTCTAACTCCCCGAAGGGGAGAACCGGACGGGCAGCTAATGCAGAATATTATTTTGAGGCAATCTTTTGAGACAGTCTCTGCGGCATCCATCAACTTTGCCGATTAAACTACGAAAGCCGTTTTAAGCATTTTTTAAGTTGGGCTTAATGTCCTTTAAATGGTGGCGGATGTAATTTTGTATAAAACTGAAATACGATGATTACTGCTTCCCATCTGCACGCCATGCTGGTTCATTTTCCCATTGCATTGCTGATCGTTGGTTTTCTATTTGACCTGGCCAGCGCTATCGGTAACCGCCTCTTTTTTCAAAAGGCAGGCTTGTTTCTCCTGATATTGGGCACTATCGGAGCGATGGCGGCATACCTCAGCGGCAAAGCTGCCGGAGCAGGCATGGAGGAAGGCAGCCTCGGCAGGGCGGCCGCTCTGCACGAACAGGCAGCAGTGATCACGGCCTGGGGAAGTGTGGGAGTATCTCTGCTCCGGCTGGCCTTCGCAGCGCTGAACCGCTACGAAGGCCGTTTCCGCCTACTGAACCTGCTTCTGTTTGCGCTTCTCATTGCATCGGTAGCCCGTACGGGTTATCTTGGGGGGCAATTGGTATTTCGGCACGCTGCGGGAGTAGAGCTAAACATCTCTGCCCTGACGGATACCGAATGATAAAAGCGAAGCAATGAGAATATTGTTGGTTGAAGATGAAACCCCGATCGCCAATTTTATCCGGGACGGGCTGAGGGAAGAAGGTTTTGCCGTCGATGTAGCCGATAATGGCCGGGCGGGCCTGGAAATGGCCCTTGGCTACCTGGAAGAATATGACCTTCTGCTCCTGGATTGGATGCTGCCGGGGGTAAGCGGCATTGAGATCTGCCGCCAGGCCCGCAAAGAAAATACGGAAGTGCCCATCATTTTCCTTACCGCAAAAGACACAGTAGATGACGCTGTCTTCGGCCTGGAAGCCGGCGCTAATGATTACATCCGCAAGCCTTTTGCCTTTGAGGAACTACTTGCCCGGATCCGGGTGCTGCTACGCAGTAAGGATGGAAAGCAACAGGTGTTTTCCTGCGGCGATATTGAAATGAACATCGAAACTTATCGGGTAACCCGGGGAGGAGAACCTGTGGAGCTCACTCAGAAGGAGTTTGCCCTGCTGGAATACCTGTTGCGCAATAAGGGTAAAGTGTGCCGGCGCACCCGCATCATCGAAAAAGTCTGGGATATAAACTTCGATCACGATACCTCGGTAATCGATGTATATATCAACTTTCTGCGAAAAAAGCTGGACCACCCCGGAGAACCATCTTTTGTGGAGACCATTCGTGGAGTTGGTTATCGCGTAAATGACGAGGCATGAAGCTGGCTTTTCAAAACAGGATTGCCCTTTTCAATACTCTGGCTGCCGCCGCCGCCACGCTTCTGGTTTTCCTCATCGTCTATGCCGTCGTGTACTTTACAGCCTATCATCATCTGGACCAGGACATTCAGCAGGAAAAGGAGGAGATATTTTCCAACCTCCGCTGGCAGGGAGATTCCATTATCATCAACCAGATGCCGGAATGGGAAGAACGGGAACACCAGCAGGTGGAAGTCAATCCGACTTTCCTGCAAATTACCGATGTCCGGGGCCGGCTGCGCTTTCGCTCCTCCAACCTGCGGGAAGATTTTTTCCTTTTCATTCCGGACATGGAAAAAGCGGCCTTCCTCAACAGCCAGCTCAACGGGCGCCGGATCCGGCTGGGGCGCTTCCCAATTTTTAATCCGGAGGGTGAAAATACCGGCCAGCTGGCAGTCGGCATCTCCATGGAAGAATCGACAATAGTGCTCAACAACCTGCGCATCACCCTGCTCATTGCCTTCCCCTTTCTGCTCGTAGTACTTTATCTGGCTACCTCTGTAGCTGCCGCCAAAGGCATCGCTCCGGTCCATCAGATCATAAAGACAGCCGCCGGCATTGGCGACGCCAACATTCATACCCGCCTGCCCATGCCCGGGCACAAGGATGAACTCCATCAACTGGCCGCCACCATTAATGAGCTTCTGGCCAGGATAGAAAGCCGCATCAGGCGCGAAAAACAGTTTACAGCCGATGCATCCCACGAACTGCGCACCCCCCTGGCAGCCATCCGCGGCACCCTGGAGGTACTTATCCGGCGGCAACGCGAACCGGCACACTACGAAGAAAAGATCTCCGAGGTCATCAGGCAGGTTGACCGTATGGACCGGATTCTGAACCAACTGCTACAACTCTCCCGGCTGGAAGCCGGCAACACCACCCTGGCGCTGGAACCCGTCAAGCTTCTAAACCTTATATACGAACTACTACCCCAGTGGCAGCCCGAACTGAAACGAAAGCAGGCCAGAGTAATTGTCGATATTCCTGCCGATGCGGAGGTTATGGCCAGCCGCTCCTCCCTGAGCCTCATGGCCGACAACCTGGTGGGCAATGCCATCAAATATGGCAACCGGGGTGGCCACATTCACATCCGCTGGCAGCAGGCGCCTCCCACGCTTACTTTTACCGATGACGGCCCCGGGATCGCCCCCGAGCACCTTCCTTATCTCTTCGACCGTTTCTATCGCGCCGATGCTTCCCGAACTTCCCGAATACCGGGCACCGGCCTGGGGCTGTCTATCGTCAAAAAGCTCGCCGATCTGCAGGGCATCCTTATTGAAGTGAACAGCCAGGAGGGCGAAGGCACTGCCTTTACCCTGCGTTTCCCTGATTAATTTTTAAGCTGATTTTTAGAATGGCTTAAGAGCGGTATAAGGGCCGGCAGGGCATCTTTGTGGCGTCCTCACAACCGGACAATTCACTAAAAAAAGAACCATGAAAAAAAGATTGTTTCTTATCCTGTCTCTGGCACTGGCCGCCGGCATCGGACTGTCCTCCTGCAACGGCCAACCCGAAAAGGAAATGGGGCAGCAGCCCACCATCAATGAAGAACAGCCAGCCCGGCTGGTAGCCAATGAAGGTGAAGGCGATGCACTCTCTACCGGCGCTGCGGAGAGCCGCGCCCTCGTGATCAACAACCTGCAAACCGCCTTTGCCGGCGAAACAACGGCCAGCGCCAAATATGCTGCTTATGCAAAAAAAGCAGAAGCGGAAGGCCACCGGCAGATCGCCCTGCTCTTTAAAGCAGCTTCTGTTTCGGAGAAAGTACATGCCAATAACCACCGCGCCGTCCTGGAAGAGATGGGAGTGTCTCCCATTGAGGTGAAACCGGCTTTTACCGTCAAAACCACTAAAGAGAACCTTCAGGACGCCATCGCCGGTGAATCCTACGAGATCACTACTATGTACCCCGAATTTCTGGCCAACGCCGACAAAGCTAATGCGCAAATGGCCTTACTCAGCCTCAATTATGCCTACAAAACCGAACAAAAGCACAAACCGCTCTACGAACAGGCTCTCGGTGCCCTGCAGAACAGCCGGGAAAACAGCCTGGCCACGCGTTTCTTCATTTGCCCTACCTGCGGCAATACCTACGATGGCGCCGCTCCCAAACGTTGCGGCATTTCCATGACCGGTGGCGAGCGGTTCATCGAGATCAATTCGCTGTAAGGCCCGAAATATTCGAAGCCAACAGGATAAACCCGTGGAGGAAAGCCGGCCATTCCCGGCTACTCCACAGGGTCAACCGCAAATCAATGCTTTTTCAATTTAATTAATCACCTTCAAAACAGAAATCATGAACCAGGCACATATTCATCTGCTGCTCACCCACCTCCCAATTGTCGGCTCCCTGTTGGGAGTGCTGGCCCTGTTGGCCGGCTTCGCTTTCCGCTCGGAGCCCGTAAAACGGACAGCCCTGGGGCTGTTCCTCTTCGCCGCGCTCTCAGCCATCCCAACCTTCCTCACCGGAGAGGGCGCCGAAGAAATGGTGGAAAACGTTCCTGGCGTACGGGAAGGGCTGATCGGGCGCCATGAAGATATGGCATCCATTTTCATCTGGCTCATAAGCGGGCTGGGGCTGCTCTCCATAGCTACCTTGGCTGCCAGTTTGAAAAACGCAAGCCTGAGTAAGGCACTTTATGCCATCACGCTTATCAGTTCCCTGGCGACAGCGGGCATGGCCACTCAGGTGGGCGCCACAGGTGGCAAGATCCGCCATACGGAGATCGGCGGAGCCACCGCGCAGGCCGATGGCGGACAGGATGGTGGCGGCTTCCGGGGAGAGTGGGGAGAAGAAGACGCTGATTAACGGAAAATTATCATCCTTCTTTTCCGGAAAGAACGGGTATGTAGGAGTCATGCGAATTTTGCTCTTGCTGTGAGCGGCCTGAAAACACCCTGAAGGGGCAGGTGACTCCTGGCCAATTCAGCGATCAATAAGGCGGCGGTTTATTTTGAAGGCGTTATTGCAAAGTTTTCAGAGGCGTATAAGTAAGTTCATTATTTCTTTCTGTTCATACTTTTTCAACTGTCATGCAACATTCTCCGCATTTTTTTAATGCCTTAACCAAATAGTTAATATTTTTGAAATTCCGGGGCCACCACGGGAGTGATATATACCAATCTAATACCTTCCGGCGTTACCTCCCCGGAAACATTCGTCTCAAAAAATAAAGATCCATGACGCTCAAAAGACTGCCCATCCTCGCCATCGCATTTTCCATTTCGTTGTCTTTCTCCGGTTGCAGCACCGTCAGCAAGCCGGGGGGCGGGTTCAACCTCTTCACTCCCGCACAGGACATCGAGCTGGGGCAACAGGTAGCTCAGCAAATAGCAGATGATCCCGCCCAGTTCCCGGTACTGCCCGAGAAGGGCAACGAGGAAGCCTATGCTTACATCCGAAAAATAAGGGATAAGATCCTCAATACCGGCAAAGTAGCTTACAAGGATGAATTTGCCTGGGAAGTGAAGATCATCAAGGATGATGAGACCCTGAACGCCTTCTGTACGCCGGGCGGGCACATTTATGTCTATACCGGCCTGATCAAGTTCCTGGATTCGGAAGACCAGCTGGCGGGCGTGATGGGCCACGAGATCGCCCACGCCGCCCAGCGCCACTCCACCCAGCAGATGACCAAGATCTACGGCCTTTCGGCACTCACCTCCATCGTCACCGGCAATGCCGAACCGGGCCTGCTGGAGCAGATCGCCCTGGGGCTGATCAGCCTGAAATTCAGCCGCACCCATGAAACCGAGGCCGACACCTATTCCGTCATTTTCCTCTGCCCGACGGACTATCGCGCCGACGGCGCCGCCGGCTTTTTCCGCAAGATGGAAGGCCAACCTACTCCGCCCGAATTCCTGAGCACCCACCCGAACCCGGGCAACCGCGTGGAAAATATCGAGGCGGAAGCTAAAAAGTTGAATTGTCGCGGCACCAAAAGTTACGATGCCGAGTACCAGCGGATCAAGGCGAAGCTGTAGGTACAGTACACATTACTGGACACTTTGGGGCAGTTTGTGTAAAAGCGTGAATGTGTAAATGACTGGCAACCAATTCTTTTACACCTTTACACAATCCACAATTTGTCCAGTAATGTAGGTACAGCATTGAGGTTTTCCTGATCATCAATACATCTTCTTTATCCTGGAGAGGTCCCTTTTTACATCGCGCTCTTTGATGGACTGCCGCTTATCGTAAACCTTCTTACCCTGGGCCAGGGCGATCTGCACCTTGGCAAACCCCCGGTCGTTAATGTAGAGGCGCACCGGAACGATCGTATAGCCGCGTTCTTTCACCTGCTTTTCCATTTTGCGCAGCTGGCCGCGGCGCAGCAGCAGCTTCCGGGTCCGGCGGGTTTCGTGATTGAACTGATTGGCGAAGGTGTATTCAGCAATGAAAAGGCTCTTGATATACAACTCACCTTTCTTGAAATAGCAGTAGGCGTCGCGCAGGTTGGCATTGCCCTGCCGGATGGATTTGATCTCCGTTCCGGTCAGTACGATGCCTGCTTCATAGGTGTCAATGAAGTTATATTCAAAGTCAGCCTTGCGGTTGACGATCTCAACCTTGTATTCGTTCTTCTTCTTTATGGCCATGTGTCTGTTTCTTAAAACCTTTGAGGTTTCGAAAACCTAAAACCTAAAGGCTTGCTCCTATGCTGAAACCTTTGAGGTTTCGAAAACCTCAAAGGTTTGTTCTGGGGTTGGCCGTTTCAGCAGGAGTAAAGCAAGTTGTGGATCAACGGCCAACGACATATTCCAAACCCTTCCCCTAACGGATAAGTTCGATACAAATGAGCGAACGCTGCTTCTTCCATCATTTTAGCCGCACTGCCGTACCATAAGCCAGTATCTCCGAAGCCCCCTGCATAACTGCTGCCGTAGCAAAACGCACGTTGATGATGGCATCGGCATCGACCTCTTCGGCATCGGCGATCATACGGTCTAAAGCCTGTTCCCGGGCATCGGCCATAAGGCGGGTATATTCCTGTATTTCTCCGCCCACCAGGTTCTTCAGGCCGGCAAAAATGTCTCGGCCCAGGTTGCGGGCCCGGACGGTGCTGCCCCGGACAACATCAATTACTTCGACAATCTCCCGGCCGGGAATGAAATCAGTGGTTGTGATCAGCATAAGCTAGGCATTATGGGTTAATTTCAATTTTGTCAGGTTGACTACTCTCCAGGCCCGGTTTCCGAATTCTGTCCTGCTAAAAAGAGGCAAACCACGAATCCCCGACTCCCGAATCACGAATCCCGAGTCACGAGTCACGAGTCACGAGTCCCAACTTCCCCTACTCCTTCAACTGCCGCTCGCGAATCAGCTTTTCCGGCTTATCGGTTTTCATGATCTGCTTTTTTGCCGGCTGGTTCTCCTTGCCTCCTTTTTTGAGCTTCTCTTCCAGGAATTCCGTCATTTTTGTATAAAGGTGCAGGCGGGTGTTGCCGCCGTAAATCCCGTGATTCCGGTTGGGGTAAAAATAGGTTTCATATTGTTTGTTGGCCGCGATCAGGGCGTTGGCCATCTCCGCTGTATTCTGAAAGTGGACGTTGTCATCACCCATGCCGTGGATAAGCAGGTAATTGCCCTTCAGGCGGTCGGCAAAATAAACGGGGGAGTTGTCGCGGTAGCCATCCTCATTTTCCTCGTAGGTGCGCATAAAGCGTTCGGTGTAGATGGTGTCGTACCACTTCCAGTTGGTTACCGGAGCAACGGCGATAGCGGCTTTGAAGACGTCATTGCCCTTAAGGATGCAGAGGGAAGACATATAGCCCCCGTAGCTCCAGCCGAAGATGCCGACCCGCGAGGCATCGGTGTATTTTTGCTTCCCCAGATATTTGGCCGCTTCGATCTGGTCTATGGTTTCATAATGCCCCAGTTGCATGTAGGTCATTTTTTTGAACTCTTCTCCCCTGCCACCGGTGCCCCGGTTATCCACGCAGGCCACCAAATACCCCTGCTGGGCCAGCATCTGGTACCACCAATAGTCGAAGCCCATCCAGTGGTCAACGACTTCCTGGCTGCCGGGGCCGCCGTACTGGGTCATAAATACCGGATACTGGCGGTTTTCCTTAAAATCACGAGGCTTGATCATCCAGCCGTTCAACTCCACGCCATCACTCGTTGTGAAGCTGAAGAACTCCACCGGCTGCACCTCATAGGTTTGCATTTTTTCCTTCATCTGCAGGTTCTCCTCGATCACGCGAAGCGGTTTGCCCCTGCGGTCATAGACCGTGTAGGTGGCGGGGCTGTTGGCGGTGGAATGGGTCACTACGTAGTAATCGTAAGTGCCGCTGAACTGAGCGGAATTCCACCCGGAAGCTCCGGCCAGCACCTGCTTGTCCTTCCCGTCAAGGCCGATGCTATAGACCTGCCGTTCCAGGGGCGACTTTTCAGCGGCCTGATAGTAAATGCGCCGGTTCTTTTCGTCAATGCCGTAAAAGGCGTCCACCTCCCATTGCCCTTTGGTCACCTGCCGTACTTCGCGCCCTTTCATATCGTAGAGGTAGAGGTGCTTCCAGCCGTCCTTCTCACTGGCCCAGATGAAATGTTTGCCATCCCTCAGGAATACCAGGTCATCGTAGAGTTCTTCAGAAATGTAGTATTTGTTCTTTTCGTACAAAAGCCTTGACGTTTTACCGGAAAGCGGGTCGGCCAGCAGCAGTTCAAGTTCGTTCTGGTGCCGGTTGAGCCGATAAACGCAGAGTTGTTTTTCATTCGCCCATTTGACGCGGGGAATATAAATATCCTCTTCCTTTCCCAGATCGGCCTTTACAGCCTCGCCGCTGCCCAGGTTATAGACGTATATATCTACTTTCGAATTGGCCTCGCCTACCTTGGGATATTTGAAAGTGACATATTCCGGATAGCGTTCATCGTAATATTCGGTCATGGTGAATTCTCTGACCCCACTTTCATCGAATCGGTAGTAGGCGATATTCTGGCCATCGGGCGACCAGAAGAAGGCCTTCGCAAAAGAAAGTTCTTCTTCATAAACCCAGTCGGTAGCTCCGTTGATGACCTTGTTGTATTCTCCATCCGTGGTGACCTGAGCCACCTCCCCGGAGCCCAGGTTTTTGAGGTATAGGTTGTTGTCGTGCACAAATGCCACTTTATCGGCCTGGGGGTTAAAGGTGGCATACATCTGTTTACCACCCCCAAATACAGGCGTAAGGCTCCGGCTTTTTCGGTCGTAAACATAAAAATTGGCCTTGGACGAGCGGCGGTAGATGGATTCCTTTTCCGTTTCAATGAGGATCTTTTGTTCATCATCGCTGAAGGTATATTCATCGACATTACCGCCAAAGTCTTCTGCGCCTTCAATGACAGCCGGGTCAAAAAGAGTGGTTACCAGCGCGCCGGTGGTGAAATCGTACTGCTGGATCTTATTCCCCTCCAGTCGGGTGTAGTGTTTGCCGTCCTTCAGAAAGTTGAACCCCGGCACGGAACGAGGGATAAATTCGTAGTTCTTCCAGATGGCTTCCAGGGTGATGTCTTGTTGTGTAAAGCCCGGGGCCCAGATAAAGATGGCGGCCAGGGCGATCATTGTTATTTTTTTCATATCGGGTATTATATGGTTTTAATTTTTGGGAAAGGCTCACCGGAGATTTGTCCCCGGCCGGCCTGATGGGCTTACGAAAATAGAAAAAATTGTGCTATTGCAGCGGCTGGCGGCCGGCTTTTGCAGCGCCAACCGCCAACCGCCAGCCGCCAGTTAACTGTTCAGTTCTGCCAGCCGCTCCTGTATGCGCTTCCATTCTTCCCGCTTGTTGACTACCGCCGGGGGGGCAGCCCGCTCCTCGCAATCCGTCATTGGGCAGCGCTCACAGGTATTGTTCACTTCGCGGAACTGTATGGCCGGGTCTTCGTAAAATGCAATTTTCTGACGCAGTTCTTCACTCATCTCCAGGCCGATGGTAACGCTCACATTGCGGTTGGGTGTCGGATAGGCCGGGCGGGCAATGGTCAGACAGAGGTATTCGTCCTCCGTCCCGATATAACGCGACCGCTGGGCCCGCACGATGGTATCCACATACTTCCCTTCCCGCTGCATCTGGTGAAGGTCTTTCAGTAGAGAAAGAGACACCCACCGGCGGCAATAGTGCTCGAAAAGAGCATTGCCATGCGGGTGGTGGCGGCGGCTGAGATGCAACTCCTTATCGATCTCGAAGGTATCCTGAAGCGGGTCGTGGATGAAACGCAGAAAGAACAGTTTGTTCATCCCGAAGAACTGCGGCAGGATATTGGTCAGCCGGTGATAGAACATCTCCGGGGTGGCGTCGTATTTTTTCATAATGCTCAGCAAAGCCTCCCCTTCCCAGCGTTCTTTTTGGAAGAAGCCCTTCATTTCCCGAATGAAAGGATCGCGGGGGATGTGCAATGCGACCGAGAAATAAATGGCCTTGCTGTGGTTGATGACTTCTTCGAAAACGCGGCCGCGGAGCAGGCTGGAGGTATTGGCCCGTTCCTTAATTTCCAGAAAGTTGAAGCCCAGTTCCTTGCCGAACTGGAAGGCGCGCTGGTTGGCCGTAAGCCGGCTGTTGAGCAGCAGGCGCTTGCGCTTCGGGATGTAAACCGAGCGAAGTTTCAACAGCTCCGGATAGTCATCCAACCCTCCTTCCACGATCTGGTAACCGAAGCGATCTTCAAGGATCTGCTTTAAAAGCGCATCACTCAGGGGGCGGGCGGCGGGAATACCAAATTCCCGGACAAAGCGCTCCACGGCCTGTTCCAGATCCTCGAAGTAATTGTTGTGCAACTCCAGGTAGGCCCGCAGGGCGCCGAAGTAGAAATTCTCTTCCTTGAGGGCATAGTTTCTCGACAGTTCCAGGAGCGTGGAAATAAAGGCCCCGACCCGCACCGGAGCGTTGGCGATGATCTCCACTACCTTGGACAGCTCGATCCCGAACAGGTCGAGCGGCAGCTCATTGAGAAAATTCGACTGCAACAGTTCCCCTACCGGCGCCAGGCTTTTGCTGAGTTCTGTAGAAACCAGCCTTTCATACCCCACCCCCAGCGCATCCGCCAGAGACTTTAATTTGTCTTCCTTCGGATACTTCTTCCCCTTCTCGATCTCGTTCAGATAGGAGACCGACAGGAGAGATGCTTTGCTGAGGTCGGCAAAAGAAAGCCCTTTCGCCTGTCGCAACTGCTTCACCTTCAAGCCGAAAAGTATTCGCTCGTTTTGTGTTTTCGTACTCATAAGAGGCTAAAAATAAGAGATTTTAGCGAATTTTCGCAGTAAGTTGTGTTTAGTTGTCACCCGTCTTTAGGGGCATGGAGGAGCCGGCGACGGCTGACAACTTTCAGGAGGGGTAGGCGCCACTGTGCAGAATTGATCTGATCTTCGTATTTTCCCGCCCTAATCGTACCCGGCAACATGAAAGGACAATACCTCGAACGCGCCAGTGCCTTTGAAGCAATGGCAGAAACGCTGAAAAAGAAATACAACCAATACTCATTGGTGCGGCTTCTACTGTTCATCGCCGCCGTGGGGCTCGCCATCTATTTGTGGACGGGCGTTCATGAGCTGGCCGGCGCCCTGTTCACCGCCGGTTTCCTCTACGGATTTTACCGCTTCATCCTCTGGCATCAGAATATACAGCAACAGGAAAGGCACCACCGCAACCTGGCAGCCGTCAACCGCCTGGAGGCGGGTGTACTGCACCATGAATACAGTTCTTTTCACAACGGCGAGGAATTCACGGATACCGAGCACCCCTATTCCCTTGACCTCGACCTGTTCGGCGAATACTCCTTTTTTCAGTATCTCACCCGGGCAGGAACCGCCCTCGGCAGGGAACGCCTTGCCGATTACCTCCGCCTGCCTGCCGCCCCGGATGCCATTCCCCAGCGGCAGGCAGCCATTGCAGAGCTGAAAGACAGGCTCGACTGGCGGCAGCACTTCCAGGCCTACAGCATGGAAACCGAAGACAGCCTGGAACACATCCGGCTGCTCAGGCGCTGGCTGGAAGAACCGCCCTTCGTCAGCAACCGGCCCTGGCTGTTGGCCGCATTGTTCATCACTCCTTTCCTGGCCCTGGCCGGCCTGGTGCTCTTCATTTTTTACCTTCCCTGGTATGTGGCCATCCTCTTCATCCTGCCCGCCGCCTGGATACTGAGACAGACAAAGGAGCAGGTTGAGAAGGCACATCTTCAGACCACACACGCAGAAAAGACGCTGGCCCATTATGGCCGCCTGATGCGGCACATGGAAGGGCAACAGTTTGAGGCCCCCCTCCTGCAGAACCTTCACCGCCTGCTCGAACTACCGGAGAACAGGCTTGCCTCTGACGCCATCCGCCGCCTGTCGTACATTATCGGGCAGCTCAATGTGCGTTATAACGCATTCGCTATTATCCTCAACCTGGGCGGGTTGTGGGACCTCCAGTGGGTTTACCGGCTAGAACAGTGGAAAGAAAGCCTGCGGGATCAGTTGCCCCAATGGTTCGAGGCCATCGCCGAATTCGAGGCGCTGAGCAGCTTCGGCAACCTCTGTTACAACAACCAGGATTGGGCCTTTCCTCAGATCCACAATAAAGCCGTCGTAGAAGGGGATGCTCTGGGGCATCCTCTCATCCAGCAGGAAAAAAGGGTATGCAACGATATCACAGTACCCACTGACGGCCACATCAAGCTGGTCACCGGGTCCAATATGGCGGGTAAGAGCACCTTCCTGCGCACCGTGGGCATCAACATCGTGCTGGCCATGGCCGGAGCGCCCGTCTGTGCCCGCCGGCTGGCCCTCCCGCCTCTCCAGGTTTACACCAGCATGCGCACCCAGGACGCCCTGCACGAGAGCACTTCCTCTTTTTATGCAGAACTCAAACGCCTCAAACTCATCATCGAGGCGGTGGAAGCCACCGCCGACAAGCAACCGCCCGAACTGCAGGCTTTCTTCCTGCTGGATGAGATTCTCAAAGGCACCAACTCCAACGACCGCCATACCGGCTCCAAAGCCCTGATCAAACAGCTGATCCGCAGCCGTGGCTCGGGCATCATCGCCACCCACGACCTGGAACTGGGCAAGCTGGAGGCTTCGGCCAACGGCGCAGTGGAAAACCTGCGGATCGAAGTGGAAATAAAGGATGGGAAATTGTATTTTGACTACAAGATCAAAAAAGGCGTCAGCCAGAGCTTTAACGCCACTCTGCTGATGAAACAGATGGGCATCAAGATCGAGGAAGAGGCATGAAAGCTTACAATCTGGAAACGGCACTGGCCCACCGGGAAAAAGTGACGGAATTGTACCTGCACAACTGCCGGCTGGATCACCTTCCTCCCGCCGTTTTCGGCATGCCTCTGCTGTGGAAACTGGAGGTAAGCGCCAACCTGATCAGTGAAATACCCCGGCAGATCAGGCAATTGAAGGGGCTGCGCAGCCTCTCTCTCCATTCCAATCAGATCCCCGAACTTCCCCCACCGTTGTTCGAACTGAAAGAGCTTACCGAACTCAACCTCGGCAACAATCAGATCCGGAGCCTCCCACCGGCCATCGGCCGGTTGAAAAACCTTCGCTTCCTTTGCCTTTCCGGCAACGCCCTGGAAGAGCTTCCCCCCGAGCTGGGCCAACTCACCCAACTCAACCAGCTGGATATCCAAAACAACCAGGTCAAACGCCTGCCGCCACAGTTGGCCCGCCTGACAAAACTGAGGCAACTGCGCGTCGCTCGCAACCGCATCGGAAGGCTCCCCAAAGCCCTTTTTCAACTGGAATCCCTTGACCTTCTGGACCTCAGCCACAACCGCATACGCACGCTGCCCCCGGCCATCGGACAGCTCCGGATGCTCACTGAGCTCAACCTCAGCCACAACCGCCTTGAAACTGTTCCCGAAAACCTCAGTGAGCTGCCGACTTTGCGGCGCCTGCTTCTCGGCCATAACCGGATCAGCGCCATTCCATCAGCCCTCACCGGACTGCAATGGCTGATATGGTTGTCGGTGGAAAAGAACAAGCTCACCCGCCTGCCCGAAAATATCGGGCAATATCGCCGCCTGGAGGCCCTCATTCTAAGCAACAATCAATTGACGGAGTTGCCCGATTCCCTCAGCAGGCTGGAGGCGCTTTCCCAATTGTATATCGATGGGAACCGTATCAACAGCCTGCCTCCGCTGCCTTCCCGTTTAAAACGGTTGTCCATCAGTAACAACCGGTTCACTGAGCTGCCGTCGAGTATTCAGCACCTGGATAACCTGAGGGTGCTATACGCCGGCAAGAACCAGCTCACTGGCCTCCCGGAAGGCTTCCGGCAGCTCTATCACCTGCAGAAGCTTTGGCTGGACGGCAACCCCATGCCAGACCTGCCAAAGCCGCTCTTCTTTCTGTCGGCCCTGGAAAACCTGAAAGGGCCCGGCGATGCTGCCGCCCGGCGAAAGTTGATCCGCTTCCTCAGGCTGTGCCGTTCGCGGGAAGTACCCGCCCGGTTGCGGCTGGCGGTTTACGAAGTCATGGAGGAGGATGGCCGCCGTTTGGGTGAATTTTCCACCGAGCTGTTGCTGGAGGCCCTGTCTTTCGGCATGGCCGATGTGGCCTATGCCATCCGCAAGCACCTGCTGGAGGAACGCAATGGCCTGCAACGCATCACCTCACCCTTTGAAGGCAAGCAGATATACCTCCTCGGCGAAACGGGTTTCGAACCCGAGCGCCTTCGTCCACAACTGGCAAAACTGGGGATGCAGCTCATCGACGACCCGGAACAAGAAGCAGATTATGTGATACTGGGCCGCCTGCTGCGCTCTATGCAGGCCAAAGTGCCGGCAGGTTTCAAACACCTGGTTTCCCGCCGCGCCCTGTCTGCGTTCCTCAACCAGGAAATGGGGCATTTCTTTGCCCTGGCTCCAACCGCCCAGCAATTGAACAACCTCCGCCTGATGATCTTCAGCCCGGAGCGGGCCCAACGGCGCCTGGCCCTCCAACTACTGAACACCAACGGAGTACCCAAACAACTGCTCACTGACCTGTTCCTCGCCTGGAAACTCGGCTATGGCAGCCAGGATACTCTCGAATGCCTTTTGTTGCAAAACACTTCAGAAGAAGCTCTGAGGGCCATGTACTACCCCCTCGGGCTCACCGGCCGTACCTCCGAGGCTACTCTGACGACCAATATCATCAAGTACACGGAAGACAATGAGTTCGATGGAAAACGTATCGCTCAGTTCCTGAATGAGTTGTACGGGACGGCAGGGTTTTATTTGCGGCGGTATGGATAGGGGGAAGGCTGGGTGGGGGCGGCTGGTTTAGGAGTTGAGGCTTGATGGGAGCTATTGGGGGTTGAGGAGTTTAGGCTTTACGGGAGCCATAAGGGATTTAGGCGAAACCAAGGAACCAGCTGGTTTCCAAGGAGGCAGGAACCCAGGAACCAGAAACTATGGGACAACGAGGAACTCAGCCCGTCTTCGCGATCGCTCTTCCGGGTAAAAAACCAGGAAATTTGACCAGTCCCAGCCCCCCAGACCAGGAACCCAGAAACTCAGGAACCAGGAACCTTGAACAGTCCCCTGGATCAGCCCCCCAACATCACTTGCTGCGCTGATAAAGCCTAACTTTATAAATACCTGGTGTTGTGATGGTATTTGAGCCTCCGGGAGAGTAAACAAATTGATCCCCTTCGCCCACATCGAGGTTTGTTTCCCGGAACTGGAAACCGGAATCAACTTCTTTTTCTCTTCCAAGAGCTCTTAACAATTCATGGTGATAGGTTTCATCCCCATTGAGCCAGCGCATTTCGATCCACTTCCCATCTTCAAACCGCCCCTCGGTTACCTTGCCGATGTAGGAAATCTGATCCCCGGAGTCCTGTTGAAATGTTGCCTTAAAGTTCATGCCGGAAACCAGAAACTCCTGCTCACTCGTGTTGATGATGAGGCCGAAAGCGGGCTGGGCAGGATCCTGGATCTTGATGGCAACCTCATATCCATTGATATTCATTACTTCATCCTGATGATCACTGTTAAGGTGTATGCCCCGCATTCGTCCGGTTCCCTGGAATTGGGCAATAACCGGAAGAAGCTCATTTAGCACCGCATAGGACGAACTAAACAGGATGTCACCTGCAGCATCCTCAATGCCGAATGGTGAAAAGCAGATCGCATCGTATTCTGCAAATGCATAGAAGGCCCTGGCAGGGTCAAGGGAAGATTCCGGGACGAGCAAGGGGTTATCTGCCTTGCGATAGTACATGCCGTAAATTTCCTTATAGTTGGGCAGGTAAATGTCCGGAGAAATGATATCGATGGAGAGGGCGGCAGCTTTGTAAATGTCCATCACCCTGGATACCGGGCCGCCATTGGGGTAAACACCGGGCAAATCGTCGGGTTTTTGGACGATCCATGCATTCACGAACATGGGGAGGTTATGTTCTTTTCTTCCTGAGGCAGCGATGTAGTCCATGTACTTCGCATAGTGCCAGGCCATGAAGAATTCCCTGGCTTGGGGGTTGTCGCCAAAAACGTCCGTCCAGGTTCCGGACGTGCTGGAGCCGGCAGCTTCCCAAACCGATTTCACCTCCTCTTTGAGGTTTTTCCTATTCTCTTGGAGGTAATGGGTTAGCTCTTTCGGAACACTGCTGTTAAAGGCATTCAAGGCTTCACTTCGGTAATCGATATCCTGAAAAATACCAACCTCATTTTCAGGTTGAACCATGATGACGGTTTGGTTGGCATCCTTTTCTTTAATTCGCTTCATCAATGCGGTAAATGCAATGGCATCCGCATTTCTTGATTGTTCCGAAAAGACGGATAGTGTTTCTATTTGCCTTCCATCTTTTGTCTGAACTCTGGGAAACCGCTGGGTGTCCCCTTTTACCCAAAGAGGAATGTAACTGGACTGGCCGTTTTTCCAGGAGCCGAACCAGACAATGGCCAGTTTGAGTTTGTTTTTTTGAGCATTTTCTATCAGGTAATCAATCATCTGATAGTCAAACCTGCCCTCTTCAGGTTCAAACTGATCCCAGGAAACAGTGGCTAAAACGGTATTGAGGTTCAGGCTTTTCAGCTTTGGCCAAACCCCCTCCATGTATTCAAAGGAAGACGCTGAAGAGTTGTGCAACTCTCCTGCGATCATCAGATGAGGTTGATCATTGACCAAAAGCTGGTTGTCTTTGAGGTAGGGCAATGCATGTTGAGAGAACCCAATAGAGCCTAGTGCTCCTAAGAACAGGCTTAAAAAGATTTTTTTCACGGTAATGTCAGCTTTTTTTGATATAGCAAGCAGGTGGACAATAACAATCTAACAATACAGCCATACAACAATCTGCCCGGAACCCCATGAACAAAGAGATTTCAGGCCTGATTCCTAAGCAGCCTGTGTGAAACAACAATAGTCCAGCCACTTACTTACCCATTATCAAATGACTCCACCAGAAGATCCAATGTTTCACGAATGGAATGATCGGACAAATAGAGTGCTCCGATCCTGTCACCCTGCACCTGTTCAATGGCCAGTATGATCGGGCCGATATTGATATCAAAAGGATTCCAGTTAGGGGCGGGCAGAACCCCATCCGGCAGGTTTTTCATTCTGACGTTATCCGGCAGGCCGAGGTACTCATGATAGTATCCCATGCCGGCAAATGCTCTGAGAGCGGCCATGGCTTTGTCGTAGGTGAATGGGAGCGCCAAAACAGCACCGTACGGAGCAGGAGAAACCTGAATTACCCCTCCCAATGGCGCACCATGAACAGAACCGCCCTGATTACTGATATATCTATCCCAGCTCACGAACCCTTCGGGCCTCACTTCTTTAACGGTTGAGCAGGCGGTCAGCCCCATCAATGGACGGCCAAAGGCATTCAGAGCGGTTGAAGCATCAATATTGAAGGCAGCCGTCGCATTGGTTTTGTAGGGTTCCATAGGCCCCGTCCAGAGCTGAAGCCAATTGTAAGTGAAGCCGGCGCCAAACCAACTGGGATAAAATCCGCCTTTCTCTTCCCGGACGATCGTTTCAAAGATGCTGGTATCCAAACCACCTGATGCCACTGCTTCCAGATAAACCAATTCTGTTTCCTCTGAAAAGGCCAAGGCCCAGCGATAATCGTTCATTTCGCCGGTGAGGCCATCAAACCCCATGGCGATTTTGTCATCTTCGGCCAAAGCCGCGGCCCAATCCGGCCTGGACAGCAAAACCTCCGCCATTGAAACGACCTGGTCATCATCAGAGTAATATTGCCTGACTACGCGAATGCCCGCCGCACAAATAGCCCAGTCTATGGTGCTCACATCTGCCCAGTAGTAGGATCCGTCCTTTTTGAAGTAATGGTGGGGGAAGCCATGCCAGCCACCCGAGCCATCGAACCAGTTTTGATCTGTTTGCCAGTTGAGCATTGCCCTGATCCGTTTCTTTGCTTCTGCCCGGGTGATATATCCTTCTTCCGCAGCAAGAATGAAGATCGCATAAGCATATCCCAGCCCGGACAGAGAAACTTTATCCGGATCTGTATAGGATTCCAGGACGACGCCCTTGTCTTCCGGAAGGCTCACATAGTTCCAGTCAAAGAAATTGAAGGAGGACCGCTTAAGCCAGGCCAGAAAATCAGCATCTGATGAAGGAGGAGCAAATGGTTTGGCGTCATCCGTTTTAAAAAAAACATCATCGAGGCCAAATTTCACAGAATCAGTAGGCCCCGTTGTAGTGCTATAGAATACCACTTCCTTAGCGTTGGAACTTTCAAAGCTGAATGAATAAGTTTTGAATTTCATGGCCTCCAGTTCAAAATGCTCCTCCGCGATCACCTGCTCATCAGCATCCAAAACCCGGACATTCAGCAAATCCTTATCATAGCCCAGGGCGTTGAAACTCAAACCTGAGATCTTATCCGAGATCGCTGCCGGCAGGGTTTGATCATCGAACAGGGTCTTGAAAACCGCCATTCTTACACCGAATTGGCCAGCATCTCCTTCTGCCAGGCATTCCAGGTAAGGGTTGTTCCTGAAGTATTGGCGCCGGAAAGAACCTCTCGCACCGTCCGTCCGGTAAGGGCGGATCTGAGAATTGAATTCCGTCCAAAATTCCTTGCCCTGATCCGCATTGTACAAAGGGACACCGATGTTGTAAGCCGCAGAATCCACCTCCGAGGCGATCACACCCGGATCGTCAGCAGGGCCAACAGGATCAGGGGTGAGGCTTTCGTCGGCTGCGCAGCCCGCCAACAGGGTAAAAAACAGGAAAAGGGCCACAAGCTCAATTGTTCTGATCTGATCCATAACTAATATCCCGGGTTTTGTGTCCAGTTGGTTTTGTTCATTTCTTCAATTGGAATGGGAAATAAATAATGGCTAATCGGGAAGGATCGCTGTTGCTGGACGAAATACCTATAGGTTTTTTCCCCCGTCATTTCATCTTTAATCACCTCCAGCCCGATGGCATCTTTGGCAAAATCCACTTCGGCATCCAGCCAACGGCGGGCATCATACCACCGGTTGCCCTCAAATGCCAATTCGACCCTGCGTTCGTGTTTGATCTTTTCCAGAAGGCCCGAGCCCGTTTGAGAACTTTCAATGGGAGGCATGTTGACTTCAGGCCTGGACCTTACCAGGTTTACGTATTGCCGAGCCACCTCCTCATGGCCTAAATGGTACTGCGCTTCCGCATACGTCAGGTAGAATTCGGCTAATCTCATATAGATGTAGGGCGTTGTGCTGCTTAAGCCATTACCTGGTTCCCAGTTGAGGTCAAGCCCCTTTCTGATGGTATGGTCGATCAAAGCTCCATTCCACCAAAACTGAACATCTTCACATCGGCTATCCATGCCGCATTCCCAAAATTCAACCTCGCGGCCATTGATCATTGAGCCATCATGTACAATGGAGAAGTTTAGCCGAGGGTCCCGGTTTGCATAAGGATCCGATGGGTCATAACCTGTCGCGTTGGGGTTTAATACGGGAGACAGGTTGTTTTCGTCACCCGTATAGCCAAGAACCGGGATCTCTCCACCGGCCGTTTCAAATTCATCTACGAGGTTCATTAAAGGATTCTCCTGTGACCATCCTGCATTTCCATTCGGCAATCTCCATTCTTCGATGTTGTGCCCGCCGGAGGGCATGTAATAACCGAGTTTGAAATTGATTTCCGGCCCCCGAACCCCGACAAACTGCTTGAAGAAGATGACCTCCGGATCTTGGACATTAAGGAACAGGCCCTGGAAATCAGGGGAGAGGGAATAAACGCCCAGATCGAACAAGGCTTCACAGGCATCCGAAACTTTTTGCCAATCCGCTGAGCTGCCGGAGCCAAAAAGCGGGCTGGCGCCATAGAGCAACGCTCTGGCCCTCAATGCCAGTGCAGCTCCCCTGGTAGCTTTGCCAAAGTCATCACCGGCATAGGATACAGGGAGGCCTTCAGCTGCTTCCGACAGTTCCTGGTCAATGAAGGACACGATTTCAGAAACAGGTGTTCTTTCCTGGATCTGGTCAGCGCCCTCCACGGTAACGGTACGGGTAAGCAAGGGGACATCTCCATACCGGGAGAACAATTCAGTGTAGAACCAGGCTCTTAGAAACCGAACTTCAGCGATCAGCTGAGCTGTTCTTTCCGCTCCCACCAGGTTCGGATCGACGTTTTCAAGAAAAATATTAAGGTGGCGAATCGCGGAATAAGCCTGAATCCAGAAGCCCCCAAACAAGTGCATATTTGCCGGGGTGATCTGTCCCTGCGTGTATTTATTGGTGAGCCTTGAGCCTTGATGTATATCATACGACTCATCCGTCAGGGAGGTCATTCTTAACCCCCCGGCCCATTGTACATAGCCGTGTGGAAGCTCATCGTATCGGGCATTGACATAGAGTTCTAAAAGCTCCGGGTCGCTCCATACGGCAGCATCCGATACCGCATCTAAGGGCTCAAGGTCCAGGATGTCGTTACAGGAGGTGCTAAAGGCCAGTGAGAGGACTACGAGGAAAGTATATTTTGATCTCATCAGTTTGCACTTTAAAATGTTACGGATAAACCCGTTGAGACAACCCTTTGCTGGGGGTAATACCATCCGGTATCAGAACGGCTCTCCGGGTCATACAATCCCACCGAATTATAGATAAACCCCAGGTTGAAGCCGCTGACAAACACCCTGAGGTTAGAGATCCGAAACTGATTAGTGAAGCGCTCCGGCAAGGTGTACGCCAGCTCAACATTCTTGATCCTTAAAAAATGATTGTCCCTCACCCATATCGTCGAGACTTCCTGTATGGTGCTGCTCGACATATCCCAGGCGGCCGGGCTTTGGGCATTGGGTGTTGCTTCTTCGGAGATCCACCGGTTTTCAAAGTACCAGGAATCCTGGTTTACGTCCCAGGGGCGGTAGATCGTACTTGCACCGGACTGGCCCTGAAAGAAAGCGTTCAGTTCCAAACCTTTCCAACTTGCACCCAGGGAGAAACCATAAACGATCCTTGGTGTGGGCCCATACGGCAGCAGGATTCGGTCTTCTGCCGAAATGCCGCCATCCTTATTGACATCTACAAAACGGACATCTCCTGGCTTGGCATCGGGAAAGTGAGGGGAGTTTTCAATCTGTTCCTGGTTCTGATAAAGGCCATCGGCCTGGTACACCAGTAAATAATCAATGGGGCTGCCCTCCACCTTCTGATAATCCGGAACAAAGGGGGATTCATCTACAAACACGATTTCATTTTTGGCGTAGGTGAATTGGCCCCCAATCCGGTATTTGAGGTTATTTCTCAATGTCCGCCTGTGCAGTACAGCAACTTCGATGCCCCTGTTCCTGGTTTTGCCGATGTTCTCATCGGGTAATTCGATGCCGGAATAAATGGGAACAGATGCATTTCTTTGAGCGAGTATATTTGACCTTTGCTCATAGAAGCCATCAACATTTATATCGAGAAGCCCATTGGGAAGGGACAGGTCAAGGCCAATGTTAGTCTTTTCTGCCGTTTCCCATGTAATGTCGGGATTAGGAGTGGTGGACGGGGTTAACCCGGTGTTCAGCACTGGGTTTTCTCCAAAAACGGCCGCCTCTTCAATGTTATAAACCTGGAGATACTGAAAACTATTGACCCGGTCGTTACCGAGTTGGCCCCATGAACCTCTCAGTTTCAACTCTTCAATAATTTCGCTTTTCCAAAAATCCTCTTTTGATATCCTCCAGCCGGCTGAAAAGCCGGGGAAAGTTCCAAACCTGTCGTCCCTGGCGAAATTCTGAGAGCCGTCTATTCTCAGCGTGAATTCCAGTAAATAGGTATCATCGAAAGCGTAATTGAACCTCCCAAAATAGTTGGCCCGGGCACTTTGCCAGCCTCGCCCGTCATTGTCCTGATTGGCCTCCGACCCGGAGAACAGATAAGGCAGGCTTTCTGAGATCAGGCCTATGCGGGAAGCCGAGACATACTCGCCATTGACCTGGTTTTGTTCATAGGCAACAAAACCACCAACTGCGTGCTTTTCAAAATCTCTGGAATAGTTTATCCTGGCATGATAGGTCTGGCTGATTTCATTATCAGATTGCTGAAACAGATTGATCGTACCGGTATTGTTCCGAAGGTTTTCATACTCTCCCATACTGTTCAAAAAGAAGATATCATAGGGTTTTTGGAGCACTTTCCTGGCCTGGTTGCCGATATCAATTGCGCCAAAAGCATTCAATGACAGGCCCTGAATCCATTTATCAAGGGATATTTTGGCGCTCAACTTCGTATTGTAAACCTCGCGGCCCGTTTCCGAGCCCCCGCTCAGTCCATTAATACCCGGCAATATATTTCCCTTACTCGTGTTGCGGAGTAAGCCATTGTCATAGTAGGGCGCTTCGAATGGAGCCATGTTATAGATTCCCCGGATCAGGCCTTCGACGCCTCCGGAACCTTTTGTGTTTTCAAACCGGCCGGCAAGGTCCAGCCCCAGGTCCAGGAAAGCGGTAACCTTTACATCGATGTTCGAACGAATGTTGTTTTGATAAAACCCAAATTCATCCCCCCTGAAGTTGGCATCCTGATGTAAATGCTGTCCCGATAAGTAATATTTGAAATGCTCTGACCCTCCTGATAAACTCAGGTTGTGTTGATACTGCGGGCTCCAGGTGTCCATGGCTTCATTCCACCAATCGGTGTCAGACCAGATATTGGGGTCATTTTCCCCCTGCCGGTAATCCTCAATAATATTTTGATAGATCTGAGGCCTTCCGTTCCTTGCATTTTGTTCATCCAGCCAGGTCAGGTATTGAGGGGCATTCATCAATTGCTGGCGCCTGGCGGGTTGGGTAAGCGAAAAGGAATTGCTGTAATTTAACTTTGGCGCCCCCTCGGCTCCCCGTTTGGTAGTGACCAAAATTACACCGTTAGCCGCCTGAGCTCCGTAAATTGCCGCAGAGGCATCTTTCAGGATCGATATACTCTCAATATCTTCAGGGTTCAACCGCTCAAAGGTGCCCCTGTTGGCTACGCCATCGATGACAAAAAGAGGGGAAGCATCACCAGTTGTCGCTTTGCCACGGATGAAAATATCCATGCTTTCCTGCCCTGGCTCTCCACCTCTCGCATTGATCACCAGGCCAGGAACACGGCCCACCAGATTGTTGGCCACATTAGCTGTTTTAGTTTGGGTGATCTCCTGGTTCTCAATTTTTGCTATCGCTCCTGTAACTGATTCTTTCTTCTGTTTGCCGTAACCCACCACGATAATCTCTTCTAAAGCTTCTATATTAAGCCGCATCTTCACATGGAGAAAGGTGTTTTCAGGAGTGACGGGGACTTCCCGGGTAATGTAGCCTACAAAGCTGATTATTAAAGCCTGGCTGCCTTCCGGGATTTCCAATTCGAACCGGCCGTTAATATCAGTAATCGTTCCAATTTCCGATCCTTTAAGAAGGACAGTCGCTCCGGGAAGGCCTTCGCCATTTTCGTCTGTTACTTCTCCCTGAACCAGATAAGTTTTTTCCTCCAAAGGGGGAGCCGGATCACCTGACAGAGACTCGCCTTTCAAGACGTTGATCGTATTATTGAAACGTTTAAACCTTAAATTTTCCGCTTTTGAAACGATCTGAAGCGCCTGATCGGCATTTAGATTACCAGGGGGCAGTAATATTTCCCTGTCCAGAGAACGGCCCAGGTCTCCTTCATGGTAAGAAAAAGTCAGGTCCGATGCTTCCTCAATTAATTTGAAAAGCTCCCTCACGGATATCCCGCCACTTGTATTCAGGCCAATATCTTTTAAGGAAACGGTATTTTGCCCAATTGAAGCACCCGCCACGGCAAGATTGAAGATCAGAAGGCAAGCCATCGGTTTAATCATGCGCAATACAAGACCGCCTGATTTTGATCTAATCATGACTAATAAATTTTCCTTTATGAAAACCCGGATGTTAGAGGCTGTTTGAATTTAATCCTCGGGTTTTCTTATGGCCCTTTTTCCCTCACTTTTCGGCTTTTTTTCGCCCCGTACCTATGGGCTTCGGCGTGAGCTCAGCCGAACGGTACGAAGCTCAAAAAGAGCCTCAATTGAGGAAAAAATGCCTCATAATAAATTCCCGAAACCAAATTCAAACAGCCTCTTACTGGAAAGATAAGATCAAGGAATCATTCCTGATTTGATAGTCAAAGCGGCGCAGCATACGCATATTGAGCAGGACATTTTCCAGGCTTTCCTGCTTGAAACTTGCAGTATAAGACCAATCGGAAGGAATCGGGGTATTCAGAACAGATATATCCACCCCATACCACGAATGCAGCTTTTCCACTACTTCATCCAAAGAAGCTTCTCTGAAAACCAAATACCCGTCTTTCCAGCCGGCCACATATCTCGGATCAAAGGAGGCCGAAGTGAATGACCTCTTCTCCTTATCAAATACGGCCATCTGATTTGGGCGGAGTTCCAGGGTAACATCCGAGGAGCTCGAATGAAGGCGCACCTTCCCATCCACCAAAGCCACCGAAGGGGATTTCTGGTTGGCGTTGACGTTAAACCGGGTGCCAAGAACCACCACTTCGAAACTTTCGGTTACCACTTTGAAGGGCCTGCCGGCATCGTGGACGACTTCGAAAAAGGCTTCACCATTCAGTTTTACCACTCTCGAATCAGCATCGAATGTTTCCGGATATTCCAAAGAACCACCAGAATTCAAAAAAACTGTCGAGCCATCGGGTAAACTGTGTTGGGATCTTTCCCCGGGGGGATTGCTTTTTCGTATGAGATGAGTAGAGGCCGTGGTAATCAGAGAACTTTCATGTTGGTCCTTAGCGCCGAAATAGATTAAAGCTGCGGTGCTAACCACCAATAGCAGCATGGCTGCCACCTTAAGCCATGCACGGCTTAACCTAATTGTGCGCGCTCGCGGTTTGGTTTCCTGTTTTATTTGATCAAGTATGCGTTGCTTAGATTTTGGATCAGGACTGAATTCTTTAAACTTCAGGCTTAGAATCATTTCTCTTGACTGATCCACCATTGCCTTCTTGTGCTGGTTTTTACTAAGCCAGTTGAGCCAATGGCGCTCCAATTCAGGAGTTGGGTTGATAACCCAACTCCTGAAGGATTCATCAGATAAAAAATCTTCTATATTATTGAATGATTTTTCCAAGTTGATTCTATTCTGGTAATCTTTCCTGTAACAATATAGTGTTATCCAGGTTGTTTAATTCTGTTCTTTTTCTTTGAGCGACATCTCATCAATCCAGACGGCCAGTTCACTCCCTGATAACGCTGCAAAATGTTTGAAAAACGGCCCGGCGTTATCCGCAGTACCGTCAGCATAGCCGGCATCGGTGAACGTGGACAGGTCAGCTGTCGTAAATTCATAAGTAAACCGCTTCCAACTGGTAGTGACATCAGGGTCCTGAATGGCGGCATCTCCCGTCCAGAGCGGGGTGTACCATCCTTCGGCAGGCTCATCATTTTTGACATTCAGGATGCTGACTTCAGACAAAGTAAATGATTCACTACCTTTCATGTAGAAACTGAAGACGTAAGTAGTATTGGACTCCAAAGAAACCAGGAATTCCGGCCCGTTTTCATGGGGACGCAACTGAAATTCTCCATAATCAGAGGATGCGGTCAATTTCATGGATTGAGCGGTCCCGTTTGCTCCCTCGGAGGTTTCCAGCGCAAGGGAAATGGCGCCGTCATTAGGCGTCCACGAAAACCATTTGTCAATGGCGGCAAAATCAGCATCCTGATCTTCAAGGCCGTAAACTGCCCTGTTCAGCATCTCCACCGGCCCCACCTGTATTACGAGCTCGTCTGTAGCGGATGCACCGTCCTGAGATCTTGTCACAACCAGTGTTATGGTTACCTGGCCGATCGCCTCAGGCCAGGAGACGGTAGCGTCTTGTGTGGTAACCGCCTGGGTTCCGTCTGAAAATGTCCATTCCCAGCCATCCGCCCCTCCTGTACTGCCGTCAGATAGTGTGATGGATTGCCCTGCTTTGATCCTCCTGCCGTCAATTGAGTTAAGGTCCGTGATGAAGTTAATTCCTGAAACATCAATTTTAGCTGCCAACTCATCCAACATAGGTTCCTCATTGTCTTTTCCACAACTGGAAAAAGTAAGGATCCCCAATGCAGCTAGTAATAGTGCTGTCGTTTGTAAATAAATTTTCATCTTTTGTGATTTTTGAATGATACACTCGGATAGGGCAGCCATTCTGAAAACGACATCACAATTCAGATGATTTTTTTAAAAAATTGGACCCCCTGGATAACAACAGGCAAAATACCAATGAGAAAAAGGAGAACCTCTATCTTTTTTCTAAGCGATTTAAGCGCTTTGTATAACAGGTTTCTGGCTGATTTTATATTTTCAAAATCCTGAATTTCCCGGATCTCTTCATAGGTCAGATCCTCGTAGAAGAACAAGAAAATAATCTCACGATGCCTCTCAGAGAGGGATTCAATGGCTTTTTGTAATCTCATGAGATGCTCTCTCTTAATTTCATCTTCAATAATGGATTCCTCTATATTGGGCGCGATCGGAAATGACTGTTGTGCATCTAACTCCTTGAACCGACTCCTTTTGTCCCTGTATCGGATCATTTTCCTTCGGAATGCACTGTACAGATAGGGCTGTATCTTATTCGTTGCTGAAAGGTGCGCTCTTCTCCGCCGGAGTTCGATAAAGAGTTCCTGCAGCACATCCTCTACCAGTGAGTGATCCCTTGTAAACTGGCAACCATAATTGTATAACTTGTCAAAGTACTTTTGATAGATGAATTCAAAAGCAGACTCCTCACCGGACCGGAAAAGGTTCCAGATCTCCAGGTCCGAGCGTTCCTGTTCATCACTTTGACTTTTCTTCATACACATCTGTCAGTTCACCAACTCATAGTTCGATCTTAAAGGGTTGTTCTGCGATAAACGCCTGAAAATTAGAAGTTGTGCTTTACCAAAAGTAGATAAATTGACAATTAGTTACAAAGAAATCAGAACTGAACGTCAATGGAAAGAAGGGGAAAAGGACTTTGTTCCACCAAACAAACACTAAGAAGCTGAAAGTGTATGCTAATAAAGGTTTGCTTTTTCAATGACAGCCTGGGGCCGGGCCGCCGGGCTGTTTTTTTACGGCAAATTCAATTGAACAAGCTTATATAACTGGAACTGCAACTCCTCACCTCTACCTCATCTCTCCACTTGCGCCAGCCCTGTTTGGCCTTGTATTCATAATTGCCGGCATAAATATCCAGGCAGATCGTCGTCGCTGAACGGACGCTGGCTTCCGAATCTCCGATGCAAACATCCACATCTTTGGCGGTCTCATTAAAAAAGCAAATGGTGCCGATGTTATCCCTTTCGCAGGGAGGAGTCAGGTTGGTGGTGGTTCCGCGCAGCGGGCTGCTGCAACTGAAGGCGCCAAGGAGGATCAGCGCCAGGATTTCAAGGGAGATCATCCAGGATGTCATGTGCGTCGGGTGGTTGGTGAAGGTGAATGCGTCAAAAAAGGGCGCTAACAACGAAGAGTTTGCCCTAAGGCAAGCCTCTTCGCGTCAGTCGTAGTTTGTTTTCAGTGATTTCACCAACAGGATGCTTTCTGAACAGCCATACCCCTATGCCGCCGGTGGATTTTATACATTTTTTCGAAAGTTACATTTCCCACTAAACCCTTGAAGCCAAGCCTCTGATAGCCAACAAACTACACACATTAAACTTCCTTTTTTTTCAAAAACAGCCTTAGCTTTCCGGTTGGCTTCTGTCCTGCTTTTTCTCTCGGGAAAATGATACCTTCGCTAGTGAGCAGGAGACTTGGAGTTCTCCTGCTCACTTAGCGCTACCTGGCTTACCTGGCTTCAATCTGCGTTTTCCCAGGCCAACCCCTTCAACATGCTTCCTCATTACTTGTTTTCACTATATTGATTCACACCAACCTCAGGCTCCGCTTTGGCAGGAACAGCGAAAAACATAAGGAAGAGCACCCGGGAGGTAGAAGCAGGGGGCAGTCAATGATAATTGTCCGTTTTCTTGCCTCCTGCCCTGCCATAGGGCCGGTTTCCCCGAACAGGCGCCGCGCTTGCTCAAAAGCCCGTTTGGCTTCCTTCTGAATGATGTCTATTGAAAGCCAAACATCCCATTTTTGTTAGCCAACCCTTCGGTAGGGATTTCCTGAATAACATCCCAATGCTCTACGGCTTTGCCATTTTCAAACCTTAACAAATCGTAAAAAACTTGTTGCCTGCCATTCCATTCGCCTTCGCTTACGGTAAGCACGAAGTTTCCTTCACCCAATACTTTGTGAATTTTAGTGTATTTGAACATATTGTTTTGAGAAGTAAGGTATTCTACAGCTTCGATAATGCCGCTTAAGCCATCCTTGATTCCCGGGTTGTGTTGATCGTATTGCGTAGAACTTATGTAATCGGTTATTTTATTGGGGTTTTTACCCATTAAAATATCTTCTACCATAGCCTTTGCCAATGCTTTATTTTCGGCAGTTCTATCCAGCTCTTCCGCAACTGTCGGGCCATCTGTCTGTGTTCTTCCGCTGGCCGTTTCTTTTATTACAGGGGCCATAGCATCCCAATGCTCTGCAACTTTACCATTCTCGTCCAGGCGGATAATATCAAACGATACCATCTCGTCCGCGCCAAAAGGCTTGGCGTTTTTCCAGATGTTGTGCATAAAGACATAATTTCCATCTTGGAACATCCTGATATTCTCAGCGGTTGTGCCGTTTTCCTGCAGCACGGGAAGCATTTGAATAAACGGCTCCAGCCCTGTCGGAATAAACGGATTGTGCTGGATGTAATCGGCATTTGCCAGTTTACGCATGGTTGCCGGGTCATTGTTTACGACAGCACCCAGGAAAGTGCCTACGGTTGCTTTCTCACTCATGATTGAAGTTTTTAGGTTGGAAATGTCTGATTGATTGTTCCCGCTTGTTGTCTGTGCTTTCGAGGTGTTGCAGGATGCGAGAAGCCCTGTCAACGCAAAAACGGTGATCACTTTTTTCATCTGTATAACCTTTTGCTGAAAAATGATTACTTTTGTTTCGCAAGCAAAGTTACTCAATAACTTGCATCTTGCAAGCAATAATAGAAATAAATTTCATTTTGCAAGTAATTTTTAGAGAAATCCAGCCGATGAAACAGGAGTTCAGATGCGATTGCCCCATTACCTCAGCCCTTGATATCCTGGGCGATAAATGGATGTTGGTGATTGTAAAGCAGATGCTTATGGAGGGCAAGGAAACCTTCAAAGATTTTACGGAAAGCGAGGAAGCCATCGCCACCAATATTCTTTCCGCCAAACTGAAGCTACTTGAAGAAGCAGGCATTATTACCAAGAATAAACTACCGAATAACAAAAAGACAAACCTATACCTGTTAACAGAGAAGGGCTTAGCGTTGACACCTGTTATTGTGGAGCTTGCAACCTGGAGTGATAACCACCTCAGGGATTTCCACCCATCCATCGCAGATGGGGAAGAAATGGAATTATTACGTAGTGATAAAGTGGCTTTTGCGAAGGTATTGGAGAAAAAATACAGGGAAAAACTGGCGAGAACAGCAGCTATCCGTAAAGCGGGCTAAAGTACTGAAATGGAAGCAGCTATATTCAATAAACTTATTGCTCTGTCAAATATTCATGAGGCCTGGAACGATAAACAGTTACGACTAAAAAAAGTGCATTGTGGTAAATACAACGAATCATAGCCCAAAGAGCATCCGCGAGGTGGAAATGACCCGTGTGGAGGGGCCGCAATACTACGGCCGAACCGACATGCTGGCCCGCGAAGAACCCCTGGAGGTCAAACTCGCCTACGGCCCGCCCGGGCAACGCCAGCGCCGCAGCCTGGCCGTCACCATGCGCACCCCCGGACAGGACGAAGAACTGGCCGCCGGCTTCCTCTTCACTGAAGGTATCATCGGCAAGGCCTCGGATATAAAAGAAATGCGACACGAGGGCCAGGCCCTGGCGCCGGAGTCCAGCGAGAACATCCTCCTGGTGGAACTGTCCGAAGAACTGCCTGTCGATTTCGACAAGCTAAACCGTCACTTTTACACCTCTTCCAGCTGTGGTGTTTGCGGCAAAGCGTCCATCGATATGGTGCGCTCGGTTTCCTGCTATTTCCCGCGCCGCGCTTTCCCAAAGGTTACTCCGGAAATGTTGCTGTCTTTACCGGGTAAGCTGTCGGAGGAACAGGCTCTCTTCGAATGCACCGGTGGCATCCACGCCGCCGCTGCCTTTACGTCCGGGGGCGAGCTGCTCATGGTGCGGGAGGATGTCGGCCGCCACAACGCACTGGACAAGCTCATTGGGGCTACCCTGCTACAGGGCCAGATCCCCCTCCGCGAACAGGTAATCCTGCTCAGCGGCCGGCTCAGCTTCGAGCTGGTGCAGAAATCGGTGATGGCAGGGGCGCCCATCCTGGCGGCCGTGGGGGCGCCGTCCAGCCTGGCCGTAGAGTTGGGGGAAGAGTATGGGATGACCCTCGTGGGCTTTCTGCGTGGAAAGTCCTTTAATATCTATGGTGAAAAACATAGAGTGGTTTTGGCATGATGCCGGTTTCCACCAGAGCGTTCGGCATTAATGCCGCCTGCGCCCCGAGAACTCCATCGCTTCTCCCTTGCCGAAGCCATAGCTGAAACCCAGAGCGACAAACCGCCCACGCAGGTTGTAATTGTAAAGGTAGAAATCCCGCTGGAAGGTTTCATTCTCAAAAATGCTGGAAGCAAAAACATCCCGGACGCTCAGGTTCACGATGGCCTTGCCCTTGAGCATCTTCTTGCGCAGGCCCAGGTCGGCGGATAAGAAAGGCGACCGCTCTCCCTGCACCGTCTGTTCGCGGGAGTGATAATGCCCCATTACTTCCAGGTCAAACTGGGCCGGCAGCTTGAGCTTGGCCGTCAGGCGGGACCTCCACTGGCTGGCCCGGAAACCAAAAGAAACGTTCTCCAGCTCTCCTTCCCGGTCAAAATGATTGAAGTTGAAATCGGCATTGAGCGACAGCCACTTCTTCGGGCTGTATTTGGCGTTGAATTCGATGCCCGTCGTTCGGTTCGTTCCGAGGTTCACGGGGCGGGTGATGCTGACGTTGTCTTCAAAAAAGGCGATGCGATCGATGACATTGGTGGTATAGCGGTAATACACCCCGAAGTTCATAGAGAGCTTATCGAGAATGTAAACACTGGTAGCTTCATAGGAATCAGTGAATTCGGGCTGCAGGTTCGGGTTGCCGGCCCGAACGCTGAAATTGTTCCGGAAGTTGAAGAAGGGGTTCAGCTCCCAAAGGCCGGGCCGGTAGATGCGCCTGGAATAGCCGGCCTGCAGGGATAAGCCTTCGTTGATCTTATAGGAAGTATGGAAAGTAGGAAAAAGGTTTGCGAAATTCTGCCCTCCTTTCTCGTTAGTGGTCGCCAGCAGGATATCGAGGCCTGTATCTTCCATTCGCAGGCCGGCCTTAACGCCCCATTTATCCCCCTCGTACGCTCCGGTGGCGTAAACGCCCAGCACTTTCTGGTTGTATTCGAATATATTGGTTTGCCCGGTGTTCAGGACCCATTCGCCATCGATGAGGTCCGTTACGGCAAAGTCATTGCTGACGTCCTGGATCACGTACTGCGCACCGGCTTCCAGGGTTATCTCTTCAGAGAAGGGTTTGGTGTAATCGGCCTTGAAGGTGTAACTGGCTTCCTTGAAGTTGGTGCGGGTGCGCTGGTCGTTCTGCTCGAAGCTCCCGAAAGTGGTGGTGTTGAAAAATTCGGACGACTGGTCCTTGCCAAAGAAGTTACCCAGGGCGCTGAACAGGAAAGTGTGTTCTTCATTATCCGGGAACTCTTTTTTGTAGTTCAGCTCGTATTGCCACTTGGGGTTCGTAGCCTCGGTGGTTTCTTCCCGCTCCCATTCTGCAAGGACTGATCCCGAAGCATCGGTTTGCGTGAAATCAAAGCCCGAAGGCTGGTCCTCTACCTCATACGCAAAATAACCGGAAAGGGTCACTACATTGTAGTCATTGATATGGTAGTCGGTGCCCAGGATGAGGTTGTAGAAAGCCTCGTTGCGATACTCCTTACCCTCGCTGCTGACCTGCCGCCCTGTGGCCAGGCCCCGGTTGATGTTTTTCGACCGCCTCGGCAATTCCCGGTAGCCGGCGCCCAGCTGGCTGAAGAGGTTGAACTTGTTGGTTCTACGGTTCAGGCTGAGCCCGACGCTGTGGTTATCGGGTATGCCCGTATTGACACTTACCGAGCCATTCAACCCCTCCTTTTCTTCCTTCTTCAATACAATATTGATGATGCCCGAAGTGCCGGCCGCCTCATACTTCGCAGAGGGGTTGGTAATGACCTCCACCTTTTCGATCATATCCGCCGTGATGGTCCCCAGGGCATTTCCGCCCTCGCTGGCCAGCACCGACGGCTTGCCGTTGATCAGGATCTGAACCCCGGCGCTGCCCCTCAGGCTGATCTGCCCTTCGATGTTCACACTTACAGAAGGTACATTATTCAAGACCTCCAGTGCACTGGCGCCGGTGCTGCTGAGGTCTTCCCCGACGTTGAAGACCCGCTTGTCCAGTTGGAACTGCGTCTGGGACCTCTCGGCCCGCACCACGACCTCCTCCAGCGTCTTGCTGTCTTCGGAAAGCAGGATCGTACCCAGGGCAGCCTTCCCATCCACCACCTGGATATCTTCAATGGTTTGCGAAACGAACCCGATGAAACTGGCCTCGACGATAAAATCACGCACTCCGGCCCGGACGCTGAACATCCCGTCCGGGCTGGTGGTGGTTCCGGCTATAGGTTCCCGCGTTTTACTATCCCTGATCATTATGGTGGCGAACTCGATGGGTTTCCGGCTCCGGCTATCCAGGACCGTTCCGGTGACCTCGATGCCTTCTCCCTGGGCATGGAGAATATGGAATAAACAAGTTGAAAAAATGCTCAACAGTAGCAATATGCGCTTGGCCGCCATTATTCTTTACTTTTTAGCGAGTAGTTTTTTTCCTATAGGCTGTTTTGACAAATGGATAAAAAAATAAAAAGGGTATTGTTCTCCGAGTAGGCTATTTTTTCCTTTTTATTTTATTCCCTGATGGTCCGCCATTAACCTGGCCTAACCTTTTCCGGCCATTTGCCTGGCTTGCTTTCAAAAGAGAGTTGTTACCCGCTACTCCCCCATCTCCATAATCCGCGCCAATTCCTTCGCCTCCACCGTCAACAAACCATTCTTTACCAGCCTTGGCGTCAGCACCTTCCAGTTGGGGCCCTTCCGGAAGAGCTCTTCGAACATGGGCAGGGCAGCCTCCAGTTCGCCTTCGTTCGCCAGGGCAATGGCATGCCAGTACTTCATCTCCAGGTTGTCCGGGAACATGGCCTCAGCAGCGCCATATTCTTCCCGGGCCTTATTCATATCACCTTCCTCAACGGCCAGGTCGCCTCGGTTCATGTGCTCATAGGCGCGGTGTACTTTCAGCAGGCGCTTCAATTCCTGTACGGGGTTGGGGTGGTCATCGACGCGCAGGCTGACGGGGCGGCCTTCCCAGGCCTTATCGGTGCGCTCCCCGGAAACCACGATCAGTGCAGCAGACTGCTTGCCGCGAATGTCTCCGCCTTCGGCCTGAGCGGCTTCCAGAGCGGCGACAAGGCGCTCGGCCAGCGGCTGGCCTTTGGAGGCCTCAAAAGCTTTGGCCATAGCGGGCCAGACAGTGGCCTTCTCCATCAGGTTGGCCTGCACTGCGTATCCGTCGCCGACGTAGTGCCCGGCGGCTTCAATACAGCTTTCCCCTGTGAAGGCAGCCACTTCTCCATCCGCATTGAGCATACCTACCTGTCGGTATTCCTCCCCGGAGTCTTTTTCGGTAAGCATTTTGATCGCCTGCTCCGGGTTAAAGCCCATGCTCATCAACTGCAGGCCTTCGGGGCCGTAAGCCGGGTTGACAAAGGACTGGGTAGCCACTACCCCCACTCCCGGCTCCCCCCAGATGACCAGGGTGCCGACGGAAAACCAATGGGATTGAACGGCAGCGCCCATCTCTCCCGTCTCCGGGTCAATGGCAACGATGGAATAGGTGTGGGCGAGAGGCTCTCTGCCGAAGGGCTGTTGAGCGTTAAGCAGGATGGGAATGCCTGAAAGCATAATAGGAAGAAGCAGTTTTTTCATAATTGTCGATTTGATCAGCTTATGAGTTGGCCATATAGTGATTTTTGATTGGCGATTTTTGATTTTTGATGTCTTCCGGAGGGCAGCCGTAAATCACACATCACACATCAAAAATCAATCACCCTTCCGCCAGCGTCGTCGAAATATCCGTCCGGCTGGCCTGAATGGCAGGCAATATGGCGGCGACAAAACCAATACCGAGTGCTCCGGCCAGCAGATAGAGTTCCTCTTTCAGGAACACCGAACCGGAAAAAGTGTAGCGATACGCTTCCTTCATCTGCCCGGCCAGTATTTCCATTCCTCCGTGGCTAAGAGCGATGCCCAGCGCGTACCCCAGCACCGCCAGCAGAAGCCCCTCCAGGATGATCAGCACAAAAAGCTTGGCCGGGGAAGCGCCCATTACCCGCATGAGGGCCAGTTCATAGCGGCGGTCCCGGAGAGAATTGTAAAGAGAAATGAAAATGCTCAGCCCGGAAACCACCACAATGATGATAGCCAGCCACCGGAGCGCTTTGGTGCCGGTGCCCAGCAGGGCATACAGCCGGTTGATCTCAATGGCAGGGGTGGCGGCCTGCATGTCGGTATTTTCGTTGATCCCGCGCTGCATGTTGAGCGCCTGGTAATTGTGGCCCTTGAATTTGATGAGAATGGAAGTGATCTCCTTTTCAGGGTAATCCAGTAAAGGCTGATCGTAAGAGGCTGCTTCAACTTCTCCCTCATGGCTGTGCCCTTCTTCACCTTCTGCCGCATGTTCCTCCGTTTCAGCCTCGCCATGCTCATGCACCACCCAGGCACTTTGGTTATTGGTAAGAATGATTTGGTCGATGACCGAACCGGTCGGTTGGAGGATGCCCACAACCTTAAAAGCGCCGGCATCTTCGTGCACCAGGTTTTCATCCTGGACAAAGCCGTGGGAACTGTGAAAAGTGTCCCCCACTTTCAGGTTCAGAGCCTCGGCAACCGTGGCTCCAGCCACCGTTTCCAAAGTTTTTTCCCAAAGCCGGCCCTCCCCGACTTTAGCCTCATAAAGGCCAAGGATGTCCGGCGTGGCGCCGACGATGCGATAGCCTTTATGGCTGTCCCCCAGAGAAAGCGGAACTGCGGTCTGAATAAGTGGGTGCCCCGGCCGCAAAAAGGGTGTGGCTTCCTTGATTGAAATATTGCCGGTCGGTGCGTCAATGTGGTACATGCTGCTTAGGATGAGCTGCAGGGGGCTGCCTTTGGCCCCAACAACCAGGTCGATGCCCGCCAGGTTTTTCTCGAACTTGTCCTGTAATTGTTGATTGAGCAGGAAAAGCAGGGAGATCAGGCCCACGCCCAGGGCAAAGAGCACCAGGCTCAGCATGGTTGATAAAGGCTTATTGGCCAGGTTTTTCCAGCTTAGGTTGAGTAAATTCATATTTTCTCCCAGTTGGACAATCGTGAAATAATACAAATACCGGGTTAGTAGCAGAAAATCATAAACCTTTGAGGTTTTCAAAACCTCAAAGGTTTCCTGTTACGCTAGTTCAATTTGGTTTGGGAACTTTTCCTTCAGCCGGCCATCGTGGGTGACCACAAGCAGGGTAGCGCCTACAACGCTGGCCTGTTCTTCCAGCAGGTGAGCCACCTTATCGCAGTTGGCGTCATCGAGGGCCGAAGTCGGCTCATCGGCCAGGATGATGGCCGGGCGGTTGACGATGGCGCGGGCGATGGATGCGCGCTGTTGCTCGCCGACGCTGAGGTTGTCGGGTTTGGCGTACAGCTTGTGCCCCAGGCTGAGGCGGCCCAGCAACTCGTCGATCCGCTTGCGGTCAGCGCGCAGGCCGGCCAGCCGCTGGGCCAGGATGAGGTTCTCCTCCAGGGTGAGCGCCCGCACAAAATGAGCTGTCTGAAAGATGATCCCGATCTTCCGCCCGCGAAACCGGTCCATCGCCGAAGAGGAAAGCTTGTTCAATTCGGTGTCCGCCACCTTCACCGTCCCTTTCTGGGGCGAAAGCAGCCCTCCGAGCAGGTGCAGCAAGGTGGTTTTGCCGCTTCCCGACTGCCCCAGGAGCAGCCAGTGCTCCCCCTCCCGGCAGGTAATGTCAGGAAAGGTGAGGCTCGATCTTTTGTCGTAGGAATATTCCAGGCTGTGTGTCTCTAACATGCTGCAAATATAGCACCCTTACCGCTGTCTTTTGGAAAAGAAATAGAACAAGGCCGTGGGAATGCTGAAAAACAGGGCGGCCAGCGTCCACAGCAGCTTGCCGGGAATGCTGATGGCGTGGTCTTCATACCAGACGTTGTAGAAGACCCAGAAAAAGGAAAGCAGGCTGACGAGCGCAATGAGTTTCATAGAATTACTTTTTGTCCAAATGCCGGATATCGTCGAGGTCCCGGGCGCGCCCGGAAGCTCTTTTGGCCTTCAGTAATGCATCGAGGCCTATGAGCCGGACGGACAGCCCTTCGTCCAGTTCTACTGAAATGGCATCTGGAAATACATGCTCAAAAGCAAGCCCTTTTACTCTGGTCATGATATCAATACTTATGGGTGGAGTCCCAAAAGTGAAAACATCAAATTTTGAAGTGTCCAGGAAATTCTCTTCTGTCATATCAAATACCGGCATACCAAACTCCCGGAACGCCTGAACAAGCTTGTGGTAATTCTCCTCCGAAGGTTTAACCCAGATGTCCATATCACCAGTAGTTCGGGTATAACCATGGAGGATTACTGCATAATCACCGACCAGCAGGTATTCAACTTCGTGATTATTCAGCGCCTGAATGAATTCCAGAAAATCCTGGTAAAAAGACTCATTTCTCATTCGCCTCTTGGCTTTAAATACATCCTTTTGCATTTTTGGCGGCCTGCCGGGAGGATAATTCCAGGCGATAGCATTCAGGCGGATGGCTGCCCGGAGCCGCTCCCGCGGCGGCCGGCTCAGCCAATATGCCAACTGATCATCCGCTTCCTCGGCGGTTTGCCGTTTGAATGCCGTCCTGTCTAATTTGTATTCCACTTGATTCTGAACTTAAACTGGCTTACCTTTGTAAAATAAAGAAAACACCAGCATGCATCAAGCATACCGGCATATAATTATTAGCATTATCATTCCCAACAGTGGTCTGCTGGGCTGATGTGCTGATAGTTGTACGTTTCGAAAAAGCTCTGGCAGACTAAGTTTGCCAGAGCTTTTTTGTTTGAGTATTTTTGTACCCTAAAATTCAGGAATATGACTATTAGAGAAAGAATCTTGTTGGACCTGGCGGAAATTGGGAATTCCAGGTTATTGTATCAGGTCTTTGAGTTTGTTCACCTCATTAAGAAAAACGTCAAACCGGAGGAAGGGAACATCAAAGAAGTCTTAACCTTTGCAGGCTCACTCAACGATGAAGACGCCAGGCAAATACAGAAAGACATTTCCGAAGAGTTCAATAGATCAACCACTAAGGCTCTAAATCCGTAGATTCAAATTTCTCAACCTTTTTTGTCTGGGTGGCCTGTACAAACTACCTTTGCAGGCTCCAAGAAATGCGTGGAGACATATTGAAAAAACATAGAAAAGAACAATGTATAAGGAATACAAAGGCCTGAACCTCCCCCGGATCGACAAGGAAGTCCTCGAATTCTGGGAAGCCAACCGGATCTTCGACAAGAGCATGGAGCAACGCCCCGAAGACAACCGCTACGTTTTCTACGAAGGGCCGCCCTCCGCCAACGGCAAGCCGGGCATCCACCACGTGATGGCGCGGACGGTGAAGGACCTCTTCTGCCGTTACCACAGTATGAAGGGCAAGCGCGTGGAACGCAAAGGCGGATGGGACACTCACGGCCTTCCCATCGAACTGAACGTGGAAAAAGAACTGGGCATCACCAAGGAGGATATCGGCAAAACGATCACCGTCGAAGAATACAACCAGCGCTGCCGTGAAACGGTGATGCGCTACAAGGATATGTGGGACGACATCACCCGAAAAATGGGCTACTGGGTGGACCTCCACGACCCCTACATCACTTTTGAGAACGACTACATCGAATCGGTCTGGTGGCTGCTGAAGCAGCTGTACGACAAGGGGCTGATGTACAAGGGTTATACCATACAGCCTTACTCGCCGGCCGCCGGCACCGGCCTGAGCAGCCACGAGCTGAACCTGCCCGGCGCTTACCAGGACATCACAGACACCTCGGCAGTCGCTCAGTTCAAGGTAAAAGGCACAGAAAACGAATACTTCCTGGCCTGGACGACCACGCCCTGGACGCTGCCTTCTAATACGGCCCTGGCAGTAGGGAAGAACATCACCTATGTGAAGGTCCGTTGTTTCAACCGCTACACCGGCACTCCCTGCACCGTCATCCTGGCTAAAGACCGCCTGTCCGCTTATTTTTCCGAACCCAACCCGGATCTTAAACCGGAGGGCGTAAAGGCCGGCAACAAGCCCATCCCCTACCTGGAGGTTGTTGAAGAGGTCAAGGGCGCCAAACTGGCCGGCATGGAATACGAACAGCTGATGCCCTATGTGCAGCCGGACAAGCCTGCCTTTCGCGTGCTCCTGGGCGATTTTGTGAGTACGGAAGACGGTACGGGCATCGTTCACATTGCTCCTACCTTCGGTGCGGACGACTTCAAGGTGGCCCGCGAGAATGACATCCCGCCACTGGTAGTTCAGGACGAACTGGGCAACCCCATGCCGCTGGTGGATAAGCAGGGCCGTTTCGTTAAAGAGGTGACAGACTTTGCCGGGCGCTATGTGAAGGATTACGGGCAGGAAGAAGAGCGGCCCGTAGATGTGGATATCGTGATCAAGCTGAAAGAGGAAGACAAGCTTTTCCTATCCGAAAAATACGTGCACTCCTACCCGCATTGCTGGCGTACGGATAAGCCGGTGCTTTATTATCCGCTGGACAGCTGGTTCATCAAGTCCACAGCCGCCAAGGAGCGCATGTTCGAACTGAACCAGACGATCAACTGGAAACCGAAGTCCACCGGGGAAGGCCGCTTCGGCAAATGGCTGGAAAACCTGCAGGACTGGAACCTCTCCCGCTCCCGCTACTGGGGCACGCCTCTGCCCATCTGGCGCAGCGAGGACCAGAGAGAGGAAAAGTGCATCGGCTCAGTGGAAGAGCTGCGGAAGGAGATCGAAAAGGCCAACAAAGCCCTTGGGCTGAACCAGGCAGTGCCCAACGACCTGCACCGCCCCTTTATAGATGAGGTAACCCTCGTTTCCGACAACGGCAAACCCATGAAGCGCGAGATGGACCTGATCGACGTCTGGTTCGACTCCGGCGCCATGCCGTCTGCTCAATGGCACTACCCCTTTGAGAATAAGGAGGTATTTGAAAAGAATTACCCAGCCGATTTCATTGCCGAAGGCGTCGATCAGACGCGGGGCTGGTTCTATACCCTGCACGCCATCGCCGTGATGGTATTCGACAGCGTTTCCTTCAAGAACGTAGTCTCCAACGGCCTGGTGCTGGATGCCGAGGGCAACAAGATGTCCAAAAGTAAAGGCAACGTGCTGGACCCCTTTGAGGTCATCGAAAAGCACAGCGCCGACGTCACCCGCTGGTACATGATGAGCAACGCCAACCCCTGGGATAACCTCAAGTTCGACATGAAGGGGCTGGAAGAGGTGCAGCGCAAATTCTTCGGTACGCTCTACAATACCTATTCCTTCTTTGCGCTTTACGCCAACATCGACCGGTTTTACAATAAGGAAAAACAGGTTCCCCTGGCCGAGCGCCCCGAGATCGACCGCTGGATCATCTCTCTGCTCAACAGCCTGATAAAAGAGGTGGACAAAGACTATGCGGACTACGAACCCACGCAGGCGGCCCGGAAAGTTCAGAACTTTGTGAACGACAACCTGTCCAACTGGTACGTCCGCCTCTGCCGCCGCCGCTTCTGGAAGCCTTCCGACCAGCAGAACGGCAAAAGCGCCGCCATGGACAATGATAAGCTGGCTGCCTACCAGACGCTTTACGAGTGCCTGCTGACGGTATCCAAGCTGATGGCTCCGGTGGCGCCTTTCTTTGCCGACTGGCTGTACCGCAACCTCAACGAGGCCAGCGGGCTGGAAAATCATGAGTCCGTCCACCTGGCCGATTTCCCGGCTGCCGACGAAGCCAAGATCGATAAGGATCTCGAGCAGCGTATGGACTACGCCCAGCGCATCTCCTCTCTGGCGCTTTCCCTGCGCAAGAAGGAGAAGATCCGCGTGCGCCAGCCGCTGCATAAGATCCTGCTGCCCATCCTCGACAACCATTTCCAGGAGCAGGTAGAAGGCGTGAAAGGGCTCGTCCTCTCCGAGATCAACGTGAAGGACATCGAATATGTAGATGACACTTCCGGCATTCTCAAGAAGAAGATCAAGCCCAATTTCAAAACCCTGGGCCGCCGCCTGGGCAAGGATATGAAAACCGCCGCCCAGATCATCGGCGAACTGGGCCAGGAAGATATCGCCCGCATCGAAAGAACGAACCAATTCACCCTGGAAGCCAACGGCAATGCCTATGAGCTGACGCTGGAAGACTTCGAGATCACCGCCGAAGACATCCCCGGATGGCAGGTGGCCAGCGATGACGACATCACCGTCGCTCTGGACATCACGCTCGATGAAGAACTGGAAGCCGAAGGCATGGCCCGCGATATCGTCAACCGCATCCAGAATATCCGTAAGGATAAGGATTTTGAGGTAACGGACAAGATCCGGGTGGCCCTGCAGAAGGACGAGGCCCTGGTGCCCGCCGTGGAGAAATATGGTGACTACATTAAGGCAGAAACGCTGGCCACTGAGCTGCAACTCGTTGAGAATATACCCAACGGTGAAGAGATCGAACTGCCGGGAGAGGTGAAGGTGAGTATTAGTGTGAATAAGCAATAACCCGGCTGTTGCTTTCCTTAAATTTGCGACGTTAGAATTGCAGCCGCCTTCTACCTGCCCCACTTTCTATGCCCTACGACGTCATACTACTCACCGAATCCCGCTTTGAGCCCCCCATTCCGTCAACAGCTGATGGCTTTGTCAGAAAGGTGGCCCGGGAAGACCAGCTGGTGCAGGAAGCTCTGGAGCAAAAGGGCCTGCGCACCGCCCGCTTCGATTGGGCCCGGCCGGATGTTGACTGGAGCCAAACCCGCGCCGCCCTGTTCCGCAGCACCTGGGACTATTTCCACCGCTTCGATGAATTCTCCGCCTGGCTGGACAAAGTGTCCTCCCAAACCCGCCTGATCAACCCTATTGAGCTGATCCGGTGGAATATGGACAAGCACTACCTGCTGGATCTGGAGAAACGGGGTATTCACACGCCTCCTGCCCTTTATATCCCTGCCGGGGACGACACCACACTTGATGCCCTCCATGAGGAAACCGGCTGGGCCGATACCATCCTCAAACCCACGGTTTCCGGCTCGGCGCGGCACACCTATCGCCTGAACCGCAATAACCTTCAGGAGCACGAGGCTACTTTTCGGGAGCTGGCCGCAAGGGAGGATATGATGCTGCAACCTTTCCAGCAACAGGTGGTGGAGCAGGGAGAGCTTTCCCTGATAGCCATCGGCGGCCAATACAGCCATGCTGTGCGGAAGGTGCCCAAAGCCGGAGAGTTTAGGGTGCAGAGCGAATTTGGCGGCGCGGTTATTCCTTACCAACCCACCCATGAAGAGATCGCCTTTGCCGAATCGGCCGTTGCCGCCTGCCGCCCGCAACCGGTTTATGCCCGGGCGGACATCATCCGGGACAATGACGGCCAGCTCGCCCTAATGGAACTCGAACTCATCGAGCCGGAAATGTGGTTCCGCCTGGTTCCGAAAGCCGCATGCCGACTGGCGGAAGCAGTGGCCGGAGCAATTTAAATTCTATTTGTGATCATTTTAGTATTTTCCCCTGTTTCCTAAATAAAGCTAAACACTGTTATGCCGGTAAGTGGCCCTTTGTTCTTCCTGTGCCTGATTTTTATCCCCCTGCTCACCATTCTCCTGGCCCTTTTCCTTTTTCTGGGCCCCGGGAAAAAACGGCCGGATAACCGCTGGCTCGGGCTGCTGGCCTCGCTCATCGGACTGAAAGCAATAAACATTCTGATCAATGGAATAATCCTGGGCAATAACTTTTATCTCTATAATTTCGCTCTTGATTTTCTGCTGGCGCCCCTGCCCCTTTTATATACGCGAAGCCTTCTTGGCGCACCATTCCGCCCTGAGAGGGAATGGTTTCACTTCTTACCCTTTGTTATTTTCGGCCTGATAGGGCTGGCCCCCGGCCAACTGGTACTGATCCGGGAATCCCTTTGGGAACTGGCGCCATTGCTTTATACCGGCGCTTACCTCGGCGCCGCGCTGGTGTTTATCACAAAACGCCTTCCCATACTAAAAGAAATTCGCAGCAATATACCGGATGGCCAGGTACGCATTCTTACCCTTGTCTTGTCCGTATGGGCCATAAAGATTGCACTGGGAGGCGCCAGCCTGCTACTTAATTTCAGCGGCCAGGCCGAACTGAGTGTCTGGCTCTATGCCGCTTCACTGGCTATGGAGGCCCTGATCGTTCTGTGCGTTGTGCCGTTGACCTTAAAACGAGAAGAGCCTGTAAAAGCCGTGAGCAGGGATGAAGAAACTTTGGCTGCCCAAATTGTTCAGCGGGAACCTGCCGATGCCGATATCATCCGCAAAAATGCCGGCCTGTTTAAACAACTGGACGTGATCCTTCAGCAGGAAAAGCTCTACCTCGACCCTGGCCTTACGCTGCCCCAGTTTTCCAAACTGGCCGACAGCACGCCGAAACAAGTTTCCCGGGCCATTAACAGCGTCGGTGGGCAAAGCTTCTTCGATTACATTAATGGATACCGGGTTTTCACCGCTCAGGAATTGCTGGCGGATAAAGACAAAAGCCTCAATCTCCGGGAGGTGATGTATGCTGCGGGCTTTCATTCCAAACATACTTTTGAAACAGCATTCCGCAAAGTTTCCGGCATGACGCCGGGCCAGTTCACCAGGAAGAATCGGTGAAATATTTATTTTATCAGTGAGGGCAGCTGCATCGCCAGTTCCATATCTCCTCTGATCTTAACTTTGCCGCTCATCACCGCCATCATGGCATTCATCTCGCCGCGGCGGATGGCGTCGAGCGTCTCTATTTTGGTGGTGATCACGCAGTTGGCCTCCTTATCTTCGTTGGTGACAACCGCCAGTTCATTGGTGAGGTCGATGTGCACGGGCCCCTGCTCAAAGACGAACTTGACGGACTTGCCCAGGGCCGGCACCCTGGCGGCAGTCTTAGTGAATTGCTCGGTTATGGCTTCCAGTGTCATGGTTTTTAGATTGATCGCGCAAAGATAAAAAAAGGAGACAAATGAGCGCCAGTGTCAGAATTCGGCCATTTTGTATTACTTGTGCATTTTTTTCCCGAATGTCGTAACAAATCCGCCTCCTTCCCGTAAATTCAACTACGATAACTAATAAGGGGAATCCTATTAACCGGAACCGGTTGATAGAAAATCTTTGGCCCGGTAAACAATTACTTGATTACCGGGCTTTTTTATTGGCCGGTTACTTCAGCCACCCTTTCTTCCCAGAATTCAGGAAACGGCCGCACCGGTTGCCGGCACAGAAAAACGGAAGTGCCCCTCTCCCGGGCATGAGGGCTGGTAACGGAACCAACCAGTTGAATATCTTCGAACAGGGCCTCTACATCTTCTCCCAACTCATTATTGACGTAGATCAAGGCATTTGCCGAAATATTGCGGGGCAGCCACAGGCGGTAGGAATCGCTGAAGCTTACCGCAGGCGGGATGCCCCGTCCCTGGCCATAGTAATCCACCGCCCCGGCCTCACCATAGTTTTCGCAGTAGAGCAATACCTCCTGCTCATCCGCCATTTGACAGGCCTTAATGGCCAGCTGCCCGAGTTCTTTCCAGCCCATCATGTCGGCATAATCCTGCGGCAGGGGGTGTATCCGTCCGTCCTCCCAGCGCATCGGCCCATCAAACCCCACTTTATTGACGAGGTAAGAACAATACTGCATCATTTTCGGCAGGGGCAATACAGGAAGGCCCAATGGCAGCGCAGGCAGAAGGATCAGGGCTGTCAACACCGGAAGCGCTACCCGAAGCCATGCCTTTTGCACAACCTGCTCCCACCATACTCCGCCGGCAGCGATAAGAGGTGGATATAACCCTAATGTATAATAGGCTTTGCCCCGCAACAGAAGAAGCAATACAAAAACGAGAACGAAATACCAGCCGATAAGCCGGTAACGGCGGTTTGCAGGAAGAAAAAACCAGATCAGGCCGGCCACCCAAACCGGTATCACAGGCATGTTCATAAACAACTGAGCCGTGAGGAAGTCCGAGATCCGCACATTGGCCAACTGATTCTCCGCCAGCTCCTGCATGTGGGTTACGACCGGGAAACCATGGCTGTACTGCCAGATCAGGTTGGGAAAGATGACAACCAGGGCAAGCAGGGCCGACAGCCCTGCCTCCTTACTCCACAATACGCGCCGGTAAGGGCTGAGCAACAAGGCCCCGGCAATGCCTGAAAGTGCAAAAACAGTGGAGTATTTATTCAGGAAACTCAGGCCGAACACCAGGCCGAAAAAAAGGATATAGCGCCGGTTCTCCGTATTGATATACAGGATTACCAGATAGGCGAGCAACGCCCAGAAAAAGATATCCGGCATGACCGGCTGAAAAAGCATGCCCGGCCGCAGGTTGGCCGGCGTCAGCAGCATGCCTGCTCCGGCGAGGAATTGCCCGTAGCGGCCGGCGCCCAGTTCCCGTGCCATAAACACTATCAGCACGATCAGTGCACAACTCACCAGCATCGGGAACAGCCGGATGGCGAAGAGGCTGTCTCCCACCGTGGCCTGCAACAATGCACTCACCCAGCCAATAAGGGGCGGGTTCGACCAATACCCCCAATCCAGGTGGCGGCCAAGTGCCCAGTAGAGAAATTCATCGCGATGGAAGCTCCAGAGGGTATTCGTATAAGCATGCAGGAGCAGTTTAACCAGAACGAGGAATAGCAGGCCAGGAAAAAAGACAGGGGTGAGGGGCTTTTTCATGTTTTTCTTCAAAAAAAGTGTATTACCCGCTTTTATCAATAAAATTTTGACTTCCCGGGCCACAGCAGGGAGGAGCGGGCCCTGCCCGCTACTTCATGTGCTTCTCCAGAAACCCCAGCATGGCCTTGTAGAACTCGAAGCGGTTCTCTTCATTGGAAAACCCGTGGCCTTCGTTGTATTTCACCATGTAAGGAACATCAATCCCCCGGCTGCGCAGAGAGCGGACGATCTGATCAGATTCGTCGATATTCACTCTTGGGTCATTTGCTCCCTGAACGACGAAAAGTGGCGCTTGTATCCGGTCAATGTGGAAAACAGGAGAGCCCGCTTCCAGCAATTCTTTATCTTTCTCCGGGTGCCCGACCATTTCGTATAACATTTCGAGATACGGTTTCCAATAGGGGGGGATGGTGTTCATGAAGGTAAAAAGATTGGACACCCCAACGTAGTCAACCCCGCAGGCGTAAAGTTCAGGGGTAAAAGCGATGCCCGCCAGGGTCGCGTACCCCCCGTAGCTGGCGCCGTAAATGGCCACCCGTTTTGGGTCGGCAATGCGTTCCTCAATGAGCCATCTCACCCCGTCGGTAATATCGTCCTGCATGGAATGTCCCCACTGTTTGAAGCCCTTCTGCCAGAAGGCCCGGCCATAGCCCGTACTGCCCCGGTAATTGACCTGCAGAACGGCGTAGCCATGGCTGGCAAGCAGCTGAACTTCCGGATTGTAGCCCCAGCTATCGCGCACCCAGGGGCCACCGTGAGGGTTAACTACCACTGGCAGGTTACTGGGGGCTTTGCCGTCCGGTAACGTCAGGTAACCATGGACCATCAAACCATCCCGGGAAACATATTGAATCGGCTTCATAGGAGACATGTCCTCCTCGTTCAGCCAGGGGCTGACTTCAACTACCTTTTCCAGCCGCCCCTCCGCCCGGTCATAATAGTAATAGGCACCCAACGACCGGTCGCTGTAGGTGCGCACGATGAATTTATCCTCATTCTTGTTCGAACTGGTAATCACCACCTCGTAACCCGGCAGTTCCTGTTCGAGGTATTCCTGCATTTTCTTTCGTTCCTCATCAAAAAATTCGATCTCCCGCTTCCAGGTAGTATAAACGGCGCCGGTCACTACCTTTCGCTTACGGGAATACATGAGGCTGCCGGCATCGACTTCCGGGTGAGAGAAAACCACCTCTCCCGTTTCCCGTCCGGCGGCGAGGTCAAATTTGACGATCTCACTGCGGTCCCTCCCGATATTGGTAACCGCATAAACAGTACTGCCGTTGTCAAAATCGAAGAAAACAGGCTCGAGGCTCTCTTTGAAATTCGTAGTGATGACCATCTGAAAATCATCCTCTTCAGTGGGCCGGTAAAGAAGGCTATGATCTACGCCGGATATGGTCTTAATGGCAATCCTCAGTTTGCCGTCATGGTCGGTCATCCAACTGGTGATGGGCTCGGCCGGGTTGCTGTTTTCAGCGATCTGGGTGTATTCTCCGGTCTGAATATTGATCCGGTAAGGCTCGAATAACATGGGATTATTCTTATTCATCCCGATGATAAGCTCATCTTCATTGTCTTCCAGGTCGTCGATGAGCTGGATCTTGACCCCTTCGAAGGGGGTGAGGTCCCGGGCGTTGGAGCCATCGCGGTCAACGGCAAAGAGCTGGAAATTTTCGTCCCCGCCGCTATCTTTGACATAGACCAGGCGCTTGTCACTGGACCAGAAATAGCCGCCGATGTCGCGTTCCGTTTCGGAAGTGATGCGTACGGCTCCATCTTCCCCCATTTTTTGTACGAAGATGTTCTGCCGCCGTTTGTAGGGCCCCAGGTAAGCCAGGTATTCTCCGCCGGGCGAAAGCTGAAAAGCAGCTTTCTCCGGAGTGCGGAAAAAATCCTCGACAGTGTATTTGGAATTCCCTTTTCCCAGGGCCATCAACCGTTGCAACACCTCAACTGAGCTGGGCAGGCTGGGGTCGCCGGGCAAAGATTGGCTGTCATTTTTATGCATTTGCAGGGTCACTTTTATCAAGGGGAACAGATAAGTATAACAACGCTACAGATAGTTGCATCGCGTAAATATACCCAATCTGTCCAAAATCCTTAGTCATTAAGTAGGGATTGATGGTGAAGAAGGCAGGCTTTTTATAGAATTTCCGCCGAAACAGGTAAGATACCTGTGCTGAGCCAACGATTCCTGGCCTGCAAAGCCTCACCCCGCCACACTCTCTTCCTGATGCTTCCACAATTCCTGGAAGACGGGGCTGTTGGCGCGCAGGTATTCAAATGTACCTTCATCGGCCACCCGGCCATTGTCCAGAACGTAAACGTAATCGAACTGGCTGAGCAAATGAAGGCGGTGCAGGGAGGAAACCATGGCCTTATCCTTAAACTCCTCGAATAGCCGTTGATAGATCTCCACCTCGGTTTTGGGATCCACACTGCTGGTCGGCTCATCCATCAGAATGATATCGCTGTCGCGGGCAGCCAGAATGCCTCTGGCCAGGGCCAGCCGCTGTTTCTGCCCGCCGGAAAGGTTCACCCCTTTCTCCTTAATGCTGGATTGCAGGCCCCGGGGCAATTGATCGACAACGCCATCGAAATGCGCTACCCGGCAGACCCGCTGCACCTCCTCCGGGCTGAAAGGCAGGCCAAGAGTGATGTTGTATTCTATGGTGTTTTCAAATATCTCCGGCTCCTGCGGGAAGAGGGTCACCCGGCTGGCAATGTATCCGATATCGGGCGCCGGGCGCCCATCGGCCGACAACTGCAGGCCGGCAGCCGGAGGGTACAGCCCCCGAAGGATGGCCATAAGTGTGCTTTTCCCACTACCGCTCTCACCGATCAGCGCCACGCGCCGGCCTCGCTGCAGGTTAATACTCACATCGTAGAGCCCCTGAGGCTTTTCCACCCACTCTTCTCCTTCGTTGTGAGTAAAACTCAGGTGGCTCACATCCAGCCGCTTCCAGTCGTCGGCCAGCATCATCTCGCCGTCCGGGGTGTGGTGGCGGTCAAAAGCATCAATGATGTTTCGGGCCGTCTTCACATCCGTATCATACCGGACGATCTGGGTATATTGCCAGGCCATGCCGTGAAAAACACCGGTGAACCTTTCGACGTAAGCCATTAGTGTGACCAGCGTTCCGATGAGAAACGTTTCTCCCGGCGCCCAGTTCTGATAAACATACCCCACCAGGATCACGCCATAGATCACTGCGACGCAAATTTCCATGGTGAACCATTTCCATTCATTGACCATGACCTTGCGGCGAAAAGGCGGAAGAATGTCCATGACACGCCCCAGAAGGCCTTTCTCCATGCGCTTTTCCAACCGCAGTGTTATGACCGTAATGATGTTGGAAAGGCTGTCGAAAAGTGTAGAGGAAACAATGTGTTCTTTCTCATTAACCTCTCTGGAGGCAGCAATGAAGGGCCGGTCGAATTTTAACAGCACATAAATTACTCCGGCGCCCATAATTGCAGCGATGCCACCGAAGAGCGGAGAAAAATAGATCATCGCGCCAAAAGAAAAGGCAAAGCTGAAGAAGGTCTTCAGGTACATAAAGCCCGAATCGAAAAAATCCTTCAAAGCTTCATAGGCTTTGCGGATGCGGTTGATCGTGGCGCCGCTGTGATGGTCCTGATGCCATTTAACCGGCAGGTGCAACGCCTTGTGATAAAGCTCCTGCAGAAAGTTTCGGCTCAGGTCGAAAGCCAGCCTGCGTTCCATAATACGCGCCGGGCCATGGAATACCCAATCCAGAAAGCGCAAAAACAGGTAAACTGCGGCGTAGATCCACGCCGAGCGCAGAATGTTCATGCCCTGCTTCTGGACCTCATTGATGAATACGCCCCAAAGCACCGGAAACAAGGCCACGGTGAGGTTGCTTAGCAGGAACATGCCGTATATCAGCAGATAACGCCTCTGCTGGCCCCGGGCATATTTCCAGGCAGTTCGGAGTAAAGACAGGTAAGGATTGTTCCAGACTGACGATTTTGAACTCATATACCAGGATTGAGTGCTGAAAATGCGAGAATAGGATAACCCCGCGAAGTGCAGAAGCGTTCCCGAACCGGTGCAAAATTCACCCATTCACTCATTCACTCATTCACTCATTCACTCATTCACTCAAACATAGATCATCTTCCGCGTCATCCCCCCATCTATAATAAAATCCTGGCCGGTGACAAACCCCGCCTCTTCGGAAAGAAGGTAGGCAGCCATTCCGGCGATGTCTTCAGGGCGGCCTATCCTTCCGACAGGGTGCTGCTCGTGATCTTCCCGGCTCCAGTCCATTTCTTTTCGATCCCTGCTTTTCCGGCGCCCCGTCACGTCTATCCAGCCTGGGCTGATGCTGTTCACCCGAACAGCTGGCCCCAGGCTTATGGCCAGGGCATGAGTAAGGGCCAGGAGGCCTCCCTTGGAGGCCGAGTACGCCTCCGTATTCCGCTCTGACATATAGGCGCGCGTTGAAGCGATATTGACAATGGCGCCCCGGCTGGCCTCCAGGTGAGGAGCACAGTATTTGGCACAGAGAAATGCTCCGGTGAGGTTGGTGCTGAGCACCTGGTTCCACTCCTCAAGGCTCAACTCGCCGAGGGGTTTGGTGATTCCGAAACCGGCGTTGTTGATCAGCCCGCTGATCCATCCGTATTGGCCAAGCACCTCGTCAACAGCCCTCTTTACGCCCTCCTCCCGGGATACGTCACAAGGAATAAACCGCAACCCGTTGATAGAGGAAACCGCCTCCTGGCCGGCTTCTTCATCCCGGTCCAGGGCTACCGGTTGCCACCCTTCCTCAGACAGGCGTTCCGCCACAGCCCTTCCAATGCCCTGAGCACCACCGGTGATGACGACGACTTTTTTTCCCATAATTTGTCATTTTTTTCTCCGGGATGGCGTTTGAAACCGGCCCGGCTTCTCAAAACCTTTCCTTTTTATTAGCTTTGCGGCAAATACTAAGAACAATGGAGACAACAAGTACTAGCAAAAGTTCCAAGGGCATGGACTGGATACTGTTCCTGGTTTTCCTCGTCATCTTCGTCCTGATGCTGATGTATGTCGATGAATTTTTCTGGGTCCCGATGCCGTTTATGCTGACCTATCTGGTCAAGGCACTTGACTCGATGTAGGAATTTTTCCTGATTATCTGTTGCCGGCGCCCGGTAGCCGGGCGAACGGCCGGCCACAGATAATCAACCCTTCTTCAGCCCCTCAGCCGCATCCTGGTCGATAAACCAGTGCAACTCACCTTGTGAGGGCTCGATATGGGCAGCCGGAAAATGCTGGCTGTCGGCTTCCCCATTGATTATCTTTTTTACCATCGCCGCCTTTCCCTGGCCAGTGGCCAGAAAGGCTACCTCTTCAGCATTATTAAGTACTTTCCCGGTGAGGGTTATCCGTTGTTGGCCGCTTTCCGGATGGGTGGCCACCGCACATAAGGTTTCCACAGACAACAATTCCATCTGATCCGGGAAAATGGAAGCGGTATGCCCGTCACTTCCCATCCCAAGCAGGATCATATCAAAGGAGGGCATTCCATTGCGGGCGTTTACAAAACGGACGATCTCTTCCGCATATCTTCGGGCTTCCTCCTCCGGCCGGCTCTCTCCGCGAATGCGGTGAATGTTCTCCTCCGGAATGCCTATCCTGGATAAGAACAGGCCATTCGCCATTTTGAAATTGCTTTCCTCATCATCCGGCGGAACGCAGCGTTCGTCTCCCCAGAAAAAATGCACCTTGCCCCACTCGATACTGTCCCGGTACTGTTCTGCCCACAGCCGAAAGAGTACTTTGGGCGTACTCCCTCCGGAGAGGGCCAGCGTTACCCGGGGCTTATCTTCCACCCATTCGGCGAAGTATTGCGCAAAATCTTCCGCTACCTGCACTGCCGTTTCGGCTATGTGTATTTGGGTTGGCATAGTGGTTGGGTTTGTTTATTGTATAAAAACGACTGCCCGGCTACACGCCCTCCGGAGGAAAATACCCGAAATTTACAACAACCGGTAATCCGAAGAATCCGTCAGGTTGCTGCATGGGTTGCGCCAGCTGACGTTATCGCCATCGATCAGTTTATTGGCCACTTCCGGCCCCCAGGTGCCGGCGGGATAGCCGTATAATTTGATATTATTCTGGTTCTTCCAGGCATTCAGTATAGGGTCAACAAACTGCCAGGCAGCCTCTACGGAATCCCCCCGGGCGTAAAGGGTGGCATCCCCCTTCATCACATCGATAATGAGCCGCTGATAGGCTTCGGGCACATCGGCCTCGGTGAGGTCGGTATAGTGGAAATCCATACTGACATTCTTCACCTTAAAGCCCGCCCCGGGTACTTTCATCCCGAACTTGAGCAACATACCCTCATCCGGCTGAACGCGGATGATCAGCTGGTTATTCATGTTGAGCAGGTCCAGTTCATTGCGGAAAAGGTGGTGAGGCGGCGACTTGAAATAGACGACGATCTCGGTGGCCTTGGTCGGCAAACGCTTACCGGTGCGTATGTAGAAAGGCACATCGGCCCAGCGCCAGTTGTCGATGAAAAATTTCAGGGCCACGTAAGTCTCGGTGGTAGAGTTCTCGTCCACCTCTTCCTCCTCCCGGTAACCCGGCACCCTTTCTCCTTTAATGGATGCGCCGATGTACTGTCCGCGGATGACATATTTTTCCACTTCCGATTCTCCGATCGGGCGGAGGGACTGGAAAAGTTTCAGCTTCTCATTGCGTATGGACACGGCATCGGCTGTAGTGGGAGGTTCCATCGCTACATGGGCGACGACCTGCAGCAGGTGGTTCTGAACCATATCGCGCAGAGCGCCGGAATGGTCATAGTAGCCGCCCCGCTTTCCCACGCCTATGTTCTCTGCAGCTGTTATCTCTATATGATGGATGTAATTCCGGTTCCAGAGAGGTTCGAAAATACCATTGGCAAAACGGGCCACAAGGAGATTCTGGACCGTTTCTTTTCCCAGATAATGGTCAATGCGGTAGATCTGGTCTTCCAGAAAATACTGTTGGAGTTCTTTGTTGAGTTTCAGAGCAGACTCCCGGTCGTAGCCGAAGGGCTTTTCTATAACGAGCCGTTTCCAGCCCTTTTTCCGGTTATTGAGGCCTTCAGCCGCCAGAAAGGCCGGAATTTTCGGATACAGGCTGGGAGGGACGGAAAGGTAAAAGATATAGTTGCCCGCTGTCTTCCGGTTCTCGTCCAGCTTTTCCAGGCGCTGGCGCACCTTTTTATAATCTTCCCCGGACAGCGTGTCTATCGCCTGATAGAAAAGCATATCGGCAAAAGCCTCATCTTTATCACCTCCATCGATGTAGGTGTTTTCCCAAAATACCTCCTTGCGAAAATCATCATCCGAATAGCCGGTTCGGCTGACGCCTAATACGGCAAATTGCTCCGGGAGGAAATTACCTTTGTAAAGGTGGTAAAGAGCGGGGATAAGCTTGCGCTGGGCCAGGTCGCCCGAAGCACCAAAAATGACAAGTACCTGTGGGTCCATAATTAGGTTGGGTTATCGGTTGCCATTATGATTTCTATCAGCTAAAAACCTATGACAGTTAACATCTGTTATGTTAAAGGTTTTCAGGACACACAAAGTTTTTCTAAATACTACAATTCGTGATGAAAATTGGCATTGCCGCTGATCACGGCGGTTTCTCCCTCAAACAAAAGATGATCCACCTTCTGGAAGAAGGAGGGTATCACCTCACCGATTTTGGCGCCGGCGCACTTGACCGTCAGGACGACTATCCCGACTTTGTGGCGCCCCTGGCCCGGGCTCTGGCCGCCGGGCTGATCGACCGCGGGATCGCCATTTGCGGCAGCGGCGTCGGAGCGGCCATCGTCGCCAATAAATTCAAAGGGGTCCGGGCAGCCCTTATCACCGAAACCTATTCCGCCCGCCAGGGAGTCGAGCACGACGACATGAACCTGATCTGCCTGGGCGGCCGTGTTATCGGCCCGGAACTGGCCAAGGAACTCGTCTTTGCCTTCCTCCATGCTCACTACAGCGGGGAGGACAGGCACCAGCGTAGGCTGGATAAGCTGGCCAGGATTGAAAAAAATTCCTTTAAATAAGCAGACGTTCCTGTTTTTTAAAATCCAGAACTTCTTCATTTAAACACACCCTATGAGTTCTTCTTTTGATTTTGGCATGGTTGGCCTTGGCGTTATGGGCCGTAATTTTTTGCTGAACATCGCCGACCACGGCTTTTCCGCCGCCGGCCTTGACCTGGACCCCGAAAAGGCACAGGCCCTCAGTGAAGAATCCGGTGATAAGCCGGTCACTGGTACTACCAATACCGCTGAATTCGCTGCCCTGCTTCGCCGTCCCCGTAAGATCATGCTGCTCGTACCGGCCGGCAAGGCTGTCGATAGTGTCATCGAATCCCTCCTTCCTCACCTGGATAAGGGAGACCTTATCATTGACGGGGGCAATTCCCACTTCGAGGATACCAACCGCCGGATGGAATACCTGAAGATGAAAGGGTTACAGTTCCTGGGAGTGGGTGTTTCCGGCGGAGAAGAAGGAGCCCGCCGCGGGCCGAGCATCATGCCGGGCGGCAATGTGGAATCTTATCAGCTCGTAGGGCCAATACTGGAGGCGGTCGCTGCTAAAGTTGATGGCGTGCCCTGTGTGGCGTACCTGGGGAATACCTCCGCCGGGCATTATGTCAAAATGGTGCACAACGGCATCGAATACGGCCTGATGCAACTGATCGCTGAGGCCTACGATATCCTGAAAACCGTAGCCGGGTTGAATAATCAGGCCCTTCATGAGGTTTTCAGCCACTGGAATGAGGGCGCCCTGGAATCCTTCCTCATCGAGATCACAGCCGATATCTTCGCCAAACGGGACGATAAGGGCGACGGCTGGCTGGTCGATAAGATCCTGGATAAAGCCAAACAAAAGGGCACTGGAAAATGGACTTCTCAGAATGCCATGGACCTGGGCATCGGCATTCCCACCATTGACGCCGCCGTATCCATGCGCGGCCTTTCCGCTCTGAAAATGGAACGCAAGCAGGCCGCCCCGCACTATACCCGCTCCGTGGAAGAAACGCCCTACGTCAACAAAGAACAGCTCATCACCCAGATGGGGGAAGCTCTGTATTTCGCCTTTATTACCACTTATGCTCAGGGCATGCACCTCCTGGCGGAAGCCTCTCAGGAGTACGGGTATCAACTGAGCCTGGAAACCGTGTCAAGGATTTGGCGAGGAGGTTGTATCATCCGCGCCAGGCTGCTGGAGGATATGCGGCAGGCTTACCAAGAACAACCGGCGCTGCGCAACCTGCTGCTCTCCCCGGCTTTCCACGATTCATTGCTTCACGGCCAGCACGCCGCCCGCGCCACCCTGAAAACGGCGATTGACTATGGAGTACCGGCGATGGCCCTGAGTGCTGCTCTGGCCTACTTCGATACCTACCGCCGCGAATACCTGCCCCTCAACCTGGTGCAGGCGCAGCGCGACTATTTCGGCGCCCATACCTACGAGCGGGTGGATCAGGAGGGGGTGTTCCATACGGAGTGGTAAATACCTTGTTCAATAATTTTATCTGGCTTCAGGCTTGACAAGTTTTTGAAAAGCCTTCCTTCAGTAAACTTATCAAGCCTTTCCACATCTGTTGCCCCGACGTTCATTGCACCAGCACCTTACCCTGCGCCAGCATAACACCATCCACTGACAGACGGAAAATATACAGGCCCGGCGGCAGGCTCTCGCGGCGCAGCATCAGGTTATCGGTAAAAGAGGAGGACTGCCGGTGGGCCAGCCGGCCTTGCAGGTCAAACAACTCCAGTTGCAGCTCTTGCCCGCTGATGCCTTCCACCCGGAAAGAGGCCTGTTCCCGGAAAGGGTTGGGAAATACCTGCACCCGGGCTTGTTCCTCAAACACATCTTCCGTTTGAACTACTACAAACTCTTCACCAATGGTATGGAAAGCGGGCTCCGCTGCTGCCCAGCGGCCAAAATCATACTGAAAGGAGGCCCGGTTCTCGATCACCGTCCCGGCCGGCAGGCCCGGTTTCTGAGCCACCCGGAATTTAACAAAGCCGGCCGCTTCCCCGTTTTCCTGCAGTTCGGGAAGCAACTCCAGGCTATGAAAAGTGAAGGTTAGGACATTGGGCGGTTCTATCCTGAAGGTATAAGGATGGCTGGCTGCGCCCGGCCGCACGGAGGACAAATCGAGAAAGGGGGAAAGCGTATCCCTTACTACCAGCTGAAAAACGGTATCCTGCCCCGGATTCCCGAATTGAATATGATATTTTAATTCTTCACCCCGCCGGATAAAATGTTCTTCTCCGTAACCTACAGGATGCGCACTCACCGCATTGGCCGCCAGGGGCAGAGAATTTTCCTGGTAAAGAACATCCTGAGCAGGCTCCTCTTCGCTATGACCGAACTGATTGGCGAAGCCGGTGCTGAACCCTCCTGCTTCATTAACCCCACAGCCCTCCGCCAGGGCACTGACTACGGGGCTGCCGGGAGCGCCCGGTTCCTGCGGCGCCGCCAGGAAATAGGTGGCGCCGTCAGCGGCCAGGGGGATCTCGACGGCCTCTCCTTCGCCCAGCTCAAAAGGAGCGTTCAGGTACAACACCGCATCTTCTATAACAACGTACTCCTGAGGGGAGGACATAGGCGCACCGCCGGTATTGGAAAGGGTAAACCGCAGGCTGTCGCCCTCGCACCGGGCTTTCGCTTCCAGGAAAGCCCCGGAATAGTTGGACAGAGGCGGCAGGCAAAGACTGTCCGGATAGATGTGAGTGAGAACGGGATGGGCCTGGCCGGGAGTAGCGTCACAACTCAGGCGAACACTGATCTTGAAGAACCCGCAGGTATCTATACTCAGCCCCCCCAATGAAAAAGTATAGGTGTTGCCACTCTGGAAAGACCATGGAATAGTGCTGCTGACTACCTCGAATAAGGTGTCCAGTTCCACTTCAATGTATGCATCATCGGCGGGCGCCGTTCCTTCGTTACAATAGTTGACCACAACAGTAGAGTTCTGGCAGGGGCTCAGCGGGGTGGTGTACGTGCTGGCTTCCGGATAAGGGCAATCGACGACAGGCTGGGCCAGAAGAGGAGTAAAGCTGGTGTCGTTGGGTAGAATGGTTATGGGTATAAAAGAGTCACAAGGCTCCCAGTAGCCGTTCGGCGGGATGAGCCGGAAGAGGTAGTCTCCGGTGTCCAGCGCAATCGCGTACTGCCCCTGCTCATTGCTGATGCCGTAAAGGGTTGTCGGGCCGCCTTCCGCCTGCACGATCCACCCGGAAAGCGCGATATCGGCAGTGTCAAGCGTGCAGCTGAGGTTCGTGTCGAATGCGATCCGGCCGGTGGCCCAGCTCTGAAAGGTCTGGCCCTCTGCATTGGTATTCAGAAAATAGATATCCCAATCGCCCTGCCCAAAGCTCTGCGTCCAGCCTGCGAAAGCAAAGCTGCCGTCCACTGTCTCCCTGATCTGATATCCGAATTCCCATTCCGGGCCTCCGTAGTTCCTGCGCCAAAGGGTATTGCCATTCTCGTCGAACCGCAGAAGGAAGGCGTCAAAATCACTACCAGGTGTATTTTCAGTGCTGCCAGCCATGATGTAGCCCCCGCTCGATACGGGAATGATCTGGTTTCCATACTGCTCGCCCGGCTCTTCAAAGACCTGCCAGTGCTGTGGAGCGCCGGAATTGCGGCTCAGTTCCAGCAAATAGACATCTTTGTCTCCCCGCACGTTGGTCACACCGGTTATCCAGTAGTTGCCGTCGGGTTTCTGAACAACGTCGTAGGCATCGTCGAGGCTGCCCGGTAACGGAGCAAGGAGGTACTCCCAGTCCACTGTTCCGTCCGGCTGAAAGCGCATGACGAATCCATCGGCACCGGAGTTGCCCTGCCCGGCATACCGGAAGGAAACACCGGTGAGTACATAGTGGCCCTCATTGTCTTCCATGCAATAATAAAAGTAGTCGTTTTCATCCCGCCCATAGCAACCTGACCAGAGCACACTGCCTGCCGGGCTTACTTTCGCAACAAAGGCACAGCCGTCACTATTAAAACTGTCGTTGCCACACAACAGGTAATTGCCATCGCTGGTGGCAATGGCATGCCGAAGGTCAAAGCTCAGGTTGGAGAAAAGGGTTTCCGACAACAGGCTACCCTGAGCATCCACCCGAAGCAGCAGCAGGTCATCATCGGCGGCCCCCAGGCTTCCGGCGCTGCGGTTGGCGAACAGCAGAAAGGTGCCGTCGGCCAGCTCAAAGGCAGAACGCCCGAACAACTCCCTGCCCTGGTTGTCACTTACAGGCAACAGCCATTCCTGATCTCCCGCAGCGTCCAGTTTCAACAGAAAGGACCTGCGCTCATCTGAAAAACTCCGGGTGACCGCCGTTAGGATATACCCTCCATCGGACGTGGGCCGCATATCTTCCAGATAGTCACCGGCCGGGCCGCCAAAGGCCTGCTCCCGGAATTGGGCGGGCAGGGACACTGAAATTCCATACAGAAAGAACAGGAAAAAGGCAATTCTCATCGGAATGTAGTTTTGTGGCTTCCAAGTTTCCATTTTTCTGTTCCCCAGGCAAAAACAAATATTGTATTTTGTGGAAAAAAATAAGCTTATATTAAAACAGAACTCCTGTTATCAGGAGCTTAAAGCTAATTTTTTGTGGAAAAATTCAGCGACTCCAAACTCTGGTTATTGTTTGAAAAACTATCTAAAAAAGAGCTGCGGCAACTGCGCAACTTTCTGCGTTCCCCCTTTTACACCCGCCGTGATGACGTATTCCGGCTATACGAATATCTGCGCCGGCGCCGGGAAAAAAGCTCCGGCTCCCCCTCAGCTGAGGGCGCCTTCGCCTACACTTTCCCCGATGCGCACTATGACGGCCTGAAGCTGCGGGGCACCATGAGCGACCTGCTGGAGTTGATCGAACAGTATCTGCTGAGTAACCACTTCGAAAAAGGCGCGCTGCCGGCTCAATTCGCTCTTGCCTCCATTTATCGGGCGCGGGGCCTCGACAAACACTTCCAATGGGCCATGAAGCTACTCAAACGAAAGGTTGGCCGGTTCCCGTATCAAAACGCTGATTTCCACAACCACAAACTGGCCTACCAGACAGAACTGATGTATTATCAAACCCGCTCTCAGCGGACGGTGCAGCTCAACCTGCAGGAAGTTTCGGAGCAAATGGACCGGCAGTATCTCGCCCAAAAGCTCCGGCACGCCTGCACCCAGCTCAGCCATCAGGCGGTTTACAAAACAGAATACGATTTTGGGCTGCTCACTCCGGTTCTTTCGAAAGTTGAAGAAATGGGCTTCCTGGACATCCCGGCTATCGCCATCTATTATTATTGTTACCGCTTCCTTACCGAAGCGTACAGCCTGGAATTTTTCCAGGCGTTCCGGGAACAGTTGTCCAGCTATGCCATCCACTTCCCGGAAGAAGAGCGCAAGGACCTTTACCTGCTGGCCCTCAACTTCTGCATCCGGCAACTCAACCAGGGCAGCGGGCCTTTTGCCCGGGAAGCCTGGGAAATTTACCGCATTGGCCTGAAGGAAGGCTTCCTGCTGGACAATGGGAACCTTTCCCGGTTTACTTTCAACAATATCGCCGGGATCGCCCTCAAGCTGGGCGAAATTTCCTGGGCCGCCGGTTTTATCAAGGAGTACCTTTCTTTTATTAGCGAGGAATTCCGGGAGGCTACCCTCAGCCTCAACGAAGCGCGGCTGGCCTACGCCCGGGGAAATCTTGGGCAGGCACTGCTGCTGCTTCAGGATGTCGAATACGAAGACCTTGTAACCAATACAATCGCCCGCATGCTACTCATCAAGATATACTATCAGCAGGGGGAAACGGACGCCCTGAGCTCGCAGCTGGCCAGCCTCGAGAACTTTGTCCGCAGGGGTTCTTTCAGCCGGTTCCATAAAGAGAATTACCTGAATATCGCCCGGTTTGTAAAGCGGCTGGCCAGCTTGCCTCCATACGACGATAAAGGGCGGAAAAAACTTAAAAGGGAGATTGAAAGCACCGGCCCGCTTTCTGAAAAGGAATGGCTCATTGAACAGCTAAAGGCCAGATAGCCCGGCCGGCCGGCAGAAAAATCTCCCCGAACAAAAAGAAAAAAGCCGAAGCGCCACCAACCTCTCTCACCCGGCAACCCTTTCTTACTGTATTTGCCCGGCAAAGAGGCAAGCTCTAAACGGCGCTCCGGCATTCTCACACGATTACCCGGCAGAGAAGATGCTCAGGTACGCAAAACCTGTTAACCCTGCCCCCCTGCCTTCTATCTTATGATCAACTTCCCACTGCCCCACCGTCCCCGCTCATCGACGACGCGGAAGGTATAAAATCCGGCAGACAGGCCTCTCCGTTCAAAGCGGAGCTCCGCCCCGCTGAAACGCTGCTCCCGCAACCGCCGCCCCTGAGGGCCGAACAGTTCAAAAAGCCCTTCTCCTCCCTGCCAGCCTTCCAACCGGAACAACGCCCATTCGTCCACGGGATTCGGCGCCACCCTGGCCCTCAACTCCTGAATGCCGGCCTCCGAGGTGAAATTGACCAGCTCGATGAAGCCGTACCCCAGTGTGTGAAGGGTGGTATTGGTGGCCACCGGATCATTGAGGCCGAAATAGATGGCGGCGCTGTTCTCAATTACAGTACCCAGAGGCAGGCCGCCCTGCTGGGCAACTTTGAACTCGATGAAACCCTGGCTTCCTTCCAGGTTGGTGGTGCTGTCGGGCAGCAGGATGTTGTCGAAGGTGAATACCAGAATGTTGTTGCTGTCAATATCCCAGGTATAAGGGTGGCTGGCGGCGCCCGGTTGCACAGTGGTAATATCCAGAAATTCCGACAAGGTATCGCGGATGACAACCAGGAAAGCCGTATCATTGCCGGTGTTCTGGAACTGCACCAGATATTCGATATCTGTACCGGGATAAATAAAATTCTCTGCTCCGTAACCACGGGGAAAGCCGTGTTTGTCGTTGGGGTCATAGGAGGCCACCACTTCGCGGCACTCGACGTCGATGAAGGAGCCGGCGTCATCCAGCGCAAACTGATTGACGAAACCGGTGCTGAAAGTTCCCTGTTCATTCACTCCGCAACCTTCCAGGACGGCCGCCGGCATGCTTTGGCCGGGGTGGAAAGGCTCCTGTTCTACCTCGATGCGGTAGGTGGAGCCATTGGCGGGGAAGGTATAAGTAAAGGACTCGCCACTGTTCAGCTGAATACTGTCCGGAGAAGTGAGCAGCATCACCCCGTCTTCGATGACGATGCAGGGGAGCGCCTGCGGCATATCGCCGGAACCGACATTTTCTATCCTGAACTGCACCTCACCGCCCTCACAAAAGGCCTCCACCTGCAGGCTGGCTCCCGACCAGTTGGGAGAGGGCGGGAAACAGGGGCCATTGGGGAAGATCTTGGCCTCGGCGCACAGGGTTTGGCCCACTACTGCATCGCAACTTACTTCTACATAGATATAAAACGTTCCACATTGCCCGGGCGCTACATCGCCGATCCCGAAAGTATATTCGTTGCCATCCTGGCTGAGCAATGGCGCGGTAGCGTAATCGAAAGCAAAAAAGTCATCCAGGGTGACTACTACATAAGCGCCGTCGGCAGGGGCAGTCCCGTCATTGCAGTAACTGACGGGAATGGAACGCGTCCAGCACTGTCGAAGGAGAGGCATACTGAGCTCGACGGAAAGCTCGGGGCAGGGCTCTGACTCCTGTACGGGAATGTCCTGTACGGCCATCTCACCGGGTTGCTGCAGGCTGACGGAGTAGCCGTCCTGGCAGGGCAGCCACAGGGGGCCGGGAATGATCGGATACACTTCGTAATCGCCGATGGGCGCGCTTTGCTCGTAATATCCGTCGGCCTGCGTAACAGCATAAAAAAACTGGCTGCCATTCTGTATCACAATAAGCCAGTTGGCAAGGCCTGGCTCATTGGCAGCGGGAATACAATCAGGCACAGTATCCCGCACCAGCCGGCCTTTGAGGGTAGCGCATTGGCTGGGGTCTAAATCGAGCAGGATGGAGGCCTGGGCCGAACATCCGTTCACGGGGTCGAACACCTCGAGATAGTAGTACCCGCTCTGGGTGGCCTCCAGGAATGATTCGATTGACTGGCTGCCGTCGGGCAGGGTCCAGGTGGCTTCCAGGCCTTGCCCGGGAAGGGTGTAAGCAATGACTGCCGAGTCGCAACTCACCTGATTCATGCTGATGGATGGCGTAAGCATCGCTTCACTTACCACTACAATGTCCTCCGCCAGGCAATTCGGTTCGGCAGAATTTGTAACCTGCAACAGGTAGGTGCCGGGTTCGGTAACTTGCGGAAAGAGCTCCGAGGAAGTGAAGTTGTTGGGGCCCAGCCACTGATACGTAATATCCGGGCCGGAACTACTCCCGCTACCATCAAGGGCAGCCGTTCCCGAAATGCAATTGACCACCTGGGCCGGGCCGGCATCAGCAACCAGGGCGGATTCCAGGAAGATGGTTTCCACAACACTACAACCGCTGAAGTCGGTAACGGTCACGGAATAGGCGCCATGGTTCAGGCCGGAATGAACGGGGCCGGTAAAACCGGTTGACCAGATGTATTCATAAGGCCCGTTGCCTCCCGAAGCACTGACGGAAAGAACACCGTCATTCGAAGTGGGACAGGTGGGCTGCTGATCGATACTGGCCGGCGCCACCAGGCTTTCCGCAGGCTCGGTAATGGCCACTTCTTCAATGATCGAGCAGTTATTTACATCCGTAACCGTTACACTATATACACCTGCCGTAAGACCGCCTAAAGTAGGTACATTACCTCCTACTCCACTCCAATCATACCAATAGGGCGGAGTGCCCCCGGTGACGAAAACAGTGATGGTTCCATCGCTTCCACCCTGGCAGGTGACATTCGAAGCAGTCAGGGTAAGCGTAAGAGGCGGCGGCTCAGATAGTGTTGCCAGGCCGGTGGCCTGGCACCCGAAGATATCGGTCACGGTCAGGCCATATACTCCGGCGGACAGTCCGGTATTGTCAAATGAAGTCACGCCATTCGACCATTCATAGGTATAGCCGCCGGCGCCGCCTTCCACGATAGCAAAGGCCTCCCCATCCGAAGCTCCGGCGCAAAACGGGAACACTACATCGAAATTGAGCACCAGCGGGTTGTTCTGGCAATCGTTGCTGCAGGGCACCGGGGTGTAAAGATCAAATGCTTTCACACATAAGGAACTGTCCGCATCCCGGAACGCCAGCCCTACATGGCCATAATCGGCCGGATAAGAGCCGAAAGTGAAAGGCAGCCCGTAGCTGCCGCTCAGGCCGGAACTGTCTTCCACCCAGCCGCTGCCGGTTCCGCCCGTAACCAGAATGTCAAGCGTGAAGGTATCATCCGTTGTATCAGTTGGGGTGCCATTGTCGTCACAGAAAACCTCCTGCACTACTGCCTGAAGATTGCAGGGGGGAGAGCAGAGGGCTTCCGGATCGATAACCAGTGTGGTGTCGCAACCCGGATCGTCATGGTCATAAATAGTGAGGTTTACCGGCCCATCAGACAAAGCAAACGCGAGCGTGTCAACGTTCCCATAGACATCCGAGGCGCCTGGATAGTTACTGTTCCATCCGATACCCGGGCCGCCATCGACCAGCAAGGCGACCAGGAGGGAGTCATCAGCCGGGTTGCCGGGCGTACCCTCACCGATGCAGAGAGTAGTGGTAATGGTTGCTATGAGAAGACAGGTTGAAGAGGCCGAGCAGGGAGCCGGCGCCGGCGCCACGGTATTGTTGGAACAAGCCGGATCGGAAGCATCCGTCACGATAAGCGTGACATCCCCACCGGAAACCGGGAAGGGGCCAAAGTTTACGGCCTGGCCATAACTGCCGGACGGGCCCAGGTTGCTCACCCAACTGCCCCCGGGCGTGCCGATAATGCTGGCAAGAAAGGTAAAGGTATCGTCATCGGGGTTGAAAGGAGTACCGTTGTCGTTGCAATCGGGAGCCGCAGCAGTGATAATGGGGCCACCGACATTTATTTCCACTTCATCGGAAGAAAAACATCCGGAGGAGTTGGTAATGGTAAGGGAATAGGTGGTGGTTTGTGAAGGCTGAACCGTAATTATAGCACCTGTTTGGCCGTTGCTCCAGCTATAGGCGATAGCAGGCTCGCCGCTCACAAAAGGAGTGAGTACTACCTGTTCGCCAGGGCAAATATGCTGGTCCGGGCCAAGTTCCACATCAGAGGGCGGTAGTTGGATCACCATGAGGGAATCCGGGCCCGCAGGGTTACTGCATCCATTGGCGTCAACCACATTCACCCAGTAGGTAGTGTCCACTGAAGGGTTGAGTATCCGGTTGGGGTTGGAGGTTACCAGGCCGTCATTCCAGATGTAAGTGTAGGGCATTGCGCCACCTGTAGCCGTTGCCGCCAGCAAAACGGATTGTCCGGAACAGAAAGGCTGATCCGGCCCTATATCGATAAACGGGGGTGGGCCGCTCTCCGCTTCTACCCTGGCCGAGGCCAGGCCGGTGCAGCCGTCCGAGGAAGTGACAGTCAGGGAATAATCCACCGGAATGTCTATTGAGTTTACGGTAAGAGACTGCGTGGTGTCTCCCGTGCTCCACAGGAAGGAAAAGGGTTGTTGCCCGCCCGAAATCTCTGGTTCCAGCAGCACCGGTTGAGAATGGCAGGGCGTGATGGTGTCCGTCAACACCAGGCCGATGCTGTCGGGCTGGAAGATGACTTCCACCTCGTCCTCCGCCCAGCAATCGGGTTGGCTGGTGTCCGTCACGCGCAGGGTGTAAACGCCGGGTTCAGTGACTTGCGGAAACAGCTCGGAGATGGTGAAGTTGCTGGGGCCCGTCCATTGGTAGGTGATATTGGGGCCGACCGATGTACCTGAGATACCGGCTACCTCAAAGCAAAGCGTAAACAGAGTGCTTCCATCCGAAAGGCTAACCCCTGATAAGCTTTGTTCGAAGTAATTGAGGATAATGAATCCGGCATTGAGCCCGTTGTTGGGGGTGGCAATGTTAAATGCTGCGGTGAATCCCGGCAAATTGGGGTTGAGTCCTGTTACTTCAATAAAATTCAGGTGGGCAGAGTCGTAGTTTATCGTGAAGGCGGCCCCCACAATGTCCGTGAAATTGTATACCCTAACCGGGAGGCAAACCACATCGCCTACACTTGCCGTCGCTGAACCGATCTCGACATAGAGGCTATCTGACGAAGCAGGGTCAAAGCTGTCGGGCGCCGGAGCGAACCCCACCTCGCCCGAGATGCCCCTGAAGGGGACAATTTCCTGGTTAGAATCGGAAAACTCAATAGGCGTAATATCACTCGAAAAAGAAATCTCTGTAATGGCTGCTCCGCCCAGGGATACCGACTCTGCCCCGCAGTAGGCCTCTACATCGGGCCCGGCATCGGCTGCCAGCGCCGCCTCCAGGGCCACCGTTTCCACTGCCTGGCATCCCGCATCATCCGTCGCCGTCACCGAGTACGTTCCCGGGGCCAGCCCACTCACCGAAGGCCCGCTCAGGCCGGTTTCAGTCCAGGCGTAGCTTACCATACCCTGGGCGCCTGCCGCGCTGAGTGTAATTGCTCCGTCACTGGCGTTCGGGCAGGAGGGGGGCTGCACATCGTTAACCGTCAGAGCAAAATCATCACATTGTGCATGGGCCATGCCGTGCAGCAGAACGAGAAAGAGAGCAGAATAGAATACCTTCATGAGATCCTGGAATTTTAGTTGTGTTTTGCCAATCGAAGCAGCAGCTAACAGCAAATTGCCAAAAGCCAACTGCTAACCACCACCGCTCTCCGGCACCCTACAAAAATTCACTCTTCCGCCCGGAATCGCAAACACATTTTTTGTAGATTGTAGAAAATTTTCATAGCATGAAACCCTATAAAATGCTATTTTAAAACATGATTAAAACAAAAATTGTAGAATGAAAATATTTTTCCAGCTTAGAAAAACCAGCAGATAACGGGCATGCCTTCGAATGAAGCTACGGCACCCGGGGAAATTGTCAGCTGGCGGTAAAGGAGCAGGGCGGCTTTTCGGGCCATGAAGCCGACAGCGCCACAGCGCCCACAGCAGCACATTTCTATACATTTCCACCCCATTTCCCCAAAAAGCCATGCACTGGCCCTTACGCCCCCTCTCATATACACGAATGCACACATACACATATACACATTCCCACCATGCAAACCACCCTCGCCTACCAGCTCCTCCGCACCTTCACCAAACAAGACATCCGGGAAGCCCGCAAATGGCTGGCCTCGCCCTACCACAACCAGCGGGAGGACCTGCAGCAGCTCTTCGAACAACTGGCTACAACGGCTCCCGAAGGCCTCCCCCTCTCGAGGGAACAGGCGTGGAAGGCTTTGTTTTCCAACCAGCCCTACGACGATCAGCAACTGCGCCTCCTCCTCAGCTACCTCTACCGCTGCCTGGAAAATTTCCTCCTGCATCGGGAGGCCGAGCAGGCGCCCTGGCTTCAGCAGCACCTGCTGCTCGCCGCCTACCGCAAGCGGGGGCTGGACAGCCACTTCCAGAAGGCTTTCCGAAAGCTGCAAAAGGAACGATCTGCAGAGACACTGCGCCCACCAGAATACCACCTTGCCCAGTACTGGCTGGAGCAGGAACGCTACCAGGAAGAATCCACCCGCGGGCGCACCCGCGAGCTCAACCTGCAGGAGCTGGAAGACCAGCTCACTTCTGCATTTATGAGTATGAAACTGCGGCAGGGCTGCTTCCTGCTGGCTCACGAAGCCGTCTATAAGGCCAGCTACCGCATTGCTCTGGAAGAGGCATTGCTCGAACTGGCTACTCAGCTACCTTACCGGAACATTCCGTCCGTTAGTGTATATCTCCACTGCTACCGTATGCTTCGCTTCCCGGAAGAAGACGCCAATTTTACGGCTTTCCGCACCCGGTTTTTTCAATCCATCGGCTTATTTCCACACCCCGAGCTGCGCGACCTCTTTCTGCTGGCCATCAACTTCTGCATCCGCAAGATCAACCAGACAGCGGAGGGCTACCTGCGCGAAGCGCTGGAGCTCTACCAGAAAGGGCTGGAAACGGAAGCGCTCCTGGAGAACGGCATCCTCTCCCGTTTCACTTACAACAACGCCATCGGCATCGCCCTTCGCCTGCAGGATCTCGACTGGGCCGAGTACTTTCTGCACCACTACCGCCCTTACCTGGAAGCCGAACAACAGGAGGCCGCCTTCAGCCTCAATGCCGCCCGCCTGGCCTTCGCCCGTCGGCAATACGGACAGGTGCTGGCGCTCCTTCAACGCGCCGACTATCGCGACCTGATCAACAATATGGTCGCCAAGACCCTGCAAATGAAAGCCTATTACGAATTGGATGAATACGACCTCCTCGAGGCCCACCTCCGCAGCATGCGCGCCTTCCTGCGCCGTAAGCGCCGCATGGGCTACCACCAGCAGAATTACCTGAACATCATCCGCTACACCCAGAAACTGCTCACCCTCAATCCGATGGATAAAGAGGCCGTAAAATTCCTGGAAAAAGAGATAAGAAAAACTGAGCCGCTGACGGAGAAAGAGTGGCTGCTGGGTAAGGTGGTCAAGGTGTAAAAGTGCTTATGTGGAAAGGTGTAAAAGTACCTGGCGGAACCTTCGGTGCGTTGACCACTTTTACACATTTCCACTTTTAAGCATTTGCTTATCTTCCCCCCCAAAAAGCAATGGCATCAGTTTTTTCTTCCACCCTCCCCTCCATCCCCCGCTGGAAATCCCTGCGCAATTCCCTGCGCTTTGCCCATAATCCCATCGCCACGCTCGACCAGTACATATCAGAATATGGCCCCACTTATGAATTTCACCTGGGCGGCATGGTCAGGGGCATACTCACTACAGATCCGGGCCTGGCGCAACACGTCTTGCAGAAAGAACACCGAAAATGGCGCAAATCGCCCATACAGACCGAGCGCATGGGCCACTTCCTGGGCAATGGCCTGCTGACCAGCGACGGCGAGTACTGGCTGCGGCAGCGGCGCCTCATCCAGCCGGGGTTCCACCGCAAACGCCTGGCGGCCCTTACAACCATCATGAACCGGGAGATCGACGAATTTCTGAATTCCCGCTTTGAGCCGGCCCTGGCCACCGGGGAGCCTATCGATATGTCGCCCATGATGATGGAGCTGGCCTTCCGGGTAGTAGCCAAGTCGCTTTTCAATACCGGATTAGATGAGGAAGGGCTCAATTTCCTTGGGGATACCGTAACCATTTTACAGGGCTTCATCACACGTACCTTCCGGCAGCCCTATCTGATCCCCTGGCTTCGATTCTCCGGCCAGTACCGGAAACACGAACTTCTAGCAGAAAAATTTGAAAAGATGATCCTGGAGCGTATCCAGGGCCGCCGGGCTTCCGGCGAACGGCATGACGACCTGCTGCAAATGTTGCTCGAAGCTCGCTACGAGGATACCGGCGAGGGCATGACAGACCGCCAACTGCTGGAAGAAAGCGCCATCCTGTTCGTTGCCGGCCACGAGACCACCGCCAATGCCCTTTCCTGGGCCTGGCACCTGCTGGCCCGGCACCCCGAGGCAGTGGAACGCCTCCGCCGTGAACACAATACTGTGCTGGGCGGCCGCGAGCCGGCATTCGAAGACCTGCCCCGGTTGGAATACACCCAACAGGTGATCGACGAGGCCATGCGCCTCTACCCGCCTGCCTGGATCACCGACCGCCTCTGTGTGGAAGACGGCGAATACGGAGGCCTTCCTCTACCCAAAGGAAGCCGGGTAGTCATCTACATCTGGGGCATCCACCGCAAACCGGGGCTGTGGGAGGCCCCGGAGGCTTTTCGCCCGGAGCGTTTCAGCCGGGAACGCAAGGGGGAATACCATCCATTCGCGTACATGCCCTTCGGCGGTGGGCCGCGGCTGTGTATCGGCAACAACTTCGCCCTTATGGAAATGCAGCTAGTGCTGGTGAAAATGCTTCAGCGCTATGAGATGAGCGAAGTCCCCGGCTTCGAGCCGGGGTTGCAGCCATTGATCACGCTGCGGCCGGGAAACGGGGTGTTGGTGCAGGTTGAGAAGCGGTAAGCGGTTGGACAGCAACAGTTGGTGGGAGAAGGTTCAAGCACACAAAACGGGAATAGAACAGATCAGGGCCATTTCTTTTTCGTACAGGTTACGGGCCACTTGAAAGCTTGCCCGGTTGAGGAATAAGGACGGGGGGGCCGTCCGGAATGAAGAAGGCCCGGCAAAGCACCGAAAGGCGCAGGCCGGGCCCGTTTAGAGTCTTAGATATCCTCAAGTGTGGTGGTATGGAGCCGGATAACCGGGCACCCACCTTTTATAATAAAAATAGGTGTTATCAGAATGGCGGGAACTTCGGGGAAATAGCCCGGAAACATTCCAACGCTTAAAAATAGGGAAATTCCTCCAAATTTACCTGCTCTGGCTGAAAAAATAAATCTCCCGCCCCGGCTTTTGCCGGAAGAGGAAGAACTGTTTTTAATGCAGGCACTAAGTACTCTGTAAAATAAATATCTTCCGCTTCTGAACGCGTCTTTCATAAACGAGAATTCACTTAATTTACAGAGTACTAAGCCGGGATGTTGATCTCTTCGTAGAGCGGGAAGCGCTCCATAAATTCATTGACCTCTTTGCGGGTACCGGCGATCAGCTTTTCATCTTCCGGTGCGGAGATGACTGCATCGATCCAATCGACGACTTTTCGGCAGTCGGCCTCTTTCAGGCCGCGGGTAGTCACTGCTGCAGAACCTACCCGGATACCGGAAGTGACGAATGGCGTCTGGGTATCGAAAGGCACCATATTTTTGTTGAGGGTGATATCCGCCTTTTCCAGGGCTTTTTCCGCCAATTTTCCCGTCACTCCCTTTGAACGCAGGTCGATGAGCATGAGGTGGTTGTCGGTGCCGCCCGATATCAGTTCGTACCCTTTTTCCACAAACGCCTGTGCCATCGCCTGTGCATTTTTAACCACCTGCCGGGCATACACCTTGAAAGAAGGTTGCAATGCTTCGCCAAAACCTACGGCCTTGGCGGCGATGATGTGTTCTAATGGGCCTCCCTGCATGCCAGGGAATACCCCGCTGTTCAGGACAGAAGACATTTTTATGGCGTTTCCTTTTTTAGTGGTTCGCCCCCAGGGGTTATCAAAATCCTTCCCCATCATGATAATGCCGCCGCGCGGGCCCCGCAAGGTCTTATGAGTGGTGGAAGTGACAATATGACAATGCTCCATTGGGTTCTTGAGCAGGCCGGCGGCGATGAGGCCGGCCGGATGGGCAATATCTGCCAGCAGCAGTGCCCCTACCTGATCGGCAATGGCGCGGAAGCGCTCGTAGTCCCAGTCGCGGGAATAAGCCGAGGCCCCGCAAATGATGAGTTTGGGTTTTACCTCCAGAGCCTTGGCCTCCACCTTGTCCATGTCGATAATACCTGTTTCCTTTTCTACGCCGTAGAAATGCGGTTCGTAAACCTTGCCGGAGAAGTTGACCGGAGAGCCGTGAGACAGGTGGCCGCCGTGGGAGAGGTCAAAGCCGAGGATCCGGTCGCCCGGCCTGAGGACGGCCAGGAAAACGGCGGCATTGGCCTGGGCCCCGGAATGGGGCTGTACATTGGCGAACTCGGCGCCAAAAAGCTCTTTGAGGCGGTCGATGGCCAGTTGTTCCACTTCATCGACCACTTCACAGCCACCGTAGTAGCGCTTTCCCGGATAACCCTCTGCATATTTATTGGTCAGGCAACTGCCCGCAGCTTCCATCACCTGGGGGCTGGCGAAATTTTCAGAAGCGATCAGCTCAAGGCCTTTCTGCTGCCGGTTCAATTCCTTTTGTATCAAGTTGAAAACCAAAGTATCTTTTGCCATCTTTAATGGTTTAGTACTGGCAATAATTTGGAAAGGGTATGATGTCGGCCCTCGTCATTGCCGGTATGCGGATCAAAATTCCGGACAAATTTATGCGGTTTGGCGGGTAGTTTATAATTTTTCCCGGACAAACTATTGTGCCCGGGGACAAACCGGGAAAGCCGGAGCAGCAGTTTTTATCTGCAACTAAAAGCTTTTTCCTGCGTAAATACACAATAAATCCCATGGATAAAGCTTTGTATTTATCCCAATCCCACGTAAGTCCAGTATTGCAGGCCGATGAAATAATTCTACCGTAGTATTCGCCTTGATTTGCCGAAAAGTAAATGCGATTTTTGCACCCGCAGGCCACCGGCGCTGAGGCCATTTAGAGCGCCAGGCTTTTTGTGTCACAAAACCAAATTAAAAGTGAATTGATGCTGAGACGACGCAGCCGGCTATTACTGACAATTTTCATCTCACTATGCTATGCCTGGGCATTGAACGCCAACACCGGCCGATACCGCTGTATGTGGCGTGATGACCCTGCCACGACGATGGTCGTCGGCTGGGATCAGGCCTCCGGTTATGACCCCGTTTTGTTTTATGACGTCATCGACTTCGGCGCCCAGGTAGCCGCCTACCGTAACAAACAGCAGCCCGACCGCATCATCGTATCCAAGGGGATGAACAATCATTTCGTTCGCCTGGCCGGCCTGCAGCCCAATACCATATACTATTTCGTCATTCAGGACAGTGAAGGCGTCAGCCGGCGGTTCTCCTTCAAAACAGCACCCAACACACCCACCGAACGTTTATCCATTATTGCCGGAGGGGATTCCCGCAACAACCGGGAGGCCCGCCGGGATGCCAACCAACTGGTTAGCAAGCTACGCCCCCACTGCATCTTGTTCGACGGAGACATGACCGCCGGAGACACCTACCAGGAATGGCGCGAATGGTTTGACGACTGGCAGGAAACCATCGGCAGCGACGGAAGGATATTCCCCATTATTCCGGCAAGAGGAAACCACGAGGCAGCCAATAGCTCCATCACCGAACTGTTCGACGTCAGCAGCAATGATGTTTACTATGCCCTTACGCTGGGAGGCAACCTGTTTCGCGTTTATACCCTGAATTCTCTGATCCCGCCGGGTGGAAGCCAGCGCATCTGGCTGGAAGGTGACCTCAAGGCCAGCAGAAATGTCACCTGGAAGATGGCGCAGTATCACCATTCCATACGGCCTCATACCCAAAAGAAACCCGAGAAGGACGAGCTGCTGCTCAACTGGTCCACCCTCTTTTACAAGTATGGGGTGAACCTGGCCATGGAATCGGACGCGCACGTCGTGAAAACCACCTATCCGATAAGGCCATCCCGCGAGCCCGGAAGCGAAGAAAATTTTATCCGCGATGATGAAAAAGGCACAGTTTACATAGGGGAAGGCTGCTGGGGCGCTCCCCTGAGAGAGAACAACGACAACAAATCCTGGACCCGTGCCAGTGGAAGCTTTAACCAGTTCAAATGGATATTCATCGACCAGGAGAAGATCGAGGTGCGCACCATCCGGACTGACGGCGCCCTGCGGGTAGCAGAGGTCAGCCACAACAACATTTTCGACCCGCCTATCGGCCTGGTCATCTGGAACCCGCCCAGCGGCGATGTGGTAACGATCCGCCGGCAGGGAGGCCTGCCTCCCGATACGGTTGCCGACGCCAGCCCCAATTTTGGAACTCACGAAGAGCCCCCCCCTCACAATCCTCCTCCTCCCCGGCGGCAGCCCAATGTCGAAAACGCCATTTCTTCCATCCCTCACGAGCCGGAAGCCCCGGCTTCCGACCCTAATGACTGGTCCCCGTTCCCCAAGGTAGCCCCGGATGAAAAAGGACAGGTCATCATCAAATACTTTCTGCCCCGCAGTGGTGACGTGACTGTACAACTGATCAATCCTCAATGGAGGGAAATGGCCCGTATCAATTTCCCCCGCCAAACCAGCGGTGAGCATGTAAAAAGCCTGGACCTGAGCAGGGCGCCCGCTGGCCGGTACCTGCTGGTCGTCAAAGGAGACGGGAAAGTAGCGCGCCGGTTTCATGTAGTGATACGTTAGAGTAGGGGCAAGTAATAAGGCTGGCCGGCAGGAAAAGTATTCGGCGGTTGTTTGAACCTCCAATCCAGGCGATCAACTCCATTAACCCACCGTAAAGTTTTGTAGCTTTGGGCGACAAAACCAAAAGCATGTCGAAGTCGCTCAATACCATTAAGGGGCCGATCGACGAAGAGCTCCGGGTTTTCGAGTCTCGTTTTCGGGAATCAATGCGAAGCCCCGTACCTCTGTTGGATAAGATCACCTTCTACATCGTTCGGCGAAAAGGTAAGCAGGTACGGCCCATGTTCGTATTCCTGGCCGCCAAAGCCTGCGGCGCAGTAACCGACGCCACCTACACCGCCGCCTCCCTGGTGGAATTGCTCCATACCGCAACTCTGGTGCACGATGACGTGGTCGATGACTCCTATGAACGCCGAGGCTTTTTCTCCATCAATGCACTGTGGAAGAACAAGATCGCCGTACTGGTGGGCGACTACCTGTTCTCCCAGGGTATGTTGCTGGCGCTGCGCAGCAAACAATACCAACTACTGGAAATCGTCTCCGACGCCGTCAAAGCCATGAGCGAAGGCGAACTGCTGCAGATCGAAAAAGCCCGGCGGCTGGATATAGAAGAAGAGGTGTATTATGAGATCATCCGCCAGAAGACGGCATCTCTGATCGCCGCCGCCTGCAGTGCCGGCGCGGCTTCCACCTCTGACAATGCGGAACAGGTTGAACGCATGCGCCTCTTTGGTGAAAAGATCGGTATTGCCTTTCAGATCAGGGACGACCTCTTCGATTTCGGGACGGACGATGTCGGCAAACCTCTGGGGATCGATATCAAAGAAAAGAAAATGACCCTTCCCCTGATCTATGCCTTGCGGCAAACCTCAAAAGCAAACCGCCGCCGGATCATCAACACCATCCGCCGGCACAGCGACAAGCCCGATAAAGTCCAGGAAGTCGTCGAATTCGTCCGCGGAAGCGGCGGCCTGGAATATGCCCGAAAAGCCATGCAGGATTTTCGCAACCAGGCCTTTGAACTGCTTCAGTCCTTCCCCGACACTCCTGCCCGCCAGTCCCTGGCGGATCTTGTCACCTTCGTCACAGAGCGAAAAAAGTAAGGCAAGGATTGAAAACATTCGGAGCTATACCCTGGACCCTTTCTGGTTTTCATGCGGATAGCCTTCGTCTTCGAGAGGTTCCACCAGGAGGACGCGCCCATCGATCACTCCAATGACCCGCACGGGCACTCCCGGTTTCAGTTCACCGCCACCGGTGATGGCTTCCAGCTCATAAGGCGCATTGCGGAGTTTGATGTGGACTTTGCCGAAACCGTTGCGGTGAGGTGGGATTTGCTCCAGGACTTTACCGGTCGTTTCCATTAATTGTTCTGCGCCCGGGCTATGGCCGGGCGCCCAGCTGACGAGCAGCCGCACCAGCCGTTTGGCAAAGGCCGCAGCCAGCAAACCACCGGCAAAAGCCGGAAGCAAAAGCAGGAGAGGCGAAACGTCCTGATAACTCAGCGCCAGAGCCAGCCAGCCAAAAGTCGTGAAAAAAGTGAGAATGGTGCGGGGGTTAAATATGCCGGAGGGCCGGTGTTCCGGTTCAGCCCCGCCTGACTGGGAGAGTTCATACAGGCTCAGGGCAGACAGGATAGCCAGGAGAAGGCTGGAAACTATGGCCACCAGCCAGAACACCTGCTGCGCCCAATCCTGGGCTTCCCACCAATCTCCAAAAAGTGAAAAATGCATAGTACGCACTATTAATTACCCCGGAGGCGGAACGTTCTTTCGTTAATGCAGGGAGTAAGTTAAAGGATGCTTCCTAACATTCATTATGTGTTCGACAAAAAGCCGGGGATTATCGGCAAAACCGGAGGCTTTGAGGAACTCTCCCGGGAATGATACAAAAATCGGGGGATAAATTGCACGATAGTTCTTACCTTTGCTAAAGAGGTTTAATGTCCATGAATCAAATGATCGAAGTAAAGCTTTTTTCCGGGACGACATCGGAATACCTGGCCAAAAATATTGCTGAATATTATGGCCACCCACTGGGAGACATTAAAGTAAACCGCTTTAGTGACGGGGAGATGCAGCCTACTATCAATGAGTCGGTTCGGGGCGCTTACGTCTTTTTTATCCAATCCACCTACGCTCCAACTGAGAACCTCATGGAACTGCTGCTGATGATCGATGCCGCCAAACGAGCTTCGGCCGGGTACATCTCAGCTGTGATCCCCTACTTTGGGTATGCGCGGCAGGACCGGAAAGACAAACCCCGGGTTCCCATCTCCGCCAAACTGATCGCCAACCTGCTTCAGGCCGCCGGGGCAAACCGGATCATGACCATGGACTTCCACGCCGACCAGATACAGGGCTTTTTTGATATTCCGGTTGACCACCTCAAGAGCGAGGCCATCTACATTCCCCACTTACAGGAAATGGACCTCAGCAACGTCATTTTCGCCTCTCCCGATGTCGGCGGCGTGAAAAGGGCCCGAACTTACGCCAAGCACTTCAGCCGCAACCTCGTCATTTGTGACAAATACCGCAAGCGCGCCAATGAGGTGGCGGAGATGACCGTGATCGGCGACGTCAAAGATGCCGATGTGATATTGGTTGATGACCTGGTCGATACGGCCGGCACCCTCTGCCGGGCCGCCAAGATACTGATCGAGAAGGGCGCCCGCAGCGTTCGCGCCATGTGCACCCACCCCGTTCTTTCCGGCGATGCCTACCGGAAAATCGAAGAATCCATGCTGGACGAGCTGCTGGTTTGCGACACCATCCCGCTGAGAGAGAAATCCAGTAAGATCAAGGTCCTTTCCACCGCTAAATTATTCTCCCGCGCCATTCGCAACACCCACGAACACCGCTCTATTTCCGCATTGTTTGTGGGGGGGTAGGTTTGTCACACAGAGACCAGGCTGTTGTAGTGTTGTGGTATTTCGGTGTTATGGTGTTGCGGTGTGCCGGCGCAGCACCAGGCTACCGGCCACAATACCAAAACGCCCTGAAACCTGAATACCTGCAATTGTTTCCTGATAAAAGCCTATTTTTCTTCATCAAAGGGCAGCGGAATATTTGACGGGTGGCACTTTCTGCATTTGGCTTCTTCAAAGAAGGTGGAAAAGGGCCGCTTGATGGGCTCCTGCGTCATGGCGCTGTGTTTGATCAGCTTGCCCAGCAATTCATTTTTAATGTCCATATCCAGCAATATGGAGTCTTTTGACTGAGGGTAAGTTACAAGGATCACTGGAGCGGCTCCTTTTTTATCACCACTCTGGCGCTTTACCATTTCCCATTCGTTCTTTCCGGTCCGCACGAGTTTCTGATCCTGGTAAGGCACCCATCCAATAGTGATCGACATCTCCGGGTGAAAGGAAGATATCTCCGAGGGGTGCATCGTTCTGCCGGCCCTGTCTGTAACCATTTGCCGGGGCTCACTGCAATTGATGACAATAAAAGCGATCAGCAAAAAAAAGAAGGCAAATCTCCAGGTCATGTCTATAGTTTTATGAATGTTAATTTTTCGCTGCAATTCAACTGGGAGGCAAACCGGCCGGGAATACAATCCTGCAAAATAGTGAAATAATGCTTGCAAGCTTCCCACCTGCCATTGAATTTTGAGCAATACCGGCAGGGGAAAGGGCCTTCAACTGGTAAAACCAGGCCGGCAATTATATTTTCAAAAACCATGCTTTCCTTTTTGAAGGAAAATATCTATCTTTGCGTGCCTTTTTGGAATTAAAGCCAAATACATAAGGCCTTATAAAGAAAGCATTAAAGACAAAGCTGATAAATCATGGAAGTAGTTGCTATAAGCGGACAGTTGCGCACCGACCTTGGCAAGACTGCCACAAAAGCAGTCAGGAACGGGGGTAAGATCCCGTGTGTTCTATACGGAGGAGATGAAGTGATCCATTTCTCCACTTCCCTCAAAGAAGTTCGTGACCTCATTTATACGCCGGACTTTAAGATCGCCGAAGTCTCCATTGACGGGCAATCTTACAAGTGCTTCGTCAAAGATATTCAGTGGCACCCGGTAACGGATGCCATCGTCCATCTGGATTTCCTTCGCCTCATCGAGGGCGTGCCGGTTAAAGTGGAAGTGCCGCTGCACTTCAAAGGCACTTCTCCGGGCGTCAAAAACGGAGGTAAGCTGATCCAGAAGCTGCGCCGGGTCAAGATCAGGACCACTCCGGAGCACCTCGTTGGCGAACTGCAGGTTGACATTTCCAAACTGGAGCTCAACCAGTCTATCCGGGTTCGGGACATTGACCGCGGCCGCGAAAACATTGATGTACTGAACTCTCCGGGTGTGCCCGTAGCCTCGGTTGAAGTACCGCGTGCACTGCGTTCGGCAACGGCAGCAGCTGAAAAGGCCGGTGTGGCTGAAAGTGCAGAAGAAGAGGAGGGTGCAGAAGGAGGCGAGGAATAACCTCTCTTTCTTACTCTCTCTTTTCAAACCGGAAGAGGTGCAGAAGCGAGGTACGCTTTGCACCTCTTTTGTTATTGTAACCCATACCTGAAGCCATGCTCCATACCACGCTCATCCAGACTGCCCTGCACTGGGAAGATAAAAAGGCCAACCTCGAACAACTGGGCAAAAAACTGGCCGGCCTTTCCACACCGACAAACCTGATTGTCCTGCCCGAAATGTTCACCACCGGCTTTACCATGAATGCCAGGCCCCTTGCCGAACCCACGGAAGCCGCCACCTACGAATGGATGGCCGGCCATGCCAGCCGCCTGGGCGCAGTAGTGACGGGCAGCTTCATCGTTGAAGAGGGCGGCCAATACTTCAACCGCCTGCTCTGGGTGCGGCCGGACGGGAGCTACGAAAAATATGACAAACGCCACCTCTTTACCCTTGCCGGAGAACATGAACACTATACCCCGGGCCACCAGCCGCTCATTGCAGAACTTGACGGCTGGAAGGTTATGCCTCTCATTTGTTATGACCTGCGCTTCCCCGTTTGGTCCCGCAACACCTGTGATTACGATATGCTGATTTACGTCGCCAACTGGCCCGAGATGCGCCGCCAGGCCTGGCGCACCTTGCTGGCCGCCCGGGCCATCGAGAACCAGGCCTACACCCTGGGCGTAAACTGCGTGGGCAAAGACGGGAACGGCTTTCCCTACACCGGCGATTCTTCCGCCTTTGACTTCGCCGGGGAAGAACTGCTGCACACTACGCATACGGAGGGGCTGTTCACCGTTCAGCTCTCCTATGAAAAACAGCAGGAGTTCCGAAACAAACTGCAGTTCCTGGCGGACCGGGACCGGTTTGTGATCGAATAAGGAAGTGCGTATAGGTGCATAGGTGCATTTGTGTATAGGTTTCTCTTTGCCCCCAGAACACACCTGTAAGTGTCTGGGCACAAATGGAGATACACCGGAATACATAGAAATACTCCGGAACCTGCCGCCTTGCTTGAACAGGCAAAGTATTTCCCTATTTCAATATGTATCTATGTATTTCTAGTCCAGGCACTTATGCGGACGAATACACGAATGTACGAATGCACACATACACCTATACACATTCCCCCCCTTAACAAAACCCTCACATCTCAAAAAAAATAAATTCTGAACCCGGCCCGTTTATTAAACTTGATTCCGATTATTTAACCCCCAAGCTGATCGCCACTATGTTCAGAGCATTTCTCAGGACTGCCGTCCTGTTCTCTTTTCTGGTTTTTTCACTTTCGCATTGTGCAGTGCTGGTTGACCCACCCTCCGGCCCCCACAATCCTTCCCGGGCGGGATCATCGCCTAAGGAAAAGGAGGAAGAGAATATAACTATTGTTCACCGTACTTCACCGCAAAGAGAGGAGGTCATCGCCTACGCCAAGAAACAGCTGGGCGCCAGATACAAGGAAGGCGGCAAAGGCCCCAGGAGCTTCGACTGTTCCGGTTTCACTTCCTACGTGATGAAAAAATTTGACGTCACCCTCTCCCCCAGTTCCCGCTACCAGGCAAAGGAAGGCAAAAAGGTCAAGGTAAAGGACGTTCAGCCCGGCGACCTCATTTTTTTCAAACGCAGCGCCGCCGGCCCGGTCTTCCACGTGGCCATGGTGGTGAGCAACAGCCGGGAGGGCATTGAAGTCATACACAGCACCTCCCGGGGGGTGGTCATCGACAACATCTCCAGATCGAGCTACTGGGAACCTAAGATCGCTTCGGCCCGGGATGTGTTGTAGTTGTCCCCGGCCGACAAAACCCGCCGAGTACGTTCAAAATTGGAACAAAAAAGTTCCCCGATTTTTGCCAGGAGCAAAGAGAAAGGATTGCTGCCGCATCTCTGATAAAAGCTGCCGGGTTGGCTAAATCCGGTACCCAGCCATAAACCCCGGCAGGTTGGCCCTGTGGAATAGTCACCTTGCGAACTCCACAGGGTTGAACCGGGGACCGTTCATAGTTCCTGGTTTCTGAGTTCCTCGTTGCTCTGGAAACCAGCGGGTTAGCGTAACCAGACACACTTATTTGAACAATCCCAACCGCTCAAAAATAGGAGGAAGTTTTTTCCAAATTAACCGGCCGTTTTGAACAACCTGCCAGGCAGGCTGCTTTCATCATTCTGCCCCAACTACAAATTTCCTAACACTTACCCGCCCTCCCAAGCGCACTTCCACCACATACACCCCCGGAGCCCAGCCGGCTACCGGGACCTCCAACCTCCCGCCCGGCATGGCCTCCTTCCATTTGCCGGAATAAACCTTCCTGCCCATCACATCATAGATATGGACTGATGCCTGTGGGCCGGGAAAGGTTTGGAATTGTACGTAAAGCACTTCCGAAGCAGGGTTGGGGAAAACATCAAACAGCTCCTCTTGCCATAGCTCCAGCCCGGAAATGATCATGGAGGAGTCCACGTCGATAGTCATAAGGCGGGTGGTGGTGCCAAAGAAACTGCCGTCTGACCGGCGGTAACTATAGGCACGGATGCCAAAGGCATATTTGCCTGGCGCTACCGGCCGGTCCCAGGTGATGCAACAGGTTAGCGAGTCTGTAGCCTCCGGAAAGGTGTAGCCTTCGGCTGGGAAGGGAACCAATGCTTCAACGATGAAGGAAAAGTAATTGCCTGCATTACTCACAGTAGGGTCGTGGATAATAGCCCCGTCAGGCGCCACTTCAATGTTTACCTGGGAACGTACAAAATTGGGCATTCTGATCCTAGTGCCAAAATTGTTAAAAAAGTCTTCCTCATTATCGATCCCAAAGGTGTCTCTGAGGCAAAAAATTTCGGCACCCGAATTAGGAATGTTGACTATATCTGGAACTAGAAAACTATCTTTTACACTTAAAATATACACACCTAATGTGTCATATTGATGAATGCCGAAATATTTATCTACAATTACGTCTGGGGCATTGGTGAATGCTGTAAGCCCTGGGAGGGTGTCAATTGTACCATCGCCCCAATCAAACAGGATAAAGGGGGTTCTTGGCCCTTCCCGGTATATTTTTACGTCTATTTCCACTAGTAAATTGGGCCCGGTTATTGCCAACATTTCTCCTCCCCTTATCCCCTGTGCGTTGAGGTAAAAAGTATGGAAAAATGTTGTAACCAAGAAAACAGTTAACAGGATATATATTCTCATATGAGTAGGTTTTAATAAAACACTACTCTAGCCTGCCAGGCTAAACTCGAGCAGGCTAGGGTAATCGTAATATTTATTTTAAGGACTTAAAAATTTTACCTACATAGCACTGACCAGCGCCGGTTGCATGCAATTGACAAACATATATCCCGGCTGGAAGATGAGCCATATCAACGAGCTTCAGGCCGGGCTGACATATTAAGTATTGTGTGGTAAACCAGTTTCCCATCTATGGAAAATAGCCTTAGCTGCCAGGATCCTTTGGGAATGGCTATATTTACTGCCTGAGTAACCGGGTTGGGAAATGCCTCGAGGGGAAAGGCAGTGTCATTTTTCTCTTCAACTCCTACCGGAGTGCTTCCCACTTTAAGCCGGGCAAGAAAAGCGTCAACAAGGCCTATTTTTTGATTTTGCTGATAATTTCCGGTATCGGGGCCTCTCAAAGGAAATTTCTCAAAACTACCGGTGGAGCCGGAAAGATAAGCGTTGCCGGCGGCCATGCGGATGGTTCGAACGTCATCAAAAAAATTCCCACCAAAATAGGTGGACCAGTCAAGTTTATTATCTCCGTTTAGTTTTGTTATATAGCCATCATAAGTAGAGAATATCCCGGTTTGTTCTCCGGGAGCGGGGTCTCCGTTGCTGTCGGTTTGAAAAAAGATATCTCCTGGGTCACAAATAGGCAATAAACCTGTGGTGGGTACCTCACAATAATCTTGTGGGTCCGATGGCGTTAGGCAATCTGTACCACTTACCAGGAAAATGTTGCCTCCTCCATCAAAAGTCACGCTGCTCTGGAGGTCATAATTACCCCAACAGCCTATACCACTTGACCAGGCCAGCGCCCTTTTGTCAAACCTGGCCACAAAATTCCCCTTGCCGGCATACTGGCCATAGGTTCCACTTACTGAAGCATGAGGGAAAGAGGCATTATTGTCGGTTATTCCCATTACTGCCAATTGGTCTGGGTCCTGAGGGGAAATAAATAATGCGGTCCTGGAATCTTCACTTACGGTAAACTCATTATCCGGGCCACCTAAAAAGGAAGACCATTGAAGAACTCCGGATGAATTGAACTCAGCAATAAAAGCATCTCCGTCCTCAAAGGGCGTTCCCCCTCCCCATAGCTGATGATAGGCGCCGGAGGCCACACAATCGGGAAAACTGCCGTCCAGCGGCGCCTGGCAGTTCGGGTTGTTGTTGTCTTCTGTGGCTGCTTTATCAGAAAAAGTTTCTCCCGCAATAAATAAATTGTTGGTATTTGGGTGCAGGGCTGCCTCTGTAATATTATCCAGATCTTCACTGCCAAAATAAGTTGCCCACTTAGTTTCAAATTCATTGGAAAGCTTAATGATAAACCCATCTCTGTTGCCGGCCAGGCTTTGCTGGTAGTAAGAACCACTAACATCTATTTGAGTAGAAAGGTCTGTACTAACAGTTTGGCCTACAATATAAAATGCCGTGCCATCTTCTACTACATCAGTGATGATGTCGTTGTTATTTCCACCTATATAAGTTATGTCCGTTAAAGAATTGGGTGTTATCTTAAAAATAATGCCATCGTAGCCTCCTGAAAAAGAATTCCCTGCGCCAAAAAAGTCTTCGCTTTCCGTATGCCCTCCAACTATCAATACCTCCTCTCCACTACCATTTGTATATGCGTCTATTCCCCGGCCAAGGTCGTCGCTGCTTCCGCCGACAAAAGAAACCCGTTCTATATTATCTGAGCTATTGATCTTGAGAACGAAAATATCAGCTTTCCCCAGAGCTACCGCATTTCCGGGAGCGCCCGGAAAAGAAGGGATATCGGTCGTATTTCCCACTACGTGAAACCCTCCGTTGTAAAGCACATGGTCGTAGGCAGCATCATTCCCCTTTCCACCAAAATACGTGACCCAGTCATCATCGGGATCTGGAAAGTGAATGGGGGGCCTTTCAATTTCTATGACGAGGTGTTTTGTGGTGTCAATGGCCCCAATAGAAATAAATGTCACTAAAGTGTCTCCTTCCACAGAGTATTTCGGGGCCCAGTTGACTTCTACTTCTTCGCCCTGGCTATCTACCTGATATGCTTTAGGAGGCGGAAGCGTAAAATCTTCTAAAGGGTTCTTTATTATCAGTTCCCCGTTACCATCTACTGTCAAGCCGGATTGCCCCTCAAAGTCCATCTTGATGTCATGCACATTACCGCCAGGCTTGATGACGAAGTAATACTTCAGCCCTGCATTATTAGAATAAACCTCGAGGTCAATTTTATTATAAATATCAGTAAGTAAAGCCCTTTGGAAAAGGCCAATACGTTCTCTGGGGTTAGGCAAATACCCAAGGTAGAAATCGTAGTAAGCCTCCTGGCGGTTCAGGCCAAATATCCGGGCGTCATTTTTCCCATTTTTGAAGGTAAGGTCCACGCGGTGCATAGTATCCAAAGTTGTACTGTCATCATCAATGTTGGATACCAGGAACATCACTTTGTCATTCTGTAAATAGGCAGCAGGAAAGGCCTTATCAGTATAGAATTTGATTTCCGGAAGCAAGTTACCTGACGTATCAATGAGCTGCCCCCGGTTCTCAAAGAAGGAAATGGAAGTGGATGCCGATACTGTATCCGGAGGTATAAGAATGCCTTTCTTTACATACCGCACTGTAGTGTAGGCTGTAACTTCCACCTGCTCCGTCTGGTTTTTCCCCAACACGATAATGCTCCCCGTACTGTCCACCACTACCTGGCTGGCTTCGTCATCTTTGTTGGCTAAACCGTTGAAGGTGGCTTCCCAGGCAGTACTGCCATCGCTGGGGGCAAGTATGGCCGTATAGTAATCCCGGCTGCCGTGTTCCGTGGTGTAGCCCGTAACGATAACGTTCCCTTCTCCATCTACAGTGGCTGCCCTGGCCTCATCATCCCCGCCGCCGCCGCCGTCCACCAGCTTTACCCACTGCTGGCTGCCGGAAGTTGGGCATGGATCAGTGTGCCAGGCGCGTTAAACCACAACATGGCGAATATTATAGCGCGTAAATGGGGGGGTGAAATAAAATACTCTCATGGCGATGGAATTATGATTAGAAAATAGGGTTTTCTTTTTACTGAAGGCAACACCTTTTCCCGGCGCAACCCGGCAGGGAAGGCGCCGCCTTATGGTGTCCAGTTAAGTGTTTGTTCGGTTTGTTTATTTGCGCGTTTGGGAAAGGGGCAGGAACAAAGTAGTAAATACAAGATACGTTTATCTGGCAACAATGTCAACAGGGGGCGATAAGGAAATAAGCAGCTACAGAATCCGTTATTTTTTTTTGTATTTTCGCCTTTTCTGGAATGAAGGTTTAACTAAACCACAGCACTACATGATCAATTTAATACTCTTTGGCCCTCCGGGTTCCGGGAAGGGCACCCAGGCGGCCAAGCTCGTCGAAAAGTACGAGCTGCTGCACATTTCCACCGGCGACCTCTTCCGCTATGAGATGGGCAACAACACCCCCCTGGGCCAGGAAGCGAAAAGCTACATCGAAAAAGGCGAGCTGGTGCCCGACGAAGTGACCGTCGGCATGCTGCGCAACAAGGTGGAGGCCAACCCCGACGTTGAGGGTTACATCTTCGACGGTTTCCCCCGCACCATCCCGCAGGCCGACGCACTGGACAACCTGCTGGCCGAGAACGGCAACGAAGTATCCCTCCTGCTCATGCTGGATGTTCCCGATGATGAACTGGTCAAAAGGCTGCTGCTTAGAGGGGAAACCTCCGGCCGGGCCGATGATACCGACGAGTCCATCATCCGCAACCGCATCGAGGTCTATAAAAGCGAGACCACTCCCGTTTTTGACTATTACGCCGCCAAAGGCAAAGCCTCCAAAGTACATGGCGTAGGCAGCATCGAGGAGATATTCGGCCGGCTCTGCGCCGGGATCGATGGCCTGGCCTGACGAAAAGCCGCCAAAACCTTCAGCCCTAACCATTTTTATTTTCTGAAAAATAGAATAAGCAAAAGCATTTCGGATAACAGAGACAGGGTTTGACGCCGGCCTGCTGCCGACACACCAAAACCTGTTGGTAATCGTCCGAATCCCTCCTTTCTATTCCTCGAACTTCCAGCGCCGGAAAGTTTCCATGGCCTCGTATTCCGCCAGGCCGAGGCTGCGGTAAGCCTTGGCAGTTGCCTGGTTGCGGTCTTCAGCCCGCTGCCAGAACTCCCGCTCGTCAGTGCCCGGGAAGGGGGGGCGGTCTTTCTGTGATTGGTGCATAAAGATGGCCTGGCGCTTTTTGCGCAGTTCCGCAGGGCTGAGCGGCACCGCCATTTCGATCTCATGCACCGGCCATTCGTGCCAGGCGCCCCGATAGAGCCACAGCCAGCAGTCCTTAACCCAGGATTGGCTTTTCAGCTTTTCAAAGGCCCCGAAAATGGCCTCGATGCAGACGCGGTGAGTGCCGTGCGGATCGGCCAGGTCGCCGGCCCCATAGACCTGATGCGGTTTGATCTTTTCCAGCAGTTCGGCCACCACGTCTATGTCGTCGTCACCAAGGGGTTTCTTGCGGGGGCTGCCCGTTTCGTAGAAGGGCATGTCCAGGAAGTGGATGTGTTTGTCATCCAGGCCGGTAAAACGGGCGGCGGCGCGGGCCTCCCCCCGGCGGATGAGGCCTTTGATGCGGCGGATCTCCCCGTTATCTTCCTGGCCAGAGTCCTTCTGATCGAGAAAGTCGATCATGTTTTGATAATGGGCCTGCATCTCCGCGACTTTTTCGCTGTCGCCGTTCTTTACGGTTTCCTGGAGGAACTCGATGAAACGGCGGGCGTCGTGGTCATGGACGGCGATGTTGCCTGAGGTCTGATAAGCAACGTGGACTTCGTGGCCCTGGTCAACGAGGCGCAGGAAGGTGCCCCCCATGGAGATGACGTCGTCATCGGGGTGTGGGCTGAAGATGACCACCCGTTTGCGGGCCGGCTTGGCGCGCTCGGGGCGGGTGGTGTCATCGGCGTTGGGCTTGCCTCCCGGCCATCCGGTGATGGTGTGCTGGAGGCGGTTGAAAATGCGTATGTTGATGTTGTAGGCAGAGTCTTCCTCGATGATCAGGTCGCTGAGGCTGTTCTCGGCGTAGTCTTCATCGGTCAGCTTCAGGATGGGCTTGTTCAGTTTCTGAGACAACCAGATGACGGCCTGGCAGATCAGGTCCTCATCCCAGTTGCACATACCGATGAGCCAGGGAGACTGGAAGCGGGCCAGTTCGCTGGCGGCGCTCTGGTCGAGATGGGCCTTCACATTGGGGTGCTTCTGCAGAAAAGTGGAAGGCACCGATGCCGTCACCGGCCCTTCGATGGCGCGCTTGAGGACGGCGGCCTTGTGCTCGCCCCACCCCAGCAGGTAGATCGTTTTGGCCTTCATGATGCTCTTGATGCCCATGGTAATGGCGCGGTAGGGCACATCTTCTTCATGAGGGAAATCCTTGAGCGCATCCTTTCGGGTAATGGCGTCGAGGCGGACCAGCCGGGTCTCGGAATGCTCCCAGGAGCCCGGCTCATTGAACCCGATATGGCCGGTACGGCCGATGCCCAGCAGCTGAATATCCAAACCTCCCCGGGCATCGATCTCCTTCTCATAGGCCGCGCAATAGCTTTCAACCTTATCCATCGGGATGGTGCCGTCGGGAATGTGAATGTTCTCCGGCTTGATATCGACGTGGTCGAAGAGGTAGTCGTGCATAAACCGGACGTAACTCTGCGGGGCATCCGGCTGCAGGGGGTAGTATTCATCCAGGTTGAACGTGACGACGTTCTGAAAGCTCAGCCCTTCTTCCTTGTGAAGGCGGACCAGTTCGTGATAAACCTGTATGGGGGAAGAGCCGGTGGCCAGGCCCAGTACGATCTTTTCACCTTCCTGCTGCTTCTGCCGGATGGCCAGGGCGATGGACCGGGCTACGTGCTGGCAGCCATCTACCGAAGATTTCCATACTTTTACAGGAATTTTTTCCAGGGATTTGAGTTGATAACGAAGGCGTTCCATGCAATTGGATTTTGTGTAGGGCAAAGGTCTTAAATCTATAGAAAACCAGCACATAAATATTGATAAAATAAGCAAAACTGACGGCAGGTTATTGAATTTTTCGCTGGTTTCTGCCGGAAGCCTCTACAGAATGAAGCAAAGCCTTATCTTTGCAGGCCGAAACCGAAGTGTGAACAGGAACAGCAGAAGAAATGGCTGAACAGAACTTTGTCGATTATGTCAAAATATGCTGCCGGTCGGGGGCCGGCGGCAGTGGCTCGGTCCACTTTATGCGCGACCGGAAGAACCCCCGGGGCGGCCCCGACGGAGGTGACGGCGGCCGGGGCGGGCACATCATCCTGCGCGGCAACCGCAATGTCTGGACCCTCCTCGCCCTGAAATACCGCAAGCACGTCATTGCCGGTGGTGGTGTCAACGGAAGCGCCAACAACAAAACCGGAGCAGATGGGGAAGATATCATCCTGGAAGTACCGCTCGGCACCGTAGCCAAAAACGCCGAAACCGGTAAGGTGCATTTCGAGATCACCAAAGACGGAGAAGAAAAAATACTGGTCGAAGGCGGCCGGGGCGGGCAGGGCAATACCCATTTCAAATCTTCCACCAACCAGACACCCCGCTATGCACAACCGGGAGAACCCGGAAAGGAAGAGTGGAAGATCCTGGAACTCAAATTGCTGGCCGACGTAGGCCTGGTGGGCTTTCCCAATGCCGGCAAATCCACCCTGCTTTCCGTCATTACCGCCGCCAAGCCGAAGATCGCCAACTATCCTTTCACCACCCTGAGGCCCAACCTCGGGATCGTCCAATACCGGGATGACCGTTCTTTTGTAATGGCCGATATTCCCGGGATCATCGAAAAAGCACACGAAGGGAAAGGGCTGGGGCACCGCTTCCTGCGCCACATCGAGCGCAACGCCACCCTGTTGTTTATGGTCCCCTGCGATACGGGGAACATCAAAAAGGAATACGAGATCCTGCTCAATGAATTACAAGAATACAACGAGGAACTCCTGGACAAACCCCGGGTGCTGGCCATCACCAAAAGCGACCTCATCGACGAGGAACTCAGGGAGATGCTCAAAGCCGATATCCCGAAAGGCGTACCTTATATCTTCATTTCCGCCGTCGCCCAGCAGGGCCTGACGGAACTGAAGGACCTGCTGTGGGAAACGATCAATAAAGGAGGCGAAGAGAAGTGATTATTGGTTCCTGGCTGCCTGCATTGACCTCAGAACCCCAGAAACCAGTGAACCCTGCCCGTCTTCGTACCTCAGCCGGGTAAAAAACTCAGAAACCAATAAAACCATGAAATCATCAGACATTGAAAAGGCCCTCAGCGAGCTGTTCTATGAATGGGTGGGCGAGGAACCGGGGCTGCTGCTCCCTCTGGCGCCGTCGGGCTCCCGCAGGGTTTACTATCGTTTGAAGAACGGCCCCCGGACCGCCATCGGCGCCTACAACCCCGACCGGAAGGAGAACGAAGCTTTTCTTACCTTCTCCCGGCATTTTCACAGCAAGGGGCTGCCGGTGCCGGAGATCTATTGCGAAAACCTGGAAGGCCACGTCTATCTTCAGGAGGACCTGGGGTTCACCACGCTCTACAGTTATCTCCTTCAGAAGGGCGATTATTTTCCCGATTACCTGATCCAGATCTATAAGCGGGTAGTGGAACAACTGGCCCGGCTGCAGGTCGAGGGGGGCAAAGAGCTGGACTACAGCGTCTGTTACCCACGCGAGGCCTTCGACAAACAGTCGATGCTCTGGGACTTCAACACCTTTAAATACTACTTCCTGAAGCTTACCAAAGTCACTTTCGACGAGCAATTGCTGGAAGACGACATTCACCGGCTCGCCGATTACCTGCTGCAGACGGACACCCGCCATTTCATGTTCCGCGACTTCCAGACCCGGAACATCATGATCAAAGGCGGAGAACCTTACTTCATCGACTACCAGGGCGGGCGCCGGGGCGCATTGCAGTATGACCTGGCCTCCCTGCTCTATCAGGCCAAGGCCAACATTCCGGAAGACATCCGGGAAAGCCTGCTGGACCATTACATGGACACCCTGGAAACGCTCATTCCGGTTGACCGGAAGCAGTTTCTGGAATTTTATTACGGTTATGTTTTCATCCGCAGCATTCAGGTGCTTGGCACCTATGGTTACCGCGGCCTTTACGAGCGCAAGGAATACTTCATCAAGAGCATCCCGTATGCCCTGCGCAACATCAAATGGCTGCTGGACAACAACAAACTGGCCATCCGCCTGCCGGAACTGGAACAGGCACTGGAAAGCCTGGTCGCTTCCAAGCAATTCGAGCCCTTCGATAAGATAAAAGGCAGCTCCAGCCTCCTCACCGTAAACATCAACAGCTTCTCCTACAAGCAGAATGGCATACCCAAAGACTCCACCGGCAACGGGGGCGGCTTTGTGTTCGACTGCCGCTTCATACACAACCCCGGGCGCTATGAACCCTACAAAAAACTGACCGGCAGGGACGAACCGGTCATTAATTTCCTCAAACACCACAGCCAGGTGGATGTTTTTCTCAACGACGTATTCCGCATCGTGGACGGCGCAGTGGAAGATTATATCGAACGCAGCTTCACCAGCCTGATGGTCAACTTCGGCTGCACCGGCGGCCAGCACCGCTCCGTTTTTGCCGCCGATGAACTGGCCAAACACCTGAAGGAAAAATACGGGGTGAAGGTCGAGCTCAAACACATCGAGCAGGAACGGAAGGGGTGGCAGAATTAAATTAGTACATTCGTGTTTTTCACACCGCAGGCCAGACGGCCGTATATTCGTGTATTCGGGAGGGCCGTTGAGTTAAAATGAGGTAATAGGCCGCCGGAAGGATAATAAGAATGGAACAAAAATAATGACATGACCTGGATTCGCATACTAATCTCTCTCACCCCACGATCCGCTGTATCAATTCCTCAAATTCACGGGCTTCCTTAAACAGGCTGTCCTGGTAGCTGGTGGCGCGGAAGCGCAGGTTGAACACCTGTTCATTGCGCAGTTCCAGTTCGATCGTGATGTTGCCGTATTTCTGCAGGAAGCGGCCGTCCTCCTGGGGTTCTTTGCGGATGCGGGGGCCCGGCTTCAAATAGTGTCTTTCAATGGTCTCCACCCAATCAGGGCGGTTATACGTACGCAGGTCGGAGATCTGGGAGCGATACTCCAGGCCAAGCACCTGTTCTTTGAGAAAGTCGAAAAAGTGGGTGGCGTCCCGCCGGCTGTAACGGGTTTTGCTGAAGTGAATGACGAAACCTTTGGAGGAGGGCGTGTCCAGGAAATCGATAGCCTCGTCAATGTCCCGGGGTGTTACCCGGTAGATGGCATACTGGTTGTTGATCCAATCCTCAAGCCGCCGGCAGACCAGTGTTTTCTTCCAGTGTGCATAATCCTCCCGCTCTTCATCACTCCGGACGATCATCTCGTGAATAAGTGGCTGAGACGGCGAGCTTTCCCCGGCTTTATCGAATAAGTTTTTAAAATAATTCCAGAGGCTGTCCATTGGGTGCGATTTAATTAAACAACAACAACCGGATGGCCATTGTTCCTCCTTTTCTACAACTGATACACTGCTCTATCTTTACTTTTACACTTTTACACATTTACACTCTTACACTTTCATACCCTTCTCCGCCCCCACTACTCCCCTGACATATATCACCCTCCTCACTGATGCATATCATTTCCGGCAGCGGCTCTTCCCCCTACTTTTGAACAGGAGAGCGGCAGCGAGCCGGCTGCTCCTTTTTTGTCAGTTGTTTATCGTCCTATTTAGAGCCATTTCACAAAAGCTGATTTTATGCACACCGAATTGCTAGAGAAATACAATGTTCCTGCCCCTCGTTACACGAGTTATCCCACTGTACCCTACTGGGATGAGGCATGCCCTCCGGAAGAGGAATGGAAGAAAAGGGTGCTTAGTGCTTTCAAACGGGGGAAGGAAGTCAGCCTGTACATTCATCTGCCCTACTGCGAAAGCCTCTGCACCTACTGCGGCTGCAACAAGCGCATTACCAAGAACCATACGGTAGAAACACCTTACATTGACAGCGTACTCCAGGAATGGAAGCTGTACCTTGACCTGCTGCCGGAGAAACCGATCCTTCGGGAATTGCACCTGGGAGGCGGCACCCCCACTTTCTTCTCGCCCGCCAACCTGGAAAAACTGATAAAGGGCATACTGGATGAGGTAGAACTGGCTGAGGAATATGAATTCGGTTTTGAGGCCCATCCCAGCTCAACCAGCCTGGAACACCTGAAAACGTTGCGGCAGCTGGGTTTCCGGCGCATCAGCATCGGCGTTCAGGATTTTGCCCCTGAGATACTGGAGATCATCAACCGCAAGCAGGATTTTGAGGAAGTGCACCGGGTGACGCGGCAGGCACGCCGCCTTGGATATACCTCCGTCAACTACGACCTGATCTTCGGCCTGCCATTGCAAACCAAAGACCACATTAGGGAGACGGTCCGAAAGGTGAAAAAACTGCTGCCCGAACGCATTGCATTTTACAGCTACGCCCATGTTCCCTGGATCAAACCCAGCCAGCGGGCCTATTCCGAGGCGGACCTGCCGGTAGGGAAAGCCAAAAGAGAATTGTACGAACTGGGGCGCAACCTATTGGAAGAGGCCGGGTATATAGAGATCGGCATGGACCACTTCGCCCTGCCCTCCGACAGCTTGTATAAGGCGATGCAAACGGGTTCGCTGCACCGCAACTTCATGGGTTACACTCCGTATTTCACCGAGTTGGCCATAGCGCTGGGGGCATCCTCCATCAGCGATTGCTGGAACGCCTTTGTTCAGAATGAGAAAAGTATTGAAGCCTATCAGGCGCTGGTCGCCCAGGGCAAATTCCCCTTCGTCAAGGGGCACCTGCTGACGCATGAAGATGAAGTATTGCGAGGGCACATTCTCAACATCATGTGCCGCTATGAAACGATCTGGTACCTGCCTGAATACCAGTGCGAGGCTCTCTATGAAGGCCTGGAACGGATGAAACCACTGGAAACCGACGGGCTGGTCCGCAGCTACCCATTCCAGTTGAAAGTACCCCCGAAAGGACGCCCCTTTATACGGAACATCTGCCTGGCCCTGGATGCCCGCTACTGGCGTAAAAAACCAGAAGGGCAGCTGTTCAGCCAGGTGGTATAAAATATATCCTATGGCAAAACAAATTGGTATCTGGCTCGACTTCAAAGAAGCTTTCGTCATTGAATTGAACAATGCCGAAGCTTCTGTTCTTCACATCCCCTCCGAGGTGGAGGATTTTCACGTGAAGGGAGGATCCCGCACCAGGCAACCCTGGGGGCCGATGGATAAAACCTCCGACACCAAGTACCTTGGTCGCCGGGAAACCCAGCTCAAACACTATTACAACCGGATAATGGAAAAAGCGGGCGATGCCGACGAGCTATTCGTTTTTGGGCCTGCCGAAGCGAAAAAAGGGCTGGAAAAGGCCATCAACACCTCAAAAGCCTTCCGGCCACAGCTATTGAGTACCGAAACGGCCGACAGCATGACCCAAAACCAGATGGTCGCACGGGTCAGGACATTCTTCGGCGGGCAGTGATAAAAATCAATGCCCTTCAATGACAAAGTGCAGTGCGCCGTTGATGGAGTGCACCTAATTTGGTATGTAGTGAAGTCTGTTTTCACTAAACCAAAACAATCCGTTTATGTGGCGTGCAAAAATCAAGAACCGATCATTTGACCGCATGGGCGAGGAATATGCCAGATTAATAGACCCCAACCATTTCCTGGGGCGTAGCGCCTTTGATATCCACTACAAGAACATGCCTCCCGTAAATATCATACAGGAAGGGAAACTGTTTGAAATGGAAGTCATAGTGCCTGGTTTTACCAAGGAAGAGCTGGCAGTCACTGTAAAAGACGATATTCTGACGATCCGTGGGGAAAAATCTGTTGCGCCGGAGGACAAGAAGGGAGAATATATACTGGAAGAGTTCGGCCTTGACTCCTTTGAGCGCAAATTCAAACTGGCCCGGGCCATCGGCCATGAGAAGATCACTGCCAAATACGAGAATGGCATTCTGAGGCTGACCTTCATCGACGTGCCGAAAGAAGAGGAAAAGGCCTACAAGAAAGTTGCCGTCGAATAAGGCAGCAATTGATTTCAGGCGCAAGGCAGCGGTGCTTTTTCCTTAAAAGGCCCGTAGGCGCCTGGAACGTTATATATATCAGTTTAAACCGGGCTATTTGCTCAGCAGGTACGAAGGTTAAAGCTGATGGAAGCCGGTAAAAGCGCAAAAAAGGAGTATCCTGTTTGCGCTTTTACTTATTTATAGCCACTTTAGCAGCAAGGAAAAACTGACTCACATGCAAGCACTTCGCCGGATCATAGTAGCCCTGGACCTGTCGGAAACCGACAAGGATATCCTGCAATTCCTGGCGGCCAACACCGCCCTCCTGGGTATTGAAAAGGCCTATTTTTTACACATCATGCCCGACTTCACCGTCCCGAAACACGTGGAGGTCGAGTTTCAAAAGCTATTTGCTCCTGAATACCCTGTCGATGAAAAAGTAAAGGATAAGCTGGGGTTCGACATACAGGAGGCATTCGGCGAAGATACAGCACTGGATTACTCCATCGAGGTCATTGAGGGAAAACCTTATGAAAAGCTACTGCACTGGATCAAAGTCAAAGAGGCCGACCTGCTCGTCGTCGGAAAGAAGGAGTTTAGTGAAGGCAGCGGCATCACCGCCCGGCGCGTAGCCCGAAATGCAGGCTGCAGCATCCTGTTCATCCCTTCCGGCGGGGCCAAAGAGATAGAACGCATTGTCATTCCGGTCGATTTCTCCAAACATTCTCTTCACGCCATTAGGTTCGCTCTGCAAATACACCTCCGCAAGGAAGAAGCACAGTTGGAAGGCGTGTATGTCGTTGACCTGCCACCGGAAGACTACTACACGCGTTCCCGCCCCGGCAGAGGCTACCGGGGTGTCCTGATGGAATCTGCCCACATCGCCTACGATAGCTTCCTCACCGACAACAGGCTGCCGGGAAATGAGATCGACATGGCATTCCTCGAAAACAAACAACACGATATCGCCAACCACATCGAAGAGTTTGCAGAATCCAAATCCAACAGCATGATCATCATGGGCGCCAAAGGGCACTCGCCTTTCGAAACCTTCCTGTTCGGCAGCGTCACGGAAAAGCTGGCTGAACGGTTCAACAAACTACCCATGCTGGTGGTGCGATAGGAAGATGAGAAGCCCGGAATGTTATTGCAACCTGCTGCCGACCCACTCTCCGGCATAGTGGATGTATTCAGCATTGGACAGGTTATCAATGTCTCTTTGACTGAACTCGGCGGCCACCAGCTCGATTTGCAGGTCACTTACAAACTCGTTGTATTCCAGAAAGACTTTGTTTGCCGGTGGTTGTTTGGGGTTGACAACATGGGTGAACCAATCTCTTAAAACCTTAATCAGCCTTTCCACCTGTTCCTGCTTTCCATAACTGGCTATGTCACTGCCCGACAGGTCAGAAATGGCAGCGTGGTACCTGTGTCGCTCGGTATCGAGGACCAGGCATTTCTTGTTTTTCATCTTATTCCCGGCAATGCTCTTCATCCCCAGTTCCAACCCCAGTTCGAACGGCATATTGAAACGGGCCAGCTCGTTGGCCGCTTCCGACTTCATCCTCGAAAGATCGTGAATACTGTATTTAGAGGATTTGATCAGGTGGAGAATGGTTTTAATCCTGGGGGTGCCCGAATCTTCCAGTTGGGACAACCTCGGCTCCAGCCCGCAGTACAGGCAGGTGAATATCATAGGTTGGAGAAGGCGTTTGTAACGCTTATCGAAAGGGCAGTTGATGAAAATACTTTGGCTGAACGCAGGCATGCTAGGATTCTATGGAATCTATTCTTCCATACTTATCGTGTATGACGATGGAAGACGCCAGGCCGGAGCTCAGCATGGAACGGGCGCCGGCCAGGGCTTTAGCTTTAACATCATAGACCCGGTAAGCCCTTTCGGCTCCTTCTTTCTTTATGATCCAGGCAGAACTCCGGGGTATCACATGGACCTGGCCCTCCGTAGTCGATGCGGCAATATTGAGCCTCCGGGTGATCCTGGACTTCACCTTTCCGGAAGTTAGTACGCGGCTTTTCTTTTTACTCATGTGCTTTACAACGATCTTCAATAAGGGCAGGTTCCAAAAAATTCGAATGATCAATAAAAATAGCCTTTTCTGTCATCCCGGGCAAGGCCTTTATCCTCCAGTGCTTGTTTGGAGGCCGGGTTTGAAGGCGAAAAGAGTCAATTTTTTGATGAAATTAGGCGCTTTTTGAAAGGCGTACCTGGAAGGTACGGGCAAGAAAAGGAACGCAGTGTCATCAAAAAAGTGGCCTTTGCAGCTCAAAAATTGACCTGCAAACAAGCACTCCAATAAACCCACTCTTCCTCCCAACCTGAGGCAAAAACCCTTTGTTTCAATAGTGTGATTCTTTTCAATTGAAAGACAGGAATGGAATACATTGATTATTACAAAGTGCTGGGCATCAGCCAGGATGCTGACACGGAAGCCGTAAAGAAGGCCTACCGGAAGATGGCCCGGAAATACCACCCCGACGTCAACCCCGGCAACAAGGAGGCGGAAAAAAAGTTCAAGCAGGCCAACGAGGCCTATCAGGTGCTGAGCGACCCCGAAAAGCGCAAGAAGTACGATAAATACGGCAAGGACTGGGAACATGCCGAAGCCTTTGAACAGGCCCGGCAGCAACAGGGCCAAAGAAGCGGCGGCAGTGGGCGGGCATATACCTACACCGAAGGCTTCGAAAATGCCGGCGAATTCTCCGACTTCTTTCGCTCCATGTTCGGCGACGAGGCCGGGTTCGGCGGTTTCAGCCGGGGCCGCCGGAGGACTATGGCCTTCCGCGGAGAAGATTATAAGGCCGAGCTACGGCTCAACCTTCGGGATGTTTACCAGGAGCAAAAACAGGTGCTCACCGTGAATGGCAAGAAGATCCGCCTCACCATACCCGCCGGGGTGGAAGACGGGCAGACCATCCGCATCAAAGGGCAGGGAGGCCCCGGCCGAAACGGAGGTGAAAAAGGAGACCTCTACCTCACCTTCCGCATAGCGGATGACCCCGATTTCCAACGCATCGGCAGCGACCTTTATACGACCGTAGAAATGGGCCTTTACACCGCCATTCTGGGAGGGAAACTCGAAGTGCCCACCCTCGACGGGAAAGCATCCATTACCGTACCTCCGGAATCGGAGAATGGGAAAAAGATCCGGCTGAAAGGCAAGGGAATGCCGGTTTATAAAAAGAAAGGCCAGTACGGCGGCCTCTACATCACCCTGCAGGTACAGCTCCCTAAAAACCTGAGCGAAAAGGAACGGGAGCTGTTCCTTCAACTGGCAGAGCTTCGGGCAAAAAAACAGCATTAAAAGAACGGCAAGCGAGTATTATGTCTTTAAAATATGTAACCATCCGGGAATTTTCAGCCTTCCATAAGGTAGATGTCCACCTGATCGAAGAATTTATTCATTTCGGCCTGCTGGAGCCATTGGAAAAGGACAATCAACCCTGCATCCGCGAGGAAGACATTGAGTCGCTGGAAGCCATGGTTCGCCTGCACGAAGAGCTGGAGGTCAACCTGGCCGCCCTGGAAACCATCATGCACATGCGCAGGCGCCTGCTGGCCCTGCAGGAACGAGTGGAAGAACTGGAAGGCCATCTGCACTGGTACGAAAGACGGTTGTCTGCCTGGCCGGCGCCTCCGCCGTGGACCAATGAAGAACCCAAATAGAAAATGAGAACCCAAATTTCTCCCCTGCTCATCATAGTCACCGGCCTGCCCGGTACCGGTAAGACATTCTTTGCCCGGGCCCTGGCAGAAAAGATCAGCGCCCGGCATTTCAATACGGACATCATCCGGGATGCCCTCGGATTGCGCGGCAGGTACGATGAAACAAGCAAGCAGCAGGTTTACCAGGAAATGGAGCAACAAACCGCGAGTGCTCTGAAATCGGGAGAACGCGTGGTGGTGGACGGCACTTTTTTCAAAAAAAAACTTAGGGCGGCCTATCAACGGCTGGGCGGTAAATTCGGAACGCAAGTACACTGGATAGTAGTGGAAGCCCCGGAAGAAATCGTCAGGCAAAGGGTATCTCAAAAACGGGAGTACAGCGAAGCAGACTTTGGCGTTTACCTCAAAATACGCGAGGCCTGGGAGCCTCTCGGCGCCCCTCACCTTACCCTGCGGTCAGAACAATTGTCGCACATGCTGGAAAAAGCACTCGATCACCTCCACCTTCAAAACAACAACGCATGACCCGCGAACAGATCCAGATTCTATCCCGATCTCTTTCCCAGGTGGAAGAACAGCATCCCCCCCAACTGGTGGAAACACATATCTCGTGGGTCCTCCTAACCGATCAGTGGGCATTCAAACTGAAAAGGCCGGTTAAATTCGACTTTCTGGATTTTTCAACCCTCGACAAGCGCCACTATTACTGCCAGGAAGAGGTGAGGCTGAACAACCGCATTACTCAGGGAATATACCTGGGCGTAGTGCCGGTAACCGAAACAGCCGAAGGCCTTCGGTTGGAGGGCGAAGGTAAAATTGCGGACTATGCCGTAAAAATGAAACGGATGGACAACAGCCGGCAGATGGACCGGCTACTGGACGAAGGAAAAGTACTCCCCTCTCACATGGTAAGGCTGGCCGAACAACTGGCGGCCTTCCACCTGTGTACGGACGCCATCGAAGAAAAGCCCGGGATGGAGGCCATGAAGGAAGATTTCACCAACCTGGAAACGGTAAAAAGCCAGGTGGAAAAACAACTGGGCAAAGCTGCCGGGAGAGAAATGGACGAACAGATAACCTTCGCCCGGGCCCTGCTTGACTCGCTCGCTCCCCGCCTGGCGGAACGCAGCCGGCAGGGTTGGGTCGTTGACGGCCACGGCGACCTGCACTCCCGAAATATCTTCCTGCTTCCCGAACCCGTCATCTTCGACTGCATCGAGTTCAACCCCCATTTCCGGCAGGTCGATGTGCTCGACGAGCTGGGCTTCCTGTGCATGGACCTGGATTTTCACGGCGCCCGCCATCTGGAAGAACCTTTGCTGCAGGCCTACCTTCGGGAAAACCCCTGCATATCCGAAGATGCGGACTGGGTTATTTTTTCCTATTACAAATGGTACCGCGCCAATGTCAGGTTGAAGGTCGGCGCCCTGAAGGCCATGCAAAACGGGAATGCCGAAACGGAAAGTAACGTAGAGGAGTACTGGCAGCTGTTTACCACCTACTACCATACACTAAGGGAAGAAAAAGTTTGATGCCGCCGCCGGTTTCTTCAAATCAAAATGTCCTCCCCCTTTATCGATAAACCAAAAGCTTCGAAAAGCCATTCATCCGCCTTTCTGTAAGTGTTCTTGTCGAGATAGGACCCATCTTCCGGTTTTCGATATACTTCGACAATGCCTTTATCGGGGATCACGATCCAATACTCGGGAATGCCAGCCTCTGCATATTTCTGCTTTTTAACTGTCCGGTCGGTTTCAAGGGTGTGCACTGAAACCTCAATAATGAGATGGACATCTTTAGCCGTGGCCTGCTTGTCGCTGTAAAAATTTTCGCTGAACCGAAGGATGGCAATATCCGGTTCAGGTTCGGAATATTCGTCGATCCGGATGGAACCTTGTGTCCTGATCTTAGCTTTTCCAAATAAATTCACCGTAAAAAATTCGGCAACTTTATCAACGTGGCCATTGTGGCCGGGGGTAAAAGGGCTCGTAGTATAAATTTCTCCATCGATCAGTTCAACACGAGGCTTGTCTGCAAAAATGCCGGCGGCCCCCATGCGTTGATAATCCTCCGCGGAGATCAGCATTTTTTTGCGGATACCTTCCTGTTTGTATGGAGCGGCTTTAGAGGACATGGAACATTTTTCAAGTGAAATATTAGCCTTTAAACATACCATTTTTTCACGAAAAAGCAATTGCGGCGTATTGTCCTCAATGCCAGAAGCAGACAAAAAAAAGGAGCACTTTGAGAAAAGTGCTCCTGTATTCCCTAAAATCACCCAATTGAGCTCTTTACCCCGAGATAATCGGGGGTTAAGCCTTGTTTGCCTTGTCAGTGCTACAAAGAAAAGGCATTGGGGGCCCCGAACCATTGACATTTGTCATTCCCGGGGTATGATTTTGGTCAGTAGCACTCAGTAAGTGCCAGGAGCAGGTCCAATTTTTAGTTTTTGGTTGCTTGCGCGCATTAGGGACTCCTTGTTCACTTTATCCTTTCGGCTTACTTGGCGTAAGGAAAAATATTTGGTATTATGAGTAAGGCCTCAACGGCCAAAACCCACTGATACTGAGAAAAGTCAGGAAGGCCGGTGACTTTTCTCATTCGGTTTACCCTCAAAAAATTGCTGTTTTGATAGTGGCTAGATCATGTGGGTTCAGCACTTCTTTTCTTCGTTCCTAACAGACAAAAGCCATGAAAATGATCAAAAAGATCCTCTTCCCTACCGATTTTTCAGCGACAGCCCAAAACGCATTTCGCCATTGCCTCCTTTTGGCCGATAAATATGGCGCAGATGTCGAGATCCTACACGTGATCTTTCCCGAATATGAAGCTTTAGACCTTCCCGTGATGGCCGCCCAGGCCACGAAGGAAAAGGCCGAAACGGCAAGGGAGGTCATGAAAACCTTTGTAGAAACGGGGCTGGCCCAGTTACAGGCCGCTCATCAGTTGGAGAACGTCCCCAATATTAAATCGGACATTGAGATCGGAACGCCAGGCAAGGCGATCTGCGATGCCGCCCGAAAGAACGGCACAGACCTCATTGTCATAGGCACAAAAGGCGAGCACAATGCGCTGGAACGCTTTTTCGGCAGTGTGACCACCGCTGTTATCGAGCATGCTCCCTGCAACCTTTGGATCGTTCCGGAAGAAGCTCTTTTCGAAAGCATCGACATCATCGCCTACGCCAGCAATCTTTTAGAAGCGGACCCCTACCACATCTGGGAGGTTGGAAAGATGCTGGAACCTTTCAGCCCGATCATTCACTGTGTACACGTCAACCTGAACGGCTCCATGGACGGCGCGATCGACTTCGCCAGCCTGGGAGCATTTTTCGAACATCACGCTCCTTCTATACAGATCAACTTCCACCCGCTGTCGGGCAGTTCGGTTACCCGGGCGCTGGAGGAATTTATCGACACTTACGATGTCGATCTACTTGTAATGTATGCCTCACATCACAATTGGTTCGAACGAATATTCCACAAAAGCCACACCAAACGCATGGCCTTCACGGCCCATGTACCCCTATTCATTATCAAGAAATAACCTAACCATGGGTGAACTCAGTGTAAAACCAGCAGCAGAATCCAGAAATAAATTTATTAAGTCACTGATCCAGGATGTCGAAGCGCTCGACCGGATGCTCCGCGAGGGCCTTTTTGAAAAAGGCCGCCAGAGGATCGGCGCCGAGCAGGAGATATTCCTGGTGAATGACTATTTCCAGCCAGCCAGCGAAGGCCCCGACATGTTGGATGCCCTTCCTCAGGCATTCACAACCGAGATCGGCCGGTACAACCTCGAGGCCAACCTCGACCCCTTCGACCTGGATGGGCAGGCATTTCAAAAAACGGAAAGCCAACTGCGTGAAATACTTGGCATCCTGTACAAAGAGGGGCAAAGGCGCAACGCACTCCCCATCCTAACCGGGATATTGCCCACACTTCGCCGTTGCCACCTGGAATTGAAGTTCATGACCCCGCAGATACGATACTCCATTCTCAGCGAGGCCATGCGCCGGCGGCGGGGCAGTGACTTTGAGATCCACATTCAGGGGACAGACGAGCTCATCGCCCGTCTTGACTCGGTGATGTTCGAAGCCTGCAATACCAGTTGGCAGATGCACCTGCAGATCCCTCCAGAAACCTTCGCCGAACAGTACAACTGGGCGCAGTGGATCGCCGGCCCGGTACTGGCCACCTGTTCCAATTCGCCAATCCTGTTTGGCCGCGAGCTGTGGCATGAAACGCGCATAGCCCTGTTCCAGCAAAGTGTGGATACCCGCAGCTCCAGCAACCATCTCCGCAACAAACTCAGCCGGGTGGGTTTTGGCCAAGGTTGGCTCACCGGATCGGCCGCCAACCTGTTTAAGGACAACATCAGCCGCTTCCCATTGCTACTCACCGGCGAGATCAAAGAAAATGCCCTGGAAATACTTGAAAATGGACAAGTACCCCAACTCAGGGCCCTGCGACTTCAAAACGGCACCGTTTACAGCTGGAACCGGCCCTGCTACGGCATCAGCGACACGGGCTATCCACACCTGAGGATTGAGAACAGGTATGTTCCCGCCGGGCCTTCGTTGCAGGATGAGATGGCCAATTTCGCCTTCTGGATTGGCCTGATGAAGGGCATGCCGGAGCGTTACGGCGCCCTCTGCGATAAACTTCCCTTCCAGATGGCCAAGGACAACTTCTACCGGGCGGCCCGTTCGAGCCTTTGCTCCGTTTTCAACTGGAACGGGCAACAGATACCGGCACCCACGTTAGTACTGGAGAAATTGTTGCCAATCGCTGAAGACGGCCTGGAAACAGTGGGGTTAGACAGCCGGGAAATTGACCACCATCTGGGCATCATCGAACGGCGGGCTCTCCTGCGCCAGAACGGAGCATTGTGGCAGCTCCGCAATTTCAGGAAACTGGCCGACTGCTACGGCAAGGGGGCAGCAGTACAGGAACTCACCTCCGCCATCATGGAACGGCAGCGCGCCGATATCCCCGTCCATGAATGGGATGATGTGGACTGTAACCGCATCTATGAAGTCGGCAGCAGAAGGGAAACGGTCGGCCGGGCAATGAAAACTGACCTGTTCACCATATCTCAGGAAGAACCACTAGAGTTCGTAGAGTCTGTGATGAAGTGGAAAAATATACGCCACCTGCCCGTTGAAGATGAAGAAGGAAAACTGGTTGGCCTGATCACCCAAAACAACCTCAGAGAGGCTAAATATCCTGAAAACCATGTCGCGGCTGATATCATGGTCCGTTGCCTGATCACCGCCCATGAGGATATGCCACTGGAAGAAGGAGCCGAACTGATCAAACGATACAATATCGGCAGCCTGCTCGTCGTCCGGAACGAAAAACTCATCGGTATGCTGACGGATACCGATTTCCGGCGGCTGTACGGGAATTACTAGGCAGGATATACTGAATCTGCCGGATAGGGAAATTTAACAGAAAAGAGCCTCTTACATACTGCTCTTTTTTGTCCAAATTTCCTACATTGCGCCGGATTCAATGAACGCGAAACGTGATATGAAAAGTAAAGGCTCTCCCTACGAGAGTGAAAAACGAGCAACACCCCCTGCCACCTCCGGGCCGAAGATGGAGCTGATCTACAACCGCGTCTTCCTGGAACACGACACGGGTATGCACCCCGAAAGCAAAAAACGGCTTTTGATCTTCGACGACATTCCCGATACTGAACTGATCGACGGGCTGCCGTTTATTGAACTGGTCCATCCCTCAGGTTATATCGAAAAGGTCAAAAGAGCCTGTAGGCTGGGCGCCCACATGGATGGCGATACGGCGACCTCTCCAGGTAGCTTCAATGCCGCCCGGCAAGCAGTCGGGGCTACGGTAATGGCTGCGGAAACAGGCGGGTTTGCGCTGGTGCGCCCTCCGGGCCATCACGCTCATCCCAATCGGGCCAGCGGTTTTTGTTTGTTCAATAACATCGCCATAGCCTGCCGCAAACTGGCCAATGAAGGCAAGCGGGTGGCCATCATTGATTTTGACGGGCACCTGGGCGATGGCACCTCCGCCATCTTTTATGATACCGACCAGGTTTTGTACTGGTCGCTTCACCAATATCCCGCCTTTCCGGGCCATGGCTTCGTCGATGAGATCGGCGAAGGCAAAGGCAAGGGTTTTACCGTAAACATTCCGTTGCCCCCCGGCAGCGCCGATGATGTTCTGGAAGGCGTTATCGATTACTTCCTGCCTGTCGTCGAACAGTTCCAGCCCGATGTGATTGCCGTCTCAGCAGGCTTCGATGCCCATCAGTATGACCTGCTGCTGGACCTCAAAGCCTCAGCCAATATTTTCCACAAATTCGGACAGGAACTCCGCAAGCGCTTCAGCACCATCTTTGCCACGCTGGAAGGAGGCTATAATGTCGATGAAATGCCCAAATGCCTGTACAATTTCCTGGCGGGCGTCAATGGGGAGCCCATTCCATATCCGGAAGAGCCGACCAACTCTGGCATGAGGGTACTGGAGACTTATGAGATCTATGTTCATTCTATCATTGCCAACCTGAAACCCTACTGGAAATTTTGAGATTATTCGCCTTTTGATTTATCATTTTTGCCTTTCATACTGTTCTTATTTCAGAAGAAACCAGGGTTACTGAATAAACAGGTAACAGCAAAGAATTAGCTGCTGAGTGAAGATACCTAACCAAATTATTCCGGGTATTACCGACGAAGTTTGATTAACTGTGTAAAAAAGTAAGCCTAGTAACATGTCAAAGAGACTAAAGAAGATTTTTCAACCAAAGACAATTGCTGTAGTTGGGGCATCCGACCGAAAAGATTCTGTCGGGTATTCGGTAATGAAGAACCTCCTGTCCGATGGATTTGAAGGGGAGGTTTTCCCGGTAAACCTCAACCACCAGAAAATCCAGGGCAGGAAAAGCTATAAGAATGTAAAAGACATTCCGAAAGAGATTGACCTGGCTGTTATCGTTACGCCTTCTCAGGCGGTCCCGGAAGTCGTCGAAGACTGCGGGCAGGCCGGAGTCGGCGGATTGGTGATCATTTCCGCCGGTTTTAAGGAAGCTGGTGAAGCGGGAAGGCGCATGTACGATGATATCGCCAAAAAAGCCCGCCACTACGGCATGCGGGTCATCGGCCCCAACTGCCTGGGGTTTATCAACCCACACCTGAAGATCAATGCCACCTTTGCCGCCCGCACCGCCCGGCTGGGCAATATTGCATTTATTTCTCAAAGCGGGGCTTTGTGTACTTCCATTCTCGACTGGGCCAACGAACAGAATGTCGGGTTCAGCAACTTCGTATCGATCGGCTCCATGATCGATGTGGATTTTGCCGACCTGATCGATTATTTCGGCACCGACCAACGTACTTCCTGCATCCTGATCTATATGGAATCACTGACCGATGCACGGAAATTCATGAGCGCCGCCCGGGCTTTTGCCCGTTCCAAACCCATCATTATCCTCAAGGCAGGGCGGAGTGCGGAAGGGGGGCAGGCGACCCTCTCTCACACCGGGTCGCTGGCGGGTAATGACGCCGTTTATGACGCAGCTTTCCAGCGAGCCGGGATCATCCGGGTGGATACCATCGCCCAACTCTTCAACTGCGCACAATCGCTGGCTATGCAACCCCGCCCCTTTGGCAACAAGCTGGCAATTGTAACCAATGCCGGAGGCCCCGGGGTACTGGCCACCGACAGCCTGATGCTGAATGGCGGCGCCCTGGCCCAGTTGTCGGAAACGTCGATGAAAAAACTCAATGGCTTTCTTCCCCCTCACTGGAGCCACAACAACCCCATCGATGTGCTGGGAGACGCCTCGGCAGAAACCTACCAACAGGCCATGGACGTGTGCCTGTCTGATCCCAATGTCGATGGAGTATTGGCGATCCTGACCACTCAGGACGTCACCGACCCCACAGAGGTGGCCAAAGCAGTAGTGGAGGTATCCAGGAAATATCGAAAACCCGTACTGGCCTCCTGGATGGGGGAAGAAGACGTGCGGGAAGGCCGCGACATACTGGAAGAGGGTAAGATCCCGCACTACCGTTATCCGGAAAGCGCGGTTGATGTTTTCCTGAAGATGTTCCAGTATTCCCGCAACCTGGAAATGCTGTATGAAACGCCTCCTGCCATTCCGCAACAGATGAACCTGAAAACGGATGTAGCCAAGGCCATTATCCATACCATTATGAATTCCGGCCGGCGGCAGTTGATGGAAAACGAAGCCAAGGAGTTGATGAAGAGCTATGGTATCCCGGTGGGTAGCTTCAAAGTGGTTTCCTCTGCTGACGAGGCAGTGAGGTTCGCCCATGAGATCGGCTTCCCTGTAGTTCTGAAAATTGCCTCTCCTGATATTGGCCACAAGACCGATGTGGGAGGCGTGAAAGTCAACCTAACCAATGAAGCTGGGGTGCGCCGTGCCTATGAGGAGATCATAAAGTCTGCCAGCGAAAAACGCCCCGACGCCGAATTGCGGGGCGTACTGGTGGAAAAAATGGCAGCAAAAGGGTTTGAGCTCCTTATCGGCGCCAAGAAGGACCCCATCTACGGCCCGGTCATTGCCTTTGGCAAAGGGGGCGTAGCCGTAGAAGTTTACCGCGATATGAAACTGGGCCTGCCGCCACTGAACCGGGTGCTGGCCCGACGCATCATGGAAGGCACCCGTATTTTCCCATTGCTGAAAGGCTACCGAGGCATGCCGGGCGCCAACCTGGAAGAACTCGAACTCATGCTGGTGAAATTTGCCTATCTGGTCATGGACTTTCCAGAGATCAGAGAGATCGAGATCAACCCCTTCTCTATTACCGAGAACGGCGGAATGGCCCTGGATGCCCATATCGTCCTTGAGAAAGAAAAACCGTCCAGCCGCAAGCCCTACAGCCACCTCGTCATTTCTCCCTATCCGGAGAAATACGGCAAGGCGGTGCTGCTCCGGTCCGGCCAGGTGGCCAGCCTGAGGGCTATCCGCCCGGAGGACGAGCCGCTGGAAGCCCAGATGCTGGAAAATATCTCACAGCAATCGCTCTATTTCCGGTTCTTCGGCTACGTACCGCAGGTTACCCATGATTTCCTGACCCGCTTCACTCATATCGACTACGACCGCGAAATGGCGATCATTGCCGAAGTGGAAGAGGCCGGCGTGAAAAAGATGGCCGCTGTGGTGCGCATCATTTCTGACGCCTGGGGCGAATCCGCCGAATACGCCATCCTGGTAGCTGACCCCTGGCAAAAGCAGGGCCTGGGCAGCCAGATGACGGATTACATCATCGAAATTGCCCGGGAAATGGGGATCAAAAAACTCTATGCTTCTGTGCTGGCCTCCAACAAGGGCATGCTGGCGCTGTTCGAGAAAAAAGGCTTTGCCATTGGCCGGGAAGATTTTGATACCTTCCAGGCAGAACTGGTTCTGGAAGAAGCGCTGGTGGAATAGAAAGGGGCGGTTCTGATGGGTATCTCGTTGGGGTTTAGGAGGTTAGAGGCTTTTGGGGAGCGTTGTGAGTTTAGAAGTTTAGTCCAATGGGAGCTAATGGGGGTTTAAGGCTTGTGGGAAGTTCTGTGAGCTTAGAAGTTTAGGTTGGGGGCAATTTGCGAACAGCGCTGGTTTCCAGGGCAACGAGGATCGTCCTCGCTACCGCTCTGCCGGGTAAAAACCAGGAACTATGAACGACCCCGCAACCAGAACTCAGAACAGTCCCGAGGAGGCATTCAAACTCCTAAACCCCACAAAGCCTCCCAAAAGCCTAAACTTCTAAACCCCTCCAGGCTTCCGGAAAAGCCTAAACTTCTAAAAACCCACAAAGCTCCCTAATAGCCCTCAATACACCGCTGTCTTCACCACCTCTTCATAATAGGCCTCGTAGTCGGGGAGTATGTTATCGATATCAAAGCGGCGGGCCTGTTCGAGAGCGTTGATCCGGAATTTGCGAAGGATCTCATCGTTCTCCAGAATGTGGATGGCGTTGCGTGCCATATCTTCCACATCACCTACTTCGCTGAGATAACCGGTTTTGCCGTGAATATTCACTTCAGGCAGGCCGCCGGCATTGGAAGAAATGACCGGCACTTCACAGGCCATGGCCTCCAGGGCCGCCAGGCCAAAACTCTCTGCCTGAGAAGGCATGATAAAAAGGTCGGATACAGCGAGCAGTTCCTCAACGGCATCCTGTTTTCCCAGAAAGCGGGTTTCATGGCAGAGCCCCAGCTTCCGGCAGAGCTCCTCCAGGTTATGGCGTTCAGGGCCATCGCCGATCAGCATGAGTTTGGAGGGAATGCGCTGATACACGCGCTGAAAGATGTGAATGACGTCTTCCACCCGTTTTACTTTCCGGAAATTGGAAACGTGCACCAGGATGCGCTCGCCGTTCGGCGCTATTGCTTTTTTAAAGTGATCCTTATTGACCTTGCGAAAGCGCTCGAAGTCAATGAAGTTATTGATGACGCGGATGTCGTTGTGGATGTCGAAGTAATCGTAGGTCTGTTGTTTGAGGCTTTCGGAAACAGCCGTCACCCCATCGGATTTATTAATGGAGAAAGCCACTACCGGAGCGAATGCATTGTTGTTGCCCACCAGGGTAATATCGGTGCCGTGCAGAGTGGTGATGACCGGCACATACCGGCCTTCCGAAAGAAGGATCTTTTTAGCCATATAGGCCACAGCCGCGTGCGGGATGGCATAATGAACATGCAGCAGGTCCAGGTTCTCAAATTTCACCACATCGACCAGCTTACTGGCCAGGGCCGTGTCATAAGGCGTATATTCGAAAAGGGGATAATCTTCGGTTGTCACCTCGTGATAAAAAACGTTGGCGTGAAAGGTGGTAAGTCTCGCGGGCCGCTTGTAAGTGATGAAGTGAACTTCATGGCCCCTTTTGGCGAGGCCCAAACCCAGTTCGGTGGCCACCACGCCACTCCCTCCATAGGTCGGGTAGCAAACAATGCCTATTTTCATTGCTGTTTTTCTTTTTCCCGGGCAGCCATATTTAAGCGTAAAAAACCTGCCCGGCCTGCTCCGGTTATCCTGCTGGAAAAGTTAAACATTGATACAGTTGGAACGGGAAATAGTTTAAAGCAAAATGTAAAGAGGGGGCGCCCGACGGATTTTCGGAGGCCCCCTCTTTGTCTAGGCCGGCAGCCAACTGCTTTTTATCTTGCCTTGACCAGCTTGGCCACCTTCACCTCTCCTTCGGCTATGATACGCACCAGGTACAGGCCGGCGCTGTGTCTCCGAAGATCAAGTTCATAAGTGCCTCTGACAGCCTGCTCTTCTTTGGTTTCAAAGAGCAACTGGCCGACCGGGTTGAGCAATTGTATGCGCGCATCCACCGGCCGGGTGAATTCGACGCTCAGCAGGCTCGTCCCTTTCGTGGGGTTCGGCGCCAGCACGATGTTACCGATCCTGGACGGCGCACGGGTGCTGTTTATCAGAAGTTCTACTTCCAGCGTTTCCGAACAGCCGTAAACATTCGTCACCGTGACGCTGTACAGCCCTTCACCCAGGCCACTCAGTGTCTTGGTGGCGTCGCCGGTACTCCACAAATAGGTAAATGGGCCGGAGGGGTCTCCCGTAGCGACCGTGATCGAACCATCTTCCGCCGACTGGCTGGTGGGCGGAACCACCTCGGCTGAAAGCTGAAGAGATTCCGGACAACGGCGAATGTTGATGTTGTCCAGGTCGAGATAATAATCACCGTCGCCCCAAACCGCCCGGAATCGAATGATCACGATCTCCCCGGCCAAAGCGCCCAACGGCAGCTCTACGGTCGTCATGTCAGTCGTCGGCAGGTGGTTAAGGCCGGTGACTACATACGCCGGGAAGAAGGAAATACCGCAGTCAAGAGAAACTTCCACAATAAGCGAATCGCCGGTGGTAAGGATGGTGGGATCTTCTCCTGAGAAAAAGTCAACATAGCGATAGTCAAAAGAAAGAGTATCCTCGCTTTCCAGCGGGCCAATCGCGGCAGTGGTAACTTCCATGGAAGGCGTACCGGAATACAGGTTATCATAAGCGACCAAACTCGGGCTGGTATGCGCCTGGCCAATCGTGATGCCTGAACTCAGCATCCAACCTGCCGGCACGGCGCCATCCTCGAAATCTTCCCGTAAGGGAGCATCTACGGAAGTCCGGAAACTGGTAGTGACCGTATCATTGAGCAGAAACTCGTCGTTCCCGTATTCCGCCCAGGCCCGGATCACATAAGTACCGGGCACTGAGGCATCAAAGGTTGTACTGAAAGTATAGGTAAACTCATCCCCGGGCAGCAGCAGCACATTGCCGATGTTCTCCACGACCGGATCCCCGCCATTTACGCTGTAAGCTACATCGAACCCACCGGCAGGTTGCGTGCCCAGGTTGAGCAGGCTGATGGCAATGGTATCATTGGGGCTGCCGCAACTGGTAGCAGAGGCCACCTCGGTAGTAGAGGCGGCAATATCCTGGTCCAGCTGAGCGGAGATCAGGATATTGTCGAGCCCGACCCCTTCGCGAACGACAGAGCCATCCGAAGAAAAAACAAAACGAACGCGGACATCGGAGGAATCCGCTGTACCTTCCAGGATATTCTGGGCATAATGCCACCCTGGAACGCCTCCATTGTCTTCCCACCAGTTGTTGGTGGCGTCGTTATACCAGTTGAGCCCGGTGCCTGCCGCACCAACTTTAGACCAGGTCTCGCCATTGTCAGTGGACACTTCAAGCCAGGCTTCATCATAATTGTTTTCAGTATTCAATATTATGGAAAAGGCAATGCGCGGGTCTTCAGAAAAAGAGCTGAAATCGAGGCAGGGCGAGACCAGGTAGGAAAATTCATTATTGTTATAGCTGCCGTTGAGGTTGGTCACCCAGGCGCTGGTTCCATTGGCGGCATTACCGATCAATACCCCACCCGGGGCGCCGTATTCCCAACTGGGAGCGCCGGAGCCGGTGGACTCGACCGTCCATCCGCCGCCCCATTCTTCGAAGCCTTCGAAATAAGGATATTCGGTGACGAAAGGAATGTTGACGACCGTAACCGTCGTCGTATCGTTGGAGGGGATGCTGTCTCCTTCTAGCGCTGTCCATACCTGTAAGGTATATTCCCCGTAATCGGAAAAATTGAAGGTGGCGTCAAACTCAGTAACCTCGGTGCTATCGGTGCCGATCACTCCGGTGAAGAAGCCATCCTGTGGCATAGCTACCCCGCCGGGAATACCGTTCACACTAAAGTCGAATGGAATAAGTGACTGCGGAACGCCCCCGAAGTTGCTGATGGCCACAGAGATGCTTTCAGCGGCTCCCAGGCCGCAACCGGTAATTGGCGAGAATATCTCAGTTATGGCTACATCGTTGGCATAGGGAGTTCGAAAACTATAGGGGCCGACCAGGATACTGGTATCCCCGTTGGAACACAGCGCGCTCAGGTAAAAATCGTAGGCGGTATTCTCTTCCAGGTTGAACAGAGTGGTGGTAGCACCGGAAGCCGTTTTAAGGCTGCCGGTACCCGGCGCGAAACCGGTGGTGTCGTATTCTATGAGATATTCTCCTTCGGGGTCGGAAGGCACCCAACTGATACCGGCGGAATAAGCCCGGATATTCTCCACCCCGACGAAACTGCTCAAAGGAGGGGGGCAACTAGGGCAGGTGACGGTTCCTGAAAAAACCAACCCCGTCATAGGTTCCAGCCCCATCTGGCCATCCTCAAAAACGATGTTTCCTTCAGCGTCGGCCAGGGTATATTCCGGCTCCCCAGGGAAAGACCCGGAGATGTAGAACAACTCCAGGCCGGCTCCATCTGTGACGGGAAGGAAAAATGTGGCGGAAATGCCATTATCATCAATATTGTTCAGGGTATAAACGGTAGTGTTGTTGCCGATCGTCACGGTGAGAGAAGCACCGTTCCAGCCATCGCCAAAATCATCGACCAGGGTCAGGACGTATTCACAGGAATTCTGGCTCATCAAGGGAGGCGCGAGCAGGAGTGTGAATAACAGCGTCCATAGGGTAAAACTCCACTTCATAGATAGTTTTTTTTATTCTTTGTGTTTTTTTGCTCTTTCCACATCTTAAAACAGCCGCCCCGCAGGTTTTCGGATCGGCTGGTTGAGCATCCGGCCCCGCCTGTCAGCCGGCGCCGATGGAATGAAGCAGGCTAAAATTAATCAAAAAATCGATAACCGCATTTCAGGATGAAGTGCAGTAGCCGACCAAATGGCAGAAAGTTTTGTCCGAGCTCCCGGGATGATGAAATTTGAACACACTCTAAACCTTTTATGCGGCCTACTGTTAAGTCCTTAATAAATAGAACAAAAGAAGTCGTAAGCCGTAAAATTATAGTACAACTCCCTGGTTCAAAAGATTTTATACTGTGGCTGTTTACTCCATCAAAGACTTAGAAAAGCTTTCGGGAATAAAAGCTCACACCCTGAGGGTATGGGAGCAACGCTATAGTATTATTGAGCCCAGGCGCACCAAGACAAATATCCGTTATTATCTGGATGAAGACCTCAAGTTCATCCTCAACATCGCACTGCTCAATAAAAATGGCATCAAGATCTCTAAGATTGCCAGAATGAGCAGGGAGGAGATTGCAGAAAAGGTGGCGGCCATTTCCGAGATCAATTTCGAGTACGGCACTCAGCTGGATGCCCTTACCATCTCCATGATAGAGATGGACGAATATAAATTCGACCGTATCATCAGCACGAATATCCAGCAACTGGGTTTCGAGCGCACCATGCTCGAGATCATTTATCCCTTTCTGGATAAGCTGAGTGTGTTGTGGCTTACCGGTTCCATCAACCCGGTCCAGGAGAATTTCATGAGTTACCTCATACGTCAGAAACTCATCGTTGCCATTGACAATGAGCCTCTGATCAGTGGCAAGCACGTCAAAAAATTCCTCATCTACCTGCCGGAGGGAGAAAAGCAGGAGCTGAGCATGCTCTTCATGCATTATCTGCTCAAATCCCGCCGCAACCATGTGATCTACATCGGGCAGGACATCACCCTGGCCGACCTCAAAGACGCCTGCAACATCCACCATCCCGACTACATCTTTACTATGATCACCGAAACATTCGCAAAAGAACCAGTACAGCAGTACATCGACCGGCTGTCGGATAATTTCGGGGATTGCCACATCCTCCTTTCCGGTTATCAGGTCGTCGCCCAGGAGGTTCACCCGCCTGAAAATGTATCCATCCTTCGCAGCCTCGATCAGGCAATGGCGTTTTTGAATGAGCTGAAACAGAAAAAAGCCAGGCTTATATAAAATTATCCGCAGGCTGGTATTTTTACACCCATTCCCTATATCTTTGCGCCCGCCTTGGGGTATAATCCAGAGCCTGAAATGGCCAATTCGCCAGGATGAAAATCGCTATATTGAAAAAGCAACTCATCAATTTTCTCAAATTCCTCCTGTTCCTCGGGATCGGGGTGGGAATATTATACCTGGTCTACCAGAAGCAGAGTACGGCCTTTCAGGAGGAATGCGCGCTGAAAGGCATCAGCCCGGAGAATTGCAGCCTGATCGCCAAGGTTGCCAATGATTTCAGAGAGGCCAACTACTTCTGGATACTGATGGTCTTGCTCGCCTTTCTGATCAGCAACGTCAGCCGGGCAAGCCGCTGGATTATGCTCATCCGCCCGATGGGCTATGCTCCCCGCCTCATCAATGGCTTTCTGGCCACGATCCTGGGGTACTTCGCCAACCTCGGCCTTCCCAGGATGGGAGAGATCGTCCGGGGAGCCACCCTCGCCCGGTACGAAAAGATCCCGGTAGAGAAGGTCATGGGTACAATTGTAGTAGATCGCATTTTTGATGTCATCAGTATCCTGCTGGTGACGAGCCTGGCTTTTGCACTGGAATACGATAATATTCTGGCTTTCGTACAGGAACAGGTTTCACTGAGCGAACGTCTGGGAAATGCCGGCAACCTATTCCTGTGGCTGGGAGGCTTCGGCCTGGCCGCCCTACTTCTATTCTGGCTCCTGCGCCGGCAGATCGCCCGAACCAAACTGTATCATAAGATAGCCGAAATCGCCAGAGGTTTCTTACAGGGCATCAAAACGGTCAGCCAAATGAGCCGGCCCTGGCTCTTTGTCCTTCACAGTATCAACATCTGGTTCATGTATTTCCTGATGACCTACCTGTGCTTTTTTGCGTTTGAACCCACTGCCGGCCTTTCTATGGTGGCCGGCCTTGTGGTATTCGTCTTTGGAGGCTGGGGCATCGTCATCCCGTCTCCCGGAGGTATGGGCACCTATCATTTCCTGGCACAAACTGCATTGTCCATTTATGGCGTAAGCGGTGAAGACGGTTTCTCCTGGGCCAACATCGCTTTTTTCTCCATCCAGCTGGGCTGTAATGTGCTGGTCGGTATCCTTGCCCTCATCTTCCTGCCGGTGATCAACCGCAATTACGAGCCGGTGGAAACCGTTCCATTGAAGGAGGAACAGGCAGTGGCTTGAGCACTTGTCAGCAACAACCAGTAACCTCGCAACTGGCAACAAAAGAACTTTCATGCTACAGAAAATAAAAGGCAAGATCCAGAGCTGGGAACAGGCAAAGCAGTCCGTTGAAGCCTGGAGGGAAAAAGGGTTGCGGACAGTCTTTACCAACGGCTGTTTCGACCTGCTGCACTACGGCCACATTCACTATCTGGCGCAGGCCCGCGAACTGGGAGACAAACTGGTGGTTGGCCTTAATAGCGATGCTTCGGTTCGCCGGCTCAAAGGCGCGGGCCGCCCCATCAACGATGAGCCGAGCCGGCAGCTGATGCTTGCCGCCCTGGAATGCGTTGACCTGGCCGTCACATTCGAACAGGATACCCCCCTGGAACTCATCACCCTGCTCCTGCCCGACATCCTGGTTAAAGGAGGCGATTACCAACCCGGGGATATCGTCGGAGCAGACGTCGTAATAGCCCGGGGTGGAGAAGTCAAAGCATTACCGTATATTGAAGGGTACTCGACTTCGGCCATTGAGGCCAGAATTCGGGAAAAAGATATGTAAACCAACTTCTACTGACCATGGCTAAAATCCGCGACCTGGCCGCCCATCTGGAATCTATTGCCCCGCCGGGATACCAGGAGAGTTACGACAATGCCGGCCTCATCGTCGGCAACCCCGAAGAGGAGGTAACGGGGGTATTGTTCTGCCTCGATTCTACTGAAGCAGTCGTAGAGGAGGCCATTGAAAAGCAGTGCAACCTGATCGTCGCCCACCACCCCATTGTATTCAGGGGGTTGAAGCGCCTGACCGGAAGCAGCTATGTGGAAAGGGTGGTCATACAGGCCATTCGCCATGGTATCGCCATCTATGCCATCCACACCAACCTGGACAACGTTTACCATGAGGGCGTCAATGGCAGGATCGCCGGGCGGCTCGGCCTGATAGACACCCATATCCTGGCGCCGAAAGCCAACCTGAAGAAACTCAGCGTCATGGCGCCGCAGAGCCGCAGGGAAAGCCTTCGGGCCGCCCTGATAACCGCAGGTGCTGAAAGGGTAACAGCCGGTGAACAGGCCAGCTATTTCCCTTTTGAGGGAGAAGTTGCTTCCGGCGGAGAAACAGCAACGGTAAAACTGGAAGCCCTTTTCCCCTCCGGACGGGAACGGCAGATACTGGCGGCCCTGCAGGCCAGCGCGAACGGCCAACAACTCGCCTATGAACTTGTTTCCATAGAGAATACCAATCCCGGCGTAGGTTCAGGGCTGGTGGGCCGCCTTCCCGAACCCATGCCGGAAAAAGCTTTTTTGCAACACCTTAAAACCAAAATGAACACCGGGTGTATCCGGCATACGAAGTTGCTGGGCCAGCCAGTGGAAACGGTGGCCCTGTGCGGAGGGTCCGGCGGCTTCCTGCTGGGCAACGCCAAAGCGGCGAGAGCCCAGTTTTTTGTGACCGCCGATTACAAATACCACGAATTTTTCGACGCCGACGGGCAGATCGTGATCGCCGATATCGGCCATTATGAAAGCGAGCAGTTCACAATAGAGCTGTTGTATGATATTATTTCTCAGAAATTTAGTAATTTTGCGGTCCATTGCACGGAAGCCATTACAAATCCGGTGCACTACTTTCATTGAATGGCTTTCGCGTCGTTATAATCAACATCATAACATTTAAATATATGGCAGGAGAACCCACAGTAGCTGAAAAGCTCAAACAACTCTACGAACTCCAGCAAATTGACTCCAAGATCGATGAAATCAAAGTACTGAAAGGAGAACTTCCCATGGAGGTGAGTGACCTTGAAGATGAGATCGCCGGCATGGAAACCCGCGTCAACCGCCTTAAAAGCCAGGTTGATGAACTGGAGGAAGAAGTGAGCAGGCATGAAGCAAAGATCAAGGAATCCGAAGCGCTGATCCTGCGCTACAAGGCTCAGCTTGATAATGTAAAGAACAACCGGGAGTACGACGCGCTAATGAAAGAACTGGAACTCCAGAACCTGGATATCCAGCTCTCTGAAAAGAAGATAAGAGGCGCCAACAAAGACGTACAGAACAAACAGGATACCCTTCAGGCCACCGAAGAACGTCTGGCCGCCAAGCAAAAGGACCTGGATGCGAAGAAAGTCGAACTGGAACAGATCATCCAGAAAACGGAAAAAGAGGAGGAACGCCTGGGCAAGCAATCGGAAAAGGTTCGTAAAAATATTGAAGAACGGCTGCTGCGCGCCTACGATAAGATCCGCAACAACTACCGCAATGGCCTGGCCGTAGTAACGGTGGAACGGAACTCCTGCGGCGGTTGTTTCAATATGATCCCTCCCCAGATGCAGCTCGAGATCTCCATGCGCAAGAAGATCATCGCCTGCGAACACTGCGGCCGCATCCTGGTCGATGACTTCATCATGGATGTCGGTAAGGAAGAAAAAGAAAAACAGGAAGCCTGAGGCTACCCCGCAAAAGGCTTTCTCCGCTTTTGCACAGCTCCGGGAGCCTTGAAGATATAGGCGAGGAAAGAAAAATTTCGACACTTTTCTTTCGTTATACTTGCATATACCTTCAAGGCTCTTTTTCTTTGTAACTTCTGGTCCTGCTCCCACCCTTTGGTATTCTTTACCGGCAAACCGGCTACGTAACCCGAAAACTTGTGCCCATGCTCAGGCTATGCCTCCCATTCCTGTTTTTTCTCACCTGTGCCCTTCCCGCCCGGTCGGCCAAGTACTTTGCCTTTACGCCGGCAGCCCGGCAGGCTTATGAATTAGCCACCAGCCTGCGCTTCGGGGAAGCCTATGCCTCCATGGCTCAAATGAAGCTGGAAGACCCCAATAACCTCATCGTCCACCACATCGAAAATTACATCGATTTTTTCACCCTCTATATTCAGGAGGATGAAGCCACTTACCGGAAACTCAGAAAAAACCGCGACCTGCGACTGGAAAAAGTAAAAGCCGGCGACCGCAACTCGCCTTACTATCTCTTTGTCCAGGCGGACATACGCCTGCAATGGGCGCTGGTGCGCCTCCGCTTTGAGGATTACCTGGGTGCTTTCACGGAAGTGAGCAAAGCTTACAAACTTTTGAAGGAAAACGAAGAGCTCTTCCCCGGCTTTATGCCCAATAAGAAAGACCTGGGTATCCTCCACGCTATGGTAGGCACCATCCCGGACAGTTATAAATGGGGAATAAAGCTACTCAGCGGCCTGGACGGCACCATCACCCAGGGGCGCCGGGAAGTCGAAGAAGTACTGGCCTACTCACAGCAAAACGACTTCATCTTCCGGGAAGAAACGGTAGCGCTCTATGCCTACCTGCTCCTCCACCTGGACAATGAGGGCGAAGAAGCCTGGCGGGCCGTTGCCGGCAGTTCACTGAGGCCCGGGGCAAACCCCATGCATTGTTTTGTGATGGCCAATATCGCCATGCGCACCGGGCGCAACGAGCAGGCCATAAAATTGCTGGAACAACGCAAAAGGGGCAAAACCTTTTTCCCCTTTCCCTACCTGGACTATATGCTGGGCCTGGCCAAACTTCGCCGCCTGGATCACGACGCCACGCCTCACTTCCAGCGCTTTATCCTGCATTATCAGGGCAGTAACTTCATAAAGGAAGCCTATCAGAAAATGGCATGGCAGGAGTTGATCAACGGCAACCCCAAAGGTTACGAGCGCTACATGCAGGCTTGCCTGGCCAATGGCTCCCCCATTGCCGGAGGGGACAAAAACGCCCAGCAGGAAGCCGAACACGGAACAGCGCCTGACCTTACCCTGCTGAAAGCCCGCCTCCTCTTCGATGGAGGGTATTTCCTCAAAGGATACCGTATCCTGGCCGATCGCAGCCCGGAAAACTTTTCTTATCCTGAAGGGCAACTGGAATACTACTACCGGATGGGGCGCCTGCTTCATGGACTCAACCGCTATGATGAAGCCCTGCAATACTACCAGTTTACCATTGAAAAGGGAGCCGGTTCCCCTCACTTCTACGCCTGCAACGCTGCTTTGCAGATGGGCCTGATCCACGAATCCAAAGGAGCTTACCCCCAGGCCAGGGCCGCCTTCGAACGCTGCCTGAACATCGAACCGGAAGAATACCGGACCGGCCTGCACCAGAAAGCCAAATCGGGCCTCGCCAGAATTGAAGAGAAAGGATGGCAGTAGGGGGGTCATTAATATGCAGCCATCTTTTCTAAATACCCCCTTCGGTGAGGTCGCTTTCCGAAAGTACGGCGCCGGCGGCCGTCTCCTGATCGCTTTTCACGGCTTCTCAGCGGACGGCGCCATTTTCCGGGCAATGGGCGGGTATCTCGATGGTGGCTGTACCCTGTACGCCATAGACCTTCCTTTCCACGGAAATACCCAGTGGCGGGCAGATGATTACCGGCCGGGCCAACTGGCAGCGGTAGTCAGGCTTATTCTTGCGCAGGAGGGCAAGGGCCGGTTTGAGGCAATCGGGCACAGCCTGGGCGCCCGCCTGTGGCTGCACCTGCTCCCTTTTTTCAAAGGCCAGGCCACCTGCCTCTATCTGCTGGCGCCCGATGGACTGCAGACCCGGTGGCTCTATCTGGTGGAATGGCTCCCGGTTTGGTGGCGCCGGTTGTTCATTCACTTTGCCCAACGGCCTGCCTGGATATTGGCCCTGGCGCGCCGGCTGCACCGTTTGGGGTGGGTTGATGATTTTCTGCTCCGGTACCTGAACCACCACCTGGGAGAAGCCCCGCTGCGCTACCGGCTGCTGCACACCTGGATGGCCATCGGCCATTTTCGGTTGGGCACAAAAAAAGTGGCCCACCTCATCCGGCAGGCAAGAGTACCGGTATATGTCCTGCTCGGTGATGAAGACAGGCTCGTAAAACCGGAGTCCATCCGCCGAAGACTGGACGGGCTGGATGAGGTCAGCATAGAAGAGATCAGCGCCACTCACCGGTCGATTTGCCGGGCAGCTGCTCCCTATGTAAAAAACCGTAAGGTTTGAGAATAAGAAACTGGTTTATTATCTATTATTGGTTCTGTTTCACTTTCAGCCCGTATCCTTTCAGTATCCTTCGCGCCAGCGAGGCCTTGTGGGCCTCATCGGGCCCGTCGTAAATGCGGGCGCCCCGCTCTTCGCGGTAGAAATAAGAAAGAATGGTATCGTCGGTAACGCCCAGAGCGCCATGCACCTGCAGGGCGCGGTCAATGGCCTTTTGCATCACTCCGGCAACAAAAAACTTTATGGTGGAAATTTCGGTGCTGGCCGCCCGCTGCCCTTCTTTCTCCATTTTGATGGCCGTGTGCAGCACCATATAGCGGGCGGCATCGATCTGAGCGCGGCACTCCGCGATCCAGGCCTGCACCATCTGTTGTTCTCCCAGCATTCTCCCCTCTCCCATCTCGCGGGTGGCGGCGCGCCGGCACATCATATCGAAGGCCCGTTCGCAGATGCCGATCCAGCGCATGCAATGGTGGATGCGCCCGGGCCCCAGGCGTTGCTGGGCCAGTTTGAAGCCCTCCCCTTCTTCCCCCAGCCGGTTGGCCCGGGGCACTCTTACATCTTCCAGGCGGATCTCCGCGTGGCTGTGCCAGCCCTCCCCGGCATGCCCCATCACCGGAATGTTGCGCACCAGTTGGAAGCCGGGAGTATCGGTTGGAACGATGATCATACTGGCCCGCTGGTAAGGGTTTTCTGCCTCGGGGTTGGTGACTGCCATGACGATGGCAAAAGAAGCCCCATCCGCCGAGGAGGCAAACCACTTGTGCCCGTTGATTCTGTAATTATCCCCATCACGCACCGCCATGGTGCCCATACGCACCGGGTTGGATCCGGCATAGGCCGGTTCGGTCATAGCAAAACAGGAACGTATATCTCCGGCAAGCAGAGGGCGAAGGAACTGCTCCTTGATATCCGGAGGCCCGTGTTGCAGTAATAATTCGGTATTTCCTGCGTCCGGCGCCTGGCAGTTGAACGCCAGATGGCCGAAGGGAGTGGTGCCCAGGAGTTCTCCCAATTGGCCGAATTCAGAAAGGCTGAGCCCTGCCCCACCGTGCCCGGCCGGAAGGTGCGGGTTCCAGGCTCCGGTAGCCTGCGCCTTTTCCCGGAGGCTGCGGATCTCCGATTCCACTTCCCGGAAAGGAGACCTCAGCCAGCGCAGCTCATTCGGATAAACCTCTGCTTCGAGAAATTCCTTAACGGCAGCGTATAGTTTTTTGAGCAAGGGGGTAGCAAATGCTTCGACCATAGACTGGGCATTTTTTCTTTGCGGTTCAGGTGAACAAGGCGATCAGAAAGGTACAGACCGTTGCGATAAAACCGGCCATAAAGATATTATAGGAAATGGCCAGATAGCGATATTTCTTTTCCAGCACCTTCCCGAGATGGTACAGGTCTCTGACCATATTGCCGTAGAGCAACTCGCTGTCGTTGAACACATCCTCCATAGCTTCCTCGAATTGCTCGAGGCTCAGGGTAACGAAGTTACCGAAAAAGACGACGTTGCGGCGCACCGCCTCCGGCGCGGCCCCTTCCGGGTTGAGCATGGTAACTTTGGGGCGGGCGGAAAGGACGGCAAATATAAGGCTGGCCATACCCGTAACCAGAAAAATGACCACCGGGAGCAGGATCTGCGGGCTGTTCTCTCCGATATTACGGTATGAAAGAAAGGTAATGAGCACGCTGACCAGGATGGTATTGACGCTGATCATGATATTGGCCTTATTGTCGGCAATGGCGCTCAGGTTGATGTGGTTCCGGTAATTGGCCCGGAAAAAGGTCTGTACTCCCCGTACCGGCACTTTACGCTCCAGGCTGATAAAGCTGCCATCATCCTCTTCTTCGGCTTTCTTATTATGCTTTTCCAACACCTGGCGGCAATTGTGAATGGCCTGCGCCAGCAGTGGCTGAAAACGCGCCTGAGCGGAATGTGTATGCAGTTTGATCCGCAGCAGTTCTTCCAGCAAACCCCTCGACCATTCCACTTTGGTATATTTCCGGCCGAGCAGGAACTCCCGTTCCAGGCGAAGCAGCGGAAGCCCATCTTCAGTTCCCTGCAGATAAGTAGTGGCTTGAATGGCATCGCTGAGAATACGCTCTGCCGCTCCGGAAAGCAGGCGCCCTTCAGCAACGGAAAGGATGCACCCGACCACCTGTTCCTGCTTTTCCGCAGGGTACTCTGCCTGTCCGAAAAACTGCCGGGTGAACTCTACACTAAAGTGGGCCGGTTCACGGTAATCGTATAAATAGCCGGTAGGAATAAACCAGGCGCCCAGCAAAGCCTGTTCCAGCACCTCCGCGCCGGCGCCTTCCTCCTTAGCGATCGCTTTTACATACCCGGCCAGAGTATCGGCAAAGTTATAATTATGGACCAGCAGGCGGCCGTCCTGCCGCTGCCCGAACAGGCGTAGCACAAATTCCCGCGCCTGCTCGGTTATGGCTCCGGCCGTTGGCTGGCCATCCCGTATTTCAGGTTCCTTCTTCTTCTCAGACATAGTGGAGCAATATACAAAAAATCACTTATCTGTGAACTGCAGGATTGTGTTGGTTTTGTGGTTTTGCGGTTTTGCGGCACTACGAAACGAATTCACGAATACCCCCTCGTCTTCGCCAGGCTCTGTCGGGTGAAAATGCACGAAACTACAAACTTTGCCGTCCACACATCAATTTGGCTTGTGGTAGCGTTGTAATGTGTAGCAATTTGAATACCTTTGCAGTGTTCTTCTACTAGCCCTGATGACTCTCCAATAACCCTGCCGCTGTGCAGAACGCCCTTCGCGTATAATAAGCGCGCATTATTCCCAGTTAATGAACCTGTGGTGGATTTAATTAAATTCTGATTATGAAAAGGTTAATCCTGTTATTATTGGTGGCTGTTGCCGCTCTGCTTGGCGCGTGCCAGTCTTTCGATGAGTTGGAAAACCTGGAGGATGCCGACTACGATGCCGACTACGCAGTTCCCCTCCTCAATACGGAGCTGTCTTTGAAGGAAGCGCTGGAAAACTTCCAGGACCTGGCCGTTATCTCGATCGACCCCGACGGGCTCATCCACTTCACCTATTCCGGCGATGTGCTCACTCAGAACAGCGACACCATATTCAAAAAGATCAATGAATCGCTCAGCGGCGTGCCGATACCGATCAACAGCAAGCGAATGGGCCTTCCCCTGGAACTGCCCGAAGGTTTCGACTTCGACCGCCTGGTCTTCAAATCCGGAGAATTTATTTTTGGATTCCAGCACAAACACCCCGAGCCGGTGGAGTTTACCCTGACTATGCCTCAGATCACCAAAGACGGAGTACCCTTATCTTTCTCGGCCAGCCTGCCGGCATACAGCGGAAGCGGTAACCTGCCGACCTATACCAACCTTTTCGCCCCCTTCATGCTCGATGGATACGAAGTATTGCCCGACCCGGTTACAGATTCCGTTTATGTTGAATATGAACTGATCCGCGAAAGCGGGCAGCCGGATACAGCCCTTGCCGCTATTACCTTTCGCGACTTGTCTTTCTCCTATATGGAAGGCTTTCTGGGCGTGCAGCGGCATGAAGGCGGCCGCGACACCATCATCATCGATTTCTTCGACAACTGGGTAACCGGCGACATCTATTTCGCCGACCCCACCGTCACTTTCAATATCGAAAATTCATTTGGCATCCCGACGGAGTCGGACGTGAAGGTGTTTAAAGTCCTGACCGTAAGAGGAGAAACCCTGGAACTGATGAGCCCTTACGTAGAAAGCGGCATTGCCTTTCCCTATCCTTCTATAAATGAAGTCGGAGTGATCAAGGAGAAAAAATTCGTCTTCAATAAGGAAAACTCCAATATCGACCAGATCCTGGGCGCCGGCCCGGTCGCCATCGATTACGATGTGGATGCCGTGACCAACCCGGATTCCAACGTTAACATTCGCGGATTCATAACCGACAGCAGTTACTACAAAGTACGCGTCGATGTTGACCTGCCGCTTTACGGGCGGTCTGTCAACTTCCTGGCGCAGGATACTTTCCAGCTCAACTTCGAAGATTTCCAGCAGATGTACAAAGCAGAATTCAAACTGGTGGCCATCAACAGCCTGCCGCTGGATGTGTCCATCCAGGGGTATTTTCTGGATCAGGACGACCTGGTGCTCGACTCCCTCTTCCAGGAGTCCATGCGGGTGATCGAAGGGGCCCCGACTGACGCAGAAGGCAACGCCAGCGGCACCAGCGAGGATGTCACCTACGCCGATTTCCCGGAAGAACGCTTCGATAAGGTGCGCAGCGCTCAGAACCTGGCCATTGTTGCCTCCTTCTCTACGGTCAACAACGGTGAGGTCTCGGTCAAGATCCTGGAAAGCCAGGCCGTGCAGATCAAGCTTGGGGCTATCTTCGGGGTGCGGGATTAGAAGGGCGATCAGCAATTGGCGGTTCGCGTTTCGCTTTGGCAGTTCGCCAGGTTAGCCTCCCCGGCTCCTCCAATAGCGCTCCAGGTAGAGTTTTAATTTTTCACGCCAGATAAGGGGGCAATAAAACAACCATACTATATGCAGAGAATACTGCTTTCATTACTGATCATCATCTCACTGGCCACTGCGGCGCTGGCCCAGGAAGACCTGGCCACTCATTTCATGCGCCACACCTGGCAATCCAGCCGGACTAACCCGGCTTTTTTCCCGGACTACCAGGCCGTTATCGGGTTGCCGGGCGTATATAATACCCTTTACGTCACCAACGTCACCTATGGCGACCTGATCGCCAAAGGGGAAAACGGGAAGGATGTTTTAAACATCAACCAGGCAATAGAACAGTTGGGAGAAAACAATATCCTGCGCAACAACCTGGATATCGAAACGCTCAGCCTGGGGATGCGCTTCGGCAAGGCTGCCCTTTCGCTGGGCCACACCCTGCGCTTCAATGCATTTATGAACTACCCTAAAACCATGCCTCAACTCATCTGGCAGGGCAACGCCCAGTTTATCGGACAGGAAGTGGAATTCGGGCCGGATGTGGACCTCTTCGGCTACCAGGAATTTGCCCTGGGGCTGGCAGTGGATGTAGCGCCTGGTTTTACCATCGGGGGGCGCGCCAAACTGCTGGCAGGTGTGGGCAGCATCAGCTCAGAGCGCACCAGCCTGCGCCTGCGCACCGACAGCGAGATCTATCAGCTGGAGCTCAATGCCGACTACTACGTCAACTCTGCGGGCTCCATCAAGTACGACGGGTTCGATAAACTGACCGTTGCATTTGACTATGGCCGGTTTGATTTTGAAGAGCTTTTCACCGGCAATACCGGCTTTGCCTTCGACCTGGGCGTTCAGCTTCAGCTCGGAGAGAAACTGGAACTGGCCGCCAGCGCCCTGGACATCGGCAAGGTCAACTGGAAAGAGGAGGTAACCAACTACCACCTCAACGGTACTTTCCAGTACGAAGGCCTGGATCCCGCCCAGAACATCTTTGAAGACACCGTCACGGTTGGTTCGATCATAGACACTCTGAGGGAGATCTACGAGGTGGTGGAAACCTCCGTCAATTACTCCACTACCCTGCCTGCCCGCTTTTACCTCAGCGGCCTGTATCACCTGAAACCCGGCCTGAGTGTCGGCGGGCTCATCTATCTGGAGCAGTACCGGGAAGAATGGACAACGGCCGTGGCCATCGGCGGCAATATGGACATACTGCCTGTTCTCAACGTCGGCGCCACCTACGCCTTCCGCAACGAACGCCTCGACAACCTGGGCCTGAACGCCACCCTGTTGCTGGGCCCCGTACAACTGATGGCCGCTACGGATAACATCGTTACTGCCATCCGCCCCAAAGACAGCCACAGCGCCAACCTGAGGCTGGGGTTGAATTTGTTGTTGGGAAGGGTGAGGCCGGAGAAGCCTGAGGCCAAGGCGCCTTCGGGGTTTTATTGATGGGGTGCGTTATTCGTTATTTTCACCCGGCCGAGGGACGAGGACGGGCGGGATTCGTGTATTCGGGATTCCTAACTCGGGATAACGACTCCCGATTCACGATTCACGAGTTACGAATCCCGAATCCCCCCTTCAACCGCTCCGCCAACATACTCATGATCCGCCGGGTGGCCTCCGGCTCCATTTCCAGGAATTGTTCATATTCTTCGGCGGTGAACTGCCCGATCACGGCGCCCAGGAGGAGGAATCGCAGGCGGTTGTCCTGGCTCAGGCTGTGATCGATCTGCTGTTCCTGTTTCTGCTGGGGCAGGCTATCGAACGGTATCCTGCGCTTGGCCATCATGCGGCGGAAGATGGCGGCCAGCAGATCGTGCTGCATCTTTAGGATGGGGCGGAGGGTTTCGTTCTGAAAGCGTTCGGCCTCAGTGACAGCCTCTTTTTCCATGGGCACGAGCGGGCGGATGTCTTTGCGTTTGTCGGGCATGGCTGGAATTTTTTCAATTGAAACCGGGTTAATACAGGAAATCCACAGAAGATAAAAAATATCCCGGGCGAATTGTTGTGCATAAGGGGTTAAAACCCGTATATTTGCACTCGCAAAAATTTCCGCCTTTGTTAAAACTTCCGCCTTCACTTTAGTCTCGGCGGATAAATCGGCGGCCAAAGGGCGCGGTAGCTTCCCGCTTTTAGCAAAGCGGGATTAGAGCGCTTGATTCATAATATACCGCCTTCATCAAGATTTTGGCGGCCAAAGGGCGCGGTAGCTCAGCTGGTTAGAGCGCATGATTCATAATCATGAGGTCGGCGGTTCAAGCCCGCCTCGCGCTACGAAAAGAAGCCTTCACAAAAGTGGAGGCTTTTTTTATTCTCCCACAGCACCGGGATCATGTTTTATTTTTACGTACTCTACAGCCTCAAAAATGGAAGGCTTTATAAGGGTTCCACATCTTGCCTTCCCAAATGTATCCTGTAACACAATGCAGGGCGCACTCCTTCAACCAAACACCGCCGCCCCTTAATCTTATTATTCTTTGAAACATACCAACTGAAATCCGAGGCTTCGGCGCGTGAGCAGTGGCCGAAGTATTTATGTCCTCTTCCCCCTGGCCGCAACCACATAATAGTAGAGAGTTAGAGACGTCAACAAAAGACTCACTACGCCCTTCCCTCCCTAAATAGAATCCCTCTACTTTTAACAATTCTCCCCACCCTGCTGCCCGGAACACCCCCGAATTTTGTAAATTTGAAAAGAGCGGAGACGCTGCCGGCGGAGTTGCTTTCGGCTTCTTTGTAGCGGCCCTCTTAAAAGTATTTTCCATCAACGGACTGCCATGGCAAGGACCTTTTCCCGATACAACGTCAAAAAGACCGACAAACCATTTTTGCTGCCCAATGGTGAAGCGCTCCCTCAAACCGCTGCGGTCTCCTTACTCCGGGAGAACGGTGAGGTCATTTCCACCCTGGAACTGGGCGTTGTCGATCCGGAAAAGCTATACGAACAGATCGCACAGAGGCAGGCCGTTAACCTGGATAAGTGTTATATCGAAAACTTTTCCATGGCGGTTTTCCGGGAAAAAAGAGGTATTAAGAACAGCCAGTTTCTGGACCTCAACGAATTTATCGCCACCAATTCGGTTTTCCATTCCAAAGGCGATATCGACCTTTCCTTTACCCGCTTTTCAGCCGGGGAAATTGACCTGAGCAGTTCGCTTTTCCTGGGGGGCAATATAAATTTTACTCACGCTGATTTCGGGGATGGGGAACTCAAATTTGATAATGCCCATTTCCACGAAGGAGGCGCCATCTTTTCCAATGCTTCCTTCGGTAAGGGCCTGTTGTCTTTTAAAAACTCCAGATTTACGGCCCCTGGTAAAGAGGCTCGCCCGGAACGGCGGAAGAGAGAAGGCAGTAGCCGAAGCGGGAGAATTATCCTGAACTTTGAAGAGGCTTCTTTCTGGGATGGAAAAATTGACTTCACCCGTTCCAACCTCGGAAGCGGAGAGATCAACTTTTCCAATGCCAGGTTGTCCAACCGGGGGTTGCTCTTTGTCAGCGCCGAATTCCATACCGTGCGCCTGGCCTTTAAATCGGCCCATTTCAAAAATGGCAAGCTGGACTTTCGATTCGCCAATTTCGAGCGCGGCACCCTGCTCTTCGACCGGGCCTTCTTTGATAACAGTATCATCGATTTTAGCGCGACCGAATTTCAGAGTGGGAAGATCAGTTTCAACCGGACAGAATTTGAAAAAAACGAGCTGATCTTTGAAGCCAGCGAAATCAAAAATGGCAGGGTCACGTTCAAGAACAACATCTTCGGCGCCGGCGTCATTGATTTCAGCTCGGCCCAGTATCGCTCCTCCGGGGTATTGTTTGAAAATGTGGATTTCGGAAAATGCACCGCCTCTTTTTCAAAGGCCAGGGTGCAAGAGCTTTCTTTCAGGTCCTGCCAGGTGAATGCCTTTTTCAACCTGCAGCTTCAGGAATGTGGGAGCCTGGATTTCTCCAACTCTGTCGTCAGAGATATTGTCGATATGAAACCCTATGGTTTCACGCCCGAACTCCATTCGCTGAACCTGTCCGGCCTGCTTTTGCTCGGGCAATTCTACATCGACTGGAAAGCCAATGGGGTGAGGGCCCTGATCCTGGAGCAAAAAGCCTCCCACCGGCACCGGTCCGAGCAATTCAGGATACTTAAGGAGAACTACCACACCCTGGGGCAATACGATGCCGAAGATGAAGCTTACGTCGAGTTCCGGAGGTCGGAAGCCAAAGCAGACCTGGAGGAGGCACTGGGTGAAGGTAAATTCTTCCGGAAATGGAATGCCTACGGCGTATATGGGTTTAAATGGCTGATCTTTGACAAGATAGGCTTATACGCCACCAACCCGGTACGGGTGCTGATCAGTATGGTGGTGGCGTATTTGTTTTTCGTGCTCATTTATTTTCTGCTGCCTTTTTTCATCGGCAATGAAATCATGCCCTCCCTCGATCACGGAGACGACCTGTCCCAACTGGAAATAGCGTTCTACCACAGCATTGTCACCTTTTTGACTATCGGCTACGGCGATTATTACCCAACTGGGGTATTAAGATGGATTTCCGGCTTCGAAGGATTTACAGGTTTGTTCTTAATTTCTTATTTTACGGTAGCATTTGTCCGAAAAGCATTACGCTGACCTCACATCCACCCTGCTACTTGCTACTGGCCATGTATATTTTCAGGTTCCGCCATCATTACAAACAGGTCATGCGACGAGTATTGATCCATATCATAATATCCTTAATCTTCCTGCCAACGGCTTTGGGCCAGTTGACGGAAAATGTGGTCAAGGCAAACTTCATCCTCAACGTGGCCAAATTCATTGAATGGGAAGAGGAAGAGGCCATCGAAAGATTCCGTATCGGCGTATTGGGCGGAGGCGATGTGTTTGAGGCCCTGAAAAGAAGGTCCGGCGAAGCCTTATTGAAGAATAAGGCGTTCGATGTCGTGCAGTTTAAAAGGGCAGATGAGGCCAGTGGCATCCATATCCTCTATGTGGATGAAAGAAGGAACCGGGTTCTGAAAAAGATACTGGAAACCGCAATAGCGGAGCACATCCTGATGTTCACTGACAGTTGCTCCACCGCTGATGAAACCATGGTCAACCTGCTGGCCCTCGACATGCCGGGCAACCAGTTTGAGATCAATAAAGACAATATCGATAAAGCCCGATTATACGTGCCGCCCAAGTTGCTGTATTACGGTGGCTCCGAAGAAGACCTGAGAGAAATGTACCAGGCTTCCGAGCGGCAGTTATCCGATGTAAAAGCGGAACTGGAGCAACAAACCGCCGCTTTGAAAAAGCAGCAGAAGGAACTCGAAACAAAAAAACGGGAGATCCTCGCCCTGAATGTAGAAATAGCCCTACAGGAAGGAAACCTGGAATCGATGATCGCCCGGGCGACGGCCCAGCAGGATTCACTGGATCAGAAAATAGCCATGCTCGAAGAGCAAAGGTCAATGATCCGGGAACAGCAGGCCGATATCGATGAACAAAACGCCCGGTTACAAAGACAAAAGCAGGAGATAGAGGCGGGAAATGCTTTCCTCAACCGGCAAAAACAGGAAATAGAAGCCCAGGAACAAAAGATCAAAAGCCAGCAACAGGAAATACAGGCGCATACCCAAACCCTGGAACAGCAAAACCTGGAAATTGAAGCACAAACGCTCAAGATCGAAAAACAACGAACCATCCTCTACCTCTTCATCGCCCTTTTCGCTCTGACCGCCGCCATGATCTTCTTCATCCTGCGCGCCTACCGGATCAAAAGGGAGGCCAACAAAAAGCTGGAGGAAAAAAATGCGGCCATCAGCCGGCAGAAGGAAGAAATCCAGGCCCACCAAAAACAACTCGAGGCCATCAACCGAAAAATTGAAAGGCAGAACGAAAATATCAAAAGCAGCATCAATTACGCCCTGACCATTCAGCAGGCCCTATTGCCCTCCAGAGAAGAGTTGGAAAAATATTTTGAACCTTTTGTCCTGTACCGCCCCAGAGACATTGTATCGGGAGACTTTTACTGGATGAGCGCTGCCGGAGCGGAGGAAGGGAAAGAGGAAAAGGTCTTTGTAGCCGTTGCAGACTGTACCGGCCACGGCGTCCCGGGAGGCTTCCTGTCGATGATCGGAATCAAACTGCTGGCCAGCATCGTCAATGAAAGGAAAGAGCATGAGCCCAGGAAGATCCTCGAAATGCTGGACACCGCCGTACGCGAGGCCCTGCAACAGGAAAGAAAAGTAAGTGATGACGGTATGGATGTCTGCCTTTGCCGGATAGAAAAAAATGGTGGGGACAGGATAAAAATCACCTTTTCGGGCGCCCGGCGGCCCTTATACTACAGCAGCAATCAAAAAATAAATATATTGCCCGGAGACCGGAAAACCGTAGGCGGCCGGGTCTTCAAAGGCCAGGCCTTCACGAACCGCGAATTGTGGCTGGCGCCGGGCGACAGGATCTACATGGCCAGTGACGGCATAGCTGACCAAAATGCGCCCAACCGGAAAAAGTTCGGCAGCCAGCGGCTGATAAAGCTCCTCGAGGAGACCATGCACCTGCCACTACATGAACAAAAAGAAGTGGTGGAAAAAACCCTGGATGACTTCCAGCAAAATGAAAAACAACGAGATGACATTTCCCTGATGGCGATAAAATTTTAACCCGATATGGAACAGAATAACAAGTTCAACCTGGTGGATTACCATTTCCGGTCCCAACAGGAAGTAGTCGTTTCCTACAAAGGCCCCTTTGATAAAGGCGCCATGAATATGATCGGAAACTACATCCGGGGCCTGATCTCGATGAATCCCCAGGCCAGTAAAAAAGTGTTTAAGGTCTTTATCGAGTTGGCACAGAATATCGCCCAGTACTCGGCGGAGAAAAATATCATCGGAGAATATGTAGGGGCTGGGGTCGGGTCGCTGGTCATCGTGGATTATCCGGATTATTTCCAGGTCGTCACCGGCAACCTGATCGACAATGGCGACCTGGGTCCCGTTATCGACAAGTGCGAACTGATCAATACCCTGGATAAGGAGGGCCTGCGAAAGCTCAAGCGCGAACAGCTGAAGCAGAACGATTACGAGCGGGCCGGCGCAGACATCGGCCTCATCCAGTTGGCCATCACCTCAGACAACCCCCTCGATATCGAGGTCAAACCCATCGACCAGAATTGTTCATTCTTTACGATCCGCGTCAAGATCAACAAGTAAACCCTCTGATATGCAGAATCTGGAAATTAAAGGCAGCCACGGCGATTACGATGTCCCAACTGTTTTTTTCAATGCAGAAACCGGGGTTTGTGAGCTGAAAGGAGAATCTTACCTGGAAAAGACCGCCGAGTTCTACGACCGCCTGCTGGCCTGGCTGGATGAGTATATCGAAACGGTCAGCAACCCCATCACCTTCAACTTCAGGCTGACTTATTTCAATACGAGCTCCTCCAAACGCATCCTCTACATCCTGCTCAAACTCAAAGAGTACGAAGACAATGGCGGAGAAGTAACCACCAACTGGTACTACGACGAAGACGATACCGATATGGAGGAGGAAATAGAGGATTTCCGGATCATCTCCAACCTGGAGATCAATGCTCTTCCGGATTCCAGTTTAAGGTGGGAGTGAGGGAGCCCCCCTCAATCCCCCCGAAGGGGGAAGGTTTTTCTTCGGTTTTTGGGGAGGATGTGAATGTTCAATTTATTGGCTTGCCCCCCAATGCCCGGCCCAGCCCCTCTAACAGAACCGGCCGGGCAACAGAAGGCAGGCAGCCCTTCATTCACCGGCCATCGGCACATACCACACCCCCTGCTCCATATCCACCCCGCCGCCCATTTCTTCCTGCACCACCCGGTCCACGATAAATATCCCCCTTCGGGCCATGCCGTAAAAATTGTCTATACCATCATCCGGAAAGCCTACCCGCGTTCGGTGGATATTGAATAGGCTGGCGAACGTCCGGCCGAAAGCGGCTTCTACTCCCTTCTTTCCAAGCATAAACCCGAGCAGCCCGCCCCAGGTGGCGGTGGGATTGTCCGAATCCCAGCCGGCCAGGGCGCCGATCTTTATCGTCTCTTTGATGTCGCCTTCGCCGTACAGCAGGCTGACGATGCTGGCGCCGAAGTTGATGCCGGCGGCGAAGCAGCCGTTGCACACCTCGTCTTTGGTGGGCCAGTCGTAGCCGTCCTCCTGCCTCACCTGGTATTTTTCGTAGAGGGCGTCTCGTGCCTCCTCCCAGGCAGCGCCGGACTGATACTGGCCTTTGACGAAATCATACATTTTGGCGGAGTAGGAATCACCGGGCAGGTGCTGGCGGGCTTCATTCGCCATCCGGAATACCTGCTCTTTCATGGGCAGGCTCTTATCTGCAGACGACGCCAGGGCGTGCATGATGACGTAGAATTCAGCGATCCACTGTGCATTCTCCCTCGCCGTCGTTTGTATGGGCAGGCGGGCCATTTTCAGGGCCACATCCGGGCGGGTGGGTGCGAACAGGCCGAAGATCTCGGTCGTCAGCTGGGCGTCGATCATCTCATAATAGGGGTTGTTGTCCGGGTGGCCGGTGGCCGGGGGAACGAGCCCTTCCTTCATTAGATCAAACGCCTGCTGATTGGATACCCACAAATAGTTTTCCTCTTCGCCCCTGATGTGCTTCAGCCACCCTTCCCGTATCTGCCTGCCGGTGAGTTGGGTGGTTTTGTTGGTGTACAGCAGGTGCTGGTAGAGGTACTCGATATCCGTATCGTCATCGGCGCCCCATACACCGCCATCGTCTTCAAAATAAAAACCGATAGTATCGGAAAGGCCACCCCCCCCCCAGATGTTGGGCTCATCCGGCCCGCCCCAGTTCTCGCGGGTATAGAAGCCGGCGCCCCTGCCGTCTTTCCCCTCCCCGCCGATCTTGTCCATTTCGGTGATCAGGCCGGTCCAGTTGGCGATGCACTGGCCGAGCCAGAAGCCGTAGAGTTTGTGGAGATATTCCGTTCTGGAAATGATCTTGTCTTCCGGGCCGGGTTGGTATTTTTTGTAGGTGAGGTGAGGGTCTGCCGGCGGTTGGGAAAATTGGAACAGGGGCCGGTGGCAGGCCGGGAGGAGGAAGAGAGTGAGTAGGAGGGCCAGGGCAGGTTTATACATGTTGCAGGTCATGTTGATTGGCATTTTATCGGGACTTGAGCGGTAAAGGAAATTTACTGCCTAAGTTAGCCCTGAGAGAGGACTTTTTCGGAGAGGGCTCTGCCAATCCTCCCATTGCCGTCTTCAAAGGGATGGATCGTTTCGAAGTACAGGTGGGCAATAGCCGAACGAACCGGCGCATGGAATATCTCCTGCCGTTCCCCCGGTGCGGTTTTATTGAACCAGGCGATGAAATTTTTCATCTCCTGCGGCACCCGGGCAGAAGGCGGCGCTTCGAAATGAACAATTTCTCTCCCCACCGCCCCCGAAACCACCTGCATGGGATCTTCGCTGCTTCTCCATTGTCCTTTGTTTACCCGATTATTGCCCTCCGCTCTTTTGTCCCTCACTTTCTCCAGGGGATGGTTCAATCCCAGGTTGTTCCGGATGGAAGAAAGCACGTCCTGCCGGCTCAAAAACTCCCCTTCTATCTCTGAGGTCTTTATGGCTTCAGCGATCATCAAATCGATGGCGGATTGGGCCTTTTCCTCTTCGGAAAGCGCCTTCAGCAGCCCGCTGATACGGCCCTGGCTTTCCACGAAAACGAAAAGCTGCTCCTCCATATCTTTCAGGCTATATTTAAAACGGGGCCAGTCTTCTTGTTGCCAATTATAGTGCATGAGCCGAATCATTCTCTTATTCGGCTCAAAATTAGCGTTTTTTTGAGCCGAATACAACTTCTATTCGGCTCACTTCGCCTAACGCGAGGCAGAGAACGGGCAAATTCTCCAGCTTCGAATCAGGAACCAAACACTTCGGGCGAGAGCCTGGTGCAAAAGGTAGCTCAGATGGTTAGAAAAAACTTTTTTAGAACAACAGCATTTGTCGCTGCTTTTGTGGATAGAAAACTCCGATAATCACAAATGGGTTTTTGTACCTCCGCCGGTGCGATTCCATTAAGGCACCCAGAAACAGATAGATGTCATGATCACCTTTGACAAACTCAGTCCAATACCGCTGACGCACTTTTTCTTTAGCCAGTTGCTCATCACCTTTGGCGGATTTCAGGCAATTCCAATAGAGTTGCCCAATCTCCCAATCCTCGATCATCATTCGGCTTTCCCGCCCCTCATCGTCGAGAAATTTATAGTAGAATTTGTAGGGCAGTTTTCTAATGAGTTCACGTTTCTTTCCTTCTTCACCTCCTCCGAAGTCCAGCGAAAGCTGTTGCAGCTGGGCCTTCCAGGCCGGCTTCCATTCTCGTTCATCCGGTTCTACAATGAAGTCTATGAAAGAAGCTGGCTTAAAGGTGGCTAAAGAGACATTTTGGGGGGCTTGGCTATCCTCAATCAATTGAGTCAGGTTGGTATATACGTTCTTGAGACAATACTGCCTGCGTAGGGCCCATTTGTCTTTTGTATCAATACGATCCAATACATTGAGGTCCTTGAATCTGTAATCCGCCGGGGAGTGTGATTCCGGACGAAAATCATCAGTACGCTTTTTCAGGCAAATTCAATTTGGGCTAAGCCAAAGCAAAGACGGGGATTGAATACCAGCGCCTTAGACATCACTCCTCCCCTTCCTCCACCCGCAGCCGAAACCCCACTCCATGAATATTCTCTACCTTAAGCGACTCATCGGCACGCAGGTACTTGCGCAGGCGGGAGATGAACACATCGAGGCTGCGGCCCAGGAAGTAGTCATCGTCACCCCAGACCTGCTTCAGGATATCGGAACGCTTAAGCACCTGGTTGGGGCTTTCGGCGAACAGCTTGAGCAGGTCTGCCTCTTTCTGGGTGAGTTGCAGGCTTTCATTGTCGTGGGTAAGGGTGAGATTCTCGTGGTCAAGCTCGAAACCGCCCAACCGGAACCGGCCGGGAGAACGCGGTGCGCTGATCTTGCTGCGGCGCAGGAATACCTCTACCTTGAGAATGAGCTCTTCTATACTGAAGGGTTTGGTAATGTAATCGTCGGCACCGAGGCGCAGGCCGTGCAGGCGGTCTTCCTTGAGCGATTTCGCGGTCAGGAAAAGTATGGGGATCTCCGTATCATACCGGCGGATCTCCCGGGCTACCGTAAAGCCATCTACCTCCGGAAGCATCACATCCAGGATACAAAGGTCGAAGTCCTGTTCGTGTACCTTCTCCAGTGCCGCTTTGCCATCCGTACAATGTGTTATTTCATACCCCTGCAGCTCGAGGTTGTCCCGCGTTACGAAGCTCAGGCTTTCATCATCTTCAACGTATAAAATATGTGCTTTCATGGTCAATTTTTCTGGCCGGGGCACTGGCAACTGGCATCAGGCACGGGCGGTGAGCCTGCGGAAGCTCAGTTGTGCCCGCTGCCAGAACCTGCGCCAATGTACCCGTGGCGAGCTTTGCGCTTCGGGAATGAGCAGGTGCACACAGGTGCCTCTTCCCTCCTGGCTGTCGAGCCGGATGCGCCAGCCATGCGCGTCACAAATGTTCTTGACGTAAAACAGGCCCAGTCCGAAACCCTTTACCTTATGTACATTTCCGGTCGGTATGCGATAAAACTTATTGAACACCCTTCCGAGATGCTCTTTAGGAATGCCGATCCCTTCGTCAATGATAGTGATCTGTATTTCTCCATCACGAGCCCTGGCGCGAAGGGTGAGCCGGGGAACATCCTTGCAATATTTAATGGCATTGTCCAGCAGGTTGTGTAAAATATTGGTGAAGTGCAGGCGGTCGGCCAGAATGGCCACTCCTTCGACATTGATGTAGCTTTTGAGCTCTCCGCCCTTTTTTTCCACTTTCACCACGGTACTGTTGACGATGCTGTTCAGCGCTTCCTGCAGCGGAATGCGCTCTTTTTTGAGCTCAAAATTGCCGCGTTCTATCTTGGCCAGCTGCAGTACCTTCTCCACCTGGTTGTTGAGCCGCTGGTTCTGCTCTCTGACGATGCGGGCGTAGCGATAGAGCCGTTCATCTTCCTGCACACTGGCATTTTTGAGAAAAACATCGGCAGCGATCTTGATCGTTGAGATAGGCGTCTTGAACTCGTGTGTCATGTTGTTGATGAAATCCTTCTGCAACTCCGACAGCCGCTTCTGCCTGAGGATCACAAACATGGAATAGGCAAAGAACAGGATGACGACCAACAGGATCGAGGAAAAGAAGATCGACAGCTGCATCTGCCCAAACAGATAGCTTGAGCGGGTCGGGAACTTCACACTGAAATAATAGGTGAACTTATCATCTTTGGGCAGGTTGCCCAGTTCGAGGTCTTTTTTCACTCCCGGAGAATAGCTGCAATAGTTGCCATAGACCATTTCATTCGTCGTGCAGTCATATACGGCGTATTCAAAATCCACGTACAGGGCAAGCTGTTCGAACTCCTTCTGGAGGAAATACTCCAGGCTGTTGGCGTCGATCTCGCTTTCGATATTGACTACATAATAATTGGAGGTACGGCGGTTAACGATGTTGCGCGGCGGCAGTTCGCCGTTGTTCAATTCGACCAGGCTGCAGGCCACCTCGTACAGAGCCAGGTTGATCTTTTTGTCAAACTCCTCTTCGTTGACGTTCCAGGTACTGACAACCCAATACGCCTGCACCCCGATAATGCCGATGATGGCAATAGCGCCCAGGATCATAACCCGCAGAATGGTGCTGTTTTTCATACCCCCCTAAATTATCCGTATAAATTGGCTTAAAAAAACCATTAACAGCTTATTAACAAGACTTTCAGGCATCAGACTTAGCCGGGAATGATTATTTTTGCAAAATATGCAAACGCTCAGAAACACTAAAGGAGGCCTTTGGGCTTTCGCCATTGCTTTTTTCGCTTTGCTGCCGTTATCGATGGCGGCACAGGGAAGCACCAACCCCTTTGACCTGAGCCCAAGGCTGGACAACCCGGGGCCTCAGGAAGATTCTGCAGCCACTGCCGACACCGGCAACCCATTCGACCTCATCACTCCGCTCCGGAAAGAAAGCCGGCCGGAGCCCGCGGCACCGCCCTTATCAGCCGAAAAAGAGATGCCTGCGGCAAAGCCCCCTGTACAAAACAGCTACCGGACTTTTCTTCTTATTACGAATATAGGCATCTTATTGTTGTTGACCGTACTCATCACCCTGTTCAGGCCTCAGGCCGGCAGAGCTTACCGCGCTTTTCTCAATGACAACCTCCTCAACCAGTTGCAAAGGGAGCGCGAAGCGGGAGGAGGGCTCCCCTACTACCTGTTCTATGCCTTTTTTCTGATCAACGCCGGTTTTTTCGCATTTCTGCTGGCCCGGCATTACGGGCTGTCTCTTTCCCCCAACCCCTGGATGGGGCTGTTGTATTCTATGGGCGGAGTTTCGGCTCTTTTTCTGGGAAAGCATGCCCTGCTTGGTTTCCTCGCTTTCGTCTTTCCCATCGAAAAAGAAATCCACCTCTACAGCTTTACCATCATCGTCTTCAGCATAATGCTGAGCTTCTTTCTGGCCATCGTCAACTTACTGCTGGCCTATGCTCCTGAAAGTAGCGTTAAACTGGTGCTCTACGGATCCTATACTGTCATTGCCGCCACCTATCTCTTCCGCTCGCTCAGAGCCGTGTTTATTGCCAACCGTTTTTTGCTTTTTCACAAGTTTCACTTTTTGTTGTATATTTGCACAGTCGAAATCGCGCCTGTCCTTGTGCTGGCAAAGCTGATTCTTTATTCCTGATAGCCGGTACAAAGAGCAGGAGTTCAATAAGTAAAACCCTTGTTGAATGGCAGTAAACGGTAAAGCGAAGCAAGAGGCTTACAAGCCGGTAAAAACAATTCTGGTATCTCAGCCCAAACCAGAGAGATCTCCTTACTACGAGCTGGAAAAGAAATACGGCCTGCAGATCGATTGGCGCCCTTTCATTCACGTGGAAGGGGTTGAAACCAAAGAATTCCGCAAGTCCCGTATCCGGCCCGATGAATTCACCGCCATCATTTTTACGAGTAAAAATGCCGTTGACCACTTCTTCCGGATCTGCGAAGAACTGCGTATCAAAATGTCTCAGGACACGAAGTATTTCTGCCTGTCAGAGGCCATCGCCAACTACCTGCAGAAGTTCATCGTTTACCGGAAGCGTAAAGTGTTCTTTGGCAAGCGCACCATCCAGGACCTGGCGCCCGCTCTGAAAAAGCACAAGGCCAATGAAAAGTTCCTGCTGCCCTGCTCCAACCTGGGCGCCAAACAGGTGTCAGAGTTCCTGGAAGAAAACGGATTCAACTGGCAGGATGCAATGATGTACAAAACCGTCAGCAGCGACCTCTCGGACCTCAGTGATGTGACTTACGACGTACTGGTGTTCTTCAGCCCCCTGGGTATCCAATCCCTCTACGAAAACTTTCCCGATTTCAAACAAAATGAAACGCGAATCGCCGTTTTTGGTAGCAGTACCAGTAAAGCGGTGGAGGAAAGAGGCCTGACGATCAACATTAAAGCACCGGCACCGGAAATCCCATCCATGACCATGGCCCTGGAAATGTACCTGCAACTTTCCAACAAAGAGTAAGCCTGAGATCAGGAAATGACAAGGCCCCGGTTGCGATGCAGCCGGGGCTTTCCCATTTAACCGGCGTCAACTAAACTTCAACCCGTTTGTTCTTTTTGGGGTATGAACGATAAACTGATCACAACGCTGGAAGAAAAACTGCAGAGGGCTCTGCCCGGACAGGATGTACAGTACCAGATGGCACATGTCATCCGCCGGCAGTATGATCCGGCTCCGGCCCATGCCCAAAGGGCTGGTGTACTTGCCCTCTTATACCCCAAAGAAAAGGAATGGCATATCGTTCTGATCGAACGAAGCTCCAGACACCCCGGCGACCAGCACAGTGGCCAGATCAGCTTCCCGGGCGGCAGGTTCGAAGAACCGGACCGCACCCTAGCCGACACCGCATTGCGGGAAGCTCACGAAGAAGTGGGCGTCGATCCCCATATCGTAACCCTGATCGGCGAACTGACCGAATTGTACATCCCGGTCAGTAATTTCCTCGTCAAACCTTTCGTCGGTTATACCTCCCGAACCCCTCACTTCCAGCCTCAGCTCAGCGAGGTCAGTTCAATAGTAGAAACACCGGTCAGGCTGTTGAAAAACCCGGAAACCCGCCAGGCTACCGACCTTAAGATTTCCGGCAATATCACCCTGCGCAATGTTCCCTACTTCAACGTTTTCGGGAAAGTGGTCTGGGGGGCTACCGCCATGATGCTGAACGAATTGCTGGAGGTCATGAAATGATCACTCCGCCAGTATCCGGTATATCATATATCCCAGCCCCAGCAAAAGCAGCAGGACGACCAAAAGGGAAGCACCGTTGTCGGCCAGCCGCTCAAAGGCGGGCAGGAATTTGATGCCGAAGTAAACGGCTGCACCAAACAGGATGAGGGTGAAAAAGGCTTGTCGAGCACTCATGGTGTCTTTTTTGTTTTATTGAGGAGCAAAACTACTTCCTTTCCGGCAATACTTAAATGATTTGCATCACAAATGAAGAGAAGCCCCATCCCTCAGATCAGCCGTGCTTGCAGCAAAAAAACAAGGCCGGGTTGGGCCGGTGAATAATTAGCTCTATTTTTGCCGTTTGTTCAACACTGGGCCGCCCTTATGGGTTATTATTGCTGTGATGGGAAATACAACTATGACGAAAGACAATGCTAATGGGATCGGCAGCTACGAACATGCTGTAGAGACAGACTATATAGAAGTGACCGGAGCGCGGGAACACAACCTCAAAGACATCGACCTGCGCATCCCCCGCAACAAACTGGTGGTCATTACCGGAATCAGTGGAAGCGGCAAATCCTCTCTTGCCTTCGATACGATCTATGCCGAAGGCCAGCGCCGGTACATGGAAACCTTCACTGCTTATGCCCGGCAATTTATCGGTGAGATGGAACGGCCCGACGTGGAAAAGATCACAGGGCTGAGCCCGGTAATCTCCATCGAACAGAAGACGACCGGCCGCAACCCCCGTTCTACGGTGGGCACCATCACAGAGGTTTATGACTTCATGCGCCTGCTCTTTGCCCGCATCGGCGAAGCCTACTCCTATGAGACGGGCGAGCGCATGGTGCGTTATACCGAAGAGCAGATGAAAGAGGCCATCATGGAGCAGTTCGACGGCAGGAAGATACTGCTGCTGGCCCCTGTAGTCCGGGGGCGTAAGGGCCATTACCGGGAACTCTTCGAACAGATCCGCAAGCAGGGGTACGCCAAAGTGCGAATCGATGGAGAAGTACTGGATATCAAAGCCGGAATGAAGGTTGACCGGTACAAAGTCCACGATATAGAAGTAGTGGTTGACCGGATCAGAGTAAATGCCGAACGCGCCAACCGGCTCAATACCTCCCTGCAGACCGCCCTGAAGATGGGCAATGGACTTGTCTTCATCATGGATCACGACAGCGGCGAGGCCCGTGGCTTCAGCAAGCACCTCATGGACCCCGGTTCGGGAATCTCCTACGAAGAACCTTCGCCCAATTCCTTTTCTTTCAATTCACCCTACGGCGCCTGCCCCCACTGCAATGGCCTGGGTAAAGTCAATAAAGTTGACTACGAAAAGGTCATCCCTGATGATACCAAAAGCATCAATGATACCGGCATCGTCCCTCTGGGAGAAGTACGCCAGAATATGACCTTCAAGCAATTGCGCGCCATTGCCAAAAAATACGAATTCACTTTTGCCACCCCAGTAAAGGAAATACCGGAACAGGCACTGAACATCATCCTCTACGGGGGCGATGATGCACTGAAGGTCAAAGCCGACACCAACAGCGATTTTTCTTATAACCTGGCTTACGACGGCCTGTTCAAAATGCTGGAACGGTGGTATGAGGACACCAGCTCGGAAAAAATACGGCGCTGGGCCGAAGAATTCATGACCATCGACACCTGTTCGGAATGTAACGGTTACCGGCTGAAAAAAGAATCGCTGCACTTTAAAGTGCACGACAAACACATCGGAGAACTGGCGGAAATGGACCTCACCGAACTCACTGCCTGGATGCAGAAAGTAGAGGAGTACCTGAGTGAACGCCAGCAACTCATCGCCAGGGATATTCTCAAAGAAATCCGCCTGCGCCTGGGGTTCCTCCTGCACGTCGGCCTGGATTACCTGAGCCTCAACCGCCCGGCGCGGACTCTCTCCGGAGGCGAATCCCAGCGCATTCGCCTGGCCACGCAGATCGGTTCCCAGCTCACTGGCATTACCTACATTCTCGACGAACCCAGCATTGGCCTGCACCAACGAGACAACCAGAAACTGATCGAAGCCCTTCGGGAACTATGCGATATCGGGAACACCGTCCTCGTCGTGGAACACGATAAAGATATCATGCTGGCCTCCGACTATGTGATCGACCTGGGGCCCGGCGCCGGCAAACACGGTGGAGAACTGGTCGGGGAGGGAACGCCTGAAGCTTTCAGGCACAGCCACACGCTCACCGCCGACTACCTCAATGCCAGGCTGAAAATAGAGGTTCCGGAAAAACGCCGCACGGGTACAGGGCATGCTCTTGAACTTAAGGGAGCTACGGGCAACAACCTCAAAGAGGTCGAAGTGAAGATACCATTGGGCACTTTCTGCTGTGTGACCGGCGTTTCCGGCAGCGGCAAGTCCACCCTCGTCAACGAAACCCTCTACCCCATTCTGCGGCAACATTTCTACAAAAGCCTGAAAAACCCCATGCCTTACCAGGAGATCAAAGGGTTGGAGCATATAGACAAGGTGATCGAGATCGACCAGTCTCCTATCGGGCGAACGCCGCGTTCCAACCCGGCTACCTACACCGGTGTTTTCACCGATATCCGAAAGATCTTCGCCGAGCTGCCGGAAGCAAAGATCCGCGGGTACAAACCAGGGCGCTTTTCCTTCAATGTAAAGGGCGGGCGTTGTGAAACCTGCGGCGGCTCCGGCATGCGCGTTATCGAGATGAACTTCCTGCCCGACGTTCAGGTAGAATGCGAAACCTGCATGGGCCGCCGTTACAACCGCGAGACTCTGGAGATCATCTACAAGGGAAAATCCATCAGCGATGTGCTGGATATGACGGTGGAGGAGGCGGTGGAATTCTTCCAGCCCATTCCCAATATCTACCGGAAGCTGAAAACGCTGAACGATGTAGGGCTGAGCTACATAACCCTAGGCCAACAGGCCACCACCCTCTCCGGAGGCGAGGCACAACGCGTAAAGCTTTCCGAAGAACTGGCCAAGCGCGATACCGGCAACACCTTATATATTCTCGATGAACCCACGACCGGCCTGCACTTCGAAGATATCCGCCACTTGCTTCGGGTACTCAACAAGCTGGTTGATAAAGGAAATACGGTCATCGTTATCGAACACAACATGGACGTCATCAAAGTGGCGGATTACATCATAGACATGGGGCCGGAAGGAGGCCATCGGGGCGGTACAATAGTGTGTACGGGCACACCGGAGGAAGTGGCAAAAACTGAAGAGAGTTATACCGGGCAGTTTCTGAAGGGTGAATTATAGCGTTTTCAGTCCACCAAATTCTTCTTATATTTGGATTGTAGCCATCGCCACACATCACCAACCGCCTAATAACCTATGAGAAAGTGGATCAATAAGGCCTTTAAGTGGTACTACCGGCAACGGTATAAAGGCATCCGGCATTTCATGGAGCATCCACATGAAGTGCAGCGCAGCCTGCTAAAAAACCTGCTGGAGGCCACCAAACATACCGAATGGGGCAGGGCTCACGGCTACCGCAGCATCCGCACCCCGGAGCAGTATGCAGAACGGGTACCCGTGCAGGATTATGAGAGCCTCAAACCTTTTATCGACCGCATGATGCACGGAGAGAAGGACGTGCTGTGGAGTGGGCAGGTGCGTTGGTTCTCCAAATCTTCGGGCACCACCAGCGACCGGAGCAAATTCATCCCCGTCACCAGCCAGAACCTCAAAAAATGCCACATCAGGGGCACCTGGGACACTATGGCCCTGTTCTACCACAACCGCCCCGACGCCCGCCAGTTCGAAAGCAAAAATATGATCATGGGCGGCAGCCTTTACCGGTTCGCCCCCTATCCGCGTACTATGATCGGCGACGTTTCGGCCATCATGACTTACAACATGCCAATTGTCGGCAGGCCGTTTTTCTTTCCCGACATCAAAACAGCCCTGCTGGACGATTGGGAAATAAAGCTGGAAAAACTGGCCCGCGCCGCCGCCGACAGAGAAGACATGGCCATGATCGGCGGTGTTCCCACCTGGACAGTGGTCCTCTTCCGCCGCATCCTCGAGATCACCGGGAAAAAGCACATGCTGGAAGTTTGGCCACGGTTCCAGGGGTATATTCACGGAGGAGTCAGCTTCCTCCCGTACCGCAAACAATTTGAAGCTTTTCTTCCTTCTCCCGATATCAGTTACCAGGAGATCTACAACGCCTCCGAAGGATACTTTGCCATCCAGGACGATTTCTCCAGCGACGATATGCTGCTGTTGCTCAACAACGGTATCTATTATGAATTCCTCCCCATGGAGGAATGGGACAGAGAAGACCCCAGCGCCGTGCCGCTTTCTGATGTGGAAAAAGGGAAAAATTACGCTCTGGTAATCTCTACCAATTCAGGCCTCTGGCGCTACACGCCGGGCGACACGGTGATGTTCACTTCCACTTATCCTTACAAGATCAAAGTAACCGGCCGCACCAAGCAGTTTGTAAATGCCTTCGGTGAAGAGGTCATGGTGGAAAATACGGACCAGGCCCTGGCGCTGGCCTGCCAGCAGACGGGGGCCATCGTTGCGGAATATACCGTAGCACCTATTTACTTTAAAGGTTCCGGAAAAGGTGGCCATGAGTGGCTGGTGGAGTTTGAAAAGGAACCTCCCAACCTGAAGGATTTTATTCGCCGGCTGGATAAAAACCTGCAGCTCGTCAACTCTGATTACGAGGCCAAACGGTCCAAAGACATCGCCCTCGAAGAGCTTTGCCTGCACCCCCTGCCCCGCGGCACTTTTCACAGCTGGATGCGGGCCCGCGGCAAGTTTGGCGGCCAGCACAAGGTGCCCCGCCTGGCCAACCACCGGAAATACGTGGAAGAAATACTGGATTTCCTGGGCAACAAGGTGTGAGGGGGGGCGATGAGGGATTGAAGGGATGGATGACTGAATGGACAACCCAATCATTCCTTCATTCCCTCATTCCTTCAATCATTCTATCTCCCACATGTCTCCCCACAGGCGCGAAGCGCCGTCCACATAGAGCGTTTCCCCGCTGATGTATTTTGAAAGGGCAAGGAACAGGACGGCCTCGGCCACTTCATCGGTGGCACCCAGCCGTTTCATGGGCACCGTCTTGCTGACCTGAGCAACCAGTTCCGGCGGATAATTATCCAGGCCGGTGGACTGGATAATGCCCGGAGCCACACAGTTGATGCGAATCCCGCGGTTGGCCCATTCCACTGCCAACGATTTGGTGAGGTTATCCACCCCGGCGCGGGCGGCGCCCGTGTGGGCCATGCCCGGAAATCCGCAATGCAGGTCAACAATGATGTTGACGATGTTGCCCTGCTTCTGAGGGAAGAAGAAATGCTGCGCCATGGCCTGCGTCATGAACCAGGTGCCGTTGAGGTTGGTATTGATAACGGCCAGCCACCCTTTGGGGCTGATCCCCTCGGCCGGTGAGGGAAACTGCCCGCCGGCATTATTGACCAGTAGATGGAGCTTTCCGCTTTTCTCCTTGATGAATGCAGCCAGTTCTTCGATCCGTTCCGGCTCCCGGATATCCAGCTGAAAAGGGTGGCAGAGGCCGAATTCACTGAGTTTGGCGGCAGCTTCCTTAAGGCGTTCCTCCTTACGGGAGGCAATAAACACTTCGGCCCCGTAATGGAGCAATTGCCGGGCAATAGCAAATCCGATGCCGCTTCCTCCACCGGTGACCAGGGCTACCTGCCCCGAAAAAATTCCTGGTTTGAACATAGCTGCTGATTTTAGAGTGTCATTTTGGCGCCCGCTTATTGAAAAACTGAAGAAAAGTCAAGACAAAACGTCAGTCGCCTTGCCATTTTTTCTCATTCTTCAGGGTGGAACACCATTTGCAATATGGTAAGTGTATTTTGAATTAAAAAACTCAAAAAATAAAAACTTCAAAGCCATGACTGTCTTAAGCGTTAAACCAGTAACCAGAAAGCGGAACCAATTCAATGATTTTGACCGCATTTTCAACGAATTCTTCAACACCGGCTACCCCACTGCCCAGAATAATGGAAATGGATATAAAGCCAAGCCGGCCGTCAACGTTATCGAGAACGGCGATGCATTCCGCATTGAACTTGCTGCGCCGGGCCTGAACAAGGAAGATTTCAACATCAATGTTGACAAAAATGTGCTGCGCATCGAAGTCAAAAAGGAATTCAAGGCAGAAGAAGGGGAAACCTACAAGCGCCGCGAATTCGGTTATTTCGAATTCAATCGCAGCTTCCGCCTTCCGGAAACCATTGACAGTGAGCGCATTGACGCAAACTACAAAAATGGCATCCTGCTGGTCAACCTTCCCAAAAAGGAAGAGGCCAGGGTAAAACCGGCACGCACTATCCAGATCGGGTAATCGCCGGCCGTTTGCCCTTTTTTGTGACACAGCGCTGACAAAAAGAAGTAAATCTTTCGGCGTTGTTATTTGTTAACCTAAATAGAATCGATATTATGAGCCTGGTAAGATATAATCCATTTGCCACGAAAAGTGTGAGCAATTTTTTCGACGACGTTTTCAACCGCGGCATTACTGACTTCTTCGGAAGTGACTTTTCCACGAATATGCCGTCTGTTAATGTAGTGGAAACTGAAAAGAACTATCGCGTAGAGGTGGCTGCCCCCGGCCTTGAAAAAGAAGATTTCGAGGTAAGCGTTGACAACGGGTTTCTGAACATCTCGGCAAAGAAAGAGCATCAGGATGAAGTAAAAGAAGGCGATAAATACATGCGCCGCGAGTTCAACTTCAGCTCTTTCACCCGCAGCTTCCAATTGCCGGAAACTGTAAACGCTGAAGATATCGCCGCCAACTACGAAAACGGCGTGCTCATCCTTACGCTCCCCAAAAAGGAGAATAAGGTTGAAGCTGCCAAAGTGATAAAGATCAAGTAAAAAACTCAGGACAGGCTTACTGTCCGAAAGGTTAGTTAATAGGGTTTTAGGTGTTTATTTTGGAAGCCGGCACGAACCATCGTGCCGGCTCTTTTTTTGCCCAAGCGCCCAAGGCGACGCCTTCCCGGTGAGTTTCTTGCCCGGTGATAAATATGAGTCATCCCGAATTTTATTTCAGGCCTTCAGCCTGACATTTGGGCTGGAATTATCTTCCCCGGGCGAGGCCCGGGGCATCAATGTAACAGCCTTTCAGGCTGAAAGCCTGACAAATTGCAGCTTGGGGCACCGCCCCAAGCCTGAAAGAAGCAGATAACTCAGGCTGAAGGCCTGAAATAATATCCCAAAGAATATCATTTTGAAATTTGGGATGACGCATGTTTCTCTGAACTGTGACTTGCAGAAAGGCGTCACCTCAGCACCACCACCTTTCCAACTATTTTTTTAGTAGAAAAACTATTTAAATAGTTGATTCAACTAATAATTTAGTTTATATTGCGCTCATGAAGAAGTTAACTGCTAAAGAGGAAGAGGTCATGCAGGTGCTGTGGAAGTTGAAAAAGGCATTTGTAAAAGACATCATCGAAGAGCTTCCCGAGCCTCGGCCGCATTACAATACGGTTTCCACCATCGTCCGCCTGCTGGAAGAGCGGGGCTTTGTCGGCCATAAAGCCTATGGCAACGCCCATCAGTATTTTCCCGTAGTTTCCAAAAGCGAATACACCCGGTATTACATGGGTGATGTATTGGCCAATTACTTCGACAACTCTGTGAAACGAATGGTGGCTTTTTTTGCAGAAGAAGAGGAACTCAGCGAAGAAGAAATTCAGGAGATCATCCGATTAATAGAAAAAAAAGGTAAATGATATGCCCCTGCTGACCTATCTGGGGCATGCCAGCCTATTCCTGGCCTGCCTGTACAGCGCTTACTGGTTACTTTTCCACCGGGAAGCTTTCCATCAGCTCAACCGGCTGATCCTGTTGCTGATCATTGCCGCCACACTGGCCCTGCCGAAAGTGCCGGCGCCGGCACTTTTTCAAAATAAAGGGAAAAACACTTTCTCCGTATCCGACTGGCTGCCAGTTCCATCCGGAGGCACAACTGGCTTTCCCTCCCCGGCCCCGGGGACAGGGCCCGAGCTACAGCCCGTAGGGGGCGCCTCCGGGCATCTCTCTGATGCCTCTTTTTTTTCAATAAGCCAATGGCTTATCCTGGCCTACTTCATTGGGCTGGTGCTGCTGGCGGCTCGCTTCGCCCTGCAGCTCTACCTTGCCCTGCGTTTTCTAAGCCGAAGCTCCTGGGAAAAAGATGGAAGCGGATGGCTGGCCAGCTCCTCGGAACTGTCAACGCCCTTTTCTTTCTGGAATGTCATTTTCCTTCCGGAAAAATACAAAAGCTCGCCCCTGCAGGAGTTTATTCTCGCCCACGAACGCGTTCACCGGCGGCAGTGGCATTCGGCCGACCTCCTGCTGGCAGAACTGTTCTGCATCGCCTTCTGGTTCCATCCGGCAGCGTGGAGGCTCAACCGGGCGCTCCGGGCCAAGCTGGAGCACATTGCCGATGAGGCTGCCCTGGATACCGGGCTGGACCCCAGGAGCTATCAGTTCAGCCTGCTCCGCCTGGCCAGCAAAAATTCCTCGATACGGCTCGCCAATCAATTTAATCAATCACTCATAAAAACCCGAATTGTTATGATGAATACCAGGAAATCACCCGAACACTACAAGTTGAAATACCTGGCTGTACTTCCCCTCTTCTCTCTACTTGTGCTGGCCTTCAACGATGCCCGGGCGCAGGCTGAAGAAACGCAACCTGCCAAAACTTCGGTAGGAGTGCATTCGGCAAATGGCCCGTCCGGAACTGCTGTATCCGATAATGCCCGAGGAGCCGTCGCTATCGGAAGCGGCTCTTCGGCGACGGCAATAGCCCGCTCTTCAGGGGGAGCGATCGCAGTGGGGCCATCCTCTTCTTCATCGGCAACTTCCGGCAAAGTTAATGGCAGTGGCCAGGCCGAAACCCCGTACGAGTCCGTTTTCGTGGCCATCGGCGCTGAGTTCCCCGTAGAGCGGCTGCCTCAGCTGGAGAAGGACCTGAAAGAACAGGGCATCCTGCTCAACATTGAAGAGCTGGATTACAACCCCGATAAGCTCATTACCCGCATAAAGCTGAGTGTACGCACCACCGACGGAAGGATGCACGGCAACGGCTTCAGCTACAATGACGGCCAACCCATCGATGAACCGGTCATTTTCTACGTGAGAAGGGACGAAGGCAACTATGGCTTCGGCATCTTTTCCGGAAAGCCGGGCAAAGACGTTCCGGCTGAAGTACGCAGCGTTGTCGGGAAAATGGAAAACGGCTACTTCGCAGGCAAGATCATTATGGAATAGAAACCTTACGGATGGAAGGCACTTTCAAAACGGACCCGGCAGTGGTCAAAGTTCCTGGTTTCTGAGCGGCCTGGCGAATGGCGAACACCGATTTCCGAACAGCGCCCTGAGGTTCCAGGACCCCTGCCCGAAGTGCCTTCCATCCAACAACCCGCAACATATAACCCGTAGCCAACAGCCAATTCCTTACACCACCGCCAACTTTTCAAATTCCCCACCCAACACTGCCGCAGGCCTCACTTCCAACCACATCTCCAGTATCGTCGCATACAGAGACCGAAAATCCACCTGATATTTCAAGTCCCCCTCATCGAGATCCAACAGATCGGGGGGTGGATTGAAAAAACCGGGCTGCTTCAGCTGGCCGCCCAGCAGGAAAACGTTATTGGCCGTGCCGTGGTCGGTGCCATTACTGGCATTCTGTTTGACGCGGCGGCCGAACTCGGAGAATGCCATGATCAGAGTATCATCCAGCAGGCCATTTTGCTTCAGGTCACTTACGAAGGCCTGCACCCCTTCCGCCAGTTGCTGCAGGAGGCGCGCCTGCCGGTTCCTTTGGTTGGCATGGGTATCGAAACCGGTCAGGTTGACATAATAGATCCGGGTGGCGGCATCGGCAGTGATAAGCTCCGCCACTTTTTTGAGGTCCTGCCCGAAGGGCGTCAGAGGATAGGTGGCCTTCGAGGAGTGCGTTTTCGAGTGCTCATAAAGATAGTCGGCGGAGGATTGGGTATCCACCATTATTTTATAAAGATAAGCAGCCTGTTCGTGTTCGTGGTGATGGCCAGCCTGGCCCACGGCCTGCAGGAAGCGGTTGTCGGTAGTGCGCTTCAATTGCCGGGCGTCACTCATGGCAAAACCGCTATGCTCCCGGCCTTTCAGCGCCAGGCTGAGGCTGTCGTCCAGTTCCAGGGCGTGATATGGTGTGGCGCAACCATCACATTCGCTGTCCAGATAACGGCCCAGCCAGCCCGTACTCAGGTACTCATCACTATCACTGGCCGTGTGCCAGATGTCCATTGAACGAAAGTGAGAGCGGTCGGGATTGGGATAGCCCACGCTGTTGATGATGCTGAGCAAACCTTCGTCATACAACGCCCGGAGAGGTTCCAGGGCGGGGTTGAACCCAAGCTCGTCATTGGCCGGCAGCACTTCCGCCGCCGGAATGGCCAGCGTGGGGCGGCTCCGGTAATACTCCTCATTCCGGTAGGGGATGATCGTATTCAGGCCGTCATTCCCTCCGGACAGCTGGATGACGACCAGTATTTTTCCAAAACGGCTGCCTTCCACCCTGCCGCTGAACGCTGCCGGCAAAAAGGACGGCGCCAGCAGGCTGGTGGAAGCTAGAGCGGATGCTTTGAGGAAATCTCTTCGTTTCATTGGCTGTAGTCTTTTTTGGTAACCATGCTGCGGTTGTCAGCTGGTCAACCCCATTAAGAGTTTGTTCAAAATTCAATCAATGGCCTGCGAACGGCAAATTTTGTTCCATCCGGCGTTAAATTTTTCGCCGGATTGCCCGCATCCGGCTGCAAAATTTGCCTTGGCTGGAATAAAATTTTCTCGCTCTCGGCTCATCATCGAAATTTGAACAAACTCTAAGTTAAGCGGCCGGGCTTGTCGGAAGGCGACTCCAAGCTCGCCTTTCGACTTCCCAAAGCCGCTCTGTCCCAGGGTAGCTCAATTTGGCCCATGACAGAGCGGCGGCTGTTTTTCTTAACTTAATGGCAATGGTCAGCTGGTTGTTGTTTGTTGGCCATTTCAGCAAAGCTGGTATTCCGGTAACGACATCAGCCGCATCACCAGGGAGTTGGCGTAGTCCCAGTCACTGCCGGCTGAGGCATACTGTTTGAGCAGGCTTGTGTCGATCTGTGGTTTGGCCAGGAACAGGTATTCCGCCAGCCGCTCATGGTATTGTTCTCGGCGTACGCCTTCCAGCAGATCCATAAGGGGGCGGGTATCGATGGTGGCGTCGAGGCGCCGAATGGCCTGCCCCCGGTTCCGTGCCTCGGGTTCATCCTTGGTGCGGAAATTGACTTCGGACAGCTGGAAAAGATAGCCCGCCAGATTGAGCCGCAGCATGAGGGTGGCATTGTCGATCCAGGTTTTGCCGCCGGGCCAGCCGGCCACATTGGGCGGGTTGAACAAAACCTGCCCGAGGGCCCGCTGAAGGAACAACAGGGCCTTGTCGTTGACAAAGCGCACATCCAGGGTGCGGATAATGCCTACGATCAGTTCTACCGGCGATTTTATGCGGCTGCCGATATTCGGTGAGGCATAGAACCAGTCACTTTCAAAGATGGACCGCATGAGCGGAGCGATCTCATAGCCGGACTCATAGAATTGCCGGCCGAGCGCTTCTATCCGGGCCTCATCCACTTTCTCGTTGACGAAATAACGATAAACTTTCCGGGTTATGGAACGAGCCGTTTCCCGTTTTTCCAGAACGATATCGATGATATCGGTTCCGTCGAAATTGCCGGTTTGCCCCAAAAACTTTTTGGTTCCGTAATCGTGGAAATTGGGCCGGAAGGTAAAGTCTCCGACGAGATTGCTCGACCAGCCCGTAAAAGCGCGGGCGGCTTCTTTGATATCCTGTTCACTATAATGCCCCCGCCCGATGGTGAAGAGTTCGAGCAGCTCGCGGGCAAAATTTTCATTCGGTTTCTCCTTTCGGTTCTGCTGGTTGTTGAGGAAGCGGATCATGGCGCCGTCGCGGGCGATGGCCAGGGTGAGCTCCCGGAAGTTGCCCAGCGCATGCCGCCGGAGAGTGTTGGCATACCGAACCCCCAGCGCACCGAACCGGGGCTGACAGGCAAAATGGCCATGCCAGAAAAGAGCCATTCGCTCGAGAAATGCACTGTAACGGTTGCCGGCCATGCGGTGTATCCATTCGGCATTGGCCTCCGCCAGTTTTTCGCGCTGTTGTTCCAGCACTACCTCCTTTTCTTTCGGGCTCATTTGCCGGAAACGCGCCTCAGAGGGCGTAGGAACCAATGCGTCCTCAACAATGCCCGCCTCCCGAAAAAGCTGATCGACGGCCTGCTGAAGAGACCGGCCCTGCTGAAGCCGCCATTCCTCCGGGCTCAGTCCAAATCCTGCTCTCCAATAAAGGTGCTGTATCTTTTCCATGCTGCCGGTTTGGTTTATTCCTCTGATAGGAATTAACGCCAATGGTTTAACGGCAGCACGATATTTTAACAGCCCTTAACGTTCACGGGCCAAACATTAAGCGGCAATGGTAAATTGCCGCTTAATTTGAGCCAGCTCACAATGCTCCATATTACAGCATCAGCAAAAAGCCGATCGTGAAATTCGCATCCCAGTCAAAAACAAACTGCTGGCAGCCGGTGACGTCGGCGATGGCGTTGTAAATATTGATCCCGGCCTCTTCCTTGGCGCCTTCCGCTTCATAGGCTCCCGGAGCTTTCAAAACAGTATAGCGTTCTTCCCCCTGCCGGGCCTGCTTGGCCAGTTGATACGGTACGCCTCCTATGATAAAGCAGGTTTGGGTTTGGGCAGAAGGCGCCTTGGCCGCCTTGCTCCTGACATCGAGATAGACTTCGCTCGGGTCGGTATTATCGACGTAGTATTTGGACCCGTAAGTTTCAATGCCCGCCACCCGGTTGCCATCGGCCCAGGAGATCTTGGTATTTCCCGAACCGATATCGACCACAAAGGCTTTGTCTTTATAAGCATCCGGAAGGACTGCCCGCAGGGCCAGCTGAGCCTCCTTCTGGGGAGTAACCGTATTGACGACGTACCCGAGCGTTTTTATTCCGCTGATGATCTTCTGGGTAGCTTCAACTTTTGCCGCGCCTGAGCTCACGACGAAGTGGATGTCCCGGCCGCTGACCCCATAATCCAGCATATTGGCAATATATTTCTTCAACCCCTGAGTGATATCTTTCCCGGAGGCCAGCCCGTCATAGACCAGGCTGTTGCCCCATTCAGCTTTTTTCAGGCTCCAGTTCCTTTCCTCATCGATCTCTACGATAAAAGAATTGAACCCTGCCGCCCCCAATTCGACAACGCCTTTCAGCGTTCCGTTCTGAGGAGCAGGGGGAATGAAATCAAAATTCCGCGCTTCAAAATCGGCAGGTTTCTGCTCTTCCCTGGGGCTTTCCTCCTTTTGTTTGGTAGTGCCGGGCTCATTTGAAATAATGCTGGCTTCCCCGGAGTTGGCAAGAATCCGGTAGCCATAGAACAGGCCGGCAACAAGTAGTATCAAGATGAGTAATTTTGCAAATGGTGTCAATCGAGTTTTCATGGAGATAACGGTTTTGGTTTTGAAGGGGAAAGATACAAAAGACTTGTGGTAAAAGCTTTTTCCAAAAACGAGCCCAAAAGTAAACCTGAGGGCAGGCGTTTTTTCTTTCAATCCGGACTTTCACTCCTCGCAATGCTTTTTGTCTGCTATCTTTGCCCCTCATCAAAAGAGCGGTTCAATGAGTAAAGTCATTTTGATCACCGGTGCTTCTTCCGGCCTGGGCCTGGCCCTGGCCCAACAGCTCGCCGGAAAAGGCCATCGCGTTTACGGCACCAGCCGCAGGCCTCAGGATGCAGGGCTGCCTTATACCATGATCGCTATGGATGTACAGGATGGAGCCAGCGTCCGCAGCGCCATCGCTGCTATTGTTGAAAAAGAAGGCCGCCTGGACGCCGTCATCAACAACGCCGGCATCGGCATCGCCGGCCCGCTGGAGCAACTCAGCATGGAGCATATCGAGAAAGCCCTGGATACTAATGTGAAAGGTGTCATCCGGGTTATTCAGGCAGCCCTTCCCCACCTTCGCCGTTCGAAGGGGCGTGTTCTGAACATCAGTTCCATCGGTGCGCTCTTCGGCCTGCCTTACCGCGGCGTTTACTGCGCCAGCAAGTCAGCCGTTGACCTCATCACAGAAGCGCTTAGAATGGAGTTGTACGCTCATGGGGTAGAGGCCTGCAGCATCCACGCCGGAGACATACAAACCAGCATTAACGCCAACCGGATCAAAGACTATGACCCGAATGACCCTACCTATAAGGACAGCTTCGAGAAGGTTTACGCCGATATCGATAAGGATGTCGAAAATGGGCTGTCGGCGGAGGAAGTGGCCCGGCAGGTGATCCGCGCCCTGGAATCGCCCCGCCTGCGCCGGTATTACACCATTGGAAAACCGCTGCAACGCTTGTCCGTATTGGCCCGCCGCCTGCTGCCGGCCTCCTTGTTCGAAAAGGTCATCCGGGGATATTCGGGGATGGGGTGATTTTTGATGTGAGCTTATTAAAAGTCAACATCCACCCCTTTCTATTCCTTTAATAGAGGAAAACAACCAAATACGAATTATGAAAAATCTGATATTTTTTCTTTTTATAGCCACCGGCCTGATGTTCGCCTCCTGTAATTCTGAGCCATCCGGCGACGAGCCGATGAGCCAGGATCGCCTGGCCGAACTGATCCGGGCACTGGAGGGCACTCTTCAGGAACAGATGGATCAAGTGGCGCTGGATACGGCGACTGCCCGGACCATGGCCGAACGCGCGCAGGAGTACGCCCGGCGTTTTCCCCAGGATACCCTTGCTCCTTATTTCCTCTTCCAGGCGGCCAACGTTTCGCGGGGAATCGGAGATTTTAAACAGTCTGTGGAACTTTGGGGCGAGGTGGCTACCGAATTTGAAAGCTACCGGAGGGCCCCCGAAGCCCTGTTCCTGGAAGCGCTCACCCTGGATGAAAACCTTGGAGACCCCCGCCAGGCGGCTAAAAGGTATGAAACCTTTCTGGAAAAATACCCCAAGCATCCCCTTGCCAATGACGCCCGCCTGCTGCTGGAGGCGGCTAAAAGCGGAAAATCAGCGGATGACCTGGTGAAGGAATTCCAGCAAAAACAGCAGGAAGAACAATCGGGGGAAGAGTAAGAGTTTGTCCGGGATTGCGAAGAGCCATATCAAACCCTTATCTTTACGCCGGAATAAAATTAGGTAACCTTAAGAAGCTGTTTGAATTTAATCCTTCAGTTTTATTATGGCTCTTTTTCCGCCACTCTTCGGCTTTTTTTCGCCCCGTACCTTAGGGTACGAAGCTCAAAAAGAGCCTTGATTGACAAAAAATTAGCCTATAATAAATTCTAAAAACCAAATTCAAACAGCTTCTCAAAGCTGGTTTTTATGAAACTGCGGACTCTCGTTGTACTAATGATGTTGATTGTGAGCCAGGGATTTGCCCAGGGTATAGAATTTTTCCATGGCAGTTGGGAAGAGGCCCTGGAAGAGGCCCAAAAGCAGGAAAAAGTGATCTTCATCGATGCTTTTGCCACCTGGTGCGGCCCCTGCAAGCGCATGGCCAGGGAAGTATTCCCCAATGATAAAGTAGGGGAGTTTTACAACCGCCACTTTATCAACATGAAGCTGGATATGGAAAAAGGTGAGGGCCTGACTTTCCGGAAAACCTACCCGGTTTCTGCATTTCCCACGCTCTATTTCATCAACAGCGACGGAGAAGTGGTGGAAAAGGTGCGTGGCGCCCAGGACGTGGATGGGTTCCTGGCGCTTGGAGAAAAAGTGCTGAGCCTGGCCGATAACAGCAGTGAATACGCCGCCGAGTACGAAAAAGGCAACCGCGACCCCGAACTCCTCTACAAATACGTCAGAGCCCTGAACAAGGCCGGAAAGCCCAGCCTGAAAGTAGCCAACGAATACTTCGACAATCAGCAGAACCTCGACACGGAATTCAACCTGCGCTTCCTGCTGGAAGCCGCCATCGAGGCCGATTCCAAGATATTCTCCATGATGACGGACAGGCGAGAGGCCATCGAAAAGCTGGTGGGAAAAGAAGCCGTGCGCGATCAGATCTACAGCGCCTGCCAGGCAACCGCCGGCAAAGCGGTGGAATTTGGTGTCGAAGCGTTGCTCGACGAAGCCATCGATAAAATGAAGGAGCACTATCCGGAAAAGGCCGACGTGTTCGAATTGTCCTCCCAAATGGACTTCTATCGAAACACAGGAGATGTTAAAAACTTCTCTAAAGCCTGTAAAAAATACGCTAAAAAGGTGGCTGCCGACAATCCGGATGAACTCAACAAACTTTCCAGTGAGATCGTCAAGCACTTCAGCCGGGAAGATAGCGCCATGAAACTGGCCGAAGAAATGGCCGGGGAGGCGGCCGCAAAAGGCCAGCAGTACCAGTACTATCTGAATTATGCGCAAATCCTTTATCTGAACGGCAAACAGAACGATGCCCGACAGGCTGCCGAATACGCTCTGGAACTGGCGCGCAGCGAAGGCCCGGCAGCGGTAATGATGGTCGAACGCTTTCTGCAGCAAAGTGGGTTGCGGTAACCCGCACCCGGAAGCCGTTACACAATTTTTAGCTGTAAGCTGTCGTCTTAGAGTAGGGCTGGAAAACAGTGCTTTGCTCCAGTACACCTTCCCCACATTGCCCCGCAATTGGTATTCTTCACCTTCAAAAACTATTGTATGCGATCTTTATTAATGATATCCGCCTTCCTGTTTGCCACCGGCTTGTTTGCTCAAGATGGCATTGAATTTGAAAAGGGGAACTGGAAAGACATCCTCGCCGCCGCAGAGGCGGAAGATAAGATCATCTTTATGGATGCCTACACCACCTGGTGCGGCCCCTGCAAGATGATGTCCCGGGATGTGTTCACCGAGGCCTCGGTCGGCGAGTTCTACAACGAAAATTTCATCAATGCCAAAATAGATATGGAGGCCGGCGAAGGGATAGAACTGGCGGAACTGTACCAGGTGCGCGCCTATCCGTCCCTCCTTTTCATCGATGGGAAAGGCGAACTGCTGCACCGCGCCGTCGGCTATCACGATGCCGGGCAGTTCATCGGCCTCGGGAAAGCTGCCATGGACCCCTCCCGGCGCCTCTCTGCGATGGCCGCCCGCTATGCCAAAGGAGACCGCAGCCCGGAGTTTCTCTACAACTACGCAAAAGCCAGCATGAACGCCATGTCTCCCGATGCCGAAGAAGCCGTACAGGCGTACCTGGAAAGCAAAGGCGACTGGAGCGATGAGGAAACCATGCAGCTGATCTTCGAAACGGCCGAAAGCGCCGACTCCCCTTTATTTGACTACATCCTGGAACACCGCGAGGCCTTCGAAAAGATGTACGGAGAGCGGTACGTAATAAGTAAGGTTCAGCAAATGATCATCAGTTCGCTCGACCCCTCCGCCCCTCCTGAAGAAACGCTGGCCAAGGCTGACGCCCAATTCCAAAAAGCCTTCCCGGAAGAGGCGCCTATGATGTCCGCCAATTTCCGCATGAATTACTTCCGCATGCTGGGCCAGATGGACAAATTCGCCGAAACGGCTGTCAGCTACTACGACAAATATGGTTCCGAAAGCGCCATGGAACTGAACAACATCGCCTGGGCCTTCTTCGAAAATGTGGATGATGACAAGATGCTGGCAAAAGCCATTGGGTGGGCAAAGCAATCCGTAGATATGGAGGATGCTTACTACAACAACGACACCCTGGCATCCCTGTACTACAAGGCCGGCACCAAGAAAAAAGCCAAAAAGGCCGCCGAACACGCCATCGAACTGGCTAAGGCGAACGGTGAGGACTACTCCGCTACCAAAGAGCTGCTGGATAAGATAAAGGAAATGTAAAGATCCATGGAACACAGCCGCCGTCGCCCGTGGCTCTGGCGCCAGGCGACGGCGGCCGTGTTCCATTTCTCATCTTTTCTCATCTGCTCCTTCAAAACTCATACCTCACAAACGCCGTCACATTCCTTCCCGGCTCGTAGATCAGCCCCTGCTCCGGCATATTGCGGTAGCCCCGGTTCAGGTGCTCGTAGTAATTGCGGTCAAAGATATTGAGCACTGCCGCGCCTACCGAAAGGCCTCTGGCGGGCTTCACATGCCCCTGAAAGTCAAAAACGCTGAAGCCCGGTGTCCTCGACTCGCCAAAAGAAGGCGCAATGCGTTCCTGACCGGCTACGAAACGCCCTTTAAAGTCAAGAGTGAAACGCTTTCGCTCGTACTTCAGTCCGGTAGTGGCGCTGAAAGGAGGGATCTCCGGCAGCGGCTCGTTCCAGTCGAGGTTGCGGGCATGGGTGTAAGAGGCCATTGCATAAAACTGCAGGTGCTTTGGCAACTGAACGGAAGCCTCCAGTTCAAACCCCTTCTGGACAGCGGCGTCTATATTTTGAAAACGCCGGGCGAAACGCGGTTCCTCGGTGGGCATGTACTTGCGGGAGAGAGAGGAATCGACCGCCGCCGTGATGTAGTCCGTGATATAAGAATAGAAAGCGGACAACTTAATGCTCAGGCGATCCGATTGCCGGCCGAGGCTCCATTCCACCTGGTGGTTGGCCTCGGGCCGCAGGAACGGGTTGCCGACGTACTCATACAGGTCGGCGCCGAGGGTGAAGTGATTGATGAAACGCTCCTCCATGCTTGCCGTCCGTGTCCCTCTGCCCAGCGCCAATTGGGTATTCCAGTGTTCATCCAGCCGGTAATCCGCTGAAAGGTTGCCGCTGATATTCCACTCGGTTTCCGTACCTAGAGCAGGGTAAAGCTCGGCAAAGTCCGGAGCGGGGCCTTGCACCCTGGCTTCCACCCGGTCGAGCCTTGCGCCTGCTGTCAGCACCAACCTTTCCGTCACGAAATAGCGGGATTCGGTAAACAGGCCGATGTCATTCAGGCGGGCATCCTGCCAGATGAGGTCCTCGAACCGCATGGGCATTTCCAGGGGTTCGCCGGTCATCATATTGCGCTTGACCAGGCGGATGCGGCTGCCGTCGCGGGCCAGGCTGCGGAAATCCAGTCCGGTGTAGAGCTGCATCCGGGAGCCGGGTTGCCAGGAAAGCTCCAGTTTGCCGCCGGCCGTCAGGGCATCGACGGTAGCTACCGCATCGGTCATCATGAAGTTGGGGCGCAACTCGTTGCTCATGATATGATCAACACTGGAAACAAAAGCCTTGAAAGTGGCGGAATACAGCCGGGGGCTGAGGTTTTTCGCCACATAGTCGAGTGACAATACGCTGCTGTTGTCCTCGCGGGTATCCATAGGCAGGCCCACGTGCAGGATGTCGCGGCCGAAGGACTGCCGCCAGCCCAACTGCAGGCGGTGGCCACTAAAAGGATGGATGCCAAGCTTGGCGGCATAGTCGTAGGATTTGAAGGAGGAAGGGATCTCCATGCCGTCGCCGTTCTTGTAGTTGCCGAAATCCCGGGCGCCGCCGTTTGCCGTCAGGTCATACCCCTTGCCGGCGGCGTTCAGCGTCAGGCGCGCCAGTCTGGAATCGCCGTTGAATTCATACCCGCTTTCCACTGCGCCGCCGATGGTAAAGGATTCGGCAGGCTCAGGCTGTTGGGTAATAATATTGAGCACTCCGCCCATGGTTTGCCCGTAGCGCACGCTGAAGGGCCCTTTGATCAGCTCGATCCGCTCCACCTCTTCCGGTGCTACGTGAGTAGTTATGGGGTCCATCCGGTTGGGGCAGGCGTGCATCACCTGTACGCCGCCGTCGTACTGGACGTTGAGCTGTTCATTTCGGAAGGAACGAAAGACGGGGTCCATGGCATAGCCGCCTCTTTTCACCAGGCCAAAGCCCGGGGTGTCTTTAAAGAGGTCGGCTACATCCTTCGGATGGCTGACGTGCCGGGCAAAGCCGAGGATGACATCCGACTGGGCGGCGTTTTCCACCTTACTGCCCTGAACCAGGATGTTTTCGATGACGATCGGCATACTCTGTAGCTCCAGGCGGAGCTGATCCGCCTCTTTTCCCACCGGATATTTCAGCATTTCATAGCCGATGTGTTGTACGATAATGGTGTAAGGCGCCGGTTTCGGTATCTCCAGTTCGAAGCGCCCCTGTTCGTCTGCGTAAGCGCCTGTGGAAAAGCCTTCAACGGCGAGGGTTGCGAAACTCAGGGGCTTTTGCGTTTCAGCATCCACTATTCTACCGGATAGAACGGACTGGCCACTGGACAAAAATGGCAAGAGGATTGCCAGGAATAGAGAAAATATATTTTTCATGATGGTCAGATCTTGTTGAATAATAAACGGAGCCCGGAGGGACGGAGGTTTGAGCGGGTAAGCGGCCGAACACATCTAATTTACCTGGCGTTTGCGAGAGGCTATGCCTCGATGCGGCACAACCGGCAAACCTGAAGGTTTGCCGCACCTTGCCAATATTACTGGTTTGAACCAGTCAGTAGTGCCACAGGTCGAGATTTAATTTTTTTACGCCAGATCAGATGGAAGGCACTTCGGAAGTACCTTCCATCTGAAACCACAACGTATTTTCAACCTGCATCGCGTTTTGCAGACACTCTCGAACGAAAAGGGATCAATGATATTCGACAGCCCTTCCGGGACTGGAATTCTGGAAAGGGGAATTTTCTCTATACCCGGGGCGGGCGAAAGAGGGAAGGGCCACACTCAACCGAACAGGGGGCCAGATAGTGGAAAGAGGGTTTACCGAATACGAGAGTAATTGGCCAAACAGCTTTAAAAGAACGAGGGGCGAGCAGGGCGTTAAAAGGCATGCGTTCTTCCGGAGCCGGGAGCTTCCCCAAAGGCGCCCCTTTTTCGGGCGCCTCCGTTTCGATCACCTTCTGGAGGTAACATTTGCCCTGGCACATCAGCAGCGGCTCCTCTTTATTGACGCAATAGTGTTCGGTTACCCACTGTTGGTTTGCCCAGAACCACAGGCCGATCGCGGCCTCCCTGCCGCTTTGCAGCAGGAGCGCCCCGATCACAAGTATGGCGAGCAGCCTGTGGAACATGGTTTCAGCACAATTTTTATACTCTGCAAAGATGAGAAAATATCTGCCCATTTGTTTAGGCAAATGATCACAAAAGCACACTTTTTGAGCAGTTACAATGCTAATGCGCCACTTCCTGCTCCAGCTCCACTGCCTGTGGAAAAAGGATGTTGTTTTCCAGATGCACGTGCTGGTGCAGGTCCTCCTCGAATTCGGCCAGCAGGGCGTACAGCACCCGGTAGGTATTGCAGGCGCCTTCCGGCGGAGTAAAGCCATTGCTCAGTTCCCGGATCTCAGCCATAGTGGTTCCGGCGAATTCGTGCTCGGTTTCCATCACCCGAATGGGGTTCCGGGCAGACTGAAAAGGAGGAGCCGCCACCGTCCCGCCTGCCTCTTTGGCTTTCCACAATTCCTTCACATAGGGGAAAAGTATGAGCTCCTCTTTTCTAAGATGCGCAAATAATTCTTCAGATAACAACTCCAGCTTATCCGCTATTTCAATGGTTTCCGGATAGGCGTGGCCGTGTACCCTGGCTACCTTCCTGCCATATTCCAGCAATTGGGGCAGCTTCTCCAGGACATAGGTATGGTGAATGTTGATGATGTAATCGATGAGGAAGGGGAGCGCCCATTCTTTAAATTGCAGGCGCTGTTGCGCCGGGCGGCCATCCAGGTTCCGAAGTTTTTCTTCCAGCTCGGACAGAGGCACCTTCTTCTGGCTGCACACTTCCGCCACCGTCTTTTTACCGCCACAGCAAAAGTCGATGCCGTATTGTTTAAATACGCCGGCTGCCCGGTAGTCTTCGGCGACGAGCTCTCCCACCGTCCGCGTTTGAATTGCTTTTTGATCTGTCATAGTTTATGAATTTTTAGTTCCGATATAGACTTGACAAGTTTCCGCCAGCAACCCGGAGGTAAACTTGTCAAGTCTCAAAAAATGGTTTTAAAAGTCCTTCCTCACCGCCACTCTCTTAATCCCCCAGGCCGGCAACACGGCCCACAGCAGAAGCACTCCCAGAGAGCAGGCCATACCCATCATGGTGCCCAGGAACTTCTGTATAACCGCTCCGGTATAACCCATCAGCGCCGAAATGTCGAGCTTCAGCAGGATGAGAATACGGGAAAGGTCGATCGGGTTAAACATGGAGGCGCCAATGGCGAAAGTTTCCAGCGGATAATCGCTGAAAAGGGACAAGGCCAACAGGAACAGCCCGTCGTAAATGACAGCAAAGAACAGCCAAACCAGTATCGCCAGGCCAAACCCCTTGATCCGGTTTTCATTGCGCAGGGCGATAAAAAAGGCCACCGCCGAAAAAATGAAGGACAGAAAGAAACCGACCAATAGCAGTACACTGAAATTCCAGATCTCAGGCGAAGTGAAGATCCCGTAGAGAACAAAAGGCAGCCCTACGCCCAGCAGCAGGCTGATGGCCAGGGAACTGGCCACCCCCAGGTACTGCCCGAAAAAGATATGGCTGCGCCGGATGGGCTGCGCCAGCAACAATTCGGTAAACTCACGGGAATTGTAATAATACATCACCCCGAACATAGTGGCAATGAGCGGCACCAATACCAGGATAATGTTCATCAGGCTGATGATGGCCTTCGATACGCCTCCCCCCAGCCAAAGCAGAGAGGCCGTCAGCAGAAGGTAAAAGGCGCCGTAAATGTATATCCAGCGGCTGCGCGACAGGTCGTAAAAACTGTATTTGAGTATCTTGAACATGATCGTGTGTTTTTTAGTGGCTTGCCGGAGTTTGCGAACAACCGAATAGCGAATGCCAAATACCGTTTATAAGGCTTTTAGCACCAACCTCGCCGCCTTCGCTCCATGGCCGTTGGCCTTAAACCCCAGCTTCCCCTCCTGGAGGATATTGGCGATGGCGCGTTCCAGGCTGGCGGCATTGTATTTTTCTTTCAGCTCCTTTAATCCCCCCTGAAAATGGATATGGCCTTCCAGCAGAAAGACCACTTCATCGGCCATCTCCTCGACGAAACTCATGATGTGAGTGGTGACGAGAATGTGCTTGCCTTTTTCTTTTTCCTCGCGCAGCAGTTCTTTCAGGCGGATCATGGCTACGGGGTCCAGCCCGCTGGTAGGCTCATCGAGGATGACTACGGGGCTGTCGTACATCAGGGCCTGCACGATATTGGCCTTCTGGCGGGTGCCGCCGGATAGGGCGCCCAGGCGCTTATCGAGGTAAGGTTCGAGCGCAAAGAGGCGGATGAGGCGGTTCGCATCGGGTTGCCCGCCCCGCAGGTCGCGGATCATGCGGAGCAGCTCGCGCACCGTCAGGTTTTCCGGAAAGCGGGCGATCTGTGGCAGGTAGTCGATCTGCCGGCGATAGGCCCAGCCCCCTCGGATGTCCTTTCCCTGAAAGCGGATACGCCCTTTCTCGGGCAGGGCCATGCCCAGGATGCTTTTGATCAGGGTGGTTTTGCCGGAGCCGTTAGGCCCGAGGATGGCCGTGATTCCCGGGCGGGCAAATTCCAGGCTGATACCTTTGAGTACCGCCTGTTTGCCAAATGATTTTTGAAGATTTTCTATGGTGATCATCAGTAGGCCGGTTTATCTTTTGAAAAATTGAGCTTTTGCATAAACGGAGCGTTGTCGGCCACGTTGGCCGGCGTCAGGGACGGGCTCACCTTTTCGGAAAAATTGAGCAGGCTCACGAAAAGGCTGCGCAGCAGCACCATGGCCTCCGGCGTCCGGTTGACTACATAGTTGAACAGTTTGACCGGATGATAAGGCACATCGCCTACGCCGTCTCTGCCCAGGTCGTAGCCATTGTAATCACTCCAGAAGTTACCGTCAAAAGAATTGTTGTTGGGCGCGCTGTTCAGCGAAAGGTCGAAGGTGTTGTGGAGGAAATTATTCTCATTCACGATGTTGTCGAGGCAGCCTCCGGACATTTTCAGAGCCCAGCCGTTACGGTTGAATTCATTGTGCCGGTACCGGATGCGGGTGGACCCCTCCACATAAACGCCGATGGTGTTCTCGAGAAAGGTATTATTGCGGATCTCCGCATCATAGATCTCCTTGAGCAGCAGGCCGTAGGCAGCTCGCCCCCAGTTGTATTCAAACCGGTTCTCCCACATGTTTATATTGCGGGAAAACATGACCGCCACCCCGGCGCCGTTACGGCGAAAGGTGTTCCGGGAATAATCATCGTCATTGGAGAACATGAAGTGCAGTCCGTACCGCAGGTTGTCTTCGCTGGTGTTGTTGCGGATGCGGCTGTCATCGACAAACTCGAAATAGATGCCATCTCTGTGGCCGCGGACTTCATTCTCCTCTACCTGCATTCGCTTGCAATACCACAGGTGGATAGCATTGCCGGAAGACATCTCTTCCTCCGCCTGCCCTTCAATGAGGTTTCCGCTGACCAGGCCGTCGCTGCAATGCTCCAGATAGACGCCGAAGAATGTGTTCTCCAGGCGGTTGTTGCGGATGATAAAATTCCGGGCGCGCTGCATGCGGATGCCGGCCCGGTCTTCCAGGTAGCTGGTGCCCACATTGCGCACCACCAACCCTTCGATGGTGACCCCGCTGGCGGTGACGGTAATGACTTCCGTCTCATTTTCACCATCGATGACGGGCCAGCCCTCACCCCGCAGCCGGAGGGCCTTGTCCACCAGGATGTTGCCCTCCTGGTACAGCCCGCTTTTGATGAGAACCTCATCGCCGGCATTGGCCGACTCAATGGCCTGGCCGATGCTGCTGCACTCACAATCGGGGCAAACGGTTATTGTCGCTGCCTTTATTACCGCGGCGGTAAACAGGAGTGTTATCAGGAAAATTGTTGTGCGCATCTTTTCTGGTTTTGCATAAGTCATATTGACCAACTTAATGAATTCCGGCTTTCGCCTTTTTTCATTAATCGGGAGGCAGCAGGACTGTATCCACAACGTGGACGATACCGTTCGAAGCCTTTACCGTACCCAGTATTTTGGCGCCTCCTACTCTTATTTCTTCACCATTTCTTTCCACTTTCACATAATGGCCGGTAGCCATGTAAAGGTTCGTACCATCCTTAAGCATTTCAGTACTGTAACTCCCGGGGGAAGCATGGTATTTAATGATCCGGGCCAGTTTATCTTTGTTCTCCGGTTTGAGCAATTCGTCCAGGGCGCCTTCCGGCAACTTGGCAAAGGCGTCATTATTGGGGGCAAAGACAGTAAGCGGGCCGGCATTGACCAGCACATCCTCAAGTCCGGCAGCCTGCACCCCGGCCACCAGAGTACTGTGATCTTTTGAGTTGATGGCCACGTTTAAGATATTCTGCTCCGAAGCATCGTCTTTTACAGCCGATTGTCCCTTCACGGGTACGGCCGATACGGCTGCATTTGCTCCCTCCGCCGGAGCTCCCTGGGAGCAGGAGGCAAGCATAAAAGCCAGAAGCAGGCAGGTAAAGGTCAGAGTTACATTTTTCATAGTTGAATGATTTATTGGTTCGGTTGATGTTTTCTTACCGGCTTCTTCGGCGTTAGCAATTCATTTCATGTGATTCGGCAGAGCTTCCCAGTCAAAAATCTCTCCTTCCTTTTCCGCCTGAGTTGCCCGGGCGTGCTCCTCTGTTTCGAAAGCGGATAAATAGGCTCCCATCGGGCTGGGAATATTCGGGCTGACCAGGTAATAGCTCGATTCTGCCGGGATCATCTCACCGGGGTTGTCATAATCGTTGACCAGCAGAAAAGCATATTCTTCATTGCCATGTTCCCCCAGGTAATGCACCAGGCATTCGACGGCGTCGAACTTGAAGGCCTTTCCCTTTTTCGTCACCGCTTCGGCGGCGTGCTGCTTATCTACTATCGTCATCTTACAGTAGTCGCACATATCATTGCCGTATTCTATCGGTTTAGGCGACGGTGTGCAGGAAGCCAGGCTTAGCAGCACGATCGCCGGAAGAAGCTTGCTGGGTTTCATTCTTTTTCATTTTTGATTTGAGCCACCAGGCCGCAACCGCCAGAAGGGCCGAAAGCCCGGCGAAATACCCTCCGGTGTGGGGGAATGATTTTGCGATGAAGTTGAGGATCACCTTGGTGCCGAACAGCGGCGGCTGGAAGGATGCACCTGGTATTTTGATCGGAGCATTGGGGCTCAGGTTGTGCCCGTAGTCATACTCCCACAGGTAGAAATCATAGACGCCGGCCGCCGCCAGTACAAAGAAGAGGATGGCCCATGCCAGGAAGAACTGCCGTTTGTTGATGGCCGCCGCCAGCAGGGCCAGCACCGCGAGCCCCATGATGACGTATGGGAAATACTGCAGCTCCGGGATGGCGTCCGGCTCGATGAATTTCATCCCCACGTAGTGGTTGAGAATGTTGACGTTTTGCAGGGTGCCGGGGCTGTCACCGCCGATCTTGTTGATCCAGATGTACATATTGACTCCATCCGGATACTGCGGGGCGATGAGCGTGATGCGCCACATCGGAAAAACGAAGAGCATCATCAGGCTGGCAGCCGCCAGTATCATGAGCACCCGTGGTAGTTGTTTCATGACTTTGTTTTGTGAGTTTGAGACTTGACAAGTTTACCTGGAGAAAGCTCACAGAAAACTTGTCAAGTCTTTTGGTATTTGGAATCAAAGCGTTATCCGTGTTGGTTTTTACTTGATGATCAACCGAATAACCGCTTCATCACTGTTCGGGCTCCGGCTCTCCCAGCCCCCATTTCAGTGCAATGTCGGAGCCCTGCCCCGAGACCCGGATGTATCCCTGCATCTCCTGGTGAAGGGCAGAGCAGAAGTCTGTGCAATAGAAGGGGAAAACGCCCTCTCTCTTCGGTTCCCACAGCAGCGTTTCGGTCTGTCCCGGCATGACGAGCAGTTCGGCGTTGTTGGCGCCCATAACGGCCAGCCCGTGCGGCACATCCCAGTCCTGTTCCAGGTTGGTAACGTGGAAATAGACCTTGTCGCCCACTTTGATGCCTTCGATGTTGTCGGGGGCAAAGTGGCTGCGAATCGTAGTCATATATACATGGACGATATTGCCTGAGCGTTCCACCCGGGCGTCTTTTTCGCCCATGGCTCTATAGGGATGTTCGTTCTCTTCGATCGGATAGAACTTCTTGGAATTCGGCATAACCCGGCTGGCGGAAATGCCCTGTGCGTAGTGCGGCTCCCCGACCGTCGGGAAGTCGAGCAACAGCTTCATCTTATCGCCCGAAATGTCGTAGAGCTGAGCCGAGTGGTTGAGTTCCGGCCCGGTGGGCAGGTAGCGGTCCTTGGTGATCTTGTTCATGGCGACCATGTACTTGCCTTCCGGCTTCTGAGAGTCGCCGCCCGGGATCATCAGGTGGCCGACGGAGTAGTAACAGGGAACCCTATCGACAACTTCCCAGGTACCGAGTTTCCACTTCACGATCTCGGAGGAGATGAAGAATGTGGTGTAGGCATGGCCTCTGCCGTCAAATTCGGTGTGCAACGGCCCCAGGCCGGGTTCTTTGACGATACCGGCGACAACCTCCTCAAACTTGAGAACGGGGATGCCGGCGATCTCCGTATCGTAAGCCTTGGCCTCGATGGCCTTCAGCATCTTGCTGAAAGAGTGCACGGTCAGGTCGGCGGATAATTTGCCGTTGCCCACGATGTATTCCCCGGTCGGGTCAACATCGACACCGTGAGGCGATTTCGGGGTCGGCAGGAAGTAAACCAGGCCCGGGCATTCGGACGGGAGGAGCACCTTTACCTTGTCCTTCATCTCGGAAGTGGCCGTATGGTTCTTATCGCTGTAAACGTTGTGCGCATAGCGGGCCGGCACTTCCTGGAATTTGCCCTGCTGGATGTATTCTTCCGCCTTTTTCCAGTTGACGGCGGCGATGAAGTCCTTGTCGTTCTGCGAAGCGTTTACTTCCAGCAGCGTGTTCTTTTCTTCCGTGTTGTAAGAAGTGAAGAACGTCCAGCCGTGAGAAGCGCCTTTGCCGGAATGCGCCAGGTCGTAGTCGAAGGCGGGCAGCAGCACCTGGAAAGCGATGTCCATCTGGCCTTCCGGGCCAACCTTAATGAAGGTGAGCATACCTTTAAAATTCTCGGCATAGCTGTCAATAGCCACATCTTTCTGCGGATACGGTACGCCGAAGCGGGTGCCGGCCACCACGTATTCTGTGTTCTGCGTAGTGAATGGTGAGCTGTGGTTGCCGCCGCTATTGGGGATCTCGATGATCTCCGCCGTTTCGAAAGTCGTCAGGTCGATGCGGGCGATGCGGGGCGTGTTATTGCCATTGATGAACACCCAGCGCCCGTCGGTTTCCCCGTCAGTTTGGGAAAGCTCGGGGTGGTGGGCATCGTCCCAGGGTACGAAACCATGGGAAGTCTGCAGCATGGGCTTGGTCTCTTCATTGAATCCATAACCCTTTTCACCGTCAACGGAAAATACGGGGATGACCTTCAGCAAACGGCCGGAAGGGAGCCCATATACGCTGAGTTGGCCGCTGAAGCCACCCGAGAAGAAGCCATAGAATTCGTCGTACTCGCCGGGAGCGACATAGACCTGGGAGGCGACATCGTCGGCCAGCGCGCCGCCCTGGCTGGAGCTGCCCTGCTGGCCACAGCTGAACAGGGCCAGCCCCACCCCCAGGAGAAGGAGCATGGATAAGGAGTGAATGCCTGTTGGAGTTTTCATAAGTGGATGAATTTTGTTTGCGATGAATAATTGTGTCTCATGCGGGTTCCAAACAATAGAAGATAAAAAGACTTTTTTATCCTCTATGCAAAGGAAAGAAGCCCTTGATGCTCATACAATGACTTTTGTCACCCCTATCGCCCAAAGCGGGCAACTATACAATTAAAATACTGATAAACAGATATTTAAACAAAAAGTCTTTGAATTAAAAAATATCAAAAAATATTTTTTAGGAACCCATGCGGAATTTTAATAAAAGATTTTTTTGTCTTTTATTATTTTTTACCCTACCTTGCGCAAAATATAGCCTTCCCGACAAACGCCGAAGGCTGGCACCAAAAAACAAATAGCCTATGTTTTCCCAGGCGTGTAAATATGCAATACGGGCGGTCCTCTACCTGGCGGTTCACGCCAGTGAAGGTAAAAAGGCGGGGGTGAAGGAAATTGCTGCTGCTCTGGATGTGCCGAAGTACTTTTTGGCAAAGATCCTGCAGCAATTGTCGCGCAACAACCTGATCTCTTCCACTAAGGGGCCGAGCGGAGGGTTTTACCTCAGCGGACAGAACCTCGAAGCTACGCTGAAGGAGGTAGTGGAATGCATCGACGGCCCGGATGTGTTCAATTCCTGCATCCTGGGCCTGCCGGTTTGCTCTTCGGAGAACCCCTGCCCGCTCCACGTCCAGGCATTTGCCTACCGGGAAGGGCTGCATTATCAGCTGAAGCACCAGGCAATAGGAGACCTGGCCAAAAGGATAGAACGGGAAGAACAGAAAATATAAGCGGTTGGCGGCTGGCTTGTGGCAAAGGCCTGCTATGAACGCCTTCTTCTGAGCAATATGCTCCAAGTACTGATACTGACGGTTGAGCATTTCGTGCCAACCGCCACACAATAACGACAAAAGCGGGTTCCAAACAATAGTATTGTTAGTTTCTAAACTTGTCAAACCACAACCATGAAACAATTAGCAGTATTTCTCGCTTTTGCATTAATAATTTTCATTTACGCCTGCGGCGGCTCCGGAGATAACTCCTCTGCCGACAAGCCGGCGCCCAAGAGCATGATCGAAGAACCGGCAGCCGATGACGGTAAAGGAGTCGGTGAGATCAAGGAAGTTTCGCTCAACAGCCCACTCAAGCCCGCCATGGTGGAAAAGGGCAAGGCCATTTACGAAATGAAATGCGCCGCCTGCCACAAGCTCAGCGATCAGCGCGTCGTCGGGCCGGGCTGGAAAGGCATCACGGAACGCCGCAAGCCGGAGTGGATCATGAATATGGCCACCAATGTAGATATCATGCTGGAAAAGGACCCGGCGGCCCAGGCATTGCTCAAGGAGTGCCTCGTACGCATGCCCAACCAGAACCTTTCCATTGGCGACGCCCGCGACGTGCTGGAATTCATGTACGCCAACGACGGCCAGGAGGTGGGTAATTAAAAGAAGTGGGAAATCGGAAGGCGGAAGTGGGAAGGCAAAAAACCCATTGTTCCCAATTCCGATTTCCACCTTCCGACTTAATCAAGCCTTCTTTCGGGCACTCCAGGCAAGAATAATCCACACCACAACCTTTGTAAACAGAAAAACAGTAGCCATGCCAAAAGTGTGGTTTCGCGTTGCGCTGCTTAACTTCCTCATTGCCGCCATCATGGGAGTGATCCTGCGGTATGCCTTTGTGGAGGAGCTTCCCTGGCTTAAGTTTCGCTTTTTTCTGCATGGGCACTCCCACGTGGCCATGCTGGGGTGGGTATATCTGGCGCTGTACGCCCTGCTGATGGGCGCCTTCCTTCCGGAGGCGCAGCAGCAGGCGCCTTTTTACCGAAGCGTCTTTCTGGTGAGCCAGTTTGCCGTGATCGGCATGCTCATCACCTTTCCCATTCAGGGATATGCTCCGTTGCCCATTGCTTTTTCCACGCTGCACGGGCTGGCGTCCTATTGCTTTACCTGGCGCTTCTGGAAAGACACCCGGAGGCAGCGCGGGCTTCCTCTGCAATTTGTCAAAGCGGCCCTGTTGTTCATGCTGTTCTCCACTCTGGCCCTGTGGGCCATGCCCCCCATCGTGCTCCTGGGGTACCAGCACAAGGCCATTTACTATATGACAGTGCAGTTTTACCTGCACTTCCAGTTCAACGGCTGGTTCGCCTTTGCGGTGCTGGGCCTGTTCTTTCAGCTTCTGGGAAGCCGCAACATTCACATTTCCCTCCGCCTGGCCCGCCCCTTTTTCCGGCTGCTGGCCGTTTCGGCTTTCTTTACCTATGCCCTGGCGGTGGCCTGGGCCGAGCCACTCCCCATCGTGTTTGCCGCCAACAGCCTGGGGGTTACGCTGCAGTTGGCCGCCATGGTGCTCTTTGCTCTGCTGGTGGCCGGATCTCACCGGGAGCTCCATCAACAACTGGGCGGCTGGGGCTTCCTGCTCATTAAGATCGCCTTTGCCTGCTTCGCGCTGAAGGTGCTGATGCAGGCGGCCGTCGTCATTCCCTACATCGCCACGGTGGCCTACACCATCCGCAATTTCGTCATCGGTTTCATCCACCTGGTGCTGCTGGGGGTCATTACTCAGTTCATCCTGGGATACGCCGCCCTCAACGGGGTGCTGAACCTGCGCTCCCGCCTTTCCCGCCTGGGCCTGGGGCTGCTGCTGGCCGGCTTCCTGGGCAGTGAGCTGCTGCTGTTTCTGCAGGGGGCGATGTTCTGGGGGGCCATGGGGTTCCTGCCGTTTTATTACGAGGCGTTGTTTGGGGTTTCGACGCTGATGCCGGTGGGAGTGGGGGTTTTGGTGGTGAGGAACAGGATAACTGTCTAGTTCAAAACCGGAGCCTACGACGGCCTCTTTGGGGTAATCTAATTCTAAACTTTTATGTGGTTGCGGACCTGGGGAAGAGGACCGTTGCACTGAAAGCGATATTCGATGGAATTACGCCTAAAATCAATTTCCCACAACTGGGGAAATGATGGCTAATCTTTTTGACTTAGGGAGTGTTCATAGTTTCTGGTTACTGGGTTTTTACCCGGCAGAGCGGTAGCGAGGACGGGCCTCGTTGCCCTGGAAACCAGCGGGTTAGCTTAACGCGGACACACTTAATTGAACTATCCCCAAAAAAGTGGCCTTCGTAGCCTAAAGTTTACCCGGCTGCCTAGACGGGATTGACCTCCAAACATACTCTTACGTAAAAGTCAATAAGCCTAAGGCATATTATTAACTACAATTGCCCACATAATAATAACCTCCCTTTAACATTATCGAAACCCCCACCCTGCTGCTCTCTTTCCCCTAACATCCTCTTAACCCTGGTTAAACTTGCTTTAAAAACCCTGTTTTTTGCGGGGGAGCGCTGTTAAGCAACGTCTTAAAAATAGAACAGGAAAAGGACATAAACCAAAAATGTTCTTTCCCTCCATTACTCAAAAAAACCACGGTTATGAAAAAATTGATTTTTTGCTGGTTCCTGGCGGTTGTGTTTCTCACCACTGCCAATGCCCAATACGGTACGGTGCGCACAGGGTATGAAGGAGATTTCTTCAGCCTGGAAGGGGCGCTGGAGCTGTTCAGGCAGTCCTACTCTTTAAGGGATTTTGAAAGGAAGCTCAATACACAAGAGAACTGGGTCAACAACCTGGACCTCGATTATGACGGCAGGATCGATTACATCCGGGTCGAACACCGGCGGCAGGGGAATTTCCATGCCATCATCCTGCAGGCACTGGTGGACAGGTATGATGTGCAGGACGTGGCCGTTATTGAAATTGAAATAATCGGCAGAAGGGAGGCTGTCCTTCAGATCGTCGGAGATGAAGGACTTTATGGAGAAGACGTCATCGTAGAACCGGTTGAAGGGTATTCTGATAGCAGAGGCGGATATCATTCGGATTATGGCGACTATGTCAACGTCTATTATTGGAAACCGGTCCAGTATATTTTGGGCCGGCAGTATGTCGTTTACGTTTCCCCCTATCGCTGGCATTACTATCCGTCCTGGTGGAGGCCCTGGGTTCAATGTACCTGGAGCGTCTTTAGCCCCCGTATCGTCATTTACCACAGGCATTTTCACATCGTGCACAGGCACCGGGTGGTTCGGGTTCACAACTTCTACCGGCCATACCGGTCATACAGTCATGTTGTTGTGCAACGCACCAACAAGGTCAGGGAGAAGCATGGCAAACCTCCTGTTCAGAATCCGGCCCCCGGCGTAAAGCAAGACAGCAGACCCAGCGATTACCGAAGCAGAAAAGATTTTGAACAACGCCCGGAAGGCAACACTCGTTCCGGTACACCGGGTCGCACCCCGTCCGTAAGCCGAAAGGACACTCCTTCTTCCGGCCAAAGAGAGGCCCCGCAGGTGAAGCAGCCCTCTCGCAATTCGACAACCCGCTCGAGGGATAACACCCGTTCACCGGCTCCCGTTCAGAAGCCTTCGGTAAACAGCCGACAGGAATCGCCTTCTTCCAGACAAAAGGCGGACAGGAGAACGGCCCCGCAGGTGAAGCAGCCAACCCGCACCAGGACAGAAACCCGAAACCCAGAAACCAGAAACACCTCTGTTAACAGCCGAAAGGCCGCCCCGCCTTCCGGCCAAAAGGCAGACAAAAGAACGGCGCCACAGGTGAAGCAACCCTCTCGCAGCACAACAACCAGATCGAGGGCTACCGCCCGTTCATCGGCCCCTGCCCAGAGGCCTTCGGCAAGCAGTAGCAGGACTGCACCTGCTTCAAAACCGAAGCCGGACAGGGGCACGTCTTCGAAAAGCAGCAAACAGGGGAATAGCCGAAGAAAGGGGAATTGACAATTCTCATTGCCCAATGGCCTCTCATGGATAAAACCTGGTATTTGTCTAGTCCTCTGGCTCCAAAGGTTATCCAAAAGGAGGGGGAAAGAAAACCCCTCCTATTTCGCCAGAGCATCTATTTCTTCCATTTTGAACCGCACACTTAAAATATAAGGTTCTTCTCCTTCGTCCCAATGTCCGTAAGTAGTGGCCACAATAGTGCCATCCGGCAGCAATTCCAGGGCGGGGTAAGTGGTGTCAAAGCCGAGGGTATTGTCCTTAAGGCGGATGCGGTACTGGCCCTCTTTGCCCTCTGCCAGGTCTTCGTAGGAGCCAACCCAGGCCACCCAGTCGCCGGCAGTGGGGCTGACAGGGCCGGCCTGTTGGTAGAGTATTTTTTCATCACAATCACTGCATTCTTTCTTCAGGCTGGCAAAGCGCCCGAAGGCAGGCGGGTTGTCCCGGAAGGAGATGAGCAGGCGGCCATCGGGCGTATAAATGGCCTGGTGCCGGTCGCCGGTAAGGGCGTTTGGCAGTTGCCGCGGCGCCGTCCAGGATTTTCCTTCGTCTCTTGAGAACATGATATAGGAATTCATCCGGCGGGCGTTTTCCCGGAGCAGCATAGCCAGTTCCGTACCATCCGGCGAGCGGACAAGGCCGGGTTCACAAAGATGAATGACCCTCGATTTGAATATCTCCTGCGGGTAGGACCAGCTCAGTCCTCCATCGTAGGAAAAGGTTTTATAGAGGGTCATAAGCCCCAGGTTATTGGCAGACCTCTTTTCCCAGCATTCCGGCCTCCCTTCTTTGGTGAAGAACCGCTGGTCATCGTGGAATACGGCCATATAATGCCCTTTGCCTGTTTTCAGCGGCACCAGGTCGCCCATTACGACGATCCCTCCCCAATCACCAACCGGCTCCAGTTCGGTCCAGCTCCGGCAGTTGTCTTCCGATACGGCCATCCGGGCAGGATAGAGGCCGGAGAACAGGATCACCCGTTTGTTGCCTGCCGCATCCTCCACCGGGTAGAGCGTCGGGACTTCAAGGGAGGCCTCCCAGCTTTTGGGAGTTGGCAGCCGCTCACTCCAGCTCAACCCGCCGTCCTCACTCCGCTTCATGACAATACTCCCTCTGCCGTGTCCTTTGGGATAAACGCAATAGATCGTTTTCCCATCTTCCAGCAATACGGTAGTCGGGTGCCCAAGGTATTGCCCTTTTTCTTTATCGACGACTACCTGCCGCTCCTTAGCCCCATCCAGGTCGATAAAGGGCAGGCTGTAGTAGTCTTTGGAAAAGCCGTCAATGTCAATGCCCTTGTTTGGGACCTCCTGCGCCTGTACGTTTCGAAATACCAGGCAAAACGCGAATAACAGCCAACCGGCCTTTATTGTGGATCTCATAAAAAAGAGGATTACTTTAACCAAATATATGTTTTGGTTAAAGATACGGGGTGGAAAATGATCAGGGCGTAATTTATTTTATAATATGTTTTTTTATCTTTACTCAGCTTGCGTTTGGGAACATGCTCAAGCCGGTAGCCTATTTTCATTGTATTACCCTTAAAATACCATTGGGTTAGGCTAACTCTTAAAATGGAAACAATAAGCACACCTTATGACCCCCTCACAACTTGTCGAGCTAAAAGTAATGCTAAAAAGCCTGGTGGCTGAAAATAAGGCCGAAAAGGCGATCCATGAAGTTAAGCAAGCCCTTCCCTTCTCGTCTCCCCGCTTTAATTTGCTGATCAAACTCCAACAGGAACAGGCAGCCATCGCAGAAATGCGATGGAAAAATACCGAGGGCCCTGAGCATATCGCCAGAAGGCACGCACGCCTGGTGGAAAACTTCCTGGAATTCATCGATATTCTGGAAGAAGTGGATTTCGGCATTGTTGAGCCTTCTTCGAAAGGAAATCGGAAAACGAAAACAGGTAGCGTATTATACGCCATTCCCGGCCAGATGGAAGTGGGCAAAGAAAAGCGGTGCATCGTTCGCCTGGCCTTTGATGAAGCGTTTCTGGCGGAATTTCTCAAACCCGACAACGATACCCACATCGAGTCTCTCCGCCGGATCGAAGAACAAATGGAAGTGGAACTGCTGGACCCCAATGAGGAGGAAGTTTTTGCCATCCGGACGATTAATTCCAAGATGCAAATCGTAGAGGACGACGACTACACAGAATGGATCTATTACGTTAAGCCCCAAAAAGAAGGGGTCTTTGAGCTTGACCTGAAGGTGACGGTCATCATCCCGGAAAAGGGGAAAAAGGAAATCGTGCTGCACGAAAAAGTAGAAGTGACTACTTTCGCAACTGCTGAAACCGAAATTGGCGTTCCTCTGAAACAGGCTGGCATCATTTTTCTCGTCGGTTTACCGGGGGGCGCAGCGCCCGGAGCGGAAACCGATAGCCCGGGGGAGATTTCCGAACAGGCAGCGGTAACGGGAGCAAAAAAGAGTTTTTGGGGTTCCATGGCGGGTAAAGTGGCAGCTGTGGTTGGGGGTATTGCCATTGTCGGCGGTGTTTTTTTTATGTTGCCGGATCGAGGGAATCCCTCCGCTTCTTCACAGGACGATCTGATCGAACAGGAAGGAGAAGCCGTCGCACAATTCACTAAACAGTTGATCCTACCCCCACTGGCAAATGTAAATGTCTATCCTTCTACTTTCCTCATTGACCCGCAACGAGACACTACTCTTCAACTCCCCAGCGGTACGGCCTTTCAAATTCCTGCCAATAGTATTGTGGACGTTAACGGGCTCCCGGTAACCAGCCCGGTGGAGATCCGCATACGGGAAATCCGCGACAGTAAGGAGATCATTGCCGGGGGTATCCCCATGCGCTATTTTGACGAAGAAGGTGTGGAAAATTGGATGCAAACGGCCGGCATGTTTGAAATTCTGGGTTTCGTAGATGGGAAAGCCGTCAAACTCGATGAGAATAAACCCATAACGGTCAATTTCGCTACCGAAATCGAAGGTCCCTGCGACTTCTGGTTTTTCAATAGCGAAAGTGGAAATTGGGCCCGGGAAAAGGCGGGCGTCCAGACGATGGAAAATCCAAACCTGCTCCCTCAGGATGAGGCAGAAGAAGAGGCAGAGGCTCCTTCGCTTCCTTCCATTCAACCGGTGCTGGGAAGCGCTGAAAAAATACTTCCTCCTTTTAAGATCGATTATCAGTACTTTCCGGGATTAAAACAATTCAGGGACCTGGAATGGGAGTATGCCGGGAAGGACCCGAGTGAAAACCCGCGCAATAATCCTGCTTTTTTCGACCCCTGGAGCAACATTATTATTGAAAAGGGTAAAAATGGCACCTATCAACTATCCTTTACACGGGCTAACGATACGCTTGTAGTACCGGTCAAGCCTTGTTTCAGAAGAGAACGGGACCTCAAGGCGTTTGAAAAAAATATGTCCCGGTATGCCCAAAAACAAAAGGCCTACCAGGAGCGCGTCCAGAAACAACTAGAAAAGGAAGCTTACCGCGAGGCTAATTATGATTTTATCCGGAGCGTTATGGTGCGTCAATTCGGCCTTTACAACTACGACTACCTGATCAAACTGGATGACCATGTGCCCTTGTTGTCAGATTTTGATTTTGACGGCCAATTACCGGATCATTTAATAAATGAAGTGGCCGTGTATCTTATCACCGGTGATAGCCGCTCCGTCATTGCTTTCCCCCGCAACAGCTGGAACCGGTTTTCTTTTTCGCCTTCCCTCGACAACCAACTGGTGGCTATTCTTCCCGGCGGCCGGGCTGCCGTATTTACCCGGGACGACTTTGAGCGGGAGAAAGAAACGCTGATAAAGGCAAGGAATCAACCCTACCGCTTTAAAATGAAGGTCCTTCCGGGCAGGATAACAAGCCTGGAAGACCTGGAACAGGCTATCGGATAAATTTATCGCAATAGAAAAAACAACATCATGGCCCGCGTTCTACTGTTTTGTGTGCTGCTGGTGGCAGGAGCAAGTTTGCCTGCCCAGAGAATATACCTGCCGGTGAAGGTAAAACACAAGTGGACTTTCGTGGCTTATTTGGATACAGCAATTATTGACCTCAGCCGGCAGTTCGATTACATCAGCGATATTAACCTGCCCTGGTTTGGCCAGCCCGGAACTTCTTCCGGCTATTATCATATTGAGAATAACGGGAAACTCGGCTTGGCCAATGCAAATTTTGAAATTGCATTGGAACCGGCCTGGCAAGAAATTCACCCCATCTCCCATCAGTTCTTTCTGGTATCCGATGGCTATTACACGGTTATCGATTCCAGCAATACTGACCTGTTCAACGGCAACCGTTTCGAGGCGGTCCAACTGGCGGAGCAGGGAGGGCATGAATTTTTCCTCGTAAAAGAAAAAGGGAAATGGGGCGCCTGCCGGGCCGGCGAAAACCGCCTTGCGCTGCCTCCCGCTTACCACGAAATAGGCTATTTAAAGGCTGGAAAAGGCCTTTTTAAAGTGAAATACGACCACCTGGATACGCTGGGCTGGTATGTAGTCGATTGGGAAGGTGAAAAGCTGCCCAATCTCAAACGGCCTCAGGAACTCACCATGGCTGCCGGCCCCAAATACATACTGACTCAACAAAAAGCTTCTTACACGAACTGGAGTATCCGGGATCTAACGGGTAAGGAAGTGATGATCCTGGACCCCTGGGCTGAGGTTTTGCCGTTGAACAGCTATCTGCTTGGGTACAAACAAAAACCGGGGGCGCTCCTGAAGGTTTTGGTCCTGGAAGATGAGATCAGAACGGTCCCTGAAGAGTTCAACTATCTGGAGGCTGTAAACGATGATCTTGCCTTCTTCAAAACCCAAACTCAATCGGGCTTTATTTTGCCAAATGGAGACCTCCTCATTTTGGGTGGCCCGGAAATCAGCGCTGCCGAACCGGGGAAAGGTGATCTATATCGCATCAAATGTACATCGGCGGAAGGAAAAGGAGCCTCTAAATGGGGCCTCTACTCCCTGGAGAAGAAAGAAGTGCTGCTCCCCTGCCAGTACGATTCCATCGGCCTGTTTTACGGCAACCTGGCCCATTGTACTCTGAACGGGAAAGTGGGGTTGCTCAACTCTGCCCCACGGGAGATCATCCCCCCACTGTATGAAGCTATTCCGGATATAGCGGAGGACATTCGAAAAGTGCAATGCTACTGGAAGGACAGCACCATGGTGTATTACATTAGCCCCGACGGTGAACCCGACGGGCCTCCTTACGCGGAACGGTACATCCCAATTGTAGGTAAAGGAATTTTTTACGGATTGAACTTCGATTATGAAAATGATTCCGGTGCTCCGCGGCGGCTTCGTGCTCCGGAAGAACCGGTATCCAACAGCGGTTTACTTGTTGACCTGGTTCCGGAAGACAGGAAAGACACCCTATGGATTGATGAAAAGCGCTTTTGGGGGTATTCCCAATCCCGCTACCAGATGGTGAAGTTGGTTAAAAGGCGAACCCCTTCTCAAAAGGGGAAGAAATCAAAAAAGAAGAAAAAAGCGTCAAATACAGCGGGGGAGGCGGAAATGCGGTGGCGTGAGAGCGGCCCCGTTTATCGCCATCTCCGGTATTGTAAGGAAGTGAACTGGACACTGGCCTATCTCGACAGGAGTGCTGAAAATTCGGCGGGAAGCCTGGAGATCCATATTTTCCTCGATGACACGCGTGCCTTCATACCGGACTTTGCAGTGGCAGGCATTCGCTTGTCAGATTTCAAAAGGGGGCTACCCTATGCTGCCTTTATTGACCTGAATGGAAAGATGGGGCTTATCGGCCGTAGCGGCCAGCAGGTGACGGGCCCCACCGGCATTCCTTTGCGGTTTTCATCCATTGGGATTTCCAGCGAAGGGAAAATTCCTGTCTGCCATGAAGACTACCCGATCGCTTCTGCTTTCGGAACGCCGGGGTTTCCTGGCAGTTCCCCGGTAACTAAAAGTTTTTTCCAGGAAACTGCCGACAGAGTAAACCAACCGAGGGATAGAAGGCCGACCCAAAAGCCTCGATGGGGATATATTGATATTAAGGGAAACCTGGCCATTCCCTTTCAATTTGAAGAAGCCGGAGGCTTTCTGGACTCTTTCGCTCTTTGTCGGTCAAATGGAAAGCTTGGGGTGATCAACCATGCCAATGAACCGGTAGTCCCTTTCGATTTTGATGACATTAAAGAAGAAAAAGGACGCTGGCGGGTATTCATCGATCTTAAAAATCAGGAACCGCTATACTTTGATATCAAGGGGCGGCTGTTCCCGAATCCAAACGATGCCGGCCTGGCAGGAAAAGGCCAGGTATTTTTTCCAAAGAAAAACGATAGCCAGCCGCCGAAGTTTGGATTTGTGGACCTGTACGGCCAGCAGGCCATACCCCCTCAGTACGATGAGGTAAATAATTTTTCAGAAGGTTTAGCAGCCGTAAGGATGGGGAAACAATGGCAATTTATTGACCGGCACGGCAATTTTGCTTTTGCGATCGATTCAACCATTCAGGACATTCTGGAAGTCGGGCAGTTTCAGGAAGGGCTTTGCCTGGTGAGAAAGCAGCGCCTGATCGATGGGAAAAGCCGCAGGAAGTTCGGGTATATTGATACAAGCGGCCGGTGGGCTATTACGCCTGTTTTTGATAAAGCCCAGCCGTTCGAGGGTGGATTCGCCCTGGTGGATTCGCTTTACCTGGCTTACACTCAAATTGATAACAAACCGAAGCTACGCAGCAAAAAAGGGCTCATCGACCGGGAAGGCAAGCTGGTAGTAGGCTATCAGTACGAGCGGATCTTCCCATTTAATGAAGCTGGTTATGCTGAGGCCGCTGATTCCAACTGGAACAAAAGAGGCATCATCGACCGGACTGGAAAGCTGTTCAACGGCCGTTTTTATCGCCGGGTTGTCCCACTCGAAGACGGAGTAGCAACTTTTGATGGATTCGACTGGAAGGTTTATGACTACAAGGGCCAGGAAATTGCCTTTCCCATTCCGGGGATCAAAAATGTCAGGTATTTTTCAGACGGGCACTTAATCGTTCAGGACACCTTTTTTGCCTGGAACCATTTTGTGCTATCCAATGGCAAAGCTCTACGCAAGCAAGGGGACCTCAGTGAGTTCCAACCCTTTCAATTCGGTTATTCCCTGGTGAAGTTTATCGATCAGGAATTGCTTTACAACAAACATCTCAATTGGGTGGAGCCGGATAAAGGACAAAAATTTAAATTCTGGTCCAATAAATTGATTGGCGTAGAAGAGGGCGGCCAATCGTACTATTTGAATATTGACAAGCAAAATGTTTACTACCGGCGGTTCGATGAAGTGGCCGAATTCAAGGGTTCAGTAGCAGCCGTTACCTATCGGGGAAGAGCTGCTTTTATTAACCGGAATGGAATGTTCCTTATCCCGCCGAAATATCCATCGGCAACTTACCGAAATGGTGTTCTGGAAGTTCAGCCGCTACCCCATCTGATTGGGCTGATTGCCAAGGACGGCAAAGTGATCATCCCCCCCCGATACGATGTGGTGACTGACCTGGACGCCAATGTCATTCGGGTGGAAAAAGACGACCGCATCGGTTATTACCGAACTGATGGCCAATTAATCTGGGATGCCCGTTAGGAGCAGCATGGGCGGAGAGGAAGGGTAGCAGGAGGAGCGCGGGGAGGAGGAGGTGTTTCATGATGCAGCAGTTGATTGTGGTCAATTATCCTGTTTCCAGGCTGTTCATTTGTTTTCCAGAATATCCGCAATTCGGAGCAAATTTTCCTTGCGCTGGGAGACGCCGCGGATGGAGTTGGCCATGATGCGGAGGCAGGCGGCTTTTTCGGAATTGCTCATTGAGTTTATAGTAATGTACCTGAAGCTAGAATCAAGTAAACGGCTAAATATTTGCAATTCTTCATTACTTTTAGGTTGTTCCAAGCTTTCCATTATTTTACGCAATATAGCAGGATCACGTGCTTGATTTTGCTCGAATATCATCGCAAAATTCCACCAATAAGGATACATTTCTTTGATGTTATCATTAGGCGAAACTCGTTCAATAGCAATACTATCTAATAGGTTCTGAATATTCTGTTGTATTGGAAAAAAATACAATGTCCCTTCTGCTTTAACCCTTTCGCTGGCTGGCAAATTTTTATTATATTTCAATACTACCATTTGATGATATAGTTCGGTTATTCTTTCCTGATAATTTCTATTCAATTCCTCAACTTCTGAAATAATTCCATTACTATTGGAATTAGAAGCTTTTACAGGGAAGCTAACAGAAACACTTGAGGTATCTAATTGCATTTTATATAAACCATTTGCAATTCGCCTAATATAAAAGGCGTTATGCCAACCTTGTTTGATTGATGCCCTTGAACCTTCTAATACATTAGGGGTAGTAATATCCGTGACAAAATCACTTAATTTAATACGTACATACTATTTAAAAGTAGCCCGATAAACTTTAAGAGTTTGTTTGGAGGCATAAACAGAGCAAAAGTGGAAGCCAGGCCCAATTCTGCCACATAAGCTATTGGGGCTACAACCCTGGAGTATATGCGTTGAGGAAAAGTGCATAAATCCACAGCGGGGGAAGAAAATACCGCCGAATTCTTTAATATTGTAAGCTAGGCATGTTTAAGTATAATAGGAACCAATCTGGGGCTACACTCGTTTTTTAAGCATACAAACTCGAAAAAGATAAACTATGATCATCGAAATATCTGACAACATCCTGGATAAACTCTCCATCACCAGAGAAGAAATAAAGCTTGAAGTTGCAGTCGCCCTGTATGCCCGTGAGATCCTTACCTTGGAACAAGCCAGCAAAATGGCAGAAGTGGACCAACTGAAGTTTCAGCAGATACTGGGTGAAAGAAAAATTCCTATCCACTACAGTAAGGAGGACTTTGAAGAAGACCTGAAAACGCTTTCACAGTTAGGAAGGATTTAAGGGGTCATCCTCAGCGATTTTTACCTTATCTTTGATAGAAACTGATCTAGCTATGGCATCAAGTACTAGTAACAATATTATCAACCTCATTAAAGGTTTAAGCCTATCCGAGCGGCTAAAGATCGTAGAGGAGATCCTAAGAAGTATTCGGGAAGAAGGATTGGAGCCTAAGGTTGCCTTACCATCTAAGGAAACTCATGAAGGCCCAGCCATTCTAAGCCTTGCCGGGATCATGGATGAAGAAGAGGCCAAGGTGTGGGATAGTGCAGTAGCAGAGTCCAGAAAAATTGATGAGGATGAATGGTGATTATCTGTTAGACTCCAACATCATCATCGATATTTTCAGAGGTGATAAAAAGACAATCTCCAGGGTAAAACGGATAGATGGAGTATATGTTCCCGTAATAGTCATTGGCGAACTGTACTACGGAGCGAATAAATCTGATCAAACGCCAAAACGGAAATCAGAGATCGAACAACTTGAAGAAATGGTA